>CAWARA010000038.1:0-100247 GCA_963784195.1 uncultured Acidobacteriota bacterium | reverse complement strand
CTCTTCGAGACGGAGAGCCTGCTCGGCGTCTTGCACCTCCTCAACGACACCAGAGAGGTGGTGGGGATCGGGCAGAGCGAATTCATCCGGGGAGCATGCTGGGCCGGTCCGGCCGGCGTCTGGGAGATGAGCTGACATGTCCCTGGTGATCGGCGCGTTCACGATCGGAGCGATCCTCTCGCTCCTCGCTCTCGGCGTGTTCGTGAGTTTCCGGGTGTTCGAGTTCCCCGACATCACCGCGGACGGTTCCATTACGCTGGGCGCCGCGGTGGCCGCCACGCTCCTGGTCGCACAGGTGCACCCCGTGCTCGCCACGGCGATCGCGTGCGCAGCAGGGGCGGTCGCCGGAGCCACTACGGGAGTGATCCACACACGCTTTGGCATCAACAAGCTGCTCTCTGGCATCCTGGTGATGACGGCGCTCTATTCAGTCAACCTGCACGTCATGGGCCGGAGCAACGTGCCGCTGCTGTCGGAGCGGACGCTCGCAACGATGGCGGAAAGTGCCGGGACGACCGCCCTTGGCGGCGCTCGCCTCAACCTGGCTGGTTGGGAAGTCAGCACTCGCGACGTCTCCGTCCTCGTCCTCGCGCTGCTTGCTGCCACGCTGGCCGCGGCGATCCTCTTCGTTTTCTTCCGCACGCATCTGGGTACAACGATGCAGGCTGCCGGCGACAATGCGCAGATGATCCGCGCGCTGGGCGTCAACGTGAACACGATGATCATCCTTGGCCTGGCGCTGTCGAATGCCATGGTGGCGCTGGCCGGCGCGCTGCTCGCGCAGTATCAGGGCTTCGCGGACGTGCAGATGGGCATTGGGATGGTGGTTTGGGGACTCGCCAGCGTCATCATCGGAGAGGCGCTCGTGGGGACGCGGCAACTCGGATTCGTCATCACGGGCGCGGTGATGGGATCGGTGCTCTTCCGACTGCTCGTCGCAATCGCGCTGCGCGGCGGTCTCAACCCGAACGACCTCAAGCTGATCACCGCGGTCTTCGTATTCGTCGCTCTCGTCCTCCCGACGGTGGTGTCGAGGGTCGCGGGGGCGCGGCGTGGAAAGCCATCAGGCGCCAGGGCCTGACTCCGGGACCATGCTCGACATCCGACAGATTTTCAAAACGTTCAACGCCGCGACTGCAAACGAGCTGCGCGCGCTCCAGGGCATCGACCTTTCCGTCGAAGAGGGGTCGTTCGTCATCGTCGTGGGTACGAACGGGTCCGGCAAGTCGACCCTGCTCAATGCGATCGCCGGGACGTTCCCCGTGGATGCGGGGACTATCCGGATCGACGGCGTGGACGTCACGGCGTGGCCCGAGCACCGGCGCGCGAGCCTCGTCGGACGCGTTTTCCAGAACCCCTTCAGTGGCACCGCGCCTTCGATGACGATCGCCGAGAACCTCGTTCTGGCGACGCGGCGCGGTCGGGGGCGCGGCCTCGGATGGGCGCTGACTGGCCGGATGCGCGGCGAGCTGCGCGATCGCGTCCGTTGGCTCAACATGGGTCTGGAGGATCGCCTCGATAATCCGATCGGCAGCCTGTCTGGAGGCCAGCGCCAGGCACTCACGCTGCTGATGGCGTCATGGGTGAAACCGAAGCTCCTGCTGCTCGACGAGCACACGGCCGCCCTCGATCCGAAGAGCGCTGATCAGGTGATTCGCCTGAGCCAGGAGATCGTCTCGCGCGACAAGCTGACGACCCTTGCCGTGACCCACTCGATGACGCAGGTGACGCACCTCGGCGACCGGGTCGTGATGATGCACCGTGGCCGGGTGATACACGACTTCCGCGATGCCGAAAAGCGACGCCTGCGCGTCGACGATCTGCTCGCGCGCTTCGAAGAGGTCCGGCGGGCGGAGCAGATCGACGAGACGGCGGCCGAGATGCTCCGGCAAATGTACGCATAGAGCATGAAACGACTGACGCGTCTTGCGCTCCTCGCTCTCGTCCTGGCCCTGGGCGCGCTCGCGCTCACATGGGTTCGGCGGGGAGCAGCCCGCGATCCGATTCGTGTGGGCGTGCTCCACTCGCTCACGGGCACGATGGCGATAAGCGAACGGGCCGTGGTGGACGCCACGCTGGTCGCTATCGAGGAAGTGAACCGGTCGGGCGGTGTCCTGGGCCGACCCGTGGAGGCGGTCGTCCGCGACGGAGCCTCGAACTGGTCCACGTTCGCCAGCGAGGCCGAGCGTCTGATCCTTCAGGATCGCGTCGCTGCCACGTTCGGGTGCTGGACGTCGGCGAGCCGGAAGCACGTGAAGCCGATCGTCGAGCGGCAGCGGCACCTGCTCTTCTATCCACTGCAGTACGAAGGCCTCGAGCAGTCCCCTTACATCGTCTACACCGGCGCGGCGCCGAACCAGCAGATCATTCCGGCCGTCAGATGGGCGGCCGACAACCTGGGCCGCCGCTTCTACCTGGTGGGGTCCGACTATGTGTTTCCCCGCACGGCGAACGCGATCATCCGGCACGTCGTCGAGATCCTCGGGGGCGCGGTCGTCGGTGAGGACTACCTGCTGCTCGGCAGCCGCGACAGCCGCCCGATCGTCGAGAGGATTCAGGGGGTCCAGCCGGACGTCATCCTGAACACGATCAACGGCGACAGCAACATCGCCTTCTTCGAGGATCTCCACCGTGCGGGCATCACGCCGGACAAGTTGCCGGTGATGTCGTTCAGCATCGCGGAGACGGAACTGAGCACCATGAACCGCGCATACGTGGCAGGCCACTACGCGGCGTGGAACTATTTTCAGAGCATCAACCGCGAGGAGAACCGTGCGTTCCTCTCACGCCTGCACGAGGCGTACGGCACATCGCGCGTCGCCGCCGACCCGATGGAAGCGGCCTACGTCGGCGTGCACCTGTGGGCCCTCGCGGCAAACGACGCGCATTCCATCGAAACGGAAGCGGTGCGGCGGGCGCTCGGCGATCAGAGCTTTCCGGCCCCGCAGGGCGTGGTGTATGTCGATCCCGAGACACAGCACACGTGGAAGATGGTGCGTGTCGGCCGCATCAGATCGGACGGCCAATTCGACATCGTCTGGGAATCCGGAAAACCGGTGCGACCGGCACCGTATCCGCCGTACCGATCGCGCGCCGAGTGGGACGCGTTCCTGCAGCTCCTGTACGGACGCTGGGGCGGCTGGGCCAACCCCGGAGCGGACGCAGCGCGCACGAATTGATGATGCGGCGACTCTCCCATCAGCTTCTACTCTGGTTCATCATGATTGCGCTGGTGCCGTTTGCAATCGTGTCGTACCTGGCCTATGCAGGCTCGGCGCGCGCCTTGCGGGCCGAGGTGACCAACGGCCTGTTTGCGATCGCCCGCAGGCAGGTGGACGCGATCGGCGCGGTGGTGCGTGCCCACGAGCGAAACGTAACGGCGCTCTCGCGCTTGCCAGCTACAGCCGACGCGGTTCGGTCGCTGGAGCGGGCGTTGCGCGAGGCCGGTCCGGAGTCTGCTGCCTACGCTGACGTCGATCGGCGGTTTCGGCCGTTTCTGACGTCCTACGTGGAAGCGTTCAACTACGTGGACCTCGCACTGATCGCATCCTCAGGAGATGTGGTCTTCTCCATCAGGCGGGGGGACGAGTTCGGGACGAATCTGAAAACCGGATCGTATCGTGCCACTGGTCTGGGCCAGGCCTTCGAGCGTGCAAACACGCTGCTGGTCACGGAGTTCTCCGACTACGCCGTCTATCCGGACACGGGAGAGATCGCGGCGTTCGCGGCCGCCCCCGTGCTGCAGGAGAACCGGCAGGTCGGCGTCGTTGCGCTCCACTTGAATAACGACGAGTTGTTTCGCGTGATCCACGACTACACGGGACTGGGGGAGACCGGCGAGACGGTGCTCACGCGGAGCGACAGCGAAGATGTGATGTTCATCACGCCGCTGCGGCACGACCCCGACGCGGCGTTTCGCCTCAAGGTGCCCGTCGGTGGGTCGCAGGCGGCCCCGTCTCAACGTTCCGCTCGCGGCTATCGCGGTGAGGGACTCGCAGTGGATTACCGCGGCGAGCCTGTCCTGGCTGTGTGGCGCTATGTGCCGACCGTCGGCGCCGGCCTGGTCGTCAAGATCGACACTCGGGAAGCGTTCCGCCCCATTGCGCGTCTGAAGATGCTGACCTTCGGCCTGGCCGGTGCGACGCTCCTCGTCGTGGTGCTGGCGGCGCTGTCGGTCGCGCGCGCGATCGCCGGACCGATCGTGAAGCTCACGGCGGCGACTGCCCGGATCGCCGATGGAGACCTCAGCCGGCGAGTCGACGTCGAAGCCAGCAACGAGATCGGCCGCCTGGCCGCCTCCTTCAACCGCATGGCGGGTCAGCTCGCCGAATCGATCGAGCGGCTCACGGCCACGACTGCTGCTAAGGAACGGATCGAGAGTGAGCTGCGTGTGGCGCACGAGATCCAGATGAGCATCCTGCCGAAGGTCTTCCCGCCGTTTCCGCAACGGCCCGAGTTCGACCTGCACGCCCTGATCCATCCGGCGCGAGAGGTTGGGGGAGACTTCTACGACTTCTTCTTGTTCGGCGAAGACGAGCTGTACTTCGTGATTGGCGACGTGGCCGGCAAGGGCGTACCGGCGTCATTGTTCATGGCGGTCACGCTGACGCTCTTCCGATCGTCGCTCGTCTGGGGGCTCGATCCGGCGGCGCTGCTCCGCAAGCTCAATCAGCACCTGTCCGCTGATAATGAGTCATGCCTCTTTGTCACGATGTTCTGTGGCAAGCTGCACGTCCCCTCGGGTGAGGTCATCTACAGCAACGGCGGCCATAATCCTCCTTACGTGCTCCGCTGCCACGGCAGCCTTGAGCCGTTGCCGACGCGTTGGCGGGCCGGCGCTCGGTCTTTCCGACGCGGCGACGTACCGGCTAGGCCGGCTGACCCTGCAGCCGCAGGATGCCTTGGTCCTCTACACCGATGGCGTGACGGAGGCCACGAGTCCTGACGAAGAGTTCTTCCTGGAGTCGCGGCTCGAGGCCTGCGTGCGCTCGGCACCGGGCGAAACGGCGCGGCAGCTCGTGGAACGTGTGTCGCGCGCGGTGGAGGAGTTCACGGCCGGCGCCCCCCCCGCCGACGACATCACCCTCGTGGCGCTGCGCTACTGCGGTTCGCCGGATGGCAGCCGAGAGGATGCGTCATGACGCCCTCGATCTCAGTCACGCTCGTCAACCAGCTATCTGAGGTGGAAAGGCTCAGCCGGCTCGTCGAGGCGTTCGGCGAGGCGGAGCGGCTCGGGCCGGAGGCTGTCTTCAGCATAAACCTCGCACTCGACGAGGTCGTCACGAACGTCATTCGATATGCGCACGACGACGATGGCCGGCAGCATCAAATCGTCGTGCGGCTGGCGCTCGAACAGGACGTGCTGACGGCGCAAGTGGAAGATGACGGCCGCGCCTTCAATCCGCTGGAGGCGCCAGCCCCCGACATTGGCGCGAGCATCGACGAGCGGCCGATCGGCGGACTCGGCATCCACCTGGTGCGATCGGTGATGAACTCGGTGGAATACCGGCGGGAGGACGGACGGAACGTCCTGACCATGAAGAAAAAACTGTAGGCTGGAGGCAGGAGGCAGCGTGGAAGTCACGACGGTGTCACACGGCCTTGCCATCGTGCTCGCGGTCACCGGGCGGCTGGACGCAGAGACGGTCACTCCATTCGGAGCACGACTCTTCGACCTGATCGCCGAGGGAAACCGGCGCATCATCGTCAATCTGGCGGGGCTCGGCTACATCAACAGCGCCGGACTGCGGGTGCTGCTCGTTGCGGCCAAGCGCCTGAACGCCGACGGTGGCCGACTGCTCCTGGCAGCTCCGGGCGATCTGGTCGGCCGGGTACTCGACGTATCCGGTTTCTCAGGGATGCTCGAAACGTGCGCGACAACCGAGGAAGCGCTCGCCCGTATAGAGAGGTGAGTTCGAACGACAGGCGTTCACCGGGATAACTCCAACCTCATGATCGCCTCGCAGAGCAGGGCTGCACTGTAGGCCGCGTACTTCTTTTGCCAGTCCGAGATCTGCACGTAGATGACCACCGGCAGGGTCCATTCGAGAAGGGCGAGCCAATACGGCACGATATCGGTCTCGAAGATCGTGACAGTGTCGGCGTGCCGGCGCAGGCGCCGGATCACCTCGTAAGCCTTGTGGACCGAAGGATCGGATCCCGTATAGGTGAACGGTGGTATCTGGTGCAGCGTCTTCGAACTGATGAGACCCTTCTCGAACTCCAGCATCTGCCGCAGGGCTACGGCGTCGTCGATCTTGACCATCTCGAACTTCACGATCGGTTCGAGGCGGGCCAGATCAGACACGATATTGCGCGGCCGCGTCTCAGAGAAATCGATCACGTAGATGTTCTCCCGCTCGTCGAGCAGGACGTTCTGCATGTTCAGATCGCCGTGACAGATCGAGGTGTACCAGAGCCTCGACTGCCCCTTCCGGCGTGGAAACTCGTGCTGGAGGAAGTGATACGGATTGGGAAGGTCGATGCCGAGCTCGGGGCAGGGCATGAGCGGTGAGTTGGCGGAGATTCCCAGTACCTGCTCAGCCGCCTCACAGAGCGACGGAAAGAGCGGCCGGGGATCGTGCTCCTCGTAGAGCCTCACGGTCTCCCAGCGGGGCTGCCCGTACCACGGCTTGAGGATCCGCGTGAACACCGCGTCGATGATCGGCACGACCTGTTCGGCCGGCCGCTGCTGATAATGATCCCGCAACCAGACGAGCGAGTCCGATCCCGTCACGCCAAGGAAGTTGTAGCGCAGGCCAGCCCAGTCGCCCGCCACTGCGCCACCCAGAATCGTCGTGCTGTTGTTGAGGATGAAGCGTTCGACGTATTTGCGGTTGGCTTGCTCCTCCCGTCCGGTCAGCGCGCGCGATCCGATCTTCAGAACGGTCGGCAGCATCCGCCGTCCGTCGGCATCGTAGCTCGCCACGTGGAAGGTCTTCGACATGAAGCCGCCGTGAAGAGGCTTCAGAACGATCCGTCGGCAGTCGCGGTACAACCTGCGGGCGATGTTCTCCCACTCCGCGAGCACCGTTACATCGCCGTCCACCTCGACTGACAGCAGCTTCTCCCGTCCGTCGCGCAGCGCCGATGGCCGATAGCCCCAAACGAGTGCCTCTGTAATGCGCCACGCGGGATCCACGTCCGAAATGCTTTCGAGTGTTTCCAACGTCGCCACTGTCCGGATAACCTCCGTCGGGTTCGACGCCATGCCGAAGTTGGCTGAGGACGACGAGAGGAATGCTGCGCGTCCGGCAAAGAGCCGTCCCGGTGCAACCTCGCGCGCGCCCAGCCATTGCGTCAAAGCGTCGAACCCCGTCTCGGCGCGCGACATCGCAGCCGCGTCGGCGACCACGCACACGAGAATGCCAGGGACGTCGGTCTCGGCAAGCCTGATCACGGACACGATCGCGATCACGTCGGGGCTCGCTGTTTCTGAGGCGATCGCGAATGTGTCCTCTACGAGATCGCCCGGCGTAAAACCGCTTGCGCATTCGACCTTCAGCGCGAACGCCGGGGAGCCGTCCAGACCGAGAGCGAAGGCAACGTGCAGCGGTGCGTCCGCCGGTTTCTCTGGCAGCAGGAAATCAGCGATGCCGTGCGCACCGTCGGGAAGTACGGCGGCAAACGTGGGCGTCGAGAGAAACGGCCCGGCTGCCTCAGACGCCTCTGATGCTGTTTCGCCGAGGCTAGCCACGCCGAACGCAAATCCCAGATCCTCGAGCGTGAACATCTGGAGGGTGTCGGTGCCCTGCCCATCGCTCCTCGCCGGACGGCCCGATCCCCAGACCTCGAGAACACTCCTGCCGGCGAGCGGCCAGAAGCTGCACGAGCGGTTCTGGCGCAACCGCTGCACAGCACGTTCGGGTGCGACGCTTCCGCCGCGCACCAGTTCGACGGCAGCGTCCACAGATTCCACCGCCCGGAAATGACCCAGCAGTCCCACTATTTCGAGCACGTGGCGGATCGGCGTCGTCAACCCCACCAGCACCACGCCCCCGTGCCGCTCGTGCAGCCGCTTCTCGGCTCGCATCAGCGACCGGAGCCCCATGCTCGAGATGTACTGTAAGGAGCCAAGGTCGAGCACCCACCAAGCCGCCTCGTGGACGAGGGGCTCGACCTGTTGATCGAACACGGTGGCGCCGTATCCATCGAAACGACCAGCCAGTGTCAGGACCGGCACCGCGTCGTGCCTCGCAACGGCAATGTTCATGTCGCTTCCGGGACGATATCGTACAAAGACCGGCGACGCGTGCCCTCTCTTCGACAACGGTGGTCAACGTGTCATGGCGGCCCTCAAGCGGTGGTTGGTCCCTTCAGAGCGGCTTCGCTCTGTAGCGTTCACACGTTCCCGTCGACGGTGCAGCCGTACCCGTCGCGGTCTCCGCTGCACGCGGGCCGAGCTCGCGCGTCACGCGATAGGTATACCGGTTGATCTTGAGCAGCAGCCGCGAGGCGCCAGCGGGCCCGGGCTCAAAGAGCACCTCGTATTCAGTGGGCGATCCGTGCGCTGTACCAGTGAGTTGCGGCGAGACGGACAAAAGCATGGCCCGCTGGTGAAGCAGATCGAGGCCGACCACATCGAGGTGACCGTTTTCGGTTGTGCATGATATGAGGAGCAGTTTCTGTGGTTGACATCCGCCCGCACTGCTTGCCGCTACGGCCAGCCCCAACGCCGCGATACTCCCTTTGACAGGCATCGTTCGTCCCTCCTTCGCGTCGTTACGGATTCAGACGCCGCGGAGTTCGATCTGACCCACCTCGGGAGACGAACACTCACCCTATCCAGAAGTAGCCGACGTGATGAGCGCAGGTGCGGTCGCTGGCGCTGGCCCGAAGGCGACAAGAAGTGATACGAGGGGTCGATCTCAGCCTGCTCAGCGTTCGATGGTGACGCGCACGGCACCGAACGAGTCGGGCTGTCGCACGATGACGAATCCCTGATCGACCGTCCACCCGGACGCCTGCGTGCGGAGCGCGTCGGGAGCGACGCGTGGCAAGGCCTGGCCATCACCAACCACAACGCGCGAGGGCTCCCCCACCCATGGGACCGACACCTCCAGGGACCGCGGCGCCGGGCGATACGAGCCCGACGGGGAGCCGATCTCGACGGTGCTGGTGCGGTCGGCCGCGTCGCTCGTCACCTGCCGGAGCAGCCACTCCCCTCGCGTGTAATCCAACGACTCTCCGTCGTCTTCATACAATCCCGCTTCCCGGGGCGGGCCCGGGTACACACGAAGGCGCAGCGGTTGTCCGGGCATTTCCCCCGTATGTTGAACGACTGGCTGCGACATCAGGACGCCGCCGGCACGAACGAAGATGGGGATCGACGCGAGCGTGACAGGAACGCGGATACGAACGCCGCCGCGGTGCCGCTGTCCCGTCCAGTAATCGAACCATTCTCCCTTCGGCAGATAGACCTCACGTTCCGTCATGCCCTCACGCAGGACGGGAGCGACGAGCAGGTCGGAGCCGAACATGAACTGATCTTCCATGCCGTAGGTATTCGGATCGTCAGGGAACTCCAGCAGGAGCGGGCGCAACGCGGGCACACCGGTCAGGCTGGCTTCGCGCATCACCTTATAAATGTGCGGCAGCAGCTCGTAGCGCAACTCGATGGCGCGGCGATTCAGCGCCTCGTGATAGGTGCCATACGACCAGGGCTCCTGATCGGGTGTGCCGAAGGCGGTGTGCGTGCGCATGAATGGGTAGAAGACACCAGCCTGCAGCCAGCGGGTGTACAGCTCGGCTGACGGTGCTTCGGCAAACCCACCGATGTCGCTGCCCACGAACGACAGACCGGACAGGCCCATGCCCATCAGCGTGGCAATCGAACCGCGCAGATGGGTCCAGTCGCTCACGTTGTCGCCGGGCCAGATCGCCGAATAGCGCTGCCCGCCGGCATACGAGGCCCGAGTCAGAACGAAGGGACGTGTGTTCGGCTGCAATCGCAGAAGCCCTTCGTGAGTGGCCCGTGTCATGAGGAGTCCGTACACGTTGTGGATCGCGCGATGATCGGTCGGTTGTCCTTCGTTGTCGTGCCGCACGGTCAGGGGCATCGTGCCGGTGGGCGTGTCGAAGATGGCTGGCTCGTTCATGTCGTTCCAGATTCCGGCGACGCCCGCCGTGAGGAGCGGGGCGTACAGACCTCCCCACCATTCCCTTGTCGCGGGCTTGCTGAAATCGGGAAAGACGCTCGGCCCCGGATCTTTTTCCGCTTGCGAGGGCCAGACCGGCGCTTCGTAGAGGCTGCCATCCGGGTTCTTCACGAAGTGGTCACCCGCCAGTCCTGAATCGTACGGACCCCATCCGGGAGCCTTCTTCGGATGAGGATCGATGATCACGACCGTGCGCAGCCCAAGCTTGCGGAGATCCGCCATGAGACCGGGTGGATCCGGAAACCGCTCAGCACTCCATGTGAACGGGTTGAAGCCTTCGAGGTAGTGGATATCGAGCCAGATCGTGTCGGCCGGAATTCGACGCTCCCGGAAATTCTGCGCGATGAAGCGCACCCTCGAGTCCGGGAAGTACCGAGTACCGGCACTGGTGGTAGCCAAGCGACCAAAGCGGCGGCAGGGGCATCCTGCCCGTCAGCGACGTGTAGCGGGTCAAAACGCTTTTCGGATCCGGGCCGTTGATGAAGTAGTAGTTCAGCTCCCCGCCGTCGGCACCGAACGACAGGAGTCCGGCCGACTGGTGACCGATATCGAAGTTGCTGCGGAACGTGTTGTCGAAAAAGATTCCGTGACTGCGGCCGGCGCGCAGCACGAGGAAGAACGGCACCGACACGTAGATGGGATCGGTACTCGGATCGTACGCGTAGGTGTCGCTGTTCCACATCGTGTAGTTGTAACCACCCAGCTTCCTTCCGCGCTTGTTCAAGTCGCCCGTCTTCGAACCCAACCCGTACACCTGCTCGTCGTCTCGCAGCCGCTTCCACACACGCACCGTGCTGCCTGAAAACGCGATTCCATTTTGCGGATCGTCCTCGTCCAGCGAATTGCCCTGCGAGTCTGCAATCGCAATGCGGAAGGGATTGTGGCGGATCGTCATCTGGAGGGCTGACGTGGTGATGACGGAACGATCGCTCGCGATCTTGAACGCCGCGCCTGGATCCGGGCGATCGCCGGGCACGACGGCATACGAGTGATCGCGTCCCAGTTGTTGACGAGGCGCGAAGCGCACGCGGAAGATGTTCGGTTCGACGACGGTGATGGTCACCGTGCCTTGCGGGTTGCGGAAGGTGAGGCCGTTGGTCTCGCGACGCGGCGCGGACATCGCCCCAAGTGAGGTCCACTGGGCTGCGGCCGGAGACGCCGCGAACACGACGACCATCGCGAGAGCGCAGGTCAATGGGCGATGGGCAATGGGCGATGGCTTATGCCCAATCGGAAATCGGAAATCGCCAATCGGAAATCGCAGCGGCCCTTGCCCCTTGCCCATCGCCCTGCTCCTTGCCCATCGCCCATCGCCCATCGCCCATTAGATGCGCGGGATTATAGAATGCCTGGATGTGGCGGGCATCCGCAGTCGCCTTGCTCCTGCTGTGGTGCGCGGCCGACGGGCTGGCACAGCAACCGGCGGGCGGACGCCCTGTCACGAAAGCCGCTCCCACGCGCCAGGGGTTGCAGCAGGTCACAGCTCTGCTGGAACGTAACGATCTCGAAGGCGCGCGTGCCGTCCTCGAAACCACGATTGCGCAGCAACCCGACTCAGCTCAGGCGCATCACCTGCTCGGCGTCGTGTTCGACCGGCAGAACAAGCTCGCGGAGGCCGTGTCTTGCTACGAGACGGCGGTGCGTCTCGACCCGACGCTGGCAGAGGCGCACGATCGTCTCGGCTTCGCATACGGCCGGCTCGGCCGTACATCCGACGCGCTCGCGGCATTCGAGCGTGCGGTTCAGCTGGCGCCCGACATGTTCGACGCGCAATACCACCTCGGCGCGACGCGCTGGTGGACGAAGGATCTCGATGGTGCGCTGACGGCTTTGCGCGCAGCCGTCCGGCTTCGTCCAAGCCACGCCGAGGCGCGGTACTACCTCGGTCTCTCACTGAAACAGAAGGGTGAAACGGCGGCGGCGATCGAGGAGCTTCGCGAGGCTGTTCGCGCAGGTCCACAGCTGGCCCCGGCGCGACTGCAGCTGGGCGTCGCGCTTCAGGAAGCCGGCGATGCGGACGGCGCCGTCGAAGCGCTCGAAGCGGCCGTGAAGATCGATCCGTCGTCGGCGGACGCTCGAAACAGTCTCGGCCTGGCATTGATGCAGAAAGGAGAGGCGGATCTGGCGGTCGCAGCGTTCCGTCAACTGGTGGAACAGCAGCCCGCGAACCTGACAGCCCGCTTGAATCTCGGCACGGCGCTGATGCAGGCGGGCAAGCTCGATGAGGCCGCCGGAGCGCTGCGGGATGCATCGAAACTCCAGCCGGCGACCGCAGAGATTCATTACAACCTGGGTGTGGCGCTCAAACAGCAGGATGATTTCGCCGGCGCCGAAGCGGCGTTGCGACAGGCCGTCACACTCGATCCGGACCTGCCGGAAGCGCGCTTCACGCTCGGCGTTGTCCTCTGGCAGACGGGACGTCACGACGAGGCCGTTAGCGCATTCCGGGATCTGATCGCGCGCCGCCCGGACTACGGGGAGGCGCACTTCATGCTCGGCACAATCCTCAAGCAGCAGCGGGCAACAGCGGAGGCGCTGACAGCGTTTCGCAACGCCGTCAAATACAGTCCGTCGTCCGCAGAGGCATATCTCAGCCTCGGTCAGATGCTCGCCCAGGCTGGTCAGCAGGCCGAAGCGGCCGCAGCGATGCAGGAAGCGGAACGGCTGAACCGGCGCAAGGCGGACGAGCAGGCGTCTGCGTTTGCGGTTGCCGTGGGCGTCCAGAAGCTCGCGGCCAACGACATCTCCGGGGCAATCGAACGGCTCCGCGAGGCGGTCCGCCTTTCGCCGGACAACGCCCGCGCACGCTACCAGCTCGCGCTCGCGTTGCAACGGGCGGGCGCCAGCAGAGAGGCGCAGGCGCAGTTTGCCGAGGCTCGCCGTCTCGCGCCGTACCTGCAGATTCCGCCGAATCGCCCGGCGCCCAAACGCTGACCGCGATGATGAGGGCGTCACTCCTGATTTCGCGTCTCGTCATTTCCTGGATCGCGATAAGCGCCGGCGTGGGGATGGCGTTCCAGGACAGTCAGGTCCGGCCGAAGCCGGACGCCACGTTCTCGTTTACGAACATCGCTCGCGAGGCAGGGCTCGACGCACGGACTGTGTACGGCGGTGACAAATCGAACACTTACCTGCTCGAGACCACCGGCTGCGGTGCAGCCGCGCTCGACTACGATGGCGATGGTTGGCTCGACATCTTCCTCGTCAACGGCACCGTGCTCGAGGGGTTCCCCAAAGGCAAAGAGCCTACGAATCACTTGTACAGGAACAAGGGGAACGGCACGTTCGAGGATGTCACCGCGCGAGCCGGACTGGCACAAAGCGGATGGGGACAGGGCGCGTGCGCCGGCGACTACGATAACGACGGGGATGACGACCTGTTCGTCACGTATTGGGGCCAGAACCGTCTGTATCAGAACAAAGGTGACGGCACATTCGCAGACGTGACGAGCACGGCGGGCGTGACGCAGTCCAGCAAGCGCTGGGGTGCCGGTTGCGCATTCCTCGACTACGATCGCGACGGGCTTCTGGACCTCGTCGCGGCGAACTACATCGATCTCGACCTGGCGGTGACGCCGGTCCCCTCGTCCGGCTTGTGCCGCTACAAAGGCATTCCTGTTGCGTGCGGCCCGCCCGGACTCCCCGGCGGCAAGAATGTCCTCTACCGAAACACCGGACGCGGTACGTTCGAGGATGCGTCGGAGCGTTCAGGCATCACGAAGGCGCGAGGGACGTACGGGCTCGGAGTCGCGACGGTCGACTTCGACAATGACGGCTGGGTAGATGTGTACGTCGCAAACGATTCGAACCCCAGTGCGATGTACCGGAACAATCGCAACGGAACATTCACCGACATCGGCGTGGACGCCGGTTGCGCTTACAGCCAGGATGGCAAGCCGCAGGCCGGCATGGGCATCGCAATCGGCGACTACGATCGCGACGGAGCGATGGACATCTTCAAGACGAATTTCGCCGGGGATACGTCGACGCTCTACCGGAACACCGGCGAGGCGCTGTGCGAAGACCGCACGTTTGCAAGCGGTGTGGGGTTGAACACGCGCTGGCTTGGATGGGGCGTCGGTTTCATCGATCTCGATGCGGACGGCTGGCTCGACCTGTTCCTTGTGAACGGTCACGTCTACCCGGAAGTCGCGCGGCTGAAAACAGAAGCCGGCTATCAGCAGCGCAAAGTCGTCTATCGCAACCTCCGGAACGGGCGATTCGCCGATGTCACCGAAACGCTCGGGCCACCGGTGACCACGCCGAAGGCCGGACGCGGGGCCGCCTTCGCGGACTTCGATAACGACGGCGATCTCGACATCGTCGTCAACAACGTGAACGATGTGCCGGATCTGTTCCGCCTCGATCACGCTGGCGAGCGCCACTGGATTGGGCTGAAGCTCACCGGAACACAATCGAACCGCAGCGCCATCGGCGCAAGAATCCGGCTTGTGACAGGTGACGGCTCGCAGTGGCTGGAAGTCCGCGGCGGGGGCAGCTATTACTCCCAGAACGATCTCCGGGCGCTCTTCGGGCTCGGCAGCGCGCGCGCCATTGAACGCGTTGAAGTACGCTGGCCGAATGGCCTGGAAGAGGCGTGGACGGATCTCGCCATCGATCGCTACCACACGATCAAGGAAGGAAGCGGCCGGCCGGCTACGACGCCGTCCGGCAGGCAGTGACATGCATATCGCGCGTTTCGCCTCGGCCGTCGTCGCAAGCATCGTCATCGGTTCGACCGCACTGATGGCCGGGGCCATCGGGCAATCGCCCACGACCGCTCCAGGAGCTGGTGACCTGAAGGCCGCACTGGCGGCCGCGCGCGCGCTGATCAACGACGGCAAGCCTCGGGAGGCTATCGGAGCGCTACGCGCGCTCGATGCCAGTGCTCCTGAAGTCCGACATCTGCTCGGCGTCGCGTACTACCATGCGGACGATCACCGCGCCGCGATCGATTTGCTGGCCGGTTTGCGCGATGGCCTGCCCGCAGGATCGGTCGAACAGCGCGAGACGGTGCAGGTCCTCGGCTTGTGCTACTACCTGACCGGACGCTTTGCCGAGGCCATCCCCCTCCTCGAAGAGACACGCAACTGGGCCGCAGACAATCTGGAGCTGGGCTACATCCTGGGAATGGCGTACATCCAGAATCGACAGCCCGACGCCGCGCGGGCTTCGCTGGCGCGCACCTTCCAGATCGAACCGGAGTCCGCTGCCGCCCATCTCGTCGCCGCGCAGATGATGATTCGCCTCGAGATGGAGCCGTTCGCCGAAGCCGAACTGAAACGAGCGCTGGAGAAGGATCCGCGAATTCCTCGCGCCCACTACCTGCTCGGACAGATGGCGCTCTTCAGGGGACGGCTGGACGAGGCCATCTCGCTCAGCGAGCGCGAGCTGTCGATCAATCCCGGTGATGCGATGGCGCTGTTCCAGCTCGGGGACGCGCACCTGCGGGCCTCGCGCATCGATGAAGCGATTGCCGCATTGCAGAAGTCGCTCTGGTTGAATCCGTTCTACAGCGGACCGTACATCCTCCTGGGCCGCGCGTACATAAAGAAAGGACAACCGTCGACGGCGGAGGGCATGCTGCGCCGTGGCATTCAATACGATCCCAACAATCGATCGGCCCACTACCAGCTGGCTCAGCTCCTGCAGCAGATGGGACGCACCGAAGAGGCGAAGCGCGAGTTCGAGATCGCCGAGCGGCTGCAGTCGTCTGGCAAGTGAGCCGCTCTTCACCGTCAGACCTCAGTGATGCGCGCGCTTCTCGTCTTCGTTCTCAGCCTTCTCACCGCGACAGTGACGACGATCCCCGCGTCTCAAACGACGCCCTGGCCCGTCACGTTCACCGATGTCGCCGCGGAAGCGGGGCTCGTGCATCCATCGATGTACGGCGGCCTCGATCGCAAGCGGTTCATCATCGAGACGAACGGATCGGGCGTGGCGCTCGTCGACGTGGACGACGACGGCTGGCTGGATGCCTTCGTGTTGAGCGGAACCAGGCTGAAGGAAGGCAGCCGGGAGGATGCGGCATTCCCCGCGGCCGAGGCACCCACGAACCGCCTGTATCGGAATACACGGAAAGGCCGCTTCGAGGACGTGACGGATCTCGCCGGGCTCCGGCGCACCGGCTGGGCCTCCGGCGTCTGCGCGGGCGATTACGACAACGACGGCTGGACCGACCTGTTCGTCACGTACTTCGGCCACAACGTGCTCTATCGCAATCGCGGCGCCGGCAGGTTCGAGGACGTCACGATCGGTGCAGGGCTGGGCGGCAAGACGCCGCGATGGGGATCCGGGTGCACGTTCGTGGACATCGATCGCGATGGCCGTCTCGATCTGTTCGTGTCCAACTACCTCCGGTTCGATCTGAAGACGGCACCCGAGCCGGGGAGTGGCGCGAACTGCACGTGGAAGGGGATCCCGGTGAACTGCGGCCCGAAGGGTCTGCCGACCGACACCAATCTGCTGTATCGCAACGAGGGGAACGGGAAATTTGTCGATGTGTCCGAGTCGTCAGGTATCGCGCGGGTCACCGGTCGCTACTCGATGACCGCGCTCGCCCTCGACATGGACGGCGATTCCTGGACGGACATCTACGTCGCGTCGGATTCGACTGCCGCGATTCTCTATCGGAACAATCGCGACGGCACGTTCACGGACGTCGCCGTCGAAAGCGGGACCGCGTACAGCGATCAAGGCACCGCGCAGGCCGGCATGGGCGTGGCGGCGGGGGACTACAACAACGACGGATTGATCGACCTGGTCAAGACGCACTTCGCCGACGACATCCCGTCGCTGTACCGCAACCTCGGAAAGGGACTCTTCGAGGACACCGCGATGGCGGCGGGGCTGAACGTGCAGAACCGCCACGTCGAGTGGGGCGTCGGCCTGACCGACTTCGACAACGATGGGCGCGCCGATCTGTTCTATGTGACCGGCAACGTGTACCCCGAGATTGAGAAGCTGCTGCCGCAGTATCCGCATCGCGGCCCGCGGGTCCTCTTTCGAAACAGGGACGGCGTTCGTTTCGAGGATGCGACCGCTTCGACGGCTGCTGGCGGGCTCAGCGCACGGTCGAGCCGCGGCGCAGCGTTTGGCGACGTCGACAACGACGGCGATGTCGACGTGCTCGTGATGAACATGAACGAGCCGCCGTCGTTACTGCGGAACGACTCGAAAGGCGGCTACAACTGGGTTCAGGTTGCGCTCGAGGGCAAAGCGTCGAACCGATCGGCGATCGGCGCAACGGTGATCGTTACCGCCGGCGGCACCCGCCAGGCCCGCGTCGTCCTGAGCCAGGCCAGCTATTATTCGCACGACGACCTCCGGTCTGCACTTCGGCCTCGGAACCGCGGCGCGTGCCGACGAGATCGAGATCCGCTGGCCGTCGGGTCAGGTGCAACGAGTCAAAAACGTTGAAACCAGGAAAGTGGTCAAGATCGTCGAGCAATGAGGTCCTGAGCCGTAGTCCGTGGGTCGTCGCTCGTGGCTCGCGAGGCACTATCGTCAATATCTTTCCTTCGAGTCGGCTCAGCGCTGCCGACGCAGTGCCGGCCTTGGCTGACCGAGCGCCGACTTCCGCGAGCCGGAAAACGGCCTCCGCTCATACTCTCGCTCGCTCGCTCCCGCGCCGACTAAGGGATGCGTTTAGCGACATATGCCAGGCGCACTGATGCGCCATTGCTTCTCAGAACGTCACGGATCACACGGAAGGAACTCGCCGCGCGGAATCGCTGCGCCCGTGTTCCGGCGCCCGGCGCATTGCGGGCGCAGCGCGTGGCCTCGCTCCATACGGCCTCGGCCAGCCAAGGCCGGCACTGCGTGACCGGCAGCTCTCCGCAGCGATCATCGACTGTGTCACGTCAAGATCTCGAGCGGAGGACAGTGCCGCGCTCGTGCAGCGACGGGCCTGACTCCGTCCGGCGACCGCCGTCGGAGCCAAAACGGCGCCCCATTGCGTGACGACCTGGTTGGTGGTGATGATAGGCTGCCGCGTTCGTACCGGCGTGCGACCAGCTGGAAAAAGAGGTGGGCGCTGCGGCGTTCAAACGGGAGGTAGCCGAGCTCGTCGATGATGAGCAGTTTCGGCTTCGTGTAAAACATCAGGCGATCTTCTCAGCTGCCCGTCGGTTTCGCTTTGGACAGCGCGGCCAGGAGCGCGGTGGCGCTCGTGAAGAGCACGGAGTGGCCCGCTTCGACGACGGCGCGGCCGAGCGCGATCGCCAGATGCGTGTTGCCGACGCCGGGCGCGCCGAAGATCAAGACGTTTTCGGCCTGGCGCGAGGAAGCGGCTGGTCGCCAGCTCGCGGACCAGTCGCTGATCGACAGACGGCTGAAATTTGAAATCGAAATCATCGAGAGTCTTCACGGTCGGGAAGTGCGCGATCTTCAGACCCGTCGCTGCGCGTGTGCGACTGTCTGGCTTCGACCTCCTGACGGAGCACACCGTCGAGAAAGTCGAGATACGTCGGCTCGGTCCGCGCGGCGTCGTTGAGCACGGCGTCCAGTCGCTCGGCCACGTAGCGGAGACGGAGCCGAGTGAGCTGCTCGACGACGCGCGCCTGGATGACGACGCTCATTAGCCACCGCCCGCGACGACTGCGGCATAGTCGGTCGAGATCTCGCCTCAGCTAGCGCGAGCGGCGAGCGGTGAGCGGCATCGGGCATCGCTGCCGGTCGTCGCCAGAGACCGGCGTAATGCGCCGGATCGATCACGCGGGCAAACGGCTCGGTCGATCGCGCGTGCGTCGCGACGAGCGCCGACCCATGAAACATCCGGACGGTCTGCTCGTCGATCACGACGTCCACGTGGTCGCGCACGAGGCGATGCGGCACGCTGTAGCGCACCGTGTCGACGTCGATCGAAGGCATCGAGCGCCACGCGGCGCCGGAGCCGCTGCGCCCGCCGCGGCAGCGCGCGGGCGGGCAACGGGCGTAGCACCGCGCGCTCGTCGCGCTCGAAGCGGACGATCGGCGCTTCATGCGTCGTCCCGTGGCGCCGCTGATCAGCGATCGCCATCCACTCCGCCGAGGTGCTGCTCGAGGGCCGCGAAGGTGTCGAGGCCTGGTCGGCCAGCGCGTTGCGTTTCACGTATTTCACGCCCGCTTCAGTCTTCCCCTCGTCGTGCGCGATACGGTGCGCAGGCGCGCGGCTGCACGTCCCAGTCGCGACAGAACGCGAGATAGGCCGTATGGAAGATCGACGTGCCCGTCGCGCGATCGCGCGCCGACGCACCAGCGGCCGCGCATTGTCCCCGAGCAGAGTGCGCGGCACGCCACCGAAATACGTCAGCGCAGCCGCGATCCCTTCGCGCCAGTCGGCGCCGCCGCTCATTGTGAAACGCTTTGACGAAGAGGCGGCGGGAGTAACTGAGCACCGCGACCAAGTAGGAAGATGCGGACGCGCACCCCGGCGATCTGCAGCCGCTTCTGACCGAAGTCGATTTGCAGCTGGTCGCCCGGCGCCGTTTCCACGCGCACCGTCGCGCGCCGACGCGCGGCGCAGCCGGATTCCGCGACGGACCGAGTCGCGACTTCCGTGTGATCCGTGCCGTTCTGAAAACCCCAGTCGCATCGGTGCGCCTGGCAGATGTCGCTAAACGCATCCCTTAGTCGGCGCGGGAGCGGCAGGGTAAGAGCGGCGGGAGCGTTCCCGGCGTGCGTAGTCGGCGGTCGACGGACGGAGCCAGGACCGTGCTGCCACGCGGCAGCGGCGACAGAACATCTCTGATCGCGCTCGCGAAAATAGCCTCAGCCCGTCTGGTGTCTCCGCGATTTCTGCAAGCGGATCTCTGCGAGTCTTTGTTCACAAGCACACGGCATCACCGGGCCGCAAGCGGCAGCAACGACCTCGCGCCGAACATAGCGGTCTGACGGCCCCTCGAAAGCAATCTCGGCTCGCACGTCGCTGCCACGGGTTGGCGTCAGTTTCACGCCCGGTGCCTCGCCTACCCGCCGCGGCGTGCGCACGAAGAGCGAGTATGACCTGCCGCCGCGTCCTTCCAAAACGAGCTTTAACTGGTTCGTTGTCGCCGTCGAGCGCAGGATTCGTAACCCGCTGTTCTCGGCGCCTGGCGCGGGCGCCTCGATCTTGCGGTAGACGTCGGTCCCCCCGGCATACTCGAATTGGATCGACGTCTGCGCACTCGGGGTGTCGAGCGTGACCTGCGCCTGTTGCACGTCACCCATCTGCTGCATCTTGAACGGCGTGCGGCGTCCGTTAACCGTCACCGACCGAACGATCGCATCGAGCGGAAAGGCCGGAGCAACAACGAGGCGCACGGGAGGTGATGTCGTGCTTCCGCCAGCCGATCTCGCTGACGCGGTGATCGTCAGCCGGCTCCCGCTTCTCTCGAGTTGTAAATCGTACCGGCTCTCGCCGGCGGCAATGTTGACCACAGAGACGCGGTCCCAGTCTGCAGGCAACTGCGGCGCGAAACGCAGCTCGCGGCCGCCTGCAGCCACCTCAATACCCAGCAGGCCACGGACGAACGGGGTCACCACCATGGCCTCCGACCAGACCTGGTGGTGCGACGAGCGTCCGAACGGCACGTGGAAATCGCCGGACAACAACTCCGTTACGTCACCGAGCGCGCCCGTGAATGTCAGGTTCGCGTTTGCCGTCAGTGCCTGATAGCCGACGTGCGGGCGGCCGTAGCGATACGCCGCCATGGACGCCCACCCGGTGAAGAGGGGCCATACCGAGCCATAGTGGTAGGACAGCGGGTCATAGAGTGCGCTGTCGGCCGACAGCAGACGGACGCCCCAGTCGGTAGCGAGCGAACCGCTTCCCAGTCGATCGATCTCCCGCTGCGCACGCGCATCGTCGGCCGTTCGAAACCACAGTGGCACCGCTGGCAGCACCGTGTCCTCGTCGACGAGGTCCCGCGCGCTCAGTTCGTCCAGCCGCTTCTGACGACGTGCCCGCTCTGGTCCGGGTTCGGCGACCGACGGCTTCGTCTGACGCTCCTTCGTCGCGAACGCATAGAAACCGCGATCGTCCAGCCAATAGGTGCGCTCCATGGCCTGACGAACTTTGTCGATGGCGCCCTTTGCGCCCGACGCCGTCGCAGCATCCTGCATCACACCAGCAAGCTCCGCGATGCCCGTCAGCGCCTCACACCACAGGCCCTGCATGTAGATCTCCTCGTGCGCCGGATAGAGCGCGCCGCCTTCGACCCATCCATGCCCGTTGCCGGTGTTCTCGATGAGGCCGTCGCCGTCTTTGTCCGTCGCGGCGCTGAACCGGTACGCTTTGACGATCGAGTCCCACTGCGTGCGGATGAACGCGACGTCTCCTGTCGCCCTCCAGTAATCGGCGTGTGCGATCACGTACAGCGGCGTCGCATCGGCGCTTGCCCATGCGTACGGGTAATCGGTGAACCACGGAATCAGCGACGCGCTCTGGGAGATCTCGTGCGGAATCTTGCCATCGTCTCGCTGAAACTTCTTCAGGAACGCGAGTGCCGTGCGCACGGTGTCGAAGTCGCCGACCGAGGTCGATGCGAGCACGGTCCACAGCGCATCGCGTCCGAAGAACCACGCAAATCCCGGCCGCTCGCTCTCGCCGGACGTGCGGTAGCCGGCGACGAGACCGGTGCCGAGCAGCGGATTGCTCACGACTCCTTTGTCGATCCCGATCTTTCCCCATGCGAACGCCGTGTCCAGCTGCTCGACCGGCGTGGACACCTTCGTCGTCTGCTCGGCGACACCGCGATAGTGGGTGACGGTCGCATTCTGGAGCTGTGAAATCCCGTTGAGGACCTTGCGCCACGTCGCCCTGGCCGCGTCGGCGCCTTCGACGCTGCCCGCGATCACGATCGGGATGAACTCGTCGGCGGCTTGACGCGGTGTCGCTTCGACCACGAAACGAACCGGCACGTCGCGCGGCTCCTCCTGATACGGCATGAGGGAAACGTCGCGGCCCGCTGGAGAGCCGACGACAGCCGCAAATCGCCGACTCTCCTCCGTGAGCGCATAGACGCGCTCGCTGTCGTCCCAGGAAACGTACGGCGTCATCAGACCTGCCGGCCACATCAATCTGAGTCGCGGCCGGAACGCCGCGGTGATGCGGATCGGCAGCGTCGTGCTCACGTCCAGCAACATCACCACCGCCGGATCATCGAGCGGAACGAAGATGATTTGACGAACGCTGAAGGCGGCGTGGCTGTACGTGAAGATCGTCGCCTCAGGCGTCACCCGTACGTTGGCAAGCATTTCTTCTGCGGGTACTTCCAGCGGATAACCCTCGAGGCTGAATGACAGGCGGAAGTCTTCCAGGATTTTCAGCGGGTAGATCCACGCCTCGAATCCACGGTGCTCGTAACCGAAGACACCCGCGCGCCGCCCAACCACATCGAAGAATGCACCTGGATGCGTTCTGCGTTCGAGGGCGAGGCCGCTCTCCGCTATAGGCGTTTTCGCGACGCGCGAAACGCTCTGACTGCCATTCGTCCCGGCTGGCAGGATGCCGATAGCTACCACGGTCAGCAGTCGCAGCGCGGGACGGCACCTCATCATTAGAGACCTCTGCTACAAAACCTTTGAGATAAAGGTTTGATTCCCGACGTGATGCCCCGACGGGCTGTCAACTGGTGCGTTCCTGATCGGTCGGTTGGAGAAGGTGCGAGCTTACCGGACAGCTTCATCAGATTCGCCAAAAGGAAAAGGGAGCACCCTGAGGAGCTCCCTTTAATACGCCGACGATTCCTCGCCCTAGAACAGGAACCTGAACCCGAACTGGAAGTTCCTGGGCTGATAGTTACCCGCGGTACCCGTGATGCGACCCGCGTTGGGATTATTGTTCCCGGGGACGCCAACCTGGGAGT
Source organism: uncultured Acidobacteriota bacterium (assembly GCA_963784195.1). Lineage (GTDB taxonomy): Bacteria > Acidobacteriota > Vicinamibacteria > Vicinamibacterales > 2-12-FULL-66-21 > CAVQAH01. Next base: position 77,263 of record CAWARA010000038.1, on the reverse strand, counting down.
CGGGGTTGGCGAGGTTGACGTGGTTGAGCACGTTCACTGATTCGATCCGGATCTCGAACCGGCGGCCGGCCCCCACCGCGAAGCTCTTGAAGAGCGACATGTCCAACTGCCAGAATCCAGGCCCACGCAACGCGTTGCGCCCCAGATTGCCGAACGTCCCCCTGGCTGGACGGCCGAATGCGCTGCCCGGTGAACCAATTGGCGTCGCATTGAACCACTGGTCGCGGGTCTGGTCGCCGTCGGTGTCTCCGATGAGGTCCGGCCGGTCGGAAAGTCCGCCCGAACCCGTGTCGCGGTCCTCACCCGCGTTGCGATAGCTCACGTTGAACGGCGTACCACTGAGTATGAACAGATTCGAGTTCAGCTGCCATCCACCGAGCACAGCCTCGGTGACACCCGACCAATCCGAGCCATATTTCTTGCCTCTGCCCCATGGCAATTCGTACAAGACCGCTGCTGTGAAATTGTGCGTGCGATCGAAATCTGCCGGCCCTTTGTTCAAGTCGGGGTCGTAGATCCAGTAGTCGTCATCGTAGTTGGTCGCCTTCTGGAGTGTGTAGTTGACCTGCGCAGACCAGCCTTCCGAAAAGCGCCTGATGAATCTGGCCTGCATGGCTTTGTACCAGTTGTGCGCCTCGTTAAAGTAAGCCTGAACATCCCCAGTCCACCCGAAGTTGCCTCCCACACCCAGGACGTTCGGCACGAATCCACCAGCGAAAAAGGGCCGCCGCTGGTTGGCGGGAATGCACGGTGTTGCCGTGCAGCCAGGTGTGATGAACCCCTCCAGGGAAACGGCGTTGAGATGGTCATCCGGATTATTGCCGGAGAACACGTGACGGCCATAGTTCCCGACGTAGGCGACTTCAGCCGACATCGTGTTGCTCAGCTGCCGCTGCAGCGTGACGTTCCATGCGTCGACTTCCGGCGGGCGCTGTTTCCGAGGCAATACCAGAGGCTTCACGCCATCAGGCCACCTGAACGTCCCATCCGGACCTGGCTCGATGAAGGTTGGGTCGGGCGGGCCCTGGGCAAGGTTGAAGACGGCGGCAAACTGGTTGGGCGCCGTCATGCTTTGGGCTGCCAGAACTGGCAGATTCTGCGTGACTGTGTGGCCGAAAAGCGAACCGAACACACCGATGTCGTAGCTGCGCCCGTAACCGGCGCGGATCACAGTCCTTTCGTTCACTTGATACGTTGCTCCGACACGCGGCGCCCAATTGAATCGGTTTTCGGTATTTCCGGACAGATCAATCTCGCCCACACCCCCCACGAGACCGCGACCGGTGGTGAGATCGACCCACGTCCCGTTGCGCGCCTCGTTGACCGTTTGCGGGTTGATCACGTCGAGGCGCAGCCCGTAATTGAGCGTCACCTTTGAGGTCGGGCGCCAGGTGTCCTGGGCATAGTAGAAGTGACGCCATTGCAGCTCACGTGCATCCAGGCTCGTACTTACATATCGGCCGAACGCCTCGTTGGTGCCGTTCGAAACGTCTCCTAAAAGAAACGTTGCCAGACCGAGCCCGCCCTGTCCGGCGTTACTCGTCCGCAGCGCATTGAACAGTAACTCACCGGAACGATGTTTGTCCGACGGTATACGCAGGTTGTAAGCCCGCCGGATGTCCACACCAAATTTCGAGGTGTGAGTGCCCCAAAGCTTGGTGATATTGCTGACCATCTGCCATTGCTTTTCGTTCTCATTGAGGGGGCAGTTACACCGGCTAGCATTGTCATTGAGGCTCCAGCCCCAATCCATGTCGGCCTGGTTTCCGCGGATTCCGAAATACGGCAGCCCGCTCGTGAAATTCGTATCCCTGTTGAGATTCGGAATCCCTGCATCGGCCGCCGGCGTCGTCCCAAAGTCACCCGGAAAGACATCGACCTTGTACTGGAACCAGCCGAAGCGGAAATCCGCAAGCAGGCTGGACGAAATCGCGTAATCGAGGCCGTACGCGAGACTCTGGTTGCGAGAGTCTGATACTCCACCGAGATTGCCGGGCCCGATGACCGACGGCCCGCCTCCCGGGCCGAAGGCCGACGGCGCCTCGCGGTGAAACTTGCCGAGAGAGTAACGACCGAAATTGTTGATCGCCTCGCTCAGCCGCCCATCGATCCGCACGTTGGTGGAGTTCTGGGTAAAGTTCTCGATACCCGATAGCGCGAAGTTGTCGCGTGTGCCGTTGTCCCTGCCGGGCGCGTTCGGAGTGGGAATCAACTGAAGGATATTGAGCGCCTGACGCGATTGCTGCCCTTGCGGGATGGTCGCGTTGGCGTACTCCTCTCCGTTGACTGGATTGAAAATCCGCTGGCCGTATTCGCTGAAGTTACCAGTCCGCGCGAGTGCCGTGGGCACCGAGGTCACAACCGACCCGCCCCTGTCCTGGCGCGTACCCTGATAGTCGCCGAAGAAGAACCACTTGTTCTGAATGATCGGGCCGCCGACCGAACCGCCGAACTGGTTCTTCTTCGAATCAGGAACGAGCTTGCCCGTGGTCGGATCGGGCCGGAACTGCGTGAACGGATTGCGCGCCTGCAGCGCTTCATTCTGGAAGAACTCGAACGCGCTTCCGTGGAACGTGTTCGACCCGGACTTTGTCTGCACGGAAACCACACCTGCTGTCGCCTGCCCGAACTCCGCGTCGTAATTCTGCGACGTGATCTTCGTCTCCCCGATGGACTCGAGATTCGGGTTGACGACGATGATCCCCAGAATTGGGTCACGGTTCTCGGTGCCGTCGAGCTGGTACCCGGTGCCGCTGAAATGCTGCCCGTTCACCTGCGTCTGTGTGGATCCCTGCGGGTTCTCGGAAGGGGCGTGCTGCCATCCAAGCTGCTGTGCTCCGGGGGTCAGCAGGATGAACTTGGTGAAGTTTCGGTCGAGCACGGGAAGCTCGGTCAGTTCTTTGGCGTCGAAGCGCGTCGACAGGTCGGCGCGGTCGGTCTTCAGAATGGGTGAGAACCCCTCAACGGTCACGGATTCGGCGACTTCGCCAACCTGCAGCTTGACGTCGAGTGTCGCCTGAGCGTCGACGTTCACCTGGATGTTCGGGTACACGGCCTGTTTGAACCCGGAGAGCTCGATCTTCACCTCGTACATGCCGGGCAGCAGCCGCTCCTTGACGTAGTGGCCAGCTTCATTGGTCACGACCGTGTCGGTCGTCTTGCGCTCGACGCTCGTCACCGTCACCGACACTCCGGGCAGCAGGGCGCCCGATTGGTCCACCACAGTCCCGGCAATACTGCCGTAAACTGCCTGCGCCAGAGCGCTGCGCGGCAAAACTGTAAGCGCGATCAACAGGCCGCCGATGGCAATAAGCCGATGTGGGGAAACGGTAGTGGACGTCCGAAGGCGAGGGAACATGAAGCCTCCTCCGTCGCTCGTCATCGCAGCCGGGGCAGGGCGCGGTCAGGCGCGTGATGAAGGCGCAGTGACGTAGCGGCAGCAGATCGTAGGTGTGCTCGGCTCGCGCGGTCAAGAGGATAAATACAATTTTGTGATGAGTACGACGGGCAATCGCCAAGCTCAGCGGGCGCAATGAAAGCTTACGAGAATCGCACAAACGATGAGCTGTCTATTACTACTTTGTTAGATGCTAGTCTTCCGCGTCGTATGACCCGCTTTATTATCGGCCCCGCAGCGTCAGGCGTACTGTTCCTTTTGCTCGCCGGCGCTGCTGGAGAAGGCTCAGACGAAGGTCGCCGACAGCTGCGCACCGAAGTGGGCAACGAAGCGTGCAGGCCATGCCACGAAGCCATCCATGACAGCTATTCCCGAACCGCGATGGCCCGGACGAGCGGTCCCGCTCTATCGGAGCTCATCGAAGGATCGTTCGAGCATGTGCCGTCGCGGGTGTCGTATCAGATCCTCCGTCGAGGCGAGACCGGCGTGTTGTCGTACTACCGCGCCGGGAGTCCCAGTTTGCACGGCTCCCAGTCATTGAAGTATTACGTCGGCTCCAAAACCCGTGGTCGAACGTTTCTGTTCGAGATCGACGGGTTCCTCTATCAGGCCCCCATCAACTACTACACCGCAAAGAACGGATGGGAGATGTCGCCGGGATATTCGCAACTCCGCGAGATGGAGCTGAATCACCCTGTCGATTCGACGTGCCTCTTTTGCCACGCGAGCCGCCTCCAGCCAGCCTTGAAGGGTACCGTCAACCGGTTCGTCGCCGCGCCGTTCTTGCAGGACGGCGTCGGGTGCGAGCGGTGCCATGGCCCCGGCAGCGACCACGTAAGAAGTCTCGGCGCCATGATCAATCCGGGCAAGTTGACCGGTGAGCGCCGCGACAGCATTTGCGTGCAGTGTCATCTCGAAGGCGAAGCCCGGATCGCCCGAGCCGATCGCTCGCTATCGCAGTTCCAGCCCGGCGAGCCTCTCTCAGAGTACCTCGCGATCTTCGTTCGAGAAGACAACGCGCAACAACGTCGGGGAGCCGTGAGCCACGTGGAATCGCTGGCGGTCAGCCGGTGCAAGGTCGAGAGCGGGGATCGGATGTCGTGCGTCACCTGTCACGATCCGCATGTGCGGCCCAGCGCCGAAGCAAGGGCCGGTTATTACCGGGCGAAGTGTATCGCCTGTCACGGGTCGATGGCAGAACGTCACCATCCTCGACAGCAGGATTGCACCACCTGTCACATGCCTCGAACTGAGAGCGCCGATATCGCTCATACCGCAGTGACCGATCACCGTATCATTCGGCAGCCTCAGACCGAACGCCCTCCATCACCGGCGGTTGGCAGACTGGTGCAGTTCGGAAACGCGCGCCCCGCGGCGCGCGATCTGGGGCTCGCCTATGGTGAAGTCGCACTCCGTGGTAACGCGTTTGCCGCTCGCGAAGCGTTTCGACTCCTGCAGAGCGCACGACGGGAGCAGCCGGATGACCCAGAAGTGTTGACGCGGCTGGGATATCTTCACCAGGGCCGGGGGGATTTCGATACTGCGGAGAAACTTTATGAGGAGGTGTGGAAGATAGATCCCGACCGCGCCGTGGCGGCTGCCAATCTGGGCGTCTTCTATGCGCGTCGGGGCATGCTGAGGCATTCGCTGGAGCTCTGGCGCACGACGTTTGAAAACAACCCGCAGCTCAGCGAAATCGGCGTGAATCTGGGCAGGGGCTTGTGTGTGGTTGGTGATGCGGACGGTGCCCGAGCGGTGCTGCAGCGTGTCCTGAAGCACAATCCTGATATGGGAGTCGCGAGACAGGCCCTCGCTGAAATCGCCCAACGTGGATGCGGCTAATCGACTCCCGCCTTGTCAGGCTGCCCGTCGACAGCTCGAACCTAATCACGGAGCCGCCGTCGCGCAACGACATTGACATCGGCCAGCGGCATAATGCGATTTGTCAACGTTTCACCGCCTGCGGCATCCGCGCGATCAGCTCGAGGACAACGCCGTTCGTCCAGCCGAAGCCGACCTGGTTTCCGCTGTAGCCGAACTTGATGCCGGCGGCGACATCGGACTCGCGGCGGCGGACGTCGTACTTCTCGACGATCGTGCCGTGCTCCTGGAATTCCTTGGTCACGAGCGAGATGAACTTCGCAGCGATGCGGTCCGCGTCGTCGTCGTATCCATACCGGCGGAGTCCTTCGACGGCGATCATCTGCAGCGGCGCCCAGCCAAACGGCGCGTCCCACTGGCTGCCCGTGACCTGCGTGCTCGTCAGAATTCCCCCTGGCGCTTCGAATTTCGAGAGATTCGCGCGCACGCGTGCCGCCTGCTCCTTGCCGGCGATCCCCGTCCAGAGCGGATAGAACGTCGTCGCGAACTCGTAGACTCGGCGGCGCTTCGTCTGAAAGTTGTAGTCGAAGTAGAGACCGGCCGCCTCGTCCCACAGCAGCGCGTTGATCCGATCCTTGCGGCTGGCCGCGCGATCGCGCCACGTGCCGCGCGGCCTGCTGATCGCCGAGAATTGACAGGATTTCTGCCGTATCGAGCTCCATCTGATACAGCAACGAGTTGAGGCAGACAGGTACGTAGTGAATGATGTCGACGCTGAACGGGCCGAACCGGTTCGAAGGATCGAACCCGGATTCCCGCATCGAGCGATCCCCCTTGTAGAAGAGCGGCGTCAGTTCGTCGCGTTCGCGGTCGTAGTACCTGGCTGAGGTCGTAGTCCGTGACCTGCTGCGTTCGGTAATACTCGCGTACACGGTCGTAGTGTGTCCGCCCTCGCTCGTCGCGCTCGTCGCTGACCACTTCGGGCGCCGGTCCTTCACCGAAATCCCAGTAGCGTGACAGCCCTGTGTCCGCAACCGCGTGCTCGCCCGTCGTCCAGAAGCGGTAATACGCTTCGATGGCCGGCAACGTGGATTTGAGCCAGGCACGATCCGGCGTCTTGGCATAGGAACCCAGGATCATGCGAGTCAGAAACGGCGGCTGCGAGCGCGTCAGAAAGTAGGTCCGGTTGGCGTTCAGGATCGTGCCGTAGTGCTGTATTTCGTAGATGAAGTTGTCGACCATGTCGCGGGCAAGCCGCAGTTCGCCGTCGCTGAAGCAGACCGACCTGGATGAAATAACTGTCCCACCCGTACATCTCGTTGAATCGGCCGCCCGGAACGACGTAGGGATGCGGGAGATACAGAAGCCCGTGTTCGCGAACGCTCTTCGGATCCGACGGCAGCGTTCTCAGCTCGATGGTGGCGAATTCTTTCTGCGGCAGCACCTCGCGAACCTCTCGCGCCACGCGTTCGCGGTCCTCCTTCATCGACACGTACACGGGCCATGGAGAGCCGGCTCTCTCGGCAGCTTCGGATCCTTCGCTGCCGTCGGGAGATCGCGGTTGGAGCGAGACAGGGTCGTCCACGACGTCTTGATGTACTTCCTGACCGCGCCAAGCTGCGCGGACGATGGCAGTGCGGCCTGCCAGGCTCCGAGCGTGACCACGACGAGGACGAGCGTCGCGAGTGCCTGGATCGCAGTCGCGCCGTTGCGAACGCGTTACGAATGGCTCATCAGGAACATGTTTCATGGCGCCACCGATCAACAGGAAACCTACTGCGGGCGTGCCGAAAGGTCAACGACGCTGGAACTGCTATGAGTGATGCTCATTCATACGATGAAAACTATGAGTTTCTCACTTGGAGCGGCGAGGCATAACCTGCGCGCATGCCCTTCCTCGAGCTCCGGCAGGCCATCCGCCGTCTCCGCCGCCAGCCCGCATTCACCGCGGGCGTCGTCGCCGTGCTCACGCTGGCCATCGGCGCCAATACGGCAATGTTCACGCTGGTCAACGCGATCCTGCTACGCCCACTGCCGCTGCGGGAGCCCGGCCGCCTGATCACGTTCACGATTGTGCGCCCCGGGACCGACCGCCAACCCATCTCGCTGCCGGATCTCGCTGACTTCAGGAGCGCCAATCGGACGCTGGAGGGGATCGCGTCGACGTTCGGCTGGAGCGCGAACCTCACGGGCGGCGGCGACGCCGAACGGCTCACCGGCTTGCGGGTATCGCCTGACTATTTCGAGATCACCGGCTCGCCAGTCGAACTCGGCCGGGCCATCCAGAAGGACGACGAACAGGGCCGCGTGGCCCTCATCAGCCACGGCATGTGGCAGCGGAAGTTCGGCGGCAACGTCGATGTCATCGGCAAACCGGTGGTGCTGAACGGGGAGGCCTTCGCCGTCATTGGCGTGCTGCCGCCAGATTTTGTCTCACTCGCCCGCGACATCGACGTCATCGTCCCCTACTCTCCAGCAACGGATCCGCGGCGGAGCAACCGCGCGCAGGCTTTTCTGCGGGTCATCGCCCGAGTGAAGCCGGGGGTGACGGCTGCGCAGGCGGCGGACGATCTTCAGGCGATCGGCAGGCGCCTCCACGACGAGTATCCGGACCAACACGGATCTGACACGTCGATTCGAGTTGCGGCACTGCATGACGAGGTGAGCGGCCGGTCCGCATCCATGCTGCGGATGCTCCTCGCGGCCGTGGTCCTTGTGCTTCTGGTCGCGTGCGCAAACATCGCGAGTCTCTTTCTCGTGCGGGGCGCAGCACGCCGGCGCGAGCTCGCCGTTCGTGCCGCGCTCGGCGCGTCCCGCGGCCGTCTGGTCAGGCCGCTCCTCGTCGAGGCGGCGGTCATCGGCGCAACCGCGGGTGCATTGGGGTTGCTCGTCAGCCGGGCGCTCGTCGAGACGCTCGTCGCGATTGGCCCAGCGGACTTGCCGCGCGTGGCCGAGATCGCGATCGATCTGCGCGTCGCTGCCTTCACGCTGGTCGTCTCGCTCGGTGCAAGCCTGCTCTTCGGTCTCGTGCCGGCGCTGCAGGGCTCGAGCGGTGACTTGCGCGATGGCCTTGCCGCCGGTGGCCGTGCGGCGACCGGCGGGACCCGTGCGCGCGCCGCGCTGATCATCGCGGAAGTCGCCCTCTCGACCGTGCTGCTGATGATGGCCGCCCTCCTCGCTCGCAGCTTCCAGCGAGTGCTGGCTGTCGATCCCGGATTTCGCCCAGCGCAGGTCCTGACGATCCGGCTCTCGCTACCACGCGCACGCTACAGCAACCGCGCAGCGATCGAGCAGTTCTATAACCAGGTGGCGCCCCGGATTGCGTCGGTTCCCGGCGTCCACGCCGTTGCGGCCGCGAACGTCGTCCCGATGAACGGATACCTCGCGACGACGGCATTCTTCATGGACGGCGTGATCGGGAAAGACGCGCCCCAGGCGCATTACCGCATGATCAGCCCCGACTACTTCCGGACGCTGGGCATCGCGTTGCGCAGCGGTCGCGCCTTTGCCGCGTCCGATCGCAGCGACTCGGCTCCCGTCGCCATCGTCAACGAGACATTCGTACGGCAGTTCTTCCGGGGCAGAACTCCCGTCGGGACACGCCTGCGTCTGGACGACGGCGAAAAGGTGCCGCGAGAGGTTGAGGTCGTCGGCGTCGTCGGTGACGTGAAGCACTTCGGCCTGGAGAAGGAAACGACGATCGAGGTGTACGTTCCGATCGGGCAGGTACCGGATCAAACGACCATCTGGCTGGCGAACAACATGTACTGGGTGGTGCGCACCGGGGCGCCGCCGCTGGCCGCCGCCGAGGCGGTGCGTCGCGAGATTGCGGCGGTCGACCCTGCTGTTCCAGCATCGTTCGTGCGCAGCATGGATCAGTGGGTGGGCGCCACGTTTGCGCCTCGCCGCTTCAACCTGCTGCTGGTCGAGGCGTTCGCCATGACCGCGCTGCTCCTTGCGGGCGTCGGCATTTACGCGACGTCGTCGTCAGCCGTTGCATCCCGCACCCGCGAGATCGGCATCCGGGGCGCGCTTGGCGCCTCGCGTCGTGATGTGATCGGGCTGGTCCTGCGAGGCGGCCTGACGCCTGTTCTCGCAGGCCTGGCTGCTGGAACCGCACTGTCCCTGCTGATTGGCCCGGCCGTCGCGGGGATGCTGTTCGGTATCTCGCCCGCCGATCCGGTGTCGCTCGCCTTCGTCGTGACGGCGCTCGCCGTCGCCGCACTCGCGGCGAGTTACCTGCCAGCGCGGCGCGCAGCACGAGTCGATCCCATCGTCGCGCTACGGATCGAGTAGCGCGACAACTCCCAATGTATGTGGTTAGCGAGCCGCTCGCGGAACACGCCTGCTTGGTTCCGTCGTTCGCTGGTGACAACTCAGGACGCCCTGACGAGTTCCAGGAACGGTCGCCGACGGCCTCGACGAACACGACGCCCGAAACTTATGACGTCGTGGCCGTCGCAGGCCGTCGTGATCGTTTGCAACGGCCGTCAGCCGTCACACTGATTTCTGGCCGTCGCGGCGTCGAGAGTCACCTGCCGTCATCGGCGTCAATGCCGACGTACGTGGTAGGCTCGCCCATGACCGGCTCCTTTCGTATGCGGCTCTGACGCCGCACGGCGTTAACCCGCGATCCGTGGCACTAGACCACCTTGTCGCGTGCGCTAAGCACGACGACGTTACGATCGCGAGCCGGTCATTCCATACTGTCTCGTACTCGTCCGCTCCCGCGGCGACTAGAGGATAGTCACGACGACATATGCCTCAGCGCCCGATGCGGCGGGGGTATCCGAACGGCACGGATCGCACGGTGGGAAGTCGCCGCGCGGAATCGGCTCCGGTCGCGTTCCGGCTTCGCCGTGCGTCGGCGTGCTCCGACGGCGGTCGGCGGCCGAAGCCAGGCCCGTCGCTGCACGTGCGCGGCACTGTCCGCTGTCTGAGATCGTCGTGCCTCAGTCGATGATCGCTTGGCAGGGCTGCCGGTTACGCAGTGCCGGCCTTGGCCGGCCGAGGACGTCTGGAGCGAGCCACGCGCTGCGCCCGCTACGTGCACGGTAATCCAACTCCCAACTCCCAAAGGAAAGCCGTTCGAAGGGGCGTAGTAAAAGTCGCGCCAACCAGCTTTTGGTACGTCTCTTACCCTGTTCTCTCGAACGACTCTCCTTTGGGAGTTGGGAATTGGAAGTTGGGAGTTATACGATTAGCTCCGAACGTAGCCCTGGACCGCCATTCGCTTGCCGCCCAGGCGATGCGCTTCGGGGGACATCTCGTGGACGCCGGCCGCATCAATCCAGCGGTTGTAGAAGTTGAAGAGCGCGCAGACCGTGATTGCGAAGTAAAGCGCCTCGTCGCTCCATCCCGACTCACGCAGCGCGTGGAAATCCGACGGAACGATCCGCGGCGAATCGTGATTCACCTTGTCGATGAATCGGAACAGCGCCTTGTGCCGATCGTCCAATCCCGACGACTCGACGTCTGCGAGCACGCCCTGGACCAAACGCTCGTCTCCGAGCAGCTCCGCCGCAACTGCGGCGTGAGACTCGATTCAAAACGGGCATGCATTTCGCTTCGACGTGTACGCCGCAATCAGCTCTCGCATGCCAGGGCTGAGGGGTGAGGGGCCTCGAAGGATCTCCTGCGTGAATCGCGCGAGGTGGACAGTAGCCGACGGCAGATAAGCGAAGAGATGCCAGATCTGCGGATATTCGGCACCTTGCTGACGCATCGCCGCGATCAAGTCGCGATACGGGCTGGGCTGCGGGTTTTCCTCAACGTCTGGCAGGAACATGGGTTCCATGGTTCGCCTCCACACCGTTCTTGGCCTGGCTGATCAACTCGACGTTGCGCTCGTACGACGCCGCCCCGGTCTGGTGGCCCGCGGGCGGATAGCGGTGCTGCGCATACACCGGATAGGCTTCGGTTCGCAGGTGCGCCAGCATGTGGTGGCCAAGTCGCGTCTCACGTTCGTGACGCACGGCACCGATGTCGATGGGCGCGACGACGATCCGCTCGCCGGGGCCGGGCGAGGCTTCAGCGAGCAGACGACCGTCGAAGTCCACGATCTGACTGCCGCCGGGCCACGAGTACGGCGGATAGTGCCGCAGGCTGGCCCCCTGGTTGGCAGCCACCACGTAAGCGGTGTTCTCGAGCGCGCGGGCGCGGTTCACCAGCGTCCACCAGTTCATTGGTTCGGTGGCGCCCCACGGATCCATGTACGCGGACACGCGAATCAGCACTTCGGCACCGTTCGCTGTCAGCTGCCTGAAGCGCTTCCGGAAACAACCAGTCGTAACAGATCGCGCATCCGAGACGGCCGATGGGCGTATCCGCCACCGGAAAGAGCGGCTCGTCGTACCCAGCGAGATCGTGCGGGCTTGCGTGGACTTCATACGGGATCCACGTATTCACCTTGCGATACCTGGAAAGGATCCCCTCGGGCCCGATCAAGCAGGTCGTGTTGAACACGACATCGGGCCATCTCGGATCCAGCTCGATCATCGATCCGCTCTGGATGTAGATCCCGTGCTCCCTGGCCTTTTGCCAAAGACGATCGGTGTGCTCGTTCGGCACCGGCACCGCCAGACGGTCCATCAGCTCGCCCACTGACGCGAACACAGGGGCGGCATGCGCGAACTCCGGGAAGACCACGAGGCGCACCGGCAGGAAGGGTGCGCTGCCAGCCACCGCAGCGTCGACCATGGCGAGCATGCGGTCCGTGTTCGCCACCATCTGCCGGCGATCGAGCGGATTGGGCAGGTCAGTCTGACAGGCTGCGGCTGCGTAGCGAAGCGTCGTCATCGTTTTTATAGAAGATGTTCAGAGCCGTGGTCCGTGGTTCGTGGTCCGTGTCTCGCCGAACCACGGACTACGGACTACGGACTACGGACTACGGCTGTTTGACTGCTCTCGATCGGCGGCAGCGGCTTCGAGACAATGCGTGAATTGTAGCGGCTGCGGTAGTCCGTGTGAGCGGCGGTGACCGGATACCGCTCGCCGGGGCCGTAGGGGTAACTCCGCATCGCGTGGAATGGCAGCGGCTCTACCGTATGCGGGCTGGCGGAGGCGATGTCCATCTCCTTGCTGAACCCGTCGGCCGCGAGCATGAACGTGCGTCGCCGGCCGGGAACGAGCGGTGGCAGAGCCGCACCATCGAATACCAAGGCGACTTCGTCCCCCGGCCGCGAGATGACGAACATGTCGTCGACCTTCGTCAGCAGCTCGCGCACGTCCCCTTCGCGCGTGTAGCGCCCGACCATCGTTTTCCACGGCGACACGCGGGTCGCCCGATCGTAGTCGTATCGCGATGGCTGCAGGGGATCGGGCGCGATCTCGAGCGAGAAGCCGCGCCCCCGGAGGTCCGCCTCTACTGGATCGAGCCGGGTCATCGTCGTCTCCAGGCCGCCACCGGATCTGTCCACGAGAATCTGATCCCAGTAGATCCGCATGTTGGTTCTGATTCGCAGCTCGCGCTCGCCGGGACGAAGCTTGCTGGCGAGATCCACCACGATTGTCTGCGGACGGCCGACCGGTATGCCGATGCTTCCCACGTGACGCCACGCGCCGGACCGGGAGCGCACCTCGAGCACCGGGGGTTCGAGCTTCAGCCCTCGATGGTGAGCGGCGACGTTGTCACTCGAAAACGCATAGGACGTCCAGCCGGTCGCCAGCAGGACGACGCCGACCTCTCCTGGCCCGATGTCCAGATGGAGATCGTGCGGCTCGGCGTAACCGCGTATGTCGAGAGTCCGGAAGCCGTCGACGTATCGACGATCGAGGGCGGTGAGTCGGTCGGAGACATCGCGGCCACGCTCGTCCACTGCCGCGACGAGCGGGCGGGCGCCGCGCACGGTCGCGGGCGGAAAGTGTCCCGCGTTCGGCGCACCCAGGCCCTCGTACGGAAAGACGTCCACGTTTTCGTCATGATCGATGGCGACCAGCTGAAGATGGTCGATGAACAGCGCTTCCTCGAGCTCGTTCGTGACGCGCAGCTCGTAGCGGGAGCCGCGCGGCTGGAGCAGGCCTGGGGGGATCCGCACGTACTCGTCGGAATCCGGAATATTCCACGCGCCGGGACCGCTCCAGTATCCGATCTCGCCACCGCCAAGGAAGTCCGTCAGGAATTCGAATCGCGATCCGTTCCAGACATACAGGTACGGGCATGACGACGGCTTGCGATCGAGCTCGGTCACGGTCGTTGCGGCACTGACGTCCGTCTCCGCCTGAAGCGTTCCGGACGGCCAGATCACGCGCACGACATCCGCCGCCTGACGGCCGCCCAGACCGAAGGTAGCCTCAGCCGGACCGAGTGCTGGCGCGACGGCGGCAGTCTCCACACGTTGCCGCAGACTGCCGGCGCGCACCTCGACTTTCGACCCGACACCGAGACGATTGCTGACGCGTCCAACGAGTCGGACTTGAATGGCCCGATTCGTGTTCCCGCCCTCATTGCGCCAGTATGAGAGCGCGCCGTTGGCCAGCAGCACCAGGCCATCGAGATCGCCGTCGCGATCGAGGTCACCGAACGACAGGGCTGCGACGTCCGCGGGCAACCCGGCGGCGAGCGCGGCGAACCCGGAGCTTTGCGTCTCGTCGGACCAGCGGCTCCCGAGATTTCTCGACAGCCGTACGGTGCGGCGCGCGGCCGTGATCAGATCCAGCAGCCCATCGTTGTCGTAATCGATGAACAGAGCCGCCGTGACCCCTGCAGCCACGTCGGTGCGATCGCTCTGGCGGAATCGGCCCTGACCGTCGCTTTGCACGAAGATGCCGGTCGCATCGGCGCGTCCAAGGAGAAAATCCGTGTAGCCGTCCTTGTCGACGTCCGCCGCCGCCAGCGCGCTGTACGCTGCGGCCTGTGGTAAACCTGCCTCGCTTGCAGCATCCGCGAACGTTCCGTCCCGCATGTTCTTGAACAACCGCGGCGGACCGGATGAACCGATCACGAGCAGATCGATGTCGCGGCGGTTGTCGAAGTCTGTCGGCGCGACGGCGATGCCGCGGAGCGCGCCATCGAGGAGGCCTGCGTCGCGCGTCGTGTCCTGGAACGTCCCGTTGCCGTTGTTTCGGAGCAGCTGGTTTGGCGCGGGTCGCGACTCTCCCGGAGGCGCGACCGCCCCTCCGGCGATGAAGATGTCGAGATCGCCATCGTGATCGACGTCGACGAACGCCGCCGACACGGCTGCAGCTGGCGATCCACGAATGCCTGCCGCCTCCGTCACGTCCTCGAAGACGCCGCCGGATCCCAGCCGTAGAAGCTGGACCCCGCCCTGCCGCAGGAGGAGCAAATCCGGATCGTTGTCGTTGTCGTAGTCGCCTGCGACGGCCGCCGCTGCCCCTCCCTGACGTGCGGCCACGGACGCACGGGACGTCGCGTCTGTGAACCTGCCCGCGTCGTTGGTATAGAGCCGCTGCCCAGGGGCCGCACCGCTGGTCGCAAACGCGTCCAGATCTCCGTCCCCGTCGAAATCGGCCAGGACGACACCGCCGGCGGATGATACGGCGCCCGTTGCAGCCACCTGCTGGTCGGGGAGACGCTCCTTCGTGCTATCGACGAACCTGACCTTCGGCGACCCTGGATCGACCAGTTCAGGTTCAGCGCCGGTCGAAGCCAGGGCCTCTCCGTACTTGCCCTGCTGCAGGTATGCCTGCGAGTACGTGACAGCGTACGGCGCGTCGCGCAGCGTTTCAAACTGCTTCATCGTTCGCGCCGCCTCTTCGGCTTGCCCCGATCGGGTCAGCGCGGTGGCGAGCCCGTAGGCGGCGGTCGCGTTGAACGCTTCGGCGGTGAGCGCCCGTTTGAACGATGCGATGGCCTCGGTGAACTGACGCTGCTGCAGTTGGATCTGCCCGAGATTGATCAGGCTGCCCGCATCGGACGGATCCATCCGCAGCACCGCGTCGAAGGCCGTGGCAGCATCGCCCACCTGCCCGTTCGCCCGAGCTGCGAGACCAATCACGTAGTGCGGATGTGGAAGCGCCGGCAAGCGTCCTGCCGCATCGCGCGCCGCCTTCAGCGCTTCGTCGGGTTTCCCGGCGTAGAAGAGCGCAACAGCGGCGTTCAGCTGCGCGATGTGCAGGCCTGGGTACAGTTCGAGCGCACGCTGAAACGACGCCACCGCTTCGTCGTACAGGTACTGCTCCAGCAGAGCCACGCCCAGATTGTTGGCGCGATACGCGCGCTCACGTGCATCCTGCTGCGGTTGCCGCGGTGGGACCGATCCGACGAGAGCGACGAGTGCCAGAAGAAGAGCGCAGAGCGGGCGAAGCATTCATCGTGACCCGAGTGGCACGTTGCGGACGATACCCTTTCCCTCTTCGAACGTCACGCTGCGGTTCGAGCCGATCTCGCGCGCCGTCTCGGAACGGCCGTTCGGCCAGGTGATCTGGATGGCGGTCACCTTGCCGGATCGGCCGAGGCCGAACGTCAGCGGCAGCTCGCTCTGCGAGCAGTAGCTCGAGCCGGTCTTCACCACTTTCCACGGCTTTCTGCCATCGTCCAGTGTGATCTCGACGCGTGACCCGATGGCATCACGGTTGGAGGCGATGCCGCGCGCCTGCACGCGAAGAGCCTGATTGCGGTTGCCGCCGTCGTTGCGGAACAGCCTTGCGGGCCCGTTGTTGGACGTGATCAAGAGATCCGCGTCGCCGTCGTTGTCGTAGTCACCATAAGCGGCGCCTCGGCCGACGATCGGCTTCTGCAGGTCTGGACCAAGCGCGCTCGTCACCACGTCGAACTTCTTCGCCCCGCGGTTCCTGAACAGATTCGGCGACTGCGCGTAGGTGACCTTGGGCTGCACCCTGCTGATGTCGTCGGCCACATGTCCGTTGACGGCGAAGATATCGAGGAGCCCGTCGAGATCGTAGTCGAAGAAGAAGCAGGCAAACGTCAGCGTGAGGAGCGACACCTTCCCGATGGTCGATGCTGGCGCTTCGTCGATGAAGAGTCCATTTCCTTCGTTGGAGTACAGCGCCATCATCTCGTTCGAGAAGTTCCCGATGACGAGGCTCGGACGGCCCGATCCGTCGTAGTCGGCCGCGTCGACACCCATGCCGGCGCGCGCAACTCCCGCCTCATTGAACGCGACGCCCGCCGTCATACCCACGTCCACGAACGTGCCGTTCCCGCGGTTGCGATAGAGGCGGTTCGGCTGCGTGTCGTTGGCCACGAACAGATCCGGCTGGCCGTCGCTGTCGTAGTCGAGGAGCGCAACACCGAGTGCCTTCGAGGTCGGATCGTGGAGGCCGGCGGCGCTGGTCACGTTCTCGAACGTCCCGTCACCTTTGTTGCGGTACAGCGAAGAGCTCTGACCTTTGTACGACTCCGGCGTGCAGTACCGACTTCGTCTTGCCATCGAGCGTGCAGAACAGATCGCGGTCTTCGGACCACTCGACATAGTTGGCCACGAACAGGTCGAGGCGTCCGTCGCGGTCGTAGTCGAACCACATGGCGCTGGTCGAGAAACCCGGGTCGCCCACACCGGCGCGTGCCGTCACGTCGACGAAGCGGCCACCGGCGTTTTTGAACAGCCGGTTCGGGCCAAGGGCGGTGATATAGATGTCCGTGCGGCCGTCGTTGTCGAAATCCGCCGCCGCGACGCCGAAGCCATACAACTCGACCGCCAGTCCTGCCTGCTTCGTCACGTCGGAAAACGTCCCGTTCCCGTTGTTCTTGTAGAGCGCAGGATGGGTGGGCGCTCCGGAACGTCCGGGAAAATTCTTCGAGTTGATGAGCAGAATGTCCTGCCACCCATCGCCGTCGTAGTCGAGAAAGGCGCATCCCGAACCGAGCGTCTCCGGAAGGTACTTCTTGCCGAACGCGCCGTTGTTGTGCCGGAAGCGAATGCCGGCGGCGGACGTCACGTCCGTGAACACCGGGCCGGCCGGATCCGGCGCGCTCCCGTTCGCCTGGCGCGCACCGGCGCCGGCGTATGCGCCCGCCCACAACACGAGTGCCATCACAACCGGGCGCGGCCACGCTGACGCGAGGGTGATCATCGTGGGAGCGGCCTCGAGGAAGCAGTCGTCGTCTTCCCTTGCGGCACCGGCGCGGTGGTGCGATGTTCGTGGATCTGTTGCCGCTCGTTGTTGTCGTGCTCGTGCAGCTGACGATAGGGACCGGTGATCGCCTGCGACGACTCGTCCGCCTTGAAGCGTGTGTAGAGCACACGCTCCCGTTCGGCGCTCGCCGCATCGCCGAGACCCTGATACGAGAGCATCAGGTTGTAGTGCGCCTGAAGATCTTCGGGATCGATCGAGAGTACTTGCTTGAATTCGTCAATCGCCGCCGCGTACTGACGCTTCAGGAACAACACGCGGCCCAACTGGTTGCGCACGACGCGGTCGCGCGGATAGAGCGCCGCCGCTTCTCGCAGGTGGCCGAGCGCCTCGTCGTAGCGACCAAGGCTCTTGAGCGCCGTCCCCAGGAAGAAGTGCGTCTTCGCGAGCTTCGGATCGATCTCGAGTGCCTTCCGCAGCATCTCCTCTGCGGCCGGCATATTGCCTTCCTGAATCCGTGCCCTTGCGACGTTCACCCAGCCGTCCGCATACGCCGGATCCATCCTGGTTACTTTCAGGAACGCGGCCTCGGCACCTCGGATGTCACCTTGCAGCAACAGCCCGATGCCGTAGTCGTTCCAGCGCTCACGAACCTGCGGATTCATCACGGGCTGCGGTGGCGGCAAGGGCGCGCTGGCGTCGATGACGTTGAGTGTCGCCTGGCTCTCGGCCATGACCGTCGTCGGAATATCCGGGATCGCCTTGACCTGACCTGAAACGTTCGCTGTGCTCCCCGCGAACACCCACTTCCCGTCGTCGTGTCCCGGCGCGAGCGAGTACCGACGGTTGCTGGGGATCGCGGATCCCCGCGAAGGCCCACTGTGTGTTCCACCAGGCGAACTTGCGATAGTTGACCTTTGCCTTGAGGTGAATGCGATTGCCGGCGTCCGGCGGAATCAGCAATCGATAGTGCACGGTGTCGGCCGCGCCGGGAGGGATGAGGCGCACGTAGGCCACGGACCGCGCCGCCCACGCATTCCTTTTGTTGATCGGGTTGCCGTGCTCATCGAGCAGCAGGGATCGGTAGAAGTGCGCACCCGGCTCGACGGGCCCCTTTCCCTCGTCTGCCATGGATCCGCTGTGCAGCAGCTTCCGGCCGTTCTCATCCGTCGCTTCCAGTTCTATCCAGACGTCGAAGGCGTCGACCGTTCCACCGGGGAAGAAGTGGCCAACCTTCCGTGTGCGGACGACCACCTCTACACGCACCGACTCGCCGCGGCGTACCACCGCCTGCGCGCTATCCAGTTTGTCCAGCGGGGCAATCACATCGGCGGCGGCAGTGAGATAGTTCTGTTGCGCGCCAAAGCTGCTGGACTCTTCGCCGATCGCAAACGTGCTGGCAATGCGCGGCTCCGACGCTTTCCCGCTCGCCACCGGCTGCCCGACGGGCTCATCGGCGCGGACGATGCCGAAGATGTCGACCGAGACCTGGCCATCGCGAAGGAAGTCCTGCACGGCTTTGAGTTGCTCGGCGTCCTTGTTCACGAACGGGAGGGCTGTGTTTGCCGCCGGGAACCGATGCGACTTGATGAAGCCGTTCTTCGCAGCCGGGTCGCGGGACGGCACGAGCGGCATGTGGCAGTCGGCACACTTCTGGGCCTTGGCCGGGTAGTAGAACGACCGGGCGCCCTGGCCCGAGACACCTGACGCCTGCCAGTTGTCATAGTCGTTGAAGCCGCGGAACCATCGATAGCCGTTCACCGGCACATCAAGATGCACCTTGTGGCAGCTCGAACAGAACTCCGCGGTCTGCTCCCGATGGAACGGCTTCATGAACACCTGACGATGCGGCTCGGGATCGATGAACGTCAGCTTGTCGTGCATGAACCGGAGGAAGCGGTTGTCGCTCGCCGCGAGGTCGTGCATGGGCGGATACTCGATCTCGAAGTCGCCCTGCCCCATGGTGCTGCCCACACGCGTGATCGAGTGGCACGACGTGCAACCCAGTCCCGCCTGCGCTTCGGGCGTGTCGATCTGCTCCTTGATGGGGCGCTCGAACCGGCCGTTGAAGAAGACGGCATGATCGTGGCAGCCGGCGCACCATTTCGACGGCTGCGTGCCGACCACGTCCTGCATGTACTCGATCGACTTGCGATACCACTGGTTGTTGAACGACGAGAAGTGATGCGCCGACGAGTTCCACTCCTTGTAGATGTCCGTGTGGCATCGGCCGCAGCTCTCGCTGGTCATGAAGAAGTTCGCGGGGATGATCCCCCGCACGTTGGTATCGGCCGACGACGGGAAGAAGGGGCTCGTGGGACCGCGTCCCTCCTCGTTCATCGATGCGGGCACCACGATAGGGTTCTCGATGCGGTACTTCACCTTTGCGCTGGATTCTCGAAACGCGCCGGCACCGATCGACGCCAGCGCAGTCAGGCAGACGAAGACCGCTGCCGCACCGACCGCAACCCGGGTCCCTCTGTCCGCACGACGCATCAGACCGACCAGCCAGATTGCGGCCAGCGCTCCGCCGCCGACAATCGTCAGCCCGATGTGTGTGGGCAGGAGCCATCGGTACGGACCGGCGGCGCCGAGGAACATGATCGCTACGCCGAAGAGCAGTCCGATCGCGAGAACCAGCGATCCGAGGCGCGCCATCAGATTCAGACGCGGCCAGGCGCGGATCACCAACCCGGCGCCCGCGACGGCGAGCGCCAGGCCAAGCGCCATGTGCAGCACGACATTCGCGAAATAGAAGAGTGTCGGACTCGCCGTGAGTGCGAGGTAGAGACTATTGAGGAGGAGGAGGACTATCGTACCCTGCAACAGGCGGGCACGAATGCCTGTAGTCGATAGGAGATTCATATCTCGTCACTCGCGGACCGGATGCCGAGAAGCCTATGCCGCCGGCGTTCAGTGGTCAAGCGTGAGTCGGTTCCCACGATACAATTCCTGCTAGTGTCTTCCTTCACCTCAGCCGTCGTCACCGCGGTCGGCCTCGCCGTGCTGCAGACGCCGCAGGTGCCGCAATTCCGGTCGTCAATCGACCTGGTTCAGGTGGACGTCAGCGCCGTTGACGGAAACGGCCGGCCGATTCGCGACCTGACAGTGCAAGACTTCGACGTGCGTGTCGACGGGAAGTCGCGTCCCATCGTGTCGGCGCAATTCGTCACAGTCGCGCCGAGTTTCGAGGTGCCGGCGGCACCCTCCCCGACGGCAGCGTTTTACAGCTCCAATACTGAGATCTCCGGCGGACGGCTGATCATGATCGTCGTCGATCGCGGGAGCATCACGGCCGGACGCGGCAAGAGCGTGATGGACACGGCCAGCAAGTTCGTCGAACGACTCAACCCCGCCGATCGCGTCGCGCTCGCGAGCATCCCGCGTGGCCCCCAGGTGGACTTCACTGCGGATCATCGGCTCGTCCAGCGGCTCCTCCAGCAGGTCGACGGCAATGCGCCAGTCGTCTTCGGGGTCCGGAACCTGGGCGTAGCCGACGCCCTGGCGTTCGAACGGAAAGATGCGGTCGCCATCCAGCGGATTAACGAGCGGGAGTGCGGCATCCCGGCGACGGAGCAGCGGAGTGGAGGCAACTCGGAGGTCGTGATTTGCTACAGCCAGGTGAAGTCCGAGGCGGAGCAGATTGCTGTCGACGCGCGGCAGAAGGCGCGCGATTCGATCGCCGGTCTGCGAGCGCTCCTCGAACGTCTCCCGCCAAGCTCTACGCCCAAGATTCTCGTGTTCGTCTCCGAGGGGCTCGTCACGGTCAACGAAACGTCGCAACTCGCGTGGCTCGAGGCGAAGGCCGCTGAATCCCACGTGACCCTGTATGCGCTGCACCTCCAGGCCTCCGAGTATGACGCCGCACGGAGACGGCCAACCGAGACGTACGCGGCCGATCGAGCCCTGCTCGAAGAGGGCCTGTACCTGATGACCGGCGTGACGCGTGGCGACGTGTTTCGTGTCGTGTCGAATTCCGATTTCGCCTTTCAGCGTCTTGTCGCTCGAGTTGTCCGGCTACTATCTCCTCAGCTTCGAGCCCGAGGTGGGGGAGCGAAACGGCCGGCCTCACGATATCCAGGTGAATGTTCGCCGGAAAGGCGTCACTGTTCGATCGCGCCGCCAGTTCACCATCGGCCCGACCGTCGTGAAAACCGTCGCCGGCGATATCACCGCACTTCTTCGGGAGCCTCTGCCAGTCTCCGAGATTCCGATCAAAGTCACCACCTACTCGTTTCGCGAGACCCACTCGGACCGGATCCGCCTGCTCATCGCGGCGGAGATCGAGCAAGCACCGACCACAGCCGGAGATCTCTCGCTTGGCTACGTGCTCGTCGATTTCGACCGCCGGCTCGCCGCGAGTCAGCTGGATACGAAGCTGCCGCCGATTGCGCAGCGTGTCGGTCACTCTCAGCGCTATTTCAGCACGGCCGTCATCGAACGCGGCCGCTACACGCTGAAGCTGGCAGCCCTGGACGAGGCCGGCCGGCGCGGCACCATCGAGCGCGTCGTGCGCGCCCAGCTGAATGTCGCGGGACCGCTTCAAGTCAACCGACCTCCTCATTGCCGATAGCGCGGGAGCTGACGGCAACATGCCGCCGGCGCCCACTGTCGACGGAGACTTCAGTGGCAGCACTCTGCATGGGTATCTGGAACTCTTCGCGGATGCGCCCGAGCCGCTCGACGCCGCCAGCGTCTCCTTCGAGGTCGCGACGGGCGAGACGTCGGTTGCCCTCCAGCGAGAACCCGCGACACTCCGCGCGGCGAAAGACGATGCCGGATGTCGCATCGCCGGCGCGTCCGTGACGATCGCCGACCTTCCTGCCGGCGACTACTTCGCCCGAGCTGTCATCTCCATCGGCAACCGGCGTGTTGGACAGGTGACGCGCCCGTTTCGCATTGCGCACAAGTTCCGCGACGGGCAAATAAAAAGCGCTGCACACCGGGAGGCGTGCAGCGCGTGAGCCGCATCTGGGCGGAACTCTTTACCAGAGCAACTTGAACCCGATCTGCATCTGCCTGGCATCGCGGGTGCGCGGTCGCCCTCATGAAGCTCGACGGAACCGTGGCGTTCGCAATCTCAGTGCTGCGCGCTGTTCAGCGTGATCGCCGACGCGTTCATGACGTTGTTGAAGCCGCTGCCCGTTCCCCCGTTGCCCGGACCCAGGAAGTTGGTGTTGTTGAAGAAATTGAAGATGTCCCAGCGGAACTGCAGCTTGACGCGGCCCGACAGCGGGATGTTCTTGTAGAACGCCAGGTCGGTCTGGAAATACCCAGGACCGTTGCAATCGCCGCGTTCTGCGGTACCGATGCTGCCAAGCACAAACCCGTTCAACGTGTATGCGTTCGGGTTGATGATCTGCTCGTCAGGACCACCGCTCGGCGTGCACGATTCACCGGGAACCCGATTCGGCCTCTGGTTGTCGTCGAACCCGGTCCCGGAAGGGCCGCCGCTCAGGCCTGGCAGGCCCCGGTATACGCCGTGATCGGCTGGCCGACTTCCGCCACCGATAATCGTCGTGATCTCCCAATCGCCGAAGACGTGCCCGCATCAACTTCGACTTGTCCTCGAGCGTCGGCAGCAGGCAGATCAGCGACGCGTTGTAGATGTGCGTCCGCCCCGTGTCGGGCCGGCCCCAATCGGCATCGGGATTCTGGTTGTCCAGCACGACGTTGTTCGCGTCGAGCTGGCCGCTGGCGGTCATGCCAAGGTTCGCCCGCGATCGCGCCAGCGTATACGACGTCTGGAACTGCGATCCACGGCCGAAGCGGGTGATCCACTGCGTTTGAAGCGAGTGGTACGTCGACTCTCCGGTGTGCGTCCAGATGCCGATATTGGCGTTGCCGAAGACGCCGAACTGGCGGACGGCCGGGAGGCCGCCGGACGTGAGCGCGAACTCCCGCCGATCGTCGACTGCCGTTGCTGTTGGTATCGCCGGGGAGCACCTGGTTGGCCACCCGCATCCGCAGCATGTCGTAACCGTAGTTGGCGACGTAGCCGACTTCGATCGTGCTCCTGCGGAACACCTCGTGCTGGAACGTCAGGTTCCACTGCCAGTTGTTCGGTGTTTTCTGCTCCACTTCCCGGCCGCGCTGTCGGCGCCCCGAGGCTCGAGCCGCAGCCGAAGCACTGGGTCGAGTCGAAGAAACGGTTACCGCTGATGGTCGACACAAACGGCGGGTTGCGCGGCGATGCTGAGCACGGGCGTCAGCCGCTCGCGGAGGAAGAACTTGACCAAGACCAGCCCGGATTGCGGTCTTGCCATTCCCCGACACATCCCAGGCGACGCCGACGCGTGGTGCGAAGTTGTTGTAGTCCTGCTCCATCAGCGAGCGGTTCGGTCCATCGATTCCGCCCCTGGCGCCGGCCTGCTGGCACACGTTCGAGCCGGGCACCTGAAGCAACCCATTGCACGCGTCGTTGCCCAGCGCCGGATTGAACAGAGTCGGGCACGAAGCTGGTGATCTTGTCGTCCTCCGCGTACGGATTGAAGAACAGCGAGTATCTGAGGCCATAGTCGACCGTGACGCGGCGGGAAGCCTGCCATGAATCCGACACGTAGAATTCGGCGTCGCGCCAGCGCTGCGGCGCCGAGCGGCTGGTCGACTGCTCCGAGAACCCCCACGACATGTCTTTCAGCAGGAAGTTGCCGAGAAGGTTGCCGGTGGCTACCGAGCCGCCGGCCCCCAACCCGCTCGCGCCCCAGAAGGCCGAGTGCATGCTGGAGCCGTTGCCGTTCGTGTCCTCGTTCTTCTTGTTCGCGCTGACGAGCACACCAGCTTTCACGAAATGCTTGCCGAACACCCGCGTGTAGTCGTCTTTGATGACGAACAGATCCTGGTTGTTGAGGAATGGCGCTTCGTTCCAGAGCGCCGCGTAGGGCCCGCCGCCCCAGAAGACGGGATGACTCGTCAGGGTGCCGTATTGCTTCGTGTCGTACGGGAAAATCGGCTGCAGACTGCTGGTGACCGCGTCGCCGAGGCTCGTATCCAGTCCGCCGCGCGTGATCTCGATCTTGTTCGCGGAGTACGAGAACTGCAGCGTGTTGGTCGCCCTCGTACCCGATCGTCTGGTTCAACGTGGCGACGAACGACTTGCTCGGCTGGTCCCAGTTCGAATCCACGAGCCGGGAACGGATCGTCGCCCCACAGGTTCGCCTGCACGCTCGGGCCATCGTTCTTCCAGCTGTCCTGCGTGTAGCGCACCATCACACGGCTGGCGTTGCTGAGCGACCAGTCGGCGCGGCCGCTGAACTGCTTGTAGTCGATCGGCGACGTGACGGAGGTCACCCAGTTGGTGCTCGCAGCCATTCGACGGCAGATTCGGAAGCGCGTAGAGATTGAGGAACGCCTGGCCTGCCGGACTCAGCCGGTCAGCGGGAATCCGGTTTCCTGGGAACGGATTGCCGGTTCCCGGGTCGATCGGTACCGCATTGGTGTTGCAGCTCGGCGTCCCGCTGAAGTCGCCGTTGCGCTCCGCCTGCGTCGGCACGACGTTCCACGCGTGCCGTGCCGCGATCCTCGAGGTTCCACTCGGCGTTCGCGAAGAAATGCAGCTTGTCCCGGATGATCGGGCCGCCGATCGAGCCGCCGAAGTCGTTGCGCTTCAGCTCGGCTTTGGGCTGATTGTTCTTCTCGAGGAAATAGTCCTTCGCGTTCAACGCATCACTGCGGCCCGAGTAGAACGCGGTGCCGTTGAACTGGTTGGTCCCGCCGCGGGTGACGATGTTGATCTGCGCGCCGCCGGCGCCGCCGAACTCCGGGCCGTAGCTGTTCCGCAGGATCTTGAATTCCTGAATCCCCTCGAGCGAGGGATAGACGAGAATCGTGCGATTCGATCCGACGTCGTTGTTGTTCGCGCCGTCCACGGTCCAGAGGTTCGCCGTCACGTCGCTGCCGCTGACCGACAAGTCGGATCCGCCAAGCAGCCCTTTGTCTTTCACGTTGAGGAAATCGGGTGCGCTGACGCCGGGCATCAACGTCGCGAGCTGAAGGAAGTTGCGGCCGTTGAGTGGCAGCTCGCGGACCTGCTCGCCCGTGATCACGCCCGAGACATCGCCACCAAGAACCCTGACGGGCGTCGCGGACGCTTCGACGGCGACCGTCTCGGTGACGCCGCCTGCTTCGAGCTCGAAGTCGATCGCGAAGTCGTCGGCGACGCGCAGGAAGACGCTCGGTACGCGACGCCTTCTTGAAGCCCGGCATCTCCGCATCGACCTTGTAGCGGCCGATGGGCAGGTCAGGCAGCGAGTACACGCCGGACGAGTTCGTGGTCGAGGACCGGACGAAACCGGTATCTTCGTTTGTGGCGGTCACCGTCGCACCGGGCAGCACAGCCTGCGTAGCGTCGCGAACGGAGCCGCGAATCGTGGCTGACGACCGTTGCCCGAATGCCGGGACCGCGGAGAGAAGAAGGATAGCCGCAAGAACAAGGCAGTGCTTGCGCATCAGGCCTCCGTTTACGAACTTCGTAAAGGACCTTCAGAAAGTGGTATTATGAACGGCCGTAACGCCATTGTCAAGGTCTATTTACAGAGGGCGCCTGGCGGTCGGCGTTGGAATTCTTCTCCTTCTCGGGCTGCCGACTCTCTGGAATGTTTTGCGGCGAGCTTCTCCCCCGTCGATTCATCGGGAAGCCGGCCTCAATGTCCTCCTGATCACCATCGATACGCTTCGCGCTGACGCGGTTGGGGCCTATGGCCAGCCTGGCGGTATCACGCCGTGGATCGATCGGCTGGCAGCGGCTGGCGCCCGTTTCACCAACGCCCGCGCGCACAACGTCGTGACACTTCCGTCGCACGCGAACATCCTCGCCGGCCGCCTTCCGGGCGAACACGGCGTGCGCGACAACGCCGGGTTTCGCTTTCCATCAAGCCTCGACACCCTCGCGACGCTTCTCAAATCGCAGGGCTACCAGACCGGGGCATTCGTCAGCGCCTTTCCGCTCGAGTCGCGATTCGGCCTGGCGCGCGGGTTCGACGTGTACGACGATCGCTTTGCCGATGCGGCGCGTCCCGCGTTCCTGATCCAGGAGCGAAGCGGGCGCGACACGGTCGCGAGCGCGATCCGCTGGCTGGAGTCGCAGCGGGACAGTCGATGGTTCTGCTGGGTCCACCTGTACGAACCGCACGTTGCCGTACGCACCGCCCGAGCCTTTTGCGTCGCGATTTCGCAGCGAGCCGTATCACGGCGAGGTGGCGGCGACAGATGCGTTCCTCACGCCTCTGCTGGAACCGCTGGTCTCGGCCGGCCAGAACGGCCGAACGTTAGTGGTACTCACCTCGGATCACGGGGAGTCGCTCGGCGATCACGGTGAGGCCACGCACGGGGTGTTTGCGTACGAAGCGACGCTGAAGGTGCCGCTCGTCTTCTATCAACCCCGCCTGTTCCAGCCTGTCGTCGTGGACACGGCCGCACAACACGTCGATGTGCTGCCGACCGTTCTCGATGCGCTCGCGCTGGGCCGTCCCGCCAGGTCTGCCGGGCCGAAGCTTGCTCCCCGACATGGCCGGCGAAAAGGATCAGGCAGTCAGCCGGGCGACGTACTTCGAGGCCTTATCGGCCACGCTGAATCGCCGGTGGGCCCCGCTCCATGGCGTCGTCAAGGATGGAGCCAAGTACATCGATCTTCCGGTTCCCGAGCTGTACGACTTGTCGTCGGATCCGCGCGAGGAGCACAACCTCGCGGCCTCGCAACCCGCACGCGTCGAAGCGCTGCGCACGCTGCTTGGACCGATGCGCGACCTCCGCGGGACTGCCGAAGCCCGGCCGGAGACCGCGGAGACGCGAGAACGCCTGAGGAGCCTGGGGTATCTCGCCGCGACCGGCAACAACCTGACAGCGCGCTACACCGAGGCCGATGATCCGAAGCGACTGATTGCGCTCGACGGACTGCTGCAAGACGTCGTCGATCTGTATCAGGCGGGAAACCTCACGGCAGCACGCGCGCGATGCCGGGAGCTGATCGAGCGGCGTCCCGGCATGCCGCTGTCGTTCTTCTACCTGGCGCAGATCGAACGCGAGAGCGGACGTCTCGACGAAGCCGTCAAGGCGCTTCGGCAGGTTGTCGCGCTCGATCCGGACAACACCGAGGCTGTCGCGCTTCTCGGTGCGTCTCTGACGCAGTCCGGACAGGCCGCTGAAGCGTCCAGGATGCTCGAGACGTACGAGCGAACCCACGATCCGGATGTGGAAGTGCTCACGTCGCAGGCGCTCGCGCTCGCCACCATGGGCCGGAGCAAGGACGCGCTGGCGACCCTCGCGCGGGCACGCGAGCTCGACTCGTCGAACGCAATGCTGCTCGTGAGCACCGCGACGGTCCTTCTGATGGCAGGCGATCGAGACGCGGCGCGTGCCCAATTCGAAGCGGCCCTTCGCATGAACCCCGAACTCGCACGCGCGCACAGCTCGCTGGGCATTCTCGACCTGGAAGATGGGCGGCCGACTGCCGCAGTCGAGCGCTGGAAAGCCGCGACGGCCGTCGACCCGCGCGAATTCGAGATCATTCTGGCCGCCGGTCTTTCGCTGGCACGGTCGCGCCGAACGGCCGAGGCGCGGGCAGCGTTGGAGTTCTTCGCCGCCAACGCACCCCCGGAACGATTCGCGGACGATGCCCAGCGGGCACGGGAGCTTCTGCGGAGGCTCCAGTGAACGCCCGGCGTTACAATCGGGGCACCGTGTCGGAGAATCGCGGCCTTCCGAACACTCAGCTGTTTCGCCTCGCTGCCGTGCTGCTCGCGGCGTCACTGGCATCGGGAGAGGCAGCGGCGCAGTCGACTCAGTCGGCTAAACGTCCGGCTGTGGACCGCGAACCGATCCGGTTGCGGCGCTCGATCGCCTGGTGGCCGGGGCGGAAGCCAGCCTCCGCGAACACGAGCTGCACCGTGCGGAAAGTGAGTATCGCGGAGCGCTCCTGGATGCCTGGATGATCCTTGGCCATCTGCATGTCGCGGGGCGGCAGTATGCGGAGGCGCGCGAAGCATTCCGGCGGGCCGCCGCATCGGCGGTTGATGCGAACGCGGCGCTGCAGGCACTTGCGCTCGTGGACCTGCAGATGGGGGAATCCGCCGAGGCAGTGACGATTCTGACCCGCCTCGCCGGTCGCACGCCGGACGATTCCGGGATACGGCGACTGCTCGCGCAGGCACAGACTGGCAAACGGGCAACCAGCCGAGGCCGTTCAGACGCTCGAAGAGGCGCGTGCCGCCGACCCGAATGACGCCGGAGCTCACGTTCACGCTTGCGGCTGCGTACCTGCGCGCAGGAAAGGCCGATGCTGCCGCCCCGTTGTTCGCCGCGGTGAAAAAGGCACGGCCCGGACCGGAAACCGATGTGCTCATCGGCCGTACGTATCGCGATTACGGTTTTTACGATCGCGCGCGTGCATCGCTCGAGCGCGCGCTGAAGCAGGACCCTCGAACGCGCCGTGCGCACTATTACCTCGGAACGCTGGCGTTCATGGATGAAACCGTCTTCGACTGGAGGAGGCGGTTAAGGAGTTCCGCGCCGAGCTGACGCTTGCGCCTCGCGATCCGGCGACGAATCTGCGACTCGGCATGGCGCTTGTTCGAAGCGCAGCGTCCAGCCGAAGCGCTTCCTCATCTGGCCATTGCAGCCGAAACCGACTCGGCGCCGGCCGAGGCCTTCTACTATCTGGGACGCTGCCAGCTCGCACTGGATAAGCCAGCGGACGCTGTCGTATCCCTCCGCCGAGCGCTCTCGCTCGCTGTTGCGCCACCGGCCGACCCGGCAAGAATCCGCAGCGTTCACTATCAGCTTGCGCTCGCGCTGCGAGCACCGGGCAGGAGGCCGAGGCGGCGAACGCACTTCGACGAAGCGAAGCAGGCATCGGCGCGTCGCGCCGACGACGAGCGGGAGCGGCTCGCGCAGTACATGGCGGACGCACCGTCGCCAGGAGGCACCGAACGCAATTGCGCGTCGTCGCGCTGGAATCTCCATTTGCGCCCCTCTCGGTCGAGGAGCGCACCCAGATCGAACGGCGGGTCAGAACGCTCATCGCGCGGACCAACCTGAATCTGGGCGTGATGCACGCGCAGGCGCAGCGGTTCGCGCGGGCCGCCGAGTGCTTCGAGCAGGCGGCAGCCGTCGATCCGACGTTTCCACAGGTGCAGTACTCGCTGGGTGTGGCCTATTTCAACGCGAAGCAGTTCGACAAGGCGGCCGCGCCACTCGCGCGGGCGTTCGATCTCGATCCGTCGAACGTCGAAGTGCGCCGCATGCTGTCGCTCGCATGGTTCAACGGGGAGGTGTTCGACAAAGCGGCAGAACTGCTCGCGGCCGACCCCGGCCGGGAAAGCGATCCGTCGCTTCAGTACACGTATGGACTGGCGCTCGTGCGCATCGATCGCGCGGCTGAAGCGGAGGCGATCTTCTCCCGGCTGCTGGCACAGCACGGCGACAACGCCGAACTGCACGTCGTGCTCGGCCAGGCACACGCGCAGCAGGGGGATTACGACGCCGCTATCCAGTCGTTGCGTCGCGCGCTGGAGCTGAAGCCAACGGTCGCCGAAGCCAACGCCACGCTGGGCACGATCTACTTGAAACAGGGGCGCCTCGCCGAGGCCTCGACGGCGCTGAGGGCGGAGCTCGCGGCACATCCGGAGGACACGCGAGCGCAGCACACGCTCGCGACCGTGCTCGATCTCGAAGGACAGTCCGCGGAGGCGCTCGCAATCCTCACACGCTTGCTCAAGGTCAGGCCCGACTACGCCGGCGCCAGGTATCTGATGGGCAAGATCCTTCTCGCCCAGGGCGCAGCTGCCGACGCGGTGGAGCAACTGCAGGCGGCCGTGCGGCTCGCGCCGGAGGATGCGGACGCTCACTATCAGCTCGGACAGGCGTATCAGAAGACTGGCCGCGCCGATCTGGCGGAAGCGCAGTTCGCGCAATTCCGCCAACTGAAAGACAAGCAGGGCGGGAGGGCGAAATGACGGCGGCGGTGCTGTGGCTCGCTGTTGTGGGCGCAATGGCTGCACCTGACGCCTCGCCTCCCCAGGCGCGTGCGGCCTCGTCGCGTCCTGCGGCCGATCGCCAGGCGACGTTGCAGCTCGCGCAGAAGGCGCTCGCGGCCGGCAACCGTGCGGAGGCCAAGCGGCTGCTGGCCTCGGCTGCGGAACGATTCGCATCGGTCGAAGCGCTCCTGCAGCTGTCGCGCCTCCAGTCGGAGGACGGGGACGCCGCCGGTGCGCTTGGTTCGCTGCGCAAGGCGCGCGCCGCGGCGCCGAACTCCGAAGGCGTGCTCAGCGCGTTCGCCCAGATGTCGCTGGCCGCCGGTGCCCCCGTGCCTGCGATCCTGGCACTCGAGTCGCTCGACCCGCATCTGTCCCACAGTGGCGCAACATCATTACCTTCTTGGTGTAGCGCTGATGCGTGCGGGCGACATGCCAGCGGCCGTCGACGCCCTGCGCGTCGCCGAACGGCTCGAACCCGACCGCGCACTGACGCTCGTGGCGCTCGGGATCGCGCTGAACAGCGGCCAGCTCTACGCCGACGCGAAGCCATTCCTTGCGCGCAGCCTCGCCCTGGAGCCGGAAAACGTCGACATCGTCGCGGCCCTCGCCGAAGCGGAACAGGGTGTCGGCGAGCTCGATGCGGCGGCCACGCACGCCCAGCGCGCGTTGTCGAAGTCACCGAATCACGCAACCGCAAATCTCGTGGCAGGGCTGATAGCGATGAACCAGTCGCGCTATTCCGACGCGCGTGCGGCATTCGAACGTGCCGTCGCCGCGGAACCGCAGTCCCCGAAGGCGCACTATCAGCTCAGCCTCGCCTGCACGCGGCTGGGGGACACCGCAGCGGCCGCGGAACACGTCGAGAAGTACAAGCAGACCCTGCGCGAGTACGAGTCGCGCGTGAACGCTCTCCGTGCCGCGACCGGACCGATGCGGGATGCCCCGCCCAAAGCGCGCGACCCCAAGCCACGCGAAAGCGGGAAGCCACGCGAAAGCGAGAAGCCACGCGAAAGCGAGAAGCAATGACGCGGGCGCTCGCCCTGCTCGTCTCGTCGCTGCTCCTGGCGGCACCATCGCGTGACGGCGGGTTCCGGGACATCACCCAGGCCGCGGGCGTCACCTTTCAGCACCATGCCGCACCTGAAAAGAAATACATCGTCGAGTCGATGAGCGGCGGTTTGGCGCTGTTCGACTACGACAACGACGGCCGGCCCGATATCTACTTTGTCGACTCGCTGACTGTCGAGACAGCGGGTGACCCAACCAAGGCGCGCAGCGCGCTCTATCGCAACGTCGGCAATCTCAAGTTCGAGGATGTCACCGACAAGGCCGGCGTCGCCCATCCAGGCTGGGGCATGGGTGCGTGCACGGCTGACGTCGATGGCGACGGATGGGAGGATCTCTACGTCACGGCGGTCGGCGGAAACAAGTTCTACCGGAACAATCACGACGGAACGTTCAGCGATGTGACGGCGCGCGCCGGGCTCGCCGCCAGCGGCTGGTCCGCGGGATGCGGTTTCGCCGATTTCGATCGCGATGGCGACCTCGACCTCTTCGTCAGCCGCTACGTGAAGATCGACCTGCAGCAGCTGCCACAGTTCGGACGCGACAAGACGTGTCAGTACCGCGGCATTCCGGTGCAGTGCGGCCCGCGAGGATTGCCCGGCGAGTCCGACTTTCTCTTCAGAAACGATGGCGGCCTCCGATTCACGGAGATTGCCGAACAGGCGGGCGTCGCCGATCCTCGCGGCCTCTTCGGCCTCGGCGTGGCCTGGTTCGACTACAACGAGGACGGCTGGCCGGATCTGTTCGTCGCAAACGATTCAGGCCAGAACTTCCTGTACCAGAACCAGAAGAACGGCACGTTCAAGGAAGTCGCATTTCCGATGGGCGTCGCCGTGAGCCAGGATGGCGCCGAGCAGGGCTGTATGGGTGTGGCGCTCGGCTCATACGACAACAACGGGCGATTCAGCCTGTTCGTGACCAACTTCTCCGAAGAGTACAACGCGCTGTATCACCACGAGGGCGACCATTTCACGGACCTGTCGTTTCGATCGAAGACCGCGGCGAGCAGCCTGCCGTTCGTCGGTTGGGGTACGGCATTCTTCGACTACGACAACGACGGGTTGCTGGACATCATCGCCGTGAACGGCCATGTTTACCCGCAGCTCGACAAAGTGAAACTCGGCGCGTCGGCGGGTTACCGTCAGCGCAAGCTGCTCTATCACAATCGCGGCGACGGCACGTTCGACGAAGTTGCGGCGCAATTCGGGGCCGCGATGATGGAAGAACGCGTCAGTCGCGGGCTCTCGGCCGGAGACCTCGACGACGACGGCCGCCTCGACATCGTCATCAACGACCTCGACGGCAGCCCGCAGATTCTTCACAACGAAATCAGTGAAGTGGGGAACTGGCTGATCGTTCGCCTCAAGGGTAAGGCGCCCAACACCGGGGCGATCGGCGCGATCGCGAGTGCGCGAACCGGAACGCTGACGCAGAAGAGACTCGTGCAGAGCGGCAGCAGCTATATCTCACAGGAAGACAAGCGCCTGCACTTCGGACTCGGCAAGGCGATGCAGGTCGACTCGCTCGAGGTGACCTGGCCGGATGGCACGACCACGAAGCGTGAAAACGTGAAAGCTAATCAGGTGATTGAGATTACTCAGTCACAATCGCCGCAGTAACGCCGTGGTTCGTGGTCCGTGGTCTCGTGGTCCGTGTCTCGCCGAACCACGGACTACGGACTACGGACTACGGACTACGGCTTTGTCTTCGCTCGCGCCAGATCCTTCCACCCAATCAGAACGAATTTCTGCTGACGCAGGAACTCACGGAAGCGGGCGCTCTTCACGAGCTCCAGGTCGTTCTGCCGCCACGCGGCGCCCCAGTCAGGGTGATCGAATGTGGCGCCACGCATCTCCTCGTCGTCGTATCCCAGGTGCACGATCAGCTGGTACACGCCAGGGGGCAGCGGCGCGAGCATCTTTTCGTACGCCTGCGGCCAGTCCGCTTTCGCGACTCCCTGTGGAATAGAGACAACCCGATCGATCAGCGCGTCCCCTTGCGCCGCCGTCGCCCACGGCGATTGCTCTCCGCCGCGATCGCCGAGCCGCTCCATCAGCACCGGCAGATCGTACGCGGGGCCGAGCTTGCGATAGACCTCGAAGAACTCGGGTGTCCGGAACAGCGTCGCCATATGCGAATCGAGGTGCGTGAGCTTCACGCCCGCGTCACGGGCGCGATTGATCTGTGCGCGCAGCTCGCGATCGATGTCCGCGGGCTTCGCGTGGTCGACGACGTCGGTCTCGAGCAGCGGAAGGTATCCATCCTTATCCAGCAACGAGGCCACCGCGTCGCGAGGACTGAGTGGTCCCCAGCGAAAACCGGTCCACTCGCTGTTCACGGCAAGGTGGATCCCCAGGTCCGCATCGGGGTGAGCGCGCGCCCATCGAGCGACCTCCGGAAACCACGGACACGGGACGAGGATGCTCGCGGACGTGATCCAGCCGTTCTCGAACGCCTCGAACGTCGCCCGATTCACCGAGTGCGACATCCCGAGGTCGTCCGCATGAATCACCAGCAGCCTCGCGTCAGCGGGATGCCCCAGCCGCTCCTGCAGAGTGGGACCCTGGCCGGTGATACCGACGGCGCTCAGGGCAAGCGCCACAACGGTTCCTGCACGCTTCGCTGATGTCATTGATCCCATGGGCATACCGCTCCATTCACCGTTTGCTTCCGCCGTAGCTCAAGCCAAACCCGTAATCGAACAACGCCCCTTCCGGCTTTTCGCCATTCGGGCCAACGTTGATGGGTATCTGCGCCATCGACTTCGGCCAGGTGACGCTCAGCTTGCCGGTCGGGTTGTAGGTTCCGAACAGGACATCAGCGATGCCGTCGCCTTCGGTGCCTGGCAGCCAGGCAGCGATCAGCGCATCCACGTCGTCGAATATCGGCTCCAGGATCAGAGGCCTTCCAGAGAAGAGGACGACCACGACGCGCATGCCCGCCTTCTTCGCCTGCTTCACGGCCGCGACATCAGCCGGATCGAGCGCAAGGTCGGTGCGATCGCCCTTCATTTCTGCGTAAGGCGTCTCGCCAATCACGACGACGGCGACGTCCGCACGCGACGTGGCGTCAACCGTGGGAGAGAAGGTGACTGCCGCTTTCGGTGCCGCTTTCCTGATTGCCTCGAGCACGGTCGTCCCTTCGGTCGGCCGGCCGGTCGCGCCTTGCCACGAGATCGTCCAGCCACCGCACTGCATGCCGAGATCGTCTGCGGCACGGCCTGCCACCAGGATGCTCGAGACGGTAGAACGGAGTGGGAGGACGTCTCCGCGATTGATCAACAGAACCTGTGACGATCGCACGGCCTGGCGCGCGACGGCTCTGTGCTCGGCCGACCCGATCTTGTCGAATTGCGACGGGTCGCCGAACGGGCGCTCGAAGAGTCCAAGGCGGAACTTGATGGTCAGAATACGCCGGACGGCATCGTCGATCCGCGTCATCGGAATACGACCGGCGTCGACGTTTTTCTTGAGACCCTCGATGAACTCTCGGTATTTGTCAGGCACCATCATCATGTCGATGCCTGCGTTGACAGATTTTTCGATCCGTTCGTCCGGAGTTCCGGGCAAATCGTCGATGCCGTTCCAATCGGACACGATGATGCCCTTGAAACCGAGCTCGCCTTTCAACACGTCCGTGATGAGGTGGCGATGCCCGTGCATCCTTTCCCCGTTCCAGCTGCTGAACGACACCATGACGGACCCGACGCCCGCCTTGATTGCTGCAACGTAGCCAGCCAGATGGATTCGGCGTAGTGTCGCTTCATCGGCGACCGTGTCGCCGCGATCGACCCCATTCCTGGTTCCGCCGTCGCCGACGAAGTGCTTGGCCGTCGCGAGCACACGTCCGGGACTCGACATGTCCGCGCCCTGAAACCCGCGCACTGACGCGCTGCCCAGCGATACAGCGAGTTCTGGCGTCTCGCCGAAGCTCTCGTAGGTTCGGCCCCAGCGCTCGTCCTGGGTCACGGCGATGCACGGCGCGAAATTCCAGTGCATACCCGTGCCCGCGACCTCCAATGCGGTGATCCGCGCGACTTCTTCGACAAGCTTGGGATCGCGCGTACAACCCAGGCCGATGTTGTGCGGGAAAACAACGGCGCCCTTGACGTTGCTGTGGCCATGAACCGCGTCGACGCCATAAATGAGCGGAATGCCCAGTCGCGTGCCGAGCGCACGTTTCTGGAGCGTTTCCGTATGCGTCTTCCACCCCTTCGCTGTTACATCAGGCAGCTCGGAATCGCCGCCGCTCAGGACGGAGCCGAGGAAGAGCGCGTCGACCTCCGAGGGTGACTTCAGGGACCCTTGATCCGCCTGAGTCATCTGGCCGATCTTCTCGTCGAGCGTTCATGCGGCCAAGCAGATCGTCCACACGCTTCTCGACCGGCAGCGCGCGGTTTCTGTACGGCATTTGTTCCGGCTGCAGGTCGCCCCGTGATTCGGTATCAGCCAGCAGGGCGCCGGTGACAGCGGCGGCACCGAGCCATCTGCGGGTTTGCGAGGTCATTGGGTTCCTTTCATCTTGAAGCTTTTCTTCTTGCGGCTCACGCCGACACTTCTTCCTGCGGCTTACGCCGACCCGCGGCGCTGACCGAGCTGGCCCCGAACCTGGGCGCGCGCCTCGCCAATGGCGATGAGCAGACTCCCCCACAACGGCGCATCCTTGTCGAGGTCGGACGCCAGGACGAGCGGCGGTGCGGGCATGATTCGTCCGACGATCTGCCGCACGCGGGCCAGGAGCGGCTCCCCTTGCATGCCGAGCGCGCCACCGAGGACGACGAGTGACGGATCGAGAATGCACGAGACATTCGCGGCGGCCATGCCGATGAGCGTGCTCACGTGATCGACCGTGCTGTGCGCGTTGCCATCCCCGTCGGCGGCAGCACGAAACAGATCGCCGACCCAATCCGCGCTATCCTCGGCAGGGCGCCAGCGGCCTTTCACAGCACCCAGCCCGGCCAGCGTCTCCAGGCATCCGCGGGATCCAAAGTCGACGTTGACGTATTGAGGTCCCATGCACATCAATCCGATCTCGCCCGCGAGTGCATGGTGCCCATGATGGAGCCGTCCGTTCACCATGATCCCGGCGCCAATCCCGGTTCCAAACGACAGAAACACGCAGTTGTCGTGGTCGCGCGCCGCGCCCTTCCAATGTTCGCCAAGAACCGCCAGGTTCACGTCGTTCTCGACCACGACCGGCGCATTGAGCGCACAACGCAGAATGGCGGCCATCGGCACTTCGGTCCATCCGGGCAAGTTTGGCGCGAGCGCGACAACCATGCCGCGGGAGGGATCGACTGCGCCCGGGGCACCTGCGCCGACTGCCAGGAGTCGTTCCGGCGACACATCGGCTTCCCGCAACAGGGCGCGCATGATCTGGGCGAGGTCCCCCAGCAATGCGGAGGGATCGCTTTGCTGTGGGGTGTTCACGACGCGTCGGATGACCAGGTCGCCGCGGAGGTCCGCTATCGCGAGTCTGGTGCGAGTGGGGCCGAGATCGATGGCCGCGACGAACCCGTGCCGGCGATTGAATTCCATATGGGCCGGGCGGCGCCCCCCTCGCGATGGCCCGGAACCGAGGTCGGTGAGGAGGCCGGCACGGATCAGAGAGGTGGCCAGGCTTCCAACGGTCGGCGCCGAGAGCCCCGTGGCTTCGATCAGCTCGGCGCGGGTAAACGGACCTTCGCGCGCCATCGCAGCTGCGAGCACGCGCTCCAGATTCAACCGTCGCAAATAGGCCGCGTCCTGAGCGCCCTCGACGGGCGGAGCATGCCTCACAGTAACCTCGCCAAAACGCTCATTATTTAACCATCTTAATTAAGTCTTGCCAACAACGGCGGTGCCGATTAACCTCGCGGCAAACGGAGGGGTCATGCGGTTGTCGTGTGTGACACTGGCAGGTTTCCTGCTGCTGAGCTCGGCGAGTTCGCTTTACGCGCAGCCCGGCAGGATGCCTCTGAGCGAGGGATGGACCCTGCAGTCGTCCGCTGGTACTGAAATCCACTGGCGCCGCGCTTTCATCTCCGGGTGTCGACCTCACCCGGTGGCACCGGATCTCGGTCCCCAACACCGTGGTGGGCGCGCTCGTCGAGAACGGGCACTTTCCTGATCCCTACTTTGGAATGAACCTGCGGAAGATCCCCGGCACGACCTACCCGATAGGGCAGCGGTTCACGCTGCTGCCGATGCCGAAGGACAGCCCCTTCAAGCCATCCTGGTGGTATCGGAGGGAGTTCGATCTGCCGTCTTCGAGCAGCGGGAAGAATCTCTGGCTCCACTTCGACGGGATCAACTACCGGGCGAACATCTGGCTCAACGGGCGGCGGCTCGCAGCGGCCAACGATGTCGTGGGCGTGTTCCGGCGGTACCAGTTCGACGTCACGCCGCACGTGCGCTCGACAGGACCGAACGTGCTCGCTGTCGAAGTGATTGCGCCGGAACCGCATGACCTCTCCATCATGTGGGTCGACTGGAATCCCACGCCCGCCGACAAGAACATGGGACTCTGGGCCCCGGTGTACCTCACCGAGAGCGGGCCGATCGCGCTCAGGAACCCGCATGTGGTGCCTGCCGTCGATCTCGCGACGCTCGACAAGGCAACGCTGACCGTCAGCACTGAAGTGTGGAACGCGACGGGTGCGGCAGTCACTGGCACCGTGCACGGCACGATTGGCGACATCACGTTCTCACAGCCGGTGACGCTTGGACCTCGGGAGCGGAAAACGATCACGTTTACCCCCGATCAGGTCAAGGAACTGAACATCTCGAAGCCGCGCCTGTGGTGGCCCTACCGCCTCGGCGAGCAGCACCTCTACACGCTCGCGCTGACGGCGAACGTGCAGGGGCGCGAGTCCGATCGGCAGCAGGTCCGATTCGGGATTCAGCAGATGACGTCCGAGCTGACGGAAAAAGGACACCGCGTCTTCAAGGTGAACGGCAAGCGGATCCTCGTGCGCGGCGGAGGCTGGGCGTCGGACATGATGCTGAGGCCCCCCTCGACGGAGCGGCTGCGCGCGGAGCTGGCGTACACGCGCGACATGGGGCTCAACACGATCCGGTTGGAAGGCAAGCTCGAAACCGACGAATTCTACGACCTCGCCGACGAATACGGGATTCTCGTGATGCCCGGGTGGTGTTGCTGCGATCAGTGGGAACTGTGGGACAAGTGGGACGCCGAGGACCATCGCGTGGGGCCCGCCTCGCTTCGCGATCAGGTTCTACGTCTGCGCAATCACCCGAGCGTGCTGGTCTGGCTGAACGGCAGCGACTTCCCTCCTCCGGCAAAAGTCGAAAAGGCGTATCTCGACGTGCTGGCGGATCTCGATTGGTCAAAGCCGATCCTGTCGAACGCGACCGAGGCGCCGGGGCCGATCAGTGGCCCCAGCGGCGTCAAGATGAAAGGGCCGTACGATTACGTGCCCCCGTCCTACTGGCTGACCGACACGAAAAATGGCGGTGCGTTCGGCTTTGCGACCGAGATGGGACCGGGCGCAGCGGTCCCGCCAATCGAGAGCCTGAGGATGATGCTGCCGCCAGATCGTCTCTGGCCCATGAACGAGTTCTGGATGTTCCACGCGGGCGGCGACGAGTTCAAGGACCTCAAGCTCTTCACCGAAGCACTCGAGGCGCGGTACGGGAAGGCCACGAGCGTCGAAGATTACGCGCGCAAGGCGCAGGCGCTCGCCTACGAAGGCCAGCGCGCGATGTTCGAAGCCTTCGGCCGCAACAAGTACGACGCAACGGGTGTGATCCAGTGGATGCTCAACAACGCCTGGCCGTCGATGATCTGGCATCTCTACGACTACTACCTGCGCCCCGGCGGCGGCTATTTCGGCACGAAGAAAGCCTGCGAACCGCTGCACGTCCAGTACCTGGTACGACGACGGCAGCGTGGCCGTAGTGAATGACCGGCACGATGCGGCCAACGGGCTGACCGTGACCGCCCGGGTGTTCGATTTGAACCTGCGTGAACTGTTCTCGAAGACACAGACCATTGACGTGCCGGCAGACGGGGTCACGCGCGCCTTCACAATCCCGCCGCAGACCGGTCCGCCGACGACGTACTTCGTCCGGCTGACGCTGGCCGATTCGAAGGACGCTCCGGTGTCGACGAACTTCTATTGGTTGTCGACGAGTCCGGACGAGCTCGACTGGGCCGGCACGAAGTGGTTCTACACGCCGACGAAGCGCCACGCCGACCTGACGGCGTTGAGCAAGCTGCCCGCGACGAGCCTGTCCGTCACGATGCAACCGGCCGCGACCGGCGTCGAGGATGCGAGAACCGTGGTGGTCGAAAACACCGGATCTGCGCTGGCCTTCCAGGTTCATCTCAAGCTCGTCGACGCGGACTCGGGCGACGAGCTCCTGCCCGTCTTCTGGGAAGCCAATTACTTCGAGCTCCTGCCGGGTGAAAAGCGGGCGATCCATGTCACGTATCCGCGTCAGCAGCGGGACGCGCGGCCACTCACGGTCGAAGCCGAAGCCTGGAACGTTCCGCGGGCACGCTACGGGACACGGTGAGCCGCGATGGCACAGAGCGTGACCTCCACGGCTCCCGGCCTGCGCCGGACACTCACCCTCTGGGACGCGGTCTTCTACGGCATCGTCCTCGTCCAGCCCGTGGCCCCCATGGGCATCTTCGGCGTCGTCAGCCAGGAGGCGCGTGGACATGTCATCACGACGATCCTCATTGGCATGTTTGCGATGATGCTGACCGCCGTGAGCTACGGCCGCATGGCCCGCATCTATCCGAACGCGGGATCCGCCTTCGCCTACGTCGGGCAGGAGCTGCACCCCGGGCTCGGCTACGTCACCGGCTGGAGCATGGTCATGGACTACGTGCTCAATCCGATGATCTGCACGATCTATTGCAGCAAGGTGGCGATGACCTTCATCCCGGGTGTGCCCTATGCAGTATGGGTGGCCGTGTTCGCCGCCGTGTTCACGATGCTCAATCTTCGTGGCGTGAAGGCGAGCGCCCGGACCAACGAAGTCCTTGCGATCGGGATGTTCGTCGTGGTCGTACTCTTCGTCGGAGCGGCACTCCGGTATCTCTTCAGTGCGCCTCTCGAGCGGGCCGATCTCCTGCGGCCGTTCTACGATCCGGAGACCTTCGCATTGCCCGCCGTCCTCACCGGCGCGTCAATTGCGTGCCTGACGTACATCGGATTCGACGGCATTTCTACACTCTCTGAGGAGGTCGAGAATCCGCGCCGGAACATTCTGCTCGCGACTGTGCTGACGTGTCTGATCACAGGCGTACTCGCCTCAATCCTGGTTTATCTCGCACAACTCGTGTGGGGCAACTGGACCGGATTTCCCGACGTGGACACGGCGTTCATACACGTGGCCGGAAAGGCAGGTGGCGCGTGGCTCTTCACGCTCGTGAGCGTGACGCTGCTCGTCGCGAATCTCGGATCGGGCACGGGCGCACATCTCGGCGCGGCACGCCTCCTCTACGGCATGGGAAGGAGCAATGCGCTGCCCCGACGCTTCTTCGGGACCGTCGACGCGAAGAATCGCATTCCGCGTAACAACGTACTGCTCGTCGGCGTGCTCGCTTTCGTCGGCGGGTTGTTCCTGAGCTATCAGCTTGGCGCCGAGCTCCTGAACTTCGGAGCGTTCATCGCCTTCATGGGCGTCAACCTCGCCGCCTTCGTTCGCTACTGGGTACGAAGCGACGACCGGCGGCTCATGAACTTCGTGCTTCCGCTGACTGGCTTTCTCGTGTGCCTGTATCTGTGGATGAGCCTGCGATGGCCGGCGAGGCTCGCCGGCGGCCTCTGGCTGGCGGCAGGGGTCATCTACGGCGCCATCAAGACGCGAGGATTCCGTAGCCAGATGGTTTCGTTCGATATACCCTCGGACGACGAATCACAAAGGTAGGGCGCCATGGGCAGACGGAGCATCCGTTGGCTTGGGACTTTGGCGGTCGCTGTACTGCTTGTCTACACCGCTTTTCTGGTCACCATCTTTGCGGCCATGCATCAGCCGGTCGAACGCTTCGGCCGCTTCATGTCGTACATGCCTGGTCCGCTGTTCATGGTCATCCCGTTCGAGCCATTGTGGAACGTGGCCCG
This sequence comes from uncultured Acidobacteriota bacterium, assembly GCA_963784195.1. Taxonomy (GTDB): domain Bacteria; phylum Acidobacteriota; class Vicinamibacteria; order Vicinamibacterales; family 2-12-FULL-66-21; genus CAVQAH01. The sequence goes on along the minus strand of CAWARA010000038.1, from coordinate 35,937 downwards.
CGCGGGACCGCTGGAGGTCGGGAATCCCGCTCCGGATTTCGCGCTCCAGGCGGTCGATGCCAAAGGCCACGCCACGTCCGACGGACGCGTCCGCCTCTCGTCGTTCCGCGGTCAGCAGCCAGTCGTGCTGATCTTCGGGAGCTACACGTGACCGCCCTTCCGGCGGGAGGTTCCCGCCCTCAACGAGATGTACCGCCGATACCGCGATCGCGCAGCGTTTTACGTCGTCTATATTCGGGAGGCCCACCCGAGCGACATCTGGCAAATGGGAGCCAACGTGCGCGAAAACGTGGTGTATCAGAGTCCGCAAAACACCGAGGAACGAGTCGAGCTCGCCAACGTGTGCGTGAAGAATCTCGGGATCGAGATGCCCGCGCTCGTCGACAACTTCGACAACTCGACGGACACGGCGTATTCCGGCTGGCCCGACCGGTTGTACGTGATCGACCGCGATGGCACGATCGCATACAAGAGCGCCCCTGGACCATTCGGCTTCAAGCCCGCCGACATGGAGCGCGTGCTTGCCGACGTCATTGGGCATCCTGTTGTGCAGTAACACATCGTGTTGCATCGTCGAGTGTGACGCGCTGACGGCTCTGGCGAACGATCACGACGGTCACGACGCCCGCGACGTCACTGGGTTCTCGCGTCGTGTTCGTCGTGGTCGTCGCGAACGTTCCTGGAACTCGTGAATTCTCGTAGCGACTATTCGTCTCTGAGCGCGACGACCGGATCGACGCGCGTCGCGCGCAGGGCGGGAAGATACGTCGCGATCAGTGCCGTCGAGAGCAGGATCAGCGGAACGGTGGAGAACGTCACGAAATCGGTGACGCTGATGCCGAAGAGCAGGCTCGCCATCACGCGCGTCAGCGCGATGGCGCCAAGGAGTCCGATGGTGATGCCGGCGGCCGTCAGCACCAGGCCCTGACGCAGGACCATCATCAGAATGCGGCCTCTCTCGGCGCCCAGCGCCATGCGCACGCCGATATCGTGCGCGCCCTGCGCCACCAGGTGCGACATGACGCCGTAGACGCCGACAACCGCCAGAATCAGGGCAAAGACCGCAAACGCTCCGAGCATCAGCGTCGCGAAACGCTGCCGCGCCAGCGAATCGCTCATCCTGTTGGTCATCGTACGGACGTCGTACACGGCAATCGTCGGATCCAGCTCGCGAATTCTCCGCACCATGGCGCCCGCCACCGCCGCAGGATCCGACGACGTCCTTGCAACGTGGTAGCCGGCATTCGGCGTCGGACGGTACACGACGATCCGCCCGTCGACGTCCAGGCCGTACTGCTTCACGGTACCGACGACGCCGACGATGGTGGTTTTCCGCTTCGGATCGTTCCAGACGTGTTTGCCGAGCGCGTCACCGTTGGGCCAGAAGCGCTGCGCGAACTTCTCGTCGATGATGGCGACGGGCTCAGCGTTCTGGGGCATGTCAGCATCGGTGAAGAAGCGTCCCTTGACCAGCGGGATCCTCATCGTCCGGAAGTAATCCGTCGTCGCGGCGCGCTGATCGACCTGCAGCTCCTGTCCGGGTTCCGGCGTCCATCCTTCGACTTCGATCGATCCCCAGCCGACGGCCGATGTTAATGGCAGCGACGACACCGCGCCTCTCATCGTCACGCCCGGCACCGCGCCGAGCGCGTCGGCGAAGGGCCGGTAAAAAGCGACGGCTTCATCACGGTTCTGAAACTGACGGGCGCTCGCGCCCAGCCGCATGGAGATGACGCCCTCCGGTTCGAACCCCGGCGACACGCTCTGCAGACGGACGAAGCTGCGCACCAGGAGTCCGGCACCGACCAGCAGCATCAGTGAAATGGCCACTTCCGCCACGACCAGCAGGCCGCGCAGCCGCGGACGGGCGCTGCCGAAGCCGCCATCGCCTTGCGTCTGCCGGCCGCCTGACTTGAGCGAAGTGTTCAGATCCACTCTGGCCGCGCGCAATGCCGGCGCCAGACCGAACACGAGCCCGGTGAGGACCGACACGGCAAACGTGAACGCGAGAACGGATCCATCGAGCGTGATCGCATCCAGACGCGGAATGTTGCCGGGGTTGACGGACCTCACCACTTGCAGAGCGGCGCGAGCAACCAGAAGACCCGCCGCGCCGCCCAGAAGGCCGAGGATCAGGCTTTCGGTCAACAGCTGACGCACCAGCCGGTGCCAGGACGCGCCGAGTGCCGTGCGAACCGCGACCTCTTTCTGCCTTCCGGTCGCGCGCGTCAGCAGCAGGTTGGCAACGTTTGCGCAGGCAATCAGCAGCACCAGCGTGACCGATCCCAGCAGCACGAGAACAGCGCGGCGCACGTTGCCGACGACGTGATCGAGCAGTGGCACGACGCTGATGGTGAACGTGCGGTCCCGCTTGTCCTTCTCCCGGATTCGGCCGGCGATGGCCGATACATCCGCCTGAGCCTGAACCATCGTCACGTCAGGTTTCAAGCGCGCCATCACGTTGTAGTTTTCGTCGCCGCGCCGCTTGACGGCATCCGCACCGAACGGCAGCGGCAGGAACACATCCATCTGCCGGATGCTGGCCACCGTCGGCATGATCTCGTCGTTCAGCAGGAAGTCCGGCCCGAGCACCCCGACGACCTCGAACTGGTTCTTCGTCTCGCCTCCACCCGGCCCAATGCCGTTCAACGTGATGCTGTTCCCCACGATGTTCGGATCGGCGTTGAACGCCCGTCTCCAGAACCCGTAACTCAGAACGACCACCGCTGGCTGTCCAGGCCGGTCTTCCTCGGTGCGTAACAACCGGCCGTGGAGAGGTGTGGCGCCGAGCAGCCGGAAGAGGCTCGACGAGGTGAGCAGCGCTTCGACACGCTGCGCCTGGTCTGCCGCCGCGACCGGCGCTCCGCTTCGACCGAGCAGCGTGCCGGTGCGCCCCTGGGAGATTGACATGTCGTCGAACGAGCGATTCTCGTTCTGGATGTCGATGTATTGCCCTGGTGACGGCCAATCCTGCGGGATGTTGATCCCTGGCGAACGCAGCCACAGCACCGCCAGCCGATCGGGGTCAGGATATGGCAGCGGCTTGAGGAGCAGCGCATTGACGACGCTGAAAATCGCGGTGTTGGCGCCGATCCCGATTGCCAGGGACGCGACGATCACGAGCGTCAGGCCCGCGCTTCTTCTCAGCGTGCGGAGAGCGTAGCGGACATCTTGCAGGAAAGCAGACATGCTGACCTAAACCTCCGTTCTGTCCTACTCAAACGGTTGCCCGAACGTGAGCCGGTTCCGCTCGATGTCCAGAACGCTGAACTCACGAAGGCCCCACGGCTGGCTCACCGGTTCACCCTGCACGTTCGCACTTTTTTCAAGAAGCTCCGAATAGAGTCGATCGACGTCGCGCACGTAAAAATACGCGGATCCGATGCCGCTGTGCTGCGGTGTTCGGGCAATCAACAGGACGCGGATCGCATCGCGATCCAGCACGCCGATGTTGTGCTGTTCGTAGTTGACGCTGAATCCGAGCACGTCCCGATAATGCCTCACGCCGGCGGGGACGTCGTCCATCGGGAGCTCCGGCATGACCGTTGTCAGCATCGATCGAGATCGGGCTGGCGAGTCGGCATGAAACGACTGGCCGAACCAGATGACGTGTCCGTCGGGATCCTGGATCTGGAACATCTGCATCTTGATCCAGTTGACCTTCTCGAGCCCGCTCGGATTGCCGCCGCGGCGGCGGATGCCCGCCTGCATCGCCTGCACATCGTCGGTTTCGAAGAACACGATCGCGGATCCTCGAGAGCCTTCTTCTGCGGAACCTGACGGCCCGTCGGGCACACTGAGCCGAATCCGCGCCTGCCCGGAGATGAGATCGACCGTGCCGTCGTCCGCGGTGCGCCCCTCCTGGAAGCCGAGCACCTTCGTCCAGAATCTCAGTACGCCGGCGATGTTGGCTGTGCGCAGATCACGGCTCACCGGTGCGGTGATGCGAGGCTCTGACGCTGCAGGATCGCCCATGCGGCTCCTTTCATGAGTTGACGGCTACGACGCTGGCCACAGGGCGCGCGCCGCGCTGGTCACGACTTCAAGTTTCGCCCGCTGATCGGCGATGGACAGGCGGTTGCCTTCGGACGTGGACGCGAACCCGCATTGCGGGCTGAGCGCGAGCCGTTCGAGCGGCACGATACGCGATGCCTCGACGATCCGGCCCTTCAGTTCACCCTCGGTTTCGAGCCGCGGTTTCTTCGTGCTGACGAGTCCGAGCACCACCACCCGGTCCTCTGGCACGTGGCGCAGCGGCTCGAACGTCCCCGAGCGTTGGTCGTCGGTACTCGAGGAGAAAGCGGTGAAAGCGCGCGCGGCGAAAGACCCGCTCGGCGATGCGATCGTACCCGCCTGAAGCGTAGAACATGCTCTGGTAGTTGCCCCGACAGATGTGGATCCCGAAAACGACGCCCGGGTGACCATCGATGATCGCGTTGTCGAGCTCGATGCAGGCATCGAGCATCTTGTCCGGATCGCTGCCCCGCTGACGGTATCCCTCGCGAATAGACTCGTCGAGCAACGCGGCGTACTGAGGGGCGTCGATTTGGATGTACTCGCATCCGAGACGACGGAGCTCACGGATCTCGCGGCGCGTGAAATCCACGAGATCGGCCAGATAAGCATCCCGCGTCGCGTAGGCGGCACGCGACTTGTCGGGATCGTAGTACGCAGCCGCTTGCTGCGCGCTGACGAGCGTCACTTTCACCGGCCGTCTGGTTCGGCCGCGGAGATAGGTGAACTCCTCGACGCTCATTTGCCGCCGCCAGCGGAGCTTGTCGACGACGACGGGACGCTTCAGCGTGAGGCGAGCGCCCTGTTCGTCATGAAACGGAATCGCCCACCCGGCGTGCTTGTCGAACCCTTCGAGCGCTTCCACCAGATGGCCGAAGAAGGCGTAGCGCCGCTGTTCGCCATCGGTGACAACGTCCAGGCCGGCAGCTTCCTGAAGCGCAACGGCTTCGTCCACCGCCCGATCCTCGATTCGTTTGAATTCGACAGGGCTGAGATCGCCCGCCTCGATACGCTGACGCGCATCGAGGAGATACGACGGGCGAAGCAGGCTGCCGATCCCCTCGCTCCGACACGAAATCATCGCGCCATCATACGGTTCAGGACGGAGGTTCACAACGAGGGTTCACCACGAGGGTTCAGCACGAGGGTTCACCACGGGGGTTCAGCACGAGGGTTCACCACGGTTAGGCCGTCAAGACGACGGTCACCACGGGGTTCAACACGGGGGTTCAACACGAGGGTTCAACACGCACGGGTTCAGCACGAGGGTTCGGCACGAGGGTTCAGCACGGGGTTCAGCACGGGGTTCAACACGGTGCGGCCTAGCCGCGACGTACGACGTTGACGAGCAGCAAAGGTCACGTACGGGATAACCGCTCGAGCCTCAGGTGAGCCGTTGTCTTGAACCCCCGTCGTGAACCCCCGTCGTGAACCCCCGTCGGACCGTCGTGAACCCCCGTCGGTGAACCCCCGTTTCATCGCGTGAACCGATCGAACATCACGATGTGCGACGTAGTGTTGTCGCGATTGACCAGCAGCGCCTTGCCGTTATCAATCCAGCTCGCACGAAACAACACGGAGAACGGGAGGTGGGCCAGGACTCGCATGCTGCCCGTGGCGGCGTCCGCCACCACGATGTCGGTTCGATCGCGGCCTCGCCCCAGCGGCAAGCTGATCAAGCGGCCGTCGGCACTGAAGCAAGGCATTGACAGAGAGTCGGGAGAACGACGCTGCTCCCAGACGATGGACCGCTGCTCGACGTCTACCAGGCGGAACGCGCCCGGTCCCGTGGACGTGACAATCCAGGTTCCTGAGCCATCGGGTTGTCCGATCCAGTCCCCGCGAAAAAACCCGTCGACGATCTTCTCGGCGCGCGAGGTCTCGACCGAGATGCGCCAGGTCTCTTGCCGTCCGCCGCGAAGCGAGTTATACGCGAGCCATTCGCCGTCGGGAGACCATACCGGCCACGCATCCGCTGCATCGTCGTTGGTCAACTGACGCAGGTTGGATCCGTCGACATTCTGAATCGAGATGTCGCACGAGCCAGCGGCGATCGAGGCGAATGCGACGCGCTTTCCATCGGTGGAGAGCGAGGAATGCGCGAGCGCGTCATCCGGAATACTGGTGATCTGACGAGGCGATTCACTAGCGTCAACCGGCATCGTCCAGAGATTCCGGCTTCCGCTCAAGGGGCTGTTGAACAAAAGCGTGCGACCGTCCCTGGTCACGAACGTCCACATCGCCTCCCACGTGCCGTCCAGAATCCTGACGGCCGAGCGTCCGTTGGCTACCGGGTCCGGTCCGAGGGGAATCCTCCACACGTCACGCTGATACTGGGTGGCGGTGGCAATCAAGCGCGATCCGTCAGCGGATAGTGACGGCCCGCTGAGGCCGGTGCCGACGGCCATGGTCAACCGTTGAATCGAGCCATCTTCGACGTCGAGGATTCCCAGATCGCTGAGTGCCTGCTTCCGCCTGAATGTCACGAAGGTAACCACGAGGTGCCGGCACGCTCCGCCCAGGCGACGTGGTCGTCCTCGACAATCTCGCGGTCCACAAACAGCCCACGGTGCGCACCGCGATTGATCGCGTCGGCGCGCACCTCCGATTTCTGCCGTTCTTCAGTGCCGACTTCAACCCCATCGAGCTTGTGGTCGCGAAGCTGAAAGCGGTCCTCCGCGTCGCGCGTCCCCGCACGTTTGATCACGTCTGTGCGGTGATCGCTGCCGCGTTCGGACTCTTCACGGTGACCGAATGCCGGACTTTGGTGCGCCACTGCGGCTATCGGCTCGCGACAACGTTATGAAAAATGCTCCTAGGCCGCCATGATCAGTGATGAACACGAATGACCGGCCGTCAGGTGAGATAGCCCGGTCGGTTTCGGATTGCCCGTAGTTCGTGAGCTGCGTCGCCGTGATCTGAGCGGTCGACCATCTATCGGCGGACGCCAAACCTGGACGCAGGGCGTGATACAGACCGGCGCCGGCAAGAACACATGCGACACCTGCCGCAGTTATCCAGCCACGTCCTCGGCTGCCGACGTTCGTCCGCGGCTCCGACGTTGTTGGTGTCTGCGCCTCCAACAGCTCGAGCTGCGCATCGCCGACGTGGCGCAGGCGTTTATTCACGGTCTTCTCGAGGCAGCGACGTAACAATCGACGGGCCGCATCTCGCGTATCGTGCGGCAACGCCGTCCATGCCGGCTCGCGACTGACCACCGCCGAGAGCACATCGGTCAGCGTCGCTCCGCCGAACGTCTGTGTTCCGGTCAACATCTCGAACAGCACACAGCCCAGCGCCCAGATGTCCGTGCGTGCGTCCACGGTCTGTCCTCGGGCTTGCTCCGGACTCATGTACGCAGCCGTCCTCAGGATCACGCCAGCCCGCGTGCCAATCGCCGAGACAGTCGGCGAGTCGGCCAGCTTGTGCGGCGACGCGTCGGAGCTGCTGAGATCGAGCGTTTTTGCCAAACCGAAGTCGAGCACCTTCACGGTTCCATCGGGCTTGACCTTGCTTTTTGCCGGTTTCAGATCGCGATGGACAATGCCTTTCTCGTGCGCGGCCTCCAGAGCGTGGGTCATCTGCAGCGCGATCGTGAGCGCTTCGTCAATCGGTACCGCGCCGCGAGTGAGTCGGTCAGCGAGCGTGGGGCCTTCGACCAGTTCCATGACGATGGCGCCCGACTCCTCGACACCGTAGATGGCAGCGATGTTGGGATGGTTCAGCGAGGCGAGCAGTTGTGCCTCTCGCTCGAACCGAGCGCGGCGGTCGGCATCGAGCGAGAGGAGGTCCGGCAGAATCTTGAGGGCGACATCCCGATGCAGCTTGGGATCGTGTGCGCGATACACCTCACCCATACCGCCTGCGCCAAGCGGCGCGACGATCTGGTAAGCATCGACGCGAGCCCCGGCTGACAGCGCCATGAATGCGTGGCGGATTATAGTTCGCCTAGCGGTTCACTACAGGGGTTCACCACGTAGGGTCAGCACCCTGGTTCCGTGCCGTAGTTCGTAGTTCGTCGCTAGTAGCTCGAAAACCGGCCCGATAGCCTCTTCGAGCGACGATCGGCGAACCACCAACCACGGCAACAGCAACTGAACCATCGTCCTGAACCCCCGTCGTGAACCCCCGTCCTGAACCCCCGTCGTGAACCCCCGTCGTGAACCCCCGTCCTGAACCCGCCATCCTGAGCCAAACCGGTCCGCAGTTTCGCCTTCCTGTATGGAAAGGATTTGACGAATACGTATGCTCGAAACTGCGGCCATCCGTTCTGTTTCGCCCAGCCCAGGGAGCGCTGAAGGCCGCGGCGCTCGCCGCCGCCCAGGCATTGTTCCTGTGGATGTTCCTCGCCGCCAATCCCCTGGAGCAGCTGGCAACCGCAGGCGCGTTCGGCGCGGATCCTGGTGTGCGCGACCGGGCCTTCGTGTTTGCCGCAGACTGGCGCCACGGAATGAGCCAGAACTCGCCGCTGTACATGCCGGGGTTCTTTGCCGTTGCTTCTGCGGTCTGGATCTGGTCCGAGACAGTCGGCGCGCGGCTGTGGCGCAGTTTCGCAGGGGCGCTTGCGGCGGCGTTCGCGATCGCCTGCGCCGCGGCTCCAGCCGGCACAGCCGCGGTCCTGGCCTCCTTTCATGTCGTCAGCGGCATCGAGACATCTCGATCGGTGCCATCCGCCAGCGCTGGAGCAATGTTCGCCGCGACCTACACGTTGCTGACCTGGACTGTCTTCGTCCTCGGCTGCCGCGCTGCAGTCGCGCGCCGATCGTTACTGCCGCTCGCTCCAGCTCCGTTCCTGACCGCCGGGCTGATCGCTCTTCGTCCCTGGACGGTCGGCAACTTCACGAAAACGTGGTGGACACGGTCGCTCGAAGGCGACCCCACCGCAATCATGTCGGCGGCGCTGATCCCGCTGCTTGCCGCGTTTCTCGTCGGCCGTACGCGCCGGCGTGACACAGACCTGTGAACACGAGACTGCTGGAATCAGATCCTGGCGCGTCAGTCTTCTGATGCTCGCTGCGCTCGCCGCCGCGTGCGGGCCAGAGGCACTAGCGAGATGAAGCGGAAGGCGACAACGAGTACGCGCCCGGTGCGTTTCGTCCGTCCTTCCAGCCAAGCACGCGAAGGACGTCGGGCGGGACCGACGCGACCGGCGGCGTGCCAGGCGGGAGCTGACTGAGCTCGTAGTTGCGCAGCTCGGGGCTTCGGAACAGCGCACCAGCGTAGCCGCTGAAGGCGCGGCCGTTGCGCTCGAAGGCTGGCGCCACGTTCTGCAGCGCGGCGAGCGAGTCGAGGCCGATCTGGCACTTTTCCGCGGCGTCGGGGCTCCACGAGATAAGCGGTTCCTGGGAGATGCCCTGACGGACATAGAGATTCGAGTCGAGCTCGGTCACCTGCGGCCTGGTCAATCGCGCGCACAGGGCCTGCGGCTGCTCGAACCGCAGGAGCGGGCTCGTGAACGATTCGCGCGCCACGAGCAGGTTGCCGACGAAGACGTGCCCGTCGCGCTGGTCTACGTCCGGCCCGGTGCGGGGATGCCACCCGAAGTGATCGCCAACCGCGCTGCGCTCGTTGCGCTCGAACGAGGCGGGCGCATTGATCAGCGTGTTCTGGTAGACACGAACGTTCGCGCTGTTGAGCACGCGGATGCCCTTCTGGCAATCCACGAACACGTTGCCGGCGACGGTCGCGCCTCTGGAGATCTCGAAAAAGAAGCAGTCGACTGCCCCTTCGACCCAGTTGTTCACGAATACGCCGTCCGAGTTGCCGACGTCGTACCACACGCCGTTGGAGTGCCGCTGATCGATCACCAGGTTGTCGCGGACCGTCACGCGATGCGACTGGTTGAAGATCTTGACAGCTGCCGGGTAGTAGCCCGTGAGCTGCTCGACGTTGTTCCTGCGGATGATGTTCTTCTCCAGCAGCACGTCGGACGAACCGATCACATAGATGCCCTCGGTGCTGGTATCGCTGACCAGCGAGTGCCGGATGATCAGGCCGTCGCCACGGAAGTAGCCGGCCACCCGCGACGTGTACCAGATCGTCACGTGCTCGAGCGTCGTCCCCACGACTTCCTTGCCGTACGTCGAGGGATCGGCCGGGCCGATCGGATCGTCCGTCGGCTCTTCGGTTACGGACGCCGCCGGCCTCTTGCCCTCGATGTCGATGGCGCGATAGGCGTACTGGGTGAACGTCAGCCCGCGGATCACGAATCCTTTCTTGTCTGGCGTCTTGCCGTGCGCAGGCCGCGTGGTTCGCAGCAGCGCGCAGTCGAACGCGGTGATCTCGACGAGACGATTGGCGGGATTCGCCCCGACATAGACGTAGCCGCTGTCGTAGTCGATATAGAAGGAGTGCGCGTCGACGGCGCCTTCCCAGCCGGCCGACTGCAGCAGTTCGCCGTCGACGAAGACCATGTCGTTGTTGAAGCGATGCAGTGGCGTGATCATGCCTTCGCGCTCGCGGCGCCACCACCCCAGGGGCCGCGCCGGGAACAAGCGATCCCAGCGGGTGCGCCACACGTTGTTGCGAAGCGCTTCCCATTTGTCCGCCACGAGCGTCCCCTTCAGCACAGGACGCTCGTCGGCGTACGGCTGCATCGTGATTCCCTGATTCAGCGTCAGTCCGCCGGTGCGGTAGATCCCGCCACGCAGCACGATCGCGTCGCCGGTGACGACGCGTGATATGGCCGCGTCGAGTGTGGTGGGCTCAGCAAGCGTGGCCCCGGAGGCCTCAGGTTTGCCGTCCGGTGCGACGTAGTAGAGATGAACCGCCTTGGGAATTGCGTAGGTCTGGGGAAGCGGGCCGTAAGGCCCGCCAGACGGCTGCGCCAGAACCGGCGCAGCCACCAGCAGACAGAACAAACATCCCAAGCCAGCGTCACGTATCATGCCGCCCATGACGCCTTCGCTGTTCTCGCTGACGGGACGCGTGGCCGTCGTCGTCGGCGGCAGCAGCGGCATCGGCCGGACGCTCGCTCTGGGCCTGGCCCAGGCAGGCGCCGAGGTGGTCGCCACGGCGCGGCGCGCGGACCTCGTGCGGGAGGTGGCGGATGACATCGAAGCGCACGGCCGGCGCACGCTGCGAATCACCGCCGACGTGAGCGATCGTCCCTCGCTCGAGGCCGTCCGCGACAGATGCCTGGAGGCATTTGGCCATATCGACATCGTCATCTGTGCTGCCGGCGTGACGATGCGTGTGCCGAGCACCGAGATGAACGCGAGCGACTGGCAGCGGATCGTGGACATCAACCTCACCGGTACCTGGAACACCTGCCAGGTCTTCGCGGTGCCCATGCTCGAGCGCGGGTCAGGACGTCTCATCAACATCGCTTCGCTCTCGTCGTTTGTCGGCTTCTTCGAAGTCAGCGCCTATACGGCCAGCAAAGCCGGCGTGGCCGGCTTGACACGCGCGCTCGCGGTCGAGTGGGCTTCGCGCGGCGTCACCGTCAACGCGATCGCGCCGGGCATCTTCCGGACCGATCTGAATCGGGCCCTGCTCGACTCGCCGCGAGGTCGCGAACTCCTCGTGCGCACGCCGATGCGCCGGTTTGGCGAACTCGACGAACTGGTCGGCACGGCCCTGTTCCTGGCCTCGGACGCCGCCAGCTTCATCACCGGTCATGTCCTCGTAGTCGATGGTGGGTTCCTTGCGAGCGGTGTCAATCAATGACTGCTCTCGTGGTCCGTGGTCCGTCGGTCCGTCGCTCGAAAGAGCTGCATCGTGAGCTCTGGGCTCTTCGAGCGACGAGCGACGAGCGACCACGGACCACGAACTACGGACGCCAGCTCTTCGATTACGCAACATTCGGAACAGCAAAGTGCCGCTGCACCACCAGCGTGACGGCGCCTCGAAGCCTTGGCTGTGTGGCCGGGTCGGTCGGAACGAGGCGCGTCTTCACGAGCGACATCGATCGGCTGCGGACGACGTCCTCGAGGATGGGGCCGACGCGGTTCCAGGCGCCGGTGATCGCTCCGATGATCACCAGAACCTGCGGCGCCAGACCGGTGACAATCGGTGCCAGCCCGATGCCCAGGTAGCGGGCCATGCGCTCGAGCGTCTCGATGGCGCGGGCGTCACCGCGATCGGCGCGCCGCAGGATCTCGTCGAAGGTCAGCGCCGCATCGTCCGCTGCACCCTGGGGCGCCGGCCGGGTCATGCCCGTGTCCCCGAGGTAATATGCCAGCGCCGCGGAATTGGACGCGTACTGTTCCCAGCATCCGGTTTTTCCACAGGAGCACGGTGGTCCTGACTCGTCGAGGGTGACGTGTCCGAACTCACCCGCCAGCGCATCGGTGCCGTGAAACAGCTGTCCGTTGAGCAGAAGTCCGACGCCGATGCCCTCCGACACTGTCACCGCGACGAGATGTTTGACGTCGTCGGGGTGACGCCCGAACCACAGCTCCGCCAGCGCGCACGCGCTCGCGGCGTTCTCGAACACGACGGGCAGGTCCACGCTGGATTCGAGGAGACGCCGAATATTGACCTGACCCCACCCGAGGTTGGGCGCGAACATCAGCGTGCCGGACTGATCGACTCGTCCGGGCAGGCTGACGCCGACACCTTCATAGACCATCTCGGGATGTGCGTTGCGAAAGTCCGTGACCGTGCGGGCGAGCTTTCGCGCAAACTCGTCGGGCTTTGCCGGGGTGACCCATTCAGTCTGCATGACGAAGCGCGCGTCGAGACCCGCGAGCCCCACGCGCGTCATGCCCGGCCTCAAATCCACGGCGATGATGCCGGCACGCTCTACGTTCAGATGCAGGAAACGCGGGCGACGTCCGCGGGCCGAAGCAGGACTGGCTCCCTCGGTCACCCAGCCTTCTCCAATGAGCTGGTCGATAATGGCGGATACCGTGCTGCGCTGCAGACCCGATCGGCGCGCGACGTCGGCCCGCGACATCGGCTGATGCCGCCTGATGATATTGAGCGCGATGCGCCGATTGATGTGCCGCGCGGTTTCGCTGGTGGCGAGCTGAAAATTGGTCAGGTCGATCTTGCGCATGGCAGCCGCGCGGAGACGTAAGGCCAGGTCCAGGATTCTCGACGTTCGTTGCTGGTCCGAACGATATAGGCCAGATATCGCTCATGTCAAGGTTAGGCCAAATCTACCAGCAAACCGTCGCAAGTCTGGACGGGTCCGCAGTGTGTGCGTATAGTGAATGCGTTTTCTGTTCACGACCCGCATTAATTCAGCGCCATCACACGGTGCCTCGACATGAAGATCGCGGACGCCAGGGTCATCACGTGTGGTCCGGGGCGAAACTTTGTCACCCTGAGACTCGAAACCGAAGACGGCTTGTACGGGTTGGGCGACGCGACGCTCAACGGGCGCGAGCTTGCCGTCGCCAGCTATCTCGAGGATCACGTCATACCCTTGCTCATCGGGCGTGACGCACGCCGCATCGAAGACATCTGGCAGCTGCTCTACAAGGGTGCCTACTGGCGGCGCGGCCCGGTCACGATGACCGCGATTGCTGCGGTCGATACCGCGTTGTGGGACATCAAGGGCAAAGCCCTGAACGCCCCGGTGTACCAGCTTCTCGGCGGTGCGTCGCGCGACGGCGTCCTGGTGTACGGGCACGCAAACGGCGACACGATCGACGCCACACTCGAGTCCGTGGCGCGTCACGTCGAGCAAGGATACCGAGCGGTGCGCGCGCAGTGCGGCGTGCCCGGCCTCTCGAAGGTGTACGGGATTGCGAGCGGCGGCCGCTACGAACCGGCGGCCGAGGGCCTTCCGGAGGAGTCGCGCTGGAGCACCGAACCGTACCTGCGCATCGTGCCGGAGTTATTCGACGCGTTGCGCCAGCACTTCAGCCCGGAGCTGCACCTGCTGCACGACGTCCATCACCGGCTCTCGCCGATCGAGGCGGCGCGGCTCGGCAAGGCGCTCGAGCCGCACCATTTGTTCTGGCTCGAAGATCCCGACGCCCGCCGAGAACCAGGCGAGCTTCCGACTCATTCGACAGCACACGACCACGCCGCTGGCCGTGGGCGAAGTGTTCAACTCGATCTACGACTGTTATCAACTCATCCAGGAACAGTTGATTGACTACATCCGGACGACGGTCGTCCACGCCGGCGGGATCAGCCACATGCGCAAGGTGGCCGCTCTCGCGGAGCTCCACCAGGTTCGCACAGGATCGCATGGCGCAACGGATCTGAGTCCGGTCTGCATGGCGGCAGCGCTGCATTTCGACCTGAGCGTGCACAACTTCGGCATCCAGGAGCACATGCCGCACGCGCCGGAGACGGAGCGCGTGTTTCGCCACGCCTACACCTTCGCCGACGGCATGATGCACCCGGGCGATGCACCGGGGCTGGGCGTCGAGATCGACGAAACAGCGGCTGCGGCGTTCCCATACAAACGGGCGTACCTGCCAACGGCGCGACTGCTCGATGGCACGATGCACAGCTGGTGACTCGAGAATCGGCGATCGGAAATCGGAAATCGGAGATCGGAAATCGGAAATCGGAGATCGGAAATCGGAGATCGGAAATGCGCGAAATGGGAAGCGGGAATCCAAGAAGCACGCGCCCAATACCGATTTCCGATTTCCGATCTCCGATTTCCGATTTCCGATTTCCGATTGCCCATCGCCCATCGCCCTTTGCCCATCGCTTAGCGTGCTCGCGATCCCACTCCTGATTTGCTGCGTGCTCACGCCCGGCGCGCTGGCGGCTGCATCGGGTCCTGGAAACCCGCGGATCGTGGAGCCGGCCGCCACGCCGGGCGCCGTCCACCTTGTCTCCACGGGGACTGTTGCCCCACTCGTTGTCGACTCTCAGGATTACCCAGGCGTCCTGCGCGCGGTGAACGATCTGCAGGAAGACATCCGTCGCGTCACCGGCGTGCGCCCGCCTGTCGTCACAGCCGCGCCGTCGAAGGCCAGTGACGTCGTCGTGATTGGGACCCTGGGCAGGAACCGCATCATCGATCGGCTCGTGCGAGACGGCCGGCTTGACGTGGCCGAGATCCGCGGCCGTTGGGAGAGCTCGGTCATACAGGTCGTCGATCGTCCGGTTCCTGGAATCGCGCGCGCGCTCGTGGTCGTGGGCAGCGACAAGCGAGGCACGATTTTCGCGGCCTATGAACTCTCAGAACAGAGCGGCGTGTCGCCCTGGCATTGGTGGGCCGACGTGCCGGTTCGTCCGCAGTCCCAGCTGTTCGTGCGCGCCGGCCGCTACGTGCGCCGCGAGCCGGCCGTCAAGTACAGAGGCATCTTCATCAACGACGAAGCACCGGCGCTGACCAACTGGGCGCAGAAGACGTTCGGCGGCTTCAATCACCAGTTCTATGGGAAGGTGTTCGAGCTCCTGCTTCGGCTGCGGGCCAATTTCCTCTGGCCAGCGATGTGGGGCAGCGCCTTCAACGACGACGACCCGCGCAATCCAGCGCTCGCCGACGAATATGGCATCGTCCTGGGCACGTCGCACCACGAACCGATGATGCGAGCGCACGACGAGTGGCGACGGTACGGGCAGGGTCCTTGGAACTACACCACCAACGCCGATGCGCTTCGGACGTTCTGGACCGACGGCATTCGACGAACCGCCGGCTACGAGAACATCATCACGCTCGGCATGCGCGGCGACGGCGATGAGCCGATGTCGGAATCCGTCAACGTCGCGCTGCTCGAGCGGATCGTTGCCGATCAGCGCCGGATCATCGCCGAGCACCGCGCCGCCGATGTCTCCACAGTGCCGCAGGTGTGGGCGCTCTACAAGGAGGTGCAGGAGTACTACGAGCGCGGCATGCGCGTGCCGGACGACGTGACCGTGCTGTGGAGCGATGACAACTGGGGAAACATCCGACGCCTGCCCACGCCGGACGAACGACAGCGCCCGGGCGGCGCGGGCGTTTACTACCACCTCGACTACGTGGGTGGGCCGCGTTCGTACAAGTGGCTGAACACCGTTCCGATCCCGAAGATCTGGGAACAGATGCACCTGGCCTGGCGCTACGGTGCCACGCGGATCTGGATCGTGAACGTCGGCGACATCAAACCGATGGAGCTGCCCATCCAGTTCTTTCTCGACTACGCCTGGGACCCCGAACGCTGGCCCGTCGATCGACTTGCCGAATACACCAGGACGTGGGCTGCGCGTGAGTTCGGCGCCGAACATGCTGCGGAGATCGCGACGCTCGTCTCGTCGTACACGAAATACAACGGACGTCGCAAGCCGGAGATGCTGGAGCCGCAGACCTACAGTCTCGAGAACTACAGGGAAGCGGAGACAGTTGTCGACGACTTCCGGCGCCTGGTCGCGAGGGCGGAAACGATCTACTCGGCCATGTCCATCGCGGCGAAAGACGCGTTCTACCAGCTGGTGCTGCACCCGATCAAGGCGTCAGCGCTGCTGAACGAGCTGTACGTCACGACGGCGAGGAACCGGCTGTACGCCGTGCAAGGCAGAACGGCGGCGAACGATCTCGCCGCGCGTGCCCGAGAACTCTTCGCGCAGGATGCAACCTTACTCGGCACTTCCACGAGACGCTGGCCGGCGGCAAGTGGCAGCACATGATGGATCAGACGCACATCGGTTACACCTACTGGAATCAACCGGTGCGTAATGCGATGCCGGGGGTCCAGGAGATCCAGCCGTCAGGAACAGGGGAAATGGGCGTCGCCATCGAGGGTTCCACGGCGAGCTGGCCTGGAGGAAACGCGGGAGCGCCGGTGCTCCCGGCGCTCACGGTGTACGAGAAGGCTCCGCGTTATATCGAGATCTTCAACCGCGGCCGGGACCCCTTCGCGTTCAGCATCGAGACGAGCGAGCCGTGGCTGCACATCGATACGCCGCGAGGCACGGTCGATCGCGAGCAGCGCATCTGGGTCAGCGCACGTTGGAACGAGGTGCCGCTCGACGCGACTTCCGCAACCATCACCATACGCGGCCCGGGCGACACCCGCGTGCAGGTCGGCGTCCCGATCCTGAACCCGCGCTCGCCGAGACCCGAAGAGGTCGACGGGTTCGTGGAAACCAATGGCTACGTGTCCATCGAGGCGGAGCACTACAGCCGCGCCATCGCTCCTGATGGAAGGCAGTGGGTGACCGTGCCGGATCACGGCCGCACGTTGTCTGGCGTCACCGCATGGCCGGTCACGCCATGGCCGGCAGGCACCGGCGGCGCGACCGGGCCAACCGATCAGATGAGGCTCGAATACCGGATGTTCCTGTTCACATCAGGAAACGTCCGCGTGCACGCGTATTTCGCACCCACGCAGAAGTTCCGTCCCGGCACGGGATTTCGCTACGGCATGGCCTTCGATGACGAGCGCCCGCAGGTGATTGACGTGCACGCGGACAGCTCCCTTCAGGCGTGGGAACGATCGGTCGCCGATGGCGTCACGGTCCTGACCTCGACACACACGATCACGAAGCCCGGCGTCCACCTGCTGAAGTACCACGCGCTCGAACCGGGGCTGGTTCTGCAGAAAATCGTCGTGGACACCGGCGGTCTGCGGCCGAGTTATCTCGGACCCCCCGAGAGTGTCCGCATTCGGTAAATCGGAAATCGGAAATCGGAAATCGGAAATCGGAGATCGGAGTCGATGTGTCAGGGGCAGGGCCGAGTGCGGGCCCGCGGCACCGCTGTCGCGAATAGCCGATTCCCCGATCCGATCCGATTCCGATGTCCGATTCGATTCGTCACGTCTCCGATCTCCGATTTCCGATTTCCGATTTCCGATTATCGTCAGCGTTCGTGTTGCGAACAAAAACACCTGCCGCACGCGCCCAGGGCCTTTTTGGCCCGAAACGGCTCAGCATGTTGGCAATTGACATCAATCACCGAGAGGGATATAAGAGGCGCGCGAACTGAATCTGTTGTGATGTCGAACAAAAGATTTCGGAAGACCCCGCCGCGCACCGTGAGCGTTCCAGACTGGAGGAAGCGATGAATCTCACGACCACACGATGGGTCGATTTCATGCCTGCAGCGATGGCGGCAACAGCCCTGCGCCTGGCGTCGGGTGTACTCGCTGTCGCGCTCGCCTTTTCGCCATCGGCGTACGCCCAGGTGCTCTACGGCACGATCACCGGCAGAGTCACCGACCCCAGTGGCGGCATCTTGCCTGGGACCACCGTGCAGGTCGTCAACACTGAAACCGGCGTGACGAAAACCGCCGTTACCGACGAGCGCGGCGCGTTCATCTTCAGCGACCTGATCTCCGGCGTGTACGATGTGTCGTTCGAGATCTCGGGGTTCAAGCAGCTCGTGCAACGGGGCATTCGTGTCGATTCGAACTCCGTGCGCCGTCTTGATGTGCCGCTCCAGGTATCTGGTGTGCAGGAAACCGTGCAGGTCACGGCCAGCGCGCTGGCCCTCCAGACCGACCGCGCCGACCTGCACATCACGCAGTCGGCCAAAGAGGTCAATGACCTTCCGCTCGTCGGGAGCCTGGGCCGCAACTATCAGAGCCTGATGCAGGTCGTGCCGGGCGCCGCGATCACCCGCACGGAAAACGGCCAGGGCGAGGCGAACTCGGTCGCTGGCAGTCCGCAGCGTGCGATTTCGTTCAACGCCAACGGCGTGTCGAGCTGGCAGAACCAGACCAAGATCGATGGCTCGCCCGTTCAATACGTCTGGCTGCCGACCAATACCGCATACGTGCCATCCGCCGAGGCAATCGAGGAGGTCAGCATCGTCACGAATTCCTACACCGCCGAAGTTGGAACGGCAGGCGGCGCCGCGATCAACGTGGTCGTCAAGTCGGGTACGAATTCTTATCGCGGCGCCGGCTGGTTCTACGATACCGACGCGGATTGGCGGGCCCGCAACGTCTTCCAGACGACGCCCGATAACCCGAAAAACACCGTCAAGCAATACGGCGCCAATGCAGGCGGACGGATTATCAGGGACAAGCTGTTCTTCTTTTTCAATGCCGAGGAGGTCGAGCAGCGGCAGGCCCCGGGCAGTCGCCTTCTGTCCATTGCACCGGCGAACCTGCGACCCACCGCTTCGGGAGTCGTGTTTCCGACACCCGAACCAGGGAGGCGCCATCATCTACGACCCGCTTTCCAATACGCAAACCCCGCGTTGCGCACGCCGTTTCCGAACAACACGATCCCCGCCAACCGCATCGATCAGGCGGCGTTGTATCTCACCGATCGGCTCCCGGCTACTACAGGACCGGGTTACGCGAACAACGTGCTCACCACGGGTGCCACGACATACGATCGGACGAATTACGATCTGAAGATCAACCACGCAAGCTCCAAACTCACCGCGTTTGGCCGCTACGGCAACTCGCCGCACAAGATCGACGACGCGTACGCGCTGGGCGAGGCGGGTGGCGGTTCGGCTGCGGGCGGCTCGGTCGGCCTGGCGCCGGGTCGGACGCAGGTGCTCGGCCTGGGTATGACCTACGTGTTCACGCCGACCATGTTGCTCGACGCAAACTTTGGCTTCACCCATCAGGTACTGGGCGCCGAGGCACCGGATATCGGCGTGAACATCGGGTCGGACGCTGACAAGATGAACATCGCCGGGACGAACGGGCCGGATCGCTTGCAGGGCGGCCTTCCAAGCTTCCAGATTTCGAACTGGAGCAACCTCGGCAATGATGGCACCGGCAACCCATTTCAGTTCCGCGACGATCAGTACACCTTCGCCGTCAACCTGCAGAACCAGCGCGGCGAGCACCTGTTCCGCGGCGGCTTCGATTACCAGGATCAGCAGCTGAATCATTTCCAGCCGCAGGGAGGAACGTTCCAGACCGTTCGCGGCACGTTCATCTTCGATGGCCAGGCCACGATGCTGCAGAACGCGGCGGCACCGTCAGATGTGCGATTCAATTCCTGGGCGGCGTTCCTGCTCGGGGTGCCGTCTCGCGCCGGCAAGGTCGAGCAGCTCGTCAACCCGAATTCCATCTTCATGAAAACCTACTCGGCGTACATCCAGGACACGTGGCGGGTGACGTCGAACATGACGCTCGCGCTCGGACTGCGCTGGGAACACCAGACCTGGCCGACGCGGCCGGACGGGACAGGTATCAACCGGTTCGATCCGACAGACGGGTTCGTCTATGTCGGCGGCTACGGCGGTGTTCCGCAGGACACGGGCGCAACCACGAGCGGCCTCTTCCTGCCGCGGGCGGGCATTACCTACCGCCTGGGTGAAAACACGGTGCTCCGAGGTGGATACTCACGGTCGGCCGATCCGACCAGCTTCATCCAGTTCCGCAACTCGTATCCGAGCGTGTTCGTCTGGGAAATGCGGCCGGGGCAGTTCAGCGGCACCGACAATGTCTTTGTGCCCGTCACCACGCTGCGACAGGGGATCGCGCCACCGGTCGCACCGCCCGACCTCACCCAGGGCATCCTGCCGCTGCCGACGGGAACCGGCACGACGACCTATCCGAAAGATTTCGAGCGCGAGTCGATTCACAGCTGGAACATCACGGTTGAACGCGAATTGACGACGTGGGTGACGGCGCAGGCTGCCTACGTGGGCACGCGGGCAATCGGTCAGATGAACTTCATCAACATCAATGCGGGAGCACCGGGCACAGGCAATGCCGGACGCCCGCTCGTCCTCGCGGGTCTGACCAACGCTACCGCGGATATCAACTCGTACGAGCCGTATGGCGATACGGTCTACGACGGTCTGCAGACGCAAGTACGCGCTCGCTCGCGCAACGCGCAGGGCGGCATCGTTTATACCTGGTCGAAAACGACGAACTACGCCGACAACGGCGGCGGCAATGCTGCCGGCGCGGGCGGGCCGCGGATCCAGTATCTGCCCGAGAAGGAGCGTAACAAGGGTCTCGCAGGCTACGACCGGACCCACAACTTCCAGGCGTTCGGGGTGTGGAACCTGCCGTTCGGAAAAGACGAGCGGTGGGCGACCAGCGGATGGCAAAATGCCATCTTCGGAGGTTGGCAGGTCAACGGTATCTGGACGATCATGAGCGGCACGCCGATCTACATCGTGCAAAACACCGGATTCAACTTGAACGCCGCAGGAAGCAGCCAGCTGCCCGACCTCGTCAAGAGCGAGGTGGAGATCTTTTCGAACAACAGCGTGAACAGGCCACCTGCCGGCGCCGACGGCAACTTGTATCAATACTTCGACAGGAGCGCGTACCAATCGGTGAACATCCCGGCCGGCCAGCCACAGCGATTCGGAAACTCGCCGCGCAACAGCATCCGCGGGCCAGGATTCTGGAACATCGATCTCGGCCTTTTCCGCACGGTGGCGCTGCCCGGTTCGGCGTCATTCCAGTTCCGCTTCGAGGTGCTCAACGCGCTGAACCATCCGAACTTCTCGAATCCGGGGAACAACATTTCCGACCCGGCGACGTTCGGGTTCATTACATCGACGACGGGCGTGGGCGAGCGCAACATCCGTCTTGGCGCGCGCTTGACGTTCTAGTCAGAAGGAGCGGCTGAGACGAGCCGACGGCACCCACGACGATCACGACGGCCACGACGTCATTCTCTTTAGGCGTCGTGGTCGTCGCGGTCGTCGCGATCGTTCCAGGAACTCGCCAAGGCGTCTAATCTCCTAATGGCGACACTGCGACAGGTCTGTTACAAGGCCACTGCCCCCGTTTGTTTACTGGCTCTCGTCGTTGGGGTGGAGGCACCCCTCCCGACGGCGCTCGCCGCGCAGTCCGCCGCGGCCAAATGGGTTGCTACGTGGACCGCCGCACCCCAACTTGTTGAAGACGCCAATCTGCCGCCCGCACCGGGCTTTGGCGACGCGACGCTGCGGCAGAACGTGCGGGTCTCGATTGGCGGCCAGAAGATCCGTGTGCGCTTTTCGAACGCGTTTGGACAGACGGCGCTGACGCTCGCCTCCGTCCACGTCGCGCGATCGGCCGGCGGCAGCACCCTCCAGAAAGCGACGGGCCGGCCCGTCACGTTTCGTGGCAACGGGTCCGTGACGATACCGGCGGGCGCGCAGATCGTGTCCGACGCGTTCGACTTCGATCTTCCGCCGCTCTCCGACATCGCGGTCACCATTCATCTACGCGGCGCGCCGGCGGCCGTGACCGGGCACCCTGGGTCGCGGACGACCTCGTACCTGCAGCCGGGCAACGACACGACGGCGCTCGAGCTCCCGGCCGCGGTCCCAGTCGTGCACTGGTATTTCCTCAGCAGTGTGGAGGTGCTGGCGAGCGCAACGGCATCGGCGGTTGCCATTCTTGGCGACTCGATCAGTGACGGACGAGGATCGACAACCGACGGCAACGATCGCTGGACCGACAACCTGGCACGCCGGCTCCATGCCGCGAGCCCGAACTCGCCGATCGCCGTGCTCAACCTGGCGCTTGGCGGAAATCGGCTCCTCCGCGACGGCGTGGGCCCGAATGCGCTTGCCCGCTTTGACCGCGACATCCTGTCGCAGCCACACGTGAAGTGGCTGATCGTTCTCGAGGGGATCAACGACATTGGCAACGCGGCCATTGCGCGCGCCAAAGGCGAGTGGGCGCCGACGGCCGACGACGTCATCCTCGCGTACGAACAGATCATCGAGCGCGCGCACGCGCACGGCATCCTCGTCTATGGCGGAACGCTCATGCCGTTCGAAGGGTTCACGCTCTACGACACGCCGGAGGCCGAGAAAGAACGCCAGCGCGTCAACGCCTGGATCCGGACGAGCGGCAGGTTCGACGGCGTGATCGACTTCGACGCGGTCACACGCGATCCCGAGCGGCCGACGCGCCTCTCGCCACGGGTGGACAGCGGGGATCATCTCCATCCGTCGCCGGCCGGTTATCGGATCATGGCAGAGGCCATTGACCTCGCGCTCTTCGGCCTTCGGCCTTCGGCCGAATCGGAAATCGGAGATCGGAAAGTCGGAGATCGGCAATCGCAAATGGGAAGCGTCTGTCAGAACATGGGACGTTGCAGTCGACGATGCCGATGTCCGATTTCCGATCGCCGATTTCCGATCCGCATTCCGATTTCCGATTGCCGATTTCACTCAACGCGCGACGCGCAGCGTCACCACTCTTAAATCCTCGTTGCGCGACGACGACCCGACCATCAGGCGGAATTCTCCGGGCTCGACGCGGAAGATCATGTCGATATCGTAAAACGCGAGCTGCTCGGGGGTGATGTCGAACGCGACGGTGCGCGTCTGGCCCGGCGCCAGGGAGATGCGCTGAAAGCCCTTCAACTCTTTCACCGGCCTCGTGACGCTGCTCACGACGTCCCTGATATACAACTGCACGACCTCATCACCGTGGACAGTCCCGGTGTTCGTGACGTCGATGAACGCGCGGCCCGACTCGCCCATCCCGATTTCGGATCGTTCGAGCCTGAGGTGTGAGTACGCGAAGGTCGTGTAGCTGAGGCCAAACCCGAAGGGAAAGAGCGGCGCGATCGAGTCGAAGAGATATCCGCGACGCGCAGACGGTTTGTGGTTGTAGTACGCCGGCACGTGCCCCACCGATCGCGGGATGGTGATGGGCAGCCTGCCCCCCGGATTGACGTCGCCGAACAGCACCTCCGCCACGGCTCTGCCAGACTCCTGCCCGAGGTACCACAGCTGCAGGATCGCGTCCGCCTTTTCCGCGAGGTTGCGCACCGAGGCCGGCCGGCCACTGAACAACAGCGCGACGATCGGTTTTCCGGTTGCTGCGATGGCGTCGATTAACTCATCCTGCTGCCCCACGAGATCGAGGCTGGCACGGTCTCCGAGGTGGTTGAGCGCCCAGCCTTCGCGCGAGGTCTGTTCGTTGTCGCCGATCGCCAGGATGACGGCATCTGCGCGCGCCGCGACGGCAGCCGCTTCGCGGATCATGCGCCGGTTCTCGTCCGGATCGGCGGCGGTGACCTCGTCCTGGTTCCACGATCCACCGATAGTGATCCGGCAGCCCTCGTGGTGGAGAACGTCGACGTTGGCAGGCACGCGCGCGCGAATCCCGCTCAGGACCGTGTCGGCGTGCAGCGGCACGCCGCTGTAGCCACCGAGCATCACCCGATCGGCGTTGGGCCCGATGACGGCGAGGGTCATGCCCGCCGCCGGCCGCAACGGCAGGATCGACGTATCGTTCTTCAGCAATGTGATCGTCTTGCGCGCGGCTTCGAGGGCAAGCTGGCGATGGGACGGTTCCCTGACCAGGCGCTCCGCCTCGGCAGGATCCACGTAGGGATCGTCAAAGAGTCTCAGCAGGATCTTCGCGCGGAGGATCGGCCGCACGCGATCGTCAATCACGGATTCGGGGATCGTGCCCTCGTGCACCAGGGAGGCAAGATGCGGATAGCCGTCGGGATCCGGCAGCTCCACGTCCACGCCCGCCTGCACCGCCAGTCGCGCGGCATCCTTCGCGTCGGACGCGACATGATGGCCAAAGGTCTCCGCTCGGTCGTACAGTTCGCTGATCGCGAAGTAGTCCGACACGGTGAATCCCCGGAACCCCCACTCGCCGCGCAGGACGTCCTCGAGAAGCCATCGACTCGCGTGCGACGGCACGCCGTCGATCTCGTTGTAGGACGGCATCACGCTCAGCGCACCCGCCTCCTGGACCGCCGCCCGGAAGGTGGACAGGAACGTCTCGCGCAGCACGCGCATCGAGACGTTGACCGGCGCGCAGTTCATCCCCGATTCGGGCTGGCCGTGCGCGGCGAAGTGCTTCAGCGTGGCGATCACGTGCCGCTTGTCGGCAAACGTCGCGTCGCCCTGGAAGCCGCGAACCGCAGCCACCCCCATGCGGGCGACGAGATACGGATCCTCGCCGAATGTCTCTTCGACGCGGCCCCATCGCGGCTCGCGGGCCACGTCGACGACCGGCGTCAGCGCCTGGTGCGTGCCGCGGGCCCTGGCTTCGGCGGCGGTCGTCGCGTAGACGCGTTCGACGAGATCCGGATCGAATGTCGCCGCCAGGCCGATCGGTTGCGGGTAGCTGGTGCTCTCGCGTGCGGCGAGCCCGTGCAGGCACTCCTCGTGGAACATCACCGGGATCCCGAGTCGGGAAGTCTCGATGAAGAACCGCTGCATGTCGTTCGTGAGCTCGGCCATCTGCCGCGCGGTCAGGCCCTCGCCGGCGTCGCTCGGCCGTGCCACATGTCCGAGCCCGCGGCCATCGGCGAACGCCGCACGAGCCTTCGCCGCATCGAATCGACCGGCCGCGTCGAGGAGCGTGTCTGCCCTGCGCCGCCACAGGCACTGCATCTGGGCGATCTTTTCCTCGAGCGTCATCCGCGAGAGCAGGTCCTCGACGCGCTCGTCGCACGACAGTTCCGGGTCCTTGTACTTCGGCATGATTTGATTCAGATTCATCGAGGATTCCTCAACACCCAGGCCACCGCGGCAAACGCCGGCTTGGGCCGCCCCTCGCGATCCCATAACAGCGGGTAATTGACGCGGCCAGGAATCGGGAACTCATGCAGCCACGACTGCGCGTCGGTCACGCCCCAGAACGTGACCCGCGAGAACCGGCTGCGGTGCTGCAGGACGAGTTCGAAAATGCTGGCGTAGCGTCGTGCGAGCTGTTGCTGCTGTTCGTCCGGCAAGCGATCCGGATAGATGTTCGTCGCCGCACGGATGGTCGCCTTGGCGGACAGATCGGCGCCCCACATCGCGGGATCGCGCGGCAGGACGTCGATGTCCAGCTCGGTGAGCATCACCTTCACGCCGGTCCGCGCGGCGATGTCGCCCAGGGTCTCGTCGATCTGCTCGAGCGATGGCTCGGCAATCCCCCAGTGCGCCTGCTCGCCCACGGCATCGACGCGCAGGCCCCGCGACCGCAGCTCGTTCACGATCCTGATGGCGCCTTCACGCTTCGCGGGCTTCCACAAGTTGTAGTCGTTGTAGTAGAGCTCCGCATCCGGATCGGCCTCGTGCGCGAACTCGAACGCCTTGATGATGTAGTCGTCGCCGATCCCCTCGGACCAGGGCGTCCGGCGCAGCGCGCCGTCCTCATCCAGGGCTTCGTTGACGACGTCCCATCCGTGTATGCGGCCGCGATAACGGCCGACAACGCTGAGGATGTGCGCGCGCATGCGCGACAGCAGCGTCTCCCGATCGGCGCGGCCGTCACCATCAGCGGCGAACACCCAGCCGGGGGTTTGCTGATGCCACACCAGCACGTGACCAACCACGAACATCCCGTGACGCTCGCCAAGCTCGACGAACCTGTCGGCCGCCGCGAAATCGAAACGATCGGTTTCCGGGTGGACGGCTTCCCACTTGAGGAGATCCTCGGGTGTGATCGAATCGAAATGCTCAGTGGCGATCGCCAGCGAGCGCGCATCCCTGCCGTCGACTTGCGCGACGCTGAGCGCGACGCCAAGCCGAAGGCCAGGTGGCGCGAGCGACTTGAGTGGGGATTGCGCCGTCACCGCGCCGGCGATCGTCATCGCCGCTGCGAGCAGGACTCCTGGACGCATGGTCGAGCCTTACGGCGCCGCCAGCTCGCGGCCCGGTGCCGCGTAGAGCTTCCGGCGTTCGCCGAGCTCCTGCGTGATTCGAATCTCCGCCGCCTTGTCGATGCTGTAGAACAACAGGCAGCCCGCACACAGCGCGAATCCAATCGCCGGGAACACGCTCATCGTCCAGCGTATGCCATCGAGCGCCGAGGCCGACTGGGTCACGTTCGGCACGTATCCGTAGATGGCGAGCAGGTAGCCGGTGATTGCGCCGCCGAACCCCAGTCCCGCCTTCAGCGCGAAGACGATCGCCGAGAAGACAATTCCCGTGGCCCGCCGCCGGTTACGCCACTCCGAGTAGTCCGCGACGTCGGCCATCATCGCCCACAACAACGGGATGGTGAACCCGTACACGAACTGCCTGAGGATCTCGGCCGTGAACATCCAGCCTACGGCGCCCGGCGACAGCGGCAGGAAGGCCAACGCAAACACGGCGGTCCCGGCGAGCCCGGCGATGAACACCGCACGCTTGCCGTAGCGCATCGCCAGCCCCTTGGAGAAGAAGATCCCGATAATCGTCGCCGTCGTGCCGAGCACGTTGAACGCGCTGAACAGGTCCTCACGGCCCACGTAGTATTTGAAGTAGTAGAGAACGACACTTCCCCGCATCGACAGCGTGATGAACAGGATGAAGGTCAGCACGAACATCGCGAGCCACGGGCCGTTTTTTCCAAGGTCCGCGAAGTGCTGCCGAATCGATGCGGTCTGATCCGGCGCGGGCCGGATGCGCTCGGTCGTCGTCGCAAAGGTGATGAAGAACAGCACCACGGCCAGCGCGGAGAAGATGCCGATCGTGTATTGATAGCCCTTCGCGCTGTCGCCCTGACCGAAGTAATGGACCATCGGCAGGGCGAGGCCGTGGATGACGAGCTGCGCGATCATCGCGCACACGAAGCGGTACGACGACAGGCTGGTCCGCTCGCCCAGGTCGCCGGTGATCACGCCTGATAGGGCCGAGTACGGAAGGTTGTTGGCCGAGTACACGGCCATCAGAAGGATGTACGTGACGTACGCGTAAGCGAGCTTCCCTGCGGGGCTGAGATCGGGCGTGACGAAGGTCAGAAAACCCATGATGCCGAACGGCACGGCGGTCCACAGCACCCACGGCCGGAATTTGCCCCATCGCGTATTCGTCCGGTCGGCCACCACGCCCATCACCGGATCGAACGCGGCGTCGAAGACGCGCACCACCACGAGCAACGTTCCGGCCGCCGCCGCCGTGATCCCGAAGGTATCGGTATAGAACGCCAGCTGGAACATCACCATCGTTTGAAAGATGAAGTTCGCAGCGGTGTCGCCGAGGCCGTAGCCGATCTTCTCGACGACCGACAGCTTCTCCGACGCTCTCGTTGCCGGCTGATTCATTGGTGCCCCTTCGACTCGCTCTGCTTGCTCAGGGCGGGCCTGATCGACAGCGGCCGTTTGCTGAATTGCTGGAAGTACTTGAGGCACTTGTCCCGCCATGCCGCGGCGTCCTCTGCCTGACGTTGCAGCTTCGCGAGCACTGCGCGATAACGCTCGTCGTCCACCTGCCCGCGGAGCGTCTGCCAGCGCGACAGCATGGCCCGGGCTCCTTCCGCGCCCGCGTGGTAGCGGCGGACCAGCTCCTCCCAGAGCGTCCAGCCCGACGCGAGCCGGTAGTCCCATGGCAGGCGATGAAACCAGAGCAGATACTTCTCGGGGCACGTCGCCGGATCGTTGAATTGCTCGCGCCATGGCGGCCGGTACTGGTCGACGGCGCCGCTGCCCTTGCGCGTGCGATCGAACCCGATACCGGCGCCATCCGCACGGTGGTAGTAGATCGCCGACCAATCGGCCCGGCGCGGATCCGGGTTTTCCGGCATGGGCGCGTAGTGGTCACCGCCGATCAGGTGATGCAGGCCGAGCGGCATCGTGTAATCGACGTAGATCTCGTGTGACTCGAGCATCAGCGATCGGATCGTCGACCAGACGGTGGCCGAGTGCCCCCACGTCATCGTGATCCACTCGTCGGCGATCTCGGCTGCACCCAGATCGGGGTTCCACGCGAGACGTCCGTAGGCGTACCAGTTCGCCTGCGCGAAGTCATGGCCAGTCCAGTTCACGTCGCTCCCGGTATTGGCCACACCGGCAATCCCGTTCAGCCGATGGCCGTGAAGGGTCCCATCAATCACCTTCGTCACATGGGAGCCGGGGCCTGCGGCAAAGGTGTCGGAGTCGAGCACCTCTTTCCACATAGGCGCCAGGTACACCAGGTGCACCGAGTGGCCGAGATACTCCTGCGTGATCTGCAGCTCCGCCATCAGCGGCGTGCGCGGCGTTGCGCCGAAGAGCGGGCTGAAGGGCTCGCGCGGCTGAAAATCCAGCGGGCCGTTCTTGACCTGGACGATCACGTTGTCGCGGAACCGGCCGTCGAGCGGCACGAACTCGAGATACGCGCGCTTGATGCGATCCGGATCGACGTCGGCGGAGTAGACGAACGCGCGCCACATCACGATGCCGCCATGCGGTGCGAGCGCGTCGGCCAGCACGTTGGCGCCTTCCGCGTGGGTGCGGCCGTAGTCCTGCGGACCGGGCTGTCCCTCGCTGTTCGCTTTCACGAGGAAGCCGCCGAAGTCGGGGATGAGACCATAGATCTCGGCCGCCTTCTCGCGCCACCATCGCGCCACGCCGGCATCGAGCGGATCCGCAGTGGGCAGGCCGCCCAGCACCTTCGGCGCAGCGAAGTTGACGGAGAGATAGACGCGAATGCCATACGGCCGAAGCACGCGCGCCAGGGCCGCGCACTTCTGCAGATACGCCGTCGTCAGGATCGACGGGTTCGCGTTGACGTTGTTGAGGACGACGCCGTTGATGCCAAGCGAGGCGTTGGCGCGTGCGTAATCCTCCACTCTGGGGTCGATGCGTGCCGGCAACTCGTCCCATTTCCACAGCGACGTGCCTGCATAGCCGCGCTCGATGCTCCCATCGAGGTTGTCCCAGTGATTCAGCAACCGGCGATCCATGCGCGGCCGCTCGACGATGTTCAGGGTTGCGATGGGGCGTCGCGTTTGCACCAGACGCAGAAAGTGATAGGCCCCGCGAAGCGCGCCAACGTCGCTCATCGACGCGATCACCGTCACTTCGTGCCGATTCACCCGCGCGGTGCGAATGAGGTAGCCCTCGGTGCCAACGTGCGCCAGATCGGCCGCCCATCCGAGGCTGGCGACTGCCGGTGAGCCAGCCGGCGTGGCGACCAGGATGGCGCCGTCGCGATCGACGGAATGGGCAACCGTGACGTCGACGCCCAGCAGTCCGCCCAAACCACGTTTCAATTCGGCGACCGTGAGCCGCGCGGTCGGAGAGTCGCCGGGGACCACCAGCGTGCTGACGCGTTGCCGATAGGTCTCGCTCAGCGGCACGTCGTCTATTGCGACGTACCGAAGCCAGAGCTGGGAGCCGCTCTCGGCCCGGACATCAGCGGCCTGCAGGGTCGCCAGTGCCACTGCCACCAGCATCGTTTTCATGGTTTCGATATCGTTCGAGTCAACAACAAAATCGTCAGCGCAAGCCGACCATCGTCATGACTGGAGTGGCAACCTCAATGTGGAGTTGACCACCGGCAACCCGAGCACGTATAGTTCTGGCCGAGAACTATACCACCGCTGCGTCACCACGAGGCCGCGCCCACCGGGCTCTCCTGGGTTCCGCGCGGAGGCCCCTGATGACCGACCCCTACGCGCCGCGCCCGGAGCACAGATTCACGTTCGGACTGTGGACGGTCGGCAACCCCGGCCGTGACCCGTTCGGCGAGCCGGTGCGTGCGCGACCCACCCCCGTCGATATCGTGCATCTGCTTGCCGACGTCGGGGCGATGGGCGTCAACCTTCACGACAACGATCTCGTGCCCATCGACGCGACCTCGTCGGATCGCGACCGGATCGTACGCGAATTCAAGAAGGCGCTGGCGGATACCGGGCTCGCCGTGCCGATGGCGACCACCAACCTGTTCTCGGATCCCGCGTTCAAGGACGGCGCGTTCACCGCCAACGACGCGAGGGTCCGCGACTATGCGTTGCAGAAGACGATGCGCGGCATCGACCTCGGCGTGGAGCTGGGGGCTCGAATCTATGTGTTCTGGGGCGGCCGCGAGGGCGTCGAAACCGACGCCTGCCGGAATCCGGTCGATGCGCTGAAACGATTTCGTGACGCCATCAACTTCCTGACCGAATATGTCCGCGATCAGCGGTACGACATGGTGTTCGCGCTCGAGGCGAAGCCGAACGAACCGCGGGGCGATCTCTATTTGCCGACGACGGGCGCGATGCTCGGGTTCATCGCGACGCTCGATCACCCGGAAATGGTCGGCGTGAACCCCGAGGTCGCCCACGAACACATGGCCGGTCTCAACTTCCTCCACGCTATCGCGCAGGCGTGGGACGCGGGCAAGCTGTTTCACATCGATCTGAACGACCAGGTATTCGGCCGTTTCGATCAAGACTACCGCTTTGGTTCGCAATCGCTCAAACAGGCGTTCTTCCTCGTCAAGTTCCTCGAGGACGTGGGCTATGCCGGCAGCCGCCATTTCGATGCGCATGCATATCGGAGCGAGGACATGGAAGGGGTGCGCGCGTTCGCGCGCGGGTGCATGCGGACGTACCTCCTGCTGAAGGAGCGCGCCCGGGAGTGGAATGCCGACCGCGAGATCCGGTCGCTGATCGAAGAGATTGCCGCGTCCGCCGCCGGCGGCGTGGCGTCCGAGCGATACACTGGCGCCCGCGCGGCCGCCCTGAAGGCGGAGTCGTTCGATCGCGCCGCGCTGGGCTCGCGGGGGCTGGCCTACGAACGGCTCGACCAGCTCACCATCGAGCGGCTGCTTGGAGTGCGCGGATGACGTCCCGCGACCGCATGGCGATCGCTCGCCCGCCGGCCGGACGGCCATTCATGGACGACGAGTTCCTGCTCGAAAGCCGCGTCGCCAGCGATCTCTATCACCAGTTCGCCGAGCCGCTGCCGATCATCGATTTCCACTCGCATCTCGCGCCCGAACAGCTCGCCGCGGACCACCGGTTTCGCTCGATGACCGAACTCTGGCTCGACGGCGATCACTACAAGTGGCGGGCGATGCGGGCCAACGGCGTGCCGGAGCAGTACATCACCGGCGACGCCTCCGACTGGGAACGTTTCGAAGCGTGGGCGCGAACGGTGCCCGACACCTTGCGGAACCCGCTCTATCACTGGACACATCTGGAGCTGCGGCGAGCGTTCGGGATCGACGCGCAGCTGTCGCCGGCGACGAGCCGCGCGATCTTCGACCGCTGCAACGAGCGGCTGCGCGAAGACGGGTTCACGATCCTCGGCATGCTGCGCAGATTCCGTGTCGCCGTCGTCTGCACCAGCGACGATCCCGCCGACACACTCGAGTG
Source organism: uncultured Acidobacteriota bacterium (assembly GCA_963784195.1). Taxonomy (GTDB): domain Bacteria; phylum Acidobacteriota; class Vicinamibacteria; order Vicinamibacterales; family 2-12-FULL-66-21; genus CAVQAH01. The sequence continues at coordinate 4,153 of CAWARA010000038.1, read as the reverse complement.
GCACCGGAAGCTGGCGGCCTGTCCGGAGCGCGACACGCGCGTCTATCCGACATGGCGGTCGGACCAGATTCTGGCCGTCGAGGATCCCGTGGCGTTCAACGCGTGGGTCGCGCGGCTGGAGACGGCTTCGGGCCGCGCCGTTGGCGGCCGCCTGTCGTCGCTGCTCGACGCGCTGCACGTACGCTTCGATGCGTTCAACGAGCTCGGGTGCCGTGCCTCGGATGTCGGCCTCGATACGATCCTTGCCGACGCGTGGCAGGACAGCGAGGTGGACGATGATTTCGATCGTCTGCGAAGCGGAAAGCCGCTGGACCTCGACCACGCACGCCGCCTGAAGTCGGCGCTGCTGTTCCACCTGTCGGTGTTCAACCACGAGCGCCGCTGGGTGCAGCAGTTCCATCTCGGCGCGCTGCGCGGCACCAACTCGCGCCAGGGCCGTCTGCTCGGCCAGAACGCTGGCTTCGATTCGATTGGCGATGCCGCACAGGCGCTGCCGCTCGCACGCTTCCTCGATCGACTGGACTCGACGAACCAGCTCGCGAAGACGATCCTCTACAACAGCAACCCGGGCGACAACGAGCTGTTCGCGACCGTTCTTGGCAGCTTCCAGGATGGCACGGTGCCCGGCAAGCTGCAGCTCGGCGCCGCGTGGTGGTTCCTCGATCACGTGCAGGGCATGACGGCGCAGATCGACGCCCTGTCCAACACCGGACTGCTCGCGCGTTTCGTGGGGATGGTGGCCGATTCGCGCAGCGTCCTGTCGTACTCCCGGCACGAGTACTTCCGGCGGCTGTTGTGCAATCTGCTTGGAGAGGACGTCCGGCGCGGGCTGGTTCCCGACGATCGCGAGCTGCTGGGGCCACTCGTCCAGCAGATCTGCTTCTTCAACGCGCGTGACTATTTCGGGTTCGCGCTCGGGCGCGAGGCCGCGGCGCTCGAGCCGGGAGCCTGATGGCGCCGCGCACCGCTGGTCCCCGATCAAGTCAGCGATGAAAGGAGCCCACGTCGTGAAACGGCGCTGCCTCACGGTCGCGGCCGCACTCAGCATCGGCGGTCTCCTGCTGACCGCCCAATCGCCATCGCTCCCGCACCTCCGGACCGAGAACGGCACGACGCAACTCGTCGTCTCCGGGCGTCCGTTCCTGATCCGCGGCGGCGAACTCGGCAACTCCTCGGCGTCGAATCTCGAATACCTCGCGCCGCACTGGGAGCGATTTCGCGCCCTGCGCCTGAATACGATCCTGGCGCCCGTCTACTGGGAGCTTCTCGAACCTGAGGAAGGCAGATTCGATTTCACGCTGGTGGATGGCCTCGTCGCCGAGGCGCGTAAACGCGACCTGAAGCTCGTCCTGCTCTGGTTTGGCACGTGGAAGAACAGCATGTCGTGTTACGCGCCGGCCTGGGTGAAGAAGGACCAGCGCCGGTTTCCGCGCAGCGTCGATGCAAGCGGCCGCAGCGTCGAGATTCTCTCGCCCTTCTCCGCCGCGAACCGCGACAGCGACGCGCGCGCGTTTGCGGCGCTGATGAAGCATTTGAAAGCCATCGACGGCGAGGCGCACACGGTCGTGATGGTGCAGGTCGAAAACGAAATCGGCATGATCCCCGACGCGCGCGACCACAGCGAAGACGCGAGGAAAGCCTTCGCGTCCGCGGTTCCGAGCGAGCTGATGGCGTATCTCGTCAAGCATGCCGAATCGCTGACGCCCGAGCTGCGCGAGCTGTGGCAGGCGGGAGGCGGAAAGCGAGCCGGCACGTGGGCCGAGGTGTTCGGCAACAGCGCGGCCGCCGAAGAACTGTTCATGGCGTGGCACTTCGCCCGGTTCACGCAACACGTCACGGCTGCCGGCAAGGCCGAGTATCCGCTGCCGATGTTCGTCAACGCCGCGCTGATCCGTCCTGGCTACAAGCCCGGACAGTATCCGAGCGCCGGTCCGTTGCCGCATCTGATCGACGTGTGGCGCGCGGGAGCGCCGGCCATCGATTTCATCGCGCCGGATATCTATTTCCCGACCTTCGTCGAATGGACGCGTCGGTACGTCCGCGGCGGCAATCCGCTCTTCATTCCCGAGGCTCTGCGGAATCCCGATGCCGCCGTCAATGCCCTTTACGCCTTCGGCGAGCACGACGCCATCGGCTTTTCGCCGTTCGCCATCGAGTCGATCGGCGAACCGGGGGCTGGCCTGCTGGCGCGCAGCTACGAGCTGGTTGACCAGCTCACGCCCCTGATCCTCGAGCACCAGGGACGCGGCACGATGGCCGGGCTCATCCAGGAACATCCCGACAATCGGCAACCGCAACAGATCCGGTTGAACGGCTACACACTGTCGATCAGTTTCGAGCGCAGCTCGCCGCCGTCGCTTGCCGACGGTGCGGCCGGCCCCGCCGCGCCCGGAGCGACGGTGGCGTGGCCGGCCGGTGGGCTGGTGATCGCGACAGCTGCCGACGAGTTCCTGTTCGCGGGGATCGGTGTGACGGTGACGTTCGCTGCCACCGAGCCCGGCTGGCAGACGGGAATTCTCAATGTCGAAGAGGGCTCGTATGCAAACAGCAAATGGCAGAACGTGCGCTGGCTGAACGGTGACGAGACCCATCAAGGGCGCCACCTGCGACTCGTGCCCGGCCGAATGTCCATCCAACGAATAAAGCTCTATCGATACCGGTGACACACCGGCGTCGCCTGCGCACGTTCCGGCGACTTCAAGCGGGTGCACCGTCGACGCGCCACCTGATCGTGTCGTCGAGCTCGACCACCAGTCGGTCGTGGCCGACGATGAATGGCCCGTCATAGAACCGCCGCACACCAGCTTCCAGACCTGCCTCGTCCAGATAGTGGTAGACGACCGCCAGCTTGGGCTTCAGCCGCGCGAAGACCCGGCCGGCGTCCTCGGCGGACGCGATCGAGCGAAGAGCGGCAGGCGTGGGGTTCCTGGATTCAGGCAGCCATGCCGCGTGGAGAATCAGGTCGGCGCCGGAGGACGCGGCGATCAGGCTCTCCGAGAACTTCGTGTCGCCGGAGATCACGACGGACCGACCCGCATGCTCGACCCGGTATCCGAATGCCGGCGCGACGTGACCGTGGTCGACGAGAAACGCGATGACACGGATGGCGCCTTCCGCGTATACGATTCCCGGCTCCACGACTCGGCCGTGAAGCTCCGCCCCTCTAGAGGGGAGGCCTTCAGCCGGGTCCTGTCGTGCGATGACATCTGCGGCGTATGCCTGGGAGAGGTGCATCGTCATGGCCGGCGTGCCGTCAGGCCCTGAGATGCGCAATGGGTTCAGGCGCCCGAGAGCCCAGCCGGTCAGCCAGAGATCCGGCAAGCCCACGACATGATCCGAGTGCAGGTGCGTGAGGAACACGGTCTGGACGCCGGAGACGGCGCTCGCATGGACCTGGTGCAGGCGGATTGTGGCGCCTCGGCCGCAGTCGAACAGCAGCAACCGCTCATCCGCCTCAACGAGGATGGCCGATCCAAATCGATCGGCTGATGGTATCGGCGTCCCTGTCCCAAGCAGCCTGACGATCATCGTTCCCTCCATATGCGCCGGCAGCGATGCCCGACCGATCCTTCATGATGGCGTACGGGATGGATTGTTCCGCGCTGGGGGTCGGCAGGACTACGTTCTATACTCGCGTCATGCGTCACCTTACAACCGCAGCGGCAGTGGCGGTCGCTGTGATGACCGCCCAGGTCCTATCTGCGCAATCGCAGAAGCCCATGAAACCGACGGCTCCAGGCACGTCGGGCGATCCCACGTGGCAAGGCACCGTTCGCCTGACCGACGGCCGAACGTTCGTCACCGATGGGGGTCTGGCAATCGACGCCGCGCTCGCAAAGCCGGCAAAGGTTCCCGACAGGACAATTCCCTCGAAGGTGCTGGAGGATTATCTCAACGCGGCGCACAAAGACGAGTGCAGCTTCAGCGACCTCACGGCGGTGGCAACCGGGCGAACCTACACCACGCCCAGCGGTATCGCGTTGAACGCCACGTACATCAATTACCTTCGTCGCACGTTGCCGACCCGGTCAGTGCGATTTCGCATGACCGCACCCATGCAGCCCGTGGTGGTCGTCGATGGTGGCAAGGCGGTTGCCGTGCTGATGCCGGTAAGGCAGTGAAGGGCGCGCTGCCTGAGCTGGAATGACGATGG
>CAWARA010000037.1:0-42521 GCA_963784195.1 uncultured Acidobacteriota bacterium | reverse complement strand
CATCATCGACTTCAGGGTGAAACGGGTGTGGTGAGGATCCCACGCCGAGGTCAATCTTGTTTCTTGCACGGTTGTCCACTTCGACGGACACACCTAAAGAGGACAATTGTGCAAGAAACAAAATCTGTCCCTCTCCATCGCTTCTTCATCCCGACCTGTGTACACTCCTTCAAATGACCCCTCCGACCAGTTCACGACCCGGCCGCAACGAGCCTTGCCATTGCGGCTCAGGCCGTAAGTACAAACATTGCTGTCTGGAGAAGGACCACGCCAAGGACGTGGCGGCCCGAGACAAAGCGTCCGCAGACGCATCCACTACACCGGCCGCGTCTGCCAGCCCGACACCCACCCGGCCAGTGAAGCCACGAACGGAACAGCCGTGGAAAACGACGACTGCGCGCGGTTTCGTCCCCCGTATGCGCGCGCCCCGAAAAGTCGGCGGGAGCTGATCGTCGTCGGGCGGGTGATCACGCCCGCCGCCGTTCACTGTCAAAACCAAAAACGCAGAGATGCAGAGAACGCAGTGAGCGCAGAGACGCCCTGAGTTCTCGCGCCAGTCAGGCGGCGGCACGACCGGCAGCCTGGCGCAGCCAGGCTGGTGAGGGACGACCGAAACGACGACTGCGAGAACCCGTACACATCCAGTGGTTCTCGCAGTCGTGGTTCGGTCGTCCCCTCACCCGCGCCTCCGGCGCGGCCGGTCGTGCCGCGTATCCCTGCGCGCTCGGCGTTCTCCGCTTCTCTGCGTTTTAGGTTTTGGCACGTAGATGTCGCAGCTGTCAGGCACAGCAAGGGGGGAGTTCCCGCCACGAGCGGCCCGCATACAACACGAAGCTGGCTAGCCAAGAAAACGGTGATTTCAGGCCTCTTCCATGACTCGGGGCACATCTGCCTTGAGCCCTCAGCAGCCTGCCGCACGCCTTACCACAATTTCTCACCTCCGCGCCCTGCTCGGAACCCGCAACGAAATCGCGATGAGCCGGTGTAAAAACCGCCGCCTTGCGCTAATGTCGTGGTCGCAATCGTTCTCCCATTGAAGGAGGCCGCGCGTGGCGAAGGTATTGAAGGAAGAAACGTCGAACACCACCTGGAATTCGACCGCTCCCCTTGGCGAGTTCCGGCCCTACGTTCCCGAGTCGGCGAATGTGCCGGAATTCACGTTCAAAGCCGTCCTCTTCGGCGCAATCTTCGGGATCATCTTCGGCGCCGTAACCGTCTACGTCGGCCTTCGCGCCGGCCTGACCGTTTCGGCATCGATCCCGATCGCTGTCCTCAGCATCAGCCTGCTGCGCGCGTTCGGCAAGGCCACCATCCTCGAGAACAACATCGTCCAGACGGCGGGGTCGGCGGGTGAGTCGGTCGCCGCCGGCGCGATCTTCACGCTGCCGGCGTTGATCTTCATGGGCTTCCCCTTCGAGTACTCGCGCATCTTCATGCTCGCGCTGATCGGCGGGTGGATCGGCGTGCTGTTCATGATCCCGCTCCGGCGGCAGCTGATCGTGCAGGAACACGGCAACCTGCTGTATCCGGAAGGGACCGCGTGCGCCGACGTGCTGGTGGCGGGCGAAAAGGGTGGATCGTTTGCCAGCCGCGTTTTCTGGGGCCTCGGCCTGGGTGGCGTCTACACGTTCCTGATGGCCACCGCCCAGGTGTGGAAACAACGGCCGTTGTACGAACCGGCGTGGCTGCCAGGCGCGTCGTTCCGCGCGGAGATCACCAGCGAGTATCTCGGTGTGGGCTACATCATCGGACCGCGGATCGCCGGCACGATCTTCGCCGGCGGCGTGTTCTCGTGGCTGGTGCTCATGCCGGCGATCAAGTTCTTCGGCGAAGGGCTCGCCACACCGCTGTATCCCAGCACCATTCCGATTCGCGACATGACGCCGGGACAGTTGTGGGAAAGCTACATCCGCCCGATGGGCGCCGGCGCCGTCGCCATGGCGGGTCTCATTACCCTGATGAAGACGATGCCGACGATCGTCAACGCGCTGCGCAGCGGCATCAAGGACATCCGCTCGCAGCAGACCGGCGCGGAAGCCGGCGGCCGGCTCGAGCGCGACATCGCGATGAAGTGGGTCGTGCTCGGGTCCCTCGCCATCATTGTCGTGATGTGGCTGATGTTGACGTTCAACCCGATTGCCGGCGCCCGCACCTCTGCGTTCGAGAACCTCGTCGCCTCGCTGTTCGTGGTGATCTTCGGGTTCCTCTTCGTCACAGTGTCATCGCGCATCTGCGGGCTGATTGGCACGTCGGCGAACCCGGTGAGCGGCATGACCATCGCCACGCTGATGGCGACCTGTGCGATGTTCCTCGCCATGGGGTGGACGGCGCCGGCCTACTCGGCGCTCGCGATCACCATTGGCGGCGTCGTCTGCGTCGCTGCCGCAAATGCCGGCGCGACATCACAGGATCTGAAGACCGGGTTCCTGATTGGCGCCACGCCGTACCGCCAGCAATGGGCGCTGATGATCGGCGTCATGGTCTCGGTGTTCGTGATCGGCGGCACGCTGATGCTGATGAACTTCGGGCTCTCCGAGTTCCGGCCGATGCAGCGGGCCCTCGACATCGACAAAGTCAGGGCCGAACAGAGTCAGCGTGGCGCCGCCGTTCGGGTCGAAAAGGAACTGGACGACCCGAACCCGCAAACTTACAGGGACAAGAGGTACATCCTGGTCAACGCGCTCGGCTCGCGCGAGCTGCCCGACGGCAAGTACCTCTACGACCCCGAGACGAGACAGATCGAGGTGCAGTGGATCACGGGCATCGGCAGCGACAAGGCGGCTGCACCGCAAGGCCGGCTGATGGCAACCGTCATCACCGGCATTCTCAACCAGCGCCTGCCCTGGCGCCTCGTCGCGATGGGTGTGTTCCTCGTCATCGCTGTCGAACTGCTCGGCATTCGATCGCTGTCCTTCGCGGTGGGTTCCTATCTCGGACTGCACACGACGCTGGCGATCTTCTGTGGCGGGATCGTGCGCTGGGCGGCCGAGCGCGGCCGCAAGACTGGCGCTCACGCCGAGAGCGACGTCAGTCCTGGATCGCTCTTCGCCAGCGGACTCATCGCAGCCGGCGGCGTGATGGGACTCATCGCCATCGTGATCAATGTCCTCGGCGATCCGGAGCTCGGCATCAGGCTGATTCCGCCCGGCGTGCTGGCGTTCGGCCCGAAGATCGCGCCAGGGCTGGCCACCTCGAACCTGTTCGCGGTCCTGATGTTCGCGTTGCTCGCCTATTCGCTCTACCACTTCGCGCGCAAGAAGCTCGATTAGAGCAGAGCTGAATCACGTTCAGCCACGGCCTAAACGGGTAAAGGAGAAGGGGAGCAGGAGAGATGAGGGGAGAAAACCCGACTCACGTGCCGCGCAGCAGCGGTGAGCCGCGTAGGGTGCCTACGAGACCCTCGATGCCGTTGACCGCGGGGTGTCCCACCCGCCCGGAGGCAGGTAGTGGAACCGAATCAAATACACCTTGTCGCCCTTGCCGTGTCGCGCCATTCCCAGCAAATCGTCAACGCTCTCGAACCCTGACTCACGGGCCAGATCGTACGTGATGTCGGCGACGGTGATGGGCGCAATGGAATCGACGACGATGTGGCCCTCGTCCATCTGGTAACGACCACCCACCTTGACATGGGGCCGTGTCCAGATCCGAATGCTGCATCTGATTCGCCCGCGCCGGATTCCCTCCCGCAGGCGCTTGGTGAACTGCATATAGAGCCACTCGAACCCGACCGGCCGGCTACTTGCTCCAGGGCGGCGTGACCTTGTTCGATCGCGCGTAAGCGATCAGCTGCCCGAGATGCTCGTGGAGGTGTGTCGCGGTCGTGATCCAGAGTCCTCGGGTCGTGCTCTTCTGACCGAACATGTCAATCGCCGTGTTGAGCTGCGCATCCGTTGTCGAGCTCATCGACGAACGCAGAAACGCGAACGATTTCTCCAGCTCGGCGATCGTGGCCGCCTTGTTCAGCGGTTTCTTTTCGAAGACCGCGGCGGTCTTGTAGTCCTTGGTGATGCCGGTCTCTGCGGGCGCGGGCGTGCCCTGCAACACCGGAAGGAAGTAATTGTCGGCAGCGATGTGCACGAACACTTCGCCCGTGGACCGTACACCGGGGCCGGGACGCCAGGCGTAGGCCGATTCCGGTATCGCCTTCGCCAGATCGAGGACCTTCTTCTCGAGGTCCGCGACGTCTTTCAGCAGTTCGCCCATGACGCCATCGCGTGTCTGGGCCGAGAGCGAGACGGTGAACGCGGCAACAATGAAAAGGGTCGTCGTGAAATGCAGCGGGTTTCTCATGGCCGCAGTGTAAGCCGACGACGGCCCGATCGCTAAATCGTCTCGAGAAGGGTGGTGTGTTCTGCGAGAAACGCCACCGCCAAGAACCCACAGGAGCTCATGAGATCAAAAGCAGAATAGCCATAAGTTCTCGTGACCTCCTGGACCCGTGTTCACAGGCCGCCCGGTCAACGACCTGACGCGCTAATCTGATACGTTGGGAGTTCAACTTTCACACAACGTCCACCACCGTCCTGTCCCACTCCCCTGGACAACAGGTCAATGCCGACGCTAGCGTGCCGGCATGTCGAACCGACGAGCTCCTTCCGACCTCATTGCTGGTGTGCACGTGCGTCCTGATCGCGGCCGCGGCCGGCCAGGATCCACCGGCGAAGCCGGCAGCAGCATCGCCTATACACCCTTCACCACACGCGGTGCGTTCATCGGTGTCTCGGTCGCGGACATCGACAAGAGCGTGGCCTGGTATACCGAGAAGCTGGGGCTGACTGTTGTGCTGCGCCCTCCCCCGGTCGATAAATCCACGGCTGTCATCCTCGAGGGCGGCGGCTTGATCGTCGAGCTGATGAAGCACGATGACGCGGTGCCGCTGGGCACGGCGGCGCCGGCGATCACCCGCAACTACCTCGTTCACGGCATCTTCAAGGCGGGCATCGTCGTCGACGACTTCGACAAGACGATCGCCCAGCTCAAAGCGCGCGGTATCCCGATCGCGATCGGCCCCTTCCCCGCCACGCGAGAACAGCGGGCCAACGCCATCATCCGCGACCACGCCGGAAACTTCATTCAGTTCTTCGGCACCCGCTGAAGCGGCGGAGTACGGTGATACAGTCAGCGACTGTTCGACAACGTCGGCAGCTCGCTGAATGCTCGTGTCGGTTCCGTGTCAGGGCGAGTCGACGAATCGGTTATGGGGGCTGGCCATGAACCGTTCTGTTGTACTCCTGACCGCGACCGCTCTGGCGATCGCTTCCCCGCTGTTTGCGCAGAGCCAACCGGCGTACGTCCAGTTCTCGCCGTCGGCCGTGAAGGGTGCGCTCTACAAGCCCGACAGCGGTCCCGCGCCGCACATTGCGATCCTCGTCATTCATCGCACATCGAATGTGCTCGGCAGCCCTGCCACCCGCGAGCTCTCGAGCCGAGGGTTCATGGTCCTGGCCGTCAATCCGCGGTCGGACAACAACGAGGCGGCGGTGAACTTCGAAGCCAACGCCCTCGATATCAAGTCTGGCATCGAGTTTCTTCGCAAGCAGCCGGGTATCACAAAGATTCTGCTGTGGGGCCACAGCGGCGGCGGCCCTGCCACGAGCTTCTATCAGGCGGTCGCCGAGAAGGGCCCGTCCTATTGCCGCGGCGCGAACAAGCTGACCGAGTGCGACGAGACGCTCAGCGGACTGCCCAAAGCGGACGGGCTCATCCTCGTCGACGCGCACCCGGGGATCTCGGTCAACCTCCTTCGCAGCCTCAACCCTGCCGTCATCGACGAGAGCGATCCGAAAAAGCTGGATCCGGCACTCGACCCGTTCAACCCGGCGAACGGGTACAAGGAAGGCGCTCCGCGCTATTCCGAGGAGTTCAAGCGGAGATACTTCAAGGCGCAAGCCGATCGGATGAACCGTCTCATCGACCGGGCGCTCGCCGAACTGAAGGCGATGAAGTCAGGATCGGCACCCTACCCCGATGACAACGGCCTGGTCATCACACGGTTCGAGGGCGCGCGGTTGATGGAGCTGGATCCGGGCATCCATCACGCCACGCTGAAGCCGCAGAAGCTGCTCAAGAACGATGGTACGGTCGTGACACAGATCGTCGAGAGCGTCCGAAGACCGGCGCGCGGCTACGACCAGCGCAACGCCAGCTTCGACGGAGGGGCGCGGTTGACGACGCTGCGGACGTTCCTGAGCGCGAACGCGATCCGCGCGAAGGATTCGCTGGACGAGATCGAGTGGTGCTCGAGCAACAACTCGACCGATTGCGCGCTTCCGAACATCACCATCCCGACGCTCGTCACGGCCATGGGGGCGCACTACTTCATCCGGGACAGCGAGATCCACTACGAGAGGTCCGCGAGCCGCGACAAGGAGTTCATCACGATCGAGGGGGCGACGCACGGCATTTCACCCTGCACAGCGTGCGAGACCACGCCTGGACAATACGGAAATAGTCAGAAGAACTTCTTCGACTATGTCACCAGGTGGATCACCGCGCGGTTCTAGGGGACGTGGATGGGCACCATGGAACCATCCCGACGCGCACGCCTTGCAGCCACCGCGTTGGTTGCGGTGTGCGCCTCCTCGGTATCGGCAGCGCCGGAGCAGCCCGAGCTCGAGGGACTGATGACGCGCGTCGCCGAGCGCGTCGCCGAGTACTACCGGCGTGCGCACAGCGTGGTGTGCGTCGAACACTCCATCGTCCAGCCCATTCGCTTGAACTGGACGCCCGAAGGGTTTGCGCGGACGGTCGAATCAGACCTGCGCGTCGAATCCGCACCGCCCGCCGACGGGGACACGCCACTCAAAGCGACAGTGATTCGGAGCATCCGTCGCATCAACGGGCGGGAGCCTCGCGAGCGGGACAAGACAGACCGCGCGGGTTGCACGGATCCTAACCCGCTGTCGCCAGAGCCGCTCGCCTTCCTGCTCGCCGAGCATCGCGACGAGTACCAGTTCACGTCGGTGGGCCACGGCCGAGAGCGGGACCGCGCCACGCTGATCATCGATTTCATGTCGACGAACCGGACTGGCCGGCCGGAGCTGATCGAAGACGAGCGCGGGCACGACGAATGCTTCGACTGGACGGGTCCCGTCGCGACGAAAGGACGCGTGTGGGTGGATGCGCAGAGCCATGAGGTGCTGCGCGTCGATCGGCGCATCGCCGGCCTCGTCGACCTGCGGGTCCCCTGGAATCTGCAGCGACGATACGGTCTGCCCGCGTGGGTCGTGCTCGAGAGGGACGACCTGACGCTGCGCTACCAGACGGTAGCCTTCACTGACCCCGACGAGGTCGTCCTGCTGCCGGAGTCAATCGAATCGATGACCGTGCTGCGCAGTGGTCTGCAGTCCATTCGACGGACCGACAGGTTCAGCGGATACCGACGTTTTCTCACGACGGGTCGCGTGATCAAGACCCCCTGACGAACCGTTCCTTCGCCCTCGCGTATTCGGCGCAGGAGCGAGGGACTACGAGATAGCATGGAGTGCCCTAAATGAACACTATTACCATCTCGGTCAAACATCTGGCGTCGCAGGACAACCAGTCATGCGGCGTATGCAACGCGGCCTTCATTCCAGCTGAAGACTCTGGTTCACGCGTCCTGACGATGAAACGCCCGCATCAGGAAGGATTCACCGGCCTGCTCTGCGGCGGGTGTTATTCAAAGTGGTCGCACGGAGTGACGGTAGCGCTGCGCAGCGTTTGAAAACCCACTGCCAATAAGGAGCGGCGACGCCCCTCTTACCGCCACAATCCGCTGCGCACGGTGTGACGACGGGAGGCGTTCCAAATCTCGCCACAGGCCGTGCAGCGCCAATAGCTGTTGGAACTGGGATTCTTCGCGGTCGTCGTGATTGACGCCGAGCTGCAGGCCGGGCACGTGGCGGGAGTACTTTCGGTCGGGGTCGACTCAGTCTGCCCGCGAGCGCGGATCGCGCCGGAAATCGTATGAGCCCATCGGCCCCTCCCTGGATGTGCTGATGTGTGCTTTGGTGAGGGCTGGGGGCCGGAATGGCCACAGGGCTCAGGAAAGCGGTCGACTGACAGTATACGCCACATGTGCGGCGTGCCCGGCTGTGGTATGATCCCCAACATCGGATCTCCTCCACGCTCTGCAGTCTCTAGGCGTATCGAGCCTTTCCTGACTCGCTCCTCCTTAAGCCCTTAGCCACGAATCGAAATCCGCTCGGAGCTCGTGCTCCGTCCGCGCATCGAGCGCCCTTCTGGCGTGGCGAGCGCTTACGTCGTCATCGGCCCCGGCTGCATTGGAAACTGCGCCCAGGCCATTCAGGAGCAGTCTTTCAATGCCCTTTTCGAAACTGGGGCTCACGCCCTCTCTCTGTGCGCCGCTTGCCCGAATGGGCTACGGGCAACCGACGCCAGTGCAGTCGGCATCAATACCCATCGTGCTCGAAGGCGCGGATCTCCTGGCGCGTGCCCAGACCGGCACCGGCAAGACCGCGGCGTTCGGCCTTCCGATGATCGACCGGCTCGTCGTGCGGAAGCGCCGGTCCAGAACTTCGAAACCTCTCGGCCTCGTGCTCGTCCCGACTCGCGAGCTGGCGGTGCAGGTCCACCGCGCGCTGACGACCTACGGAGCGCCGGTGCAGCTCCGGGTGACGGCCATCTTCGGCGGTGTGCCCATGTCGCCCCAGATCAGGGCGCTGAAGCACGGGACGGACATCGTCGTCGCCACGCCTGGCCGGCTGATCGATCACCTGCAACGGCGGACGATCGACCTTTCAGCCGTCGAGATTCTGACGCTCGACGAAGCCGACCGGATGCTCGACATGGGGTTCCTGCCTCCCCTTCGCCGCGTCCTGCCGGCGCTGCCGCGAACGCGGCAAACGCTGCTGTTCTCGGCAACGCTGTCCGACGCAGTCGCAAAGCTCTCCGCCGAATTCACGCGCGAGCCGCGGCGGGTCGACGTGTCGAACAGCAACGTCGTGGCGCCGACGATCACGCATCGCCTGCATCCCGTCGCGCTCGATCGCAAGCGTGCGCTGCTGGTGCATGTCCTGACGCAGGCGCCGGCCGGTCAGGCGCTGGTCTTCTGCAGAACCAAGCGGGGCGCGGATCGCGTGGGCGCGCATCTCGCGGGTGCCGGCGTGAAGGCGGCGGTCATTCACGGCGACAAGGGGCAAGGCGCGCGCAGCCGATCCCTTGCGGATTTCAAGGCTGGCCGCGTGGCCGTTCTGGTCGCGACGGACATCGCGGCACGGGGCCTCGATGTCGCGCATCTGCCACTGGTCGTCAACTACGATCTGCCGCTGGTCGCGGAGGACTACATCCATCGCGTCGGCCGAACGGGACGGGCCGGGGTTGCCGGGCGCGCCATCTCGTTCGTGACGGAGGCTGACCGTCAGCTGCTGCGCGATATTCAGCGGCTGTTGCCGGCGCCGCTCGAACAGGTGGCCGTCGATGGATTCGGCTCGCCGAACGAACGCCTTACTCGTCCGGTTCGCTACAATCCCAGGCGCGCGAACAGCGTGCAGATGACCTCGTAGCAGGACCTCTTCACTTCACCTTTTCGACGTCAGGGAGTTTCCACGCCTTCTCGAAGAGCGCCTTGGTCGGCGCGTAGAAGCGCACCATCAGCTCGAACTTGCGCGCCGGATCCGTCGGTACCCAGTTCGACTCGTTGCCCGCGGGTGCCTTCGGACCGAAATACAAATCGACTGATCCGTCGGCGTTTTTCTTCACTTCGGTGCTGTTCGACGCGCGGCTGGCGCGATCGACGTTCTTGATGAGCGCGTGCGTCTCCCGATCGTAGGCCGTGACCGACCAGTACTGCTCTACCGGCGCATTTGGCGGAACCGTCAAGCGGTACGTCTTGCCACCGTCGTAGCTCTCGCCGTCCTTGTCCTTGATCGAGATCATGTAGAACTGGCCCGCGCCCAGCCGCTTGATGCCGATGTAGGCATAGTGGTACGCAAGGCCGCGCTCGTCGACTGGATAGCTGTTCAGATCTGTCAAGCCGGCCTGTACGTCCTTGATGAGTTGCTGAGGAGCGGGAAAGGTCCAGTGCGTGCCATCAAAAAATGGCGGGAGGCCGGCATCATATCGTGCCGCGAGGCACATGTGAGCTTCTCGAATAGCCGCGTCGAGAGTCTCCCTCGTCGCGGCTGTGGGCGCGAACGGTTTGCCTTTCTCGATGCCGAGCGATTTCAACTGATCGATCATGACCCGATCGCGATCGAGCCATGGTTCGCTCTGGACGATCCGATTGAGCCCCTCGAAGAAGCTGGCGTCGTAGCGGATGGTCGAGTCGAAGTCGACGTCCTTGACGTCGGTGAAGACGGTTGCCGGCGGATTGGACGCTCGAGAGAGCGGATAGACCTTGACGCGCTTGCCATACGCCAACGATTTCGCTACATCGGCGTCGCCGTGGCTTTTCAGGTTCGAGCGGAACAGCGCGTAACTGCCCCATGTGCTCGGGCTGGAGTGGCGACATAGCCCTCGGGGACTTTCCCTGAATAGCCGGGCGGCAGCATCAGGAGCTTGATGCCCTTCCCCTTGTCCACCCCCAACAACCCCGCATCTTCGAGCGGCACCTGCCACAGGTTGACGATGTTGGCATTGAGGGCGCCGCCGGCGTCCGCCGGGGGGACATCGATCACGATGGGCCCGACGTCCTTCGTATTGAAGAACGCCATGAAGTAGAGCGTGTCGGGATTCGGCGTGAGCGTCTGGTTGTGCCAATCGAGCGGCCGACCCCAGTAGATCACCTGGTTCACCTTCCCGGCGGTCTTGGTCAGCATTTCCTGGAGCATGAGGTCGTAGTTGACAGCCGGCATACCCCATATCACGGCCTCGACGGCGCGCCGATGCAGCGTGCGTTCGATCAGGTCGGATGCGCTCAGTGTTTCGACAGCAATTTCGGCGACGCTCATGATGCCCCCTCAATCTGGACGAGTGTTCCGGTCTTCATCCGTCTCAGGTCAGTTGCACGATGTCATCGGGCTTCCAGGTCTTGTCGAAAAATGGCTCGAGCGGCCCGTAGAAGCGGAACAGCATGAACCAGCCTTTGCCGGGCACCGTCTGAATCCAGTTCTTCTCCTTCCCCGCAGGTGCCTCTGGTGAGAAGTAGATATCAATCGAGCCGTCGGCGTTGCTCTGCGGCGACGTATAGCTGCTGACGGACGGGAACGGCTGAGAACTGCGCAGGATCGAGCGGCTGTCGGCATCGTAGGCGACGACCGACCAGAAGTTCTTGACCGGGATATTCGACGGAACGTGCAGGCGATACCGTTTGGCGCCGTCGAGAAATGCGCCGCTGGCGTCCCGTGGTGTCCACAGGTACTGAGAGCCGGTGCCGATGTGCTTTTCGACCATGGCCGGCGACATACCAATGGCGATGTAGGCGAAGCCGGCGCGACGGTCGGTGTTGACGAAGCCTTGCGAATCCCAGTCGGCGCTGCCGCCGATGAACGCCCATTCCCACATGCGATCGGGGTAGACGAGCCGGGCCGCATCGTCGGACGCGAAGCTGTTCGTTCGCGCGATCGCCGACCCGAACCGCGCCGCGTCTTCGAACAGGCCGCGGCGTGCGGCGTCGGGCGCGAACGGCTTCCCCTTCTCGATGCCGATCGCCGCCAGCTGAAACCGTTCGTGCGACGGGAGGGTGTCGTGCGGCTCGTGCTCGATCAACCAGGCCAGGTCGTCGAAGTACTGGCCCGTGTCCGAGAAGATGGTGTCGACTTCTTTCCGCGATCCATTGAAGAACGTCGGCGCGGGAGGATTCGCCGCTTTCGAGAGCGGGTAGATTCTGGTCGTTTTCATCAGCGTGACCGCTTTCGCGGTGCCGTTCGACTGGAAGCCGCGCACGCCGAACACCACGCCAAAGGTCCGCGATTTCGCGGCGAGATAACCCTCGGGCGTCGCGCCATCATGATCCGGAGGAAGCAGCAGGAACTTGCCGCCCTTGCCCTTGTCCGCTCCAGTTGGACCGACGCCCATGATTTCCCGCTGCCACAGATCGGACATGCCGCCGAGCAGGCCGGGTGGCGCTTCAATCACGACGGGACCATCACGCTTCAGGTCGAGCGCGCACAGTCCGTAGACCGTCTCGGTATTGCCGGTCAGCAGCAGCGTCACGCCGTCCATGAGGTCTTCCCACAGGACAAGCTGATTCGGCACGCGCGGGCCCGCCTCGGCAATGCCCTTCCAGACTCGGTACCACGAGACGCCGTGCATCTGCACGAGATACGCCTCGACGGCACGGTTGAACAGCAGGGCGTCCCTCAGACGCCCGGCCGCATTCGCGGCTGGATAGCCGTTCTTGAACTCGAAGTCGCCGACGCGAGTCTTGACGGTTTCAGTCCCGATCCAGCCATGGCTTGTCGCTACAGGCGTGGTCGCATTCGTTGCCATATCTCGCTCCGTGTTTTCTGAATGAGGTCGATGAACTGCGGGTGGATCGTCGAACCGCCAGGGCCTACGCGAACATCGTGGCTCAGTCGTTCTTCAGGCTCACGCCTGTCCAGCCCTGGGTCCTGGCGCAGTTCGCTGGCGTCAGTGCTGCCACCAGCCTGTCAGCGTATTTCCAGAAGTCCCGCGTCGGCTATAAGCCCTTGGTGCTATGGCTCGAACAGCGATCTGACGTTTATCCCTGCGGCTTCAGGGCGAGAACCATCCACGATGTACCGAACTTGTCTCTGAGCATCGCAAAGCGGACAGCAAAGAACGTCTCCTCCATCGGCATGAATACCTGGCCGCCGTCCGAGAGCAACTTATAGATCCGCTCCGCCTCGTCTGCGCTGTCGACCGTCAGCGACAGATAGACGCTGCGCATCGGCTGAAAGCGTTCGGGCGAAACATCGGCTCCCATGAGCTCCGTCTCGCCGATTTTCATGATGGCGTACTGGATGGACTGTTCCCAGCCGGGCCAGGTGACGGGCTGGTCTGGCTGCTCGGCGCGCCGCATCAGCATCGTGATCTTTCCACCGAGATGCTGTTCGTAGAAACGAAAGGCCTGTTCGCAGTTGCCACCGAAGTTCAAGTACGTGTTGAGCCTCATGCGATCGCTCCCCTTCAGTCGTCGAGCCGTTGATCCAGCCGAATGGTGACGGTGTCTCCCGCCTGCTTGGAAATGGCCTCGCGCACGTCGGCCTTGATCGGCAGCTTGTGTCTGCCATCTCCCAACGCCATGAAGGCGCTGCGGAACGGATGGCCGTCGACCGTGCCGCTGACCTTCACGAGGCCGCGGGTCCCGAAGTATTTCGCGGAGTTCGGCATGACGACGTAGGTCCAGCCGCCCTTATTGGGGCTCTTCTGCAGCGTGGCGGTGAACTTCTTGTTCAATGCGCTCATAGGGTCCTCTTCTTATTCCTGCTCGCGGGGCCCCACCCCCGCTCGCTCTCGCTCGGCGGCCGGCCTGCGGCCGGCTTCACTCCGTCGCCTCGCTCGGGCCGCAGGCGCTAATCCGCTTCTCGAGAAACTTTCGCTCCGCGGGATTTCGCGCGAGCGCGAGCGCAGCTTGAAAGCGCTGACGCGCACTGGCGCGGTTGCCACAGCGCAGCTCCAGCTCGCCGAACGCGGCCGGATAGAACGGGTAGTTGGCGAGGCGGTCCCGATCGTCGATTGCCTGAAGCTCCTCGAGGCCGCGCTCGGCGCCGTCACGCTGCGCGACCGCAATCGCGCGATTGAGCGCAACGACCGGCGACGGGGCGATCGTCATGAGGCGGTCGTAAAGGGACACAATCAACGTCCAGTCGGTGTCCTCGAGAGACGAGGCGCTGGCATGCGCGGCGGCTATCGCTGCCTCGACATGGTAGGCCGTCACCTCGGGCCCGGCCGCCGAGCGCTCCAGCAGCGCGATCCCTTCGGCGACGAGTCGCGCGTCCCACCGCGATCGATCCTGCTCGAGGAGGGGGTTCAGATCTCCGGCGGCATCGACACGCGCCGGCAGCCTCGCCGCGTGCAGACACATGAGCGACGCAAGCGCCGTCGTCTCCGGCGAGTCGGCCGGAGGATACTCGCGCAGGAGCGAGGTCAGGCGCATCGCCTCGGTGCACAGGTCGATGCGGACAACCGATTCGGCCGAGGCGCCGTGGTAGCCCTCGTTGAAGAGCAGGTACAAGGCGCGCCTTACGGCCGAGAGACGCAGGGCGAACTCGGCGTCCGACAGGTCGAACAGCCGCCTGGCGTCGGCAAGAACCTTCTTCCCGCGCGCGATTCGCTTCTCGACAGCGGCACGGCCAGCGAGGAACGCGGCGGCAATCTCGCCGGCGCCAAACCCGCACAGGATGTTGAGGACGAGCGCGACCTGCGCCTCTTCCGCCAGTCGCGGATGACAGCACGAGAACATCATCCGCAGCTGCTCGTCACGAATCGCGTGCGCGGCGAAGGCTTCCTCGACGACGGGCGCGATCGTCCATTCGCTCTCGAGCAGCCGGCCCATCTCCGGCGCATAGGTCCGCGCCGTTCGATCGCGCCGAATGACGTCGAGCGCGCGGTTCTTCGCCGTCGTCATGAGCCACGCCGAGGGGTTGTCCGGAAGGCCGCGCACCTTCCAGACTTCGAGCGCCTTGCAGAACGCGTCCTGCACGACGTCCTCGGCCAGCGCCAGGTTGTGCACGCCGAAGACGCGGGTCAGAGCGGCAATCATGCGCCCCGACTCGCGCCGGAAGAGATGCTCCTCCAGACCCACCGCCCCAGCCTACACGCTCAACGGTCGGACCGGGCGAATCTCCACCGAACCGTCACCGTTGAGCATCGGGCAGCCCTTCGAAAGCTCCGCCGCTTCGGCGAGATCCCGCGCTTCCACGATGATGAAACCGAGGACCAGGTCCTTCGCTTCGACATAGGGACCATCGGTCACGATCTTGCCTTTTCCGCGCACGACCTTGCCGGCAACGTCGAGCGGCTGCCCCCGGTCCTTCAGGTGCCCCTTGGCGTCGAGCTGGCGCATCCATTCAAGCCACGCTTGCATGCTCCGCTGCGCACTCTCGGGCGTCCCCATTGCCGTTTGCCGAATCGACTCGGTCGCACGAAAGAGAAACACGAACTCGCTCATCGACAACTCCTTGTCTGGCGTCTATGCCCCTTAGACGTTCGAGTCCGCACGCACCGGACATTCTTTTCGGCTGGCGCACCGGTGAGGTTCACCTTGACAGTCTGCCCGATACTGCCCGATCAGAGCACGAGTGAGCTAGAGAATGGATGGGCCAGAGAACGGCCAGCGCGGGCAGACCGGGCACTCGCTCCACAATGGGTCGCAGGGATAGGAGGTGAGGTTCTGGCGCAGTTGTCGGGCACAGCGAAGCAGCGGGGCTGCCGTCCCCGGACGCCTGCCTAGAGCGGCATCGAGTGCGCGTCGACTGGCACGTGGTTCGTGCGTCCGAGCGCACCCTCGTACCAATTCGCCCAGAGTTGAGCCGAAGCTGCCAAGTCCGTATTTCGCTGCATGAGCCGCGCATTCTCCCGCAGCACCCGGCCGAGCATCTCCGTCAGTTGTTCGACCGTCGGCGTGTAGCTTTCCCCCAGGGCGACAATCGGGCCGGGCGGCCAGACGCCGAGCACACGCACGATTTCGACGAGGAGCCGTTCGGGCGAGCACGGTTTCGCGAGGACTGTGCATCCTGCCGCAATCGCTGCGCTGGCAGTCGTCGCGTCGTCAGGGGCGATCAGCCCGAGCACGGGAATCCGGCTGGTAGACAATCGCGTTTTGAGGCGTCGGCAGAATTCTACTCCCGCCTCCGTATCTGCCGAGCAGTCAGTCAGGACAATGTCTGGAGCGAGGAGCGTGGCCTTCGCGACGCCCTGTTCGTGGCTCTGGGCGCGTTCCACCTGGAAACCAACAGCGATGGTGCAGTCAGCGTACTGAAGATGGAGGATGTCGCGAGGTTCGACGATCAGAAGACGTGGCTGAACAGGCGCGAGCATTGGCATAAGGCCTCAGTGTCGAACAATCGAGGGGTCTACAGTGCCGATGTCAGTCGATCCCGGCCGGCCCGGAGGCACTGGGAAGTCGGCGAGAGCAATCACCGGAATAGGGGCCGTCCGGCGGTCTGCCTTCAGTCGTTCGATCGTCTCCCCATCGCAGTCGTAGTCGAGCACGATCATGTCGGGCATCGTGGCAAGCGTGCGGTCAACAATCTCACTGGTCGGAATTCCTGACGCCGACGTCACACGGAACCCGGCCGTGGTCAGGTAGCGCACGTACGCCTCACCGTCGCCTTCGGCGGAGATGACGAGGATCATCGGCGGAGGTCGGCTCGAGAAGATCACCATTCTCTCCAGTCTTTCGCCGGATGATCGTCACGAAGCCACCGAATGCGTGGTGCTGTACACAGGCGGAGAAGCTCTGACGACACCGACACGTCCAGTGTTTTCCAGTTCAAAACACGGCGCTGTGCTGAATCGCACACGTCGGATGAGCGAGGACCTGGTACAGGGGCAGTCGATCATCGTATAGCGCACCCATCTGCGAGCGGGTCAGGTGTCAGCCAGCCCGAGGACCAAACGTTCAAATCCGTTCTGCAAAAACCATATCCCGAATGTGGCGGATCATCTCGTTCTGCGGCGTATCACGGAATAGCCGGTTGTGAACAAATCCGTCAGGCACAGCGCCTGGTCCTGCCCATCCGCGGGCGGCCTTCGTCTTGTACTCATGTGTCACGTTGACATGGAGGTGCGTGTCGCCGCTGATCTCGAAAAACACGACTCTGCAGTCATGCGTTAGATGGCGGTCGGTCTGGAAGCAGCCGATGGCAGCTTCCAGGGCCTCTACGTCCGCCTTCCACGAATCGCTGAGAAGTGTGTGTCTGGCCGAGATCAGCTTTGCACCTTTGCCGGCGCGCGAATGTGGACGCATTCCTTTACTCCTCTACGGGATTCTTCAGCGAATGTCGTGACCGTTACCGATCGTTCGGCGTCCCTGCAGCGTACCAAAGAGGTCGCAGGAGCGCTGTCCCCAAGCGGACATCCACAACCCGCGCTCCAGTGTGGCTGCGAGTGTTCAATTCGGTACACCTATCCTCCTCAGCTCTGGCATACGCTCTCGAAAACCTGAGATGTTCACAATGGCTTCTGAGAGATTAGTGCTGGCGACCGCACCACCCGCGCCGCGCACCCGCGTCATCCGGTCTCCGACGGCCATCGATCTGGGCTGTCGAAGAGCGTCTCGCCGCCGCGGAACGAGAGTTGCGCGTGCAGTTCACTCGGATTGCGCAGCTCCAAGCGGAACTCGACCTGGTGTCGGCAGCCCTCCGACGCTTGCCGGGTGCCCCGCAAACGCCAGACGGGATTGTTTAGCTGCAAAACGAAGGGCGCCCGTCTTTGTCCATCGCCCCAACCATGGTGGCTGGAGACGATCGCCGCGAGGTGTTGTTGCGGTGAGCTGTGTTTGTGTCCGGCCTGACACACGACATTGTTGGCTCAATCACGAGATGAACGTGCGATGGCGCGTCGGTAGGAGAGCGAGGAGCAACGTCGCTAATACTGAGACGACTATCGACCCGAAGCAGCCCAATCGATTTGAATAGAGGCCGATCATCTCCGTCTCGCCTTGCAAGGCGGCGAACCGTCACCCAACGACGGGCGGCAGTTCGCCTCGAGGTTGCTCAGCGTAACAGGACGTTGCGGGCACCGTAACTCGAGAGGTCATTCTCCAGCTGACTGGCGTGCGCCTCGTCCTTCGCACGCGTACCCAGGACGATGCCGCCCGCCTTGAGGCCGCGCTCGGTACTCGGCCGCGCGATCCTCTGGAATGCCAGCACCGACGAGCGCTCCGACCAGCGTCCCTGTCGCGCCCCCGGCGCCCGCACCGGCTATAGCCCCCGCGATCGGGCCCGCGACGACGAGACCCAGCCCGGGAATGGCAATCGCTGTCGCGGCGGCAACCAATTGCGCCGACGGCCGCGCCGACGCCGAGACCGATCCCGCCACCAATCCCCGCACCTTCGGCTGCCTTGGAGCCTTCTGTGAACTCCTGCCCAGGCTTCACGTTCCCAAAGTGGCGCTTTCGCGTGTCATCTGACATGACCACGCTGATGTCGTCCGACTTGTATCCGTGACGCGTAGTTAAGTCCTGATACGCCTTCCCGGCTGCCTCCGGGTTGTCGTACAACCCTGTCACCAGGTTCTTGTTCGACCAGCCGGACTCCGCCGTACGGGACCGGCTCGGGCCGGCTATCGCGTCATTCTCCGCCTGACGTCTGCGCCCCTCGGCATTTTCACGTTCACCTTCGCGCTCGAGCTGCTCGTTGCCGAGCACTGCGCCAGCGGCGTCCTTTGCGGCACCCTTCACGCGTTCACCGATTGCGCCCGTCTCCTCGCGCAGTGAGCCGTCTGAGTGTTTGATTTCGTTTGCCATCAGTACCTCATCTGGTTTTCTTCACGTTGGCGGGACATGACACGCAGCCGCGGATTCAGCGATCGCACCGAACCCATCCCGCCGACGATCACTCCTACAACCGGACCCTTCGTATTGCCTGTCGATGCGTCTCTGCGTCTATGCAGCCCCGACAGCGTGAGCCACAGATCACGAGTGTAGGGAATGTACGTGTCAACGTCTGTTCGGTATTGCTCACGAGAAGAGGAACGCTCTGTCGTTCAGCTCGACGCGGGGGTCGACTGCGAGTGTCTCGCACTCTGGTAGTCGAGCGCTTATGGCCGTGTTCAGAAGGGAACAGACATTAGCCTGCACCGCTGTCAGCCTCTTCGCGCGGGCTCATTCTGACGCAGCAGCACGCTTGCATCGATTCAGCCGCCACGCAAATTGACGCCGGGGCACTTTTGCTCGTCTGTCCTGCGCCAACAGCCCCAAGAACCGATCGGGCCTTATGGATGACTCGTCGAAGACACTGAGGCGGTGGATGACGTTCGCCGGGTGTGTGCTCGTCGTGGTCGTCCTGTACTGGGCGCAAACCGTACTCGTGCCGATCGCGCTCGCCATCCTGCTCACGTTCGTGCTCAGTCCTCCTGTCACATGGCTTGAACGATGGATTGGCCGCATCCCTGCCGTTCTCGCGATCGTCACGCTGGTGTTCACCATCCTCGGTCTCGCCGGCTGGGGTCTGGCGCGGCAGATGGACCATCTGGCCGAGGACCTTCCCCGCTACCGCGCGAACATCCGGGCGAAGATCGCAGACGTACGGAGCGCGGGCAGGGGGGATCCGTCGAGAAGCTGCAGGACACGATCGAAGACATCACGACCGACCTTGGGAAATCGGAGGTGCCCAGAGGAACGATCTCGCGGCCCGTCGTCGTCACCTCGGAGCAGGTCGCGGGTTTCTCGGGCTTCACGTGGCTCAGTCCAATCGCCGGTCTGCTGGGCACCGCGGGGCTCGTGCTGGCGATGGTCATCTTCATGCTGCTCGAGCGGCGAGATCTGCGGGATCGGCTGATCGG
This sequence comes from uncultured Acidobacteriota bacterium, assembly GCA_963784195.1. Classification (GTDB taxonomy): domain Bacteria; phylum Acidobacteriota; class Vicinamibacteria; order Vicinamibacterales; family 2-12-FULL-66-21; genus CAVQAH01. The sequence goes on along the minus strand of CAWARA010000037.1, from coordinate 23,165 downwards.
GCTGTTGGGTCATGGCCACCTGGCCGTCACGACGAAGGCGTTTGACGAGGCGGCTACTCGGGTCAGCCGGCAGCTGTTGATGCAATCCCTGGTCAATCTGCTCTACGGCATCGCGGCCGGCGCCGGACTCTACCTCCTCGACGTGCCGTACCCCCTGGTCTGGGCGGCAATGGCTGCGGTTCTCCGATTCATCCCATACGTCGGGCCTGTGCTCGGCGCAGGCGCGCCGATCTTGGTCAGCCTCGCGGCAGCCGAGGGCTGGGCCGGACCGCTTTATGTAGTCGGGCTGTTTGTCGTGCTCGAGCTGTTCACCAATCTCGTGCTCGAAACGGTGTTGTATGCGGGGGCCGCGGGCGTCTCGCCGGTGGCGCTGCTCGCATCCGTGGCGTTCTGGACGTGGCTCTGGGGGCCCCTCGGCCTGGTCTTGTCGACGCCACTGACCGTGTGCCTTGTCGTCCTCGGGAAGCATGTGCCAGGTCTCGAGTTTCTCGGGACGCTCTTGGCCGACACGTCCGCGCTCGCGCCGGAGTATGGCTATTACCAGCGCCTGCTCGCCCGCGATCAGAGCGAGGCGGCCGACCTCATCGAGCGGCACATCATGACCGAGTCTCCGCGCTCGGTGTACGACGCCCTGCTGCTGCCTGCGCTGAACTATGCGGAGCGCGACCGCCTGGAGCAGCGCTTGTCGCCCGACGAAGAAACAGCCGTCATCGATGCGACGCGGGAGCTGCTGTCGGACGCCGCGGAGTCGATCCGGGGCCTCAACCCTGAGCCGTCCGCACTGCCTGATAGTCCACCACTTCCCGGACCGCGCGAACCGCTGCGCGTGCTGGGCTACGCGACCAACGGCGCCGCCGACGAGCTCGCGCTCGCGATGCTCGCCCACTTACTGGACGACCTTCCAATCAGTCTCGAGACGATGAGCACGCGCCTCCAGGTTTCGGAGCTGCTGTCGCTCGTGCAAACGCAGGGGTTCTCGGTCGTCTGCCTTGCCGATCTGCCACCCAGCCCTCCGTCAAAGACACGCTATCTCGTCAAGAGGCTCCACGCCACATTTCCCGATGTCCGAATCCTGGTCGGGCGCTGGGGACCGGCGGCGCTAGCCGACGAGAGTGCCGAGGTGCTGCGGAATACCGGGGCAACGCTGGTGGCCACGACGCTGCTGGAAACCCGGACGTACCTGGCCGGGCTCGTGGAAATCCCGCGAATCCCGATTCCGGAGATCACCGGCGCACACGCCGCGTAGCAACTCGGGCGTCTCGGGATTAGAGATCTGGTCGACGTGCGGGTTTCCTCGACTGCATCATCCGAAGCGCCGCACGCGATGATGTTCACAACCACACAGACAGCGCGCCGGGTACTCCGCGAACATGGTGACAGCCAACGCAGCTATCCCAGGGCTGACTGAGCGACTCTGGTCGGCAGGCGCGTTCGCAAGAGAGAAGGTAATCCATGTTTGTCGCATCCAATGTCGGCGCCGTGTTGCAGTGTTCGGCCGTCGTGCTGGCCATTGTGGCGCTGAGCCCGGTGCCAATGGCTTTGCCATCCGGAATCGCAGTGGCGGTGATTGGGCTCATCGGGGCTGCTGTGTTGCTTGCACCAGTTGCAGCGGCAGCGCTCATGTCGCGGCGGTATTCAAACAGGTGTGGATGATTCGACGGACAGTCCGTGTCGCCTTCGTCACGAATCCGGAGAACGCGTATGACCCCAATTGCCCAAACCAGAATGAACGTCGTGCTCGCGCTGGCCCTCCCTGCAGCCGGCGTCGCGTTTCTGATGTCCGGCGTCTCACTCTCGCCCAACCGGGTCAACGCCGGCGCCATGGTCGCCTTGGGAGTGCTTTGGCTCACAACAACCGTTGCGTTCAACACGATCTGGCGGCCGCTATGGGAATTCATGGGTCGACGACAGGAGGTCGCCGAGAGAATGATGCCGCGTCACGTGATGACGCCGGCATATCCGATGTACGTTGTTGACGTCAGTCGACCGGCCACTCGGTGGCACTGGAGGAGCGTCCTTCTGGCGCCCGTCGAACTCCTGGCCCTCGCATGGGGTTTCGCCGTCCTCATTCTGCTGGTGATGGTGCCGATTGCCCTGGCGTTCGCGAGTGCCCTCTGGGTCGGTCGACTCATTCTCCGGCTGTGAGTTCGGTTGCGGGTGGCGAAAGGCTACCCCATGAGACAGCAGCCCGATCGCTTGAGCCTAAGCAGCGTCGGGTGGCACCCTCTGCAGCACGATGATCGTCTCATCGTCGAGAGCATCAACGCCTCCGCGAAAAGCACGGAGCGCTGCGGCGAGCTGAGTCCCGAAGCCTTCCGCCGAACGCCGGTCCAGCCCGCGCGCGATGGTCATCAGTCCGTCACGCCCGAGCTCCTCTGCAGCCGGATTGGTGGCTTCGGAGACGCCGTCGCTATACAGCACGACGAGATCCCCTGATTGCGGCTTGATGACCGTCCGGTCGTACTGGATGTCGGCGAGCAGCCCCAGCGGGACGCCGGCCGGCCGCTCTCGCTCGCTCGCGCGCTGCGTTTCAAGCCAGCTCCATTCGTCGCGTGAGGCACGATACCAAAAAGGGGGCGGGTGCCCCGCGTTCGTCAATACAAGCAAGCCCCTGCGGCCGTGCCACCCGACCGCGACCATCGTGGCGTAGTGGACGTCGTCGAGTTCTTCTTGAACCGCGCGATTGAGATCGCGCATCAGTGAAACCTGTTCAAGCGCGCGAAGGTATCGTTGCATCAGCTCCCGGAGCTTCTCTCCCAGCGCCACGACGGCCTTTCCATGACCGCTGACATCAGCCAGCGCGACACGAGAGACGATGCAGCTCGGGCAGACCGACACGTAGTGGACATCGCCGCCAGCGTCATCCGACCCTGCCGGCAGCGGAGTGGACCCATGCAACCAGACCTGGCAGTTCGATCAGGCCCGCGGTCCTGCTATTGCCTGCCCATGTTTCCGCACATTCGAGGCGTGTCGGCTGCGTGCGATTCATAGCGTTAACCAGCTACATCATCCGCATGAACATCATTTTCAGTTGTGCACCATTGAACAGACACCCCAACGGCAGATTCGCTAGGGTTACGCCAGTCGCGCAACGGACAGTGCTTCAGCTAGGAATCCACATGACCCAATTCGAAAGGCGCAGCTTTCTTGCCACTTCAGCAGCCGCGGGTGTCTTCGGCTTTGTTCTGCTCGCCGTCTCCGCTTACGCCCAGACCGTTCCGGCCGTCGAGGTCAAGGTCTCCGTCATCACCCTGCTTCCCAGAACGCTGAGTGGTGCGGTTCACGACAACGCAGTCCGCCCCTTCCGGATTGACGTTCCCGAAGCGGCACTCGTCGACCTGCGCCGGCGCGTGTTGGCGACACGGTGGCCTGACCGGGAGACGGTCATCGATCAATCCCAGGGTGTGCAGCTGGCGAAGATCCAGGCGCTTGCACGCTACTGGGGAACGGACTACGACTGGCGGAAGGCGGAAGCGACGCTGAACGGCCTGCCGCAGTTCGTGACCACGATCGATGACCTCGATATTCAATTCGTGCACGTCCGCTCGCGTCATCCGAACGCGCTGCCGCTGATCATGACGCACGGCTGGCCAGGTTCGATCTTCGAACTGGTGAAGGTCATCGGCCCGCTCACCGATCCCACGGCTTATGGTGGCCGCGCGGAGGACGCGTTCGATCTCGTGCTGCCCTCGATGCCCGGTTATGGCTTCTCCGGCAAGCCGACGGACACGGGCTGGGGTCCCGACCGCATCGCGCGCGCCTGGGACGTGCTCATGAAGCGTCTGGGCTACACGCGGTATGTGTCGCAGGGCGGTGATTGGGGGTCGGTCGTCGCAGACGTGATGGCGCGCCAGGCGCCGGCAGGACTGCTCGGTATCCACGTCAACATGCCTGCAACCGTGCCAGCGAACGTCGCGAAGGCCCTCAACAACGGCGATCCGGCGCCGGCCGGGCTGTCTGCCGAAGAGAAGGCGGCGTTCGATTCACTGAGTACCTTCTTCACGAAGAATGCAGGCTATGGCGTGATGATGGTGACCCGCCCGCAAACCGTGGGCTACGGCCTGTCGGATTCGCCGATCGGCCTGGCGGCATGGATGTATGACAAGTTCTCCCAATGGACGTATAGCGGCGGCGAGCCCGAGCGGTCACTTACGAAGGATGAAATGCTCGACGACATCACGCTGTACTGGCTCACGAACAGCGCGATCTCTTCCGCGCAGCTCTATTGGGAAAACAACAACAACAACTTCAGCGCTGTGGCGCAGAAGACAGCGGAAATCTCGATCCCCGTGGGGGTGACGGTGTTTCCGGGCGAGATCTACCGTGCCCCACAAAGCTGGACGAAGCAGGCCTATCGCAACCTCATCTACTTCAACGAGGTCGACAAGGGCGGTCATTTCGCGGCCTGGGAGCAGCCGGAGCTTTTCGCGGCTGAACTTCGGGCGGCGTTTCGTTCTTTGCGCTAGTCAGCATCGGAACGATGCAGAGTCGCCCGGATCACTCCATCCATGCCCCAGCCAGCCGCATAACGCGGCGTCACGGCGTAACGCGGGTGAAGGTGAGCAACTGAATGGACGGGGTCGGCGTGGGCGCGAGGAGAATCTCCCCCCTCACGCGACCGTGCTCGCAGTTCCAGACAAAGTTGCCCGCGAGCGCGCCGGTCGGCACGATCGGCGCCACCGTGTCACAGGTGCCCACCTCCGCCTTCAGGGCGGCGATATCGCGAGCCCGGTGTTCCGCGTCGCGATCCATCAGGAAGTTCACCGCGAGCACGTCGCCCGCGGACGTTACGGAGCCCGCAGTGAACATCTTCACGGCTGCGGCATAGGCACTGGTGAGCGCGGCTGACGTCATCGGCGATCGCGGCTTCAACCGTCCTGCTCGCAGGAGCGTTACCGCAGCGTCCCACACCGGCGGGCGAGGTCCCGCGTAGGTGCGATTGGCCAAGGCGAAGATGCCGACGCCGTAGTCCGGCAGGAGCAGCACGTGTGATCCGTAGCCTGGGTAACCGCCGCCATGACTCAGAGTGAGGGCCAGCTCGCAGTCGGTTGCCGCGAAAAAACCCATCGCGTACGTCGACGCTTCGGGGCACGCCTCTGCTCCACTCGATCCCGGGCGCAGCCGGACCGAGGGGAAGTTCGCCCCCTGCGCCAGCTCGCGCACGCTCGAACGTCGCACCGGCCCGGTGTCGGTCCCGTCGCGAGGCGGCCACGCAGAAAGTAGATACGAAACCCATTTGGCGTAGTCGGCGGCGCTGGTCTGGATGCCGCCCATCGCGCCAAAGGCGCCATGCGCCATCGTCGGCTCGAGTTTCCACGTATTGTCTTCCCAGCGGTAGCCAAGGGCGCGACGTTCTTGCGGAGCGGCAGCCACGTCAAACCCAGTGGCAGCCATGCCCAGAGGCGTGAACAGTAGTTCCTTGACGAAGTCCTTGTAGGGCCGTCCGGAGACGTTGGCGACGATGCGGCCGAGCAGTGCGTAGCCGAGGTTCGAGTACTCCATTGCCATCGCCGGTGGTCGCGTGAATGGCACGCCGTCGCGCAGGAGACGCGTGAAGTCGCTCTCGGGCAGCGGCGTCTGTCGATCGCCCCAGGGATCGTCGGTGACGAAGCCCGCGGTGTGCGTCAGCAGCTCGCGCACGCGTATCTTCGGCGAGTCGTCCGTCGGGTACTTCCACCCGCGCAACTCCGGCACGTAGGTTTCGACGGGTGCATCGAGCGCGAGCTTGCCGTCGTCCCTGAGCTTCAGGATTGACAGCGCCGTGAATGCCTTCGTCATCGACGCGATGCGGAAAAGGGTGTCCACGCTGACGGGTCGCTTCGTGTCCAGGTCCTGCACGCCGGCGCCCTTCACATGCACCAGCCGGCCATCCTGCACGATGCCCCACACCATGCCGGGAATGTGCGCGTCGAGGCGGTAGTTCTCCATCGTCCTATCGACTTCGGCGAACACCGCCGCGTCCTGGGCGACCACGGGCTCGACGAAAGCGCTGCTGATAATCGTCACGGCGATCGCGACAGCCGGGATCAAAGCGCGACTGGGACGTAGACCCGCGATGTGTGACATGAACACTCCTCGAGACGATGGAAATGAGTTCGGCTGACGAGCCAGCCAAGCGTGACAGCGACCAGATACCTCTCAGGCATGCGGGACGACGGAGAATACTCGCACATCTGAAGAAGGGGCAACGCCGCATAACGGTCTATCGAGTACGCTAACGGAAAGGAAGGAGAACACGTTCATGTCCGAGCTGGATCGCCGCACCTTCATGACGACGGTCTCGATGGCCTCATTGACGAGACTCACGCCAACGGTTGACGCGGCACTGGCGGTCCAGGGCCAGTCGCTCGCGCCTGCTGGCACGCCACCCACCGGCGTGACCCGGACCCTCGCGCAGTATGTCCTGTCGGTTCGTTACGACGATCTTCCTGATCCGGTGCGGAAGGAGGCACGGCGGACGCTGCTCAACTGGATGGGATGCGCGGTTGGTGGATCGCGTCACGAGACCGTTGATGTGGCGATTGCCGCGCTCGCGCCCTTTTCGGGACCGGCGCAGGCCACGGTGCTCGGCCGCCGCGAGCGGCTGGACATTCTGCATGCGTCGCTGATGAACGGCATCAGCTCGCACGTGTACGACTTCGACGACACGCACCTGAAGACGGTGATTCATCCAGCCGGACCGGTCGTGTCGGCGCTCCTCGCGCTCGCCGAACATCGTCCGATCTCAGGACGCGACTTTCTCACGTCGCTGGTGGTCGGTATCGAGGCAGAGTGTCGGATCGGCAACGCCGTATACCCCGCGCACTACGACCGCGGCTGGCACATCACCGGCACCGCGGGTGTGTTCGGCGCCGCGGCGGCGTGCGGCCGCAGCCTGGGGTTGAACGAGCAGCAGATGGTGTGGGCGCTCGGTCTCGCGGCGACGCAGCCGGTTGGACTGCGGGAGATGTTCGGCACGATGACCAAGAGCTTTCATCCCGGACGCGCGGCGCAGAACGGGCTGACGGCGGCGCTCCTGGCGGCGCGGGGGTTCACCAGCACCGAGCTCGCCCTCGAGGGCAAGAGCGGATGGACCAACGTGCTGAGCACGTCACGCGACTTCGAGGAAATCACCGGGAATCTCGGACGCACCTTCGAGATTTCGCTGAACACCTACAAGCCGTTCGCCTGCGGCATCGTCATTCACCCGACGATCGACGCCTGCATTCAGCTGCGCAATGAGCATCGGGTCAAAGCGGATGCCATCGAGCGCATCGATCTTCGCGTGCACCCACTCGTCTTGGAGCTGACCGGCAAACGGACGCCGACGACTGGCCTCGAAAGCAAGTTCAGCGTCTACTTTGCGGCCGCGCTCGCCATCGTCGTCGGTTCCGCGGGCATGCGCGACTTCAGCGACGCGAACGCGAAGAACCCGGCGATCGTCGCACTGCGCGACCGCGTGACGGCGACGGTCGATCCGACGCTCAAAGAGGAGCAGGTTCGCGCAACCATCGTCCTGAAGAACGGCGGCCGCCTCGACAAATTCATCGAACATGTGGTCGGCAGCGTGGAGCGGCCCATGAGCGACGCCGACCTGGAAGAGAAATTCCTGAGCCTCACCGAGGGCGTGCTCCCTCAGAGCCAGTCCCGAACGCTCATCGCGCGTTGCCGGGAGGTGGAAGCGCTCCAGAGTGCCGCCGACCTGGCGACCGCGGCACGGCCGGCCCAATGAGCTCCCACCCGATTTACACAAATAACTTTGTATAGTAAAGTTTACTGAAGAAACGTGTCCAGCCGTCGCTACCAGACATGGCTCGCGCTGATCGTCGCGGGCGTCGGCCTGCTCATCGCAGCGATTCTGGGGCTTTGGGCGTATGTGAGCACCACGGCGACGCCGCTGCACCCGAACCCCCAGGACGTGCCATCCGTAACGCATTCGGCCCCGTTGCCAAAGTGGGCGGACGCGGCGGAGCGGGGGCGGCAGATCGTTCGTGCGGGTCTCATCGAGCAGAACCTGCCGGGACTTTCGGTGGCGGTCGGCGTCGGTGGCGACATCGTGTGGGCGGAAGGCTTTGGCTGGGCGGATCTCGAGCAACGGGAGCGAGTCGCGCCAGAAACGCGGTTCAGGATCGGCACCGCCTCCACCGCGCTCACCTCGGCCGCGGCCGGCCTGCTCCTGGAGAGAGGCCGGCTGAAGCTCGACGACGAGATTCAGACCTATGTGCCTGCGTTCCCTAAGAAACAGTGGCCCGTGACACTGCGCCACTTGATGGGGCATCTGGCCGGCGTCAGGACCGACGGCGGTGACGAGGGGCCGCTGCTGTCGACACACTGCGAGCGGACGGGCGACGGGCTGCAGGCTTTTGCGGAGAGTTCGCTGCGGTTCGAGCCGGGGACCCAGTACCGTTTTTCGGCCTACGGCTGGATCCTGGTGAGCGCGGCCGTCGAAGCCGCCGCGGACGAGCCGTTCTCGAGGTTCATGCGGGAGCAGATCTTCGAGCCGCTTGGCATGGCCGACACGAGGGCCGACTCCGCAACGCAGCCGATCCCGAATCGGGCGACCTTCTACTTCCCGAGGTTCGCGGCGGATCCCCGCTACGGGCTGCACCTGATGCGCGACATCGACTATTCCTGCTACGCGGGATCCTCCGTATTCCTGTCCACCCCGTCCGACCTGGTGCGCTTCGCCATGGCGATCGACAGCGGCAAGGCGCTGCTGCAACCCGCCACTGTCCAATTGCTCCAGACGTCACAGCGGCTGCCTTCTGGGGAGGAGACTGGCTACGGTCTTGGCTGGGACCTCGAGACCGTCGCGCTGGCGGGTGAACAAACTGGCCTGGTCGGCCACGACGGAGAGTCCCTCGGCGGAATGGTGGCGTCTTTCATGACGTTCCCCAAGCACGGGATCGCCGTGGCCGTGACGTCCAACATCTCTTACGCGGACACGTACTCTGTTGCGGTGAGCATCGCACAGGCGTTCGCGGAACAGGGGAAAAGTCCCGCACGCAAGTGACCCGAACTGACGGCCGATCGCGACGAATATGTCACACAGCGCGGCGGTCGGTCGCGCGGACAAGGCTCGAGGCGTGCACCATCGTGTGCTCGCGTTCTCGAACGAAACGCGCCATCGGGCTCCACATGAACCACCGCGGAAGTTGCTTCGCAAGAGCAGGAAGTCCTTCCACAACCACCGAACGACAGCGAATGGCGGCGTCGTACTCGATGTGTCCCAACCAGACACGATAGAAAAACGCCAGATCCGCACGAACGATGAGATCGGGATCGAACCCAGGGAACGTCACACAGACCGAGACCTCCCGTGGCTCGAGGAGCAACCACACTCGTCGTCCGCGTGGACCGGTGAAGTCGAACTCCACGACCGTACGCCGTTCCGGCAAGAGCTCGCGATTGATCCGCTGGTGAATCCTCCAGATCAATAACCCCGCGTCCAACTCTTCCGGCCTCGGCTCCCCGAAGGCCCAGCGGACGCCCCAGGCGCCAAGCGTCTCGATGACCGTCTTGAGATCTTTTCCAGCCTCCGAAAGGTGATACGCCATGGCCTTCGGTTGCGCACCGGGCAGGCGCTCGATGACGCCCGCGTCTTCCAGGTCGCGGAGGCGCGACGCCAGCAGCGAGCGCGAGATTCCGGGCAGCCCTCGCTCGATCTCGTTGAAGCGATGGCTGCCGAGGATGAGCTCGCGCACGATGAGCGGCGTCCATCGATCCGCGAGAATCTCCGACGCCCGCGCGACAGGGCAGTATTGCTTGTACTTCTGCATGCCGCATCCTGGCACGCCCGATTCGCCCGTGCCAGTCCAAAAATTGAACCGATTCAGTCCGCTCGTTGCACTTCCCGCGGACTTCTCCTGCGCTTACTTTCTCGTCATCGAAACTCACTGGAGGCAACGATGACCCGCGCATTTGGAAGGTTTACGACCCCGTTGATGGTCGGGCTGTGCGTCGCTGCGGCATTCGACGCGAAGACGTCCACTACGGGCCCGGCTCAGCCCGCGGCACTTGGCGTGCTGGATTCGAGCCGAACTCAGGACGCCGAAACGTCGAGTCAGGCACGTGCTGTTGCAGACTGGAGCCTGATCGCCCAGAACACCATCGTCGCCGTGGGGGGGAGGTTTCCCGGAGAGGCCGCGGTTTACATGGGCATCGTCCACGCGACGATCTACGACGCGGTCGTGGCCATCAAGGGCGGCTATCGGCCGTACGCGATCACGCCAACCGTACCGCCGAACACGTCGGTAGAAGCCGCCGTCGCCACCGCCGCGCACCGCGTGCTCGTGGGACGTTTCCATGATCAGCAAGACCAGACTGGATGATGACTACTTCGCCTATCTGAATGGGATACCGGACGACGAGGCTAAAACCAATGGCGTCCTGGTTGGTGAAGAAGTTGGGGTCGGGATGCTCCTGCTCCGAGCCAACGACGGGCTCGATACTGTCGTGCCCTACGTGCAGCGGCGACCTGGTCCGGGAGTCTATGAACCGACCGCAACGACGACGCCGCTTGGAACACAGCTGCCGGACGTGCTGCCGCTGGCCCTGGAGTACGCCTCTCAGTTCCGGCCACACGGACGCCCTGCACTACGCAGCGGGGAATACACGCAAGACTTCAACGAGGTGAAGTACGTCGGGCGTATTAACAGCAGCGTGCGGAGCGAGAAGCAGACCGCTGTGGCGAAGTTCTGGACCGACCATGACATTCCTCAATGGAACCGCAACCTGCTGCGGCTCGCCGATGCCCGCGGCCTGACCGCGATCGAGACGGCACGGATGCTGGCCATGACTCACGTAGCCGGAGGCGACGCCATGATTGGTTGCTTTGACGCCAAGTATTACTACCGGTCCTGGCGCCCCCTTCATGCGATCCGTCGCGCAGACACGGATGACAACCGACACACGGTGAAGGATGAGACGTGGGAGCCCTTGTCGACGACGCCGAATCATCCGGAGTATCCGTCGGCGCATGCCTGTCACACCACGGCCATCGCCGAAGCGCTCGAGAGCTTCTTCGGCCCAGGCCGCCTCCGCTTCTCGGTCGACAGCCTCGCGACCGGTGAAACGCGCTACTACAACAGATTCAAGGAGGTGGTCGCGGAGGTCAACAATGCCCGGGTGTGGGCAGGCTTCCACTTCCGCTATTCGCAAGAGGATGGATCGAGGATAGGCCGGAAGGTCGCCCGGTTCGTGGTCAGGAACTTCTTTCAGCCGCTCGACTGAGGTGATTCTCAGATGATCATTCGCAGCGACATCGTTGCGTTCCAGCGCACCCTCGCCTTCATCACGCTCATGCTGGTGATCGTCTTCGGCACTGGATCGGGCGCGCAGGACGGAATGTTTTCGGCCGGCGACGCGTACGAGCGGTTCATGGGCAGATGGAGTCGCGAGCTCGCGCCGCTCCTGGTGACATTCGCCGGGGTTCGCGACGGCAACGCGGTACTGGACGTCGGATCGGGAACGGGCGCACTGACCGCGGCTGTCGCCGCGGTTGCCCCGTCCAGTCGGATCAGCGGGATCGATCCCGCGGCGCCGTATGTTGCCTTCGCCCGGGCGCGTCATCCGGCGGATCTGGTCCGGTTCGAAGTGGGCGATGCCCGGCAGCTTCAGTTCGCCAATGGAAGCTTCGATCGCACGCTCTCCCTTCTGGTGCTCAACTTCATCCCGGATCCGGCGAAAGCGCTGGACGAGATGATTCGGGTGACGCGACCCGGCGGCACCGTGGCGGCAGCCGTGTGGGATTACGGACAGGGTATGGAGATGTTGCGCGTGTTCTGGGACGAAGCGATTGCGCTCAGTCCTGCCATGGATGCGCGGGACGAGCGGCACATGCCGCTCTCTCGCAAGGGAGAACTTGCCGCGCTCTGGCGCGCACACTCGCTGCAGGACGTGGTGGAAGAGACGCTCACGATCCAGACGCGGTTCGTATCGTTTGATGACTACTGGTCGCCGTTCCTGGAAAAGCAGGGTCCGGCCGGCGAGTACGTCGCTTCGCTGCCCGCAGGCGAGCGGGACCAGCTTCGACTCCGATTGCGCAGGCGGCTACTCGGCGACGGCCCTGATCGCCCGATCGTGCTTGCTGCTCGTGCGTGGGCCGTGCGGGGCAGCGCGCGTCCCAAAGGCGGTCTCAAATGACGCGGCTCGCGTTCCCGAACGAAGCGCGCCATCGGGCTCCACATGAACCACCGCGGAAGTTGCTTCGCAAGAGCAGGCAGTCCTTCCACAACCACCGAACGACAGCGAATGGCGGCGTCGTACTCGATGTGTCCCAACCAGACACGATAGAAAAACGCCAGATCCGCACGAACGATGAGATCGGGATCGAACCCAGGGAACGTCACACAGACCGAGACCTCCCGTGGCTCGAGGAGCAACCACACTCGTCGTCCGCGTGGACCGGTGAAGTCGAACTCCACGACCGTGCGGCGTTCCGGCAAGAGCTCGCGATTGATCCGCTGGTGAATCCTCCAGATCAATAACCCCGCGTCCAACTCTTCCGGCCTCGGCTCGCCGAAGGCCCAGCGGACGCCCCAGGCGCCAAGCGTCTCGATGACCGTCTTGAGATCTTTTCCAGCCTCCGAAAGGTGATACGCCATGGCCTTCGGTTGCGCACCGGGTAAGCGCTCGATGACTCCCGCGTCTTCCAGGTCGCGGAGGCGCGACGCCAGGAGCGAGCGCGAGATTCCGGGCAGCCCTCGCTCGATCTCGTTGAAGCGATGGCTGCCGAGAATGAGCTCGCGCACGATGAGCGGCGTCCATCGATCCGCGAGAATCTCCGACGCCCGCGCGACAGGGCAGTATTGCTTGTACTTCTGCATGCCGCATGCTGGCACGCCCGATTCGCCCGTGCCAGTCCAAAAATTGAACCGATTCAGTCCGCTCGTTGCACTTCCCGCGGATTTTTGATCCGCGTACCGTTCAGGTTATGGAAACTCAATGGAGGTGACGATGAGACGCGGATTTGGAAGGCTTGCGGCCGTGTTGGTGGTCGGGCTCGGCGTCGCTGGAGCATTCGGAGCGAAGACATCCGCTACGGGCCCGGCTCAGCCCGCCGCACTTGGCGTGCTGGATTCGAGCCGAACTCAGGACGCCGAAACGTCGAGTCAGGCACGTGCTGTTGCAGACTGGAGCCTGATCGCCCAGAACACCATCGTCGCCGTGGGGAAGAGGTTTCCCGGCGAGGCCGCCGTTTACATGGGCATCGTCCACGCGACGATCTACGACGTGGTCGTGGCCATCGAGGGCGGCTATCGGCCATACGCGATAACCCCGACCGTACCGCCGCCGAACACGTCGGTAGAAGCCGCCGTCGCCACCGCCGCGCACCGCGTGCTCGTGGGACGTTTCCATGATCAGCAAGCCAGCCTGGATGATCTCTACGACGCCTATCTGAAGGGGGTATCGGACGGGGAGGCAAAGACCAATGGCATCCTGGTTGGTGAAGAAGTTGGGGTTGGGATGCTCCTGCTCCGAGCGAACGACGGGCTCGATAGTGTCGTGCCCTACGAGCAGCCACGACCTGATCCGGGAGTCTATGAACCGACCGCAACGACGCCGCCGCTTGGAACACAGCTGCCGGACGTGCAGCCGCTGGCCCTTGTGTACGCCTCACAATTCCGCCCAAACGGACGCCCTGCATTACATAGCGGGGAATACACGCAAGACTTCAACGAGGTGAAGTACCTCGGGCGTAAAAACAGCAGAATGCGGAGCGAGGAGCAGGCCGCTGTGGCGAAGTTCTGGACCGACCATGACATTCCTCAATGGAACCGCAACCTGCTGCGGCTCGCCGATGCCCGCGGCCTGACCGCGATCGAGACGGCACGGATGCTGGCCATGACTCACGTGGCCGGAGGCGACGCCATGATTGGTTGCTTTGACGCCAAGTATTACTACCTGTCCTGGCGCCCCCTTCATGCGATCCATCGCGCAGACACGGATGACAACCGTCACACGGTGAAGGACGAGACGTGGGAGCCCTTGTTGACGACGCCGAATCATCCGGAGTATCCGTCAGCGCATGCATGTCACACCACGGCCATCGCCGAAGCGCTCGAGAGCTTCTTCGGCCCAGGCCGCCTCCGCTTCTCGGTCGACAGCCTCGTGACCGGTGAAACGCGCTACTACAACAGATTCAGAGAGGTGGTCGCGGAGGTCAACAATGCTCGAGTGTGGGCAGGCTTCCACTTCCGCTATTCGCAAGAGGATGGATTGAGGATAGGCCGGAAGGTCGCCCGGTTCGTGGTGAGGAACTTCTTCCAGCCACTCGACTGAGGTGAATCTCAGATGTTCATTCGCAGCGACATCGTTGGGTTCCAGCGCATCCTCTCCGTCATCACACTCATGCTGGTGATCGTCTTCGGCAATGGATCGGGCGCGCAGGACGGAATGTTTTCGGCCGGCGACGCGTACGAGCGGTTCATGGGCAGATGGAGTCGTGAGCTCGCGCCGCCCCTGGTGACATTCGCCGGGGTTCGCGACGGCAACGTGGTACTGGACGTCGGATCGGGGACGGGCGCGCTGACCGCGGCTGTCGCCGCGGTTGCCCCGTCCAGCCGGATCACCGGGATCGATCCCGCGGCGCCGTATGTTGCATTCGCCCGGGCGCGTCATCCAGCGAATCTGATCCGGTTCGAGGTGGGCGATGCCCGGCAGCTTCCGTTCGCCAACGGAAGCTTCGATCGCACGCTCTCACTTCTGGTGCTCAACTTCATCCCGGATCGGGCGAAAGCGTTGGACGAGATGATTCGGGTGACGCGACCCGGCGGTACGTGGCGGCAGCCGTGTGGGATTACGGACAGGGGATGGAGATGTTGCGTGTGTTTTGGGACGAAGCGATTGCGCTCAGTCCTGCCATGGATGCGCGGGACGAGCGGCACATGCCGCTCTCTCGCGGGGAGAACTTGGCGCGCTCTGGCGCGAACACGGGCTGCAGGACGTGGTGGAAGAGCCGCTCACGATCCAGACGCGGTTCGGATCGTTTGATGACTACTGGTCGCCGTTCCTGGAAAAGCAGGGTCCGGCCGGCGAGTACGTCGCATCGCTCTCCGCAGGCGAGCGGGACCAGCTCCGACTCCGCTTGCGCTGGCGGCTACTCGGCGACGGCCCTGATCGCCCGATCGTGCTTACGGCTCGTGCGTGGGCCGTGCGGGGCAGCGTCCTTCGACGCGTGGGTTCGTCGGAAAGATCGCGCTGACCTGCATCACGTGGGTTCAGGACGAAGGTTCAGGACTGAAGGTTCAGGACGAAGGTTCAGGACGAAGGTTCAGCGACGAAGGTTCAGCGACGAAGGTTCACACGAGTTCCCGACGGTGGTTCGCTGACAGCGACACGGTCCGAGCCGAGCGAGCCGGGCGGCTTGGGGCGACCTCTGAGCTGCGCGACGGCGGCAGTCTAAAAACGACTTCGGAGCGGGTCCCTTCGTCGCCGGCCAGGCTTCGTCTCCGGCGAACGGCAGACCCCGTTGCCCAACCGATTGGGCGCGGACCGTCGGATAAGCTACGCCGGCGACGCGGCGAGCAGTCGTTCATCATGACCAGGCTCGGGACGACCACAATCCACTGTGCCATTCACCGCAACATGACTGGCTCGCTGATCGTCCGCGATCACTAGCCGGCCGCTCCTGCACGTCGCTTACGTCGTAGGGCGCTTACCTCGCAGGGAATTGAGCGGCCTCACGACTACCCTCAATACTGAGGCTCGGCCCAATTGACTGGGCGACCTAAGGAGCCTCACATGACCGACACGACATACGCCGTTCACACGCCAGAGTCCGCACCGGAGACCTCAGCCGAGGCTCTTCGGACACTCCAGGCTGCCGTCGGCTTGATTCCCAACCTCGCGGCAACCATGGCGGAGTCCCCTGCATTACTGCGCGGATTCCTCGCCCTTCGTGAGCTCTATGCGACAACCGCCTTCTCCGCCGGCGAAGTGCAGGTGCTCTCGCTGACGGCCGCATACGAGAACGACTGCGCCTGGTGTGTCGCGTTCCACACGGCCATGGCATTGAAGGAAGGCGTCGATCGCGACGCGGTCGACACTCTTCGACAGGGTCGGACGCCCACCGACCCACGCCTTGGCCCGCTCAACAACTTCGCGCGCGCCATGGTGCGCAACCGAGGGTGCATCGACCCTCCGACTTTGCACGCGTTCCTCGCCGCGGGGTACTCGAAGCGGCAGGCGCTCGACGTTGTGATGGGAATGGCGTTCTCACTGATGGCCAACTACGCAAGCCACTTGACGCATCCGCCGCTCGACGACTTTCTCAAACCGCACGGCTGGACGCGCTGAGCGCAGCGTAACCGCACTTACCTGCGAGGGAATTGCGGGTGCGCCTGGCTTCGTCATAATGGCGACCATGGAGCACGCACACGCACCCGGTGAGGGACGGGCGGCGCTCGGGGCGCTGCTGCAGTACCTGGCGTCGTGCCAGGAACCTGAGCCAATTGGCCCTCGCACACGAGGCACAGGTCTCGCCGCGTCATGTTTGCTTTCTCGAGACTGGCCGGGCGAAACCGAGCCGCGACATGGTGCTCCTCCTGGCGGATACGCTGGACGTGCCATTGCGGGAGCGGAATGCCTTGCTGCTCGCTGCTGGCTTTGCGCCGATGTTCCGGGAGTCAACACTCGACGATCGCGAGCTTGTGCCAGTTCGCACCGCAATCGATGCCATCCTGAAACAACAGGAGCCCTTTCCCGCGGTTGTCATGAACCGGCACTGGGACATCGTTGCGACCAACGGCGCGGCGACGCGCTTCTTTTCAATGTTGCTAGACGGGCGGACGCCACACGGCGCGGGCAACATACTCCGCCTCATGTTCCATCCAGACGGTTTGCGGCCATTCGTCAAAAACTGGGAGGCGGTGGCCCAAACCCTTATCCGCCGCGTGCATCGCGAAGCGCTTGGTGGCACGCTCGATGACGCAGGACAAAAGCTCCTGTCCGAGGTACTTGGTTATCGCGGCGTCCCAAAGCGGTTGCGTACGCCAGATCTCGGAACGCCGCTGGTCCCAGTTGTGCCGGTGAGTTTCGGGCATCACGGACAAACCTTCAACTTCTTCTCGGCCGTTACGGTGCTTGGGACGCCGCAGGACATCACGCTTCAAGAATTGCGCGTCGAGTGCTTCTTCCCAATGGACGACGCAACTGGCGCCGCTGCTCGGACGCTATTCGATGCAGCTGAACGCGACGCTGTTGAACTCGTCTTCAGATATTAACCAGTTACATCCCATAGTTTTTAGCACTGTCGTGGAGAGTAAGGCAGCAGTTAATGAGCGCGGCCATCATAGTCGTCGAAACGCCAGCGTTGGTATGCGTAGAACAGCCACGTCAGCGCCAGAGCCCCGACGATTCCGACAGCCGTATTTACCCTAGACGGTGCGGAGGGAACAAAGACGCGCATGAAAAGCGCGATGCCCGCGCCGGCCACCACATTGTTGATGACTGCGATCATGCTTGCCGTTGTACCGAAAAACGCTATCGCGGGACCGAGCCGGAGCGCAGGTGGTTCGACTTCTGGCCACCGGCCACGCTCAGCTGAGAACTGCTGTGCTGCCTCAGCACCGAGAGTGCGGTAATAAGCCCGGATGCGGGCGATTCCGTGCAGGCAGTCCCTGCTTTCCAGCGCCGTTTCGACCAGCCTTACAACGGTAAAGATTCCAAGCACAAAGACCGCGGGCAGCACGATCGCAGCGAATTGGACGAGCACATCGCTGGAACCTGCGACGAACCCCATCGCAACCAGCGAACTCGAGAGCGCCATGATATATAGGGTGCTGCGCGCAGAAGCCTCGGAGTACGTTGAATTGTTCGCCGTCTGTAGCACGAAGTGCTCCGTCGTCAGGGCCGAGAGCAAAGCGGTGCGCTCCGTTTGTTCATCCACGCAAACTTCTCCCACGACCAGATCACCTCTGCAGGTGCGAAACCGCAAAACCTGAGTACCAGGACAAAGAGGTACAGCGGATTCTACGACGCTCAAGGCGACACGGCGCTCGGTGACCGGCTCGACGCACGCTCGGCGCCCGCCACCAGACTGCGGAAGAGATCCGCCGCGCGCGTGTGCGTGACGAGCGGCGCCGACTGGCCGCCCCAGAACGGCACGAGGTCGAACCGCTCCTGCTCGAGCGCCGCCCGCTTCAACGCGCCGACGAGATGGCCCTGGAAGGGATACGGCAGACGGGCGAGCGATCCCTGTTCGAGCGTGTCGGCGAGCGCGTTGCGGAGGCCGCGGCCGAGGCGACCCGTGAATCCACGAGTGAGCAGCGTCTCGCCGGCGCGCGCTCCGCGCAGCGCCGCCCGGTGCGCCGGGTGCGCGTTGGACTCCTCGCAGGCGAGGAACGCCGTCCCCACCTGCGCCGCGTCCGCTCCGAGCGCGAGCACCGCGGCAACGCCGCGCCCGTCGGCGATGCCGCCGGCAGCGATCACCGGCGTCTTCACCGCGTCGACGACCTGCGGCACGAGCGACAGGGTGCCCATCAGGGATGCTTCGGCAGTCCGCAGGAACGACGGGCGATGACCACCGGCTTCGGCCCCGGTCGCGACGATCAGGTCAACGCCCGCGGCCTCGAGCGCGCGGGCTTCATCGACCGTGGTCGCGGCGCCGATGGTGGTGATGCCGAGAGTCCGGCACCGATCCAGGATCGGCGCGGGCGGAACGCCGAAGACGAAGCTGAAGACCGGCGGCCGGGCCTCGACGAGCGCGGCCGCCTGGTCCTCGAACGACGGATCCGGCGCCGGCGGGAACGCCGGCAGCTGGGCGCGGAGCTCGGCGAAGAGCGGCGCCAGTGGCGCCAGGGCCGCGTCGAAGGCGTCGCGGGTGATGTCCGAGGCCGCGGCGTCCGCCGTCGACACCCAGAGGTTCACCGCGAACGGCGCCCCGGTTCGTGACCGGATGTCGGCCACCACGGCGCGGATGGCGTCCGGCGTCATTCCCTGCGCGCCGAACGACCCCAGTCCGCCGGCGTTTGACACCGCCGCCGCGAGCTGCGGCGACGACAGGCCGCCCCCGAACGGCCCCTGGACGATGGGGTACCCGATGCCCAGCTGTCGCGTGACCCTGGTGTCCTGCCACATGGCCCGTCTCCTTTGGTCAGCCGCTCAGGCCGTTGCGCCCGTGCCGACCAGGCCGTGGCCGGCTTGCTTCCAGGCTTCGACGCCGCCTTCGTAGGCCTCGACGCGGGTGTAGCCAAGGGCCGCCAGCTTCTCGGCGGCCTGCCGGCTCGCCGGGCAGTTCGGCCCCGCGCAGTAGACGACGATCGCGGCGTCCTTGGCGAGCGTGGAGCGGCCGACCGCCTCGCCGAGGCGGTCGCCCGGCACACGCCGCGAGCCCGGGATCAGCTCGCCCTTGAAGTACTCGTCGGTGAGGACATTCCATAGGTGCAGGCCGACATCGTCGGTGAAGCGCTGCAGCAGGTCGGCCGTCGAGATCGTGGCAATGGCTGTCGTCGACATGAAGGTGTCTCCTCGAAAAACGCGCGGGCCCGATTGCCCGTGGACACGATCATCGCGGACACACTTTCATTGCGCAAGAATGCACTTTTGTGGAATATACTACCTGAAAGGAAAGTATGGCGAGCCGACGACTGGACAAGAAGGACTGCGATCCCGCGCACTGCCCCATCGAAGTGGCACTCGAGGTGATCGGCGGCATGTGGAAGGTGATCGTGGTGCGCGAGCTGCTGACCGGCACGAAGCGCTACAGCGAGCTGCACCGCGGCCTGCGGCACGCGACGCACAAGATGCTCGCCCAGCAGCTCCGGCAGCTCGAGCGCGACGGCATCATCGATCGCAAGGTCTATCCGCAGGTGCCACCGAAGGTGGAGTACACGTTGACGCCCCTCGGTCTCGCGCTGGGACCACTGCTCGATTCGATGGGAGATTGGGGCCAGCGGGTGATCGACCGGCGCAGACCCGGTTGCCGGATCAAGGCAGGACGCGCGACGACGCGATCCGATGCTGACCCCTCGAGGCCCCAGGCGCTCGGACTCCGGCAGCGATCACAGAGCGGTGCATCTCCGCGAGAATCCCGCTAGCGCACCAGTCATCGCAAGTCTCGCGCGAAGATTACTCTTCATATGTTTCGACAAACCCGTCGCCCTGACGAATACGCTCGAGGAAGTCGTACAGGTTCCTGTGTCCCAACTTCTGCAGCCACAGCCTGACCTCTTCCTTGGCCATAGCGTAGTGGCGGGTAAGTTCCTCGTCATTGCCACTAAAGAATTGCGCCCTCGATGTCCATCGCTTGACCGCGCCACTGTCGACGGCGCCAGATTGCAGCGACCAGATATAGCGCTCGCGATAGTCAACCTGCATCGCCAGGCCTTCATCAAACCAGGTTGGAATTTGAGTCAATCGATGCCAGTGCCCCACGCGATGATGTATCTCGGCGTGCAGTTCCTCGTGCGCGAGGATATCGACGTCATGTCCTTTGGGGCCGACGATCACACATGAACGGTAGGGTACGTAGATTGTGCTCGCATACGAGCCCGAACCAGGAAAGAGAGATCGTAGAGCCTCGGTACCACCTATTACGATCACAGGCGAGGCACGCGTGGCGCCAAACGTGTCCGCTATTCGGAGTTTCGCTGCTGTGTGGAGACGGACGAAATCGAGTCTTTGACCAACAGTCACATCGCTCGAGGCGAAGATTCCAGGAGCCACCTCATCGAGCCCGCGGTAGTTGATGGTGGCGCACGCGGCTGCCTGTGGCTGTGCCAATGCGACCGCGATCGGTGCGATCACCAGCACTGAGCCAACTATTCCCAACGTCATTTTCCATTTCGCCAACATCCAACCTATTGAGCAGTGAACTCGAGGGCGGCTTCCTGCTGCCAGCGACGGGCGGCTTCTGCGACACGCCGCCCGAGGTGAAAAGCCGTTTCTCTGTCGGATTTCGGTGGCGCGATTTCCGGCCCTTCATCGACGTTCGATTGGGCCATTGCTCCAAGAAATCCCCCGAACCGATTCAGTTCTTCGGCACTGCCTTTCGATGAGTTGTGTCCAGGCAGCAGGCCGAGGTTGATCCAGTTCATGCCGTGCTGGGCCGCGAACACAAGGATAGAAACCAGCGTGTTGAGTTTGTCTCCGTGCTGGCTACCCGAATTGGTAAAGGCGGCGCCCAGTTTGTCCTTCCACGGCTGGCTCGCCCAGAACTGCGAGGTTTTGTCCATGAACGCCTTGAACTCAGCCGACACCGTCCCCATGTAAGTTGGGGTGCCGAAAATCAGGGCATCGGCACCGTGCAGATGGTCCCAATTGACGTCGACTTGCTGGACGGGAATGAGATGGACCTCGGTGTCCGGAACGGATCGGGCACCATCCGCGACAGCGTCCGCCTGCACCTTGGTATGTCCATAGCCAGAGTGATAGACCACACAAACCTTACTCACGCGGTGCTCCTTTGTTGAGTCGAATTGAAGGCTCTCAGAACGATTAACGTCCGACCGTTCTTTTTGGATTGGCTCCGCGTGAGGGCACCGCAGCCTGCCGGCTACGCGCGTTCAGTACCTGGCTAAGTCGACAGCACCCCGTTGACGTTCGCGGAACGCCGCAACCTTGGCGCGGTTCCCGCAAGCCGTTGCGCTGCAGAACAATCGGCTGTGCGCTTTCGTGCGATCGACGAACCAAAGCGTGCACCCGGTGCCGGCACAGCGCTTCACGAGCGCAGGCTGCTCGGTCGCGACCAGCGACGCGATTTGTGCAGCGACGACCGCGATCAACTCATCCGCGGAATCGATGCGCCACCGCTCGGTGACCTGAAACCCGTCCTTCGTGATGACCATTTCGGGATAGCACTTTGCTCGCACCAGCAGGTGGTTCAGGCGGCGGAGCTCCTTCTCGTAGGCACCGCCGGGGGCATCCCGCCAACGCGCGATCCAGTCGCGGGCCCATTCCCGTAGCTCCCTGGCTTCGGCGGCAGCCGCGTCCAGCGCCGCTGCGCCGAAGCGACGCCTGAGCTTCTGTGCGGTCGTGGCGTGCAGCAGCTGCGCTCCTTCGAGCCACGCGACATACGACGCCCCGTCGCCGATCAGCTCGATGGGCGCGCCTCCCGGAGTCGGGCGAGTGTTGAGGAAGTCCATCGCCGGATGGCTTCCGAGAAACAAGGGCTTCATGAAGGCTCCGGGAACCATTGTAACCAGAAAAGCATCATATTTACAAGTTACATGACCGGACTCGTTTCAACCCTTCCACAGGAGAAGCTCATGCCATTCAGAGTTCGTTACCCGGCGATATCGATGCTCATCATGGTTGGCGCGCTGTCGGCGGCCATTCCGCCGGCAGCCCTCGCGCAGGCGCGGGCAGTGCGGGCGGACTCGGCCGTCACCCGTTATCGCACGGCCAAAGTCGATGGGATAGACATCTTCTATCGCGAGGCGGGCGTGGCGGATGCGCCGGCAGTCCTGTTGCTGCACGGCTTTCCATCGTCTTCGCACATGTTCCGCAACCTGATTCCGGTGCTCGCTCATCGCTACCGGGTGATCGCGCCCGACTATCCGGCCTTCGGTCATAGCGGCACGCCGGACCGTCACGAGTTCAAGTACAGCTTCGCGCGCTTCGCCGAGCTGATGGACGGCTTGTTGAATCAGCTCGGTGTCGAGCGCTACGCGCTGTATGTGCAGGACTACGGCGCACCGGTCGGTTACCGTCTGGCGCTCAGGCATCCCGAGCGCATCACGGCACTCGTCGTACAGAACGGCAACGCGTATGAGGAGGGACTCAAGCAATTCTGGAATCCGATCAAGGCCTACTGGGCCGACGGTTCCGAAGCGCATCGCGAAGCCCTGCGTGCGGGACTGACCCTGGCCGCGACCAAGTCCCAGTACCTCGACGGGGTGCGCGATTCTTCGCGAGTCGCACCGGACGCCTGGCTACTCGATCAGGCGCTGCTCGACCGGCCCGGCATCGACGAGATCATGCTCGACTTGTTCAAGGACTACGGCAGTAACGTCGCGCTGTATCCGCAGTTCCAGGCATTCTTCCGCTCGCGCAAGCCGCCGACCCTCATCGTCTGGGGAAAGAATGACGTGATTTTTCCGGCCGACGGCGCGCATCCGTACCTGCGCGATCTGCCCGACGCGGAACTGCACCTCCTCGACACCGGCCACTTCGCGCTGGAGGACAAGGGCGACGACATCGCCGCGCTCATGCTCGACTTCCTCGACCGGAAGCTGCCACGCAAG
>CAWARA010000036.1:0-132220 GCA_963784195.1 uncultured Acidobacteriota bacterium | reverse complement strand
CTAAAAATCGACGCAAGTCGCTAACCGGCAAGCGATTGCAAGTTCTAGGCTGTCACTCGATCACTTCGATTCGCGCTTGGTGCCCTGGCGCCTTCGCGAGCGGAGTGTCGCAGGTGACGATCGGCGCATTGAGCGCCTCGGCCAGCGCCACGTACACGGCGTCGTACGCCGTCACATTCTCGCGCAGCTTCCACGCGCGAGTCAGGAGATCGAGATGAGGGTGACGATGGAGGTCCAGGTCGGCGAGATCCGCGATCGCGCCATCCGCAGACACCTCGCCGGCTCGGACGAGCCGTCGGAGACCCTGAGTCACTTCAACGTCCACGAGGTGAGCGAATGGAGCTCGGCTTCCTTCCGAAAAAGGCGCGCCTCGACGCGAGTGCCAATCGGCGTTTGCAGGAGGAACTCCAACAGGGCCGACGCTTCGACGACGATCACGCGGACTCGCGTTCTTCTCGGATGATAACGGCCGCCGGCGTCTTCAAGGTCACGCGCTTGCGACTGTGGATTCTGGCGAGCATCTCTTCGCGCGTGGGCCGAGCGGCCAGGCGCGCCAGTTCCGCCAGGAGGTAGTCGGAGAGCGTCTGTCCTGAGCCCGCGGCGCGCACCTTCAGCTTGCGGTGCAGCGTGTCCGGCACGTTTCTGATTTGGACCATTTTTGACATCGTGCCGCCTCCCGGCTTGCGTCCTTGCCCGCTGATTGTGGTTGGCTGGACTTCATCACCGTCCGCCGATCCTACGCCGGTCACGGATTTCCGTTGCCATTTTCAGCTGGGTGGCGCGTGCGGATAGATCCGGTCAGTGCGAAAGCTCGCAACCGAACACCAGATGGCAGCGCGCGGTCGATCACTTCGTCGGCACGAGCCGTTTCAGCTCTTCGAACCAGTTGAACACGACGCGAACGTCAGTTTCCGTGCCGCCTCGTGAATCGTTCTGCTCGGTCGCGTCAATCACGCCGATAAACCGGCCGTCCGGCATGATGTTGTACGCGCGCGACTGACTATTGATGCGGCTACCCGTTACTCTCGCTGGCAACGTCTCCGGCGTACTGAAATCCACGCCGCGCGCTGTGCCGACCTTCACCGACGCGAACTGACCCGACGCAGCGGCCGTGACATAGATCAACTCATTACCGCTGGTCCATGTCGGATGAAAGTCGATCACCACCCTGGGTGCCTGATACAGGGCGTCGGCAGCGGGAAACGGTCTAACGAACACTCCACGACTGGTCGCAAGCAGACCGCTAAGCGATCCGGCCGAGTACGCAACCCACTTCCCATCCGGTGAGAATACGGCGTCCTTGGCGCGCTCATCTGCCCCGCCGAAGGGCGACAGCGATCGGTTAGCAAGTGAGAGCACCGATAACGAGTTCTTCGGACCTTCGGCCACAGACACCATCATGGATTGCCCGTCCGGCGACCAGCTGTCTGGAACGTGTGATTGGCCGGACGGAGCGGTCGTCAGTCGTTCAACTCGGCCTGTCCCATCCGCCCGTTGCACGAAGATCCCAAGATCGCCGCCGCGATCGGATTGGAACGCCAGTCGCGTTCCGTCCGGTGACCAGATTGGATACCTGTTATGACCTTCGAGGGCGAGCTTTTGCAGGACACCGCTTCCCCCGATGGCGTACGTCCAGACCGCCGCATCCTTGCCGTCGTCCGTGCCCACCGCCAGCCACTTGCCGTCCCGAGAGACACGCGTGTGCACGTATGCGCCGGGGGGAATGGGGAGCCGCGTCACCCTTCCCACGCGATCGGCGATGGCGATGCTGCGGTCTGGTACTCCCGTCCCGGCCGGACCTGGAATGTAGAACAGATGCCCATTGTTGGAAATGGCAAATTGCGCGCCGGCGGTAGCTGACCCCGGCGCGCGCCTGACTCCCTCGATGACCGCCGTGCCTTGTCCGATGACTTGCTTTCGCTGCACGTCGAACGGGACCGCGAACACGACGCCGCCACGGGCATACACCAAATGGCCAGTTGCCAGGTACTGACCTGAGTTCGCCCGCTCTAGGACGAGCGAACGCTCATTTGATGTCAACGACTGAATGACAATGCGGGCGTTATCCCACCGTGCCGCTCCGTCCTCGGTGCGAGCGAGCGTAAAGAGCACGGCACCTCCGCCTGGCAGCATCTGCGGGCCGTCGGCTTCTTCCCCGGCCTCGAGCTTGACGATTTGTTGCGGGGCACCACCACTCAGGCGACATCGGACGATGCCGTTCGGACCTTGGCCCACGATCAACGCGTCGGTGTCCCATGTCATCATGCCGAAGACGTTGTCGGCCGGACATACCGTTTCGACCGCACCTCCACCGATGTCAACACGTTTGATCGTGTTGTCGGCGGACCATGCCGCGAGAGTGCGGCCATCCGGAGAAAACACGGTCTGTCCGGTAAAGCTCGACGGAATGGGCTTGGCGGCAAACTGCGACGTATCGCGCAGTAAAGGCCGACCGTTCACGTAATAGACAAGACGCGTCCCATCCCGCGACACCGCAATCCGATTGCGACCCACCGAGATAGGTCCTTCGAAGCTGGCGATCGGAAAGCGAGTGACGACCAGCGGCTCCGTGGGCGGCCTGGTTCGCCACACGGTAATGGCGACGACGGTCGCGAGCAGCACCACGAGTGCGGCAGTTGCGAAGTACCAGCGGAGAGGGGCGGCCTTCGCCTGCACAGAGGTCACCGCGTGCGGGTCCGCGTGTACCGCTGTGACGGCCTCGTCAAGCACGTACGTGATCGCTGCGGTCGCAGCCAGCCGCCGCGTGGCGTCTTTTTCGAGACAGCGTTGAATCAAATGGCGAACGATGACGGGGACATCGCCCGGCAGCGCCTTCCAGTCCGGTGCGCTCTTCAAGACGTTCGCCAGCGTCTCCGTCACGTTGTCGCCGCCGAACGGGCGCGTGCCGGTGAGCATTTCGAACAAGATGCAGCCGAACGCCCACACATCGACGCGTTTGTCGATCACCTTGCCGCGCGCCTGCTCCGGTGCCATATAGGCAGCCGTACCGAGGATCATCCCTTGCGCTGTCATCGCGGGACTGGTGATCGTCGGTGAGTCGGCCACATCCGCTGACTGCGACCCCGTTGGGCCAGTCAGCTTCGCCAGGCCGAAGTCCAGCACCTTCACCATGCCGTCCGGGCGCACCTTGATGTTCGCCGGCTTCAGGTCGCGGTGGATGATCCCCTGCTCGTGCGCGGCCTCGAGCGCCTCGGCGATCTGTTTCGCGATCGGCAACGCATCTTCAACCGGGATCGCGCCGCGATCGATGCGTTGCGACAAGTCCTCCCCCTCGACCAGCTCCATCACGAGTGCGTGCAGACCAGCCGATCTCTCGACCGCGTAGATCGTGGCTATATGTAGATGGTTGAGGGATGCGAGGGTCCTCGCCTCGCGCTCGAATCGCGCAAGGCGGTCAGGGTCGGACGCGAACGTGTCCGGAAGGATCTTGATCGCCACCTGCCTCCCAAGCGCCGTGTCCGTCGCCCGATAGACCTGGCCCATGCCGCCCGCGCCGATCTGGCTGGTGACTTCGTAGACGCCGAGTCGTGAGCCAAGGGCGAGAGGCAACTCGGCTGGATTATAGGCGCGGATCGGCCACGGGGCGGCAATGGTTGGTCTCGCAGAACTTCACCCAGCCCGCACGCCCTTCTCCACAACTGCAAGTACCGGCGGTTGCGAGCCCGCGATATGAACCACGGCTTACGCCGCAGTGATGAGGTAGTTGCGGAAATCGTCCAGTGCGGCGAGCCAAAAAGCTAGTCTGACCGCAGACCATCTCTCAAGCTGTCGGGCGGCAAAGCATGTTGGTTGCGAGCCCCCGATTTGAACCCCCCTGAACCATCGGTGCCTGAGCGCAGAACGCCGGCAGTCGCCCACTGTCGCTGCACGCCAATCGCACCACCAGCAGCCCTTGCGTATGCCTGATAAGTCGTTCGCACGGCGAACCAGCGAGCAGGACGAGATTGCCGCCGCCGATCGTCGGCTCGGTGGTGGGCGCAGCTGGTGGGCGCACTTCGAGTTCGCCCGCATGAACATTGCGCCAACTTTCCGCCGGAAAGAGATCGAAGAGAAGCTCGAAGAAACGCTAACTACTGCGAATTGCTGCGGCTATCTTGACCTGCGAGCGTTCCAGGCTGGATGGGTTCGGCACGTGCCGCGGTTGGGACGGGTCGAGTCGGCAGTGGTCGTCGACGCAAAGGGATTCTCCGTGCGATTCCTATTCAGTTCTTCCAGTCGTCCTGGTTCAGCCCAACCCGGTTGTTGCCGGCGCGAAGCATCACGCCGAGCAGCGTTCCGTTGTCCTCCCATCGCTCGTCGACAGCGAACCCCAGCCCTTCATAGAAGGTGATGCTCTTCTGAAGATCGTCGACGGTAAAGCTTGGAACGATGCCTCTGATCTGTAGTGTTTCTTGCGCAGTCGGGATGGATCGATCACAGGCCGAGCCCACGAAGGTACGCGCGATTTCGCGTGGCGCTCGCCAGCGGAGTTCCCAGAGCGGGCAGAACATCCTGCTCGACGACGGCCCAGCCTTCGTAGCGATTGCGTTTCAGGCCTTCCATCAAGCGTGGGAAGTCCACTGCGCCATGACCGAGCTCGCAGAAGACGCCGCGTCGCACGACCGCGAAATAATCGAGTTGTTCCTGTCTCGCAACGGCGGCAATCCGGGGGTCGCAGTCCTTCAGATGGACGTGCCAGATACGTTCGCGGTGCCGTTCGTACACGGCAATCGGATCGTCGCCCGCATAGGTGATGTGCCCGGTGTCGAGACAGAGGCCCAGGAGAGCGGGATGGGTGCGTGTCATCAGCGCATCGATCTCGTCAGCTGTCTCCACGAAGGATGCGCAGTGCGGATGAAAGACGGTTCGCAGCCCGGCAGACTGGCGAACCGTCCGGGCGATGTCGTTGCAGCCGCGGGCGAAGACATCCCACAGGCGTGGACTGAGACCATCTGCCGCCGTCACTCGTCCCGCCAGGGAGATTCGCGCGGTGTTGCCCGCCGTCCGATCCGCAAGCACGATGCAGGCGTCTGGAAATCCGGCGTTCCGCATGAGCGCTGCCGTACGGATCGCCGTCTCCAGGCCGCGAAGATGATCGTTGGGATCGGAGAGCGCGACAGGAACGAACGCGCCGACCAGCGCCAGCGATCGGCGATGGAGCTGGTCGTGCAGAAGCGAAGGTTCCGTGGGCATGAAGCCCCAGTCGCCGAGCTCTGTTCCCGCGTAGCCGGACGCGGCAATCTGATCCAGCACCTCTGAATAGCCGTAAGAGGGCGCGTGTTCCTCGAATTCGAGGACACCCCACGAGCAGGGCGCGTTCGCAACGGAGATGGACATCGGCGATGGATTCCTCGTTGTACGCCGGTCGGAGTCAGGCGAGGTCGGCCGCAGCGGGCTCGCCGTGCTCCGACATGAAGGAGTGAACTTCGGCCAGGGAGGGCATGAAATTCGCGCAGCCGTGTCGCGTCACCACGATGGCTCCGACAGCGTTGCCGAAGCGGCCCGCGCGCGCGGCCGGCCAGCCGCGCAGATGGCCGTAGATGAAGCCGCTCGCGAACGCGTCACCGGCGCCGAGCACGTTCAGCACTTCGATCTTGAAAGGTGGAACGTCAGAGGTGGCGCCATCACGTCTGTAAACGCGGCATCCCTCGCCGCCACGTTTGAGGATGAACAGTTCGAGATGGCCGCCGAACAACTTCGTCACCCCGCGCGATGGATCTGATTCGCCGGTCGCCGCCTGCAGCTCCTCCTCGGTACCCACCGAGAGGTCGGACACCGCCGCCAGCGCGCGAACGTGCACACCGAACGCTTCGACAGAGGGCCAGACGCTCGGCCGGTAATCGAGATCCAGGAGAATGGCAGTCCGAGCCTCCCTCGCGAGCTCCGCCGCGAGCATCGTTGCCGTCCTGCTGGGTTCCAGGCTCAGGCCCGTCCCCGTCAGGAACAACAGGCGGCTGCCCGCCACCGGTGCGCGGCGCACATCGTCGATCGACAAGCCGATGTCGGCACAGTTGTCCCGATAGAACGTCAGCGGGAAACGGTCCGGGGGCTGAATGGCCATGATGACGGCGCTGGTGCGTCGATCGGCGAATCGCGGTACGAAGCGGATGTCTACGTCTTCGCGCTGCAGGAAGTCCAGCACGAAGTCGCCGACCTGGTCGGTCCCGACGCCGGTGAGGAGGGCGCTGCGCAGCCCGAGACGCCGCGTGCCGACGCTGACATTGGTCGCGCATCCGCCCACGTACGCATCGAAGCTGCGGACGCCTGTAATCGGGACACCGATCTCGTGGGCGTAGAGATCGATCGAGCTCCGTCCCATGCACAGCACGTCGTAGTCTCGTTCGTGCGGAGTGCTCATGAGTGTCGGGGGGAAGGAAGTGAGCGGCCCGTGGCGTAGTGTACCATCGGCGTGAGCGATTGCATAGCATCGGCACCCGGTGCACACTGTCGGCAGCGATGTCACACCGCGGGTTACTGATCAGATCGCAAGACGTGCCGGTGGACCGCGGCGGCGTCCTGCTGGACGTCACGCCACAAGCGGCCGGCTGGGAGTACATCAGCTTTGCCGTTCGGCGCATCCCGCGCGGAACCCGTTCGACGGGGCGCACCGACGGGCAGGAGTGCTGTCTGGTTCTACTGAGCGGCCACTGCACTGTCGCCTGGGAGAGAAGCGGCGTCCGAACGCTCGGGCCGCGCGCCAGCGTGTTCGACAGCTACCCACACGCCGTGTATCTGCCGCACGGCCACGATTACGAGCTGCAGGCAATTGAGACCACCGACCTCGCGGAGTGCCGCGCGCCATCCACCAGGCCGTTGGAGGCACGGGTGGTGCGTCCGGAGGACTGCGGCTTCGAGATCCGGGGCGGCGGCAACGCCACGAGGCAGATCGTCGACATTCTTCCACCGGCATTTCCGGCCGATCGCCTGTTGATCTGCGAGGTGTTCACGCCGAGCGGCAACTGGTCCAGTTATCCGCCTCACAAACACGACACCGATGATCCGCCCATCGAGGTCGATCTCGAGGAGACGTATTACTTCCGGATGAAGGACGCTCGCGGTTTCGGATTTCAGCGGTTGTACACGGCGGACGGCCGCTTCGACGAGACCCTGACGGTGGCGGACGGCGATCTCGTCCTCATTCGCGAAGGTTATCACCCGTTCGTGACGGCGTTCGGCTACGATGCGTACTATCTGAACGTGCTGGCGGGCACCCGGCGCTCGATGGCCGCCAGCGATGACCCTCGCTACGCCGAGTTCCGCCGATCGTGGCCCGCGCCGGATCCACGCGTCCCCATGGTCAAGCCACCGTACTAGTCCGTCTAAATCCGTCTCACGAGTTCAACCGAGATCCGGGGCAGGTACCTGCGCGCGACGCCAGAGCTCGATCACGGTAAGATAGTTCGCCGCCATCTGGTGCACCGCATCATCGGCGGCCATGCGGCCCAGCAGGAACTCTCGGGCAGCGTCCCAGTACACCGTTCTGCCGATCGCAAATCCGGCCGCACTGACGGCGCCGCGTGCAGACTCGAACCATGTGCCGACGGTCTCGAGGCCTGCTCCCTTGCCGAGGATCAGCTGCCCGACTCCACGCTCTTCGCAGATCGCCTCGTCCACGATTCGCATCGCCGCGGCGTCGGGGACGCCCTCGATCTTCCAAAACTGCGGCACGATCTTCCGGCCGTATGCGCTGCGGATGAACTCCGCCAGCAGACGTGGGCGTCCCTCGCGGTCGAACGCCGGATCCGTTTCCGGACCGCTGATCAGCACCTCGAGGACAAGCGGTCTGTTCACGGTCGAGCACCACTGCTGTAACTCAGCAAGTTTCGCGAGCTGATTGTCGAAGGCCTCGCGCGGCACGTCCGCCCTGTGGCGGACGAGGACCTTCGCAAACGTGCCTGGCAGCGACTCCTCGAAGGCGCCGGTCCACTCGAGCGGGAACACACCCGCGCGCTCGGCTGGAGTGCCCACCATCGAGCCCGCTGCGCGCGCCCGCGCGAACGCCTCGCGTCCATGAATCAGATCCACCAGCAACACACCGGATTCCATCGCCTGACTCGACTCCCGGCGGGCCAGCAAAAAAGCGTCAACGGCGAGCGTCTTGACTTCACGAATCCGCAGATGTTCGATGCGATTCTCGTCGCACCACTGTGACCATTGCCAGCGGTGATCGATCGCCATCATGTACACAGGGCTTTTCAACGAGATGGACATCTTCGCAGTATATGTGCTGCCGCGATTGACACAAAAATCCACCCGTTACTCCGACGCAACCTTGCCAGGCAGGACGATGAGCATCACCGTGGCGTTGTCGGAATGGTCGCAGGGGGTGATTCGCCTTTGAGTCTCGAGGGTGCCAGTCCACCGGAGTGAAGACCGCACCGGCTTGAAGTCCTCGTCGAGCATGAACACGGCGTTTAGACGACGGAGGGTGACGTGACCCGTGCCGTCAGGCAGGGGCCGATCACCTTCACGAGGAGGTCGCGTGTAGGCTCGTGCACGGATGCCGCTGATCGCTGCGGCCGTTGCGCCAGCCGGCAGAGGGACGGCAGCCCGGAAGCACCCGCTCCGTGCGATCCTGAACCGCGCATCACCCCGGTCCGTTGCGTGCCAGGTGACTTCGCTGCCGGCGCTCTGGACAGCGACGTCGAAGGCAATCGTCGCATCGTGAACGTCACCACACGCCTCCAGGTAGGCGAAGCGGCGGGGATCCGGGACCGTGCCGGTGCCCGGCTGCGCGCCGGCGTCGATGCGCCCCTCGCGCGTGAGCTCCGCCGACATCACCTCGTACAGCCAGGGGTTCGCATCCATGACGGCTTCGCGTGAGACGCCGTCCAGTGTCACGAGGTACGGAGCGGGCGCGAATCGAATCGCGCCATCGGGGCCGTTGTCGCTGAACATGTTGTTGTCGGTTGCCACCCACACCAGGGGATGGCCGTTGTCGCGGTTCCCGCGGAACGGCCTTATCTCGTGATCGACACCCTGATACTCGCCGGCGGCCGAGTCGCGAGACGCTCCGCTGATGCCGTACGCGAACTCGATATCCGTCGACCGCCCCCAGGTGGCCATGAGCCGGTCGGTAGGAGTGCCCCCATCCTCGTGCGAAAAAATCACCGTGTACCGATAGCCGCTGTTGTCGTGAACCGTCTCCGCATACATCATCAGCGGCACGTCGCTGAACCGCTCGACCGTGCCGGGACGGGCATGGAGGATCGGTGCCCTCGAAAGCCAGGGGTACTCCGCGGTGTTGCTGTCGAATGACTCGATGCTGACCCGCCCGATGCGCGCGCCGCCGGCGTCCTTCGCCGACCGGCTGCCGTCCCGCTCGATCGTGAGCTGGTGTCTCCCAGCCATGAGCGTCCCGAGCAGGATGCGATACTCCGCGGGTGCTTCGCCGCGCGTCAACAACACGTGCTGCGAGTACCGACCGTCGACGGCGACTTTCAATGCGATTGCCTCCCGCCCGGCGACTGCCCAGTCGCACGAGCCGCACCCGGCCGTGATCGACGCAACGGCTTCTCCTCTGGCGTCGCACGGTGAACGGATGCTCGAGGAGAACCTGACCGTAGACGGGTCCGGGAACGGCAAGACAAACAGCAGCCATGATGCGGGTCCATGCCGTCCCGCGTCGCGCGCGTCGGGCCATATCCATCACTCGCACGGAGCTTACTCCGAAACTCCGCTTGGCCTCACCGTCCGTCGTTGTGGTATGTCTCTGACGATCATGATCACGGCGACCCCGTCGACGCGGGTTCTCACGATGACGGACGAGGTCCGTTCGCTGTATAGCCGCAACCGGCAAAGGGGGTTCGCCTCGTGGTGCGGCCTCGAATACGACTTCGTCTGCCCTTCGATGGAAACGTACCCCTTTCAATGGTTCTGGGACTCGTGCTTTCACGCTATCGTCCTCTCGCAATTCGACGCAGAGCAGGCCCAGACGGAGATTCGCAGTCTGCTGGCCAATGCCCAGCCGGATGGGTTCGTGGCCCACGTGACGTTCTGGCAGCGCGAGCGCTTCGAGGATCTGCTCGGGACCTACGCCATCGCCTATCGAACCCCCTACCTGAGTGACTGCATTCAGCCCCCCGTGCTCGCCGAAGCAGTGGCCGCCGCGGCGCGAGGCCCAAACGGCGACTCGTTTCTGGCGGAGGTGCTGCCGCGTGTCCGCCGCTATTACGACTGGCTGGACAGCGTGCGCGACCCCGACCGGGATGGACTGATCGCCACGCTGCAACCGGACGAATCCGGGCTCGATCACACGCCGAAGTACGACCGCTACCTGGGCGTGACCGTTCCGGAGCTGGCCGGGTTCACGGCGGCGTGGGAACGCGTCGCCTCACCATACGCGGAGGTGAATCGCGAGCACCACGCGATGTTTTCACTGAACCGCTTCATTGTCGAAGACGTGCTGGTCAACACGATTTATGCGGAAAATCAGCGAGTACTCGCCGAGCTGATCCTGCGGACAGGGGACAGTGAGGGTGCGGCCGATCTGGACCGGCGCGCGGCAAAAACAGCGTGCGCGCTGGTCGAGAAGTGCTGGGACGCGTCTGCAGGTCTGTTCTTCGATCTGTCGGGTGCGGGCGAGAAGCCGCTTCGGGTCAACACGATCAGCTCGCTCATGCCCATACTGCTCCCCGATCTCCCTTCGTCCATCGTCGACGCGCTCGCAGCGACCCTTTCCGATCCCCAGCAGTACGCGGCGGCATTTCCAGTGCCCAGCGTCGCCATGAACGAACCTTCGTACCTCCCCCCTGCTGCGGGCAGCAAGCTCGTCTGGCGGGGCCCGACCTGGATGAACACGAACTGGTATATTGCGCGTGGACTGCGACGTCACGGCCTCATCGAAATCGCACGAACGATTGAAGATCGCTCTGCGGCACTCGTCGAGCGTTCAGGGTTTCACGAATACTACGACTCGACGACTGGCCAGGGGTTCGGCGCTCACGACTTTTCCTGGACCGGACTTGCGCTGAATCTCCTGCTCACGCTGGAAGAGGATCGCCAGTGAGGATTTCTGCAGCCTTCCTGGCACTCGCTGTCCTGGGAACACTGGTGAGCGCGGCAGCGACTCCTCCAGAAAAACAGGTGTTCACCCGGCATTGGACGACTCGGGATCAGCAAACAGGCCGGTATCAATACGTACCTTTCGACGTTGCGCCAGGGACCACGAGCGTCACGGTCTCGTATCGATACAACCGTGCCGCCGGGAACAATGTGATCGACTTCGGATTGTTCGAACCCGGCCCGCTGGCGCTGGGATCGCCGGCGTTCCGGGGATGGAGCGGCGGCGCTCGAGATACCGTGACAATAGCGATGGACGGCGCAACGCCCGGATACTGGCCGGGCCCCCTTCCGGCGGGTCGCTGGCACGCGATCCTCGGACTCTATAAGGTAGCCGACACAGGGGTCGACGTTGACATCGCCGTCGAAGCCTCGACGGCGCCGGCAGTTCAGCAATCTCCAACGTTGCCGCAACGCGCGAAGGAGGCAGTGCGGCCGGGACCCGCATGGTACGCCGGCGCGCTGCACACGCACACAATCCACAGCGATGGTGCGCTGACATCCCAGCAGCTCGCCGACAAGGCGGTCGCGGAGAAGCTCGATTTTCTGGCAATCACCGATCACAACAACACGACCCACCAACTGGATCCAATTCATGCACCTGGTCTTCTAATCATTACGGGCGAGGAGGTGACGACCCCGGGGGGCCACTTCGGTGTCCTGGGTCTCGAAGGGGAGCGCACCTATATTGATTTTCGAATGCCATCACGCAGCCCGGACATCGGACCCGTCATGATTGCTGCACGCGCTCGTGGCGCGCTCATCGCGATCAACCATCCCAGCGACGATTGTCTGGCGTGTTCGTGGACACACTCGGTGCCCCCCGAGGTGAGCGCAATTGAAATCGCGAATGGGGAACCTGTCGCACGGCAACTGGCGATGACGTTGTGGGACGCCTTGCTGCGCGAGGGACGCCGGCTGACGGCCCTGGGTGAAAGCGACTACCATCGCGGCCCAACTCCGCTCGGAACGCCGAGCGTTCGTGTCTGGGCGCAGGAGCTCTCGAGACCCGCCATCCTTGCATCGATCGCGTCGGGCCGCGTTGTCGTGATGGCCAACGGGTCGATGCCGCCGCCGGAGCTCACCGTTCGCGCCGGCCGCGTGCAGGGGCGCGTGGGAGATGCGCTGCGCGTCAAGCCCGGTGAGCCGCTGCAGGTCAGCGTCGAGGCCGTCGCGGCCGATTACAAGGGTGGACGTGTGGAGCTGTATTGGAACGGCGAGCAGGTGGCGAGCGCGACGATGGCGGATACCGCGCGTGTGGAGTTCGAGCGCTTTGCAACGACGGCCGGATACCTTCGGATTCACCTGCTCGGAGCCGGCGGTCAGCCCCTGGCCATCACCAATCCTGTGTTCATAGAGATCGCCGCATGATGATCAGGGAGTCGCTCATGCCTACACGTCGCGTCGTCCTTGCGTTGTTGCCCGTTATGGCGTTCGCCGCTGCAAGTGGGTGCAATCGCGAGCGCACCAACCGGGACGGCCGGCCCCGAGTGGCCCTGGTGCTGAAGACCTTGAACAGTCCCTTCTTCATCGAGATGCAACGGGGCGCAGAGGAAGCGGCGGGCAGGCTCGGCGTCGATCTGGTCGTCCAGGCCGCCGAACGCGAGGTCGATGTCGAGCGGCAGATGCAGATCGTTGAAAACCTGATTCAATCGCGGGTGAACGCGCTCGCGCTCACGCCGTCAGGGTCGCGGGAGGTAGTGCCGGCAATCGCCAAGGCGAACGCCGCCGGCATCCCGGTCATCGTCGTCGACACGCGCCTCGACGCGGCGGCGGTCACCGACGCCGGCGTGAAGACCGCAAGCTTCGTGGGTTCCGACAACTATCGTGGAGGGCAACTCGTTGGCGAGTACCTCGCGAAAGCGTCAGGCGGCAAGGCCAACGTGGCCATTCTGGAAGGTATACCAGGGCACGAGACGGGCGATTCCCGGATTCGAGGGTTCCGCGAGGCTATAAAAAGCACCCCGGGCATCTCTATCGTGGCCTCGCAGACCGCGAACTGGGAGCGCGAACAGGGGTTCACGGTGTTCCAGAACATGCTGCAGGCGCATCCGGGGATCGATACGGTCTTCGCCTGTAATGACATGATGGCCCTCGGCGCCATCGAAGCGATTGCGGCGGCGGGCCGGACGGGGAAGATTCGCGTCCTCGGGTTCGATGCGGTCGACGATGCGCGACGAGCCCTGTTGGCGGGCACGATGGAGGCCACGGTCGCGCAGTTCCCGGACGAAATGGGCCGGCTTGCGGTCGAGACCGCCGTCAAAGTACTCAAGGGCGAGTCGGTCCCGCCCGACATCGTCGTGCGAATCGGCCTGGTGACCAGGGAGAATGCAAACCGGTGACAGTTTCTTCAGAGAAGCGACGTCGTCTCAATGTTGGGTTGATCGGTCTTGGCAGACTGGGCCGTGTATACGCCAGGGATCTGTCCACGCGCATCGCGGAAACGAGGCTGGTGGCGGTCGCCGACCTCAGCGGCGGCTTGGCGGCGGAAGTCGCTGACGAGTTCGACGTGGCCGCGTTCTACGAGAACCCGCACGACCTGTTTGCTGATGCCAGGGTCGACGCGGTGGTCGTCGCGAGCCCTACTCACACGCACCGGGAAGTGGTTGTCGCGGCGCTGGCCCGCGGAAAACCCACGTTCTGCGAGAAGCCCCTGGCACTCAGTCTCGATGAGTGCCGAGAGGTACAGGCCGCTGTTGCACGTTACGGCGGGTTTTTCCAGATGGGATTCATGCGCCGGTTCGATCCCGGGTACGTGGCAGGCAAGCGACAGGTGGACGAAGGGCGGATTGGAACGCCCGTGGTGTTCAAAGCGACCTCCCGGGATCCGTACCGGCCAAGCCTCGAGTATGCGAATCCAGCCAGCAGCGGTGGCATTCTCGTCGACATGGGCATTCACGACTTCGACCTGGCTCGTTGGTTCATGGGGGATGTCGCAACCGTTTCGGCGATCGGTGCGACGCTCGCGTACCCGGAGCTGGCGACCGTCGGTGATATCGATAACGCAATCGCGTCGCTGGTCTTCAGCAGCGGCCGGCTGGGTGTAATCGACCTGACCCGGAATGGGTTCTACGGCTATGACATCTCGACTGAGTTGCTCGGCACCGAAGGAACTGTGCGGATCGGCTATCTCCGCGAGACGCCCATTCTGCTGATGACGAAGAACAGCGTCGCCCACGACACCGTGCCGTAC
The DNA here is from genome assembly GCA_963784195.1 of uncultured Acidobacteriota bacterium. Classification (GTDB taxonomy): domain Bacteria; phylum Acidobacteriota; class Vicinamibacteria; order Vicinamibacterales; family 2-12-FULL-66-21; genus CAVQAH01. The sequence continues at coordinate 117,966 of CAWARA010000036.1, read as the reverse complement.
TTCATGGAGCGCTTCGAGCGCGCCTACACGCTTCAGCTCCAGAACTTTGCACAGAATGTACTCGCCGATCGGGAACCTCCCGTGACCGTCGGCGACGGCATCGAAGCGTTGCGCGTTGCGCTGGCGGCGACGGCCGCGTGCCGATCGGGACAGGCAGTCGCGGTCAGCAGTATCGAATGACGGACACCATCGGGCCGCGGACGAGGCGTAAAGGGTTCGGTCTGTCGACAGGAATCTCGGCACTCCTACTCCTACTTGCCGCGTTGAGCGGTTCCACAGTCACCGCGGCTCAGGACACGTGCCTAGGCGGAGACTGCCGGTCCGCGCTCGTTACCCCTGTGCGGATTGGCCGGTCCGACGCGCCCGTAAGATTGACGCTTTGGGCGCAGCAGGATTATTCGCATCTCGCCGCGCGTCCAGAGGTCGCTGAGATCTTCGCGGACATTTACTACCAATGGGCCCGCACGCATCCTGACGTCCAGATCGAAGTCTCGGTGATGCCCGCCCTGGAGCTCCACAAGGCAAAGCTGCTGCTGGCTGCCGCCGCCGGGCGTCTGCCCGATATCGCGTCGGTTGACAGTTTCTGGATGCCGTTATTCCTGGACGGCGGTCACGTGCGCCCGCTCGATCCGTTCTGGCCTGCGGTCGACCGCGCGGATTTTCTGCCGTTCACGATCGATACGCTAAGCGATCGCGATGGTCGCGTCTACGGCCTGTGGCACGGGACCGATTGCCGCGTGCTGTATTACCGCAAGGACCTCGTTCCACAGCCACCCCGAACGTGGGACGAGCTGCTGGAGATGGCCAGCCGCATCTCTCGCCAGCACGGAATCGCAGGGTACCTATACAACGCCGGCCGATGGGAAGCCACGGTCTTCGATCACCTGCCGATGTTCTGGGCGCAGGGCGGTGAGCTGGTGGATGCGACCGGGGAGCCGATCTTCGGACTCGGGCCCAATCGCGACCGTCTCGTGCGCCTCCTGCAATTCCTGCGGGCAACCATCGACACCGGCGCCTCGCCGCGATCGGTGCTCGCGAACAACGATTACCAGCAGCTGTCGTCGGCGGCGGTGGCTGGCGACGTCGCAATGTTCCTCGGCGGCAGCTGGCAGCTCAGGGAGCTGGAGGGGGCGCTCGCTCCGGAGGAGTTCGCGAAGTGGGAGATCGCGGACATTCCCCAGGCGGACGCCGGGCGACGGGCCACCGGAACGGGCGGCTGGGTCTGGGTGACATTCTCGGGCGACGATGCACGCCAGCGTGCCGCTGTCGAGTTCATGCGCTTTGTCGAATCGCCGGAGAACGTCGCGCGCATCAGCATTCCGACGCGACAGCTCCCCGTCAGGCGCAGTGTCTACCGGGATTTCGCCGTGTTCCGCGAGAGCCGCTGGTACGCACAGTTCGGCGACATGCTGGTGGACGGCCATGCCCGCCCGTCGTGTGCCGATATATCCTGCAATCTCCGAGGCGCTCCAGCTGGCGGTGGGTCATGTCGTCTCCGGCGCAAAGACGCCGGAGGCCGCGGTCGACGACGCGTGGCGGTCCGTTCAGAAGGTTGCCGCCGATCAGCGCGCGCGCAGCGGGCGAGCTGAGCCACGCACTGATTACGTCGAGCTGCTGCCGCCTCTTGCGGCCGCGCTTATGTGTGTTGTCGTGCTCGTCGTGACGGGCCGCCGGGGCTGGACGCTGTCGCTCTGGCTGGCTCCGGCGCTCGGGCTGGTCACGCTCTTTCTCGCCTATCCGGCTCTCGATCTGCTTCGGCTGGCATTCACGGATGCTCGAACACACGGCAGCGACTACACCTACGGCGTGCGCACGATCGCGGGGCTGCTGAACGATCCGGAGTTCCGCGGGATGCTGGGGGTGACGCTCGCCTTCGTCGTTCCGTCGATCGTGCTCCAGTTCGGAACCGGACTGGCGATAGCAGATCCTCATCGACGCCGCGAAGCGGCGGCGGGCGCCCGCGACAGCGCTGGCGCGGATCGCCGTCGTCAGCGCCTGGGTCGTACCGGGAGTGCTCGTCGGTGTGCTGTGGCGGATACTCCTGATGGAGAACCGCGCGGGGATTGCGAACTACGGGTTGTCGTTCCTCGGTCTCGGGCCGCTGCCATTCCTCTCTTCTGGTGTGATGGCGTTAAGCTCCGTCATCGTGGCGAACGCGTGGCGCGGGTGTGCGTTCAGCATGATCCTGCAATACGCAGGTCTCCAGCGGATTCCGCGCGAGCTGCACGAGGCCGCCGACCTCGAAGGGCTCGGCCCGTGGCAGCGGCTACGGCTGGTCATCCTGCCCCAGATTGCGCCGGTGATCGCGCTGAACCTCGCGTTGATTACCATTGCGACGCTCAATACATTCGATCTGGTGCTGCCGCTCACCGGGGGCGGTCCCGGACGCGCCACCGAGGTCCTGTCTCTTTACATGTACCGCTCCGCCTTCTTCAGCCTGGAAGCCGGACGGGCGGCGGCGGTCGCGACGATCATGCTGCTGCTGAACCTCGGGCTCGCGCTCGTCGCCATCCGCCTGGTCCGGAGACGGAGCGCTGCATGACAGCGAGCCGCACGCGGAAGTCCGTGATGACCATACTGCTGGTGGCTGTTGCCGCCGCTTTTTTGCTGCCCCAGGTCTGGCTCTTCTCGCTGTCGCTGAAGTCCAAAGCCGGAGTGTATGAGTACCCTCCACGGCTGGCGTCGCCTGAATCGTCCTCCGCCAACTTCGAATTCGTTCTGCGGCAAACGCAGGTGCCCTGGTATCTGTGGAACAGCGCACGCGTGGCGGGCCTTGCCACCCTGCTGACCATGGCAATCGGTGCGCCGGCGGCATATGTGCTCTCGAGAGAGCGCTTCAAGACGCGCGAGACCGTTCTGAACGGATTGCTCCTCGCACAAATGGTGTCACCGATCGTGCTTCTGGTGCCGCTCTATGGACTGATTGCAGGGCTCCGGCTGTTGGACACGCACAGCGGACTCATCCTGGTTTACGCCTCGGTGCAGCTTCCGTTCACCATCGTCGTGCTGAAGAATTTCTTCGATGCCCTGCCGCCCTCGTTGTTCGAGGCGTCCGTTCTGGACGGCGCGACGAGGGCCGTGACGTTCCGAAGGGTCGCCCTTCCGTTGGTGGGCCCGGGTCTCGCGTCGGTTGCGATTTTCAACCTGGCGGCCTACTGGTCCGAATTCGGGCTGGCGCTGGTGTTACTCGATTCGCAGCAGCGCTTCACGGTGCCCATCGGGATTTTCAGCTTTCAGAGCGGCTACGAAACCGAATGGCAGCTGGTGGCCGCGGCGAGCCTCATCGGCCTGCTGCCGGTGATGGCTGCGTTCCTGCTGCTACAGCGATTTTTCGTTGCGGGCCTCACGGCAGGAGCGACGAAAGGATGAGCCCGGCGCAGGTCCACGTCATCTCCCACACACACTGGGACCGCGAGTGGTATCTGACCTTCGAGCAGTATCGCGCGCGGCTGGTCGATCTCGTCGACGGGGTGCTCGATCGGATGGCAGCCGATCCGCAGTTCACGTTCTTCCATCTCGACGGTCAGACAGTCGTGCTCGAGGACTACCTGGAGGTGCGGCCGGAGCGCGAGAAAGAAGTACGGCGACGCGTCCGCGAAGGCCGACTCCTGATCGGGCCCTGGTACGTGATGCCGGATATGTTCCTGGTCAGCGGCGAAGCGCTCGTGCGCAACCTCGCTCTGGGAATTCGCATGGCAACGGCGTTCGGCGGAGCGATGCGCGTCGGATACATGCCGGACCCCTTTGGACATGTGGCGCAGATGCCGCAGATTCTCGCCGGATTCAGACTCGATGGGGCGATTCTGTGGAGAGGCTTCGGAGGTCGGAAGGCGGAGGTACTGGTGGGAGGCTCCGGATGGGAGCCGCGTGCTTCTCCTGCACCTGCCTCAGGAAGGGTACTGCAACGGGTTACGCCTGCCGTTGCTGTCGCCCGAGCCAAGGCGCCGGGAGGCTACCGCCATCGTGAGGCGCGAGCTCGAGAGGTCAGCTTCCGGGAATGCGTTGTTGATGGTCGGAGTCGATCATGTCGAACCACACCCGGCTCTTCTGGAGGTAGTGGACGCGCTCACCGAGCCCGGCGCATCGGAGGCCGACGACACCCATGTGTCGACGCTGCCGGCCTATGTCGCCGCGGTGACGACAGCCCTCGCCGACAGGACCGACGCACTGCACAGTGTGCGCGGAGAGCTGCGCGGAGGAGAAGACTACGCGCACCTGCTTCCCGGAGTGCTGTCAGCTCGAATGTATTTGAAGCAAGGCAATGCCCGGGTCCAGCGTGAGATCGAACGGTGGGCGGAGCCGGCCTCTGTTTTTGCACTGCTGTCCGGCGTCCCGGTTGCGACCGGCATGCTCCAGTACGCCTGGCGCACGCTCCTGCAGAATCATCCGCATGACAGCATCTGTGGATGCAGCATCGACGAGGTGCACGAGGAAAACGTGACCCGATTCGAACGGGCCCTTCAAGCCGCCGAGGCTGTTACGAGACACGCCGTTCGTAACCTGGGGGCTCACATCCCGGCCGCCCCTTCCGGAGCCATCCGCAGCCTCCTCCTCAATACCGACAGCAGCGAGTGGTCCGGCGTCGTCGAAGGCACGATCGAGATTCCCCTCGGGCCCGCCGAATCCGGACGCGAGCTGGATCTCTCAGCGCTCGAGCCGCCGCTCATCTTCTTCGGCGCCGCGGACGTGTCGGCTGTGACCGACCACCTGAGTCGCCCGCTTGCTTTTCAGGTGACGCGGACCGAAGAGGCGGTGAGCTATCGAATGAGCCGATATGCTCCGCCCGTGCCGATCCGGGTCCGCCGGATGCATCTTGCCATTGAGGTCGAGGCGATCCCTGCCCTGAGCTACGCCGCGGTCGACGTGCATGTATCGAAGGGGCGCGCCAACGGAGCTGCACCCGATGCCCGCGCCTGGCTTGATGGAGATGCCCTCGAGAACGAACTGGTGCGAGTGGAAGTCCGCGGTGATGGAGCAGTCGAGGTCGTAGACAAACGCAGTGGGGCGCATTACGAGCGTGTGTTCGCGTTCGAGGACGTTGGCGACGTGGGCGACGAGTACAACTATTCGCCACCTGCGAATGACCGTCGCGTGACCAACGCGGACGCTGAGACTGTGCACGTTCGTGCGCTCGAATGGGGTCCACTGGTTGCGGCGCTCTCAGTCGACCTGACGCTCCCGGTACCGGCCGCGGCATCGGCGGACCGTGCTTCGCGTCTGGCCGACGTCGTCCAGGTGCCTGTCGTGCTCGAAATCCGCCTGCGGGCTGGTGCAGCAATCGTCGACTGTGTCGCGCGGATCGACAATCGCACCCGAGACCATCGTCTGCGAGTGCTGTGCCCGGCTGGCGCCGGGACGGTGAACAGTCATCGAGCCGACACGGCGTTCGGCATCGTCGAGCGGCCTGCGACCAGACCGCCAGTCGGCGGTCCTCTGATGGAGACGCCGGTCGCAGCGGCGCCCATGCAGTCAATCGTTGATGCCGGCGACGAGTCGACCGGCGCGATCGTCGTCACGGACGGGCTGATGGAGTATGAGGTGGTGTCGGACGGCGCAGGTCCGGCGATCGCAGTTACCCTTCTCCGTTCGGTCGGCGATCTTTCGCGGAACGATCTGGCTACCCGGAAGGGTCACGCCGGTCCGGCGCTGCCTGCTCCCGGCGCACAGTGTCAGGGGCTTCACGAGTTCCGCTTCGCCTTCATCCCGCGAGGGACGCCTCCAGGTTCGGATGATCTGCTCCAGACAGCGCGAAATCTTCTCGCGCCGCCGCGACTATTCTCTCCGTGTGGGGGAGACGGCGCGCTGGCAGCCGCGCAGTCCTTCATCCGCATGGACGCGGAACCGGCCGCCAGCATCGTGCTCAGCGCCTGCAAAGTTGCTGACGAGCGCGCCAGCGTCGTCATGCGCATGTTCAATCCGACTGACCTCCCGGCCGCTGTGAAGATCAGCTTGCCGGCGCGGATGTCGGCCGTCTACCTCACCGACCTGGCTGAACATCGCCAGAAGAAGTGTGCGCGGGCCCGAGGCTCGGTCACCCTGGACCTCCAGCCGCACCGCATCCAGACGATCGAAATCGTCCCTCAACGTCACTGAGCGAATGCAGGTCCGCTTCGAACACGTCGCCAAACGTTTCGGCCCCCACGTGGCGCTTCACGACGTTGATCTCGAGGTGCAGGCGGGGGAGTGCATGGTGCTGCTCGGGCCGTCGGGGTGCGGCAAGACCACGCTCCTTCGGCTGCTGGCCGGACTCGAGTCGGCTGACTCGGGCCGCATTCTGATTGGTGACCGTGTCGTCAATGACGTGCCACCGGCTCAGCGTGACGTCGCGATGGTGTTTCAGAACTACGCGCTCTACCCGCACATGAGCGTGTTCGAGAACATCGCATTTCCGTTGATGGCCCGCCGCGTCAGTACGGGGGACATCAAGCCTCGGGTTCTCGATGTCGCCCGGCGCCTGGAAATGACACCATGGCTCGACCGGAGGCCGGCGCAACTCTCGGGCGGACAGCAGCAGCGTGTAGCGCTGGCCAGAGCGATTGTTCGGAACCCCGTCGTGTACCTGATGGACGAACCGCTTTCGAACCTGGACGCCCAGCTGCGAGTGCAGACTCGTGCAGAATTGAAGCGGCTCCAGCAGGATCTCGGCACGACCACCATCCATGTGACCCACGATCAGGCTGAGGCGATGACGCTCGGTCACCGCGTGGCGATTCTCCGCCGCGGTCGGATTGAGCAGGTCGGCGCGCCGCTCGAACTCTATCGCAAGCCTGTCAACCGGTTCGTTGCGGAATTCCTCGGAAGCCCTGGGATCAACGTCTGGCCGGGCGCGCTCGGCGGCGGGGGCGGCGTCGAGTCGGCGGGCACGCGTCTGGCGGTTTCGCCGTCGCAGCGAGCCGCGCTCGCGCGAGCGCCACGCTTCGACGTCGGCGTACGGCCCGAAGACATCCTGGTCCGGACCGCGCCGGAAGACGGGTGGTCAGTGGGCCGGGTCCTGATCGTGGAGCCGGTCGGCAACGAAACGCTCGTGACCCTGACGACCAGCGATCAGCGGCTCGTGGCCCGCGGCGCGGCCGAATTCCCGGCTCGGCCGGGGGACGAGATCTGGTTCTCGATAGACGCAGGACGTGCGTTGTTCTTCGACGCGGACTCGGGAGCGAGGCTGGTCTGATGGGTGCGTCAGGAGTTTGCACGGCCGCTGTTGACATCGGACGCCGCGCAGAATAGTTTTCCCCATACAATTCAGGCCGCCGTTCGACGGACGCACTTGTATCGGCCATCTTCGAGCCGAATAGGGGGGATCATGAATCGATCTGTGCTCGCTGCGGCGCTTCTTGTTGCGCTCGCTTCGTCGAGCGCTGTGTTTGCCCAGGTAGATCGGGCCACGCTCACGGGCCTTGTCAAGGATACAGGCGGAGCGGTCCTGCCGGGCGCGACTGTCGTCGTCACGAATCTTGGCACCAACGTCGCTTCGCGACAACAGACGACCGAGACCGGGTCGTACCTGGTCGTCAATCTGATTCCCGGTAAGTACCAGATCGACGTCGAGTTGAGCGGCTTCAAGAAAGCCTCGCAAGTCGTCACGCTCGAAGTCGGTCAGCGCGCCAGAGTTGACCTCTCGCTCGAGGTCGGGACTTTCGCGGAGACTGTCACCGTGGGGGAATCGACGCAGTTGATCAACTCCAGCGACGCAACGCTCGGGGGCGTCATCCCGCAGGTTCAGATGGCGAACCTCCCGCTGGCGATTCGCAACTGGGATGACTTGCTGGCACTGGTGCCGGGCGTGATGGGGGATCGCTACACCGAGCAGGGTGGAGGGACGTCGTTCGGGCGCACAGGAGGCATCAACGTCCACGGGGCGCGATCCCTGCAGAACAATTTCCTGCTCGATGGCGTCGACAACAACAGCATCTCCGAGAACGTCCAGGAACTGACGTCACAGGTGTCCCGTCCCTCGGTGGACGCTATCCAGGAGTTCAAGGTCATCACGAGCCCGTACTCCGCCGAGTACGGGCGGTCGCCGGGCGCAGCGGTGAGCGTGTCGACGAAGTCAGGAACGAACGTTTTCAGGGGAACCGCGTATGAGTTTTTCCGCAACGATTCCATGGACTCCATCGACTTCTTCTCGAAGCGCGCCGGTTCTCCCAAGCCGGCGAACGATCAGAACCAGTTTGGTGGGAATATTGGCGGACCCCTCATCAGGGACAATGCGTTTTTCTTTGTGGATTACGAGGGCACGCGGATCACGCGCGGCGTGACGCGGATCACCCGAGTACCCACGGCTGACGAGCGCGCCGGCATCTTCTCTACCGCGATCCGCAATCCCGTCAATGGCGTCAATTTCAGCGACAACAGGATCCCGTCCGCGATGATCGATCCTTACGCCGCCGCGATCATCGCGCTCGTGCCGTTGCCCAACCAGGCGGGGGCCAACAATTTCTTCCGTCTCGCGGACTTGATCGACGATTCCGACCGGCTTCTGAGCCGAGTCGACTGGCGGCCGAACGCCAACGACAGTATTTTTGGACGGTATATCTACTCCAACCGCACCCGCCAGATCCCCGGGGCCTTTGGCGGCGTCATCGATGGCACGAGCACGTCAGCGTTCGGCGATCAAACGATCAAAACCAACGCGCTCGTCGGAGGTTGGACACGCATCCTTTCGAATACCATCGTCAATGAGGTCCGCGTCTCCTGGTCCAAGGCTGATTCCGACGCTGTGCACCAGGCGTTCGGCCTGACGCCGCCACCCGCCGCGACCATTCCCGGGTCGATTACCGATCCGGCCGTGGCCGGAGGGTTCCCCGGGATCACCATCGACGGATACTTCGGCGGCTCGGGCCTCGGGCGCCTCGGGTCGCCGGACTTTCTGCCGAAGTTCCAGCATACGAACCAGTTCGAGTTCCTCAACACGCTGTCCTGGCTTCGCGGCAACCACGCCTTCAAATTCGGCGGCAACGTCCTGGCGCCGATGTCCAACGAGTACCTCGACGTCCCGTCCACCCGCGGCGCCCTGCGTTTCCGCAGCAACGCGTTCACCGGGACCACTACCTGCGGACTCCAGTGCGCCATGGCCGACTTTCTGCTGGGCTACGTTTCGGATTTTGCGCTCTCGAACGTCTGGGTCGTGGACCAGAGGCACTGGGCGACGATGTTCTTCGCCCAGGACGATTGGAAGGTGACGTCGCAGCTGTCGCTAAACGTCGGACTGCGCTACGACTTCATCACGCCTGCCTACGAGGCCAGCAACGCGCAGACAAATTTTGACCCGGCGGGCGGCAGCCTCGTATTCGCCAGCGACGGTTCACTCGAGGAGCGGGGGCTCGTCAAACCGGACACGAACAACTTCGCCCCCCGCGTGGGCGCGGTCTACTCACTCGATGAGAAGACCGTCATCAGGGGCGGATGGGGCATCTTCTATAATCTGTTCGATCGCGTTGGCAGCGAGGACCAGCTCGCGCTGAACGTTCCCGGTCTGATCAACAACACGCTGACGCGAACGTCCGGATCGCCAATCTTCTTCCTACGCGACGGGATCCCGGCGGGGTTCCTGACGCCACCCAATCTCGATCCGGCCGCTGGTCAGCTGCGCCCGCTGCGCATCCGCGCGGTTGCGAACGATGCGCCTAAAACCATGATGAATCAGGCGAGCGTCGGATTTCAGCGCGAGCTGTTGACGGGCATGTTGCTGACGGCCGACTTCATTTACACGAGAGGGAGCAACCTCGGAAGGCTGATCAACCTTAACCAGCCGCTACCGAACAGCGCTGGCGACAACGCGCTGGGCCTCCTGCCGTACCCGAACTTCGGCTTCATCGAGTGGCGCTCGCAGACCGGCAAATCCGAATACAAGGGTGTGGACGTCGGCGTGGAGAAGCGCTTCGCGCAGGGCTACTCGTTCGGCGCTTCGTATACGCTGGGAGACTCGAAGGACAACACCTCGGAGCATCTCTCGACCCAGGGCTCCGCCTCGTTCCCACAGAATTCCCGTGACCTCACTACCTGGTACGGCCCGAGCGACTACGACGTCCGCCACCGGTTCGGCACGAATTTCGTCGTGGAGCTGCCGCTCGGACAGCACTGGCTGGCGCGTGATTGGGTTGTGTCAGGCATCTTCGCGTGGCGTTCCGGCCGCCCGTACATGATCACTCAAGGCAACAACAACGTGGGTCTTGGCATGACCGGCCTGCCCAATCAAACAGGGAGTCCGGAGGGCCCGGAGACCGTTGAGCAGTGGTTCACCACGACGGCCTTTCAGGCTGTTCCAAACGGCACCTTCGGTAACGTGGTGCGCAACCGACTCCGCGGACCAGACTGGCAGAGCTTCGACATGACGGTGCAGCGCCGCATCCGGCTCGGTGGGCGGGCGGCAGCCACATTACGGTGGGATATTTTCAACGTGTTCGATCGCGTCAATTTCGGTATCCCAAACCGGAACATCTCGGACTCGGCGACGTTCGGCACGATCTCGACGCTGTCAGGCGATCCGAGAATCATGCAGATCAGCGCCCGGGTCACGTTCTAGCCACCATCAGCGAGGTGGGGCGTCCTGTCCCACCTCGCCGTCCTGCCGTGAGTCGTCCCCTCCGCGTCGCCGTGATCGGCTGCGGTGCCATCGCGCAGATGATGCACCTGCCGACCCTGGCTGAACGCCCTGATCTCTTCGACGTCATCGGCCTCGCCGACATCGATCGGTCCACCCTCGATGCTGTCGGTGCGCGGTATCACGTCGAGCGCCGGACGACGGATTTTCGAGAACTCCTCGGGGATCCGGCCGTCGAGGCCGTGCTGGTGCTCGCTTCAGGCTCCCACCGTGATTTCGCGCTCGCGGCGCTCGAGGCCGGCAAACATCTGTTCGTGGAGAAACCCCTGGGGTTCAGCCTTTCTGAAACCGAGGCGATCGCGCGCGCGGCCCGAGGCAGCGGGATCGTCGTCATGGTCGGATATCACAAGCGGTTCGATCCGGCCTACCAGCGGACGCGCGAGCGAGGTGCGGCGCCTTCGGAACCTTCGCTTCGTCGACGTCACCGTGCTCCACCCGGACGAGGAGGCATTTCGCCGGCATCACGCGCTGTTGCCTCGACGGTCAGCAGAGGAGATGAGCGAGCAGCAGATGGACCGGCTTGCAGTCCGTCAGGCCAGTACGCCTGAGATTCGGCCACTCCTCGACGCGACCGTGGGTCCCGACGCGCCGATGGCGGTCCGCATGGCCCTCTTCGTGCTGCTCACCAGCGTGATTCATGATCTCAACGCGCTTCGAGGGATTCTTGGCGAACCTGCCGAAGTGCTGGCGGCGCACACGTGGCGGGACGGGAATGGCGCAAACATCGCTCACGCGGTTTGCCGGCGACGTTCGCGTGGTGATCAACTGGATCTCCGTACCAGACGTCGCACATTACCAGGAGCAGCTTCGGTTCATCAGCCCCGAGCGGCGGGTGACGCTCGCGTTTCCTTCGCCCTATCTTCGACACGCGCCGACGCCCCTCACCGTCGAGCGGATGGACGACGGCGCACTGGTGGTTGAACAGCACACGGTGTCGTACGAAGAGGCATTCCGCGAGGAGCTCCATCATTTCCGGGAGTCGGTGCTGGCGGGCCGCCCACCAGCCATCGGCGTGGATGACGCGCTGGGCGATGCGCGCTGGATAGAGGCGATTGCGCGCGTGCTGGTGGACTCGCACCGCCGCGTTACCGCGTGATCCCCTCGGCCGATCCGGCTGTCGGCGCGGGTGAGGGCGCGATGCGTGCGCGGCGCCGCTGCGATCGGGCGTTGAGGAGCGAATCCACGAGGACGGCGGCGATAATCACGCCGCCAATCACGACCTGCTGCAGGAAGGACGAGATTCCCAGCAGGTTCAGTCCATTGCGCAGCACGCCCATGATCAGCGCCCCGATGAGGGTGCCGACCAGCGTGCCCGAACCGCCAAGCAGGCTCGTGCCGCCGATCACCGTCGCCGCAATGGCGTCGAGCTCGTACATCATCCCGGCGATCGGCTGTGCGGAGTTCAGCCGCGCCGTCAGCGTCACCGCCGCGACCGCGCTCGTGACGCCCGATACGGCATAGACCATCGTCTTGTGGAACCCGACCCTGACCCCCGACAGCCGGGTGGCTTCCTCGTTGCCGCCGATCGCATACACGTACCGGCCGAAGGTGGTGCGGGTGAGGACGAAATGCGCGGTGACGTACACGACGATCATCACCAATACGGGCGCGGGAATCATCAGGGGGCGGCCGGTCGAGATTTCGCGGAAGCCGGCGCTGAACCCTGAGATGGGCCGTCCGTCTGTGAAGAGAAGCGCCACCCCTCGCGCGATGCTCATCATCCCCAGTGTGGCGATGAACGGAGGGAGTCCTCCCCGGGTGATGAGCAACCCGTTGAGCAGACCGCAGACGGCCCCCGTTGTCAGACTGAGGAGAATCGCCGCCGGGACTGGCACGCCGCTGTGAAGGGCGCTGCCCAGCACGACACCCGTCAGCGCGACGATGGACCCGACCGACAGGTCGATCCCTGCCGAGAGGATGACGAACGTCATGCCGACCGCAATCACCGCGTTGATCGTCGTCTGCTCCGTGACGTTGAGCAGGTTGGATACGGTCAGGAAATGCGGCGTCAGGACGGTCAGAAGCGCGCAGAGACCGATCAGGCCGAACAGCGTGCCGAGCTGACGTCCCCCGAATGACGCGATCATCGACGTCTCATGCCGCGTGACCGAGCGCTGCCTGCAGCACGCGTTCCTGGGTCGCCTCGGCCGCCGTGAACTCCGCGACGAGACGGCCAAGCCGCATCACGAGGATACGGTCGCTCATGCCCAGGATCTCGGGCAGCTCCGACGAGATCATCAGGATGGCGGCGCCGCGCGCCGTCAGCTGGTTCATTAGCTCGTAGATTTCCACCTTTGCGGCGACGTCGATGCCGCGCGTTGGCTCGTCCATGATCAGCACGTCCGCGTGCGCGGCGAGCCATTTCGCCAGGACGACCTTCTGCTGGTTCCCGCCGCTCAGCTGCAGGACGGTCTGTTGCAGGCCAAGGGTTTTGATGCGGAGATCCTGGACCAGGCGCCGGCCGATCTCGGTGTGCCGGGAAGTGCGCACGATGCCGCCACGCGACCAGCGCCCGAGGGAGGGTAGGGCGATGTTGTCCACGACGGAGAGCGTCTGCACCAATCCCTGGGTCTTACGGTCTTCAGGCAGAAAGCCGACGCCGAGCGCGATGGCGTGCGCCGGGTGCCGCATCGGGACCTCGGCGCCTTTGATGAAGATGCGTCCGGCGTCCCGCGCGTCGGCGCCGATGATTGCGCGGGCCAGCTCGGTGCGGCCGGCGCCGAGCAGCCCGGCAACCCCGACCACCTCGCCCCGATGCACGGTCAGGCCAACATCGTGGAGCACGCCGCGCCGCCGGAGACCGACGACGCGAAGGAGCTCTTCACCGCGCACCGTGCGCCGCTTGGGGAAGTGCTCCGCGAGATCGCGGTTCGCCATCAATCGGATCAGCTGCGGAATCGTCACGTCCCGCACCTCGTGCGTAGCCACACGCCGGCCGTCCCGCAGAACGGTGACCCGCTGTCCGATCCGGCTGACTTCCTCCAGGCGGTGGGAGATGTAGAGGACCCCCGCCCCGCGCGCCGTCAGGCGCTCGATGGTCGCAAAGAGCTCGTTGATTTCGGCATCGGTCAGCGCCGATGTCGGCTCGTCCATGATGAAGATCCGCGCCCGGTCGTCCAGGGCCTTCGCCACCTCCACCATCTGCTGCTGGGCGATGCCAAGATCGCGAACGGCGTGCCCGGGATCGATTCGGACACCGAGGCTGGCGAGGATGCCCTCTGTCTGCTCGCGCATTCGTCGCGCGTCGATGATGCCTGGGGCTCGACGCGGCTCGCGGCCGAGGAAGACGTTCTCGGCGGCTGAGAGGTGCGGCACCAGCGTCAGCTCCTGGTAAATGGTGCGGACGCCCAGGTCGTGGGCCTGCCGCGGGCTCTCGATGCTGACCACACGGCCATCGATCTCGATCGTCCCCGCATCCCGCGTCACCGCGCCGCTCAGGATCTTCATCAGCGTCGACTTGCCGGCGCCGTTCTCGCCGAGCAGTACGTGAACTTCTCCCTGCCGAACGTCGAGATCGACACCGTCGAGCGCGAGTACGCCCGGGAAGGCTTTGCGGATGCCAGTCATACGCAGCGCGAGGCAGGGATCGCCAACCGTCATGTGAGCGCCCAGTATGCATCGGGCGAACGGGGGAGACAATCGGCGGGCGCGAGAATAGCCGCCCGACGGAGGACGCGGAGGGAATGGAACGAGCTTCAACACGGAGGAGCAAGGAACGCAGGAACAATGGCTACACGAAAAGTAGGACGGTTCTCATGCCCTCCGTCGGCCTTCCCGCGCCGGAGTACAATGCGCGGCACGTTCTCAGGAGATGATCCAGTGGCTTCAACGGAACGGTTGACCATGGCACAGGCGCTCGTCCGTTTCCTCTCCGTTCAGCACACCGAACGCGACGGGACGCGGCAGCAGCTGTTCGGCGGAATGTTTGGAATCTTCGGGCACGGAAACGTTGCGGGCGTGGCGCAGGCACTCGATCAGATGCGGAATGGGTTGAAGTATTACCAGTGCCGGAACGAACAGGCGATGGTGCATACCGCGGCGGCCTACGCCAAGATGCACAACCGGTTACGTGCCATGGCGTGCACGACGTCGATCGGTCCGGGCGCGACGAACATGGTCACCGGGGCCGCAGGCGCCACCATCAATCGGGTGCCGGTGCTGCTGCTGCCGGGTGACATCTTTGCGAGCCGCCTTCCCGCGCCGGTGCTCCAGCAGCTGGAATCCCCCCAGTCGCAGGACCTGTCCGTGAACGATTGCTTCAAGCCGGTGTCGCGCTACTGGGATCGAATCTATCGTCCCGAGCAGCTGATCTCGGCGCTGCCCGAAGCGATGCGCGTTCTGACGTCGCCAGTCGAAACGGGCACCGTGACGCTCGCACTGCCTCAGGATGTGCAGGCGCAGTCGTTCGATTACCCGGTGGCGTTCCTCCAGCCACGCGTCTGGACGGTTCCTCGTCCGCGTCCGGACCGCGCGCTCCTCCAGCGAGCCGCGGCCGCGATCCGCGCGAGCCGCCGCCCCGTAATGATCGCCGGCGGGGGCGTGTTGTACAGCGATGCGGCGTCTGCTCTGCGCCGCTTCGCCGGAAACACCGGCATTCCGGTCGGTGAAACACAGGCCGGCAAGGGCTCGATGGCATCGGAGGACGCCATGGCCCTCGGGGCGGCAGGGGTCAGCGGGACGGCGGCAGCCATCGAGATTTGCCGTGAAGCCGACCTCGTCATGTCGATCGGCTCCCGGCTGACCGATTTCACGACTGCCTCGAAATCGGCCTTCCAGAATCCGGACGTGCGCTTCATCGGCATCAACGTTGTCGAAATGGACGCCTTCAAGCATGCAGCGATCCCGATCGTCGCCGATGCGCGGGCGGCGCTCGAAGATCTCGAATGCCTGCTCCAGGGGGTTTCAACGTCTGCGGAGTATCGCGACCACGTCGCTCGTCTGCGACGCGATTGGATCGCCGAGGTCGACCGCCTGACCGGTCGGGGCGGCCGCGTCCCGCTGCCGCAAGCCGAGATCATCGGAGCCGTCAACAGCGCGTCGGGTCCTCGAGACGTGGTCGTTTGCGCCGCGGGCAGCCTCCCGGGCGAGCTGCACAAACTCTGGCAGACGAGCGATCCCAAGGGTTATCACCTCGAATATGGCTACTCCTGTATGGGATACGAAATAGCCGGGGGGCTGGGAGTCAAGATGGCAGCGCCAGACCGGGACGTGTACGTCATGGTTGGCGACGGCTCGTACTTGATGATGGCGCAGGAGATCGTGACGTCGATTCAGGAGGGCTGCAAGCTAATTATCGTTCTCGTCGACAGCGGTGGCTTCGCAAGTATCGGAGCGCTCTCGCGGTCTGTGGGATCTGCAGGGTTCGGCACAGCCTACAGGTTCCGGCGTGAGCAGACGGGGCAAATTGACGGCGATCCTCTGCCGGTGGATCTCGCCGCCAACGCCGAGTCGCTCGGCGCGCGGGTATTCCGCGCGTCCGATCGCGCCTCGCTCGATCGTGCCCTGGCTGAGGCCCGCGCGGCAGACCGGACGGCCGTCGTGTACGTTCCTGTCGATCCCGACACGCGCGTGCCGGGTTACGGCTGCTGGTGGGATGTTCCCGTCGCCGAAGTGTCGGACCAGACGGCCGTGCAAGACGCGCGGAAGCAGTACGAGCGCGACCGGCAGAAGCAGCGCTGGTTCGTCTAGCCGCCCGACTGAGACCTGTCGCCGAGCTCAGCGGAGATTGCAGAGAGCGGAGACCGCCGAGGACGCCGAAGTGATCCGCGACCGGCCGCGGCCGACCGTTTTCCGGTCTTGTGCAGCCATCGACGTCTGCGGTCCTTCGCTCATATACTCCCTGGTATGACACACGCCGCGGGACGCCTCACGCCCTGCGATGTGGTGGGCGTCGGCGCCAATTCTGTCGATTACGTCAACCGCATTCCGTCCTATCCCGAGCCGAACGGATCCTTTTCGAAGCTGCGGATCCAGGAACAGGCCATCTGCTGCGGCGGCCAGACGGCGACAGCCCTGGCGACGTGCGCGCGCCTCGGACTGACGGTGCGATACATCGGCGCGACCGGCACTGACGAGAACGGCAAGCGCATACGGGCCGAGCTTGCGGAACGCGGCATCGGGATGTCGGAGGCCGTGATCCGGGACGGCCCGAATCAATTCGCGCTCATCATCGTGGACGAGCAGACGGGCGAGCGGATCGTTCTCTGGGATCGCGACGAGCGGCTCCGCCTGAGATCTCGTGAGCTGCCCTCCGAGGTGCTGGCCGCCGCACGGCTGGTGCATGTCGACGATGTGGACGAGTCTGCCGCGGTTGTGGCCGCGACCGCCGCACGCGATCTGGGCCTGCCCGCCACGAGCGATATCGACCGCGTGACGCCTAGGACGATCGAACTCGTCGAGACCGTGTCCTATCCGATTTTCGCTGAGCACGTGCCACGAGAGTTGACGGGAATCAAGGATCACGCCGGGGCGCTGCAGAAATTACGACGGCCGGCGCATAAGGTGCTCGTCGTCACGCTTGGCGCCAGGGGCTGCCTCGCGGTTGCCGGCGATCAGGTGTTCCACGCACCGGGGTTCGTGGTGAGCGCCATCGACACGACCGGGGCGGGGGACGTCTTCCGCGGCGCGTTCATCTTCGGGGTGCTCAACGAGTGGCCGCTCGAGCGGACGATGCGCTTCGCGAACGCCGCGGCGGCCATCAGCTGCACGCGGCTGGGGGCCATGAACGGCGTTCCAACGCTGCAGGAGGTGAGCCTTCTGGCAGAATCGGCCCCGCTCTGAGCCTATCGCGTCCCGCTTTCGACCCTGTGCTTCAGCGTCATGGCGCTGAAGACGATCGTCAGGACGCAGCAGGCGACATCGTGACGAAGACCCCGGTCCATCCCCAGTGGTCCGCAATCCAGCCGACGCCGGTTCCCGAGACTTGGGGTTGCTCCCATCCGACACCGACCCCATCAGGAACTTCCAGAAAGTGTCTTGACGAGACGGCGGGGCAGCCGGTATCGTGCGTCCCTGCACCGTTAGACAGAGTTCATCGATCCCTTACGTCCCCTTTGGGCGAGGTAGGTACGATGCTGCGTATGACACGCGCTATCTGCATCCTGCTGGCATTCGCTTCCGTCCTTGTCACATCGACGGCGGCGTACGCGCAGTTCGACACGGCGACGGTGATCGGAACCGTCAAGGACAACACCGGCGCGGTGGTGCCGGGCGCCACTGTGATATTGATGAATCTCGATACGGGGATATCCACCACGCGGGTGTCCGATGAGAACGGGAGCTTCGAGTTCATCACGGTCCGCGTCGGACGATACAAGATCACCGCCGAGCTCCAGGGGTTCTCGCTCGCGGTCGCCGACAACGTTCAAGTCGCCGTCGGCGCACGGCAGCGGGTCGACCTGCAATTGACCCCCGGCAATCTCACCGAAACGGTCGAAGTCGTCGGCGCGGCGACGCGTCTCGAGACGGACTCCAGCCAGCGTGGCCAGGTCATCACGAGCGAGCAGGCCGTGCAGCTGCCCCTGAACGGCCGCGAGTACTCTGCCCTCGCGCTGCTCAGCCCGGGCGTGCGGCTCTCGCCGCTCAACACCGGCTCGGCGCAGACCGTTCGCGAGGGGTCGTTCAACATCAACGGACTCCGCAGCACCTTCAACAATTTTCTGCTCGACGGGGTCGACAACAACGCGTACGGGACGAGCAATCAGGGATTCTCGAACCAGGTGATGCAGCCGTCGCCGGACGCGGTCGCCGAATTCAAGGTGGTGACGAACAATCTCAGCGCGGAGTACGGCCGCAGCGCCGGCGGGACGATCAACGTGGCGTACCGCAGTGGCACGAATCGCTTCAGCGGCGCGGCGTGGGAGTTCTTCCGCGACACGAAGCTGAATGCGACCGGGTTCTTCAAGCCCACGACTGGAGAAAAGCCTCCGCTCAGCCGCGACCAGTTCGGCTTTACGCTCGGCGGACCGATCGTACAGAACCGTGCCTTCTTCTTTGCCGATTACGAGGGCTTCCGCCAGACGCGGGAGAATGTGGCCTTCAGCACGATCCCGACGGTGGCGCAGCGGCAGGGAATCCTGTCCGTCGACGTGCGCAATCCGCTGACCGGGCAGACGTATGCCGCAGGGACCCCGATTCCGATGACCGACTTCGCGAGGCGGGTCCTGAGCGCGCTGCCGGACCCGACGTCCGCCGGCGCCGCCAACAACTATTCGATCCTCCAGGAGTTCACGAACACCACCGACAAGTGGAACATCAAAGGGGACTTTCAGGCCGGCACGTCGTTGACGGTTTTCGGCCGCTATGGCTACCGGGACGCGGACCTGTTCGATCAGCCGCCGCTGCCGCTGCCGTCGGGCGGGTCAGGGAACGCGCAGACCTACGTCACGAACAAACAATTCGCCAGCGGGTTCACGTGGAGCCGGTCCGGCTCGTCACTGCTCGAAGGGCGGTTCGGATGGTCGCGAACAGTCGCGGGCAAGAATCCTGCGGCGCTCGGCACCGAAGGCGCACTGGAGGCCTACGGGATCACCGGCTTGCCCACCGATCCTCGCATCGCGGGCGGATTACCGACCCAGATCATCACCGGGTACGCGGATCTGGGGCGCCAGGCGACCAATCCGCAGTGGCAGTATCCGGAAGTCTGGAACCCGAAAGTGAACTACACGTGGGTCACCGGTCGCCACTCGCTGAAGAGCGGCTACGAGTTCCAGCACATCGCGACGGAAGTGCAGGATGTGAATCCGCTGTACGGGCGCGACGCTTACGGCAGCCGGTTCTCCAACCCGGGTCCAGCGTCGACGAACAACCTGTACAACCTCGCGGACTTCATGTTCGGCCTGCGGAATCAATACTCGCTGAGCAACATCCTGATCGCGAACCTGCGGCAGCAGATGCACTTCGCCTATGTTCAGGACGACTTCCGGATGAACGACGCGCTGACCATCAATGCCGGGCTTCGGTACGAATACGCCACCCCGCACTGGGAGAAGGACAACATCCTGTCCAACTTCGACCCTGACACGCGGACCATGGTCCCGGCAAGGGACGGCTCGCTCCGCGACCGGTCGACCATCAATCCCGATCGCAACAACTTCGGGCCGCGGCTCGGCTTTGCATGGACCGTGCTGCCCTCGACGGTGATTCGCGGCGGCTACGGGATCAGCTACATCCACTTCCACCGCGCGGGCGGCGCGAACATCCTCCCCATCAACGGTCCACAGGTGGTCAACGCCGTCGCCGTGCAGGCGAACGTGCTCGACCCGAGCTTCAGAACGACGCAGCAGGGATATCCGGCGGGGTTCGCCGATCCAGCCGTCTTCGACGCAAGCCGCGCGAACATCACCTACATGCCCGAGGACTATCACTCGAGCCGCGCGCAGAGCTACTACATCTCGGTGCAGCGCGAGATCGCCCGCAACATGATCGTGGATGTGGCCTACGTCGGAAACCGTGCGGACGATCTGCTGCTGTTCGCGAACTTCAATCAGGCCGCCGTCAACAATCCGCAGGGAACCCTGTCCCTGCAGGCCCGCCGGCCGATCCCGGAGCTCGCCGACATCACCTATTCGTTCAACGGCGGGAAGTCGCGATACGACAGCCTGCAGCTGAAATACGAGTACCGGATGCGCCAGGGGCTGATGCTCCTCAACGCGTTCACCTGGTCCAAGGCCAAGGACAACGGCGCTGGATCGCTCGAAGGCAGTGCCACCAACAACTTCCCGTCGCCGCAGGACTTCTACAACCTCGAGGCGGACTACGGCACGTCGGGCTACGACCAGCCGATCAACAACACGACGAGCGTGGTGTGGTCGCTCCCGGTTGGCCGCGGCAAGCGGTGGCTCGGGGACGCTGGCCCAATCGCCGAGGGCTTCCTCGGCGGGTGGACGATCAGCGGTATCAACACGATGACCTCGGGAGAGCCGGTGACGCTGTTCTATCAGCCGGGCGGGACGTTCCTGGTCTCGGGGATCACACAGGACTTTCGCGGCGCCAACAACTACCGGCCCAACGTCGTCGGCGATCCGTACGGCGACCGCGATTCCGTGATCGACTACCTCAATCGTGACACCGTCGTCGTGCCGACGGACCCCAGCCAGCCGTTCGGCAACGCGCCGCGGAACAGCGTCCGCGGCCCGTGGTTCTGGCAGATGGATCTCGTCGCGGCGAAGGACTTTCCGCTCCCCATCGGTACGCAGACACGCATACAGGTTCGCTTCGAGGCCTTCAACGTCCTCAACAAGGTCAACTTCCGCGCCCCGAATGCGAACCGCTCCGCCGGGAACTTCGCCACCATCACGTCCACCTACGACGCCCGTCAGCTGCAGCTCGGTGTGAAGTTGACGTTCTGACATGGGGGTAATCGGGACTGTCCGCGGCGCGCTGGTGCTCGTTCTGGCGTTTGCCTTCTGCCTGCCGACTGTCGGCGTCGGGCAAGCGCCGGTGAAGAAACAGCTCGTCGCACACCGGGGCGCTTCGGCGTACGCGCCGGAGCACACCCTGCCGGCTTACGCGCTCGCGCTCGAGCAGGGCGCGGACTTCGTCGAACAGGACCTCGCCGTCACGAAAGACGGCGTGCTGGTCTGCATCCATGACCTGACACTCGAGCGCACCACGGACGTGGAGGAGGTCTTTCCCGACCGCTTTGTCGAGGACAAGACCGCCGCCACGCCCGTGCGGCGCTGGCTGGTCGGCGACTTCACGCTGGCGGAAATCAAGCGGCTCGACGCAGGCTCGTGGTTCGACAGGAAGTTCGCGGCCATGCGGGTGCCGACCTTCCAGGAAGCGATCGACCTGGTGCGCGGCAAGGCCGGCCTGTATCCGGAGCTGAAAGACCCCTCGTTCTACCGCGAACGTCAGGTGAGTCCCGAAACGCTGCTGGCGAAGATGCTGGAGGCGAACAACCTCATCGCCGATCCGCGTTCTCCCGTCATCATTCAGTCGTTCGACGAGACGACCATCAAGCTGCTGTCCAAACAGCTCCCGAAGGTCCCGCGCGTGCTCCTCGTCGAGGCGCAGGCGGCGGCACGGCTGGACTCAGCTGACAAGATCCGCGAAATCGCCCGGTGGGCGACAGGGCTCGGTCCGAACAAGGCGATCGTCGCGGCAAGGCCCGAGGTAGTGAAATGGGCCCACGCGGCGGGTCTGACTGTCACGCCCTGGACGTTCCGATCGTCGAATACCGGCCAGTACGCGTCAGTACGCGAGGAAATGGCGAAGTTTCTGTACGACTACGGCGTGGACGCGCTCTTCACCGACAACCCCGACCAGTTCCCGCGCCGCTGATCGCCATGCTGATGGGCAATGGCAAATAGCAATGGGAAATGGGAAAATCAAGACGCGGAGGACTGGCAGGCAATCGCCCATTGCCAGGGCCCATTTTTCGATTGCATTCGCGCTCAGACCGGCGGCAGCTGCCCGGGCTGCGGCGGCGGCAAATGCGGCTGAGGGGCGGTGGGCGGCAGGTCCTGTGGGAACCGGCGGCCGATGCATGCATCATACACCCACGCACCGAGCACCGCCCCGAGGACTGGCGCCGTTAACGGGACCCACCACCAGCCATTACCGGCGCGGAACACCTCCGTCCCCCAGCCGGCGACGGCGGTGAAAAGCCGCGGGGCGAAATCGCGCGCTGGGTTGATCGCATACCCCGCGTTGAAGCCGAACGACATGCCGATGACGGCGACGAGCAGACCCACGATCAGCGGCGCCATCCCTGACGCCGGCGGCGCGTTCCGCGCGTCCGTGATCGCGAGGATCACCGCCATGAGCGCTGCAGTGCCGACGACCTGATCGACGAAGCCTCCCGGGGAACGTGCTCAGGAACGGCTGCGGATACGTCGCCCAGATCCCCGCCGTGCCAAGCGGGCCCGCCACCTGTCGGACACCTCCATCGAAGTGAGTCAGCGCTTCGGCATAGACGGCGTACACCACGGCCGATGCCGCGAACGCGCCGGCCATCTGCGCGAAGACGTACGGCGCGACCTTCCGCCACGGAAAGCCTCGCTGCACCGCCAGGGCGACCGTGACCGCCGGATTCAGATGAGCACCCGACACCCCGCCCGCCACGTAACAGGCCATCGTCACCGCGAGGCCCCACGCGAAATTGATCGACAGGAACGTGCCCGCAGCCTGCCGGCTGAGCACCACCTGCGCGACGACGCCGACGCCAAACAGGATGAGAACGAATGTCCCCAGGAACTCCGCGAGTGCCTCACGCAACGTTCCGTGTGTCATGCGACCTCGATGGAAAAGAGTTGCGGGAGTATACCGGATCGAGGCTCGGGGCTCGACCCTTCGGCGGAGCTCAAGGTCACCCCGGTTTCGTGGAAGAATGACCCGAGGAGACACATGTGCCATACGTTCTCGCGCTCGATCAAGGAACCACAAGTTCCCGCGCCATTGTGTTCGACCACGACGGTGCCGTCGTGGAGGTCGCCCAGAAGGAATTCCGGCAGATCTTTCCGCAGCCCGGCTGGGTTGAACACGATCCGCAGGAGATCTGGGCCACGCAGATCGCGGTCGCGATCGAAGCGCTCGGCCGCGCGCAGCTGCGCCCTCGAGACCTTGCCGCGATCGGCATCACCAACCAGCGCGAAACGACGATCGTCTGGGACCGCGATACCGGGCAGCCGGTGTGCAACGCGATCGTCTGGCAGGATCGCCGCACCGCGGAATTCTGCGACCGGCTCAAAGCGGCGGGTCACGAGGCGCTGGTCGCGGAGCGGACAGGGCTCGTGATCGACGCGTATTTTTCCGGCAGCAAGATTGCCTGGATCCTGGATAACGTGCCGGGGGCCCGCCAGCGCGCCGAAGCGGGTCGACTCGCGTTCGGCACCGTGGATTCCTGGCTGGTCTGGAAGCTGACGAGTGGCGCGACTCATATCACCGATGTCAGCAATGCGTCTCGAACGATGGTGTTCGACATCAACAGCCTGGCGTGGGACGCCGACCTGCTCGCGCTCCTGAAGATCCCCGCCAGCATGCTGCCGGACGTTCGGTCGTCGAGCGAAGTCTACGGACGGGTATCCACGACGCTCGGAATCGAAGACGTGCCTATTGCCGGCATCGCCGGCGATCAACAGGCCGCGCTCTTCGGCCAGATGTGCGTCTCTCCGGGCTTGACGAAGAACACATACGGGACCGGATGTTTTCTTCTGCAGAACACGGGGACCCGGCGCGTTCCGTCGGCAAATCGTCTCGTCTCGACCGTGGCGTGGAAGGTTGCGGGTCGCACCGAGTACACGCTCGAAGGGAGCGTCTTCATCGGCGGCGCCGTGGTGCAGTGGCTGCGTGATGGTCTCGGCCTGATCGCGACGTCATCGGACGTCGAAGCGTTGGCCGCGTCGGTCAGCGACAACGGTGGCGTGTATCTGGTGCCCGCCTTTGCCGGCCTCGGTGCTCCTCACTGGGATCCTTACGCGCGCGGACTCCTCGTTGGCATGACGCGTGGGACGACCGCGGCGCACGTCGCGCGGGCGGCGCTGGAGAGTATCGCGTATCAGGTAGACGACCTGCTCGATGCCGTCCGTCGCGACTCGGGAATTTCGCTCGCCGAACTTCGCGTGGATGGTGGCGCATCGACCAACGATGCGCTGATGCAGTTCCAGGCCGACCTCCTCGGCGTGCCGGTCGTCCGACCCGCGGTGACGGAGACCACGGCGCTCGGTGCCGCGTACCTCGCGGGCCTTGCCGTGGGCTTCTGGTCATCACCTGAAGAGATCGCCGGGCAGTGGCGGGTGCAGCGTCGTTTCGAGCCCATTATGCCTCGATCCGATGCCGTGCGGCTGCGCGCGCGCTGGCGCGAGGCGGTGAGCCGATCGAAGGGGTGGGTTTCCGCCGCCGCCGCGCAGTCGGAGGTCGTGAAGGCGTGAATCGCGACGAGGTGCGCGCGCGTGTGGAGCGCCATGAGGGGCCGTGGGATTTCATCATCGTGGGGGGCGGAGCGACGGGCGTCGGCGTCGCAGTCGATGCGGCGTCACGAGGGTACTCCGTCCTGGTGCTCGAGCAGAGTGACTTCGGCAAGGGCACCTCCAGCCGCAGCACGAAGCTTGTGCACGGCGGCGTACGATATCTCGAGCAGGGCAATATCTCGCTCGTCATGGAAGCGCTCAAGGAGCGCGGAATCCTGCGGCAGAACGCGCCGCACCTGGTCAGCAACCTGCCGTTCGTCGTGCCTAACTACGACTGGTGGGAGGCCCCCTTCTACGGGCTGGGCCTGAAGGTCTACAACCTCCTCGCCGGCAAGTATGGGTTCGGCCAGTCAGCGATCCTCTCTCGGGACGAGACGCTGCGACGCCTGCCGACCATCCGCACGGAGGGACTTCGCGGCGGCGTCGAGTACTACGACGGTCAGTTCGACGATGCGCGGCTGCTGATCAACCTGGCTCAAACCGCGGTCGAGCACGGCGCGGCGCTGCTCAATTACGCCGAGGTGACGGCGGTCACCAAAGGACGCGACGGCACCGTGGACGGAGTGGTCGCGAGGGATGTCGAAACCGGGCATGAGTTCCGCGCGCTGGGCGAAGTCGTCATCAACGCGACCGGCCCCTTCGCGGACAGCGTCAGGCGGCTCGCCGAACCCGAGGCGCTGCCGCTCATCGCGCCGAGCCAGGGCATCCATCTCGTGTTCGACCGTTCGTTCCTCCCCGGCAGGAGCGCCATCATGGTGCCGCATACGCGCGACGGCCGGGTGATGTTCGCAATCCCGTGGCACGGCCATACGGTGGTGGGCACGACAGACACACCGATCCCCCAGCCGACGCTCGAGCCGCAGGCGCTCGACAGCGAGATAAGCTTCATCCTCGAGACCGCCCGGCTCTACCTGCACAAAGCTCCGAGCCGGGCCGACGTCTTGAGCGTATTCGCCGGCATCCGTCCGCTCGTCCGCAGCGGCGACAGCCGAATCACTGCCGCACTTTCTCGCGACCATACGATTCACATCGATGCGTCGGGGCTGCTGACGACGGCGGGAGGCAAGTGGACGACCTACCGGCATATGGCGGAGGACACCGTCAATCAGGCGGTGGAGTTCGCGCGGCTGCCCGAGAAACCGTGCGTGACGGCAGACCTGCGCATCCATGGTTACCGGGAGCCAACGGGGGAGCCCCGCGCGCTGGCGGTCTATGGCGCCGACGAAGCTGCCGTTCGGGATCTCGCTCGCGCGGATCCCAGGCTGGGTGAGCCCCTCGACCCGGCGCTGTCGTGCATTGGAGCCCAGGTCGTATGGGCCGCACGCGTGGAAATGGCACGCACCGTCGAAGACGTGCTCGCGCGGCGATGCCGCGCGCTGTTCCTGAATGCGGCGGCGGCGATACGGATGGCGCCGGCGGTAGCCCGATTGATGGCGCGCGAGCTCGGGCGCGACGAGTCGTGGCAGCGCCGCGAGGTTGCCGCGTTCGAGGTGCTGGCGCAGCAGTACACCATCGCCGGCGACTGATGAGATCGTCACCTCTCGCCTTGGCAGAATCGTGCGGCGAACTCCATGAGTGCATCCTCCGATCGCCTGATCTTCCGCTTCCGGAGCTTCGAGCTCGATACCGCGGACTACGAGTTACGCCGCAACGGCCGACGCATCCGTCTCGCGCGACAGCCAATGGATTTTCTGCTGCTGCTCTTGGAGCGACCGCGGGAACTCGTGTCGCGTGACGACATTGCGAAGCGGCTCTGGCCGCAGGATGTGTTCGGCGATCTCGACGCCGGCATCCACACCGCTATTCTCAAGATCCGGCAGGCGCTGGGCGATTCGCACGAGTTGCCGCTGTTCGTCGAAAATGAGCCGGGCTCACGATGGAGCAGCCGCGACGTCGTCGGCTGGAGTCAGGCGAGGTGACGAAGCCTGGGGAAGAGGCGAAGCCTGGTGAAGAGGCGCGGCTGCTCGCGCACGCGACCAGCCCGCTGATGCGCGACTTGATCATCGCCGGGGTCGACACGGGCTGTCGGCCCGGCGAACTGCTCGGCCTCCAGTGGCAGCACGTGAACCGGTCGCGGTGTCTGCCCGGCTCGGTCACGAAGACCGGCAAGGACCGCGACGTGCCCTACGCGCCGAAGGGGCGACTCGCGGGCCCTACTGGAGATGCGGCGTCACGACCCGGCGGGGGAGCCGCTGCCGCCGACCGCTCACGTGTTCGGTGACGCCTGCGTCGAGCGGGTGCGGACCTACCGTGACGAGTGGGCGCGGACGTGCGCGGCGGCGGGGATCGTCGGGCTGCAATTCCGCGACCTGCGGCGCACGTTCAGAAGCGAGCTACTCGAAACGCCCGGCGTCATCCTGCACCACGTCCGCGACGCGCTTGGACACGCAGACATCAAGACCACGAGCATCTACCTGTCGACCACGTTGAAGGGGTTGGAGGACGTGATAAGGCGCCGGGAGGCCCACCGCGCCGGTTTCGCACACCACTCGCACACGGACCCCTCAGACGCACCGAACGAACGACGCACCCGCCGAGAGCGCCGAAGCAGCAGCTAACCTGTTGAATTGATTGCTGGTGCGGAAGAGAGGATTTGAACCTCCACGACCTTGCGGCCACAAGCTCCTGAGGCTTCGCAGGGTCGAGGCAGCAGGTGAGACAACCGACCCCGGTTTTCCGGGGTCGGCTGCGGTCAGCCGCCCCCCAGTTTTATTGAGGTTTGGCGTGGTGCTGCCGTCGGTGACAGCGACGGGGAGGTGGCGGGAGCGAGGCAGCACACGGACAGACGCCTCGAACACACGCTGGCACTTCTGCGCCCCGACTTTACCCAATTGAAAGGGAGCCGTCACCTCAGGTTCACGACGGCCTCCCACACTGAGCGCGTACGCAGATTGGGCGCCCGCTAGGCCGCGGGCATGATACCTTTTCAGCCTGGCTGGAGGATTCCATGTCCAAATTCCGCCTACTGCTGACAGTGTCGCTTGTGTGGTGCGCTCTGTGGCCCTCGCCAGCGCACGCCCAACAGGAAACCGCGACGATCGTCGGAACCGTCAGAGACGCCTCCGGGGCCGTCGTCCCCGGTGCGACTTTGATCGTGACCAACATTCAAACGAACATCACCACTCGAACGCAGTCGGGCGACGATGGGGGCTACGTGATTCCGAGCTTGCGGCCGGGCCAATACTCGGTCAGCGCGGAGAGCGCCGGGTTTCAGAAAACCGTGCGGACGGGCGTCACGCTGCAGGTCGCCCAGGTCGCGCGCATCGACATGGAGTTACAGGCAGGGCAGCTGACCGAAGCGTTGGAGGTCGTCGGACAAAGCCCTCTCCTGGACACGCTGACGTCGTCGCGTGGCTCGGTCATCGATCAGAAGAGGATCGTCGAGCTTCCGCTGAACGGCCGCGACTACAACCAGCTCGCGCTGCTGTCGCCAGGCGTTTTGCCGGGAACCCCGCGGCTGGCGAGCGTCAACTTCAAAGGCGTGCTCAACGTGAACGGCAATCGCACGTTCAATAACGTGTTCCTGCTCGACGGCGTGGACAACATTTCGTACTCGAACTCGTTTCGTGGCGAGAACGTCCAGCTCGTGCAACCTTCAATCGAAGCGCTCCAGGAGTTCAAGATCCAGACCAACGCGTACTCGGCCGAGTTCGGCCGCAGCTCCGGAGCCGTCGTGAACGCGACGATCAAGTCGGGCACGAATACCGATCCGTGGCAGCGTTTACGACTTTCTCCGCAACGATCGACTCGATGCGAACAACTTCTTCTCGAACGCGCTCGGAGCGCCAAAACCGAAGCGAGAGCGCAATCAGTTCGGTGCGGCCGCCGGCGGACCGATCGTGCGGAACAGGACCTTCTGGTTCGCGGACTACGAGGGGCTGCGTGATCTGGAAGGTGTTCCGCGCGTGCGTCAGCTGCCGACGGCTGCGGAGAAAGCGGGCCTGTTCAGCTACTGCCGTGGTCGATCCGTTTGCCGCCGGGCGGCCGGAGTTCAGTCGAAACGCCCAGGGGCAGTGGGTGATTCCTCGCTGAGCGCTGGGATCCTGTCGGCGCGGCGATTGTCGCGTTGATTCCGGATCCGAACGTCGCCGGCTCGACCATCTACGCATCGACTCCGGTGACGGACACCCGGCAGGACCAGTTCGACGTCCGGATCGATCATCAGATCACGAATGCGGCGACGTTCTTCGGACGCTATAGCTTCGTCGATACGCTGACATTCCGACCGGCACCGCTGCCCGGTCTCGGCTGAAGGGTCGTTCAACGACGCGTTTGGGGACAACGACAATCGCTCTCAGGGGCTGGCCCTTGGGTTGACATGGATGTTCTCTTCGAACTTCGTCGGCGACTTTCGCTTCGGCTATGCGCGAGGGGACTACTACACCTATCCGCCAAATTTCGGCGTCGATGGTCCCGCCGAGATCGGCTTGCGCAACGTGCCGAGTGACCCCGTCGATCATGGGTGGCGTCCCGAAGGTGAACATTCAGGGCTTCGATGCGGTCGGACGGCATACCTCCACACCACAGTTCCAGACCCCCCGTTCGTGGAACCCCCGAGCGACGTTCAGCCTCAATCGCGGCGCCCACTTCATCAAGTTCGGGGCGGAGTTTCTACTACGTGGATACCCGCATCAATGACCTGAACGCCACGATCGGGCGCATGAACTTCGAGAACCGCTTCACGAACCGCGCGGTCGGCGATCTGCTCCTGGGCCTGCCGTCACAGCTGGCGCTCACCAGCTACTCGGTCATGGACCAGGGGCAGAACATGCAGTTCTACTTCGTCCAGGATGACTACCGCCTCACGGACAAGCTGACGGCCAACCTGGGCCTGCGGTACGAATACGCGACGCCGCCTGTGGAGAAGGACAACCAATTCGCCAACTTTGATCCCGAGACCGGGACGATGGTCTTCGCGTCGGACGGAGACGTCTTCGAGCGGGCGCTGATCCATCCGGATCGCAACAACTTTGCGCCGCGAATCGGTTTTGCCTACACGCCATGGCAGCGATGGGTGGTCCGCGGTGGCTACGGCATCTTCTATACCCACACGGTACGTCAGGGGCGCGAAGGCCTGCTCGGGTTCAATCCGCCGTACCTCGTCGACAATCTGCTGCAGACCGGTGTGACAGGCGCCGCGGCCATCGCGTCCGCCGCTCCGTTTCGTCTGGTCAACGGGTACCCGTCGGGTCTTCTCGATCCTGGCACACTGTCGCCGACCGTAGGTCGCCGGGCTCAGGATGCCGACCAGCGATCTCCCTATATCCAGCAGTACAACATCGGCGTTCAATACGAACTGATGCCGGATGTCGTGTTGGATGTCGCATATGTCGGCAACAAGGGCACCAAGCTGAACGGCTTTCGCAACCTGAATCAACGCGCCGTTATTACGAATCCGGACGGCTCGCAATCGGCTGGCGCGCGTCCGTACCCGGCATTCGGCGACATCCAGTGGATGGAGAATCGCGTCAACTCGTCGTTCAAGTCGCTGCAGATGCGCCTCGACAAGCGCTTTTCCGACGGCCTGACCGCCACAATCAGCTACACGCTGGGCGAGGCACTCAGCGGGGCGCCCGATCACATCTCGACGAGTGGCGGCGGCGCCGGCATCGATACGGGTGTGTTCCGCGAGCCGCAGGATTCCAATAACCTGCGCGCCGAGATCGGTCCGACGGAGTTCGATGTGAGGCACCGCTTCGTCGCGAGCTACGTGTGGGAGTTACCCTTTGGTCACGGCCGCCGCTATGGCGCCAACTGGAACCGGGCAGTGGACCTGGCGTTCGGCGGATGGCAAGTGACGGGAATTCACGTACTCCAGAGCGGCCTGGCCCTGACAGCAAATCTTGGCGGGTCGACGGTGCTGAACCTGGGGGGCGAGCGACGAGCCCGCCCGAATCTGGTCGGTGATCCCGAGCTGCCTGAATCACAACGGACGCTGAATCGGTGGTTCAACACCGATGCGTTTGCAGCCTTCAGCCCGTCGCCGCAGGCCTTTGGCAACGCCGGCGTGGGCATCATGCGTGGACCCGGAGTCGCCAACTTCGATTTCAGTCTGGCCAAGAACTTCCCGATCTCGGATGGTCGCTACGTCCAGTTCCGGACTGAGCTGTTCAACGCGTTCAACCACCCGAACTTCGGTCCGCCGAACATCGCCCGCGAGTCGACCGGGTTCGGGCAGATTCTGTCGGCCGGCAACGCGCGCATCATCCAGTTCGGCTTGAAGTTCTACTTCTGAACTCCAGACGAACTCATGACGTGGGCGTCCCTGAAGGGCGTTGCCGTCGTGGCGTGCATCGCCACGGCGGCGTTACCCTCGCCGCAGAGCACGAACGATGCTGGCACGGCCGAGACGCATCATCGCCTCGGGGTCGAGCATCACCTCCGTCGCAGTCTGGACGACGCGAGCCGTGAGTACGCTCGGTCGCTGGAGCTCGAGCCGACTCGTGCACTGACCTCGGAGGAATTGGCCCTCGTCCGCCGCTTCGCCCCGCGGCTCTACACGACACCGCGAGAGTTCTTCGCGTTGAAGGATTTCGCCGTGATTGTGCATCCACAGCGGCACCTCATTGCGTACCACTTCTTCTGGGAGGACGACATCGACTTTCCAGAGGACAACGATCCCTGTGATCACGAAGTCATGTGGGTCGAGTACTCGCCGGATCGGCAGAGCATTCAAGGTATCTGGACGTACTTCCATGGCCGCCTGCTCACTGGCGGCGAAGCAGCCTTGAGCGACGCCCGGCAGCATCAGATGCGCCCGCGCGTGAACGTCCAGTGGGGGAAGCATGGCTCGATGCCGGCTGGGTGGGAAGATCTCAGGATCACCGCCAGCGACGGCGACGTCGAGCGCAAGTATCTGACGCCGGGAAGGTCCATGACGTTGGCGGCCTACAACGAGGCGACCTTCCGCAAGCTGAAAGAAGAAGGCCGACGTCTATTTGACCACCCTCTTGCACGCCGGCTCCAGTGGCCGGATAGGTTCGAGGGCACCTCGCGGGACTTCATCGACTTCTCGCGTCCGATCGAGCCGCTTCAGATGTTCAACCGAACGATGATGGCGAAGGTGTCACGCTGGAACAGCGCGACGATCAATCGAGAATTTCTGACGTACAACTTCCGGCCGAAAACCGAATGGCCGGTCGACGAGGCGTCGTCTGTTCCACCGTCTCCGCCAGTCCGCGCGCGTTCGCTGGACGACTTCCAGCTGCCGCCGAAGACTCTTTTCGATCGCGCGATGCCACGTTATCCCAACGTCTGGTTCTACGTCGACGCCACGCTTGCGGCGTCTTACGAGTCGGCAATCAGGCTGGTGACCGATCGCCTGCGCGAAGCCATGGGCCTGCGCGAGTCCTTCGGCCCATTTGATAATCCCGAAGGATGCGATTTCGAAACCACGCTCGAACACTTGCAACCTTGGCAAACCAAGGCGGCGACCGCTCTTCAGCACTCCCACGCGTTTCATATGCGGTACTACTACTCTGCGCTGGCCCGGCAGAAGGCAGCCGAGGTCCAGCTCAGCACGGCTGCAGGCGCCCGTCCGTTCTACCGCTTTGCGGCGAGCGTGCACTATGAGGTCGAGCACACCAACCCGAATCACGCTGACGTCGAGAGCTGTCCCATCTGCGGGCGCACGGGGGCATATCAGGACCTGACAGGCAATCTGGTCGAGGTTGTCCACGACCCTCTCGGCCTGGAGCTGTTGCTGAAGGGGACCATCCGCGGCGAAGTCGTGCGGTTCGAAGACCGCGGTCAGTTGCCAGTCGGCTCGGTGGCGGCACTGTCGAACTTCGAGGTTCAGCCGTTCGTCTTCCAGGGCCTGACCGGCGATCGCAATACGCTCAGAATCGGAGTGGTCGTCATCACCGCACGAGCGAAGTGAGCCCGGCCAACACGGTCGAGGGACTCGATTCGTAAAGGCATAGAGATTCGGTGCCTCGCGCAGGCTCCACGAGAGTCGGTCGCTCGCTGGTGGGCCGCAGCGGACTGGTCGTGTCTGGCTCCCACATCGGCACGCCAGCGCGCAGGCGCGCCTTCACGGGGGACTCCCAGGCGAGCCTGATCGCCGCAATGCTCGAGCGTGACCACGAGCCGCTCGCCAGCATCCAGCCGGTGGTGCCGCCCGGCCTCGATCGGCTCGTCCGGAAGTGCCTCGCGGCAGGGGAGCCACTCGCGAAAGATGCTTACGTCTTTGGCGATGAGCTGGGCCGAAGAGTTAAATCGGTTCGGACGGCGTGGGAGAACGCCTGCGACCGCGCTGGGCTGACTGGGTTGCAGCTCCGTGACCTACGTCACGAAGCGGGATCGCGGTTTGAGGAGGCGGGTGTTCCGGTCACGTTGGTGAGCAAAATCCTCGGGCACACCAAACTGACCACCACGAGCCGCTACCTCAACATCCACCTCCGAGGGCTTCACGCGGCGATGGACAAGCTGGAAGGTCACCGCCCAGCGATTGCACAACCGTTGCACAAAGCCGACGAGGACACACAAGCCACTGTGCCCACATCCGATGCTTCAGCGCCTGCCCAAAACTCTCGCCTGCAATGAATTAGTGGTTGGTGCGGAAGAGAGGATTTGAACCTCCACGACCTTGCGGCCACAAGCTCCTGAGGCTTGCGCGTCTGCCAGTTCCGCCACTTCCGCAAATGAGGTGAGAACGACTGGCCCGAACCACTAATTATAGGCGAGACCGGTGAGAGAGTCGAGGGCGTGTCCAGGATACCTGCCTCGACGGAACGCGTCGCCCGGGTCGGCGAATTTGCTCCCCCGCTTGCCAGAGAACGTCGCGGTCGTCGTGACCGTCGTCCAGGAATCGTGTCGGTCCGGCTAAAGCCGGGTTGGTCCGGCTAAAGCCGGACACTACAAACAACTCGAGCCCCAGGTCCCGAGTCCCGAGCTCCCGACTATGAACGCAACACGCTAGCCGGATCCACCCCCGCCGCGCGCCGGGCCGGCAGGATGCTCGCTGCAACGGCGCTCAGGCCCAGCACGACGATGACGGCGGCGATCGTGAGGGGGTCGAGCAGGGTCACGCCGAAGAGTTGTTTCTGGATGACGCGGCCGAGCGCTTGAGCGGCGGCCACGCCGAGAATGGCGCCGATGGCGGCGAGCAGGAGCGCGCGGCCGACGATCATGCGTAAGACGTCCCCGGCGCGCGCGCCGAGCGCCATCCGGATGCTGATCTCGCGGCGGCGTTGCGCGACGGTGTAGCTCATGACGCCGAAGATGCCGGTCGCCGCCAACGCGAGGGCAACGCCTGCGAACAGCATGACCAGCGACGCGTAGAAGCGCGGCCGGGCCACCGAGCGCGAGACGAGCTGCTCGAGCGGCGTGAAGTCGGGAATGGCCAGATTCGGGTCGATGCCGCGGATTTCCGACCGGATCGCGGAAGCCAGTGCCAGCGGATCCGAAGTCGTCCGGACAACTATCCGGATGGTTCGCGTCGTGAACTGTCCATGCGGCGCGAAGAGCTGGGGCACCGATTCCTGTCCGGGGTCGCGCTGCCGGAAGTCGCCGACGACCCCGACGATTTCGCGCACGTCGTTGCCGACGGTCACGCGCTTGCCGAGCGGGTCGTCCTGAGGGAACCATCGCCGGACGGCCGACTCATTGATGATCGCGACCTTCGGCGACTCGCTGTGATCGCCTTCCGTGAAGAAGCGGCCGCGCTTGAGCGGCGTGCCGATGGCGCGGAAGTAATCGGGCGTAATGCTGGCGATCGCTATCTCCGCGTTGACGTTGGGTGGTGGCGGCGGTGCACCTTCCACCGTGAAATTGAAGATCGATCCGAGACCGCTCAGCGGAAGCACGGTGCCGGCGCCGACGACGGTGACGCCTGGAAGCGCGCGCAGGCGTTCCTGGAACAGCGCGACGCGGTTGCGTATTTGCGGTCCCCCCTTGTACTCGTCACCCTGCATCGTCAGTCGAAACGCCATCGCGTGATCGGTCTGGAAGCCGGGCTGGACCCTCATCAGTTCGACGAAGCTGCGAATGAGCAGCCCCGCGCCGACGAGCAGGACGACGGCCAGCGACATTTCCGCGACGACGAGTGCGGCCCGCGTGCGGTGACCGCTGCTGCCCGCGCCGCTGCGCCCGCCCTCGTGCAACGCTTCCGTGAGCCGGCCGCGCGTCATGTGCAATGTGGGCAGAACACTGAAGATGATGCTCGTGAGGAGGGACACGGCCAGCGTGAACAGCACGACCGTCGTGCTGAGGCCGACCTCATCGAGACGCGGGATGTCGGCCGGTTGCGCCGCAATCAGCGTTCGCGTGCCCCAATAGGCGATCGCAAGACCACAGAGGCCGCCAGCCAGCCCGAGCACGACAGCTTCCGTGAGCAGCTGGCGGAACAGTCGCGTGCGTCCGGCGCCGAGGGCCGCACGAACGGCGAGTTCCTCCTTGCGCGCCGACGCCCGCGCGAGCAACAGGTTGGCGACATTGACGCAGGCGACGAGAAGGACGAACCCTACAGCACCCATGAGGACCAGCAGGGGAGTGCGTACGTCGCCGACAATCAACTGGTGCAGACCAATTGCGTTGAAGGTGAGTCCCTCGTTCGAGCGGGGGAAGGCGACCTGAAGGCGAGTGCCGACTCGCCGGAGATCGTCATCGACCTGCTTGAGCGCGAGGCCTGGACGCGAACGCCCGACGACGGCGAGGAATTCCGACCGTCGTGCGGTCTCGGCTGTGGCACTGAACCGTTCGTCGTACTCGAGCGGCGCATACATGTCCGCGGGCGTCGTCAGCCCCGCGCCAGGTGCCAGCACGCCGACGATCGTGTAGGGATCGCCGCCGACGGACACGGTGCGCCCGAGCACGCTGCGGTCGCCGCCGAACATGCGCTGCCAGAATCCATGATCCAGCACGGCGACGCCGCCGCGATTTGGCTGGTGCTCTTCCTGCAGAAACCCGCGGCCTACGGCGATGTCGAGGCCGAGCATGCGGAACAACCCGTCGCTGACGTTGACGCCGCGGACCTCTCGCGGCTCGCCGGCGCCGAGCAACGTGAAGATGCCGGTCGAGTAAGCCTCGACCTGCTCGAACACGCGGTTCTCCTCTCGGACGCTCGCGAAGTCCGGTGCGGACACGCCCGTATAGAACGTTCCGTCCGGATAGAGCATCCGTACTTCATAGAGCCTGCCTGGTTCGCGGAACGGCAGCGACTGGAGCAGCACGCCGTGGACGACGCTGAAGATCGCGCTGTTGGCACCGATGCCGAGCGCCAGGGTGGCTACGGCAATCAGCGTGAATCCAGGCGTCCGGCGCAGCATTCGGAACGCATATGCGACATCCTGCCGCAACTCCGACACGTATTCCGTTCGTACCATGGTCCGCTCCCGCCGCTCGCTGATCACGAGGCATGCCTCCCGCGAGTCTTCGTAATCGCCAAACCGGCGCAGGGCGAGCTCCCGCGCGCGATCCGGCGATTCGCCGCGCTCGACGAGCTCGCGGACGCGCATCTCGACATGAAACGAGAGCTCCGCGTCGACGTCGCCGCGCGCCTCCGGTCCCAACAGCCGGCGGAACCGGCGCCACCGGGACATTGGTTTCCCCTATTCCGCGGCCGGTGCGTCGAGCGCCGCGAAAACGGCGGCGGCGTAACGACGCCAGTTGTTGGCTTCGACACGCAGGCGCGCGCGGCCCTGTCTCGTCAGCGCGTAGAACTTCGCGTGGCGGTTGTTCTCCGAAGGGCCCCAGCCAGCGGTCACCCAGTTGCGCTCTTCGAGCCGGTGCAGGGCGGGATACAGCGACCCTTCACCGATCGCCAGCGCGTCGTTGGTCGCGATCTCGATCCAGCGGGCCACGGCATAGCCATGTTTCGGCCCGCGGCTGAGGGCGGTGAGGATCAGCAGGTCGAGCGTGCCTCGCAGAATGTCCGGAGCCGGCGTCGGTCTCTCCATCGGAACCCGAGGGGAAGAGTATCGTGAGACCCGCTCGAAACGCAAGGGCATCGCGCGCTTGCCGTGGTTCGTGGTTCGTGGCTCGTCGCTCGAAGAACGCGTCCGGCTAAAGCCGGACACTACGAGTCGCGAGCAGTAGTTCGTCACGGTCTTCGAGCGACGAGCTACGAACCACGAACCACGATATGAGGCGTCAGCGTAAAAACACGTTGGGCATGATCGCGAGGGGCTCGCCGCGGCGGAACACCTGCAGTGGCGCGGCAAGGGTGCTGAGTACACGGCGGTCACCAAGGCCGAGGAGCGCGCGGACGGCGCCCATGCCTTCGGAGGTCCGGCCGAGCGGATCGGCGAGGACCTCGTAGAACGATTTCTTCGGCGGGTAGATCACCAGCTCGACTTCCGCGTCCTGCGCGATCTTCGCGCGCTGCTTGGCCAGCGCCAGTGCGCGATCGAGCCCGCCGAGCTCGTCGACCAGGCCGAGCTGCTTCGCCTGGTTGCCGGTCCACACGCGGCCCTGTGCGATGGCGTCGATCTTTTCGGGCGTCGTGTTGCGACCGGCGGCCGCCTTCTCGACGAACGCGTCGTAGGTGGCCTGCATCACCTCGAGCATCTTCGCGCGTTCTTCCGGCGAGAACTGCCTGACGGGCGAATACATGCCCGCGTAGCGTCCCTGCTGGACGCCTTCGATGTTCACCCCGAGCTTCTCGAGCGTGCCGTCGATCACGAACTTGATGCTGACGACGCCGATCGATCCGGTCAGCGTGGCCGGCTGCGCCACGATCGCGTGCGCAGGCATGGCGATGTAGTAACCACCAGAGGCGGCGACGTCGGACATCGACGCGATCACCGGCTTGACGTCGCGCGTCAGGCTCAACTCACGCCAGATGACGTCCGATGCGATAGCCGAACCCCCAGGGCTGTCGACCCGGAGGACGATCGCGCGGATCGAGCTGTCCGCCCGCGCCCGGCGGATGTAGCTCACGAGGGTGTCTGACCCGATGACCTGGCTGCCGGTCGAATCATTGTTGCTCTCGCCGCTGCTGATCATGCCGACGGCATAGATCACCGCGATGCGCTGCCCGCGATTGAGGCCGAGCGTTGACGCGTCAATGTGCCGGTATTGCTTCTGCTCGAGATATTGCACACGACCCCGCCCGAGCTCCACCTTGTCGTCGAGTTCGTCTTCGTACGCGAGATCGTCCACGAGGCCGGCACGCACGGCGTCCTCGGGAAGAAATGGACCGTGATCGACGAGCTTGCGCACTTCCTCTTCGGACTTATGACGGCCGTCGGCAAGTCCGCGAATCAGCTGACCGTAGAGATCGGTGTTCAGCGATTCCGCCATCTCCTTGTGCGCCGGCGTGAAGCCTTTCTCTGTAAAGGTATTCGCCGCCGTCTTGTATTCGCCGACATGGAGCGCGTCGGGGAACGCTCCGATCTTGTCCAGCGTGCCTCTGAGGAACAGCTCGTAACTGGCGATGCCGGTCAGATCGAGCGACGCCGTCGGCAGGAGAAAGACCTTCTCGCACGCGCTGGCGAGGTAATACGCCTGATCGCCACCGTATTCGAGGAACGCGATGATCGGCTTTTTTGACTGCCGGAAGTCGACGATCGCATCGCGCACTTCCTGGACCTTGCCCCAGAGCGCCGCCGTGCTCGTCGGCCGGATGATCACGCTCGACACGCGCCGGTCGACCTTCGCCTTGCGCAGCGCGTCGACGAGCGATCGGACAGTCGGCGGTGGTTCGAGAAACTGATCGAGGACGCCGGACGGTTCGACTTCCTGCAAGTCGCCGCTCACCTGGAGGATCAGCGTGGAGTTGCTCGCAATCTGCGGGCTGCGGCCGACCATCAGCCCCATGAAGATCAGGCCGGCCATCGAAATGGCCACGGCGACCAGGATGAGCACGAGCACGAAAACGACGCCGCGCCTTACAGCCACTGTTTTTCTCCTCGGTCGAGTATAGCTCCCAACGCCCAACGCCCAACTCCCAACTCCCAAAGCAGAGCCGCTCGAGAGAGCGGGGGTGAAAGTCGTACCGACCAGCTGTTTGGTACGTCTTCCACCCCACTCGCTCGAGCGGCTCTGCTTTGGGAGTTGGGAGTTGGGCGTTGGGCGTTAGGAGTTGTCTAGTTCCCGAGCATCTGCGTCAACACGTCCGCGTTGATGTTGATCCGCTGCTCGTCCTGCAGCCGCTTCCGGACCTTGCTCATGTACGACCCGTAGAAGCGATTGCGTTGCGCGTTCAGCAGCTCGTTCTTCAGCGCATCGCGGCCCGCGGCGGTTTCTTCCGGCGTCACGGCTTTCTTCTCGATCACCTTGACGACGACGGCGCCGGTGTCAGTCGTGACCGGCTGGCTGACGCCGCCAACGGGGAGCGCGAACGCCGCCGTGTCGACTTCAGTGCTCACGCCGATCTCCGGAATCGGCGCGCCACGTGCGATCAGATCCGTCGTCTTCATCTCGAGTCCGGCGGCCTTCGCAACCCCCGCGAGATCGCCCGACTGCATCGAGCCCAGCGACGCAGCTTTCTGCCGGGCCGCGTCCACGGCCTTGCGCTTGACGACGTCCTCGCGGACACGTGCCTTCACTTCGTCCAAAGACGGCACGCGCGCGTCCTGCGTGCCGGTGACGGTGATGAACGCCAGACCCTGCGGCGTGGCGATCGGCCCCTTCACCTCGTTCTGATTCGCGGCGAACGCTTCCTGCGCGACGGCCGGCGCTACGCCGAGACCGGCGATCGGTTCGTCGCGGCTGAAGAAGCCGGACTCGCTCACGATCACCGCATCACGCTTGGCTTTTTCGAAATCCTCGGGCTTCTTCAGGATTGGGGTCAACTCGGTGGCGATGCGCTGCGCCTGCTCGCGGGCACGCTCCCACTTGAGCTGATCTTCAATCTGCGGCCGCACCTCTTCGAGCGTCCTCGTCGTCGCCGCGCGCTTTTCACCGCCCTTGATGATGTGATAGCCGAACTGCGTCTTGACCGGCTCGCTGATCTCGCCGGGCTTCAGCGAAAACGCCGCATCCTCGAACTCCTTGACCATCGCGCCGCGCCCGAAGAAGTCGTAGACGCCACCCTTCTTGTTGCTGCCCTCGTCTTCGGAGTACTTGTTCGCGAGCTCCGCGAAATCCTCGCCGGCCCTGGCTTTCTTGAGGATGTCCTCGATCTGCTTCTTTACCGCCGCGTCGTCTTTGCCCTCGGTCTTCAGCAGGATGTGGCTGACCGTGACCTGCTCGGGCGTCGAATACTGCTGCTCGTTCTCCTGGTAGGACCGCTGAATATCGGCTGCCGAGATGGCCGTCCGTTCGCGCAGCGCATTGGTGTCGACCAGCACGTAGCGGACCTTGCGCTTCTCCGGGATTCGATACTCGTCCTTGTGACCTTCGAAGTGCGCGGCCACGTCGGCGTCCGTCACGTTCACGCTGTCGCGGAACTTGTCGGCGGGGAACGACACCACGCCGAGCTTGACCTTCTCGTTCCGCCGGACGAACTCGTCGTCGACTTCCTTGTCGCCGACCGTGACCCAGCCCGTGAGCGCGGCCTGAAGCTTCTCGAGCACGATGCTGCGGCGAATCTGCTCCTCGAATTCGCTGGCGCGGATCGGAGGATTCTGCATGTTCAGAATCTGCTGATATCGCTGAAAGCCGATGAACTGCCCGTTCTCCTGGAACGCCGGCAGCGCCTGGATGCGCGTCTGAACCTCGGAATCGGTGGCGGTGATCCCGAGGCGCCCCGCCTCGGACATCCCGATTTCCTCTTCGACCATCTGCTGGACGATGCGCTGCTCGATGCCGAGCTGACGGAGCATCCGGTCGTCCATCTTCGCGCCGTACGCATTGCGATACGCCTGCATCTGCTGCTGATACAGCCGGCGGAACCGGGCCACGGTGATGTCCCTGCCGTCCACCGACGCCACGACCTCCCGGGCCCCCGCACCTGCCGGGTTGTCCATGAAGCTGGGGATGTACAGCCAGATAAACGCAATCACCACGATGAACAGGCTCCATTTGAGCCAGCCCTTGTGGCGGCGCATGCGGTCGAGCATTGTCATGTTGCAGCGGCCTCGTCGTCCAGCCTCCGCTGAAGCTTCGGCGGGCAGAGCGGAATCCGGAACGGTTCGAACTAGAAACGATAATTATCGCATTTTCTTGGGGGGTCGGGGCCCCGCCGCGCTTCGGCGCGGGGTCCAGCAGCGCGCGGCTTCAGCGCGCGCGTCGGACTGCCCGGCTTCAGAGCCGCGCCGGCTCGGCGACTCGGCTCTGAAGAGCCGCGCAGCTGAAGTGCTCCGCCGCCGCCGAGCCCCTGAGTCCCGACTACCCCGCAAGCAACCACCGACTTTGTCCGATAACCCCGACGAGCCGACGATGTGTCGGCACGGTGCCCGAAATGGCGCTGTTTCAGCCGCTCCGGAGCCGGGTTTATGGCTCGGATGTGGTAATATTTACGTTCATTAGAAGCACTTAGGGGCGCCCGTGGCCTGCCCGACCCCTTCGGCTCGGCTCGAGTCTTCCAGAGCTCGTCGAGGGACCAAACGTCCATCGGGAGCACGGCACGAGCCGTGCGATCGGGGGCGGCGAGTCGGGGGTGTGGACCCCTGCGCTGAAGAAGGATCCGCCATTCCTAACGGAACCCAGAGCCGATTGACCGGGACCGGTCGGCAGACTCGCGTCCGTCGTCGATCGAGCAGGAAAGGTCTGCAAGCCCCGCGGACCGATCTCGCCGCCAAGCTCCGGCCGTTGCAGACGACGCTCCGGCGCACGCTGGCGCGTGCCGACGTCTTCGCCGACATGGTTCGCGCCGTAAATGCCACCCTGGAACCGGAGCGAGTGGCGGAGACGTTGACGGCCCGGGTGTCCGAATGGGTGCCTGCGTCGGGCTGGCTGGTCCTGGCAATCGACGATGGCGGCCGTATCCGCACGATGGCGACGAAAGGCCTGACCCCGAACCTGGAACGGTCGGGCCAGGCGGTGGGGGACTGGGTTCTCCAGAGCGCGGAAGTCTTTGCGAGTGCTGATCTTGCGTCTGATACACGCGTCGTGCGCCTGGACGTCGAGCCGGCGGCGGCTATTGGCCTGCCTTTGAGTTGCCGTGGGCGGACGGTCGGCGCCATCGTCGCCATCGATCGTCATCCAGCCACGCGGCAGCCGCGGTTCGCCCCGGCGACCCTGTCGGCGCTGAGGTCGATTCTGGAGCCCGGCGCGATTGCCCTCGACAACGCGTTGCGCGTGCAACGGGCCGAGGCGCTCTCGGTCACCGACGACCTGACGCAGCTTTACAACCAGCGATATCTCTCCCAGGTACTGCGGCGTGAAACGAAGCGCGCGACGCGCAGCAACCGGCCCCTGTCGCTGCTCTTCATCGATTTGGACGGCTTCAAATCGATCAACGACACTTACGGCCACCTCTTCGGGAGCCGGGCGCTCGTGGAGGCAGCTGGTGTCATCCGCGCCAGCGCGCGTGAAACGGACGTGGTCGCGCGGTTCGGGGGCGACGAGTTTGCACTGGTTCTGCCCGATACCGGGGCAGACGGCGCCGTCTACGTGGGCGAGCGCATCCGGGAACGGCTTGCGGCACATAGATTTCTGGAGCGGGACGGCCTGAGCATCTCGCTCACCGCTTCGGTCGGCGTTTCGACGCTGCCCGACGTGGCCACGACTGCCGAAGGTCTGATTCAGGCGGCCGATCAGGCGATGTACTGGGTCAAGGACCGAGGAAAGAACGGCATCCGGGTCGCCGTGAGTTGAAAGTGAGTCGTCATTGAGTCTGCGTTCTCTTTTTTCGTTGTTTTCGAGCGATCTGGCGATCGATCTCGGCACGGCCAACACCTGCGTCTATGCACGCGGGAAAGGCATCGTCGTGAACGAGCCGTCGATCGTGGCGATCAACAAGGTCAACGGCCGGATTGAAGCGGTGGGAAAGGACGCGAAAGACATGCTAGGCCGGACGCCTGGCAACATTGTGGCAATCAAGCCGATGAAGGACGGCGTCATCGCGGATTTCGAAGTCACCGAGAAGATGCTGACCTACTTCATCAAGAAGGCCCATAACAGAAACGTATGGGTACGCCCCCGGATTGTGATCGGGGTGCCGTCCGAGATCACCCAGGTCGAGAAGCGGGCAGTCAAGGACAGCGCCTACCGGGCGAAGGCCAGCGAAGTCCACCTCGTGGAAGAGGCGATGGCGGCGGCGATCGGCGCCGGGATGCCGATCACGGAGCCGTCGGGCAACATGATCGTCGACATCGGCGGCGGGACGACGGACATCGCGGTCATTTCGCTGGCTGGCATCGTGTACAGCAAGGCGGTCCGGGTCGCCGGGAACGAAATGGATGAGGCAATCATCCAGTACATCAAGAAGACGTACAACCTGCTCATCGGGGAGCGGACGGCCGAAGCGATCAAGATGGAGGTCGGGTCGGCGTACCCCTGGAAGAGCGCATGACGATGGAGATCAAGGGGCGGCATCTGATCGAAGGCGTGCCGAAGACGATCACCATCACGGACGAAGAAATCAGGGAAGCGCTTGCGGAAACCGTCAACGTCATCGTGGATGCCGTGCGCGTCGCGCTCGAACGCACGCCCCCAGAGCTGTCGGCCGACATCGTCGATCGCGGCATCGTGCTGACCGGCGGCGGATCGTTGTTGAAGAACCTCGACAAGCGCCTGCGCGAGGAAACGGGCCTGCCGCTGGCGATGGCGGAGGATCCGCTGTCGTCGGTCGTGCTCGGCGCCGGCAAGATGCTGTCGGACTTCAATCTGCTGCGCAAGATATCAATTGATTAGCCACCAGCAGCGCGGAGCTTCAGCTCCGCGTCACAGACACTGACGGGCCGTTGAAGCTGGGCTGACGCGCGGCTGAAGCCGCGCGCTGCTGGAAATCTTCCAATGCTCGACATCCGCCAACGCACCGGCTACCTGTTCCTCTCCGTGATGCTGGGTCATCTGATCCTCATCTCGGCGCAGGTGCAGTCGAGGGCTGGTGTGCCGGTGCTCGAAGGCGTGACGTTCGGCGTCTTCTCGCGCGTGCAGGGCGCGACCGCATCGCTCGTCGGGTCTGCCCGCGGCGGCTGGGACAACTACGTCGATCTTCGCGACGTGCGCGCGGAGAACGAGGCGCTGCAGAAGCAGCTCGGCGATCTCGAAGTGGCGATGCAGCAGCAGCGCGCGCTGGCGTCGGAGGCCGAGCGTCTGCGCGAGCTGCTGAAGCTCCAGAAGATCACCACGCTTCCCACGCTTGCGGCTGAGGTCATCGCGGGGAATCCGATTCCGGGCATGCAGACCGTGACGATCGACCGGGGCACGGCAGACGGCGTGCTGCCCAACATGGCGGTCATCGCGCCGAAGGGGATTGTGGGACGCATCGTGGGGCCGGTCGCGTCGCATGCGGCGCGCGTTCAGCTGCTGATCGATCGCGATGCAGCGATCGGCGCGCAGGCCGAGCGATCGCGCAGCGGTGGAATGGTGATTGGCGACGACGCCGATCGTCCGTTGCGGATGGACCTGGTGTCGAACCTCGCGGACGTGCAGCAGGGCGATGCGATCGTCGCCTCCGGTGTCGACGGGATCTATCCGAAGGGGTTCGCCGTCGGGATCGTCGAGTCGTCAGCGGCCGGGACGCGACTGCACCGGGTGATCACGGTTCGTCCGGCGGTCGACTTTTCCAGCATTGAGCAGGTCCTGGTGGTGATGGTGCCGGCCCGGGGCGCCACCCCCTTCGAGAAGCCGGCCGCACCTGACGGGTCAGGAAAATGAGGACGGCAGGCGTGCTCCTGGCGTTGGCCGCGGCGCTCGCGGTCCAGACAACGCTCGCCGGGCTGTCGCACGGTGGCGCGACGCTGGTCAACCTCGTCCTGGTGGCGGTGGTCTACGTCGGTCTGGCCTTCGGCCCGGTCATGGGCCTGTTTGCTGGAAGCGTCGGCGGCCTCGTGCAGGATGCCCTCGCCGGTGGGATCATAGGGATTGGTGGATTCTCCAAGACGCTGGTGGGCTTCCTCGTGGGGGTGCTCGGCGCGCAGTTCATCGTCGCGCAGCCGCTCCCGCGATTCGTGATGTTCGTCGGGGCCACCATCGTGCACGAGCTCTGCTTTCAGGCGCTGGTGGCAATGGCCGAGACACGCGGGATACGGCTGCAGTATTCTGCGCTTCTCACGCAGGCGGTGATCAACGGGATCATCGGCATCGTGGCGTTCCAGCTGGTCGAGGTCGGTCCGGGGCTTTTGCAGAGACGGCGCGCCCGGGGCGCAAGCGTAAGTCGAAGGCGGTATTAACGTGCGAGTGCGACGTGCGAGTGCGACGTCGCGACGTCCATGGTCGCACGTC
Organism: uncultured Acidobacteriota bacterium; assembly: GCA_963784195.1. GTDB lineage: Bacteria > Acidobacteriota > Vicinamibacteria > Vicinamibacterales > 2-12-FULL-66-21 > CAVQAH01. Next base: position 73,239 of record CAWARA010000036.1, on the reverse strand, counting down.
GCGACGTGCACGTAGTCGCACGTCGCACGTGACAGGTTTCTTATGGCCTCCATCATCCAGCCTGACGATCGCCGACACCTGGGGGCACGCCTGTCGGTGATGCAGTACCTGCATCGCCGGCGTCTTTGCGCTGCTGGCGATCGGGTTCTGGGTGTTCCAGGTGGCGCAGCACCAGAAATTCAGCGTGATGGCGGACAACAACCACATGCGCCGCCTGCCGCTGCCAGCGCCGCGCGGCGTGCTCTTCGACCGTCACGGCGACGTGCTGGTCGACAACCAGAGCATGTTCAACATCGCGGTGGTGCGCGAACAAACGGGCAATCTCGATACCACGCTGCGAGTCCTGTCGGAAGCGACCGGCGTGCCCGAAGCGCAGCTGCGCGAAACGATGAGTCGCCGCCGGGGCGAGCCCAAGTACCGCCCGATGGTGTTGATCGAGAACGCCACGTTCGAACAGGTGGTCGCAGCGCGGGCGCGCCAGTGGGAGCTGCCCGGCGTGTTCTCGCAGCAAGTGCCGACGCGGAAGTACCTGTCCGACGACATGGCGGCGCACCTGTTCGGCTATGTTGCCGAGGTGAACGAGGCGCAGCTCGCCAAGCCCGAGTTCGAAGGGCTCGAAGCGGGCGCCAAGGTCGGGCAGGCCGGCGTCGAGCAGGCGTATAACCGGCTGCTCATGGGCACCGATGGCGACCGCGCGGTGGTCGTCAACAGCGTCGGGCGCGAGATTCAAGAAGTCCCCAACGGCCTGACCGATCCCATTGAAGGGAAGCGCCTGCAGTTGACGATCGACAAGGACGTGCAGCGCGCGACCGAAGAAGGATTCCGCCACTTTCGGTTACAACGGCGCGGCGGTCATCCTCGATCCGAATTCAGGCGAAGTGCTCTCGCTGGTCAGCCTGCCGGCGTACGATCCCAACAAGTTCGCGATGGGGATCGATCTGGCGACGTGGCGATCGCTGAACGAAGACAAGCTCAAACCGCTCCAGAACCGCGCGCTCCAGGGTCGATACTCACCTGGGTCGACCTTCAAAATCGCGGTCGCGGTCGCCGGTCTCGAGGAAGGCGTGGTGACGCCGAACACGACGGTGTTCTGTCCTGGCGGCGCGAACTTCTACGGGCGGTTCTTCAAGTGTCACCTCGCCGGCGGCCACGGCACGGTGGACATGCGCCACGCGATCGAGAAGTCGTGCAACACCTACTTCTACACCGTCGGCAACATGCTCGGCGTGGACAGGATTCACAAGTGGGCGTCAGCACTGGGGCTCGGCGAGCGCAGCGGCATCGACCTGCCCAACGAGATCCGGGGAATCATGCCCTCGACCGAGTGGAAGCAGCGGACGACCGGCGAGAAATGGTATGCGGGCGAGACGATCTCCGTGTCCATCGGTCAGGGGCAGGTGAGCGTGACGCCGCTGTCGCTGGCGATCATGATGATGACCGTCGCGAACGGCGGCACGAGGTACACGCCGCACGTGTTGAAGGCGACCAAAGAGGGCAACCAGGAATGGAAGCCGGTGCCGGCACCGCCGCCACAGTCGGTCGCGAGGATGAAGCCATCGACCATCGACGCGCTGCACGAGGGGCTGTGGATGGTCATCAATGCCGCGGGAACCGGCGGCCGGGGCAAGATCGTCGGCTATAACGTCGCGGGGAAAACAGGCACCGCGCAGGTCGTGTCGAACCAGGGCAAGGCAGGAGCGGCGCGTAGCGGCATGGACGTGCGCGACCACGGGTGGTTCGTGTTCTTCGCACCGCACGACAAGCCGGAGATCGCGGGCGTCATCTTTGCCGAGCACGCCGAGCACGGCTATCTCGGCGCGCCCATTGCCAAGTTTGCGATGGAAACATATTTCGCGAAGAAGGAAGGCCGTCCGCTGCCGAGCATCGACAAGCCGGCAGGGCCGCCGGTGGCCATCGCCGCGAGCGAACCAGACGCCGAGGAGCCTCCAGGAGCGCGCCGCTTCAGCGGCGCGTCAGGTCCGCCAGTAAAGTGTCATGTTCGAACGCCGCCTGATCTTCCACGTGGACTGGCTGCTCATCGCAGCGCTGCTGATGGTCGTCGGCATCGGCATCGCGATGATTTACAGCACCACGTACGTGATCGTTGGCGACGGCGGACACGCCGGGCCGCAGGTCAGGACGCAGGCCTATGCGCTGGTGCTCGGGTTGATCGCGCTCGCGATCTGCCTCGCCATCGACTATCGCGTGCTGGCCGAACACTCGCTCGTGATCTTTGGCGGCCTGATCGCGCTGCTCCTCTTCGTGCTGTTCAAGGGATCGACGCAGTTCAACGCCACCCGCTGGATCGAGGTCGGCCCGTTCAACCTGCAGCCGTCGGAGTTCGCGCGGATGACGCTGGCGTTGCTGCTGGCCATGTTCTTCGGCGAGAACCGGCGCGGTGCGCGCAACCTCACCGATCTGGCGATCGGCGGCATGTTCACGGCCGTGCCCATCCTCCTCATCGCGAAGCAGCCGGATCTCGGGACGGCGGTCACCCTCATTCCTGTGTTTTTCGGCGTGGCGTATCTCGCCGGCATGCGTCTGCGGCTCCTGGGCGTGATTGCCCTCATCGCCGTCCTGATGGCGCCGCTGGCGTGGCAGTTTGCCCTCAAGGACTACCAGAAAACGCGTATCACCACCTTCCTCGATCCCGAACAGGATCCGCGCGGCGACGGCTATCAGCAGATTCAGGCGCGCATCACGGTCGGATCGGGCGGTTTGACAGGCAAAGGATTCATGAACGGCACCCAGGGGCTCTACAAGTTCCTGCCGGTCGCCCACAACGATTTCATTTTCTCGGTCCTGGCCGAAGAGCGAGGGTTCATCGGGGTGCTCGGCGTGCTGGGGTTGTATCTGTTCGTCATCCTGCGATCCCTCGAAGCGGCACGCCTGGCCAAAGATCGGCTGGGCGCGTACCTCGTCGCAGGCATCATTGCCGGGTTCACGTTCCAGGTGATCTACAACATCGCGATGTCCGCCGGGCTGGCGCCCGTGAAGGGCATCACGCTGCCGCTGATGAGCTATGGAGGATCGTCGCTCATCGCGTCGCTGGCAGCGTTCGGTCTCATCCTCAACGTGAGGATGAGGCGATTCACGAATTAGGTCCGAAAGCGGATCGGGTCCGGCTAAAGCCGGACTCCACGAAAATGGTCCGGCTAAAGCCGGACGCCACTAGATGGTCCGGCGGAAGCCGGACGCAACGAATAACGGGTCGCATGATCTTCATCCTGCTCGTCGCGCTCGTCCTGCTGTCACCTGCCGTTGTTGCGGCAGGCCGGCCGGGCGTACGCGCGCGCGCGGTGATGCGGCGGGCGGCCGCACGAGTTCGGAGTTTTGTCCATGAACAAGGAGATGATCATCTCCTCCAGCGACCTGGAAACACGGGTCGCCATTCTCGAGGACGACCAGGTCGTCGAACTCTTCATCGAGCGCGAACGGCAGCGCGGCGTTGTCGGCAATATCTACAAGGGGCGCGTGTCCAAGGTCCTGCCGGGCATGCAGTCCTCCTTCGTTGACGTCGGGCTCGAGCGCGACGCGTTTCTGTACGTCTCGGAAGTCGTCAACACCGTCGAGGAATTCGAACGCCTCGAGTCGGGCGACGAGGACGAGGACGACGAGAACGGCGAGCAGATACCGGCGCCCGTTGCCGCGCCGGTCGGTGCCCTCTCGCCAGACGACTCTGGCGTAACAGCGGTCCTGAATGGCCGTGTCGAACGCCGCGGACGCGACCGCGATCGGGATCGGGATCGCGAGCGCCCGCAGCCGAAGATCGAAGACCTGCTCAAGGAAGGCCAGGAAGTCCTGGTGCAGGTCGTCAAGGAACCGCTCGGCACGAAGGGCGCGCGGCTCACGTCCCACGTGACGATGCCCGGCCGGTTCCTGGTGTTCATGCCGACGGTCGACCACGTCGGCGTCTCCCGCAAGATCGATTCACGCGAAGAGCGGGGCCGCCTCCGCGGCATCGTCCGCGAGTTCCGCGAACAGCACGGCTTCACCGGCGGCGTCATCATCCGCACGGCCGCCTCCGGCCGTTCGAAAGACGACATCGTCAGCGACCTGTCGTACTTCCACCAGGTCTGGACCGAGATCCGTCAGCGGATGGAGAACCGTCGCCCGCCGGCGCTGCTGTTCCAGGAGCAGAGCCTCGTCACCAAGCTCCTCCGCGACCTGCTCACCGACGATTATTCGGCCATCCGCATCGACAACGAGCAGGAGCACCGGCGCGTGATTTCGCTCGTCGAGCGCATCATGCCGAACCTGCTGCCGCGGGTGAAGCTGTACGCGAAGGATTACCCGATCTTCGAGGAATACGGGGTCCAGGGCGAGATCGACAAGGCGCTGCGCAGCAAGGTCTGGCTGAAGTCAGGCGGCTACCTCGTCATCAATCAGACGGAAGCGCTCGTCGCCATCGACGTCAACACCGGGCGCTACGTCGGTAAGCGCACCGGGCGCCTCGAGGACACGATCGTCAAGACCAACCTGGAAGCGGTCAAGGAGATTGTGCGCCAGCTCCGGCTTCGCGATCTGGGCGGCATCATCGTGCTCGACCTGATCGACATGGAGGAGAAGAAGAACCGGCAGAAGGTCTTTCAGGAAGTCGAGAAAGAGCTGCGCAAGGACCGCTCGCCGTCGAAGGCCGTTCAGGTCTCGGACTTCGGCCTGGTCATCGTCACGCGCAAGCGCGTCAAGCAGAGCCTCGAACGTCAGCTTACCGAGCCGTGCCCGTACTGCTCGGGTTCGGGATCGATCAAATCGAGCTCGACGATCTGCTACGAGATTCTGACGGAGCTGAAGAAGATTGGCCCCGAGCTCGATGGCCACGGCGTCATTCTGCGAGTCAACCCGGACATCGCGCGGGCGCTGAAGGAAGAGGAAGTGGCGGTGCTGCGGGGAATCGAAGACTCAATCGGCAAACCGGTCACCATCAAACCGGATTTGCACCTCCATCACGAGCAGTTCGACGTGATGGCTACCTAATCGGGAATCGGAAATCGGAGATCGGAAATCGGAATCGGAAATCGCACTTGCCGATCTCCGATCTCCGATTTCCGATTTCCGATTTCCGATTTCCAGAGCGCTAAGACCCGACCGGCAGGTGAATCAGATAGTGATTACCGCCGCGGTTGATCCAGACTCGCGTGTATTCGTTCCCCTTGAGCATCTGGACCTTGGCGCTGCCTGATGCGGGTGGCGCGTCCTTCACGACCATCTTGATCTCGGCTTGCGGGACGATCGTGACGACCTCGCGGCCCTTGACCTGGCCGCCCTGCGTGAACTCGATCCAGCGCTCGAGCGACTCGCTGGTGCCGACAGCTTCCGGCTTCGCGGTCTGCGCGGTGAGGCGTACCTGATAGGTGCCAGCCGGCAGCGGTTTGCCATCGGCTTTGACGGCCTGGGTGATCCGAACGCTGCCAAGCGCCATTTCGCCCGCCGCCAGGGTCGGATCGGGAGCGGTCATCGGCTGCTGGTTCGGCGCCTTATGCTGAGCCAGCGCGTTGGTGGACATGGCCAGCGACAGCCCCAACACACCAACCAGAACCCACTGCTTCTTCATAACGGCACTCTCCTGTGCGTCGTTAGTCGAACCGGCGATCACAACAGGATCTCGGCTCAGCTCAACATTATATAGACATCCTTACAGTGAGCGATGTCTCTTATTCATGAGCAAGGAAGGTGCCAAGGCAACGGGGGTTCAACACGAGGGTTCACACGGGGGTTCAACACGAGGGTTCAACACGAAGGTTCAGACGGGCGTTCACACGGGGGTTCGACGCGCGGATGGGTAAACGTTGGAAAAACAGACAGTCGTGTCGACGATTACCGCTTGCCGATCACGATGCTGCCGGAGAACGACGTGAGATCGAGGACGGCCCCGCCATCGCCGTAGGTGCCGCGCATGTCCTGTTGACGGCCGCGGCCTTCGCTCGTCGAGCCCTGCATGGTGACTGGCATGTCGGCTCTGATGGATCCGCTGAAGGATGTGGCCGAGAGCTCGAATCCGACGTTGCCCGACACCAGGACCTTCACCTCTCCGGAGTGCGATCCGAGATCGTATCGGCCGCCGCGCACGAGGGCGCCGGTCAGGTTGATGTTGCCGCTGACCGACTGTGCGTCGATGCGGTCGCAGTTGACGTCCTGCAGCTCGACGTTCCCGCTGATCGAGTGCAGATCGAGGCGCCGCGCGGTCAGCTTGCGGAGGAGGAGCGTTCCGCTGACGGTGGATGCGTCCATCGTGCCTTCGATGCTCGTGTCGGCGATTTCGACGTTTCCGGAGATCGTCTTGGCGAGCGGGATGCGTCCCGCGTTGGCGATCTGGATGTTGCCGCTGATCGTTTCGAGCCCGAGGTCGCCTTTGATGTCGCGGACCGAGATGTTTCCGGAAATGGTCTTGACGGTGATGCGTGCCCGCTCGGGAGCGGTGACGTTGAAGGCCACCGACACGTTGAAGTTCCGGCGATCGCGGCTGCGCTCGTCGCGGCGGGGATAGCGCACGTTGATCTCTGCCCGCGATCCTCGCTCGGCGACGTCGACCTGGACGAGCTGCAGGCTCTCGCGCGCCTCGTCGGCGGTTCGTCCGCGCGCGACCTTGACGATTTCGACCGTGGCGTCGTTATCGCCGCCACGGGTGATGACGATGTCGCCGGCGATGTTCTCGATGTACAGCTCGCCGTTTGCGCCGATGCGCAGGGTGCGCGTCGTGCGATCCGTCTGCTCCTCGCGCTGCTGGTTTCGCTGGTAGACCTCGGTGCGAACCGAATCTTTCGGCTTGACGACCGTGCGGGTGACGGAGCGGGCGCGTTCAGGATAGACCTGCGCGTCAGCCTGGCCGGCCAGCGCGAGGATCGCCGCCAGCGCCATCATGCCCGTCTGGACTCTGAGTCTTCTCATCGCTCTCCAGCGGCGCGGCTAAAGCCGCGCCCTCCTATGACTTGTTCAGCCCGTCCACGATCGAGGCGGCGCCCGCCGCGTCACCCTTCCGCATCTCGTTCATCAGCGCGATCGTGTCCTGCAGCAGATCGACCTTGCGCCGCAGCGCCTGGAACAGGCTGTCTCGGGCGATGGTGCTCTGCGGCTCGGAATTGAGCGCGGCCCGGCTCTCGGCAATCGCCTGATCGATCACGTCGAGGTTCTTCTTCAGCGTGGCGGCGGTCTGTGGATCGATCGTCGACTCGTCCGTGCGCGCGGCCTCCTGCAGCTTGGCGATGCCGCTCTGGAGGTGCTGTTCTGCCAGCCGAAAGTCGTCTTCGACGCCCTTGACGGTGTCCGCCGTCGCTTCAGTGCCCGTCTGGTTGGCCGCGTCCCGCGCGTTGCGCGCCCCGAACGTCGGGAACAGGAATATCAGCGAGGCCCCGACGGCGACGATGAGCGACGCAGCGATCGCCAGGATCGCGTAGCGCCGATGGAGTGGCGGCCGCACGAGTGGCGGCGGCGCCTGCACACGCCCTTCCTGCCGCAGCCGTCCGGCGACCTGAAGCCAGACACCGTCGGGCGGGGCCATCGTGTCGAGCGATCCGGCGAGATCGCGAATCCGCCGCATGTCCGCTTCGAACTGCTGACACGCCTCGCACTGGCTGAGATGCTGCTCCAGCTCCGCGCGACGGATCGCTCCCAGCGTGCCGTCGACCAGCTCCTGGATCGCTTCTCTGTGGTTCTCGCAAGTCATATCTACGTGGGGCTCCGCCCCACACCCCGGCTCGGTCGCTTGCGGGGCCCCTACGCCCCCGCCTCCGCTAAAGCTTCGGCGAGGCTCGCCGAATCCTTACGGTTCGGTCTTCGTCAGCAGCGCGCGCAACTTGGTGCGCGCCTTGTGCACCTGAGATTTCGACGTGCCCTCGGCAATCCCCAGCACGTCCGCAACCTCGCGATGCTCGAGCCCTTCGATGTCGTGGAGCACGAACGCCGCGCGGCATCCCTCAGGAAGCTTGGCCATCGCGCGCTCGAGATCCATCTTCGTCACCGTCTGTTCTGCCAGGCCACTCGTCGTCGAGTCGAAAAGCCCCTGCTCGTCCTCGATTGAGTCGGTCACCTGGCTCGATCGGCCGCTCCGGCTGCGCAGATGGTCCAGGCACAGATTGGTGGCCAGCCGATAGAGCCACGTGCCGAGCGCCGCTTCGCCACGAAACGTGTCGAGCTTCCGGTGCGCCGCCATGAAGATCTCTTGCAGCAGATCTTCGGCATCTGTCGCGTTCCCGAGCAGACGGCACGCTACGCTGAACAGCCGCCCGGCGTGCGCGCGATACAACTCCTCGAAAGCGGCCAGATCGCCGTCGCGGCAGCGCTTGACGAGCGCCAGCTCGTCCTGCCGGGTGCCCGCGCCCGCCGCGCGAGCGGCCGACGGGTGCACTGTAACCTTAGACGTCCCCATGCCCGATTCGCGTTGCCCGCCGACCTTGGCCACTGGAGGTCGATTACGTGCGCAGGCGAGCCGAGGTTCGGCGAGGTTTCGCTGTCTTGTCGGGTTTTGGCCACCGGCGCTCGCGAAAATCACGGATTCGGGATCCGGAAACCAGGACCCCTTCCGCCCGCAAAAGCCCCCGCTTCATCTCGAGGTTGCCGCCGTAGCCGCCGAGGCCGCCGGCTGCGGCGACGACGCGGTGGCAGGGCACATCGGGAGCGGAGCAGTTCATCATGATGTTACCCACCGCCCGCCAGGCGCGGGTCCGTCCGGCTGCGTGAGCGACATCTCCGTAGGTCGCCACACGGCCCGGAGGAATTCGTCGGACGACCGCGAGCACGCGCCTGGTAAAGGCCGGATCCTTCATTTCGTGGCTGGAACGCCAAGCGCCTCCGAAAGGACGCGCCCGTCACCTTTCTTGATCGGCACGTGTGCCACGGCTGCGAGCGTCGGTGCCACGTCCGCAGGTGTTGCGGCCTGGCTGTACTCGCCAGGCTTGACGGAGGCGCCAAAGAGGATCACGGGCACACGCTGATCGTAGGCTCTGCGAGGTGCCGTGTGTGGTCACGCTCGACGACAGCAGCCACCCGTCTTTCGGGACGATGATCAAATCGCCGCTCCGCCCCGGGTTGTAGCTGAGCGCCGCGGCGCGCACGACGGGGTCGGACGACGACCGTGCCGCGGTCGACTTGAGGTCGGCACCGACGAGGACGCGCTCGACCGCCGGCAATTCCTTCAACGCGTCGACCGCCGCGGCCAGCAATTTCGAATCTTTTTTCAAACGTTCGCGTGCAGGTGCAGCGAGATAGATATCGGTGTAGAGGGCCGCGAGCACGTGCTTGCCGGGACCGAGCGCCGGCTCGAGCACTTTCATCAGCGCGCCGCTGGCCTGCTGGCCGGACTGCCTTCCGCCGCGGCCGATCTGCTCGGGCACGTCAGCGACGCCATGATCGGCGCTGAACCCGAGGACGTAGTTGCCGGCGCCGACGGTCCTGTCCAGATGATCGAGGAAGCGCCCGAGGGTCGCGTCCAGGCGTACCAGCATGTCCTGCACTTCATGGCTTCTGGGCCCGTACATGTGTCCCACGATGTCCAGCGACGAGAAGCTGACGCCGAGAAAGTCGGTCGTCGTGCCGCGACCCAGCTTCAACGCGTCCACGGCGTCAGCTGCCATCCGTCCGATGTACTCGTCCCCGAAAGGCGATCGCTGCCAGCGCTGGTAGTAGGTCGAGTCAGGTTTTCCACCTGGCGTGCCGAGTGGGTGCGGGAATGTTCGCGTCCATTCGGTCGGCGTGCCTTCACCCGCTGCGTCATCCTCGTATTGGTAGGCAGAGGCGTCCAGCGAACGGGTCCAGTTCTTCTCGTAATCGGCCGCTATCGGGTTCGCATCGATGAACTTCTTCAGAAAAGGCACGGGACCCGGTGAAAACGCCGAGGACGTCGACCAGCCGCCGCGATCGTCGAACCAGATGACGGCCGTCGCCTTTTTTCCAACCAGCGGAATAGCCGACCGCGGCTTCATCGAGATGCCGACGGCGCGTCCGCCTCTACCGAGGATCTGTTCCCCAATGGCAGGCATCAGCATGAGGGCGGCGCTGTCTCCATGCGCCGGCGGGAGGCCGTTGTAACTGATGTCCTGCACCGTTCCATCATCCGTGCAGTAGGCCGACGTTCCGGTCGTGGAATCGAGCCAGGAATTGAGGATCATCCCGTGCCGGTACGGGAACGAGCCGGTACCGATCGTCGAATGGCCCGCACACGTGACGGTGTTCAGGTACGGATAGGCGCCATTGGTGAAACGTGCGCCGTCCTTCATCAATCGCCGGAGACCCAGTTTGAGGTTCGCCCCGTACCGATCCAGGTAGTCGGCCCTCATCTGATCCACGACAACGATGACGACGAGCTTTGGAGCAGCGTCAGACTTCGATTGCCGCGCATCAGCGGCGGCGACCGAGTTCTGCAGATCGAGATTGGAGCCCCTTGAGGCCAGGAGGAGAGCGGCGGTAACGATTGCGGCGAACTGTTTCATTTGCGTCGGAGGATTGGGAGATAACAAAGAATACCGATGTAAACGTCGTAAATGGCCGAGCCCGTGAGATACCACCGCGGCGCCACTTCGGGAAGGGCACCCGGCTGATGCGCGACGTCCACGATCGCGTGCGCCGCGAACGCCAGCGCCAGCATCGTCAGCGCCTGATGCGGATCGCGGACGAGGGTCGCGGCGGCGACAATCAGGAACCCGAGGGTCAGCGCGATGTCGAATCCGACCCCGAGTTGCCCTTCGTGATTGACGGCGGTTCCCACGTAAGTGCCGGCGACCAGCGCAAGCAGCAGCGCTGCGAATTGTGCGAGCCGAAGTTCGGCGACCAGGCGATCCGGTGAGGCCGTCGGAATGAGCGTCGTGCGGATGGCGTACCAGGTGAATCCGGCCGCCACGCCCCCGAATGCGACCACCAGCGTACGTGCCCCTTCGCTCAAGCCGTCACCGGTACGCTGAGACCGAAGTCCCGCTGGCCCGCCACTCTCGAAGTATATAGCCCCGGCTTGCCGCGCCGAAGCGCGGGTGGATTCGTTTTCGCGCGAAGGCGGGGAGGCTTCACAGGAACGTCAGCGGATCGATGTTGTAGGTAGCCGGGTCGAGCGGCGAGACCACGCCGTCGAGTGTCCCGTGCGCGCCGTGGTTCTGCCACAGGTTTCGCTCGAACGGGACATCGTGACGCCGGCCATCTGCCGCCATCAGGATCTTGACGCGTGGCCGGTGCGGATCGGGCGCGTGAACCTTCATCACGACGGCGATCTCGTCGGTACTCAGCTTGACGAGCGTGCCCGGCGGATAGATACCGAGGAGCTGTACGAAGCGCCGCACGAGATGCTTCTCGAAGTGGATGCCGTCGTCCTGACGCAATACTGCCAGGACACGCTCGGAGGGAAATGCCTGCTGATAGGCACGCTGCGAACGCATCGCATCGTACACGTCGGCAATGCTGCACAGCATCGTCGCCAGGTTCAGCATGCTGCGTTTGGCGCCGTGCGGGTAACCGCTGCCGTCCAGCCGGAGGTGATGCTCGAAGGCCACGACAGGCGCGAGGATCGGCATCTCCGGCGTGCGGCGGAGGATCTCCGCACCTTCGACCGGATGGCGGCGCATGACCACGAATTCCTGCTCGGTCAGCCGATCCGGCTTGTTGAGAATCTCCTGAGGCGTCCGCACCTTTCCGATGTCGTGCATGAGCGCGGACAGACCGAACTCCCGGAGGAGACGTCCCTCGATGCCCAGGGCCTGCGCCTGACCCATGGTCAGGATGCAGACGTTCACCATGTGGGTGAACGTATAGTTGTCGTAGTTGCGCATCGCGGTGAGTGCCACGAGCGCGTTCCGGTTCTGCGTGACGGCATCGGCGAGACCGTCGACGGTCTGCAGCGCCGCCGGCAGATCTGGTTTGCCGTCAGCGGCCGCGCTCTGCCACGCCACTTCCGCTGCTGCCACGGCGCCCGAATACAGACGGCGGATTGCCGCGATGTCGCTCGCAATGCCATCACGATTCTGGTCGTCCGCCGTGATTCGGCCGACCTTGATGTGCGGGATGTTCCAGCTGCGGTTTGGGTCCGCCGGGCCCTTCGAGCTGAGCGCCGCAATTCCCGAGATGAGCTGAACGACACCCTCGGGCGTGACGCCGCGCTCGAACGAAATGCGTTCGACCTGATTGGCGCGCAGGCGATCGATGAGTTCTTTCATCGCGCCGCTTGCCTTGGGCATGGGCGTGTCGGAGACGATGAACTCCTGCTCGACGACACCCACGGTGACAGCGGGCTGCTGCTGAAGCAGCGGCTTGAGCGCTGCGAGCAGACCGTCCACGTTCTTCGTGAGCAGTGGATGATCCGACTTGTAGAGCTGACTGGCGCGGACGCTGGCAGCAAATCGACGCAGCAGCTCGTCGTAGTGAGCGAGACGGGTGGTTGCGTCGGTGGCCATGGCTTACTCGACCCTCGCCAGCTCGGCCCGCGCGGCCGCACGCACGCCGAGCGCGCCACTGCGTGAGGCGTCGCGCAGTGTGTCAAGGGCTTCAGGTGTACCGATCCGCCGCAGAGATTGCGCTGCGGCGCTGCGATGCCGTCGATTGGCAAACGGCGACCACCACTGTCCGCGGTTCAGCGCGATCTTCAGAGCGCTCACCGCTTCGGTGCCGCCCGCAGCTCCGAGCGCCTCGATCGCCTTCACGTACAGCGCGGGAATACGCCCGGGTTCGGTATGACGCACGAAGTGGGCGAAGAACCCTGCCGCACGATCCTCGCGCATGCCGAGGATCTCTTTGATCAACGTGTCCTTCGTCCGGCCGGAAGCGCTGTTGAGCGCCTGCAGCAGGATCGCCGACGCGTCTTCGCTTCCATTGAGCACGAGGCCCTGGACGGCCTCACGCTGGACGAGCGGTTCCGAATCGGACAGCAGGGGCACCAGTTCCTTGAGTCCCTCGGTCCCTCCGAACTCCCGGAGGAGATACGCGGCCGTCCGCCGGACCTCCCAATTGCCCGCGTTCATCAGCGGGCGTACTGTTTCGGCACCGCGCGGTCCGAATTCGATCAGGATGTCGCGCAGACGCCGGCGCGACCGCGCGTCCTGTTCGGCAGCGAGCACCTCGGCCAGCGGGACGATGATCGACGGTCCAATGGCGTGACATACGCGCTTGAGGCGCTCGAACGATGCGTCCGGCGCGCCACGAAGATGGGCCGAGACGTGTTTGAGCAGCGACCCTTCACCAAAGCGTGCGAGCGCAGCGTTGGCGTGCTCCTGGCGCCATTCCTGTTGAGTGCCTTGCGCGATGAGCGTCTCGATCAGATGCCACGCCTGATCGAAGTAGCCGACGCGCACGAGATCGTCCGCGTGTGAGACAACGGTGTCGGCGACGTCCCGCCAGCGCAGGGGATCCATCTCGATGTGCAGCAGATCCGTCAGCAGATCACGATCGAGATTGCGCAGTGCGGCGTCGCTGACCGTCGCCAGCCACGTGGCGATGCGCTCTGGAGGATCGTCGCCGGTGCCCTCGACGCCGATCGGCTGCGTTCGCGCGTGCGACAGCTCGCGCGCATAGTCTTCGGAGACGTAGCGCGCGTCCGAGTAGGAGGTCAGCATGCCCTCGACGCGGTCCCAGAGCTCGGGGAAGCTCTCGTCCTGGCCCAGGTCCGACCGTTCGGCTTCGTCACGCGCCAACGCCAGCAGTTGCCGCTGACGATTGAAGTCCGGCACCAGGTTCTGGAATGCGTGCGCGAGGCGTTCCGTCGCGCCGCGCTCGGCGACCACGTGGCTGGCGACGAAGCTCGCCGCGGGTCCGTCAGGGATGTGTTCGACGAGCGAGTTGACCACGTTTACAGGGCCCGCCATCGCTTCGGGGCGATTGCGTTCGGCGAGCAGGCCGATCAACGTGTCAACCGGCATGTGCCTGACGCTTTCGCCGAGCTGTTCGAACGTCGCTTGCAGCTTTTCAGGCGCCGTCCGCGACATGTACTCGACAAGGCCGCGCGCCAGCGTGAGGAACGTCGACGTCTGGATCTCGGCACCCTGAGGTCCCTGTCCTGCCCGAACGCCGAGCTGTTTCATCAGCTCCTCGAGCTTCCCCGGGTCCGAGACGATGTCCGCCAACGCGGCGAGCGCCGGATCGTCGAGTTGCCCCGTTGCCGACGCGACCTGCCCTGAGACTGAAACGTTCATCGCGGCGGCGAGGATCTTGTCGATGGTCGCCGCCAGCCCCTCCTTCTCGCGCAGTACCTCGGTGTAGTCGATTTCCTGGAGATCGATGCTTGGCCCTCCGGCGGTGGCCCACAGGTGTGCGATGCCGCCGTCCGCCCGAACCTCCTCTGGAGGCCGTGAGAGCAGCAGCAGGAGCGTGCGCCAGGAATCCGCCGCGGCGCCCGAGTTCACCGTCACCCCGCCAATCAGGTGACGATGCAGAAGGCCGGCGAGCTCGGTGACGGCGAGATCCGGTTTCTGGGGGCGCGCGCCGTCGAGAAGAAGTGCATCGGCGTGCACCTGCAGGGCGAACGGTCCGCGATCGGTCAGCCGCGCCGTCGCGTCGGCCAACCGCGCCAGGGATTGCGCGATCGCCGGGTGCCCGTCCGGATACAGGGAAACCGCGCGGGCTGCGGCCTTGCACGTGCGCGCGAACTCGGTCAGGCCCGCCGCGACGTCAATGGGTAGATATGCTTCGGAGGTGATGGGGAAGATTTTACCAAATCTACCTTATAGTAACGAGTTCACACGGGGGTTCAACACGAGGGTTCACGACGAGGGTTCAGGACACACTTCGTGATGAGTGTTCACGGTGTGAACCCCTGTCATGAACCCGTGTCATGAACCCGCGTCATGAACCCACGTCATGAACCCACGTCATGAACCCACGTCATGAACCCACGCATGACACCTTCGTCGCTGTTGATCTCATACGACGGAAACGGGACGGCGGCGCGTTGGATCGCGCCGCGATAGAGTTCTTCGTCGCCGGCGCCACGGACGGCACGCTTCCGGACTATCAGGTTTCCGCACTTCTGATGGCGATCCTGCTCCGCGGCATGACCGCCGAGGAAACCGCGGTGCTGACCGACGCCATGGTCAGGTCAGGCATTCGCGTGACCTACGAGGGTATTCGCGGCGTTCCCGTGGACAAACACAGCACTGGCGGTGTCGGCGACAAGACGTCGCTGATCCTCGCGCCGCTCGCCGCGGCAGCCGGTGCGCCGGTGCCGATGATGTCCGGGCGTGGACTCGGCCACACCGGTGGCACCCTCGACAAGCTCGAATCCATTCCAGGCTTTCGAACGGGCCTGACCCTCGATGAGCTGCGCGCGGCCGTTTCGTCGATCGGCTGCGCGCTGATCGGTCAGACGTCGGAGATTGCCCCCGCCGACCGGAAGCTCTACGCGCTCCGCGACGTGACCGGCACCGTCGAGAGCATCCCGCTCATCTGCGCCTCGATCATGAGCAAGAAGATCGCCGAGGGCATTGGCGGGCTTGTTCTCGATGTGAAGACCGGCGCGGGTGCCTTCATGAAGAGCCTGGACGACTCGCGCAACCTCGCTCGGTCGCTGGTGGCGATTGGGATTGCCTCGGGTGTCCGGACAGAAGCGCTGATCACGCGCATGGATGCCCCGCTCGGCCGGGCAGTCGGCAACGCGAACGAGGTCATCGAATCCATCGAGACGCTGAAGGGGAAGGGGCCTGCCGATCTCGAGGATCTGTCCGTGCAGCTGGCTGCACGGATGCTCGTGCTCTCGGGTGTGTCTGCCGATCGCCCGTCGGCGGAGCGTCGCATCAGAGATGTATTGCGCTCGGGCGCCGGGGTCGAGAAGTTCCGGGAGGTCATTGCGAACCAGGGTGGCGACCCGCGGGTCGTCGACGACTATGCCCGCATGCCGTCAGTCACCGAGTCACAGACAGTGACCGCGGCTCGGGATGGCTTTGTCAGCGGTCTGCAGGCCGAGAACATCGGCCGCGCCGCCGTCGCGCTTGGTGCCGGCCGGGCGAAGCTCGAAGACCTCGTCGACCCTGCGGTGGGCATCGACGTCGAGAGGCCCGTTGGTTCGCCCGTTCGCAAGGGTGACGTCATCCTCGTCGTCCGTCACCGTGCCGGGCGCGGGCTCGCCGAGGCGATGCCTCTCTTGACGGCAGCCGTGAACGTCGGCGATGCGGCACCGGTGGTCCCTGCAGTCGTCGTGGAAGAAGTTGCGTAGGAGCATCGAATGACTGTAGCGGGAACCGAGACTGCAACTGCGCCCCCTCCGATCCGGCGCGCGCCGTACGACAGCCGTGATGCCACCGTGCTGGGAGGCGCGATAGCGGTTGCCGCGGTGCTCGCGCTCGCAGCGCAGTTCGCCGGCATGCCCAAACTGCAGCCGCTCGTCGGGCTGATCGTGATCCTGTCGATCGCGTACTCGCTCTCGACGAATCGGCGCGCGATCGACGGGCGTACGGTGGCGTGGGGGCTCGGCCTGCAGGTGCTGTTCGCGCTCCTGGTGCTCAAGACCGCGGCCGGCCAGCGCGTCTTTCAGACGCTCGGCGCCGCGATCAACCATCTGCTCGACTTCGCGTTCGTCGGGTCGAGCTTCGTCTTCGGTCCACTCGGCGACAAGGTCGTCGTGGCCGCGGATCATGAACCAGGTGCTCGGCGCGGAAGGCGCGCGTTACGGCGTGATCTTCGCCTTTCAGGTGCTGCCGACGATCATCTTCATCGCCGCGCTGTTCGCCATCCTGTATTACTTCGGGGTGATGCAGGTCATCGTGCGGGTGTTCGCGGTGGTCATGCGTCGAGTGATGCGGGCCTCGGGTGCTGAATCGCTCAACGTGGCGGCGAGCATCTTCATGGGGCAGACCGAAGCGCCGCTGACGATCCGGCCGTACCTGCCGAGGATGACGGAATCGGAGTTGATGACCGTCATGACCGCCGGCATGGCCCACATCTCCGGTGGCATCATGGCCGCCTACATCCTCTTCGGTATCGAGGCGCAGCATCTGCTGACCGCCGTGATCATGACCGCGCCCGGCACGTTGATGATGGCGAAGATGTTCGTGCCGGAAACGCAGGTGCCCGAGACGATGGGCACCGTGCGGCTCGAAGTGGAGCGGACGGACGTCAACGTCATCGATGCCGCGGGCCGCGGCACCAGCGAAGGACTTGCGCTCGCGCTCAACGTCGGCGCGATGCTGATTTCCTTCCTCGCGCTGATCGCGCTGTTGAACGCGCTGCTGGGGCTCGTCGGCTTGAGCCTGCAGCAAATTTTCGGCTGGGTCTTCGCGCCGGTGGCGTGGAGCATGGGCGTGCCCTGGGCGGACGCGCCGGTCGTCGGGAATCTGCTCGGGACGCGCATGGCGCTCAACGAGTTCGTCGCCTATTCGCAGCTGGGCGCGCTCAAGCCGACACTGGATCCCCGATCGTTCACCATCGCGACGTTCGCGCTGTGCGGGTTCGCGAACTTCAGCTCGATCGGCATCCAGATCGGCGGCATCGGCGCGCTCGCCCCCAGCCGCCGTCACGACCTGGCGCGCCTCGGCCTCCGCGCGATGCTCGCCGGCACGCTCGCCAACTTCGTCACCGCAACCATTGCAGGATTTTTACTGTGACACGGGGGACGGGGGTTCAGGACGGGGGTTCAGGACGAGGGTTCACGACGAGGGTTCACGACGATGGTTCACGACGGTGGTTCACGACGATGGTTCATGACGGTAGTGCCCAACGGGTTCCCAGCGGTGGTTCGAGGACCGGTGTCCGAGAAACGAACCTTCGTCCTGAACCCTCGTGATGAACCCTCGTGATGAACCCTCGTCATGAACCTTCGTCATGAACCTTCGTCATGAACCCTCGTGATAAAACATGACCACTGATTCGATACGCTATTTCGAGGCGGTTCAGCAGACGGCGGCCTGGCTACGCGAGCGGGGAGCCGGCGACGCCACGGTCGCGATCGTGCTTGGCTCCGGCCTGGGCGACTTCGCTGACAGCTTCAAGGGTGCCACCACGATTCCGTACGGCGACATCCCCAACTGGCCGGGCACAACCGTGATTGGTCACGCGGGACGGCTGGTCGCCGGCGCGCACAAGGGCCGCAAGGTGATTGCGCTGAGCGGGCGCGCGCACTACTACGAAGGTCACTCGATGCAGACGGTGACGTTTGCGACGCGGGTGATGGGAACGCTCGGCGTCAAGACGTTGATCCTGACGAATGCCGCCGGCGGCATCAATCGCGACCTGACTCCCGGAACCCTGATGCTCATTGCGGACCACATCAACCTGATGGGCAGCAACCCGCTCGTGGGCCCCAACGACGATCGCTTCGGTCAGCGATTCCCTGACATGACCGCCTTGTATTCGCCGCGGCTGCGCGGACTGGCGCGGGACACGGCGAAGGGCATGGGCCAGCAGCTCGGCGAAGGGATCTACGTCGCGCTTCACGGTCCAAGTTACGAAACGCCGGCGGAGATCCGCTACCTGCGCACCATCGGCGCTGACGCGGTCGGGATGTCGACCGCACCCGAAGCCATCGTTGCGCGCCACATGGGGATGGAAGTGCTCGGCATCTCGTGCATCACCAACGCGGCAGCGGGCGTGCTTCCTCAGCCGCTCGATCACAACGAGGTGATGGAGGTGGCACGGCGCGTCCGGTCGCAATTCAGCGCGCTGCTGGAGGGGATCCTTGAGCGACTCTGATTCCAAGCCGGATCAGCCTGACGCGCCCGCGAAGCGCTGGCCCGAAGCCGAACGCAGGGAAGACCCGGAGCGGCGGGTGTCGGCCGATCGCCGGCACCGCACCAAAAAAAACGAGGCCCTCGCGGACCGATACAACCCCGCTGACCGCCGGCGCTCCGATCGCCGGTCTGGCGGGGATCGACGCGATGAGGAGGCGTGGGCGGCATTGCCGCTCGACGCATCGGCTGATGAGTCGGCCGGTGAAGCGGCTCTGGTCCTTGCCGCGGTCGATGCGCGCACACGCGCGCATGCGCAGTACTCCGGATTCAAGGTGGGCGCGGCCCTCGAGACCTCCGACGGCGAGGTCGTCACCGGTTGCAACATCGAGAATGCGACCTACGGGCTCACGCTTTGCGCCGAGCGCGTCGCGCTGGTGAAGGCACTATCCGATGGCCGCGAGATCTTCACGCGCATTGCGGTGGTCGCCGACACGCCGGATCCGACGCCGCCGTGCGGGCCGTGCCGCCAGTTGCTCTGGGAATATTGCGGCGACATCGACATCATCCTGGCCAATCTCTCCGGTCCGACTGCGCGTCTTCGTCTCTCGGCGCTGCTGCCGATGCCCTTCGACAATCGACTGCTAGAATAAGAGGCTTATGCTCCCGACAATCGACTGGCAGGACGACGTGATCGTCATGGTCGATCAACGCAAGCTGCCGTCTCAGGAACTCTACGTCCGTTGCCGTAGCTCTCAGGAAGTCGCCCGCGCCATTCGCACGATGGTGATCCGCGGAGCGCCCGCAATCGGTGTGGCCGCGGCGATGGGCATCGCGCTCGGCATGCGGCGGAGCTCGGCGAAGGGAACCCGGCAGTTCGCCGTCGAGTTTCAGAAGATCTGCGACATGATGGCCGCCACGCGGCCGACGGCGGTCAACCTCTTCTGGGCGATCGATCGGATGAAGCGGGCGTTTGCCGAAGGTGCGCAGGCGGGTGAATCAGCGGACGAGCTGTCGAATCGCCTCGAGCGCGAAGCGCGCAGCATTCACGACGAGGACGTCGCGAGCTGCCGCGCCATGGGGGCGTTCGGGGCCGATGTCGTTCCTGACGGTGCGCGTGTGCTCACGCACTGCAACGCCGGCGCCCTGGCGACAGCCGGGTACGGCTCGGCGCTGGGCGTCATCCGCGCCGCCGTCGAACGCGGGAAAAAGATCGCCGTGTTCGCGGACGAGACGCGTCCGTTTCTGCAGGGTGCGCGGCTGACGGCGTGGGAGCTCATTCGTGACGGTATCCACACGACCGTCATCACCGAAAGCATGGCTGGTCCCCTGATGCGCGCCGGCGAGATCGACATGGTCGTCGTCGGCGCCGATCGGATCGCGGCGAACGGGGATACGGCGAACAAGATTGGGACCTACACGGTCGCGGTGCTGGCCAACGAACACAAGATTCCGTTTTACGTCGCGGCCCCGCTGTCGACGATCGATCTGGCGACGCCTGACGGTGACCATATTCCCATCGAGGAGCGCGATCAGCGCGAGATTACCCACATCGGCTCGGCCCGGCTGACGCCGGAAGGCGCGAACATCCGCAATCCGGCTTTCGACGTGACGCCTCACCGGTACATCGCCGGCATCATCACGGAGACGGGCATCATCCGGCCGCCGTATTCCGAGGCGTTGCGGGGGGCCTTCGAGGCAGTCCCCTGAACATCCTCGCCATCGAAACCTCGTGCGACGAGACGGCGGCGGCGATCGTCGCGGAGACCGGGGACCCGCAGCATCCGTGGGCGATTCGCTCGAACGTGGTCGCCTCCCAGACCGCTATCCACCGCGAATGGGGCGGCGTCGTCCCTGAGCTTGCGTCCAGACAGCACGTCCGTGACATCTGCGGCGTTGTCGAAGAAGCCTTCGCGCAAGCGGGGGCGACGTTCGACGACATCGGCGCCATCGCGGTAACGCAAGGTCCCGGCCTCGTCGGGTCGCTGCTCGTCGGCGTTTCGTTCGCGAAGTCGGTGGCCTGGGCACGCGGCCTGCCGGTCGTGCCGGTGCATCACCTCGCCGGACATATCGAGTCGCTCGTGCTGGCGCATGGCGAGCTGCCGCTGCCCAGCGCGGTGCTGGTCGTTTCCGGCGGACACACCAGCCTCTACCTGGTGGCGGAGCCCGGGTCGTATCGCCTCATCGGCAGGACCAGAGACGATGCGGCCGGCGAGGCGTACGACAAGGTTGCGAAGCTGTTAGGACTTGGGTATCCGGGTGGGCCGATCATCGACAAGCTCGCTCGTGAGGGGAACGACGCGGCGTGGAATCTACCGGTGGCGCGCCTGACGCATCCGGATCGCAACGATCCTTCCGCCACGGCACACGGCCTGCTGCCGCCGAGCGTCGCGCGCCGGATCGACTTCAGCTTCAGCGGGCTGAAAACGGCGGTGCTGCGACAGGTCCAGAGTCGAACTGGCATAGCGGTCTCAGGTCCTGCGGCATCCGCTGACGGCTCAGGAACTGTGCTGTCGCATGCGGAGCTGGCGGATCTCTGTGCAAGTTTTCAGCGGGTAGTGATCGGCGCGTTGCTCGACCGGACCTTCGAGGCCGCACAGTGGCTGGACGCGAAGAGCATCGGCATCGCCGGGGGCGTGTCGGCCAACAGCCGTCTGCGAGCCGACGCCACGGCGCGCGGCGCGCGTGCAGGCGTTCCGGTGTTCGTGCCGCCGCTGGCGCTGTCCACCGACAACGCCGCGATGATCGGCGCCGCCGGCCTCCGCCGCTTCCGCGCCGGTGTGGTCGGCGCGTGGGACTTCAATGCGGAGGCGTCGCTGTCGCTCTGACGGGGCTCTGGACTCGGGGCTCCAGCAGCGCGGCTCTTTAGAGCCGCGCCACGGTCGCCGACGCGCGGCTGAAGCCGCGCGCTGCTGGAGTCCCGAGCCGCAGGCCCCAGCCGAGATCAAGATCATGCAGACCCACACCGACTATCTCTGGTTCGAGACGAAGAAGCGGCAGGAGTTCATCCGCATCACCGACGAGATCTCGTCCATCGTCAAGAAGAGCGGCGTTCAGGACGGCATCGTGCTGGTGTCGGCGATGCACATCACTTCCGGCGTCTACGTGAACGACTGGGAGGACGGGCTGATTAGCGATTTTCAGGTCTGGCTCGAGAAGCTCGCGCCGAGCGGCCTCCCGTACAAACATCATCAGACCGGCGAGGACAACGCTGACGCGCACCTCAAGCGCACGATCATGGGTCATCAGGTCCTCGTGCCGATTACGGGTGGCAAGCTGGACCTCGGACCGTGGGAGCAGATCTTCTACGCCGAGTTCGACGGTCAACGGCGGAAGCGGGTCGTCGTCAAGGTGCTGGGGGTCGCATAAGAAACTCCCAACTTCCAACTCCCAACTCCCAAAGGAATCGCAGTCGGTCGACTCGATCTGCTTGGGAGTTGGAGTTGGAAGTTGGGAATTGTCGGTCGTCAGTCTTCAGATATGGACCAGTTCGACGTCGTGCGCGAGTACTACCGGGCGTTCAACCGCGCCGACATGGATTCGGTGGCTTCGCTGTACGACCCTCTCTGCGTTACCGAGAACGTGTTCCAGGACGATGGGCAGCTGTTCGTGCGAGGCCGCGAAGAGAACCGCATGCGGCTCGCGCAACTCGTGGACGAATTTGCGCCCGGGCATGACGACGGTTCGTATTTTCGCGTGCGCACGATTGGTGGAATCGGCACCGGTTGGGGGTGGGTTCAGGCCAACTGGTCGCGCCGGCTGGTGGTCAGGGCGACGGGGCACGTCGTCTCGACGAATGGCTACAGTCATTTTCTCGTCGAAGATGGTCTGATTCGGCGGCATCGGAGCGTTGTGTCCACCGAGCCCGCCGCGAAACCGGCGCCGCGAGCGTCAGACAGCCCGCGGCACTATCCTGAGCGACCGGTCGTTGGCGTCGGCGCGGTGGTGATGGTGACCGACGTCGATCGGGCTGCGATTGGCTGGAATGAGCGGCTGCCGAGCGCTGGCGCGGTCGTTCTGATCAAGCGGCGATTCGAGCCGCTGGCGGGACAGTGGAGTCTCCCCGGCGGCATGCTGGAGATCGGCGAGACGCTGGAATCAGGCGTCGCGCGCGAGATCGCGGAGGAGACCGGACTCGTCGTCCAGGTAGGCCCCGTCGTCGACGTCTTCGATCGCATCCTCTTCGACGAGGACCAGCGCGTTCGCTATCACTTCGTGCTGATAGATTATTTGTGCAGGCCGGTATCCGGACGGCTGCAGTTCGGCTCTGACGTTTCGGATGTGGTGCTCGCCGATCCGCTGAACCTGGGCGAGTACGGCCTCACGGCGAAGGCCGTCAACGTCATCGAGCGCGCGCTGCGAGTATTAGGGTCAGATCTGACCCTGGGAAGCTATCATGGTGGGGTTGAGGTGGCATTGACGAGAGACGGCGCGTTCGCGCTGATGACCGAATACACGCAAAGCGACAGCCTTCGCAAGCACATGCTCGCTGTCGAGGCGTCGGTCCGCGGCTATGCGCGGCTGTGGGGCGAGAACGAAGCGGACTGGGGGCTCGTCGCGCTGCTGCATGACTTCGACTACGAGCGCTGGCCGACGCCCGAGGATCATCCGTTCCGCGGCGTCGAGATCCTCAAGGCGCAGGGATATCCCGAGTGGGTGACGCGCGCGATTCTCTCGCACGCCGAGTACTCGGGCGTGCCGCGCGAATCGCGGCTCGAGCACACGCTCTATGCGTGCGACGAGATGTCCGGCTTCATCACCGCGGCGGCGCTCGTGCGGCCGTCGAAGAGCGTGCTCGACCTCGAGGCGCCGTCGGTCATCAAGCGGATGAAGGACAAGGCGTTCGCTCGAGCGGTCAATCGCGACGACCTGCGTAAGGGGGCGGAGGAAATCGGCCTCCCGCTCGATCAGCACATCACCAACGTCATTCAGTTCATGCGTGTCGAGGCCGATGCGCTGGGACTGCGAGGGACTCTGTAGGCCGACCTTTCCGCCTTCGCGCGGAGCAACATCGTGTCGGCGTCAGATGACCGTCAACCAGAACAACGAGATTACGATTAGCGTATAAGTAAGGCACTTGGATACGACCAACATCCCGGCAACCGCCCCTCCTGCCCGCGAACCGCGGCCCGTGTTTACCGGGCCGGTCGTGAAACTCGACGGCGTCACGGTCATCTATGGAAAAAACCAGGCGCTGAAGGACGTCTCGGCCAGTTTTGCGCCGGGGGCGGTCGGGTTGCTCGGTCCGAACGGGGCGGGCAAGAGCACGATGCTGAAGGCGCTCCTGGGCTTCGTGAAGCCGGACAAGGGGCGCATGACCGTGCTCGACCTCGACGTCGCGGACCGCCCGATGGAGATTCGTGCGCGGATCGGCTACATGCCGGAGAGCGACGCTCATATTCCGGGCATGAACGCGGTCTCGTTCGTGGCCTATTGCGGGCAGCTCGCGGGCCTTCCCCAGGTTGACGCGATGCAGCGCGCGCACGAGGTGCTCTACTACGTCGGCCTGGGCGAAGCACGGTATCGCAACGTCGAGACTTATTCGACCGGCATGAAGCAGCGGATCAAGCTGGCGCAGGCTCTCGTTCACGATCCGGACCTGCTGTTCCTCGACGAACCGACCAACGGCATGGACCCCAAGGGCCGCGACGAGATGCTCGAGCTCGTGCACGACCTGGGGCACAACAAGAACGTCAACCTGATCCTCTCCTCGCATCTGCTGCCCGACGTCGAGTTCACCTGCGATCACGTCGTGGTGATGGACAAGGGACAGATCGCGGCGCAGGGCCCGATCGACGAGTTGAAGGGGCCTGCCGGCCGCGTGTTCGAGCTGCGCGTGAAGGGTGACCTTCCGGCCTTCCTCGACGTGCTGCGCAAGGCGGGCATGGACGTCCATTCGACCGACGAGGACGTGATGCGCGTGTTCGTGCCGTCCGGGCTGGTCGGCGCGAACGGCCGCGACCAGCAGGCGATCTTCAAACTGGCGTCAGAGCATCGCGTGCAGGTCCGTCACCTCCGTCCGAGCGTCCCGACGCTCGAGGATGTCTTCGCAAAGGCGATCGGCGAGGAATAACCGCATCCATGCCAATACACGATCAAAGTTACCGGCGGTACGGAGGCGGCAAGACGTCGCCGGGAAGGGCCTGGACGGTCATCGCGTGGGCGGGCATCGTCAACATGCTCCGCAAGCGCGCGTTCATGGGCCTCTTGATCTTTGCGTGGCTCCCCTTCGTGGTGCGCGCCGTGCAGATCTACGTGTCCACGAATTTCCCTCAGGTGGCGATGCTCGCCCCCACCGCCGACACGTTCCGCCAGTTCCTCGAGCAGCAGGACTTTTTCGTCTTCATCATCACGATCTACGTCGGCGCCGGGCTGATCGCCAGCGACCGGCGGGCCAACGCGCTGCAGATCTATTTGTCCAAGCCGCTGATGCGATCGGAATACATCGCCGGGAAGGCGATGGTCCTCATCGTCTTTCTGACGCTGGTGACCCTCGTCCCGGCGATCCTGTTGTTGATGCTGCAGGTCATGTTCGCCGGCAGCTTCGAGTTCCTGAAGAAAAACGCCTTCCTGTTCCCGGCCATCACGGTCGGCTCGATGTTGCAGGTGCTGGTCGCCAGCTTCACGATGCTCGCGTTGTCGTCGCTGTCCAAGAGCAGCCGCTACGTCGGCATCCTGTACGCAGGCATCATTTTCTTCACGGCGGCGATTTTCGGTGCGATGTATGCGATCACCGGTGACTCCTCGCTGTCGTGGCTGTCGGTGACCGCGAGCCTGTCGCAGGTCGTCGACGTCGTGTTTCGCGTGAAGCCCAGATACCTGACGCCGTGGCCGGTGTCACTGACCGTGATCATCGGCTTGATCGTCCTCTCGATCTCCGTGCTCGAGCGTCGCGTCCGCGGTGTGGAGGTGGTCACGTGAGCACCGCTGTCGTCACCGCCGAGCACGTCTCGAAGTGGTACGGGCAGGTCATTGGTCTGAACGACGTCACGGTCAGCGTGCCGTCGGGGATCACCGGGCTGCTCGGGCCGAACGGGGCCGGCAAGTCGACGTTCATGAAGCTGATCACCGGCCAGCTGAAGCCGAACAAGGGCTCGGTGAAGGTCCTGGGAGAACCGATCTGGTCGAATCCGCACCTGTACTTTCAGATCGGCTTCTGCCCGGAGCAGGACTCGTTCTACGAGCGCATGACCGGCCTCGAGTGGGTGACCGCTCTCGTTCGCCTGAACGGCTTCGGCGAAAAGGAAGCTGACGAGGCCGCGCGCAAGGCACTGACGGCCGTGGATCTGATGGACGCGGCCGGCAAGAAGATCGGCGCGTACAGCAAGGGCATGCGGCAGCGCGTCAAGCTCGCGCAGGCC
Organism: uncultured Acidobacteriota bacterium; assembly: GCA_963784195.1. Classification (GTDB taxonomy): domain Bacteria; phylum Acidobacteriota; class Vicinamibacteria; order Vicinamibacterales; family 2-12-FULL-66-21; genus CAVQAH01. Next base: position 47,318 of record CAWARA010000036.1, on the reverse strand, counting down.
ATCGTGCACGACCCGTCGCTGCTCATTCTCGACGAGCCGCTGGCCGGTATGGATCCGCTCGCGCGACGCAAGACCATCAGGCTGATCCGCGACTGGGCGCGCCGCGGCAAGAGCATCATCGTCTCGAGCCACATCCTGCACGAGATCGAGTCGATGACGTCGACCATCCTGCTGATCAACAACGGCCGGATTCTCGCCGAAGGCGACGTGCACCAGATTCGCGATCTCATCGACGAGCATCCCCACACGGTGTACGTCCGCGCCGACGATCCGCGCGGCCTCGCTCGCGACTTTCTCGCGCGCGCCGATGTGCGCAGCCTGAAATTCGAGGACGGGGCGGTCATCATCGAGACGGGTAAGCCGGACATGTTCTACGCGCGCCTGACGGAGCTCGCCGCCAGCGGCGAATACGGGGCGATTGACGAGGTGACGTCCCCGGACGACAACCTCCAGGCGGTCTTCCAGTACCTGGTCAAATCATGAACGACATCGCTGCGGCTCCCGCCGCGTCCGTCCGACCGCTGCCGCCCCAGCCCGGATACCTGGCGTCCAGTTTCAGAATCTTCGACCTGTCGCTGAGCGAGATGCTCTGGTCGCGGCGCACGGTGTTCATGTTGCTGGTCGTCACCGCTCCGGTATTGATCGCGCTGTTTCTGCGCCTGCTCGTGTGGCTCGGCGCGCCCATCCTCGACAATCGGGACGTTCGCGACGGCGTCACCACAACGATCCGGATGACCGGGCCGGGGATTTTCGGTCTGATGATCTGGATCTTCTATCTGCGGTTCACGGTGCCGGTACTCGGCGTGTTCTATGGCACCTCGCTGATGGCCGACGAGGTCGAGGACAAGACGATCACGTATCTCTTCACTCGGCCGATTCCGCGCGGCGCGGTCCTGGTTGGAAAGTATCTCGCCTACCTTGCCTGCACGGTGTTCGTGGTGCTGCCGTCGGTCGTCCTCGTGTATCTCCTGGTCGTGCCCATCCGGGGAAGCCTTGGCGGCTCGTTCATGGACCTGATCAAAGACCTCGTGCTCCTGGCGGTCGGGCTCGCGGTGTACGGGGCGGTCTTCGCTTTCGTGGGCGCCAAGTTCAAGCGTCCCCTCCTGATTGGCCTCATTTTCATATTCGGGTGGGAACAGGCAGCCCTCGCGTTCCCGGGCTACCTGAAGCGGTTCACGGTGGCCTACTACCTGCAGGGGTTGGTTCCGCACGCGATGCCCAGCGACAGCGTGCTGAGCCTGGTGCAGGGGATCTTCAGGGAAAGCCCCACTTTTCTGGGCAGCGTCGCCGGCCTGGCCCTGATTTGGGCCGTTTTTCTGGCCTGGGGCGCGTGGACCGTAGGCCGCCGGGAGTACAGTACTTAGAGCAGTAGCGTCCGGCTTTAGCCGGACCATTGTAAGCGTCCGGCTTTAGCCGGACCCAAACCCGGCCCTAACCGAACCGTGATCAAGCCGAACCGTGTCATCCGTCCCAACTTTTTTCCCCTAAACCATCCGGATTCGGACGTTTGGGGTGGCTCGGAACGGAACTTTTTACCTCCCCGACCTGTATAATTCAACCAGAGGGTCACGCGCATGACAAAGAGCACCCGGTATTTCATGGCAGGATCGGCCGCGCTCATGGCGGCCGGGCTAAGTATCGGCCTGGTAAGCTTTTACGGCGGGGGGTTCCCCGGCCTGCAGGCCTCGACCGGACCGACCGAACTGGCTTACGTGCCGTCCGACAGCGCCGTCATCGCCTATGCCGACGTCCAGGCGATCATGAGCTCCGAGCTCCGGCAGCAGCTCAAGGCTGCGATGCCGATGCACGAGTCAGGGCAGCAGGAGTTCCAGGAAAAGACCGGGATCGACATCGAGCACGACATCGACTACGTCGTGGCGGCGATGACGCCCACCGGCACCAGCAGCCGACCGAAGGGGCTCGTCGTCGCGCGCGGCCGCTTCAACATCGTCCAGCTCGAGACCCTCGCGCGTGAGCATGGCGGCACCGTTGAAGATTACAAGGGCAAGCGCCTGATCACGTCTCCCGAAACCCAGACCGAACAAATCTCCATGGCCTTCCTCGAGCCCGGGCTCGTGGCAGTTGGCGACGCCTCCGTGGTAAAGCATGCGATCGACACGCAGCTCACCGCGCAGAGCATCACCAGCAACAGCGAAATGATGGACCTGGTGAAGGATATCGAGCGCGGCAACAACGCATGGGCGGTTGGCCGTCTCGACGTGCTCACCAGCGAGGCCAAGCTGCCGGACGAGATCGCGATGCGGATTCCCGCGGTGAAGCTGTTCGCGGCTTCCGGCCACATCAATGGCGGCGTCTCCGGAACGCTTCGCGCCGAGGCTCGTGATGAACAGGCAGCGCAGCAGCTTCGCGACGTGGTTCGCGGGTTCCTCGCGCTGGCGCAGATGCAGAGCCAGAACGATCCGAAGCTGGCCGCGCTGTCGCAGACGCTGCTATTGAGCGGTGAAGGCACGACGGTGGCGCTTTCGTTCACAGTGCCTGCAGAGTTGCTGCAGATGGTGGCACCGAAACCCGCTATCCAGTAGCGTCCGGCTTTAGCCGGACCGCCGGAACGAACCATCGACCCTCCCCAGAAGGCCGGCCTCGAGCCGGCCTTCGCTTTTTCTGGTAACCTCTCCAGCACCCCCGTGGCTGACCTGGTGTTCTTTTACGGCACGCTGATGGCTGGATTCGACCGCCGGAGGCGTGCGGGCATCGACAGCAAGCTCACTTACGTCGGGCGAGGGGCCATTCGGGCAGCCCTCTTCGACCTGGGGATCTATCCCGCCGCGGTTCCTGCGCCGGACGGTCTCGTGTGGGGCGAAGTCTACGCAATGGCCGATGCCGACACGGTGATCGCCGCGCTGGACGACATCGAGGGGTATCGCACCGACGATCCCGACAAGAGCCTCTACTCGCGTCAGCAGACGGATGTCCGGCTGCCCGACGGTTCCACGGCGCGGGCCTGGGTCTACTTCTACAACGCGCCGCTCGGGCAGGCGCCACGCATTCCGTCAGGCGACTATCTCGAGCACGTCAAGGTGCGCTGAGCAGGCCCGACCTTCAGGTCGGGCGTGCTGGAATCATCTCGTGGTTGACTCGCGACACGCCCGACCTGAAGGTCGGGCCTACAGCCGATCTCAGTCGCACGCCGTGATATTTTCAAATCACCATGCCGACCACGACCAACGCGACTATTTTCAATAACTACATCGACGGTGCCTGGATGCCGTCTGCATCCGGAGAGACGTTCGAGAACCGAAACCCGGCTGACACCGGCGACCTCATCGGCGTTTTCCAGAAGTCGACAAGACGCGACGTCGAGGCGGCGCTGAGCGCCGCGGCCCGCGCGTATGTCGACTGGCGGCTCGTGCCGGCGCCGAAGCGGGCGGAGCTGTTGTTCAGGGCCGCGCAGCTGCTCGTGGAGCGGAAGGAACAGTTCGCGCGCGATATGACTCGCGAGATGGGGAAGGTCCTCAACGAGACGCGAGGCGACGTTCAGGAAGCCATCGACATGACCTACTACATCGCCGGCGAGGGCCGCCGCATGTTCGGTCAGACGGTGCCATCAGAACTGCGCAACAAGTTCGCGATGTCGATTCGCCAGCCGCTCGGGGTGTCGTCGATCATCACGCCCTGGAACTTCCCGATGGCGATTCCATCCTGGAAGATCATCCCGGCGCTGGTCTGCGGCAACACGGTGGTGTTCAAGCCGGCGTCGCAGACGCCTCTGTCCGCCGTCAATTTCGTCAAGGTCCTCGAGGACGCCGGGATTCCCAAGGGTGTGGTCAACATGGTCACCGGGGACGGCGACGAGGTCGGTACGCCGCTGACGACGGATGACGTCGTACGGGTGGTGTCGTTCACCGGCTCTACGCACGTCGGCCGGATCGTCAATCAGGCCGCGGCGCCAGGCTTCAAGAAAGTGCATCTCGAGATGGGCGGCAAGAACGTCATCATGATCATGGATGACGCGGATCTCGAGCTGGCGGTGGACGGCTGCGTCTGGGGTGGTTTTGGCACGACAGGGCAGCGCTGCACGGCGGCGAGCCGTGTCGTGGTGCACGAGAAGGTCTACAAGACGTTTCTCGATCGCTTCGTCGCCCGTACGAAGGCGCTGGTCGTTGGCGATGGCCTGCAGGACAAGACCGAGATGGGGCCGTCGAACAGCGAAAGTCAGCTCAAGACGGTGATGAAGTACGTCGAGATCGGAAAAGGCGAAGGCGCGAAGCTGGTAACCGGCGGCAACCGTCTCGACAAGGGTGCTTATGCGAAGGGGTATTTCCACGAGCCGACCATCTTTGCTGATGTCGCACCGGGGATGCGGATTGCGCGGGAAGAGATCTTCGGGCCGGTGGTGTCGGTGATTCCGACTGCCGGTCCCTGGACGAGGCTATCGAGATCGGCAACGGCGTCGAGTACGGCCTCTCAGCGTCGATCTACACGCAGGACATCAACCGCGCGTTCACCGCGATGCGCGATTTGTACACCGGCATCTTCTATGTAAATGCGCCGACTATCGGCGCGGAAGTGCACCTGCCCTTCGGCGGAACGAAGGCCACGGGCAACGGCCATCGCGAAGCTGGTGTGGCGGCGCTCGACGTGTTCTCGGAGTGGAAATCCGTATACGTCGACTTCAGCGGGCGGCTGCAGCGCGCGCAGATCGACGTCGAAGAGATCTGATGTCGTAACATCCTCCCACGTGCGGTTTCGAGCCTCCTTTCCGGTCGTCGGGCTCATCTCGGTCGCCGCCTACGCCGTCGTCGGCTGGCTGCTGGAGGAGCATCCGGTTGCACGGGCCCTTGTCGGCAACATCGCGCTGACCTTGTCCGCCGGGCTGGCGCTGGTCATCATCCTCCGGCGTCAGCGATCCTGGGCCGGCTGTCAGCGGCTGTTCTGGAACACCACCGCTGTCGGCGTGGCGTTCTGGATCGTCGGCCACGTCGGCTGGGCCGTCGACGCCTTCAAAGCCGATCCGCTGCCATGGCTCAAGTGGCACACGGTCTTCAGCCTGTGTGGCGGCATCGCCCCGCTGATCGCGCTGCTCGCCCGCCCCCACCGGGGAATCCGGTCGCACGCGCCGGCCATCGTCGGGATCGACCTCGCAGCCAACGGCCTGCTCGCTGTCTTCGTCTACGCGTACCTCGTGCTCGTGCCGAGCGTCGTGCCGACGATGATGGTCGAGGCGCAGGACAAGTTGCTGCTGCTGGTGCAGATCAATCGCGCCTTGTACCTGAGCGGCCTCCTGGCGGCGGCCTGGTTTGCCAGCCGGAGCAACTGGCAGGCCACGTACCTGCGGCTGGCTGCCGGTGCGGCAATCGGCTTCATCCTGCGGGTCGGCGCCAGCCTGGCCATCGCGCGCGGCGACTACCAAGTTGGCGGCCCGCACGATCTCGCGTGGATCATCCCGTGGCTATGCCTGGCCTGGGCGGCCGCGGAATCGCCTGCATCCGAACCTGTCGAGCCAGCCGTCGATTTTGCCGATCCGCCGACGCCGATCGCCTTTTCGGCCATCCCGGTGCTGCTGATTCCGCTGATCGGCTACGGCATGCTGTACGTCGATGGTTTCGGCAGTCCGACTCACTCGTTCCGTGTGCTGCTGACGAGCATCACGACGGTGTGCGGTCTGGCGCTGTTGACGATGCGGCTGGCGGCGCAGGGAGGCGAGCTGCAGCGTGCGGATGCGCGATTGAAGCTTCTGGCCGCGGCCACGGAGCAGACGGGCGATCTGATTCTGATCACCCGGGCTGACGGCCGGTTCGAGCACGCCAACGATGCTTTCCGGCGCGCGCTCGGGTATGCCAGAGGTGAGATCGAGCGCCTGACCTTTCCGCAGCTGATGGATGCCAGCTCGCCCCAGGTCGGCACGTCGATCACGCAGCGCGTCTGGCGGGAGGGCATCTGGCGCGGCACCCTGCTTCGCCGACGCAAGAACGGTTCGACATTCCCTGTCGCATGCACGGTCGTGGCGTTGCGAAACTCCGCCGGGGAGGTGACACACCTGGTCGACGTCGAGCGCGACATCAGCGACGAACTGCGTCTTCGCGACCAGCTCGTTCACAGCGAGCGGCTCTCGGCGATTGGCGAGCTCGTCGCGGGCGTGGCGCACGAGATCAACAACCCGTTGCAGACGATCGTCGGTTCGGTGGAACTGATGCTCGACGATCGGCCCGACGCGGTCAATCGTCGCGACCTGGAGGTGGTGCGCCGGGAAGCGGCGCGCGCCGGGCAGATCGTTCGCAACCTCCTGACCTTCGTCCGCCGCGGCACACCCGATCGCGCCACCGCCGATCTCAATCAGATCGTCCGCTCGACCGTCGAGCTGCGCCGCTTCCACCTCGAGCAGCACAACATCTCGATCCGCGCGAGCTACGCGCAGGCTTTTCTGGCGGTCCTGGTCAACCGCGACGAGATTCAGCAGGTGGTCTTGAACCTGCTGCTGAATGCGGAGCAGGCGATCGTCAAGAGTCACCGGACCGGGACGATCGAGGTCTGGACCCTGAGCGATGGCGACCATCACGCGGTGGAGGTGCTCGATTCAGGCCCTGGAATCAGCGCGGAGATGCGCGGCCGGGTGTTCGAGCCGTTCTTCACGACCAAGGACGTCGGCGAAGGCACGGGTCTCGGTCTGTCGATCTCGCACGGCATCGCGTCCGCGCATGGCGGTGTGCTCGAGCTGAGGGATTCAGCCGCCGGCGCGAGATTCCGCCTGAGCCTTCCAATCCACGAGCAGTCGCAGCGGCCGCCGCGTGAGGATCCCGAAGGACGCCGGGCCGTGATTCGCGCGCTCGTGGTCGACGACGAGATGCCGATTCGCCAGCTGCTCGTGCGCCTTCTGGAACGCAGAGGATTCGACGTGGTGGAAGCCTCCACCAGCGAAGCCGCGATCGAGCTGGGCCGGAGCGCCGCGTTCAATCTCGTCATCTGCGACGTGAGCATGCCGGGACTGAACGGCTTCGAGCTGTATCGCCGGCTGGCGGCTGCGCGACCGTCACTGGCTGGCGCCTTTCTGTTCATCAGCGCCGACAGCTCCGCCTCGGACCAGATCGCCGCAGATGTCGCGCACGTCCCGATGCTTCGCAAGCCGTTCACGGCGGCGGACCTCGACGCCGTGATCGTGCGGGTGGTGGGCGGCCAGCGCCGGCTGGGGGTTTTGGAGAAGCTCTGACGAGGGAGCAGACGGGGTTTGGGAGAGGGAGGGGACGGAGGGAACGGAACGAGCTTCAAAAACGGAGACACGGAGACACGGAGGCGAGGGTATTGTCAGCGCTGCGACACCAGCCGATGCCGGCCCGGCCATCGGCCGGGCCGGGCGATCGACCGACAGCCCGCGGCCACAAGCCGCATCTGCGTTCACACGCGGCTTGTGGCCACGGGCTGTCGGTCGATCGCTCGCCGCGCAAGCGCGGCGGCATCGGCTCGCCCGTTAACATGCGGTTGCCAACCCGACCGAACTGAAACCTCCGTGTCTCCGTTTCTCCGAGTTGAAGCTCGTTCCGTTCCCCTCCGTCCCCTCCGTCCGATGAGCGAGGGTCTCGCTACGATATGATTGAAAGGATATGCAGGTTGGAGAAGTGGTCATCGTGGGCGCCGCGCGTACGCCCATTGGCCGGTATGGCGGCGCCTTCAAGTCCACACACCCCGCGGAGTTAGGCGCAGTCGCCACAAAGGCTGCGCTCGAGCGGGCGGGTGTCTCGCCCGCCGATGTCGGCGAAGTGCTCATGGGTCACGGCCGGCAGGCCGGATCGGGCCCGAATCCTGCGCGCCAGGTCGTGCGGCGCGCGGGTCTGCCAGACACGGTTCCCGCACAAACGATCAACAAGGCGTGCGCCTCGGGCATGCAGGCCGTCGCGACAGGCGCTCAATCGATCATGCTCGGCGAAACCGACGTCGTCGTCGCCGGCGGCATCGAGAGCATGAGCCGCATGCCGTATCTGATCGATGCCGACGACGCGCGATGGGGCCATCGGATGGGAGACTTCACGCTGGTCGACGCGATGTATCGCGATGGCTTCACATGTTCGTTGTCCGGGTTGATCATGGGCGAGACGGTCGAGCTCCTGGCACGTGAGTACGGCATCACGCGCGAGGCCTCGGATGCATATGCTCTGGAGACTCAGCGCCGCGCGGGCGCTGCGATCGCGGCGGGCCACTTCAAGGGTGAGATTGCTCCAGTAACGGTCACCGACGCCAAGGGCCGATCCACCGTCATTGCCGACGATGAGCATCCGCGTCCGGATACGACCTTGGACGCGCTGAAGAAACTCAAGCCCGCGTTCGGCAACGTCGAGGGTCGTGAAGGGATCGTCACTCCCGGCACATCGTCCGGCATCACCGATGGTGGAGCAGCGCTGGTGCTGATGAATCGGCAGAAGGCTGAGGCCGCGGGCGTCAAGCCCATGGCGCGAATCATTGGCTGGGCTTCGGCCGCAGTCGATCCGAAGCGCATGGGCATCGGTCCCGTGCCCGCCATGCGCAAGCTCTTCGAGCGTACTGGCTTGACGCTGAACGATTTCGATCTCTTCGAGCTGAACGAAGCGTTTGCCGCCCAGGTGCTCGCGGTATTGCGGGACGAACCGATTCCCTCGGAGAAGTTGAACGTCAACGGCGGAGCGATCGCTTTGGGGCATCCCATCGGATGCACCGGCGCGCGGATCCTCGTCACACTGCTCTACGAAATGCAGCGGCGTAAAGCTCGTCGTGGACTGGCGACGCTCTGCGTCAGTGGGGGGATGGGGATGGCGTTGGGGGTAGAGTTGATCTAACGTGCGACGTGCGCACGTGCCACGAGTGCACGTGCCACGTGCCACGAGCGCACGTAGCACGAGCGACGTAGCACGAGCACGTCAGCACGTCTGAGGTGTCAAGGAGCCAGGTGCGAGTAGCGGTTATTGCCGGTGACGGGATCGGGAAAGAAGTTACGGCTGAAGCGATCAAAGTGATCGCGGCGGTGGGGGAGAGGTTCGGGCAGCGGTTCGAGCTCGAGCAGCTGCCGTGGGGGGCCGATTATTACCTGCAGTCCGGGGTCACCATTCCGCCGAACGGCTACGACCTGCTTCGTGAGTTCGATGCGATCTTCATCGGTGCGCTCGGGGATCCCCGTGTGCCGGACAACCGCCATGCGCGGGACATCCTGCTGGGTACTCGGTTCGAGCTCGATCTGTATGTCAACTATCGGCCGGTCAAGCTGCTCGATGAGCGGCTGTGTCCGCTCAAGGGACGCGGGCCGGCTGATGTGAACTTCGTCGTGTTTCGGGAGAACACCGAAGGCCTGTACGTCAGCGTGGGTGGACGTTTCAAGCCGGGGACCGACGACGAGGTGGCGATACAGGAGGAGCTGAATACGTTCAAGGGCGTGCACCGGATCGTCAAGCATGCGTTCGAGTTCGCCGGTGCGAAGGGACTCACGAAGGTCTGCATGGCGGACAAGAGCAATGCGATGACGCAGGGGCACGCGCTCTGGCAGCGCGTGTTCAAGGAGCTCGCGCCGAAGTACCCGGGAATCACCGCGACGCACTACTACATCGACGCGCTGGCGATGTACATGGTCCTCGATCCGGGGCAGTTCCAGGTCATCGTCACGAACAATCTGTTCGGCGACATCATCACCGACCTCGGCGCGACGTTTCAGGGCGGTCTTGGGATGGCGGCCTCGGGGAACATTCATCCGGGCAAAACGTCGATGTTCGAGCCCGTGCACGGATCGGCGCCGAAGTTTGCGGGAAAGAACATCGCCAACCCGATCGGCGCGATCTCATCGGCAGCACTGATGCTCGAAACAAAGGGCTTTACGCGAGAAGCGGAAGCCATCGACAACGCGGTTTTGAAAGCCGTACCAGAGCACCAGGTTACGGCCGATATCGGCGGAACGCTCGGCACCAGCCAGGCGGGAGATTACATCGTCACCCAGCTACACCCGTAGGCCCGACCTTCCGCCTTCGCGCCGCAAGGAATTAACGCGGCGCTTCGGCGAGACTCGCCGTAGCCTTGGCGGAGGCGGTAAGGTCGGGCGTCTTGCAAATCAGCCAGTTGTCGAAGACACGAATCCACATGAACGACATCTACATTCTTGGTGGTGCGCGTACCCCGATGGGCGAGTACACGGGGAAACTGAAGGACTTTTCGGCGCTCGAGCTCGGCGCGATCGCCGCGCGCGCGGCGATGGAGCGGACCGGCGTCAAGCCCGAAGCGGTCGAGCACGTCGTCTTTGGCAACGTGCTCCAGACCAGCGCGGACGCGGTCTACGGTGCGCGTCATGTCGGGCTCAAGGCTGGTTTGCCGATCGAGGTGCCGGCGCTGACGGTCAACCGTCTGTGCGGTTCCGGCATCCAGGCGGCGGTCAGCGGCGCGCAGATGATCGGTCTCGGAGAGGCTGATGTCGTGCTCACCGGCGGCATGGAGAGCATGAGCCAGGCGCCGCATGTCATTCGCGGGTTGCGCAACGGACTCCGGCTCGGTCAGGGGCAGCTCGAGGACACGCTGTGGTCGGCGCTGCTCGATACGCATTGCGGATGCACGATGGCGGTCACGGCCGAGAACTGCGCCTCCAAGTACGGTGTGTCGCGCGAGGAGCAGGATCGCTACGCCATCCGAAGCCAGCAGCTCGCGGAGAGGGCCTGGAAAGAAGGACGGCTTGGCCAGGAGGTCGTGCCGGTCGAGATCAAGTCGCGCAAAGGCGTGGAAGTGTTCGCGCAGGACGACCACATGCGCCCGGATTCAACGATGGAGGGGCTGGCGAAGCTGCCGGCGGCATTCAGCAAGAACGGGTGTGTGACGGCGGGCAACGCCTCCGGGATCGTCGATGGCGGCGCCGCGTTGCTCCTGGCTTCCGAGCGCGGCATCAAGAGTCACGGGCTGACGCCGATCGGACGGCTGACGCACTGGGCGAGCGTCGGCGTGGAACCGAGCCTGATGGGCATGGGGCCCGTGCCGGCCACGCGGCGCATCCTGGAGAAGGCCGGTCTCTCCCTCAAGGACATCGATCTGATCGAAGTGAACGAGGCCTTTGCAGCGCAGTATCTGTCGGTTGAAAAAGAGCTCGGCCTCGATCGCGAGAAAGTCAACGTGAACGGTGGCGCCATCGCGTTGGGACACCCGCTCGGGATGACCGGCACACGCCTGCTCTTGACGCTGATTCTCGAGTTGCGGCGTCGAAAGTTGAAGCGCGGTCTTGCCACCGCATGCATCGGTGGCGGCCAGGGCATCGCGGCGGTCGTCGAGACCGTCTAGCAGCGCGGAACTTCAGTTCCGCGTCAGGTTTACCAGCAGCGCGCAGCTTCAGCTGCGCGCCAGGAGACGTAATGGAGATCAAGACGGTCGGGGTGCTGGGATGTGGCTTGATGGGCTCGGGGATCGCGCAGGTGTGCGCGGCGGCCGGCTACAAGACCATCGTTCGCGAGGTCGAAGAGGCCTTCCTGAAAAAAGGCATCGGCCGCATCGAAAAGTTCCTGTCCGATGGCATCGAAAAGGGCAAGGTCACGACCGAGGCGCGCGACACGACCCTCAAGAACCTGTCGGGCACGACGAAGTTCGAGGAGCTCAAGGGTTGCGATCTGATCATCGAGGCGATCATCGAGAACGTCGATGAAAAGGCCAGAACGTTTTCCGCGCTCGACGCCGTCGTCGGCGACTCCACGATCTTCTGCTCGAACACCTCTTCGCTGTGCATCACCGAGCTGGCGGCCAAGACGAAGCGTCCGGAGCGCTTTGCCGGGCTGCATTTTTTCAACCCGGTTCCGCTCATGAAGCTCGTCGAGGTGATTCGCGCGCTGACGACGAGCGACGAGACATATAAGTCCGTCTTCGCATTTGCGCAGTCGCTGGGCAAGGAACCGATCACCGCGCCAGACAAGCCAGGCTTCATCGTCAACCGCCTGCTGGTGCCGTATCTGCTCGACGCGATCCGCTCGTACGAGAACGGTCTCGGCACGGTCGAGGACATCGACAAGGGGATGAAGCTCGGGACAGGCTATCCGATGGGGCCGTTCACGCTGCTGGACTTCGTCGGCCTCGACACGACCTACTACATCGCGAACATCATGTTCGACGAGTACCGCGAGCCGGCGTATGCGCCGCCCCCGCTCCTCAAGCGCATGGTGCTGGCCGGACGGCTTGGCCGCAAGTCAGGGCGGGGTTTCTACAAATACTAATGGGCGATGGGCGATGCGCAACGGGCGAGACGGGCGACGGGCGATGGGTGTGGCTAGCGGAGCGTTGCGAGTAAAGCTCGCGGGCTTTGGCTTTGAACTCTTTGTCTTCCGGTGTCCAGTCCGGGTCGAGTGGCGCATCGATCACTCGCTGGAGTTCTGCGCGGGCGTCGGCGGTGCGGTCCTGGTCGATCAGCGTCTCTGCGAGGAAGAAATGTGAGGACGTACTCTCCGGGTTGTAAGTGAGCGACTTGCGGAGGTGCTCCTCGGATTTCTCCTTCGATCCCCCGAAGAGCCCGGGGACCTTGTACGTACCAGCGGCCGAGCGCACGATCGGCTGATCCCTGCTGGAAGGCGGGGTCGATCTTCAGAACGGTCAGCAGCTCGTCCTTGATCTCGCCTCGATACTTGATGCCCTGTCGAACGCCGTGATCCTCGGCCAGTTGTCCCATGTTCGCGGCTATCCAGAAATGCCCCTCGGGCTTGTTGGGTTCGAGCGCCGCGGCGGTTCGGCCGGCCGCGATGCCTTGTTCGAGCAGCGCCTTGCGCTCGTCTGCGGCGGCGTGGCCTCCGAGCCAGTATCGCGCCCGGGCCAGCTTCCAGGCCGACTCGTAATCCTTGGGGTTGGCCTTCAGCCGCTCTTCCCAGATTGCCGCGGCCTTGCGCGCGCTCGCCAGATCGTCGCGCTGCGCATACAGCGCATCGGGGTCTGCCGCCGCGTTCTGAGCGGCGTGAATCGTCGCGGTCCAGTCCGGTTGCAGCTTTAGCCGGGTCGACTCAGGGGCTCCCACGACTGCGATATACAATAGAAAAATGCAGGACATCATCAGGCAACTGCTCGCCGAGCTTGGCGAAGATCCTTCGCGCGAGGGCCTTCTCGACACCCCGAAGCGGGTCGAGAAGTCGCTGCGGTTTCTGACGAGCGGCTACGCGGCCGATGTGGACGAGGTGCTGAACAACGCGCTATTCACAGTCGACTACAACGAGATGGTGATCGTCAAGGACATTGACTTCTACAGCCTGTGCGAGCACCACATGCTTCCGTTTTTCGGGAAGTGTCACGTGGCCTACATCCCGCAGGGCCGCGTGCTCGGGCTGAGCAAGATCCCGCGGCTCGTCGAGATCTTTGCCCGCCGCCTGCAGGTCCAGGAACGCCTGACGAATCAGATCGCCGAGACGCTGCGCGAGAAGATCCGTCCTCTCGGTGTGGCGGTGGTGATGGAGGCGTCGCACCTGTGCATGTCGATGCGCGGCGTGGAGAAGCAGAACTCCGTCGCCGTCACGAGCGCCATGCTCGACGTGTTTCGCGAGGATGCGCGGACGCGCATGGAGTTCCTCGAACTGATCAGGCGGCCGGAAATGATCGACCGCTCGGTGAGGACACCCCTTCCCGGTCTTGCCTGTGTGACGGATTGAAGTCTGGCTAACAGGACACTGAAACGGTTGGCACCATCACCAAACGATCTCAGTCGATCGGCTCAGCGGCTGCCGACGCAGTGTCGGCCTTGTCCGGCCGAGGCCGACTTCCGCGAGCCGGAAAACGCGCTCCGCTCTTACTCTCGCTGCGCTCGCTTCCGCGGCGAGTAGCGGATGTGTTTAGCGACATGTGCCAGGCGCACCGATGCGCCGTTACTTTTCAGAACGCCACGGATCACAGTGAAGGGACTCGCCGCGAGGAATCGCTGCGCCCGTTTTCCCGCGCCCGTGCGCACAGCGGGCGCAGCACGTGCCTCGCTCCATACGGCCTCGGCCGGCCAAGGCCGGCACTGCGTAACCGGCAGCCCTGCATCGCGATCATCGACTGTCGATGTGTAACCGAGACATCTGACAGTGCCGCGCATCTGCAGCGACGATAGCGTCATAAGTTCCTTGTTAACTCGAACGAGAGCGATCGTACTCCCGGTCGAATTCATCCGGGTCTGAAGCCGGACACGACGAGCGGGTCGGGCTAAACCCAGCCGCTACGAGCACGCCGCACTGGCGATGTGTTCGTGAAGCTGGCGCACCCCGTCGGTCAGCGATGCCGGCCCTGGCTGCAGAATGTAGGTCGATTTGATCTCGTATACGTGATCGTTCCGCACGGCGCTCACGCGCTCCCACCCGGGCCGTTCGACGATCGTCCGCTTCTTCATGGCCTTCCCGCACCATGACGCGATGATCACTTCCGGATCGCGTTCGGCAACGGCTTCCGGCAGGACGATCCGGTTCTTCGCCAGCCCCTGCTCGCGCAGCTCGGGAAACAACGATGTCCCGCCCGCCACCTCGATCAGTTCCTCCACCCAGCGGATGCCGGAAATGAGCGGGTTGTCCCACTCCTCGAAGAACACGCGCGGCCGGCGGGGCAGTGCCGCGGCACGCTCACGGATGCCGTCGAGGCCCTGCTCGAGCGATCGCGCCAGCGCGTCGGCTGCATCAGCTCGCCCGACGAGCCCACCGATGATGCGAATCGTCTGCAGGATCTCCGCGACGCTGCGCTGATTGAACGTCATCACGGGGTACCCGCGCCGGATCAGTTCGGCCGCCAGGTCGGCCTGCAGATCCGAGAACGCGAGAATCAGATCCGGTCGAAGGGCTTCGATCTTCTCGTAGCGGGCGTTGATGAACGCCGAAACCTTCGGCTTCGACCGCGCCTCGGGAGGGCGCACGGTGTAGCCGGATATCCCGACCACGCGATCGCCTTCGCCGAGGAGGTACAGCGTTTCGGTCGTTTCTTCCGTCAGGCAAACGATCCGTGTGGGGTAACTGCCGGCAGCGTTTGGATGGATCACCGTGTCGTCCATTGTCCAATGTTTGTCGTGCGGTAATCCACTGTCGAGACGTGGCATACTTTTAACCAATGCTGTCTGCCAGATCGACCATCCTTCTGATCGTTCTGCTTGCTGCTTCGACTGTCGAAGCCCAGCGCCGCACGCCACCACGAAAGCCAGCCGCACCCGCCGGCGCCCCCGAAACAGGAGGCGGCCAAAGTCACGTGTCCCGAGCCGCTCGGTGTGGGCGTGAAGACCAAGGCGAGTTTCTGCTTCGTGCTCGCGGGGCGCGATCCGGCGGCCGGTGTGCTGGTGGCCATTCCCCCGCACACGGGCGAGGCGACGCTGCTGTTCGATCTGCACAACCGGCACACCTATTCCGAGGAGGAGGTCCGCGCCGGACGCGGCTTTGCCACCTACAGCGCGGTGATTGGCGTGCTGGCGCTCAACGGCGATCTCCTCGGGCGCGGCGCCGTGCAGAGCGAGTTCCGCAAGGCTGGAGATCTCTACGATCGAATCACCGGCGGCGCCGGTCCCGGTGGCGTCAAGGCCGTTGCGCCCCTCGGGCATGAGGAAGTGTCGCTCGCGATCCCGGCCAACGTGAACGAAGTCAGTCTGCTCGGAGAAGTGCTGCAGGGCAAAACCTCCGCAGGCCGCGAGAATGCCGCTCCAGGCCGTCCCGTCGCGATCGTCAGCAACGTCCGCGTCGAGTATCGACCTGCCCCGCCGCCGCGGAAGCGCTGAGAGCGCTCCCACGCCTCTCAAGATCAACAGGAGCCTCATGATCCCGCTCACCCGAGCGATGAAAAGGGCGTGAGGGGATCGTGGACCTCAAGTGGCACGGTGCTGACGGCACTGGCAACGATCACGACGGCCGCGACGTTCGCGACGTCTATTGTTCGCGTCGTGTTCGTCGTGGTCGTCGCGATCGTTCCGGGGACCCGTTAGCCGTCCGTCGTTGTCCACAGCCAACAAGCGCCCAGGTATTTGTTTCTTAGCAAAAGGGGAGAAATCCCAAGCCGCGTCGGCACGGCTGTCGCTCGATACCAGGCAAACCCGCCGCAAGCTTGCCCGTCAGGGCGTAGATCGCACCAGAGTCGTGGCGTTCTTCCTGACGATCGCGTCGATCACCTGCTGGCCGTGAAACCGCCCGTTCTCGATGAAGATACGCCCGCTCTGCACGCCCGCGACGACGGCGCCCGCCACATACAGATCGGGGACGTTGGTTTCGAACGTGTCAGCATCAAAGACAGGCCCGCAGGTCTCCGGGTTGATTCCCACGCCTGCCGCTTTCAGCAGCTGATTGTCGGAGCTGTAACCGGTCAGCAGGAACACGGCATCCGCATCGATTTCCGACTGCACGCCGTCTGATTCAACGAGGACGCTCGTCGGCCGGATCTCGACGATCCGGGTGTTGAACCGGGCCGCGATTGAGCCTTCCTTGATCCGGTTCTCGATGTCCGGCTTGACCCAGTACTTGATCGACTCGCCAAGCGCGGCACGCCGATGCACGATCGTCACGCGCGCGCCGGCACGAAACAGGTCCAGCGCGGCCTCGGCGGCCGAGTTCTTGCCACCGGCGATGACGACGTTCTTGCGGAAGAACGGATGCGGTTGGGTGTAGTAGTGCGAGACGTGGGGCAGATCTTCTCCGGGCACACCGAGGAGGTTCGCGATGTCGTACGCGCCTGTCGTCATCACCACCGAACGGCCGCGCAGCGATCGCCGCACTCCCCGGTTCGAGTGCGTGTCGACGATGAAGGATCCACGATCGTCCGGCACGCCGTCTTCTCGCCCGATCGCCACGACCGTCTCGTCGAACACGACATCCAGCGCAAAGGCATCCGAGACGCGCCGGTAGTAACGAAGCGCCTCCAGCCGCGTCGGCTTGTCGTACGGGCTGACGAACGGCATGCCCCCGATCTCCATCAGCTCCGGAGTCGTGAAGAACACCATCTCCGTCGGGTAATGCAGGAGCGAATTGACCAGCGCTCCCTTCTCGATGACCTGGTAGGTCAGTCCAGCCTTCACAGCGGCGATAGCCGTAGCCAGTCCGGCTGGCCCGGCGCCGACTATCAGCACGTCACGCAGAACCATCGTCATGAACCCTCGTGTGAACCCTCGTCTGAACCTTCGTTTGAACCTACGTGTGAACCCACGTCTGAACCTCTAACCTGTCTAACCTCCGTGGTCAGTGCTCCCTCTGCCACTTGTGCTTCGCGACGATCACCTTCATCTCGAGCAGCTCGATGAGCGAGCGGCAGCGGGCGAGGAGTCCCTCGCGCTCGAGGAGCGCCTGTTTCTCGACCGGTTCGAGCTCCAGATACTGGGCGAGCGCGTTGACGAGATCTTCGTCAGGCATCGAGGGTGGAAAGCGCGGCTCGGCGCCGCGTCCTTCCGGGTGCGGCACGAGCAGCGACTCGAGCCGCCGCCGCGCGACTTGCATCTCGGCGCGCTCCTCGTCGTGATTGCCTTCGACGATGCTGTCGACGTGAGCGAGCCGATAGCTGCGGCTCTCGTCTTCGCCCATCACGCGGAACTTCTCCATCCCCCGCAGCACGATGTTGAAGCGCCCATCCGGAAGGCGCTCGGCGTTCGTGATGACCCCGGCGCAGCCGATGGGATAGATCGCGGGGCGCCCGTCGTAGTCCGGTTCCCACCCTGGTCGCAGCAGCACCATGCCGATGATGCGATCGCCCTGCAGCGCGTCCGCGACCATCTCCCGGTACCGCGGCTCGAAGATGTGGAGCGGCAGGAAGACGTTGGGAAAGAGGACGGCGTTCGGCAGCGGGAAGATCGGGATCGTCGGTGGCAGCATCAGTGGATCGTCCGGGTCTTCTTCTCCATGTAATCCATCAGCACATACCGTCCCAACGTACGGGGCGTCGTGAAGTACGCCTTCCCGTGACAGATCTGGGCGACCCGGCGGACGAAGCTGACCAGGTCGTAGTCCCGCGCCAGCATGAACGTGTTGATCAGGATGCCGGCCTTGCGGCACGCGGCCACTTCGGCGAACGTCTCCGAGACGATGAAGGGATCGAGACCGAACGCATTGCGATAGATACGGCCATCCGGGCGGGTGAGGGCCGAGGGTTTGCCGTCCGTGATCATGACGATCTGGCGCATGTCCTTCTGCTGCCGTTCGAGGATGCGCCTCGCCAGCCGCAGCCCCTCGCGTGTGTTCGTGTAGTAGGGACCGACGCGCACGCGCGCGAGCTGGCTCAGCGGAATCTCTTCCGCCGAATCGTGGAAGAGGACGACCTTCAGCGCATCGCCGGGGTACTGCAACCGAATCAGGTTGGCGAGCGCCAGCGCTACGCGCTTGGCCGGCGTGAATCGATCCTCACCGTAGAGAATCATGCTGTGGCTGCAATCGAGCATCAGCACCGTCGCGCACGAGCTCTGATACTCGCCCTGCACGACCATCAAATCTTCGTAATCCACCTCGATGCCCGCAGCCCGGTTCGCATAATCGGTACCATCAGCAAGATCCGCGTCCCGTGGCCGCACCCGCGTTCGCACGACGGCGTTCAGGATCGTACCGCTCGCGTCGAGGTTCATCGTGTCGCCGAACTCGTACGGCTTGGGTGCACCGCTCGCCTCGACGCCGGTGGCCATCTCGCGCGTGTCGTGCCGCCCGAGACTGCTCTTGCCCATCGAGCCGAGCAGGTCGCGCAGCGCCCGATAGCCGAGGAAGTCGAGGCTCTTGTCGGTGATCTCGAAGCGTACCTGTGATTCGTTGCCACCGATCCCCTGCCCGTCTCGCTGGGCGCGCTCCTGATCGAGATTCGGCGTGTTCGTCAGGTAACCCTGCTGCTGCAGCTTCTCGAGGATTCGCGCGATCAGCTGATCGAGCCGCTCCTCCGCGTCGTCGGCGTCGCGCCAATCCTTGCCGAGGAGTTTCTCGAGCATCTCGTCCGAGAGCAGGCCGCCGTTGAGCAACGCTTCGAGGATCGCGTCGTGCAGCGTCTGCATCGAGTGACCGGATTCGTCGTCGTCGTACGGCATGCCATGCGGGTTGTCGAAGCCGCTGCCGAGCAGCAGGTCGGACAGCCGCGACAGCAGCTCCTCGAGATCGAGCCCGTCGAGATCTTCGCCGGTGAAGCGCGAGTACCGGTATTTCATCAGTTGTAGTACTTCTTCTTGCCCTGCGTGGGCATCTCACGTTCGAGCATCGGCTCTGCCTGGCGCGGCGCGCGCCGCGGCTGCTCGGCGCCCTGATACTGCCACTCGTCCGAACGGCTGATCTTCTTCTGCGCGTAGAGTCCTTCGAGCACGAAGTCGACGGCCGAGGCCATCAGCGGCGCCGGCGCGCGATCGGCCACGCCCGCATGCGGCGTGAGTTCCTTCAGGCCCTGGACGGCGGCCGTTCGCGTCAGGAGCTCGGCGGCCGAAAGCGTGTCGTCGATCTGCAGCGTGCCGCCGAGGTCGAACCACTCCGTGACCTGGCGGAGATCCGCGTTGGCGAAATAGCCGCCGAACACGTTGCCCACCGCGTTGCGGATGATGTCGCGCGCGACGTTGTCGGCACCGCGCAGTTCGCCTTTGTACTCGAGCTCGAACTTGCCGGTGATGGCCGGAACCGCGGCGTAGATATCGGTGATGCGGGGCACGACCAGCTTTTCGTCCGTCAGCAGCGCGCGCCGTTCGGCGTTCGAGACGACGTTCTCGAGCAGGGAAATCGGCAACCGCTGGCTGACACCCGATCGCTTGTCGATCTTCGAGTCCTGGCGCGCCTGGAAGGCGATCTCTTCCACGACCTCGCGCACGAATTCCGGCACCTGTGTGTTGGTGCCGTCGCGTCCGACCCAGGCCTCCTGCGCCGTGATCGCGAGCCCATGGTGCCGCGTCGCGGGGTAGTGGGTGCGGATTTCGGATCCGATGCGGTCTTTGAGCGGGGTGATGATCTTGCCGCGCGCCGTGTAGTCCTCCGGGTTTGCGCTGAAGACCATCAACACGTCGAGCGGCAGCCGGACGGGGTAGCCTTTGATCTGGACGTCGCCTTCCTGAAGGATGTTGAACAGGCCGACCTGAATCTTGCCGGCGAGATCCGGCAGCTCGTTGATCGCGAAGATGCCGCGGTTCGCCCGTGGCAGCAGCCCGTAGTGCATCGTCAGCTCGTCGGAGAGCTGCAGGCCGGCGCGAGCCGCCTTGATGGGGTCGACGTCGCCGATCATGTCGGCGATGGTCACGTCCGGCGTCGCCAGCTTCTCGACGTACCGCGCCTCGCGCGACAGCCACGCAATGGGCAGCTGATCGCCCTCGTTCCTGGCGCGTGCGCGGCACGAGGCGCAGAGCGGGGCCAGCGGATCGTCGTGGATCTCGCATCCCGGGATCACGGCGACAATCTCGTCCAGCAGGTCGGTCAGCGCTCTGAGGATCCGGCTCTTGGCCTGACCGCGAAGTCCGAGCAGGATGAAGTTGTGCCGCGACAGGATCGCGTTGACGATCTGCGGAACGACCGTATCGTCGAAGCCGATGATGCCGGGGAACAACGTCACGCCGCTCTGAAGGCGCGCAATCAGGTTCTCGCGGATTTCATCTTTGACCGAACGTCGCTTGATCAGTCCGGAGTCAATCGCCGTGCGGAGCTGACCAAGTGTTGCGGGGCGGGAAGCCGGGAAGGACATATCCGCATCTTATCACCAGCATTCCGTGGGCTCGGCGCCGTCATACGGAAGATTCCGCGAGCAGCCCGTTTCAGCACGGGCTGTTAAGATTGACATCTTGTCCAGCGCACCTCATCGGCCCTCACGTGACCGCCCGCTGGTATATGCCCATCGCGGGGGGGCGGCCCTTCGTCCCGAGAACACGATTGAGGCATTCGATCACGGGCTGTCGGTTGGCGCCGACGGATTGGAGCTCGACGTCCACCTGTCCCGGGATGGCGTCGGTCGTCGTCCATCATGACGAGACGCTCGAGCGCACGACCGACGCACGCGGGCCGATAGCGGCGTTCACCGCCGACGAACTCGCCCGTGTCGATGCCGGCTACTGGTTTCGTGGGGCGAATGGCGACTTTCCGTTCCGGGGCCGCGGTCTCTCGATTCCGACCTTGCGGGACGTGCTCCAACGCTATCGGGATGCGCGGTTGATCATCGAGTTGAAGATGAACGACCCGGAGCTCGCGGCGAGGACGATTGATGAGATTCGCGCCGCCGACGCCGTGTCCCGCGTGGCGCTCGGCTCCTTCGGATGGGGCGTGTTGCGGGCCGCGCGAACGATCGAGCCGCGGATTCCAACCGGTGCCGCGCGCGAGGAAACGCGGTGGGCACTCTACCGCTCCTGGGTTGGCTGGCCGCTCGGACGGACCGCCTACCGTGAGTTTCAGGTACCGGAGCGATCAGACAAGACTGTGATCGTGACGCCCCGCTTCGTGACCTACGCGCATCGTGCGGGGCTGGCCGTGAAGATCTGGACCGTTAACGACCCACTGGACATGCGCCGCCTGCTCGGTTGGGGCGCCGACGCGCTCATCAGCGATCGGCCGGACCTTGCGGTTGAGGTGGTCAGGAGCTTCGCGGGTAGCTGATTCTTCCCCGCGTCGACTTGCCGTCATGCCGCAGAAAGTGAACAAGAACAAGAACAAGAACGAGATCAAGATCAAAGAGCTCACGCAGAGACGCAGAGAGCGCAGCGAGCGCAGAGAAACCCGGACGCAAATGTTAGCCGCGACTGGCGAAGCGCCCGGCAGCCGGGCGAAGCCCGGCTGATGAGGGCGCGAACGACGCCACAAATGAGAGCCAGAAGGATCTTGAGAGGCTCTCATTTGTGGTGTCGTTCGTGCCCTTATCCGCGCCTGCGGCGCGGCCGGACGCTGAGCGTAGCTCGGCGTTCTCTGCGTCTCGGCGATCTCTGCGTGAACTCTTCGTGACCAGTGTGAAGTGCAACAAGTCCAATGATTCGCTGGAACCTGCAGTCAGGATCGTCACCTCAGCTCGACGTGAACCGCGGCTCGATGTCGACCGGCACGCTCTGGAGACGGTCGAGCACCTTTTGAACCGGCGGCCGAATCGTCCCCGTCTCGATCAAGGCCTTGGCTTTGGTGTAGCTCCCCTCGGCCTGCAGCGTCATGATGTCGCGCGTCAGCGACGTGATGGCTTCAGAGATCTTTGAGTCGTTGACGGCAAACGTTCCGTCAGGCAGCACGGTGAACGCACCGGCGTCCAGGAAGTAGTTCAGCTGGATCGCCACGCCCCGGCCGTGCGCCTCGTTGATCCCGAACCGGATCGATCTGAACGACGATGCCAGGAACGTCGTGTACATCGTCCGCGCGATCTCGCGATCGATCTTGCCGGCGTCAGCCAGCTGCCGCAGCGCCCACAGCCCCGAGACATCCGCCTTCGCCTCTTCGATGGCGCTGTAGGTCTCCTTCAGCTCCTGACGGACCGTCGTCGTCCGGCCGTCGACCGTGATGTTGTGCGGACCCAGACCGTGCATGAGCTCGTGCATGAGGATGTGGGTGAAGAACGCGTCGAACGAGACATCTTTCTGCGCGTTTGCTGGCAGCGCTACCTTCGCGATCGGCTGCAGCACCATCCGGAACTTCGCATCCTGGACGTTCTTCAGCATCACGCGCTTGGTGCCCTTCTCTTTCACGACGCGCTCGTCGTTGGGCAGGTTGAACGCCGCCGTCTGCACACCGCTGTTCGCGTCGCCTGCCGTGAAGACGACGTTGACGACGCGGATGGGCGCCAGCGCGCCGAGACGTGGATTCCGATGCTTCGGGTCGATCGGCAGCGCGTTCTCCAGGCCCTGCAGCTCGGCGCCGAACGACTGCAGTTTCTTCGTCTCGACGTCGTCCCGCAGCGTGATGAATGCTTCGAAGGCTGCCTTGAAGTTGAACCACTCGTCTTCGTACACCTCGTAAGGACCGATGGTGGGATCGATCGAGGCATCCAGCTCCATCCACGCGATGTCGCTCGCGTAGTAGTCGTTGGAAATGAAGGCGTCCGCGCGGGCCGACAGGTACTTCTTCAGCGTCGGCTGCGCCGTCAGAGTCGCGGCCTCGCGAAGCAGCGCAGCCGCTTCGGCCAGCTCGCCTTGATACTCGACCGAATACGGGACGGTCATGAATGCGCCGTCAGGGCCCCGCCTGATCGTCGTGAAGAAGCCGGTCGCCCTGGTTCGCGCTTCGCCGGACAGCGAGTCAATCCATTTCTGGACCTCCGCCTTCGTCGCTCCGGCCGGATAGAAGTTCGCGCCTTCCGGCTTCGGAGGGACGTCCGCGATGAACGGCCGGTTGTGGTCCAGTCGCGACCATGGCCCTTTGTTGATCAGGAAGTAGTGGAGCCGCGCCTCCGCGGCCTGTTGATCGGCGGGCGATCCACCGGCGACGGACTCCCTGCCGAGCTTCTGCAGCAGGGCGTCGTTTCCCGCCCAGACCTGCCGGAGGAACAGGCTGTCCATGATGCGCGCAGCCTGCACCACCTTCGACAGCGCCTGGCGCTCGTGTTCGGGAAGTTGACGGACGTCTGCGCTGATGTCCGCGGGCGCAAACCGTCCCGCCATGGTGCGCAGCTCCCCGGCGGACGGCACAGAGATCGTTTCCTGCACAGATACAGCCCCAGTGATGGCCGTCGACATTGCGGCCGAAAGAAGAGTCGGTGAAATAAGCGCGACGACGATGTAACGGTAGTGCATGGCGCTTCACAATCTGACGTGTGTTTCTATCTCCACACCGACGGGTCTACAATAGATCGATTGTAGTCCGGCCATTGGACGGCGCCTTGGCGTAAGGCCCAGGTGCCGGACTCCCGACCAAGGATTCAGACCACATGAGGAATACCGCGCCCCGCGACGCCTCCGAGCTCGAGGCGATCGAACAGCGGGAATGGCTCGAGTCGCTCGATTACGTCATCCAGCAGGGTGATCGTCCACGCGTCCAGCGTTTGCTGGCCACCCTGCGCCATCGGGCCCGGATGTCCGGCGTGGCCCTGCCGTTCACGGCAGTCACGGCCTACGTCAACAGCATCCGAGCCGAAGATGAAACGCCGCTTCCCGGAAGCCAGGAAGTGGAACGCCGGATCAAGAGCCTCGTTCGCTGGAACGCGATGGCCATGGTCGTCCGCGCGAACCGCCTGTCGGAAGGCATCGGCGGGCACATCTCGACCTACGCCTCGGCCGCGACGCTGTACGAAGTGGCGTTCAACCACTTCTTCCGCGGCAAGGGCAAGGACGGCGAGGGAGACCTGATTTATTTCCAGGGCCATGCGTCGCCCGGGATTTATGCCCGTGCGTTCCTCGAGGGGCGCATTGGGGTCGAGAAGCTCCACAACTTCCGTCAGGAGCTTGCGCCGGGCGGCGGCCTTTCTTCGTACCCGCATCCGTGGCTGATGCCCGACTTCTGGGAATTCCCGACGGTGTCGATGGGCCTCGGTCCGCTCATGTCGATCTACCAGGCCCGCTTCAACCGGTACCTCGAGGATCGACACCTGAAGAAGCCCTCGAACCAGAAGGTCTGGGCGTTTCTCGGTGATGGCGAGACCGACGAGCCGGAAGCGCTTGGCTCAATCGGGTTGGCGTCGCGCGAAAAGCTCGACAACCTGATCTTCGTCATCAACTGCAACCTGCAGCGGCTGGATGGGCCCGTTCGCGGCAACGGCCAGATCATCCAGGAGCTGGAAGCGATCTTCCGCGGTGCCGGCTGGAACGTCATCAAGGTGTTGTGGGGCTGCGACTGGGATCCGCTGCTGGCGAAAGATCATGACGGCGTGCTCGCCAAACGTATGGGCGAGATCGTCGATGGCCAGTATCAGAAGTACGCCGTCGAGTCAGGCGCGTACCTGCGCGAGCACTTCTTCGGAACGGATCCGCGGCTGCTCGACATGGTCAAGCATTTGTCCGACGACCAACTGAAGAAGCTGCGCCTGGGCGGGCACGATCCGGTGAAGGTGTTCAACGCTTACAAGATGGCGACCGAGCACAAGGGTCAGCCGACCGTCATCCTGGCGCGCACGATCAAAGGCTACGGTCTCGGCGAGGCGGGCGAAGGGAAGAACATCACCCACCAGCAGAAGAAACTGAACGAAGGCGATCTGCGTTCCTTCCGCACGCGCTTCGGCATTCCGATCTCCGACGATGACATCGCGGATGCACCGTTCTACCGTCCGCCAGAGGACAGCACCGAGCTTCAGTATTTGCGCGAGCGACGGAAGGCGCTGGGCGGCTTCGTGCCGACCCGCTCGGTCCGTGTGGAACCGCTCCACGCGCCCATCTCTTCGATCTTCGAGGAGTTCCACCAGGGCACCGAGGGGCGCAAGGCGTCGACGACGATGGTCTTCGTGCGGATGCTGTCGAAGCTGCTGCGCGACAAGGAAATCGGCGATCTGATCGTGCCGATCGTTCCGGACGAAGCGCGCACGTTCGGCATGGAGTCGCTCTTCCGCGGCGTCGGCATCTACTCGCACGTGGGCCAGAAGTACGAGCCGGTCGACATGGACACCCTCCTCTATTACAAGGAGGCGCAGGACGGTCAGATCCTCGAGGAGGGCATCACCGAAGCGGGATCGTTGTCCTCGTTCATCGCGGCAGGCACGGCCTACGCCACGCACGGGATCAACACGATCCCGTTCTTCATCTTCTACTCGATGTTCGGCTTCCAGCGGGTCGCTGACCTGATCTGGGCGGGCGCCGACTCGCGCATGCGCGGGTTCCTGCTCGGCGCGACCGCCGGCCGGACGACGCTCGCAGGCGAGGGGCTGCAGCACCAGGACGGTCAGAGTCACGTCTACTCGACCTCGGTGCCCAACTGCATCTCGTACGATCCGGCGTTCGCGTACGAGCTGGCGGTCATCATCGAAGACGGAATCCGCCGGATGTATCGCGATCAGGAGAGCATCTTCTATTACCTGACCGTGATGAACGAGCAGTACGAGATGCCCCCGATGCCCGAGGGTGCCCGCGAAGGCATCCTGAAGGGGATCTATCGTGTGAGCCGTGCGGCCAATGGGAAGGCCACGCGCCGCGCGCAGCTGCTCGGCAGCGGCGCGATCCTCAACGAGGTGATCGGCGCGCAGAAACTGCTCGAGCGGTATGAAGTCGCGGCGGACGTGTGGAGCGTGACCAGCTATCAGGAGCTGTATCGCGACGGTCACGCGACCGATCGCTGGAACATGCTGCATCCGTCCGAAGCGCCGCGCGTTCCGTATCTGACGCAGACCTTCAAGGATGCGCCGGGGGTGATTGTGGCGGCGCTGGACTACCTCAAGGCGCTGCCGGACAGCATCGAACGCTGGCTGCCGCGCAAGATCCGCGCGCTGGGCACCGACGGCTTCGGGCGCAGCGAGGATCGTGCGGACCTGCGGAATTTCTTCGAAGTCGATCGCCGGTTCATCACGCTCGCGACGCTCGCGGAGCTGGCGCAGGAGGGCCAGGTCGCACGGTCGGTCGTCGCGCAGGCCATCAAGGACCTCGAGATCGATCCCGAGAAGCCGAACCCGGCGAGGAGCTAGCGGAACGCAATGCCGACTGAATTCAAACTCCCTGAGCTTGGCGAGAACATCGCCGCCGGCGATGTGGTCCGCGTGCTGGTATCCGCTGGCGACACCGTGACACGCGACCAGCCGCTCCTCGAGCTCGAAACTGATAAAGCCACGATTGAAGTGCCTTCGACGGTTGCAGGAACGGTCAAGGACGTCAGGGTCAAGCAGGGCGAGCGTGTGAAGGTAGGGCAGGTCGTCCTCACGGTAGAGGATGGCGGCGCGGCACAACCGGCGGCCGCCGCGCCAGCCCCGGTTGCGAAGCAGACTGACGCGCAGCCCACTGACAAACCGAAGTCACAACCTGCGGGTGCGCCTGAGGAGGGCGGTCTGAGCCAGGCGGAGCCAGGGCAGGCCGCGAAGACCGCGGAGCCCGAGAATCGTGAGGCCGCTGACGCCAGGCAGCAGAAGCCGCGCGGCGAGGTCGTGGACATCAGCCGTGGTGCGCGTTCCGCTCCCGCACCGGCGCCGCCGCAACCCGCACCCGAACCGGAAGCCGAAGGGCCGGCGGCCGCCGCTGCGCCGTCGGTCCGGCGGCTGGCGCGCGAGCTGGGTGTCGACATTCGCCGCGTCACCGGCAGTGGTCCCGACGGCCGGATCAGCCCGGAGGACGTTCAGGCGTATGTGAAGGGCGTGATGACCGGCGGCGGGCTGCCGGGCACCGCCGTGCCGTCGCAGCCGCTGCCGGACTTCGCGAAGTGGGGCGAGGTCGAGCGCAAGCCGATGAGCAATATCCGCCGCAAGACTGCGGAGCACCTCTCGAACGCCTGGAACACCATTCCGCACGTGACGCAGCACGACAAGGCGGACATCACCGCACTCGAGGCGCTGCGGAAGCAGTACGGTCCGCAGGCCGAGAAGGCTGGCGGGAAGCTCACGATCACGGCGATTGCGCTCAAGGTCACCGAGCGCGCCATCCGCAGGTTCCCGCAGTTCAACTCCTCGGTGGACACGGCCCGCAACGAGATCGTCTTCAAGAAGTCGATTCACATCGGCATCGCCGTGGATACGGAGCGCGGTCTGCTCGTTCCAGTGATTCGCGATGTCGATCGCAAGGGCATCATCGATCTGTCCGTCGAGGTGACGAAGGCATCGGACAAGGCTCGCGCCGGCAAGCTGTCGCTCGAGGATATGCAGGGTGGCGGATTCACGATCACCAATCTTGGAGGGATAGGCGGCACCGCCTTCACGCCGATCGTGAACTGGCCGGAGGTGGCGATTCTCGGGATCTCGCGCGGCGCGCAGGAACCGGTCTGGCGGGCCTCTGAATCCGAGGCTGGCGGCGGACGCTTCGAGCCGCGATTGATGCTGCCGTTGTCGCTTTCATACGATCATCGGGTGATCGATGGCGCGGATGCGGCGCGCTTCCTGCGCTGGGTGGCCGAAGCCTTCGAGCAGCCGTTCGTGTTGAATTTGTAACCGTCCGCATGCCCGAATCATCCACACAACTCATCGTCATCGGCGCGGGCCCAGGCGGTTATGCCGCGGCGTTCTATGCCGCCGATCGGGGCATGCAGGTGTCGCTGGTGGACCCCGAGCCGA
Organism: uncultured Acidobacteriota bacterium; assembly: GCA_963784195.1. Classification (GTDB taxonomy): domain Bacteria; phylum Acidobacteriota; class Vicinamibacteria; order Vicinamibacterales; family 2-12-FULL-66-21; genus CAVQAH01. Next base: position 19,406 of record CAWARA010000036.1, on the reverse strand, counting down.
ACCCGGGCGGCGTCTGTCTGTATCGCGGATGCATCCCCTCGAAGGCGCTGCTGCACATCGCGAAAGTGCTCGAGGAGGCGCATCACGCGGAAGCGTGGGGGATCAGCTTCGGCGCCCCGGCGATCGACGTCGACAAGGTCAGGGCGTTCAAGAACAAGGTCGTCACGCAGCTGACCGGCGGCGTGGGCCAGGTCGGCCGCATGCGCAAGATCAATTACATCCAGGGACGCGCCGCATTCCGCGACGCGCGAACCCTGGACATCACGCGAACCGATCGCGACGCCCTCGACACGCTGTTCTTCGAGCACGCGATCATCGCAACCGGTTCGAGGCCGTCGACGATTCCGGGGTTGACCATCGACAGCCCTCGCGTGATGGACTCCACGGGCGCGCTCGACCTGCCTGACGTGCCCAAGTCGCTGCTCGTCGTGGGCGGCGGGTACATCGGCCTGGAGCTCGGAACCGTCTACGCCGCGCTCGGCTCGAAGGTCACCGTCGTCGAGATGACCAACGGGTTGCTGCCTGGCGCCGATCGCGATCTGGTGAACATTCTCGCGAAACGCGTGAACGCGATCTGCGAAGCCGTGCTGCTCGAGACCAAGGTCGTCGGCCTCAAGGACGTCAAGAACGGCGTCAGCGTGAAGTTCGAGGGGAAGCTCCCCGAGGGCATGCCCGCTGAAAAAACGTTCGATCGGGTTCTCGTGTCGATCGGACGACGGCCGAACTCGGCGATTCCGGGGCTGGAGCGGACCCAGGTCAAGGTGAATCAGCGGGGGTTCATCGAAGTCGACCCGCGCAGGGGGACCGCCGAGCCGACCATCTTCGCGATCGGCGACGTCGTCGGCGAGCCGATGCTCGCGCACAAGGCGTCGCACGAGGCGCGCGTCGCCGTCGATGCCATTCTGGGTGAGCGTGTCGCGTTCGAGCCGCAGGCGATCCCTGCTGTCGTGTTCACGGATCCGGAGATCGCGTGGTGCGGGCTGACCGAGTCAGACGCCGCGACGCAGAAGAAAGAGGTCACCGTCACGCGGTTCCCGTGGGGCGCGTCCGGCCGGGCGATCACGCTCGATCGCACCGACGGCATGACCAAGCTCGTGCTCGATCCGAAGACCTCGCGCATCCTGGGCGTCGGCATCGTCGGCCCCGGCGCCGGTGAGCTGATCTCCGAGGGTGTGCTGGCGATCGAAATGGGCGCGAATGCGACCGACCTCAAGATGACCATCCATCCGCACCCGACGCTCTCCGAAACGCTGATGGAGTCCGCCGAGATGTTCTTCGGCGAGGCCACCCACGTCTACAAGCCGCGGCGTAAACAAGGCTAGCTGGACCGGCCACTAGCGCCGATCAGCGCGAGCCGCCGCCGGAGCTCGCGCGCAGATGTCTCTGCTCGCCAACGGCATACGCCTCCCGCGCCCAATCAGCAAACTGCCTGTCGAGATCCTGAAGCGTTTCGAGCCGGAACGCGTGCAGATGATTGCGCGGCGAGAAGGTCTCGACGCGCAGGAAGCGCGGATGCTCCACGCGCCGCGCGAACACGAAGTGACCGACGAGATAGCGCTGGCGAACGCTGACCGCGGCGAACGACATCCGCACCTGGAAGGCGATACGGGTCTTCTCGGGAAGGACCTTCACCTCACCGATATCCCTGATCAGCGCAACGAGCGCATCGAACAGCTCCCGGACTTCCGGACTCTTTCCCTGAAAGTGCTCATCGATGCTGTTCCGGGTGCAGGTGTGGGTCTGGTTGCGATTCGCGAACTGCCGCCTGCACGAGGGACAGCGCCAGAGTGGTGGGGGCGAGGGGTTCTTGTTCTTGGACACGTTCAGATCAGGTGCACTCGCCGGATACTAAGCGATCCTTGGAGTATCAGCGGCTGCCGACGCAGCGCCGGCCTTGTCCGGCCGAGTCAGCCCCGGGTCGACCGACGACTGCAGACGAAGTCGTGCCGGAAGGCTGTGCGCGTGCGGAGTCGGCGGTCGTCGGGCGAAGCCAGGTCCGGCGCTGCGCCAGCGGCAGCGGCGACCAAGGCGTTCTCAGCTTGCCGCCCGCCGCGCTCGTTCGAAGACCGATGCGAGCATCGGCGGCGTCAGCTTTCCGGTATTGGTGTTCTGACGGCTCGGATGGTAGGAAGCGATCACAATCGGGCCGCCGTCGGGGCGGTACTCGAGGCCGTGCCCGAAGGCTGGCTTCGGACGGATCATCACGCCTCGCGTCGCGAGCAGTCGCCAGGTGGCGTCGAAGGCGATTCGGCCGAGACAGACGATCACGCGGATGGAAGCGAGGGCGTCGAACTCGGCGACCAGATGCGAGTGACACGCGGCGATCTCCGCCGGTGTCGGCTTATTGTCGGGTGGGGCGCAGCGAACCGCGGCGGCGATCCACGCACCCGTCAGGGCCAGTCCGTCGTCGCTCCGCTGCGACGTCGGGATGTTCGCGAAGCCGGTCGCGTGCATCGCGCGCATGAGGAAGTCGCCCGAGCCGTCACCGGTGAAGACGCGGCCGGTGCGGTTGGCGCCGTGCGCAGCGGGCGCGAGGCCGAGCACCAGCACCCGCGCGTTCGGATCGCCGAATCCGGCCACAGGGCGTCCCCAGTATTCGTCAGCGCGATGGGCGGCTTTTTTCTCGCGTGCGATACGCGAACAGTACGTTCGCAATCGCGCGCAGCGGGTGCACGAGATGATCTGATCGCGGATGACGGCGAGCTGACTGGCCTGAGAACCGATGTCGATGCCGGACCGGACGTTACCGCGCCGAGGCGCGCTGCTCGTACGACTCGGTCTGTTCGTGGGCATGGTAGGAGCTGCGCACGAGCGGCCCCGACTCGACGTGGCCGAAACCCATCTCGAGCGCGAGCCGTTTCAACTCCGCAAACTCGGACGGCGTGTAGTAGCGGACCATCGGCAGGTTGGCGAGTGACGGCCGCAAGTATTGGCCAATCGTGACGATCTGGCAACCAGCTTCGCGCAGGTCACGCAGCGTCGCGACGACCTCATCCCACTCTTCGCCGAGGCCAACCATCAAGCCTGACTTCGTCGGGATGTCGGGCGCGTACTTGCGTGAACGATCGAGCAACTCGAGCGCGCGCGGGTAACGGCCACCCGGCCTCGCCGTTCGATACAGCCGCGGCACCGTCTCGATGTTGTGATTCAAGACGTCGGGGCGCGCATCCAGAACCGTACGCAACGCGGATTCGTCACCCTTGAAGTCGGGAATCAGGACTTCGATGCGGCACTGAGGACTGCGCGCACGCGTTTCGGCGATCGTCGTCGCGAAATGCGAGGCACCGCAGTCGGCGAGATCGTCGCGATCGACTGAGGTGATCACGACGTACGCCAGGCCCATCGCTTCGATCGCGCTGGCGACGTTCGCAGGCTCTTTGACATCGGCAGCCTTCGGCGTTCCGTGCGTGACGTTGCAGTACCCGCAGGACCGCGTGCAGGTGTCGCCCAGGATCATGAACGTGGCCGTGCCATGGTGCCAGCACTCGCCGATGTTCGGACAATTGGCTTCTTCGCAGACGGTGTGAAGGCCCAGCGTCCGCATCAGTCCCTTGAGGCGATGGTAGTTCTCGGATCCTGGAGCGCGGACCTTGAGCCACTCCGGCTTGGGTGTCTTCGGCAGCTCGTCAGGACGCTTCTTGCGGCCGCGGATGAAGTTGAGAGGAACCTGAGTCAATCAGTTGTCCGACATTGAGTAACCGGCGGTACGAGTCCGGTGATGGCCTGTCGTCCGTGAGCTACGAACCACGGACTACGAACCACGGCACGATCCCTACAATCATTATACTTATCGGATGGCTGCTCTTTCGATTACATGGCTGGGCCACTCCACTTTCATCATCACCACCCCCGGCGGCAAGCGCATCGTCACCGACCCGTGGTTAGAGGGGAATCCGAAGTGCCCTCCAGACCGGAAGCGGATCGACGCCGCTGACGTGATCCTGCTGACGCACGGGCATTCCGATCACAGCGGCGACGTCGTTTCGGTGTCGCGAGCCACGAACGCGCCGATTCTGGCCATCCACGAACTCTCGATATGGCTGGAGCAGAAGGGCCTTCAGAACGTGCAGGGCATGGGCATCGGCGGCACGGTATCGGTGGCCGGTCTCGAGGTCACCATGACCCCCGCCGTGCACTCCAGCAGCGTCGTCGAAGGCAAGTCGATCGTGTACTTGGGAAACCCGGCAGGATTCGTCGTCAAGATGGAGAACTCGCAGACGTTCTACTTTGCCGGCGACACCGCGCTCTTCGGCGACATGCGCCTGATTGCCGAGATGCACGCGCCCGAGATCGCATTTCTGCCGATTGGCGATCACTACACGATGGGCCCTGATGCCGCGGCGCGAGCGTGCCGGCTGCTCGGTGTCCGCCAGGTCGTCCCGATGCACTACGGCACGTTCCCGGTCCTCACAGGTACGCCCGAGCGGCTCAAGGCCCTGCTCGATCCGCATGGCGTCGATGTGCTCGTGCTGCAGCCGGGGCAGACGGCTAACTGATAGCGCAAGTGCGCAAGTGCGCAAGTGCGCAAGTGCGCAAGTGCGCAAGTGCGCACGTGGCAAGTGCCCAAGTGCGCAGCCTGCGGCACTTGCGCACTTGCGCACTTCCGCACTCGCGCACGTGTGCACCCGCGCACTTGCGCACTTTCTTACTTAAGGGTCTGCACTTTCACCTTGACCGATGCGGCCTTCCCGTCTGTCAGCGCGACTTTCTCCGCAAGCGGGCGGAGCCGCTCGAGGAATCGCGCGTCGCCTGATGTGATCGCGTCCGGGCTGATGTCGGCGACGGCTGACACGAGGTAGTCGCCCGGAGGGAGGTTGCTGAACACTGTCGGTGCGTCACCAGCCATGCGCGCAACGGTGCGGCGGCTTTCGGCGTGCCACAGGGTTGCGTCCTCAGGAAACGCGAACACCGTCACGATTGCTCCCGATCTCGCGCCTTCCACGGTCACGGTCAACGGCGTCTTCACCGATGTAAAAACCACCGAGAGATCGGACATCACCGTCTCTTCAGCCAATTCGACGGGAACATCCGCAATGTCCCGACCGTTGGCGTAAATCCCTTTCAGCACCCAATCCTGCGGACCGACGGCTTTGATCCGGCGAGTACCGGATTCGATTCCGCCAACCGTAAAGGTTCCGTCCTTTGCCGGCGAGGCACTCGCGATGGCCCCTGGTTCGCCGGATTCGACAGCGACCCTGAAGAGTTCGATGCGCGGCGGCGGAGTGCCCTCGAATACGACCTGACCCGTAATCGCGGCGCCATACGAAAACTTGAGTATCAGATTGGTGATGCCGGTTTCACCGGCCGTCACCGCCTGCGACACCATCAGCGCGCGTGAGTAACGAACGGCCTCCGGAGGCACGCCGCGCGAGTCGTAGCGTCCGCGGATGATGTAGTGGTTCGGGATCAGGTCAATTCGAAAGGTGCCGTCGGTCTTGATCGATCCAACGCCGCTCAGGCCGTCGAAGCCGGCCATGACACGAGTCTGCAGCGACCTCGGCAGCATCCGGCCGTCAGGCCCGGCGAGATAAGCAGCGATGGAGCCGCCAGGCATCGGCTGTCCATCCGGTCCGATCGCCAGCCCGCTGACGGTCACCGTCGACACGAGCCTGAGCGTGAAGTCCGCGCCGCTGATCTCCTGGCCGGGCGAAAGCTGAATCCTGGCCGCTGCGGCGACGTCGCTGACGCCGGGGTAATAGATCGATGCGAACTGGCGGGGATCCGCCGGCAGCCGCGGCGCGTGCGCCGAGAGCAAGTACTCACCAGCTCGAACGCCGAACAACCGGTATTCGCCCCGGTCGTTGGTTGTCGCTGCCAGGCTCCTGTCGAATAGTACCGGCCTGGGCATCGAGGGGGTGCCCTCCGTCGGGGCCAGAGTCACCGCCGCGAGCGCAAGAGGTTCGCCCGTATGATCGAAAATCCTGCCCGACACGATTGCGCCGCGAAGTCAACTCGATCTCGATCTGAACGACGTCACCCGCTTTGATGGAGATAGGCCGAGCCGGAGCATCGGGGCTCGATTGTCCGAATCCTGTCTCCGCGAACGTTCCTGGCTTTGAGGCGAATACTGAGTAGCTGCCCGCCGGCACACCCTCGAGCGTAAACCGCCCCTCGTCGTCCGTGGTCGTTGCCTGCAGGTCCGCACGCTCGTTCGCCCGAACGAGCCTGACGGCGGCGCGGCTGACAGGACGGTTGGTATCGGCGGCAACGACGCGACCGGTGATGCGGCCGCCGGAAACATCGACAGGGCGCCCCGGATCGCGCGCCTGCGCGGCCAGGACAAGCGCAAGGAGCAGGCTGAGAGCTCTCACAACGCCAAGTATGCGCCCGGAATCTTACCGCGCTTCCTCACCAGGCGCGCGGACCAGCGCCGCGATTTCGTCCACGAGCCGTTCGACCGGACGGTTCGACGTATCCACAGTATGGGTGGCCGCCGCGTACAGCGGTTCCCTCGTGGCGAGCAGCGAACGAAGTTCGGCCATCGCCTGCGGATGGTCCGACATCAGGCGGCGATCGCCCTGCCGGACGACCCGGTTCCAGTGGTCCTCAGGGCGCGCGCGGAGCCAGACGGTGATGCACGACCGGCGCAGGGCTGCGTAGGTCTCCGCGGAGGTGACGATGCCGCCGCCAGTGGCGACGATCATGCCGCGCTGTTCGGCGAGCACGGATTGCAGGGCGTCGCGCTCGAGCCGGCGGTAATAGTTCTCGCCGTGGAGCGAGAAGAGCTCGGTCAGGCTCAGGTCCGCCGCCTGCTCGACCCGCCGATCGAGTTCGACGAACGTGAGACGCAGCCGCCGGGCGAGCCTGCGGCCGATCGTCGTTTTTCCCGCGCCGCGCAAGCCGAGGAGGGCGACGACGGGCTCGGTGCGCGCCTCGGGCTCGGTCAGGAGGTCGGACGCGCTGGTTTCCAGCGCTCGCGCCAGGTCGTCCAGGCGCCGGACGGAGATGTTCCCGCGGCCGGCCTCGAGCTGGACGAGAAAGCGCTGCGAAACGCCGGACCGCTCGGCCACGTCGCGCAGGGTCCAGCCGCGTTCGAGGCGGCGCCGGCGCGCCCGTTGCCCGAGCGAGGCCAGGAGGTCGTTTGGCCATCGGCACTATATTACCCGTCCATAGGATATTTGAGAAATATATTGCCTAATCGTTCCATGCAATTGGCATATGGCTGGCGCATACAAGTCATGCGCTTTCGGCATTCATCATCTATAAGCAATACGCATGGCTGGGATGCAGAAGTTATGCGCGACACGCATGGGCTCGACCGCTACCATTACACGCATGTTGAACACCGAATCGGCCACACGAACTCTTACCATCGTTCTTTCCGAAAGCGAGTGGCGCGAGCTGCGCGCCCAGGAGCCCGACGCCATCGGCTGGCTCCAGGCACAGATTCGCAAGCGCCTCGACAGCCCCGCCGCGCCACAGCGTCCCTACAGCGTCCCGTCTGCCGCGACCGCCGACAGCTGGTGGGGGGATGACTACTGACGCTTGTCTCATCGGAGATCGGAAATCGGCAATCGGCAATCGAAAAACCACCGATTCCCGATCGCCGATCTCCGATCTCCGATTTCCGATTCTCCGATTCCTGTCGCTGGGCAATGGCGGGGAACCTCTGCTCTACGGAACTTGCCAGAGAAAATACGCCGCAGCGGCCGAGCCCACGATCGCGCCGCCGTAGCAGAGCGCGGCGATCAGCTCATTCAGGTGCTTGATCTGCAGGCCGTCGTACAACGTGTGGCGAAAACGATGCGCCCAGTGAAACAACGACAGCAGGCAAAGGCCGAACAGCACAACGCGTGTCACCACGTTGCTGAGGATCCCGAGCAAATGCTCATAGGAAGGGGCTGGCAGCCAGCCCAATGGGAAGGCGATGCCGAACAGCGCCAGCAGGACGGGCATCAGCAGCGCCGACGCGACGCCCCCGGCGCTGAAAAGCATCCATAACAGAGGTTCGGGATGTCGCTGGATCATTTCGCCCCCAGGAGGACCCAGGCCACGATCCCCGACACAGCGAGCAGCCCCAGGTAATGGGCGGCGCCGACGACGCGATCCGGCACGCGGTGGCGGCCCAGGTGAACCACCATCGCCGTCGGTGCCGCCTGGAAGAACGTGATCGCATGCAGCACGATAAAGATAAGACTGACAAGGTTCAGCAGCAGCACGAGCGGGCCCGCCGACCAGTTCAGAAACCGCTGGTAGCTCGCTTCGCCCTCGCTGACGGCGCGAACGAGCATTAGAAGGTACGCGACAAACCATGCGACGAAGATACAGCTCGCTTCGCGCAGGATGAAGCTGAAGTAGGACGGCTGCTGCAGCCACCAGTAGGTCGACACCGATCGCCGCAACCAGCGCGGATGGTACTCGGTGTAGGTGTGCGTCTTGTCTGTCATGCTCCCCTCGGCATGAAGAACGACTTCATCGACTCGAGGGCGGCGCTCAGCTTGTAGCGCTGGATCGCGCCCGCCGGATCGACATGTTTCGGGCAGACCTTCGTGCACTCGCCCACGAACGTGCAGCCCCAGATCCCTGCGTGCTGCGAGAGAACCTCCATTCGTTCCGAGCTGCCCTCATCCCGGCTATCGAGGTTGTAGCGCTGAGCGAGCGCGATGGCGGCCGGACCGATGAACTTGGGGTCCAGACCATAGATCGGGCAGGCCGCGTAGCACAGCATGCAGTTGATGCACATGCTGAACTGCTTGTATTCGTCGAGCTCCTCGGGCGTCTGCCGGTACTCACCCTCGGAGAGCGGTCTGTTCCGCCCGCCGGACGATCCAGGGCTTCACCCGCACCAGCTTCTGCATGAAGTCGCCCATGTCCACGATCAGATCGCGGATGATCGGAAAGTTGCGCAACGGTTCGACGCGCACCGGCCCGCGGCCGTACTCCGACAGGAACGTGGCGCAGGTCAACTTGGGCTCGCCGTTGACGGTCATGCCGCAGCTCCCGCAGATCCCCATGCGGCACGACCAGCGGAACGACAACGTGCCGTCGAGGCGATCCTTGATGTGGCTCAGTCCGTCCAGCACGACCCAGTCTTTCGGGCAGGGCACCTCGTACTCGTCGAAGGTCTGCTCAGACTCCCGTTCTGGACGGTACCGCGCCACCTGCAGCATGATGCGGTCGCTCATTGCGTGCGGCCTCCCCATAGACCCGCTCGCCCGGCGGCCAGCGGGTGATCGTGACGGGTAGATACTCGACTCGAGACTGGCCATCGGTACTACGGTGGATCAGCGTGTGTGCAAGGAACCGCTCGTCGTCGCGCTTCGGAAAATCGATGCGCTGGTGCGCGCCCCGCGACTCCTCCCGGCGCAGGGCCGAGGCGACGATCGCCTCGGCCACATCGAGCATGAACGACAACTCCAGTGCGGCCGTCCGTTCCGTATTGAACGTCTTGCTCCGGTCCTCGATGGCGATGTCCGGCAAGCGCTCACGGATCCGGTGCAGGCGCTCGACGCCGCGCGCGAGCACAGCGCCCGACCGGTAGATGCCGGCGCTCTCTTCCATGATCTTCTGCATCTCGTCGCGCAGATCGGCGATGCGCTCGCGGCCTTCGTGGTTCAGCAGCTCGCGTTCGAGCCAGCGGCGCTCGTCGTCGACCTGAGCTAACACGCTGGGAGTCGACCTCGCGCCCCGAGCGAGGCGTACTCGGCGGCCGCGCGGCCCGCGCGCGTGCCAAAGACCAGCAACTCCGGCAACGAGTTCGATCCCAGACGGTTTGCGCCGTTGATGCTGACGCAGGCGACTTCCCCGGCTGCGTAAAGACCGGCCAGCGGCGTGGCCCCGTTGATATCGGTATGAACGCCGCCCATCATGTAGTGCACCACCGGGCGGACAGGAATCAGCTCCGTGACGGGATCGAGGTTCTGGTACTTCAGACAGAGTTCGCGCACAAACGGGATCTTGGCGTTGATCTTCTTCTCGCCGAGGTGCCGCAAATCGAGATGGACCACCGGGCCATATGGCGTCTCGATCGTGCGTCCCTTGTCCAGCTCTTTCATGAACGCCTGCGACAGTCGATCACGCGGCCCGAGCTCCATCGTGCGCAGCACCGGATGGGGCTGCGGCTGGCCGAGGGCATAGTCCTGCAGGTACCGATAGCCGTCCTTGTTGATGAGATAGCCGCCCTCGGCACGCGCGGCCTCGGTGATCAGGATTCCAGTGAAGGGAAGCCCGGTCGGGTGGTACTGGACGAACTCCATGTCTTTGAGCGGCGCGCCGGCCCGGTACGCGAGCGCCATGCCGTCGCCGTTCTTGATGCCGGCATTCGTCGTAAACGGAAAGACCCGGCCGCAGCCACCCGTGCAGAGAATCACGGCCCGCGCGGTGATCGCGTCGATCCGGCCGGACTTCAGATCGATGGCGACGACGCCCTGCACACGTCCGTCATCGACCAGGAGCTTCGTCACGAACCACTCGTCGTACCGAACGACACTCGTGTGTTTGAGCGACGTCTGAAACAAGGTGTGGAGCATGTGGAAGCCGGTCTTATCAGCGGCAAACCACGTCCGCATCTTCTTCATGCCGCCGAATGGACGAACGGCAATCCGGCCGTTGGGCTCCCGGCTCCAGGGGCAGCCCCAGTGCTCGAGCTGAAGGAGTTCCTGGGGTGCTTCGTTGACGAACGCCTCGACGGCGTCCTGATCGCACATCCAGTCGCCACCGGAGATGGTGTCGTAGGCGTGCTCGTCGAGGCTGTCGTCCGGACTGATAACGCCCGCGGCGCCACCCTCTGCGGACACGGTGTGGCTCCGCATCGGGTAGACCTTGGAGACGACTGCAACGTTCACCCTGGGACTGTTTTCCGCGATTGCGATTGCCGCTCGAAGGCCCGCGCCTCCGCCGCCAACAAGCACCACATCATGTGAAGGGGTCACGTAGGTTGCCTCCTACCCGCCGTGTCCGCTCGGTCGTGCGGTGCGGAGGCGGTACGCCGTGGCGGTTCGCGTCGCGAACCGGCCCGCGCTGGTTTGTTGTGTCGCCAAGCGACACGACGTGACGCTCGCTGCCTATTCGGCCGAGAGCAGTTCGTCCAGGAGCACCGTGCCATCGTGCCGGATAATCCTGCGGCTCACGCTGCCGTCGTGGTACTCGTGCTGAATGCTCCGGCAGCCGCACGCATAGTCCACTTCGCGCGTGATGACCACTTCCTCGTCCTGATCCTGATAGCGCTCTGCGTCGACAAGGCGCCCGCAGGGCGCCTGTTGGCCAGTAAGACTCCCGCTCACGTTCATCGCCGCCTCCTTGGTGACCGCCCGCGTTCGCCGACGCGGCAGAACCGTGCTTACGAGGCCGCCGATACGCTGAATGAGCTGCGTGCCGCTGCGGTCAGCAGCGGCCCGAACGGGTAGCTCCGGGGACCAGGGAATCGTCTCTGAGGGGTGGAACTGAAACCTCCCCGGCGGCTTCAGTGGCCACAGTCTACGCCGGTGGCGATGGGGACGCCACCGCTTTTTCGCTGGCTTCCGATGCGCCCTGAGTGAAGGTGGCCGGGGGAGTGAGGTCAACCACCGGGCTGGCGCCCGTCGTGAGGGACGCGACCGCGATTGACACCAGCCGCGGCGCGGGAGCGGACCTCTGCCGGTTCCCTCGCGCCAGCGCCACAGCGTCCCTACAGCGTCCCGTCCGCCGCGACCGCCGACAGCTGGTGGGGGGATGACTACTGACGCTGTCTCATCGGAAATCGGCGATCGGAAATCGGCAATCGGAGATCGGCGAGTTTCGATCGCCGATTTCCGATCGCCGATTTCCGATCGCCGCGTCAGCGGCGATCAGCGCGGCGGCGGTGCGAGCTTGAGGCGGGGCAGCGTTCTCTCGAGCGCCTCGAACATCTGCTGGACGAGGCGCGGGACGCGGGCGCCGCGAATGTAGACCCACCCGGTTTCCCTGACAATCGACACGCCATCGAGGCGCGCACACTTCAACTGGCCGGCACGCACTTCGCGCGCAACTGCTTGGTACGGGATGACCGTCATGCCCATCCCGATCGCCACCAGCGCCTTCAGAATCTCGACGTTTTCCGTTTCCATCACGATGCGCGGACGGACCTGCGCCCGTATGAGCATGTCGTCGATCACTCGACGCGTGCTGGAGCCGCGCTCGAACAGCACGAGCGGCTGATCCTCGAGCTCGGAGGGCTTGATCCGTCTCTGACGCGCGACCGGGTGTGCGGGGTGCGTCACGAGGAGCAGCTCTTCGCGCATCACCGGCTTCTGAATCAGGTCAGCACCCTCGACGGGAAGCGTGAGCAGTGCCACGTCGACCAATCCTGCCCGTAGTCGTTCGAGCAAATGCGGTGTGCCGCCGGTGGTCAGCTTGATGTCGACGTCCGGATGCCGGCGGCGGTACTCCTTCAACAGCGAAGGAAATACGTGAAGGCACACGGTCATCCCGCCGCCCAGGTGCACCGTGCCCCGCAGCGTCTTGTGGTTCTCCACGATCGCGGTCGTCGTGTCCCGGACGTCCGCGAGCACCCGGCGGCTGAGATCGAGCAGCGCCTCTCCTGCGGCCGTGAGCTTCACCTTACGGCCGAGCCGCAGGAACAACGGCTCCTTGAGCTCTTCCTCGAGAAGGAGCATCTGGCGGCTGATCGCCGATTGCGAAACATGCAGCTGGCGAGCGGCAGCGGTGAACGAGCCGGTCTCGGCGACGGTCTTGACGATTTCCAATTGGCGTATGTCCATGGGCTAACCGCGAATCGTAGCAGCGTGCTGAAGAATGCCGCGGCGGTCATAGTCGTCGCGCACTATAGTGCGTCAATACGCCAAGTCACAGCACTATACTTCCTTGACACCCTCCTCCCGCGACGGTACGCTTGCCGGGATGGAAACGGTCAGCAAGACGGCACAACCGCAGGTCTCATTCGAAACCTCTCCTGAGCGCTATCACCACTGGAAGCTGGGCTTCGAGGGCCCCGTGGCGACGCTGGCGATGGACGTGCAGGAGGACGCGGGCCTGTCGCCCGACTACCGCCTCAAATTGAACTCCTACGACCTCGGGGTCGACTTCGAGCTGGCGGACGCGATTCAGCGCATTCGTTTCGAGCACCCCGAAATCCACGCCGTGGTGGTGTCGAGCCTCAAGGAACGCATCTTCTGCGCTGGCGCCAACATCTTCATGTTGCGCGGCTCGAGCCATGCCTGGAAGGTCAACTTCTGCAAGTACACGAACGAGACGCGGCTCGCCATCGAGGACGCCAGCGAGAATTCAGGGCTCAAGTTCCTGGCGGCGTTGAACGGCATCTGCGCAGGCGGAGGCTACGAGCTCGCGCTGGCCTGCGACGAGATCTTTCTCGTGGACGATGGCAACAGCGCGGTCAGCCTCCCGGAAACGCCGCTGCTTGGAGTGTTGCCCGGTACCGGCGGCCTCACTCGCGTCGTCGACAAGCGCAAGGTTCGCCGCGATCTTGCGGACGTCTTCGGCACAGTCGCCGAAGGCGTGAAGGGCCGCCGTGCTGTCGAGTGGCGGCTCGTCGATGCGGTCTACCCGACCAGCCAGTTCAAGGAGCGCGTGGCCAAGCGGGCGCAGGAGCTGGCGGCTAAGTCGGACCGGCCGGCCGCGGGGCCCGGCATCAAGCTCAATCCGCTCAATCCAGAGGTGTCCGAGGACAGCGTCCGGTATACGAGCGTCACGCTCGACATCGATCGCGACAAGCGCGTCGCCACGCTGACCGTCAAGGGGCCCGAAGGCGCCCAGCCCTCAACCCCTGAGGCGATCGTGGCTGCCGGGGATCAGTTCTGGGCGCTTCGTGCGTTTCGCGAGCTGGACGACGCGCTGCTGAGGCTGCGTATCAACGAACCATTGATCGGAACGGTCGTCGTGAAGACGAGCGGCGATCCCGAAGCGGTGCTGGCCGTGGATCGGCTGCTGCTCGCGCACGCGGATCACTGGCTCGTCCGCGAGGTGATCCACTTCATCAAGCGCACGCTCAAGCGGATGGACCTGACGTCCCGCAGCTTCTTTGCGCTGATCGAGCCGGGCAGCTGCTTCGCCGGGACGCTGTTCGAGCTCGCGCTGGCGTCCGACCGTGCCTACATGCTGGACGATCCCGAGCAGCCGAATTCAATCGCGCTGTCAGGGATGAATGGCGGGCCGCTCAAGATGAGCAACGGGCTGACGCGGCTCGAGACGCGATTCCTGGCAGACCCGAGCGTGGTGGTGGCCCTGCTCGAGGATCTCAAGCCCTACGATCCGCAGGAGGCCGTCGAGGCGGGACTGGTGTCGTTCTCGCCCGACGAGCTCGATTGGGAGGACGAAGTGCGTCTGGCCATCGAAAGTCGCGCCGCGCTCTCTCCGGACGCATTGACCGGCATGGAGGCCAACCTGCGATTTGCCGGTCCTGAAACGATGGAGACGAAAATCTTCGGACGCCTGACCGCCTGGCAGAACTGGATCTTCCAGCGGCCGAACGCCGTCGGCGCCAAAGGCGCCCTGACCGCGTACGGATCCCAGTCGCGCCCGGAATTCGATTTCAACCGCACGTAGCAGACGCCTGTAGCCCGACCTGCACGTCGACGCGCACGTCGAACGTAGGCACGTCCTGCACGTGACAAGGATCACCAATGATCTCTGCCGAAAAAATCCCCAACAACGTTGGTCTTTCGAGCAACAAACGGCTGCAGCGTGCGCTGGAGCACTGGCAGCCCCAGTACATCCAGTGGTGGAAGGACATGGGGCCGCAGGGCTTCCAGGACTACCACCAGGTCTACGTCCGTACGGCGGTCAGCGTGGATCCGTCGGGGTGGGCACACTTCGAATATGTCAACCTGCCGGAGTATCGCTGGGGCATCTTCCTCGCAGACCCGGTTCAGGATCGTCGGATCGGATTCGGCGACTTCTTCGGTCAGCCGGTGTGGCAGGAAGTGCCGGGCGAGTTTCGCAACCAGCTCCGTCGTCTGATCGTCACGCAAGGTGATACCGAACCGGCGAGCGTGGAGCAGCAGCGGTGGCTGGGGCAGCGCTGTCCGAGCTTGTACCGATCTCCGCAATCTCTTTCAGGTCAACGTCGAGGAGGGCCGTCACCTCTGGGCGATGGTTTACCTGCTGCACTCGTATTTCGGCCGCGACGGCCGCGACGAGGCGGAAGAGCTGCTGGCGCGGCAGAGCGGCAACCGCGACAAGCCGCGCATTCTCGATGCCTTCAACGAGCCGATCGACAACTGGCTCGACTTCTTCATGTTCACGATGTTCACGGATCGTGACGGCAAATCACAGCTGCTGTCACTGTCGGAGAGCTCGCTGGATCCGCTGTCGAGGACGACGCGCTTCATGCTCACCGAGGAAGCGCATCACATGTTCGTCGGCGAGACCGGCGTGGGGCGGATCATCGAACGCACCTGCCAGCTGATGAAACAGGCGGGATTCTCGGAAGACGTCCGCAAGCTTGGCGGCATCGACCTGCCGACGATTCAGAAGTTCATCAACCTGTGGTTCAGCCTGAGCCTCGATCTGCACGGCAACGAGATCTCGACGAACGCGGCCACCTACTTTGCCAACGGTCTCAAGGGCCGCGCTCAGGAAGAGAAGTGGGAGGATCATCTCGTCACCGAGCGTTACTACGACCTCGACGTCCCCGCCGACGGCCGCCTCGAGCGCAAATCGATTCCCATGCGCACGGCCATGAACGAAGTACTTCGCGACTGGTACGTTGGTGACTGCGAGGCCGGGGTGCAGCGGTGGAACAAGATCCTCGAGCGTCACGGCCTGGCCGATCGCTTGCGCCTGCCGGATCGAAAGTTCAACCGAGGCATCGGGATGTTCTCGTCGCTGCACTTCGATCCGAACGGCGTGGCCCTGAACGACGAGGATTGGGCGCGGCGCAAGGGTGAGTGGCTCCCCAGTCCGGCGGATCGCGAGTACCTGCTCAGCATCATGGCGACGCCGGTCTACGAGCCCGGCAAGTTCGCCAATTACATCGCGCCTCCGATCCGCGGCATCAACCGGATGCCGATCAACTTCGAGTACGTGCGCACGGAGCTGTGACGCGCGCTTGGGGCGCGCGTCACAGCTCACCGCAGCGCGGGGCTTCAGCCCCGCGTCACGGACGCTGACGCGCGGCTGAAGCCGCGCGCTGCTGGAGACGATGAACAAAATCAACGTTTCGATCACGGACGGCATCTTCGTCATCGAATTGAACGATCCGCCTGCGAACACCTACTCCTATGACATGATGCGGGAGATCGATGCGGCGATCCTCGGCGCCCGCATGGACGACTCGGTGCACGTGATCGTGATCCGCGGGGCCGGCGAGAAGTTCTTCTGCGCCGGCGCAAATATCTCGATGCTCAAAGAGGCGGCGCCGGAGTTCAAGTACTACTTCTGCCTGCATGCGAACGAGACGTTGACGCGGCTCGAGCAGACGCCGAAGCTGGTAATCGCGGCGCTGAACGGACATACGGTCGGGGGCGGACTCGAGGTGGCGCTCGCCGCCGATATCCGCATCGCCCGCAAGGATGCCGGCAAGATCGGATTGCCGGAAGTGATGCTGGGCGTGTTACCCGGCACCGGCGGCACGCAGCGCCTCGCCAGGCTCGTCGGTAAAGCGCGCGCGATCGAGCTGATGGCCACGGGCCGCTTGATGTCGTTCGACGAGGCCAGAGACCTCGGGATCGTCCACGAAGTGTGGGGCGAAGCAGAGTTGAAGGGAAGGAGCTTCGCGGACGCCGCCCTCGATTACGCGCGACAGTTCACGCCGCCGCACAAGGCCAGCGGCGCCGTGGGACGGATGAAGCGTGCGGTCCAGTCGGGATCCGAGGCTGGTTTTCTCGAGGGGTTGTCGCTCGAGCGCGAACTGCAGCAGCTGCTGTTCCAGAGCGAAGACGCGCGCGAAGGCATTGCGGCGAATCTCGAGAAGCGAAAGCCGGTGTTCAAGGGCCGTTAGCGCCGCGACTGACGTTGACGGCGCTAACGCTGTCCGTAGTTCGTAGCTCGTCGCTCGTAGAGCTGCTAGCCACGCCGGGCTGATCAGCCTACGAGCCACGAGCTCGCCTCCGCGCGCTTGAGGTCAGGCGCGCTTCGGCGAGGCCTAGCCGGACGCGACGGACCACGGCAGCCACCCGCGAAGCGGGATGTTCTGTCGAAGCGGAAGGAAGTAGTCGATGTCAGCCACGAGCGTCGAACAGAAACAACTGCTCATCAACAACGAATGGCGTCCGTCCTCCTCGGGCGCCACGATGGAGGTGGTCAACCCGGCGACCGAAGAGGTGATCGCCGCCGTTGCTGCAGCCGACACGTCAGATGTGAACGCGGCCGTTGAGGCCGCGCGCGCCGCGTTCAATGGACCGTGGGGCTCGATGAGCGCGCGCGAGCGCGGACGGCTGGTTGCCAAGCTCGCGCACCGGCTGATGGAGAAGGCAGACGACGTGGCGCGGCTCGAAACGCTGCACAATGGCAAGCCGATCAGCGAGTCGCGGCACATCGAGATCCCCGCGGCGGCGGAGTGCTTCGAGTACTACGCCGGATGGGCCGACAAGGTGATGGGCGAGACCATCCCGGTCAAGGGGAACTACCTGACCTACACGTTGCGCGAGCCGATCGGCGTCGTCGCGGCGATCGTTCCGTGGAATTTCCCGCTGCTGCTCGCAGCCTGGAAGATTGCGCCGGCCCTTGCCTGTGGCAACACCGTCATCCTGAAGCCAGCGAGCCAGACACCGCTGACCGCTCTCGCGCTCGGCGAGATCGCGGTGGAGGTCGGGCTGCCCCCCGGCGTGCTGAACGTGATCACCGGGCCTGGCTCGAAGGTCGGCCAGGCGATCGTCGAGCACCCGGGCATCGACAAGATCGCATTCACCGGTGACACGTCCACCGGCAAGTCGATCATGCGCAGCGCGGCCGACTCGCTCAAGAAGATCACGCTCGAGCTCGGCGGCAAGTCACCGAACATCGTCCTGCCGGACGCGGACATCGAAGCAGCCATTCGCGGCGCCACGATCGGGATCTTCTACGGCAAGGGAGAGGTCTGCGCCGCCGGCTCCCGCCTGCTCGTCGATCGTTCCATCAAAGACGAGTTCATCGACAAGCTGTCGGCCCGCGCCAGGAAAATGGTGCCGGGCGATCCGATGGATCCCAAGACGCGGTTTGGCGCGATTTCGTCGAAGAAACAGCTCGAGACCGTGCTGAAGTACATCGAGTCGGGCAAGCGCGAAGGGGCGACGCTCGTCGCGGGTGGAGCACGCGCCGACATCGGCACGGGCAAAGGGTTCTTCGTTCAACCGACCATCTTCGCCGACGTGAAGCCCGAGATGACGATTTCACGCGAGGAGATTTTTGGTCCCGTCCTCGCGGCCATCGAGTTCGCCGATATCGACGAGGCCATCGCGAAGGCGAACGACTCGCCATACGGCCTGGCCGCCGGTGTCTGGACGCGCGACATCAAGAAGGCCCACTACGTCGCGAAGAAGCTCCAGGCGGGCACCGTCTGGGTCAACACCTACAACGTCTACGACACCGCCGCGCCATTCGGCGGCTACAAGCAAAGCGGCTTCGGCCGCGAGATGTCCGCACACGCGCTCGAGCACTATACGCAGATAAAGACTGTGTGGGTCGATTTGAACATGTGAGCTGCCGTAGTCCGTGGTTCGTGGTCCGTGTCTCGCCGGGCCACGGACAACTACGGACCACGGACGACGGACCACGATGAATCCAGTCATCGACGCCCACATCCACATACAGCCGTTCCACATGATGAAGCCGGATGTGCAGCGCACGTTCTGGCACAAGAAGGAGATCCGCGCCGAGATCGAGAGCTATGCAGCGGATCCGGCGAAGCTGTTGCGGAGGATGGACGAGGACGGCGTCGAGCGGGTTGGGTTGATCAACTACGTCAGTCCGGACCTGATGGGGTTCACCGACGAGGCGAACGACTGGATGGTGGAGTATGCGTCAGCGGATCCGGCGCGGTTGATTGCGTTTGGCTCGGTCAACCCGCGATTCACCGACGACGTGAAGGGTGCCGTTGCACGCGTCATCGAGCGTGGGGCGCGGGCGATCAAGGTGCATCCGCCGCATCAGATCTTCCGCGCGAATGCGTATCAGGACTCGCTGCCGCAGCTCGCGCACGTCTACGAGGGAGCGCAGGCGGCCGGGATTCCGGTCACGATTCACACAGGCACATCGGTGTTCCCCGGCGCGCGCAGCCGTTTTGGTGACCCGATGGACGTCGACGATGTGGCGATCGATTTTCCGAAGCTGACGATCCTTCTCGCGCACGGCGGCCGTCCGCTGTGGATGGACGCCGCCTTCTTCGTCGTCCGGCGTCATCCCAACGTGCACCTCGAGCTGTCGGGCATTCCACCCGCGAAGCTCCTCGAATACTTTCCGCGTCTCGAAGAGCTTGCCGACAAGTCTGTCTGGGGAACGGACTGGCCGAGCCCCGGCATCGTGTCGATGCGTCGCAACGTCGAGCAGTTCACGGC
>CAWARA010000035.1:0-110268 GCA_963784195.1 uncultured Acidobacteriota bacterium | reverse complement strand
ACGCGGGGCATTCGCGGGGCTTATCAAACAATTCCGCACATGAATTTGACTCTGCGCTGTGCCAGGCCTAGAGTGAAGCCGATCAGAGCGGGCGACTTGATGAGCACAGCAGGCAGGGCACGGGCCGGCGCACACAGCGACTATCTCAGCTGTAGCGGCTGCAATACGCTCGCTCCGCGCGCCGGGGCACCGATCCGGCAGCGACTTGGGCTCCTGGTACTGGTCATTGTCGGCGTCATTCAGGCGCTTGCGAGCGCCACAGGATGATGTAGCCCAGCACACGACGTAGTCGAACATCCAAAGGGCCATCATCCGGAAGCGGGTGATGGCCCTTTGACTTTCTTGCCGGTTGTTTCGAGGCGACGGCGCAAGAGCAGAGGTGATGAAATGGTTGACTCCCTGGAATCCAAAGCAGCCGGAACGGTTACTGACCAACCAGGCGGCAGATCCGACGTCACACACGAGCGCCAGAGGGAGGCGGCTGGCGATCCAGCGGCGGCTGGCCCGATCCCGGAACGAGCCGCGTCTCAGGTCGAAGACTTCACACAAACGACCGACGGCGAACTCGTCGAACACGGCTACGGCCACGGGGTGTAGAGGGCGTGGATCTTCGACAACTCGAGATTCTGAGGGCGGTTGCCGCCAGCGGTTCGTTTACGAGCGCGGGCGAGCATCTGCACGTGTCCCAGTCCGCTGTGAGCCGGCAGATCCTCCTGCTCGAGGAAGAACTGAACGAGCAACTCTTCCTGCGCATTGGTCGAAAAATCCGTATCACGCCGGCGGGATCGACGCTGCTCAGCCTCAGCAATCGGCTGTTCGACGACATCCGCGAAACGCGCGCGGGCATTCTCGAGAGCCAGCACACGCTCAACGGCTCCCTTCGACTCGTCGGGGGTATGACCGTGTGCTTGTACGTGTTTCCGCCGCTTCTGAAGGCGTTCCGACGGGCGCACCCTGGTGTGGAGGTCAAGGTGAGCGCCGGCGCGACGCCGCGAATCCTCCGTCAGCTTCGCAACGGCGCGGCTGACCTCGGCCTGGTCACACTACCTGTAGACGACCCGAGTCTCGTCAGCGTACCAGTGATGCGCGAGGAGCTGCTCCTCGTCACCTCGCCTCAGCACCCGCTCTCGCGCCGGAAGCAGATCGTTCCTCAGGATCTGGTGCGACAGTCGTTCGTGCTGTTTGAAGCCGGCTCGAACAGCCGCCGCACGATCGACGAATTCTTCGTCAAAGAGCAGATCGCGCCGCAGGTCGTGACCGAAACGGAGAACGTGGAGATCATCAAGGCGCTCGTCCGCATCGGGATGGGGATCACCATCATTCCGTACCAGGCAGTAGCACGGGAAGTCCGTGCCGGCTATCTGTCCTGCGCGCGAATCGCCGGACAGCAGCTCGTGCGCGAAACGGGATGGGTGCATCTGCGATCGAACCGGGTCCCGCGGGCCTTGCAGGAGATGATGAAGACGTTCGAGCGCGTCCGGCCGCAACTGAAACTGTCACCGGGAGTTCCTCCGCGCCGGCAGAACAGAGCCGGGAAGTCAGCGGCACAACCTTTTGAAACGCGCTGACCACGCCGTCGTTCAGCCGGAGCAGCTCCGCGGCCCTCCAGCTGCCGGTTAGCCGGACATGCTCCTCGAGCAGCGCGACCAGCAGCTGCCGGTCGTCGTCAACCGCATCCGTCAGCGTCACCATCTCGGTATTGCAGCGCGTTGTGAGATTCGCGCCGGCTGCAACGAACGCAACGCCCCCTGTCATGCCCGCCGCGAAGTTCCTTCCGACCGACCCCAGGCTGACCACGAGCCCGCCGGTCATGTATTCGCAGCCGTGATCGCCAAGCCCCTCCACGACCGCGGTTGCGCCGCTGTTACGGACGGCGAAGCGCTCGCCGGCGCGTCCCCCGATGAATACCTTACCGCCTGTCGCGCCGTACAGCGCCGTGTTGCCCACCAGCACTTCATCCGATCCTCGGCGACGGCTCGGCGGCGCAACGACGATCTGCCCGCCGTGCATGCTCTTGCCCAGGTAATCGTTCGCTTCGCCTGTGAGGTGAAGGCTGATGCCAGGAAGGCAAAATGCGCCGAAGCTCTGACCGGCGGTGCCCCTCAGTCTGAGTCTCAGAGACCCGTCCGGCAGGCCGGCGTCGCCAAACCGCGCAGCTACCAATCCGGCCACCCGCGCGCCGACCGCGCGATTGGTGTTCGCAACGGACCCAATGATTTGCAATGGAAGCGCGGGACTGATGTTCCCGAGCCAGGAGGGTTCGATCTCGTCAGGCTCCCGCAGTTGTGGATCGGTCCGCTTCGCTGGTCGTGTGGCATTACTGCGTGCGCGGACGAGCAGCGGTGCAAGATCGAGCCGATCGACGCGATCGATGCGCGGACGAAGCAGATCGGCGCGCCCGACCAACTCGTCGACATGCCGCAGCCCGAGCCGCGCGAGGATCATCCGCACCTCGTCGGCAAGCAGGTGGAAGTAGCTCACGAGCATGTCGGGCGTGCCGGTGAATCGGGCGCGCAGATCCGGCCGCTGGGTCGCGATCCCTACCGGGCAGGTGTCCAGGTGGCACTGCCGTGCCATCACGCAGCCAATGGCGACGACGGCAGCGGTCCCGAAGCCGAATTCGTCGGCGCCAAGCGCGGCGGCCATGGCGACATCGCGACCGGTCTTCAGGCCTCCATCGGCCTGCAGCACGACGCGCCCCCGGAGCCCCTGCCGCGACAGGACCTGTTGGACTTCCGCCAACCCCAGCTCCCACGGACTCCCTGCATGCTTGATGGAGCCGCGCGGCGAGGCGCCTGTGCCCCCATCATGCCCGCTGATCTGGATCGCGTCGGCGCCCGCCTTCACGACACCGGCTGCGACAATGCCGATGCCGGCCTGCGCGACCAGCTTCACGTTGATGCGCGCCGCGGGATGAAAGGCGCGGAGATCGTAGATGAGCTGCGCGAGATCTTCGATGCTGTAGATGTCGTGATGCACCGGCGGCGAGATCAACGTCACCCCCGGCTGGGCGTAGCGCAGCCGCGCGATGTGATCGACGACCTTGGACGCCGGAAGCTGACCCCCCTCGCCCGGCTTGGAGCCCTGCGCAATCTTGATCTGCAATTCCGAGGCGGAAATCAGGTAGCCGGGGGTGACGCCAAAACGGCCGGACGCCACCTGCTTCGTCGCGCTGCCCGAGCCTTCGCAGCGACCAGCTCTTCGCCGCCTTCCCCGCTGTTGCTGCGGGCCCCGAGACGATTCATCGCGATTGCGATCGTGCGATGCGCCTCAGGAGAGAGGGCGCCTACGGACATGGCCGATGTGAAGAATCGCCTGCAGATGTCGTCACGCGACTCGACCTCGTCGAGCGCAACCGGCTGGGTGGGTGTGAACTCCAGCAGGTCGCGCAACGCCGTGGGCGGCCGAGCGTAGACCATTTGTGCGAACTGGTCGTACGCCTCTGTACTTCCGGCCGTCGTTGCCCGGTGGAATTGGCGTACGAGCGTGGGGTTGTTGGCGTGGTATTCGCCGTCGCGGCGAAATCCATGAAAACCCGGATACCCGAGCGACGGCGAAGGATCCTTGAACGCCAGGGCATGACGATCCAGCACCTGACGGGCAAGATCGGCCAACGTCAGCCCGCCGAGGGGCGATTGCGTGCCAGGGAAATAGCAATCGACGAGCGCCTGGTCGAGTCCGATCACATCGAAGAGTTGGCCGCCGCAATATCCACTCGCTGTGCTGATGCCCATTTTCGAGAAGATCTTGAGCAGGCCTTCTTCGAGCGCGTTCCGGTACAAGGCAGCGGGGTCGACGGACCCTGAACCCGCCAGCGACTCTACGATCGCGTAGCCGAGATACGGGCACACCGCCGACGCGCCGTAGGCGAGAAGGGTAGCCACCTGGTGTGCGTCGCGAGCTTCACCTGTCTCGACGATCAGGCTTGCTCTCATCCGGAGGCCGCGCGCGATGAGACCGTGATGCACCGCCGATGTGGCCAGCAACGGCGGAATCGGGACCAGCCCCTCCGCGGCAGCGCGATCGCTCAGAACAATCAATTCAGCGCCGCCGTCGACAGCGTGAGCCGCGGATCGCACGACGCTGATCAGCGCCCCTTCGAGCCCCCGCTCGCCGACTCCTGACGCGAATACCAGTGAAATGGTTGCCACGCGTATCTGCGGCATGGCGACGAGTGCCGCGCACTGATCCCCGGTGAGCACGGGCGATTGGAGCTCGACTAGCCCTCCGCCGACGCTGTCGTCGAGAAACTGCGGCCGTGGACCGACCAGGGTTCGCAGGGACATGACTGAGCGCTCGCGGATCGGATCGAGCGGCGGGTTGGTCACCTGCGCAAAGCGCTGGCGGAAGTAGTCGGGCAGAAGCCGCGGACGCGTCGAGAGCGCGGCTAGCGGCGCATCGTCACCCATCGATCCAATAGGTTCGTGGCCATCCGCTGACATGGCGCGGAGGATGACATCGATCTCTTCCTGCGTACATCCGAACAGCTTTTGAAGCCGCTGTAACTCCGACGGGTCCAGTCGATCGGATGCCGCGCGGACGGCCAGGTCAGGCAGCCGGACGATCGCCTCCTCGGCGAACTGCCGGTATGCCCGCGCCCGTGCCAGTCCGCGCCTGATCGCCTTGGTACCGAGAATGGATTGACGCTGCAGATCGACTACGACCATCTGACCAGGACCCAGCCGGCCGCGCTCCTCGATGTCCCTGTCGCTGAACTCGAAGATCCCAGCTTCAGAGCCGAGCGCCATCCAGCCATCCGTGCTCCGCACAAATCGCGCCGGGCGGAGGCCGTTACGATCCAGCAAGGCACCGACGAGTCTGCCGTCCGTGAACACGATGGCCGCTGGTCCGTCCCACGGTTCGCCGAAGCAGGATTGGTATTGGTAAAACGAGGCGACGTCAGGAGGAACCTCCTCGTCACGCTCCCACGCGGGCGGAATGAGCCGGGAGAACGCCAGCGGGAGGCTGACACCGGCCTGGCACAGCAACTCGATCGCGTCGTCGAGGCTCTGCGAGTCGCTGCCGGCGCTGCGAACCGGAGCGACGGAGAGCGCGCTCGGGCAGGCAATGTCGCTGTGCCGCGCGCGCATCCAGATACGGTTCCCCGCAATCGTGTTGATCTCCCCGTTGTGAGCGAGCCACCGGAAGGGCTGTGCCAGCTCCCAGCGTGCGGTGCTGTTCGTGCTGAAACGCTGGTGGAACAGGATGAGGGCGCTATCGAATCGCGGATCGCGCAGGTCGGTGTAATAGCGCGGCAGCTCCTCCGGCGTCAGCAGGCCCTTGTAAACGAGTGTCGAGGGCGACAGCGACACGACGGAAAAGCCTGCGAAGCCTCGTGTGGAAGCCTGCTGCTCGAGTCGCAGCCGGGCCGCGTGGAGCTTGGATTCGAGCCGCGTGACGACCGACGGAGCGACAGCAATCGCCTGATGGACCTCAGGCGCGTCCGAACCGATGACGCGGCCATCATCACCGTGACCGACGGCGGGATCGACCGGAACCTGCCGCCAGTAGACCGCGGTGAAACCCGCGCGTCGGAGCTCCCCCTCGACGAGCCGACGGACATCGACCGTGGTAGCGGGCGGAACGAAGAACATGCCCGCCACTCGCGTCGCCGCCTGATCAAACACCCTCGCCGGCAGATCAGCGGCAATCAACGTCCACGGGATGTGCGTCAGCACGCCAGCGCCATCGACCGATGCGGCGTCGAGAACGGCGCCGCGATGTGTCAGCCGGCCGAGCGCCGCGAGCCCACGCTCGACCAGCTCACGGCTCCGCCGCCCGCGTACATCGGCAATGAAACCCACGCCGCACTCGTCGCGCTCGAGATCCGGCCGATACAGTGGGAAATCGGAATCGCGTTCGAACGGAATCGAGAGACTCGGATCCATCGGCGGATGATAGGCGCGCCGACTTGCACGGGATCATAGAATCTCCGCACGGATCGAATCTGTTTTCCTGATGCATGCGTGCATCGCGTTCGCACCTCGCATCAGTTCTCGCGTGATGCGGAGATGTCCAGTCATCCGGCGCGTGGCCGGCGGCAGAAAGCCGCCGGTCGAGATCGTAAGCGGCGCTGATCAGCGCCAGATGCGTGAAGGCCTGCGGGAAGTTGCCCAGGTGCTGTGCGCGCGGGCCAAGTTCCTCGCCATACAGTCCCAGATGATTCGCATACCCAAGCATCTTCTCGAAGAAGAACCGCGCCTTGGGGAGATCGCCCATGCGGGACAGGCACTCCACGTACCAGAAGGAGCACATCGAGAACGTGCCCTCCTGACCGGTGAGGCCATCCGAGAAACCCTCCGCGAGACGATAGCGATAGACCAGTGAGTCGCTCACCAGCTCCTGCTCGATACCTTGCAGCGTGGTAATCCAGCGCGGGTCGGTCGGCGACACGAAGCGCACCAGGGGCATGAGCAGCGCGGCGGCATCGAACGTGGCGGCGCCAGGATGCTGGACAAAACCGCGGCGCGCAGGGTCCCAGAAGCGCTCGTAGATGTCGCGGTAGATGGTGTCCCGCGCCTCGTACCACCGAGGAAAGTGAGCCGGGAACGAGCGTCTGTTCGCCAGGCGGATGGCCCGGTCGATCGCCACCCAGCACATCACCCGCGAGTAGAGAAACTCACGGCGCCCGCCTCGTACCTCCCAGATGCTTTCGTCCTTTTCCCGCCAGTGGTCGCACACCCAGTCGATCAGCCGGACGACGTTCATCCACGCGTCGTATCCGATTGGAGAGCCGTACTTGTCATAGAGGTACACCGAGTCCATCAACTCCCCGTAGATGTCGAGCTGCAGGTGCGTGTGGGCGGCATTGCCAATGCGGACCGGACGCGAGCCCATATAGCCCTCGAGATGGTCCAGCGTTTCCTCGCTCATCACGGGACCACCGTCAATCGCGTACATGATCTGGAGCGAGCCGTCCGGCCCCAATTCCTCGCAGCGCGCCATCATCCAGCGCATGAAGGCAGCGGCCTCGTCGGTGTAGCCGAGCCGCATGAGTCCGTAGAGTGTGAAAGACGAGTCGCGGATCCATGAGTAGCGATAGTCCCAGTTGCGCACGCCGCCGAGCGTCTCGGGCAACCCGAACGTGGGTGCGGCCACGATCGACCCGTGCTCTCGGGACGTGAGAAGCTTCAGCACGAGCGCGGAACGGTTCACCACCTCGCGCCAGCGGTTCTTGTATGTACTGCGGCCGATCCACGCGCGCCAGAAGTTCACCGTTTCCTTGAACGCGTCGCTCGTGTAGTCGGTGCCGGCGCTCGCCGACGGCTCGTCCGACATCACCACCTCGAGGACGAACCAGGCCGATTCGTCGGCGCCCAGCGTAAACTGGGCCACCGCGGCTCCCTCCGCGATCTGCATCGGGACCGACGAGCGCAGCCGCAGCACCAGCTCCCGCACACCGGAACGACCGACGAACAGAATCTCCGTGTCGCTGCGCCGCTCGACCGTGTGCGTGGCGCGCGCGTAGTCGAAGCGCGGATCGCACCGCATCTCAAACCGTATCTCGCCGCGGACGGTCTTCGCGCGACGCACGAGGTTGTGTGCGACGCCGGCGTCCTCCACCGGCATGAAGTCAGACACCTCTGCGACGCCACTGTCGGACAGGAACCTCGTGAGCAGCACATTGGTATCGGGCAGGTAGAGCTGCTTGTGCACCGCGTCGTCCATCTGCGGCGCGATCTGGAAGCGGCCCCCCCGATCGGCATCGAGGAGTGCGGCAAACACGGACGGTGAGTCAAACGAAGGGAGGCAGAGGAAGTCGATCGACCCGTTCTTGCCCACCAGCGCGACTGTGTGAAGGTCGCCGATGATGCCGTAGTCTTCAATGGGTGCGTAGCGGTTGGTCGGCATGTCCTGCTGTTCGGCGACGTCTCCGGCCGCGCGCAAGTGCGGCACGAACCTAGCGGAGTATAGAAGTTCAGCTGGGAGGTCACAAGTTTGGGGACGGAGTGGACGGAGGGCACGGAAAAATCGTCAACTCGGAGACGCAGAGACACGGAGATCTACTTGAATGGCTGGTACGCGATCGGCCGCGCGGAACGCGCGGGTGG
The DNA here is from genome assembly GCA_963784195.1 of uncultured Acidobacteriota bacterium. Classification (GTDB taxonomy): domain Bacteria; phylum Acidobacteriota; class Vicinamibacteria; order Vicinamibacterales; family 2-12-FULL-66-21; genus CAVQAH01. Next base: position 102,217 of record CAWARA010000035.1, on the reverse strand, counting down.
GAGGACGGGCGATCGGGAATTCGAGCACCGACCAAATTCGCAACGGTGCTCGAATTCCCGATCGCCGGTCCTCCCACCAGCCTGGCTCCGCCAGGCTGCCGATCGCCGCATTGCTAATTCCAGAATCACATTTCTTCCAACCAGTTCTCTACTCCGTGTCTCCGTGTCTCCGTTTTTGAAGCTCGTTCCGTTCACTCTGTCCCCTCCGTGACGCCGTCCAGGACTCGCCGCGATACAGGGTGATCGCGACGTTCATGTTCTCGGTCAGCGCGGTCTTCAGCGCCGGCCATTCCTTGCGGCTGCGCACGAGCGTCTTCCAGGAATAGAGGTGCTTCGGCCGGTGGAAGTCGCTGTTGGCGATGTAGGGGAAGTGCTTCAGGCTGGTGACCGAAAACAGATCGTCCCGATTGGCGGCCTCCCAGAGGTCGACAAGATCCATCAGCTCGTCACGGTGATCCCACAGGTAGCACGTGCTGATCTCGATTCTCCGGGTCGTTCGATGGTGCGGATGGCACGCGATGCTCAGCGCTCCCTGGCGGCGAATCTCCTTCAGGATTGTTTCCGTATCCTCGTCCGCGCTGATGTACTCCCGGATTCCCAGAGCGATGATGTGAGCGTTCTTCTTCGCACGTACGTGGTTCTTGGTGATCTCCGCGCCCGGCAGCACCAGCATGCCGTAGAGTCGCTTCGCGCGTTGTGCCTCCTCGGCAATCTCGCCCAGGTATTCTGAGAACGAGCTCTCCAGCACCGAAAAGCGCCGTCGCCCGAACGTGGCGACACGGCCGGCCTTTGCCAGCACGTCATTCTTTCGAAGGATGTGGTCGGTGATCGCGATCACGTCGAAACAGCCAGTCTCGCCATAGAGATCGACGAGCTCCCGAATGCTCAGACGCCCGTCACTCCACGTGGTGTGCGTGTGAAAGTCGCACATCAGATACGGCTCGTACCCCGGCATGTCAGAGCCTGACGTCCTCGTGCATGAGGTCCTTCGGTCGATGGTGAACGGTCTCCCACCAGAAATTGCGGACGTACAACCGAAAGACCCGGCCGCGCCCGAGCGCCTTGTAGCGCCGGGCTGACGTATAGATGAAGCAGCTGTTGTTCAGCCTGACGGAGCCGACCTTCGCCAGACGCCTCCCGAGGTTCGTGTCCTCGCCATGGAACTCGATCGAGGTGTCGAACCCGCCAATCGCGTCGAGCGCCGAACGGCGCACCGCGAAGTTCCCGCCGTACAGGAGGGCGCCCATGCGCAGCAGATGATGCGCGGTGAACTGCGCGAACGGTGCAAGCGTGTAGTCGTAGACGCGAGCACCCGCGATGCCAATCCAGTCCCAGTCATAGAATCGATACGGACCGGTCACCGCCACCACGTTGGGCGATTTCAGGAACACCTGTTCCATCCGCTCGACGAGCAGCAGCGGCGCACGGCAGTCGGCATCGATGTAGAGCAGGATGTCTCCTTGCGCGACCTGCATCCCTTTCGCCCGCGCGCGAACGAGGCCCTTCTCGGGTTCATCGACGACGACCACGCCCGGAATGCGTTCGGCAACCGCGCGCGTTCCGTCGGTGCTGGCATTGTTCACGACGATCACTTCGTCAGGGAGTCGCGTCTGCGCGAAGAGGGAATGCAGCGCTGGTGGCAGCGTCTTCTCTTCGTTGTAGGCGCAGACGATTGCCGTCACCTTCGGTGAAGATGATCGTGGTGCGGCATCGCGCCCTTCCAGGGAAGCCTGAGCGTTCACGTTCGTTCTCCAAACCGAGATCGATCGTGTCGCCGCCTGGGCGCGGCAGACGAACTATGGCGGGCGCTTGCGAGGATGCCGACAGCATGCAGCAGTCATGTGACCGTGACGCGGCTTTCCGGTGTCGCCGGGGTAACAATGGCAGGAGGTGGAGGACGGAGGGGACGGAGGGCACGGAAAAATCGTCAACTCGGAGACTCAGAGACACGGAGATCTACTTGATTGCTGTACGCGATCGGCCGCGCGGAACGCGCGGGTGGGAGGACCGCCCTGATGATCCTACACATCTCGTGACAGGCCACGAGACACCACGCGCCAACCCGCCGATGCCGCCGCGCGCAGCGCGGCGAGCGATCGACCGCACGATCGCCGTCCGGCCTCCGGCCGGGCCGGCATCGGCACACCGGCGCGTTCGTCGCTACCGGTCGCCTCGGTGTGGTCTGCCCCTGATGCCACCAATATGTGATCAATCATCAGGGCTCCGCCGATCGCCGCATTGCTGATTCCCCAGTCACATTTCTTCCAACCGTTCTTCTGCTCCGTGTCCCCGTGTCTCCGTTTTTGAAGCTCGTTCCGTTCCCTCCGTCCCCTCCGTGTCCTACGCTCGATGATCGAGCCGGCCGGGGGCGCGTGGCAGAACCTGCTGCCAGCTGTGTTCGAGCATTCGTTGTTTCCACGTCTTCGCGAGCGCGAACGCATCATCGGCGGTCGCACATCGTTGCGAGAGGAGCGTCTCGCCGTCAATCAGCACGCGGAGCTCCCATTCGGAGGACCACGCCAACAACGCGCAGCGCGCGCTGCTCCCCCGCTGCCGCATCGTCCACAAGGTACCGACGTCGTCTGGCGTCTCCTGCTTCGACGGTCTCGTTCTGCGAGTAGGCATTGGCTCGACTCCGGGTCAGGTCAAACACCCCAGATTCTAAGGAGTCGAATGGATGTTTCCATGAACGGCACGCAACATTCCTGTGACATTGCAAACGGCTCAGCTCGTTAGTCCTGCCGTTACAGTGATTTGACGGGAGGCTTACCTCGTATTGAAATGCGGACCGTACGATGCGCCGCATGAAGATATCGATGCTCCTGCTCGCTTTGCTGATGACGCCACTCTTCGTACCGGCTGCCGGTGCACAGTTCGACACCGCGACAGTCGTCGGGACTGTTCGGGACGACAGCAACGCCGTCGTGCCGGGCGCGACGATTACCCTGACCAACCTGGATACCGGAATTGGTACCACCCGCATCACGGACACCAACGGCACCTATGAGTTCGTGACCGTCCGCGCCGGGCGTTACAAGATTGCGGCAGAGCTGCAGGGATTCTCCACGGCAACCGCCGACGATGTGCAAGTCGCCGTCGGCGCCAGGCAGCGGGTCGAACTGCAGCTCAGACCAGGCAACCTGACGGAGACGGTTGAGGTCGTCGGCGCAGCCACGCGGCTGGAAACCGACTCGAGTCAGCGCGGACAAGTCATTACCAGCGAGCAGGCGGTGCAGCTTCCGCTCAACGGTCGCGAGTACCTCGGCGCTGACTCTGCTCAGCCCTGGCGTGCGGCTCTCCGCCTTGAACACGGGATCGTCGCAGACCGTGCGCGAGGGCTCGTTCAACATCAACGGCCTGCGCAGCACGTTCAACAACTTCCTCCTGGACGGCGTCGACAACAATGCGTACGGCACGAGCAATCAGGGCTTCTCGAACCAGGTGATGCAGCCCTCGCCGGACGCGGTCGCCGAGTTCAAGGTCGTCACCAACAACATGAGCGCCGAGTATGGCCGCAGCGCGGGAGGTGTCATCAACGTGGCCTACCGCAGCGGCAGCAACCGCTTCAACGGCGCCGCGTGGGAATTCTTCCGCGATACGAAGCTGAATGCGACCGGCTTCTTCAAACCGGTCACCGGTGAAAAGCCGCCGCTCAGCCGCGATCAGTTCGGGTTCACCTTCGGCGGCCCGATCGTTCGAAACCGCGCGTTCTTTTTCTCGGACTACGAAGGCTTCCGACAGACGCGCAAGAGCGTGTCGTTCCAGACGATACCGAACGCAATCCAGCGCCAAGGCATCTTGCCGCTCGCGGTGACCAACCCGCTGACCGGCGAGGTTTATCCCGCCGGCACCCGCATTCCGATGACGGACTTTGCGAACCTTGTCTTGAGTGGGCTCCCCGCGCCGACATCTGCTCAGGACGCCAACAACTATTCGATCCTTCAGGAATTCACGAATACCACTGATAAAGGCAACGTCAAGGCGGACATGCAGGTCACCGATTCGCTCACGGCCTTCGGCAGATATGGGTACCGCGATGCCGACCTCTTCGACCAGCCACCCATTCCTCTCCCCTCTGGTGGTGGCGGCAACGCGACGACCTACGTCACGAACAAACAGTTCGCCACTGGCTTCACCTGGGCCCGCTCCGGATCGTCGCTGTTCGAAGCGCGGTTCGGATGGTCGCGCACCGTTGCCGGCAAGAATCCCGCCGCGCTGGGCACCTCCAGCGCCTTCGATGAGTACGGCATCACCGGCCTGCCGACCGACCCTCGGATTTCGGGTGGCCTGCCGACACAGATCATCACACCCTTCTCGGAATTGGGCCGGCAGGCGACGAACCCGCAGTGGCAATATCCGGAGGTCTGGAATCCGAAGATCAACTACACGTGGGTGACCGGCCGGCACTCCCTCAAGTCCGGGTACGAGTTCCAGCACATCGCCACCGAGGTTCAGGACGTCAACCCGCTGTACGGACGCGATTCCTATAGCGGTCAGTTCTCGCGACCGGCCGGCGCCGCGGCCAACAATCTCTACAACCTGGCTGATTTCATGTTCGGTCTGCGTAGCCAGTACGCGCTGAGCAACATCCTGATCGCCAACCTGCGTCAGCAGATGCACTTCGCGTATGTGCAGGACGATTTCCGCGTCAACAATGCGCCTCACGCTGAATATCGGCGTGCGATACGAATACGCGACGCCGCACTGGGAGAAAGACAATCTGCTGTCGAACTTCGATCCCGCGTCACGCACGATGCTCTTCGCGCGGGACGGATCGCTCGATGATCGAGCACTGGTCACGCCGGACCGGAACAATTTCGCACCCCGACTTGGCTTTGCCTGGACCATCACGCCGATCACGGTGGTTCGAGGCGGCTACGGGATGAGCTACGTGCACTTTCATCGCGCGGGCGCCGCAAACATCCTCGCCATCAATGGTCCGCAGGTCGTCAACGCGGTGGCCAATCAGACGTTGGCCACGCCCGCGTTCCGCACCACGCGAGGCTGGATATCCGGAGCAGTTCGCGGACCCCACGCGGTTCAATCCCCTGCTGGCCAACATCACATACATGCCGAACGACTATCGCTCCAGCCGCGCGCAGAGCTACTTCATCTCGGTTCAGCGCGAGATCGCGCGCAACATGATTGCTGGACGTCGCCTACGTCGGCAATCGCGCGGACGACCTGCTCCTGTTTGCGAACTTCAATCAGGCGGCGCCGAACAATCCGCAGGGCACGTTGCCGCTGCAGGAGCGGCGCCCGATTCAGGAGTTTGCCGACATCACCTTCGCGTTCAACGGCGGCAGGTCGCGCTATGATGCGCTGCAGGTGAAGTACGAATACCGGATGCGGCACGGCCTGATGATGCTCAACTCGTTCACCTGGTCGAAAGCAAAAGACAACGGCGCCGGATCGCTGGAAGGGCCATTCGGCAACAACCCGGCGCCGCAGGACTTCTACAACCTCGATGCCGACTACGGCACCTCCGCGCTACGACCAGCCGCTCAACAACACGACGAGCGTCGTCTGGTCGCTCCCCGTCGGACGCGGACGGCGCTGGCTGTCGAACGCCGGCGTGCTCACCGAAGGACTGCTCGGTGGCTGGACGATCAGCGGGATCAACACCATGGCTTCCGGCGAGCCGGCGACGTTGCGCTACTCCCCGGCGGCGAGTTTCCAGGTGTCAGGCATCCAGCAGGACTTCCGCGGGGCGAACACCTATCGGCCCAACGTGAACGGGGATCCCTATGGCGACCGGGACTCGGTGACGGCCTATTTGAGCCGCGAGACGGTGACCGCGCCGACAGATCCGAGCCAGCCGTTCGGGAACGCGGAGCGAAACAGCGTCCGTGGCCCCTGGTTCTGGCAGATGGACCTCGTCGCCGCGAAGGATTTCCCGCTGCCGATCGGACCGCAGAGCCGAATTCAGGTTCGTCTCGAAGCGTTCAACCTGCTCAACAAGGTGAACTTCCGTGCGCCGAACGCCAATCGCAGTGCGGCTGACTACGGCACCATCACGAGCACCTTCGATGCCCGGCAGCTGCAGCTGGGAATCAAGTTGATGTTCTGATCGTCGACATCGATGCGACAGAAACTTGTCCTGAGCGCGCTCCTGGCCTCGGCATTCCTGGCACAGGGGGTGGCGCAGACGTCCGGCTGCGAAGCAGCTCGTCGCCCACCGCGGCGCGTCTGCGTACGCACCCGGAACATACGCTCGCCGCCTACAACCTCGCGATCGATCAGGGTGCCGACTTCGTCGAACAGGATCTCGCGGTCACGAAAGACGGCGTGCTCGTCTGCATCCATGACCTGACCCTGGAGCGGACGACGAACGTCGAAGCGATCTTCCCAGATCGCTTCGTCGAAGACAGTCGCGGCGGTACCCCAGCGCGACGATGGCTCGTGAATGACTTCACGCTGGCCGAGATCAGGCAGCTGGATGCGGGCGCCTGGTTCGATCCGAAGTTTGCCGGCGCGCGCGTTCCAACGTTTCAGGAGGCGATCGACCTTGTGAAGGGAAAAGCCGGCTTGTATCCGGAGCTCAAGGATCCGGCGTTCTACCGGGACCGCGGCATTCACCCCGAAGCCCTGCTGGGCGAGGCGCTCCAACGCAATTCATTGATTGCCGACGCACGGTCGCCCGTGATCATCCAGTCGTTCGATCCAGTCACCGTCAAGCAACTGGCCAGGGACCTTCCGCAGGTCAAGCGCGTCATCCTCGTCGAGGCAGCCAACGCGAGCAGCGTGGACTCAACCGAGAAAGTGAAAGCGATCGCGACCTGGGCCACGGGCATCGGTCCGAACAAGGCGATCCTCGAGAAGATGCCGCAGCTCGTCGAGTGGGCACACGCTTCCGGTCTGACCGTGACGCCCTGGACGTTCCGCTCGTCGAGTCATGGACGCTATTCGAGCGTCCGCGAGGAAATGGCGAAGTTCCTGTACGACTACGGCGTCGACGCGCTCTTCACGGACAACCCCGACCAGTTCCCGCGCCGTTGACGACAAATCGGAAATCGGCAATCGGAAATCGGCAATCGAAAACCCGACCTCCGATCTCCGATCTCCGATCTCCGATTTCCGATTTCCGATCTCCGATTTCCGATCGTTACTTCCGGAATGGCGACGTGACGACGACCTTGACGCCGCCGATCACACCGGTCGCCGCACGCTCGACCTGTTCGACCGCCGTCGTGCTGATATCGCCGGCCGCCTTGAGTGCACCGTTCGCTGCTGCTGACGCCGCAGCCGCGACATCGACGCCGACTTCTTTCGCACCCTGGATCGCACCCTCGACTGCGGACTTCGCGGTGACCGCCACGTCTCCGCCGACCTCGGCGGTCGCTTTGACCAGGCTGCCTGCGGTTGCACCGACCGTGTCTGCCGCTTCCGCGGTCAGCGTTTTGGTTCCGCGCAGGACGCCCAGCATGGTGCCCTTGGCCGCCGAACCAAGATCGCCTCCGACGTTTGATGCTCCCCGAATCAGTTCCCGGGCGACGTTGGCGGTCGTCGCGGTGGCAGCCTTGCCAATGCCTCCGAGGCCCTGGATCGCTCCAGCCGCGGCCGCAGAGATCCCGTCGACTCCCTTGATCCCAACGCTGGCCGCGCCCTCGATCACGCCCTCCATGGCGTTTCGAGCGGCCGAGCCAGCATCACCGCCGACATCCACCGTAGTTTTCACGAGGTTCTGCACGGTCGATCCCACCGCGTCAAGTGCTTCGCCACCGACCTGCTTCGTTCCTCGGAGAACCCCGATGACTGCCCCCTTCGCTGCCTTCCCGAGATCGCCGCCGACCTGCGACGTGCCCTCGATCGCGCCACAGGCCACGTCGGAGACGGCCTCGGTCAGCGCCCTGCCGACCGACCCTGTACCTTTCAGCGCCGTGCTGAGCGATTCGCTCACCGTCTCGGTGACCGCGTTGACGATCTCGCCCGCGCCCTTGATCGCTGCGACGATGGTGTCCTTCGTTCTGTCGACTAGAACCTGCATCGGAAACCTCCTGACCTGGTGAAGCTGCGCCTCAGACCATCGAGGCTCCGCCTCGCCTGGCGCACCGCCTTAATGACGCCGCGCTGACGCGCGGACGGCGCAGCCGCAGATCCACGACCGGCCAAACCTCGAAGTGCAACTCCTGAGCCGACCTCGTCGGAAGGGTTCGACCCGTCCAGAGTCAGTGTGAAGCGGGCGCGAGTCCAAAGATCCGCTCAATCTGACGGCACAAGCCACGACTGATCGTGATCTCGACGCCATCAGCGATGTGTCACACGCGCTGGCTCGACAATGCCCCGCCGCCTGCGCCGCCCGGCAACTGGCAGCGCGAGGGGCTCTGGGTCAATGGTGAGGGAGGTGAAACGAGTTTTCGGTGGTGTCCCGTCGTTACTGGGTGATCTGGGGCTCTGCGTAGATGAAATCGTCCATGACGACGACGTCGCGCTTGGGCTTGTGTTCCTTGATGACCTCGTTCCCGGTGACGATGCGCACGGATGCAACCCGTGAATCGGGGAACTGCACACCGACGAATGAGAACGTCGCCAGTCCCGGCGAGTGAGGCACGTCTGCCGTGTACAGCAACCGTCCGTAAGCATCGAAGTACTTCACGCGCGTCGAACCTTCCTGATCCACATCCGAGAACACGGCGCCGAATGCCGACGTCTCGGCAGCGACGTTTCCGCCGCCCGGAATAAAGAAAGCCACTTCCGTGACATTGCTGCCGATGGGCGCAAAGAGCCGGAACTGGCTGAACGGCTGAAAGATGCTCGTCAGCGCCGGATTGGTGAAGGTGTCAGCCAGACCCGACGGCGTGGCCTGAACAAAACCTTCGCCTGGAGTGGTGATGTCGGCGCCGCGCGACACCAGGAACACCTGGAAAGGTGTCGGGCCCGGTGACGTTGTCGTCACGTTGCCTCCGCCGTCCCAGTTGATCTCTCGTCGTCCGGTTTCGAAGGGACCCGGGTTGCTGGCGTTGTTGTCGCCGCCGATTGCGAGACGGAACTGCTCCACCGCGCTCTGGATGCTTTCGAGCGTCGGGCCTGCGGCCTGGAACACCGCCGGCGCGCTCTCCTCGAGAAACGCCTTTTTCGCATGCGCCTGTGCCTGCGGCGCGGGAGACCATACAATGGTGGCGAGCATCACGGCTCCTGCGGCAACTGCGTACGGGATGGGTTTGATCACGTGTGTCTTCCTTTTCTGTTCTCTCGTGTCGATCGACCAGCCGATCGAGCAGACGGACTTTAGCAATCGTCCGCAACGAACTCATTCGCGAGAGGTAAGGAAGGAGTGAGACTTAAGCGACCTCATCCGGCCGGGTGCCAATCAGTCATCGTCACACTCGAGTCACACAGCGATCACACAGCTCTTGTAGCGTTGTCGTCTCACACATTTCGCCCCGCTTGAAGCAATGTCTGGAAGCGGGTGACTCGCAACCGCAGCTGATTCGACGGACGGTGTAGGACCGTCCGCGCGACAACGGGTGCCGCATGCCGGTCGATTACTTCAAGGATCTTCTCGTTCCCGTCGTTGGCGGCCTCGGCATCTTCATGCTCGGGCTCGAGTTCATGTCCAACGGGATCCAGAACCTCGCGGTCAACCGGATGCGGGCGCTGCTGGCGAGAATTGCCGGCACGCCGATCAAGGGCTTCATCGCCGGCACGCTGATCACCGGCGTGCTGCAATCGAGCACGGCGATGACCGTCATGGTCGTCGGGCCTCGTCAACTCCGGTGTGCTCGCGCTGCGACCGGCGATCAGCGTGATCATGGGCGCCAACATCGGGACGACCCTCGGCAACGGCTGATCGCGCTGCCGCTGGGGCCGCTTGGCCTGATCCTCGGCTGGCCTCTTCGCCCTGGTGTACGTCTTCGCCAAGGACGAGCAAGATCCGCAACATCGCTCTGGCCTGCATGGGATTTGCGCTGATCTTCTACGGTCTGAACCTCCTCACTGGCGGTCTGAAGCCGCTTCGGAACATGCCCGAGGTCATGTCGGCGATCTCGGCCCTTAACGCCGACTCGCTTCATCGGCCTGATCTACTGCGTGCTCACCGCGGCGCTGCATCACCGCGATGATCCACTCGTCGTCGGCCACCATCGGCATCGTGATGGGACTCGGAGCCGCCGGCGTGCTCGACTGGCAGACCGCCGTCGCCTTCTCGCTTGGCGCCGATCTGGGTACGACCGATCACCTCGTGGATGGCGTCGCTGAACCTCTCGAAGAACGCCAAGCGGGCGGCCTACGCGCACATCTCCTTCAACATCATCGGTGTCGCGGTGATGCTGCCGCTGTTCTTCCCGTCCATGGACGCTGCTGACCTGGGTCATGGGCTTCTTTGGCGGTGACCCTGGCGTGCCGATCGATCCGGGATGGCAAGGAGACGTTCCCGCTCGTTCCAGTCGCCGTCGGCGTCTATTCCACGGCCTTCAACGTCTTCAACACGGCGCTCCTCTTTCCGTTTATCGGCGTCTTCGAGCGGGTGCTGTCGCGTGTCGGCCGGACTTCGGCCGAAGACGCGGAGGACTATTCGATGACCCGGTTCCTCGACCCGTCCAAGGGCCGGGAATTCGCGACCGGCGTGCCGCTCGTGCAACAGGAGATGGCCCGCTACGTCCAGGCGAGCACGCTCTTTCTCGCCATCGCGCGCCACGACAAGTCGGCACCGGGAAGTGCCAAGGAGCACCAGGCCGGCAGTCGATATCCTCAGCCGCGACATCCGCCGCTACACGGCGGCCATGTTTCAGCCCGACATGCCCTACGACCGCGCGGATCTCCTTGCCAGCCTGATCGAGGAAGGAGACTTCACCGGCAGCCTGGGGGAGACGCTGTACCAGGTCGCGCGACGCGTCGAGCGGCATCCCTTCTCACCCGCGGGACACAGAATCGTCGACGACATCCTCGATCAGATCTCCGTCGCCGTGCGTGCCATAGTCGCGGACGCCGCCGGCGACGTTCCCGAAGCGGCCGAGCTCAAGCAGTTCATCATCATTACGCGCGAACGGTGCCTGTCACTCGGCACTGACCTCTCCTGGGAAGAGCGCGGTGCACTCCTCGAGTTGCTTGGCAGCGCCGAGCGCGCCTTCTTCCTCATCGAGCGCATCCGTACCGAGCGTCGGTCGGTGCCCCGCGTAGTAACCAGTGCGACCGAACAGAAGACACCGCCGCTCGACAGTGCGAACCTGGCTCCAGTCTCAGGCTGATCGCGACAGTGCATTCTGACCTGTTCGCATCCGCCAAGAGGGTCCACATGTCCGTCCGCATGAAAGGCCAGCTCCTCATCTCTTCGTGATGGCCGCTGTCTCGATGACAACCAGCCAGACGCGCGCCCAGGACGTGCTTGGAGGCACTGGTATCACGGGCGCAGGCTCAACGCTCGTCTATCCCATCCTGTCGCTGTGGTCCCGCGACTATCGGGCAGCGGCGGCGCGGGGTGGTGATTTCCCCCTGCCAAATTCGGGCCTGGAAGATCCGCCCGCGAGCACGGCACTGGAATATGAACCCGTCGGGTCGCTGGCCGGCATGCTGCGGGTCAAGGATCGCCGAGTGGATTTCGGCGCCTCCGACATGCCGCTGAAGTCGGACGAACTTGCGTCTGCGAACCTCGCTCAGTTTCCCATCGTGATTGGCGGTGTCGTCGTCGCCACCAATATCGATGGCGTAGGCCCCGGCGAGTTGAGGTTGACCGGTCCCATCATTGCCGACATCTTCCTCGGGACAATCACCCAGTGGTCGAACGAGGCCATTCGAGCGCTCAATCCGAGGCTGACGCTCCCCGACGCACCCATTTCGGTCGTGCACAGATCCGATGGATCCGGAACGACCTTCAACTTAACTGACTATCTGAGCAAAGCGAGTCCTCAATGGAAGACCCGGGTCGGTTCGGGTTTGCTCGTCAGCTGGCCGACGGGAACAGCAGTGAAGGCGAACGAAGGGGTCGCGCGTCAAATCCAGCGTGTGAAGAACTCGATCGGGTACGTCGACTATGCGCAGGCGTCGCAACTGGCTCTCAACGATGCCGTCATTCAGAATCGATCGGGCCGGTTCGTCCGCCCACAGCCCTCGACCTTCCAGGCCGCCGCAGCTGGTGCGAATTGGAATGCCACAGAGGACTTCCACGTCCTGCTCACCGATGTTGCGGCCGACGACGCCTATCCGATCACGGCCACGGTGTTCATCCTGATGCACAAGTCGGCGCCGCGAACCAGAACGGCCGCCGCACTGGACTTCTTCAAGTGGTCGTTGGAGCGAGGATCACCGGTGGCCGAGCGGCTTGGATATGTCCCGCTTCCATCGTCTTTGATCGATCAGGTTCGCGCGTATTGGGCGCGGGCGTTCAAGATCCGAACGTAAGACCATCGTTCGGTTATTGAGCGACGCTGTCTGCAGATCCTTGCCTGCCGATCAGTTCGCCGACCAGACCGCGCGCGTCTTCCTGGATCTGTCGTAGATGATCCACGCCGCGAAAACTCTCGGCGTACATCTTGTATAGCTCCTCGGTCCCCGAGGGCCGTGCCGCAAACCATCCGCTTTCCGCCGACGACCTTGATTCCGCCCAGCGGCTCACTGTTGCCTGGGGCCCGCGTCATGACCTGCGTGATCGATTCGCCGGCGAGCCGATCCGTCTTCAGGTCTTCTCGCGAGGCTCGAGCAAGCGCCGCCCGCGCCTGCTGGTTCGCAGGCGCATCGAGGCGCTCGTACACCGGATCGCCGTGGTCCCGCGTCACCGCCGCATATATCTCTCCGGGATCGCGGCCGGTGGTCGCCATCATCTCTGCGGCGAGCAACGCGGCCACGATGCCGTCCTTGTCGGTCGTCCACACCGATCCATCGCGCCTGAGGAATGTCGCACCGGCGCTCTCCTCACCGACGAAGCCGAGCGCACCGTTCAGCAGACCGTCGACGAACCATTTGAAACCCACGGGCACCTCGTAGAGCGGGCGGCCGAGGGCCGTGGTCACTCGGTCGATCATGCTGCTCGACACGGCGGTCTTGCCCACGCCTGCATGCGCCGGCCACTGCAGCCGGTGGACGAAGAGATACTGGATGCAGGCCACCAGATAGTGGTTCGGGGGCAGCAGGCCCGCCCCTTTCGTCACAATGCCATGCCGATCGTGGTCGGCATCGCACGCGAACGCCACGTCGAATCGATCCTTGAGCTCGATCAGCGACTGCATCGCATAGCGGGATGAGGGGTCCATCCGGATGCGGCCGTCGAAGTCCAGGGGAATGAGCCGGAACGTGGGATCGACCTGCTGGTTCGTGACCGTCAGGTTCAGCTGATACATCTCGGCAATGGCACCCCAGTAGCGGACGCCCGCACCGCCGAGCGGATCCACGGCCAGCCGTAACGAGGCACTGCGAATGGCATCCAGATCGAGCACGTCGCGCAATTCGCGAACGTAGAGGTTGAGATAGTCATGACGATGTGTGGTCGAGGCCCGAGCGCCCGTTCGTACGGAACACGCTTCACACCCGCCAGATCGGAGCGCAGCAACTCGTTGGCTAACGTTTCGATCTGCGCGCGTCATATCTGTTCCCGCCGGTCCACCGTGCGGCGGGTTGTATTTGAATCCGCCGTCCTCCGGAGGGTTGTGCGAAGGCGTGATCACGATCCCGTCGGCAAGGCCCGTCGCGGCGCCCGCGGTTGTAATTGAGGATGGCGTGGGACACAGCGGGCGTCGGCGTGTACTCATCGTTTGCGGCGAGCTGGACGTGCACGCCGTTGGCCGCCAGCACTTCGAGGGCACTTCGCGACGCCGGTTCGGAAAGCGCATGCGTGTCGATCCCGAGAAACAATGGACCGTTGATTGCCTGCGCTTCCCGATATCGGCAGATCGCTTGCGCAATCGCGAGCACGTGCCACTCGTTGAACCCGCACGCGAACGCAGAACCCCGGTGGCCCGAGGTGCCGAAGCTGACGCGGTGCGCAGCAATGGATGGATCGGGGCGCTCGGTGTAGTACGCCGCGATCAGGCGCGGGATGTTGACCAGGCTGAGCGGATCGGGCGGCTTCCCCGCCAGGGGGCTCACCCCTGCCTGCGACACTGACCGATCGGCTTTTGGCGTGTTGCTGCTCATTGAAGAATATGACGCGCGTCAGGGGACCGGACAAGGTTCAACACGCCGAACGTCACAATGGCCTTCTCTGCCCACCCCCGCCATGCTGACGTTGTAATCAGGTAGAAAGAGTACCCCTGATCCGTCCTCGCGTCGCAGGATCGTGGTCGAGTGTGACCGCGATGCTGCTGATGAGCTTGATGAGTGTTCGCCAGGGGACAGGCACTGCGTCGCTGCGAAGAAGCTTCGCGCTCGCGAAGCACACGACGCTTCGCGCCGTTCCGGCGTTACCCGACGCTGATCACTGCAGCGCGCACGAACGCCGCGTTCGCGGCTCGCGCGAGAAACCCCTGTTCCACGAGCTGCGACAGCACGGCCGCACAGAGCGGTGCATCGAGCGCCCAGAGCCGGCTGGCCTGAGCCGCGGTGAGCCGGAGGCCCGGCATTTCCTTGTAGTCGGCGCGCGCGCGCCGCATCGCCTGCTCGAGACCGACGGAACCGCCGGAGGTGTGAGTATGCATGACGACCTCGCCTCCAGAATAGCGGCCGCCTGTGATGTCACGATGACAGGAGAATCTCGCGTGGGTAAACAGCCTGAAGTCCCTGCATCGAGAGCAGCTTCGCCCCATACCCCCCGCCTGGATCCGGCGTAATCTCGGCGAAATCTCGCGTCTGTATCCTGTCTCTGCCGCCGTCAACGTTCACGTTCACTCACTCACGGCGGCTGGAGGACTGCATGCGCGACTCAGTGACTTTCGAGAGCACGTCGTTCCGCGGACAGACTCTGCGGCGAGGTGGCTTCGGCCTCATGCTGCTCGGGGTCCTCGGAATCGCAACCATCAGCACGGTCTCCTGCGTGCGAACCGGGCACGTCGGTGTCGAAACGCTCTTCGGACGGGTCACCGGCAGAACGTTGCCGGAAGGCATCCACCTGGTGAATCCACTGTCGAAGGTTCATCAGCTCGATGTGAAGACACAGGAGCTGAAGGAACGAGCGTCGGTCCCGTCGAAGGAAGGCCTCATCATGGGGCTGGAAGCGTCGGTCCTCTATCACCTGCAGCCCGAGCGTGCCGCAGAAGTCTTCCAGAAGGTGGGCCCTGGCTACGCGGACGTGCTCCTGACACCCAACTTCCGCTCGGCCATGCGCGGCATCACCGCATCCAACACCGCCAGCGCGCTCTACTCGGACTCGCGTGAGGGTATCGCCAGACAGATTCTGGCGGAGCTCCAGACGCAACTCCAGCCGCGCGGACTCGTCGTCGAAAACATCCTGCTGCGTGACCTGCAACTTCCGGACACGCTGAAGCGCGCCATAGAGGCCAAGCAGCAAGCGCAGCAAGAAGCGCAGCGCATGGAGTTCGTGCTTCAGAAGGAACGGCAGGAAGCGGAGCGCAAGCGCGTCGAAGCGGCCGGCATCAAGGACTTCCAGGACATCGTCTCGCAAGGCATCAGCGACAAGCTGCTCGAGTGGAAGGGCATCGAGGCGACCATCGAGCTCGCACGAAGCTCGAACGCCAAGGTCGTCGTCGTCGGCAACCCGAAGTCCGGACTGCCGCTCATCTACGCAGCCGAGCGCTGACCAGCGGCTGGCAGCCGGCCGCATGCGCATCGGGCGCGCCAAGAGCGGCCGCAGCGCGGTACGAAGCGGCGAGGTCGGCCCGCCGGGAACCGAATGCCTCGGACATCTGAGCGCGAGATAGTCGCGTTCGTCGATTTCGAGGTCGGAAAACGTGTAGATACGCGGCTTGATGTCGGGTGGCGCGTACCGGAGCACCGGCTTCGCGGGACTTCGGCCATTGCACGCTCAGGACATCTGCCTTAGTTGGCCACATGGACGTGACGTTCGTGCAACGTTCGCGGGTCAGCGGGGTGAACTCTTGCGACCTCGAGACCGGACGCGCCGGCAACGGTAAGATCTAGGACCTATGAACGACGTTCTGACGCTGATTCTTGGCGGAGGCCGGGGCGCCCGGCTCTTCCCGTTGACCAATACACGTTCGAAACCGGCCGTACCCCTGGGCGGAAAATACCGGCTCATCGACATCCCCATCAGCAACTGCCTCCATGCCGGCCTGAAGCGGATTTTCGTGCTGACGCAGTTCAACTCGGCATCGCTCAACCGGCACATCGCGCAGACATACCGGTTGGATACGTTCTCGGATGGCTTCGTCGAGGTCCTTGCCGCCGAGCAGACGCCTGACAGCTCCAAGTGGTTTCAGGGAACAGCCGACGCCGTTCGGCAGGCAGCCAGGCATTTCACGGGATACGACGCCGACTACTTCCTCATTCTCGCCGGCGACCATCTCTACCGGATGGACTTCTGCGAAATGATCGAAGCGCATATCGAAGACGGTGCCGACATCACGATCGCGGCACAGCCCGTCAGCGCGTCCGACGCGACGCAGATGGGAATTTTCCGCTTCGATACCTACGGCCGCATCGTCGGATTCGAGGAAAAACCTACCGCGGAGCGGCTCGAGGAGATCGGCACGAGCATCCCGAGGGGATCGACGCTTGGCGGCACCACGGCGGCCAAGCCGTTCGTTGCCTCAATGGGCATCTACGTCTTCTCGCGTGACGTGCTTCTCGACGTCATCGAGCGGCAGGGCATCGACTTCGGCAAGGAGATCATTCCGGCGGCGCTCGAGACTCACCGTGTCAGCCCGTACATTTTCCGTGGCTACTGGGCGGACGTGGGCACGATCGAAGCGTTCTACGACGCCAACATCCAGCTCACACAGCAGGGCGCGCCGTTCAACTTCTTCCACCCGAGGTGGCCGATCTACACGCACCCGCGCTTTCTGCCGCCGAGCCGGATCTCACAGTGCCGGCTCGAATCGTCCATCGTTGCCGAAGGCTGCCATCTGGACGAATGCGAGATCTCCAATTCGGTCGTCGGCATCCGCACCCAAATCAGCCCGGGTGCGCGCATCAATCGGTCGGTTCTGCTGGGAGCAGACTTCTACGAGGACACACCGCCCACCGGGACAATGCGGCTGGGCATCGGCCGCAACGTCGTGCTCGACCGTGTCATCGTCGACAAGAACGCGCGCCTGGGGGACGATGTGCGGCTGGTGAACGAGCGCGGCATCGAACAGGACGATCGGGACGGGCTCTACATCAGGAACGGGATCATCATCGTTCCCAAGGGCGCGGTGATCCGCGCGGGGACGGTCGTTTGACGCCAGTGTAAACGCCTGCGATGCTGCGCGAAACCTTCAACGTGCTCGGCATCAGCGGTGCGCGATCGCATGCGACCTTCGTGCAGGCGCAGTACATCTACTAGCCGATCCATCGGTCCCACCAGTCGTCCCAATTCTGTCCCCACGTTCCGTAAGCGCACATTCCCCAACGGTTTTGCGAGGACGTCCGTCTAATCCGGCAACCGATGGATGGAGACCGTCGGCCGATCCATGACGGCACATCGCGTCGTGCCGCATGGAAGCAATGGATGAGGGGCCGCTTCCCAAAACGGGGAGGGTCCCATGATCTGGTTCACCGCAGCCCTGATCGCCGGCGCAGTCGCCACTACCGGTCCCGCTGATCTAACACCGTCGTACCGCCTGCCCCCAGCCGTCGGGCGCAGCGCCCACGAACTGCTGACCGCACCCGATCGCCATGTCCGTGCGGTAAGCGCTCTCGCACAGCAACTCTTGACCGAGGGCCTGAAGCGCTCGCGGACATTCGAGGCGATCGTCGAGGCGCTCGAAGCCACCGACTTGATCGTCCACGTGGAAGTCAACTCGAAGCTGCCGGCGAACGTCGCTGGCCGGCTGATGTTTGGTTCCGCTCCAAAGAACGGCCCGAGATACTTGCGCGTGCAGATTGCCGAGTTCGGTACGCGGCTCGACCAGATCGCGTCAATCGGACACGAGCTGCAGCACGCGCTGGAGGTGAGCGAGGCCCCCGAAGTGCGATGCACCAAGACGTTCCGCAGGCTCTACGAGCGCATTGGAGAACCCAGCCTGCCGACGGCCTACGACACCGAAGCGGCGCAGCGCGTCGGGCAGAAAGTGCTCCTCGAACTCGTGCGATAGCGACATACGTCACACGATTCGTCCCTTCAATGTCCGGACGTTTCGCAGGCGCACAGATGTAAACAATCGGCGAGAGTGCACCGTCTAAGCCGGCGATCGTCGATGCACTCTTCAGCGTGGACGCATGCGATCCCGCACGATGGCGTCCCGCGTGTTCCGGATGGCTGAGCAGGCTCCTTGGAATCGGAGGAGTCCTCGTGCTCTGCTCTCTCTTGCTCGTTCTCGGTGGTCTCGTCGCGCTCGAGACGCCACCTTCGGGTACCAAGCACGTCGCGGCTGCGGATGCGGCCCGAGCGACAACCGCGTTGCTGACCGCCATGGATCGGCGGGTGCGCACCAGCGACGCGCGCATCCAGATGTTGATCGCGAAAGGCGTGCACCGATCGGCAACGTTCGCGTCGTTGATCGCGGCGTTGAACTCCACCGACGTCATCGTCTACATCGAACCGGTCCGGCAGCTACCGCCGCTGCTGTCAGGACGTCTGCTGCTGATCCCGCAGGCGCCGGGCGGCCAGCGCTACCTGCGCATTCAGGTCATCGCCCTGACGGGCGGCAACGATTTGATCTCGACCATCGGACACGAGCTGCAGCATGCCCTCGAAGTGGCTGCAGCCACCGACGTCAAGGATCAGCGCGGGCTCGAACGCCTGTATCAGCAGATCGGTCAGGCGGGTCTCGACAAGCGGAGCTACGACACTGAAGCGGCGCAGGTCACTGGGCGGCGCATTCGGGCGGAGTTGGCGATTTGAAGATGTCGTCCGTGGTCCGTGGTCCGTAGTTCGTAGTTCGTCGCTCGTAGCTCGACAGACTCTATGGGGCTCCAGCCGCAAATCTGTCTTTCGAGCGACGAGCGACGAACCACGGACCACGGACTACGGACTACGGCAGCAAGCGTTATCACGTCATGATCCCCATGAAGAACAGGATCAGCTCGAACACGAGGATCGCCGACGATGGTGAGCTCGAGGAGCTGGCCGCGCGCGATCGACACCTGCTCCACGGCAAATCGATAGATATCGTCGAGCGTCTCGAGTTTTTCTTCGACACTCCCTTTCCATGTCGCCAACCCGAGACGTGACGCGACCAGGTGAAAGAGCCGGGCGGCGTACATGTCGCCGACCATCTTCAGCGCATTCTCGGTCCGGTCCGTGATCTCGTTGACGTCGATGAACAGCGCGTGGAGCTGATGGGCCGCTCTGATGTAGCCGCGCCCGAAGATGGTGTCGAAGCGCCGTTTGCGTTGAAGTTGCGAATAGATCCCGGCCAGCTCGTGGTCGAGCCGGTCATCGTAATAGCGAAACTCGAGCAGTTGCGAGTTGGCGAATTCGAAAATCTCGAGCGCGGCCTGCACGCCAGGCTCCGTGTCGTAGACCAACGCCGCGTTCCAGGTCGGCACCACCAGGTCGTCGGCGAAATACGAGAGCCGGTTGCTGAGCACGGACTCCTGCTCCTGACGGCTCAGGGCGCGCCGCTCGCCGGTGAGCAGCAGCGCGATCTCCTCCGAGCGGCGTGAGAGCAGATCGCTCGCCGTCATCGGCGACCCGAACGACGTGATCGCGAACACCAGGTAGTCCTCGGCGAGCCAGGCGTCGCGCGCGGCGGCCAGCGTTCGGGATGCACGACGAATGGCATGGCGGCAGGCTTCCTCCGCCTGCCGCTCCAGTTCCTCGTTTTCGATGTATCGCTGCGCGAGCGCGATCAGATCGGACCACTCGCCCGCGAATGGCCGCGTGAGGGCGAGCGAGAGGACGCCATAGTCGAAGAACTTCACACGCGCGCGAAACTCCTCGACCGGCGGAAGGCCGACGACATCGCCATCGACGACCAGCGGTGGAACGGCGTATTTGAAGTACGAGGGAGCACCGGATCTCGGAACGAACCGCGCCTCGGCCACGCCGCCCCCGATCTCGTCCTTGAGCGCAGCAAGATCGATGTCGTCGGCAATGTCGAAGAGAAAGAACGCCGTGATCGTCGCGCTTTCGATAGCGGCCACTGGGTCGTCGCCTCGTCTCGAATACTACCCGCGCTCGGGCACGAACGTCACGCCCGGGCGCTCGCGTGCCGCTCGCCGATACGCTTCGTCCTGCAGGTGTTGCTGGACCCTGAACGGCGGCTCGCCAGCTGACGGCTTTCGCCGCTGATAGACGCCGTCGCCCCTTCAACACGCGCGCCTTGACGTTGTCCCGGAACATCGCGCGGAGGTTGCCCAGAATCCGCGATTTGTGTTCCTCGGTCTGGATCGGGAACATCAGCTCGATGCGCTTGTCGAGATTGCGGGTCATCCAGTCGGCGCTGGAAAGATACAACTCGTCGTCGCCGGCGTTGAGGAAGTAGTAAACCCGGGCGTGTTCGAGGAAACCGATCGACGACCGAGATGACTTCGATGTTCGCGCTCAGATCCGGCACGCCGGGCCGGAGCGCGCAGATGCCACGGACGTTCAGCGCGATGCGAACGCCGGCGGCGGATGCGGCGTAGAGTGCCTCGATAATCTCCTCGTCGATGAGCGAGTTCATCTTGGCCACGATCTCGGCCGGCTGGCCCGCCGCGGCGCGGCGCCGCTCCCTTCGAATCAGTTTCAGGAACCGCTCCCGCAGGGTCGTCGGCGCCAGCACCAGCCTCTTCAATCGCGGAGGCTCCGAATAACCCGTCAGGGCGCTGAAGATCGCGCTGGCGTCCTCGGCGACGAGCGGCGACGACGTCATGAGACCGTAGTCGGTGTAGAGACGGGCGGTCCGTTCGTTGTAGTTACCAGTGCCGAGATGAACGTACCGGCGGAGTCCCTGAGGCGTTCGCCTGACGATCAGACAGACTTTTCCGTGAATCTTGTAGTGCCTGACGCCGTAGATGACGTGCGCCCCCGCTTCTTCCAGGGCGCGCGCCCACTTGATGTTGCGTTCCTCGTCGAAGCGTGCCGTCAGCTCCACGAGGGCCGTCACCTGCTTGTTGCACTCGGCGGCCCGTTGAAGGCTGGCGATGATTGGCGATCCGACGCTGGTGCGATACAGCGTCTGTTTGATCGCGAGGACCCCCGGGTCCTCCGCTGCCTGCGCCAGCAGGGCCACGACCGGATCGTAAGACTCGTACGGGTGATGCAGAAGGAGGTCACGCTCGTCCAGCAGCGCGAACATGTCGGTCTGATCGAGATCGGGCAGCACGTCGACGGGCTGCAATCGCGGATCGCGAAGCGTGTCGAACCCCGGCTGCTCGACGAGGCCCATCAGCACGCGCAAGTCGAGCGGGCCCGCCACGCGGTAGACATCCTCCGGCTCGAGTTCCAGCCGGCTGCTCAGAGTGGCCTCGAGATCGGCCGATGCGCTCGTTTCCATCTCGATGCGTACCGCATCGCTCCGTCGCCGCCTGCGCAACTCGCGTTCGACGAGTTCAAGGTGCGTGGTTCCTCCTTCGTCGTCCAGCTCGAGCTCGGCATCGCGAGCGATGCGAATCACGCTCGATTCGAGGATCTTCTGGCCGCGGAAGAGCTGCGGCAAATGCGCGCGGATGATGTCCTCGAGCAGCACGAACGTCACGCCGTCGGGTCGAGGCGATCTGGACGAGCCGCGTCAGGCCGGGCGGCACCTGGACGATCGCGAGCCGCTGGCCGGGATCGTCGGCCGTTGATTCCAGCAGAAGCGCGAGGTTCAGGCTCAGCGACGACAACAGCGGAAACGGCCTCGAGATGTCGATGGCGAGCGGTGTCAGGACCGGCAGGATCTCGTCGCGGAAGAAGGCGGTCAGCGATGCCTGCCGCGGCGGATCGAGTTCCGCAAACGGCACGAGCCGGATCCCGTGCGCCGCGAGCTGCGGGAACCAGTTCGTGCATCGTGAACTGCGTACAGAGCTGCGACAAACGTGTGTGCGCGCTCGCTGACGGCGATGAGCTGCTGACCGGCCGTCAGGCCGGACAGATCGACCGTCGGATCCGCTTCCTCGATCATCTGTTTCAACCGCGCGACGCGCACCATGAAGAACTCGTCGAGATTCGACGCGGCTATCGCGACGAACTTCGCGCGCTCGAGCAGCGGCGTATCGGGATCGACGGCTTCTTCGAGCACCCGCTCGTTGAACGCCAGCCACGAGAGCTCGCGATTGAGGAACCGGCGCTCGCCGGATGACGGAGTGACGGTCATGACACCACCCCAGCCGCGCGAATCAGCAGCGGCCGGCCAAAGGTTTCGGCGAACATGTCGGCCCGCGCCGTTGCCGCCAGTTGTTCCATCGTGAGGTCCCCTTCGCCCAGCAACTCGAGGGTCCAGGCGCGGCCCTCCTGCGAAAGCCTCACATCCTGGATTTTTTGGAGATGCTCGGCATCGAGCGCGTTGGCGACACGAAGAATGGCCGCCAGTTTGTTGACGATCAGGCGATCCTGACGATCGAGCGCGATGTACGGCAGGTGCGTGCGCTGTGGCAAGCCGCGGCGGTGATAACGCGCGACATTCGAGACGAGCGCCGTTTCGTCGTCCGAGAGACCGAAGATCTGCGACGACGCCAGGATGTACTGCGAATGCTTGTGGTGAGCGCGCAGGCTGAGGTAAATGCCGATGTCGTGCAGCAGCGCGGCCACCTGCAGCAGCAGCCGTTCGCGGCCGCCGAGGCGATGGTGCTTTTGCAGCTCGTCGAACAGCCGCGTCGAGAGCCTCGCCACGTGGCGCCCATGATCGCCGTCAAACCGGTACTTGTGCCCGACCGCCTCGGCGCTCGCCAGCACCTGGTGCTCGAAATCCTGCGCGCTGACCGGTCCCTCCGGCTCAGCCAGATCGATGAGCACTCCCGCACGGAGCGAGGCATCGGCAATCACCATGCGCCGGGCCGACGTTTCGGAGAGCAGCGTCCGATAGATCAGCAACGCCGGCATCAACGCGTCACCTTCGACAGCCGGCAGCCGGAACCGATCGACGATCTCCTCGTCGTTCAGAGCGGCGACGTCATCACAAAACCGGAGAAACGCCTCGCGCGGAATCTCACGCACGCCGCTCTCGACGTCCGCTTCGAGAATCTGCGACGCCGCAAAGCGCACGTCGCCGCCGGTGGCGATCAGGCTGCCGATGCGGCGCAGCGGGATGTCCAGGCGGATTTCGTCGATGACGTTGGCCACGTAGCGTTTGAGCAACGCGACCTGGACGTCATGGCTGTGGCGGCGCAGGTCGAGCTGCTGACGAAGCCTGACGGCGCCCAGCGCATAGACGGCGGAGCGATTCGGTTCGCCGCGCTGGAGGAGCGTCAGGCTGGTGCTGCCGCCGCCAACCTCGACGAGCAGCGTCCACGCCCCCTTGAACGACGCGTGCTTGCCGAGCGCATCGCGCAGGGCCAGGAACAACAGCCGGCTCTCTTCCGCTTCGTTGATGATGTCGAACTGGATCCCGGTGCGGCCCTGAACCTGATCCAGGAACATGTCGCGGTTGTCGGCTTCGCGCACCGCGCTCGTGGCCACCGCGCGAACGTCACGGACGCCGTAGCTGTCCATGAGCTGGCGGAAACCCTGGATCGCCGCCACGGCGCGATCCGCGGTGGCGGCACTGATCGAACCGGACGAAAACGAATCGCGGCCGAGGAGCACGCCCCGCGACGCCTCCTCGACGATGCGAAAGGACCCGCGTGCGGTGATCTCGGCGATGACCAGACGAATCGCGCTGGCGCCCATGTCGAGCACGCCGACAAGGCGCGGCGCCGTTTCAGGTGTTTCAGTCATCACGTGTGATCGAGGTCGAATCGCTGGCGGGCGAGGCGCGCGAAGGAGACCTCAGGGAATCATAGCGAAGCTGACCACACGACCGAAGCGGGACGTAACAACCGTGTAACACGTTCACGGGCCTGGGTGAGATCAAACGAGAAACGCGGTTGCGAGCCCGAGAAAGAGTAAGAACCCCATGCTGTCGGTCACGAAGGTCAGCAATACGCTCGCACCCTGGGCGGGGTCGCGGCCTGCACGCTGCAGACCCAGCGGTACGGCGACGCCCGCGGCCGCGGCGACGAGCAGATTGAGCACCATGGCAAGCGTCATCACCGCGGCGAGGGCCAGGCTGCCATAGAGAGCCAGCGCGCCGATACCCATCACGCATCCCCAGACGACTCCGTTGAGCGCCCCGACGGTCAGCTCCTTGCGGAGCAAGTGGCGGGTGCTGCCGCTGGGCAGTTGATCGAGCGCCAGCCCGCGAATGACGAGCGCCACGGTCTGGTTGCCGGTGTTGCCGCCCATGCTGGCCACGATCGGCATCAGGCTCGCCAGCGCCACGAGGTTCTGAATCGCGGGCGCAAACACACCGATCACTCGCGACGCCAGAAACGCCGTGAGGACGTTCACCAGCAGCCAGGGCCAGCGGTTGCGGGCAGAATCGGCGATGGGTGCGAAGAGGTCCTCCTCCCCGCTCAAACCAGCGCGCTCGAGCGCCTGACGCTGGGATTCGGATCGGAGGTAGTCGATGATCGCATCGCCGGTCAGCCGTCCGACCAGCTTGCCGCGCGCATCGACGACCGGCGCGGACACGAGGTCATATCGCTCGAAGGCGCCCGCGGCGTCTGCCGCCTCGTCGCTGGTGACAAAGGACGGACTCTCGACGTCCACGATCGTATCGACTTTGACCTCCGGCGCCGCGAGCAGCAGCCGGGTCAACGGCACCGCGCCACGGAGCACGTGGCGGAGATCGACAAGAAAGATTCGGTCTGTGTGCCCGGGAAGGGCGTCGAGTCCGCGCAGCTCGGCGAGCACCTCGCTGACCGTCATCGTATCCCGCAGTGCGATCGCATCCCGCGACATCATGGCGCCCACCGAACGCTCGTCGAACGTGATGCTCTCCTGAAGCTGGCTCTGCTGAGCGGCGTCGAGGCGGGCCGACACATCCGACATCAGTTCGGGGGGAAGGTCGTCTGCCAGATAGGCGAGATCGTCGGGATCGAGGACGGAGAGGGACGCCGCGAGGGCCTCGTGCGGCAGCGATTCGATGAGCCCGCTGCGCGTCGGTGTCGAGAGTTCGACGAGCACCAGGCCCCGCTGCGAGGCGGAAAGATGATCCCACAGGAGCAGGCGTTCGTCGTTCGGCAAGACTTCGAGGATGTGGGCGAGGTCGGCCGGGTGCAACCCGCCCAACTTGCGTTCGAGCTCCGCGAGGTTCTGCCGCTCCTGAAGAATCTCGAGCAGGTCGCGCCTGTCGACCGGAGCGCTCTCCTGACGGCGAGCCATCGTGCTCAGCACGCGGTGACGCTGAAGCAGCTGCTGCACCTCGGCGAGCACCTGGTGAAGATGTTCCGGATGCCGCGTAAGCATGCGCGGATGATAGCCGACGTGTGTGTCGTTTGGCTGTCGGCTATCACAGAGCCGCCCGCTACTTGCGCGTGGCCGCCGCCAGCTCTCTGCTGCGGCGATCGGCGACGGGACGATCGTGTTCGACGGCCGGCGTCCGGCCGAATCCCGCACCAGCCGCCGGCACCTGGTCGGACGCCGCGTGACCGCGCCGCCGCGCGATCAGCGTCGCCGCGGACGGCGCCATCACGACGCCGGCCATCAGCAGCCCACGCGTCACGACCTGCCGAGCGGAGACGTGCCCATCGTACGAGCGTGCGATCTCGCCGGCGAGTTGTTGAAGCCGGTCGCGCTGCCCGAGGTATTCGGTGAATCGGTCACGACGGTCAGCCGCCAGAAGGGCAAGCACAGGATCGTACTGATCGCGATCGGTGCTCGTGGACTTCACCTCCTCGACCAGATCCATCAGCGCCTGTCGATCGTGAATCTCGCCCAGGACTTCCTGAGCACGTCTGAGACGCTTGAGCGCTCCAGCAGGCTGGGCCCGGTTTGGCAGGAGCTCGAGGAGGTACCGCAACTTCTTGGCGTCCACCCTGACCTGGTGCGCGCGGTTCGGAAAGTAGACGCCGGATGCCCGATCGATCGCGTCCCGCAGATCGGCTGCCCGTTCGACGAGGTGCTGCTCGAGGACCCCGCGGCGGCGGTCGCGGCGAAGCGTCAGGCGCGGACGTGTGGCGCGAAGCCGGCTCATCGAATCGAGCGGCAGCTCCTCGATTGTCTTAATCAGGCGGCGGCGCTCGCGACCCTGGCGCTCCGTCAGCGTCAGCCTCAGGAGCGCAAGCGCTCTGGCTGACAGAGGGAGACGGCCCTCCAGATCGGTCAAGCCGCTCGAGCGCGACGTCGAGATCCCGAGCTCGGCCGAACGATCGACCCAGCGTGCGAATCGCCTCGAGCGGTTCGGCCCAGCGATCTTCCGGCTCGAACGCGCAGGCAAGCGGCGCAGCGGCGCGAAGCCGGCGGGTCGCGACCCGGGCATCGTGAATGGCGTCGGCATTCCCGTCACGAACGGCGGGAAGCATACTGAGCAGTATTCGAAGATTGTCGTGAATAGTGCGATCGATCGGTGTCATTGGCGTCCTCGTCAGGTGCCCGTCTGGCGCTGGAACGACTCCAATGCAATCCGGACGCTCAATTCCGGGAGGACGTGCGAGGAAACGGACGCGCTCGAAGAAAGCCCTGACGCTATGAAATGTCGCGAAGGACCCTGGGCGGAAGGAACCACTGCAGCTGCCCGATGCCTTTGGGCGGGAAGACCTCGAAGTCGATCCGGCAGATCGCGCCCTTCTTGAACGCCAGCGGCTCGCGGGCGCCGATGAGGCGTGCGGCCAGCTCGCCGATGTTCGGCTCGTGGCCCACCAGCGCGATGCGTCCCTTGCGCATGTACTTCCCGAGCTCCTGCAGAACGGCGGTGGCCGTCCCCGCCGGGGCGAGCGCGTCGGCCGAGGCCACGGGCGGCTTCCCTTTCAGGACCTCCGCAAAGACGTCAGCGGTCTGACGGGTGCGCACCAGCGGGCTGGTAATGATCTGATCGAACGTGATGCCGAGCGCATCGAGCCCGCGCGCCTCTTTTCGGAGCCGCGAGATGCCCTGACTGGTCAGCGGACGCTTGGAATCGTCCGGGTACTTCTCACCGCGCTCCTCGGCAACACCATGGCGGATGAGGTACAGCTCGAGGGTCGCCATCGATCTACTTGGCGTGTCCGGCAGCCGCGGCGAGAGCCGGATGGCTCTCGCGCCGCTTCGAAGACAGGTTCATCTTCAGGGGCCGCGGCCGATGCCGGGCGATCTGCGGCACGATGACCGTTCTCGTCGTCTCAATCAGGTGGTGCACGCTGGGGACGCTCGAGAGGTAGCGCGCGTGCAGATGACGGCACTCGTCTTCCAGCATGCGCGCGATGACCTCCAGGCCGATGTCCTGTGGCGTGCGGGTGCTCGGCGCAGCCTGTGAGGCGGACACGTATCCCTGCACCACCTGCAGATCGTGCAGACGCCCAAGGGTATCCTGCACGCGCTTGATGGTCCGCACGGGAACGATCGCAGACCGCGCGCCGCTCTCCGCTGCGAGCTCCATGGCGTACCGCAGTTTCTTCGCAGCGATCCGCACGCGATGCAGGCGCTCCTGCTCGTACAGCCCACCTGCCGATTCGATCGCCGCGGCCAGCGTCTTCGATCGCTTGAGCAGGCGCGCCGCCAGCGTTTCCCGCCAGCCATCCGTTTCTGCCGATTGCAGCGCCTCCCCGACCGATCGCAGCCGGCGATCCAGCTTGTCGATGTTGATCCGCCCCACGCGCTTGAGCATCACGTGCCGACGACGTTCCTGATCCTTCACGACACGGCTACGCACTTCCTCGAGGGCAAGCCGCGGCAACGTGTTGCGCGCCGCGAGCTCGTCGATCAACCCGAGTGTGACATCGAGCTCGCGGATGGAGCCGAGGGCCTGGGCGATGCGTCGAATCTTGCGGCGTGCCTTCCCTGCCTTGCTGCCCTTGAGGCCGGTAGCCAGCACCGGAACGGCCTCCCGGAGGCGACGCGACGCGACACGCGCCTGATGCACGCCGTGACCGTCTCCCTCGACAGCCGCTCGCAGGTGCCGTTTGAATGCGAGGGCTCGGCGGGTCAGCAGCTGGGTCGTGACACGTGGTCTAAGGCGGTTCATGGTAGGATTCTGGCGCGATAGGACTGTAATGCAGGGCTTTTTCCAGCCCTCACTCCAGCCAGTATATAACGGCCTTGTAACAGAGCAAGGTTGCGCCAACCTTGACTGGCCGGCGAACGACTCGCGAGGATCCGAACACGCCCGACCTGAAGGTCGGGCCTACAACCGTCCCTCCTGAATGCGCATCGCAGCTATCGACATCGGAACCAACTCGATCCACATGATCGTGGTGCAGGTTCGGCCGGACCTGTCCTTCGAAGTGATCGACCGCGAAAAAGACATGGTCCGTCTTGGGGCCGGCGGACTGGACGGCCGCAACCTCACGCCCACGGCGATGGCCGCGGCGCTGCAGACGCTCTCGAAATTCAGGCGTCTGGCCGAGTCGCACAAGGTCGACGAGATCGTCGCCGCGGCCACGAGCGCGACGCGCGAAGCCGAGAACGGCGGCGACTTCATCGCGGAGGTGGACCGCCAGACGGGCATCCGCATCCGCGTGATCTCCGGGACCGAAGAAGCACGCCTGATCCACCTCGCCGCTGGATACGGCGTCGATATCGGCGGCACGACCGCGGTCGTCGTCGACATCGGCGGCGGCAGCGTCGAGGTCACGCTGGGTACGGCGACCCAGTTGACCCACGCACGCAGCTTCAAGACCGGTGTGATTCGCCTGACCGAGCGGTACGTCCAGAGCGATCCGCTCTCCGGCCGCGACGAGCGCCGCATCATCAAGCACCTCAATCGCGAGATGGGCAGCTATCTGGATCAGATCGCGGCGCGCGGATTCGATCGGGTGATCGGGACGTCCGGCACGATCCTCAGCCTCGGCACGATGGCCGCCGGCGATGACGGCCGGGCGGACGATGTCCGCAACCGCCGGGTGTCGGCGAAGGCGCTCCACCGCCTGCGCAAGCACATCGTGGAGTCAGACATCCAGGAACGCCTGCGCATCCCGCTGATGGATCCGCGCCGCGCCGATCTGTCCGTGGCCGGCTCCGTGCTCTTCGACACCATCATCCGCCGGCTCGGCGCCGAGGAGTTCACGCTCTGCGATCTGGCGCTCCGCGAAGGCCTGGTGCTCGATTACGTTCACCGGAACAGCGCCCGGATCCGCAAGGTCGAACGGTATCCGGACGTCCGGCGCCGAAGCGTCATCGAGCTCGGCGAACGGTGCGGCTATTGGTCCGAGCACGCCCAGCAGGTTGCACGTTTGGCCCTGAGCGTCTTCGATCAGACACGAAGCGTGCACGGCATGTCCGATCGCGAGCGCGAGTGGCTGGAATATGGCGCGCTGCTGCACGATATCGGTGTACATATCAGCTACGAACGGCACCACCGGCATTCGTACTATCTGATCAAGAACGGCGACCTCCGGGGGTTCGATCCGCAGGAAACCGAAGTGATCGCGCTCATCGCCCGGTATCATCGGCAAGCCACGCCGAAGAAATCACACGAAGGCTACGGCGACGTTCCCGGCGCGCTGCGGAAAAAAGTGCGCGCGCTGTCGGCAATGGTGCGGCTGGCCGAAGGCCTGGATCGCAGCCACGCCCAGGCGCTCGGCGGTCTCGACCTGTTCCCGCGCGGCGACGACTATCTCGCCCGCCTGCGCGCGAACGGTGACGCGGAACTGGAACTGTGGGCGGCGCATCGCCACGTGGCGCCGCTCGAGAAACTCCTAGGCAAGCCTGTTCGTTTTGAGGTCGCCGGCGACTTCAAGGGGCAATCGACTCATGTTGACCAACCTGACCACGCCACACGAGTACCGCGGAAAGCTGTTCGTGGTCGAAGGCGTGGACGGCTCCGGAAAGACGACGCAGCTGGCCCTGCTGGCGAAGTGGCTTAGCGCCGCGGGCCAGCCGGTATTCGTCACCGAGTGGAACTCGTCCGCGCTGGTGAAAGCCGCGACGAAGACGGGGAAAAAGAAGAACTCGCTGACGCCCATGACGTTCAGCCTGCTGCACGCCACCGACTTCGCCGATCGACTGCTCTACAACATCATCCCGCCGTTGAAGGCCGGCATGATCGTCCTGGCCGATCGCTACGCATACACGGCGTTTGCGCGCGATGCCGCGCGCGGCGTGGATCGCAAGTGGGTGCGCGAGCTGTACAGCTTCGCGGTGAAGCCGGACCTTGCCGTCTATTTCAAGGTCCCGATCGAAGTGTCGGCGGACCGGCTGCTCGCGCGCCGCGTCAAGCTGAAGTTCTACGAAGCGGGCATGGACATGGGCTGGAGCTCGAGTCTCGTCGAGAGCTTCAAGATGTTCCAGGGAAAAGTGCTGTCCGAATACGATCGCCTGGTCGACGAGTTCGGGCTGAGCGTGGTCAACGCGGTCGGCAGCATTACCGAACAACAGCGAACGTTCCGCAAGCTCGTCTCCCAGCACATGTCGATCCAGGAGTCCGATGAGCAGCTCGATGAAATCGCCTGACGACAACGTCGGCACCCCTGCTATCGTCACGCCCGGCAGCTACTACGGGAATCCCATCCCCTACCTGCCGATCGACGGGTACCCGGGGAAGATCATTGCGATTGAAGGTACGGATGGCGTCGGACGCTCGACCCAAATCACCCTGCTGCGGGAATGGCTGGAAGTGCAGGGCTACGGCGTCATCGAGACCGGGTGGACGCGCTCGGACCTGATGCAGCCGACCATCGAGCTGGCCAAGTCGAGCAACACGCTCAACAAGCTCACCTTCGTACTGCTCTACGCGACCGACTTCGCCGACCGCCTGGAAAAGGAGATCGTCCCGGCGCTGAAAGCCGGCTTCATCGTCCTGTCCGATCGCTACATCTTCACGGCGATGGCCCGTGCCGGCGTGCGCGGCGTCGATCGCACGTGGATCCGGAACCTCTACGGTTTCGCCATCGTTCCGCACCTCGTGTTCTACCTGAAGATCGACGAGAAGACCCTCATCCGCCGCGTCCTCCAGGCCCGGGGCATGGAGTTCTGGGAATCCGGCATGGACATGAAGCTCGGCGACGACATCTACGAGAGCTTCCGCGCCTACCAGCGCGCGCTGCTGCGGGAGTATGGCTCGATGTCGGACGAGTTCGGCTTCCGCGTCCTGGACGCCCGCCGCAAGGTCGACATCATCCAGGACGAGCTCCGCCGCCAGATTGGCGCGTTCCTCGCGGAAACGGACACGGTTGGGGTGGGCGGACCCTGAGCGGCGCCCGGTCCAGTCGTGCGTGCCGTGGTTCGTGGTCCGTAGCTCGTAGCTCGCAAACCCTTGCCAATCGCTCGCTCGAGCGACGAACTACGAACCACGAACCACGGCAAGCGAAGCAGTTCGGTCCGTTACATAGAATTTACTTCGGCGAAACTAGCTGGAAACTGCCGGCCGATAGCGTAGGAGGGCTGGCATGAACCCGGTACAGACGCCCCCAACCCTCACGCTCCAGACCCGCGCTTCCGCTCCCGTCGCAGCCGACCACCCGGTGAGCATAGACGTCAAGGACCTCAGCTTCTATTACGGGGCGAAGCGTGCTCTGGAGAACATCAGCATCGGCATCCCCGCCAAGCTGGTGACGGCCTTCATCGGGCCGTCGGGCTGCGGGAAGAGCACGTTTCTGCGCACGCTCAACCGGATGAACGACATCATCGCCGGCACCCGGGTAGAGGGCCGGGTGCTGATAGATGGCGACGACGTGTATCGGGGCGGGACTGACGTCGTGGCGCTCCGGCGGCGGGTTGGAATGGTGTTCCAGAAGTCGAACCCCTTCCCGAAGTCGATCTTCGAGAACGTCGCCTATGGATTGCGGATCAACGGCCTGGCGTCGAGCCGGTCGGAGCTGAGCGGCCGCGTCGAGGAGAGCCTCAAATCCGCGGCAATCTGGGACGAGGTGAAAGACCGGCTGCACGACTCGGCGCTGGCGCTCTCGGGAGGGCCAGCAGCAGCGTCTGTGCATCGCGCGTGCGCTGGCAGTCAAGCCGGAAATCCTGCTCATGGACGAGCCCGCCTCCGCGCTCGATCCGATTGCGACCCAGCGCATCGAGGAGCTGATCTACCAGCTCAAGTCCGCGTACACGATCGTGATCGTCACGCACAACATGCAGCAGGCGGCACGCGTCTCGGATCGGACGGCGTTCTTCTGGCTGGGTCGACTGATCGAATACGGCCCCACGGATCGTATCTTCACGAATCCGTCCGAAAAGCTGACAGAGGATTATGTGACCGGGCGGTTTGGATAATGCGTCTCGTCCGTGGTTCGTGGTCGTCGCTCGTCGCTCGTAGAACCTCCGAATTGCTCTTCGAGTTACGAGCGACGACCCACGAACCACGGCTCAGACCTTCATCGATTGCTGGTTCGTGGAGATTCAAAGGTTAGATACATGCCCGATCGGATTGTTCCGCATTTTCAGGAGGAGCTCGAACAGCTCAAGACGCGCCTGCTCGAAATGGGCGGCCTGGCCGAGGAGCGCGTGCGCTCGGCCGTCAGGGCACTGGTGGAACGCGACACGCCGCTCGTCGAGCGGGTGCTCGCGGGTGACGGTCCCATCAACCAGCTGCACATCGAGATCGACAGCCGTTGCTTCAAGCTGCTGGCGCTGCACCAGCCGATGGCGGTCGACCTGCGCGCCATCGTGTCAGCCGTGAAGATCAATACCGACCTCGAGCGGGTCGGCGATCTCGCCATCAACATTGCCGAGGCGGTCCGGCGCTACACCCGGCATCCTCCCGTCAAGGAGCTGATCGACATCCCGCGCATGGCCGAGATCGCGCAGCGGATGCTGCGCAACGCGCTCGATTCCTACGTCCGCCGCGACGTCGACCTCGCGCACGCCGTGCTCAACGAGGACGATACGCTCGACGCCTTGAAGACCCAGGTCTTCCGGGAACTCCTCACCTACATGCTCCAGGATCCCCACACCATCGAGCCTTCGCTGGATCTGATCCTGATTTCCCGCCACCTCGAGCGCATCGGGGATCACGCCACCAACGTAGCCGAAGACGTGATCTTCATGGTGTCGGCGCGTGACGTCCGGCATCATGCGGGGGAAGTCGGTGCCTAAACCCTCTGCCGTGGTTCGTGGTTCGTAGCTCGTCGCTCGAAGAACCCGCAGCGGCGAATCGGCTTTACGAGCCACGAGCGACGAGCCACGAACTACGGCGTTTCGGTACATCTCACCCGAATTTGGCAGTTTTGATGCGCAATCGATAGAATAAGCAGGTTTGGCGCGGCCGGAATCCCCGTGCGTGTACTGTCGCAGCCGGCCTGTTGACCCGGCTTGGCGGCCGTTCTGCAGCGAGCGCTGCAAACTGGCGGATCTCGGGCGATGGCTCTCGGAGGACTACCGGGTGCCCGACAGCGCGCCGCCGGACCGGCCGGAAGACGCCGGAGACGACGAGTAAGCACAACCGCTCAGACCTGCGCATGGCCGATACGCTGACAATCACCGACAATCGAACCGGCAAACAGTACGACGTTCCGATCCAGGACGGCACCATCCGCGCCATGGATCTGCGCCAGATCAAGGTCACCGCCGATGAGTTCGGCATGATGACCTACGACCCGGCGTTCATGAACACCGCTGCGTGCCGGAGCCGCATCACCTTCATCGACGGCGACAAGGGCGTCCTGCTCTACCGTGGCTACCCCATCGAACAGCTCGCCGAAGACAGCGACTTTCTCGAGACGGCGTACCTGATTCTGTTCGGTGAACTGCCAAGCGACGACGAGCTGCGCGGCTGGACGAAGGACGTCACGCTGCACACGATGTTGCACACCAACATCGCGAAGCTGATGGAGGGTTTCCGGCACGATGCCCATCCGATGGGCATGTTCATCAGCACGGTTGCCGCGCTGTCGACGCTGTATCCCGACGCCAAGGACATCTTCTCGGTGGAGTCGCGCCGGCTGCAGACGATCCGGCTGATCGCGAAGGTGCCGTCGATCGCGGCCTACGCGTTCCGGCACTCGATCGGGCGTCCGTACAACATGCCGGACAACGACTTGAGCTACGCGGGCAACTTCCTGAACATGCTGTTCAAGATGACCGAGCTCAAGTACAAGGCGAACCCGGTGCTCGAGCGCGCGCTGGACGTGCTGTTCATCCTGCACGCGGACCACGAGCAGAACTGCAGCACGAGCACGATGCGGAACATCGGGAGCTCGCAGGCCGACCCATATTCGGCGCTCGCCGGCGCCGCCGCGGCGCTTTACGGCCCGCTGCACGGAGGCGCCAACGAAGCGGTCCTCCGCATGCTCAGCGAAATCGGGTCGATCAACAACGTGCCCCCCTTCATCAAGCGCGTCAAGGGCGGTGATGGCCGGTTGATGGGCTTCGGCCACCGCGTCTACAAGTCTGTACGACCCGCGCGCCAAGATCATCAAGCGCATCGCCGATCTCGTGTTCGAGGTGACCGGCAAGAACCCGCTGCTGGAAATCGCCCTGGAGCTCGAGCGCATCGCCCTCGAGGACGAATACTTCGTCAGCCGCAAGCTCTATCCGAACGTCGACTTCTATTCGGGCCTCATTTACCAGGCAATGGGCTTCCCGGTGGACATGTTCGCCGTGCTCTTCGCGATCGGCCGCACGGCCGGCTGGATCGCGCAGTGGGAAGAGATGCTCACGGATCCCGAGCAGAAGATCGCGCGGCCCCGTCAGCTCTACATCGGGCCCGAACCCCGCAACTACGTCCCGAGGGACAAGCGCCGGTAGGCGGCCGGCCATGCATGTTCGGCATCTGATCCTGCTGTGCGCCGGCGCCATCGCGTGTGGCGCGTCGGGTCTTCAGCAGACGCCTGCGCCGCGGTTCGACGGTGCGCGCGCCTTTACCCACGTCCGCGAGCAGGTCGCGATCGGCCCGCGCCCGGCAGGCTCGGCGGGCGCTCAGCGCACCCGCGCGTACATCACCGCGCACCTCAAGTCGCTCGGCATCAACACCGAGGAACAGGCCTTCGAGGCCCAGACCCCCGTCGGCAAGATTCGGATGGTAAACCTGCGCGCGACGCTGCCAGGTTCGTCAGGTGCTACCGGTCCGCGCCTGATCATCGCCAGCCACTACGACACGAAGCTGTTCAAGGAATTCCCGTTCGTCGGCGCCAACGACGGCGGCTCGAGTACGGCGGTGCTGCTGGAGCTCGCCACCGCGCTGAAAGACCGCAAGTTCGCGCTGCCGATCGAGCTGCTGTTCTTCGATGGCGAGGAAGCGGTCATCGAGTGGAAGGATGAGGACCACACCTACGGCAGCCGCTACTACGTCGACGCCGCGCGGAAGAGCGGCGGACTGAAAGACATTCGCGCGCTGGTGCTCGTCGACATGGTCGGCGATCGCGACCTGCGCATCCAGCGTGAGCCGGGGTCTACTGCGTGGCTGACGGATACGATCTGGGCCGCTGCGAAGCGCATCGGCCGCGCGCAGTTCGTCGACGATCAATTTGCGGTCGAGGACGACCACGTGCCGTTCCTGCGCGCTGGCGTGCCGGCGGTCGACCTCATCGACCTCGACTATCCGGCCTGGCACACCGCCGATGACACGCTCGACCAGGTCGCGCCGGAATCGCTGCAGGCGGTGGGTGACGTGCTAGTCGCCGCGCTCCCCGATTTGATGGAGCGGATCGGCAAACACCCGTAGGCCCGACCTTCAGGTCGGGCGTGCCACAATCACCACGGTGATTCAGCACGCCCGACCTGAAGGTCGGGCCTACACGTGTCTCTGTAATTCTTCGAGGATCTCCGTTTCCTCCAACACGCGTGTAGACGATTTCGCCTTCGCGAAAATCCTCTCCACGGCCTCGTCGGTGACCGGCAAGCCCCGGCGCTCGAGCCAGAACACCACGTTCGACTTGCCTGACATCGGACCCACGTCGATCTCCTGCTCGCGGCCGACCATGCTCGCGGGAACGCCGGAGTAGACCGCATCCACGAGCGCCGTGTCGTTCTTGCGGAAGGCCTTGATCACGGCGGCGGCGTGCACGCCTGTGGCGGTCCGGAACGCGTCGCGCCCGACCACCGGGTAGTTCGGTGGAATCGGCACGCCCGTGACGTCCGACACGAGCTGGCAATACTCGACGAGTGCGGACAGATCCCGCTCGATGTAGCCCATCAGCACCAGATTGACGAGCAGCGTGTCCATCGGCGTGTTGCCGACGCGCTCGCCGATGCCGATGGCCGCGCCGTGCAGCCGCGTCGCACCCGCCTCCAGCGCGGCGAGCGAATTGATGATGGCAAAGTCGCGATCGCGATGGCCGTGCCAGTCGATGCCGACGCCCCCTCCGCACTCCTCCACGACCTGGGCGACGAACCTGACCACCGCGGCGGCGCCGACCGGCGTGGCATGACCGACGGTGTCGGCGACGCACACCCGCCTGGCGCCGGCCCTGATGGCGGTCGAGTACAGGCGCCGCAGCGTCTCGGGATCCGCGCGCGTGGTGTCTTCCGTCACGTACATGACCGTCATGCCCTCGCTCACGGCGAAGGTGATCGCGTCCTCGGTCAACTTGAGCAGCTGGTCGATGCCCCAGCCCTCCGCGTACTGCCGGAGCGGGCTCGATCCGATGAACGTGCAGCACTCGATGGGAATGCCGGCCCGCTGCGAGATCTCGGCGATGGGCCGGATGTCCGCGATGACGGTCCGCGCCGCGCAGTTCGCCTGGACCGTGAGCCGGGCATCCGCAATCTCGCGCGCAAGACGCTCGACGTCACGAACGACGTGCGGCCCGGCGCCGGGCAGGCCGATGTCGGCGGTATCGATCCCCAGCCGATCGATGAGGTGCAGGATTCGAAGCTTCTCGTCGATGGTCGGCGTCCTTACAGACGGGGACTGCAACCCATCCCGCAGCGTCTCGTCGTCCAGCAACACCTTCGTCGGAGCGGCAGTCCCGGTACGGTTCCAGTCGTGAATCAATGGGTGCATAGAGCCCAACGCGCAGGATCAGCGCTCGGAGGACGGATGAAACATGAAGGCGGACCGCTGACCCGTGCGAAGCAGACGAATCGTGACGAGACCGGCGAGCAGGATTATTCCGGCCCACACTGTCGAGATCCAGATGGCATTCCGCACCGTGAGGTCCATCACATGCGACAGCGACGGGGCGGGCGCGCGCCCTGCCTGGTACAGCGCCGCCCGGAACAGGAACTCGTTGACGCCGCGCGTCAGCAGGATGTCGTACAGCCCGTTCCAGACGACCGCCGCAACGATCACCCACAACCAGAGCGCCGTGCGTTCAGCCGGCGTCAACCGTCGCATCAGCCACTAAAGCGCATTACCATCCCGGTGATGTCATCGCTCTGCGCGGCGCCGCGCGCGAACTCGCGGACGTCGGAGAACATGGCCTCGAGCAGACGCTGCGGGTCGAGCGCGAGGTTCCGGTTCACGCACTCGAGGATCCGGCTTTCGCCGTACTCCTCGCCCGACGCCGACAGCGCTTCCGACACGCCGTCGCTGAACACGATCAGCCAGTCACCTGCCTCGAGCTTGACCGTTTCTTCCTCGTAGGTGGCGCTCTCGAACAGCCCGACAATCGGCCCGCCGCACTCGAGTCGCCGGAATCCGTTCTTTCCTACGACGAGCGGCGGGTTGTGCCCGGCATTGCAGTAGACCAACCGGCCGTCACCGTACAACGCGCCGTACATGAGCGTGACGAAGCGCGACTCGATTCCGCGACGGTACAGGGCAAGGTTGACGCGGCTGATCGTCTGGGACGGCGCAGCGCTCGTCGCCGCCTGCGCCGCGAAAATCCCCTGCATCATCGCGCTCAGGAGCGCGGCAGGCGGCCCCTTGCCGGCGACGTCGCCCAGCGCAAACCCGAAGGACCCGTCCGACAGATCGACGTAGTCGTAGAAATCGCCGCCGATCGAACGGCACGGCAGCGACGCGGCCGCCGCCCGGAAATACGCCCCCGTGCGGCCGGCTTTCGGAAGCAAGGCCTGCTGGATCTCTGCGGCGATCCGCATCTCCTGCTCCATCCGCGCCTTCTCCATCGTCTCGCGGTAGAGCCGGGCGTTCTCGATGGCCACGGCCGCCTCGGTGGCCAGCGTCTCGAGTGCCGCGCGGGTGGAGTTCGACAGCAGCGATCCCTTTTCGCGGCTGTCGAGATACAGGACACCGATGCGCCGCTCCTCACCGGCGGCCTCGGCGCGATCGAGATAGCGGACCAATCGCAGCGGCACGCACAGCACGTTACGGATGCCCAGCGCGACGGTGCCGGAGTGGAAGTTCGCCAGCTCGCTGTCGAGCAGGTCGGCCACGATGCGCGGTTCGCCCGTGCGGAAGACCTCTTCGGGGATCTTCCGGCTCGTGGCGAAGCTTCCGCCCGAGAGGACCACGCGGCCGCGGCCGCGGGCCATCTTGAACTCCAGCTCGCCAGCCATCTCGAGCATGATGAACCCGCGCTCTGCCCCGCTCACTTCGATCGCCGAATCCAGCACCAGCGACAGCACGTCGTCCAGCACCCGTCCGGACCCGAGAGCCCTCAACCCCTCGAGCAAGACGGCTATCTGCCGCAGGTCCCCTATCGCCGTGGTGGTCGCCCGTTCCGGCGGTGGGGCGCTGTCGGCGAGCAGGAACACCATCTCGGCACCGCCGGTGCGTCCCAGGCGAATCCGGTCGCCGTGGGCGAGCGCCCTCTCGGTGACCTGATCGCCGTTGACGTAGGTGCCGTAGCGCGAGCTGCGATCGCGGAGGACGAATTTGTTGTCTTCGACCGCGATTTCGGCGTGATCGCGGGACACCTCGCTTCCGGCGAGGCGGAGATCGTTGGTTTCGCGGCGGCCGATCTCGAATTGTCCCTTGGAGATCGGTACGATGCGGCGGCCGAGCGCATCGGTCACTTCGAGACGGGCATCGGACATGTCGGCAGTCTAGCGAAGCTTCAACAGGTTGAAAAGGGCGGCATCAGCGTCGTCGCAAAATGCCGAGCAGCAGCACCGCCAGGGCCCCCCCGGCGCACAAACCGGCGGCCAGCTGCAGCCATTCAGGGTTTGCGGCGGTCCGGGACGCCTGTCCCAGATACGAGGAAATCGCCACCAGAACCACCAGGACCACGACTGGAACCAGCGGAGTCCGTCGTGGCTTGACCGGCACTGCCCGTCGGACGGGATCGGTGGTCGCCGTCCCGCATCGGTAACAGACGATGGCTTTGTCCGCTATCTCTGTCCCGCAGTTCCGGCACTGCATCCGAACGATCGTACACTCGTCAACTCCCAACCTCCAACCCCCAACTCCCAAGGATAGCCACTCGAGAGAGCGGGGTGAAAGACGTACCGATTAGCCGGTTGGTTCGTTTTCACCCCGCTCTCTCGAATGGCTTTCTTTGGGAGTTGGGAGTTGGGCGTTGGGAGTTGACTCGGGCCCGGGTCACGACGAGCGGGCGGGCGACCGCCATCAGAATCAGCACCACGCCGAACGTCACGACGATCGTCGCGCCTGTCGGCAGGTCGAGCACCAGGGACAAGTACACACCCAGCGCCGAAACGACCGTGCCCATCGTCCAACCGATCGCCAGGCGCCTGCCGACGGTGTCGGCGTAGAGCATCGCGGCGACCGACGGCACAATCAGGTAGCAAAAGACCAGCAGAACCCCGGCAATCGACACCGAAGACGTCACGACGAAGCCGAACGAGGCGTAGAACAGGAAGTCCCAGAACCTGACGTTCAGCCCCGTCGACTCGGGATCGTTGTGCGCGAGGGAGATCGCCAGGAACTGCCGTCTGAAGATGTAGTGGAATGCACCAACGGCCCCGTACAGTGCGGCCGTCGTGTAGACCTCGTGCCACGACACGGCGATGATGTTCCCCACCAGCATGTCCTTGAGATGTTCCGCCTGCGAGGTGGACTTGCTCATGGCGAGAATCGCCGCGGCAGACGACACGGCATAGGCGATGCCGATGATCGCTTCCTGCGGGATCCTCGCCCGATGGCTGCGGATCATCGAGAAGATCGCGGCGCCGACGAACGTGAAGGCGAGGCTGATCCAGTAAACGGCCGGCGCGTGCGGGTCGCCGCCGGAGATGGGCATGAGCAGGGCGATCGTGGCGCCCAGGGCGGCAATCTGCGCGAGCGAAAGATCGACGAAGATGACGCCCCGTTCCACCACGTGCACGCCGAGGTAGGCGTGAATCCCCGTCAGAATGAGGCTGGCCACGAACGGCGCGGCCAGGAATCGAATGACCTCGGCGAGACCAACATCTGACATAACCGCGCTCAGCGCGCTCCCGTCTTCTTGATCGCCGCCACCAGCAGGTTGATGTTGTAGTCGAAGAGCTGAATGTAGCCCGGAACTTCCTTCACGCCTCCGACCGAGGGAGGCATGACCAGCACGGTCGCGCCGGTATCGCGCGCGATCGCATTCGGCGTTTTTACGTCGAAATAGGGCTCGACGAGGATGATTTTGACGTTTTGACTCTTCATCTCCTGGACGAGCGTCAGCGTATGTGCCGGTGACGGCGGAATGCCCGGTTTCGGCTCCACGTATCCGATGACGTCCAGCCCGAAGACCTGCGCAAAGTTCGTCCACGACCGGTGGTACGTGACGATTTTGATCCCCTTGTAGGGTGCCATCGCCGCCTGCCAGCGCTTCTCGCCCTCGGCGAGCCGGCGGTCGAAATCGGCGTAGCGCTCGGCAAAGTACGCACCGTCGGCGGGGCTCAGCTCGGTCAGCTTCGCCTGAACCGCCTTCGCTATCCGCCGTCCGTTATCGGGGTCCAGCCAATAGTGCGGGTTCCCTTGTGGATGGACGTCACCCATCGCGCGGGTGACCGGCCCCGTCGGGATGTCGGCGATCTTCACCGTCCGGGACGCGTCGAGGTAGCCGGGGCTGCCGGGCTGAATCTTGGCATTCCGGCTCTGCGTGACGAGCGGCGGCAGCCAGGCCTGTTCGAGCTCCAGCCCGACGAGCGCGAGCAGGTCAGCGCGATTGAGCTTCAGAATGAAGCTCGGTTTCGCTTCGACGAAGTGCGGATCCTGGTATCCGCGCGCGATCGACTCGACCGAGACTTTATCCCCGGCGATCTCCTTGACGATCGACCACAAATCCTCGGTGGTCGTGACGACGTTGACGGCTGCACGCACAGCGGCCGTATTCACGGCCAGGACGGCGGCGATGGCGGTTGATATGAGAAATGTTCGCTTCATGGTCGTTGGTTGTTGCGTAATCAGAATGTATGCGCCCCGTGCGCACCGATCGAGAACAGGAACTGAAACAGGAATTCGTTCGCCGTGGTGCCTTCGGCGTAACGAAGCCGCCGGTACTGGCCGCGGACCTGACTGAACTCGCTGGGCCAGAACGTCAGCGTCACGGACGGACCTTTGTCGACCAGCGACGAATCAAAAGCGCGCTCGGACCAGTCGTACCGCACGCCGGTGAACCAGCGTCTCGCGAACTGGTACTCTCCGCTCGCGTAGAAGCCGAACGCCGACACGTCGTCGGCAACCTGCTCGCGGTTGCTCCAGAACAGCTCGGTGCGGCCCATGAACCGGCGGTAGATTGCCCTCCGCAACGGACGGTAGCGCAGGGTCGCATCGATGCCAACCAGGCGCGTGTCGAAACCCGGTCCGACATCGTTATTGCCGTAGGCGATGGATGCGCCGACATCCAGGTTCGTGGCTTCGGTCACGTCGCGATACCCGCGAACTCGCCCGACCCAGCTGACGTCGCTGCGCTCGAACGACTGAAACACACTCGACGAGCCCTGGTAGACCTCACCCGTGGCCTCCAGGAACAGCCACGGATTGCTGATCAGCCGCGAAACCGAAATGCCGGAGTCGTTGAGGCCCTCGTCCCCGCCTAGAAGGTTCTCGAGAACGACTGGCTGATCGACCCAGGGCAACTGGTGTGGATGCAGCGTGTTCGCCTTGCCGACCTGCTGCTTGAACTTCCCGACCTTGGCCAGCAAGCCGCCGGGAAGCGTCGGAAACGTCAGGAATCCTTCCTCGATCTCGACGCCCTCGGGTGAAAAGGCCAGGAAGAAGTCGGCGCGTGCGTACGGATCGACGACAGCCTGAAACGTCGCTTCCGCCTCGTTCATCTCGAAAGCGGGCCGCGGATTCACGTCGTTCTCGCCGAACGCCCCGAGGAAGTTTCCAATGACCGCAATGTCAGGATTGAAGATCTTCGACATCGCGCTTGAACCGCCATAGAACGGCAACGACCCCGTGGGACCGCCTGCGCCGGTGGCGCCCGCCGGCACCTGGGCCTCGGTCGGTGCACCAGGTGTTGCCGGGGGCGCCGTCGGTGCCGCAGTTGGCGGTGTGACCACGGGCGGCACGGGCTGGCCGGCCTCGATCCCCTTCAGCCGTGCCTCGAGAACCGCCAGGCGTTCGCCGTACGAATCTCGAACGGCTTCGAACTCGGCGCGCAATCGCTCGACTTCCTCGCGCAGTTGCTGAGCCGTAGGTTGCGCCGCCGGCTGGACAGCCGGGGTCTGCGCGTAAGCGAACGCGGGCGCGATGACCAGAGCCGCAGCCAGCACAGGGCGCAGCGACGTGAGCGTGAAGCTCGAACGCAACACTCAACACCTCCTCGACCGGATGGATCTCGATGACCCGCTCCTCGAACGCCGCAGGATCGGTCAACGAGAAAATCTGATGTGACCTGTCGGGAAGCCCGTGGGCTTACCCTGAGGTTCAGCCGAGCGCGGGCGGAGATCGGCCGCCGTTCGGGCCCGCAAAAACGGTGTCCGTTTCGACGATGATGGCGGCGACGATGATGCCGAGGGGAATGAGCGGCCTGGCGGTCTGGACGGTTTCAGGTTCCGTCGCCGCAGACGTGGTGCTCAGACAGGTGATGCAGTCGGGAGGAGACAGGAGGTGGCACGCGATCTCGTGGTACAGCGCCGGCAGTATCGCCGTCGGCAGCACGAACAGCGTCATCGCCACGACGAGCAGCGACCCCAGCCGGGATCCGCGAACGGACGGCCGGAAAAACCACATCACTAACCATTATAGCCGTGAATGGTGCCGGACCTGGCGTGCTGGCCCCGGACCGGGCTTTCTCGCATCACACCGCCGTCACGAAACGGGCCTCTCGCGAACTACGCTCGCCGCACGCGGGAAGCCAAACGATGCGGATCGCGGATCCGCATATACTCGGTCGAATGTTCCCAGTCAGCGACGTTATACCGTCGCGGACGACGCCTTACGTCACTATCAGCCTGATCGCGCTCAACGCGATCGCGTTTCTCATCGAGCTTCAGCTCAGCGACTCCGGTCTTCATCAGCTTGTCGCCAGTTACGGCGTCGTGCCGGCGCGTTTTACGTGGCCGGATGTGCTGACGAGCATGTTCCTCCATTCTGGATGGCTCCACTTCCTGGGGAACATGCTCTACCTCTGGATCTTCGGCGATAACGTCGAGGACCGCCTCGGCCACGCGCGCTATCTCCTCTTCTACTTGTTTTGTGGCGCTGCAGCCTCGCTCGGACAGGTCGCGAGCCATCCAGAGTCCACGCTACCGATGATTGGGGCTAGCGGGGCGATTGCCGGCGTCATGGGCGCGTACTTCGTGCTCTACCCGCAGTCGCGAGTGCTCACGGCTGTCTTCATCATCATCTTCATTGACCTGATCGAGATTCCGGCAATCTACTTCCTCGGAATCTGGTTCCTGATGCAACTGTTCAGCGGAGTCGGCTCACTCGGCGCCCGCGCCGCCGACGGAGGGATCGCGTTCTGGGCGCATGTGGGCGGCTTCGCCGCCGGTGCCCTGCTCGGCGCCCTCTGGCGAGCCTCGGAAGCGAAGCGTCGTCACGGTTGGGAGCACTCAAGCTGAGTTGCTCAAATCCCAACTTCCAACGTATCCGTTTTAGCGACTTCGATCGTAAGTGCGGCTGTTTGCCGGTTGAACAGGAGCCTTCATGATCTCCGCTCACCCCGTGGGATAAAAATGACGGAGGGCACTGTGGACTCAAAAGCGACGGTGACGACACTGGCGACGATCACGACGGCCGCGACGTTCGCGACGTCACTATTGTCCTCGT
Organism: uncultured Acidobacteriota bacterium; assembly: GCA_963784195.1. Taxonomy (GTDB): domain Bacteria; phylum Acidobacteriota; class Vicinamibacteria; order Vicinamibacterales; family 2-12-FULL-66-21; genus CAVQAH01. The sequence goes on along the minus strand of CAWARA010000035.1, from coordinate 58,271 downwards.
CGTGGTCGTCGTGGTCGTCGCGATCGTTTCCGAGGCGCGTCAGTCGTCAGTCGTTGTCCACAGCGAACAACAGGTATCCTTTTTGAGGGCGGAAGGGAAGAAGGATGGGCCCGCTAGACAAACACCTCCCAACTCCAAAGCTGCAAGAAAGTTTTGGGAGTTGGGAGTTGGGAGGTATGTGGTTAGCGAGCCGCTCGTGCGCGGGGCGGCGCCGACCGGGCGTAACCGCCGTTATCGTTGCTGCACCGGTGCGGCACTGTCCGCTGTCGGAGATCGTCGTGCCGCAGTCGATGATCACTGGGCAGGGCTGCCGGTGACGCAGTGCCGGCCTTGGCCGGCCGAGGACGTCTGGAGCGAGGCACGCGCTGCGCCCGCTCTGTGCACGGGCGCGGGAAAACGGGCGGAGCGATTCCCCGCGGCGAGTTCGCGCCCAGCGATCCGTGCTGTGCTGACAACCCGAGGCGCATCGGCCGCAACGCATCGGTCGTCGAAGCGCATCCCTTACTCGCCGCGCGCGCGAGCGCAGCGAGGGTATGAGCGGAGCCCGTTTTCCGGCTCGCGGAAGTCGTCCTCGGACGGACAAGGCCGGCGCTGCGTCGGCAGCCGCACAGCCGGCGTGGTACAGCGCGGGACCTCCGCGAGGAAACCCGCTCCTAAGATACGTTGGGAGTTGGTAGTTGGGATTTGACACGGCCGCGTCTGAAGCGAAGCGGCCTTTAGGACTTGATGCGCTCGCGGACCGCGCGGCCGATTCGGGAGAGCTCGATCATCAGGCGCTCGAATTCCTTCTGATACTCGGGCGGCTGCATGAAGCTCCTGCGGAGTTTCAGCTCATCGATCTCACCCTCGATCACGGCGCGCTTCTGAAGCAGATCGAGGAGCACGTCATCGGTCGGCGCGGCGTTGGCCGTCTGCTGATCCAGATACGTGCGGCTCGCCGCCGAACCGTCGTTGCCCGCCTCGACGGCATCGCGTCCGCGACCGTCGCCGTTGTCGTCGAGCAACGGACGTTCGGTTGCCAGCTGTCCTCGCTGCTGGTAGTGGCGTCGGACGCCGCCAGCCGCTGCGGTGAACGCCTCCCAGATCGAGACACGCCCGTTCTTGTCCAGGTCCGCCTGCTCGTCCTCGAACGCCTTGATGAAATAGTCGGGAAAGATCGTGTCGAACCGCTGCGCGACCGAATCGGTCGCGGTGATGACGATCCGGCGTTCACCCGTGACGCGTTCGATGAACGGAAAACTGGCCGACGACGTGTTGACCAGCACGATGCGGCCGGGAAGCCCCTCGACGAGCGACGCCCACTCGGCTGATTCGAGGTCCGGTCCGACGAGATTGAACTTCGCGTCCACGCCGTCGTACGTGCCGTGGCCGATCAGCACGACGAAGAGCAGATCGGAGGCGGTCATGCGCTTGCTGACGCCCGCAATCGCGCGACGAACGTTTTCCGCCGTCGAGCGCCTGGCTGCCGCGGCTGTTTCGGTCAGGACGGTGATATTGGCCGCATCGATCTTCATCCGGCCCTGCAGGACGCGCTGGAGGCTCGACGTCCACTGCTGGTACTGCTGGGCATATTCCTGCCCGCCGCTGGCGCCGGTGACGATGAGGGCGTAGCGCTCGTCCGCCAGAGCCTTTGACGGCAGGACGCAAATGAGCGCCAATAACAATGTGAGGTGCCGGAGCACGCGCATCATCGCAGCCCCCAACGGCGGCGGAGCACCCACTCGCCTGCGAGTAACAGCACAATTGCCGCAAACGACCAGCCGTTGTGCCAGAGATCGCGGCGGACGCTCAGGGCCGCGGCCGGCACATTCGTTTCAAGGGCGCTGACCACTTCTGCGACATCCGCTTCGCTGACGACTCTCCCGCCCGACGCACCGGCAAGACGCTGAAGAACAGCCGTATTGAGCCGCGGATCGGTCATCTCGAGATCGGCACCACCGACGAGCAACGATGCGCTGGCCGAGCCGAGCGGCACTCGCTCGCGCTTCGCATCGGCGACGACACGATAGACGCCTGAGTCACCGGCCTTGAAGCGCGCGATGTATCGCCCGGACGTTGGCGCCTCCGGATCCGCGGTCGCCCGCACCTGCTCGAGGCGTCCGTCCGCCGTCGTCACGCGCACGTCGACCGTCGCGTCCCGGATCGGCTCGAACGCCTGGTTGCGGACGGCGATCTGAATAGCAACCGGTGCACCGGCCGCCGCGCCGGGAGGCACGGTGATCGCGATGGGATCGGTAGCTGGAAGCGCCAGCCAGCGGACTGCCTGACGCCAGAACGTGTCGTACCGAGCGATCGGTCGCCGGCAGCATCATGCGCCAGCGCCACGCCGCCTCGCCCGCGAAGATCATCGACCGTCCATCACCGAAGCGCTGCACCGCGACCAGCGCGCGCTGCGTTCCGCCGGCGCCGCTCGCCAGTGCGAGCACCGTGGCTCCCGGACGGGGACCGCCGAGCGGAGCAATCGCCGCGAGCGGAGGCACGGTGCCCCACCTCTTGAGGCTGTCGTCTGCCGCGAGCCCCAGCTGCATGACGGGATGCGCCTCGCCCTGCGTGGTCAGCGTCACACGGTTGACGCCTTGGGCATCGACCGCCGGCAATACGCCGCCGGTGCGATCCTGAAGGCTCAGCGGCAGAACCTCTTCGATGGCCGTGTCGGCGAGCCCCTGCTGCAGGAACGAGCGCGCCCCCAGCACGAGGAGACCGCCACCACGCTGCGCCACGAACGCCCGCGTTGCCTCGAGCTGCGAGCGGGTCAGCTGATGGCCTTCGACGTTGGCGAGCACGAGCGCGTCGTAGCGAAAGAGATCGTCCGGCCTGGGCGGGTACCCGTTGCGCAGGGCATCGCTGCGGGACTGAGCCGCCTGGATGTAATAGGTATCGCGCCCCTGCTCGTTGCGTCCCTTGCGAACAACGGAGTCGACCTCGAGGCCGGAGTCGGCCGACCAGGCGCGTTTCAGGAAGCTGTGCTCGAAACCCGGCGCGCCTTCAATCAGGAGCACGCGGCGGCTGCGTGCTGGCGGCTGCACGAGCGTGCTCCGCGCGTTGTTCTCCGGCACGAGCTCACCCGGCAGCGCTGGAATTTCGATGGTATAGACCGTCGGCCCGCCGCGACCTGGCGCGACCTGAAAGACGGCATGGATCGGCGCGCCGTCCGCGGCCGGTGAAACGCGGCGAACTTCGATTGGGCGCCCGTTCTCGAGCAACCGCAATTCGATCGGATCGGTGCCTCCAGCGCCACCATGGCTGACGGCCGACACCGCAAGATCGACGCGCGAATCGTCGAGCACCGCTTCCGCCGCGGTAACGCTGAGAACCTCGCGATCCTGGGCTACTCGAGGCGCGCCGATACCGAAGGCATACACCGGCGCACTTTCAGCGGCCATGCGATCCGCGGTGCCTGCCGTGTCGCCGCCGTCGGAGAGCAGCACGATCCCTGGAATCGCGCGGCCGCGATAGCGATCGCGCATGGCTGCGAGGGCCCCCTGAAGATCGCTTTGGCGGGCCGTCGCCGTCAGATTGTCCGTCGTCACAGGCGCCACGTCGTCGCCGAACCCGATGACCTCGACAGCGAAGCGACTTGACAAGGCAGGGAGCAGGCTGCGGGTGAGGAGATCCCGCGCACGATCGATGCGCCTCGTGTTCTCGACGTCCTCGATTCCCATGCTCCGGGAAAGATCGACGAGGACCGGAACGACGACCGCACGCGCGTCCGGCTCGGTCGTGCGAACGATCGGCCTCATGAGAAAGATGACGATGGCGAGCAGCGTGAGGGCACGCAGCGCAATCAACGCGTATCGCTGTGGAGCCGAGGCGGCAAAGCGCCGGTAAGCCAGCCAGGCGATCAGCATGGCGCCCGCAACGACCATGCACAACGCCCACCACGGAAGAGGGTTCGCGAATGTCACGGCGCTCTATTTTTTGGAGCGGGCCAGCGACTCGTAATAGCGGGCTATCAGGCGGCGGTAGGCATCCGGGACACGGTCGCTGCCGCCAGCGCTCAGTCGATCCTGAGTTTTCTGCCCGGCGATCTTCGCCGAGACCGCCTGCTCGGTTCGCTCGAGCGCCAGGTTGACGTCCTTCCGGAGAGACTCCCAGCCGCTGTAGTCCTGCTTGAAGGGCTGGTTGCCAGGATCGGCCTGGCTTCGCTCGGCCTTTTCGGGAGTGGCGCCCCCAAGCCCGCTGCGCGGGGCGCTCTGCTGAAGCTTGCCAAGCAGCTCGCTTGCGCGCTGAAGCTCGCGCGCGTACTCCTCGCGCAACCGCTCGAGTTCCTTTTCCTCCGCGCCGCCAGATGACCCGCTCGCGTTAGGAGGACCCTGCTGATCGGACTTGGTGCGCGACCCTGATTCTTCGCCTCGGCGTCCCGTATCTGACGCTCCAACTGATCGAGCCGGTCTCGAATCTCGCGCGTCTGCTCCAACTGGCTCGAGAGGCCCCTCGCTTCGGCGCTGGACGCCCCCAGCAAATCAGCCACGCGGTCCATCGATCGCGCGAGCTCCTCCTCGCCGGCGGCACCTCCGCGCGACGGCTGCGCAGAGCCGTCCCGCAGCTGCTTCGCGCCTTCGCGCATTCTCCGCCCGATCTCCTGGCGCTCGAGTTCCTTCGCCGCTTCGCCCGCGCGCGCAACCGTCTCTTTTCCTGGTGGTCGCGGGGCCCCATCCCCGCTCACGCCAGACTGCTTGCCGGTCTGTTCGCCCTTGGCGAGTTCTCCGACACCACGCTGCAGGTTGTCGACGCGCTCGGCAAGCCGATCCTTCTCGCCAGCGAGCCTGCGACGCGCGTCGGCCGTTGCCGTCGAATCACTCTTTTCGAGCCTTCCGGCCTCCGCGGCGATTCGTCGCTGTTCGTCGGCGATCTGCTGCGCTTCGAGCTGAAATTCGCCTGCCGCGCGCTGGCGGGCCTCGGGACTGCCGCCACGCAGTTGCTGTTCGAGCGAACGGAGCTGCTCAGCAGCGCGCGCGCTCTGGTCGGCAGCGGCATTGGCGTCGTTGCGTTGCAGCTCGTTCGCGGCGTTGCGCATCTGCTCTGACGCGTCCTGCATCCGTCCACTGGCGTTGCCGCCCTGCCCCTTTTGCGGGTTGGCAGATTGGTTACCAGCCTGACCGCCCTGTTGCTGGCCCTGCTGTCCGGATTGCGACTGCGATGGTGGGCGCTGACCGGCCTGTTGCGCACCCTGTTGCTGCTCGAGCTGACGCGCGAGCTTCTCGGCCTGCTCGCGGAGCTCGCTCTGCTCCCGCGTCAGCCGCTCGAGCTGACGCTTGCGTTCTTCCTCGGCCTCCTTGGATTCAGCCAGCTCGCGCTGCTTGCGGCTCAGTTCCTCCTGGCGGCGAGCCAGATCGCGGATCCGGTCGAGCGCGTCGCTTTGATCCTTCTGATCGGGCCGCTCTTCAACCTGCGAGCGGCTCTCGTAATTCGTTCGCTGCTGCCGCTGCAGTTCCTTGTCGAAGAGCGCCGACAGGTCCTGCCCCTGCCGGCCCGATCCACCGGCACCGGCATTCGCTTGCTGCCGCATCACCTCGCGGCGCCTTATTTCGGCTTGCGCACGAAGGAGCGCCTGAAGCGCCGCCATCTCGTGCGGCAGCGCATCAGCCGTACGCTGGCCTTGCAGCTGCTCGAGCGCGCGGCCCATTGCCAGCGCGGCTTCGCCGACCGGATCTCCGGTGGTCTGACGGAACTGTGGCGCCTGCTGAGGAGCGATCTGCAATGGCGGCCGGATCGGTCCGCGGCCGCGGCGAGGCATTCCCATCTGTTCGGCGCGCGCCTTCAGCTCCGCCTGCGCCTCAGCGACAGCCTTCAGATCGTCGGCGGAACGGCCCGCTCCGGACCGGCGTTCGATGTTCCAGGTGGCGTTGATGATCTCTTTCTGCGCGGCGATGAGCGTCTCGATCTGCGCGCTGTTCGCCCCGCTGCCGGCCTGGCTCTGGGCCTCGACGAATTCCTCGTTGAACGGCCGGACCTCGAGGAAGTACATGTCGCTGCGCGTCTCGGTCGAGCGCTTCCCGCGGCTGACGTCGCGGGCTCGCGCGTAGTACGTGATCACGTCGCCGGGCTTGACCCGCAGGTCTTCGGCCGCGAGAAGGTGCGCGCCCAATCTGGCGACCTCCGTACCCGAGACGTTGGCGAACGGCACAACCTTCGTCTGACCTCCCGGTACCGCATAGACCAGTTCGAAGTTCGCGATGCCGTAGTCGTCTTCCGCACGCGCCTCGATGGCCACTTCCTCGAGTGGCGTGATCTGCTGATCGCCCGCTGGTCGAAGGATCCTGACGTCCGGCGGACGATCGTCCATCAAGCGGATGAAATATTCCGTTTCCCCAGGCGCGCCGAGGCCGTCGTGATCCGTCAGCCGCAGCCGATACGAGTCGTCGCGCGACAGCACCAGTTCGATTTCAGCCGAGCGATCGCCCGCGGGCCGCAGCGGCTTGGCGCCGGCCCCGGCAAGAGTCATCTCCGCGGCGGCTATCGGCTTGTCCGTCTGAACCCTCAGGCGGACCTTGGTTCCCGCTGGCGCATAGATGTCGCCGCCGTTCTGCTCGTCCCGTGGACGAAGGCCCGTGAACGACGGGTATTCGTAGTGCAGGTCGATGCGCTCGACACGCGGTGCGAAGAGCGCCGTCACCGCGAAATCACGCGTCGACGCGCCCCCAGCGCCGATCTTGTACGTGAAGCTGCGATCCACCGACTCGAACGGGAAGACGAACGCTCCGCCTTCGACCGTCATCGGCACTTTTCGCTGATCGGCACCCGCCGTGACCGTCATCGTCGGCTGAAGATGTGTCAGCGGCCGGTTACCCGAGTGCACGATCGCGCGGATCTGCAGCGGGCTGCCGCCGATGACGCGCACGTCCCCCGGTTGAACCGAAATCTGAATCGCGTTCGGGTTGAGCCCCAGCCAGGCTGTGTCGAAACTCCGGGCGAGCGGATCGCGACCGATGACGAGCGTGAACGCGAGCAGCGCGAGCCCCGCAACTGTCTCGACCACTCCGCGACGGATGGCCGCGGGAGCCACGATCTGACGTGGCGTGAACTCGGCAAGGCGGCGGGCCGCCGCGTTGTGAATCAGAGGGGTGAGCGGCGTGCCCTCGCCGGAGCCATCGACGGCGCTGACGATCGTATCGTCCAGCGGCTCGACACCCGGCAACAACCCCGCGCGTTCTTCGATGAAGCGGGCGACCTGCGTATCGTTCGGCCGCCGCTGCATGTGCCACACCGCAAACGCCCCGGCGCCCAGCGCCGCCACAACCGCCGCAGCACCAAGCAGCACGAGCGCCGGACCGTCGGGCCGAAACAGACGTTCGATCACGAGGGCCGCCAACCCTGGCACCGCCGCAGCAAACGCCGCTCGAGCCACGGTCCTCAGCGCCGCCTGGGCAAACCACCGGCGCCGAACCCGACTCAAGAACGCCCGCACCTCATCGCGCTCGGTCACAATTCGTCTCTCGCTAAGCACTTGCGCACCCGCGCACTTGCGCACTTGCGCACTTTATGAAACCCTCCCCACCACCGACTCAGCCACAAGCGCAACGAGCATCAGAACCAGCCCGTAACGCCAGAAGTTCTGCGCCCCCTCGGTCTGACGAGCCTGCAAGGCAGACGCCGGTGATGCCCCGGCTGCCTCCGTCCTGACCTTTTGACGAAACTCGTCTTCCGCCAGCCGTTCGAGCCCGCTTTCGCGAGCGTCGACGTTGACGGCGACCAGCCGCTTGTCGTCCCCCACCGTGTGCAAACCGGGCCGTCCGGCCGTTTCCGCGGGCGCCCGGCCGACGGTGAATTCACGCGGATTTCTGCGTTCCCCCGCCGCGTAGCGGATCGATTCGATCGTGAAGGGAACGAAGGCCGGATGCAACGGAAAGTCGTTCCATCGTCGATCGACATCAGATGCGAATATCACGACCTGGCCGTTGCCTTCGTGACGCTCCAGAAGAGCGGGCGTGCCGTCGCTGAACGTGGTGACGACGTCCCATCCGTCAGGGCGAATCCGCCAGCTTCGGCTGAACTGGACGTGCCCGAGATTGGCGGTCAACGCTCCAAACGGCCGGAGGATGGGATGGCGGATATCGGTCACCGCCAGCGACAGCGGGCCCTGGTGCTCGGCCACCGTCAGTGGCGGATCCCAGTTGAACATCGTCGAAACAACCGATGCTTCGAGGTCGGGAGCGGCGATCAGGACGAGCCCCCCGCCCCGGCGCGTGAAGTCGGCGATGGCCTGGCGCGCCTCACGTGTCAGTCCGCGCGTCGAGAGGAGGACCACCGCAGACTGCGATGACAGCGAGTCAGAAGTGACAGTCGACCCCGACACTGTTCGCGCCGCAAGCCCGTCAGACTCCTCCGACGATGTTGCCAGTGCGCGCTCGAGATAGAAACCCGACTGACGTTGAGAGCCGCCAGTGACGATCGCGACGCTCGATTGGCTCGTTCCAAGGGCCGCATAGCGCGTATCGTCGGCGGGGATGCCGCCAGGATCGTCCACGGTGACGGTCAGCCCGCCCGTTGTTGGCACCTTCACGGCGACCGGTACGTCGGTCAGCGCTCCGGGTTCGACGCTGTACTGGCCGGTCGCTATCTGCCGGTCGCCGTGCGAGATGCGAACCTGACCCTGACGAACGGCGTCGCCGCCGTTGTAGACGGCCGCCACGATGCGATCGGGCTCGATCCGAAGGTTGCTGAGCGCGACGTTGGGTACCAGTCCCCCGACGTCGACCGTTTGAAGTTGCCAGCCCGCGGGAAGTTGAGACGCCGCGTCAGCGGTCCAGCCGGATCGCTGCATGTCGGTCACGATAATCAGAGTTCCCCCGGAACCCTTGCCGAGTTCCGCCACCTTCTGGACGACTGGCCCGTACTCCGTCGCGCCGAAGCCCGGCTTCAGTCCGTTCAACGCGGACAAGGCATCCGCGCCGCTGCCGGGCTCTGACACGATGTCCGCGCGATCGTCGAATGCCACCAGCGCGACGCGCTCGCCGATGGACGCTTGACCGATCGCCGTGCGCGCGCGCTCGAGGGCCTGCTCGAAGCGTCCCGGTGCGCTCATGCTGAACGAGCGATCGACGGCCACCACGAGCGTGCCTCCGCCACTCGCAGACGTCAGGTACGGCCGCGCGAAGGCCAGGGCGAGCAGGAGCAGAGCGGCGACGCGGGCTGCGAGGAGCAGCAGATCCTGCAACCGTCGCCGCCGCGATCGCTCGATCGGCGACCGCCGCAGCATCCGGACGGCTGTGAACGGCACTTCGGGGGCCACATCACGCCGCAGCAGGTGCAGGACGATCGGAAGAGCGATCGCGAGCGCACCGAGCAGGAACGCGGGATAGAGGAACGACATTCCTATTTCCTTCGCGAGCGCGCGGCGAGATAGGCGAGCAAGGCGAAGTCGAGTGGCTGCGACGAGTCGAGCTGCACGTAGTCGATGCCCCCGCCCCGCAGCGCTCGGTCGTAGGTGAGCGTGAGCCCCGCCAGCTCGCGCAAATAGCTCGTGCGAATCGCGGTCGGTTCCGTGATGAGTTCCTCGGCGCTCTCGAGATCCTTGAACTTTGCCGATCCGGTGAACGGAAACGTGAGCTCGTGCGGATCGAGGACCTGGAACACGATGACGTCCGTGCCGCAGAACTTGATGTGCTTCAGCCCCTTGATGATGGGCTCGGGATCGTCGAGCAGGTCGGAGATCAGCACGACCAGGCTGCGCTTGACGAGCGCATCAGCGAGCTGATGGAGCGGACGGCCGACGTCAGATCGGCGGCCTGGCTGCAGCCGCTCGAGACCAAGGAGCAACGAATGCAGGTGCCCGGGGCGGGCGCTTGCGGGAAGCCGGAACGTGATGCGATCGTCGAAGGCGATCAAACCGGTCGCGTCACGCTGCCGGTTCATCAGGAACGCAAGCGAGGCCGCGAGGACAGAGCCATACTCCATCTTGCTCATTGGCGCCGACCCGCGGTATCCCATCGAGCCGCTCACATCCAGCAGGATGTGGCACTCGAGGTTGGTTTCCTCCTCGTACTTCTTGACGTAGTGGCGATCGGATGCGTGCGTAGACCTTCCAGTCGAGCGTGGACAGGTCGTCTCCATGCATGTATTGGCGGTACTCAGCGAACTCGACGCTGAACCCCTTGAAAGGGCTTCGATGAAGACCGGAGATGAAACCTTCCACGACCGTCCGCGCCTTCAGCTCCATGGTGCCGAGCCGTGCGATGATGGCCGGATCCAGAAACCTCAAGTCGCGCGTGGCGGGGGTGGGCATCGCTACATCCCGCTTCGCGGTACCGGAACCGCTTCGAGCAGGCGCTCGACGAGATTGTCGGAGGTGATCCGCTCGGACTCGGCGTAGAAGTTGGGAATCACGCGATGGCGAAGCACGGGGCGCGCCAACGCCTGAATGTCGCCGACCGACACGTGATACCGGCCGTGCAGCAGGGCCCTTGCCTTCCCCGCCAGGATCAGGGCCTGCGACGCGCGGAGACCGGCGCCCCACTTGACCCACTCGCGCACGAACCCATGGTCGCTTTGCCGGCCCGGACGGGACGCATCGACCAGGCGAACGGCATACCGCGCGACATCCTCCGCCACGACCACCTGCCGCACCAGTTGCTGAATCTCGAGAATCTCCGGCCCGCCGAGCACGCGCTCCGGCACCTGCACGTGGATGCCAGTCGTCTGCGTGACGACGCGGACCTCCTCGTCCTCGGGCAGGTAGGTCATGACGATGTTGAACATGAAGCGATCGAGCTGCGCTTCGGGCAATGGATACGTGCCCTCGAGCTCGATGGGGTTCTGCGTCGCGAGCACGAAAAACGGCCGCTCCAGCTGATACGTCCGGCCGGCAGCCGTCACGTGGTACTCCTGCATCGCCTCGAGCAGCGCCGCCTGCGTCTTTGGCGGCGTGCGGTTGATCTCGTCGGCGAGGATGATCTGCGCGAAGATCGGTCCCGTCACGAAACGCAGCGATCGGTGGCCGCCCTGTTCGTCGAGGACCTCGGTGCCGGTGATATCCGCCGGCATCAGATCGGGCGTGAACTGGATGCGTTTGTACGACAGGTCCAGGATTTCAGCGACGGTCTTGATCAGGAGCGTCTTGGCGAGGCCGGGCACGCCGGTGATCAGGCAGTGGCCGCCCGTGAACAGCGCCATCAAGACCTGATCGATGACGTCCTCCTGCCCGACGATGACCTTGTGGATCTCCGTCAGGATCCGCTTGCGTCCCGCTGACACGCGCTCGGCTACGGCGGCGATATCCGTGGTCGACAGGACTTCCGGGGTGGCGCGAGCGGTGGGCGTCGGATTCATCAGTGGGTCAGCGAGTAAACGATTTCGTTGATCTGCATCCGGTAGGCTTGCGCGGTGAACCGGACATAACCGGGATAGTCGGCGGCGTTGGACCATTCCCAGCCGTCGCCCATGTCCGTGTTGAAGTTGATGAGGACCATGGCGCGGCCGTTGTCGTCTTCGATCGCCCGCAGGCGCGGGGCAAACCCACCCTTCTCCCATGTGCGGCCCTGCAGAAACGACCCGAGACCAGGCGTCTGCGGGTACTCATCGATCTGGTAGAAGCAACTGTAGATCGGATGGTTGGGCGGCAAGTCCACGATCCGCCGATCGGGAAACACGCGCTTCATTTCGCGCTGAAAATGCGCCCACTCCTCAGGCCCGTGGAAGTCGTCGAACGTCAGCGTGCCGCCGCGGAGCAGGAACTCGCGCAGGTTCTGCACCTCGCTTTCCTTCAGCGTCATCGTTCCGGGCTCGACGATGTAGATCCACGGGTATGTCCAGAGCGAAGGGTCGTCGAGCGTCACGACGACAGGATCGTTCACCTGGATCGAGGTCACCGTGCGGAGACGACGCGAGAGATTCTGTTCGGCCGCCGGGTAGTCAATCGTCCAGCACTCGTTGAAGGTGTCGCACCCCTGCGATGCGGGAACGTTCCACGCGGTGTACTTGATCCGAGCGAACGTCCACTGCAAACCGGCGAAGCGCGCGTCTGGCTGTAACGGATTCTGGGCGTCGGCGTCAGGCGCGGAGACAGATAGCAGGCCCCACAGGAGCAGCCCTGCGCCCGCGAGGGCCGGCACGATCGACGCCGGTCCGATCTTCACGGGCGCTTCCCGCTTCCGTTGCTCTTTCCGTCGACGACCTTGAGCAGCAGGTCCTGCGCCCGTTCGAAGCTCGGCGCAATCTCCAGCGCTGCCAGCGCTTCGCGCTTCGCCTCGTCGCGGCGTCCCGCGAGAAGGTAACTCTCTCCGAGATCGCAGTGCGCCGCCGCGCGATCGGCCGGTCCTATCGCAAGCGCGGCCCTGAACTCGCGAACGGCGGTTCCGGCATCACCACGCTTCATGGCGAGACGGCCAAGACCACTGTGGCCCTGTGAATCGAACGGATCGATCTCGACGACGCGATCGTTGGCGATGGCGAGCGCCTTCTCGTCGCCCGCCTTGGCCGCCAGCGCAGCGAGCCTTCGCGCCGGTTCGAGCGCCGTCTGATCCTGCGCGAGCAACGCCTGGTAGGCCTTGATGGCCCGCGGCGCGTCGCCAAGCTCTTCGGCCAGGCGGCCCATGACGGCATGCGGCGAGTTCTCGCCGATGGCCATCGGCACCAGCGCCGCCGCGCGTTCGAGCGGCTCGAAGGCCGACTTGTCCTTCTGCGCGGCGAGAGCCATGCCGAGCATCAGCTGCGCTTGATAGCTTCCCGGTTTGGCCGCCGCGTTCGCTTTCAGGGCAGACACATCGGGCTCGCCCGGCTTGTCCTTGACCTGGTCGCGCAGTGCCGCGCGCACCGACGAAAAGCGGGTGTCGAGCATCTTGTCGAACGAGGCCTGCAGCGCGTCCATCGACACGCCAAGAGACTTCGTAATCGCCTGCTCGTTCTCGGTTCCATCGGCGTAGCTGTGGATCAGCGTTCGCAGCGCCGCTTCGCCGTGTGTCGACACGATATGGTCGACGAGCAGCGAAGCCTGGTAGTACGCGAGCGCGATCGTCTCGCCGCTCGTGAAGCCGGAGTTCAGATCGCGCAGCTTCAGCGCCTTGCCCTGCTCGAGCGCGACCGCGAATGGCACTTCCATCTCGCGGCCCCAGGCTGGGCGTGCCTTCGTTTCCTCGTAGACCGACACACCCTCGGTGAGCCAGCGCGGCACACGCTGCTTCGACATCTGCAGGGTGATGACGTGCGCCATCTCGTGCCACAGCGTCGCCTGCCACGAGAACGACCCCGGCGTTCTCGCCTTCGGCGAGTCCATGCTGATGACACGCCCGAAGCAGGCGCCGAGCGCCCCCACGAGCCCGGGCAGCCCGAGATTGCGGACCGCGAAGTCGTCGTGCACCGGGAAGATCTCGATCAGAATCGGGCCCTGCGGCGTGAACTGGTACTTGGACGAGAGCGTCTTGAGCGATTGCTGCGCCAGCGGAATCGCATACTCCTTCAGCACGGCGGTCTCGTCAGGATGGAACTTGAGCACCAGATCGCCTTCGCGCACCACGTCGAACTTCTCGAGCTTGTCGAGCAGCGCGAGCAGGTTGAACGTGACGCGATCGAACCCATCGAGTTTGAACGCACGCTCCAGGGCGCGACGCGCGCCCGGCTCGTCGCCGGTCCGCATCGAGTGCATGCCCAGGTCGGCATGCGCACGACTGTTGCCCGGATCGAGCGTCAGCGCTTCCTGCGTGAGCTGGAGCGCCTCGTCGAACCGGTAGTTCCGCGCCAGAAGGTCCCCCGCCACGCGGTAGGCCTCGCCGTACGCGGGGTTTATCGCCAGGATCCCCTTGACCGTGGTGTCGAACGCCGGACGGTTGCCGCGGACGAAGTCGATAGCGCCGACGAGCGACCGCGCCTCGAGATGGGCCGGATTGGCGTCGAGGACGCGGTCGATGTGCTTCCGCGCCTCGTCGTACTTGGTGTTATCGAGCTCGAGGTTGGCCAGCAACAGATGGGCTTCTGCAAGCCCGGGATCGATCTCCAGCGCGGTAGACGCCGAGGCGGCGGCCAGGGTCGGATTCTCCTGGGACAGCGCCTGTGCCAGGCCCGCGTGCGCCGGAGCCCATTTTCCATCGGCGTCGATCGCCTGCTTGAAGGACTTGAAGGCCTCGGCAAGATCGTGCTTTTCGTAGAACAACCGCCCCCAGGCGGTTTCGATCACCGGGTTCACGCGACCGCCTGCGGCTGCGCGGAACAACGCGTTGGCATCCTGCGCGCGGTTCAGCGCCCGCGCGGCGCGTCCGGCACGCAGCAGCGACTCCGCGTTTCCGCCGCTGCCGCCCTGACGAAACACGCGATTGAGGTGCGGGAGCCCTTCCTGCGCCCGTCCGACGTTCTGAAGCAGCAGTCCCAGCTCCAGCGCGGCTTCTCCAGACGGCGCAGCCGTCGCCGCCGGCTCGAGCAGCTTGAGAGCCTCGTCGTTCTGGCCACGCCGGATCGCGAGGCGCGCCAGGATGGCGGCAGCGTCGCTGTCGCCGGCTGGCCGGGCACGGGCGAGGGCTTCGGCTTCGTCGATCCGGCCGTGGGCAATCGCTCGTTCCGCGCTCATGAGGAACGACTCGTTCGCCTGCGGCGCGACCTGCGGGCTGATTGATGAACTGGCGGTCGGCGCGCAGACGAGCAGGAGGATCACGACCAGCGGCCGCATCGACCATTGCCACGCGCGTGGTTCGCGTGTGCCGTCCATCAACCTGATCCGATTATAGAGCACCGGTTTACCCAATCAGACGCGCGTTCGGAACGAACGGACGGCGGAAATCAGCAGGTTTTCCAAATGGTCAGTACAGGTCCCGCCATGTATAGAACAACGCCGCGAAGAACCCTTGCAGCAAACCAAAGCTGACGGCAACGGCCGGCCACGCCCGGGACGGAAGCACCGCGGAGAGGGCCAGGAACAGCGGGAACAGTGTCGAGCTCATGCGCCCGAGCGACAGTAACCCACCCGAAATAAGGGGCGGGCCGACGTTGATCAGGACGTAAGCCGTCCACGCCAGCCCCAGCCTCCGCCACACGGGCCAGATGAGCACGGTAGCAAAGGCAAGGCCGATGGCGTTGAAGGCGGTGTATGGATGATCGGCGGCAAACTGAAGAAGTCCGCCCGACAAATCGGCCGTCGACGATGCGCCGCCACCGCTGAGCGCGCGGCCCCACGCGACCTGCACGCGGGCCCAGGCGAACCAGACCCCGGTATTGGAGTAGAGGTAGACGGTGTAGATGAGCATGCCGATGCCCGGCATGGCCGCAACCACGAGACGCCTGAGCACGCCGGGTGACGGCTTTCCCGGCGGTTGCGTATGCGAATCAGGCACGTCGGCGAAGCCCAGCGCAATGAGCCCGAGCGGCACGCTGAGAAAACATCCGTTGGGGCGCGTCAGTCCGGCGACGAGCCCGAACAGGGCGGCTCTCACAAGCTCGTGTCGCCGGAAGTGCCACCATGCACCGAGGGTCACGAGCAGGAAGAGCGACTCCGTGTACGCGGCGCTGAAGAACAGCGCAAAAGGATAGGCGGCGATGAGGACCACGGCCATGCGCGCTCGCTCAGGTGGCAGGAAATCGCGCGCAATCGATGAGAAGTACCAGGCGGCAGCGACAAACGAGAACAACGCGACCAGCAGCCCCGCCCATGTGAAGCGCGTGATGCGTCGATCCCTGGAGATTCCGTCCGCGTAAGCCCCGGTTACCACACCAACCGCCTTCATCGTCATCGGGAACGCTGGGAAAAACGCAAAGTTCTGCTGGCGATCCAATCGCCCCTGCCATTCGTACCCCTCTGCGGCAATACCTGCGTACCAGTTCGCGTCGAAGCGTGACGGCAGTTCCCGGAGGATCGTTCGCGGGCTCGAAGCAGGTGCGCCGGCAACCAGCCCGAATGTCGCGACGGCGAGAAAGCCAATCAGGAGGACGATCGGCCGCGTCAGCGAGAATGCCAGCAACGCGTCTGCGAGCGCGGGGCGAGCCGACAGAGCCGAACACCACGAACGCCACGTCGCGATGATGTTCGGGGACGGACGTGCGGCATGGCGGACGATGGCGAGGGCCACTGCGCCAAAGAGCAGATGCGTCCAGCGAATGGATATGGCCGTCTCGCCGGCAACCGTGCGAAACGGGCCGAAGACGAACAGCGCGACGGCTGCGGCGCACGCGCCGGCGACCACGCCGTCAAGCACCTTCACCGCAGGCGGCACGGAGGAGCGTTCGTCGGAAGTCATCGAATGAGTTCGTAAAGGACCGCGGGAGCGCCCTGCCATCTGCCCTCGGTCACGCGGCGCAGCGCCGGCTCGCTGTCGAACGCTCGGAGGACCGGCGAACAGTCGTCGCGATAGAGCGCGCAATTCAGCGTCAAGTGCGTGACCCCGCGCTGGCGAAGCAAGGCGACAGATGACGTGCTTGGAAAGCTTCGCGAGCCCTTTGGCCAGCTCTTCGTAGCTCGCCGGAAGAAAACCACTGTAGCCGTTGACCATGTTCGCGCCGTGCCAGAGTGAAAAATACATGTAGCTGGTGTTGAACCCGAACCCGAAGGGATCGTCAGGAACCGGAAACTCGGCCAGGACCGTGTGCTGGGCATTTACCGCGGCATAGATCGGTGGAGGCTCGGGCCAGACCGGTTCAAGCGACAGGTTGGGACGTAGATCGAAAGCCAGAAGAATCACGGCCGCCGCGAATGCGACCTGCGCTTTCCCCGGTGACAGCCGCGTCAGCAATCGGCGCATGCCGAACCCCGACAGGATGGCGAGGCTCAACCCCACGATCACGCTGAAGCGCGCGGGAACGCGCAACCCGCGCATCGGGGGAAACCAGTCGTAGAGGTACGGATAGATGAGGCCGTGAAACCCGAGGGACCCATCGAAGGCGATCAGCAGCCCTGCGGCATACGCAAGGCGCACGAGGCCGACGGGAGGCGCCAGCGACGCGATCGCGAGAACGATCGGCAGGACACCGGGGAACAGCGCGCGCTCGATCTTCCGTCCTGGCAGCAGGTACGGGCCATAGAGTGCACTGCGTTGATGGGCGCGCAGGTAGTCCGACGCGGTTGCGCTGAACACGGTGACCGCCGGAACATCGCGATCGCCTTTCAGCGTCTGCGCGGCCAGGTAGGGCCGCGCCAGCGGCACCGCCAGCGCGAGCGCCAGGGCGCCTGCGATGCACGCCGGTTTCACGATGCCGCGCAGCTTCAACTTTCGTCCGAGCGCGAGCACACAGGAAGACCGTCGAGCCATAGAAGAGGAAGAACACGGCGTAGTACATCGACGAGTACAGCTGGGCCACCACCGCAAGCGCCGCCAGCACCGCATGCCGCATGCGCGACGTCTCGACGAATCGATGAATCGCCAGCAGCGAGAGCGGCATCCATTGCGTGAACTGCAGCTCGAGATGGCTGTAGTGCTCGAACCGGTAGGGATAGAAGCCGTAGATGACAGCCGCAATGAAAGCCGCCCGAGGCGATCCGGTCAGGCGGCTGACCAGCACATAGGTCGCGACCCCGGAAAAGAGGAACCCCGACAGCATCAGCAGGTTGTACGTGATGACCGGATGGATGCCGAGGGCGAGGAGCGGCGCCGCGAACAGCGCGGGCAGGAGCATCGCATCCGAGTAGGTCAGCGTCAGCCGCTCGGGGTAGAAGATGTTCGCGTCGAACAGCGGACGGGGATCCCCGAGGAGCTGACGGTTCACCCAGCCGATCCGCCACATCGAAAAGAGCGGATCGCCGAGATCGGGCACCGAGTCCATGGCCACCAGCTGAGGGAACAGCGCGGCCACGCCGAACAGACAGAGTCCGGCGATAGCGAGCGCCAGGTGACGCCCTTCCGCGGGCCCGGCCAGCGTAGAGCCCGGGTCAGCCTGCGATTGGAAATACCGGTTCCATCGCTCATGCCAGCGTTCCTTCGCGATACCGAGGAAGCCCGCGTGTCGATCGATCGCGTATCTGACGATCAGCAGGCCCAGCGCGACGAAGAGCGCACGGTCCGCACTGCGCGCGGACACGCGCAGGCCGCCGACCGACGTGAAGAAACCGCCCGACAGCTCGATCACCAGTGCGGCGATACAGGCCAGCAAGATCAGGGTGTCGAGGATTAAGGTGATCAATGGGCGATGGGCAATGGGCAATGGGCGATGGGCGATGGGCGATGGGCAATCAGGTGATGCCACACTGCCGTCGGCAATCAGTAGTCGGTATCGACAATGAGCGGATTCTACCCGAGCGCTCTCTCCTCGACACGAATCCGGGCGCGCAGCAGGGCGGCGAAGACGAGGAGGGCGGCTACGCCGCTGAGCGGCGCCTGCGCCAGCAATGCCATTCCCGCCAGTTCTCCAAGTACACCGAGATAGTTGGGATGACGCATGAACCGATAGGGGCCGGTGGTCACGAGATCGGATCTGGGCGGCACGAGGACGCGGAACGACCAGCGCGGGCCGAGCGATGCAATCGCCCAGTACTTCAGGGCTTTCGCGGCGCCGAAGACCATCGCCCCCGCAACCGTGACGGCATCCGCCTGCGGCTTGCCGCACCCAGTGCTCGACGATCATCGCGGCGAAGCACGACGGATAGATCAGTTGCATTGCCGCGAACACGTCGTCGGCCGGCTCGACAGCGCCCTGCTGACGAAGGCGCCGTTCGTTCCGTGCCGAGTGAAGGGCTTCGCCAATCATCGGCACGAACGCGAGCGCTGCGAGGGCCAGGCTTGGCGCGATTGTTTCGAAGGAGGCCGTCAGGCCGAGGAGCACGGCGGGAGCAGGCTGGTCTCGCGCGACGCGGTTCATGCCCGGCCCAGGACGATCGCGCTGTTCTTCGATCCGAATCCGAGGCAGTTGCACAGTGCGGCCTCCGGCGACGCCGGACGGCCGGTGTTCGGAATGACGTCGATGTCGCAATCGGGGTCGGGATCCACCTGATTGATCGTGGGCGGCAGGAACCCTTCGCTCAGCGCGAGCGCGGTCGTCACGATGCCCGCAGCGCCACTGGCGCCCTGCGGATGGCCGATCATCGATTTCGTGGAAGATCCAGAAACGCGATCGGCCATCGGACCGAACAAACGGCGGACGCATCGCGCTTCCACGGCGTCGTTCAACACCGTCGACGTGCCGTGGAAGTTCACGTAGCCGATCTCTTCGAGCTCGCGCCCCGATCGCGCAACGGCCAGTTGCATCGCGCGCACGATCTGATCCCCGTCGGGGTCCATCTGCACGCGATGGTAGGCATCGCAGGTCGACCCATACCCTTCCACCGTCGCGTAGATGTGCGCGCCCCGCGCGCGCGCGCGGTCCTCACGCTCGAGCACGACCATCCAGGCGCCCTCGCCGAGGACGAAGCCATCCCGGCCGTGATCGAACGGGCGCGACGCTGACGACGGGACGTCGTTGTAGCGGGTCGCAACGGCGCGCATCTTCGAGAAGCCGAAGATCATGCCGGGCGTGACGCAGGCATCCGCGCCGCCGGACAGAATCACCTCGGCCTCGCCAAGACGAATCATCGACGTGGCGTACGAGATGGCATCCGTCGAGCTCGTGCACCCGGTGGAGACCACGTGGCTGATCCCGTGCAGGCCGAGCGCGATCGAGATCTCGCTGGAGATCATCCCGACGATCGAAACGGGGATGGCGTACGGCGTGACGCGCTTCCAGCCGTCATTGAAGAACTCGTGGTACTGACGCTCGGCTACGTCAATGCCGCCGGCACCGCTGCCAACCAGCACGCCGGCGTCCGGCTCGTTCCGGCTGAGGCCGGCGTCGTGCCACGCTTCGGTCGCGGCGATGACGGCAATGAGCGAGGCCTTCGAGTACCGGCGTGGATCGGCGCGGCCATTCCCGTTGCCATTGCCGTTGCCGTAACGCGCCTCGAGCGTTACCGCATCGTCGATCGTCACCGCGGGAACGGGCGCCGCAACCGTGCACGGAAACGGTGAGGCATCGAAATCGGTGATCGTGCGCGTCGCGCTGCAGCCACGGCTGACGTGCTGCCAGAACCGGTCGCGCCCGACACCGTACGGCGACACGACACCGATGCCGGTGATCGCGACACGTGCGGAACCCATGCTCCTATAATATGCGCGCCATGCGGGCTGACGATGCCGCGCGATCCGAATCTGCGGTCGGGCCGGCTACGGTCGCGTTTGCGTGGACCGGCGCAGTGCTCTTTGCTGCCTCGCTGGGCTGGTTCTTCCTTTCCTATTTCGTAAGGTACGGCGCAGCGGTCGCGGCCGGCCCCGTTTTGCGACCCGTTGGCATCAATGTCTTCCTGTTCACGGTGTTCGCGGCACATCACAGCGCGCTCGCACGAACGGGCGCGAAGCGCTGGCTGCAGCGGCGCGTCACCCCGGCGCTCGAGCGGTCCCTCTACACGTGGGTGGCGAGCCTGCTGTTCATGCTGGTGTGCTGGTTCTGGCAGCCTGTGCCGGGCGTGTTGTACTCGGTTCCCTACCCGTGGGCGTTCGCAGGCTACGCCGTTCAGGCAGCAGGCATACTGCTGACAATCGGAGGCGCCGCCAGCGTCGACGCGCTCGACCTCGCCGGCGTGAGACCGGCGCTGCTGGCGCGTCACGGGCAACCCGCGCCCCATGTCCCACTCAAAACCGCCGGCGTCTACGGATTCGTCCGCCATCCTCTCTATTTCGCCTGGGCATTGATGGTTTTCGGTGCCCCGACGATGACCGGCACGCGTGCCGTGTTCGCGCTCGTCAGCACGCTCTATCTCGCGGTGGCGATCCCGTGGGAAGAACGAAGTCTGGTCCAGGTGTTTGGTTCGGATTACGAACGTTACCGCGGCACGGTGCGGTGGAGGATGATTCCGTTCTTGTACTAACGCGTTCTTGAACGGACGTTTGCCGTGGTCCGTGGTTCGTGGTTCGTAGCTCGTTGCTCGACAAGCCTTTGAGCGCCGATGGAGCTCTTCGAGCGACGAGCGACGAACCACGAACCACGGACGCACCGGACCACGGTCTACAGTATGATCTTTTGGACGTTTTATGGCTGAACCGGCTCCCTCCCTCCCCTCCGAACTCCCAGTCGTTCCGCTCCGCGGTGCCGTCGTCCTGCCGATGACCGTTGCACCACTCGGCGTCAGCCGGCCGATCTCGGTCGAGGCGGTGAATCGCGCGTTGGCGGGGGATCGTCTGGTATTGCTCCTGTTGCAGAAGAGCGATGCGGACGAGCCCACGACAGATGATCTGGAGCGTGTCGGGACCGTTGCGGTCATCCGTCAGATGTCCAAAGGTCCAGGTGGCTTGCGCGTGATCGTCGAGGGGGTCGCCCGCGCGCGGGGAGAGTTCCTGCAGTCGGAGGGCGGCATCATCAAGGCGTTGATCAAGCCGCTGCCTGAACTCTCCGAGCGCAGCATTGAAATCGAGGCGCACGTTCGCCGGCTCCAGGAGCTCGTCGATCGCGCCCTGTCGCTGGCCACCGGCCTTTCGCCGGACATCAAGACGCTCGTCACCGGCCTGGACGATCCGCTCAGAATCGTTTATCTGCTCGCCAGCCTCCTCGACATGAAGCCCGAGGACAAGCAGAAGCTGCTCGAAGAGAACAATCTGTCGGTCAAGCTCGACGCCGTGTCGATGGCCCTCTCGCGCGAAATCGAAGTGCTCGAGGTCAAGGGGCGCATCGAGTCGAAGGCCGAGAAGGAAATGACCGACGCGCAGCGCGAATACCTGCTGCGGCAGCAGATGAAGGCGATCCAGTCGGAGCTCGGTGAGGGCGACAGTGAAGCGGTGGTGCTTCGTCAGCGCGTGGAGGAAGCCAAGCTGCCGGAGCACGTGGCGACGGTGGCGCTTCGAGAAGTCGACCGGCTGGAGCGCATGACACCGGCGTCACCCGAGTATCAGATGATCCGCACCTACCTCGAGTGGGTGCTGGACATTCCATGGGACAAGCCGACGGAGGATCGGCTCGATCCGGTCGCCGCGCGCAAGGTGCTGGACGAGGATCACTACGACCTCGACAAGGTGAAGGACCGCATCGTCGAATACCTGGCAGTGCGCAAGCTGAAAGGCGACATGAAAGGGCCGATCCTGTGCTTCGTCGGCCCGCCAGGCGTCGGCAAGACCTCGCTCGGCCAGTCGATCGCCCGCGCCATGAACCGCAAGTTCATGCGCATCTCGCTTGGCGGCGTGCGCGACGAGGCCGAGATCCGCGGACATCGCCGGACGTACATCGGGTCTATGCCGGGCCGAATCGCTCAAGCGCTCAAGACCGCGGCGTCATCGAATCCCGTCCTGATGCTCGACGAGATCGACAAGATCTCGGTCGGAATCCAGGGCGACCCTGCTGCGGCGCTCCTCGAGGTGCTCGACCCGGCACAGAATCATTCGTTCCGCGACCATTACCTCGAGATCAACATGGACCTGTCTCGGGTCCTGTTCATTGCGACGGCGAATCAGCTCGGCACGATCCACCCCGCATTGCTCGATCGCATGGAGATGATCCAGCTCAGCGGCTACACAGAGGACGAGAAAGTACACATTGCCAGGATGTACCTCATCCCGCGTCAGCGCGAGGAGCACGGCCTGACCCCCGAGCACATCGAGATCACCGATGGTGCTCTTCGACGGGTGATTAGTGAATACACGCGCGAGGCGGGCGTCCGCTCGCTCGAACGGCAGATCGGCACGCTGGCCCGAAAGGTCGCCGCCAGGGTCGCCACCGACTCCTCTCACAGGGCTGTGATCGACGTCGCGGACGTCGAGACGTATCTGGGACCGCCGCGTTACAGGTCGGAGACGGCCTTCCGCACGTCGCGCCCCGGCGTCGCGACCGGGCTTGCCTGGACGGAAACCGGCGGCGAGGTGCTCTTCGTCGAGGTGGCGGTATTGCCTGGCGGCAGCGGCCAATTGACGCTGACGGGTCAGCTCGGAAGCGTCATGCAGGAGTCCGCACGGGCGGCGCTGTCGCACAGTCGCCAGCACGCGCAGAGCCTGGGCATTGCGCCTGATTTCTTCTCGAAGCACGACTTGCACGTGCACGTTCCGGCCGGAGCGATTCCGAAAGACGGGCCTTCAGCCGGCGTGACGATGGCGACAGCGATCGTGTCCGCGGCGCGCGGCGTGCCAGTGCGCGACGACGTGGCGATGACGGGCGAGATCACGCTGTCGGGCCTGGTGCTGCCGGTTGGCGGCATCCGCGAGAAGGTCCTGGCCGCGCGGCGGCACGGCATCAGAACGGTGATCCTCCCGCAGCAGAACGAGGTCGATCTGGCGGAGCTTCCTGCGGACGCGCGAAAGCAGATGGAGTTCGTCCCCGTCCGCACGCTCGAACAGGCGCTCGCCACCGCCCTTCCGGTGCCGGTTTCCTGACGCTTGCCGGCCGTCTTTTTCTACATTTCCGGGCACGGATTCGGTCACGCGTCCCGGCAAATCGAAATCATCAAAGCGTTCGGCCGGCTCTGCCCGGACGTCGAGATCGTCGTCAGGACGACGGCGCCTGCGTGGTTGTTCGAAAAGACCGCGGACGTGCCCCACACGCTGTTGTCGACCGAGATCGATACGGGCGTCGTGCAGATCGACAGCCTGCACCTCGATGAGCAGGCAACCCTCGAGCGTGCCGCAACGTTTTACGCAGACCTTCCGCAGCGTGCCAGCGCCGAGGCCGATCTGCTTCGCGCTCGTGACGCACGCTTCGTCGTGTCGGATGCGCCCCCGTTGGCCTGCGCCGGCGCTGCGCTCGCGGCCGTTCCTTCGGTTGTCGTCAGCAACTTCACCTGGGACTGGATCTACGAAGCCTACGACCGCGATGGCCGCGCAGATGGCGTCCTCGACCATATCCGTGCGGCGTATCGCCAATCCGCCGGCGCGTGGCGCCTGCCGATGTACGGGGGCTTCGCGACGTTCGACTCGATCATCGACGTGCCGTTCGTGGCCCGGCACGCGCGACACGACCGCGCCCACGTGCGGAAGACGCTGGGGCTGCCTGAGAAAGCGCCACTCGCGTTGACGTCGTTCGGGGGCTACGGCGTGCAGGAGTCCTATCTCTCGAGTCTGGACTGCGTTCAGGACTGCGAAGTGATCGTCACCGTCGGGATTGGTGTCGAGGCCACCTGGTGCCGCCGTCAGGCGTGCATCTCGTCCACGAATCACGTCTCTACGCTGCGGGCTTGCGATACGAGGACCTCGTCAGCGCTGTCGAGGTCGTGGTGACCAAGCCCGGATACGGCATCATTGCCGAATGCGTCGCCAACGGGACCGCGATGCTCTACACGGACCGCGGGCACTTCGTCGAGTACGACGCGCTCGTGCGCGAGATGCCGCGCTTCCTGCGATGCGAGTACATCGATCACGAGTCGCTGTTTGCGGGCCGCTGGAGAGACGCACTTCGCCGCCTGCTCGCCTCAGCACCGGCACCCGAGAGACCGCCGACCGATGGCGCGCAAGTCGTGGCACGGATGATCGCCGAAAAGATTGTCGTCCGGCTGAAGCCGGACACTACGAACACCGAACCAACGTGTGAACCCTCGTGTGAACCAACGTCTGAACCAACGTCTGAACCAACGTCTGAACCCCCGTCTGAACCCACGTGTGATACTGTCCCTCAGCCTCGTGTCGCGGCGACTTCTCTTCTCGATCTTCCTCGCAGGCGTGTGCCTCGCCGTGCTCGCCACCCGGGTGGAAACTGACTTCAGGCGTCACCGGTACATCGTTCGATCGTCGTCGCTGACGGCGCAGGAACCAACACTGACCGTCGCGTTGCCGGACCTCACCCGCCTGGCAGGTAAACCGACGGCGATCGTGCTCAGGTTGCGCGGTGGCGACGAACCCACCGATGTGAACATCTCGCTCGACACGACACCGGTGACGCGCGTGACGCTCCCTGCGCGGCGGGAAATCCGAGTCGATGCCTCGACGCCGGCCGCCGTTGGGCCGGGCCAGCAGCTGATTCTCACCAGCACTCGTCCCGGATGGCAGCTCGCCTCTCTCGAGGTCGGGAACGTCTACGGGTTTTCGAACCGCGTTCCGCAATTCGTGATCGTTCCACGCGAGCGCCAATTGGATCGCGGGATTCCTCTTTGGGGCCTCGCGTTGTTCGTCATTGCCGCGCTCTGGATGCAGCCGACAATCGACTGGCCTCAGACGCGCACCGGCCGGCTCGTCTATCGCTCCGCCGCTGGTCTCGTCCTGCGTACTCTTCACATTGGCGCTCCTGTCCCAGGCTTTCACTTCATACAAGATTCTGCTCCAGCTCGACACGTTCATCCTTGCCGCTGCTGTGCTGTACGCCGAGCCACTCGCCCGCTTCTGGTATCGCGTGCAGCCTTACGTTTTCAGAACGGTCCCCGTGGTCGTGCCCTACGTTCCTCACGCGGCGGTCGCGTTCGTCGTTCTGTCGGGTGTCGGACAGCTCTATCGTCCAGCGACAGGATTCACCACGCTGATCCTGTTTGGTGGACACTTCGAGGGCGACGCGCTGCCGGCTGTGCGGGCTGTCCCCCACCATATCGAGGCCGGCGCCGGCTACGACGGACAGTTCTACGCGCAGCTCGCGCTCGATCCGCTCCTGCGCTCCGAGGCGATCACGACGGCGCTCGACAATGCGGGGATACCGCGGACGGCGCATCCTGCTGTCGTGGACGGCTTACGTGCTGGGCCTCGGGCAGCCTTGGTACGTGTTGCAGGTGTTTGCGCTGTTGAACGTGATCTGTTGGCTGCTCCTCGGTATCGTGCTCCTCCGGTGGCTGCCTGCCCGATCCATCTACGCCACGCTCGCATGGATGGCCGTCATGCTCGGCGAGGGACTCCTTGCGTCGATGCGCCACTCGCTGGTCGACGGCCCAAGCATGCTGCTGTTGGCACTGGCGGTACGCGCGGTAGAAAATAACAGGCGCGGAATGGCCACCGCAATCCTGGCCGCGTCGGGACTCGCGCGAGAAACCAACCTGATCGGCGGCGTGGTTCTGGTACCCGAAAAGGCGACGCCAGCCACGCTGAAAACGCTGATCGCTCGCGGACTGCTGGTCGCGGCGCCGTTCGTGCTGTGGACGGCCTATCTTTGGAGTCTCCGGTTCTCGACGGACCTTGCGGGCGCTCGCAATTTCGACTGGCCGGCGATGGCGTACTTCGGAAAATGGCGCCTGGCGGTTCAGGCCATCGAGCTCGAAGGCTGGGAGACGTATGCCCGCTTCAGCCTGTTCGGGCTGGTGGGGCTGACCACACAGGCGCTCGTGCTGATGTGGCAGCGCAGCTGGCACAGTGCGTGGTGGCGGTTGGGAATCGTCTACATGGTTCTGATGCTCGTTCTCGGCCCCGCCGTCTGGGAAGGACACCCTGGCGCGATCTCGCGCGTCGTGATTCCCATGACCGTCGCCTTCAACGTGCTGTTGCCGCGGAACCGGTGGTTCCTGCCGCTGTGGATTCTTGGCAACCTTGGCGTCTTCTACGGCTTCGAGGTCATGAGCCTGCCCTGGTTGTCGGAATGGTGACGATGCGCAATGTGTTCACGGTAGTGCTGGCAGCCGCGTGTCTGGCGGTGCTGACGGCGCGCGTGCCGGTCGAGTTCTCACGCATCCGCTATCGTGCGGTCACGACGGCCAGGCCAGCGCTCTACGACCCGTCCGTGACGATCCATCTGCCGGATATCTCGCAGCTCGCCGGCTCGCCGTCGGCGATCGTGGTCCGATTGCGGGGCGCCGCTGAACCCACGCGACTGACGCTCGCGCTCGACGGCGTGCACCTCACCCAGGTGGACCTCCCCGCGCGTAACGAGATCCGCGTGGACACGTCGACGACCATCTCGAATTCAACAGAGCATCGGTTCGTCGTGAGTGGCGATCGCACCGGATGGGAGCTGACCTATCTGGAAATCGCCAACGTCCATGGCTATTCCCGAGGCATCTTCGGCTTCTCGATCGTTCCTCGCGATCTGCGGGAGGTCCGGCTCTTTCCGCTGTGGCTGTCGATTCCGATCGTGGCGGGACTCCTCGCCTTGCATCCGCGCCCGGATTGGCCGCCGCGGCCTGGTCTGCGCCGGCTCTATCACCTCGGTGTAGGCCTGGTTCTGGCGCTGTTCGCGCTCGTGCTCCTCACCGATCGGTACTCGCCGTACAAGTTCTTGCTCTCGTTCAGCGCGTTTGCCGTCTGCACTGCGATTCTGTACGCAGAACGGACATATCAACTGCTGCGGTGGCTCCGCCGGGTTGCGCTCTGGAGTTGGGCTCGGCTGCAGGTCTTTGTGGCAGAGCACTCGCCGGGCCTCGTACGGGCGTGGCATCGTGTGGAAGCGCATACGGCCGCCGCCGCCGCCGAGGTGCCCTGGCTTCCATCGGCTCTTGCTGGAGCAGCGTCCATCATCGTCACCCTGGCCGCCGTCGCATACGGAACGCACATCGCGGGCGGAGCCGATTCCTACGGCTACGTGAGCCAGTCAGCCCTCTTGGCCAACGGCAAGCTCGATATCGATCAGCCGCTCGTGAAGGAACTGCCGGACGTCACCAACGAGTGGCTCTTGTCGCCGCTCGGCTGGGTCCCCAAGGAGCACGAAGGCATTCCCGGCCGCATCGTCCCCACGTACTCACCTGGCCTGCCGCTGATGATGACGCCACTGCGTGTGGTGTTCGGGCCGTATGGTGTTTACGCAGTCGTGCCGATCCTCGCTGGCCTGGCGGTCTATCTGACGTTTTTGCTGGGGCGGCGGCTGGATGGGAATGCGACCGGGTTGTTCGCCTCGCTCTGGTTGGCGTCAAGCCCGACGTTCCTGGCATGTTCGTTCACGCCGATGAGCGATCTGCCGGTCACGACTGCCTGGCTCGCCGCGCTCGTGGCCGCGTGCTGGCCGGGTGCGATCCCCGCTTCGCTCGCGGGACTCGCAACGGCCGTTGCCATTTTGACGCGGCCGAACCTGGCGCCGCTCGGCGCGGCGGTCGCGTTGCCGTTCCTGTATCGTCTGCTGTTCGATCGCGCCGCGTGGAAGCGGCACGGCCGCGACATGGTGATTTTCCTCGCGACCTCCGCGATCGGCCCAGCCATCGTCGCGGTGCTCTTCAACTACTGGTATGGCTCGCCGTTGAAGTCAGGGTACGGAACGGTCAGCGGGATTTTTGCGTGGTCATACGTGAAGGCGAACCTTGAACGCTATCCAATGTGGCTGGTGACGTCGCAAACCGTCTTAATCCTTGCAGGATTGATCGCCCCGTTCCTTCTGCGAGGCCGGAAGAGCGCCGGCGACGTGGTCACGCCGGGCTTCATCGCCTGCGTGCTGCTGGCGACTTGCGTGCTCGTCTGGGGAGCGTATCTCGCCTATGTGCCGTTCGACGACTGGTCGTACCTGCGCTTCGTGCTGCCTTCCTACCCGCCGTTGATCGTTCTCTCGGCAGCTGCGCTGCTCTTCGCGGTGCGCCGGACGCTCGCGCCACGGCTTCTCGGCATCGTGCTGATCCTCGTCATCGTTTATGGTGGGCTCGACTATGCGCGGCGAGGAGCGGTCTTCGTGCAGTCGTTCGGCCAAACACGCTATCAGCGAGTCGGAGAGTTCATAGCCGACAATCTGCCCGAGCGGGCACTGTTGTTGAGCATGCAACATAGCGGCAGCCTCCGCTACTACTCCCGCCAGATCAGCATTCGCTACGACCAGATACGGGACGGGCGGCTCGACCAACTCGTCGAACACTTTGCCAATCGCGGCTATCCCGTGTATTTCGTGCTGGATGAATGGGAGGAGGGGGATTTCCGTCGCCTGTTCGCCGAGCGGAACGTCCTCGGAAAGCTGGACTGGAAGCCCATCGCGCGAGCGAAATGCTCCACGCCGGTCTCCATCTACGATCCGCGCAGCCGCGGCTCGTCAACGCCGGTGAAGACGCGAATCATTCCCTGAGCGGCCCGATAGCCGCTTTTACTTATGACGAGGACAGTCCACTAGTCCTTGATCGACGTGACCAGCGACCAGATCCGCGGCACGTTCACCTTCTCAATCGACACCGGCTGCAGGTCCGACTGAGCCAGAAACGCCGGCAGATCGAGGTCAGCCTTGAAGCCGATGTGAATGGTGAACGGCGAGATCATCCGCTCGGCCCGCGAGAGCAGCGGGTTGGGACTGAGGAAGTGATTCAGGAAGATGATGCGGCCGCCGGGACGGCAGACGCGGCGCATCTCGCGCGCGACGCGGACGGGGTCGGGCACGACGCTGATCAGATATGGCGCGTAGACGATGTCGAAGGAGTCGTCGGAGAACTTCAGGTCAGCCGCATCCATCTGCAGCAGCCGCATGTTCCGCAGGCCCTTCCGGGCCACACGATCGCGCGCCTTCTCGAGCATCGACACCGAGAAATCGATGCCGGTCACCATCGCCTGCTTCGGGTAGAGCGACAGGTTGATGCCGGTGCCGACGCCAACCTCGAGCACGCGCTCGCCAGGCTGGATACTCATGCGCTGAATAGCCTGGAGGCGGCCGGGATGGAGCGCAGGACCGAACGTGAGATCGTAGACTTTCGCCAGCTTCTCGTACACGGCTTCGACGAAGTCGTTCTCGACGACCGTGACGGACAGAGCCCGCGTAGCCGCGTCGCGGCCGGCAACCAGGTCCTCCTCGGACTCGGCTTTACGATCGAATAAAGTCATTTGCAATCGTCTCCGTCCGGAAGCACTTACGTAACAGAGCGCTCGCGTGTTCGCGCCTCGCACTCCCCCGCTCGCCTGCTCGTCAGCACATCCGACTCACGCGCACGACAAATCGGCTGATTCGTTGCGCTGCGACTATATCGCGTCAATACCGCCCGGGCAAGCACCTCAGTCGCCAGTCCTCAGTCGGCAGTCGTCAGTCTTCAGTCGCTGACTGTTGACTGCCGACTCCCGACTGCCGACTCAGTCAGACCTCCACTGCCTGTATCACCGCCAGAGCCGTATGCACCGCGTCTGCAGCCGTCGAGATCTGAATCCCCTGCACCATGGGACGAATCGCCGCGACAATCTCGCGCGCGATTGAAATCCCCTCGTCGGCGGCCCGCCCGCCGATTTCCGCTTTCCTCATCCGCTCGAGGATCTGTTCCGGTACCCGCACGCCTGGTACCTCGTTCGCCATGTACTCCGCATGCCGGAGGCTCTCGAGCGGCATCACACCCGCCAGCATGGGGATCGAGAACGCCTCGATCCGGCTCAGGAACTCTGATAGCGCCGCCGTATCGAACACCGGCTGCGTGATGGCGAACTCCGCGCCCGCCTCGACCTTGTACTGGAATCGACGCACTTCCTGCTCCACGCTGATCGCCGAGGGGTTCGCCGCCACGCCGATGTGAAACGCCGTCGCCTGGCCGATCGACTGACCGCCGATATCGAGGCCGCGATTCAACGTCGCGACGACGTTGGTCAGGCCGATCGAATCCACGTCGAACACACCGGTCGCGTCAGGATAATCGCCAACCCGCGGTGGATCTCCGGTGACGATGAGAAGATTCCTCACCCCCATCGAGTGCGCTCCGAGCAGATCGGACTGCATGCCCAGCAGGTTCCGATCGCGGCACGCATAGTGAAGGATCGGCTCGATACCCGCTTGTTGCTGGATCAGGTATGCCGCCGCGAGCGCGCTCATCCGTCCGGTCGCCAACGGACCATCCGGCACGTTGACGAGATCGACGCCATGGATGCGGAGCTGACGCGCCGTGTCCACGAGCGCGTCGGTGCGATAGCCGCGCGGCGGCACCAGCTCCACCGACACGACGAACCCGCCGCGCGCGAGCGTGTTCGCCATCCTCGACTTCTCCGGCCGATCGATCAGCGGGCCAGCCGCCTTCGCGGCCGACGCGACTCCCCCGGCCAGGCGCGCGGCCGCGGGCGACACCGATGCCGGCGTCATCGCACGGACCGCCTGCTTGATGTGCCGGATGTGATCGGGCGTGGTGCCGCAGCACCCGCCGACGAGGCGGACGCCGGCATTGATGAACCGGCGCGAGTACGAGGCCATGTACTCCGGCGAGCACAGGTAGATGTTCCGGCCCTCGATTTCGCGAGGCCGTCCTGCGTTGGGTTGCGCCGAGAGCCGCTTCGTCGCAACACGCGCCAGACGCTCGATCGTATCGAGCATGGCCGCAGGACCGATGCTGCAGTTCAGGCCCACGACGTCGGCGCCGTGCCGTTCGAGCTCGGGCACGAAGCTCTCGGGCGCCATGCCGTCCAGCGTATTGCCGTCTTCCTCGGTCGTGACCTGAGCGACGATCGGCAGATCGCACAGCCCGCGGACTGCGCGGATTGCAGAGCCGATCTCGTTCAGATCGCGAAACGTTTCGAGCACGAACAGGTCGACACCGCCCTCGAGCAGCGCGCGCGCCTGCTCGGTGAAATAGGCTTCCGCCTCGTCGACGCCAGTCCGTCCCCACGGCTCGATGCGAATGCCGAGCGGACCGATTGCGCCCGCCACCCAGCACTGGTCGCGCGCGGCATGCCGGGCAATACGCGCTCCCTGCAGGTTGAGCGCGCTCACACGATCCGCAAGCCCGAACTGCCCGAGCTTCACGCGATTGGCACCGAACGTATTCGTCTCGATGACGTCCGCCCCGGCGCGCACGTACTGCTGGTGCACTTCGGCGACGACGTCCGGCTGGGTCAGGTTCAGTTCGTCGAAGGATCGATTCAGGAAGATGCCTTTCCCGTACAGCATCGTCCCCATCGCGCCGTCACAGACGAGGACGCGGCGGTCGAGTTCTTCGAGAATCGGAGCCTTCTTCATAAACGGTGGCTGTCAGCTCACAGCCGTCAGCTCTTTCGAGTAATCCAACGTCATCGTGTCGATGAGCAAAAACGACGACGAGACCAGGTCGAGCCCAACCGAACGGACGCCCTGACGCTCCTGCTCGGTAAACCGATGGTGATGCCCGAACAGGTGCAGGCGCGGGCGCATGGCTGCCAGCACTTCGTTGACCGGCGTCTTCCCTGCGTCGTTGCGCGCGGCGCCCGGCGCCTCCTCCGACGATATACGGGCGTGCCGCTTCGTGCGACATGAACACATCGACGTTCTGAAGCGCTTTGCAGGCCTCGACTTCCTCACGCACGAAATGCCGGCGCTTGTCGGCCAAGGCCGTCGCGCGCGGCGACGACTTCGAGGGGTGTGGCAGTTCGGCAGCGGGCGTCTCGTACCACGTAGGCGCCAATGTTCCGCCCAGCCCTGCGATCGCGATTCCGTGAGTTCTCGCCACTCCGGCTTGTGCTATCCAGTGAAGGTTCTGGGGAAGCCGTCCCGATTCGATGAGGTCGAAGTTCTCGTTGTTCCCCTTGATCCAGTAGAGCGGCGCCACGACCGGCTGGTAGTTTCCGTCGTCGTCAGCCAGGTCGCCGACTGAAATCCAGAACGGCACTTCCGGATGCCGTCGCATGATTCGGTTCACGGAATCGAAGTCGCCGTGAATGTCACCGAGGGCACCGAACTGGCTCACTTGAGCGTCTTACCTTGCGTTGCTCACGGCTGGCGCGGCGCTGTCAGGGACCAGCAGATCCTGCTTGTCCCAGATGAAGTCCTTGCTGCTGTACACCGCCAGCTCGTAGTCCTTGCCCATGAAAATCGCCGAAACCGGGCAGGCCTCCTCGCAGTATCCACAGAAGATGCAGCGCGTCTTGTGGATCTGGTAGACCTTGGCGTAGCGAGGCCCTGCCTTGACCGACCCGTCGTTCTCGGCAGCTTCGAGATAGATGGCATCAGCCGGACAGGCCACTGCGCACAGACCGCACGCGACGCATTTTTCGAGGCCCGCCTCGTCTCGCATCAGCACCTGTTTACCGCGGTATTTTGGGAAAACGGGGATCTTCTGCTCGGGGTAGTTGACCGTGATTGGCTTCTTGAAGATGTGCTTGAGGGTCGTCGCAAAGCCGATGAGGAACGGACGGATCATCCAGTGATCATATCAAGGGAGTCCGTTTCCAGGAAGGCAAGAATCGCGAACGGAGCCGACAAGTTGCGTCAGGTGCTATACTTACGGGATATCGCCTGATGCAGCACGAGCCACAATTCCTCTCGGCTGGGCAGGTCCTGCTCACGACCCTGATGGTGAAGCTCGCAGTGGTCGCGGTCCTGGCCACCATGCTCGTTCGCTTCCCCTGGTTCCGGCGGATCCTCCTTACTGAAAAACGCGACTGGCCGGAGCGACTGGTCTTCGCCGCCAGTCTGGGTGTGCCGTTGACGGCCGGAGTCGTCGCGCGCGTGCTGCTCGACTATAAGGCGGCCGATCTCACGCTCGCCGGATCGTTTCTCGCCGGCCTCCTGGCGGGTCCGTACGCCGGCAGCATCGTCGGGACAATGGTCGGCATCCCGGCGCTGGTCGCCGGAGAATGGATTGCGCTGCCGTTCGCGATCGGCTGCGGGTTTGCGGGCGGCGGCCTGCGCGAGATCTGTCCAAAGGAAGCGATCTGGCATTTCTCGCCGCTCTTCTTCACGGACCTCCATCGGAACGTGTGGAGGCTCGTCCGGCGCTTCCAAATCGACTGGGTCGTGATTCTGCTCGCGGCACCAATAGGCCTCGAGCTGATCAACCAGGCGCTCGGCCATCGCTTCGGCGCGTTTCGCATCTTCTACCATCAGCCCCCGACCGCATGGCTGTACGCGCTGGTGGTCCTTGCGACAGTCCTGTGCGTGGCGATTCCGATCAAGATCTGGAACAGCGCCCGCATCGAGCACCGTCTCGAGGAACAGGAAAAACTGCTGATGACCGCCCGGGTCGAAGCGCTGGCCAGCCAGATCAATCCGCATTTTCTGTTCAACACGCTGACGTCAATCTCGTCGCTGATTCGATCGCAGCCCGAGACTGCGCGGATGCTGATCGTCAAGCTGTCGGGCCTGCTGCGACGGCTGCTGAGATCGCAGGAACATTTCGTCACGCTCCGCGAAGAGCTCGAGGCAATCGATGAATACCTGGACATCGAGGCCGTCCGGTTCGGATCCAAGCTGATCATCGAGAAGGCCATCGACCCCGATAGCCTCGACGTGGTGGTCCCAAGCATGCTTCTGCAACCACTCGTCGAGAACTCGATCAAGCATGGACTGGCGCCGAAGCTCGGCCCGGGACAAATCACGATCCGCAGCGTCCGGCATGAGGGTCACGCGATCATCGACATCATCGACAACGGTGTGGGGGTGAGCCCGGGACATGCCGAAAGAGTGAGACAGGCGCATGCCGAAAGAGGCCGAGAGGCGCATGCCGAAAGAGGACATGAGGGAGGCATCGGGCTGCGCAACGTGAACGAGCGGCTGCGAGTGATCTACGGCGCGAATTACCAGCTCCAGCTCGACAGTGTTCCGGGTGAAGGCACCTGCGCACGAATCGTGATCCCGGAGCTGATCGTTCCGACGAGGATTTCCGCCTGATATGGACGCTTTGAGGACCGTGGTGGTCGACGACGAGCAGCTGGCGAGGGATGAGCTGTGCTTCCTGCTCGGACAGGTCGAGGGTGTCGAAGTCGTCGGTCAGGCTGGCAACGGCGTCGAGGCCCTCCGGGTCATCGAAGACCAGACGCCCGACATGGTGATGCTCGACGTGCAGATGCCGGGACTTACGGGATTCGAAGTCGCTCGGCGGCTGGTCCGGACTGGCGTCGATTCCCAACTCGTGTTCGTCACCGCATTCGACCGGTATGCGATCGAAGCTTTCGACGTCAATGCGGTGGATTACCTGCTCAAACCCGTTGAAGCGGAACGGCTCGTCACCGCAGTGGACCGGGTCCGACGGCGTATTCAGTCAGACCGCCCCGCGGCCAAGCCGTCCGGCGGCGAGCTGGACCGACTCCTGCAGGCGCTGGGGGACCGACAGGACGTTCGTCACCAGCTGGCCGTCAAGGTGGCCGACCGGTTTTTGCTGATCCAAGCCGATGAAGTGGTACACGCTTCGGTCGAAGACGACGTAATAACAGTCGTAACGAACAGCTTGTCAGGAACGTCCAACTATCGGACACTGGATGAATTGCAGGCGAGGCTCGACCCCGGGGTCTTCTGGCGGGTCCATCGCTCGCATCTGGTAAATATCAATAAAATCAAGGAGATCGTGCCCTGGTTCAGCCGCAACTTCATCCTCAAGATGCGCGATGCCAAGGGCAGCGAGATTCCCGTGAGCCGATCGCAAACGAAACGGCTCCGCGAGTATCTGAGGTTATGAGCGACAACACACACGATCCTTACGCGCCACCTCCTCTGCCGTCAGCCCCCGACCATGCCTGGGAGCCGACGCCGCAGACGGATTCGTACGAGGCGTATGCGGCGCTGCAGCCGGTTCCGGCAACGGACCCCATGGTCGCGCCGGAGCCTCTCGTGGCGGCCGAGCCCGTGCCGGCCATGGCGGGAGCACTGCTCGTCCCCGACGAGGCTCGCGTTCCTGTCGAGAGCAGCGCCTTCGGCGTGAGCACCGAGTCCCGAGTCCCAAGCTCAGAGGCTTTCGGCGTGAATCGCATCGTCGAAGAAGTTGTCGCCTGGCTGAAGACGCTGGCATCGGCTGCGGTCTACGCGACGCTCATCGTGACGTTCGGATTTCAGGTCGCACGGGTCGAAGGCCAGAGCATGGCTCCGACGCTCGCCGATCAGGACCGCCTGATCGTCAACAAGCTGGCCTATCGGATCGGGTCGCCGGTGGTCGGCGACATCGTGATGCTCTACTACCCGAACAACCCGGACAAGTCGTTCGTCAAGCGCATCATCGCGGAAGAGGGCGATCAGATCCGCATCGTGGATGGACGCGTCTATCGCAACGATGTGCCGATGGACGACGCATTCGTGCCGGCGGAATATCGAAGCCACGACGACTGGGGTCCGCAGATCGTTCCCGAAGGGTATTACTTCGTGATGGGCGATCACCGGAACAACAGCTCCGACAGCCGCCACTGGGGTTACGTGCCGAAGAAGTACGTCATCGGGAAAGTGCAGCTGCGCTGGTGGCCGCTTCCCGAGGCGCGCCTGTTCTGACCGTAGCGTCCGGCTTTAGCCGGACCGCTCGTGATGTCGCGGCATGACGAAATCTCCGGCGTTCTCGTCCGCGTCCTCGTTCTGAACCTGCTTGTGGCCGGCGCGAAGCTCGCGCTCGGCTACTCGACCGGCGCCGTCAGCATCATCTCCGACGGCTTTCACTCCCTCACCGATACCGCATCGAACATCATGGGGCTGGTCGGCCTGCGCGCGTCGCGCAAGCCGCCCGACGAGGATCACCCCTACGGGCACCGGAAGTACGAGACGCTGGCCGCCGCCGGCATCTTCGTGTTCCTGCTGTTCGCGGTCATCGAGGTGGTACGCGCGGCGCTCGAGCGGCTCGCCGGCGGCGAAGCGGCGCAGGTGACGTCGCTCAGCTTCGCCGTCATGCTCGCGACGCTGACGATCAACATCGGCGTGGTCCGGTACGAATCGAGACGCGGCCGCGAACTGGGCAGCGAGCTTCTCCTCGCCGACGCGATGCACACGAAGAGCGACGTCTTCACATCCTGCGCCGTCCTGGTTTCATTGATCGCCGTGCGGCTCGGCTATCCGATCCTGGATCCGATCGGCGGTCTGGTGATCGCGGTCTTCATCGCCTACACCGGCATCGAGATCGCGCGCAACACATCGAAGATCCTGGCAGATCGGGTGGTGATGGACGAAGAGGCCATCCGCCGCGTGGTCATGAGCGTGCCGGACGTGCTCGGCAGCCATCGCATCCGGACGCGCGGCTCGAGCGATTATGTCTTTCTCGATTTGCACGTGTGGGTGAACGGTGACACGACACTGCACGAAGCGCATCGCATCTCGCACGTCGTGAAGGATCGGCTCATGCAGAATTATCCGCAGATCGCCGACGCCATCATCCACATCGAGCCGCCGCCGCCGCGAACATAGCGATCAGTCGCCGCTGCCGCGGGTGCAGCGAGCGAGTGCTGCTTCGGCCGCATCGCGCGCAGCGCAGGAGTGCCTGCGTGTAGCTCGCCAGGCTCACGCGGCGAGCAGCGTCGATCGCCGAGACACTTGCGATCGCCCGAGCTGCCGGCCACGCAGTGCCGGCCTTGCGGCCGAGGTCGGACTCGGTCGAGCTGGCACGGTCGGTGCTCCGCGTCGGGCATGGCTTCGAGGCCGCATCGCGACGGCTGCACGGCACGTCGTTGACGAGCTTCGTAGCCGAAATGCTGCGCGAGTACGCAAGCGCCGACCGTTGGCCGCCGACGTCGAGCACTGCCGACGCCGCCGCGCAGCCGGAACGCGGCCGTCAGCGATTCCTCGCGGCGACTTCCTGCGTGTGATCCGTACGGCACTGATAACCCCACGGTCGCTCAGTGCGCCTGGCAGATGTCGCTGACCATCCCTTAGTCGCCGCGGCAGCGAACGGGCGATGAGTCGGAGGAACGTTCCCGGCGTGCGGAGTCGGCTGGCGGACAAGGCCGGACTGCTCAGGAGCCGCGCGTGCAACAAAGGCGCGCAGCGGCGCACGGTGACTGACACATCGCATGGCACACGCACGCGACCCGCGCTGGTCCACTATTCCTTGTACAGCTCCTCAATCGCTCCCTTCCACCTCTCCTCCACCACCTTCCGCTTCACCTTCAGCGTCGGCGTCAGCTCGCCGGATTCGATGCTGAACTCGGCGGGCAGGAGGGTGAATTTCTTGATGCGCTCGAACTGTGACAGCTCGCGGTTCAGCGCGTCGACAATCTCGTCGTAGAGCTTGATGACGTCAGCGCGTTTGACGAGCTCGTCGCGCGAGCCGGGTGGGCGGCCGAGATCCTTGAGCCGCCGCTCGAGCGCGTTGAACTCCGGGACGATGAGTGCCGCGGCGAATTTTTGACGGTCGCCGAGCAGGACAGCCTCGGCGACGATCGGGCTGCGCTTGAGGACCGCCTCGATCGGCTGCGGCGCGATCTTCTTGCCGCCGGAGGTGACCAGCAGGTCCTTCTTGCGATCGGTGATGCGCAGATACCCTTCGTTGTCGATGGTCCCGATGTCTCCTGTGTGGAACCAGCCGTCGCGGATTGCGTCGGTCGTGGCCGACGGCTTGTTGTAGTAGCCGGACATCACGTTCGGTCCGCGCGCCAGGATCTCGCCGTCATCCGCGATACGGATCTCGACGCCCGGAATTGGCTTGCCGACGCTCCCGCCGCGGGGCGCTTCCGGCGGATTCACGGTCAGGATGGGGGACGTTTCGGTCAGGCCGTAGCCTTCGACAATCGGCATACCGATGCCCTGAAAGAACTCCGCGACGGCCGACGGCAGCGGGGCGCTCCCGGAGACGAGATAGCGAATTCGTCCGCCGATGCCGTCACGAATCTTCGCGAAGACGAGATGGTCCGCGAGCGACGCCTGCAGTGATGTCAGAAGGCCGGGCGCCGTGCCGCGCAGCGCCGCTTGTCCTTTGGCCTGGGCCACGCCGACGGCCCATTTGAAAATCTTCGGCTTCATGCCGGTGCCGGTCTGGCCCTTGTCGCTGATCCGGCCGTACAACTTCTCGTAGACGCGTGGCACGCCGGTCAGAATCGTCGGGCGCACGGCGGCGATGTCGCGCGCGAGCGTATCGAACGACTCCGCGAAATTGATGGTCACGCCGGAGATCAGATAGACGTAGACCACCATTCGCTCGAAGGCGTGGCTGAGCGGCAGGAACGACAGCGCGACGTCATCCTGGCTCACGCTGAGCACGTTGGCGGAGGCCTTGATGTTCGCGACCAGGTTCCCGTGCGTCAGCATCACGCCCTTCGGTTCGCCGGTGGTGCCCGAGGTGTAGATGATCGTCGCGAGATGTGCGGGACCGATGGCCTTCGAGCGATCCTTGAACATCTTGCCGGCGCCCCACTCTCCGGTCATCTGCTCGTGGCCGCGCTCGCTCAGCGCCTGCATCGACGTGACCGACGGGCTCGCGCTCGCCGCTCCGCCGTCCATCACGATGATTGCTTCGAGCGAGGGGAGCTCGTGTCGGATCTCCTGGACCTTGTCCACTTGCAGACGCGTCGACACGAACACCACCCGCGCGCCCGAGTCCTTCAGGATGTAGCGGACCTGCGCGGCAGACAGCGTCGGATAGATCGGTACCGTCACCCCGCCAAGCGACAGGATTCCAAGGTCTGCGATCAGCCATTCGGGCCGGCTCTCGGCTACGATCGCCACGCGATCGCCGCGCGTCACTCCGAGCGCCGACAGCCCCAGCGACAGATCGCGGATCCGCTCGAACAACTCCTTCGATGAAAACCCCTCGAGCTTCCCCGCCGAACATCGTCCGATGAGATACGGCTTGGGGAAGCGCCCCATCACGAAGAACGGCAAATCGGCAACGGTTTCGATCGACGACTCGGGCTCGACAACGGCGGAGGTGGCTGGAAGCGTCACGGCGTCAGATTATACGAGGTTCGCATAGACACTGTGCCGTGGTTCGTGGTCCGTCGCTCGTCGCTCGCAGAGCCCAACGCGCCGAAGCGGCTCTACGAGCCACGAGCGACGAACTACGAACCACGGACTGCGGCAGAATGTCTTGACTCAGTAACCGGCAGTCTTGTCGACGAGATTCAGCAGCGGGCGGCCGGCGTCGTACCGGCGGAGGTTCTCGACGAAGATCGCGGTCGCCGCGTCCCAGTGATCGAGGCGGAATCCTGAAGTGTGAGGGGTGATGAGGACGTTCGGCAGCGTCCAGAGCGGATTGTCCGGCGGCAGCGGCTCCTGATCGAATACGTCCAGCGCTGCTGACTCGATGCGCCGCTCGCGCAGCGCCGTGACGAGCGCCCGCTCGTCGATCAGCTGTCCGCGGCTGACGTTCACGAGGACCGCCCGCGGTGACATGAGCCGGAGCTCCCGCTCGCCGATGAGCCCGCGGGTGTCGCGCGTGTGCGGGGCGCACACGACGATCACATCCGCATCCGGCAGCGCGGCGTGGAGACCGTCCGTCCCGATCACCCACGAGACGCCTTCCACTGCGTCCGCACGCGGGGTGCGCCGCACGCCGGTGACCGTCGCCCCGAGCTGCGCCATGCGTTGCGCCACGGCCGCGCCGATCGCGCCCAGGCCGATCACCAGGACTCGCGAGCCGGCGATCATCCGGTTACCCTGAAGACCAATGGCGTCCTGCGACCACTCCCGGCTCCGCTGACTGGCGAGGGCCTCAGGCAAACGGCGGAACAGTGCGAGCGTCACCGCCAGCACGTGTTCGGCCATGGTGTCGGCAGACATGCCCTTGGAATTCGTGATCGCGACGGGCCCGTTCACCATTTCCGGAAACAGCATGCCGCCAACGCCTGCCGCCGGACTGTGAATCCACCGCAGGCCTGGCGCCGCTGCCAGCTGCTCCCTGGTGATCTGCGACGAGAACGCGACTTCAGCCGGGCCGATCAGCCGCTCGGCCTCGTCGTCGTCGTTGGCGTGGAGAAATGTGTGAGACGGAAACTCACGCCTCAGCCGTTCGATGTACTCGACCGGTATGTTCCACATCACGAACGGGCTGTAAATAGCGACGAGGACGTTCACGAGCCGGCCAAGGTTCCCGGAACGATCGGCGTCTTGCGCTTCTCGACGAGCCGGATCTCGCCGATGACCATTGATTTGTCCACCGCCTTGACCATGTCGTAGATCGTCAGCGCCGCCACGGAAACCGCGGTCAGCGCTTCCATCTCCACCCCGGTCTGCGCAGTCGTCCTCACACGCGCCTCGATTTCATAACCATCGCGGATCGCGGTCAGTGTGACGTCGGCGTGCGTCAGCGGGAGCGGGTGACAGAGGGGGATGAGGTCGGCCGTTCGCTTCGCCGCCATCACGCCGGCCAGCCGCGCCGTCTGCAGCGGATCGCCCTTCTTCAGACGCGCCCGCGCGAATCAGCCGCAGCGCGGCCTTCGAGATGCTAATCCTCCCACGCGCGACCGCCTCCCGAGCCGACACAGGCTTGCCACTGACGTCCACCATCCGGACATCACCCCGCGAATCAACGTGCGTCAGCTTCTTCATCTCAATTGCGGATTGCCGATTGGCCCCGACTCAACCCATCTCCGATTCTCCGTGCACGTCGCACGTCGGCACGTCGCACGTGGCACGTGGCACGTGGCACGTGGCACGTCGCACGTCTTCACTCTACCTCCCCCTGCGCCAGAAAGAACGTCAGGCTCTCGAGCGACACGGTCAGGTCCACGCTCTTCAGCTTGACGTCCGGGGGCACCTGGAGCGCGCCAGGAGAAAAATTGAGGATCGCTTTGATCCCTGCGGCCACGACCGTATTGACCACGGTCTGTGCTGCAGCGGCCGGGACTGCGACGACGGCAATCGTGATCTGTTCGCGGCGGACGATGCGCCGGAAGTCGCGGATGTCGTGGATGGGAACGCCACCGCGCGAGTGCTCGCCGATCTTGCCACGCATGGAGTCGAAGAGCGCCGCGATTTCGAACCCTTCCACACGGAAACCGGGATAGTCGGCGAGGGCAAGCCCGAGATTGCCCGCTCCCATGATCGCGACGCGCACGCGTTTGTCGAGTCCCAGGATCTGCCGGAGATGCCGGCGCAGCTCCTTGACGTAGTAGCCGACGCCGCGAACGCCGAACTCGCCGAAGTGCGCCAGGTCCTTGCGGATCTGCGCAGCGTTGAGATGGAACTGCTCGGCGAGCGCGTGCGACGAGACGGTGCGCACGCCGGCGGCGTCGAGCTGAGTGAGGCACCGGAGGTAGACGGAGAGCCGATTGGTCGTCAGCTCGGAGACCGACTCGACGCCGTCGCGGCCCCAACCGTTTTTCAGCGATGACAACGGGCTGGCGGGCTGCTTGTCCTGGGTCGGGTCCGGCCCGGGGCCGGGGAGCTTGTGCCGTTTCTTCACAAAGAGACGATTCTAGGCCAGAAAACGCCTCAGGGCCACACGGAACGGCTTGCTGCTAATATTCCCGGCCGTATGGCACACCAGCCCGCCGCGTCCGTCGCCACCCGGCCAGCCGCCGCAGCAGCCTTTCAACCGTATGTCCCGGCCAATAAGACACTTGCCGAATTCACCGCCAAGGCCATCGTCCTCGGCGCGTTGTTCGGACTCCTCTTCGGGGCCTCCACGGTTTACCTCGGGCTGCGCGCGGGCTTGACCGTCAGCGCGTCGATACCGATCGCGGTGCTCGCCATCTCGGTACTCAAGAAACTCGGGGGGTCCACGATCCTCGAGAACAACATCGTCCAGACGATCGGCTCCGCCGGTGAATCGGTGGCCGGTGGCGTCGTGTTCACCGTGCCGGCGTTGATTTTCCTGACGCCGCGCGGGCCGGAATACTTCAACTACTTTCAGATCACGATGCTCGCCTTCGCGGGCGGCATCCTCGGCGTCCTGATGATGGTGCCGCTGCGGCGGGCGCTGATCGTCAAGGAACACGGCGTCCTGCCCTATCCGGAAGGCACGGCCTGCGCCGACGTGCTGGTCGCCGGCGAGCGGGGCGGGGCGCTCGCGCAGACTGTGTTCATGGGCCTCGGCGTGGGCGCGCTCTGGAAGGGCCTGTCGTGGATCGTTCAGCTGTTTCCCACCACGATCGGCTACACCGTGCCGCGGACCGGAATCTTTCCAAATGCCTCGATGAACGTGGACATCTCTCCCGAGTACATGGGAGTCGGCTACGTCATCGGCCCCAGAATCGCCGGCGTCATGTTTGCCGGAGGCGTGCTGTCGTGGCTCGTCCTTCTGCCGCTGCTCTCGATCATGGGCAACTACATGACCGTGCCCTTCCCGCCAGTCCCCCCCAGCGGTTTGCGGATCGATCAGATGTCGGCCGGTCAGCTCTGGAGCGCCTACATTCGTTATACGGGCGCCGGCGCCGTACTCGCAGCCGGGCTGATCACGCTCGCACGCACGATTCCCACGATCGTCTCGTCGTTCCGCGACAGCATGAAAGATCTCGGCGCAAAGGGCGGGAAGGTGACGCAGGTGCGGACGGAGCGCGACATTCCACTGCTCGTCGTCCTCGTCGGCAGCCTGCTGCTGGCGATCT
This sequence comes from uncultured Acidobacteriota bacterium, assembly GCA_963784195.1. GTDB lineage: Bacteria > Acidobacteriota > Vicinamibacteria > Vicinamibacterales > 2-12-FULL-66-21 > CAVQAH01. The sequence goes on along the minus strand of CAWARA010000035.1, from coordinate 15,513 downwards.
TCCTCGCCGTGGCGCCCGGGATGCCCACGCAGGGCAATTTTCTGGCGGCTGTGCTCACGATCGTCTTCGGCTTCTTCTTCGTCACGGTGTCGTCGCGCATCGTCGGCCTGATTGGCACGTCGTCGAACCCCATCTCGGGGATGACGATCGCGACGCTGATCCTCACCTGCACGATCTTCGTGATGCTCGGCTGGACGGGTGATTTCTACGCGCCGATCGCGCTCTGCGTCGGCGCGGTGGTCTGTATCGCCGCGGCGAACGCCGGCGCGACGTCACAGGACCTCAAGACGGGATTCATCGTTGGCGCGACGCCGGTCTATCAGCAGTACGGCCTGATCATCGGCGTGCTCGTCTCGTCGCTGATCATCGGCTACACGACGCTTTATCTGAACAACGTCATGACGATCGGCTCGGACGCGCTGCCCGCGCCTCAGGCGACGCTCATGAGCACGATCATCAAGGGGCTGCTCAGTCAGAACCTGCCCTGGGGCCTCGTGCTCGTCGGCGTGTGCATTACGCTGACCCTCGAACTGTGCGGCATCCACTCGCTGTCGTTCGCCGTCGGTTCGTATCTGCCGATTGCCACGACGGCGCCCATCTTTGCGGGTGGTCTCGTTCGCGCCTATGTCGAAAAGAAGACGGGGGCTTCCGAGGAGTCAGAAGTCGGCTCCGGCACGCTGTTCAGTTCGGGCCTGATCGCAGGCGGGTCGCTGGCCGGAATCCTCTACGCGGTGCTGTTCGGCAACGGCATCATCGGGGATGCCGAGGGCGCGACGGGCCTGATCCCGGCGATTCATGACGGGACCCTCGGTCTCGTGGCAGGTGGCCTGCTGTTCTTTGCGCTGGGCACGATCCTGGCTCGGGTCGGACAGCGTAAACTGATCTAGTGCTGCGTTCACGCATCATCGCAATCGCCGCCTGCGTGGGCTTCGCCAGTCTTGCTGGCGGCCCCATGCTCGCGCAGCCGTCGAACCGGATTGCCACCACGCCGGAGGCGCTGGTCACGTCCGCCTTGTTCTTTCACGGCAAGCGCGTGGCCGTGCGAGGAAAGGTCCTCGAGGCCGGCGATCAGGGCCGCCTCGAAATTCCTGTCGACGAAGCGGTTGCGGCAAAACGTCAGACACCTCCGCAACTCTTCATCTTCTGGCGCGAGCGGCCAACCCGGAGTGATGGCGAGATTCGCGGAGAGTTCTGGGATCTCGGACGAGTGACCAGGGACGATGGGCGTTTTGCCACCTACGATTTCACCAGGATCCTGGAAGCGACCACCAACGGCCGGTGGCCGGCCCGCGACGAGATCTACGTGATCCTCGGCGCCAGCATCATGGATCCGGCTGTGCCCGCCACACCGTCCCTGCGCGCCATCGTGCTCGATCCAAATACCTACAACAATCGCGAGGTCAACCTCTCGGGCCGGTTCAGGGGACGGAACCTCTACGGCGATCTTCCGACGCCGCTGAACAAGTCCAAGTGGGATTTCGTGCTGCAATCGGCGGACGCGTCAATCTGGGTCAGCGGCCTGCGGCCGCGCGGAAAGGGTTTCGACCTCGACCCCGGCGCGCGCGTCGATACGGGCCGGTGGCTCAACGTCGGCGGCATCATTCACGTCGAGGGCAACACGGTCTGGCTCGAGGCGAAGATGCTCGAGCAGACCGCCCCGGTGAGTGACGCGCCGGTTGAAGTGGAAGTGCCCGTGGTGCCGAAGGAACCGCCGCCGACGGTGATCTTCAGCGCACCGGTACCCGACGACACGGGTGTCGATAGAAGCACGACCGTCAGGATCCAGTTCTCCCGCGATATGGACCCGAAGTCGTTCAAAGATCGCGTACGCGCCGTCTACGTGCCACCCGCAAAAGGCGAAACGCCAGCGCCGCCCGTCGTCGCAACGAGATACAACCCCGGCAACCGCGCGCTGGAGATCAAGTTCACGGCGCCACTGGAGCGGTTTCAGACGGTCAAGGTCGAACTGCTGGAAGGCATCACGTCCACGACCGGCGAGCCACTGCAGCCGTGGACGCTGACGTTTTCTGTTGGCTCCTAAAGAACACCGCCGTGGTTCGTAGTTCGTGGTTCGTAGCTCGTGGCTCGTGGCTCGTGGCTCGTAGAGCCAAACAGCACCGGGAGGGTTTTCGAGCGACGAGCGACGAGCACGAACTACGGCAGCGTGATACCAGACAAACTACGCGATCGCCTCTGTCCGCCCCCAACGCCTTTTGATCGCGCGGAAGAACCAGGTGGCGAAGGTGATGATCAGAACAAGCGAGACGATCACGACGATCGCTGCAGCGGCGGGGTACTTCAACGCCAGCGCCGCGAGACCGAGGACGAAAATGTCTTCGGTGAGGCTCAGCGCCCAGTTCGAGAACGGCTCAGGGCTGGTGTTCGCGACGGCGCGCGTGCCGGCCTTGCTGAAGTGCGATCCTGCCGCGACGGTTCCGCCGAGCAGCGCCACCAGGCCTTCCATCGTCGGGCTCGGATCGCCGAGCGTGTTCACGGCGATCAGCGCGCCGCCGATCGGGCGGATCACCGTGTGAACGGCGTCCCAGATCGAATCGACCCACGGGATCTTGTCGGCGACGAATTCGATGACGTAGAGGACGAGCGCCGTGCCGATCACGACGTCGTTGTCGAAGACCGCGAACTGATCCGGCAGCGCCACCCAACCGTATCGCTTGGCCAACCCGAGAATCGCCACGGTGGCGTACAGGTTGATGCCGGCCGCGAACGAAAAGCCGAGCGTCCGTCCGAGTGCAGCAAGTGTTTCGATCATGGCGACCTGATCCTCAGGTGCGTTCGATTACAAGCCGGCCGCGACAACGGAGCGGCCGGACCAGGTCCGCGAAGAGGCGCTCTTCTAGATTACACTTCGGCGAGCAGCGCCTCAACCCTTCCGCGGACGCTGGCCACCAGCCGATCGCGGTCGTCGAGCGTCATTCCGGCCGTCTCGACTGGCTCGCCAAAACGGACCGTCACCGTCACCGGGCGGATGATCGGGCTCCCCTTGCGCATGGCCGACCGCGCGCCGGAAATCGCCACCGGAACGACCGGCGCCTGGCCCTGGAGGGCCATGATGAATCCGCCCTTCTTGAACGGCAGCAGCTGACCTGTTCGGCTGCGCGTGCCTTCGGGGAAGATGAGAAACGAGTTGCCCGCCCTGAGTGCCTCCGCCGCCCGTTCGATTGCCGGCAGGCTCTGATCCCGATTGCCGCGCTCGAGCGGCACGAAGCCGGCGAGATCGAATGCGCGGGTCAGGATCGGCAGCTTGCGCAGCTCGGCCTTGTAGAGGATCCGCAAACGGGGGAACAGGTCACGAAGCGCGCGGAAGACGATTGGGGGCTCGACGTTGCTGGCGTGGTTGACGGCATAGACGGCTGCGCGCTCCCGCTGGATGTGATGGCCGCCCTCGACGCGCATCTTGATTCCACTCAGCCAGAGTCCCAGGTTCACTCCGACGAGACCGACGCGATACAGGATGGCGGGGCTCCCGATGATCAGCGCGAACAGCACGAACGGCGCACCGACGATGAGCACGTAGAGCGAGACGGTGACGTAGGCCGCCAGCGACCGGACGGCGGCCACTGCGGTGGCCAAAGGGGAATCGGGCACAGGCGGAGATGCGATGATACAAAAAAAGCCTGCATGCTACGATGCCCGACATGATGCCGCTGCTGATGACGCTGGTCACGCTGACCGTCCTCCAGACGCCCGCCGCAGGCGCTCTGCGCTTCACGGCTCCGCCGGAGTGGACCTCCCGGCCGGCAGCGTCCGGCATGCGGGTTGCGGAATACGTGTTGCCGAAAGCGGCTGGAGATCCGGAAGACGGCGAACTGATCGTCTATTTCTTCGGCGGAACCGGCGGCAGCGTCGACGCGAACATCGAGCGCTGGCTCGGGCAGATGCAGCAGCCGGACGGACGGGCGTCACGTGACGTGGCGACGCGCGCCACGCGTACCGTCAACGGCCTGAGCGTCACGACGCTGGATTTGGCCGGGACGTACGTCGCGGAGGTGCGGCCGGGATCCAGCGAGCGCCACAACAAGCCGGGTTTCTGGATGCGAGCGGCTGTCGTCACGACGCCGCGCGGTCCCTATTTCGTCAAAGCTGTGGGACCTGCGAAAACGATGACGCGCTGGAAGGACGCCCTGGACGCGTTCATGAATTCCGTGCGCGTGGACAAATAAAAAAGGCCGGAAGCTGCGGTCAGCTCCCGGCCTGAATCGTGCGGAATCCCGAGATGCTCAGGACGCCTTGGCCGTCCGACGCGCGGTGACGCGCGTCGTCGTAGCCGCTGACGCCTTCGCCGCTTTCGCGCGGGCGATGGAGCGGTTCTTCATCGTGAAGCAACGCTCCAGCGCGCGATCGACCTTGTCTTCCACCATCGTCGTGTTCTCTCGCGACACCTCGGAGATTTCCGAGATGACGAGGAACTTGGCGCGATCGAGCATCCGTTTCTCGCGGAACGACAGGTTCTTCGAGCGCGAGAGGAACGTCAGGCTCTTCAGGACTTCTACGACGTCGTAGATCGAGCCGGTACGCATCCGGTCCGAATTGTCCTTGAAGCGCCCTTTCCAGTTCTGGTGATTGTCGATCTTGCCGTCGCCGAGGAGGGAGAAGAGCCTTTCGATCTCTTCGTCGTTGATCGCGCGCCGGAGCCCGACGCCGTCAACGTTGTCGACCGGAACGAGCACTGTCGTCTCGTTCGCGACCATCCGCAGATGGTAGAAGCCGCAGGTGGTGCCTAGGATTGTTTTTGTTTCGATGCCTTGAACGACGCCGAGTCCATGATTTGGGTAAATGACCTTGTCACCAACCTCGAATGTCACATGTCCCCCACAGAGTAAGGTGAGTCGGTTAGGAGTGAGCCCGACGAGCAGTTCATTCAGTATACCGAAGTTCATACCGCACGGCAACGAAAAACACTGAAAAAACGGGGGTTTTTGCAGTTTTGGGCACCTCCGACGAGCATCGACACGGCGGCTTTCGTCTGCCGTTTTCAGGCAGCCGACCCGTCTGCTCCTGCCTAACCGCCATCCCGGGAATGATTTGCGGCCGAATGCCCGAGCGCACTGTCAGCGTTGGTTAACACCTGGGGGAACTCCTATGATGATCGGATGTTGAGGCTCGGAACGCTCGTCCTGGGGCTCACGATCGCCTTTCTGCCACGGCAGAGCTTAGCTCCTTACGTCCCGACCCCTCCCGACGTCGTCGTGCGCATGCTCGAGCTGGCGAAGGTCACCAGGAACGACGTCGTCTACGACCTCGGGTGCGGCGACGGCCGCATTCCGATCGCCGCGGCCGCCAAGTATGGTGCGCGCGCGGTCGGCATCGACATCGACCCGCGCCGAATCGAGGAGTCGCGGGCGAACGCGAAGGCCGCCGGCGTGGAGCACCTGGTCGAGTTTCGTCTCGAAGACGTGATGAAGGCCGACGTGTCGCGTGCGACGGTCGTCACGTTGTTCCTGCTGAGCTCGTCCAACGCGAAGCTCCGCCCCATGTTGCAGTCGCAGCTCGGTCCGGGTGCGCGCATCGTGTCGCACGCCTTCAGCATGGGCGCCGACTGGCCGGCCGACAAGGTTGATCAGTTCACCAGCGAGCGCGGCGACGAGGTCACGCTCTACCTGTGGACGATCGCTTCCAGGTAGATGGGCAATGGGCGATGGGCAATGGCAATCGGAAATCGGCGATCGAATCGCATCGCCATCGCCCATCGCCCATTGCCGCGCGAGCGCGCCATTATGCGCCGTAGCGGGCGAGGGCGAGGTCGACGATCTCTTCGATCAGCTGCGTGTAGTTGCGCCCTGACTTGCGGGCGGCGAGGGAGAACTCGGCTTTCGACGCCAGCCATGGATTCGGATTCGCTTCGATGACGGCGACCCGCCCGTCCGGACGCAGTCGCATATCGATACGCGCGTAGTCACGCAATTCCAGCGCCTGATACACAGCCACGGCGGTCGTCTGCATCAACGTGGCCGCCTCCTCCGACAGATCTTCCGCGATCGCTGACTTCGTATCCCTGTAAGCCCGCGTTCCCTTGCCCCATTTCACCTCGGCGCCGGCGATGCGCGGCGTGCCTTCGGGGAGCTTCGACAGGTCGAGCTCGACGACCGGCAGTGGCTGTGGATTGTCGTTGCCGAGGACGCCGACGTACATCTCCCGGCCTTCCACGTATTCCTCGATCAGCACCGGTGAATCGAAGTTCGCATGCAGCCAGTCGATCCGTTCCATCAACTCGCGGATGGACGAGACGACGGCGTTGAACTCGATGCCGATCGATCCGTCCTCCCGCGCGGGTTTGACGATGACTGGAAACGCAAGGTCGTGGGAAAAATCGAGCCGGCCACGGAACGATCTGGCGAACACCGGCGTGTGGATGCCGTGGAACTCGAGGATCTTTTTTGCAGCCGCCTTGTCCTGCGCAAACAGCAAGCCGTGCGACCCGGACCCTGTGAACCGTTTGCTCAGCAGCTCGAGATAGCTGGCGATGCAATAGTCGGCAGTATCGTTTCCGGCAAACGACTCGGCGAGGTTGAAGACCAGGTCGCAGTCGATGCGCGCAAGGGCGTGCAGGCTCTTGATCGACCCGTCGAGGACATGCAGCGTGGCGTCGTGTCCGAGTTTTCCCAGCGTGTCCGCAACTTCATCCTCGACTTCCTTCTTGTCGAGGGTACGCGTCAGCGGGGCCTTCTCCGACGATCCGCTGCCGGATTCCTCCGGCTCCTCCCAGCGATCGTAGAGGACGAGAATGTTCAGTTTGCCCACGAGTGAGGGAATTATAGCGTAGTGTCCGCTTTCAGACAGAGTCTGACGGCTTCACCCCACCTCGCTAAGTCCCAAACGCGCTATCAGTTCGCGAGTTCGATCGCGCGCACGCTTCGCATCGTGCGTATCGTTCGATGTCAACGCGTCGATCGCGTGCCGCGGTCTGATCGCACGACGAATCACTTGACGAGTGACAGGAATGACGATTCAATCGACGATTCATCTTTGTTACAACTAAGTCGGGGACGAACAGTGGGACGGCCGGAAGCATCGGCGCTCACAGGGAGGGAGGAACCATGCGGAAGGTCTTCATAGCTACAGTGCTACTCGCGCTGATGGCTCCACTCGCGGCGGCGCAACAGGAAACCGCCACCGTGATCGGCACGGTCATCGACGCACAGAAGGCGGCGCTTCCCGGTGTGAGTGTCACCGTGCGCAACGTCGAGACCGGTTTCAATCGTACCGGTGTGACTGACACCGAGGGCCGGTACCGCGTGGCGGCGGTTCCGCCGGGATCGTACGAGATTTCGGCGCAGATGCAGGGATTCGGCACCGGCGTGCGTCGAGGCCTCACGCTCACCGTCGGCGCCGAGGCGGTCATCAACTTCGAACTGGCCGTCGCAAACGTGGCCGAAGAAGTGACGGTCACCGCGGACACGCCTATCGTCGAAACGACCACGTCGGCAGTTCAGGTACGCTGCGTCGCGAGCAGATCGATCTGCTGCCGTTGTCAGGCCGCGACTACACGGCTCTTCTGCGCCTCGTGCCGGGCGCCGCCTCGAACAACAATTCGTATGGATTTGGCGGATCCCGCGGACGGTCGAACACCTGGAACGTCGACGGCGTCGACAACTCCGACGAGATCTCCGGGTTCGCGCACCAGAGCCCGGCGCTCGATTCGATCCAGGAGATCCAGGTGCTCGTCAACGGCTTCAAGGCCGAATACGGCCAGGCCTCCGGCGGCGTCGTCAACGTCATCACCCGCTCCGGGACCAACAATCTGCGCGGCAGCGGCCTGTTCCTGTTTCAGGATGACAGCCTGCGGGCGAGGAGTCCCTATGCGGATCGCTCCCTGCCGGCCGATCCATTCCAGCGCATCCAGTACGGCGCGACAATCGGCGGACCGATTCAGAAGGACCGCACGCACTTCTTCGCAACCTACGAGCGCGAAGATCGCGATACGTTCACGTCGACGACCAGCGTGTACCCGTCGACCGCGGAGGTCAATGCGGCAAGCGCGTCGACGCGGGCCTTTCTGGCCAGCAACGACATCGACATTTCGCGCTTCGGCGCCGGCGGCCGGCAACGGCTCGTGCGCCCTGAATTCGTGGACGTCCACAAGATGACGGCCAGGGTCGACCAGCAGTTGAACACGAACCAGTACTTCACGATTCGCTACCTGCTCGACTCCAACGACCAGCCCTCGGGCCAGAGCGGCACGCTCTTCGACTACAACGGCGGCCGCACCTACCTCAGGACGAACTACGTCAACTTCAACCACAAGTGGCTGCTGTCTGCGAACAAGCTGAACGAGGCCTACGTGCAGTACGGCCACCATCACGAGCGCATCGACGCCATCTACACGACGATTCCCCGCGTGACGATCTCCGGCGGGTTCGACCTTGGTTCGACCACCAACTACAACCCGGTCACCAATCACGTGGTGGCGTTCAACAACAACCTGACGTGGACGCTCGCCGGCACGCGCACCGGTGAGCACGTGCTGAAGATGGGCGCCCAGGTAAAGATGCTCAGGTCCGACAGCTTCTTCGATTCGAACTTCCGCGGCACCTGGACCTTTCCGAACAACGCCGCGTTCCTCGCCGGCACGCCCTCGCGGTTCACGCAGAACCAGGGGGACAGCAGCCTGAAGCGGCCCAACGAGCTGTACGGGTTCTTCGTTCAGGACGACTGGCGTCCGTTCCAGGATCTGACGGTCAACGCTGGACTGCGCTACGACTACGAGTCGGCCAAGACGCAGGCCCTCGTGAACGTGAATCCCGACGGCGAGCCCGGCCCGGGTGTGAGCAAGGACCGCAACAACTTCTCGCCGCGGATCGGCTTCGCCTGGTCGCCGCGCGGCGACACCAAGCAGGTCATCTACGGCGGCACCGGCATGTACTACGACCAGGTGATCCTGAACATCATCGGCAACGCGCGATTCACGCCGCCGAAGGTCATCGGCATCCAGATCGACAACCCGACGTGGCCGGATCCTTTCGGCAACATCGTCATCCCGCCGCCGAGCGTCTCGATCATCGATCCGGATCTCGTGACGCCACGCAACTGGAACTCGCAGGTCGGCTACCGTCGCGAGCTGATGCCTGATGTCGGCCTCGACGTCAGCTTCCTTTACAACCGCGGCTACGACCACGTCGGGATCGTCAACATCAACGCCGGCGTTCCCGGCACGGCGTCATCGACCGGTGCGAACCCGGTGCGGCCCGACCCGAACTTCGTCACGAAGAGCTTCTACACGAACTACGGCGACATCCGCTACAAGGCGCTTCTGGTCGATCTGAAGAAGCGCTTCAGCCGCGGCTTCCAGGGCGGCGTGGCCTACACGCTGTCGAAGACCGAGAACAACTCGTTCAACTTCGTCAGCACGCTGCAGGTGCCCTCGCAGCCAGACCTGAGCTGGGGACCGGACACGCAGGACCGGCGTCACCGCATCGAGGGTCATGCCGAGATCAACCTGCCCTGGGGCATGCAACTCGGCACCATCGTGGATTACCGCTCCGAGGCGCCGCTCGACATCGTCGCCAACGGCCGCGACCTGAACGGCGACGGCATCACCGGCGACTGGGTGAACGAGAGCCTGTGCCTGCCGCGGACCGGCGTGGTCGCGTGCCCCGGCTTCAACTACGCGCGCAACAGCGTTCGCGAGCTCTCGACCGAGGAAGCCAACGCCCTGCGTGCGCTGTTCGGCCAGACGCCGATCGAGCGCTACGAGAACAACCCGAAGTACTTCAACGTCGACGCGACGCTGCAGAAGCAGTTCCGGTTCGGCCGCCACGGCATCCGGCTGACAGCCGAAGCGTTCAACGTCTTCAACTTCGCGCAGCGCACGGCGCCAAACATCAGCATCCTGAGCAGCCTGTTCGGCACCTACAGTGCGGTTGAAGGGCCGCGCGCCATTCAGTTCACGATGCAGTACCGACTTCTAAAGAGCTGTCTAAAGCTCGCGCCGTGGTCCGTAGTTCGTGGTTCGTAGCTCGTAAAGCCCGGGCCTCCCCAGGGCTCTTCGAGCAACGAGCGACGAGCCACGGACCACGGCAGGCCGCGAGTCCTGAGCGCCACGTCCACTGCGTCATATAAACAGACTATGGCGCGTCCTCATTTCGTCAGCGACAACAACCCCGATCGGAACCTGCTGGACGCCTACTCGCGGGCCGTCACCGAGGCCGTCGAGCGCGTCGCCTCGGCGGTCGTCAGCATTCACGTGCGTGGGAAGGGAGCGCCGGGCGGACGACGGTCGCCGGCGCAGGAAGGGACGGGCTCAGGCTTCGTGTTTTCAACGGAAGGGCTGGTCCTGACGAACAGCCACGTCGTTGACGGGGCAGCTGAGATCGAGGTCGCCCTGCCCGATGGCCAGACCCACGAGGCGGATGTGATCGGGCAGGATCCGGACACCGACATTGCCGTGATTCGAATCACCGCTGCTGAGCTTTCGGCGGTGGAGTTTGGTGACTCTCACCTGCTGAAGCCCGGTCAGGTCGTGATCGCGATCGGCAATCCGTATGGCTTCCAGGCGACGGTTACGACGGGCGTCGTAAGCGCGCTCGGCCGATCGTTGCGCGCGCGGAGCGGCCGGCTCATCGATCACGTCATTCAAACGGACGCCGCCTTGAATCCTGGTAACTCGGGCGGACCGCTCGTGACGACTACCGGACAGGTCGTTGGCGTGAACACGGCGATCATTGCCGGCGGCCAGGGTCTGAGCTTTGCGGTGCCCATCCGGACAGTCACGACCGTGCTGCCAGCACTGCTCCGGGACGGCCACGTTCGTCGAGGCTACCTGGGCATCGCGGGGCAGGATGTTCCTCTGCTCCGCCGTATTACACGGTTCCACCGTCTGACCCAAGCGAGCGGCGTGCTCGCGACCTCCGTAGAGGCCAACGGGCCGGCGCGCACCGCGGGCGTGCACGATGGCGACATCATCGTGTCGCTCGATACTCACGCCGTCACGAGCATCGACGACCTGCATCGGCTGCTCGGCGAGGATCGGATCGGCACGGACGTCACGCTCGGCGTCCTGCGCGGTGGTGAACGCCTCGACTTCCGTGTGAGAGTGGCGAATCGTCAGCGCTGATCAAATGGGCGATGGGCAAGGGGCAATGGCCAGAATCTTTGCCATCGCCCATTGCCCATCGCCCATCGCCCATCGCCCATCGCCCATTTTGTGGCGCCAGTATTGCCCCATGCGAGGGCGGGCAGGCGCGTCCCGTTCGGTTCCTTCACGGTCCCGTCAGGTCGAGCCAACCCGCAAATCACTAACAAAACGGGCCCTCCCGCGATCTCGCGGGTTTCGAGCTGAGATACGCCGTGGCGACACAGGCACGCGCTGCCGATTACAACTTTGAAACGCCGAAGCCAAGTCTGGCTGACGAGCGTGCCCCATCCGCACAGGCGCAGCCCGTTCGCGCGCCGGGCCGCGCCGTCGAACAGCCGGCGGCGCTCGAGTTCCTGCAGTTGCTCGGTCGTGCCATTCAGCAGTACCACACCTACCCGCCGACGAGCCCGATGTGCCGGAACGCCGTCGAGGCCTGCCAGCGGTCGCTGGTCGCGCTCCGCCGCGACCAGATTCTGTGCCGCGTGTCGCCGACCGATCTGATCGTCGACGAGATTCCGCTCGGCAAAGGCGGCATCGTCGAACAGGAACTCGCTCGAAGGCTTCACGCAGCGGCAATCGCGCAGGTGACGATCGACCAGTCCGTGTCGCTCCGCGAGATCGCGCACTTCTGCAACGACCTCCTGGCGAGCAGTTCGCGCACCAGCGATCAGCCGGGGCTGATCGAAATGCTGACCGAGCACGGCGTGGACCAGATCGCGCTGCGGTCGGCCTATCAACCCGAGGTGCTGCAGGTCCGTCCTCCTGCCGCGCCGGTTGCCGAGCTGATTGATTACCAGCGCCAGAAGCGCGAACAGCTCTTCGCGACGGGCGGGCACATCGATCATCTGTATCCGCCGGACAAGGGTTGGGTCCGGGTGGATCCATCGGCAAAGTTCCCGACGGTCTCGCTGACCGATCTCGCGGTGCTCGCCGGTGAGCCAGCGACGCTGGCAACCATGCTGGTGCGGCTGACCGACGACGATGAACCGGCAGCCGCCGGCGACGCGCTCTCGCAGAAGTTCAGCGACGTGGCGACGCTGTTCTCGGCGCTCGATCCCAAGATCGCGCGCGTGATGTTCTCGAAGCTTGCGCGCGCCGTGCTCGATCTCGATACGGAGCGCCGTCAGGCCCTGCTGCGGCGGACGATTCTGCCGAGTTTGCTCGACGGACGCATCGACGGCACGGTTCTGCGCGACTTCCCCGACGTCGATCTCGCCGAAGCTCTCTGCCTCCTGCTGGACCTCGAGACCGCAGCGCCGGAGCTGGTCACGACCGCGCTCTCGCGCCTGGAGCTCGGGGCCGAGCGCGAAGCGGCAGTTCTCCCGTTGCTCGAACGCAACCTCCAGCAGCGCGGGCTCGACGATGGCGCGGACATCGGCCTCGATTCGCACGCCCGACGGCTCGTGCGGCTCGATCACGATCGCACGCGCAGCTTCGCGGAGTTTGCCGCATACGACCTGGCCCTGGACGATGACGCCGTCAGGACGCTCGGCGAGATTCGCGACGGTATTCTTCAGACGGACATCATCGCCAATCAACTCGACTGCCTGTATCGGTTGACACGGCTGGAGCCGAACCCCGATCTCGTTCAGCGCTTCGCCAGGCGCGCGCAGCCCCTACTCGACAGCCTCGAACGCAGCGGCCGCTGGGAGCACGTCGCTTCGTGGCTCTCGCGCTATCGACGGCTCGGGGAAGAGGTCCGCGAGACCCGGCCGGACGTCACGGACGTCATCGCGGCGCAGCTGGGCGAGTTGTGTACGGCGGCGCGGGCGCGCAAGGTATTGGAGCTTGCGGAAGGCGACGACCGGGGACGCGTGCTGGCAGGTCAGATGATCGAAGCGCTCGGTCCGGCCATCGGTCCGGCACTGCTGACCGCGATGCGCCAGGGGCACACCGGCCAGGCTGGCGGGGCCCCTGCGAAAGAGACGCGAGCCAAAGGCCCGCTAAGCATCGTGCAGGTCTTGTGCGAGCACGCCACGCTCGTCGCGCCTGCGCTGGTGACAGCTCTCGGCCAGGGTGATGTCGCGACCGATCGCATCGTGGTTCGCGTGCTGGGGCTTGCGGGTCACGGGTACGAGGCAGCGCTGGGGCAGCAACTCGAGAGCGGCGATCAGCAGACGGTCCGGGATGCGCTCCGCAGCCTCGCACGGATCGGGACACCACAGGCGGCTGCCCTTGTCAGCAAGCAGGTGCAGAACCGTCGCGACTGGGTGGCAGCTGCCGCTGAAGAGACGCTGTGGCACTTCCCCGCCGCCGAAGCCCAGCGTGAAGTGAGATCCCTCCTGGCCAGCCGCGACTACATCCTGCAGCACCCGGCCGTTGCCGCCCGGCTGCTCGATCGCGTCACCCAGCACGGCACGCAGGGGCTCGAGCCTGTGCTTCGCGTGGCGGTCTCGCTGCAGTACCCGCTTCTGGAACCCGCCGCAGATGCGCCTTGGCCGCAAGGCGAAGGCGTTGATGAGCCGATGACGACACCGCCGAGCGTGAAGAAACCCGCCCTCGTCGATCCCGATGAGACGCCGACGCTGGATCCCGTTGCACTGGTGAGAGGTTTCGCCAGCCTGCGCCGGCTGACCGGCATGTATCCGCCGGGACATCCGTCGATCGTGCAGAAGCTCTCCGAGATCGACGACGAGGTGCAGAAGCACCTGACGCGTGTCACGTTGCTGCAACTCGACATCATTCACGGTGACGTGCATCTCGACGGGATCTCGTTCCGCCAGGATGGCGACACCCACGCGCAGGTGGTGAAAGAGCTGGCGGAACTTGGCGTCGACAGCATCCACATCAAGCGCGGCGTGACGCGTGAAGAGCTCCATGCGCTGTCCGAGTTCCTGTGGCAGCTGAGGGACACGCCCGCCACCGAACCGATGGAAGTCCGGCTGGCCAAGCGGCACATCCATCACATCAGCCTCGGGCGTCTCATCCCGCTCGACACCCGCTGGCGCGCGCACGAGTGGCCGGACGGACCGACAGGCCCGCTCGACCCCGACTATGCGGAGTCCCTTGCCCTCACCGAACAGACGTTCGAGGACGTTGCGAGCGGAAAGGGCATGAACCTTCTGACGGTGCGCGAGATCGTGGAGCTGCTCGTGCGAAAGGTGGCCGGCAGCAGCGCCGCACTCGGCCAGATCCTCGCCGTCAAGATGTACGAGAACCTCACCTACTGCCATTCGGTGAACGTCGCCACGCTGAGCCTGCTGATCGGACGTCAGCTCGGGTTCGACGCGGCATCCACGAGCACCCTTGCCGAGGCCGCGCTGTTACACGACATCGGCAAGACGCGAATCCCGCTGGAGATCCTGCGCAAGCCCGGCGCGCTCGACAAGCGCGAACGCAAGATCATGGAGGCTCACACGACCTACGGATCCGAGATCCTCGTCGAGGTCGATGGGCTGCAGCCGCTGACGCCGACGGTCGCGCTCGAACATCACCGCTCGGTCGCCGGCGAGGGCTATCCGGAACTCGAGCACGGCGCCGTGCCGCACTTCCTCAGCCAGATCGTGGCTGTTGCCGACATCTACGAAGCGATCACCGGCGCACGCTCGTATCAGGATCCCGGCACACCCGATCAGGCCTGTCTGGTACTCGCCCGGCTGGCCGGAACGAAACTCAATACCGCACTGGTCAAGTCGTTCGTGAACGTCGTGACGTTCTTCCCGCTCGGCTCGGTCATCCGCACCGATCGAGACGAAGTCGGTGTCGTGATCCGCACGAATGCAACCGAACCGCTGCACCCTGTCATCGCATTGATGGGTGCGGACAACCGGCGCGTGTCAGGCGAGATCGACACGAGCCGCCGCACCGTCGCTGGCGCCTACGAGCGTCACGTCGTCGAAACCCTGCGTCCACCGCAGCCGCTCGATCTGAACGAGTTCCTAGCAGCGTCGTAGCACGTGGCACGTTTCGCACGTCGCACGTTCTGCACGTCTGCACGTGGCACGTCGCACATCGCACGTCGCACGTTCACTTCCCCACATACGTCGCCAACGCCTTCTGCACCTCGAAAATCGTCTGCCCGCGCGTGAACGTCTTCTGAAACGGCTCGGGGGTTCCAGAGATCCAGATCTTCAGTTCGGCTTCCATGTCGAAGGTGCCGGCACTCTCGACCGAGAAATGTGTCACCGCGCGGTACGGCACGGAATGGTATTCAGTCTTGCGACCCGTCATGCCCTGACGGTCGACCAGGATCATCCGGCGGTTGGTGAAGATGATCAGATCGCGCATCAACTGAAACGCCTTCTCGACATTCTCATCGTCGGCGAGCGCATGCTTGAGCGTCTCCTCGATCGAGTCGATGTCGGCTTCCGATGCGTGACCGAGCATTCGTGACAGGATTCCCATTCAGCCACTCTCCCGTGCGTTGGATTTCGACGTGGCGTCCATCCTAAAGCGTGAGCGCACCGTGCTGCAAACCGCCG
>CAWARA010000034.1:0-41112 GCA_963784195.1 uncultured Acidobacteriota bacterium | reverse complement strand
GCGGAACAGCGATATCGACGACCTGATCGTCGAACGCGCCGACCTTGCTCGCTTTGCCCGTCAAGAGGTCAATAACGTAGGACTGAAATGCGCTTCGCCGACAACGTCGCTACCGCAATGTTGGCAACAGTGAGACCATCGTCGAGCCTGCTGTAGATGTCGAATCCCGACGCCGCGCCGGCATCGACACCGAGTGTGCCCGTGGGGACGAGCAGGCCGTTGCCTGGAGGCGATTGAATGACGACCTGGTCCAGTGACGTATCAAGGTCGAACAGCGTCGTCCCTGGGTTGGCTGATTCAGATCGTTGTTGGTATAGGCGGCGGCGGTGAGGCCAAGGGCCGCCACCGGGCTGGCGGGGGGCGGGGTGTAAGTCAACGTCGCATTGGCAGCCGTCACGCCTGCGGCGATCACATTGTGCGCGAGGTTCTGGCCGGTGTCGCTGATGATGCGCAGACGGTCAGCGGCCGGGTTGAAGTCGACGCCGAAGAACGTGCCTGCCAGCGGCACGGTCAGCGAGTTCACAAACACCGCCGCGGCCGTGCTGGGATCGATGGTATAGACGCCACCGCCGTTGCCCACTCCGTAGAGTTTGCCATCCTGCACACGAAAGTCGATCCCGATGAGGGCCGTGTCCGTGCCGGTCAGCCCGTCACAGCTCCAACGTTCCGCGTCCGCTCAGGGGAGCGGGCTTTGAATGTGACGATCCTGCCATCGTCGGTGAGTCCGACGACCTCATTTGATTGAGCGAGCGCTCATCGTCGCCGCCGCCGCGTTCGGACCTGAAGTCCTGCCAGACACCCGTCGTCGTAAAAAATGCGAACGCGAAGGCGAGCACGCCTCGCGTTCCTGTGTTCACGATCCCACTCATGTAAACCTCCCTCATATTTTTTTTTTTTTTTTTTTTTTTTTTTTTTTTTTTTTTTTTTTTTTTTACATAGCCCCCGCCCCTTGCCGATCGGCAAGGCCAAGCGGGCACATATGAGATGCCTACGGATGCTGGGGAGGATCGGATTTGGGTCGGCGAGCTCTGGCCTCAACCGTTAGTGATGTATCAGAGAAGTCGAACAGGAGCGCTTTTGGATCAAGTTCATCATTCTTCGCTCACGATGCGGCTATCGCGAGCACACGCCGGATGCCTTCAGCTAGGGGCAAAGCGCCGCGTCAAACGTGGCCTGAATCTGAATTTCGGCCTAAGGAAGAAGAACGCGCTGGCTATCAATCAGGCCGGAGGTTCTCCCGCCCATTCGAGATACCCCGCAGCATTCCGGCCTCTGACGCCCGGCGCGCGAGGTCCTCGAAAACCCAAGGCGCTGTGTGGCTCTTGAGCAGACAGACCAGCAGCTGATGCGGCGCTGACATCGGCTCGCAATCGTGCAGAAGGTTGCCCGACTGGAGGTTCGAGCAGCTGAGGTACGCATGGATCAACGGGCGCGGGGCGCCCGGCGGCTGGTGCCAGTGGATGTCATGGAGATCGTTCAGAAGTGCCATCGCGGTCCGCCACCCATTCCACTCACGCTGCACGACAACGGAGGTGGAGTGATAGGCGGTTTCCGGGCGGCTTTGATTCCGGACAGAGCCCTTGAATCCGTGGATGTGCACAGTTCGCGTCACCATCGTCCGACTAGTACACGCCATTCTGGTCTTGAAGTCCATCCCCGCTAGGGGGGAGATCGCATTTTTACTTCTAAGTTACAAAGGGACAATGTTTTGGGCGATCCGGTCGCTCATACGATGAGTTTTTTCCGTACCGCGTAGAGGACGATCTCAGCCGTATTGTGGAGATTCAGCTTCTGCATCAGATTGGCCCGGTGCGTCTCCACAGTGGACAAGCCGAGATCGAGCAGATTCGCCACCTCTTTGTTGGATCTGCCCTCCGCGAGCAGCTGGAGTACCTCTTTTTCGCGGTCGGTGAGCAGATGGTACGAATCGGTCAGCCCGCGTTGCTGCAGCTGCCGAACGTAGTCTTCGACCATGACGGCGGTGACGGCCGGACTGAAGAACGGCTTGCCCGCACAGACAGCCCGCACCGCCGGGATCAGGTCCTCGTCCGTCGCGCTTTTCAACAGGTATGCGCGTGCGCCGGCGGCCAGCGCTCGCATGATGTAAGACTCGTCGCCGTGCACGCTGAGGATGATCACGCCAGGCGGTCGATCCATTTTCTGCGCTCGTGCAGCCACCTCGATCCCGCTGAGTTTCGGCATGCCGATGTCCAAAATCATCAGGTCGGGACGATGCTCTTCACAGAGACGGACTGCCTCGAGGCCGTCTCCTGCCTCTGCGACGACGGTCACGCCGGCGGCTTCGAGGAGCCCGCGCAGGCCTCGGCGGACGATGCTGTGGTCGTCAGCCAGCAGCGCTCGCAAACCGCACCTCGTGAGTCTGTGATGGCGGAACGGGCAGGCGAATGGCCAGCGTGGTGCCTGGGCCCGGGCTGCCGCGAGATCGTGACGCTGCCGGCCAGCTCCTTGACGCGCTCCTCGATCCCACGAAGACCCAGCCCGCTCCTGTGTCGTGAAGGGTCCAGGCCGACGCCGTCATCCCTGACGGCCACGTGCAATTGTCCCTCGCGCGCCGTGACGGTGATATGGATGGTTTCCGGATGCGCATGGCGGGCGCAGTTGGTCAGCGCTTCCTGAGCCACGCGATACACGCAGGTCCGGTGCTTGTCCGGCAGTGCATCGAAATCGCCTTCCATATTCAGGTCCACGCTGATGGGGTAGCGGCCCGTGAAGTCCCGTACGAGCCACTCCAGTGCGGCCTGCAGACCGAAGTCATCCAGCATGCTGGGGCGAAGGCCGAGCGCGAGATTGCGAACGGTCCGGAACATGTCGTCAACCAATCCCTTGCACTCGGCGACGACGGGTCCGACCTGGGCACCGAAGGGTGCCGTCATCCGTTCCAGCCGACCGAGTTCCATCCTCAATCCGGTGAGCACCTGCGCCACGTGATCGTGGAGCTCTCGCGACAGGTTCTTTCGCTCCTCTTCCTGCGTGTTGACCAGTTGCTGCGACAGTTCGCGCATCTGGCGCTCGGCCTCGTCGGATCGCTGCTCGAGAAACCGCAGCCGAAAGACGACGACCAGTGCGACCGCCAGGCCAAGTAGCACAGTCTGCCAGCGCAAGCGATCGAGACCATGCGCAAGTGCGGCATGCCGCTGGGCGACCTCCGCACGTTGCGCGGCCAGGTTCGTGTCGTTCAGCTCTTCGATCTCTTGTGCGATGGCCAGCACCGCGTTCCGGCGCGGCACCACCTCGCGCCTCAAAAAAGCCGCGCTCCGGCGGATCTTCTCGCTGGGGGTCCAGTCGAACAACGGATCGAACGTCTCCCAGGTACTCGTCGAGCTTCAACTGCAGACCCATGATCTGTTCATCTCGTCCGACCAGCGGACGCAGTTCGGTCAGCGTCGCGACGTTCGTGCGACGGAACTCCGCCAGCTGGTCCCGGTATTCCGGTGCGTGCTCGCGCTCCACATCGAGGAGGTAGTCGCGCAGGAAGATGCTGGACAGGTGAACGTCGGACCGCAACGCCCGGAGCTTTGCCTCGACGTTGCGATGGTGGGTATTGAGCTGATCGATTTGCGTGTAGATGTCTTGCGCCTTGCGCGAAGACGCGAGCATCGACAGCGCAATCAGCATTACCAGGCTGCCGAGTCCCAGCGCAGCGACCAGCCAGGTTTTCAACCGCATATGAACCTCCGAGCCTGGGCTCAGTTCGAGCTTACGTCATCTGGCGGTACCGCTGCATCCTGCAAACAGGGGAGGCGAGCTCGACTGAAGACCCATGGGACAGACCGGCGCGGCTACCCCGAGAAACTCACGGCTCTCCACTGTCCACTGGATGGATCGGACGGCACGGGCGTTGTCTACTGCAATGGAGCACGACGACCCCCGGAGGGACGTGATGTTCGGCCAACGAGATGTAACTGATCGCGTGTTCCGCAGCATCCGACGCCCCCAGGCGCCGCCGAATCCCCCGTATGCCGGGGCGCCGGTTGTCGTGCTCGCCAACCGTGCGCCGTTTCGACACGAGCGTGGGGCTGATGGTCGAGTGTCCGTGCACCGCTCAGGCAGCGGACTGGTGACCGCCGTGGAGCCCCTCGTGAAAGCGTGTTCGGGAGTCTGGGTGGCACACGCCGCCGGGAACGCCGACGTGAACGGTGTCGACGATTGCGGCCGGCGGAACGCGCCGCCCGCCAATCCTGCCTACCGCCTGCGGTACGTTTCGGTCACCGGTGATGAGTACCGCGGCTACTACTATGGCTTTGCCAACGAAGGACTCTGGCCGCTGTGCCATCACGTACACGTGCAGCCGATCTTTCGGACCCGTGATTTCCACAATTACCGCGTGGTGAACCGGCGGTTCGCGGCAGCCGTGTGCGATGAAATCACTGGCGACGCCCCTGTGGTGTTCATCAACGATTACCACTTCGCGCTCGTGCCCAGGATGATTCGGCACCACCGCCCGCGGAACACGATCGTGGCCTTCTGGCACATTCCCTGGCCACACCGGCAAATCCTGAGAATCTGTCCGTGGCGACGGGAGTTGCTCGAGGGCTTGCTCGGCGCCGATATCATCGGATTCCAGACACCTGAGGACTGCACCAACTTCCTCGAGACCGTCGAAGCCATGTTCGACTGCGACGTCGATCCGGAGCGGAGCGTGGTCACGCACGACGGGCACACGACCCTCGTTCGCGCGTATCCGGTGGGCGTCGAATGGGACAATCCGGTCGGTACGCATAGCGCCGCCGATCGACGTGTGTCGCGAACGCGTGCGTCGCGATCTGGGGGTGGACGGTCACGTGCAGCTGGGTGTCGGGATCGATCGCCTCGACTACACGAAGGGAATCGACGAGAAGTTTCTGGCCATCGAACGCCTGCTCGAGACGCACGCGGAGTTCACCGGCCGCTTCGTATTCGTGCAGGTCGCGGAACCCAGTCGAGAGTGTCTGCCCGCCTACGAAGCCGCGCGACGACAACTGCTGAGGACGAGCGAACGCGTGAACCAACGCTTCGGCAGCGAGGGTTACCGGCCGATCATTCTGCTCGAGCGCCACCACGATCCAACGGAGGTACACCGTTTGTACCGGGCTGCCGATTTGTGCTACGTGAACAGCCTTCACGACGGCATGAACCTGGTGGCCAAGGAATTCGTGCGTGCGCGCGATGACGATCGTGGCGTCCTCGTGCTCAGCCAGTTCACAGGCGCGAGCCGGCAGCTGACCGCTGCCCTGAGCGTGAGCCCCTATGCACTTGACGAGTCAGCGCAGACGCTTGCGCGGGCACTGAGGATGCCCTGTTCCGAGCAGACAGCGCGAATGCGGCAGATGCGCAACGTTGTCGCCGAGTTCGACTCGCACTGGTGGGCCCGCCGAATTCTCGAGGACGCGACCGCTATCAGCGATGCGGGTCGTACCTGCATGACGGTCGAGGCCGCGGTCGCGCTACGGCTTGAGGCCTGAACGACAACTGTCAGTGCTGCCAGCAGAAGGACGTCCAGGCTGCGCGTTCCGCGAGCACTGCGTGACCTTCTGTACACTCCTTCAGCGACATCGGTATTCGACTGCGACTCAAATACCGGCAACCAGCAACGTGATGACTTCTTGCCCGTCTTCGTTACGTAGACATTGGATACCTGGGCGTTGTTCGCGGCATTCAACAAGGACGGCTGACGAGTCCCGGAACGATCGCGACGACCACGACGAACACGACGCGAGAAAAGAATTATTATGACGTCGCGAACGTCGCGGCCGTCGTGTTCGTTGCCGATACCGTCAACCGGGAATCGGAGGTGACACCGAGACCGCGATCATCCTCGCGCTTCGTGCCAAGATTACGTTCTGAGAATGAGGAAGCCACGCCGTAAGCACGCGCCTGCCGCGCCTTCTCGGCACCAGGTCAGCAGTGTCTGGCTGTGGATCGCCGTCGCGGCTGTCGCCGGCCTGGCGGCGATGAGGGCGCTGAGGCCCTCGACACTTGCGCCAGTATCCGCGCCGCTCGCCACGGCGTCCCCACCGACATTCCTTCCGACAGTCGAGAACAAGAACACGCCGTCTTCGCCCGCGCCAGCGGCAATGGTCTGGATTCCCGGCGGCGAGTTTTCCATGGGCGCGCAGGATCCGCCGGACATGAACGATGCGGTCGGGATGAAGGCGACCACAGATTCACGCCCGATCCACCGGGTCTACGTTGACGGCTTCTGGATGGATCAGACGGAGGTTACCAACGCGCAGTTCGCCGAGTTCGTCAAGGCGACCGGATACGTCACCCTGGCCGAGCGGACGCCCAGGGCCGAAGAGTTTCCCGGAGTGCCGCTCGAGAGGCTGGTCGCCGGGTCTGTGGTCTTCTCGCCTCCTTCCCACGCCGTTCCGCTCGACAACCATTTCTCCTGGTGGTCCTACGTCAAGGGTGCGAACTGGCGCCATCCGCTCGGGCCTCAGAGCTCGATCGAGGGGAAAGAGAAACATCCTGTCGTGCACGTCGCGTACGAAGATGCCGTTGCTTACGCGACATGGGCAGGCAAGCGGCTTCCCACTGAAGCCGAGTGGGAATTTGCGGCTCGAGGGGGATTGACGGGGCAAGTCTTTCCCTGGGGCAATGAATTCAAGAAGGCCCCTTCGACAGGCTCAGGGCAGAGTCAATGGATGGCCAACAGCCATCAGGGCCACTTTCCCGATCGCGACAGCGGTGCCGACCGCTTCGCGGGCATCGCGCCCGTCGCGCAGTTTCCGGCCAACGGCTACGGACTCTATGACGTCGGCGGCAATGTGTGGGAGTGGGTGAGCGACTGGTATCGCGCCGAGTACTACGCGCAACTCGCGTCGGACGGCGGTATCGCCCGCAACCCACAAGGCCCGGCGTCGTCTTTCGATGCCGCCGAGCCCGGCGTGATGAAGCGCGTCCACCGCGGCGGATCGTTTCTCTGCACCGACGAGTATTGCTCACGCTACATGGTCGGTACGCGAGGCAAGGGGGAAGTCAGCACAGGGACGAATCATCTCGGATTCCGGTGCGTGCGGACACGGATCGTCGCGGACGATTCCGACTGAAGAATCAGGAACATTCTGCGGCTACTCTCTGCCCCCCGCCATCTCGAGCCAATCCAACTCCTCTTCCATCTGATGAAACGCATCGTCGCCGATCTCGTCGTTGTCACGCATGGCGATGACGGCCCGGCGCGCCGCCAGCAGGGCACCGCGATGAATCTCGCTGTGAGCGGCTCGTGCGGCGCTGCCGGAATCGGGATCTCCATCCGGTGACGCCAGGTGCACGGTGAATTCCTGACGGACGGCGTCGGCAATCGGCGACCGGTCGTGCTCGAAGCTCGCGAGCGCGGCACGCAAGGCGCGTTCACGTGCCGCACCGAACTCGCGGCCGACCGGGTCATCGTCCTGCAGATCGAGCGAGCGTATGAGGGGCTTGAGCGTGAGCCCCTGGAGCACCAGCGTGCCGACGACGACCGAGAACGCCGTCAGGACGATCAAGTCTCGAAATGGAAAAGCCGCCGGTAATGCCAGCGCCGCCGCAAGCGAGACGATGCCGCGCATGCCGGCCCACGCGATAACCAGGCCGCTGCCAACGGTCGCACGCAGCATTGGCCGTGGGGGATGAAAGCCATGCCGGCGATCTCGCCATCTGATCACGGCATTGAATGACATGTGCCAGACGATGCGGACGACGATGACGGTCAGAAGAACGGCAGCGGCGACGACGAAGTATTGCCCCCTGACCGCCGGCGCGAGGCTCTCGAGAATGGGACGGATCTGCAGGCCGATGAAAATGAAGGCCAGGATGTTCAGAACGAAGATGACGGTTTCCCACACCGCGTACGAGGGGATACGTATTCGCGCGGGTGTCCGCTCTGGTGCCGTCCGCGCCACGGTAATGGCGAAGCACACCATGGTCAGCACACCTGAAAGACCAATGCGGTCGGCGAGGATCCAGACCCCGAACGTGCAGACGAACTGAAGGATGATCGCGCTTGGTACGTGCCGCACGCGATCGGTCCACCGCAGGAAGAGCCACGCGAGCGCCGGGCCTGCAACCACGCTCCCGGCCACAGCGACCAGGAACGCTGGCGCAACCGCTCCGATTGAAAAGCCGTGGGCAGCCACGGCTCCAACGGCGAGACGATAGATCAGCAACGCGCTGGCATCGTTCAGGAGGCTCTCGCCTTCGAGGATTGTCAGGAGGCGCTGGGGCGGCCGCACCTGCCTGAGCACCGCCGTCGCGGCAGCGGCGTCCGGTGGCGCGACGATGGCGCCGAGGGCAATCGCAGGTGCCCAGGGCATCCCGGGCATCAACGTGCGTGTCACCACGGCGACGGCGATGGTGGTGAGTCCCACGGCGACGACGACGAGGCTGGTGACCGGTGCCCAGTTGTCACGAAGATCTCTCAGCGACGCGTCATAGGCGGCATCGAGCAGGATCGGCGCGAGGAAGAGGGCGAGCGCGAGCTCGGGCGGGACGGTGAAGGACGGCGCGCCGGGGAGGAATGCGAGCAGCGCCCCGCCGATCGCCAGGAACACCGGATACGGTGCGCCGACACGGCGCGCCGCCGCTGCCAGGAGCACAGCCGCGAGGACCAGGCCAACGAGTGCTTCGAGTTCCCTCATGCTGGCGCGGTGTGCGTTTGTGAAATGCCGAAGCGCGGGTGGCGCACGTCGTTCATGGTTGGGCCGTTGCGCCCAGCACGGCCCGCCGCAATGCCGCGCGCGCAAGCAAACGGGTGGAATCCAGCGTCGGCAGCGGCGAATTCCCGTCGTTCATGATCAACGGAATCTCGGTGCAGCCGAGGATCACCGCATCACAGCCCTCACGTTTCATCCGCTCGATGACGCGCTGAAAGCACGCGACCGCCTCTGGTCTGAAGATGCCGTTCACGAGTTCATCCATGATGATGCGGTTGATTTCTTCGGACTCGCCGGCGTTCGAACGTACGTACTCCAGGCCGCGCGCTGTGAGCTTGTCAGGGTAGACCGTGCTCTCGACCAGCCAGCGGGTCCCTGTCAGGCCAAGACGACGAAATCCCCGTTGGGTCGCCTCGTCGGCCACGACGCCGGCGATGTTGAGCCAGGGCAGCGGCGATCGCGGTTCGACGTACGCGAGCGCCTGGTGGATGGTGTTGTCGGGACAAATCAGGAAATCAGCACCGCTGGAGGCGAGCTTGTGCGCCGACGAGAGCATCAATGCGCCGACGCCAGGCCAGTCGCCGCGGCGCAGGCACGCCGTATAGTCGGCGAGCGAGTGCGTGTGCATCGAGACTTCCGGATGCGCGTGCTCACCGAGCAACTGCGCACCTTCCACACAGATGGTCCGATAGCACAGCGCGGCGCCCTCCGCTGAGCATGCGACGATACCGACGTGGAGGGGGAGCATGGATCTAGAGTCTAGCAGTCTGTTGGGAGGGGACAGAGGAAACGGAACAAGCTTCAAAAACGGAGACACGGAGACACGGAGGAAGGCCGCGTACGCGAGTCACCGGTCAGCGGCCGATGCCGGCCCGGCCCTTGGCCGGGCCGAGCGATCAATCGACGCCCCACGGACGCAAGCTGCCGTGGTGCGACGAGCAGCTTGTGTCCGCGGGGCGTCGATTGATTGCCCGCCGCGCGAGCGGCGGCATCGGCGGACCCCGGTGACCACCCACCACCGCGTCAGATCCGTTTTCGCCTCCGTGTCTCCGCGTCTCCGAGTTGAAGCTCGTTCCGTTATCTCCGTCCCCTCCGTCCCGCGATGGTCCCAAGATACATGTTCGCCGCCGACCGGACCTTCCCGTTTACGAACAGATCCCCGCTGCGATCCTCCGTATTCTCCGTGTCACTCCCCGCGGGAATCATCTTTGCTTCGAACACCCAGCCGCTTTACTGTGTGTTCGCGCCCGAAGAGGTGATCGATGCGCCAACTGACGATCCGAATCGCGTTGGTCGGGCTCTTGAGCTGCGCGGTTGCCCTCGGATTCAACCAGGTTCTTCTGGCCTGCACCGCCTTCTGCGCCACCGGCGGCGCGGGTCAGGTTCTGGTCGGTAACAACGAGGACTGGAGCAACCCTCACACCAAGATCTGGTTCGTTCCCGCCAAAGCCGGTTCATACGGGCGTGTCTACGTCGGGTTCGACGACCTGTGGCCACAGGGCGGGATGAACGAGCGTGGACTGTGGTTCGACGGATTCGCGGCGCCGCCGGTGAAAGCGACCGGGTCGTCCGATCTTCCATCCTTCCCGGGCAACATCGTCGACAAGGCGATGGCCGAGTGCGCGACGGTTGAGGAGGTCGTGCGCCTCTTCGGTCAGTACAACCGGTCGTTCTTGAGGGACGGCATCCTCATGTTCGCCGATGCATCCGGCGACGCGGTCTCGATCGAGCCCGACGCGATGGTGCGCAAAACGCGAAACCACTTCGTCCAGACCAACTTTCACCAGTCTCGATCCCAGCGTGGGGCGCCAGACAAACGATTCGCCCTCGCCACGGAAATGCTCGAACGCGCGGGAGACGACATCTCCGTCGACCTGTTCCGGCGCATCCTGGCCGGGACGCACCAGAAGGGCGGTTTTCCGACGCTCTATTCGAACATCTACGACCTCCGATCGCGGACCATGTATCTCTACTACTTCCACGATTTCGAGCACGTCGTCACGTTCAACCTGGCCGATGAGTTGAAGAAAGGCTCGCGCGTGCTGGACATCCCGGCGCTCTTCCCGCGGAACGTCGCAGCAGAGAGCTTCGCGGCTCGCCCCAGAGTCACAGCGCAGGGACCTGGGCCCGCAGTCCTCATCGCGCTGGTTGCGGTTCCGCTCGCGGTCATCGTCATCGCTGCCCTTGCGTTCTTCCGCGGAGGCAAGCGAGTCCGGCTGGGGCTGTCGGCCGCAATCGCGACGGTTGCCATCGTCGTTCTGGTGACGGCGCTCATACTAAGCATGCACAGCCAGGGTACGGGTGAGTGGACAGCCTTCTCGATAGGTCCGGCGACGGGAGACTCACTCACGATCCAATCCAGCAAGATGCAGGGCGACGGCGTCACCCTGAAAATGGCGCTCGCGACCGCCTTTGACGTCCCGTCCGTTCGAGTCATCGGACCAGAGTGGCTGGCTCAGACGCGCTATTCCATCAACGCCGTCGCCGGTGCCGAGGCGGCGGAGTCGTTTCGGTCCATGTTGCGCGATGAATTGGAGAACCGGTTGCGTCTGAAAACGCACGTCGAAGTCCGTCCATTCGATGTGTTCGTGCTGACCGCCACCGACGCTCCGCGTCTGGTGCGCTCTGAGGGCAAGAACCAGAACACCTGGATTACCAATGGGACGCCACGCTCCAGGACGCGCCCATGGAGAGGCTTGCGTCAGCGTTACAGGGCATCCTGGGCCGGCCGGTGATCGACGAGACGGGGATCGCTGGTTCGTACGACTTCGAATTCGGGTGGGGAGAGGATCGCGTGGCGACGGTGACGACTGCCCTGCGGGATCAGTTCGGGCTGCAATTGTCGACGGGGAAGCGTGATCTCGATGCGCTGATCGTGGACAGCATCAGGCGCGACCCGGCGCTGGTCCTCCTCGAACACGTGGGCCGGATGACGCGCGGAGCGCCGCCATACGTTCGGCAGCGTATCGCTGACATCCTGACGATCCGGTAGCAACTCCCGGCGAGGGCTCTACGCGCAGGCGCAGCGGTCGTCGACGCTGAGCTCGTACGGATAGTCCTTGAACTGGTATTTCGTGGCTTTCGGCCCGCGGACGGTGACGCCAGTCCGGTACACGCGCACCCCGTTGTGTGGGTTCGTCGTGAAGTCGATCACGCGACCGCGCTTCATGACGAGCAGAAGCCCCCATTCGTCGCCCATGGCCATGAACTGGTCGCTGCCGCCCCTGTACTGCGGCACTGCCGACAGCCCTTTCAGCGTTTCCGCCGTCGCCGCGACGTCGTCGACGATCAAGCCAATCTCGCTCGCATAGAGAATGTCCGCCCAGCTGAACGGACTGTTGTCACCGTTCTTCAAATCATGCCGCGCGATGTACTCGACCACGTTGCCGGCGGGATCGAGGAAGAAGATCGAGTGCGCGTTCCAATGGCTGTAGTCGACCACTTCCGGAGGATAGCCGGCGGCACGATTGCGCTCCGGGATGGGCAGCATTGGCGTGCGCGGCTTCTGCCACTCGAGCGCTTTCAGGATCTTGTTCTCCGGGATGTTGAACGCGAAATGGTAGAACGGCTGCCGCCCCTCGACGGTTTCGGCGCTGTTGACGAACGTGATGCGGCTCTCGCCGGCTTCGACCGTGAACCGGTCCGCCTTCTCGTCCATGATCCGTAAGTCGAGAGTCTTCCCGTAGAACGCCTTCATCGCGTTCATAGGCGCTCCCGACATCAGCTCGAGCGTCAGAATGCGCGGCCGTGGTGTTTCGATCGTCGGCGGCCCCGGAATTTGAGCGGACAGCGACGACAGGTCGTGCATGGCAAAGAAAGCAGCGGTCGCAGCGGCGGAGCCGAGGAAGTGACGCCGATCGATCAACGGTCCGGGCATAGGTCCTCGAATTTCGTCAGTCAGATCTTCAGAGAGCGGGACAGCACAAGCTTACCCTACAGTCCGCCGGCTCGATACGGCTCGAAGTCCTGCCAGATCTGCTGAATCACCTTCGGTTCGACGACGCGGGTGTCGCCTTTGGCCGGCTCTTTCTCCGAGAAGAGCACGAGTTTGACAGTGCCGCATTCTGGCGTCAGCGCTCCGGGGTCGAACACGTAAAGCCCCTCGTACATCGCGTCGCTCTCTGAAACACGCTGCTCGAGCCTGAACGGGTGAATCGGCGTGACCTCCTTGTCGCCGCAGAAAGCGCGCATGCGGGCGAAGCCCGACTTGAAACGCTTGATCGACGGGATCGACACGCCCTGCGTTTGGGCGGCGACGCGCCCGACAGTCGTCCAGAAGCCCTCGACCAGCCGCGGGGTCACCCGGACGAGCAGCACCGGAGGAAAGTCGGCCACGTAGTCCGCCCAGTTGGCGAAGTCCATGAGCGGCCGCACGAGCGCCGGCTCGGGATCGGGTTTTCGCGTGTCGGCGCTGGTGGTGCGGCGCCGGCGCAGCTGTTCAGCCTGATACCGCGCGCCGTAGGTCAGCACAGGTGTGATGAAGGAGACATCGAAATCGGATGACGAAAGCTGATACGGGTTGAGGCTGCCGGCACGACGCTCCGCCGCGTTTTTGAGCGCGTCGGGCGGGAACGGTTTCGCCGGCTCCACAGGAAGGGGCGTGCCGCTCGGTGCTGCGGCAGTCTTCATCTTCTTCTCCGCAGCGGCGACGACGTCGCAGGCACTGTCGCTGCGGACGACCCGCGGGTCGCCGGCCCTGTTCTGATCGCTCTCGTCGACGATCGAGGTGATCCCAACCAGATCGCCGCGCGCGGTGAAGACCGGCCCGCCCGCGCTGCCGCGCGCGAGCGTCAGGTCGGTCTCGATCTCCTTCGCATCGATGCGGCTCACGGTGCCCGACGTCATGCCCTTCGGCTGACGGAGGGGAACGCCGATGGTGAAGATATCCTGACCGTTCGCAACAGGTGGCTGCTGGGCCTGATTGCACGGAAGCGGAATCGGGCGAACGGATGCGATGACTTTCGGATCGATCCACAGGATGGCCACGTCACGCGCGGGATCGGTGGCGAGAACACTCGCCGCGACCTTGACCGTCGGCGTGAGTTGCACCTCCACGGACGTCGCGGTGCCAATCACCCGCTGGTTCGTCGCGATCAACCCATTGGCCGTTCCACTGACGTCGATGATGAAGCCCGAGGCGTGGGTCGTGGCCGTCCACACGCCGACGACGCTGTCCTGCCAGCGGGGAAGGAGGAACGACGGGTCGTTCTCGAGCGCCGATTCGGAGGGTGCCGCGGTTGATGTGGCAGGTTCGACCTCCGCGTTTCCGGCGGTCAGCTCCAGAGTCGTGTCGCGCCCGGCGGCGACGTCCAGGGTTTGCGTCCATTGGTAGGCCTTGCCGTGAAACACGACGGGGCGGTCCGACTCCACCGTGTAGTTTCCCGGACGCAACTGGACGTCGGCGGTGCCATCCAGCCGAGTGACGATCAGCCGGGGCGACGAGCTCGCCGGATTGTCGCTGACGAGCAGGCCGTGGCGCGGAACCGGCGTTGCCTTTCCCTCAGGATCCAGGAGAACGACCTTGACATGAAGGACGCTGCCCCCCTGGCCGGAGGGCGCAGCCGGCAACACGAGGGC
This sequence comes from uncultured Acidobacteriota bacterium, assembly GCA_963784195.1. GTDB lineage: Bacteria > Acidobacteriota > Vicinamibacteria > Vicinamibacterales > 2-12-FULL-66-21 > CAVQAH01. The sequence goes on along the minus strand of CAWARA010000034.1, from coordinate 26,905 downwards.
GAGCATCGCAAGAACCAGCGCACGGATCATGAGGTTCATCGTCCCTTCCCGCCCCGCGGATGTCAACGCAACTGTGGCAGCATATGTGCGCTGCTTACGGCCGCCGGCGCGCTGGCAGCGTTTCGGAGAGGACGACCCGTGGAAGAACTCTTTCATCGTCTGGCAGAAGTCGCCGCGACCCTCATCGAGGCGGCCGCGGTGTTCATCGTTCTCTTTGGTTCGGCGGAGGCATTCCTCAAGCTGCTTCCGGTCATGGCCAGGCCCAGGGCCAGCCACGGCCAGCGCAAGGCGATCTGGCGACGATATGGCACCTGGCTCCTGCTGGGACTCGAGTTCGAGCTCGCAGCCGACATCGTCGGCAGCGTGATCTCGCCGACGTGGATGGAGATCGGTCAGCTCGGCGCGATTGCGGTCATCAGGACGTTCCTGAACTACTTCCTCGAAAAAGACCTCGAGGGCGCCGGCACCGAGGAAGAAACGCGCGGCGAGGCTGCCGACGAGCGCGAGATGGCCAGCGCGACTGGTGAACGCACCGGCGCGCCAAGAAAAGAAAAGTGAGCTCGATCGAAGCGGGCAGAAGTTGCAGCTCGGCCGTTGCCGATATTTTTCACCTCAGCATTCGATAGTTTTGAAGACATCGGGTTTCGCTCAGCGAAAGACATTCACGCGACCGGAAACCCTCACGGCCCCGCTCGAAACGCGCGTCTCGATCATCGCGTCTGCATATCCGTCGGTCATCGCGCGGAAGTGCCTTGATGTCTGACGATTACGCGCATCACACCCACCGCGATCACACGCATCGATTGTTGCCTCGTTGAAACGGTCGCGGGCCGACCTTTTGCTCTCCATCACCTGAATGGCTCGGGAGATCTCTGTGAGAGGCTGACCATGCGATACCCAAAGGCCGGATTCGTTTTCCTGGCACTGACTTTCCTGATGGCTGTCGGGGCACTTGGTGCCCACGGACCAGGTCAAAGTGACGAGTTAGCGATTCAGCTGAGTGACGGCTCTGTGACGTTCGAGGTCTCCACCAACGTGTTCTCGACCACCGTGCGCGGCCAGTCGAACGCAGTCACAGGCGGTACGCGACTGCGAGACAACGGATCGGGGCTGCAGTTGCAGCAGCTCGAAGCAGTCGTGACGGTCGGCAGCCTCAAGACGGGGATCAAGCTTCGCGACGAGCACATGCGGAAGTACATCTTCGAAACCTCCGATGGCCAGGCGCCTGACGTGAGGTTCTCTGCCGACACGATCGAGTGCCCGAAGAATGGCGCCGGCTATGCGTGCAGCGCGGCCGGCAATCTGACGATTCGCGGTACCTCCCGGCCGTTCACGATCGAGCTCAAGGTCGCGCGCAACGGGGAGGCCTTCCACGTGACCGGCGATGGAAAGGTGACACTGAGCGCATACGGGATCGAGCGGCCCTCGCAGTTCGGCGTGCGGACCGAGGATGAGGTCAAGATTCATCTCGACGTCAAGGCCCGGAATGTCGCCACGTCGACCGCACGCCTGCGATGATGCGCCGCCTCGCGCTCATCCTGGCGCTCGCGCTGTGTGAGGCCGTCATCGGTGGTCCGTCCGGTCTGGTCACTCCCGACCATGATCCGGCTTGGCTACAGTGATTGCGTCACCTGCCACTATGCACCGCAGGGTGGCGGACCGCTGAACGAGTACGGGAAAGGCATCGACGAGGCGCAGAGTTTGCGTGGCGGCGAGTATCGGCCACGCGACAGCAAGCTCGTGCGCACGCTCAGCTGGGACGGCCGCATCGCGCAGGACCTTCGTCTGGTGCTGCCGATGCGATGGACGTGGGCGGCGCACGAGCCATCGGATGCATCCTTCCTCCCACGTCTGCAGTACCGCAACTACACGCGGTTGCCACGAGGCTTCGCCGCGCACGTCACGCTCACCGGCGAAAGCGACGCCGTCCGCCGTCCCGACCTTCCCTACGATCCTCCCACGACCTCGTCATCTGCGTTCGTCAACATCGCGCTCCTGCATTACCGTGTCAGCCAGTCCATCGAGATCGCCGGCGGCCGCGACCAGCTGCCGACGGGCGTCAACGTTCCGGATCCGCGCTTGTTCATCAAGTCTCGCGAACGGGTGGGTTATTACGACACGCCGACACAGCTCAAAGTGTATTGGGCCAGCAAGCGGCACCGTGTCACGCCCTTCATCTACGGGCCTGGGGGAAACGAAAAGGCCGGCGAAGCTGAATCAGGCGGGGGAGCGGTTGCGGAGTTCGACGTGCTCAGCAATCACCGCGCGGTCATCGGGGTCAGCGCGCTGCGCGGCCACGCCACGAACGGCGACCGCAGGATGCTGGGTCTGCATGCTCGGCTCGGATACGGGCCGTGGGGAATTCTCTTCCAGCACGACATCACCAGCCGGGAGCGTGATGATGTCCCGGATTCCTTCCGTCAGCAGGCGAGCTACGCACAAGTATTCTGGGCACCTCGGGAATGGCTGGTGATCTCAGGCATCGGCGAGCGTCTTTCCGTGCATGACCCGTTCGAAGAACGGCTCAGCGCCGGCGCCCTCGACGTCACCGCACGGCTGACGAGCTACGCGACGATAGGGGCGGCCGCCAGACTGCAGCGGGACGTGATCAAAGACGAGTGGTCCAAGTCGTTCATGTTCCAGGTGGCGCTCAAGACGGTTTACTGACGGGTTCAGACGGGGGTTCACGACGGGGGTTCAGGACGAAGGTTCAGGACGAAGGTTCATCACGAGGGTTCACGACGAGGGTTCACGACGAGAGTTCACGACGAGAGTTCGCTGGCCGTGGTTCGGTGCTCGTCGCTCGTGGCTCGAAGAGCCCATACCGCGGCGAAGCTCTACGAGCGACGAACCCACGCGACGGACCCCACGGACCACGCTACCTGACCGGTAGTCGCGCTTCCGTGGTTGTCTCGCGGCCATGGTCGTCGTTGACTGTGACGACGACCACGAGCGTGCCCGTGCGGCGGGTGTTGCATCCGAACGGGAACGTGAACGGGAACGTGCGCTGCGAGCGGGCTTCGACGAGGGTTGATCCGAACTGACGAGTCAGCACCGGCGCGGGCAACGTCACTTGCGGCGCAGTCAATCCAACGGTGTCGGTGAACGTCATCTGGACCCGCTGGAGCGAGACGCCGATTTCGCCGGTCGCCTGCACGTTGACACTCAGCGAGCCGGCAAACGGCGGCAGCGTTGGACAGGACGGCCGACTGATGGATTCTGCGGCGACGACGGAAGGCTGAACGTTTACAGAAGTCGAAAGTGTGGAGCTGAGAGGCGTGGGGTTGAGGGCGCCCGGCTCCGTCTCACAACCAATCGATCCCAACAATCCCAGGAGTACCGCGAGGGAGGCTGCGTGCTTGGACATGTTGGCACCTCACGGCCCGGCTGTTAAGCAAGCACGAGGCCACGGCGTGGATCAGCTTGCAGTTGCGGCGCGTCTGCACGCAAGCTAATCCCGAAGCACCGGCTGGCAAGAATACCTGCTCGTGTTTCTCACAGGTGAGTAATATTCACGTGAGCGGCTGCGCGATCGTCGCGTGGCCTGCGCAGCAACGTCACGGGCGTCATGACGTTCAACATCAATCATGACGGAACTCTGTCGGAGAAGGACCCGGGTCCCGGGAACGACGCCGCGGCCAGGGTCATAGCCCTCTACGATTCCGATCCGTCCCGAATAGCCGTCCGTTGATCGACGAGCGGCATCGAGGTTCACATGCCGACTGAGAACGAGCAGACCGGTGCTGAACACCAGCGCCTTGCCGACGTCCGCGCCGAACGCGCGCCATGGCGGAAGTGGGGACCATACCTCAGCGAACGGCAGTGGGGCACCGTGCGCGAAGACTACAGTGATTCGGGCGACGCGTGGAACCACTTCAGTCACGACCAGTCGCGGTCGAGAGCGTACCGGTGGGGCGAAGATGGCCTCGCCGGACTCAGCGACGACCGGCAGCTGTTGTGTTTTGCGGTGGCGCTGTGGAACGGCACGGATCCCATCCTGAAGGAACGTCTCTTCGGCCTCACCAACAGCGAGGGAAACCACGGCGAGGACGTGAAGGAGTACGACTTCTATCTCGACTCGACGCCCACTCACTCGTACATGAAGTACCTGTACAAGTATCCGCAGAAGGCGTATCCCTACGATGATCTCGTCAACGGGAACCGGCACCGGAGCCGGCAGGAGATGGAATACGAGCTCATCGACACGGGCGTGTTCGATGACGATCGCTACTTCGACGTGTTCGTCGAATACGCGAAAGGATCTCCGGAAGATATCCTGGTCGAGATCACCGTGACCAACCGCGGTCCAGAGGCTGCGACGTTGCACGTGCTGCCGACGCTCTGGTTCCGGAACACCTGGTCCTGGGGCGAGCCATCGGCCCGGCCGTCGCTGACGCAGATGCCGGGGCAGACCGCCATCGCCGCGTCGCACCCGCAACTGGGCGAACGCGTCTTTTACGCAGACGGGCCCGCAACGCTGCTGTTCACCGAGAACGACACCAACCTCGAGCGCGTTGGTGGCGCCAATGCCAGCCCGTACGTCAAGGATGCGATTCATCGCTACATCGTGAGCGGGCGCGAGGAGGCCGTGAATCCTGGTAAGACCGGTACCAAGGCGGCTGCGCACTACCTGATCACCGTACCTGCGGGCGCATCTGAAGTCGTACGGCTTCGACTGTCCAACACGACGTTCGGGGGATCGGATCGGACCGGCCCCTTCGGGGCTGCGTTCCAGACGGTCATGAAGACGCGCCGCAAGGAAGCGGACGAGTTCTATGCGACGGTCATCCCTCCGTCGCTCGATGCGGATGCGGCGAACGTCATGCGCCAGGCGCTGGCGGGGATGCTCTGGTCGAAGCAGTTCTACAACTACGACGTGGACCGGTGGTTGTCCGAGCGCGGCGCCGATCCGTTCAAGGCACGGCGTCGCGCTGCGCCACGGAACGATCGCTGGCACCACATGCAGAACACGGACATCATTTCGATGCCCGACAAGTGGGAGTACCCGTGGTATGCCGCATGGGACCTGGCGTTCCACGTCCTCGCGCTCACGCTGGTAGACGACGACTTCGGCAAGCAGCAGCTCGATCTGATGCTGCAGGGGCGGTATATCCACCCGAGCGGTCAGATTCCTGCGTATGAGTGGAACTTCGGCGACGTCAACCCGCCTGTGCATGCGTGGTCCACGATCTTCACCTATCGGCTCGAGAAGGCCAGGCGCGGCGTTGGCGACATCGAGTGGCTCGAGCGCTCCTTCCACAAGCTCCTCCTCAATTTCACCTGGTGGGTGAATCGAAAAGATCGAACCGGCAACAACGTGTTCGAAGGCGGCTTCCTGGGACTCGACAACATCGGCGTGTTCGACCGCAGCGCACCGCTGCCAACCGGCGGGTATCTGGAACAGGCGGACGGCACCGCCTGGATGGCGCTCTTTTGCCAGAACATGCTCGAGATCGGCTCGCAACTGGCGATCGAAAAGCCTGCCTACGCCGACATGTGCCAGAAGTTTGTCGAGCACTTCCTCTGGATTGCCTCGTCCATGATCCACGCCGGCGAGGATGTCGGGATGTGGGACGAGGGAGACGGCTTCTTCTACGATGTGCTCAGGCTGCCGGACGGCCGGGCCGAGCGTTTGAAAGTCCGTTCGATGGTGGGGTTGCTGCCATTCTGCGCGGTCACTGTGTTCGAAGGCGATCTTCTGAACAAGTATCCCGAGCTCATTCCGCGGTTCCGCAGGTTCCTCGACGCGCGCCCGGAACTGACCGCGTTCATCCAGGACCCGGGAAAACAGGGGGAAAAGGGCCGCCGGCTCGCATCGATCCTCAATGAAGACAAGCTCCGGCGAGTGCTGGCCAGGATGCTCGACGAGCAGGAGTTCCTCAGCCCATACGGGATCCGTTCAATTTCTCGTGGCCACAACGATCACCCGTACGTCTTTCGCCTGGGCGATCAGGAATACCGCGTGTCCTATCTGCCGGCAGAGTCCGACAGCGGCATGTTCGGCGGGAACTCGAACTGGCGGGGTCCGATCTGGATGCCCGTCAACGGCCTGATCGTGCGGGCGCTCCTGCAGTACTACGCGTACTACGGCGACAGCTTCACCGTGGAGTGCCCGACCGGATCGGGGCGCCAGATGACGCTGTATCAGGTGGCCGAGGAGTTGTCGCGACGCCTCAGCGGCATGTTCCTGAAAGATCCGCAGGGGAGACGGCCTGTGTATGGAGTACCCGCAAGTTCCAGGAGGACCCGCACTGGCGCGATCTCGTGCTGTTCTACGAGTACTTCCACGGCGACAACGGCGCGGGCCTGGGCGCCAGCCATCAAACCGGGTGGACCGGTATCGTCGCCCGCATGATGCACCTGTTCGCGACGACGTCGCCCGAGCTGGTGCTGGAGTTCGGAAAGGCCGGCGCCCTCACCGAACGGGACAGAACCCTGGCGAAACCGTCAGGTGCGCTGTCCGAGCGCGGCGTCTGATTGGGGAGGCCGACTTTCAGAAGCTGTAGCCGACGTAGACCATTCCGTACGTGAAGTTCCTGGTCTGCGCCGTTCACTTGTCACGAAGATCTCACGCAGAGATCGCCGAGGAGCAGGGATCGCAGAGCTCAGAGGTCGTGCAGGGCTGTCGAACGCGCCGCGCTTCGCGCGGGGGATGACGACCGCATGGCCCGGATCGCAAGCACATCTGCTCGTTGTTGGTGCTTGCGATCCGGTCCATGCAGTCGTCATCCCTCGCCGGCCTTCGGCCGGCGACGCGTTCGGGAGCCAGCAGCCTCACGCCTCTGCGTTCCCTGCGCTCTCTGCATCTCTGCGTTTTCGGTTGTGGCAAGCACCAGCTCACGAGCTCGATGCAGCGCTTTTCACCCATCACTCCTTTGGAGCGGAGGTGCTGCTCATCAGCGGCGCATCGCCCTCGATGACGTCAGGTGCGCTGTCAGAGCGCGGCGTCTGATTTGGGAAGCCGATCTTCAGAAGCTGTAGCCGACGAAGACCATTCCGTACGTGAAGTTCTTGGTGCGGCCGGTCCCTTGCCGGACGGCCTCACCAGGGTCGGCGTACGCGCCAAGCAGGCTGACGGTGAAGTTGGTGTTCAGTTTCCAGTCGACGTAGGCGTCGAGTTCGAATGCGACGTCGCTCGCCGTGACCTCCGGGCCGACCGATTGCGGGTGATCGAAGCTGAATTTGAAGAACATCAGGCCGCCGCTGATCGTGTCGCTCGGTGCGACCTCGACGCGTACGAGGTGCGACTTCAGGTTCGAGTTGGACAGGAAGTACTCGCCGGCAATCTCCCCCTGCCACCAGGTTCCCCAATCGTAGAACCCGAGAAACAGCGGGTCGAAGGCCTCGTTGGCCACGGTCTCGGGGTCATCGCCCTGGAAGAATGCGTAGCGGTACGACACGGTCGGCGTCCAGGCCACGTCGCTGAATTCATACCCGCCCTGCAGCGTCCACGCGTTCGAATCGAGCGCGTCGCCGTTACGTTCCGATGCGTACTCGAACTCGAACGACAAATTGGGGAGGTCCGGAATTGGCGCGGTGTACGCCCGTACGTTGAAGACGTTCAGGCCGTCCCGTTCCGGTCTCAAACCAACATCGGCAAACCACTTCATGTAAGTAGCGCCGAGCGTCGTGTCCTCGCCGATGCTGAACTCGTAGTTGGCGCCCCAGAGCCGGCTCCCGCTGTCGCTCTCCTCGAGTTCGTCCTTGTCCAGATAGAACGCTTCCACGAGGTGTGAGCCAGGCTTGAACCGTCCGATCGCAGCAAACTCGAATGCCTTGCGCGCGTTGGTCCAGTAGCCACCACGGCTTCCGCCCTCCGCGGCGCCGTCCCACAGCAGGAACCCGTGTCCGAGCGTGTATTGCGAGCGGCCGATGACGAAATCGAGCTGCGTTGTCGCCGATCGTCAGCGACTGTCCCGATCGCCACCCGATGTAAAGGTCCTCAGGTCCGAACGACGAGACGTCGTCGCCGAATTCGGTGGGGACCGACCCATACGTCCGTTCTCCGACGGCGCTCAGCTTCCCATAGATCTCACTGGAGGACGCGAGCGTGTAGATCCCCGATATTGCGGGTTTGACATATCCCTCGAACCACTGGTCGCTCAGGTTCTCGTCGACGCCAGGCTCCTTGGGGTTGTCGAATAGTGAGTTGGCGAATCCGAACGTTCCCCATCCCGCATCGAAGTTGAAGGTCCATTTGAGGCGTGATGGCAACCCGGTGGGGCGCTCCTGAGGTTTATCATCAGGCTTGCTTGGCGGCGGATCCTGAGCCTGCACGGCGGACGTCGTGAACACGACGGCACCAATGAGCACGATGCAGAACGTGAGGGACACGACGGGGCGCCGTCCAGGTTGCTTCATCCGTCTATCGTACAGTCTGTCGCCTCCGCGGCGCTGTCGTCCGCACGTCTAAAGCACGCGGGCAATCACCTGGAAGTTCACCCTGTGGTTGCGCGTGTCGAAGGGAGGCAACCGTGATTTCTCGCGGCCAAGTCCGCATCCGAACAGGACTGACCCATGAACCCACTGCTCACAGAAATTCAGCACAACAAACTGTTCTGGCTGCTGGTTTTCGTGCCCGTGGTGTTCGCGGCCGAAACACTCCAGCACGACGCGCATACGCTTCTCTTCATCCTGTCCGTCCTGGCCATCGTGCCGTTGGCCGCCCTGCTAAGCCACGCCACCGAATCCGTAGCGGCCAAGACGGGGGATGCGGTCGGTGGCCTGCTCAATGCCACGCTGGGCAATCTGACCGAACTGGTCATTGCGCTCACCGCCTTGCGCGCCGGGCAGTATGTGCTGGTGAAGGCGTCTCTTGCCGGCGCGATCGTCACCAACACGTTGTTCATGCTGGGCGCGTCCCTTCTCCTCGGCGGACTCAAATATCATGTTCAGGAATACAACCGCATCAGCGCCCGAATGCAAGCGAGCCTGCTCTTCCTGGCGACGGTCGCCCTGTTGATTCCTTCGGCGGTTTCTCAGGCCGACTCCGTCGCGGGGGCCGCGTTCACCCAGAAGTTGAGCGTAGGTCTGTCCGTCCTGCTCATCGTCGCGTACGGGTTGGGCATGTTGTATTCCCTGAAGACGCACCCCGAACTGTTCGCCAGTGCGGAATCCGGGGAGGCCGGTCACGCGCCGTGGCCGATGGGTCTGGCGCTGGCCACGCTGGCTGGCGTCACGGTGCTGGTGGCGCTGGTGAGCGAGATTTTTGTCGAGTCGGTGCAGAAGGCGGCGGGAGCGCTCGGGATGACCCCGGCCTTCGTGGGTTTCATCGTCGTCGCGCTGGTCGGCGGCGCGGCGGAAATGGCCTCGGCGTTTTCGGGAGCGCGCAAGAACCGCCTGGATTTGAGCGTCGGCATCGCGCTGGGCAGCGCGTCCCAAATCGCGCTCTTCGTTGCGCCGGTGCTCGTGCTCGTGAGCTATGTCATCGGCCCGACGCCGATAGACCTGCAGTTCTGGCCTAGTGCCGTGGTGATGATGTTCATTGCCACCATGACCGCTTCGATGGTGACCAACGGCGGGCGCTCGACGTGGTTCGTGGGTGTCCTGCTGCTGATGGTCTATGCGATCTTCGCCATGACGCTGTACCTGTTGCCACCCCGAGTGGCATGAACGCGCCTTTCACCAGAACACAACCAAAGATCCTCTTCAACCCGATATGGCCGATGAAACCGTCACGCCCACCAAGCCAGTCCTGGACCCGATTCAACGCGTCTCTGAAGTCCTCTTCGGGCTGATCATGGTCCTCACGTTCACCGGGTCGCTGAGCGTCGCCGAGGCCGGCCGCGATGATGTTCGCACGATGCTCATCGGCGGGCTCGGGTGCAACCTGGCCTGGGGCATCATCGATGCGATGTTGTATCTGATGGGCTGCCTCGCCGAAAAGGGCCAGAGCCTCATGACCTACCTGGCCGTGCGCAAAGCGACCGATCCGCACAAGGCCCAGCGCGATCGCAGACATGGACGACGGCTGCTCCAAATTGTCTTCTGATCACCTGTTCAATTCGGCACAGTCAACGTGTGAGGACGCTGCTAGCCTGATGTGTTCGGGGCAGCTCGATCATTCGTCAAGACCAAGAAGCTGGGAAAGATCGAGCGTCGGCGAAATAGGATAACCGGCCGCACACGTGCCCAGCGGGCGCGGCCCGGCAACGCAAAGGAACAACGCATGAAGACCATTCTCCTCGCGAGCGCCCTGACCCTGTGGTCCATGCCGGCGCTGGCCCAGCCCGGACCTGAACGCCTGTCTGACAAGGACGTCAAGACGCTGATCGACCAGGTCGATGAGGGGCGCGACAAGTTCGAAGGGAATCTCGATGGCCAGTTCAAGGGGTCGACGGTGCAAGGACCGAGCGGCGAGAGGAAGGTCGCCGACGCCCTCCAGGACTATCAGGACAACACGCAAAAGCTGAAGGATCGATTCAGCGCGGACAACGCCGCCAGCGCCGAGGTCGCTACGGTCCTCAAACAGTCCACGGCTATCGACACGTTCATGCAAGGCTCGTCGAGCACCATGAAGGGCCGCAGCGAGTGGGATCGGCAGGCGACGAACCTCAAGCACCTGGCGGAATCTTACGGCACCACGTTTCCCCTGCCGGATGGAGCCACCGTCCGCCGAATGAACGACAAGGAGACCGCGGCCGCCGCCACCGCGATCGCCACGGCCGGGGGTCGCTTCAAGAACGACATCGACAAGGCGACCACCCTCGCGAAACCTGACCGGGATGCCGCCAAGAAAGAGGTCGACGTGCTGATCAAGCAGGCCAATGCTGTGAAGTCCCGCACCAATGACGGCAAACCGGCGACTGGTGAAGTGCGGCAACTCGTTGAACAGACGGCGAAGCTTCAGACGTTTGTTGGTGCGAACCCGATCCCCACCATGACGAATTGGCAAGCCGTGCAGACCTCGCTCGGCAAACTTCAGCAGGCCTTCGGTCTGACGCCGTAGAAAAGCAAAGTGGACGTGGTAAAAAGGACAGAACTGTGAAAACTCCGTCCATGCAATCTGGCGTCTGTCGCGGCGTTGTCGCCCTGCTGGTCGTTGTGGCCGCCACCGCCTGCTCCGGTCAGAAAGAGGCGGCACCGCGCCGGCTGCAGCGCCAGCGTCGGCGACCGACGCGCCCATCCCGGACACCCCATCGCCGTACGACGCCCTTCCGGAATCCGTGCGGCTCAACATGGACAAGCCGTTCACCGGCGATTTCGACGAGATGGTCAAGCGCCGCGTAATTCGCGTCGCCGTGACGTTCAACCGCACGCACTACTTCATCGACCAGGGGCAGGAGCGCGGGATCACGTTCGAGTCGTTGAAGTCGTTCGAAAACGATCTGAACACCGACCTGAAGACCGGCAACCTCAAGGTGCACGTGGTGATTGTGCCGATGTCGCGCGATCAGCTGTACCCCGCCCTCGCGAGCGGCAAGGTGGACATGGTCGCGGCCATGGTGACGGTCACGCCCGAGCGCGAGAAACTCGCCGCCTTCTCGGAGCCGACGCGCAGCAACGTGAGCGAAGTCGTGGTCACCGGACCAGGCGCGCCGCCGATCGCCTCGGTGGACGATCTGGCCGGCCAGGAGGTGTTCGTCCGCAAAGGCAGCATTTATGACGAGAGCCTCGTCCGCCTGAACACTGAACTGCAGGCGCGCGGCAAGCCGGCGGTGATCATCACGGTCGCCCCCGACCCCCTCGAAGACGATGACATCCTCGAGATGGTCAACGCCGGCCTCGTCCCGATTACCATCGTGGACGACTATCTGGCCGAGTTCTGGCGCCAGGTGTTCACCGACATCAAGGTGCACCCGCAGGTCACGGTGCGGTCCGGCGGCAACCTGGCCGTCGCGTTTCGCAAGGAGAATCCGCGGCTCCGGGAGGTCGTCAACACGTGGATCCGGAAGCACGGAAAGGGCGACGCATTCCGAAACGTGATCGAACGCCGCTATCTCCAGAGCGTCAAGTACGCGAAAAACGCCGCCGCCGACGCCGAGCGCCGGAAGTTACAGGCGGTGGTGCAGTTGTTCAAGAAGTACGGGGCGCAGTACAGCATCGACTACCTGCTGATGGCAGCGCAGGGCTACCAGGAATCGACGCTGGATCAGAGCGTCAAGAGCCCGGTAGGCGCGATTGGCGTGATGCAGGTCATGCCCCCGACCGGGAGGGAACTCAAGGTCGGCGACATCAGCGAGATCGAGCCCAATATCCACGCTGGCGTGAAGTATATGCGGTTCATGATGGACCGAGTACTACAAGGATGAGCCGATGGATGATCTGAACAAGGGCCTCATGACGTTCGCGTCCTACAACGCCGGACCGGGACGCGTGCGACAGCTCCGGCGCGAGGCAGAGAAGCGGGGCCTGAATCCCAACGTGTGGTTCGGCAACGTCGAGCGCGTCGCCTCGGAGCGGATCGGCCGCGAAACGGTCACCTACGTCAGCAACATCTACAAGTACTACATCACCTACCGTCTGCTGACCGAACAGCAGGCGAGGCGCGACGCGGCGAAGGCGGACGTCGGGAAGCGCAAGTAAACCGACGTGGCGGGCCGTCCGGCCGTCGGCCCGTATGATCGCTGGCACACGAACTGCTTAACGACTAAGGCGTTCCCTACGGGGCGCGTCCGTTCATCTACCAGGAACGAAGTACCGCGTGTCAGACTTTGAGGAGGTCGCATCATGAAAGCCGCGAGTCTTTTGTCGCTGGTCGTGGCCAGCCTGATCTGGGTTGGGCCGATGGCGGCCCCCAACGATGCCCAGGATAAGCAGCCGCCGACCGTGAAGATCCCCAGGCCGGCGTCCCCCAGATTATGACGATTGAGGGAACGTATGTTCGCGCCGCCTACAACAACGAGGGCTATGCGATCCTCGGATATAAACTCGCCAACTTGTCAATCGGCGAACCGTGGATGCTCCTCGAATTCGGCACCACCCTTCGCGATGGCGTGCCCGACTTCAGGATGAAGCGCGACGCGCTCTCGCTCGAAACGCCCGATGGCAAGACGATCCCTCTGCCGTCCGTCGACGAATACCGAAAGGCCGACTTGCGGGCGTTGCAGAATCGGGAGCAGGTCCAGCGCGATTCCATCAATTACTTCCCACCGAGCGCGACCCGGGCCTGTCGTATTGGATTCTTCTCGGAGGTCGAGGATCGCGCCTTGCCGTGGGACGAGGTCGAGCTCAGTTACAATCGCGGATGTGTCGGCCGGCTCTTCTTCCAGGTGCCCGGTGGCATCACATATGGCCAGCATTGGCTCAACGTCAAGTTCGAGAAGAGCCTCGTGCGCGTGCCATTCAGAATCCTGACCAAGGACGAAGAGAAGCTGCTGTCCAAGAACTACAAGGATATTCGCCGTCAAGTCCAGGACGCCTTCAAGCCCAAGAAGAACTGAATCCTCAGTAGCTCCAGCCAACCGACCTCACGACGCCCACATCGTTCGTGTCGGCGGCGTGTGTCCAAACCAACGGATACCACCCGCTGGCTGCCAGGCGATGTAGACTCCGGAGTGCGATCAGACATCCGGCCGGGCGGAGGGCGTCCGGAATAGCGTAGCGGCTATACCATCGACGCCGAAAAAAGCGCCATGGGCCGCCAACTCAACCGGCACGGAGGTTGCTGTGGGGTGATTTTCGACGTTTTTCGCGCATTGAGGAATTCACGATGGTGCCGCTCTGGTTCCGGCGAACGTGTGCGATCGTTGGGAGCGTGCTTCTCAGCGCGCTGGCCGTTGAGCTCATTCTCTCCACGCTGGCCCAGCAGCCCCCCCAACGTTTCGGCGGGGCTTACTCGGAACTCGACGAGCGTCGTCAGCAACTCGTCGGCGACTGGGTCGCGCGGTTCATCAAGGTGACCAGTCAGAGCCTGGATGCTCGTGCGTTCTACGACGACATCCTCACCCTCTCCACGAAGACGACATTCGACGCAGTCACGCATGCGCTGATGACGACCCCGCTGACCGACGCGTCGGGCCAGAAGTTCGGCGACGGCTTGACGATTATCGAGCGGGTGGACAGCGTCAAAGGCGAAGTCCCCGACGCATCAAGCGATCGGCAGTTTCGGATGTACGTGCGATTGACACCGAACGCGCGCGAGATGCTGGAGCGCTCGCAGGAGTTCAAGCGCGGTGTCGACAACACCGTCTATCACAAGGGCTATCCGATCAACTACCGCGAACGAAGAGGCACGCCCTCGATTCAGGTGTCAATTGCACTCGACGGTCGTCTGGCAGATGTCGACGTCGACTATCGAGCGTCGAGCTTCCCAGTCTCGTTGTTCAACGGACACCTGAGCGCGGCAAACTCAGACGTCCGCGCCGGCGACAACGCCGAGCGGCACGCCGGGCGGTGGTCAGGGTTTGACAACTGGTGGCGAAGCTTCTTCGGTGCGGGCCTCGAGCGACCCCCTGACGCCAAGGATACGATCCCCGCGTTTGCTCTGCCGAAGGTACCACGCGCGGGCAAGAAGAATATCGATGCGATGGTGCCTGACTTTCTGCGGGCGTGGCTGGTGGAAGGCGACATCGTTGCGGCGATGGGCTATGTGTCGGAACGGTCCTATGCGTGCCTGGCGCAGGATTCGCCCGATCCGTCTGCCTTCGACCGCGGTCTGGCGCCGGTTCAGATCCTCGTCAATCTGAAAGCCGCCCACGAGGCTCTCGGCAAACGCGACTCGCTCGAAGGCCTGACTGTCGGCGTGCCTCTGACGATCCGCGGGCTTCGCGCGGTGACCCAGCCTCATCAATCCCAGTTCGCTTCTGTACAAAGTCCCCGACGATGTCGCGGCCAGGTTCGACTGCGCGACCCGGCTGACGCCGGGCGCGCCGACAAAGGCATCACGCGCGTACGGCCAGCACTTTGGATCGGTCTTCCGCATCGCCGGGCCCGGACGGGACACGTCAATCGTGTTGCTGTGGGCCAAAGAGGACGGTTATTGGAAGATCGTGTCGTGGCGGGCAGCGCCGAGGCCCGATGAAACGCCGCTTCCGCCGGCGCCGCCCGAGCCGAAGGTCGTGCGGATCAAGGCCGACCTCACCCTCGTTGACGCAGCGAAGAACTTCCTGGATACCTGGTTTATTCGCAAGGACTACGACGCGGCGTTTCGATACCTTTCGACGAGCAGTTACGCCTGCTACGACCTCGTGCGGGGTCCTGATGCACCGGCATCAACATCTCCCGACGATGCCGGCCAGAAGATTCGCGCAAGCCTCGAACGCGTCGGCCAATGGGTTGGCACGCCGCGCGAACTTGGGACGATCCTCGAGGCTGCCGAGCCGCGCCACCCGTCGATTCGTGTGATGGATCAGCCGTACTCGCGCATGTTCAGTCTCACCAGCTTTCCCACTGCACTTGGCGACGTCGTCGAGTGTGACGCTCGCGCGCGTGGGGTGGTTCCCGCCCGATCCCCTGCCGCTCGAATACGGAGAAGCCTTCGGCATGACGCTCCGTTTTCGCACCCAGAGCGGCGACGCGCCGGTCCTCCGTCTGCTATGGCGAAAGGAAGGAGACGCCTGGCGCGTCAGGGCGTATGACGTGGAATTGCCGTAGCGTCAAAAAGCCAGGACCGTCTGCACCATCGGCACCCAGCCCGTCATCCCCGCGGTATACGGAGTAAAGGCTCCGCTATAAGGAGCTCTGTCGACCCGGAACAGCTC
Source organism: uncultured Acidobacteriota bacterium (assembly GCA_963784195.1). Classification (GTDB taxonomy): domain Bacteria; phylum Acidobacteriota; class Vicinamibacteria; order Vicinamibacterales; family 2-12-FULL-66-21; genus CAVQAH01. The sequence goes on along the minus strand of CAWARA010000034.1, from coordinate 11,264 downwards.
TGTGGTGAGCCAGAGTCGCTCGGTCGGAAGGAAGTGCCACTTTACCCCACCGCCATACTCATGCGAGTCGCCGAACTCCCCCTGCACCCACGAGCCGCGGGCATACAGCATCCACTTTTTCGGGTCGACAAAATAGCTCGCCGAAAGCTCGGCGCCGCGGTCGAATGTGGATGCGAGCGGAAGCGGTCCGTCGGCCTCGAAATCATTCAGCCAGCGCATGAAGTATTGCCCGTTGACCGCAAGCCCATTCCATTTGATGCCGCCGTCGATCGCCCACAACCTGTACGTGGCCTGGTCGACGGTTACACCCGGCGCAAACGCCCCGGTCGAGAAGGTAAGCACGCCGTCGGAATTGTACAGTGACGTGTTCTCGGGACTTGATTGATCGAGATTTGAAAAACGGTCCTCCCGGGATCGCGTATACGCGGTACCAATACGAATGCGAACTTTGTCGGAGGCGAAATAATCATCGTACATGTTGCGTGATTTGCCGGGTTCCCCGTAGGCCCCCAGCGGTTCCCACCAGACACTGCTGGAAAAGAGCAGATGCGTATCGATCTTGTTTGCCGTGATATTCAGGGTATTGAGACCGTTGCCGACGAAGGCCAAGTAATTCAACCCCTTCACAGGTTCTCCGTTCGCCCAGACTCCCTGGGTGAACCCGGGACGGAAGAAGTTGTCGGCCATGCTCCTATCGGTCGCCGTAAAAAATGGGAACGTGTTCACCAGCGATCGGCTGCCTGGAACGCCAGTGTAACCTCCAGTGATGGCGAGGGCCTTGTTGAACGTCCAGCCAATGTTGCTGGCAACGACGATCGAAGCGGCCCCGGCGGACGTCCAGACGGTGAAGCTGTATCGCGCCCTCTGGTCGAAAATGTAGCCGCCCAGGATGAACATGGCGCGATTGACCGTGATGTCGTTGCGCACATGAACCTCGCGGCCAACGCCCAGGTGGTCGGTGAAAGTCTCGTCGCTATCTTGAGTGTTGAGATATCGGAGTTGTGTATTGATGTTGAACCTCAACAGGAAAGGCACCGTAGCATCTGCGGGAGTTTCCCAGATGATGATTCCATCTCTATAACGATCGTTGATTGTCTGTGGTGCGGCGGCGGATGCCTGCTGTTCGGCCGTTGTCGACGGTTCAACTGGCTGACCGGCGATCGACATATCCGGTGCCGTCCCGCCGTCAATCCGTCGCGGCAAACGTTCTAGCTGTTCAAGCAATATCGTTTGCTGCTCCTCCTTCTGGAGAAGTAGTTCTTGGACCGCGGGGGTGGCCGGAGATTGTCCGAAGGCAGAAGTCGTGAACAACGCCACTGACGTCAACGCGAGTGCGACCGAGAGTGTGATGTATGGCGCGATGTCGCGACATGTGAACCGACCTCCAGAAGCCATGGGGAAATGATCGAAGGGATGCACCGGCGACAACGCGACGGAAAGGAATGGGGCTCCTGTAGCTCGGTCTCCAAGCCGAGTTCTAACGAGGAGCCCCATTCGATCAGCAGAGCGTGACGGAGAGGGCGAGGCCAGCCTCGCTGGTTTCCTTGTACTTGGCGTTCATGTCTTTGGCGGTCTCGGCCAGGGCCGCCACGGTGGCGTCGAAATCGACGCGGTGCCGGGACGCGATCTCGTTGCTGGCGATCACGTAGGCGGTCCAGGCCTTGACGGCGCCGAAGGCGCAGCGCTCGATGCACGGCACCTGCACGTAGCCGGCGACCGGGTCGCAGGTCATGCCCAGGTGATGCTCCAGCGCCGATTCGGCCGCATTCTCGACCACCAGCGAGGGCGCGTCGTACGCCGTCGCGGTCAAGGCCGCCGCCATCGACGACGCGACGCCGATCTCGGCCTGGCAGCCGCCCTCGGCCGCCGACAGCGTCGCATGGTGCTTGCACAGGTAGCCGACCGCCGCCGCGGCGAGCATGCCGTCCCGCACCTTCTGCATATCGACCTTCCGGACCTCCACCAGCGCGTAGACCAGCGCCGGCATGACCCCGGCGGACCCGCCGGTCGGCGCCGTGATCACCAGGTGGCCGCGCCCGTTTTCTTCGGAGGCCGCCAACGCAAAGGCCGACAGCGCGCCGATCCCTTTGTCGGATTGAAACTTGTCGTCCTGCGCGCGTTTGAACACGGTGGCCGCCTTGCTATGCAGCTTGATCGGGCCGGGCAGCACGTCGTCTTCCGGCATCGACAGCCCCGACTTCACCGTCGCGACCATGGCGTTGATGATCTTGTCGACGAAGGCATACACGTCGGCTTCACTCTTGCCCGCGATCGACATCTCGTTGGCCAGCATGACCTTCGCGATCGAGATCTTGTTCTTGTCGGCGTGGGCGCGCAGTTCTTTCATCGTCCGGAACGGGTACTTTGGCGGGTTCTTCTTCGGGGGCGTGTACCCTTTCCACTCGATGAAGCCGCCGCCCACGGAGTAGTACTCCTGCTCGAGCAGCACCTCTTTGCCGGCGAGGAGCTTGACCGTCATCGTGTTCGGGTGTTTGAAGTCGCCCTTCGTCGCGTCGTAGATGACGTCCTTGAGGCTCACATCGATGGACTTGGCGCCGAGCTTCACCGGGAACACCTGGTCCGGCTTGTCGCGCAAGCCGTCGAGAAACTTCGGGTCGACCGTGGCCGGTTCTTTCCCGACCAGCCCGGCGAGCGCGGCGCGTTCCGTGCCGTGGCCCTTGCCGGTCGCGCTGAGGCTGCCGAACAAGTTCACCTGCAGCTTCGTCGCCTTGGCGAGTTTGTCGGCCGGCAGTTTGGCGGCTTGCTGGTAGAAGTCGTAGGTAATGCGCATCGGCCCAATCGTGTGCGAGCTGGACGGGCCCGGGCCCACCTTGTAGAACTCGTCCACGGTCGTCAACACCGGCCCCGCGCCCTTCTTCACGACATTCAAGTCCGCCGCGAGCGGCGGTGTCGCGGGCTTCCCCTGCGGCGGCGTCGCGGGCTTCGCCTGCGGCAGTGTCGCGATGGCCATCGCGGTGCGCTCTTCGGCCGAGAGATAGCGACCCGTCATCACCGCGGCCGCCCCGCCCACCGCGCTCCGGATCAAGAAATTGCGGCGATCCACGCCGGCGGGAACCTCCTGGGCGATCAATTGGCTCGTATCCGCGAGCGGATCGTCCCGAAAGACGTCACTGGGGTTCTCTGTCGAGCAAGGTTTGTCATCAAATTTCTCGTTGTCTTTATTTGACATGGTGCAAGTGCTCCCTTTCATTAAGAGTCAGCCCGCTGTGACCCGTGTAGATGACTCATGGAACCCGAGTTAACACGTAAGCGTGCGGCCGTGCTGCGCGAGATCACCCCGCCGAACCGGAGCACCCTGAAGACTCTGTTGTGATGTGCCTGGTTCCCGTCGCACGATCTGGAATCAACGACAGTTCCGGGGCGATCACGGCTGACCGCCCCGGTGTAGAAGAGGTTACCTACGTGCCGGGCTCGAGCGACACCAGCATTGCTTCTGTCCAGACGATGTCGACCTTGTCGCCAACCTTCACCTTGGCAAGAGCCTCCTTGTCCTGCACTTTGGACGTGTACTTCCAGCCGTTTGGCCCGGTGAAGGTGATCGTCGGGGTGTTCATGTCGATAGCCGCGATCGTGGCAGTGATCGTCACTTGCTTGGCTTTGGTGCCACCAGGCATGGCCTGTTCGGAACCAGTCGTGGCCTGTGTCCTGCTAACCACGTCCGACTCGCCGGGCTGCTTCACCCGGATGATGAGGTTCTCGTAGTACTTCGCGGTGACCTTGTCGCCGACCTTGACCTCCGCGAACCGCTTGATCTCCGGCCCCGCTGTGACCGTCGTGAAGGTACCGTCAGGTTTCTTGAGGGTGACCGTGCGGGCCGAGGCGTCGATCGCCTCGACGGTGGCCGTCTCCGTTCTCATCTCCGACCTGACCGTCTTGGACTGGGCCATGGCCATGCCCGCCATCGACACCAGACCTGCCGCTGCCATTCCTACGACCAACCGTTTCATGTGCCCTCCTAGTCGCGCTTTGGTGCGCGATGCTTCCCCCGGGCCAATGCTCTGGGAGCACTAGCCGGCGACGCGTAGCGTTTCCGTGGATCTGAAGCTCCCGCTGCCCCTCGGATCTGAAGCTCCCGTTGCCCCTCGCCGATCAAGCGGTCCACGGCACATGCACGGGATTACGTCCTCGGGCCATACGTGAACACTGCAGTCCACGTGCCGTGGGGAGAAAGCAGATAGCGACCAGATTCATTGACGATTTGCGCGCGAACCTCCGGCGGCTCACCCCGTCTGACGGAGGCCGTCCGGAATACCGTGGGCCATCAGGCCGCCAGTATTCCGCTGCTCCAGGGCCGGGGCCGGTATCGGCTGGGCCGCACGGGGCGTGACAGCCATCAGCCCCTTGTGAAGGGACCATATCCGCTCGGTCGGAGTGCCCCCGAAATGTCGTGCGCCGCCGACGAATTTCCGCGAACCCACGCTGAGGTCCCGGGCACGGCGGTTGCTATGCCCATGTCGCGACGCTCCGCACGGCAGAATGCTGTGCCCGAGACGCGCTCCAAATTCGAGGCCGCTGAACGCCGGAGGATCCAGGCGATGGGGGTTGTGGTTCACGCCGATCGCGAAGGCGACAGCGCCCGTCTGATCCTCACCGGTCCGATCGATCTCCCTCACGCCGTGACCACCGCTCAGGAGATCGCGAACATGGAAACGTCGCTCGCCGGCTGCAGCGCTGTCGAACTTGATCTCGCGGGTGTGGACGACATCGACGGAGCAGGTGCCGTCCAACTCGCCCGGCTCCTCGATCGCGTAGAGGCACGGGGTCCCAGCACGCACGTCCTGGCCGAGGGCAACCCGAAAGCCGCGCGTCTGATCGCACTCTATCGGCAGCGTCGGACGGTCACGGCGGAGGTCAAGCCGCGTCAGTACGCGGTGCTCGCGAGTGTCGGGTCGATTGCCGCTCAGCTGCTCAGCACCCTGACGAGTGCGCTGGATTTCATCGGTCACAACGCGCTTGCCGCGGGGCAGGCCCTGGCGGAACGACGCTCCGTCGACTGGCGGTCGTTACCGCATCTGGTGCAGCAGATTGGCGCGGGAGGACTGCCGGTGGCGAGCGGCGCCAACCTCCTGGTCGGCCTGATCGTCGGCTTCCTTGGCGTGTCGCAGCTCGGACGATTCGGCGCGACGGCCTACGTGCCGGAGCTCGTGGTCGTGGCACATTTCCGCGAGCTGGGTCCGCTGATCACCGCGATTGTCGTGGCAGGGAGGTCGGGCGCGGGCCTCGCGTCCGAGATTGCGACGATGAAGGTATCGGAGGAGATCGATGCGCTGCGCGCCATGGGATTCGATCCCGTGAGATGGCTGGTCGTGCCACGGTGCGTGGCGCTCGTCCTTGCGGTTCCAGTGCTCACCTGGGTCGGCGACGTGCTGGCGATTCTCGGCGGATTGGTCGCGACGGTCAGCCTCACGGATATGTCGACGCGAGCCTACCTGACGGCGACGGCGGACGCCATCACCGCGACGAGCCTCCTGCAGGGACTTGTCAAGGCTCCGTTCCTGGCGCTGGCGATCGGTTTGATCGCGTGTGGTCAGGGCCTCGCCACCGCGGGCGGTGCGGCGGAAGTCGGTGCGCGAACGACGACCGCGGTCGTGCTCTCGATCTTCGGCGTCATCGTCATCAGTTCTCTGTTCACCCTGCTGTTCGCCCTGATGGGCCTCTGATCATGTCTCACCCGCGGCCGCACATCGCCGTCAAGGACCTCCGCATCGGATGGGGGTCGCGCGTGCTGATGGAGCACGTCACCTTCGATGTCGAGCGCGGCACCACCCTTACGATCCTCGGTGGATCGGGCAGCGGCAAGAGCACATTGCTGCGATACCTGATCGGTCTCGAGCGGCCGCTGGCAGGTGATATCGATATCGACGGCCTTGGAGCGCCGCATCGCTATGAAGGCGTCCCGCGTTTCGGCGTGCTCTTTCAGTCGGGCGCGCTGTTCAGCTCGATGACGCTCGCCGAGAATCTCGCGCTGCCGCTGACGACGTGGACGTCGGTTCGAGGCAGCCTTGTGCGGGAATTGGCCCAGGCGAAGCTGGACCTCGTCGGACTGGGGCCGTTTGCCGGACATCGGCCCGGCGAGATCTCTGGCGGCATGAAGAAGCGCGCCGGGATCGCACGAGCGATGATGCTCGAACCCGATCTCCTGTTCCTCGACGAGCCGTCTGCCGGGCTCGATCCGATCACCGCTTACGAGCTGGATCAGCTGATCCTCACCCTGAGCCGCGACCTCGGGATCACCATCGTCATTGTCACCCACGAGCTGCCGAGCATTTTCCTCGTGGCTGACAGCTGCATCGTTCTGGACAAGATCGCGAAGGGGATCGTCGCGCGCGGCGATCCCCGCACGCTGCGAGACCAGTCGACCATCCCGTTCGTGCACGGCTTCTTCACGCGATCGTCACCGGCATCGACCGCGAGTCATGGAGTCTGATGATGGCCGTAGAGAAGAGTTACACACGGCTGGGGATTTTCGTGGCCCTGGCCCTCGCCGTCATCATCGCGACAGGGCTGTTCTTCGTCGAGCGAATGAGGCGCCGTGCGGTGATCGAGCTGGTCACATACGTCACGGAGAATGTCAGCGGACTGGATATTTCGAGCCCCGTCAGGTTTCGCGGGGTGCCCGTGGGCCGTGTGTCGGATCTTCAGGTCGATCCAGGCGGCAAGACGATCCAGATCGGATTCGAGTTGTTCCTGGATCGGCTGACGACCATCGGCGCGAATGTGCAGCGCCTGCAGCGACAGGCCGATCTTGCAGTGATGTTTCCAGACCTTCGAGCCCGTGTTGTCGCTAACCCGGTCACGGGGGAGGCATACCTGTTGCTTGATATACCCAGCAATCCTCCTCCGCCAATCCCACTCGGCTTCACGCCGAATCGGCCCTACGTGGCGTCGATGCCCTCTCCGTTGGCGGAGGCGCGGGATCGTCTGCCGGCCGTCCTCGAGCGTGCCGAAATGACGCTGCGGACGGTTGGGGAGATCGTGGCGAGAATGCCCGAGAGTCTGGACCGAAGCGACCGCTTCTTCACCAACGTCGAACGCATCATTCGGGAGAGCCAGTTGCCTCAATTGAGCGCCGACTCGCGGGCGTTCTTCACGGCCACGACCGCGCAGATGACACAGATCGCGACGGAGATCGACCGGGTGATGGGCCCCGAGGGCACTCTCGTCAAGCTTGCGGAAGAGGCGCGCACCGCCATGCGCGACGCCGATGTGCCTCGCTCGACCCAGTCGGTACGCGACGCGCTCGATCGCACGAGCATGGCCGCCGACGATTTCCGTCGTGCGCTGCCGGAGATCCGGGAGGCACTCGAGCAGGTGCGCGAGCTCGCCCGGAGAATGGAAGAACAACCCGAATCGGTGGTCTACGGTCCGCGCAAACCAAGGCCCAAGGACAAGGACCCCAAGGACAAGGATCCAAGACGATCGATGACGCGCCATCGCTGCTCGACGATCGTCCTGCTTCTGACGCTGGCCGGCACCGGAGGGTCGGCCTGCCAACTGAAGCGGCCCGACGTGATTCCTGCGCGCATGATCGAGCCTCGACTTATCGATCCCGGGGATCCGGGGAGCCAGCCGCCTTCGCCGAGTCAGCGACCTGCTGCGGACGCGATTCCTGTCCGGCTCGCCGAAACACAAGCACGCGGGCATATCGGTCGCCGGCTGCTCCATCAAGAAGCAGACGGCGAATTGGTCGAGGACGCGGTCTGGCGCTGGTCGTCCTCGCCGTCCCGCTATCTCGACTCGGCGCTGCGGCTCGCGTTTTCCTCGAGCCCGCGTGTTCGGCTCGTCGACTCGGGCAATGCCCCGGCGATAGCCGTCACGCTGATCGCCTGGCATCTCGAGTCTGGGGCAGGCGTCCATCTGATCGGGGCGATCGAGCTCGTCATTACTCGCACCGACCGCACCGTCTCCACGCAGGTGATCCGTGGCAGCGAGCCGGTCTCGTCGCAGCCGCCGGGCGATCTCGCTGCGGCCGCCGGACGGCTCCTTCAGACGTTGGCGTCGCAAAGCGTCGCACGAGCGGCTCAGGAGACCGGTGGATGAACATCCGCTGTTCGACTATTAGGGCGTGATCTTGCAGATCTTGTTGCCTTGTATGCCGAGGCCCGCCATCAGTCCCTTCTGTCCGAAGACGACGGCGTAGATATCGTCCTTCAGCGTGGTGGTCGTGGTCGTCTTCGCCATGCCCTCGTCCATCAGGACAACGCTTGGCCCGACGCCGACCTCGAACCCCTTTGCGTTGTCCAGCTCCGCGAGCGCCTTGTCGTTCATGAAGAACATCGCATAGCCGTATTGCTGGGCGCCCGCCTGCAGTCCGAACGAAGCGCCGGTCGTCTTGTAATAGGCAACCGCTTTCCCGCCCTTCAACAGAGCGCCTTCGCCATGCTGCCCACCGACCCCGAGGCCGGCCTTCGTGACCTTGGGGAACACCAGAATGGCGTGCGCCTTGGGCCCGAGTTCCTTCGCCAGCGGCACGCTGGCGTACAGCTGCTGCAAGGCGGCCTGCGACGCACTCGCAAGTTCGGCGGCGTCGCTCTTTTCCTTGTCCTGAGCGATTGACGGGTGTGCCGCACAAATGAGTGCCGCGCCTGCAAGAACGCCTGCCATCCACGTCGTTGTCATTTCATGCTCCTTGCGCCCAATAATTGAAACGATTTCACGAGGTCCGTCTCTCGACCGGCCGCCGATCCGACAGACCCGTCACCCCTGTTCGCATCGCTGCCACGAGGTCTTTCGACCCTGACCCCCACCGAGAGACGGATCTGATCGCCTGGGTGAACGGGACGTCGATGATGTGCACGCGTTCACGGCGGAGGACGTATACGGCTCCGGCAAGTGGTGTGGGCACCGACGGGACGAAGACCGTCAAGCGGCCGTCGTCGAGCTCTTCGATGATGAACCCCGGGACCAGCGCGTCTTCGATTTCGACCAGTGCCGGTTGCCAGGTGCTCTCCTCACTGTCTCCCGCCAATCGCTGTGTCAAACTGCGCAGCAGGCTATACCCGGGAAGCCTCTCGAAGAACATCAGTTCCAAGCGCTCACGGGTCTCGCGCCCCGTTGGAGTACGCACAGCGGCACCGACAAGAAAGCACAGTCCCAGCACCAGAAGCAGAGACAAGAGGCCCTCGGCCGGGAGCCAGTCAGGGACGAACACTGCGATGGGCCGCACCAGGCTCCCGGCCGTCTTCATGCCCTTGAGCAGCAGGAGCACCGCCAGGTACACGGGCACGACGATGAACAACCCCCCGACGACCGTGCTGGTGATGACTGCGCGTGCGTATTTCATGTGGGCCTTCCCTGGCCCTCGTTCACGAGGAGTAAGCGAGGCGCCCCTCTCTTCTGCTCGAGAAGATGCGCCTGCAATCTGGGACATTGCGCGGGCCGCGGCTCTCACATACGAGCGCGGCCCGCCACCCGTTTGCGAATTGCTAGTGCGTCGCGCGACGTCTCCTGACGGTGAGGCCCAACCCCGCAAGGAGCGAAGCCAAGCCTGTGAGCCCGAGAAGCGGCACGGGGCTGGCGGTCTTCGGCAGTTTCCTCGGCGCAGCACCCCCCGAGGTGGCCGCCGCGGTCGAGGACGGCGCCGCTGCTGTTGACGGGGCCGATGCTGCCGGCTTCGCAGCGGCTGCGGACGAGGGAGCGGGTGCGGGTGCCGCGGCCGCACCTGCGCCTGCACCTGCTGCACCACTCGCGGCAAGTGTCGCGTTCACTTCCTTCTGGGTCATGACCCGTGGCGGCTTCGACGTGATGATGGTCGCCGTGAGCCGGTCGTTTTCACGGAAGTCGGAGATCTGCGCGGGCTTGCCACTGCGCATGATCTTGACACCGCGCTTGTCGATATCGCTCTGGGAGAACATCTTGTAGCCGCCGTCGGTGGCGACGATAATGCTCGTGCCCAGGGCCTTCGTGACGATCCCGTCCTTCACCTCGGTCACCGTGACCGGGACGGTGGTGGTCTTCGTCGTAACGTTCGCAGTACCCGACATGCCAGGCTTCAGCTCATGAACCGATAGCATCTTGCCGTCGACGTTGAAGCGGAAGTCGTCGGGCACCGTCAGTTCCCGCGTGCCTTCAGGCAACTTGACAACGAGCTGGTTGCCATCCACCGCGATGATCTGGAACTTCTTGGTCTCCGTTGTCGACGTTGCCGTCTGCGCAAACGTGACGGCTGCCGTCAAGCACACAAGCGCACCACATAACACGAACCGAATCGCTGCACGCGTCATAAAGCCTCCTGTTCCTCCCGTTTCCAAGGTTCCCTTCAGTTCTCAGATCTCAGTTCCCTGACCGTCCGATCTCCCGCGTAGAGCACGCGGGCCGCTCCCTGATCTGCTGCGCGCCCGACACGCAGGACACTGCTCAGCGGTCCCAGAGAACCGCCGGCGGCCGCATCGGCGCGCACGGCGCGTACGATGTAGCGTTGCGGCGCCGGACCGACGTGGTAGAACGGATAGCAGGTGACCAGCGTGAGCGAGCGCGTGGGCGTCGGGTCGAGCACCGATACGTCCTCCGGGTCGACGACCCAGATCCGTTCGACGCGGTAGACTTCCTTCCCTTGAAGCGTCTCGAGCTCGATGGCATCGTCACGGCCGATGTCTTTCAAGCCTCGGAAGAACCCGTCGCGGTGCCCGGCGATTCCGGAGTTGCCCTCCGTCCCTGGCAGTGCCGTGTCGTCGATGTGACCCACCGCGCGGTTGAGCGTGAAGTCGTCGGTCCCCCGCAGGACCGGCACCTCCAGGCGAAGCTTCGGAATGCGCAGGACCGCGAGCGGTGGAGGTGCGGGTTCGCTCACTGTCCGCCGCCAGGCGCTGATGCGTTCCGGGTCCCAGAGACTCAGGTCCGGTGCCGGGGACTCCTCGAGCGCAGCCGCCTGGAGGATCGCAAAGCGCTCGAGTTCGTGCCGGGCACCCACGGCCCCGTCGATGTACAGCGCGCCGCACGCCACCAGGCAGACGAGGCCGAACCCCCAGGCCGTGCGTTCTGCCAATAGCCCGGCCCACGACCGGTTGGGCGTGGCTGCAGTATCCGACGAATGGGCTGACCAGGTTCCACTGGCGAAGACCTCCTGGGGCCACCTTCCCGGTGATCGACATCAGAACGAGCCTCGCGATGGCATCGTCATCAATGCACGTCACATGCCAGACTGATGGCCCAGGATCGTGCCTGTTTTGACGGGTGTGCTTTGAGGCAAGGTCCGCATGGAGTCCGGTCCAATGGAGCAACTCCGAAATGCCGTGCGCTCTTCA
>CAWARA010000033.1:0-196216 GCA_963784195.1 uncultured Acidobacteriota bacterium | reverse complement strand
CCGGGAGGTTGCACGAACATCCGAATCATCTTGAAGGATCGTGTGTCGCCGCAGGTGTCGGTGTGGAATGGGTCGTGAGGGGCGCGGTCTCTGCGTCAGTGGTGAAATGGTGAAACCCGGAAGAGGGTTCCATACCCCCTGTCCTCGGAAATTTGAAAATACAGGACAGGTATTTTCATTTTCTTGGGAAGGACTCCTTACCGGCGCTATCAGATTTCACCATTTCACCAGGTCGGCTCGCTGTCGAATGCCCTTGCCGCCGTTCGGTCGACCCTCGGAGCAGGTTCGGCATCTCGGGAGACCTCGGGTCCCTGCCGTGGAAGGACGCGGTGGCGGACCAGCGACTGCGATCCAGGCATCAACGGGGACGGTGTGGCAACGGCGGTGGGGGCTGAGTCGGAGATTGAACGGCGTCGTCACTGAACGCTGCGGCATTGCCCGTACCTTCAAATTGAATGACCATCAAAGGACTTGATTTTTTGATGGTCTCTCGACGACAGAGTGACGACAAAGGATTCCCAGAACTGCTGTGCTTGTGGAGCCCAGGGTCGACGGATATAGTCCGGCTGGTCATTCGCTCCCTCGACAATCTGCGGCGACAAATTCGGATGACTCCCTGAGCTCACGAAACTCCCTTGCCAGTCGCATGAGCATTCCACGGTCGGAAGGTGCCAGGTGTATCGCCAACGAATTGCCGGTGGTGCCGTCGTGACAGAGCCCTCTTCCTGGGCGCGCCGCTCAGAAAGTAGACCAAACGCCGCTCGAAAAGTAGACCACCTGAGGGTTTGATGGCGGGCTTGCCGGATCGGGGGATCCGGGGTTCGCTGGAGGATGCTCAGGATGGATCAGGTGCATGTTGTTCGACACAAGGTGCTCGTGGAGGGCCGGTCGCAGCGGGCGGTCGCCCGTGAGCTGGGACTGGCGCGGGTTACGGTTCGCAAGTACCTGGAGCAGGCGGTGCCGGTTCGGCGGTCGGCGGCGGCGGCTCGGCCTCGGCCGGTCTGGGACGCGGTCGCCGAGCGCGTCCAGACGCTTCTGGCCGAGTCGGTTCGGTGGACCGGCGGCAAGCAGCGGCTGACCGCCACCCGGCTGCACCAGCTGTTGCTGGCCGAGGGGCACGCGGTCGGTGTGACCATCGTCAAGGCGGCGGTCGCGGAGTGGAAGCGGCAGCGCCGCGAGGTCTTCGTGCCGTTGACGTATCGGCCCGGCGATCTCGCCGAGGTCGACTTCTTCGAGGTGCTGGTCGACGTGGACGGGACGCGCCGCAAGGCGTGGCTCTTCCTGATGCGGCTGATGTACTCGGGCCGCGACTTCGCGTGGATCTACGAGCGGCAGGATCAAATCAGTTTTCTCGACGGCCATGTCCGCGCGTTTGCCCACTTCGACGGCGTGCCGGCACGAATGGCGTACGACAATCTGCGGGCGGCCGTCGTGCGGATCCTGGTCGGCGGCGCGCGGACCTTGACGCCGCGGTTCGCCGCGCTCGCTTCACACTACTTGCTGGAGGCCTGTTTCTGTCGCCCCGGCGAGGGCCACGATAAGGGCGGCGTGGAATCGCGCGGCAAAGCCGTGCGGCAGCAGGCGCTCGTGCCGATTCCGGTTGGCCGGACGCTCGCGGCCATCAACGCGACCCTGCTGGCGCAGATGGACGCGCGGCTCGACACCAAACGCGATGCGGCGGGCCAGACGATCGGCGGACGGTTCATCGAGGAGCAGCGTCTGTTCCGCGTGGTCCGGGTGCCGTTCGCGCCGGAGGCCACGACGTTCGCCACGGTGACGCCGCGGGCCCTCGTCCGGCTCGAGGGCGCGTACTACTCGGTGCCGAGCCGCTGGGCCGGGCTCGATCTCGTGGTGCGCATCGGCGCGACGACCGTGACCGTCGTCGGCCGCGAGGGGACGCACATTTCGCATCCGCGGCAACGCTTCGGACAGCGATCGATCGACTACCGCCATTACTTGTCGGAGCTCGCCCGCAAGCCGCAAGCGGTGCGCCAGGTGTTGCCGGATCTCTTGCGCGATCTGGGTGACCCGTTTCCGGCCATCTGGGATCAGCTCCACGGCGCGCACGGGCCGCGGGAGGCCGCGCGCCTCCTCGCCAAGATCCTCGGCCAGCTCGATCTCCACGGCGCAGCGGTGGTCGTGCCGGCCCTGACGACCGCGCTCGCGAGCGGGACGCCGCTGTTGCTCGCCCTCACACCGGCACGATCGTCGCTGCGGCGTATCGCGGTCGACGTCGTGCCGACCGCGCTGCGCGACATCGACGTGCCGAGTGGGTGTGCCGCCGACTACGACGCGTGGCTCCTCGGCGGTGGGGCATGAGCGTCGCCACCGCCACCCTCGCCCGCGATCTCGTCGTCGCACAGACGCGGGCGTTGAAATTGCCGGGTGTCGCGCGCACCTTCGAAGCCCTGGCCCGTCAAGCGCGCGATGCCCATTGGCCCCACGAGGATTATCTCCACGAGGTCCTCACCGCGGAGCAGGCCTCGCGCCACGAGTCGGTCATTCGCCAGCGATTGCGCGAGGCACGGTTTCCCGAGGTGAAGACGCTCGATAGCTTCGACTTCACCACGGCGGACGGCGTCAGCGCGACCCAGATCCACACGTTGGCGCGCAGCGAATGGGTGACCGCCCCCGAGAATCTGATCTTCGCCGGCCCGATCGGGACCGGCAAGACACATCTCGCGATCGCCCTTGGCGTCGAGGCGACGAAGCAGAAGCGACGCGTGCTGTTCGCCCGCGCGGCTGATCTCGTGCGTCAATTGATCGAAGCGCGTGATACGCGCGAGCTGACCCGGCTGCAGCAGCGGCTGCTCCGCGTCGACGTCCTCATCGTCGACGAGCTCGGGTTCGTGCCGTTCGACCGGATCGGCGGCGAGCTGCTGTTCAATCTGATCACGGACCGGTACGAACGACGCGCCACGGTCGTCACGACCAATCTCGCATTTGCCGAATGGGTGACCGTCTTCGCTGGTGACGAAAAGCTGACCACGGCGCTTCTGGACCGGCTGGCCCATCACGCCACCGTGATTACGACCAAGGGGAAAAGCTATCGGATGCGAAAGCGGCGCGGGCCCGGGTAGCCGCGCACGTCCGTAGCCAGGCGCTGGGCTCGGCCTGAAGAACGGCCGTCCCACCGCCCGGCTACGGATAGAGAAGAGCCCGGGAAGAGCCAAGAGCGTAGAATGAACGTCCTTCCGGTGGATCACTTTCCGAGCGGCGGACTGGTCTAGTTTCCGAGCGGCGCGCGCACTTCCAAGTCATGGCATTGGTTCGTCGCCGTGGCAGTTCTAGTCCTTGTATTGCTGGGAGCCAATTACAAACTAACGCTTGGCAGGGTCGTGCCCAAGTGGGACGCAGACCGATTTTACGCGCCATTTCAGCTGTTGGTGGCGGACCATGCACGTGCTGGCCAGTTTCTCCTCTGGGATCCGTGGGTGAACGCCGGATCGCCAGACTATGCTGATCCGCAAATCCCATCCTTCTCGCCACTGGCAATGGCCCTCGGCTTTGTTACCGGAGGAACCGAGCTCGCCTTTCGCGCCTACTGGCTGACCATTTGGTGTCTCGGCGGCCTCGGGGTGGTTCTTCTCGGGCGCCATCTGCAGGCTCCTCCCTGGGCATGCTTGGTCATTGCCCTCGCGTTCGTGTTCTCCGGGTTTTATACCGGTCATGCGCAACACACTTCGACGCTGTACACGATGTCGTCGTTAGCATTCGTCATCTGGCGCTTCGATGTTGCGCTTTCACGCCAAACGCTGCGGCCCGCTGTTGAGGCGGGTGTCGTCTGGGGTTTGTCGGCGCTCGGTGGATATCCTGGATGGGTCTTCCTCAATGCGGGCTTTGCGCTGTTATGGGCGGCCGGTCGCGTCTGGTTTCCGGCAACCACAAGCCCTGTCAGCAATCCGCGCTGGAGGGCTCCGATGGAGTCCAGCACACCGCGTCCGACTCTCCGTTTTGCCGCTCTGGCCGCCACCACACTGGTGTTCATCGGTGCGGTCGTGTTATCGCCGACCTACGCCGCCTTCTTTCTGGAGGCGCCGGGTACACCGACCGCTCCGGCGCCCTGCCTCGCGATGTCGCCGTGACCTCCAATGCCCTCCACCCTGGCACGGTCGCGACCGTTGCGAGCCCCTACCTGTCTATCCTGAAGCAGTACAACCCGGAACTATGGGCGTACACGGATATTTCCACCGCCAGCGTCTATCTCGGACCGATCGTTCCGGTGCTCGCGATGCTCGGTCTTGTGGTGAGACCTCGCGACCGTTGGCGGTGGTGGCTGTTCGGTGTAGCGGTCGCCTTCTTCTTGGCGGCGCTCGGCCAGTCCGTGCCGGTTCGTGGCTGGCTCTACGATCTTGTTCCCCCGACACGGTACTTCCGCCACTCCGGCGTCCTTCGCATTTATGCCATGTTCGTGGTCGTGGTGCTAGCTTTACTCGGAACTCGCGAGCTTGCGTTGGCGAATCCCGATTCACGAGCCCGGCTTTCGAAGAGATTCGCAGTTACCGCCGGGATCCTGTCCGCATCGTCGATATCTGGATATTATGCTGTGAGGCTATTCGTCGAGCACACCGGAGCGCACGTGCGGAGTGCGGACCTTCACCTTTGGATTGTGTGGTCGGCGATCTTCAGTATTGGCTTGGCTTTAATGTGGGTGCCGGCCGCCATCTGGATGCGGCTGTTGCGCGGTCTCTTGGTGACTCTCGCCGTCGGGGATGGTCTGCTCACGATCCACTTCAGTCAGCCCACACTGTGGTACGAGGGTGGACATCTGAAGGAGAGCTGGAATCGGCTCGCCAGCGAGCATAATCCATCGGTCGATCTGATGTCACACGGCTTGCGACGCGACCAACTGGCTCCGCCATGGTCGGACATCGACGCCACACCGCACAATAAGAATCTTCCGCTGAAAATACCCACGCTCGAAAACTACGTCGGCTTTAAGAATCGGTTCCATCTGGATCTGGTGCAGCGCTCGGTCCTGCGTGCGATGGCGACAGGGTCAGATCGCATCTGGTGTGCCAGTCAAGTGATTGCTGTTCCTCCCTCGGATGCGGCATATGCTGCCTTCGTCGAGCGCGCGGAAAGGTTGGGCAGGGGCGTGCTGGTGGTCCACCCGCGCGATCAGCTGATGACCGGCGGGTTCGCCGCGTCCGACGATGTTATCGCGAAGATCCATGAATTGCCGGCCGCGACGACCGGTCCGGTGAGCCTGAAGGTTTACCGCCCGGACGAATTAAGATTCGAAGTAACTTGTCCTGCGAAGGGTTGGCTACTGGTAACGGATCGCTGGTCTCGCGGCTGGCAGGCTGCCGTGAATGGCAGACCCACCGAAGTGTGGGGTGGCAACTTTATTTTTCGGGCGCTGGCCGTAGAAGCCGGTAACAGCGACGTCCACTTCACGTACAAACCCGCAGGCTTCCCTCTTCTCGTCATCCTCAGTTGGTCGGTGGTTTTCGTGAGCTTGGCGTGCAGTCTCTATCAGCCGTTTCGGGGAACTACCAGGGAGCCTCCAGCCGGCCGCGATTTATCCGATCGGTGACGAGAGTCACCGCGCCCAAAGAACAACGTCGCCGACCCTCAGGCTCCACCGGATAGTTCTGTATGTGGTATTCGGGATCGCGACCTCTGAAGATTACGTCGACACATATGCAGGTCTAGTCCTTGAGGTGCTACACTCCCCTTCATGCCTAATCAATCATTCTCCCTCAGACATCCGCCGTTATGCCGTCGCCGGTGCCCAGGCGCGGCTCACTGAAATCGCCCAGGAAGTCGACGCGATTCGACGCGCATTTCCCGAGCTTCGGGAGAGCCGCGGGCCGCGTCGGCGCGCGAATGTCGCCGAACGGAATCTGGCGGTGTGTCGGCCACGCCACCCGGGCCCCGCCGCCGCAGCACCATGTCCGCCGCCCAGCGCAAAGTCGTTGGCGAGCGGATGAAGAAGTATTGGGCGGCACGCCGGGCAGGAACTGGAACAACGGTTACCGCGGCCGTCGAAGCAAACGGCACTCCGAAGGCCAAGGTAGCTCGAGCCGCAAAAGGCGCCAAACGCGGAACCGCCAAGCGCGGCCCCCGCAAGATGTCCGCCGCCGCGCGAAAGCGGATTTCGCAGGCCCAGAAGAAGCGGTGGGCGGCAAAACGGAAGGCCGCCTGAGCGGATTTCGGCCAAGAACTAAGCGATGAGGGTGGTACGGCATGAAACCAGACGAAGTCGCGAAACTAGTTTTGGACATCGAGCGCAGCGTGCAAATGCGCACGATGTTGCGTCAGAAGCTCGCCACCAACCAGGAAGTTGACTTGGTCGAAGAATGGAATGAGATCGAGCAACTCGATCTCGAGATCGCGCGCAAGATTCGCAAGCGGCCGATTGAGTAGCGCCTTCTGGAAACGGAGCGGCTACACTATCATTGGCCGCTCGCGACACGGATTGTCTTCGCCCATTCGTTCGGCACGCAACATGCTGGACGACGTGCCGACCGAGAGGGCCGAGCAACGGCGTTGCGACACTTGCCCGTCACTGCCGCCGATCACCACCCCCCATCCTGCGAGGACATGTAGCGCCGAGGCTAAACGTGGTACAGGCGAGCAGGGAACGGATCGGCTGCTTCATCTCCTGAGGCTACACGAGTCACCGCAGACGCAGGTTAACTGGAACCGATCCCATCCCGTCCGACCCCGATTCCTATTTCGCGTCGCACACGAACGGCCCCGGCCCGGGCGGTTGCGGCTCCGTTCCTTCGAGCGCCCAGGCGAAGATGTACGCGAGCGCGTCGATATCACACTGTGACAGCACCGGATCCCCGAGGCTGGGCCATCCATATCCCATGAGGTCCGTACTTTCGAGCAGGTTGGTGGCGTGGCCGAGCCCGAGGGCGTGCCCGATTTCGTGGAGCGCGACCCATTCGATGTATTGCGGGCTGTACGGATCCGCGCCCAGAGCCGGCGGCAGATCGGATCGCACCAGGAT
Source organism: uncultured Acidobacteriota bacterium (assembly GCA_963784195.1). Lineage (GTDB taxonomy): Bacteria > Acidobacteriota > Vicinamibacteria > Vicinamibacterales > 2-12-FULL-66-21 > CAVQAH01. Next base: position 189,252 of record CAWARA010000033.1, on the reverse strand, counting down.
GTTTGGGCATCCATGGTCACCGCAGATCGCGTAGCCGCCGAATACGACACCGCCCGCCTTCGGGACGAAGTGGACGACGATGTCGGCGGCCTGTTGCGGGTTCCGATCCGAGCCCGTGACGTCGGTGAGGGTGATCAGGCCGTCGAAGCAGTCCTCCAGCACGTCACTCCAGGTCGCGATGGCGTCCTGGACCGCTTGGACTTGCTCCTCCGTCGCCTTGGGATGCGACTGCACCGCGATGGTGAGGTCGGTGTGGTCCCACCAGTATCCCGGATAGAAATTGCTGAGGATGACCAGCGCCTCGGCGTTGGACTTCGGGAGCTTGCACGACGGCTGCGTCGGTTGAACTCCGACCTCTTCACTCGAAGCGGCCACGCTTGCCGCGGCGAAGAGCACTGTCATGCCGGCGGACACGATCAGCGTTCGCGGAACCATGGTGACACCCCCTGTGGGTTATCTGCAGGTTGCCTGGGCAGGCCATCAGGCCTGCCGCGTGGCAGTTTGCAATTCCAGAGCCAGCTGGTAGGCTGCGGGAATTTGGTCCGGGGGGTCCGGTGACCGCGAGGAACTCGATGTTGACGGGCGGATCGTCGGAGTTCGCCAGGACGGCGACGTAGGTGCGATCTTCGGGCATTCGCAAGCTCTCGGACGTGTATCCAGGGATGTTGCCGCCGTGATGGATTACCTGTCGTCCTTCGTAATCGCCCCTTTCCACCCGTATCCGTACTGTCCGTATCCGTACTTCCTGTATCCTCACTCTGTATCCTCGCCATCGGGCTGCTCCATCACTGGCATAGCCCAACCGTTGTCGTGGCGGGCTTCCCAGATGACGAGGTGCCACGCTCGGGGTCAGTCATGGTCCCCGCCGCCGAGAGCCCAGCGCCTTCTCCTCCGCCAGGGTGGCGACCTCGATGTGGCTAGTTTCGGCCGGCCCTCAAGTTCTCGGTTTTCCGGGGTGGTCGGTCACCTGCCGTCTCGCGTTCCTCCGGCGGTGGCCTGGCAGTGAGCTCTCACGTTCACGGGCAGAGCTCCTGCTCTTAAGGAAGCATTAGAATGGATACTGATGTGAGTCAGGGTACTGTGCCGCCTGAACGAACGGAGATGCGATGACCGACGAGTCCGTCACTCCCCCCGCCCGCTGATGGTGAAGGCCTTTGGAGTCACCGACAGAGGAAAGGTGCGCACAACGAATGAGGATCAATTCCTCGTTGCCGAGCTCACCAAAGCAATGCGGGTTTGGCAGACGAGTTTGCCGGAACCGAAGCTGCAGGTTGGCGAGGAGCGCGCACATTTGTTTCTGGTGGCCGACGGCATGGGCGGGCACCTCGCGGGCGAACGGGCGAGTGCGCTCGCCGTCGCTGCCATCGAGCAGTTCATGCTCGATTCGTTCCGATGGTTTTTCGGGTCGGGCAGTCCCGACGAGCAGAGAGTTCTCGCGCAGTTCGAGTCCGCGATTCGGCACGCCGATGCCCGCATTCTCGAAGAAACCGCGGCGCACCCGGAATTGAGTGGCATGGGGACGACGGTGACGATGGCGTTCCACCTGGGTGCGCAGCTGTGTGTCATCCACGTGGGCGACAGCCGTGCGTACCTATACCGAGACCACGAGTTGCACCAGCTCACCGAGGACCACACGGTCGTGGCAGACATGGTGCGCAGCGGAGCGCTTCGGCGTGATCAGGTCGCCGGACACCAGCTCCGGCACAGTATCACGAACGTCGTCGGCGGCTCGGAGCTCGGAGTCAAGGTCGAAGCTCGCGCACTCGAAGTGCGGGGCGGCGATCGCTTGCTGCTGTGCTCAGACGGATTGACGGAAATGGTGACGGACGACGCGATCGTGGCTACTCTCGACGCCGAGCCCGCACCGGAGGCGGCAGCGAAGAAGCTGCTCGCACAAGCCAATGATGGCGAGGCCAGCGACAACATCACGCTGATCGTCGTGCGTTTCGAGGCGGCCGATTCCGATAGGGGTGAAAACTAGCGACACACGATGAACAGGGCGTGGGCCGCCGTAGTATCCCGGTCTGCTCTGTTCTGGTATGTTCGTTCGACGCAGGCCCGCATCAATAGACGGAGGCTAGCGATGTATGTCATTGCGCAACACGAAGTCCTGGACCCGCCGCGATTCTGGGGCAGAGCTGAGGAAACGACGGTGGTTCTGCCGTCAAATCAGGATATGGACAATCCACTGGACGGGGCACATCCACCGCGGTGCGCCGCGTACCTACATCGTAGACCCCCACGAATCGGCTCTTCGGATACTCCTCCCCGATGAACGAGACGATCTGCGTGCAGTCGTCGAACACCGGCCTCGACTGGTACTGCTGGTAGACGTCGAACCACGGTGTGCGCCGCAGCGCTTCGAGATCGAACCGGCTGTCCTTGTGCCGCACGAGCTTGACGTGTTTGCGGTTGGGCTCGAAGCCTCGAACAGAGAGCAACTGGGAGACGGGGATCACGGAGGGATGATCCCATCAACGGTCATCACAGGCAATGGGTCGATGTAGCCTCTCGAAATGCCCACCATCACCCTCACCCGCCAACAGCTCTACGACCGAGCGTGGACTACGCCCTCGATACGCCCGCGAAGGAACTGGGCCTCTCCTGTCGAGGGCTCGGCAAGTTGTGCGATCGGCAAGGACATCCCTGTTCCGCCACGCGGGTGGGGGCCAAGAAAACTGCCGGGCATCGAGTACGGCGAACACCTCTGCCGGCGCAGAGTGCGGGAATGGCGACGAGCATCGGATTTACCCTCATCACGCCGCAGGCCAACGGGTCTGGAAGCGATTCTTTAGGACCGCTCGGCGCGAGTGTCTCGATTGGATGATTCCGCTTGCCGAGCCGCATTTGCGGCTGGGCGGAGGGGAATACGCCACTACAACGGTGAACGCCCACATTCCGCCTTGGGTCCGGGCCTGCCGGATACACCGACTGGCCGGGCGCCGCTGACCGGCCACAGCCTGTCACCTGCGCATAGCGTCGTTGCCAGTGCTCGGCTCGGCGGGCTACACCACTATTACCACCTGAAACACGTCGCCGCGTGAGTTCTTGCGGAGCACAGGAGCATTCGCGCCACCTTGACCGGCCGGTAGACAGGCGCGCAATCTATCTTAAGCAAGCTACCTACCTACTGGTGCCATCCAGAGGAACTTCACTCCGCGCGTAATGCGATCATTGGATCGACACGCACCGCGCGCCATGCGGGGACCACCGCGGCACTCACAGCAATGGCGATCAGCAGCGTGGCCGACGCGATCAGCGTCGTCATGTTGCTCGTCGTGATACCGAACATGAGCGACTCCAACACTCGGGCGGACATCAGAGCGGCCGGAATACCAAGACCGACGCCGGCTCCGGCGAGGATAAGAGCGTCGCGCAAGACCAAGGAGGACACGTCGCGAGCGGTGGCGCCGACCGCGATCCGGATGCCGATCTCGCGGGTCCGACGAGCGACGGCATACGCCAGCAGCGCGTACACGCCGACACCCGCGATGCAGAGCGCCAGCACGGTCACAGCGGTGCTCACGCTGGCGCCCATCCGCTCGGCGACGAGCCAGCCGTCGAACAGACCATCAATGGTCGACATGTTCCCGACCTGTTCGTGACCCATGTTCGCGAGGATCTCGCGGACCGGTCCGGCCACCGCACCGAGATCTGCCTTCGTTTTGATGTGCAGCGTGCCGGTAGTGGCCTGTGCAGCCTGTATCCCTGGAAAGTACACCGTGCGAATCTGTGCTGACCGAGAGTTTCCGAAACTCGTGTTGCCGACGACACCGATGATCTGCAGCTCCTGACGCGCGGGCTCCGTTCCATAGCGGAGAAAGCGTCCGACCACGTTGCCCTCGGGTTCGAGGATGCGGGCAAGGCTGTCGCTCACCAGCACGACCGGGAGCGAGCCGGGCGCATCCGACCACGAGAAATCACGGCCGCGCAGCAGCGGAATGCCGACTGTCTGGAAGAATCCTGGAGAGGTGTATTCGTAAATCGCAGTCGTCGCCGCCTGCTCCTCGCCTGACCAGGAGACCGGTCCGTACCAGGCACGTTCGTCGGGAACCGTCCCGAAATATCGCGCCATCCCGACGGACGTAACGCCAGGCAGCGCGCTGACGCGTCTGACCAGCTCGCGGTAGTAGGTCGGCTGGTCCAGTGTGCTGTAACCGCCGGCTGTCTCCGTCAACCTGATCGACAGCACGTCATTAGCGGCGTACCCTCGATCGACGTTTTGGAGCGCCACGAGCGAGCGGACCACAAGGCTGCACCCAAACACGAGCACCAACGTCGCCGCGACTTGGAACACGAGAAGCACCTGCGCTGATCGATACGTCGCGCGGGTGACGCTCCGATCCGTGCCCAGCGCCAGAGAGTGGCGGCGCGTCCCGATCCAGGCCGGGATCACTGTAATCACCAGCGCCACGAGCATCGCAATGCAGACCGACGCGGCGATAACTCTTCCGTCCGGTGTGAACGAGATGGTCCACGGTACAAAGCCAACCGGCAGCAGGGTCACAAACGCAGGCGCCGCGACGTAGGCCAGAGGCAATCCGATCGCACAACCCCCACAAGACAGCAGCACGGCTTCCATCAGTACGGTGCGCACGATCCGTGCACGCGTGGCGCCCAGTGCACGCAGGATCGCCATTTCTGTGAGTTTCGACGCCAGGCGCGAGCACAGCAGACCGCCGACGTTGATGCTGGTCAGCAGAACCAGGAGGCCGGTCAACCAGGCGATATTCACGAATGTCGAACCATACAGATTCCGTAACGTCGACTGACCGGCGCGCGCCGACCGAAGCTCGGGTTCGACGTCCAGCGCTGCACGGCGCGCAGCACCGGTCAGCGTTGCCGGCAAGGCGACGTCAAGCCCTGACGCCCAGACGGTGCGCAGCTGACTCTCTACCTGCGTGATCTGCCGGCCACCACGAAGTCGGGCGAAGATAAAAGTAGCGGCGGTGTGGGTGCGGATTGAGTTGAACGGCAATACCAGCGCGGTCTCCTGGTCCTTGTTCATGCCGGTAAAGTGGCGTGGGAGCACACCCACAATCGTGGCGGTCGCGGTGTCGATGCGGATCGTTTTGCCGACGACGTCGGGAGCGCCTCCGAACATCCGCTGCCAATACCCATAGCCGAGCATGGCGACGGCGCTGCCCTTCTCATGAAACGGCGCCTCCTCCAGTCTGATGAACCGCCCGAACAGCGGTTGAACCTGAAAGGTAGCAAAGCAATCGCCCGCCAAGAACATGAGAAAAGGACGCGCCGACTGGCCGTTGACATCTGTCGCCGCGAAGCCGGTGCTATACGCGCAGGGTGCATCGCTGGATAGCTCCGAACGTGCAAGCGCCTCAATCAGCGGGAGCGGAATTGAGCGCACGAGGCCGTCTTTCGAGCGCGCCCCGATCGAAATCAACTGCTCAGGATTTGGCACATTTACTGGCCGCCACATCAACGTGTTGACGACGCTCAACGTGGTTGCGCTCGCACCGATCCCAAGGCCGAGAATCAGCATCACCGCGACCGAGAACAGAGGGGTGCGGCGCAGTCGTCTGAACGCGAACTCGAAGTCCTTCATGACGCCTCCGTTTTACCGGACTGCAGTGCTGGCGTGGCAAACGTAAGCGCAGCTCTTTTCGTGCAGGTTCTGGAAAAGACGCGCTGGGGAACTGCCGAGTGAATCCCTCGCCCTTCCGACCGCACTCTTAGTATAAGGAGGACCGTCAGTCCTATCGCCGACGGACGGATCCAACGCGCACTCCAGGACGATTCGACGGGTTGTTGGACATCAAACGCGCCATCGAGCACGAGCCCGACGTCGCCGCCGTCGCGCATCCGCTGTTTCGGGTCCTTCGTGAGACACCGTTTGAGCAGCGCCTTCACCGCAGGTGAAAGCCCGGCGGGACGCGCCTGCCACACGGGCTCGCCCCGGATGACGTTTGCCACAGTTTCGGTGACTTCGTCTCCTTCGAAGGCGCGACGGCCGGCCAGCATCTCGTAGAACACGCAGCCGAATGCCCAGATGTCGCTGCGCTTATCTGCTGGTTTGCCCCTCGCCTGCTCGGGCGCCATGTAGGCCACCGTGCCGAGGATCATCCCATCTGCGTCATGGCCGGAGATGTGATTGTCGGCGAGTTCAGGACATCCGCCGTCGTCCCAGTCCTTTCGGCAGCCGGGGCCTTGGCGAGCCCGAAGTCCAGCACCTTGACCGTGCCGTCGCGCCGCACTTTGATGTTTGCGGGCTTGAGGTCGCGATGCACGATCCCCTGCTCGTGCGCGGCTTCGAGCGCCTCTGCGATCTGGCGGGCGATCGGGAGTGCCTCTTCGACTGGAATCGGCCCGCGAGCAATGCGCTGCGACAGATCATCGCCCTCGATCAGTTCCATCACCAGCGCGCGAACACCGCCGGATTCTTCGAGGCCGTGGATATGCGCGATATTCGGATGGTTCAGGGAGGCGAGCGTCTGTGCTTCGCGGTTGAACCGGGTTAGTCGATCGGCGTCGCTGGCAAATAGATCCGGCAGGACTTTGAGCGCGACGTCACGATTCAGTTTCGTGTCCCGGGCGCGGTAAACCACACCCATCCCGCCTTCGCCAATCTGCGAAACGATTTCGTAGGCGCCGAATCGGGTTCCAAGGGCGAGGCTCATTGCAGCGATGGCGGGATTATAACGAAGCGCCAAACGAAGCCGGACACTGTGGCCACGGCTGAGGTCGGTCAGCGCCCTCGTCCTATGCGCCCACGCTCCCTCCAGCGCCCCACGGGGTCAACCGGAGGGAGCCGGCCGATGGACGGATTGCGTCGTTGAGGGGCGCTACGGGAGGGTAGCCAGGTAGCTCCTCCCCCGGATTAGCCGGACGGCACCGAGCTAATGACCCTGCCATGTGACGTGCGATTCGAGCACGGCCATGGACACGTCGCGTTGTCGATGTCTGGTTTGCTGCCCCGGCCACCACGCGAATCCGCGGTTTTCAGGTAGCCCCTGACCGTCTCCCGGCGAAGAGCACTCGTCATACGGATGCGCGAGAACGTCGGAGGGCGACGGCCAGTGCGAGGATTGGAGGACGGACACGAAGCGGTCATACCACCTGGCGTCAAGCGGGTGCGTTCTGTGATATTGGAATTCGGAGCCGAATCTCCATCGACTCTCGCCGAGGGTAACTATGGCAATCGCGCAGTTATCAGTTTCTCTGGTCTTGAGTCTGTTTGTCGTCGGTGCGTTTCCAACCGCGCTGCCGCTCACCATGCAGCAGTCGCTGCCTGCGTTCTCCGTCGGCGACGTCGCCGTCGTTCGAGGTACCGTTGTCGGGGCGGACACGGGATTACCGATCCGCGACGGGATGGTCGGCCTGATCGCCGGAGGGGGCACGGTGCCACCCGCCGGCTTTCCCCGCCGCGGACCCGTATACGTGCACCAGGCGTACCTGGATGAGCGCGGCCGGTTCGAGTTCGCCGGCGTCGCGCCGGGGCATTATCGCCTTGAGATTACTCCGGGAGCGACCTTCGCGCAGTACGTGCGCACCCGATATCCAGACCCGTGGGTTGACGGGGCTTCGCTCCTGGCCGTTGATGGGCGGCAGCTGCAGAGAGAGATTGTGGTGCGGCTTCCGCGGGCGGCGGTCATTACGGGCCGCGTCGTTGGTGATGACGGCGGCCCGGTGGCCAACGCATTCGTGTTCCCGTTTGCCGTGTTGCCGGGCGGCCGGCTCGGACGCTCGGCAGGGCCAGCCTGGCGGACAGACGACACCGGGAGTTTCCGAGTGTTTGGACTGCGCGCCGGCGAGTATTTACTCGGGGCGCGTCCAGGAAGCGACTTCGAAACCACATTGGCGATGCCGCCAGATCCAAATAGTGCACGAGAAAAACCCGCACCGCGGCAGGGGTATGTGCCGACGCTCTTTCCCGAAGGTCGGTCAACCTCTGAAGCGCGGCCGATTCGGTTAGTCGACGGAGAGGTCCACGGGCCGATCGAACTCCGGTTACTGCGGGCACGCCTGTTCAAGGTGACGGGAGTGGTACTCGATGGCTCGGGAACTCCCGTGCCTCAACTCAAGCTGCAGTTGAGCCCCGAACCCTCCATGCCCGACGCCTCTTTGGCGGGTATCCAACAGAGCGTTTCCACGAGTTCCGACGGCACCTTTGCCATGAGCGGCATTCCGGAGGGAGAGTACAAGATCACCGGGTATCGCTTCGGAGGCGGCGTTCGCGAGTTCGTCTCGAGGCGTGTGGCGCTCGTCGACCACAACGAAGAGCTGGTGCTCAGCCTGCGTAGTGCCGCGACCGTTCGTGGGAAGCTGCTGTTCGACGGGACACCGCCAACATCGATGTCCCGCGCCGAGATTCGCGTTGTAGCCGGGCGAACCGGCGCCGCGAATGCGTTCATGGTGCACCCAGAACCTGACGGATCATTCGTCCTCGCTGGCCTCTACGGTCCCACCCTGGTGAGAGTGGACGGTCTGAAAGGTTGGTATGTGAAGGATATCTTTTACGGTGAACGCGAGATTACGGACAGAGTCACCGAGTTTGTGGAGGATGGCTCGGAGCTGCGTATCGCTCTTACCGACAAGGTCGCCACAGTCAGTGGAACGGTGACGATCGGAGGCAGCCAGCCGACGGACGCGGCCGTCGTGGTGTTCAGTCAGGATGAGCAACGATGGGACCCGCGGCTTACCACGACGAAAGTGGTGTATGCAGGCACGGATGGAATATTCGAGATGGATGGCCTGCTCCCGGGATCCTACTTGGCCATGGCCCTGGATCGGGACGAGGCCGAATTAACCAATGTTGGTCGGGAGTACTTCGCCTTCCAGGCACAACGCGCGACGTCATTTGTCATTCGCGACGCACAGCCGGTCACTCTCCGTCTGCTACTCAGGGGATCCCCGGAGCGATAACGGAACGGTCCGGTCTCAGCTTGGTTTTCGAAGCTGATTGTCAGGAAAAGAACATCGCGCCCGGAACTTACGACCTGCGATCCAGTGAGCCACTCGCAGGAGTCGTTGGGAAGGAGATTAGACGCAGCACGAGTGGCGCACGCGTGGCGCTCCGCACAGCTGAGCTCTGCCTCAGCCCTTCTGACGATTGAGACGATCTCGTAAGGGCCGATCCGCGTGCCAGGTGCGAGGGTCATTTTCGGGGTGCGGGGATTATAGCCAGGGGAGCCGCCTCTTATGCGTGCTGCCCTCCCGCTGAGCTCTGGCCTGCCGCCCCTTCTGCCCATCCTCGCACGCTCTCGCCACCGCCCCGTAAGTAGTCACCGACGGGAGCCTGAGAGAAAAAGCCAATAAAACTGGGGTGCGGCGGTGGACCGCTTGCGTCATAAGAGCAGCACAACTCACCCCTGCCAGATGAGTTCGCGTGGCGCAGGTCATGCACCGCCGACCGGGATGAGCAAGCACAACGTCAACCCGAATCACTACAAGGTGGCCGGCCGCGAGCGGCAGGGCGAGGATATCCTCCAGACGCGCAACAAGCAGAAGCTCGCGGAGAGCCTCGTACGTGAGCGGTTCGAGATGCGCCAGGCAGTTCCTGCCGGGACCTTGCCAGCCGACCCGTCGACATTTCCGAGCGCGCCGTCCGTCGCGAGCGCGCGGCAGGAGAGCGGTTCGAGTGGCGCGACGCCCCCCGAGCCTGGCAACGAGGCCGCGTCGAGTCGCCGTGCTGCAGCGCCAGCGCGCAGGCCGGCCGCCACAGCCCGCTCGCGGAAAGGAGTGTCTACCGCGAAGAAGCGATCCGCATCTAGCACGAAGACGCGAGGCACGAACACGAAGACACGATCGAAAACAGCCGCGAAAAAGCTGTCTCGGGCCACCGCCAGGAAGTCTGCCGCATCAGGTGGAAAGAAGGCGTCCAGCGGCGCAGCGAAGAAACCTTCGGGTTCCCGACCAAAGTCATCCGGCGGCGTGAAGAAGCGGGCAGGAGCGGCGGCCTCACGGAGACGCACAACGGGAAATCGTTAAACCGCGGATCGCGTGTCGGTGCCGCAGCAGGAAGAATTGACCTTCTCGCGGTCGGCGAAGTGGACTGGCGGACACTGCTGGGGCCGAGGCCTCGAGCCCTAGCCATGTCACAGTGTTTGCACCCAAAGGGGTCCAGCTCTTGATCGCTCGATCTGGGAGGCCTATGAAGGACCCCGCCGCTCTTCTCGCGTCGCTCAAAGAAATCAGCAGTCGGCTGAACCAACTAGCGTCGGACGAGGGGAAACATGAGCTCGACCCGGATGCCATCGTTGATCTCAATATGGCGCGATTTTCTGTGGATAAGCTGATCAACCGCGTCGAGCGTGTACTTCCCTCGATATAGCCACCCGCGGTCGCTACCTCAGCTATTAGTTCGCCTGCGCCGGTCTCACTTCAGCCTTCCAACCGCCTCCACCAGCCGGCCCGAGGTGGCACGGAGGCAGCTCCACTCCGAAAATGAAACCGCTGGCTGATGTAGGTCAGCGTCGCCGGCTTCAGCAGTCGTTGTTGACTTGCGCCGGGACCGGCCAGCCGATCTCGTCGACCTAGTGGCCGAGCGCCTGGCAGGCGCGGCCGGCGGCGCGCAGATGGGTTGTGCATGGGCGCCTAGACGGCTCATCGACGATTCCGATGCGATCGTACGACCACAATTGCCCGAGCGGACCCGCTCGGAGATGTGGGTTTGTCATGCGGCACACATTCAGCACCTACCTCTCAAGGTAGTTACGCGCGGCTGGGTCGCCGTGGATAAATCGGCACTGCCGAGGAATCCTGTAGCTTTTCTTGCTCGAGGAGTCAGCATGAGTGTCGATAAGCGCGTCCAACAGAGAGTGTGGCGAGCGATGCCGGCAGCGGCCCTAGCGGTCGCGCTGGCCGGTGGCGCAGCGATCTTCGCGAGCATCCCTGCGCCTAACGGCGTCATCAGCGGGTGCTATAAGAAATCCGGAGGTTCCCTGCGCGTGATCGATACCGCACGCGACAGCTGCGATGTCAATAATGAAATCCCCGTGCACTGGAACCAAATCGGGCCTCAGGGTCCCATCGGGCCAGTCGGGCCGATGGGCCCGGCTGGACCGCAAGGTGTGCAGGGATTCCAGGGACCTCCGGGGCCTCAGGGCCCTCAGGGTCCGGCTGGACCTCCAGGATCCGGCGCGCCGATTGCAGTCCTCAAGATCAATGGCGACGCGACGATCCAGTCATGCTTCAACGGCGCGACCGGCTCGACGACGGTTCCCTGCGGGTTCAGCGTCGGTAAGTACTCGGGTGGAGGGCACTACTTCGTCGGTTTGGGATTCGACGTGAGAACCCGAGCTGTTGCGATATCGGTGCAGAACCGGTGCTGCAAGGAGGCCGTAGCCGCGAACTATGAAGTGGCAAGCTTCAACTTCCCGAACGGCGTCGACGTGATGCTCTCGATCGTCGATGAGAAGCCGGCCGACACCGACAGCTTGATCCTTACCGATCGGCCGTTTTCGATCATCGTCTATTGAGGTGCGCTCGAGATCAGCTCGCATGTTGCGTCAGTCGCTCGCTGCGTCAGTCGCTCGGGTCGGACGGCGAGATATCTTCTGCGTTCTGCTGGAGGCCCTCAGGACCCGCCCGAGTAAGTTCGGACGCGTTCGCCACGTGTCATCGGCTGTCTGACGTCCGCGAGCTGGCGGAGGGTGACCGGTTCGTGTTTTGGCTTGGCGGAACAGCGCGGAGGGGTCTGCGTGAAGACCGGCCGGCGCTCGTTCACTGCCGAGGCCGACGACACGTCAATCTGACGCGGCGGGGCGGCTCCATGACAATCTTGCGAACGCCTACGGCGATAGCCGCGTGTTCATGGACATCGATAGTGTGCCACTGGGCACTGATTTCGTTGAGCACGTCACGAGTGAGATCGCCAGTTGCAACGCGGTCATTGTTGTCATCGGCCGCCGCTGGTTGACCTCAGCCGACAAACAGGGTCGGCGCCGCCTGGACATTCAAGAGGATTTGGTTCGTGTCGAGATTGCGGCAGCCCTACAGCGGCGCATTCCCGTCATCCCCGTGCTGGTGCAGAACGCCTCAATGCCGCGTCCCACTGATCTGCCAGAGAACATCCGGGACCTTGTGTTTTATAACGGGATCAAGCTCGCGCCGGAGTTCTGGCGAACCGGTGTAGAGCGATTGATCAAGGAGTTGGATCGGGTGATGAGGCCCGCAGGCAGCGGCTCGTAGGCCAGCGCCTCTCACACTTGCGCCCCCGGGACGCTTTTCCTTGCAGTCAATGGGCGAGCCGAGGTCGTGTGGAATTCCCCTCGCCGACCGTGCCAACGTAGTTGCGAAGGACCGCGTCTCCGAGGGACGAGACGCCGGGCGACGGCGGTTGTGGACTCTGCCTCTGCTCACCGGCGCTCCGCAAAGCTCCGCAGTGCGCGGAGCACTCGTCCAGTATCATGCGTCCATCTCGAGTCCGAAATATCAATGGCGTCAAGTCGTGCTTGAGGTTTCAGTGTGTCAGGCAACTCGAGCGCCGTTGGCATTGTCGCGCCTCGAACCGTGACGGGAACAATCGGCACTGCGTTGGTGAGGGCGGTTTCAAGTTCGACCCTCACAAAATCATCCGCATCGTCCAACCTCTTTCGACCGTTCACATCAGTGATGGATGTCCAAGCGCGATCAATGACGGCTATGAGCACATCCGATTTCAATATCGCCTCTTTAACTGCACTGACGAAATCGATGCCTCCCCCAATTGAATCAGCGTCCATAAACACTCGTCGCATACCGATACGCTTTCCGACGCGTTCCCTAAGCAACCTTGCTTCGCTTGCTGCCGACTGTCGTCGGTAACAAATAAAGACAGCCTGAGGCTGCCTCGGCTGACGGGCTTTCTCGTTAACCGGGATTGTGAGCGCGCGAGTCTCTCGGAGTCGTTCCAGAATGCTAACGGTCTCCGGCTCTTCAGGTAACAGTTGAATAAGTCGGACAATCCAGGATGGCTGTTGGTTCCAACCGTCTTGGAGGCAGACGCGAAGGGCAGCCTGAGCATGACTTTCCTCTCTTCGTCGCCCGGTGCACGTCCTTCTGACGCTGGATCGCGAGCTCAGCGGCCGCCTGCCTTTGCAGGAATCGTGAACGCGGCGCTGACCGCTTCGCTGGAGTGAACGCCGTCGCTGACCAGGACCCGGACCTGCGCCTGACTCGTCGCCGGCAGCGTCGACGTGTTCAGCGCGAGCATCGTCTCGGTGACATTCGCCGCGACCGGCACCCACACGCCTGTTCCCGGATTGACGAACACCGAGTAGCTGAGCGCATCGTGGTCGGCGTCGCTGCCGGACCACGAGACGAACAGGTCGCCGCCGCCAACGTCGCCCACACCAGCCGAGAGGATGGACACGCTCGGCGTGGTCGCGCTCACGCTCCGCGTCGCCAGCACGACCCCTTGCCGCTCCACGACGATTCGTCGCGTGCCGGTGCGCCACGCCACCAGCTCGACGAAGCTTCGACTCTCCGACGGGTCGTCTTCGATCGCCGGATCGAAGCGGTGTGTGTGCAGGACGTTGCCGCTCGCATCGAGGAGTTGCACCGCGAACTCCCCGGCGTGCCCCCCTTCCGCGGCCGCCCTCAGCCGATGGCCAGGGGAGAGGCTGACGGCGAGGTTGGGATCGATTCGCCCGGAGACCGCCACCTTTTCCTCGAGCGTCGCCTGCGTGAGCCGAACCGCCGGCTTCAGGCGGCGATAGAGCGCCTCATAGGTGTAAGGTGAGACCCAGCGTCGCGGCCCGTATCCCATGAAGTCGATGCGGTCGGCCGGATCGATCACGAACGGCGATCCATTCCACCACTCGGTGATGACGGCAAGTCCAGGTTCGCCGAGGCCGCCGTTCTCATACGGGAAGTTCTCGTCGACATCCTTCTCGTCCGGGTCGGCGCCGGCGTGCTTCCGGCCAAGGTTATGGGCCAGTTCGTGCGCCCAGGTCTTCGCGTAGCGCATGAACGACAACGGCTCGCCGTCTTCGGCGGCGTGGGTCTGCGCGAACGCTGTGTGACCAGGGCGCTGACCGCGCCCGCCGCAGTCGCACGGGACGATCCCCAGCAGGTGCAGGTCATCCGGAAGGTTCGGGTTGGCGTACATCATCAGGAAACGCCGGCTCTTCAAGTGGTCCAGAAACTCCGACCTCTCGTCAGCGTCGTCCAGATCGCGAGTCGTCGTGGCGACCGGAAGGATGGCGATCAGGTTGATTCCCTCGTCGTTGTACGGATAGTGCCCGGGCAGGGGGTACACGTTGTTGACCCACTCGAGGGCGCCGTTTGGCGTCCACGTGAGATCGGGCGTCTTCACTGGCATGCCGGGGGGCGCGTAGGTGTATGGCGCCAGCACGACGCTCAGGCGGCGGGTCCTCGTGAGCGAGACGAACGCTGGGAACCCATCGGCCGAACGGTTGTCACAGCCGTCGCAGGGAACGGTGGACTGCTCGCCGCCGATGTTCAGGGCGGCGATCTCGAAATGGATGCGGCCGGCGCTGAGCCATTCGACTGGAACCTGAAAGTTCAGACTGCGGTCCAGATCCAGCCGTTTCGGCTCGATCGCGTCGCTCGTGTCGACGCCGATGGCGTTCATCGAGGCGATGCTCGCCGGACCGGGCAGGGCGGCGCCGTCTTCCCGCCGGGCGGTCAGGATGCCGCCGACCAGCGCGATCGGCGTGCTCTGCCCGGTCACACGAAGATAGGCTCGGACCACGGTCGGCTTGCGCGCGATCAGGACCACGCTGCCAAGCATGGTCTGTGTGGCCTGCGTGACTTCGAGGTGCTGGAGCTGAAACCGTGCCGTGGTGGCGATCGGCGCATAGGTGAGGCTGCGGCTCGCGGTCGCGGTGCCGCGGCAGTTGGTCACCGACACGACGATCGCGTTGGTTCCCGGGAAAAGCAGGTTGTAGATCAGCGTTGGACCGAACCGGCCGCCTGCCGTCTTGATCAGTCCGCCCAGCAGGTTGAGCGTCTGCGTGCTGCCTGATGGACTGGTCGCTCGAACCGACGCCGCGGTCAGCGCCGCACCGCGCGGGTCGATCAAGCCATCGAGCTCGAAACGGTTCTGTTGGGCGGTGTGTCCGGCGCCCGGTCTGTACAGCGTCACAACCGGTATGGCACTCGCCGGGCACGGAGGCGGCGGACCCACCGCCGAGAACTCGACGTCGTCGATCGCCAGGCCGTTCGTGTAGAGCTTGGTCGGCTGATAGGACACGCTCACCCGCCGGATGATCGGCGAGGGCATCGAGAACTGCACGAGGTTGCGAATCGGCCCCGGCGTCTTGCTCTGGCCGAAGGCGGTCTGGCGGGCGGCGACCAGGTTGTCATTGGCGTCGTAGGCGCGGGCGAGCACTATGCGATAGGTGTCGATCGGCAGCGATGTACCAGCCCAGAACTTCACCATCGCCTGCCCGGTCGTGAAGCGCATTTCGATGGGTGTCGTGCAGAATTCCTTGCCGTAGCACTGCTCGATGCCAATGGTGCCCGAGTGGGCGAGTCCCGGAATCGGCAGCCCCTTGGAATAATCGATGGCTACCGGACCGTTGAACGTCACCCCCTGCGCGGCGAAATTCGAGTAGACGGCCAGCTTCCCTCCCTGACCCGGCCCGGTCGTGACCAGACTGTCGAAGTTGACGATTCCCTGCGCGGACGCCAGGGACGGCGCGAGCGTGATTGCCAGAACCGAAAGATGAAATCTCCGCACGACTTCCCCCTTTCGCCGGGCGTTCTCGTTCGTCGAGCGCGTTGGTGGGCACCGTCGATTGGGAATACGGCAACCGCATTTGAAACCCGCCATGCGCCCGAAGGGATGGTCGAGCTTGCGCCCGAGACAGGAACACCGGCCGTCCAGGCCGGGTGATGGCGCAGCCGTGGCGGCGATGGCGACCGTTTGCCGTATTCGCAATCAGGAGCTTCTAACGACCGATTGGAGGGACGTCATGGTCCGCAGGTGCGATGTGTCGTTTCCGGTGGCGTTCGGGGTAGCAGTGCTGCTGGCCGTCAACGTCATGGCCGTCCCGGACGCGCTCGCGTCCGGGACCGCGGGTAGTCAGGGCTTCAGCGGGCCGGAAACGTGCCCGCGCACCCACCCGGACTATCCGACCTGCACGGCCAGGACCAGCTGCGCGTCTCGGGCGAGCGGCACGCTGTCTGTAATGCCGCCGCGAATCACACACGGTGAAACCGCGACGATCACGTGGTCGGTGACCTATGCCGCAGGGTGCCCTCGGCCCGCACCCCGGCTGAACGGCGCCCGTGTCGCGATGCGCGGCAGCATGCGGGTCACGCCGCTCGCGAGTCAGACCTACGTGCTCGCGCTCGAATTGGCGACCCTTCAGACGAAATCGCTTCGCGTGGATCTTCCGGCCACCGTGCGGATCAGCGGGAACACTACCGAGTGGAAGGAGTTGCTGGTTCAGGCGCTCGGCACTCGAAACGCCGTCGTGCTCCTCGCACCAGACGTCGACATGGACCTGACGGGCTGGCAGAACATTCGGATTGTCGACGGCGTCACCCTGACCAGCGATCAGCCGGGCCGCTCCGCGCGTGATCGCGGTCCACGGCTGCACACGACCAGGATCGAACTGCCGCAGTTCGCGATCAGGTGCTACTCGGGCGCCGGCGGGAACAACGTGCGGATCTCAGGATTCCGGCTGCAGGGACCGAAATTTGAGACGGAAGAGGACGACGCCAGGCAACCACGAGGCATCTCCGTCAACTCGTGCGTGGGCATCGAGATCGCCAACATGGAGTTATCCGGGTGGAGCGGACAGGCCATCTACCTGAGAGACACGGAGCAGCAGATGCACGATGCTTCGGCCGTCTGGATTCACGACAACTTCATCCACCACAATCAGCACAAGGGTGGAATGGGCTATGGCGTCGACGTGATGGATGGAGCGTACGCCCTGATCGAGCGCAATGTGTTCGACTTCAACCGCCACGCCATCTCCGCCAGCGGCGCGCCGGGGACCGCCTACTGGGCCCAACACAATCTGGTGCTCGCGGGCGGCGGGGTCCATGACGAGCCGCTCAATCACTACACCCATCAATTCGACGTCCACGGCGACTCGCACTGCAATGATGCCTGGCCATCCGATCACACCTTCGATTGCGGCAACGCCGGCGACAATTTCCGGATCATCGCCAACGCCTTTCAGTACGGCCGGGACGATGCGATCAAGTTTCGCGGAACGCCCCGGCGCATGTCCTACATCAACCGCAACGTCTTCCCGCACCCGACCCTCGGCCACGCGATCCGGCTGAAGAGCTCGACCAACGTCACGATGTCGGCGAACACCCCGGGAGTCGATACGTTCGGTCGGTACGGCGTGTGCGACTTCGACGCCGATGGCATCGACGATCTGTTTCTCGCGACCGGGGCTTCCTGGTGGTACTCCAGCGGCGGCAGGTCTCACTGGCTGTTTCTGAACACCTACACCGAGCGGATGGACCAAGTCGCGCTGGGATATTTCGACGGCGATCGGCGATGCGACGTGTTCGCCGTGCGCAATGGCGGCTGGGCGATCTCGAGCGGCGGCGTCGGTCCATTGGTGCCGCTGCCAGGACGGGAGGTCGCGTCGTTTTCGCAGCTCGCGTTCGGCGATTTCAACGGTGACGGCCAGACGGACGTGTTTCAACGCTCGGCCACCGGCCGGTGGTCGGCCGTGTCACCCGGGCTGCCGGACGACATCGATCTGGCTGCGTCGCCGCTGCCGCTCGGCGCCCTGCGCTTCGGAGACTTCGACGGCGACAACGTGACGGACGTGCTGACGATCGATCGTGGTCAGCTCGCCGTCTTCTGGAGCGGCCGCGGCTCGGCAGAGCCGCTGTCGGGCAGGTTCTTCGGCGATCCCTCGTCGCTCCTGATCGGGAACGTGGACGGCATCCGAGGGGACGACCTCGTGCGCTATGTGGTCACGGCGCAGGGCGGTCAATGGGAAGTATCGTCGAGCGGCCGCACGGCCTGGCAGTTCCTCGCGGCGCTGGATGGGACCGAAGGCGAAGCGGAGGCGCGGCTGGTCCGATCCTTCGTCGGCCAGTTCGATCGCGCGCCCGGGGCTGACCTGCTGGCGGTTGATCCCCTCCGGAAGAGTCACGTCCGTTCGAGCGGCCGGCAGGGGTTTGCCGCGCATGGTCTCTATGCTTACTGAGACGTTGCTTTCCTGAGCGGCCTTGCTGCTCTCGGGACGCCCGCGTGTTCCTGACCCTCGCCACAACTCGTCCGAGTTGATTCTGGGGCCCGCGCCAGCCACGATCGGGACATGCTCCAGCTGTTGATCGTCGTCGGTCGGGCGCTGGCGTTGGGACTCCGCGGACATCGAGACCTGGTCCTGGAGAATCTGGCGCTCCGGCAGCAGCTGATGGCGATGAAGCGGGCGAACGGTCGCCCGCCCTTGCAGGCGCGTGACCGCCTATTTTGGATCGCCTTACGGACTTGAGATTTCGGAGAAGCTCGCGAACCTGGCGCGACGACTGCCCGACTGGCGTGACCGCATCTTCGTGGGGAACGCTCTCTTCTGGGATCCACCAGCACAGTTCGACTTTGTCCGAACCGAGCTCGTATACGTACCGCCCGCACAACGGCGGGAATATGTCGAGCGCCTGTTAGAGCGCCACGTGGCTCGAGACGGGTATCTGCTTGCGTGCGCGTACGGTAGCTCCAGACCGGAGGGCACTCGCGCCGAGCCTCTTCTGGACGAGCTCCTCGGTGTCGGCCTTGAGATTCAACGTGTAGACGACGTGGTGCATCCCGAGCACGGGTTCGTAATCACCCGCGTGGTCACGGTCGTCACGTCGCGGATTAGTAACGATCGCTCCGCTGACACGTAGCACGAAATGATCGACCATAAGTACGCAACGCGAGCCGCGACCATCGCTGATTCTGAGCAAATAGCGAGACTCGTCAGCAGCCTCGGCCGTCAGCGAAATGGAAGCCGCGATCGCGATCTCGTATCCGCTGGTGGAAAAATCGCCGAAACCGCTGCTCGTCGGCTGGATCGAGGACCAGGCCGAGCATTACGGCAAGCTCGTCTCCAGCTACCGCGCCGTCGGCATCGTCCCGCCGACCAGCCGCAAGCGCGCGTCGCAGTAAGCGGTCGTTACGGGATCTGGCGCAACTGCGCGTGCTGAAGTGCGGACCGGCCGGTGTGCGCCATTTGGTGGGTGTCGTTCTGCTCGGGCGGCGGTAGGAGTTACTCCTGTGTGGTCGCCAAGTATTTTTCGATGTTCGCCGGGGACTCCCAGGCGGTCCGACCCAAAACTCCGCAAACACTAGGCCGCACTGAGGACCGATCCGCTCCCCACACCGTTGCGCTAGTATGATTTGGAGCGACGACCTGTCGCTTCACGATCACGCCGGATCTATTCGCGACGCCGATGACGGAGGTTCATATCATGAGCATCGTTGTCCGTTTCAGCCCCATCGCCCTCACTGCCAACAAGTACGACGAGGCGATTCGCCAAATCAAGAACGCGGGCGAATGGCCACCGGCCGGGCTCGATTACCACGTCTGCTTCGGTGCGGATGGCAACCTTAAGGTCAGCGAGACCTGGAACTCGCGGGAGCAGTTCGAGGCATTCGGCAAGCGTCTGATGCCGATCCTCGCCGGCGCCGGCATCCAGTTCGCCAACCCGCCGGACATCTTCGAGGTTCACAACATCGTCAAGGGCTGACCATTGGGCGCGGCGGTCCGATCGAGAATCATCGCGCTGTCGGGTTCGGGCGGTGATGCGGCACATTAGTCCTGGGAAGTCGCGATCTGCTTACGGATCCGGCCTGGAGCGTCAGATCGACCCTGCGGCGTTAGGACCAAGCCGCTGGCGCGGCGGACGCTACGCGTGAGGCGCGCTCGAACCCGGGGTAGCGTGCGGGTCACAGGAGGTGTCTTGTGACCCATTGTCGCCGCATCATGCTGGAGGAGCTCCAGCGCCGGAACTTCTCGCCGACGACCATTCGGAGCTATCTCTACGCGGTGGAGCGGTTTGCTCGGCACTTCAAGTGTCGACCCGACCGGCTCAATCACACGCACCTGCGCAGCTACCAGGCGCACCTCTTGCGGACGGGGCAGCTACAGCCAAAGACCGTCCGGCTCCACGTGTCGGCGCTGCGGTTCTTCTTCGTGAAGACGTTGCGGCGTCGCTATCTCCTCGACGACACGCCGTACCCGAAGGCGCCCCAGCGTCTGCCGTCGATCCTGAGTGTGGAGGAGATGGCCCGCCTCATCGAGGCGGCGGATGGCCTCTATCACCGCACGATGGTGATGATGCTGTACTCGACGGGCATGCGGAGTGCGGAACTCCTGCAGCTCCAGGTCGCGGACATCGACAGTCGACGCATGCTCATTCACATTCGCCAGGGGAAGGGTGGCCGCGACCGCTACGTGCCGCTCAGTCCCACGTTGCTCGCCACGCTTCGGGTGTACTACCGGTGGATGCGGCCCCAGACGTGGCTGTTTCCCGGCACCGTCCACAACTGGCGCGCCGACAAACCGATCACGAAGCGCGTGCTCTGGGACGCGGTGGTGATCGCGGCGAAGCGCGCCGGTTTCCGCAGACGCGTCAGTCCCCATCTGATTCGCCATTCCTACGCGACCCATCTCCTCGAAAGTGGCGCGGACCTGCGCACGATTCAGCTGCTACTGGGGCACGTGAACATCCGGCACACGGCGCTGTATCTGCATCTCTCGCAGAAACACCTCCAGGCCGTCGCGAATCCACTGGATGCGCTCACGATCTCGGGGCCTGACACCGCGCGGCGGTCTCGGCTGAAGCACCTGCGGTGACGCGGCCACCCTTCGAGGTGGCCGACATCGTGCGCCGACATGGCGATCGCGTCCTGGAGACCCACCGCGCGTGGGTGACGGGGCAGCATCGGCGTGTGCTCCGTGCGATCGCGCAGTGCCGGACCGCCGCGCTCGGCGGGCATCGCGATCGGTGTGAGCAGTGTGCGCAGCCGGCCCTCTCGTACAACAGCTGCCGGGATCGCCATTGCCCCCGGTGTTTGACCGCCGCGCGGAACGCCTGGGTGGCCGCCCGGGAAGCGGAGCTCTTGCCCGTGGGCTACGTCCATATTGTCTTCACGATGCCCGAGCCGCTGGCGCGTCTCGCCCTCGTCAACAAGCGTGTCGTGTACGACCTGCTGTTTCAGGCGGCCGCGGAGACACTGCTGCGGGTGGCGGCGAATCCGAAGCGGCTTGGCGCAGCCATCGGCGGGCTCATGGTGCTCCATACGTGGGGCCAGCGTCTCCAGCACCATCCCCACGTCCACTGCGTCGTCCCGATGGGCGGGCTCGCCTCAGACGGCACGCGATGGATCCATGCACGCCCGCACTTCTTCCTCCCGATTCCGGTCCTCCGGGCACTCTTTCGTGGCAAGCTCGTGGCCGGGCTTCGGGCTGCGCATCGCGACGGGCGCCTCGACTTTCCTGGGACGCTCGCGCCGCTCAAGCCTGACGCCGCCTTTCGCACCTTCGTGCGATCGCTCTATCGCCAGGCGTGGGTCGTGTACGCCAAGCCGCCCTTCGGGAGCCCGTCCCACGTGCTCCACTATCTCGCGCGGTACACCCACCGCGTGGCGATCTCGAACCACCGACTGGTCGACGTGACCGACGACACCGTGTCCTTTCGGTGGAAGGACTACCGCCACGGCAGTCACGTGCGGACGCTCACACTCGAGGCGGGGGAATTCCTTCGGCGCTTCCTGCTGCACGTCTTGCCGAGGCGCTTCGTGCGCATCCGCTACTTCGGCTTCCTCGCCTCGCGCTGTCGTACGGTGCAACTCCCACAGTGTCGGCGCGCCTTGGCCGGCACGACCGCTCCACCGCCAGCGTCACCGCCACCGGAACCGCCGAGATCGTGGCCGTGTCCCCGCTGCGGGGCTCCCATGCGCGTCATCGAGCGCCTGACGCCGCGGCAGATCTATCTCACGTCGCTCCTCGCCGACATCGTCCATGACACGTCGTAGTCGTCGCCCGTGGGCCGCCAGGCGTCATCGTGTCGCGCACGTACGCGCGGGCGCCGGAGGTCTGTCCGCCAGCCGCAGTCACCCCCGACGCACGCGACCTCTCGCGCGCCGGGCGTGTCGTCACCGTCCGACATCGCGCGTCGAGGCCGTCAACCACGCTCGCGCGCGCGGGGTCCGTACGATTGAAAGGACATAGCTGAAAGGGCCGCGTCCGCCGCAAACGCCAGCGGCTTGGTCCAAACGGCTCTATCGAAAGTGACCCGGCGCTCCACCCCGGAGCCTTTCCGGGACGCCTGCACGCCGGGTCACTCTCGATAGAGTCCTACCGTCACGCAAGACTAATCCCGACCGCCGCCCGTCCCGCTCATATAATCGCGTCACTCTTGGCGCTCACTCCCGGCACCCGCTCGGCGTCTACGAAGTCACCGCCTTGCTCGGTGAGGGCGGAATGGGGCAGGTGTATCGGGCCACCGACACCAGGCTGAAGCGCCAGGTCGCCATCAAGATCCTGCCGTCTTCCGTCGCGGCGGATCACGATCGGCTGGCTCGGTTTCAGCGCGAAGCCGAAGTGCTCGCGTCGCTGAACCACCCGAATATCGCCGGCATCTACGGCCTGGAAGAGAGCGGGGGCGCGACGGCCCTTGTCGTGGAACTGGTCGACGGCGAGGGCTCCCGTCCGCCGTTTCGACCTGCCGCAGACGCTTGCCGATGCCCCGAACGCCGCGTTCGCGACGGATGGCAACCGGATCGGGTACATCAAGGAGGGGCGCCTGTATGTCCACGCACTCGCCTCCGGCGTGGCGGCCGATCTCGGCGACGTGCCTCCCAACGCGCAGAACCTCTTCTGGTCGCCCGACAGCCAGACCATTGGCTTCGCCGCCGAAAGGACCATCCGCACGGTTCCTGTCACCGGAGGCACGCCGTTCGTCGTCTGCCGGATTCCCGCATCCGGCCGGATCAGGAGGGCCTCTGGCTGCCCGACAACACCATCGTGTTTGCCGTCTGGCGGGAGAGCGTCCACCGCGTCCCCGCGACGGGCGGCGCGCCCGAGCTGCACGTGCCGCTCGATCCGGCGACGGAGGTCGATGCCCGTTCGCTGACGATGGCGCCTGGCAATCGGCTGCTGCTGACCGCCCACCTGCGTGGAGAGGTCGACGGTCAGCCGCGGCGGCGGAAGAGGGAACGCTGATTCCCTGCGTTCGTGTCTTCGTGCCTGCTCGTTCCCGTTTCGGCTTGCGGCAGCGTTCGGGCCGGTATAGCAAACACTGAAGGCGGCGTGACGGCGAAGCGGACGAACCACGGAGCGGGCCTCCTCCGCGAAGGCCATCCCTGGCCGAAACGGGAAGGAGTTGGTTTCCCTTCCGTGCTAGCCTCATCGGCCATGAGAACGTCAGTTCCCGCACTATGCGTGCTTCTATTGCTCGTCGCAACTCCTTCGAATGCGCAGACGACCGATGCAGGACGGCTCGTGTTTGCCAGCCGCTGTGCGTCCTGTCACGGCACAACCGGCGACGGAGGCGAGCTCGGGCCGTCAATTGTGATGCGCGTGCCGGCGCGCACCGACGCCGAGCTGACGACGGTGATCCAGCAGGGGCTGCCGACGGCGGGCATGCCGGCGTTCGGAAACCTGTCTGCACCCGAAACGCGCGATCTGATTGCATTCTTGCGGACGCTACGCCCGCGCGAAGGATCGGGACCCACACGAACCAGGATTGTGCTGACGGCTGGCGCTTCGCTGGACGGCCTGATCCTCAATCAGGGGATCGACGATATGCAGTTGCTGGGTGGCGACCGGAAGCTCCATCTGCTCCGCAAGGAAGGGAATCGGTACCGCCGGGTAACCTCACAGACGGACTGGCCCAGCTACAACGGCGAGACAAAGGGCTACCGGCACAGCGCGCTCACCCAGATTTCGAAAAGCAATGTCGCGCGCATCATTCCAAGATGGATCTTCAATCTGCCCAATACGCCGACACTGCAGGGGACTCCTGTCGTGGTTGACGGCGTGATGTATGTCACGAGCGCCAATCAGTGTTACGCGCTCGACGCAGGCACCGGGCGAGAGATCTGGCACTACTCGCGTCCGCGGACGAGAAATCTGACGGGCAACGCTGCAGGCGGCATCAACCGCGGCGTCGGTGTTGCCGGCGATCGCGTGTTCATGGTGACCGACCACGCGCACATCATCGCGCTCAACCGGTTCACTGGTGCACTGCTGTGGGAAACCGAAATGGCCGACTGGAAAGTGAACTACAACGCCACAGTCGCGCCGCTTCCGATCGGCAATCTCGTGATTACTGGTTCGTCGGGAGGAGACGAGGGTGTGCGCGGTTTTCTCGCCGCCTACAATCAGGCCACTGGCAAGGAAGTCTGGCGGTTCTGGACCGTTCCAGCGCCGGGTGAGCCTGGTTCCGAAACCTGGAAAGGCGGAGGCATCGAGCATCCAGGTGCAGCCACCTGGTTAACGGGCACTTACGATCCTGAACTCGACACACTGTATTGGCCCACGGGCAATCCCTCACCCGATCTCTACGGCGACAATCGGATTGGCGACAATCTCTATTCCAACTCGATTCTCGCGCTCGATCCCAAGACTGGAAAGCTCAAGTGGTATTTCCAGTTCACACCGCACGATGTATGGGACTACGACGCTCAGGAAACGCCGGCCCTCATCGACGCCAATTGGCAGGGTAAACCGAGAAAGCTGCTCGTGCAGGCGAACCGCAACGGGTTTTTCTATGTGCTCGATCGCACAAATGGTGAGTTCCTGCTCGGCACGAAGTACGTGAAGAACGTGACGTGGGCATCCGGCCTCACCGCACAAGGGCGTCCGATTCGGGCGCCCAATATGGAGCCGACGCCGGAAGGGCGCCGCGTCTGCCCGTCACTCGAAGGCGCGTCGAACTGGTATTCGACGTCGTACAACCCGGCAACCGGCCTGTACCACGTGCAGACGAACGACAAGTGCGGCGTCTTCACGAAACTCCCGATGGAGTGGGCAGCCGGCCGCGGCTACATGGGCGGCTCGTTCATGCAGGCGCCCGACGAGCCTGCCCAACGGGTGTTGCGGGCAATCGACATTCAGACAGGAAAAGCGGCATGGGAAGTTCCGCAAGTCGGCCCAGTGACATCATGGGGCGGCACACTGAGCACCGCGAGCGGTGTGGTTTTCTTTGGCGACGATAGCGGCTCATTCGCGGCCGTCGACGCGACCAACGGGAAGCCATTGTGGAGCTTTAGGACGAACCAGAACTGGAAGGCGTCGCCGATGACCTACTCGTTCGACAACAGGCAGTTCATCGCAGTGGCATCAGGGTCTGCCATTATTGCGTTCGGGTTGCCCGACTGACCTCGAAGTCGTCAATTTCCTGTGGATGGCCCATCCAAGCGGGGCCTGCTTCAGGTGGTGGGGAATCTTGGGGAAATGCTGACAGCAGCCGGCGGATGGAACGGCTCGACGCTGGCTGCTGTCGGTAATGTTGGTTGATCGCCGGCGTACCTCGCCGCTGGGCGCTCAGCGTGAGCTGGCAGACCTCCTCCGTGATCCCGATGAGATTGATGCCCTTCGCGCGGCGCTTGACAGCTATTTCGCGCGCTCGCGGCTCACGGCTGCACGGTGAGCACCCGCCGATGGGAGGTCTGAGGGGAAAAACTCGACTCAGAGTTTTTCCCCCACGAGCATTCGGGATTTCAGTCGTTCCAGAGCGCGCTACGTGTCCGCCAGGTAGCAAAAAAGGTAGCAGACCGGTTTTTGACGCCGGTCTGACTACCGAATCGCGCGGATTTGTTAAGGAATTTTGGAGGCGCCGCCCGGATTTGAACCGGGGATGGAGGTTTTGCAGATTCAACGGGGTTGTGAATCGTGTTGTCTCGTGCTGGTCTTTGGTCTGTCCAGCTCCCCCGTTTTACCTCGTGTTAGGGCCTTATTGGACTACGTTTGGACTACGGCTGCCGCGTTGCCCCCGGATCCGGCCGCTCAGCCCATCCCCTCGACCGGTCCGAGGAACAGGAGTTCTCCTCTCATTCGTAGCGTGGATCCGAGAACCTTTTGGTCGCCACGACACGAGTCGTGAGTGCCCTCGGGTTGCGCGGGCTCGAAACCAGCGGTCCACCTTGCCGACTCGGTGAGCAAGACCGCGACGCATCGGCCACTTTCGCCCAGACCAAGCATGGACGCGCCAGATTTCGACTATCGACCCGCCCGTCCCTTCGAGCTCGTTTGCCCGCACTGCCGCCACCCGGCGCAGACTCCGGCATGGTTCGGTTAGGCGATCAGCCACGCGGCGAAGCGGTGCCAGGCCTCGCTCGGCCCGACCAGCACGGCCCGCCCCTGGGCCCAGACCAGCAGCGCGATCGCGCCCCACAGGGAGATCGGGTGGACGCGGCCGTCGGTCCAGCGGTCGTGGATGGCTGCCGCGAAGTAGAACGCCGCCAGCGGCAGCAGGATCACCGGCGGGAACGCGTGCAGGGCCGGCACTTGGCCGATGACGTGGGCCAGCGGCGCTGCCATGAGCACTACGGTCGCCAGCAGGATCAGCCGCTTGTGGCGATCGGGACGGCGGCGCCATAGCGTCGCCAGCCCCACGAGGACCGAGAACGACAGCAGGTCGCCGAGCGGGAACACCAGCGCGGCCAGCGGATCGTCGGCGACGTGCAGGTCGCCGCTCAGATCGAAGCCACGCCGCGTCTGGGCGATCGCGACGGCGTACCCGGTGATGACGAATGCGATCGCCAGGCCCACGGCGACGACCCCAAGGCGCCGGTGTTGCTCGCGCGAGCCGCGCCCGATCAGCGTCGTCTGCGCCAGGTAGAGGACGAGCCACGCCGCGCCGAGCACGCCGTGCCATGCCACCAACGGCGTGATCGGCCCGAGGCGGTTCGAGCGCACCAGGCCCGGCACGAACCCGATGATCGCGACCACCGCCGCGGCGAGGCCCACGCGGGCGAGTGCCGCAGCTTGGCAGCCACGAGGGTGCGAATCTCCGCCCTGCTGGTCTGGGCTCGATCCCAGAGTTCATCCGAGATGATCCGCGGTGCGGGTTCGAGGGATGGGTGTGCTACGCGAAAGCCTCCTGCGACCGGGCCGCATTGCACGGTTGGGCGAGCTGTCGGACGTCTGCGGTTACGAATATCGGCGGATCATGACGGTTGTGCCAGCGGAAGCGCGATCTTGAATCGCCGACCCCGGGCCTAGCGATCGGAGCGCTGGGAGTGGGTTCAGTGCAACCGCGACGGCCTACGCTTCTTCGACGGCGTCCAGACAGTTCCACCTGGATTATCAACTAATTGGTTATTCCGGCACGCCAGTTCAGCACGACCTGGACAGGCGACGTGGCGCTTGGCGCGCCGCCTTTGATCATCAGGAAACGCCCATCCCTCGCCACGTCGTAGGAGACGTTGGGGAACACCGCGCGCCCCGAGGGACTCTCGAACAGCTTCGTCGGGCGGTCGAACCGAAAGACCGGCGTAGTCTGCACGGGCACCGCCATGAGGTTGCGATTCTCGAGGCAGTACAGCTCGCGACCGTCCTTCGCCCAGACCGGATCGGAGCCGCCGGTAGATGAGATCGGTGTCGGGCCGCGGAGGCCAGGGTAGGCAGCGACCCAAATCTCGTCCTTGCCCGTTCCGTCAAAGGTATAGGCAAGCCAGCGGCCATCGGCGGAGAGCGCGGCCCCGCCACGTCCTTCGTTGCGAGCGGTCTGCAGTTGCTGTTCGGAAGACGAGCCGCTCCTTCCGGGAAGCGTGAGAATGTCCCACCAGGTCGGTGAATAACTGTTGCGAACCGTCAACAGGTCGCCCTGCGGCGACCATCCATGGGGGTGATAGTGCCCCTCTGGTGAGATTTGTTCAGGCGTTGCGCCCTGAACGGCGGGTACTGACCGCAACCCCATCTTAGGCGCGCCTCCGGCGTAAATTACGCGCTGCCCGTCGCGCGTCCACAAGGGTATGTCGTTGACGCCGTCGGACGTCAACTTGATTGGCGGCCGTCCGGTGAGATCGTAGACCCATAGGTCACCAGACAGGATGAGCGCGACGCGTTTGCCATCTGGTGACAGCCGTAGGTTGATCAGGCCCTCGAGCGGCGTATCGACCAAGGATGCCACTTCGCGACCGTTCCGGTCGATCCAGACCGGTGTGCCGGTGACGACCTGGCGTGTGCGGTATACCAGGTCACCTCTCACGGATGCTGAAAAATTTGCGAACCGTACCGGACCCTCTGACTCGGCGACCTCTTCGGCGACAGGAATGACGTCTCCGACGGCCTGGCGACGGGCGGCATCGAACCTCTGGGTGATCAACGTCCCGTCCCGGCTGTAGAGCAGTTCGCCGAGCACCGGGTCTCTACGCGATGGCACATACTGGGCATTCGACCGTGTAGCGACAATCCGCGTCAGGTCCTGCTGCTCAGGCTTGACGTCGACTGATCCCACGTAGAGACCGCTGAGCTCCGAGGCGGTGGACGTGCGCAGGTAGATGAAGTGCTTACCGTCTGCCAGAAAGCTCGGATAAGCGTGAACAATCTCCCCGCGCGACCGGTTCACGACCGTGAGCGGCACGGCAGTGCCGCCGGACGCCGGTACGCGCATGAGCCCATCAGGTGTGGCGAAGACGATCAGGTTCTCGGCCGGCCACGTCCCGCCTCCCGTCCGCGCCACGTCGGCGATGGTCTGGATGCCGCCGCTCGTCACGTTGAACTTGCGGAGCTTCCCGTCGCCGTGAAATGCGATGAACCTGCCGTCAGGGGACCAGAAGACGGCGCCGGTCGGGGAAACCGACGGCGGCATCTCTTGCCAGCGTCCCGCCGCGACCACATAAATCCACAGACGCCCCGAGGGAGCGCCCGCAGGACGGACGACGCAGGCAAGACTTGTCCCGTCCGGGGACAGGAAAATGGGACTGTCCGGGCCCGCCGCTTCAGGGAGTGATATCTGGAAACGGAGGGTTTCGCGCGGCGATGACGGCTGCCGGAGATGCACAAGGAGCATGATCAGCGCTCCGATCAGACAGAGCCCCGCGACGCTCCACGGCAGCCACGCAGCACCACGACTCGTCGACGCCGGCGCCGCCTCCGGCCCTAGTGCCTCCTCAAGTTCGAGTCGAGCATCTGCGATATCGGCCAGGCGATGTTTACGGTCCTTAATCAGGCAGCGCCGCAGCAGCCGCCGGACCCCGGGCGGTGTCTGCCCCGGCAGCGCTCGCCAGTCGGGTTCTTTCGCCACGACCGAGTCCATGGTCTCTGAAACTGTTCGCCCCGCGAATGCACGCCTGCCCGTGAGCATCTCGTAGAGCACGCAGCCGAAGGCCCAGATGTCGGTGCGCTTGTCGACAGCGATCCCCTGCGCCTGTTCCGGACTCATGTAGGCGGCAGTGCCGAGGATGATCGGTGCGTGCGCGGCCGTCAGCGTGGGGTCGCCGCTTCCAGGCGTATCCGTGCCGCTCTTGTCGGTGAGCGCTTTGGCCAGCCCGAAATCCAGCACTTTGACGGTGCCGTCTGGCGTCACCTTGATGTTGGCGGGCTTGAGATCGCGGTGCACGATCCCTTTCTCGTGTGCCGCCTCGAGAGCGTCCGTGATTTGCCGGGCGAGCGCAGTCGCCGCGTCGAGCGGTAGCGGACCCCGAGCCACACGGTCTGCCAACGTGTCGCCCTCGACGAGTTCGAGCACGAGAGCCGGCATGCCGTCCACGTGCTCCAGCGCGTAAATCGCGGCGATATGCGAATGATTCAGCGCCGCGAGCAGGTGAGCTTCGCGCTCGAAGCGTGCCCGACGCTCCGCATCCGAGCCGATGAATGCCGGCAGAATCTTGATGGCGACATCGCGATGTAACAACGTATCGCGAGCGCGATACACCTCGCCCATGCCCCCCGAACCGAGCGACGACAGCAGCGTGTACGGACGAATCTGACGGCCCAGCGGCGCCGGCGGGCGCGCGAACGCGCCCGCGGCAAGGTGAAGCGCGGGTGTCTCGATGAACTGCGCCGCGCGTCCGGCATGCGCCAGCAGCTCTTCGGCCTCGCGGCGCAGCGCCTCGTCTTCGGCGCAGGCAGCGGCGAGGAATGCTGCGCGTTCCGCTGGATGGCGCTCGAGCGCGCCGTGGCAGAGTTCCTCCAGAAGGCGATGACGCTCAGCCGTCATCGTCTCCCCCGACTGCGATTGTGAGCCCCGGCTCCGCACGCCCCGATTGTAAGACTTGTGCAGCGACTGAGCGTGAGCGCCCTGCTGAGGTGAGCGCGCTCCTCGCGTCGCCCCGTGCACCTGTTGGTCAGGCTTTTCCGCCTATGGACGGTGAGGTCCCTGCGGAACATCGAAGGGAGGTTCACGTGAGTCAATCGTGGTCACACACGATCTATTGTCGTGCCCGAGTCATGGCACTCGTGGCGCTCAGGTACTCTTACGATTCCGTCTGCTGCGCAGACGGTCAGTGTGCGGGCGCTCTTCCAGGTTGAACTGCCGGCCGGCGGTCCATTCCCGAGCGACTTCTTTACGGTTCCAGATGGCACGCAGCTCACCGGCCGGCGCGTCAATCTGCCGCGGCTCGATTGCGATCGGCGTCCCTCGGATTGCGAAGATATCGAGGTGATCAACTCGCTCGACGGTTTTAACCTCCAGCCGCGACTCTCGATCCCCTTGGACGGGGCGATCGACGTCACGTCGGCGACGAGTGACGCCATCTTTCTCCTGAATCTGGGAGACGCGGCCGGCGAGCACGATGGCAGCTTCCGCCGCATCGGCATCAACCAGGTCGTGTGGGATCCCGCGACCTTGACGCTCCACGCCGAGTCCGACGAGCTGCTCGATCAGCACACCCGGTACGCGCTGATCGTGACGAGCGGGCTGCGTGATCAGTCGGGGGCGGCGGTCGGCGCGAGTGATGATCTCCGGCGGTTTCGCCACGAACTGAACCTTGGACAGACACAGGACGACAGATTCAAGGATTACCGCAAGGCGCTGCTCGACGCACTGAGAGCTGCTGAAGGGACCGGTGTGCAGGAGAGCGACATCGTCTCCCTCAGCGTCTTCACCACGCAGAGCGTGACGGCGCTCCTGGAAACGATTCGCAACCAGATCAAGTCGTCCGAGCCCGCCGCAGCCGATTTCAAGCTCGGTCCCGAGGGGACGAGAAGCGTTTTCCCGCTGGACACCGTGTCCGGCATCACCGTGAATCAGCAGACAGGCGACAACCCGGTCAGCTTTACGGCAGTCCAGCCCGCCATATCGATGCTGCGCGTCGTTCCGGGCGCGGTGGGACGGATTGCCTTCGGGAGCTACCTCTCGCCGGATTACAGGATTCATCCGGGCGAGTACATTCCTGCGGTCGGCACGCGGACCGGGGTGCCGCAAGTGCAGAGTATGGCCGACGTCTACTTCAACCTGTATTTGCCGTCCGGGCCGATGCCTGTCGGCGGGTGGCCCGTGGCCATCTATGGCCATGGCAGCGGCAGCAGCAAGAACGTCAACGGAGGTCCGCTGAACTCGGCCGCCATGATGGCCAGTCACGGCATAGCCACGATCGGCATCACCGTCGCCGGTAACGGCTTCGGCCCGCTTGGCACGGTAATGGTCAACCGAACGGTGGGCTCGCCAGTGATCCTTCCCGCCGGGGGGCGCGGTATCGACCAGAACGGCGACGGCATCATCACGGACAGAGAAGGCCTCCGGGCGGCGCCGCCGCGCACCATCCTGGACGCCGGCCACGGATTCCTGCAGACCGTCGCAGACCTCATGCAGCTGGTTCGTGTGATCGAGGTCGGCATCGACGTGGACGGCGACGCGATACAAGACCTGGATCCGTCGCGGATCTACTACTTCGGACAGTCGCTCGGCGGGATCTACGGGACCGCGTTCCTCGCGGTCGAGCCCCGGGTGCGAGCCGGAGTGCCCAACGTACCCGGCGGCGCGCACGTCGAACTTCAGCGTCTTTCGCCGCCGGGCGGCCGACCGATAATTGCCAGCCGTTTGGCGGCGCGTGTGCCGTCGCTCATCAACGAGCCCGGAATCATCAGGCTCGATGGAGTACCCACTCCGGGTCCCTACTTCTTCAATGAGAACGTGCCGCTCAGAGACGGCGCGCCGCTGCCAGTGGATCTGTCGGACGGAACGAGCGGCGTCATCCGGTCGCCGCTGGTCAACACCGTGGCCGGGGCGATGGACATTCAGGAGTACCTCGACAGAACGGAGTGGGTCATGCAACCTGCCAACCCGGTGGCGTACTCGCGTCATTTGCGGAAGAATCCGCTCGAGGGCGTGCCGCCCAGGTCCGTGATCATCCAGTTTGCCAGGGGAGACCAGACCGTTCCAAACCCGGCGACAACTGCTATGCTGCGCGCGGGCGATCTGGCCGATCGGGCGATGTTCTATCGTCACGACCTCGCCTACGCCGAGCGGCCGACACTGCCGAAGAATCCGCATGGATTCATGGTCGCCATCGGTGCCGCAGGAGGCTTCCTCGAGATCGGCCTGCCTGTGCAAAGGCAGATTGCGATCTTCTTCGCGTCGGATGGCGCGCTGACGATTCACCCTGAGCCGAGGCGCTTTTTCGAAGTCCCTGTTTTGAGTCCGCTGCCGGAGGATCTGGGCTTCATCCGGTGAGCCGGGTCTCACGCCGTTCAGCAACGTTCTACGACGAAGGGGTGGCGGTCAGCCGTCACCCCGCTCGGTCACCGAGCTCTCGCAGGAGCCACAGTTTGGCGAACTGCCAATCGCGCTTGACGGTGTCGCGCGATACGTGCAGCACGTTGGCGGTCTCGTCAAGCGTCAGGCCGCCGAAAAACCGCAGCTCCACAACTTGACTCTGTCTCGGATGAAGCGACTCGAGACGGTGTAACGCCTCATCGAGCGCGCCAAAATCCGGCACGCCTGGCGCGGCCGGCTCCAGCGCAGGGTCGAGCGTCACTTTCTGGAAACCGTCACCACGTTTGACGCTGCCATGTGCACGGGCGGCGTCCACCAGGATGCGGCGCATGACCCGCGCCGCCATGGCGAAAAAATGCCCGCGGTTCTGCCAGTCGACCTGGTGAACGTCGAACAGTCGGAGATACGCCTCATTGACGAGCGCCGTCGGCTGCAGTGTATGGTCAGGACGCTCCTGCGCCATGTAGCGCCGCGCCAGGCGTCGCAACTCCTCGTGGACCAGCGGGACCAGCTGGTCCAGGGCGGCTGCGTCGCCTCCTCTCCATGCGAGCAGGAGATCGGTTGGACTCGACTCCGTGCCTGACATTTGCGCATTTTACGACGCGCCGTTCCGGGCCGACTCGGAGCGGACGGATGAGGGCGGAGGTTCTGGAAACCTCCTCCTCTTCCAACTCGCGAACAGCGAAGCGCTTCGCACACAGTGATTTGCGGGATGCCACTACGTGCCCGTCTACGATTTGTAGTCCAGCGTAGTCCAATTTCGAGGCGCTGTTTGTGCCGCTAAAGCACAATCCGTCGAATTTGAACCGGAATTTTGGAGGCGCCGCCCGGATTTGAACCGGGGATGGAGGTTTTGCAGATTCAACGGGGTTGTGAATCGTGTTGTCTCGTGCTGGTCTCTGGTCAGTCCAGCATCCCCGTTTTAGTCGGTGTTTGGGCGCTATTGGACTACATCTGGACTACAACGTCATTCAGCGTCGCGCTGCCCGTGCCTCGGAGGATCTACGCCTAAGACTTCCAGCCTTGGCTTCTCGCGCCATGTTGCAGACGATCACCGTGCCCGACGGGTCCCCCCGCCTTCCAGCGGCGGTAATCGTCGGACGCGACCAGATCAAGAACAGCGGGTTCAAGGGCTGGACTTTCGCCGACGAAGTGCCAGAGGTCCGCCGCATCGACGATTTCCTGGCTGGCTCACGTCGCTTGAACGATCAGCAGCCCGGATGGAGCGCGCTCCGCGCGCCACTCACCGCGGCGCCAGCCGCTTCAGCTCTTCGATCCAGTTCAGGACAACGACCAGGCTGGGCAGCTGCGCGCTGTCCGTTGGATTGTCTTTAACCATGATGAACCTGCCGTCAGGAGCCACATCGGTACGGTCGGCCCGGTGCAGGACCCGCATCAACAAAGTACTTCGGCTGAAGAAGGACGCGCGCTTCGCCGAGCTTCAATCCAGAACCGGTCGGGTGAAACGCGACGCTGGTCAGTCGTCCCTGACGATCGAAAAAGAACAGCTCGGATCCATCGGCTGACCATGCCGGGTGGCTTCCGCCGTCGACGGAAATACGCGTTCGCTGCCCATCCGTGCCCGGAAAAGGTTGCACGAACACTTCCTTCTGGGATCCGACGGCCCATGGGAACGGCGCGGGTGTTCCGACGGTGCCCGACGCCGGCAGCACATACGTCTGGTAAGCCACCCATCGGCCGTCAGGGGAGATCTCAGGGCTGCTTGCGCGCGCGATAAGGCGCTCCGTACGCCGATCCGGTTCGCGAAACACCATGACATCCGCGTCAGGTGAGAGCTGGGTGACGAACAGTCGTGCCGCATCTCGCGACAGCGAGCTAGGAAACAGATTCCACGAATTCGATGTGAGTTGCTCGCTACTGCTCCCCGCAGATGGCCATTGCCGATACACGTTGAACACGCCGCTGCGGTCCGAGGCGAACAGGAGCCGCCCGTCTGCCGTCCACACGGGATTTCGCTCCACGTACGAATCGGAGTTCAGACGTTGCAGAAGCTTGCGACCGATGTCGAAGATCCAAATGGCCGGCTCTCCGTCCCGAATCTCGAGCGCGAGCTGGGTACGGTCACGGGAGAGTCGCGGACTGACGAACGCACGCGGTTCGGTTGGTATGGCTTCTTCGCGACCTGACCGGTCGACCCACACGAGCGAGCGTAAGGGCCACGCTGCGGCCCCGGCTGTTCGTGCGACGTACAACAACGTTCCGTCTCTCGCGATCGAGAAATTGCCGATGCCACTGCCGAGTGTCATGACCTGATCCGGGATCGGGACGGGCTCTCCAGTCACCTCGAGGGCCGCCGGATCGAATCGCACCGCCCTCAGCCCTCCGGCGAGGACGTAGACGAGATGACCGCTGTCGACGTATCGCGCATCGCTCCCAGGCACGAGCGTCTTGTGCGTTCGAGACCGCAGATCCAGGACCGCGACCAGAGCAGACTCGGGCCGTTCGCCCTCGATCGTAAAGAGAACGCCGCGGCCGTTCGGCAGCGCATATGGGAACCAGTGGTCTCGCTCGCCCTTGTCGCGGTCAGGCCTGGTCAGGGTCTGCGGCGTTCCACCCGACTCCGGGACGCTGAGCAGTCCGACAGCAGGATCGCTGTCGGCGAAGTAAATGGTCCTGTCCGGTCCCCATGTCGCGCCTCGAGAGGACGCACCGACGATTCGGCACAACTCAGTCGCTGCTCCGCCCGCCACTGGGGTCTTCCAGAGCCGTGCGCCTCCGGCGAATCCGAGCCACTGACCGTCGGGGGAAAAGAAAGGGGTGTTGCCCACGTCCGTGTTCGCGAGCGGCCGCGTGTCGAGCCGGTCGAGCGGTTGCGCCACCAGTTGCCAACGTGTGGGAGTGCCAGCGCGATACACGACCAGCCGGCCATCCGGCGAAATCGCGACATCGCGATTCATGCCGTGGAAAGTCAGCGGTGGTGACGCGGGTGTGAGCACTGGCAAGCGGGTGACGGCTGAGGGATGACTCGGAGCGTGCAGGACCATCCAGCCAACGCCAAGCCCGAGACCGAAGAGCGTCGCGATCGCCGACGCCAGAACGACAGCTGCCCTGCTGAGAGGCCGACGGGCAGGCGCGGCGTGTTCGGTTCGTGGCGTCTGCGCGACGTCCGCGAGTACGTAGCGAACGATGGCTGCGTCCGCAATCCGGTGACGGCGATCCTTGGCCAGGCAGCGAGCAAGCAGTCTTCGGATCGCATCAGGCACATCGGATGGCAGCGCCGCCCAATCGGGCTCGTTCTTCACCACCGCTGCGAACGTCGCGTCGACGTCCGCGCCAGGGAAGGCCGGCTTCCCCGTCAACATCTCGTAGAGAACACAACCAAACGACCAGATGTCGCTGCGTGTGTCCAGCGCACGCCCCTTCACCTGCTCGGGACTCATGTATGCCGCCGTGCCGAGAACGGCGCCAGCGTCTGTGACTGTGGGTGCGACGGACGTTGGCGATCGCCCTGCCTGTTCCGCCAGTCTCTCGCGCTCAATCTCAGGGCCTTGCGGCAACTCGGCGATCGGCTTCGCCAGGCCGAAGTCGAGAAGCTTGACCGAGCCGCCGTTCGTGACCTTGACGTTGGCAGGCTTGAGGTCCCTGTGAATGATCGCCTGCTGATGCGCGGCCTCCAGCGCGCTCGCGATCTGATCGGCGATGGGAACCGCTTCGTCGATGGAGATTGGTCCGCGCCGAAGCCGATCCGCCAGAGTCGGGCCTTCGACGAGTTCCAGCACGAGCGCGTGCACGCCGCCGAGAGCCTCGAATCCGTAGATCGTAGCGATGGCAGGATGATTGAGCGAGGCGAGGTACCCGCGCTTCGCGGCGAAACCTCTCCAGCAACTCCTCATCGTCGGCAAGGAACGCAGGCAGAATCTTCAGGGCGACGTCGCGCCCGAGCTTCATGTCCCGGGCACGGTAGACCTGACCCATTCCGCCGGCGCCGAGCAGGGCGTCAATGCGATAGTGCCCGGCCACCGACCCGAGGGCGAGACCGGCTTCGACATCGAGGAAGCCCCCGATGACATCCCAGATGGACGAGTCGACGAGTACCGGCGTGGCGTCGTGTGCCAGGAGGGAGTCCACCTCACGCCGGAGGTCGGCATCGGTGCCGCACGCATCCGCGAGAAAGGCCGCGCGCGCGTCCGGTTCACGCTCGAGCGCGGCTTCGTAGACCTGCGTTATGTGCTGCCAGCGTTGTGGGGTCATCGCGGTTCTCAGGATCGGGCGTCACGAGTCTATGACATATCATCGGGCCTGGTTGTCCACTTCGTGTGATGTGACCGCGATCTGGTTCACGTGGCTAACGGACACGGATCGGCATCGACACCAGCACAAGCTCCACGCAGGCGATGACGTCGAGGCGGATGTCACCAGGTCCGGGTGGGACGAAATCGAAATCGTAGGTCTCGCCGTTCCCCATCTGGATCTTCGGACGGCCCCTCGACTCGCCTGATCCGGCGGGCAGATCCATACCGTCCTTGGCCACGGCTCGCCACCGAGCAGCGTCGAATCGCGCAACAGGCGCATGCGCATGTTCGGGCGGAACGTGTGAATGTTGATGAATCGCAGCCGGTAATGCTCACCAGCACGCAGCTCGCGCGGCAGCCGGCGTCGACGACCCGTTGAGCAGCACGACATCGGCTGTCGGCATCCTTCCGCGGCAGCGGTCACCAGCAACACGATATCGTGCTGCGGATCGTACGCCTCCGGGATGTCCACGACGAGCAGCGCGCCCGAAAGCCCGGCCTGCATGCTGCCGGACTTCGTCGATGTGCGTGTGATAGATGAACGTGCCCGAGCGCGGCGGCGTGAAGCGCGCTTCGAAGGAGCCGCCTGGCGGAATGGCCGGCGCGATCCGCTTCCCTTCGCCGGAATAACCAGCCACGCCGTCGTAGTAGCTCTCGAGCTCGATGCCGTGCCAGTGCACTGCGGTCGGTTCCGGGCAGCTGGTTGACCACGGTGATGCTGACCGGCTCGCCGCGCTTGAGGACGAGCGTCGGGCCCGGGCAAGTACGGCGGCGGCGGCGGCGAGTCGTCGCGCCGTTGTCGAGCATGTACCCGAACGCCGGCTCCTCGGCGGTGCCGCCATCGATCGACGCGCGCAACCAGCCGATTCGCGGCGCTTGTCCGAGGTCGACTGCCGCGCGGCTCGCGCTCTTGCCGGTGACGGTGATGCCCATCACCGGTCCGGCCATCATCTCGAGCGCATGGTTCTCCACGTGGTGACCGGCTGGCGTCGCGGCGCCGGCTCGCCATCGAGGGCGCCGCCCGCAGCGAGATGGAAGTTGTCGTGACAGTGAAACAGCCAGTTTCCCGGCCTCGTGGGCTTCCACGTGAGCGCGAACGTCCCGCCCGGCGCGAGCCGTTCGGTCACGACCAGCCGCGGCGAGGAGCCCGCCGGAGAGATGACTGTCCTGCGCGCTCATCGCCGCGGCTGTCCACGTTGAAATAGAACCCATGCAGATGCATCGGGTGCACGGCGCTGCCTGCATTGATCACGCGCATGCGGACGGAGTCGCCAACGCGGTAGGTCAAGCGCTCGGTGTGAGGCCACGACCGTCCGTTGATCACCATTCGCCGCGGGCCATCGCTGCCGGGGTTGGAATCGCCCCAGATACCCATCAGCAGGACGCGGTCCTGGTGAGAGCGCCCGTCACCGGGGTCGACAATCAACGCGCCTGACAGTTGCGAGTCGGCAGGCGCCCTTTGATCTGACCGGCGTTGCCGGATCGGTGGCCGCCCAGTAGTAGTACGTCCCCGCGCTCCCGGACGCGAACGTGAACTCTCGAGTTTCCCCTGGCGGGATCACAACCACGTCCAGGCCGCCGGACGAATTCCCAGGCCGTGCGCAGAGCCCATGCATCGCCAGCGGATCCGCCAGACGATTGCGAATAACGGCGCGAATCCGGGTCCCCTCCGTGACGCGAATGAGCGGACCCGGAATCTGCAAGGCCCCACCCTCGACGGCAAACGCCTTCACGACGACGCCGGGATCGGTATCCCGGTCCGGGTACCATTTCCCGCTGCGCGCTTCGAGACGGATCGTCAGCGTCCCATCCACGCGAGTGCCGGCCGCAATTCGGTTGTCGGCGACCGTGATTCGCTCCTGAGTCTGTTCGGGAGGGCTGCCAGCCTGAAGTGCTCGACCCGAGACCGCAAGCGGCGCGAGTACCGGGGAGAGACACAGGATCGACGGCGATGGCGACCAT
Organism: uncultured Acidobacteriota bacterium; assembly: GCA_963784195.1. Classification (GTDB taxonomy): domain Bacteria; phylum Acidobacteriota; class Vicinamibacteria; order Vicinamibacterales; family 2-12-FULL-66-21; genus CAVQAH01. The sequence continues at coordinate 150,499 of CAWARA010000033.1, read as the reverse complement.
CGTCGGTGGGGGCATCGCCGCGAATCGCGAGGCCAGCGCGGTCGGCATCAAGAGGATGGAGAGGATCCGTCCGGCAAGCGTCGTGTGCATGGTTGTCGCTCCGGCTAGATATGCGTAAACCGACCGCGACAACTACCAGACGCTACAATTCGCTTTATCGTCGATGCCGGCAGAAGACGCCCGAGAGATTACGCAGCTCCTGAAAGCATGGAACCAAGGGGACGAGTCAGCGCTCGAGCGGCTCACGCCGCTGGTCTACGCGCGGCTCCGCCGGCTGGCCTGGCACTACACGCGGCGTGAGCGGGCCGGACTGACCCTCCAGGGAACCGCGCTGGTGCACGAGCTGTTTCTCCGGCTCTTCGACGCGTCGGATATCGAGTGGCAGGACCGCGCCCATTTCTACGCCATCGCCTCGCACGTCATGCGCCGGATTCTGGTCGATGCCGCGCGAACCCGCGGCGCAGCCAAGCGCGGTGGTCAGGCCGAGCGCGTAGACACATCCACCCTCGATCTGGATGCGATCGCCGCCGATGAGCGCGCGACCGAGGTGTGTGCGCTCGACGACGCGCTGACAACGCTCGCCGCCTTCGACCCTCGTCGCGCAAAGGTGATTGAGCTGCGGTTCTTTGGCGGGCTGACCGTCGAGGAGACCGCCGAGGTCCTTGACGTCTCGCCTCAGACAGTCATGCGGGACTGGAAGACCGCGAAGGTCTGGCTGGCACGCGAGCTTCAGCGGTCTTGAGCAACGACTCGCCGGAGCACCAATGCTCACGCGAGAAGATTCCGCAGAGAAGGCATTCCGTCGTCGCTGCGAACCGACGCAGGCGGAGGTTCTCGGAACCTCCTCCCCTGCGGAGAACGCGCGCTGACAACTCGTCGCGATGCAGTGATTTACAGAGGTCGCTCTTCGGAGTGAGCACCGAATTCGAGGGCTGTTCGGAGCAATAAGAAATCGGTTGCGGACGCAGCCACACACCCGATCACGCGAATTTTTAAGAATTTTGGAGGCGCCGCCCGGATTTGAACCGGGGATGGAGGTTTTGCAGACCTCTGCCTTACCACTTGGCGACGGCGCCGGTCGGAACTGAATTGGACAGGGGAATTCCGGCCGCGTCAGGCGCGGCAACAACAGCGTTCGATCAGGCGAGCAACGAGCACAGGCAACATGCACCAGTCCGGCTGAAGCCGGACACTACAAACAACGGCTGGCTGCCGCCTTCGCCGCCGAGGCGGTTTCGGCGGGCCAAGAAAGCCGGACACACGAACCGGCTCGACCAGTTACGCTAGCGCGCGGAGCGGAGCCGGCGTCGAAGCGCCGGCGTAGCGAAGCGCGCAGGAGCGGCCCACAGGGCCGCGACGTTCTTAAGATTGGAGCGGGAAACGGGATTCGAACCCGCGACTTCGACCTTGGCAAGGTCGCACTCTACCACTGAGTTATTCCCGCCCGGACAAACCTGCTCCACCGAAACTGCACAGCCCACGGCTCTTCGGCGGAACCTCGATCGTACCACAGCCTCCAATAAGCAGGCAAGAATGCGGAGGTCCGGTAAACCCGGACTCCCCTGCCGTAGTTCGTGGCTCGTCGCTCGTAGCTCGAAAAACCCGATTCGACCGACGAGGCTCTTCGAGCAACGAGCGACGAACTACGAACCACGGACAGCAGACCACGGCGGTTTAACGACTACGTCCACAACACCGATCGATCGATGTCCTTCAGCGACCGCCGTCCCGTCAGCGCCATCGCCACTCTCCAGCTCCGTCCTCAGCATCGTCATCACCGTGGCCACCCCGTCAGCGCCTTGCGAGGCGAGACCGTAGAGGTACGGACGGCCCACGAGTACGGCTGATGCACCGAGCGCGAGGGCCTTCAGGACGTCGGTGCCTCGCCGCACTCCCCCGTCCAGGAAGAGCGGCACCTGGCCCTTTACCGCGTCCGCGATCCGCGGCAGCGCGTCGATGGTGGCGGGGACGGTGTCCAGGTTGCGGGCGCCGTGGTTCGACACGGCGATCGCCGAGACGCCCGCCGACACGCCCTTCGCCGCATCGAGCGGGCTGAGAACGCCCTTGATCACGACTGGGACGCGGGCGAACGAGCGGATCCACTCGATCTCCTTCCACGTCAATGTGGGATCGAGGACGACGCTGTAGATTTCGCGTTCGCTGGGACGATGGGACGTCGTGGACGCTGTTCCGCCGAGGCCGCGGTAGTTGGCGCGATCGAGGCCGGGCGGCAGCGCGAAACCGACGCGCGTCTCGCGATGACGATTGCCGGTGACCGGCGTGTCGACGGTGACGAACAGGGCCTTGCATCCGGCGTTCTCGGCGCGCTGGACGAGTTCCTTTGTGAACCCGCGATCGCGGACGCAATACAACTGAAACCACAGCGGCGACTTGTGCCGCGCGCGACATGTCCTCGATGGTCGTCGTCGCAAACGAGCTGGCGATCATCGTCGCGCCAGCCTTGGCGGCGCCCCGAACGGTCGCCAGCTCTCCTTCTGGATGCATGATGCGGTGATACGCCGTGGGCGCCATCAGGATCGGGAACTCGAGTGATTGACCGAGGATCGTCGTTCGCGTGTCGAGCTCCGAGACATCGACCAGCACGCGCGGATGCAGGCGAAGTCGATCGAATGCCTGGATGTTGTCGCGCAGCGTGAGCTCGTCGCCGGACCCGCCGGACACGTATTCGTAGGCCATGTGCGACATGCGCTGCCTGGCGAGCGGCTCGAAGTCCGAGACCGACGCCAGCTTGGCGTGGCGCAGCGGTGGCTGCTGGCCTGGCCAGTGGTTTTGCAGCCGGCGCCCCGGCTGTCTGTTGCGCCGACACCAGCGCCGAACCGCCGACCATCGCTGCCAGCGAGGCAAACGCCTCCCTGCGGGTTGTCTTCACGCGTCAACTCCTTCTGAAAGTGCGTTCACAGTAGCAGAAGGACGACCGAAGTCAATCAACGCGTGGCGTCGAAAGCGTCGGGATAGAGGGTCAGGACGGGATTGGTGTCCACATCATCGATGGCGATGACGTCGAACCGGCACGGACGATTGACGACGTCGGTCCGCGCGAGATACTCCTCGGCCATCGAGGCGAGTTGCAGCTGCTTCAAGCGGGTCACACCCTCAACCGCGAATCCGCATTCGTCGCTGGTGCGAGCCTTGACCTCCACGAACACCAGCGTCTCGCCATCCTCGGCCACGATGTCGATTTCGCCATGCCGCGTTCGATAGCGGCGCGCAACAATTGCGTACCCGCGGCGTTCGAGTTCGTCGACCGCTAAGGATTCACCAAGTTTTCCCAATGCCTGCCGCTGAAGAGTCATGGTCGCGCTGCCCGCAGGTTGCAATCTCCGTGCTCTACTGCAAGAGTTATTGGGCCGAGGGAAACAACGTGGCGATGACTTCACTCCAGGCTCTCGCTTTCATTCGTCAGCACGGTGTCGTCCTCGAGCCGCGCACGGGCCAGTTCCGTCGCTTGCTGAGGTCATTGCTGGAGAGCGAGTTCGGGGTAGCTGGTGGTCTCATCCGAAAAGTCATGAGATCTTCGCGGTGACGCGAGCGGTCCGCGACAGCGACGATGTCCTCGTGTGTCGCCTGTCAAGGGCAAGGTCACATTTGTCCATCGGCGGTTGTGGCCGGCTCTTGTCCGGGCGGCTGGCCGCCTGCCACCGGATCGCCTTTCGCAGATGCGGGAGGTGCACACGAGTTCGGGTCATCACGTGACCCAAGAGGTGCCCTTCCCCAAATGGGTTCCCTCGAGTGTTCGCGCCGCGGCCCGAAGCCTTTCTGAGAAATCGGCGCTCGCCGAGTTCGGCGCCTGGATCGAATAGCGAGCCGCGCGGCCACCCGCGGGTGAGCCGCATGCGTTAGGCAGCACCGACGGCCAGTGGACGACAGGAGCCAATGACTTTCATCCATCGACTTTGGCTTCGGCTCCCCGTCGTTGGGCGCGCAGTTCTCATCGGCGTGGCTGCCGCTGCCGCCGGGACCCTGCCGTGGGCCGCTTTGGTATCGGCGAACACCAGGTACCTATCGGCGCTGCCGTGGGCCGTCCCGTTGATGGCGATGTACCTGTGGTTGTACTGGCGCTATCTCGTGCGGGGATCGGGATGGCCGCGGTCGACAGCCGAAGCGCGCCGTATGAATGCCCGTGCCAACGCACTGCCGGACGAAGCATGGGGGCCGGCTCTGTTGGCGGGACTGCTGGGCCTCGCAGGCGTACTGCTCCTTCAAGGAGTATTGAGCCGACTCGTCGCGCTCCCCCAGCAACGAGATCTCGACGTGTCGCGCTACCCCGCTGTCACGGTTCTGATGTGGCTCGCGATGAGTGCCGTCGTCGCCGGCGTCGTGGAGGAGACATCTTTCCGCGGTTACCTGCAGCGGCCGATTGAGCGCCGGCACGGGCCCATAATCGCGATCCTGGTAACCGGAAGCCTGTTTGGGTTTGTGCATTTTACGCACCCGGAGGTCGGCGTCGTGCTACTGCCCTTCTACATCGCCGTGGCCGCTGTGTACGGCGCCCTTGCCTACTTCACAGATTCCACATTGCCCGGCATGGTCCTCCATGCCGGCGGCAACATGTTCAGCGCCTTCGATCTCTTGACCCGCGGTCGGTCCGAATGGCAGCTGTCGCCAGAAGCCAGGCCTCTCATTTGGGAAACGGGGCCCGATGTGGCGTTCTGGGGCAATGTGGCGGCTCTCGTGATCGTCGGCGCTTTGACAATGTGGGCATTCTCTACGCTTGCGCGCGCCGCGCGCAGAGCTCGGGCATCGAGTGCTGCCTAGCAGCGGGGTTGGTGTCCGGCGAAACGGACTAGCTGCTGTTCACAGGTCGGGGCGGTGCCAGGGAAATTGGAGGACAGAGCAGGAGGTCCGGCTGAAGCCGGACGCTACGGCTATGTTCACGAGGTCCGGCTAAAGCCGGACGCTACGGCAGGTGTCAGCGGCGACGGATCTCGGTGAGCGCCTGATCGAGAACAGCGAGGATGCTGTCCGCCTGGTCCTTGCTGAGGAGGAGCGGCGGCGCGAGCCGCACGGCGTTCCGGCCGGCGCCGAGAATGAGGACCCCGCGGCGGAACATAGCCTGGACGAGCGCGTTGCGTTCGTCGGTGGCCCGCTCTTTCGTCTGACGGTCGCGGACGAGCTCGATGCCGATCATCAGCCCCAGGCCGCGGACGTCGCCGATGATCTCGTGTTTCTCCTGCAGCGCCCGCAGGCCGCTCATCAGGTGCGCGCCGACGGTAGCCGCGTTGGCGACGAGACCGCCCTTCAGCAGCTTGATGGTGGCGTTCGCTGCCGCGCACGATACCGGGTTGCCGCCAAACGTGCTGGCGTGCGCGCCGGGAGGCCACGACATCACGTCCGCGCGCGCGCACGTGACGCCCAACGGCAGGCCGGATGCGATGCCCTTCGCGATGTTGACGATGTCACCCTTCAGATCGAAGTGCTCGGCGGCGAACATGCGGCCGGTGCGGCCCATGCCGGACTGCACTTCGTCGACCACGAGCAGGATGCCGTGCTTCTTCGTGAGCTCGCGCAACCCCTGCAGGAATGCACGGGGCGGAACGATGTAGCCGCCCTCCCCCTGGATGGGCTCGACGACGACGGACGCGACTTCGTCGGGCGAGATGAGGTGCGTGAAGATCTGATCTTCGATGAACGACAGGCTCTGTGCCGCGGCGTGATCGGGGCTCGAGGCGCGATAGGGATCCGGGAACGGCGCATGGTAGACACCCGGAATCAACGGACCGAAACCGCGGCGCTGAATGGCCTTGCTGGCGGTCAGCGACAGCGAACCGAGCGATCGTCCGTGGAACGCACCGAGGAACGCGATGATGCCCTGCCGCTTCGTGTAGTAGCGCGCGAGCTTGATCGACGCTTCCGTCGCCTCGGTACCCGAGTTGCCGAAGAACGTGCGCACGTCACCGCCGATCGGCGCGATGCTGGCCAGTTCCTCGGCCAGGCGCACCTGCGGCTCGTAGTAGAAATCCGTCCCCGACATGTGGATGAATTTCTGCGCCTGATCGGTGATGGCTTTTACGACTTCGGGATGCGAGACGCCCGTGGAATTGACGGCGATGCCGGCAGCGCAGTCGATGAACCGGTTGCCGTCGACATCCTCGACGATGGCGCCTTCGCCGCGCGCGATGACGAACGGATAGTCGCGCGTATACGACGGCGACACGAACCGGCTGTCTTTCTCGATGATGGCCTTGGCCTTCGGCCCGGGAAGCTCGGTCTTGATGTCCGGAGCCTTCATAGCGTCAATCATGTTCCTTATTTCCGTTTCCACCTGGTGGTCGTCCCGGTGTCCTCGAGCAGGATGCCACGCGCATCGAGGTCCTTCCGGATGTTGTCGGCTTCCGCGAAATTGCGGGCGAGCCGCGCGGCACGGCGCGCGCCGATCAGCCGCTCGATTTCGTCGACGGGAACGGGCGGCTTTTCGTCCTCCGCGCGCCGGAGCGAAAGGATGCCGAGCACCTTGTCGAACTGTTCGAACGTCTCGCGAACCGCTGGCACGTCCGACGCGCCGAGCTCTCCGGCGTCGATTGCCGAGTTCAGGCTCCGGACGAGGTCGAACACCACGCCAATGGCCGCGGCGGTGTTCAGATCGGCGTCGATGTGCTCGCCGAACGCCGTCCGTGCCTCCTGCAGCTGAGTGCCGACCTGCGGATTCCGGTCCCTTGCCGGCAGCGACTCGAGGCGCGCGAGGAAATCCGTCAGCCGTTTCAGCGCTTCTTCCGACTGCGCCATTGCCGTCCACGAGAACTTCAGCTGCTTGCGATAGTGGACGTTGAGGTACAGATAGCGCAGCGCGGACGGACGGAACCCGCGATCGACGATGTCCTGCAGGTTGAAGACGTTGCCGAGCGACTTCGACATCTTGTCGGTCTTGCCCGGTTCGTCTTCGATCATCAGGTGCTCGACGTGAACCCAGAAGCGTGAGAACTGCTTGCCAGTGGCGCCTTCGCTCTGCGCGATCTCGTTCTCGTGATGCGGGAAGATGAGGTCGACACCGCCCGCGTGAATGTCGATCGGCGGCTCACCGAGCAGGCGCAGGGCCATCGCGGAGCACTCGATGTGCCAGCCGGGCCGGCCCGGGCCGATGCCGGGATCCCATGTCGGCTCGCCCGGTTTCGTCGACTTCCAGAGCACGAAATCGCGCGCGTTCTCCTTGTCGTACTTGTCGGCATCCACGCGTGCACCGCTCTTGATCCCGGCGTGATCGAGACGCGCGAGCTTGCCGTAGTCAGGCAGCGACGCGATCTTGAAATAGATCGATCCATCGCTGTGATAGGTGTGACCCCGCTCCTCGAGCGCGCGGATCGTCGCTCCCATCGCGTCGATGTTCGCCTGGTCGGTCGCGCGCGGGTTCTCTTCGACCGGCTCGAGCCCGAGCGCGGCCGCATCCTCGAGGTATGCCGCGATGTAGCGATCGGTGTACTCGCGCAACGGCACGCCCGCCTTCTGCGACTCGAGGATCGTGCGATCGTCGACGTCCGTGAAGTTCATCACGTGCCGCATCTTGTAGCCGGCGTGATATTTCAGCGCGCGCCGCAGCACGTCCAGCGAGACGAACGTCCGGAAGTTGCCGATGTGGCCTCGGGCGTAGACGGTGAGCCCGCAGGTGTACATGCGCACTTCGTTGTCCCGACCCGGCGCAAAGGCTTCCTCTCGACGTGTCAGGGTGTTGTAGAGACGCATGCGGATGTCTGAATCAGGACTGGTGCTTGCGGCACCGTCCAGGAGAAGCGGATCGTGAGCCCCGTCATAGCCCGGACGGGTTCACGCAGGCAGCGGGTAGCGAGCTTCGGACGATCGATTGTCGCAGTGCGCGCGTATCACCAACTCCCCTTCGACCTCACGGAACTCGAAGGTGATATCGCCTTCGGCCCCGTGGGGCGCGACGCGCTCGGCAAGCCCTTCGAGCGTCACGCCGGCCGACTCGGCATCAGGCAGGTTGGTGCCCAGATACGCCGCAATCTTGGTAGCCACTTCCGTAGCCAGCCCGCGCAGACCGCCCTGGGCGGGCACAGACAACTTCAACACGAGCGACCGGGTTTCCGTCCCGTTTCCTTTGATGTCAGGCGGCACTCTTTCAATTCTACAGCGAAATCCGGCCAAACAGCCGCCGCGCGCTGCGCGCATCGGCCTCGATCTGCGCACGCAGCGCATCGACGTCAGGAAACGCCCGCTCGTCGCGCATCCGCTGGACGAAGGCCAGGCGAATGCGGGAGTCGTACAGATCCTTGTCGAAATCGAACACGTGCGTCTCGATCGTCAACGTGTCGACGTCGCCAAACGTCGGCCGCATGCCGATATTCGTAATCGAGGGATGAACGATGCCACCAATGGTCGCCGTGGTGGCGTACACACCAGCCGGCGGAATCAGCTCGTTGTCGGTCTTGAGATTGGCTGTCGGGAACCCCATCCCCTTCCCGCGGCCCGCGCCGCGCGCGACCGTTCCGTCGATGAAGTAGTGATGCCCGAGCAGCGCGCCGGCCTCGTCCACACGCCCTTCCGATACCAGGCGGCGCACGCGCGTGCTGCTGACGACGAAGTCCTTGTAACGGACAGGGTCGATCTTCTCGGCCCGAAAGCCGTAGCGCGCACCCAGGCTGCGCAGGACTGAAAAGGTCCCGGCGCGATCGTGGCCGAAGAGAAAATTAGCGCCCACCCAGACTTCCGCCACGTGCAGCCATTCGACGAGCACGGTCCGCACAAACTGCTCGGGCTCCCAGAGCGACATCTCACGTGTGAAGCGCACCACCGCAACACCCTGCATGCCGGCGCGCCCGAGCGCGTCCATCTTCTGGTCGATCGTCATCAACAGCGGCGGCGCCTTGTCGGGCCGCACCACACGGGGCGGATGCGGATCGAACGTCATCGCCGCCGGCATCCCACCCCGCTCGCCCGCCCGGCGACGGACGCGGTCGATGATCTTCATGTGCCCGCGATGCAACCCGTCGAAGTTGCCGAGCGCCAGGTACAGGCTGCGGCCAGCGTGGCGGGGCGTCGTCGGGGTAATGGGCACGTTGCATGGGCACTTCGCTATGGGCTCAATGGGCGATGGGCAATGGGCGATGGGCGATGGGCGATGGGCGATGGGAATTGGGGTCGGTCGTCAATCACTCAGGTCCACCACGAGCCCATCATAGGCCAGCTCCATTCCCGCGGGCAGCCGGGCGCAGGTGGCGGCGTGACCGAGGTCATGACACATGTGCGTGAAGTACACCTGGCCGGCGCCGATCCGCTGCCCCACCTCGACGGCCTCGTCCAGCGAGAAGTGCGTCGGATGACGCCGGTCGCGCAGCGCATCGATGACGACGACGTCGAGATGCTGCAGGAGTGGCCAGGCCTCGTCGGGGATGCGGTTGCAGTCTGTCAGATATGCGAACCGGCCGACGCGCAGCCCCAGAATCTGGCGCGCACCGTGCCAGATCGGCACGGGCGTGAACTCGGCCTGGCCGATGCAGAAGGGACCGACAATCGCGAACGTTTCGATATGCGGGAGACCACCGCCCCGGGGTGTCGCTGGATCGAAGACGTACGAAAACATCGACCGCACCTGCTCGAGGGTCGGGACATCCGCGTAGCACGGCATCGCCCGGCGGTACATCATGTTGTAACGACGGATGTCGTCGAGACCCAGGATGTGGTCTGCATGGCTATGGGTGAGCACGATGGCATCCACGCGGCGGAGGTCGTGGCGCAGCGCCTGCGTGCGCAGATCGGGCCCGGCATCGACCAGCACACCGGTGCCGTCGTCCGTTTCGATGAAGATGGACGGCCGCAGCCGCTTGTCCTTTGGGTCGTCTGAACGGCACGTGACGCAATCGCAACCGATCATCGGTACGCCCTGCGACGTTCCGGTGCCGAGGAACGTAATCTTCACTTGAGCGTTGTTGGAGGATTGGGACGCGTCGCGCGCAAGGCCTTCGGGTGCACGTTACGGTTCGATGATGCGTTTCTGCTCGCCCTGCGCCTGCACGTAGCGCATGCGCAGCTCGTAGAGCAGGTCTTCGAGCAGTTTCTCTTCTTCCGGGATCAGATTGCCTTTGGTCTTCGTCTGCAACATCTCGAGCAGCTCGATGATCCGGCCGGCCGATTCGAGATCGGGCTCGGCGGGCAGCCCCGTCTGCGGGTCCGCGAGATCGCCGAAATGAAGGGCGGCAGTCGTAGCCAGCGACAGCACGAATCCGGAGAACGTCAGATCTGAAGTGTCCTGTTCGGGCACATTCGAATGCTAGCATAATCGCGCGATGACACAGGCTGGCAGCACACCCGAGCGACAAGAGTCGAAGGACGCGGGACACGAGTTTCAGAGGCTGGTCGATATCATGACGCGGCTCCGCGGTCCGGCTGGCTGCCCCTGGGATCGCGAGCAGACGCTCGAGTCACTGCGGCCGTTCGTGCTCGAAGAAACCTACGAGGTGCTCGAAGCGATCGACCGCGGCGATCACGACGACCTTCGCGGCGAGATCGGGGATTTCCTCTTCGAGGGTGTGTTCCTCGCGCAGATCGAGACCGACGCCGGGCGCTTCACGGTCGCCGATTCCCTTCGTGCCATCACCGACAAACTGATCCGTCGTCACCCCCACGTCTTTGGCACGACGAAGGACGTCAACACTCCGGGTCAGGTCCTCGAGCAGTGGGAGCAGATCAAGGCACGCGAGCAACAGGACGCCGGCACGCGCAAGGCCGTGCTTGGCAGCCTTCCGAAGACCCTTCCGGCACTGCTCGGCGCCCACGAGATCGGCACGCGCGTCGCCGCAGTCGGCTTCGACTGGGCGCGAGCCGAGGATGTCGTCGCGAAGATCGAGGAAGAGGTGGCCGAACTGCGACGCGCGGTCGAAGGCGAGGGCCGGGAGCGCGTGGCCGAGGAAATGGGTGACCTCCTGTTCGCCGTAGCCAACCTCGCGCGCAAGCTCGGCGTCGAGCCGGAGTCAGCGCTGCGGCAGGCGAATGCCAAGTTCAGTCAGCGATTTGCCGCGGTTGAAGAATACTTCGAGCAACAGGGCCGCTCGGTGCACGATGCGACGCTCGAAGAAATGGAAGCGGCGTGGACGCAGATCAAGAATCGGGCTCCCGCGAGTGAGCACAGCGTCACAGAGCCAGCCCTACGTCGTGACCGTGGTCGCGGATCACACAGAACAGCAGCGCCAGCGATCACAAGTTGCGTCACAGTCAGGAGCGACTACCGCGGCCGGCACGTCACACGCCGCCTGGGACGATCGCGACGACGCGATGGCCGCGACGGAATCATTCCTGGCTCTTGGCCTGTGACATTCAGAAACATTCCCATTCGTCGTGATCGTCGTGGCCGTCGTGAGCGTTCCGCCGAGCCGTGATCCCGTTGCGGCCGTGATCGCGCGCACGCCACCACGCTGCCGCCTGGGACGATCGCGACGACGCGACGGAAGTATTTTTGGCTCCTCGCTTGTGGCTTTCAGAAAACACTCAACATTCGTCGCGTTCGTCGTGACCGTTGTGGTCGTTCCCGGTCCCGTGGCCCGTTGTAGCGTCGCCTCCCGACGGGGAGAACGCGGGCGTAAGCACTACCCGCCTGAAGCCTTCTATCAGCTTCTCGGTGTTGAAGTTCATGATCAGACCGATTGGTAACCCGTCGTTCGAAGGTAGGACAGCACCTGTCGTCGATGCAGGGCTCGAACGGCGGGAATGGTCTTGACCTCGACAATGATCAGGTTCTCCACGATGAGGTCGACCCGCTGGCCTGGAATGCGCCACTCCCGATACTTCACCTTGATAGCCTTCTCACGCTCGAACTTCATGCCTCTCAGATTCAGTTCCAGGCTGAGCGCTTCTGTGTAGATGGACTCCTTGAATCCGGGACCAAGTGTCCGGTGCACAGTAAATCCGCAGTCCATGGTCGCTGTCACCAGCGCTTCTTCATCGTCTGTCAGTGGTGTTTCGACTCTCATGCCATTTTCCTTTCCTGTGCGACTTCGTTAACCCACGTTCACGGTGCTTCAGTGCGCGCCGCCAGTCAGCGTCACCTCCCTTCCCGTCCACCCCCGGACCCGAACACTCTTTCCGTCTGTATCCACGATCACCGCGCCATCATCAGCGGTCGAGAACATCGTCGTGCCCATCGCGTGATAGCGGGCGACGACGGCCGGGGCGGGGTGGCCGAAGCGGTTGGAGCGGCCGGCGCTGAAGATCGCGAGGGCGGGCTTGAGCGCATTCAACAGCTCGGGACCGCTCGAAGTGGCGCTACCGTGGTGAGGGGCTTTCAGGATCGCGATCGGGGCCGGTTCGATCAGGGGCAGCACGGCGGTTTCGCCTTCCTTGCCGATGTCGCCGGGCAGGACGATCGAGACGTCGCCGTATCGCAGCTCGATTACGACCGAGTCGTCGTTGCGGACGCGCTGGCGTTCCCAATCGGGGCGTGGCGGGTGCAGCACGCGGATGTCCACCTGGCCGAGGCGAAGTTGCTCGCCGCGCTGAACTGAGCGCCATTCGAGGCCAGATGATTCGGCGTCGGTGACGAGGTCGCGGCGTCCAGGGTGAGGCGGCACTGGGATGCCCTCCCAGATTGCGCGGGGTTGAAGCGATCGGACGACGGCGCGAGCGCCGCCGAGGTGGTCGGGGTCGGCGTGGGTGAACACGAACGTATCGAGAGCCGCGGTGCGCAGGGCGCGAAGCGCCGGTACCACGACGCGGTCCCCGATATCGACGCCTGAGGTGCCCTGCTCGGCCACGTCTAGCGGCGCGGGCGTAGGCAGACCCCCGGCGTCGATGAGGTAGGCGCGCCCGTCAGGGAAACGCACGAGGGTCGCATCGCCCTGGCCGACGTCCAGAAACACGACACGCAGCGTTCCGGGCGGCGCGTCCTCGAGATGTCGAGGAGCACCAATCCCGAGCAGCAACATGCCGAGGGTCAACGTCAACGTAACCAGCGCCTGCGTGCGGAAGCGAACTGAGGCAATGGCCACGATGAGGGCGACGTAGTACGACACGACGAGCCATGGCGATGGCGGCAGAACCGTGACCGACAGCCATGGCGCTGCGTCTTTGAGCCGCGCCGATTCGACGAGCATGGTTGCCGCAAGGTGAACGGCGTAGCCGGCGGCCGATGCGGCGGCGGCGTGGATTGCAGACAGCGCGAGCGTGAGCATCGAGCCGATCTGCACGATGGTCATCAGCGGAATTGCTGCGAAGTTCAGGAACAGTCCGGCGAAGGTCACTCTCGAGAACAGGAGCGCGGCGATCGGCGTCAGCGCCACCTCCGCGGCAACGGTCGCGAAGAGAACTGCTGCCACGGCTCGAACCGTCGTCCATCGGACCGGCTGTGAGCTTGATTGCAGAACCGGGACGATCACCAGAATCCCAAGCGTGGCGCCGAACGACAGCAGGAAACCGGAATCGACGACCGCCAGTGGGGATTCGGCGACGGCACCGATGGCGACAGCCGCAAGAATATTGATCGTGCGGCCCTTCTGATCGATCAGCCGTCCCAGCAGGTAGGCGACAGCCGCCATCACGGCACGCTGAACGGATGCGGTCAGGCCCGCGAGCTGACCGTAGAACAGTAGCGTCAGCATCACGGCGATTGAAGCGGTGCGCTGACCGATGCCGATCAGACCTGCGGAGGCAAGCAGGAAGACCGTCAGGATCGCGATGTTGCCCCCCGATATGGCGATGACGTGATAGGTGCCCGCTTCCTGCAGCCGGCGTTCGTCGTCATCAGGAAGACCGGTCCGATCGCCGATCAGGATCGCTGTCGCAATCGCGGCCGAGCGGCTTCCCCACCGGCCGACGAACTGGCTCAAGCGACGCCGCGTCCACGCCCGCGTCGACGCGGCAGCTTCGGCGAGCATCGAACCTCGGTTCGTGACGACCACCAGCGCCGCACTCTTGATCGAGCCCACGAGGATGACGCCGCGGCTGGCGAGCGACGCGCGCGCGTCGCCAGCCCCTGGATTCAGGTACACAGCCGGCTCCCTGAGCGTCGCCGTCACCCGGACTCGCCGGCCGGCAGTCCACTCGCCAAGGTGCGAGGAGGCCAGCGCGCCGGACACGGTCAGGCGCACGCCTCCCTCGACTTCCAGGAGCTCACTGCTACTGCCAGACCTCTCGATCTGACTGACGTCGAGCAGCAGAGAGACCCCAAACGGTCCAGCCGCTGCATCCTCCCGCAGCGTGCCTTCGAGGACGGCCGGACCGGTATCAGTGCGATGGGAAAACCAGCCGAGGAGTGTTGGCGCGTAGGCGTGACGGGCCGCGTCCGCGCCAAGGGAAAGACCGGAGAGAAAACCCCCAAGCACGATTGCGGCAACGCATTCCCCATCGCAGCGATCCGCGAACGCCGCGATGCCGGCAATCAGCGCCAGGACGGCGCCGCCCGCGGCACAGATGGCAAGGTCGTGTGTCCCGAAATTGCGAAGTCCCAGCGCAACGCCCGCAATCAGAGGAATGGCGAGCAGGGACGCCGGGGCGCGCATGCACCGGCACGATGCAAGCCGAGGCGCGCGGGCTCAGCGTTAGTGATTGGCTGGTAACTCTATCGACCGGCGACGAATGCGAGCAGAAACTACGACCGGATCATGCCCGGTCTGTCGCAATTTCTGCGTGGTATTCCTGGAGCGCGCGGACCTTCAGGCCCTCGGTGTGGATCGCACGGATGGCGTTGACGGCCGCTGCGGCGCCGGTGAGCGTCGTGATACACGGCACGCCGTGCATCGTCGCGATCCGGCGCACGGTGCGGTCGTCGAAGAACGACTCGCGGCCGAGCGGCGTGTTGATGACGACCTGGATGCGGTTGTTCAAAATCTCGTCGCCGACGTGCGGACGGCCTTCGTTGATCTTGAACACGATCTCGGCGTCCAGACCGTGCGCGCGCAGGAAGCTGGCCGTGCCACGCGTGGCGATGAGCCGGAAGCCCAGGTCGCGCAGGTCTTTCGCGATCTGGACAACGGCCGGCTTGTCGTGGTTGTTCACGGAGATGAAGGCCGCGCCGTCAGCGGGCAGCCGCAGGCCGGCGGCGAGCTGCGCTTTCGCGAACGCCGATCCGAACGATGCCGCGCCGCCCATGACTTCGCCGGTGGACTTCATCTCCGGCCCGAGAATCGTGTCGACGCCGGGGAACCTGACGAACGGAAACACCGGTGTCTTGACGAAGCATCCGGCAACGGTCAAATCGTCGAGCAACCCGAGTTGCGCGAGCGTGCGCCCGATCATCACGCGCGCCGCAACCTTGGCGAGTGGAACGCCAGTCGCCTTCGACAGGTAAGGCACCGTGCGCGACGCACGCGGATTGACCTCGAGCACGTAGACCGTGTCGTCCTTGATCGCAAACTGGGCGTTCATCAGGCCGACGACCTTCAACGCCCGTGCGATCCGCTGCGTGTAGTCGCGAATCATCGTCACGTGGCGCTCGGCCACCTGATACGGCGGGACTACACAAGAGCTGTCGCCCGAGTGAATCCCCGCCTCCTCGATGTGCTCCATGATGCCGCCGATCACGACCGCCCCGGTCGAATCGGCCACGGCATCGACGTCGAGTTCGACGGCATCCTCGAGAAACTTGTCTATCAGAATCGGATGGCCTGGTGACGCCGCGACGGCGTTCATCATGTAGCGATCCAGCGCGGCGACGTCGTACACGATGGCCATGGCGCGGCCACCCAGCACATACGAAGGACGAACGACGAGCGGGAATCCGATCTTCGCGGCGACATTGCGCGCCTCATCCGGCGTCGTCGCCGTGCCGCTCGGCGCCTGCGGAATACCCAGGTCCCACAGCAACTGGGCGAAACGTTCCCGATCTTCGGCCAGGTCGATCGAATCCGGAGAGGTACCGATGATCTTGATACCCGCCTGCTGCAGCGACAGCGCCAGCTTCAGCGGCGTCTGCCCGCCGTACTGCACGACACATGAGACGTCCGCACCGGATTCCCGCTCGCGGGCGATGATGGCGGACACATCCTCGAAGGTCAGCGGCTCGAAGTACAGGCGATCGACCGTGTCGTAGTCGGTGGAGACCGTCTCCGGATTGCAGTTGATCATGACGGTCTCGAACCCTTCTTCGCGAAGGGCAAAGGCCGCATGGCAACAGCAGTAGTCGAACTCCAGCCCCTGGCCGATACGGTTCGGCCCGCTGCCAAGGATGACGACCTTCTGGCGCGGCGTCGGATCGGCTTCGCATTCCTTCTCGAACGTGCCGTACATGTACGGCGTGAAGGACTCGAACTCGGCGGCGCAGGTATCGATCCGCTTGTAGGCGGGACGCAGACCAGCTTCGATCCGGGTTTCGCGCACGGCGCCCTCGTCGCCGCCAAGGATCACGCCGAGGTCACGATCGCTGAACCCTGCGCGTTTGAGCGTCCGCAGCAGGTCCGTCGACATGCCGCGCAGGCCTACGAGGCCAGCCGATCGGCCGAGCTCGATGATCTGCGAGAACTGCGTCAGGAACCACGGATCGATCTTCGTGAACTGGTGAACCTGCTCGACGGACCACCCGCGGTCGAGCGCGCGGAAGACGGCCCACATCCGGCGGTCGGTCGGAACGCTCAGGTCGCGCTGCAGCGCCGCCTTCTCGTCATCCGGATCCACGTTCGCGTCGCTCCGCGTCTGACCGAACAGCGAGCCTTCGGCGCCCAGCTCGAGCGAGCGGAACGCTTTCATGAACGATTCCTTGAACGTCCGGCCAATCGCCATCACCTCGCCCACCGACTTCATCTGCGTCGTCAGCGTGCGATCGGCGCGCGGGAACTTCTCGAATGCCCACCGCGGCACCTTGACGACGACGTAGTCGATCGTCGGTTCGAAAGACGCTGGCGTCAGCCTGGTGATGTCGTTGGGAATCTCGTCGAGGTGATACCCGAGCGCGAGCTTGGCGGCAATCTTCGCGATCGGGAAGCCGGTGGCCTTCGACGCGAGCGCCGACGAACGCGACACGCGCGGATTCATCTCGATGACGATGATCCGGCCGTCCGCCGGATTGATCGCGAACTGGATGTTCGAGCCGCCGGTCTCCACGCCGACGCGGCGGATGATCCGGCGCGCGAGATCGCGCATGCGCTGGTATTCACGATCCGTGAGGGTGAGAGCCGGCGCCACCGTGATGCTGTCGCCGGTGTGCACGCCCATCGGATCGACGTTCTCGATCGAGCAGATGACCACGAAGTTGTCGGCCCGGTCGCGCATGACCTCGAGCTCGAACTCCTTCCAGCCGATCACCGACTCTTCGAGCAGCACTTCGTGGACGGGGCTGAAATCGATGCCTCGTCCCGCAAGCTCGCGGAACTCCTCGATGTTGTAGGCGATGCCGCCGCCGACGCCTCCGAGCGTGAACGACGGGCGAATGATCGCTGGAAACCCGATGTCTTCGACGGCGGTGAGGGCTTCGTCGAGGCTGCGCACGTAGCGGCTCTGGGGCACGTCCGCGCCGATCGACCGCATCGCCTCACGAAACAACAACCGATCCTCGGCAACCTTGATCGCCTCGACCGACGCGCCGATCAGCTCGACGCCGTATTTCTTCAGAATGCCCGTCTCGCCGAGAGCGACGGCGAGATTCAGCGCCGTCTGCCCGCCGACGGTCGGCAGGATGGCCTCAGGTTTTTCCTTCGAGATGATCGCCTCGAGCACCTCGGTCGTCAGCGGCTCGACGTAGGTGCGGTCGGCGAGCTCCGGGTCGGTCATGATCGTCGCCGGATTGCTGTTGACGAGGATGACTTCCAGTCCCTCGGCACGCAACGCTTTGCAGGCCTGAGTGCCCGAGTAGTCGAACTCGCAGGCCTGACCGATGACGATCGGACCGGAACCGATGACGAGGACGCGCTTGATGTCTGTACGCTTTGGCATTCAAATGTCGACCCGACCTAGTGTCGGGGCAATCACACGCGCTTTTCGATCTCGTCGATGAATTGACGGAACAGGTAATCCGCGTCATGCGGACCGGGTGCGGCCTCCGGATGGTATTGCACGCAGAACACCGGCTTCGTCTTGTGTCGCAGTCCCTCGATCGTTCCGTCGTACAAGTTCTCGTGCGTGACGACGACGTCCGACGGGAGCGTCGCGGGATCGACGGCAAAGCCGTGGTTTTGCGAGGTGATCTCCACCTTGCCCGATGCCAGGTCCTTCACGGGATGATTCGCACCGCGGTGGCCGAACTTCAACTTGTAGGTGCGGCCGCCGAGCGCAAGTGACAGGATCTGATGGCCGAGACAAATCCCAAACACCGGCACGTCCGACTTCACGAGCTCGCGCGCGTTGCGAATCGCATAGCCCAGCGCCGCGGGATCTCCGGGACCGTTGCTGAGGAACACGCCATCAGGCTTCGCGCCGAGCAGATCGGATGCGGGCGCGGTTGCCGGAAAGACACGGACGTCGCACCCGTATGCGGTGAACCGCCGCAGGATGTTCCACTTCATCCCGAAGTCGTACGCGGCAATCTTCAACGGACGGCGCGCGCTGCGCTGCGGTGGCGGCGAGAATTCGTCGGACGGGCTGGTCTCCGGCTTCCAGTCGAACGCGCTGTCGCACGTCACGCCAAGCACGAGATCGGACCCTTCCATCGGCGTCACACCCTGCGCGCGGTCGATCATCACGCGCGGATCCACCTCGCCTGTCGCAATCACGCCGCGCATCACACCAGCCGATCGGAGCACGCGCGTCAGCGCACGCGTATCGATGTCGGAGATGGCGACGATGTTGTGGCGAACGAGGTAGTCGCGCAACGTGCCGTCGGCGCGCCAGTTGCTGGCGATCGGCGACGACTCGCGCATGACGAACCCTGCGACTTTCGGGGCGCGTGATTCGCCGTCCTCGTCGGCCACGCCGTAGTTGCCAATCTCGGGGCACGTCATCGTCACGATCTGCCCCGCATACGACGGGTCCGTGAGGACTTCCTGATAGCCGGTCATGCTGGTGTTGAAGACGACTTCGCCGGTCGTCTCACCAGCAGCCCCGGCCGATTCTCCTTCGTACCAGATGCCGTTCTCGAGCGCGAGGGTTGCTTTCATTTAACTATGATGGGTTCCAGCGATCCTGAGACGCGGGATTCCTTGCCCGCGGAAACACTGACACTGTTGGACCAGATCCGATGATCCGCCAGCTGCAGCCGTATGACGTGTGAGCCGATGCGGACCTCGGGAATCTGAATGGGCGTGTTACCAATCTCCTTGCCGTCGATGAACACCTTCGCACCTCGCGGGCGCGAATCCACATAGACCGATCCCGTCAGCGGCGACGTGGGCCGGGCCGGAGTCGAGGGAGCAGCCGAAGGCGTGGTCGAGCGGGCCGGCGGGGCTTGCTCGCGCGGCGGCGCCGGTTTGGTGGCGGCGGCGGTTCGCTGACGCTGCAGGCGCACCGAGATGTTACCTGACGCGGCCGCCGAAGACAGCGTGATCTCTTCGCGCGCGACGTCGTATCCGGGCGAGACGACGCGAACGACGTAGTTGCCGAACGCGAGTTCGTCGAGCGCGAGCGGCGTGCGGCCGCGCCACGCGCCATTCAGCGTGACCGATGCACCCGACGGATTCGACCGCACCTGAAGTTTGCCGGTCGCCGGCGCGGCGGGTGCTGGACGAGCGGTCTCGGTCGTGGGTGTCGTTCCAGGTCTAGGTGCCGGGACATCGCCGGGCACACTCGGTGCAGCGGCCGGCGGCGTCGCCGTCGTGGCAGGCGGCGGCGTCACCGTCTGTTCGCTGAAAGGCTTTGCGGGGGGCCCGGGCGGCGGAGACGCAGGGGTTGTCGCTTCCGCCGTCTGCGTCGCCGGAGCGGCCGATTGCGTTGGCTGCGGCGTGTCGCCGCGGCCGCGGACGAAATAGCCGGCAGCAAACGAGAGCAACATCGCCGGTATCAGGGCGATGGCAATCGGCAGAATCGGACGGCCTGACCGCTCGGGCTCCGGTCTCTCCCACGCTTCCGGCCGCTCGATACCGAGAGAGCCGACGTGTTCGATCGGCTCCTGCACTCGTACCAGGGGAGGAACGACGGGCTCCGGCTCGGGCTCTGGCTCCGGCTCGATCGTCTGCGGCGGAACGACGATCGGCCGCGCCCGACGCCGCGCCTCGTGCACGGGCCGGATCGGCGGCTCTGGAGCGAGCGGCACGACCGGTGGCGGAAGGGGCGGCGGTTCGTCAGCCCGCTCGTCCAAGGGAGCAACCGTGTTCGGCGGATCGATGAACTCGTAGTTGAAACGGCGATCGATCGGATGCTCGTCGCCCAGCGTGAGATCCACCGCGTCGAACACCAGGCGATCCCTCCCGGCCTCGGTCTGCTCGTCATCGAACATCCTCGTGGGATCCGCTTCGGGCGCGGACGGTGGAGCCTGCTGTTCCGCTTGCGTCAGCGACCAGTGCGCTTCGTCTTCCTCGCGCTCCGCCGCGATGTCATCAACCTCGACGTCGCGCACCTCGTCGACTTCAACCACATCGCGATCGCCCGCATCGTCGTCCAGGTCGACGCCGGCAACGCCAAGCGCGGCACTCGCGACGTCGTCGTCGCGATCGACCTCGACGACGTCATCGTCGTCTTCCACGACGACGTCTTCGTCTCTCGACAACTGGCGGTTGAACGCTCAACGCCTCGTCTTCACGGGCTGGCAGCTGCGCCGCCAATGGGATCACGGGCGCGACCGTTGCTGGCTTTGAGGGCGCAAACTCCGAGGCGGACGCACCGGGACGGGCGGCTCCTTCGAGCGCAGATGCGAACGCCAGCGCGGTCGGGAACCGATCGTCTGGAGATTCGCTCATCGCGCGTGCGAGCACGGCATGAAGCGCGTCGGCCTGGTCACCTACGGAGGCTCCTGCGAGCGTTCCAATCTGATCGCCGAGGCCCGACGGCCGCCGGCCGGTCAGAAGCTCGAAGGCGATCGCCGCGAGCGAGAACACGTCTGCCGGCGCGCCCCACGGCTGGCCGTCAATGCGCTCGGGGGCGCTGTAGGGCCGTCTGATCGGCGCGCGCAAGCCAACCCGTTCGAGGGCGTCGACCACGCCAAAGCCGGTCGCGCGCGCTTCATCGGGCGTTACAAAAATGTCGCGCGGATGGAGCGCGCCATGCCCAACCCCGGCCGCCCGTGCGAAATCGATCGCGCCGGCGAGTTGGGTGATGAATGGAAGCACCTTGTCGAGCGCGGCCGGCGCATAGTGGCGCATGGCGACGTCGAGGGACTCGGCCGCGACGTATTCGTCGGCGCGGTACGCCACCGTCCCCTGAACGCCCGCCGCGATTGGCTCGACGATCGAAGGGTGGAACAACCCGGCTTCGGCGGCTCTCGTAAGCTCGTCCGCTAGCGACTGCGCCTGCTCAGGTGTGATGTCGAGGCGAAAGACCTTGACGGCCACGAGCCGATCCCTTGTCGGCTCGTAAGTCCTGAACACCGGCCCCAGCGTGCCGACGCCGACCTGGTGTAACACCCGGAACGGGCCGAAGGCTGCTGGCGGTGCGAAGGCAGTCTGGTCGTCTCTGGTCAGTACTGGACTCCTCAGGCGGGATCAGAAAAATCTAACACAAATGATACTGTAACCACAGCGATCAGCGGAGCGGCCGGCCAGGACAATCCCCTGTTCGATTCGAAAGCTCAAATCCAGCCCCTTCGAAGAGTCTGCCGGTCTTTCGAGTCCGGACGGACCTTCGGTCCCTGTAGCCCGGCCCTTCATCCCAACGGCAGGCGCGATCCGCCGGCGCGCGGGATCCACGTTCGCGCGGTCGGCGTCGAACCAGCGGGCGATCACCTTGACATGTTTTCGAATGCTCTGAGAGAGTACGGGGCGGTGCCAGCCGACAGAACGCCTACAGGGGCCGCGCAAGCGACCGAGCCAAGCACGGCCGACAGCGCGGCAACCCGCATGGCGGTCGATGTGCGGCGATTCGGCTGGATCCGGCCGCTCGCCGGCGACTACGCGTTCAATTTCGCGAACGTGGCGCCGCTGTTTGCGGGGGATCCGACGAAGCCTGAATCCTGGCGCGATGCGATCGCGCGCGCCCAATCGACGCGGCGGGCATCCGCTGACATTGCCAGGATCCTTGCGGCGCAACAGGAACGCCGCGGCGCCCCACCCGAAGCGCGCGCCAACGCGGATCGGCTCGCCAATCCCTCGAGCGTTGCCGTCGTCACAGGTCAGCAGGCAGGGGCCTTCGGCGGCCCGCTCTTCACCCTGCTCAAGGCCATCACCACCATTCAGCTGGCCCGGCGCGTGTCGCGCGAACAACGCGCCGACGTCGTCCCGCTGTTCTGGGTCGATGCCGAGGATCACGACTGGGAAGAGGTCGCGAGCTGCACCGTGCTCGATCAGCAGTTCCAGCCGCGGACCGTCGCGCTGGCGCCGCTCGACGGGGCTGGCGATCGGCCGATTGCCACCCTTACGCTCGATGAGCGCATTCAGACGAGCCTGAACGAGCTGGCAGGTGCTTTGGGTGAGACCGACTTCACCGAGTGGACGGTCGGCGGGCTCCGTGACGCATACCGTCCAGGCCGAGGAATGGCCGAAGCCTTTGCGATCTGGCTCGAACGCATCCTCGGGCCACACGGCCTCGTCGTCTTCGAGTCGTCGGATCCCGCCGCAAAGCCCTTCGCGCGGGACGTGTTCACACTCGAGCTCCGCACGCCAGGACGAACCGCAGCACTTGCGGCGGAAGCGGGTGCCCTGCTGGAAGCCCGCGGCCATCAGCCGCAGGTCGCTCCGCAGCCCGAGAGCGTTTCCCTCTTTCATCTCGACGGCGGCCGGCGCGCCATCCGCCGCGACGGCGATCGCTTCGTGTTCGGTGAGACGTCGTGTACGGCCGAGCAGCTGCTGCAGGAGGCCGAGACCTCTCCTGATCACTTCAGCCCCAACGTGCTCCTGCGGCCGATCGTCCAGGACACGCTCTTTCCGACGATCTGTTACGTCGCCGGCCCCAGCGAGCTCGCCTACCTCGGTCAGCTCGGAGGGGTTTACCAGCACTTCGGGATACCGATGCCGCTCATGTATCCCCGAGCCAGCGCCACCCTCGTCGATTCAGCCGCCGCCCGATTCCTCACCCGCTACGACGTTCCGCTCGAGTCTCTTCAGCCGCAGGACGAGTCTGCGTTGAATCGTCTGCTCGAATCCCTGTTGCCAAAGTCGGTCGAGCAGGCCATGAAAGACGCGCAGGAGGCGATTCACCGATCGATGCAGGGATTGATCGACGCCATGCCCGCCCTCGACCCGACGCTCGCGGGCGCCGCCAAGACGACGGTCGGCAAGATGGAACACGATCTGCGGAACCTGCACGCGAAGATGATCCAGGCGGCCAAACGGCGCGACGAGACACTGCGTCGTCAGTTCATGCGCGCCCAGGCCCAGGTGTTTCCGCTCGGTCATGCCCAGGAACGCACGCTCGCCGTCATCTATTTCCTGAACCGCTACGGACCAGCGGTCGTCGACCGCCTGCTGGCCGACCTGCCCCTTGAACTGGGGAAGCACTGGATTCTGGTCGTCTGACGGTCCGCAGCGCGGAGCTTCAGCTCCGCGTCAGCGTCGGTGACAACGTCATTGACGCGCGGCTAAAGCCGCGCGCTGCTGGTGATTTCTACAGCGCTGCGGCCGCGGCTTTCAAATCCCCCGCCGCGGCGCGTAACCTTTCAATCGCCTTCCCATGCCAGTCCGTATCCGCAAGCAACGTCGCCCGCGAACGGGCGATCGCTCGCGTGGACTCTTCCGGAGCCGGGCCTCCGGGTGTTGTGCGCACGCGGACGAAATGCTCGGGGCTGAGCACCTCCGCAAGCGCGTCGTCGGTGAACGCGATCGATCGGCCCAGGATGCTCTCGGTGACGTCTCGCAGCACTCGGGCCGGAGTGTCGCCGGCCCTGCGTGACGACTCTGCGACGAAGCGCGAGGCAATCGCGTGAGCGGTCTTGAAAGGAACGTTGTGATCGCGGGTCAGCGTATCGGCCAGTTCGGTCACCGTGATCCAGCCCTGCCGCGCCCGCTCGGCGATGCGCACCGTGTCGAACCGGGCCGTCGCCATGGCGGCCGCCACCAGCATCACCGCGCGTGACGCGTCGGTGAACATCGCGTGGACCAGTGGCTGCAAGTCGTCCTCCGTGTCCACGATGTCGCCAAAGGGCGTGTTGTGGACGGCCAGCAGAATCGCGCCCGCCTGCCCGACGGCCTTGCTGGCAATCGCGCGCGCATGCTCGAGCGCGACCGGGTTGCGCTTCTGCGGCATGATGCTGCTGCACTGCACGAAGCCGTCAGCCAGCCGCAGATAGCCGAACTCGCTCGTGCACCACAGCAGAAGATCCTGCACGACGCGTCCGAGCCCGGTCACGAGAACCGCGGCCGCGGACGCGCTCTCGAGCAGGTAATCCACGGTGGCGATGCTGCCGTAGGTATTTCCGGTCGTCCTGTCGAAACCGAGGAGCGCCGTCGTGCGATCGCGGTCGATCGGAAACCCGGTTCCGGTAATCGCGCAGGATCCGAGCGGATTCTGATTCGTGCTGGCGTAAGCCGCCGCAAGCCTGGTCGTATCCCGTTCCAGTTGTTCGACGACGGCGAGGAGGTAGTGCGCGATCGTCGTCGGCTGCGCGGGCTGCGTGTGCGTGTGCGCGGCGAAGACATCCTCGCGATGGCGGTCAGCATGATCGAGCAACACCGACCGCAACTGCAGCACGCCCTCGATGACGGCGAGGATCAGGCTTCGCTGCTGCATCCGGTACATCGTCATGTCGATGTCATTACGGGAGCGAGCGGTGTGCAGGCGACCGGCTGTTTCCTCGCCGCACGCCTGAATCACCAGGCGCTCAACGTAAAAGAACAGATCCTCACAAGCGCCGTCATACTGCGCACAGCGCACGGCCTCGAGTGAAATCGAGTTCAGACCGTCACGAATCGCGCTCGCGTGCGACGCCGAGACGATGTCCCGCTCGCGCAGCATGACCAGATGCGCGTAGTGGATCGCCATCAGCGGCGCCAGGAACTGCGCCTTCGCGTCCTCGAAGTTCTCGTTGAGCACGAACTTCACGTACTCGGGCGCGAATGTCATCGTGTGTGTCCCAGCGAAAGCAGGTTGGCGAGCAGACGATACGCGCCTGGGGTGCCCGCGGGAAGCTGGCGCCAGAGACCCAGGCCGATATAGATCCATCGGCCCTTGCCGTAGCGCGCCTCGACCAGCGCGCCGGTTTTCGGCACCCGAGTTGTATTCGAACGGATCGCTGAGCCGCACCAGATCAACGTAACGCGGATCGCGCTCACCGAGGAAGTAGAGCCCGCGCTCCTGAACCCAGCCGGCCCACGAGCTCCGGGCCGATCCGGTTCGGCGTCGTGAAAACGGGGTTGTCGGGCACGAGCACTTCGACGGGCGCGTTTTCGTCGGTCACCCGATCGGAGCTGACCTTGGCCGGGTAAGGTGCGTACTGCGCCTGGTTGAACTCGAACTTGTTGTACTGGACGAGCAGCGTGCCGCCCGCGGACACAAAGTCAAGCAGTCGATGGTTGTTGGCGCGAAGATCGGTGCGCCGTTCGTACGCGCGCACGCCGGTCACGATCACGTCGTATTTCGACAGGTCACCGGAGGCCAGCTCGTCTGGGCCGATCATCCGCAACGTGGCGCCGAGCTCCTCGATGGCCGGCGGCACCTGGTCGCCCACGCCCATGATGTAGCCGACCACGAGGTTCGGCGCGATGGTGACATCGAGGATGCGAAGCGTCGCCTCCGCGGGGCGGACGAGATGCCGGCGGCGCGTGTGCGGATACTCGATGACGTCATAGCCCGTGGACGACGACCGCGTCGACCCATCGATGCTCCCCTCAGCCGAGGCCTTGACGACGAAGTCGCCGGTCTCGATACGCGCCGGCGGCGTCACGACGAACGGCATGGTGCTGGCTTCGTCCTCACGACTGAACTTGACCGTCGCGCTCGAGGGTTGCACCTGCCAACCTGAAGGCACCTGCAGGCTGACCGTGGCCGAGCTGCCGGCTTTCGCCTGGCCGATAACCGTGACGTCGATGCGCCGGCCCGCGGCGGAGGGCCCGCGATCCCCGTTGGTCGTGACGGCGCCACGCGGAATGACGGCGATATCGGTGGACAACGTCACGGCAAACGGCGGAACCACCTTCAGCTCCATGCGCTTCTCGCCCGCCACGATGTTGTCGTACCGGTATTCGATCGTGCGGTCGAGCGTCACCTGCGCGCCCGCGATCGTCAGATCGAGGCTGGCGGCGAACGGCGACGGCCGGAACGGCACGCCGAACGGCACGCCCGGCTCGAAGTCGTAGCGGGCCGCGTCGGTGCGAGGTTTCCAATACGGCGCGGTTAGCGGCGTGTCGGCGATGCGAACCTTCGATTCGCAACTGGAGCTCGCGCCAGGCTTCAACACGGCCCGGCAATCGCTCGCGCTGCCTTCGAAGCCGGACAACGTCACCCGGTTGATGGTGATGTCTTCGGAGCCATTGCTTCGCGCCAGGATGGAGAGCTTGACCGGCTGACCGACGGTGACCAGGCCGTCATCGGCAAGCGCTTCGATGCGGAGCCCCGCGGCGATCACGAGGGCGCGTTCGAACTGACGTGTCTTCTGCGCGAGCCTGAAGTCGATCTCGAACCGGCCTTCGTCCGAAAGTCCCATCGCTGGAAGATCGCGGCGCAGCTGACGTACCGCGCTCAGGCCGGCGGCCAGTTCGCGTGCTGCGGCGGCGCGGTCGCCAAGCGCGGCGGCGCGCCCGGCGGCACCAGCGGCGTCAGCCATGCGCTTGACGCCGGCACTCAGCGCGGCAGGCGGTGAAGCGCCGGCAAAGGCCGTCAGCGCGGCGAGACTCGTGTCGAGGCCTTCGAAGAACGACTTCGGCGCGATGCCGGGCTGGCCAATGACGGAGTCCTGGAGCAGATAGGTGCGCGTGGTCGAGGCGCCTGGCAGCGGCAACAGTTGTGAGGTCCCCTGACACTTGTGCATGCTGCGCGCTTCGATCCCCAGCTCGCCGAAGGTGCGCCCGAGGAGCGGCTCGAACACATCGGTCGGCATCCGCATCTGCGCCGGCTGCAACGGCGCCGGACGGTCTGCGAAACTCCCCATGTCCGTGCAGAACACGCGTTTCGCCTGCCAGGGCCGTAATCCTTCTTTTATCTGCTCGGGGTACCTGGCGGGATCGGCGGCGGCGCGAAAGGCTTCGCGCGTGAGCAGGGCGGAGGCCTGGTGGTGCTGCCCTCCCCCGCTGCCGCCGCAGAGAAATCCGGCGATCACATCGGGACGGACCGCACGGATGTGCCGCACGAAGTCGCCAAGGATCTCGTCGTGCCCCCAGCGCTGCAACGATTCCTCGACGCTGAACGAAAACCCGAAATCGATGGCGCGCGTGAAGTACTGTTCGGCGCCGTCGAAGCGGTGCACCGCCAGCAGCTCTTCCGTCCGCAGCACGGACAGCGCCTGCGAGAGCTCGGGGCCGATCTCGTTCTGACCGCCATCGCCGCGGGTGGCGGTCACGAGCACCGTCCGCATCCCCTGCCCGTGGCCGAGCATCGCGAGCAGCGCATTGTCCTCGTCGTCGGGATGCGCCGTCGTCTGCATGAACGTCGAGACGGTCTGGAGCTGGCGGATGGCGAGGCCCAGCGCCGCAGCGTCAGGATGTTCACCGACGGGCTGGACCCGCAATTGCGCCGGGAGCCGCACGATTTGGAACAGGAGGACTGAGAGAACGAGGGGCAAAAGCAGGGTGGTTGAGTGCACGCGCATGGACATCATGAACCAACAGGAGATCAAGAGCTTCAGAAGCTCAAGAAATCCGAAGGCACATTCACTCGCCTCCTGATCTCTTGATCTTCTGTCCTCGTGTTTCACTTGATCCCTGGGCTTCTGTCGAGACCTCAAAAGTAAAACTTGAAACCAAGCTGGAACGCGCGCTGTTCGAAGCCCGAGGTCACTCGTCCAGCATCCTTGAACTCGTCGCCAGTCGTCAGCAATGTCGTCGTCGGCACGCCAGCGGCGTTGACCGTGAAGGACGGGTTCACCGTTGCCACCTGATCGGTGTTGAAGAGATTCTTGAATTCACCGATCACCTCGACCCGGCGACGGCCGGCAAGCGGGATGAACCGAGAGTACCGCAGATCGACGTTGTAGCGCGCGGGCAAGTAGACGGAGTTCCGCGGCACGAACAACGGCCGGTCGTTCGGCAGCCCGTCGAGATTCAGATCCTGATTGCCGCGAATCGCGAACGGCAGCCCGCTGTTGAACTGCATCATGACGCCGACCTGGTTGTCGGTCAGAATCGCGTCCATCACGCGATGCCCCGTCGACACGCTGGAGCGCGCGACGATCGTCCCGGCGAAGTTGTGCCGCTGGTCCATCAGGTTGGGCCCCTTGTCGCGCTCGAGATTCGTCGGATCCGAGCGCGGGTCGTCGGCGTTGACCGCATACGACGTCAGAATCGACGGATTCCACATCGGCGCCGTGTCCTCGCCTTTCGCATAGGTGTAGCTGAGATCGAACTGGACGTTGTTCACCCAGCGGCGTCCGAACTGCAGCGTGAGGCCCTTGTAGGTGGACTCGCCGACGGACTCGAGGTTGTAGATGTGATTGAAGCGCGGATCGATCCGCGTGGAGGCATTGACGGCCGTGCTGAAAATCGGACGGCCGTCTTCGAGCTGACCGACCGGATTGATCAGATTGATGTCGTTCAAGACCGGCAGAGCGTCGCCCTTGGCATAGACGAAGCCGACGGTCACCGCGTAGTGGGTGCCGACGCTCCGTTCGTACTGGATGTTGTTCTGGAACATCCGGCCGACCGCGAAATCCGGATCGATCGACGCAATGCTCTGCGTCGGCAGCGCAAATCCGGGCGGCAGATTGTCGAGCGTATCGGGAAACGCAGGCGCACCTGCGGCGGTCGGATTGAGCGCAACCGATACGCGCGCGGGCGAGCCGCTGTTCTGGAATGCGTTTTCGTACGCAACCAGGAGCGGCTGGTCGTACATGATGCCGGTGCTGCCGCGGATGACGCTCCGCTTGTCCTTGAACGGCGTCCAGGCGAAGCCGACCCGTGGCCCGAGGTTGTTGGTGTCGGTCTTGAAGTCGCGTGACGACTCGAACGGCGACGTCGGGTCTGCCTCCGGCCAGTCGTACAAATCGTAGCGGAGCCCGTAGAGCAACTTGAGGTCGGGTGTAATGCGCCAGTCGTCCTGCACGAACATGCTGTACAGACGCGTGTCCATGCTGAATGCCGGCTCGCCGAACAGCTGCGTGAAGTTGGTGTAGCTGCGGAGATTCACGCCGTCACGCGCCGCAAGATACGCGTCGATCGACGGGAACGTATACAGCGAAAAGAGCGAGGCGACGCGCTCGTCGCCGATGAACTGCGCGTCGAACCCGAACTTGAAGCTGTGGTTTCCGCGCAGCCAGGTGAAGTTGTCGACAATCTGCCAGATGTCCTGCGTGAAGTCGAATCCGGCATCCTGGGTCGTGCTGTTCGGCCCACCGAAGTTCGCCACGCCCGTGATGCGTACCTGCGAGCCGCTGCCGGAGAACTCGCTAGGTCCTCTCGACTGATGGCGGTTCGCGAACTGGAAGCGCAGCTCGTTCAGCCCCGCCGGGCCGACGGTGGAAACGACCTGGACAGCCGCCGACTTCATCGCGTCGACGAAGTCGGTCACGACTTCGAGCGAATTGGGCACGTTGGAGGTCGTCGACGTGATATTCGCCGGTGAGTCGTTCTCGAAGTAGATGTAGCGGCCGGTGACGCGATGCGCGCTGTTGGCCTGCCAATCGACCTTGCCGATGTAGAAACGGGCCGTCTGCTCGCGGGGGATGACGGCGGGTTGCGGCTCGAGCCCGATGCGCTGCGCGTCTTCGGGACGGATCGTGATCGGCGTGGTGCCAGAGAGGTCACGATAGGTGCTCTCGAAGCCGCCGAAGAAGTGCACGCGATCGCGGACGATCGGGCCACCCGCTTCCGCCGTCCACGTATCGATCCGGGTATCGGGCTTATTCGAGTCGGTGCGCGCCTGCGTGAAGGGATACGGATACGCGCTGAACGGCTTGCGCCTGAAGCGATAGCTCGCGGAGCCCCGGAGAAGGTTCGTGCCTGAAGGCGTAATCGCGTTGTAGACCAGTCCCGTCGTCTGACCGAACTCGGGCGCGTAGCCACTCGTGACGACCTTCACTTCCTGCACCATCACTTCCGAGACGGGCAGCAGCCGCAGGCCGGCGCGGTCCTTTTGCGTATTGGTATTGCCGTCGATCTGGTAGTTGACCCTGAGCAGGGTGCCGTTCGCGCTGAAGCGCGGCACGCCGAACTCGGGGTTCTCGAATCCGCTCACACCGGGCTGAACGAGCGCGAAGTTGTACGGATTCCGGGACACGAGCGGCAGGTTCTTGATCTCCCGCTCGCTGAGGTTCCGGCCGGCATCGATCTTTCCGGTGTCGACGACTGGCGTCGCGCCCGAGACCACGACGCTCTCGGCCACGCCGCCGACCGACAGGTTGATGTCGAGGACGAGCGACTGCCCCGCCGTGAGGGTCAGGCCAGCCTGCTCGAACTTGCGGAAACCCTGCAGCTCCGCGGTCACCGAGTACGAGCCGAGGGGCAGGGCCAGCGCCCGGTACAGGCCGTTGTTGTTGGTCACGACCGTGCGGGTGGCGCCGGTGTTGACGTTCGTCACAGTCACCGTCACGCCTGGAATGACCGCACCGCTCGTATCCCGAATGATGCCTTCGACGTTTCCGTTGGCTGCCTGGGATTGCGCGAGGGCACTCGACGGCACAGCCACAGCCAGCCACGCGGCCAGCACGGCGATGCTTCGGTTTCGAATCATGATGGATGCCTCCCCAAGGGCACCGAAGAAGATGTGAGCGCGCGGGGGTAGCGGATTCCCTTACGGGAACGCGACCCGCCATTGTACAATGTTGGCGGCTTCCCCTACGACGCAGTATCCCGGTGGCCGGGTCCAGCCGATACTTCTGCTGAGACTTGCGACCACTGCCGAACTGACGTCTACCACTGTGACGACCACGAAAGCCGACCGTCCGACGAAGCCCGTGGGCTCCCGCCTTCGTACCTGGTTCCGTCGGCGACGGCGCAGCTGGAAGTTCTTCGCGCTGGTCGCGTTCTCCGGTCCCATGCTCGTCCTGTGTT
The DNA here is from genome assembly GCA_963784195.1 of uncultured Acidobacteriota bacterium. Classification (GTDB taxonomy): domain Bacteria; phylum Acidobacteriota; class Vicinamibacteria; order Vicinamibacterales; family 2-12-FULL-66-21; genus CAVQAH01. The sequence goes on along the minus strand of CAWARA010000033.1, from coordinate 119,459 downwards.
GCATCTTCGGTTATTACTACGTTGTCTTCTCGCGGATGATCGACGCCCGGATTCACGGCGAGCTCCAGCGCGTGGACCCGCGTGTGTTCGCCCGCCCGTTCGAGGTGCGCCGCGGGCAATCGGTGAACCTGCGGCAGTTCGTCGAACGGTTGAACGAGCTCGGCTATTCGCAACGGGCCAAGGCCGAAGGCGCCGGCGAATTCACCATCGGACGTGATGCCGTCGCCCTCGTCCCTCGTGACGGCGATCGCAAGGGACGCACCGTCCGCGTGGTGTTCACCGGCGCGACCAAGACGCGTGAGGCGAGCACCGTCGGGCAAATCGAGGTGATCGGCAACAAGGGCGGATCCGATCACCTGAACCTCGGCGCCCCTGTGATCACCGCGCTCGTGTCAACAGGACGTGAGAAGCGCCGCGACGTGCCGCTGCAGCAGATCCCGCAGCAGATGGTCCAGGCCGTTCTGGCCATCGAAGACCGCCGCTTCTACGACCATCCGGGTGTCGACCCCATCCGGACTGTCGGGGCGGTGTTCACCAACGTGTTCGGCGACAAACCCTATCTGCAGGGCGGCAGCACCTTGACGCAGCAGATCGTCAAGAACACGTTCCTGACACCCGAGAAGAGCTTCAGGCGAAAGGCGCTCGAGTGGTTCATGTCCGTCGTGCTCGAGCGCAAGCTGTCGAAGGATCAGATCCTCGAGCTGTACTTGAACGACGTCGCGCTCGGCCAGCGCGGGTCGTTCGCCATTCACGGCGTCGCCGAAGCGGCGCGCCTCTTTTTCGCCAAGGACATCACCAACGTCTCGCTGAGCGAAGCGGCGACGATTGCCGGTGTCATCCAATCGCCCTCGCGTTTGTCGCCGTTCAACCATCTCGAGCGCGCGCGCGAACGCCGGAACGTCGTCCTGGGGGCAATGGCCGACGCGGGTTACGTGGCGGCGGACGCCGCGGATCGGGCGAGCAAGGAACCGCTGCAGATCTCGGCTCGGGCGCTCGATTCAGAGGCGCCGTACTTCGTCGATTACGTCAGCCAGCTGCTTCAGGAAAAATACAGCTCGGTGGCAGGGACGGCCGACGTCTACACGACGCTCGATCTTCACCTGCAGCGCATCGCGCACGACGTGGTGCGCGACGGCGTCGCACGGCTCGATGAGATGCTCGCCCGTCGCCGGCGGCGCCCGCAGGCGGCCCTGATCGCCGTCGATCCGCGCACCGGCGAGGTGCTCGCGCTCGTCGGCGGCCGGTCGTACAACCAGTCACAGTTCAACCGCGCCATCACCGCGCGGCGGCAACCCGGCTCGGTGTTCAAGCCGTTCGTCTATCTCGCCGCGTTCGAGCACGCGTATCAGGAAGGGCGTACCGACGTCACGCCGGCAACGGTCGTCGGCGACGAACCGACGACGTTCGTCTTCAACGAGCAGAACTGGTCGCCGGGCAACTACGAAGGCGAATACGACGGGCCGATCACGCTGCGCCGCGCGCTGGCGCTCTCGCGCAACATCGCGACGATCAAGGTGGCGGAAGCGGCCGGCTACGACGAGGTCGCGACACTGTGGAAGCGCGTGGGATCGGCTACGCCCCCGCGACCGTATCCGTCGATTGCTCTGGGTGTGTTCGAAGCCACACCGCTCGAGATCGCTCAGGCCTACATGGTGTTCCCCAATGCCGGCATCATGCGCCCGCTGCGCGCCATCTCGCGCATGGTGAGTGGCGGCCGCGACGTGCCGGTCGAGAACGCCGCACCGAAGACCGTCGCGCGTCCCGACACGACGTTCCTGGTCACCAACATGATGCGCAGCGTGCTCAACGAGGGCACCGGCGCCGGCGCGCGCGCCGCCGGCTTTGCGCTCGACGCCGCAGGCAAAACCGGTACGACCAACGACCTGCGCGACGCCTGGTTCGTCGGCTTCACACCCGAACTGCTAACCGTCGTCTGGGTGGGGCTCGACGACAACCTCCCGGTCGGCCTGAGCGGAAGCCAGGCCGCCCTGCCCATCTGGACCTCCTTCATGTCGCGCGCCCTCGCCGGCCGGCCGAACGTGTCGTTCCAGCCCCCCGACGGGATCTCGATGGTCGAGATCGATCGCGACACCGGCAAGGTCGCCGCGCCGATGTGCCCGCGCGTCTTCACGGAAGCATTCCTCACCGGCACCGAGCCGACCGAGGTCTGCCCGTTGCATAGTTACTGGAACTGACGCAGTCGTAGTCCGTGGTTCGTAGCTCGTAGCTCGTGGTCCGGCTAAAGCCGGACACTACATGGACGCTAAAGCCGGACCACGGGCTACGAGCTACGAACCACGGACCACGAGACTACGAGCTACGAACCACGGACAGAGTTTCAGCTATCATGAACATCAGGCTTTATTACCCTTGATTCAGGAACACTACGTGAACAAATCGATCACTTTCGCTCTTGCGCTTGTAGTCGTGACGACCTCGACGGCCTGCAACAAAGCGTCGAAAGACGCCCCGAACGCCGCCCCGGCAACCGCTGCTGACGCCGTGAAACAGGAGCCGCCGAAGCCCATGCCGGCGGAGCTGCCGGATGTGCTGGCCCGCGTGAACGGCCAGGAGGTGAAGAAGAGCGACTTCGACCTGCTCGTGCGTAACATCGAGCTGTCGCGGGGCCCGATTCCAACGGAGCGCCGCGACGAGGTCCTTCGCGCTGCGCTCAATCAGCTCGTCGAATACACGCTGCTGCAGCAGGAGGCCAAGAATCGCAAGGTGACGGTCTCGGACGCCGAGGTCAACGAGCGCATCAAGCAAATGCAGGGTCAGTTCCCGACCGAGGAAGCGTTCAAGAAAGCCCTCAGCGCGCGCGACATGTCGATCGATCGGCTGCGCGACGACGCCCGCGTGGATATGGTGATCACGAGGTTGGTCGAGGACGAGGTGGCGACGGCGCAACCGCCGACAGACGCCGAGTGCAAGGACTACTACGACAAGAATCCGGACAAGTTCAAACTCGGCGAGGCGGTCCGGGCGAGCCACATCCTGATTCTCGCGGACGAGAAGGCGGACGAGGCGACGAAGAAGAAGGCCCGCGCGCAGATCGAGGCTGTCAACAAGCGCGTCAAAGCCGGTGAGGACTTCGCCCAGCTCGCGAAGGAACACTCGCAGGATGGCAGCGCGGCGCAGGGCGGCGATCTGGACTTCTTCGGCCGCGGGCGGATGGTGCCTCCCTTCGAACAGGCGGCGTTCGCGTTGAAGCCGGGCGAGGTCAGCGACATCGTGACCACGCAGTTCGGGTACCACATCATCAAGGTCACCGAGCGGCGGACGGAGTCGACGATTCCCTTCGACGATCAGCTCCAGGAGCGGCTGCGGCAGATCCTCACCGAGCAGAAGAAACAGGAAAAGGCGGCGTCGTTCGTGGCGTCGCTCAAGCAGAAATCCAAGATCGAGGTCCTGGTCTGAACGAGGAAGTCCTCTTCGCGGCGGCGGAGGCGCTCAAGCGCGGCGAGCCCGCGGCGCTGGTGACGGTCGTCCGCGCCAGCGGGTCCACACCGCAACGGGCCGGCGCGAAGATGCTCGTGTTCGCCGATGGGCGGACCGTCGGGACCATCGGCGGTGGATGCTACGAGAACGACGCGTTCTGGAAAGCGCGCGAAGCGCTCGGCTCGGGACACCCGGTGCTGCTCCACTACCAGTTGAACGACGACTTCGCCCAGGAAAACGGCCTCATCTGCGGAGGACAGATGGACGTCCACGTGGATCCACTGCTGCCCGCCCCGCGGCTGTACATCATCGGCGCCGGCCATGTGGGATGGCATCTCGCACGCGTGGCAGGCGACGCCGAATTCCACGTGCACATCGTCGACGACCGCGAGAAGTTCGCCAACCGCGAGCGTTTTCCGCAGGCGGCGGACGTCGTGGTCGAGCCGATCCCCGAGTGGCTGCACCGGACGGAGTTGCCAGCCTCCTCGTTCGTCGTGATCGTGACGCGCGGACACCAGAACGATCTGGATGCGTTGCGAGCGCTGGCGGCGCGGGATCTCCGCTACGTCGGCCTGATCGGCAGCCGGGCCAAGGTGAAACGCATCTACGACGCGTTGATCGCCGAGGGCATGCCGACCGAATGCCTCGAGCGCGTCCATGCCCCAATCGGCTTGAACATCGGCGCCGTGACACCCGCGGAGATTGCGGTCAGCATCCTCGCCGAGCTGATTGCGGTCAGACGAGGCGTAGATAGCAGCGCACTTTCGATGGCACGCGTCGGCATCAAGTCCGCGCTCTGATGCCGTCGACCCTCATCCGCAACGCCCACATCGTCACCATGAACGATCGCCTCGATGTGGGCGACGGTGCGGTTGTCGTCCGTGACGGGTTGATCGTCTCGATCGGTCCGGAGCCGGATGGCCGTTTCGATACCGTCATCAACGCCGGTGGCGCGTACCTCCTTCCCGGTTTCATCCAGACGCACATCCATCTTTGTCAGACCCTCTTTCGCGGATCCGCTGACGACATGCCGCTCCTCGAGTGGCTGCGGCGCCGCGTCTGGCCGATGGAAGCGGCCCACTCGCCGGCGACGCTCGCCGCCTCGGCCCGGATGGCCGCCGCGGAGCTTCTGCTCGGTGGCACCACTACAGTGCTGACGATGGAGACTGTGCACGACACGGACGTCGTGTTCGAAACGCTCGCGGAGTCGGGAATGCGGGCGACGGTCGGCAAGTGCATGATGGACTCCGACGATCAGGTGCCCGCACGGCTGCAGGAGAAGACACAGAAGTCAATCGACGAGAGCCTGTCGTTGCGCGCGCGTTGGGATGGCGCGGCGAACGGCCGGCTGCGCGCGGCGTTCGCGCCGCGCTTCGCGGTGTCGTGCTCGCGGACGCTGCTCGAATCGGTGGCCGCGCTGTCAGCAGAGCACCGCGTCCTCGTGCACACGCACGCGTCGGAGTCGCGTGACGAGATCGAAGTGGTGCGCAAGCTGTCGGGGGGCATGAGCAACCTCGAATACCTCGCCGACACGAACCTGGCTACGCCACTGCTCTGCACCGCCCATTGCGTGTGGGTCACGGAGCGCGAGCAGGCGCTGCTCGCCGAACGCGACATCAAGGTCATGCACTGTCCCGGCTCCAATTTGAAGCTCGGCTCGGGCGTCGCGCCGGTGGTCGACATGCGCCGTCGTGGCGTCTGCGTCTCGCTCGGTGCGGACGGCGCCGCGTGCAACAACCGGCTCGACATGTTCGACGAGATGCGCCTGGCCGCCACGCTGCAGGCGGTTCGACATGCGCCCGGCGCCCTGACCGCCCGTGATGCGCTGTGGATGGCGACGCGGGAGGGAGCCCGGACACTTGGACTGGAAGATGAGATCGGGTCGATCGAGCTTGGGAAACGGGCCGACCTGATCCTCATCGAGCGCGACCGGCCCCATCTGGCGCCTGACCCGGATCCCTTCTCCACCATCGTCTACGCCGCGCGCGCTACAGACGTACGGCTGACCATGGTCGACGGCCAGGTGCTCGTCCGGGACTTCGGCCTGGACCGCGTCGACCCGGCCGAGATTGCCGCTGAGGCGCGCCTTGCAGCGGCTGAGCTGGCAAGCAGGGCTTAACGGCGATGGGCGATGGGCGATGGGCGATGGGCGATGGGCGATGGGCGATGGGAAATGAGGGTAAAGGGCAAGGGGGTCATGGGCAATGGCGCAATTGACTTAGCGAACCGATATAATGGTTTAGCAGTCCACAGGTACGAGTGCTAACTGACTATGGTTCGCCATCCTGAACTTCCGGAACGAGATAGACGGATTCTCGGCGCCGTTGTCCAGGCCTACATCGAGCAGGGAGACCCGATCTCCTCCCTCTGGTTGGCCGGACGGGGCTTCGGGGTGTCGTCGGCGACGCTGCGCGCGGTCATGGCTCGTCTCGAAGAGCAGGGATATGTTCGCCAGCCGCACACCTCTGCGGGCAGGGTGCCGACCGATCGCGGTTACCGGACCTACGTCGATCAACTGCTGGCTGACCGCCGGGCCTTCAGACCCGCTCCGCAGATCGAAGCGCGCCTCCGCCGCGCAAGCTCGGTCGGTGACCTGTTGAGCCATGCCTCGCATGAGGTGTCTCGTGCGTCCCATCAGGTCGGGTTCGCCGTCGCACCCGCTGTCGACTCGGCTGTGCTCGAGCACCTCGACTTCGTACCGCTCGACGGGCGCCGTGTGCTCGTGGTTCTGGTCGCAGCTGGCGGGCACGTCTCGCACAAGGTCATCGAGCCCATCGAGGACTACGAGCTCACGCAGCTGCAGGAAGCCGCCAACTACCTGAATAGCGAGTTCAGGGGCAGGACGCTGCTCGAAATCCGGCAACTCGTGCTCCACGGGCTCAGCGAGGATCGCATCCTTTACGACGCGTTGATGGCGCGCGCGCTGCGGCTGGCCAACTCCACGCTGGAAGGCATGGACGACGAGGCGCCGACGGTGTTCATACAGGGGACGTCCCTGCTGGTCGAGGTGTTCGAGGGCGGCGAACCGGACGTCACGCTCGAGACCCTGCGGACGCTCCTCCGAATGATCGAGGAGAAGACCCGGCTCGTCGCGTTGCTCGACGAGTACATCAGCGGCGACGGCGTCACGGTGGTGATCGGCACCGAGCATCATTCGCCGGATCTCCGGCGCTTCAGCCTTGTCGTCTCGAAATACACGGACGGCCGCGGCACCGGCGCCGTCGGCGTCATCGGTCCGACCCGGATGCACTATTCGCGCGCGATCAACGCCGTCGAGAGCCTGTCGAGCGCCATCACCCGGATGGTGGCCGCGAAGTCCTGACCGCGTCACGCGTTCTCAACGAACGCCGTTCTTACTTACCAGGCAATTTCACCATCATGGAAGACAACCGAACCGACCAGGGAAACGACAAACAGGGCCGTAGTGCGGCCGACGATGCAAGCGAAGCCGGGCGGGTCGCAGCCGCTGATTCCCCCGACGAACTTCAACGGCAGCGCGACGAGTACTGACGATCTGCTCCTGCGCAAGACGGCAGAGTTCGACAATTTCCGCAAGCGGATCGACCGCGAGCGCCAGGCCGTCTCGGAGGCGGCCGCCGCGGATCTGATCGCGGAGCTCCTTCCGCTCGTAGATGACATGGAGCGCGCGCTGAAAGCCGATGCCGGCAAGGACGTCGATGCCTACCGGCGGGGCGTGGAGTTGATCCACCGGCGGCTGCTCGAAACGCTCAAGAAGCGAGGCGTCCGTCCGATTGACGCCCTCGGCACCGACTTCGACCCGCACCAGCATCAGGCGGTATCGTACGAACCCGCGGAGGGGCGCCGGGAGGGTGAGGTCATCGAAGAGTTCGGACGGGGCTATATGCTCGGCGATCGTCTGCTGCGACCGTCGATGGTCAAGGTCGCGAAGGGCGACTCCCCCGGGAGAGAAGCGAAGACGAGACCGAGTAGGCACGACAACGAGCGAGCAAGGACAAACTGAACAATGAGGGCAGGCGTGAGCAAGCGTGACTACTACGAGGTCCTGGGCGTCGATCGTCAGGCCACCGAACAGCAGATCAAGAGTGCGTATCGCAAGCTCGCGCTGAAGCACCACCCGGATCGCAACCCCGGCGACGCTGCGGCCGAGGAGCAGTTCAAGGAAGCGGCGGAGGCGTACGCCATCCTCGCCGACGCCGAAAAGCGCGGCCTGTACGATCGCTTCGGCCATGCCGGCGTCTCCGGCGCAGGCGCGGGTGCGGGCTTCGATCCGACGATCTTTGCCGACTTCTCCGACATCTTTGGGGGCCTCGGCGACGTCTTCGGGTTCGGTGACATCTTCGGCGGCCGGCGGCGGCGAGGCGGCCCACAACGCGGATCGGATCTTCGTTACGACCTCGAGATCACGTTCGACGAATCGGCCACCGGAACCGACACCACCATTCAGATTCCTCGCGAAGAAACCTGCGAGACCTGCACTGGCTCCGGTGCATCGCCGGGCACGTCGCCCGAGACGTGCTCGCAGTGCCGCGGTTCAGGCCAGCTCCGGTATCAGCAGGGCTTCCTCACCGTCGCACGCCCGTGCCCGAATTGCCGCGGCACCGGGAAGACGATCGCGAAGCCGTGTCAGTCGTGCCGGGGCGCGGGACGAATCAGCCGCGAGCGGAAAATCACGGTCAAGATCCCGGCAGGGATCGCCACCGGACAGCGGCTGAGACTCTACGGCGAGGGCGAACATGGCAGCGCAGGTGGCCCCCCCGGGGATCTCTACGTCGTCGTCCACGTCCAGGAGCACTCGTTCTTCCACCGCGAGGGCGACGACCTCTATTGCGAGATGCCAATCAGCTTCCCGACCATCGCGCTCGGCGGGTCGGTGAAGGTGCCGACGCTGAACGGTCAGGAAGACCTGTCGATCCCCGCCGGCACGCAAACAGGCGCGCGGTTCAAGATCCGCGGCAAGGGCATGCCGAGCGTCAGCGGCCGGGGCCGTGGCGATCTCCACGTGATCGCCAGGGTGACGGTGCCGAAGAAGTTGACGAAGGAACAGAAGCACCTCCTCGAGGAGCTCGCCAAGACGTTGAAAGACGAGAAGGTGTCGCTCGAGAGTCAGGATGAAGGTGCAGACAAGCCGTTTTTTGAGCGGGTCAAAGATATTTTTGGTTGATTCAGGCCGTAGTCCGTGGTCCGTGGTTCGTGTCTCGTCGAACAGTCGGGTCTCCTGAGGAGCCCGGTCGCCAGGCGAGACACGGACAACGGACTACGGACCACGACAGACGTTTCGTTTGACTCACTCCCCCGCCCTCATCATCACCATCCCTGCCGGCGCGTCCGCTGGCTGGCGCGATCTGCTGGTCGGGGTGCTGGCAGGCCACTCGGTCGTCGCGATTCACGAGGACGCGATCACGGACTCCAGCCGCTGGATCGCACACTTCCCCGACGCTGCCACTCGAGACGCGGCGATGGATTTCCTGACTCGCGGCAGCGAGTGGTCGCTCGTCGTCGCAGCTGCTGACATTCCCGACGAGGACTGGGCGAGACGGACGCAGGCCGATCTGCCCGCGATCCGGATCGGGCGCGTGACGATCGCGCCGCCGTGGGATATTCCTTCAGCGAGTCCTTCCGACATCCTCGTCATCATCGAACCCTCTCGTGGATTCGGCACCGGCCACCATCAGTCGACGCGGTTGTGCATCACCCTTCTGCAGAGCCGCAACCTGCGCGGACAGACTGTGACGGACGTCGGCACAGGCTCCGGCGTGCTCGCCATCACGGCCGCAAAGCTGGGCGCGACGCAGGTCGAGGCCATCGACAGCGATCCGGACGCGGTCGAGAACGCACGCGAGAACATCGATCGCAACAACGTGGCTCCGATTGTGCGCGCGCACGTTCAGGATTTGACTGAGCCGCCGCCCCCGCCAGCAGACGTCGTGACCGCCAATCTGACCGGAACGCTCCTCGCGCGTCACGCCGACACCCTGCGCCGGTTCGTCAAGCCTGGCGGAACGCTGATCGTGTCCGGATTCAACGTCGAGGAACGGGAGATGGTGCAACAGGCCTTCGAACCGGACCTGATGATCGGCGAGTCGGCCGAAGAGGACGACTGGTGGGCGTTCGTCCTCACCCGCGGAGCGTAGCGCCCGCTATTCCTCCCAGATCGCCGTCAACGCCGAGAGCGCCACGAGCGCAACGGCATCGGCACGGAGCGTCAGCCGTCCGAGCGTGACCGGCACACAGCCGCCGGCGATCGCCGCCTCGACCTCCCCTGGTGACCAGCCCCCTTCGGGCCCCGCAACGATGCAGGCTCGCGCGGGCTGCGGCCCGTGCATGAACTGCCGCAACGCCTGTACGCGCGAATCGCTGACGTTCGGTTCGACGAGGATCAGCGTCACCGACCCTTCCCGACGCCGATCGGAGATCCAGCTGCCCAGGTCGATCGGGGGCCGCACCGCCGGAATCGTGGCACGCCGGCACTGTTTGGCCGATGCGATCGCCACCCTGGTCCAACGTTCTTCCGGCTTACCCTTCGCGATCGCCGCCGGCTTGACGCTGATGTGCTCCGACAGCAACGGCACGATCTCGACTACACCCATCATCGTCGCGTCACGAACGACATCGTCCATCTTGCCGCCTTTGAGGATGGCCTGAACGAGCGTGATCGGGATGCGCGGATCGGGAACAGCCTCAACCGCCCCTTCCAGCCGGAGCGTAACGCGGTCGCGCGACGCCGATTTCACCGTGGCGAGAAACTCGCGGCCCTTGCCGTCGAACACCGCGACCCGCGAACCGGACGACAGCCGCAGGACGCGCGTCAGATGACGTGCCTCCTCGACTGGCAGGGTGACCTCGGGACTTGCAGGATCGAGGGAGGGGGCCAGGAAACGCGGCAGCGACATCAAACGCCGATCCTAGGGATCAACGGGACGCGGATCAACGCGGATCTTCGGAGGGGAGACAGGGAGGAAACGGAGGACACGGACAAAGCTTTAACTCGGAGACGCGGAGTAACGGAGACGACAAGATCTGTAGGCTGCGTCGGGGCGGGGTCCGCCGATGCCGCCGCTGCGCGGCGGGCGATCACGCGACACCCCGCGGACGCAAGCTGCGGGTGATGCGGGCGCAGCTTGTGTCCGTGGGGTGTCGCGTGATCGCTCGGCCCGGCCGATGGCCGGGCCGGCATCGGCCGCTGAGCGGTGACGATATTACAGCTGCAGTCTCCGTTCCTCCGCGTCTCCGAGTTGAAGCTCGTTCCGTTCCCTCCGTCACCTCCGTCACCCCTAAAAGGGAAATCGCGGTTATACTCGCTCAGAAGTTCCCGATCGAACGGTTCGGCATCCTAGCATCAGGCATTGCTCTTCAGAGGACAAACGCTCGGCAAGTACAAGATCATCGCGCCTCTGGGCAGCGGCGGTTTCGGTACGGTTTACCTCGCGCAGGACACCTGGATCGACAAGAAAGTTGCGATCAAGGTCCCGCACCGGCAGGGCCTCGACTTCGGCGAGCTGCTGCGCGAGCCGCGACTCCTTGCCAGCGTCAGCCATCCCAACATCGTCGCCATCACCACGGCCGAGAAGCAGGACAGCGTCTTCTTCATCGTGATGGAGTACGTGCAGGGCGAAACGCTCGAGAACATCATCGGGATGAAGGGGTCGCTCGAGCTCAACCGCGCGCTCGATTTCACGTGCCAGATCTGCAACGCGGTCGATCACGCGCATCGTCAGGGCGTGATCCATCGCGACCTGCGGCCTGCCAACGTGATGGTCACCGAGAACGACATGGTCAAGGTCGCCGATTTCGGCACCTCGCGGTTCCTGGAGATCGCAGCCCACGGCACGACGGTGATCGGCAGCCCGCCATACATGGCCCCCGAGCAGTTCCATGGCAAGGCGGTGTTTGCCTCGGACATCTACTCGCTTGGCGTGACGATGTATCAGATGCTCACGGGATTGCTGCCCTACGACACACCGGCCCCGGCTGATCTGGAGAAGTTGATGTCGGGCGAGCTCGTCACGCCGCCGCGCCTCAAGAACTCCGCCATCCCCAAAGCCGTCAATGACGTCGTCATGCGCGCGATGTCGCCGGACCTCACCGTCCGCTATCAGCGCGCCACCGATCTGCTGGAGGATGTGCTGGCCGCCGGTACGCCTGCCAAGACTCGCCGCACGCCGCCTCCCCCCGCAGCCGTCGAAGTCGGGGTGCGCGGGCATCGAGACGACGCGCAGGGGATCCAGACGCGAGTCCGTGCGCGAGAAACACCAGGCCCGCGATTCTGCTGGCAGTGCCGCAAGCCGCTGCACGCGCGCACGGACAAATGCCCGTTTTGCGGCGAGCTTCAATAGCGGATTTCGCGAATCTTTTCAGTCGAAACGCTGACTAAATTGAGAGATCCGAAGGATCCGCTTCCTGTGAAGAGAGGATCCGCGATCTGCGTCGCGGCGATTGGCGCCCGCCATCAGCGGATTGGACCGGATTTCAACCTCGGCGGCTATGTTAGAATTTCGAGCGGCTGGACGGCACGCGTCCTGCTTATACGATATCTGTTTGATCACCGTCGACGCGCCAGGCAACGTGACAGTCCCGCGAAACGTGGCGCTTTGGTCTTCGAGATTGGCCTCCCGGAAGGAGTAGCTGATGGCCTTTTCCGGCTCCGGCAAAGTGTGGATGAACGGTTCGCTCGTCGAGTGGGCGGATGCCAAGATTCACGTCGCCTCCCATGTCATCCATTACGGCAGCGGCGTGTTCGAGGGCGCTCGCTGTTACAGCACGCCACGCGGGTCGGCCTGTTTCCGCCTCGATGCGCACATGCGGCGGCTCTTCGACTCGGCGCGCATCTACCGCATGCTGCCGGAGATCGAGCAGGCGCCGTTGACGGAGGCCGTGCTCGAGACGATTCGCGCGAACCAGTTCAAGGCCTGCTACATCCGTCCGATCATCTATCGCGGCTACCACGCGCTGGGAGTCAATCCGTTCCCCTGCCCTGTCGACACCGCCATCCTGACGTGGGAATGGGGCGCCTACCTTGGACAGGACGCGCTCGAGCGCGGCGTGGACGTGCGCGTGGCCTCGTGGTCGCGCGTGGCGCCGAACACGTTCCCGACGCTGGCGAAGACGTCGGCGAACTACGCCAACTCGCAGTTGATCAAGATGGAAGCGGTCACGGACGGTTACAGCGAAGGCATCGCGCTCGATTCGTTCGGCTACCTGAGCGAGGGCAGCGGCCAGAACCTTTTCATCGTCCGCGACGAAACGGTTTACACGCCTCCGATTACGGCGTCCATCCTTCCGGGAATCACGCGCAGCTCGGTCATCACGATCGCCAAGGATCTCGGGTTCAAGGTTCGCGAGGAGATGTTGCCGCGCGAGCTGTTGTACATCGCGGATGAGGCGTTCTTTGCCGGGACGGCCGTCGAGATCACGCCCATCCGGTCGGTCGACAAGATCACGGTCGGCAACGGCAAGCGTGGACCGATCACCGAAGCCATCCAGCGGACGTTCTTCGACATCATCAACGGCGAGAAGCCGGATACCCACAACTGGCTGACGTATGTCTACCCCGGCGAGCCGCTCCAGGCAGTAGGCGCCGGCGGCTCGCGAAGCGCCGCGAAGAAGTAGATCGGCGAGGCCCGCGGATCCAATGGACCTGAACGAGCTGTTGAAAGTCGCCGTCGCGAGCGGCGCGTCCGACCTGCACCTCAAAGTCGGCAGCTACCCGATGATGCGCGTCAACGGCGTGCTGGTGGTGGCGTCCGAGGCCAAGCGCCTCGACCGCAACGACACCGAGGCCATGGCCGGAGTGCTCTTCTCCGCCGACCATCTCGAGAAGTTCCGCAGTGCGCAGGAAGTGGACCTCGCGCACAGCGTCCCGGGCCTTGGCCGGTTCCGCTGCAACGTGTTCCAGCAGCGCGGCACGATCGGCATGGTGCTGCGCGTCATTCCCACGCGCGTCAAGCCGATCGACGAGCTCGGGCTCCCGCCGGTGCTCAAGCGGATCGCGCAGGAAGAGCGCGGCCTCGTGCTGGTGACCGGGACGACCGGCAGCGGCAAGAGCACGACGCTCGCGGCGATGATCGACCACATCAACTCGACCCGCGCCTGCCACATCATGACGGTCGAGGATCCGATCGAGTATCTCCACCGCGACTACCAGGCGATCGTGAATCAGCGGGAAGTTGCCGTCGACACGCGCTCGTTTTCGTATGCGCTGCGAAGCGCGCTGCGTCAGGATCCCGACGTCATCCTCGTCGGCGAAATGCGAGACTTCGAGACGGTCGAGACCGCATTGCTGGCGGCGGAAACGGGACACCTCGTGTTCTCGACGCTCCATACGCTGGACGCGACGGAAACGATCAACCGGATCATCGCGGTCTTTCCGCCTCACCAGCAGCGTCAGGTCCGCATTCAGCTCGCCGGCGTGCTGAAGGCGGCGATCTCGCAGCGCCTCATGCCGCGCGCTGACGGCCTGGGCCGCGTCGCCGCAGTCGAGGTGATGGTCACGACTGCCTTCATCCGCGACTGCATCGTGGACAAGGACAAGACGCCGATGATCCACGGCGCCATTGCCTCCGGCACCTCGCAATACGGGATGCAGACGTTCGACCAGTCGATCTTCGGTCTGTATCAGCAGGGATTCGTGACGCTCGAGGAAGCGCTGCGCTGGGCCAGCAACGTCGACGAGTTCAAGCTGAAAGTCCAGGGCATCGGCACGACGGCCGACATCGCGCGCGACGAGATGGCACGCGGCGGCGGCGTCGGTCAGCCCGACATCATCCGGTTCGGAAGCTAGGCGCCATGGGCTAACGCCCATGGCTTAATCGGAAATCGGAAATCGGAGATCGGAAATCGGTAAGGCAATGGGCAATTCCGATTTCCCTTTGTCGATGTCCGATCGCCGATTTCCGATCTCCGATTTCCGATCGCCGATTTCCGATTTCCGATTTCCGATCGACAGCAGTGCCCCCACCAGCCCTCACCGATGCGCTTCGCCTGCTGGCCGGGCGCGAATTGTCGGTGGCCGAATGCCGCGCACGTCTCATCGATCGGGAGCATTCTCCCGAGGACGTCGATGCAGCCATCGAGCAGTTGATTGAAACGCGCGCGCTCGACGACGGGCGGGTGGCCAACGCCTACGCGCGGACAGCAGTGAACGTCAAGGGCCGCGGCCGGCTTCGCGTGCTGCACGAGCTCCACGCCAAGGGCATCGCCCGCGACGTCGCAGCCGCAGCCGTCGCCAACGTGTTCGGCGACCTCGACGAGCGGACGCTGGTCGACCGTGCCATCCAGAAGAAGCTGCGCCACCGCCCGCAGCCGGTGAGTCCCGCCGAGCACGCGCGGCTCTATCAGCACCTGATGCGGCAGGGGTTCTCTCCAGGTGCGGTGACCGACGCGCTGCGCAAGTTGCGAAAAGGGTGATTTACAATTGAGTGTTATGCGTTCTCGCGAGATCCGCAGCAGTTTCCTGGAGTACTTCCGCAGCCAGGGCCACACGATCGTGCCCAGCTCTCCGCTCGTTCCGGGGGACGACCCCACACTGCTCTTCACCAACGCCGGGATGAACCAGTTCAAGGACGTCTTCCTGGGCCGGGAGAAGCGCCCCTACAAGCGGGCGGCGACCTCGCAGAAGTGCATGCGCGTCAGCGGAAAGCACAACGATCTCGACAACGTCGGACCGTCGCTCCGGCATCACACGTTCTTCGAGATGCTGGGCAACTTTTCCTTCGGCGATTACTTCAAGAAGGACGCGATTCCGTACGCCTGGGAACTGCTCACGAAGGTCTGGGGATTGCCCGGAGACCGGCTGTTCCCCACCATTTTCAAGGGCGAGTCCGGCATCCCGCGAGACGACGAGGCGTTCGAGATCTGGACGAAGGTGGTCCCGGCCGACCGCATCACCGAGCTCGGGCTCGCTGAGAATTTCTGGTCGATGGGCGACACCGGCCCGTGCGGCCGGTGTTCCGAGATCCACTACTTCCGCGGCAACGAGGCGCCCTGCGAAGAGGAGCGGCGTGGTAAGGACTGTCGCGGGCTGGATTGCAACTGCGACCGCTACGTCGAGGTCTGGAACAACGTGTTCATGGAGTTCGACCGTCAGCCCGACGGCCGCCTGAACCCGCTGCCTGCGCCCTCGATCGACACCGGGATGGGGCTCGAGCGGATCACCGCCGTCATCCAGGGCAAGCTGTCCAACTACGACACGGACCTCTTCACGCCGATCCTCGACGCCATCGCCGCGCGTGCGGGACGGCGGTATACGGCGACGCTCGAGGATGCGTCGGATGTGTCGATGCGGGTGATCGCGGATCACCTGCGCGCCATGACGTTCCTCATCGCCGACGGCGTCATGCCGTCGAACGAGCATCGCGGATACGTTCTGCGCAAAATCATGCGCCGCGCCATGCGTCACGGAAAGCGGCTCGGCTTCAGCGAGCCGGTGCTCCACGCGCTCGTGGACGTGGTGGTCAAGGAGATGGGCGACGCATACCCCGAGCTGAAATCGGGACGCGACGCGATCGTTCGCGTGGTCCGCAGCGAAGAGGAACGGTTCGACGCCGTGCTGACGGCTGGCCTCCCGCGTCTCGAGGACGCACTGGATCGGGCGGAAGCGGGCAACGGCGTGCTCTCCGGAGATGAAGCGTTCAGGCTGTACGACTCGCTCGGCGTTCCCCTCGACTTCATGGAAGACCTCGCCGATCAACGGCGTCTCAGCGTCGACCGCGCAGCGTTCGAGCGCGCCATGGAAGGCCAGCGCGAAAAGGCGCGTGCGGGCAGCACGTTCAAGGGCGGAGAGAAGGGACTGACCTTCACGATGACGCCGGACATCGAGCGCGCGCTCGACAGTGCCGGCGATCAGTTTGCGGGTACGAGTCGACGATCGTCCAGGGCGTGCCGGTCATCGCACTCTTCGATCAGTCTGGCGTGCCGGTCGAGCGGTCTGAGCACGGGGACGCAGGGCTTCGTCGCGCTCGGACGGACCCCCTTCTACCTCGAGGCAGGCGGCCAGGTCTCGGACAGCGGCCGAATCCTCGGGCCCGACGGCTCTGTCGCCGTCGTCGAGCGGCTGGTGCGCCCGATGAGCGGGCGTCCCCGCCTGCATTTCGTGAGGGTCGAGAGCGGCAGCTTCCGAAAGGATCAGATCGTCACGGCGGAAGTCATCGATGATGTCCGCGATGCGACGCGGCGCAATCACACGGCAACCCACCTGCTGCACGCGGCGCTGCGCCAGGTGCTCGGCACGCACGTCAAGCAGGCGGGATCGCTCGTGGCGCCCGATCGCCTGCGCTTCGACTTCGTTCACTTCTCGCCGGTGACACCGCAGCAGATCGAAGAGATCGAGCGTCTGGTCAACGCGCACATCTTCCGGAACACCCCGGTGCAGACGGAGGTTCGCTCGACGGACGAAGCCATCGCGGCCGGCGCGATGGCGCTCTTCGGCGAAAAATACGGCGACCGCGTGCGCGTCGTCTCGGTGCCTGGTTTCAGCCTCGAGCTGTGCGGCGGCACGCACGTCCGCGCGACCGGCGATATCGGTCCCTTCGTGATCACCGAGGAAGGCGGCGTTGCCGCCGGCGTGCGGCGCATCGAGGCGCTGACCGGCGCCGGCGCCGTGGCAGTGGATTCAGCAACAGCGTCAGGCGCTCGACGGCGTGCTGACGACGCTGAATGCCGCACCCGCGAAGGCGGCGGAAGCGGTGCAGCGTCTGCAGGCGGACGTGAAGCGGCTGAACCGCGAGGTCGAGCAGCTGAAGGTCAAGGCAGCGCTCGGCGGAGCGGCTGGTGCGGGCGCCTCCGCGCGGGGCGCGTCGAGCGATGACTCCCAGGACGTCCAGGGCGTGAAGCTGATCGCGCGGCGCGTCGACGGCCTCGAAAAGAACGCGTTGCGAGGGCTGTCCGATTCGCTTCGCGACAAGCTTGGCAGCGGCGTCATCGTGCTCGCATCGGAGCAGGACGGCAAGGTCTCGCTGGTCGTGTCGGTCACCAAGGACCTCACGTCGCGCGTTCAAGCCGGCCGCCTGGTGAAGGAACTCGCGCCCATCGTCGGCGGCGGTGGCGGCGGCCGTCCTGACTTTGCCGAAGCCGGCGGCCGCGACGCCTCGAAAATCGATGAGATGCTGAAGCGCGCCCCGGAAGTCCTCAAGTCATTGTTAGGCTGAGTCAAAGCCGCCCGGCGAGACACGAACTACGAACCACGGACCACGAACCACGGGCAGCTTGAAAAAGCTGCCCCCTAACGATCCTGCACTTTTGCAGAACCGTGTCCCGTTTCAGCACATCTCAGACCCAGAACAACCCCTAAGTTGTTGATCGCACGCAGGCATCTGGCTTGCCTCATCAGGGGACACCAGTCGAGCGTCTTCAGTCGACTGTCGTCAGTCTTAGCCGGCATCGAACGCCCTGATCCCGACCGACTGGCGACTGGCGACGGCCAAGGGCCGACTGACGACTCCTACGACCATGTCAGCTTGCCTGCGCCGGATCGTTCTGAGCACCTTCGTGCTCGTCACCGCGGCCCCAGCCGTGGCGCAGGCGCAGATCTACATGTGGCGGGATACCTCCGGAAACTACGTGCTGTCCGACCAGCCGAAGGACCCCTCTGCAAAGACGTTCGCGGTGAGCACGACCGGGACGATCAGAACGACGCGTCCCCTGTCGGGCAGCCGCTCGACGAGATTCGACCCGTTGATCGAGGAGCATTCCAGCGCGAATGGCGTGGACAAGCACCTCGTGAAGGCGGTCATCCAGGCGGAGTCCGCCTACAACCCGTCGGCGACATCGGTGAAGGGCGCGATGGGTCTCATGCAGCTGATGCCGGCCACCGCGCAGCAGTACGGCGTGCGCGACCCCTACGACCCGGCCGAAAACATCCGCGCGGGCGTGGCCTACTTGAAAAGCCTGCTGACGAAGTATTCGCAGAACATCGAGCTGGCGCTCGCGGCGTACAACGCGGGTCCAGGAGCGGTCGCGAAATACGGCGCGGTACCGCCGTATCGGGAAACCAAGGATTACGTGAAGAAGATTACCGTGGCCGTGGACGCGGCAGCGCCGCCGGTCGTCCGTGTCTACCGCACGATCGAGTACGTGCAGGGCCGGCCGGTTCCACGGTACTCGACCATCAACACGCCTGGTGCCGAGCTCGTCAGCACCACGACCGTCACCCGCCGATAACGCCGCGAACGCTCAGCGGCCCGCCAACGGGCGCGGAATCACGAACGTCACGAGGAATCCGCGAGGATCGAGTGCCCGTACGTCTGCCCGTCCGCCGTGCAGCCGGGCCACGCGCGCGGATCCCGCAAGCACCAGCGCCGCGGACGCACCAGCGGGGTGCTCGCGCCATTCGCCATCGAAGAAGCGCTGAACGGCCTGCGCGTTCAGATCGCCGTCGCTGACCGCCACGTCCACGATCAGCGCCGGACGGACCGCCGTGCCTTTCATCGCCACGCTGACGGTGCCGCCAGGAGCGCTCATCCCGAGAAGGCTCTGCACGAGGCCGATGACCGCGGGCGTGGTGAGCCGGAGATCGAGCGCCACGCGGTAGTCGCGGTCCGCTGCCGCGCCGCTCAACCCCACGCCGCGGAGCCGGGCTTCGGGCGCGACCGCTGCGATGACGGCGTCGAGGAGATCGCCGCTGCGAACGTCGGAGCGATCGGTCACCGGCTGTCCGGCAAGGACTTCCGCCGCGGCCGCCACCATGCGCGCGCGGAGCAGCTCGACGCCTGCGAGGTCGGTCAGCACCGACCAGCGGAAGCGATTGTCGCCTGCGGCGTCGATCGCCGGCATGAGCGCTGAGACGAAATTCAATCCGGTCGTGACCTCGGCAAACGCCGGCGGCAGGGTGCCATCGCGCCGCTGATCCTCGGACGGAGGCGGTTCGTCCAGTGCTGGCTCGGGCGAGGCGGGAGACACCGGTCGCCGTGAAGCTGCTTCGCGCATGTTCTTCAGCATCTCGTCGTCCACTTCGTGGACGAGACACGGAACCGATCGCAGCCCCGCGGTCCGCGCAGCTCGCAACCGGTTCATTCCTGCGATGACGCGATAACGCCGGCCCTGTTGACTGACGAGCAACGGCTCGAGAACGCCCAGCTCTCGAATCGAACGCTCGAGCTCCTGAAGATCGGTCGGATCGTCCGGTGGAAGCTCGATATCCGCCACGGCGATCTCGCGAACGGTTCTGAGGGGCGCGTCCCCCATCAACTGTTCGACGTAGTGGCGGCCGTGCCGCATCCGGAACGCCTTCGGCAACCCTTCCCGCGTTCGGGGTACCGACCTATCTTCCTCGCGATCGAAGTCGCGCTCGATGTCGTCGTCTGAAGTGATGGGGTTGTTGATCTGAGACGGATCCTGCGACGCGCCGACCGGGTCAAAGTGCACGAGTGTCTCCTGACGTGAGGCGTTCATTTATCGCAGCCACTGCTCGAGCGTGCATGGTGATTTCGGAGAATGCCGACTCTCGCAGCAGTCGCGCGTGCTTGTAGACGCGCGACCATTTCGTGACCCAACCGCTCTCGAGCGACGAGCTACGAACCACGACAGGGGCTTCGAACAACCAACCAATCGCGCAGTTGATGCGTCTTACGTTGCAAAACTGTGGTATATCCGTAACGGATATACCAGGATATAAATGACACCAAAACGCGACAGCCAGGCGGCCAGCTTCCTGCCGCTGACACCGGCCATCCACCATATCCTCCTGGCGCTCGCCGACCAGGATCGGCACGGCTACGCCATCATGCAGGAGGTCGAGCTCCTTACCGGCGGCGGCACGCGCATGGGACCGGGCACGCTCTACGGCACAATCAAGCGCCTCCTGGCGTCGGGGCTCGTCGAAGAAGCGGACCAGCGGCCCGATCCTGAGCTCGACGATGAGCGGCGGCGGTATTACCGGATCACGAAGCTGGGAACACAGGTCCTTGAAGCGGAGACGACGCGCCTGGCGACGCTCGTCGGCGCGGCCAGGGCCAAGAAGATCGTTCCCAAGGCGAAGCGGGCGTAACCGTGCTCATCGTCTACGCGGCCCTTCTCCGGCTCTACCCTCCATCCTTCCGGCGCAGTCACGGCGCGGAGATGGTGCAGTGCGTCCGCACGCTGGCTGGCGCCAGACCTGCGCCCGAAGTCCTGTGGCGCATCACCATCGATCTGCTTCGTTCGCTGCCGCGTGAATGGTGGGCGGTGCTCACGACGGGCCGCGGCACGCGCCCGCCTTCCCCTCAGGAGCCCAGACGACCAGGAGAACCCATGCTGAACCTCTGGCGCGACGTCCGGTTCGCTCTCCGGCTGCTCATCCAGGCTCCGACATTTTCGGTTATCGCCGTTATGACGCTGGCGCTGGGGATCGGCGCGAACACGGCGTTCTTCAGCCTTGCGGACGCGACGCTCCTCCGGCCGCTCAAGATCGCCGAGCCTGAACGGCTCGCCGTGATCACGTCGTCGAGCTCGTTCCTGGACTATCAGTCGTACGCGCAGCGCGGCGATCTGTTCACCGCGGCATTCGCCACGGGCGGCGGCCGCGACAGGGTCAACCTGAGGGTGGACAATACATCCGACCTCGCGGCCGCCACCTTCGTCTCCGGGAATACCTTCGGCGTGCTTGGCGTGCCGGCTGAAATCGGGCGCGTTCTGCTCCCGTCGGACGACACCGGTCCCGGTGGACCCATCAGCGGGGTCCTGAGCTACGACTTCTGGTCGTCGCGGTTCGGCCGCGATCCGGCGATTGCGGGCAAGGCGGTGACCATCAACGGGGCGCCGGTCACGATCGTCGGCGTCGCTCGCAGGGGTTTCCGCGGTACCACCCTGACGTCCAGGTCGCAGATCTATCTCCCAATCACGTCCGTCAGGCAGGTGCTCCGTACCGGCTTTTTCGCATCCGAGAATCCGCTGGCCAACCGTGGCTTCGCCTGGCTGAGCGTCGTCGGCCGTCTACGGGATGATGTGACGAGCGATCAAGCAGCGGACGCGCTGAACATCCTCTACACCGAGCTGCATCCACCGTCTCGCAGCCGATCTCGTGCGCCGCTGCGCCTCGAGCCGCTCGCCACTCGCGTCTTCGACAGAGATAACACGCTGGCGATACGCCGTTTCGTGATGCTGCTCGTCGGGGTCGTGGCACTCACGCTGCTCATCGGCTGCGCGAACCTCGCCAACCTGCTGCTGGCGCGGGCGGCCGCCCGCCAGCGCGAGATCGGCGTGCGCCGGGCTCTCGGTGCCAGCCGCGGCAGGCTCGTTCGGCAACTTCTGATCGAGAGCCTCGTTCTGGCAGCTCTCGGCGGCGCCGCAGGATTGCTGGTCGCGCACCTCACGCTTCGACTGCTCTCGTCGTACCAGCTTCCCGGAGGCATCGACATCGCGAACTTCGGGCTCTCGCTTGACGGCACGGCGGTGATCGCGACCGCGGCTCTCGCCATCCTCACAGGTGTGCTCTTCGGGCTGGCACCGGCCTGGAGCGCATCGGGCGGCGATCTGCTCCACTCGCTTCGCGGCGAGGGACGCGGCAGCTCCAGGAGCCGGCTGCGAGGATCGCTCGTTGCGGCGCAGGTCGCCCTCAGCCTCGTTCTGCTCGCCGGCAGCGGCCTGTTCCTGCGAAGCCTGGTCCAGGCCCTGAACGTGCCGCTTGGGTTTGTGCCCGACAGGGTTGCGACCGCTTCAGTCAACCTGGGACTCGCGCGCTACACCGACGCGCGCGCGTCGGAGTTCTTCGCGGCCGCTCTCGAGAGCGTCAAGAAGATCCCCGGCGTGTCATCCGCCGCGTGGGGGACGCTCATTCCAACCAATGGGTCGATGATGGCGACCGTGCAGATCGAGGGATACGCGACGGCACCGGATGAAGAGCCACGCGTGCTCCTGTCGCAGGCCGGTCCCGGGTACTTCGAGACGTTAGGCACACGGATTCTGAACGGCCGCGCGTTCGAAAGCGCGGACGGTGCAGCAGCACCCAGAGTCGCCATCGTCAATGACGCAGCCGCCCGGAAGTACTGGCCGGGACGGAGCCCGCTTGGCGGACGGCTGAAAATGGACGACGGCCAGTGGATTACCGTCGTCGGCGTGGCGGAGAACTCGACAATCAGCGCGCTCGGCGAAGAACCCTTCCCCTACGTCTTCTTTCCGTTCGACCAGGACATCGGGTTCGGCAGCCTCCTGGCACCCGCGCACGTGTTTCTGCGAACCACCCGGGATCCCTCCGAGGTGCTGGCTGCCGTCCGCGATCGACTGCGCGCGCTCGATCCGCAGGTGCCGATCTTCGATCTTCAGCCGCTGACGTTTCACGTCAGGGAGCTCGTGTTGCCTCAGCGGATGGGCTCGGTGCTTCTCGGCTTCTTCAGCCTGCTCGCCCTCAGCCTCGCGACCATCGGCATCTACGGCGTCGCCTCCTACGTCGTCGGTCTCCGCATGCGCGAGATCGGAATTCGCATCGCGCTCGGCGCGGATCGCCGGACGATCGGCCGCCTTGTTCTTCTGCAAGGCTCACTGCCTGTCGCCGCCGGCATCGTCATCGGAATTGGCCTCGCGCTGTGGGCCTCGCGCTTCATCGCGGCCCTTGTCTACGACGTCAGCCCATGGGATCCCGCGACGTTCGTCGCGGTGACATTCGTGCTCGCGTCGCTCGCGCTCGCTGCGAGCTACGTCCCCGCGCGTCGCGCGGCGCGCGTCGATCCGGTCGCGGCGCTAAGATACGAGTAGTCGAGGAAGTCGTCAGTCGTCGAGTCGTCGGTCGACAGTTCGAGCACGTCGCGTTCAGAACTCGAAAGGAAGCCATCATGACGGCCATCGATCGAAATTCGCCGAGTGTGTTGCGCCGGTATCTCGGTCGATGCCTTTGCGCAACGGTGATGGCGTCGCTTGGCGCCACGGGTCTGCTGGCACAACACGGCCACGGCTCCGAAGGTATTGGAACCGCACATATGGAGACGTCCTGCGCTCCCGCTGTGCAAGCCAGGTTCGATCGCGCCCTGGCGCTTCTCCATAACTTCTGGTACGCGCGGGCCCTCACGCAGTTTCAAGAGATCCAGAAAGCGGAACCCGAGTGTGCCATGGCCTACTGGGGCGCGGCCATGACGTACAACCACCCGCTCTGGGATGCGCCGTCGCCGGCGGACGAAGCCGCGGCGTGGGCGTACGTGCAGAAAGGGCTCAAGGCCAGGTCGCAGAACGACCGCGAGCATATGTACCTCCTGGCTGTCGCCGCCCTCTACAAGGATGCCGGCGCGGGGACGAAGCGGTCGCGTGACGAGGCCTACCGCGAGCTGATGGCCGCCACCCACGAGAAGTATCCGGACGATGAAACCAAGCTGTTTTATGGCCTGTCGATCATCGGCACCATCAGTGAAGGGACGAAGGGATTCGAGATGCAGGGCCGTGCGGTCGGCCTCTTCGAATCGGTCTACGCTCACGACAAACAGCATCCGGGAGTGCTGCACTACCTCATTCACGCCTACGATGATCCTGTTCATGCCGAACGTGGTTTGGCCGTTGCGCGTGCGTACGCCAAGACCGCTGCCGCAGTGCCGCATGCCTATCACATGCCCTCGCACATCTTCACGCGCCTGGGATACTGGGACGAAGCGGCGACGACAAACGAGAACGCGTGGCAGATTTCAAACGACGATGTGAAGGAGTCGGGGGATCCAGGAGAGTTGCGCGACTTCCATTCGCTCAACTATCTCTCCTACAACTACCTTCAGCTCGGCCGCTACAACGATGCGAAGAAGGCGGTCGATCTGTTCGCGGCACAGTACGCAGCGATCACGAACCGCAAGACGGCTCCGGACTCGCAAGACCTTCAGGCCCGCCACGTACGGGGTCGAACGATCTTCGCGTTACCCGATCGCGTGCTGTACGGTTACTTCGACACACTCGCTCGGTTCATCGTCGAATCGGAATCCTGGAACGATGTGCCCACCTTGCCACTGATTGCTCCCTCGAGCGATTTCGTGGTGATGAAGCTGCATCTCGAGACGATGGCCGCGGCCATCCGCAAGGACACCGTCACGGCAAAGGCCAATGCGGCGGCGATGATGGCGCGCGCACGCGTCCCTGGACAACATCCGTTCGTGCAGCAGATTCTAACGATGCAGGCGAGAGAAGCGGCAGCGTTGGCCGCGCACGCAGCGGGCGACGCGGAGGCCGTCGTGACGGAGATGGAGGCCGCGGTAGCGATCGAAGATTCAATCGACAGCCTGTCGCAGCCGCCTTATCCGATTATTCCCGCGCATGAGCTCTACGCATCGCTGTTGATGGACATGGGCAGGCCCGCAGAGGCGCGCAAGCACTTCGAGGAGACGCTGCGACGCACCCCTGGCCGGCCCAAGGCGATCGCCGGTATCGCGCGGGCCGCCGAAGCGATGGGAGACACAGCCACCGCCAAGGCCCAATACATGCGACTGATGGAGATGTGGAAGAGCGCCGATCCCGATCGCCCCGAGTTACAGGCGGCGCGCCGGTTCTTGCTTACCCGCCATCCTTTTTGAACACCAACTTCCCTGCCACGAGCGTCATCTCGCACTGCAGGTCTTTCAGTTGGGCCGTGGGCACCTTGTAGAGATTTCGATCCCACACCGCGATGTCGGCGAACTTGCCGGGCTCGAGCGATCCCACCTGCGTGTCGAGGAACATCTGGTGCGCGGCCCAGATGGTGTACGACTTCAGCGCGGCGCGGATGTCCACGGACTCGGCCATGCCGAACGGCGTCCGTCCATAAGTCCCCGCTTGCGTCTCACGCGCGACCGACGCCCACAGGCCATAGCGTGCGGGGTACGGCGTTACGCTGTAGTCTGAGCCTCCCGCCCAGATCACGCCGCGCGTCCAGGTACGACTTGAACGGCTCGAGCCTGGGGTTGCGGACCTTACCGAAGTTGCCGGCGTAGGTATCGCCGATCCACCAGAGGAATGGCGCCTGCGCCTCCGGATATCCCGCATCGTAGGTCTTCTGCAGATCGGCCATCAGACGAATCGCGCGGTCGGTTGGCAGATTGGCGTGGATGATCGAATGCCGCAGGCCTTTCACCGGATTCGCCTTGAGCACTTCCGCGTAGGTGTCAACCACGAGGTCGATCGCGCGGTCGCCCACGGCGTGTGTGCCGACGTGCATGCCTGCACCGGTCAGCATCGTCACCTGTTGTTTGTAGACCGCCGGGTAGTCCTGGTCATTCGCCGGGTAACCCTTGTTGCCCGTGTCCGTGCCGGTCAGTTCCTTGTTCCAGTCGTCGTACATCCACGCGGTCCGCGCGCCGCCGCTGCCGTCGGCATACAGCTTCACGCCGGCCGAGACCAGCCGCCCATCTCCGAGCGTCGCGGGCAGCCTCGGCGCCGCCGCAATCGAGGTCATGGCCTGGCGCACGGAATCAATCGTCGCGCCACCTCGCCACAACGCAGCGACACGGACATTCAGCAATCCCTCGTCCAGGAGTTGCCTGTATAGGTCCCACTTCGCCTGGCTGACGTTGAGATCCTTGGCGCCGGTCATCCCCTCGCGGTTGAACCCCGCGATGATGCGCAGGACATCGCCGCGCATGTTGTTGCTGCGACCGCCCCCGCCTCGCGCGATGAGACCGGTCGCGCGCTCCTTCATGACGCCGGTTGGGTTGCCATCCGCGTCGCGATCGATCGTGCCACCGGGCGGATCCTTCGTATCCTTCGTCACGCCGGACAGCTTCATCGCGAGCGAGTTGGCCACGCCGTAGTGGCCTGTCGTGTGCGTGAGGTAGACGGGATGATTCGGAGCTGCCTTGTCGAGGTCCGCTGCGGTGATGTAGCGGCGCTCGACGAGCTTGCCTTCGTCCCAGCCGCCGCCGCGCACCCACTCGCCGGACGGCACTTTCGCGGCCCACGCGCGCACTCTCGCGATCACCTCGTCCATCGAGCGGGCATCGCCGAGATCGAGTGTGTCGGCTGGCTCCGAGAAGTGGACGTGCGTGTCGATCAGTCCAGGCGTGGCGGTGCGTCCGGCCAGGTCGATCGTCTCGGTCTTTTCGCCGATGTGCTGACGCACCGCGGTGTTGGATCCGACGAAGACGATCCTTCCGTCTTTGACGGCCAGCGCCTCGACAATCGAATCGCGCGCGTCAACGGTGATGACCGTCCCGTTCAGCAGCACGAGGTCGGCGCTCGGCGTCTGCGACACGAGCAGAGCGCCCGTGAGGGGGAGCAGGAGCGCGAGACGAGTGATCATGACTTCGGGGCGGCAAAACAATAGAGGGCACCACGGGTCCGCACGTAAATGCGCCCGCCGCTGAGCGCCGGGGTGGCGTGAATCTCCTCGCCGATGTCGTTCACGCCAAGGACTTCCCACTGACGCCCCGCCTTCAGCACCGTGATCTTTCCTTCCACACTGCTCAGGAAAACCTTTCCGTCGGCCGCTACCGGCGATGCGTAGTACTCCCCCAAGGCGCCGGGGCTTCGTCCTTCCTTCAACGATCGGCCTGTTGCTGGATCAAGGGAGGTGATGATCCCACCGGTTTTCACCAGGTAGAGCACATCCTGGTAGAGCAGCGGGGCCGGAATATACGGGAGGTTCTTCTTGAAGCGCCACAGGACCGTGGCGGTATCGAGCTTTCCGACGCCCTCCCCCGGACGGATGGCGATGGCGCCGTACTCACCTACACCGAGGTTCCGGATCGTGTCCCACTCCGCAGCGGTGATGAAGTTGTCGGCATCGGCGTCGGCCCAGCCGAAATGCTCTCCCATCGACTTGTCGGCGATGAACTCCTGGTGCGACAGCCGGCGGTCCTTGTCCTTGTCGTACTTCTCCAGAATCGCGGAAAACGTGGGCAACGACGGCTCGGTGCTACCTTCTGTCGACATGAACAACGTGTTGCCGCTGGCCACGGCCGTGCCCATCGACCCACTCGATCCGACCGGCATCCACCAGCGTGGCTCCCCACTCTCGAGCGCATAGGCGTCGAGACGCGTCGAGCCCGGCACGATCAGCTGCGCCGACGTCACGCCTCCTGCGGGCCGGAACACCATGGGAGTGGCCCAGCCTTCCGGCGCCCCCGTGCGCTCTCTTTTCCACCGCAGCTGCCCGGTCTGGCGGTCGACGGCCACGATGAAAGAATCGGTCCGCTGATCGCAGACCATGACCACCAGGTTGTCAGTGAGGATGGGCGACGCCGCCATGCCGTAGAAGCTCTTGAACGGGCCGAGCGGAAGCGTCCATCGATCCTTGCCGTCAGCCGTGTAGGCAACCAACCCGAAGTCCGCGAAGAACACGACGACACCGTCGTCGTCGGCCGCCGCCGTGGGCGACGCCGGATCGTTGGCGTGATAGGTCTTTTGCGCCCGCGCACGTGGGATTTCCCTGCGCCACACCTCGCGGCCGGTCGCCTCGTCGAGACAGATCGTCATCAGACGGTCACCGTCGCTGGCGGTGAGGTAGATACGCCCGCCCGCTACCACAGGAGACGACTGTCCGAACGGAACAGCGGCTTTCCAGACGACGTTGGTGGATGGGGAGAACGCGACGGGATAGCCAGTCGCGGAATCCACGCCGGACCCGTTCGGGCCGCGAAACTGATTCCATTGGGCGTGTGCCTGATCTGCACCGGCCATGAGCACGCTCAGGATTAGCCAGGCGTACAGGGCGAGCCGGAAGTTGCTCACGGAGTGACTCCTTTTAACGAATGCCGACTGTTATGGACGGCTGGAGCCTACACCCAGGCCGCATTCCTGACAACTTGAGCCCTTTCTCGCACAGTCCGCGCATCAATTGAACAAGGAGCGTTGATCATGACTCACATAGAACGGTTCGGCGCACTGCTGGTGGTCGTGGCCTTGTTACCCTGTCCTGCACTGGGCCAGGTCGTCGAAACCAAAGAGCCGCGACCCTCAGTTGCGACGACCTTCCGTGACCTCACCGGCGCCATCGAATCAGGCCGGCGGCTGACCGTGACGACCACCGACGGCGCGACCGTTCGCGGGCGCTTTCAGGGACTCGACGCGTCACGGCTATTTATACGAACCGGAGACGGGAGCCGCGAGTTCAACGAGAGCGACGTCCGTGAGGTTCGCCGGAGGGGCGATCGCCTGTGGAACGGTGCACTGATTGGCCTGGGTGCAGGCGCAGTTGGGGGCACGCTTGCTTGGCAGCAGTAGACCAAGCTGCGGTGGCGACAGTTTCTGCGGCTCAATCGGATTCGGGGCTGGAGCCCTACTCGGTGCGCTCATCGGGCTGACCGTAGACGCTTTGATGCCACACGACGATCTGCTTTACGCCGGCGCGAAGGCGCAGAGCCGCCGATGGGGTGTTGAGCCGCTCGTAGGAGCTCACGGTTATGGGGCGCGGTTGACGAAAACGTTTTGAGGTCTAGAGCGTCGGTGAGGACCGCGGGCCGCCGGTGCCATGCACATGCTCAATCCCCGCGCATGCGATGCGTGCGCGGGGATCTTCCGACGAGAGGGTCATCTCTTCTCGAGCACGAGCACCGACTCCTTCGGTCCGATGGTGAATGCGATGACACGGAAACCCTCGGCTCCCGCGGCCTCCAGCTCCTTCGTGAGCGTGGCGAGGCGCACGGCACCCAGCACGCGGTAGCTCACCGGTGCGGCCCCAGCAGCCTGCCGGACAACGCCGACGGTTTCGTTGTTGTAGGCGGCAGCCAAGAGCGCCTTCTTTTCGATGCCGATCAGGCTTTCGGGGACGAACCGGAGTCCTCTCGCCACCGCGGCATTGAGCTCGTTCTCGAACGTTTCGGTTTTTGTTGTGGCAATGACCTGGTAGTCGGGTGAGGTGCTGCCGGCTGCGCACGGTTCGAGCACGTAGATCGGCCCCCTGCTGCCGTCGGAATCGATGATGCAATGTCCCTTCTCGCTGGCCAGCCGGAACGCGTCGGATAGCGTGCTGGTGATTCCAGACGCTATGACACCAGCAATTCGCGCGTCCTGGTGGGTCTCATAGATGACGGCCACACCTGGGGAACCGGCAGCGACCGCGACCACTCCAGTCGAACCCTCGCCAGCCTGTTCGAACCGCTTTCGCAGAGCACCGCTGGAACTCACTTTGACGAATCGGTATTCTCGCAGCCGATCGTCACCCTCGACCCTTTCGAAGATCGCCCCGAACTTGTCTTGATCGGCCCCGAATGTTGGGGAAAGCAGTCGAAGCCCAGGTTCGAGCCTTTTCTCATTGAGGTATTTCTCAACGTCAGGCGCGAAGACATACGACCGCTGCAGGCCCTCGGCGTCACGTTCCAGGACAGCCAGTTTTGCTCCCGCGTCACCGGTCACGACGCGGTATTTCTCGGCCGAAGCGCGGTTCAGTTCCTCCTGGAACGTGCTCTCTTTTGCCAGGATGATCCGATTCGAAAGTGTCAGTCCCTGTGCGAAACCGGATACCGCTGCGGATGTGACCAGGAACACGACGAGCGATGAGGCGATGCGGAGCGACGTGCAAGTCACTTGAACCTCCTCGATGAACGATGTACGGATGTCGTCGATGACTAATGCGCGGAATACCGGAAAAGCGGCTCAGGTCCACGAGTGGTAGTGTGTGAGCCGCTTCGAGAAGCGTTCACGCCCTTCGATTCCGGCCAGGACGCCGGGGATCGACATGGCGTCAGGTTCGCTCGGAGCGTTCGGCACAACGGCGCGCATGGGCGCCGGTGATTATGGCACGCGGGGTCACGATGGACGCAGTTCGCTGGGGGATGATCGGATGCGGCGACGTCGCCGAAGTGAAGGCCGGGCCGGGGTTTCAGAACGCGACCGGTTCGACGCTGCTGGCGGTGATGCGGAGGGACATCGAGAAGGCGCGCGACTTCGCCCGGCGGCATGGTGTCGCACGCGTTCATGCGACGGCCACCGATCTCATCGGCGACCCCGACGTCGACGCCGTCTACATCGCGACTCCTCCGGTCTCGCATTGCGAACTGGCGCTCGCCGTCGCCCGTGCGCGGAAGCCATGCCTCGTCGAGAAACCGATGGCCATGAACCACGCGGAGTGTGCGCGCATGCTCGAAGCGTTCGAGGATGCCGGCGCGCCGCTATGGGTAGCGTTCTACCGCCGCGCTCTGCCGCGTTACCTGCTGGTGCGCGATCTCCTGGGGGAACGCGCCATCGGTCATCTGACATCCGTCCAGGTCGAGGTTTTCGATCGGCTCGCCTCGGGCGAGCGCGCGCAAGCGTGGCGCTTCAATGCCGGCATTGCGGGCGGTGGCCTCTTCCTCGATATGGGCTCCCACTGCATGGACATGATCGATTTTCTTGTGGGGCCGGTTCAGGAGGTCAGTGCTGTGGCCCTGAACACCGGCGCCACCTACGAAGTGGAGGATGTCACGGTGGCGGCGTTCCGCGCCGGCGCACAGGTTGCCGGGAGCGGTGTCTGGAACTTCAACGCTGACCGGACCTTCGACCAGATCCGCCTCGTCGGCCAGGAAGGTACGATCGCGTTCCCGATGTTCACTGATGGCGACGTCGTTCTTTCAGCGAGAGGCGAAGATCGTCGCTTCCCGGTGCGGAACCCTACGCACGTGCACCAGCCACTCATCCAGACGATCGTGGACGAGTTGAGTGGCCGTGGCCGATGCCTGTCCACCGGACGGAGCGGACAGCGCACGGCGTGGGTGATGGAACGTTGCCTGGCGAGGTACTACGCGGGGAGTTCTTCGACGGGCATCGATACAATCACCTGATGCGCCTGGACCAATGGCTCGACATCGCGTGCCTGTTCAAGACGCGCTCCGAGGCCCAGAAGGCATGCAAGGGCGGCAAGATCGACGTCAACGGACAATCCGCCAAGCCGCATCGCGAGGTTCATCCCGGCGACGAGATCACGATCAGCCGGCCGCTCGGACGCAAGCAGCGCGTGGTCGTCGTCGGGCTGGCCGAGCAGCACATCCCGAAATCGCAGGCCCGCGAGCTCTATAACGACCTCACTCCCCCGCCATCACCCGAGGAAGTCGAAATGCGCCGCATGGCTCGTCTGGCGAGACCCTTCGTCCGGCCGGCCGGTTCTGGGGCCCCGGACAAGCGCGAGCGCAGGGCCCTGCGAAAGTTGAAGGAAAGGCAGTGATCGCCAGCAGCGCGGAGCTTCAGCTCCGCGTCACCTGACGCGCGGCTGAAGCCGCGCGCTGCTGGTACTGTGCTAAGATAAGTGGTTTGTGGCCTAAGGGCGGAGCGCTGCCGAAGGCCATTCCAGACAAGTAATTGCGACGAGGAACAATCTACTGTGGCCAGCCATGATTCCGCGCTGAAGGCGCATCGGCAGAACATCAAGCGGCGCGAGCACAATCGCGGGCTCAGGACGCGCCTGCGGTCAGCCCTGCGCGACATTCGCGCGGCCATCGACGGCGGCGATCCGGCGAAGGTCAAGGACGCCCTCCGTCAGACCATCTCGCTCGTGGACAAGATGGCCGGGAAGGGCCTGATCCACCGCAACACCGCAGGACGCTACAAGTCCCGGCTCGCGTCGCGCGTGGCGAAGAAGTGCCGCCGCCTAGTCGGTGGCGTGGCTGAAGCCACGCCCTCCTTAGAACCTCTGAACCGCGCCTGGCCGGCCTGCCTGCGATCCGCGGGACGGGCCGCTGCCAGCTCCACACAATTCAGTCACCAGCCGTTCGAGCAACACCCGAGGGTCTCCACCCGAGCTCTTCAGGTCCAGGTCCGTTCGAAACAACGCCTCGATCGCCGCCGGAACCCTGCGCGGCTCCGACATCGACAACTTCTCCCGGACGAACCACGCCAGCTGGCCGAGCACCATGTAGGGCACCGCACCGCCTTCGAGCGCGAGCCCCAGATGTTTCAGCGCCTCTGCCGCGTCGTTCCGCTGGATGGCGTTCGTGACGGCCCAATCATCCTGAGCGGTTTCGGCGCTGACGACTTCGCGGACGTCGGCGAGCGTAATCTTCGGTCGGCCGGCGGCATACAACAGCAGTCGGCCGACGTCGCCGCGCAGCCGCGAGATGTCCGTGCCGGCACGCTCCGCGACGAGCCGCGCAGCCTGCGAATCGATTTGCTGCCCGGCGTCGGTGACGGCCTGACGGACGATCTGTTCGGCTTGCCGTGCGACCTGGCGCAAATCGACTCTCGCGTCCTTGCTTCCCTTCAGCCCCCAGCATTCGACAATCGTC
Organism: uncultured Acidobacteriota bacterium; assembly: GCA_963784195.1. Taxonomy (GTDB): domain Bacteria; phylum Acidobacteriota; class Vicinamibacteria; order Vicinamibacterales; family 2-12-FULL-66-21; genus CAVQAH01. The sequence goes on along the minus strand of CAWARA010000033.1, from coordinate 87,000 downwards.
GCCGTCTTCTGCAGCGCCTTGTACAACCGACGCGTGCGATCGACGTCCGAAGCCACCAGCACCAGCACGGAACGTGGCTCCGGGTTCTTGACGTACGCCTCGAGCGCATCTGATTCGACGGGCGCCGAGTCGTCGTCCGGGTCGACATCCTCGTCGAGCTTCCCGCGACGCTTCGGCTTGAGCAGCTTCTCCGCACGCAGAACGACGACCACGCGGCGATCCGCCATCATCGGCAGCAGCTGGGCGGACTCGACGATGGATGCGGGCGTGACGCCCTTGTCGGTCGCGTAGACGCGCTCCATGTTGAAGGCGCGCAGCTCGTCTTCAACAAGAGACGCAAAGTCTCCCGCGAGCGTCAGCATCTCGGCATCGTCGTCGCCGACGATCAGATAGAGAGGGTCCGGGTTTCCTTGCGCGACCTGCTTGCGGACGGCGGCCGGCGTCGCTGAGGGCATCAGAACGCCTCGAGGATGGCGCTCACGAGCGCGCGCGCGAACTCCGAGGCGAGCCGCTCGAGCGCGTTGGCGTCCTGTCCGAGAAACGCGGAAGCATCCAGGCCGGTCGTGACGGTGGTGACGTCGTACTGTTCGGTGAACTGCATCCCGGGGTTGGACCAGAGGACCTTGTCGGTTTTGAGATCGCGGAACTCGACTTTGACGACCAGGGTCAGCGCGTATCGCGTCGCCTGTTGTTGTGGATTGAACGCCGCCGGCGCGCCCGTGAGCGAGACGATCTCGCCAAGGAGCACTGCGTCCACACCGGTGCGGCCGGTTTCGACCTTGTACCGGCCCCGTCCGATCAGCTCCGATCGGACCCTGTCGGTAATTCGCTGTTCGACGTTGAAGACCGGCGTGTTGTTCGTAAACAGCGGAACGCCGATCGTCTTGATGTAGGCGGGCAGGAACGAGCCGCGGCCGGCCAGCGAGTATCCGCAACCGGACGCGGCCGTTGCCGCGAGCATTACCGTGATCAATGTAAGGGCCCGGCGTCTCAGCATCAGCTCACGACGATGCTGACGAGGCGACCCGTGGCACCACCTGCCACGACAACCTTTCGCACCGTCTTCCCTTCGAGATGTTTCTGAACCTGCGGATCCGCCAATGCCGCTTCCTTCAACTGATCGTCAGTCGTCTCGGCAGGAACTGTGAGGCGCGCGCGCAGCTTGCCGTTCACCTGCACCGGAACCACGACCTCCTGAGCCTTGGCCACAGACTCCTGGAACTGCGGCCAGCCAGCGGATGTTACGCCATCCTTGTGCCCGAGCGACTCCCAGAGCTCCTCAGCCATGTGCGGGGCGAAAGGCGAGATCATGAGCACCACCGCCTCGACGGCCTCCTTCAGAACCGCCACGGTTGCGGCGCGCTCGACCGTGCCGACGGCTCCCCCCGCGTCCGAGTCGCGCCCGATGCGCACGCACCCGCCAGGTCCGCAGAACGCGTACACCTCGTTGACGAGCTCCATCAGCGCAGAGATCGCGGTATTCAGATGGAAGCGCTGGTCGAGATCGACCGTGACCCGGCGGATCGTCTCGTGCGTCTTCCGCCTGAGCGCGCGCTCCGCGTCGTTCAGCTCGAGCTCGTCGGGCACAGGAATCCCGTCACCGCCGATCATTTCGCAGACCTGATCCACGAGCCGCCAGACCCTGGCCAGGAAGCGGAAGCTTCCCTCGAGTCCCGCGTCGGTCCACTCGATTTCCTTCTCGGGCGGCGCCACGAACATGACGTACAGCCGCGTCGCGTCGGCGCCGTACTTCTGAATCATGTCGTCCGGGTCGACGACGTTGCCCTTGGACTTCGACATGACATCGCCGTTCTTCAGCACCATGCCCTGGGTCAGCAGATGGCTGAACGGCTCGGACAGGACGGTCATCCCCAGATCGCGGAAGACGCGTGCGAAGAACCGCGAGTAGATGAGGTGCAGGATCGCGTGCTCGATGCCGCCGACGTAGAAGTCGACCGGGCCCCAGTAACCCACCGTTTCTGGGTCGAACGGCAGCTGCTCGTTGTGCGGGTCGCAGAACCGATAGAAGTACCAGGATGAATCGACGAAGGTATCCATCGTGTCGGTCTCGCGGCGGGCGGGCCCGCCGCACTCCGGACACGTGGTGTTGACGAATTCCGGAATCTGCCCGAGCGGCGAATCGCCGCGGCCGCTGAACTCGGCGGTTTTGGGTAACAGCACGGGCAGATCGTCGTACGGCACCGGCACCATGCCGCACTTGTCGCAGTAGAGCACCGGTATCGGCGTGCCCCAGTAGCGCTGACGCGAGATGCCCCAGTCCTTCAACCGGTACTGAACGGTCCGCTCACCGATTCCGCGGGCTTCGGCCCACGCGGCCATCTTGTCCAGCGCCTCGTCGGTGCTCATCCCCGAGAACTCACCAGAGTCCACGACGATACCAGGGCCGTCGTACGGCTCGGTCATCGTTGCGACGTCGACCTGACGCTCGCGAGGCTGTACCACGACCGTGATCGGCAAGCCGTACTTGCGGGCGAACTCGAAGTCGCGCTGATCGTGCCCTGGCACCCCCATGACCGCACCCGTGCCGTATTCGACGAGCACGAAGTTGGCGACCCAGATCGGAACGGGGCGGTTCGTGAACGGGTTGATGGCCGTCCGACCGGTGTCGAAGCCTTCCTTCTCAACCTCGCCGGTCATCCGCGCCGTGCGATCCTGGCCCTGAAACCGCTTGAGGTTGTCAGCGAACGAAGCGCCACCCTCCGCGCTCCACTTCTGGACGAGCGCGTGCTCGGGCGCGAGCATGATGAAGTTGGCGCCGAAGATCGTGTCGATCCGCGTCGTGAACACCTCGATGCCATCGGACGCGTCGCGTGCGTCGGACAGCGCGAACCGGACGCGCGCACCTTCGGAGCGCCCGATCCAGTTCCGCTGCATCGTCAGCACCTTCTCGGGCCACTGGCTCAGACCCTCGGCGGCGCTCAGCAGCTCGTCGGCGTATCGCGTGATCCGGAAGAACCACTGCTCGAGCTCGCGGGTCACGACCGGCGTTCCGCAGCGCCAGCACCCGCCGTCGACGACCTGCTCGTTGGCCAGCACGGTGTTGCAGCTCGGACACCAGTTCACGCTCGATCGACGCCGAAACGCAAGGTCGCGCTCCAGCATCTTCAGGAACATCCACTGGTTCCACTTGTAGTAGTCGGGCAGACAGGTGGCGATCTCGCGATCCCACGCGTAGCTGATCCCCATCCGCTGGAGCTGCCCCTTCATGTGGGCGATGTTCTCGAGCGTCCACGTCTCGGGGTGCGTCTTGTTCTTGATCGCCGCGTTTTCCGCGGGCAGGCCGAAAGCGTCCCAGCCGAACGGGTGGAGGACGTTGAAGCCGCGCATCCGCTTCATGCGCGCGACGACGTCGCCGATCATGTAATTGCGGAGGTGCCCGACGTGCGCGTGTCCGGAGGGGTACGCGAACATCTCGAGGCAGTAGTACTTCGGCTTGGCGGGATCCTCAGCGACCTCGAACGCGCGCTGGGAGCGCCACCGTTCCTGCCACTTCTTTTCGATTGTCTGGGGCTTGTACTCGGGCACGATCCAAAAATTATATCCCACGCCAGAAGGGCTTCAGGGATGTCCGCGCAGCGGCGACGGCCCGTTGACCGCGAACCGGGCTTCGGCCGGGCGCCGCAACAGCGGCCTCGGCGGCATGAGGCTCCTTGCCTGAAAGGATGCCGAACGACGTCTCGAGGCAGGCCGCCAGCGCACCAAGGTCGTAACCACCTTCAGTCACCAGCGCCAGCGCGCCGTGCCGGCCCGCGACGTCGCGCAATCCGGCCACGATCTTTCCGTAACCGGACGTCGTCAGCCGCATCGATGCGAGCGGATCGCGCTCGTGAGCGTCGAAGCCTGCCGACACGATCAGCAGCTCCGGCGCAAACTCATCGAGCACTGGCTCTACGATTGCCCCGTAAACCAGCCCGTAGTCTCCGTCATCGCAGCCAGCCTCCATGGGCACGTTGACCGTGAAGCCCTTGCCCTTGCCGGTTCCGATCTCGTCAGCTGCGCCGGTCCCCGGGTAGAACGGATACTGATGCGTCGATACATAAAGGACGCGCGGGTCGTCATAGAAGATCCACTGTGTGCCGTTCCCGTGGTGCACGTCGATATCGACGACGGCGATGCGCTGGAGGCCGCGGTGAAGCATGGCAGCGGCCGCAACTGCCACGTTGTTATAGAGGCAGAACCCCATCGCTCGATCGCGCTCGGCATGGTGGCCGGGCGGACGAACCAGTGCGAACGCCGGTTCGTTCTGGTCGACCGCGTGCGCCGCGGCCTGAACGGCAGCGCCGGCGGCCAGCTGCGCAACGTGCAACGAATCAGGCGACGTGAACGTGTCGGGATCGAGCATCACCGCCTGCCCGTCCGATGCGGCGATTCGGTCGAGATACGCTGAATCGTGGACGCGCTCCAGCTCCTCGCGCGTTACAGCGCGAGGCTGCAGCAGCCGGCCACCGTTGTCGCGCCATTCGGCCGCGACCGCATCGAACACATGAGCGCGTTCCGGACGCTCCGGATGCCCTGGGGGCGTCACGTGCTGATCGAAGTCAGTAGAGGTGATCACAATCATGAAATGAGCTCTCAGCTCGCAAGCAGTGCGAGCGCGCGTTTCTCGAGCCTCACCAGCGAGCCCTGAAGGCGGACGCGCATTTCTTCAATCAACTCCGGGTCCGTTCGCTCGACGTACATCGGTTCACCCATGACGACGGAGACGGTCGTGTACGGCCTCGGAATCTGCGTGCGATCCCAGCTCGACATCGACCAGTAGCGGGCAGCCTCGAGGTGAAACGGCAGGAGCGGATGGCCTGTTGCGCCCGCGAGCCAGACTGCTCCCGGCTGGGCAATTCTCGCAGGCCCGCGAGGTCCATCCAGCGTGAAGCCGGCCGGCCGGCCGTTCATGAGGTCGCGGCGGAGCTGCACGAGCGCACGGGCGCCCCCACGTGACGTCGAGCCTCGCGCCGTGCCGAACCCGTAGCGTTCGATCACCCGCGCGATCCATTCCCCGTCGAAATTCTGGCTGGTGATCACCACGATGCCGCGGTCGCGAAAGTAGTAGAAGGCCGGGAGTATGCGGCCGTGCCAGAAACCCATTATTGGCTGGTGGCCCGAACGCAGGACCTCGTCGTAGTGCTCGATCCCCTCGACCCGCCACGTCAAGGTCTTGCAGAGAGCGCCGACGAGCGGTGAAACGACGGCGGCAATGCCGGCGGCCTGGAGCCGTTGTCCGGTCGTGAGGACTCCTGACGGGGGTTCATGACGGGGGTTCACGACGATGGTTCAGGACGAAGGTTCACGACGATGGTTCAAGACGTAGGTTCACGACGATGCGATTCGCGAACTGACATCGTCTGACCCTCGTCATGCCCATCGCCCATCGCCCATTGCCCATCGCCCATTACATGCCTTCGTAATTCGGCCCGCCGCCGCCCTCGGGAGGAACCCAGTCGATGATCTGATACGGATCCATGATGTCGCACGTCTTGCAGTGGACGCAGTTCGACGCGTTGATCTGCAGGCGCTTGGTTCCGTCACCGGCGTCGACCATCTCGTAGACGTTCGCGGGACAGAAGCGCGTGCACGGATTGCCGTATTCCTCGCGGCACCGCGTGCGGCAGATGTCGGTGTCGTGAACGATGAGGTGGGATGGCTGATCTTCGGAGTGCCGGGTGCCCGAAAAATGCACGTTCGTCAGGCGATCGAAAGTCAGCTGACGGTCGATCTTGGCGGGGTTGACGGTCGAGTCCGGATCCGGGCGGCCGTCACGATAGTACTCGGCGACCTTCACGATCCGTTCATGACCGGCATGCGAGGGCATCGGATCGCGAATCCACCAGCCGCCGGACACCAGCGAGAGGCCCGCGAACGCAACTCCCGGAAGCAAGCCGTACCCGAATGCCTGGTGAACGTTTCGGACGGGATAGAGCTCCCGCCGCACGTCGCTTGCGTCGATCAGGTCCGCGTATGTCTTCAAGCGTGCCGCCGACGTGTCTCCCGCCGCGATCGCCTCGAACGCCGCCTGCCCTGCGAGCATGCCGGTGTGCATCGCCAGGTGAATGCCCTTGAGGCGCATCGAGTTGACGAAGCCGCCGGCGTCGCCGGCGATGAGCAACCCGTCAGCGTACACGCGCGGGACCGTATACCAGCCACCTTCCGGGAGCGCCTTGGCCCCATAGCGGACCATCTGGCCACCGGAGAGGATCGAGCTCACCGCCGGGTGCCGCTTCAGATGCTGGAAGCTCACGTGCGGGTCGAACATCGGATCGCGGTAGTCGAGGCCGGCAACGAAGCCGACCGAGATCAGGTCGTCCTGCAAAGCATAGAGGAACGCGCCGCCGAACTCCTCCATGCGAAGCGGGTACCCCATGGTGTGCATGACGTAGCCCGGCTTGACGCGACCCTTGGGGACCTCCCACAACTCCTTGATGCCGATCGCGTAGACCTGCGGCAACCGCCCGTCGTCCAGAGCGAGGCGGCGCACGACCGTTTTCGTCAGGTTGCCGCGCACGCCATCGGTGAGGATGGTGACCTTGGCATGCACGTCGACGCCCGGCTCGAACGTGGGCTTCTTCTCGCCGTGCTTGCCGATCCCGCGATCGCCGGTCCTGACGCCGATGATGCGGTTGCCGTCGTACAAGACCTCGGAGCCAGGAAAGCCAGTGAAGATGTCGATGCCTTCTGCCTCGACGAGACCGGCCATCCACTTCACGAAGCGATTCAGCGAGATGATGTAGTTGCCGTGATTGCTGAGCGGCGGCGGCGTGATCGGAAAGCGCAGCTTGGTGCTGCGCGTCAGGAAGTACACATCTTCGTCGTGCACCTCGGCTGCGAGCGGCGCGCCTTTTTCCTTGAAGTCGGGGATCAGCTGGCGGAGTGCGCCGGGATCGAGCACGGCGCCGGAGAGCATGTGCGAGCCCGCCTCGCGTGCCTTCTCGAGCACTGCGATGGCGAGCGGCTCGCCGCCTTTCTGTTTCTGGAGTTGCGCCAGCCGCAGCGCCGCAGCCATGCCGGCCGGGCCGCCGCCGACGATCAGGACGTCAACTTCCAGCGTCTCACGTTCCACAGGTCTATTTCTGCAGCTCCGCGACCATCGCCGGCACGATCTCGAAGAGATCGCCCGCTATCCCGTAGTCGGCGATCTCGAAGATCGGCGCCTCGGGGTCCTTGTTGATGGCGACGATCGTCCGCGATCCCTTCATCCCGACGAGGTGTTGAATTGCACCGGAGATGCCGAGCGCCACGTAGAGTTTCGGCGCAACGGTCTGCCCGGAGCTTCCAATCTGGCGATCCATGGGCAACCAGCCGGCATCACAGATCGGGCGCGAGGCGGCAATCTCGGCACCGATCGCCTGCGCGAGCTGCTCGACCAGTTTCAGATGCTCCTGGCCCTTGATCCCGCGGCCGACGGCCACGATCCGCTCGGCCTGCGACAGATCGACCGCCTGCTTCGCTTCCTTGAACGGCGCTTCCGGCTTCTGACGGATGGCACCCGCGTCGACAGCCGCCTGCGCCTGACGCACCGGAGCCGCAGCATTCCCGCGTGCGGCCGCGTCCGCGCGGAACGCGCCGATCTGAAACGTGATCAGGTGCGGAGCGGCGCCGTTCGCCGTCACGTCTGCGTTCAGCTTTCCCTGGAAGACCGGCCGTGTGTAAACGAGTCCGCTGCCCTCTTTGCGGAGACCCGTCACGTCGGTCACGAGCGCGCGTCCGAGCCTCGTCGCCAGGGCTGGCGCGAAGTCACGGGTCTGGTAGGTGTGCGGCAGAAACACCAGCGACGGCTGCTCCGCCTGGATGAGTGCGGCAAGGCCGATGACGTACCCGTCGGCCGTGTAGTGTTCCAGCGCGGGGCTCTCGAACGCGATCACTTCCGCCACGTCGGCCGCCGCGACCTCGCTGGCCACGGCCGCCACATTCGATCCGGGCACCACGACCTTGACCGGCACGCCAGCCTGCTGAGCGGCAGCGAACGTTTCCCACGATGCGCGGTTCAGCTTCCCGTCGCGCTGTTCAGCAATCACCAACACCATGACTAAATGACCCTCGCGTCGTCGCGAAGCTTCTTGACCAGCTCTTTTGCTGCGTCCGCAGCCGAGCCGGCGATCATCTGCGTCTTCTTCCCCTTCTCAGGGAAATAGACGCGGTGGATCCGCGCCGTGGCTTCTACGCCCGCTTGCGGCGTTACCTTGCGGATCTCTTTCTTCTTCGCCGCCATGATGCCCTTCAACGTGGCATAGCGCAGCTGATTGATACCGCTCTGGATCGTCAACAGCGCCGGCAGCGGCAGCGTCATCCACTGGAACCAGCCGCCCTCGAGCTCGCGCTTGACGCGAAGGCTCGCCTGCCCTGAGCTTGTCGAAGGGGCGACCTGCACTTCCATGATGATGGTCGCGTGCGGCATGCCCAGCTTCTCGGCCAGCACGACACCAACCTGACCGAAGCCCTGATCGTCGGACTGCAGCCCGGTGAGGACGAGGTCGAACTTCTCGTCGCGAATCGCTGAGGCGATCGCGTCGGCCACCGTGAAGGCATCGGCAGCGACGAGCGCGTCCGACTCGACGTGGATCGCGCGATCGGCGCCACGTGCGAGCGCCTCGCGGATGACCTGTGACGCGCGAGACGGACCGGCGGAACAGACGACCACTTCGCCGCCGTGTTTCTCTTTGAGACGCAACGCCTCTTCGAGCGCGTAGGCGTCCGGTTCGTTCAGCTCGAAACTGGCGTCGGTGTCGCGAATCCAGGTGCCAGCCTCGTTCACCCGCAGCTGCCATTCACGGGTGACGACCTGTTTGATGCAGACGGCGATTTTCATGGGTTATTCCGATACGAAGCGTTTGAACAGCAGCGCTCCGTTCGTGCCGCCGAAGCCGAAGGAGTTCGAGAGCGCGTAGTCGATTTTCGCCGCCCGCTTCGCGTTCGGCACGTAATCGAGATCGCACTCCGGGTCCGGCGTTTCGTAGTTGATCGTCGGCGGAATCATCTGATGCTTCACCGCCAGGGCGGTGATGCCGGCCTCGAGGCCGCCGGCGGCGCCAAGCAGATGGCCGGTCATCGACTTGGTCGAGGATATGGCCAGCTTGCGCGCGTGCTCGCCGAACAGGCGCTTGATCGCGAGGGTTTCCAGCCTGTCGTTGAACGGCGTCGAGGTGCCGTGCGCGTTGATGTAGTCGACCTGCCCAGGCGATACCTCGGCGTCGCCGATCGCCTCGCGCATCACACGCATGCCGCCGTCGCCATCCTCGGAAGGCGCGGTGATGTGAAACGCATCAGCCGACATCCCGTATCCGACGAGCTCGGCGTAGATCGGCGCGCCTCGCTGCATCGCGAACCCCAGCTCTTCGAGGATGATGACGCCGGCGCCCTCGCCCATGATGAAGCCGTCGCGGTTCAAGTCGAACGGGCGGCTGGCACGCGACGGCTCGTCGTTGCGGGTAGACAGCGCACGCATTGCAGCGAAGCCGCCGACGCCCATCGGCGTGATGGCCGCTTCCGATCCGCCGGCAATCATCACGTCGGCATCGTTGCGGCGGATGATCTCGAGCGCGTCGCCGATGGCATGCGCCGACGCCGAGCAGGCGGTGCAGGTCGCCGAGTTCGGCCCCTTCGCGCCGAACCGGATCGACACCTGGCCGGCGGCCAGGTTGATGATGGCCGCGGGAATGAAGAACGGGGAGATGCGCCGCGGACCGCCTTCGATGAGCGCCTTGTGCTCGCGCTCGATGGTGCTGAACCCGCCGATGCCCGAGGCGATGAACACACCCACACGGGTGGCCATGTCTTCAGTCACCGACAAACCGGCATCGTCCATCGCGAACTGCGCCGCGGCGATCGCGAACTGGATGAAGACGTCCATCTTCTTGACGTCTTTCTTGTCGATGAACGCCAGCGGATCGAACCCCTTGACCTCGCCGGCGATGCGCGCGGAGAACTGCGCCGCATCGAAGTGCGTGATCGGTCCGATGCCACTCTTCCCGGCGCAGAGCGCCTCCCAGTTCGCCTCGGTACCTATGCCGAGCGGCGACACGAGGCCGACGCCCGTCACGACGACTCGCCTGCTCAATCCGCCTCCTGTGGTCCGGCGAGAAGCCGGCCGCAAACACAGTCCGGCTAAAGCCGGACGCTACTTCTTTTTGCTGTGGGACTCGATGTACTCGATGGCTTCCTTGACGCGGGTGATCTTCTCGGCATCCTCGTCGGGAATCTCGATGCCGAACTCCTCCTCGAACGCCATGACGAGTTCGACGGTATCGAGCGAATCGGCACCAAGGTCGTCCACGAATGAGGCATCCGGGGTGACTTCCTCTTCATCCACACCCAGCTGCTCTACGATGATGCTCTTCACTTTGTCAGCGACGGCCATTCAGCCCTCCATCCGCGGGAGCCTGCCCCCGCGACACACCACAACCTTGTCGAGTCCGCGAGCCCGCGAGGCCCGATACTTATGTATACATTCCGCCGTTCACCGCGAGAACCTGCCCCGTAATATACGACGCCTCGTCGGATGCAAGGAAACAGACCGCCGACGCGATGTCGTCGGGCGTTCCGAGGCGTTTCAGGGGTATCCGCGATTCCCACTCTTCCCGCGCGCGCTCGGCGATCACGCGCGTCATGTCCGTTTCGATCATACCCGGGGCCACCACGTTGACGGTGATGCCCCGTGACGCCACTTCCAGCGCCACCGACTTCGCGAACCCGATGATCCCCGCCTTCGACGCGGCGTAGTTCGCCTGCCCCGCGTTGCCGCTCTGGCCGACCACCGAGCTGATGCAGATGATCCGCCCCGCGCGCTGCCGGATCATCGGCTTGAGCACGGCCTGGGTCAGCGTGAAGGCGGCCGTCAGGTTGGTCGCGATCACGGCTTCCCAGTCGTCGCGCTTCATGCGCAGCATCAACTGGTCGCGCGTGATGCCGGCGTTGTTGACGAGCACGTCGATGCGCCCGTGCTTCTCGAGCGTCGCGGCCACGGCTGTTTCCGCGGCGCCCGGCTCGATGACGTCGAGCGACAGCGCCTCGGCTCGTCCTCCGGCCGCCGCAATCTCGTCGACCACGCTGCGAGCGTTCTCGGCTCGCGCAGCGGCGACCACGTGCGCACCCTGCGACGAGAGCCGCTGCGCGATCGCACGGCCGATTCCGCGTGACGCGCCGGTGACGAAGGCGATGCGGCCGTCGAGGTTCAGCATTCGATCCGATTCCGATGATCACGCATCCGTGCGAACCAGCGCCGCCAGGCCATCCAGCCCTTCCGGAGACTCCACGCTCACGACCGCCACGCTGCGGTCGATCTTCCTGATCAACCCTGCCAGCACGGTCCCGGGACCGAGCTCGACGAAGGTCCGTGCGCCCTCGGCGATCAGCCGTCGCACGACGTCTTCCCATCGCACGGGCGCCGAGACCTGACGAATCAGCGCGTCGATGGCCGCCGTCGCGTCGCGCTTCGGCTCCGCATCGACGTTCGCCACGACCGGGATCCGCGGTGCGGACGACGCCAGTGCTCGAAGGTCGGGGGCGAGGCGATCCTCCGCCGGCTTCATCAGCGCGCAATGGAACGGCGCGCTCACCGCGAGCGGGATCACGCGCTTTGCGCCCAGCGCCTTGGCCCGATCACCGGCACGGGCAACGGCTTCGGCGCTTCCCGCGATCACGACCTGCCCGGGCGCATTGAGGTTCGCCGGCGACACCACCTGGCCGGGCAACGACTGTGCCGCTTCCCGACATGCCGTCGCAACACTCCTCCGCATCGAGCCCGAGAATCGCCGACATGGCCCCGGCGCCCACCGGCACCGCTTCCTGCATGTAACGCCCACGCCGCCTCACCGTCGTGAGGGCATCCTCAAAGGATAACGTACCGGCCGCAACGTGCGCCGAGTACTCGCCGAGACTGTGGCCGGCGGCAAACGCCGCGCGAACGCCCTGCGACTCGACGAGACGGCAGGCCGCCACGCTCACCGCCAGGATCGCGGGCTGCGTGTTCTCGGTCAGCAGCAGGCGATCCTCGGGGCCCGAGAAACACAACGCGCTCAGCGGCTCGCCCAGCGCTGCGTCGGCCTCGTCGAACGTCTGGCGGCAGATCGGGAAGCGGTCGGCCAGAGCCTGCCCCATGCCGACTTTTTGCGCACCTTGTCCGGGGAATACGAAGGCAATCATGCAGGAATCAATGGGAATGCGTGCGGGAGACCGTTGACGAACTGGCGAGATCCGCGGTGAGCCTCTGAATCAATCCGTCGTTGACGAAGCGAATGGTCATCGCGACGGCGCTGCCGACTGCCTTGGCCGACGACCGGCCGTGTCCAACGACGCAGAGGCCGTTGAGTCCGACGAGCGGCGCACCGCCGTACTCGGAATAGTCGACGCGGCGTCGAAAACGTCGAAATGCCTGGCGCGACAGCAGGTAGCCGACGCGCGTGCCGAACGTCGACGAGAGCTCCTCGTGGAGCAGGCGTTCGACCGTCTCGACGAGACCTTCGCTGATCTTCAGCGTCACGTTGCCGGTGAACCCGTCGCAGACGATCACGTCCGTTTCGCCGGCAAAGACGTCGCGTCCTTCGACGTTCCCGACAAAATTGATCGGCGCGTCCTTGAGCAGCTGGTGGGCCTCGCGGGTGAGGTCGTTGCCCTTGCTCTCCTCTTCGCCGACCGAGAGCAGGCCGACCCGCGGCGACTCGCATCCGAGCGCCACCCGCGCGTAGGCTGCCCCCATGATCGCGAACTGCACGAGATGCTGCGGCCGGCACTCCACCGTCGCGCCCGCGTCGAGCATGACCGCAGGCGCGCGACGTGTGGGGATGATTGTCGCCAGCGCAGGACGTTCGACCCCCGGAATCCGGCCGAAGGCTGCGTGCGCGGCGATCACCGACGCACCCGTGTGCCCTGCACTGAACATCGCGTCCGCACGCCCGTCGCGGACAGCCTCGGCGGCGAGCCGAATCGACGCACCAGGCTTCCGCCGCAGCGCTGCAGCGGCCGGTTCCGCCATCTCGATGCGTTCAGGCGCCTCCATCATCTCGATGTCGAGGGCGCCAGCTCCCGGATGCCGGGCGAGCTCCTGCTCGATCGCCACGCGACTGCCGACGAGCAGCAGGCCGCACTGGAGATGGCGCGCGGCCACCAACGCCCCGTCCACGATACTGCCCGGGGCATCGTCGCCGCCCATCGCGTCGATGGCGATTCGCATCACACACCGCGGATCGCGCGCAGCGTGCGCGGACCAACAACGCTACGGGACGATCGGATCGAATCACAGGACGCAATCCGATCGATCACACGGGACGCGGATCCTCGCGGATCGACGATCACACGCGGACCTCGCGGATCGATCGCGCGATCGTCGCGGATTGACGAAGCGTCTTCGGATTGCATCAGGAATGAGGAAAGAACGCCGTACCATAAGAGATTCGGGTCCGTTATTCAGCGGTGATCGGCGAGGATCGGCGGCTAGGCTTCCTCGACTTCGCGTACCTGGCGGCCTTTGTAGTACCCGCAGTGCGGGCAGACCTGGTGCGGCGCCTTCGATTCGTGGCACTGCGGGCACGTCCCGACGGCGACTGGCTTCAGTGCGTCGTGCGTGCGACGCTTGGCCGTTCGCGTCTTGGAATGCCGGCGTTTTGGATTGGGCATCTCAATTCTCCTTCGGTCGGTTCAGCAGCCCCTTGAGCGGTGCGAGCCTGGGATCTTCCCACTTCGGTTGATGGTCGCACGCCGTTCGATTCAGATTTGCGCCGCACACCGCGCACAGACCGCGGCAGGCGTCGTCGTGGAGGGGCTTCATCGGCAGCGCGAGCTGGAACTGCTCGCGCAAGAGCTCGGTAAGGTCCAGCACCCCGTCACGGTAGAACGCGGTCGCCAGATCGTCGTCTGCGACCTCACGCTCCCCTTCACCGACATTCTGCGCCTGGGGCACATAGCGCAACTCGAAGGTGGCGTTGACGGGCACTTCGAACGCCTCGAGGCACCGGCTGCAGAACAGCCCGAGACGTGTGTTCGCGAAACCCTTCACTTCGTAGCTGTCCTTCCCCGACTTGTGCACATCCATCGACAGCTCGACCGGAGCCACGACGGTATACAGGTCGTCCTGGGGATCGAAGGCTGACCGCGGGATCGTGCGTTCGATCCGCTCGCGAGAGCCCTGCAGCTTGTTCAGGTCCAGAAGCATACGGTCCTTGCCGACCCCGGCTGGCGGGCGGCAACCGCTCATTATACCTTAGCTTAGCCTCGATTTCGGAACGCTGCCGTGGTCCGTGGTTCGTAGCTCGTGTCTCGCCGGACAGTCGGATGGGTCACAAGGCTCAGTCAGGGCTAGACAGCTGGCGAAGCCTTCTGGGCGCGGACGATCTTGACGAATATTGTCGAACCGGTTCCAGTATTCCTCGAGGCGCTCCCGCCCCTCGCCAGTGAGCTTGAAGTAGGTGACGGGATAGCTGCCCTCGAACACCTTTTCGATCTCGATGATCCCTGCCTGCTGAAGTTTGGAGGCGTGACTGGAGAGGTTGCCCTTCGTCAGCCCAGTGATGTTGACCATGAAGACGAAGTCGGCTTTCTCGCAGGACCCGAGGACGGTCACGATGGCCAGGCGCGCCGGTTCGTGAATCAGGCGATTCAGCGCGGCGATGTCGTCATACGGCGGTCTCACGCGCACCCTCCTCCGCCTGCTGGCCGCCGCGAAGCACCGGTTCACCAAATGGTGATCGAGAAAGCCGGTCAGCACGTGTGCAACCCCCAGACGATTGCGGAGTTCGCGAGCCACATTGCCTGTCGTCAATCGAGCGAACGGTAGATTCATCGCGCAAACAGGTCTGCAAGACAGACTACAACGCGTGCAGCGGCCGAATCAAGCCGGGTCGTGCGGTCTTAGAGCTCCCGCAACGAGACCCACGGCTTCGGAATGAAGAGCTGTTCGTAGAGGTTCACGGCATACCGGTCGGTCATGCCGGCCAGGAAATCGCGCGCCGCGGCATCCAGGCCTTCGGCCGCCATCACGCGGTGATCGAGGAACTGCTCGGGGTCCTCCCGCACTTTCTCCCAGAGTCCGCCGAGAATGCCCGCGGCCTTCTTGAACTCCGCGGTCGCTACGTCGTTCTCGTACACCGCGTCGAAGAGAAAACTCCGCAACCCGATCGTCGCGCGGAGCATCTCGTCGCTCATTCGCACTTCTGACAGTCCGCCATCGAGCGTGTTCATCACCACGTCGGTGACCATCCGGCCGATCCGTTCGGAGGAGGTGCGTCCGAGCACCTCCACGCGTTCCTTGGGCAGGTCATCGTCTCTCAGCAGGCCCGCACGCACGGCGTCGTCGATGTCGTGGTTCACGTACGCGATGATGTCGGCGACGCGCGCGACCTGTCCCTCGATGGTGCTCGCGCGGTGAGCCGGATCGGCGCCGACGGGGACTCCGTGTTTCCCCTTCGAGTGACGTGCGATGCCGTCCCTCACTTCCCAGGTGAGATTCAGTCCCTGCCCATCGTGCTCGAGCACGTCGACGATCCGCAGGCTTTGCTCGTAGTGCTCGAAACCGCCGGGGACGAGCTGCTGGAGCACGCGTTCGCCGGCGTGGCCGAACGGCGTGTGCCCGAGGTCGTGACCGAGCGCAATGGCTTCCGTGAGCTCTTCGTTCAGGCGAAGCACCTTCGACACGCTGCGGGCGATCTGCGAGACCTCGAGGGTGTGCGTGAGCCGCGTGCGATAGTGATCGCCGGCCGGCGCGAAGAAGACCTGCGTCTTGTGTTTGAGGCGCCGGAACGCTTTTGAATGGATGACCCGATCGCGATCGCGCTGAAATGCGGGTCGAATAGGATCTTCCGGCTCCGGACGAAGCCGGCCGCGGCTGTCGGCGCTCTTCGCAGCCCGAGGAGCGAGAATCTCCCGCTCGCGCTGCTCCAACTCTTCTCGTATCCCCATCAGTTCCTTTGAATCTCGCTCAGGAAGCTCGTGCCGTGATCCAGCGCTCCGACGCCGAAGATCTCCGCCAGGGTCTGGCCGAGATCCGCAAACGTCTTGCGCAGGCCGATGTCCGTGCCGGGCCTGACCAGACCGCCGACGATGAACACCGGGACGTGCTCTCGCGAGTGATCGGTACTCGGCGTCGTGGGATCGTTGCCATGATCGGCAGTCACGATCAGTAGATCGCCGGGCCTGAGCTTCGGCAGCAGCACGTCCAGGCGCGCGTCGATGGCCTCCAGGTTGGCGGCGTAGCCGGACACGTCGTTGCGATGCCCGTACTTCGTATCGAAATCGACGAGGTTGGCGAAAATCAGCCCTGAGTCGACCTCGCGCATCGCCCGTTCGATTTCGTCCATGCCGTGTTCATCGCTGGTCGTGTGGACTGCCCTCGTGATCCCGCGTCCCGCGAAGAGGTCTTCGATTTTTCCAATCGCACAAACCGGTTTGCCGGCTGATTTCACACGGTCGAGGAGCGTCGGCGCATACGGCGTCAGCGCAAAGTCGCGGCGATTCGACGTCCGTGTGAAGCTGCCCGGGACGCCGACGAACGGCCTCGCAATCACACGGCCGACGCCAAGACCGAGAGCGGCGAGCTCAAACGCCACGTCGCAGATGCGGTACAAAACGGCAACCGGAATCACATCCTCGTGCGCGGCGACCTGGAAGACGCTGTCAGCCGATGTGTAGACGATTGGAGATCCCGTTCGCATGTGCTCGGGCCCCAGCTGATCGATCACCGCGGTGCCGGAGGCCACGACGTTGCCGAGCGTGCTGCGTCCAATCTTTCGCTCGAATTCGGCGATCAGCGATGGCGGAAAGCCGTTGGGGAACACCGGGAAAGGGCGCTCGAGAACCAGCCCCATCAGCTCCCAATGCCCGGTCACCGAGTCTTTGCCCGGCGACGACTCGACCATGCGGCCAAAAGCACCGAGCGGGACTTCGTCCGGGGGCGACTCTGGAAGGTTGACCAGCCGCCCGAGGCCGAGGCGGCGGAGCGTCGGTACGCGCAGGCCGACGCTGAGGGCGATATTACCCACGGTGTTGCTGCCCTCGTCGCCGTAGGAGGCGGCGTCCGGCAGCTCGCCAATGCCGACGCTGTCGAGGACGATCAGGACGACGCGATCCGGCCGCCGACCGCCGAGCGCGTCTGACGAGGCGGCCATCGTGCGGCGATCAGCCCTCGTGGCTGGAGTAGTAGTTGCTCATCGCACGCGGGGAGCGAATCGTGGCGATTGCGTGCTTGAAGATCATGTGATCGGAACCGTTGTGCTCGACGATGACGGCAAAACGATCGAAGTTCTTGACGCGGCCCTCGAAGTCGGACCCGTCCATGAGCCTGATCTGCACCGGCAGCCGTTCGCGACGCGCGTAGTTCAGGAACACATCCTGAATGTTTGGCTGCGCGGCTGCAGGTTTCGACTCACGTGTTTGGGGCATTACGGCTTGTCTCCCTCGCCGCGACAGCTCGCACGACCTCGTCTCGAGTCGCCTCGCTCTCGCCCGCGGCGTAAATCCACTGTAGATTAGGCTCTTTCCTGAACCAGATCAACTGCCGGCGCGCATAGCGGCGGTTCTCGCGCACGATGAGTTCGCGCGTGGCGGCCTCGCTGCGCACGCCGTGGAGGTGTTCGAGCGCCTGTCGATAGACCAGCCCCGTGAATGGATGCGCATGTTCCGGCACGCCGGACGCCAGCAGATTACGGATCTCGTCGAGCAGGCCCCGCTCGAACTGCGCATCGACACGGCGCGCCACGCGCTCGGCGGTCATCTCGGATGGAATGCGAAGGCCGAACGGCAGGACGTCGTATTCGGGAATGGCCGAGCGGGTTTCGGCAAAGTGGTCGGTCAGCGGCCGCCCGGTGACGTGAAACACCTCGAGCGCGCGGATCAGACGCTTGCGATCGCGCGGCTGAATGCGGTCGGCGGATGCCGCATCCACGCGCTGCAGCATCGTGTGCAGGCGCTCGCTCCCCTTTCGATCCGCGACCCGTTCGAATCGCGCTCGAAGGGCCGTGTCACGCCCGGGGCCGTCGAACAGCCCTCTGGTCAACGCGCGGTAGTAGAGCCCCGTGCCGCCGACGAGGATGGGAAGGCGGCCGCGTCCCGTGATGCCCCGGATCGCCGCTGATGCTTCGCGGGCATATCGCGCGGCTGAGTATTCCTCGGTCGGATCCGCGACGTCGACGAGATGGTGAGGAACGCCGGCGCGCTCCTCATCCGGGACCTTGTCCGTCCCGATGTCGAAACCGCGATAGACCGCGGTCGAATCGCAGCTGACGACCTCTCCGTCGAACTGTCGCGCCAGCGCGATTCCCAGCGTGCTCTTCCCAGTCGCGGTCGGCCCGAGGATGGCGACCAGCAGCGGCCGGGCGTCAGCCGGCGACGACACGCGCCACCGCCAGCGCGGCTAGCAGGGCCAGTACGACAAGCAGGCCCATCTGCTGTGTCCGCGTCGGACCGCGCCTCGGAGAAAACGATCCGCGATGACGATCCGCCGTGATCCGCGTCCCGTTCCAACGATCCGCCGGGATCCGCGTCCCGTTCGAGCGAGCGGGATCCGCGTTGTCATCGATCGGGGTTTCGTTGAAGAAGAACGTCACCGTGAAGAACGCACGTTCCTCAGGGTATTCAGTAGGCAGCGGCACGGTGGGATTGGATGCCAGGATGGCGTTGTTCGCGGACTTCGTGAACGCATCGATCCGCGACGGCTTCAGCACCGCGACATCGGTGATCCGTCCGTCCTTGTGCACGTTGAAGGTGACCACGACGTGGCCGCGCATCGACATGGCGGCGTAAGGGATGAACCAGTTGGCTCGAATCTGCGCGATGAACCGCCGCAGCCAGGGTCCGAACTCGACGCCTTTCGTATCGAACTGGATGAACGGCGCGAACTCCTGATTCGCGCCTCCCTCGAGATTGACGAATCCTTCCCGCTGTACGTACTTCTGCACGTTGCGGATGGCTTCAGCGATCACTCCGGTCGCGGGCTTCTGGGCCGGCTGCCGTTCGATCTCCGACGAACGCGCTTCCGCCCCGTTCTGGGCGTTCGGCAGCGTCAGCCCCTGACGGGTCGGATCTTCGACAGGCTGCGGTGGCGGCGCGGCGGTCGCCTCAGGCTGCGGCCGCACAGGCTCGGGCGGCGCCGGCGAGTCGATTCGTTCCGGCGAGTTGCCGCGCGAGAACGGCAGCGGATTGGTCGGTTTCGGCGCGCGTTCGACGGTCCGAGCCTGACGATCCAGATCGGAGAGCTCCGCCCGCGGGGGCGGCGGCGCGGGCCGCTCGATGCGCGGCTGAACGAAGACGAACCGTGCGTTTTCCCGCATCCGCTCGAGTTCCTGACGACGCTGCTCTTCGAGTGCCTGCTGACGCTTGGCCTCCGCCTCGCGGACGAACGGCAGTGTCGGTAGCACGAGAATGAAGATGACTGCAACCAGGTGCAGGATGATCGACAGCATGACGCCTTCGCGAGCCGAAATCGCCCGCGCGATCGTCGGCGTGTCCGGTCGATCCTCCTCGAAATTGAAGTACATCAGGAACTTACCGAGTATAACAGCATTGGAACCTCGACCGCGGCGGCCCGGATTCGGTCACCTAACACCTGGTCAGGTCCGGCTAAAGCCGGACGGACTACGGGGCCGACCTCAGGCGCGGGTCGCGACGTAGAGATAGACGATGCCGAAGGTCAGAGGGACGGGTTCAACGTCCTTGAACCCGTGCGCGGAGAGGATGCGCGCGAACTCGGCGGGTGGTGGAAAGCTCGTCACTGACGCCGGGAGGTACGAGTAGGCACTCTGGTGCTTCGAAACGGCCCTGCCGACGAGCGGCAGGAGGTAGCGAAAATACCAGTCGTACATCGTCCGGATCCCGGGGACGCGAGGGGCACCAAACTCGAGGATGGCGAGCCGGCTTCCGGGTTCGAGCACGCGCGCGAGCTCGGCGATGGCCTTTTCCGGCTCGGCAACGTTCCGAATCCCGAAGGCAATAGTAGCCGCCTGGCACGTCCCGTCCGCGACAGGGATGCGCGTGGCGTCACCTCGGACCAGTTGAATCTGCCGGTCGAGTTGTTGATCGCGCACCTTCTGCAGGCCCAGGACGAGCATCGTCCCTGCGAAGTCGATCCCGACAATCGACGGCTTCGTTGCGCGCCGTGCCGCAGCGATGGCCACATCAGCGGTCCCCGTGCAGAGGTCGAGCACGCGCGTGCCTGGCTTCAGCTCCAGCGCGTCGACGGCGCGCTCTCGCCAGCGGCGGTCGAGCCCCGCACTCAGCAGGTGGTTCAGGAGATCGTAGCGAGGGGCAATCGCGTCGAACATCCCGGCGATGCGCGACGGCGTCTTGTCGGGCGCGGACGGCATCACCCCTTCCATGCGGGGTACAGCTCGTGCTGAAAGCCGAGCGCGGAGAGAATCTTCCCCGCCATGAAGTTGGAGAGATCCTCGAGGGTCTGCGGCATCTGATAGAAGCCGGGCATCGCCGGCATGATCATCGCTCCCGCTTCGGCGCAGAGCACCATGTTGCGCAGCTGCGGCAGGCTCATAGGTGTCTCACGGGGCACGATGATGAGCATGCGCCGCTCCTTGAGCATCACGTCGGCGGCCCGCTCGACGAGGTTGCGCGACAACCCGTGCGCGATGCCCGCGAGCGTCTTCATCGAGCACGGCACGACCACCATCGAGTCACAATTCTGGCTGCCGCTCGCGATCCTGGCGCCGAGATCCTTGTTGCTGTACAGCGTGAACGTGCCGTTGCGGACGCTCTCGCCATAAGACGATTCCAGGTACGGGAGCAGCTTGTCGATCGCTGCCTGCTCGCCCAGCTCGTCCCGCAGCAACCGCTTTCCGTAGTCCGACACGATCAGCTCGAGATGGCAGCCGCGCTCGAGCAACGCAGCCATCGTGCGCGTCGCATAGAGTGCCCCGCTGGCGCCGGTAATCGCGATGGCGATCGTCCGTTTCATGGGTCGATGATATCCGAGCCAGGCCCGAGGGAACGGGGGGCACGGGGGGA
Organism: uncultured Acidobacteriota bacterium; assembly: GCA_963784195.1. Lineage (GTDB taxonomy): Bacteria > Acidobacteriota > Vicinamibacteria > Vicinamibacterales > 2-12-FULL-66-21 > CAVQAH01. The sequence continues at coordinate 66,054 of CAWARA010000033.1, read as the reverse complement.
ACGGAACGAGCTTCAAAAACGGAGACGCGGAGGAACGGAGGCGAACGGAGTGGACATGTCAAACAACGAACTGCAGCCGATGCCGCCGCGCGAGCGCGGCGAGCGATCGACCGACGCCCCGAGGACACAAGCCGCGATTGAACGCCCCGGCGGCTTGCGTCCTCGGGGTGTCGGTCGATCGCCCGGCCCGGCCGATGGCCGGGCCGGCATCGGCTTTGAACGCTGACCTGCAGATCGAACTCCGTTTCTCCGCGTCTCCGAGTTGAAGCTCGTTCCGTGTCCTCCGTCCCCTCCGTCCTATCGACGCAACCTCGACCAACCGCTCAATTCACCAGATACACCGCAGCCGCAGTCGACACGAAATACAGAATCCCCACATACCCATTGAGGTCGAACGCGCGCTTGACCTGCGACAGGTCGTGTTCGGACACCATCGACTGCTCCAGCACCAGGAGCGCGGCGACGCCGGCCACGCCGGCGAGATAGACCAGGCCGAGGTTTGCGACGAACGCCAGCGCGGCCAGGCAGAGGACGGTGATTACATGCATGGCGCGCGAGATCACGAGCGCGCGCGCCACGCCGAAGCGGACCGGGATCGATCGGAGGCCATGCGCGCGATCGAACTCGAGGTCCTGGCATGCATAGAGCACGTCGAAGCCCCCGACCCAGGTGCCAATGGCGATCGCCAGCAGCCAGGGCTCCCAGCCGCCGCGACCGCCCGCGGCGAGCCATCCGCCGACCGGCGCCACGGCCATCGCCAGACCGAGGAACAACTGCGTATAGCTGGTGACGCGCTTCGCGAGCGAGTACCAGAAGACAATCGCCAGCGCAACCGGCGACAGCGCGAAACAAAGCGGAGACAGCTTCCAGGCGGCGAACACGAAGACCGCCGAGGCGATCGTGACGAACAACACGGCCTCGGGACGCGTCATCGCCCCGCGCGGCAACTCGCGCATGGCGGTGCGTGGGTTGAGCGCGTCGTACCGGGCATCCACGAGACGATTGAAGCCCATGGCGGCGCTTCTCGCCGCCACCATCGCGACCACGATCCAGAGGATGCGCCACGACACGTAGTCCCAGCCCCAGGCACCCTGCCGATGCAGGGCCAGGAGCGCGCCGGTCAGCGCGAACGGCAGCGCAAAGACGCTGTGGCTGAACCGGACGAACGCGCCGTACGTCCTGAGCCTCTCCACTGACGCCGTCATGAGTCGATCAGTCTGCCTCCAGCCACCGAACCTGCTCGGGCGCGATGCCTCCAACCAGGTATTCTTCCACATCCACGACACCGCCCGGCACCCGCACGGCAATCAACGCCGCGCGTTTTCCCGCCTCGATCGACCCGAAATCGCGTCCGAACCCGAGGGCTTCGGCGCCATCGAGCGTCGCACTGCGCAATATTCGGGACGCGGCAACCGAGGGCGCGAGGCGCCTGACGGCCGCCATCTCGTGGAACAGATTGAGATCCTCGACACTGGCGAGGCTATCGGTTCCGATTGCGATGCGCACCCCGGAAGCATAGAAGCGCTCGACAGGCGGCGTGCCTGCACCGGTCCATCGGTTGCTGCGCGGGCATGTGACGACGGTGGCCCCGGCGGCAGCCAGGCGTGCGAGTTCCGCGTCCGTGAACTGAACGCCGTGCACGGCAATCAGCCGATCGTTCACCAGCCCCAGCCGGGCGACGTACTCAACAGGACCGCATCCAGGCGGCTGCCAGGTGTCGGTCCAGGCCCCGAGCATCTCGATCAACGCGCGCCACGGCCCCGAGCCATCGTGCAGGAACTGGACCTCCTCACGAGACTCGCCGAGATGCATGCTCAACGGATGGCGCTGGTCGGATTGACCGATCGCGCGAATCAGATCCGGGTCGACCGAATACGGCGCATGCGGCACGAGAACGGGCCGCAACCACTCGTAGGGCGTCAACTGCACCAGCCGGTTTTTCGCCTCCGCGACAACCGACGCCGGGTCGGACACGCGGAACCCGAGAAGCTCGTGAAAGACTGCCGCCGAGATGTCGCTGTCAGCGAGCACGTCATAAGACGCGAGGGAGTTGGTCACGTCGCCAACCAGCGCGGTGCCCGTCATGCGGAGCTCAGTGATGGCTTCGGCAATCGGTTCCGGCGGATCGGCAGCGTTGCGGCGATGGGCCAACAGTCCGCCGACCCATGCTGGCATTGATTCGGCCGGCGGGATTTTCCCCCGCAACCAGGAGAGCTCGAGGTGCGTGTGGGCGTTGACGAGCCCCGGCAGAATTGCCCAAGACTCACCTGAAGGCGCTACGCGCTCCTCCCGATCAGGCCTGTCCCGCCGAAGCGACGCAGGCGCGAAGGCGGATGGCCCGCCAACGGCGACGACCCTGCCCTGTTCGACCGCCACCCAGCCGTTCCTGACTGGCGCCGACGCGATGGGCAACACCCACGCGGCGCGGTGGACGATCAAGGAGTTGTCCGCGCCTTCTTTTCGACGGCGCTCCTCGCCGCGTACCGATTGATCTCGGGTGGCCGCGATGTGTCACCATCCGCCCGAGCGACGGCCAGCTCCAGCATGCGAGGCACGGCCCGCTCGCGGAAGATCGGATCGCCGAGGATCTGGTAGTGCATGTTGCGACGCTTCGGCACGAATCCGGCGTTCTCGATGTTGCGGACGATCTCGATCTCGTCCATGCAGTAGCTGGCGCCGGCTGCGCGCACGACGTTCTCCTCGATCATCACGCTGCCCATGTCGTTGGCACCGAAGGCCAGGCTCAACTGTCCGACCTTGCCGCCCTGCGTGACCCACGACGACTGCAGGTTGTCGAAATTGTCGAGTACCAGACGGCTGATGGCCAGCGTCCGCAGATAGTCGATCCCCGTCGCCTCGCCGCCACCCAGCTCGGTGTGTTCGGGCTGATAACTCCAGGTGATGAACGCGGTGAAGCCGCCCGTCTCGTCCTGGACCTCGCGCAACCGGAACAGGTGTTCGAGCCGCTCCTCCATCGTTTCCACGGTCCCGTACATCATCGTCGCCGTCGTGCGGAGCCCGGTGATGTGCGCGTGACGCATGACGTCCAGCCATTCATCAGTAGTGGCCTTGCCGTAGCAGTTGAGCAGCTTGCGAACGCGATCGACGAGGATCTCCGCGCCGCCACCGGGAATGCTGTCGAGTCCGGCGGCGATCAACCGCTCGATCACCTGTGGAACAGGGAGCCTCGAGAGCCGCGACAGGTGAATGACTTCAGGCGGCGACAGGGCGTGCAGTCTGAAATCCGGATATCGCCCCTTCACGGCGCGAAAGAGATCTTCGTACCACTCCAGCGGCAGATCCGGGTTGTGTCCGCCCTGCAGAAGGAGCTGGCCGCCGCCGACGGCGATCGTTTCGTCGATCTTGCGGAAGATCTCCTCGAACCCGAGCACGTAACCTTCGGCAGATCCGACCGGACGGTAGAACGCGCAGAAGTTGCAGCGCGCTACGCACACGTTCGTGTAGTTGACGTTGCGGTCGATGATGTAGGTGACGATGCCGCCAGGATGCCGGCGCGCGCGGAACTGGTCGGCAAGCTGGCCGAGGAGGCTGGTGGGAGCGTTCGCGTACAGCTCCAGGGCCTCGGACGGGTTCAGCCGTCCGCCCTCTCGGACCTTCGCTGAGATTCGGGTTATCGCCATCGCGTCACGGCGTCAGGGTTCAATAGAAGACGAACGGTTTCGTGGATTCCACGACATCATGCGCCGCCGCCAGCTCGTAGTAGCGCGTGAGGCCCGCCGCTTCCCGCTCCCCGAGCATGTACTTGATATTGTCCCTCAAATACGCACGGCCGAGGGCGGCGCGCTCGGGGCCGCAGTAAGCGTCCGCAATGGCGTCGGACGCCGCGACGCCGGCATCGCGAGCCTCGGTGAGCACGCGAATCGCGTCGGCCGAGAGCGCATCCGGGCGTCCTGCCCAGAACGCCCAAACGAACGGCAACCCGGTCAGCGTTGTCCACTCCTGACCGAGATCGATTTTCAGCAAGCCTCTCGACGCAGGATCGAGGTAGAGCGCCGGATCGCCTATCAGCAACGCCGCGTCGCAGGCGGTGAGCATCTCGTCGATCTTCGGCGGCATTGGCACGAACGACGGATCCACGCCGAACGCTTCGTAGCACAGCACCCGCAACAGCCCGTTCGAAGTTCGCGAGCTCGTGTCGGCGGCCACCGATCGGATCTGGGTCACCGGCTTCGTGCTGAACAACGCGACAGATGCGACAGGCCCGTTCGAGATGATGCCCGAGCCTGGCACGATCAGGTACGGATCGCGGCCGCGCAGGTACTCGATCGACGGGATCATGCCGACGTCAATCGAGCCTTCGTGCAGCAGCGCCGCGCACTTCGAAGGGACGTCAAAGCGGAGCGAAAAGATATCGGTCCGCATCTCGAGGCCGTACACGAGCGGTCGCGCATTCAGATAGTCGACAGCCCCAAGCCTGACCATCAAGCGTGGATCCTTTTGAACAGGCCGTCGCGTTCGACAGGTTCCAGCGACGCCGCCCGGATGTTCCGCGTGATCTCCTCGACCGCGCTGCGACGATGCCCGAGGTTCTCCACCTCGAACGCCGCCACCGCATCCACGTCATCGGCGCCCATGGTCAGCGCCACCTGGGCCAGCTTGGGCCCATAGAGCGACCAGTCAACCTGGATCGAGTCGATTCCCGGCACCATGAGCCTCGCCAGCGCCACCTGCTTCACGTCGTCGTACCCGGTCGTCGGCGCCGACACAGACATGACGCGTGGCAGCGGCGCGAACGCGTAAAACCCTCCAAGGGTCTGTTGAAGCGTCCGGGCCCGCTCGATGATCGATACCTGCTGGCCTTCCGCGAGCGTCGAAACCGTCATGCGAAGTACCGAGGAGACCAGCGTCCCTGGCGGCACCGATTGCGCCGGCAAGGTCATCGAGCCCATCGATCTCGTCGATCGCCACTTCGGCAACCGCGGAAAGACCTGCGTCTTTCAGCCCGCTGCACAGGCGCACAAATGCGGCGGACGATGACGACAGGGACGCAAGATGGGCGATTGAAAACCCGGTGACGGGTGTCTTGCCGGCCAGCGCCGACACGGCACGCACGGCGGCCAGCGCATCAGCCTCGCTCGCGGGCTTCCCGACAATTCTGAGCTCCCCTGCGCTGACGCCACCAGGAAGGCTTGCCGGAACCGCGTCGGCATGGACGTCGAGCACGCGCACGAACATCGTCTCGCCGCCACGCTTCTGACGTCGAACCTCGTCCGCCAGGGTTGCCACGGCAATCAGGTCGTGCGTGGCGAGGATGGCTCGCGCATCGGTCTCGCTCAGCAGGTCTCCGCGCGAGAGGCGATCTGCGACGGCGTCGAGCGTCATGCCCTCCATCCTTTGCCGATCTTCTGCCAGATCTCTTCAGCCTTCCGGACCGACTGCGGGTCGGTCACGATTCGCTTCGGCCACGGCCGCTTGAACCCCTCGGACGGCCACTTCCGCGTGGCATCGATTCCCATCTTGCTCCCGTAGGCCGGCAGATCGCTGGCGTCCTCGAGGTCGTCCACGGGTCCACGCGTGAACTGCACGTCACGTTCAGGGTCGTAGTGCGTGCCGACGATCCACGCAACCTCTGCTTCGTTCTGAACGTCGACGTCCTTGTCCACCACGATCACGGTCTTCGAGAACATCAGCTGCCCGAGGCCCCACACCGCGTTCATGATCTTGCGCGCGTGGCCGGGGTAGCGCTTGTCGATCGAGATGATCACGATGTTGTGAAAGATGCCGGGCGCCGGAAAGTGCATGTCGACGATCTCGGGCAGCGTCTTCCGGATCAGCGGCAGGAAGATCCGCTCGCTCGCTTTCCCGAGGTAGTAATCCTCCATCGGAGGTATCCCGACGACCGTGGTCAGGTAGATCGGTTTCTTGCGCTGCGTGATGCAGGTGATGTGAAACACCGGATAGTCGTCCGGGTGCGAGTAGAAGCCCGTGTGGTCGCCGAAGGGCCCTTCCCGGCGGCGCTCGCCTGGTTCGACATATCCCTCGAGCACGATCTGAGAGTTTGCCGGGACCTCGAGATCCACCGTTACGCACTTCACCATTTCGACCCGCTCGCGACGGAGGAATCCAGCGAGCATCAGCTCGTCGAGCCCTTCCGGCATCGGTGCAGTCGCCGAGTAGGCCAGCGCAGGATCAGGACCGAGCGCCACGGCGACCGGCAGGCGCTTGCCGAGCCGCTCGGCCACGCGGTGGTGCTGGGCACCGCCCTTGTGCCGCTGCCAGTGCATGCCGGTCGTGCGCCCGTCGTAGACCTGCATGCGATACGTTCCGATGTTCCGGGCACCGCTCTCGGGGTCTCGCGTGAAGACGAGAGGGAGCGTGATGTAACGTCCGCCGTCCTCCGGCCAGCATTTCAGGATTGGATAATCGTCGAGCGTGCCATCCTTCCGCACCACCTCCTGGCATGGCGCGTCGGTCACCGTCTTCGGCATCAGGTCGCGCAGGCGATTCACCACCGGCAGCATCTTCAGCGCATCGACGAGGCCGCCAGGCACTTTCGGCGTCGACAGCTCTTCGACTTCGCGCGCCAGATCGTCCAGCGAGGTGACGCCAAGCGCCATGCAGATCCGGCGCATCGAGCCGAACAGGTTGATGGCCACCGGCATGTCGAACCCGGCTGGGCCGCTCGAACAACAGGCCGGGGCCTCCACCCGGCGATTTCGACACGCGATCGGTGACGGCGCAGATCTCGAGCTCGGGGCTGACTGGCTCCGGGATGCGCGCGAGCTCCCGCTCTTTGTCGAGCGTCGCGATAAATTCGTTGAGGTTTTTGAACACGCTCACACGCTTTCCATTTTTTGCGCGATCCTGGGTTGCCAGTTCGAGCGCTCGGCGACCAGCAGCCGCCATCGACCAGCGGTGACCTTCTGGCGCGCGAGGCATCCACGAAGTCGCGCAGCTCGCGCCGGAGTGGTTCGTCCCGCTCGACGGGGATCGGACCGCCCTGAATCGAGGGTTTCGCGCCGTCTCGTCGGACGAGCCGCCAGCCTTCGACCTCCTGCGCCGCGTAGTCGATCGACAGGTAGGAATCCGGCTGAAAGAATCGGATCTTCCTGACCCGCTCGCGGCTGATCCGGCTGGCCGTCACGTTGGCAATACAGCCCGACGCAAAGCGAAGCCGGGCATTCGCAATATCGTACCTCGGCGTGAGCACCGGCACGCCAACCGCCTCGATGGAAGCGACGTCGGATCTCACCATAGCGAGGATGATGTCCAGGTCGTGGATCATCAAATCGAAGATGACGTCGATATCGAGGCTGCGCTCAGGAAACACGCCCAGCCGATGGACCTCGATGAACCGCGGTGTCGTCACCAGCGGCAGAACGGCCGTGACGGCGGGGTTGTAACGCTCGGTGTGCCCAACGCCCAGCGTCGCGCCTGACGCACGCGCGGCCGCGATCAGCTCGTCGGCCTCCGCAAGCGACCGGGCCAGCGGCTTCTCGACCATGACCGAAATCCCGCGCTCGAGAAAAGGCAGAGCGATGTCGCGATGCAGTTCGGTCGGCACGGCGACCGTGACGGCATCCACTCGATCGAGGACCTGACGGCTCTCGGTGAACGCGGTCGTACCCGCCGACGCAGCGACTTCCGCTGCGCGATCCGGCAGCACGTCCACGACGCCCGTGAGCGACACGCCGTCGAGTGAGGAGAGGATCCGGGCATGATGGCGGCCGAGGTGCCCGACACCGATGACCGCTACGCGGTAGGCCTCACTCATGCCTGCTCGCGCCTCGCTGCTCGTGCAGTGGACGGCCGACGATGGTGATGCCAGCGGCGCTGGCGGAGGCCAGCAGCCGCTCGCCGTCCAGCATCAACGTACGCCTGGCGTCGATCGACAACGCCGAGGCGCCTGCGGCGCGCATCGCGTCGATCGTCGCCAGCCCCACGACCGGCACATCGAACCGCATGTCCTGGTTCGGCTTCGCGACCTTCACGACTCGCACTCCGGGGCCTGCGAGATGGCCAGCCCTCGCGATCACTTCGTCTGTCCCCTCCATCGCTTCGACTGCGACCACCGCCTTCTGTTTGACGGCAATCGTCTGACCGATGTCGAGGCCGGCGATGGTGTCGGCCATCCGGTATCCGAATTCGAAATCGGCCCGCTCGTCGTCGCCGGGTGCGCGTTCGGTGAGCACGCCCTCACGCGCCAGCAGCGGCTCGAGGAACACCGTCGAGTCCAGCAGCTCGATGCCTTCCCCGCGCATCACGTCGGCCACCGCTGAAATCAACGCATCGGTGTTCCGCGCCTTCAGCTTCGTAAGGACCGACAACAACGTGAGATCCGGAATGATGCCCGAGAAGATCTTGACGTGCTTGACCTGCCCGGCCATGACCGCCTGGGTGATGCCGGCGGCCCGCAGGATCTTGATGCAGCGGCCAAGATGGCCGAGCGAAACCCAGTGGAGATCGGCCCCGGCCAACCTGGCTTCCCCTTCCAGCTCCGGGTACGCCTCTTCCTTGACGGCGACGATCGTGACGTCGTGGCCCAGGCTGCGGGCGCCTCGCAAAGCCAGAAACGGAAACGTCCCGTTGCCGGCGATCAAGCCGATTCTGCTCATGCAGGCGGGTGTGTTGAACCTCGGAGAGCCGGACCCTCGTAGCGTCCGGCTTTAGCCGGACCCAATCCGGCCAAACCGTCGGTCAGTTCGTCAGTCTATCAAAGTACCAATAGGGGATTCGGTCCGTCTGGAAGAGCCAGCCTGCTGCCGTCGGCCGATGTTTCAAGGAGACTGAATGCGTTACGTGGCGAAGGTCAGGTTCTTGTTGCTGGTAGTGCCCTTGCTGTTCTCTGGGGCTTGTGACAATGGCGATTCGCCAACGGTCCCCACGCCGCCGAACCCGGTTACCGACACCTTCACAGGCACCGTTAACCTGAACGGATCGGTGGTCCACCCGTTCATCGCCTCGGCCGCCGGATCCGTGACCGCCACGATCACCGCCGTCGATCCCTCGAGTTCACCCTCGTTCGGTTTTGGAATGGGCACCTGGGACGGTTCAGTGTGCACCGTGATCATGCTGAACAACCTGGCGACCACGTCAGCCGCCCTGACCGGTACGGTCGTCGCCCCCAGCAGTCTCTGTGTCAGGCTGTTCGATTCGCAGGGAAATGTGCCGACGGATGCACCGATCAATTACACGGTGCAGGTTGTACACCCGTAGTCCGTAGTCCGTAGTCCGTGGTTCGTGGTTCGTTGCTCGAAGATCGGACGCGACGGGGCGACGGGGCTTACTCTTCCACCAGCTCTTCCAGCCGGCGGCTTGGCCTGCGCAGACCGACTCCACGGCTGGATGTTTTGATGAACTCCACCACGTAGCGGACCTCGTCGCAGCGCAGCGACGCGTCGCGCTCGATTTGTGCCAGGGCGCGGCTGGTGTTCGAGTGCAGCAGGTGGCGATACGCCCGCCGCAGCTTGGCGATGGCGTCTGGTGAGAACTTCCGGCGGACGAGGCCGATGGTGTTGAGGCCGTAGATGCGCGCGCGGTTGCCGACGGTTTTCGCGAACGGCAGCGCGTCTTTCGTGACGACGGAGAAGCCGCCGATGAAGGCGTGCTGCCCCACCCGGCAGAACTGGTGAACCCCTGAGAATGCGCTGATCGTCGCGTAGTCCTCGACGGTCACGTGCCCGCCGAGCGTCGCGGCATTCCCGAAGATCGTGTGATTGCCGACGTGACAGTCGTGCGCAATGTGCGCGTAGGCCATGAAGACGTTGTGATCGCCGATGTCGGTCACGCCGCCACCGCCGGCGGTGCCGCGATGTATCGTCACGAACTCGCGGAACACGTTCCGGTGGCCGATATTCAGCTCCGTCCGCTCGCCCCGGAACTTCAAGTCCTGCGGGATGAGCCCGATGGACGCGAACGGAAATACCTCGTTGCCATCCCCGATAGTGGTCCAGCCGTCGATGACCGACGACGCGCCCACGCGGCAGTCCCTGCCAATGCGCACGTGCTGGCCGATCACGGCGTGCGGACCGATCACGGTACCCGCACCTATCACGGCATCCTCGTGCACGATAGCGGTCGGATGGACTTGAACGCGGGCGCGGCCGGCTGACGTCCCAACCGGTACGAGGCCCATCAGCAGCACTGCCTCGGCCACCACGTCGTCGCCCATGTAAGCGACGCCCTTGGCCCTGGCCAGCGTGGCCCGGCGCGGACCGAGCGTCACCTCGAGGCGCAAGCGGTCACCCGGGACGACCTGCTTCCTGAACTTCGCGTTGTCGACGCCGCGCAGATAGGCGTTGCCTGATGCCTGGCCGTCAGGACCGTGCACCAGCAGCAGCGTCGCGACCTGGGCGAGCGTCTCGATCATGAGCACGCCGGGCATCGTGGGCTTCCCCGGGAAGTGGCCCTGAAAGAAGTCTTCGTTGACGGTGACGTTCTTCACCGCGACGAGACGCCGGCCTGGCTCGTGCTCGGTGATCGCGTCTACCAGCGCAGACGGATACCGGTAACAGAGTCGTTCGATCGACTCGGAGATGTTGATGGACACGTGGGAGGAGTGTATCAGAACGGACCGTAGACCGTGGTTCGTGGTTCGTGGTCCGTAGCTCGTAATTCGCAAGCTGGGCGCCTGGAGCGGCACGTTCGTGCCGCGCCAGGCCTTCCGTGCGAATTCGCGGCTGACCGATCTATTTCTTCGGAGGCGTCTTCGCGGCCGCGTCGAAGCGCTTGACGATCTCATCCGACAGGTCGAGGCCCGTGTCGGCCCAGACCGCGCCGTTGTCGCGAATGCTGAACAGCATGTGCAGACCCTTCTCCTTCGACACCTGGTCGAGGATCGGGTTGAGCTTCCGCTGGAACTCCTGGTTCAGCTCCCCCTCGAGCTGCTCGAACTCCGCCTGCGCGCTCTGCTGGAGGAACTGAATCTCCCGGGTCTGCTTGTCGATGTCTTTTTCGAGTTGTGCGCGTGCGGAATCGCTCAGCACCGTGCCGCCCTGCTGCAGCTTCGTGCGGAGCCCCTCGAGCGCCTTGTTCTTCTCGGTCAGTTCACCAGTCTTCTGCTTCTTGAGCTCCTCGAGCTTGGCGGCGGCCGCCTTACCCTCTGCCGAACCCTGCGCGATGCGCTGAAGATCGACGTAGGCGATTTTGGCGCCTTCGGGAAACGGTCGTGGCGGCTGCGGCGTGGCAGCCGGGGCCGGCGTCGGCGGCTGTCCCACCGGCGGCTTTGCGGGCGGCTGGGTCGGCGGCGGCTGGGTCGGCGGCGGCTGGGTCGGCGGCGGCGTCTGCGCCATCGCAGATCCGGCCGCGAGCAGCAAGCTCACGGCGCCCACCACGGTCATCGTCTTCAACGCTCTCATGAAACAGATTCCTTTCGAGTTAAACATGATCCCTTCAGACGGAGGTTACGGAGGACACGGAACAAGCTTTAACTCGGAGACTCAGAGAAACGGAGACTTTTGGTTGGGTCTCGTCAAACTCGATTTGCACGGTCCCACCAAAATTCTCCGTTTCTCTGAGTCTCTGAGTTAAAGCTTGTTCCGTGTCCTCCGTAACCTCCGTCCCCGTTTCCTCCGTAACCTCGATCCGCGCCCACACTCAGAAAGTCGAGCCAACCGCGAACCGGAACTTCCACTCTTTTTCGGGCTGTAGGTTGTTGTCCAACACCCCGCCGCGCGACGGGTTCATCGCGAAGATCAATCGGAACGGCACGTTCAGGACTGGCATGAAGAACCGGACTTCGGCGCCAATCGACGTCTTGAACGCATCGCGATCGCCGACGACCACGACCTCGGGATCGAACGGGCTCGCGAACGGCGTCGGCACCACGAACGGGTCGAACGGGCCGGGCAGCAGCGCCCCGGGCGTGCGTATTTGGCGGATCGGTTCCTTCCAGGCGAAGTTCTCGCCGGTGTTGCGCACCTGGCCGGCATCCGCGAAGAGGACGAGGCGCACAGGACCGGCAATGGTGATCAGGTATTCGGCGTTGAACAGGATGCTCTTGTTGCCGCCGATGACCAGGCCTGTCACCGGATCGCGCGGACCGATCGATCGGATATCGAACCCGCGAATGCTGTACTCGCCGCCGAGGAACAGCCGCTCGAAGATCGGCAGGACCAGCGTGCTGCCATACTGCACGATGTACTCGCCCTGCGCGCGGAACCCGAGCGAGGTGCGGCGATTCAACGGGAAGTACCAAATCGCCTCCGCCCTCGGGTTCACGAAGTTCGTATTGCCGCCGAGACCCGCGAAATCCATCGACAGCGTGTAGCGCGTGCCGCTCGACGGGAAGATCGGGCTGTCGACCGTGTTGTAGACGAAGCTCGGGCCAATCTTGCTGATGGTTCGCTTGCCGCCCAGACCGATCAGCAGCGAATCCTGGAGGAACGGGTTGCCGGCCAGGACGCGCGGATCCTCGTAGAGCGGGTTCAGGTCCTTCACCTTCACCTGCTCGTAGCTGTAGGTGACGAACATCCGCGCGTAGTCGGCTACCTGGAAGCCGTAGACGACGTTGCCGCCGATCGACGCCTGAGTGAACTGACCTTCGTAGCGGATCTCGCGGACGTAGAGATCGATTCCCGCCGTCATCGGCCGATCGAACAGGAAGGGTTCGGTGAATGCGACCTGATAGTTCTTCGCGCGATTGCCCTGCTGGGCGGTGACCGAGAAGGTCTCGCCGCGGCCGAGGAAGTTGGACGTCTGGAACGACAGCTGGCCGAAAAAGCCGTCGAACTGCGAGACGCCGGCGCCGAACGTGAGCTGATTGCGGTTCTGCTCTTCGAGCTTCAGCTGGACGTCGACCTTGTTCTTCGTTTCGGGCGTCTTCTCGACGCTGATGGCATCCCCTTCGAGGTTCTTGAAGTATCCGAGCTGGTTGAGACGGCGGATGCTGTACTTCAGCGCCTCGGTGTTGAACACGCCGGCCTCGACGAGCCGGATTTCGCGGCGGATGACGTTGTCGCGCGTCGTGGTGTTGCCGACGAACGTGATGCGGTTGACGAAGTACTGCTCCCCTTCGTCGATCCGGATCGTCACGTCAACGATCGGCGGCTGATTCGGATCGGCAGGTGCCGCTGCAGCGGCGGACGGCGGACCGGCCGGGTCGTCGGATCCATTGGTCTCGCCAGGCATGTCGCGCGGCTTCAGATCCGGGAAGGCCGTGAACTCGTAGTAGCCGCCCGTGCCGTACAGCTCACGCGCTTTCTCGAACGCCTTCGTGACGTCCTTGTGGCTGTAGAACTCCCCCTCTTTCAGCTTGAAGAGCGGGCGAAGCGCCTCGGCGCTGACGACCTTGTTGCCCTCGAATTCGAACTTGCCGACGCGATAGCGCTTGCCTTCCGTGACCGGAATCCGCAGCTGCACCCAGCGCGTCTTCCCGTCCTCGGAGTCTTCCATCACCTTCAGTTCGGGCTGACCGATCTGCGCGAGGATGTAGCCCTCGTTCCGGTAGTGCTCCTGAACAGCCTGAGCGTCCTCGGCAAACTTTTCTTCCTTGTAGGTGCCGCCACCAGTGATGAAGCCGAAGAACCCTTTCTCCTTGTTCTCCTTCATCTGCTTGTTCAGCGCCCCGTCGGTGATCGCCTGGTTGCCCATGAAGTCGACGTCGCGAATCTTCACCTTCGGGCCCTCGGTGACGTGGAACGTCACGTGCACCAGCTTCGGCCCGCCGTCTACCGGTTTGATCTCGTGCTTGACCTCGGCGAACTGGTACCCCTCGGTCGCGTACAGTTCACGCACCACTCCGGCGACGCGGCGCAGCAGGCCCGGGTCGATGAAGGAGTCGAGGCGGATCGTCACGCCCTCTTCCTTCAGCTTCTCGTCGATCTTGTTCGCGTCGACCTTGGCGTTGCCCTCGTAGTCGACGATCTTGACCCGCTGCCGCTCCTCCATGTTGTAGACGACGATCTTCCCTATCACGCCATTGGCGAAGGGATAGTCGACGACCTGGACGCTCAGGTCGTCCAGGAAGTTCGTCGCCCACAGTCGCTTGAAGTCCGCCACCATCGTCTGCTCGGTGCCATCGTTGTAGGGCACCCAGCGATCCTGGGACGAGGTGCTGCCGCGTAGCTGGATGTAGTAGAGGTACGTGTTCGCCTCGATGACCGACGCTCCGCCCTGCTTATCGAAGCAGAGCAGGATCTGATAGACGACCGGGCCGGATCCCGACGGGGGCGCTTTGGCCGGTAACGGGATGGGCAGGTCGCAGACGGAGGCAGGGGCTGTAGGCGCGACGATGGCGCCAGCCTGCTGGGGGCTTGCCCCGGGCGCGACGCCGGCTGGCGCGCCCTGGGCCATCGCACTGGCGGCGGCGCCCAGCAGAGCTACGAGCGTTAACGCAAGAACACGCATAGATCGAGCTTTTTAAATCGGGAGTACCGGCCTGGCTTCGCACGGGCGGAGAGCCCCTGCCGAAGCCAAGCGATGATTCTACAGGATTTTAGACGTGGAAGGCCACTGAGCGGCCTTGCCACGACGCTGCCTCGGCGACCGTTGGAGCCGCCGCGGTACCAGCGGGTCAGGCCAGCCGGCGGCCGTCCACGGTCTGGCCAGCCGGACGGTAGGCGAGGTTGCCGCCGTCGATGTAGACCTCGATGTCGCCACCCCTGAGCTGCCCGCGGATCAGCTCTTCAGAGAGTGGATCCTCGATGTAGCGCTGAATCGCCCGGCGGAGGGGCCGCGCCCCGTATGAGCGATCCTTGCACGTCTGCTCGATGATCCAGTCCACCACATCGTTGGACAGATCGAGCCGGATCTTCCGGTCGACCAGGTTGTCGTTCAGCTGTTTGACGAGCAGCCGTGTGATGGTTCGCAGATCGTCGTCCGACAGGGCCTCGAAGACGATGATTTCGTCGATGCGGTTGATGAATTCGGGGTTGAAGGTCTTGCGGACCTCCCCCAGCACCATGTCGTTGACGCTTCGAGCGATCGTCGTCGTATCGGCGGACTGAAATCCGAGAGAGGCCTTCTTCTGGATGAAGCGGGCGCCGATGTTCGACGTCATGATGATGATCGTGTTCTTGAAGTTCACCCGGTTGCCGAGGCCGTCGGTCAGATGGCCGTCCTCGAATACCTGCAACAGGATGTTGAACAGATCGGGGTGCGCTTTCTCGATTTCGTCGAGGAGCACGACCGAATACGGGTTCCGTTTGACCTTCTCAGTGAGCTGACCGCCCTCTTCGTGCCCGACGTAGCCGGGAGGTGATCCAATCAGCTTCGACACCGAGTGCTTCTCCATGTATTCGGACATGTCGAAGCGGATGAGCGCATGGTCGCTGCCGAACAGGAAGTTCGCCAACCCGCGCGCCAGCTCGGTCTTGCCGACGCCCGTCGGCCCGAGGAACACGAAGCTTCCCACCGGCCGGTTGGGGTTCTTCAGGCCGGCACGCGAACGGCGAATGGCCCTGGCCAGCGCCGAGATCGCCTTGTCCTGGGAGATGACGCGGCGATGGAGCTCCTCTTCCATCCGCAGCAGCTTGTCTCCCTCGTCCTGATTGATGGACGTGAGCGGCACGCCGGTCCACTTCGAGACCACCTCGTCGATCTCCGCCTTGCCGACGATGACGCGGCGCGTGCTGGACTTGACGTCGAACTTCTCGCGGACGAACTGCAGGTTCTCGCGCGCCTGGACTTCCTGCTCGCGATAGAACTGCGCCTTTTCGAAGTTCTTCTCCGACACCGCGTTTTCCATCTGCTCGACGGCCACGCGGATGCTCTTGTTGATCTCGCCAAACTCCTCGCTGTAGCCCGCCTCGCGCAGCTTGGCGCGGGCGCCGGCCTCGTCGACGAGGTCGATCGCCTTGTCGGGCAGGAAGCGGTCGGTGATGTAGCGGTTCGATTGATAGACCGCCGCTTCGATGGCTTCCTGCGTGTACTCGACGTGATGGAACGTCTCGTAGCGATCCTTGACGCCGATCAGGACGTCGATGGTCTCCCTCTCGGACGGCGGATCGACCTTGATCGCCTGGAACCGGCGCTCGAGCGAACGGTCCTTCTCGATGTACTTGCGATACTCGGCAGGCGTCGTCGCGCCGATGCAGCGAATCTCGCCGCGTGACAGCGCCGGCTTGAGAATGTTCGCCGCGTCGAGCGAACCCTCCGCCGAACCCGCACCAACCAGCGTGTGCAGCTCGTCGATGAACACGATGATGTTCGGGTTCTCGGTCAGCTCCTTCATGATCGCCTTGAGGCGCTCTTCGAACTGGCCGCGGTACTTGGTGCCGGCCACGATGAGGGAGATGTCCAGGGCAAGAATGCGCTTGTCGGCGAGGAAGTGCGGCACGTCGCCGAACACGATCTTCTGCGCCAGGCCTTCGACGATGGCGGTCTTCCCCACGCCGGGCTCACCGATCAGGACCGCGTTGTTCTTCGTGCGGCGGCAGAGGACCTGCTGGACGCGTTCGAGCTCGATATGACGGCCGACCAGCGGATCGAGCTGGTTCTTCATCGCCGCTTCCGTCAAGTCTCGTGAGAACTCGGCCAGCAGCGGCGTTTCCTTCACGCGCGTTAGCGTGGTCTTCTCGTTCAGCAGCGCAACGATATCTTCCCGAACCGTGTTCAGCCGCATCCCCTTCTCCATGAGGATCGTGGCGGCGACGGACCGCTCCTCGCGGAGAATGCCCAGGAGCAGGTGCTCGGTTCCGATGTAGTTGTGAAGCAGACGATCGGCCTCTTCGGCCGCAAACTGCAGAACTCGCTTCGTTTCCGCGCTGAACGGGATCTCGACGGAGGTCGAGACCTTCTCCCTGAACACCGTCCGGCCTTCGATTTCCTTCCTGATGCTTTCGAGGGAGAGGTGGGAGCGTGCAAAGATTCGGCTGGTCAGCCCCTTCCCCTCACGGATAAGCCCCAGGAGGAGATGCTCGGTCTCGATCGAGATGCTGCCGAGCTGGCTGGCCTCGTACCGCGCGAAGAAAAGGACGCGTCGCGCTCGTTCCGTATAACGTTCGAACATCCGGTGTACCTATGGGTTAACGGTCGGACTTTCCCTAGCTCGCATTATACGGCAAAGCCCGCACCCCGGCCACTGATTCTAGGGGCTAAGTGAGCTTCCTTTAGGCATTTAGTCGGACGGAAGCGCCCGGCAGAATAGCCCCCGGTAAATTTGACACCGTGCTGGTTGTCTTGCCGCTTCTCTGACTACGAGTCATTCGCGCAGATGGATCGACGCGCGGGCGAGAGGGCTCGCCGGATTCAGGCAGGCACTTATATGACGACGGGGTTCAGGACGGGGGTTCAGGGCGAGGTTCGCCGGGTGGCTGAAAAGATCGGTCGGGACTATGATTTGACTCCATCGCGACACTTCCCTAACGGATTCATTACCGTTGGCGCCTATCGTGGTGAGGTAGCCTGACGTAATTGGTAAGTCGTGTGAAGGAGAGTGCGGTATGGCCGTTACCTTGACAAGTTTGCTCACGGAGACACAGCTCGAAGCGTTCCGCTCACGGGCGGCGGGCTACGACCGCGACAACAAGTTCTTTCAGGAAGACTTCGACGAACTGAAGAAGGCCGGCTATCTGAAGATGGCTGTGCCGTCGGAGCTGGGCGGGCTGGGGTTCAAGCTCGCCGAGGTGGCGCGCGAGACGCGCCGGGTGGCGATGTACGCACCGGCGACGGCGCTCGGCACCAACATGCACAACTACTGGGTCGGCCTCGCGGCGGACCTCTGGCGCGGCGGCGACAAGTCGCTGGAGTGGTTGCTTCGCGAAGCGGCCTCCGGCGAGGTCTTCGCTGCAGGTCACGCGGAACCCGGCAACGATCTCCCGCTGCTGCTCTCCACCACGAAAGCTGAGCGTGTCGACGGCGGCTGGGCGTTCACCGGCAGAAAATCGTTCGGCAGCCTGACGCCCGTTTGGACTCGCCTCGGCGTGCACGGCATGGACACGAGCAACCCGTCGGCGCCGAAGATCGTCCACGGGTTCCTGCCGCGAAACACGCCGGGCATCACGATCAAGGAGACCTGGGACGTGCTCGGCATGCGCGCCACGCGCAGCGACGACACGGTGCTCGAACGCGCCGTCTGTCCGGACAAGTACATTGGACGCATCGTCCCGGCTGGAGCCGCCGGCATCGACGGGTTCGTGATCGGAATCTTCGCCTGGGCGCTTCTGAACTTCGGCAACGTCTACTACGGCCTCGCCAGCCGCGTCCGCGATCTGATTGTCGAGATGGTGAAGAGCAAGGGATCGCTCGGCATGACTCGGTCGATGGCGTATCACCCCGAGGTCCAGCACGGGATCGCAGAGATCACGATGGAGCTGGAGATCGATCCGTGCGCTGCTGGAGTCGGTCGCCGTCGACTGGTCCAATGGCGTGGACCATGGCGGGAACTGGCCGATCAAGCTCGTCTCGGCCAAGCACAAGGCCGTCACCGGCGCGTGGGAAATGGTCGACAAGGCGATGGACCTGTCCGGCGGTTTCGGCATGTTCAAGAAACACGAGATCGAGCGCCTGTTCCGCGACGCGAGAGCCGGACGCTTCCACCCGGCCAATCCCGCCCTGTCACACGAACTCGTCGGCAAGCTGACGCTCGGGATCAATCCGGACGAACAGCCTCGCTGGGGATAAGAACGCTGCCGTAGTCCGTGGTTCGTGGTCCGTAGCTCTCGACCGCACAGGCTGTTTCGAGCGACGAGCACACGAACTACGGACCACGGGCCACGGCACGCTGAAGCGTTCTACGACTCCACAATCGCTTCCGCTTCTATCTCGACAAGCATTTCAGCATCAATCAGCCGGCTGACCTCGACCATCGAGGTCGTCGGCCTGATCGATGCGAAGATCTCGCCATGCGCGCGGCCGACGGCTTCCCAGTCGCGCGCGATGTTGGTCACGTAGATCCGCGTGCGCACCACGTCGGTCATCGATGCGCCGGCCCGTTCGAGCGCGGTGCGGATGTTCGCGAGGATCTGCAGCGTCTGCGCGCGGGCGTCGTTCTTGCCGACCAGCGCGCCGTCAGCTCCTGTCGCGGTCGTGCCGGAGACGTGAATCACCGATCCGATCCGCACGGCCCGCGAGTAGCCGACGATAGGCTCCCATTTGGTTCCGGTCGCGATGTTCTGCCTGGACATGTGCTCCAATATAAGGGCATGACGCGAGTGGCGGGCGGCCTTTGCGCCAGTGGACTCCTCTTGCCCCGCATCTGCGGGCGCGCGATCGTCGCGACGTCAGCTCGCGGCAGGGTGCGGTATATACTCCGGGCCCTCACCCACTTCGCCTCCACCGCTAGTTCGAGTCACGCCCTCACACAATCTTCGGGCTGCGCGAGCGGGCGGCGGCCTCACCGGCTTGATTCAGCCGACGGTGACCTACGAAGCGGTCGCCGGCGGCGCGAGCACCATCTGCCAGAGCAACACGTGGACGCTGGCGCCGAGGTGACTTTGAATCAACCCACACACATGCTCGCTTGTTCAATGTTGTTCGCTGTGGACAGCGAAGGACGGCTGACGAGCCCGGAACGGTCGCGACGCCACGACGAACACGACGCAAAATAATGGCTTCGCGAACGTCGCGGCCGTCGTGGCCGTTGCCGGTGCCGTCAGGTGGGGTCCGCTGTTGCACGAAACGGGCACGACCTACGCGCCATGGCCTTCGATCCGCTATCCAGAAATGTTGGGCGTTGGGCGTGCGCCGCCGCTTGTCGCGCGCGGTTCAGGAGCGACAAGCTTTGGCGAGGCCTCGCCGAAGCGCGCCTCAACTCTAGCGCGCGGAGGCGGGGGCGTTGGGAGTTGACTCTTCCTTCAGCATCCCATCTTCCAGCCTCAACACCCGATCGCAGGACGCAGCAAGCTTGGGATTGTGCGTGGCGATGACGGACGTGAGGCCGCGCTCGCGGTGCATGTCGCGGAGCAGATCGTGAAGGAGCCCGGCGGTGTGCTCGTCGAGGTCGCCGGTCGGTTCGTCCGCGAGCAGCAGCGCGGGCTCCATGATCAGGGCGCGCGCGATGGCGACGCGCTGCTGTTCGCCGCCCGAGAGCATGCCGGGTCTGTGCTCGAGCCGTTCGCCGAGGCCGACACGCGTCAAGAGTCCGGTCGCGCGCGCCTGGCGCTCGGCTGACGGTCGGCGCGCGATGCGCATCGGCATCTCGGCGTTCTCGAGCGCAGTGAACTCCGGAAGCAGGTGATGGAACTGAAACACGAACCCGACGTTCTTGTTCCGGAACGCGACGAGCGCTTCGTCGGTCATGCGGCCCAGCTCCGCGCTGCCGATCCGGATCCTGCCCTCGTCGATGGAATCGAGGCCGCCGAGCACGTGCAGTAATGTGCTCTTCCCCACCCCCGACGCTCCGACGATCGCCACCATTTCACCCTGCTCCAGGCTCAGGTCCAGGCCGCGGAGCACGGTCAGTTGCGTTCCGCCGACCGGATAGCGCTTGGTGACGCCGGCAACCTCGATGTAGGGCATGTATCAGGCCGTCGCGACTATTGATAGCGGAGGGCCTGCGCCGGATCGAGCTTCGACGCCTGCCGGGACGGGTAGATCGTCGCCACGAAGCACACCAGCACCGCCACGACGACGACGACGGCGAAGTCGAGCGGCTCGAGGCGGAAGGGTACGTGCGAGATCTGGTAGACGTCGATCGGAATCTGGATCAGTTTGTAACGATCGAGGATGTGGATCAGGGTGTAGCCGGCAATCGCGCCGGCGCTGGTACCGATGATCCCGATGATCAATCCCTGCAGCACGAAGATCCTGCGGATGCTCGCTGCCGAGCTCCCCATCGTCTTCAGGATCGCGATGTCGCGGCTCTTCTCCATCACCATCAGGATCAGCGACGCGATGATGTTCAGCGCCGCAACCAGGACGATCAGGCCGATGGTGATCGAAATCGCCATCTTCTCGAGCCACAGCGCCGAAAAGAGCGAGCTGTTGACGTCCGCCCAGTCCTGCGCGCTGTATTCCGAACCAAGCTGGGACGGAATGGCCGCCGCGACGTCCATCGCCTTGAAGAGATCGTCCACGTGCAGTTCCAGGAACGGGGACGTCGAGCTGCTGAACATCTTTCGGGCGACGTCGAAGTGGATGAACCCGTACGCGGAATCGTACTCGTAGAGCCCGAGGCGGAAGACCCCGACGACTTTGAACACGCGCGGCCTCGGTGTGACGCCGAACGGCGTCAGGATGCCTTCCGCCGTCAGCACCTGGATGCTGTCGCCCACGTACACGCCGAGTTTCTCCGCGAGGTCAGCACCCAGCACGATGCCGGCAAGCCCGCCTTCAGGCACGTCGAGCGCTGTCAGGCTGCCGGCCTGCAGCTTCTTCTCGACCTCGGTCACATTCGACTCGAGGTCGGGCACCACGCCCTTCAACGTGATCGGGAGATCGCTGCCCGCGCTCTGCGCAAGGCCCAGACCCAGGATCACGGGCGCCGCGCCGGTCACGTGCGGCAGCGCGGTCACGCGCTTGATCTCCTCCTGGAAGTTGTCGAACCCGCCAGCCTTGAACACGTACACGTGGGCGGCCGATCCGATCAGGCGGTCGCGCAGCTCGCTCTGAAGGCCCGTCAGCAGCGCCAGCGCGATCAGCAGCGCCATCACGCCGACCGAAACGCCAACCACCGAGATGAGCGAGATCAGCGAGATGAAGGCCTGCTTGCGCCTCGCCAGCAGGTATCTCACGGCGACGAACAGCTCGAACGGAATGTCTTTCATACGCGTCTCGCCCCGCGGCTACTCCTTCCGCGGACGCATCAGCGGGAACAGGATGACGTCCCGGATCGACAGGCTGTTGGTCAGGAGCATCACGAGACGATCGATGCCCACCCCTTCTCCACCGGCCGGCGGCAGGCCGTATTCGAGCGCCCTGATGTAGTCCTCGTCCATGACATGCGCCTCGAGGTCCCCAGCCGCCCGGCTGGCGATCTGCGACTCGAACCGCCGCCGCTGCTCCGCGGGATCGTTGAGCTCGCTGAAGGCATTGGCCACTTCAAAGCCGCCGATGTAGAGCTCGAACCGCTCCACGGTGTCGGGATCGCCCGGCTTCTGCTTCGACAGCGGCGACACCTCGGTCGGGAAGTCGTACACGAATGTCGGTTGAACGAGCCGATCCTCGTAGAGCCGCTCGAAGATATCGGTCGTGATCTTCCCGGCTCCCCAACCCGCTTCGACCCCCAGGCCCAGCTGGCGGGCAATGTCCTCCGCGACCGCCCGATCGCGGAGCATTGTCGAATCCACCTTGGTATTGAGACGCTCGGATGCCGCCTCGGCCGCACCCTCACGCAACGAGACCCGCCGATACGGTGGGGCCAGGGACATCTGATGGTCGCCGAACTGGATCTGATCGGTGCCGATGGCGGCGCAGGCCACGGTCGAGAGCATCTCCTCGGTCATGACCATGAGCTTCTGGTAGTCGCTGTACGCCTCGTAGAACTCGAGCATCGTGAACTCGGGGTTGTGCTGCGTCGAAATCCCCTCGTTCCTGAAGTTACGGTTGATCTCGTAGACGCGTTCGATTCCGCCGACGGTCAGCCGCTTCAAGTACAGTTCCGGCGCGATGCGCAGGAACAGCTGCATGTCGAGCGCGTTGTGGTGGGTGACGAACGGCCGGGCTAGCGCGCCCCCCGCGATCGGCTGCATCATCGGCGTCTCGACCTCGAGATAGCCGCGGGCGTTCAGGAAAGTCCTGATCGCCGCCAGGACCTGGCTGCGCACTTCAAAGACCCGGCGCGAATCCGGGTTCACGATCAGATCGAGATAGCGTTGACGGTAGCGTGTTTCGACGTCGTGCAGCCCGTGCCATTTTTCAGGCAGCGTGATGAAGCACTTGGCCAGGAACTCGAGGCTCGAAGCCCAGATCGTGAGCTCGTTCGTCTTCGTCCGGAACAGGTGTCCCGACACACCCACGAAATCACCGAAATCGAGCAGCTTGAAGATCGAGAAGTCGCGCTCCGGCAGCGAGTCCTTGCGGATGTAGACCTGAATCTTCGACCGTCCATCCGAAAGCACCAGGAAATTCGCCTTGCCAAAGCTCCGGATCGCCAGGATCCGTCCCGCCGTCGTGGTCTGGATTTTCTCGGAAACGAGCTCTTCAGCCGACCGCGAGCCGAAGTTGTCGACGAGCTCGGAGATGCTGTGGGTCCGATTGAAGGTGACGGGATACGGATCGATCCCGAGCCGCTTCAGCTCTTCGAAGTTATGGCGCCGCTGCGCCAGCAGGTCGGATTCTCTGGTCTCAGACATGATCTACGTGCGACGTGCGACGTGCGATGTGCGACGTGCAAACGTGCGACGTGCCGACGTGCCACGTGCGCACTCGTGCGCACTTGCGCACTTGCGCACTTGCGCCTACTCACGATCCAGACTCCCGGCGAACGGCGTCCAGCACGCCGTTGACGAATGCGACGGACTCGTCACCGCTGTAGGTGCGGGCGAGCTCGATGGCTTCGTTGATGACGACCTTCGGAGGCGTATCCGCATCGCCTATCAGTTCGAACACCGCGAGCCTCAGGATCATCCGGTCGATGACGGCCATGCGCTCGACCCGCCAGTTGACGGCACGCGCAGCAATCAGTTGGTCCAGCTCGGCGACCCGCTCGACGACGCCGTGCACGAGGCCGTTGGCGAAGGTACGCAGGTCTTCGCCAACTTCGCCGGCGGGATCGTGCGCCGGCCAGTAGGTCGCGATGGCTTCGTGCGCGCCGCAGCGGCCAATCTCCCAGTGGTACAGCATCTGGAGTGCCGCTTCCCGCGCGCGGCGCTTTCCCGCGCGATCGGTGCGGCTCATCGGCGATTTCCGTCCCGCAACCTGCGAAACAGCAACGCCATCTCGACCGCCGCCGCCGCTGCCTCGAATCCCTTGTTCTCGCGGCCTTCGACGGCGCGTTCCTCGGCCTGTTCCCACGTGTCGGTCGTCAGCACGCCAAACGCCATCGGCACGCCGGTGTCCCCTGATGCCTGTTGGATGGCATGCGCCACGGAGTCCGAGATGTACTCGAAATGCGGCGTCGCGCCGCGAATCACGCACCCGAGGCAGACCACCGCATCGAATCGACCGGTATCAGCCGCAGCCCTCGCGGCCTGAGGCAGCTCGAACGCGCCGGGCACATCGAAGACCTCGATGCCGTCAGCCTTGACACGGGCTTCGGCCAGGGCGGCGCGCGCGCCGGTCGACAGCTTCGTGGTAATCGCTTCGTTGAACCGGGCAACGATCACGGCAAAGCGACAGCCTGACGCGTCAGGGAGCGGAGCAACGCTCGGATCGGGTACTCGCACGCGCTACTTCCCCTTGAAGTCGGCCTTGCGTTTCTCGAGGAACGCCCGCGTGCCCTCGCGCATGTCTTCGGTGCTGGCGACCAGCCCGAACAGCGTCGCTTCGTAGACCTCGGCATCGGCAAAGGCCATCTGCATCCCGCCGTTGACGGCATCGATGATGTAGCGCACGGCAATCGGTGCTTTGCTCGCAAGCTGCGCGGCCAGCTTGCGCGTCTCGTTCATCAGCTCGCCTGCCGGCACGACACGATTCACGAGCCCAAGCCGGTGCGCCTCCTGGGCGGAGATCTGATCGCCGGTCAACAGGAGCTCGAGCGCGCGCCCTGCGCCGATCAGGCGAGGGAGCCGCTGCGATCCAGCGTACCCGGGAATGAGCCCGAGATTGATTTCCGGCTGGCCGAGCTTCGCGGTGTCTGCGGCCAGTCGCAGCGTGCAGGCCATGGCCAGCTCGCAGCCGCCGCCGAGCGCGTATCCGTTGATCGCCGCGATTACCGGCTTCCCCATGTGCTCGATCAGATCGATGACGTGCTGGCCGCGGCGGGCGTGCTCGCGGCCGCCCGCCGGACTCTGGACCGCCAGCTCGTTGATGTCCGCTCCGGCGATGAATGACTTCTCCCCGGCGCCGGTGATAATCACGACCCTCACGCTGTCGTCGTGTCTCAGCGCGAGGATCGCGCGGCGGAGCTCGTCCATCGTCTGCGTGTTGAGAGCGTTCAGCACTTTCGGGCGGTTCACGGTGACGATTGCCACGCCGCCGTCGCGTTCGATCAGCAGGTTTTCGAGATTGTCGAGAGTGTGAGCAGTCATGGCCTCAGAAAGGAAATCTGCCAGTACCCGGATCGTCGAAGTATACCTTTCGAATAACCTTCAGCGAAGCGAGGGCCGCTGCGCCAATCGCTGCACCCACGCCATCCGCCAGCAGATCCAGGGGATCGGCCGTTCGTCCGGGCACGTACAGTTGATGAATCTCGTCGGTCAAACCGTAGAGGACGCTCAGCGCCACGGCAGCCAGGGCGCGTGGCCATGTGATCGCCGCCAGCCGTCCGCCGGTCAGCGCGCGCAGGACCAGGAAGCCGAGCGGCGCATACGCGGCAATGTGCAGGAACTTGTCCGACAACGACTCGGGCACGATGCTGGTGTCCGGCGTGGCGGAGGCGGCGAAGAGGAGGGCCATGTGCGCAACGACCGGCCCCCACAGAATCAGCAGCGATCCCAATAGACAGCTTCAGAGCGGCAGCGGGTACATCAGCCACCCGAAGGCGAGGGCGACGGCGAGAAAGACCCCGAACATGTAGGCGCCGGTGCGAATCTGCTGCCGCGGATCGTCACGCAGGAGCGCGGCGAACACCGTCGAAACCAGCAGCGCGAAGACGACCATCAGCGCGAAATGGCTGGTCACTTGCGGCCCATGCCGATGTCGAACGCATCGAGAATGACGAGGAAATTCAGGAGCCCTGCAACGATGAGGAAGCAGTTGCCGTATTCATAGGTCGCCGCCGTCACCGTGCCTTCGCCGGCGCCCATCATTTTCGTCAGCAACCATGGGATGCCCAGTCCCATGTCGGCCACCGCCGCGAGGGCGACCAGCGGCTCCCTGAGATCCATCGAGAACACCCGGCCGGCGAGGAGCAGGCCGATCCCGAACATGATCAGCAGCGCTGCCATGAACACCACGGCTTTCTGCCGCCGTCCCAGCCAGAGGTGCCCTGCGCCTGGCAGCGCCCAGGCCAGCAGGCAGACGAGCACGAGCGTGCCCTCCGACGCGACGCGCGTGGGCTCGACCGTGGTGGATTTCGTGGTCATCGTCACAGAAAATGATACCGCGGATTGCTACCCTGGCTTACCGCTGAGGGCCGAGACAGTCGAAACAGTCGAAACATTGACGAGCACGAACGCCAGCGTTGCGCCCAGCGGCAAGCTCGAGAGAAATCGGCTGACGTTGCTCCCCGCTGCAGTACCAGTCCATTCGAGCGCCAGGCTCAGGAGCATCGGCACCGCCGCGATCGTCAGCGCGCGTCGAGCTGTGAGCGATCCGGACCTTCTTGCCCCCATCACGAGCGACGCGATCGCGCCGAGCGCGCCCGCCACATACAGACCCGAGGCAGCGCCCGCAGACCGGCATCTGAACGCCCGCCCACTGGAACGAACGCTCGCGCCGCTGATGACAGATATGCGAGCCCGCCTCATAGACTAGTAGCGTCACGACCGGGAAACGACCCTGCGACAGAGCGGTCGGCGCCGCGAAGAGTGCAACGAGCCAGATGACTGCCATGGCCGTCATCGTTGCGGGCAGCAGGCGCATGAGTTTCAAGCGGTCGACCACGATCCACCGGCCGCGACAACGGAGCGGCCGGTCCCGATTGAGGAGATACGTTCTACTAGAGTTCGCCGCCGGGCGCGCCGAAGTGTGCTTCGTAGCGCTGGCGGAACTCGGGCCAGGTGTACGCGTGACTCTGTCCGCCAAGGTGCTCGAGTGCATAGGTGGCGGCCACGGCGCCGAGCCGCGCGCAGATGACGTAGTCCGCGCGATGGGCCATACCCTTCATGAACCCGCCGCGAAACGCATCCCCGACGCCGGTGGGATCGACGATGCGATGCGGTGGGACCGCGGGAACGTCGATCTTCCGATCCTCCTCGACAATCGTGCATCCCTTCTCGCCGCGCGTGATCACAATCGCGCCGGTCTGTGCGAGGATGCCGGCTTCGTCGAGCCCGGTCTTCTGCCGCATCAATTCGAATTCGTAGTCGTTGGCGATGACGAGCTGCGAACCTGACAGGCCGTCGCGCAGCTGATCGCCGTCCATGCGCGCACACTGCTGGCCCGGATCCCAGATGAACGGAATCTTCAGCGTCCGGCACTCCTCCGCATACTGCAGCATCGCGCCGGGATCGTTCGGCGACACGATCGCCAGGCCGCAGTTTGGAACCGTGCGAAACGACAGCTCACCTGCGTTCGCCATGGCGCCGGTGTAAAAGGACGCGATCTGATTGCTCTCCACGTCGGTGCTGCAGAAGAACGAGGCGGTGAACTTGCCGTCCACCTGCTTGACCAGCGACGTGTCGATCCCTGCGGCTTCGAGCCAGCGGCGGTAGTCCTCGAAATCCTGTCCTGCCGTCGCCATCAGACGGGGACGTTCGTTGAGCAGCGCCAGCGTGTAAGCGATGTTCGGTGCGCACCCGCCCCGGCGCTTGTCCATGCTGTCGACGAGAAAGCTGAGGCTGATGCGTGACATGTGCTCCGGCAGGAAGTGCTCGGTGAACTTCCCGGGGAACGACATGAGGTAATCGAAGGCTATAGACCCCGTGACGACTATGTTCATCGTGATGGCTGGTTATTGGAGGTAACGCCGGATGATCGGGCCGAGGTTCTTCTTCGTCTCGGCAGGAACCGTGTCGGGCCGGGTGATGATGGCGTACTTGAGCGCGGTCGCACACTCACACGTCCGCTCGAACGGCAGCTGACCCACGGCGTTGGCGATCACCTGCTGCGCGGTCTTCGAATTCTGGGTGAGGTTGGCGACGATCATCTCCACCGTGACCTGATCGTGATCCGGGTGCCAGCAGTCGTAGTCGGTGACCAGCGCGATCGTCGTGTAGCAGATCTCCGCCTCGCGTGCGAGCTTGGCCTCCTGCAGGTTGGTCATGCCGATGATGTCCATGCCCCAGGACCGGTACAGCCGCGACTCGGCGAGCGTGGAGAACTGCGGCCCTTCCATGCAGACATAGGTGCCACCCTTGTGCACGGTGGCCCCCGCCTGCTGCGCCGAACCGACGGCAATCGCGCTCAACGGGGCACAGAACGGATGGGCGAACCCGACGTGCGCGACGAGACCCTGACCGAAGAACGTGGAAATGCGGCCGCGCGTGCGATCGAGAAACTGATCGGGGATCACCAGGTCGAGGGGCTTGTATTCCTCTTTCAAGCTCCCAACGGCGCTCGCCGACAGGATGTACTCGACGCCGAGCGTCTTGAAACCGTAGATGTTCGCGCGAAAGTTCAACTCGGATGGCAGCAGGCGGTGCCCGGCGCCGTGGCGCGACAGGAACGCCACACGCTTCCCGCGCAGCGTCGCGATCACATAGGGCGCCGATGGATCGCCGAACGGTGTGCTGACGTTCCGCTCTTCGCGGTCCGTCAGCTCCGCCATGTCGTACAAACCGCTGCCGCCGATGATACCGATGGAGATGGACATAGTAGGGGTCAGGCAGCCTCGACGTGCTTCCTGCCGCCGGATTCGCGGATGTAGCCGGCGGCAATCTCTGGATCGTGCTCGAAGAATATCAGATATTCGCGCTCGATCGCCTCGCGGATGAACGTCCGTTTGAACGCCAGCGTGTCCATCGGATACAGGTCGTAGCCCATGATCCACGGTTCGTCGATGTGGGCCACGGTCGGAATCATGTCGGCCGGAAAGACGGCGGTCTTTCCGCCGGACTCGATCATCACGACCTGGTGATGCATCGTGTGCCCGCCGCTCCGCCTCACCCGTACACCCGGCATCACCTCCACGTCGTCCGGAATGAAATCCACGACGCCCGCGTCCCGCAGGGGAACGAAGTTCTCCGCCAGATAGCTGGCGCGGTTGCGCTCGTGGGGATGCGTCGCGTCTTCCCACTCGGCGGTCCGCACGACGTAGCGAGCACGCGGAAACGCCGGCTCGATCGCTCCCGACGCCGACCGCGTCGTGAATCCGCCCGCGTGATCGAAATGCAGATGCGTGGCCAGAACGATGTCGACGTCCTCGACGGTGAGGCCGGCGCCGGCAAGGCTATGCGACAAGTCGCGCGGACGCTCGATCCCGTAGATGTCCACGCTCTTCGCATCCATCTTTCCGCCGATGCCGGCGTCGATGATCATCGTCTTCTCGCCACGCACGAGCAGCGGCCGCAGCCCCACCCGAATGCGGTTGCGATCGTCGGCCGGCGCGCGCTTCTCCCACAGCGGCTTCGGCACGATCCCGAACATCGCCCCTCCGTCGAGACGGAAATGGCCGTCGAGAAGCGGAATCAATTCCAGGGCGCCGAGCTTCACTTGGGCGTTTCCTTCAACTCGACCAGGACGCCATGCGCGCTTGCCGGGTGGATGAAGGCGACGAGCGACCCGTGCGCTCCTGGTTTTGGCGCGTCGTCGATCAGGCGCACGCCGCGCGCTTTGAGTTGTTCGAGCGCGGCCCGGATGTCGTCGACTCGCAGCGTGATGTGATGCAGCCCGGGCCCGCGCTTGGCGACGTACTTGGCGATCGGCGAATCGTCGGCCGTCGCCTCCAGCAGTTCGAGCGCAGCCTCGCCAGCGGGGATGAAGTACGCGCGCACGCGCTGCGATGTCACGTCCTCTGGTGCCTCGACCTCCAGGCCAAGCGCGTCGCGGTAGAACGCCAGCGCCGCAGCGATGTCCGACACGGCAATTCCGATGTGATCCAGACGTGCTTTCATGTTGTTTTTGGGGCGGTCATTCGAGGACGCCCGACCTGACGGTCGGGCCTACGCGTGTCCGGGGGTCCAATCGCCCTCGCCAGAATTCGATCGACTGCGGTATAGGGTCGAGCTCGCGCGCCGCGATCCGATCGAGATGTCGCGTCAAACTCCCCGGCCGCCAGCACGCGCTCCTCGACATGCTGCAGAAAGCGCTGTCCCAGCAACTCGCGCATCCGCCACTCGGCGCGCGCGCGGCGGCGGCTGCCACTATTGCCCGCCGTGTGCGCGCGGAAACGTTCGATCTGCTCCACCAGCTCGGGAATGCCCTTGCCGGTGGTCGCTTCAGTTTTCACGATCGGCGGACGCCACTCGTCCGGTTTGAAGGCCTGGAGCGAAAGCAGTGATTCGATCGACGCCACGGTCCGATCGGCGCCGTCGCGATCCGCCTTGTTGACGACGAAGATGTCCGCGATCTCCATGATGCCGGCTTTGAGCGCCTGCACTTCGTCGCCGGCGCCCGGCACGATTGTCACCACCGACACGTCTGCGGTGCGGACGATGTCCACCTCGTCCTGGCCGACACCGACGGTTTCGATGAGGACGATATCCTTGCCGGCGGCATCGAAGACGAGCGCCACTTCGCTCGTAGCGCGGGCAAGCCCGCCGAGGTGGCCACGAGTGGCCATGCTGCGAATGAAGACCCCTGCATCGCCGGCATGGGCCTGCATTCGGACACGGTCGCCAAGGATGGCGCCGCCGCTGAACGGGCTGGTCGGATCGACGGCCACCACGCCGACGGTCTTGCCGCCACTGCGAATCGCCGCCGTCAGGCGATCGACGAGCGTGCTCTTGCCCGCGCCAGGCGGGCCGGTGATGCCAATGAGGTAAGCGCGGCCGGTGTTCGGAAAGATGCGCCGCACGAGCTCGGCGCCCTGCGGCGACTCGTCTTCGATGAGCGAGATCGCCCGCGCGATCGCACGCGGATCCCCCGCGAGCACCCGCTCCGAGAATGAAGACGCGGTCACTGGCCGAGCAGCTGGCGGGCGATGACGAGCCGCTGAATCTCGCTCGTGCCTTCGCCGATGGTCAGGAGCTTCACGTCGCGGAAGTATTTTTCGGCCGGATAGTCCTTCACGAAGCCATAGCCGCCGTGGATCTGCACGCCGTCGTCGGCAGCTTTCACCGCGATCTCACTCGCGAAGAGTTTGGCAATCGACGACTCCTTCGTCGTCCGCGCGCCGCGATCCTTCAGGTATGCCGCGCGATAGGTGAGCCACCTCGCCGCTTCGATGCGTGTCGCGTTGTCCGCGAGCTTCCACTGAATCGCCTGGAACGACGCGATTGGCTGGCCGAACTGGCGGCGTTCCTTCGCATAGCTGCGCGCCGCCTCGTACGCGCCCTGTGCCAGGCCGACCGACAACGCGGCAATGCCGATGCGCCCGCTGTCGAGCACTTGCAGCGTGTTGATGAATCCCTGCCCTTCCTCGCCGAGCAGATGCGCGACGGGAATCCGGCAGTTTTCGAACACGACCTCGCTCGTATCGCTGGCGCGCATGCCGAGCTTGTTCTCTTTCTTGCCGGCCGACATGCCAGGTGTGCCGTGTTCGACGATGAAGGCGGAGATGCCGCGGTGACCCTTGGCGCGGTCGGTGATCGCGATGACCACCATCACCCCGCCGACACGTCCGTGCGTGATGAAGGCCTTGGATCCGTTCAGAACCCAGCAGTTGCCCTGACGCACGGCCGTCGTCCGCATCCCCGCTGCGTCGCTGCCAGCGCCGGCTTCGGTCAGGCCCCAGGCACCGAGCACCTCACCGCGGACCAGGCGCGGAAGGTATTGCTGTTTTTGCCCGTCGTTGCCGAACATCGAGATGTGCGCCGTGCACAGCCCGTTGTGTGCGGCGACCGATAGAGCGATCGCCGGACAGACCCTGGCAAGTTCCTCGATGCAGATGCAGTATTCGACCGTGGACATCCCCGCCCCGCCGAACTCTTCGGGATAGGTGATGCCCGTGAGGCCCAGGGACGCCAGCTTCGACAGCAGTTCCATCGGGAACTGCTGGGCCTCGTCCCATTCCATGACGTGGGGACCTATTTCAGTTTCGGCAAACTCCCGCACCGTGCGGCGCAGCAGTTCCTGCTCTTCGGTGGGCCGAAAGTCCATCGCTATGAATTTACCATGCTGGCACCCGCTCCGTGGTTCGTAGTCCGTTGCTCGTGGCTCGAAGACCTGGTCGGCCGACGCGGCTCTTCGAGCTACGAGCGACGAACTACGGACCACGGACTCCGTCGTATGCTAGGCACATGCGAATCCGCCACATCCCTCTGTGCCTGGCTCTCCTCATGCTCATCCCCTCGACCGCCTCGGCCGACTTCACGGCGTTCCTCGGGTCGACGACGACGCCGGAGAACCGCATCATGACCGGCGCCAGCGTTGGAGCGGGGCTCATAATCGTGGCGTTCGAGTTCGAGTATGCGAGGACAAGGGAAGACCTGCCGGAGCTTGCGCCGGGGCTGCGCACCTACATGTTCAACGGTCTGTTACAAACACCCTTCCCGATCGCGGGGATGCAGTTCTACGGAACGATGGGCGGCGGGGTGTATCACGAAACGCTCAGTGAGGCGTCCGAAACGAACTTCGGCGTCAACGTCGGCGGCGGGGTCAAGATCTCACTGGCGGGACCGCTCCGGTTGCGAGTGGACTACCGGGTCTTCACTTTGAGTGGCGACCCGCTGCATTCCAAACCGCAGCGGTTCTACGCGGGGCTCAACCTCAAGTTCTGAGCACGATAACTCCCAACGCCCAACTCCCAAACGAGATCAAAGTCTCGGCGGCTCTGCGCAGTTTGGGAGTTGGGAGTTGAGAGTTGGGAGTTCGGGCGCGCCAGCGCCTACTTCCCTCCGCCGCCAGCGAGCGGCGAGAGGTTCAGACGGTTGGGGCCTGCGGCGAACGCCTCGACGTACTTCTTGACGAGCGCCTGATTCTCAGGAGTGCCGTACTCCTTCCCCATCGACTCGGCCAGCAGCGCAAACAGATCGTATTCGGCTGCCTTGACGGTCGGGTCGATCAACATCACGTACAGGGCGTTCTTCTCAGCGCCCATCGGCTCGCTCGACTTGTAGATCTTCATCGAACCGGCCTGTTGTTTGCGAATCGGATCCTCGCTCTTGGCGAGTCCGGCCTTGACCTTGCCGACCAGTTCTTCGAACGCCGCGGTCTGATCGGGTTTGACCTGAAAGAGCAGGACGCCAGCGTCGCCCGTAAACGTCAGACGCGGCTCCTTGGGTTGTTCGGGCTGCGCCGGAGCCGTCTGCGCCGGAGGCGTCGTTGGCGGCTGGGTCTGGGCAAACAGCGCGGCCGGTGCGAGCGCCAGGGCAACGGCGCATGTCGTAGTCACGAAGGGGCGACGCATTCAATCTCCTCCTTGATCAAACCAAGAAAGGTCGGACCGAACGAGCACAGCGGATCGATCCTCCCAAACGAAAGCGACACTTTACCGTATCTACACGAAGACTGCCATGACCTCGTTGGCCACCAGCATCCCTTCCCGGGTCAGGCGGAGTCGCGGGCCCTCACGAATCAGCAGTTTATCGGCCACGAAGGGCGCCAGGTTGTCCCCGTAAGTCGCCCAGACGTCCGTATTGTACCGAGCGCCCACGGCGGCGATGTCCACGCCGTCCGTGAGCCGTAACCCGGTGAAAAGCGCCTCTTCCAGACGTTCCGTGGGGGTCAGGTCCCTCCGCTCGACGGCAAGGGAGCCGCCCGCGGCGACCGTCCGGATGTATTCCTCGGTCGCGGACACGTTCTTCCAGCGGACGCCGTCCCTCGTCGAGTGCGCCCCGCAGCCGAACCCGAGCCACGCACCGTCCTGCCAGTACTTCAAGTTGTGACGGGATTCGCGGCCGGCCCGCGCAACGTTCGAAATCTCGTACTGTCGAAAACCTGCGCGCTCGAGCCGCTCGAGGCTCCAGAGATACATCGCCGCCGCGTCCTCGTCAGGCGCGAGCGACCAGCCCGATCTCGCCATCTCCTCTTTCAGCGGCGCGTTCGGATAGAGCTCGAGCAGGTACATCGAGGCATGGTCGGGAGCGACATCGGTCAACGCTTCGACACTCTCTTCCCAGTCGGCCCGCGTCTGCTGCGGCAGCCACATCATCAGATCCAGGCTGATGTTGTCGAACCCCGCCTGCCTGGCTTCAACGACCGCCTCGCGGGCGCGAGCGCTCGAATGCACCCGGCCCAGCCTGCGCAGCTCGGCTTCCCTGAACGATTGGACACCGAAACTGATCCGGTTGACCCCTGCCGCGCGAAAGCCCGACATCCGCTCGGGTGTCGATGTCTCGGGATTGGTCTCGAGGGTGATCTCCGCGTCAGCCGTGACGTCGAACACATCCCGGCACGCGCCGATCAGCCGCGCGATCTCTGCCGGCTCCAGCAAAGATGGCGTGCCGCCTCCAAAGAAGATCGTGTCAGTGGCTTCGCCCTTGCCCGCCCCACGGATCTCGCGCTCGAGCGCTGAGACATAGCGATCCTTCAACCCCGGCTCGAAGAGGCCGCGGTTGAAATTGCAGTAGTTGCAGATAGACGAGCAGAAAGGAATGTGAAGGTAGAGCCCAATCATTGAGATTGGTGTTGATACTGTCCGTGGTCCGTGGTTCGTGGTTCGTCGCTCGACAGGCGCAACGATCGGCCTAGCTGCCGGCTCGGCCGCCTGACCAGCCGAGTTCCTTGCCCTTTCCTTCGGGCTTGAGTTGAGCGCGGATAGGACCCTTGGCTCGCACCGGCAGCTTCCGGCGCGGTTCGGCGGTCCACAGCTTGTAAAGATCCTCGGCGCCGCCGTTCGGAGGCAGATTCCGGTAATCAGGACCGTCGAAATCGAGTGTCGTGCACATCTCGCGAAGTCGAGAGTGCAGTCGAAACCCGACGCGCGTCAGCAAGGTGTTGTCGTCGCCAGGGACGTCATAATAGTTGGACGTGAAGACGGTCAACTTCCGGTTGTTATAGCGCGTATTGACGATCATGCTCATTGTCTCTTCGACCCAGTCGGTGAGCCGTTCGGCGCCGAGGTCATCGAGCACGAGCAGATCAGCATCCGTGCAGGGGCGGAGATAGTCGATGGGCGTCGTCTTGATGACGGGGTCGTAGCTCGATCGGATCAACGTCAGCAGCGCGCGCGTGTCGTAGTAGAGCCCACGGGCGCCGGTGCGCCGGATGACCTCGGTGAGCACGGCAACGGCGATGTGCGTCTTGCCGATTCCCGGCGGCCCAATGATGAGCAACCCCTTGTCGCAGACAGGAAACGATTCTACAAAGCGTCGAGCGCTGTCGATGGCTGTCACGAACTTTTCGTTCGGATACGTCACCAGCGTATCCAGCGTGCACTTCCGATAGCGCGGCGGCACCTTCGCTTCATCGATAAGCCGATTCGTCAGCCCCGCCCGCCAGCAGTCGCACCGCGCGACGCGACGGACGCCGTCTTTCTCTATTGCCCGCCAACCGGTGTCGTCGCAGAGCTCGCACGTCATGACTGACCGCACTGTGGGAATCGGCATTGTCGAAGTCATTCGGAATCGGTAGATCGCGATCGATCGGAATCGCCCGGTGCGGCGATTTCCGATGTCCGATTTCCGATTTCCGATCTCAATTGAGGTAACTTCTCAGCTCCCCCGCTCGTTTCGACCGGCGAACCTTTTCCTTTGCCCGCGACTCGATCTGGCGGATGCGTTCGCGCGACAGATCGAGGATGTCGCCGACTTCCTGCAGCGTGCGCGGATCGCCGTCACGGTCGAGCCCGAAACGAAGCTCGACGACTTCCCGTTCTTTCTCGTCGAGCTCGCCGAGCGCCACGCGAACGCGATCGGCGATCGCTTCGTGCAGCATCGCTTCCTCGACTGGTGGCACCGCGTCCTGCTCGAGCAGCTCCGCCAGCTCCGCGCCTTCGAGTTCCCCGCGCCCCCGGCCGACGCGGTCGCTCAGCGACAGCTCGGGCCCCCCGAGATGCAGCAGCGCATTGACGTCCGCTTCGGAGATGTCCATGTCTTCGGCGATCTCGCGCGGGGTCGGCACGCGATCGAGCTCCTCGGTCAGCTCGGCCACTTCGCGGCCAAGCTTGGAGGCGGCGCCTGACAGCCGCTGCGGCAACGACATGACACGGCTCTGCATCGCCAGCGCGTGGGTCACGGCCTGACGAATCCACCAGACGGCGTAGGTAATGAACTTGACGTTGCGTTCCGGATCGAAGCGGCGCGCCGCTTCCATCAACCCGAGATTGCCTTCGTGGATCAGATCGAGGAACGCTACGCCGAGTCCGCGGTAGCGTTTGGAGTAGCTGACGACGAAGCGCAGGTTGCCTTCGACGAGCCCGCGAAGTGCATCCTCGTCACCGGTTTCCTGGATTCGCCGCCCGAGCGTGCGCTCTTCTTCCGGCGTCAGGCGAGGAATGCGGGCAATGCCACGCAGGTAGGCCTGCAGCGCATCGGCATCGGAGGTTCGATCCGCAGTGCCGCGCATGGCTGCATCTTATCAACTCCCAACGCCCAACGCCGACTGGTTCAGACTTTCTGTCGCGGCTCCTCGTCGACCGCTTCGACCGACGGGTGGGCGGGCGCGCGAACGAGGTCGGTGGGCGACGACTTGACGAGCGCGGTGCTCAGACGCTGTTCCCAGTCGCCGATGCCGCGCGACAGCTCGCGCTTCACGTAGTCCATGAACTCGTTGACCTCGAGCTGCATCGCTTCGATCTTGCGGCGCATGTTCAGGATGATCTCGACGCCGGCGAGGTTGACGCCGAGGTCGCGTGTGAGCGACAGAATCGTCTCGAGCTGCTCGAGATCCTCTTCCGAGTAGAGGCGCGTGTTCCCATCCGTGCGGGACGGCTTGAGCAGGCCCTCGCGCTCGTAGAGCCGAAGCGTCTGCGGGTGGATGTTGTACTTCTGCGCCACCACGCTGATCATGTAGTACGCCTTGCCGCCGCCACGCTTCATGTCAGACCTCGAGCCCTTTCCTCAGGTCCTCGTAGTTGCGCTCGCCGAACTCGCGAAGGATTTCGCGCGACCGCTCGTCCACTCGCGTCGGCAGCACCAGCTTGACCTCGACGACGAGATCCCCAGGCATGCCGTGCGATGAAGCGAACGCCGCGTCCGCTGAGCCGGAAACGCTGACCGGCCTGCGTTCCCGGCGGGATCCAGAACCGCGCCGGACCGTCCAGCGTCGGCACGTCGATGCGCGCCCCGAGCACCGCCTCGTGGACGCCGAGCGGGACGACACACACGAGATCCTCGCGCTCTCTCCGGAGGAACGGGTGCGGGGAGACCTGCACCGTGACGTAGACGTCACCCGGTTTGCCGCCGTTCTGCCCGGCGTGGCCGCGCTCGGGCAGACGAAGACGGGTGCCATCGAGCGTCCCCGGCGGAATCGACACAGACAGAGGCTCACTGCGCACCGTTCGGCCATGCCCGTTGCACACGGCGCAACGCTGGACCCGAAGCCGCCCGCTGCCGTTGCACGCCGCGCAGGTTTTCGAGAACACCATGTGCCCGCGGGCCCACCGCAGGGCGCCGGTCCCGTGACACTCCTGACATCGTCCTTCCGACACAGCCACGTGTGCCGTTCCCGCGCAGACGCTGCACAGGAGCTGGCGCGTCACGACAATCTGGCGCTCGGCTCCCCTGATGGCATCCACGAAATCAACCGTGACCATCGCATGCAGGTCGGCGCCCCGTTCTGCACCCTGTCCGCGCGCCGGCGCAGGGTGCAGCACATCAGAAAACAATTCCGCAAAAGTGGCCGCCTGCGCGCCGTGCGCCGCGACCGAAAAATCGAACTCGGTGAATTCCAGCGACACGGTGGATCCCGACGGCGCCCCCGCCGCACGGCCGACCGCGTCGTACTCCTCACGGCGGCGCGGGTCGACCAGCGTCTCGTAGGCCTCGGACACGCGCCTGAACATCTCTTCAGCCGCGCGATCGCCAGGATTGATGCCCGGATGATACCGGCGCGCCAACCGCCGATACGCGCGCTTGATGTCCGTCACACTCGCGTCTGTCGACAGACCGAGAATTGCGTAGAAGTCCATGAAACCGTGGTCCGTGGTCCGTGGTCCGTAGTCTCGTGGCTCGTCGCTCGAAGTGCCCATCGTCGGGCCCTGCGAGCACGAACCACGAACCACGAACCACGGCAGCGTCAGTTACTTCTTATCCTCTTCAACAACTTCCGCATCAATCACGTCGTCGCTCGGACGTCCGGCGCCGGGGGCACCGGGTTCCGGCTGCTCGGCGCCAGGCTGGCCGGCGCCAGCACCGGAGGCGCGATACATCGCTTCCGCTGCCTTGTGCTGCGCCTGGTTGAGCGCTTCCATGCGGCGCTTCATGCCAGCCGTGTCGTTCTGATCGATCACCGTCTTGAGGTCGCCGATCGCCGATTCGATCGCCGCGCGGTCGGTGGCCGGCAGCTTCTCGCCAGCCTCTTTCAGCATCCGCTCCGCGGCATACGCCGCCTGATCGGCCTGATTGCGCGTCTCGATCTCTTCCTTGCGGCGCTTGTCCTCGTCGGCGTGCGATTCCGCCTCACGCATCATGCGATCGACTTCATCCTTCGAGAGACCGCTCGACGCCGTGATCGTGATCTTCTGTTCCTTCTGCGTCGCCTGGTCCTTGGCCGACACGTTGACGATGCCGTTGGCGTCGATGTCGAAGGTGACCTCGATTTGCGGCACGCCACGCGGAGCGGACGGCAGGCCCGACAGGTGGAACCGGCCGAGCGTGCGGTTGTCGCGCGCCATCGGCCGCTCGCCCTGCAGCACGTGCACTTCGACGCTGGTCTGGTTGTCCGCCGCGGTCGAGAACGTCTCGCTCTTCCGCGTCGGGATCGTGGTGTTGCGCGGAATCAGCGTGGTCATCACTCCGCCCAGCGTTTCAATCCCCAGCGACAGCGGCGTCACGTCGAGCAGCAGCAGGTCCTTGACCTCGCCCGCCAGCACGCCGGCCTGGATGGCCGCGCCGACCGCGACGACCTCGTCGGGATTGACGCCCTTGTGCGGGTCCTTGCCGAAGATCTCCTTCACGATCTGCTGCACGCGCGGGATTCGCGTCGAGCCGCCGACGAGCACGACCTCGTCGATCTGCTTGGAATCGACGCCCGCATCGCTCAGCGCCTGACGCGTCGGACCGATCGTCTTCTGCAGCAGGTCGTCCACGAGCGATTCGAACTTCGCCCGCGTCAGGCGTTCATCGTCAGGTGCTTGGGACCGGTCTGATCGGCGGTGATGAACGGCAGGTTGATGTCCGTCTCCATCACCGTGGAGAGCTCCATCTTCGCCTTCTCCGCCGCTTCCTTCAGCCGCTGCAGCGCCATCCGATCCTTGCCGAGATCGATGCCTTCCTTCTTGCGGAACTCCGCGATGATCCATTCGATCACGCGCTGATCGAGGTTGTCGCCGCCGAGGTGCGTGTCGCCGTTGGTCGCCTTGACCTCGACGACACCCTCACCGACTTCCAGGATCGAGATGTCGAACGTGCCGCCGCCGAAGTCGTACACGGCGATGGTTTCGTCCTTCTTCTTGTCGAGGCCGTAGGCCAGCGCTGCCGCAGTCGGCTCGTTCACGATCCGCGAGACCTCGAGGCCCGCGATCTGCCCCGCATCCTTCGTCGCCTGGCGCTGCGCGTCGTTGAAGTAGGCAGGCACCGTGATGACCGCCTTGGTGACGGGCTGGCCCAGGTACTCTTCCGCCGCCTGCTTCAGTTTCTGCAGGATCATCGCGGAGATCTCCGGAGGCGAATACTCCTTCCCGCCGGCCTGCACGCGGACGTCGCCATTGCTGGCGCGCACCACGGAGTACGGCACCATCTTCATCTCCTCGTTCACCTCATCGAACTTGCGTCCCATGAAGCGCTTGATCGAGAAGACCGTGTTTTCGGGATTGGTAACAGCCTGCCGCTTGGCGACCTGCCCCACCAGGCGTTCGCCGGTCTTGGTGAAGCCGACGACCGATGGGGTGATGCGGCTGCCTTCCGGATTGGTGATAACAACGGGCTCGCCGCCTTCCAT
Organism: uncultured Acidobacteriota bacterium; assembly: GCA_963784195.1. Classification (GTDB taxonomy): domain Bacteria; phylum Acidobacteriota; class Vicinamibacteria; order Vicinamibacterales; family 2-12-FULL-66-21; genus CAVQAH01. The sequence goes on along the minus strand of CAWARA010000033.1, from coordinate 26,433 downwards.
GACGGCGACAACTGAGTTGGTGGTCCCGAGGTCGATTCCGATAATCTTGCTCATGTTCTGCGTCCTCTTGCGCTCTCTGGCCACCCCACGCCGCTTCGATGAAGGACGGGACGGCTTAATCTTGATAACGTTAATAACATAAAATATGAGCGCATCTTTGTCAATATCTAGTGATCAAAAATCTCTAAGTGAGTGCTATACTTGCACTTGCCAGCCTTGCCTCAGCGGTGACCATTCCGGCCGCCGTGCGGGAATTGCTACCCGAGGCTCCCATGACTCGCCCTGCAGCTAGGCGCTCTTCGAAGATGCTCGCCCTCGTGTTTGCGGGCGCCCTCTTCCTGATTCCCTCGTTCGCGGCCGCGCAGGAAGCGACACAGCCTGCACCTGCGCACATCTCGCTCGTCGATGGTGTCGCGGAACTCGAGCGCGACGGCCAAACGGAAACGTCGCCGTCCTCGATGCCCGTGCTCGCCGGCGATCGGGTGCGCACGCGCGCGGGCCGCGTCGAGGTGCTCTTCGCCGACGGCAGCACGTTGCACCTCGATGGCAACACGCTCGTGGATTTCCAGTCCGACGACGTCATCCGGTTGCTCGACGGCCGCGTGCGCATGAACATCCCGGGCCCTGAGCGTCCCGTCGAGTACCGCATCGATGCGCCGTCGGCCTGGGTACAAATCAGCGGACCGGGCGAATACCGGGTCGCTGTGACGGCCACCCGCGGCGCCGAAGTCGAACTGGCGGTGCTCCGAGGCACCGCGGAACTGGTCAACGAGGATGGCCGGACCGCGCTCCGGGCTGGTGAGCGCGCCTACGCCAGCGCTGGCGCGGCGCCGTCATACGCGTACGTCTTCAACTCTGCTGCATGGGATGAGTTCGATCGCTGGTCCGAGTCACGGCGCGATCAGCGGCTCGGGGTCTCCGCACAGTATTTGCCCGCTGACACCCGCTACTACTCCGCAACCCTCGACGAATACGGCTCGTGGAATCAGGAACCGACTTACGGCTACGTCTGGTATCCGAGAGTCGCGGCCGGCTGGCGGCCGTATTACCACGGCCGCTGGGCGCATCTCCGTCCGTATGGCTGGACGTGGATTGGCGCCGATCCCTGGGCGTACGCGACGCATCATTACGGACGATGGGGATTCTCGGCGCGCGGGTGGTTCTGGATCCCCGGACGATCGTGGGGCCCGGCGTGGGTCTCCTGGGCGTACGCACCTGGTTACGTGAGCTGGTGTCCGCTGGGTTTCTACAACAAGCCGGTGTTCTCATTCGGCGTGAACCACTTCTACGGCCGGCGCTACGACCCGTGGTATGCGTGGACCGTCGTCCCGCATCGCAGCTTCGGCCGCGGTCATGTCAACGTCGGCATCAATGTCATCAACGTCAATCGCATCGACACGCGGGTCCGTCAATCGTTCACGCCGCGCGATCGAGGCCCCGAGTACACGCACTACGCCGTGCCGCGCGGCAGCGGCCCAGCACGCGCGTCGGTTGGCGGACCGATCGTCGGACCCGGTGCCACGACCAGGGCCACAACGGGAGTCGCACAGCCGCGAGTGGGATCGGGAATCTCGCCAAACAGAGACGCGGACGCGTCGTTCCGCAGCCGGGCCAGCAGCGGCAGCCAGTTGACGGGACCGGGATTTCCGGCGCCGTCGCGTCAACCACGGTCGGCCGTGCCCGCGATTCGCTCGGCGCCGCAACAGGGATCTCCAGGAGCGGTCGAACGCGGAGCGTCGGCAAACGTGACCACCGCTCCCGGCAGTGAACGTCGCGCGGTCCCGCGACGCCCCGGTTCTGAAGCCTCGCAGGTATCACCAGGCACGTCGTCGCAGCCGTCTCCCGAGCGTTCCCGTGTCTCGCCACGGCGCGAGGACTCTCCCGGAGCGTCGCCCTCCCCGACACCCGATCGCGGAGCGGTTCGCTCTCGAGAGGTCGAAGTCTATCGAGGCACCGCGATCCAGCGGTCCAACCCCGCCGCGCCAGAGCCCGACGTCGTATCGCGGCAGGGCGATCGAGCGCGCTAATCCCAGTGAGCGGCCGGGATCAATGGAGCGTTCGTATCCGGGTCAGCGATCGATGCCTCAGCCGGAAGTCCATCGCGGCACAGCGGTTCCCCGGTCGGACCCGAGTTCGGCACCAGCCTATCGATCGAATCCCGGGACGGAACGGCGCGGCCCGTCTGAGGCGAGGCCATCAGGTCCGCCGTCAGGTCCACCGCCGGCATCTGCAGCCCCTCCGTCCCGATCGGCCAGCCCACGCGGCGGCTCCGGTGGTGGCGGCGGAGGTAACGGTGGCAGCGCAGGACCGTCGGGCCGTTCGCGCGGTGGACAGCCGTCGTCCGGCGGGGCCGTCAGGCGTCGGTGATAGACCAACGCCCAAGGTCCGGCTGAAGCCGGACACTACGAGAGTTGGGAGTTGAGAGATAGTCAGTCTTTATGGCTAGGTACGTTGTAAGAGTCGCCCGCAGCGCCGGCCTCATCATTCTCTTTCTCGCCGCCGCGATTCTGGGCATCGTCAGCGGTGTGCTCTTCGCCTACGCAGGTGATCTGCCAGGCATCTCCGCGCTCGACGACTACGCGCCGAGCACGATCTCGAGGGTCTATGGTGCGCGCGGCGAGATCGTGGGGGAATTCGCCATCCAGCGGCGCGAGGTCATCCCGTACGAGGCCATTCCGCCGAAGCTGAGGCAAGCGATCCTCGCCGCCGAAGACTCGGAGTTCGAGCAGCACTTCGGGCTCAGCATCCCTCGCATCATCGTCGCGCTCGTCAAGGACATCATGGAGCGGCGCAAGGCTGGCGGCGCCAGCACGCTGACCCAGCAGCTGACGAGAAAGCTGTTCCTGACCGACGAAAAAACCTGGGAACGCAAGATCAAGGAAGCGATCCTGGCGATCCAGATCGAGAAGCGCTATACGAAGCGCGAGATCTTCACGTTCTACTGCAACCAGATGTACTTCGGGCATGGCGTGTACGGCGTCGAAGCTGCCTCGCGCCTCTACTTCGGGAAATCAGCAAAGGATCTCTCGCTCGAGGAAGCGGCGCTCATCGCGGGCATTCTCCAGGGCAACGTCCGGCAAAGCCCCTACGTGAACAGAGACGCTGCGATGCGACGCCGGAACTACACGCTGACGCGCATGGCGGACGTCGGGTACATCACCGCTGCCGAAGCGGAAGCTGCCAGGAAGAAGCCGATCGTCGTGCGCGACGATCCGCCGTCGCAGACCTATTCGGTCGCGCCGTATTTCCTCGAAGAGGTCCGTAAGGAGCTCGAGAGCCGGTATGGCGCGAAGCAGCTGTACGAGAACGGGCTCTCGGTGCAAACCGCGCTCGATCTGAACCTGCAGGAGGCCGCCAACAAGGCGCTCGACGAGGGCCTGCGACGAGTGGACAAACGGCGCGGGTTCCGCAAGCCCCGCCGCAATGTGGTGCAGGAAGGCCATGCATTAGACACGTTCCGGCAGCCTCGCTGGGACAGGCCGATGCACGCCGGCGACGTCGTGCCGGCAGTCGTGACGACGGTGGATGCCACGTCGATTCAGACGCGCGTGGGAAACATGCGCGTCACGATCGATCGCAAGGGCTTCGCCTGGACGGGCAGGACGTCACCCGCGCAACTCGTGACGCGCGGCGATCTCGTCGAGGTGCGATTGTCCGCACCGAAGGGGGCCGCAGACATCCCGGCTTTCGTCAACGAGCAAGGCACGTCCGCGACCGGAACGCTCGAACAGACGCCGGCGGTCGAAGGCGGCGCTATCGCGATCGACAACCGCACCGGTCAGATTAAGGCGATGGTCGGGGGCTTCAGCTTCGACCGCAGCAAGTTCAACCGCGCGACGCAGGCTTATCGCCAGGTCGGGTCTGGCTTCAAGCCGATCGTCTATACCGCGGCGATCGACCGGGGATACACACCGGTCACAATCCTGATGGACACGCCGACCAGCTTCAACGGCGGCGTGGGCCAGCCGCCGTACGCGCCGATGAACTACGACCGCCAGTTCGAGGGGCCGGTCACCCTTCGCCACGCGCTCGAGCAGTCGCGCAACGTGCCGGCCGTACGCGTCATGGAGCAGCTCGGCCCGACGCAGGTCATCGCGTACGCGCGCCGCCTGGGACTCGAGTCTCCCCTGCCGCCTTACCTGGCTGTCGCCCTCGGCGCTGCTGAAGCCACGCTGCTCGAAATGACGAGCGCGTACTCGGTGTTTCCAAACCAGGGCGTCAGGATGCGGCCCTACACGATCCTGAAGGTCACGGACCGCGCGGCCAATGTGCTCGAAGAGAACCGTCCCGAACCGCGCGACGCCATCCGCGCCGACACGGCGTATGTGATGACCAACCTGCTGCGCGGCGTGGTGCAACGAGGCACCGGCGCCAAAGCGGCCTCGCTGAAGTGGCCGATCGGCGGCAAGACCGGAACGACCGACGACTACACCGATGCCTGGTTCATCGGTTTCGATCCGGACATCACGATCGGCGTGTGGATCGGCTACGACCAGAAACGCACGATGGGCCCCGGCGGCACCGGCTCGGACACGGCCCTGCCGATCTGGATGGAGATCATGAAGGCCTGGATCGGGAAGCGAACCGAGGCGCCAACCTTCGAAGCGCCCGGCAACATCATCTTCATGTCGGTGGACCGCTACTCCGGCGGCGCCGCCCTCGAGGGTATCCCCGGCGCGATCACCGAAGCCTTCATCTCCGGCACGCAGCCGGGGATCGGGTTCCGTCAGTAGGGGTTGATTCGATCGTCGGTCGTGGGCTGTCCGAGCGTGCCCGCCGCTTTCCGCATCAAATAACTCTTGATGAAGACGTCGATGTCGCCGTCGAGCACGCGGTTGACGTCGCCGACTTCTTCCTTCGTCCGGTGGTCCTTGATCAGCTGATAGGGATGCAGCACGTAGCTGCGGATCTGGCTGCCGAACGCGATGTCTTTCTTCTCGCCCCCGAGCTGATCCAGCTTCGCCTGTTGTTCCTTCATCTTCAGGTCGTAGAGCCGGGCCTTCAGGACCTTCATCGCCTGCGCACGGTTCTTGTGCTGCGAGCGCTCGTTCTGGCACGAGACGACGATGCCTGACGGGATGTGGGTGATGCGGACCGCGGAGTCGGTGACGTTGACGTGCTGACCGCCGGCACCGCTCGACCGGTAGGTATCCACCCGAAGGTCTTTTTCCTCGATCTCCACCTCGACGTCCTCTGGCAGCTCGGGCCACACGAACAGTGAGGCGAACGACGTGTGCCGGCGCGAGGCCTGATCGAACGGCGAGATGCGCACCAGGCGGTGGACACCCGCCTCGGCGAGCAGCATGCCGTAGGCGTAGTCGCCGGTGACCGTGAACGTCACGCTCTTGATGCCCGCTTCTTCGCCGGGTTGCAGGTCGATGACTTCCCGCCCGAAGCCGCGGCGCTCGATCCACTTCAGGTACATCCGCATCAGCATCTCGGCCCAGTCCTGCGACTCGGTGCCACCCGCGCCGGGATGGATCGTGACGATGGCGTTCTTCCGATCGTGTTCGCCGCCGAGCATCTTCTTGGTCTCGCCGGCGTCGACCTGCGCGCCGAGATCGTCCAGTGCGCGGCCCAGGTCCTCGCCCACAGGCTCGCCGGCCTCGGCCCACTCCACGAGCACGGCGAGGTCGTCGACCTTGCGCTTCAGGGAGTCGCTGAGGGTGCGGTCGTCCTCGAGGCGTCGGCGCCGCTGGAGGATCTTCTGCGCCGCGGCCTGGTCCTTCCAGAAGTCCGGGGCGGAAACGCGTTCTTCGATTTTGGCTAGCTCGTCGGCGGGGCGGGCGGCGTCAAAGATAGCTCCGCAGGTCCCGCGCGCGGAGCGCCAGATCTTCATACCTGCGAAGCTGCTCGTCGAGTTGCTGGATAGTCATGAAGTAATCATTTTACCTGACGCTGCGCTGACCTCTACGTCGGGCGACACTCACGTGTCACGAAAGCTCTCGCAGAGATCGCGCGAGAGCAGAGATCGCAGAGAGAGATCGCCAGGATCGTCGGTGCATTTTGCCCGCATCTGCGCGAAGCCGGCAGCCTGGGCAGAGCCCAGGCTGGAGGAGGCACGCGTGATCGCAGATCAGAGCGCCCGGTGCTTCTGATGGCGCTCTGATGTGCGATCACGCGTGTCTCCTCCCGCGCCTATGGCGCGGCCGGTTTCGCTGGACCTCGGCGTTCTCGGCTTCCCTGCGCTCTCTGCGAGAGATCTTCGTGGCAGTGAATACCGGTCGACTTAGCCACGAACCCCCAATATGCCACTCGAGATCTTCCCGTCAACCATCCCTCTTTCCCACCCCAACCCGGAACGACGCCAGCAGCGTGGCCACGGTCAACGCAAGCGACAGCCAGGCGACGACGTCGCCCAGCCTCGTGTAGATGGTCTTCGTCTCCACGAATTTCAGGTCTTCCACCAGAAGCGCCTGCACGAACATGTCGCTTCGGGCGATCACGCGGCCGTAAGGGTCGACGAAGCCGCTGATGCCGGTGTTCGCGGCTCTCGCGAGATAGCGGCCGTTCTCGATGGCTCGCATCGCCGCCTGATCCCAGTGCTGATACGGCGCGGACGTGCGGCCGTACCAGGCGTCGTTCGTAATCGTCGTCAGCAGCTGACTGCCATCTACGACGAACTGGCGTATCAGGCTGGCGTAGATGACCTCGTAGCAGATCGCCGTGCTCGCGAACCGGTTGCCGATCGGTAACTGCACCGGCACGTCGCCGGCCGTGAAGGCAGAAACCGCCTCGACGATCGGGCCGACGAAGAAGAAGATCCGCTTGAGCGGAACGTACTCGCCGAACGGAACCAGGTGCATCTTGCGATACACCGCGCCGATGCTGCCGTCGGGCTTCACGAGAAACGCCGCGTTGTAGTTGAGCGGTTCGGGAGGCGGCCCCGGTGTCAGCGGCGGCCCCACCGGGCGAATCGGCTCGATTTGATCGCTACCGATGAGGAAGGTGGCGCCTGCTTCACGCGCGAGACGGCGGATCGAACTGCCGCGGACGATGTCCTCTTCGAAGTAGAACGGTGTCGATGACTCCGGCCAGAGGATGAAGGTCGCCCCTTGCTGAAGCGCCTGACGGGTCATCGACATGTAACGATTGGTGATGGCGTCGGCCAGCGCCGGGTTCCACTTGTCTTCCTGCGCGATATTCCCCTGGAGCACTGCAACGCGGATCGGCGTCCCGCCGGTCACCAGCGAGTTGCCAGCCATCCGTGACTGACCCCACGCCGCGCACGCGATGATCAAGCCTGCCACGATCGCGGGGACCGCCCATCTGGCCCGGCCACGGCCAACCAGGATCATCGTGGCCGCGGCACTCGCCAGGGCGAGCAGCCCCGACAATCCGTACACACCCACGACACTCACAATCTGCGCGATGGGTAGAATCCCGACCTGGCTGTATCCCAGCAACTCCCACGGAAAACCATCCCAGACGTACTGCCGGCCGAGCTCGGTGCTGACCCATACGACGGGTGACAGCATGACCGCCCAGGTCGAACCCAGGACGCGGCGGAAACGCGTGACGGTGACCGCGAACGCAGCAGGAAACAAGGCCAGGTAGGCCACGAGCATGAACGCGGCGAACACGGCGACCGGCGTCGCCAGGCCGCCGAACGTCGTCATCGTCTCCACGAGCCAGTAGAGAGTGCCCGCGAAATAGATCGCACCGGAGAGCAGGCCGAGACGAAACGCGCGCCTGAAGGGGCGCGGACCGTCGGGCAGACGCACCAAGGCCACGAGCAGTGGCGTCAGTGCGATCCACGCGAAGGCGGGATGACCGTACTTTGGAAAGCTCAGCGCGAGCAAGGCGCCCGCGAGGGCCGCTAGCGAATAATCCAGGGGTCGAACTGCTCTTCCTTCTTCAAGCGATCGCTGACGCGTTGCGCCTCGAGCCGATCGTCAAACCTGCCGACCTGAACCTTGTAGACCGGCGCCGGAACGCCAGCTGCGGGAGCGATGAGAAAGGCCGGATAGCCCTTGCCGGTCAACCGCTGGACGATTTTCGTCGCGGCGGCGCGATCGCGAAGCGAAACGACCTGCACGGCCCACGCGCCTGGCCGGCCACCGGCGGCAGCCGGTGCGGGCGGCGGCGTTGCGGCGGCCTGCGTTGCGGCGGGCGGCGCAGCGACCGGTGGCGGCTCCGAGCGCGGCGTTTCGAGTTTCGGCCGCTGATCCTCCGTTGCTGCGAGGCTCTTCTTTCGGGGCAGCCGATCGTGCTTTCAGATCCTCGGACGCCGGCTTATCGCGCTGAAGCCGATCCGCGTAGGTCAAAGCGCTGTCCGCCGCCGGTGCCGGTTGCTCGGCCACCGCCGCCGGGGGCGACGTCACAGGCTGCCCTTCGGAAACGGGCGCCGGTGTCCCCGAAGTCGCGACGGTGGAGTCCACGCCGATGTCTTCCGCGCGCACGCCGCGGCCCACCAGCACGCCGCACAGGAAGATGAAGACCGACACGACGGTCGTCAGCATGAAGAGCGCGACCAGTTGCTTGCCGCTCAACTGAATCTCGTGAAACGCGTCGTCGACGTTATCGTGCGTGAGCTCGGACACTCTGGTTATCCCCTCGCGCTTTTGGTGATCATGTTGATAAGGTCGATCGGCAGCGGAAAGACGATCGTCGAGTTCTTTTCGGCTGCGATTTCGGTGAGGGTCTGGAGGTAGCGCAGCGTAATGGTGACCGGTTCGCCGGCGATGACAGTCGCGGCCTGCCGCAGCTTCTCCGAGGCCTCCAACTCACCTTCAGCGTGGATGATTTTAGCACGCTTCTCGCGTTCGGCCTCGGCCTGACGCGCCATCGCGCGCTGCATGTCTGGCGGCAGATCGACGTGCTTCACTTCCACAGCGGACACCTTGATGCCCCAGGGATCCGTGCGCTGATCGAGGATGTGCTGCAGATCCTGGTTCAGCTTCTCGCGCTGCGACAGCAGGTCATCGAGCTCGACCTGACCGAGCACGCTTCTGAGCGTGGTTTGCGCGAGCTGCGAGGTGGCGTAGTGATAGCTCTCGACCTCCACGATCGCCCGGCGCGGATCGATGACTCGGAAATACACGACGGCGTTGACCTTGACCGACACGTTGTCGCGCGTAATGACGTCCTGGGGGGGCACGTCCAGGACGATGGTGCGCAGGCTGACGCGAACCATCCGATCGATCGGTGCAAACACCAGGACCACGCCAGGGCCCTTCGGTTGCGGAAGCAGCTTGCCGAGACGAAAGATGACACCCCGTTCGTACTCGTTCAGCACCTTGATCGAGCTGAAGAGATAGAACGCCAGGATGCCCAGAACGATCAGCAACGGCGGAAAAATCACGGCATATCCTCCATCGCGGATCTTACACGCGCGCTGACCGGCTGTCCGCAGACGGGGCGTTCGGGCCAACCTCAGAATGATCCGCCACGCCCAGTTCGCGCGCGACGGTCAGGAGCAGCCCTTTGACGCCGAGCACACGGACCCCGTCACCATTGGTTATCGGCTCGTTCGCGGTGGCTGTCCAGATCTCACCCCGTGTCAGCACCCGACCGACCCCGCCGGGCTCAATGGACGACAGGGCCCTCCCCACCTCGCCGATCATCCCGACGTCGCCTGTCACCGACGGCGTCCGCTGCGCCTGAACCGCGAGGCGCACCAGGAACAGGATGATCCCGGACACCGCGAGCGTCACCGGCAGGATCATCCGGAGGCCGATCTGCAGCTCCGGCAATGGGCTGTCCATGAGCATCATGGACCCGAGAAGCAGGCTCGTGACGCCGCCGACAGCCAGCAGACCGAAGCTGGTCACTTTCACCTCGAGGATGAGCAGCAGCACGCCGAAAAGCATCAGGCCGAGGCCGGCATAGCTGATCGGCAGCACCTGAAATGCGAAAAACGCGAGCAACAGGCAGATGCCGCCGACCACACCCGGGAGCACCGACCCTGGATTCCAGAGTTCGATCGTGAGCCCCAGCGTGCCGAGGGTCAGCAGCAGGTATGCGATCTGGGGATGGGCCAGCGCGCTCAACACCTGTTCCGACCAGGTCATCTCGAGGCGCTCCGTGGTCGCGTTGGTGAGTTGGAGCGTAACCGTCCGGCCATCGAACCGGGTGACGGGCCTGCCGTCCAGTTTCCGCAGCAGCTCCGGCACGTCTGCCGCGACCAGATCGATCAGCGGCGGGCTCGCTTTGAGCGCCTCCTGATCGGTGTACGACTGGCTTTCGGTCACGGCTTTCTCGACGAGCTCGACGTTGCGCTTGCGCTGGGTGGCCAGCGTGCGGGCGTAGCCCGCCAGATCGGACACCATCTTCTTCTCCATGGCGTCCTCGATCTTCTGGCCATCTCCGGTAACGGGATGTGCGGCGCCGATGTGTGTGCCCGGCGCCATGGCCGCGACGTCGGCGGCGATGGTTATCAGGAATCCGGCCGACGCGGCGCGGCTACCCGACGGACCGACGAAGACCACGACCGGCGTCCGCGCATTGATGATCGCGGTGTTGATATCGCGGGTGGAGTCGACCAGGCCGCCCGGCGTCCGGAGGTTGATGACGACGACGGCGGCGTTGGAGCGATCCGCGCGATCGATCGCCTTCTTGATGTATTCGACGGCCACCGGATGGATGATCCCGTCCATCTCGGCAACGATCGCCACCGGCGCGCTCTGACGGGCGCCGCTGACGGCCGAAAACGCGAGCAACGCGATTCCGAGCAGAAGCGACGAGCGAGCGACGCGCATGATGGTCTCCTATCCAGCACTCATTTGATCGTTCCCAGCAGCCTCTTTGCCTCGATCGACGCCGGATCGAGCACGAGGGCGCGCTCGAACTCCGTCTTCGCCGCGGACGTGTTCCCCGACTTCAGGTAGGCCTCGCCCATGGCGATTCGGGCGCGCGGCTGTATCCTCGCTCCAGATCGAGATCTTCAGCGCATCGATGGCATCGCCGGCCCGGCCGCCGCGAAGGTGAATCCGCGCGATCATGAGGTGAGCCGATGCCTCGTATGGCGACAGGTACACCACGCGCCTCAGCTCCGCCATCGCTTCCCGATCCTTCTCGCGGTCGAACAGTTTCTTGCCCTGCTCGAGATGAAACTTGGCCAGCTCCTGCTGCTCGCGTAGGGCGGAGTTCACGAGCACCTTGTCCGCGCGGGTCGCCAGCGGCGTTGCCAGATCCATCGCCACGCGCTCGAGCCCTTCGGGAACGGCGAAGCGATCGGAAGATTGCCGATCGATCTCTTCATAACGCGCCGACAGTTGCCGCGCCAGATCGCGTTCGCGTCCCGCCTCGACGACGCCGCCGGTCGCCTGCAGCGCTGCCGCAAGCACGTAGTGTGAATCGGCGTCGGTCGGATCGCGCCGCAGCGTCTCCCTTAGCCAGAACTGCGCACCGGTGTAATTGCGCTCACGGAAATACGCGTAGCCGAGGTTGAAGAAATAATCGGGCTCCGCTTCGCTGTCGGCGGCCTTGGTCAGGTAGTAAGCGGCCGTTCCCGCCTGGGTGGTGCCCCCGCGCCGGATCTGAACGACGCCGAGGTTGTTCAACACCGAGGCCGGCGGCGACGACCCGGTGCTCTCGTCGAGCAACTTCTTGAAGGTGTCGAACGCCTCGTCGTAGCGCTTCAATTCGAGGAGCGATACGCCGGCCGAGAAGCGGGCGCGACCCGCCAGCGGCGAACCGGGAGGCACCGCGCGCGCCGTCTCGAGCGCGGACTGGTCGTCCCCCTGATCGTTCCGCACCTCCCACAGCGCGAGCCTCGCGCGATCGAACTCGGCATGCTCGCGGATCGCCGCCTCGAGAAACGTCGCCTTACTGGCCGGGTTCTCGGCGAGCAGCCCCTTGATGTAGTTCTCGAAGGCATCGAGCGGCGGCTGGGCCGCAGAGGACTTCTGTGGCGGCAAGGGCTCATGCGTCATGCGCCCCGACAGCCGCTCGAAAATCGTGAACAGCTCGGTGAGCGGTCCGCGTTCGGTGACCTGCGGCTGCAGACGGCCGGCATCGACGCGAATGCTGCTCGCGGTCACCGAGAACTGCTCGTTCTCGACACTGAAGCTCCCGATGATCACCTCGCCGGCGCCCACAAGTTGCGCCACCTTGATGACCGTCGCGCGGCTCAGCGAGGCTGCCGGTGGCAGGTGCAACTGCTCGAAGGCGCGGACCCGCTCGGTTCTGACCAGCGCCGGCGCGCCACGCTCGCGCAGGCTGTCGGCCATCAGCACCGCCGAGGCTTCCGCAAGCCACTGATACCGGGGCTCGTTGGCGCGGTTGTCGAACGGCACGACGAGGATACGGTTGGTCGTGGCTTGAGCGAACGCCGGCGAAACGGCGGTCAGGATCGCGAGCGCAAGGAACAGGAGGTGTCGGCGCATGTAGAAACTCGGGCGGAACCGGGCTGAGCCGGCCGGTCTGTTCAGGCTGCGGTCGCCGGTCGATCGGCGCCGGCAGCCTGGATCGCCACCTGCAGCTGACAGCCCTTGCGGCCTCCAGCGGCGCGGCATGCGCTCACCCGAGCATCGGCTCGAAGCGCGAACTGCTGCAGTACGTGGGCAATAGCGGACGCGTAGAAGCCGCACAGCGGCAGCACCGACGCTTCGCGCACCTCGCAAAACAGCGACCCGCGGAGGTCAACCGAGCCTACGCCTCGCCTCACCTTGACGATCGCGCGCGATCCCGGATACGTCGCGCGGACGAGCGCGCTGGCCGTGCGCATGGCCAGCCTGGCGCGAATCGTCACCGGCATGGCCCGGATGATCCGGCGCTCCAGCGTCGGCATGCTGCTGACCGTCCAGTCCGCCGCATACTCGCCGGCGCGCCCCGTGATCAGATTGTACGCCTCTCCCTCGCTGCGGAGGAAACTCAGCACGGCCGACAGCGGGCCCAGGCCAATCGTGCCCTCGCGCAAGCCGTGGGCGTTCAGCCAGTTCTCGTAGAACTCCAGCCGGCTGGGAAGGATGTCGGCGATCGCCTGATGCAGGCTCGCCACGAGGACCCGGCCGATTCGCGGCTCACTCATCGGCGACCGTTCTGATATCGTCTGAGTTGGTGACCCACGGCTCTCGTCCTGCCGCTGCGATTCTCGCCGGCGGCACTGCCCGGCGTATGGGCGGACGCCAGAAGGCGCTGCTCGACGTCGGTGGCCGCCCCATCCTCGATCGCCAGCTGGACGTGCTGCGCACGCTGGCCGACCCAATCTTCATTGTCGGTTCCGACGCACCCGCCTGGGCAGCTCGCGGGCTTGAAGCCGTTGCCGACGAGATACCGGGATGTGGAGCGCTCGGCGGCATCTATACCGCGATCGTCCGATCGCCTCGCGATCGCACGATCGTCATTGCCTGCGACATGCCGTACGTCAGCTTGCCGCTGCTGCGCCACATGGCCACGCTCGAGGCCGATATCGTGATCCCGAGAAGCCGGCGTGGCCTCGAACCGCTGTGTGCCATCTACGCCCGATCGTGCGCCAGCGCGATCCGTCAGCGGCTCGAACGAGGCGAGCTCGAAGCGGCTAAACTGCCCGAAGGGTTGCGTGTGGAGGAAATCGGCGCCGGTGCGCTCGAGGCGTTCGGGCCGGACGGTCTGTTGTTCGTCAACGTCAACACGCCGCATGATTACGAACGCGCCCGAACCATCGTCGAGCCGAGCTCCGAAGCGCGGCAGCAGGATCGTATCATGGATGGTGAGGCGTGAATTCGTGCGACGGAGGGGACGGAGGGTAACGGAACGAGCTTCAACTCGGAGAAACGGAGCAACGGAGTCAAGCGAATGGGCACTGGCTAACGTCGAGGTGCGGCAGCCGATGCCGCCGCGCGTGCGCGGCGAGCGATCGACCGACACCCCGAGGACACAAGCCGCGATCGAACGCCACGGCGGCTTGTGTCCTCGGGGTGTCGGTCGATCGCCCGGCCCGGCCGATGGCCGGGCCGGCATCGGCTCTGAACGCTGAACTGCAGATCGATCTCCGTTTCTCCGCGTCTCCGAGTTGAAGCTTGTTCCGTTCCCTCCGTCCGCTCCGTCAACAGCATAAGATTCGATGATTCTCCCGATACACCAGATCGTCAGACGCCGGATGGCCGACGCGGTCATCCAACTGTATAACCTCCCTGCCGATGAGCCGGTGCTCGCTGCCATTCCGGTCGAGATGCCGCCGCGGCGTGCGCTGGGCGATCTCGCCGTGCCGCTGGCCTTCGAGCTGGCGCGGCGGCTGCGTAAGGCGCCGCGCGTCATCGCCCAGGAAATCGCCGGAGCGCTCGGCACGATCGAAGGCGTCTCCAGGATCGAGGCGGCGCCGAACGGCTACGTGAATTTCTTTCTGGATCGCGCCGCGTTTCTATCGGCACGTCTCACCAAGCCACCGGCTGCGAGCGCGATCGTCGAGGGCAAGACGATCGTCGAACACACGGCGATCAACCCCAACAAGGCGGCGCACATCGGTCATCTGCGCAATGCCGCGCTCGGGGATTCGTTCGGCCGGCTGCTCGTGTTCAGCGGCCGGCAGGTCGAGATTCAGAACTACATCGACGACACCGGCGTGCAGGTCGCCGACGTCGCCGTCGGCTTTCAGGAACTGGAGCGACTGTCGCTGGACGATGTCAGGCGCATCGCGGACACGACGCGGTTCGATTTCCATTGCTGGGATCTGTACGCGCGCGTGACCGAGTGGTATGAGGAAGACAAGACGCGCCTCAAGATCCGCGCGGCGGCGCTTCATGCGATCGAGCACGGCGGCAATCCCACAGCGGACATGGCCGCGTTCATCGCCGACCGCATCGTCCGCCGGCACCTCGAAACGATGCGGCGCATGAACATCGGCTACGACTTGCTGACCTGGGAAGGCGACATCCTGCGCCTGCACTTCTGGGCGCACGCGTTCGAATTCCTCAAGAAGACCGGCGCTGTATTCCTGCAGTCCGAGGGCCGCCTGAAGGGCTGCTGGGTCATGAAGATCGATGATGACGCCGAGGGTGGTGGCCCTGACGACTCTGACACGGCCCCGGATGATTCCGAGGACGCGGAAGAGCGACGGGAGAAAGTGATCGTCCGCTCCGACGGGACCGTGACATACGTCGGGAAGGACATGGCGTATCAGTTGTGGAAGTTCGGCCTGCTCGGCAAGGACTTCCACTATCGGGTCTTCGAGAACGGCACGGGCGGCCGGCAGCTGTGGTCGACGAGCTCGAATTCGTCGAACGCGGTGGCGTCCGAGTCAGCGCCATCGTTCGGTCGCGCGTCCTGGGTGTGCAACGTCATCGACACGCGTCAGAGCTACCTGCAGAAGCTCGTCAAGCAGGCGCTGGCCGCGCTCGGCTACGACCAGCAGGCGGCGCATTCGGTCCACTACGCGTACGAGATGGTGGCGCTCTCGCACGCCACGGCCCGCGAGCTTGGCTACGATCCGAACGAGGATGCAGACCGGCCGTTCGTCGAGGTGTCGGGCCGGAAAGGCCTTGGCGTCAAGGCGGATGACCTGCTGGATCGGCTGACCGCAAAGGCAGCTGGTGAGGTCGCGAAGCGAAACCCGGATCAGCCGGCGGACGAGGCGCGACGGGTGGCCGAGGCGATTGCGGTGGCAGCCGTGCGGTACTTCATGGTCAAGTTCTCGCGCGGCAAGGTCATCGTGTTCGACATCGACGAGGCCTTGAGCTTCGAGGGCGAGAGCGGCCCGTATCTTCAGTATGCCGTCGTACGCGCCAACAACATCTTCAACAAGCTCGAGGAACGGGCCGGGCTGAACGAAGCTGCCGTCATCGGCGCGCTCTCTTCGACGCCGACGGACGTTGCTCGCCGCCTCGACCGACGAGGCACACGACCTGTGGGGGCTGGTCCTCGAGGCCGCACGGCTGGACGAGGTCGTCGATCAAGCGATCCGCACGCTGGAGCTGTCCGTGCTGGCCAAATATGCGTTCGGCCTGGCACAGGCGTTCAACGCGTTCTATCACCGCTACCCGATCCTGAACGAGGAGCGCCGCGACGCGCAGATCTGGCGGGCTGCTGCCGTCGCCTACTACCGCGCGCAGATGACGCGTGCCCTCGCGTTGATGGGGTGCACGGTTCCGCAGCGCATGTAGTTTTTTCGTTGCTCGTTGCTCGTTGCCTTGGGGCGACTCGGGGCTCGGGGCTTGGGGGTCGGGCTGAAGCCGGACACTACGGAACGGACTCGCGGTCCGGCTAAAGCCGGACACTACGAACGATCGTCGTGCAGCCGTAGTGTCCGAGCTTCAGCCGAGCCCCGAGCCCCGAGCCCCGAACTACGAGCTACGGATCACGAACCACGAACTACGGACGACGGATTAAGCGGATTAAGTCATGATTCAACCAATAATCGGAATCACTCGTTGCAGCAAAGTGGACGACTACGTCGCGTCCATCGAGCAGGCTGGCGCACGGGCTCGAGTGCTCGAGATCAGCGAGAGTCCGCGTCGCGTATTGAACGAGATCCATGGCCTTCTGCTGACAGGTGGCGGCGACGTCGATCCCGTCTTTTACGGTGAGGACAGGCATCCGTCGATCGAAGACGCGGAGCCGGGCCGCGACGAGTTCGAGATCGATCTGGCGCGGCGTGCCATGTCGTCCGGCATGGCCATCCTGGCCATCTGCCGTGGGGCACAGGTCCTGAACGTGGCGGCAGGGGGCACGCTCGTGCAGGACATCCCGTCAGCGGTCGGCGAACAGCTGCGTCACAGCATCACCCTGCCAAAAGACGCCCATGCGCACGACATCAGCGTGACGCCCGGTTCACATCTCGAACGGGCGCTCGGGGCCGCGATCGTGGCGGATACCTGCCGCGTCAACAGCCGGCACCACCAGTCGGTCGGCCGGTTGGGCGAGGGACTCGTCGCAACGGCGGTCGCTGACGACAAGATCATCGAGGGGATCGAGAAAACGGATGCCCCGTTCTGCATCGGCGTGCAGTGGCACCCGGAGAATTTCTGGCGGACGGGAGAGTTCGCCCCATTGTTCGATGCGTTCGTCAGCGCGGCCAGAACGCGGCTGACCCCAGCCGCTGGCTTTGAGCTCGACATGGAGCACTCGGACTGACTCGGCGCTCGTCGTGTACGCGCGATCACTCTGATGGCCTTTCTGGCGTCGCGGTCGTCGTGGCCATCGCGACCGTTCGTGCACACGCGTGAGGACGTCATGCGTTCGGCGAATACAGGGACTGGTGGCTAACTGGGGTTTGGGTGGAAGGTGACGAGTGTTGCTCGAGGTCCGGCTGAAGCCGGACGACGCTACGGGCGCTCGAAGACACCCAGGCTTTCGACGTGCGGGGTGTTTGGGAACAAGTCGAAGGCGCGGAGCGAGATCAGCTGGTAGTTCGCTTCGAGGAGGCGCCTGGCGTCTCGCGCCATCGTCGGCGGGTCGCACGAGACATAGACCATGCGCTCGGGAGCGAGCCGGATGATTGACTCGATCGTTTGACGCGAGAGGCCGGTTCGCGGCGGGTCGACGATGACAGTGGCTGGAGACGAGGTCACCTGAGACAGGTAGTCCTCAACGGAGCTCGAGACGACCCGAATGGTGTCGCCGAACTGCGCGGCGTTGTGCGTCAGATCCGCACCGCTCGATCGATCGCCCTCGACCGCCGTGAGGCCGCGCCGGCCGCCGGCCGCGAGCGCCACCGAGAACAGGCCAACGCCAGCGTAAAGGTCGAGCACATCGCCGTCTGCGGGCACCGCGTCGAGCACTCCTCTGACGAGATCGGGCAGCAGAAACCTGTTCGCCTGGAAGAACGACGCGGCGTGTCGTTCGAGCCGTCCGGTCGTCCCTTGGTTCATGGTTAGCGACACCAGGTCGTCTGCGACGGTCGATATACCGGTCTCGAACGTACCCGAGGGGCTTGTGATGGTGACTCCGGTGACACCGGGTATCCTGGCCACCGCCGTCAGTGCATCTCGGGCAGCGGGGACAGCGCCGGGAATCTCGATCCGGAGTACGCGCGCGTCTGCTTTCAGGTTCTCGGTGATCTCGAGCGACGATGTTCGGATGCCGGCATCGTGCAGCGAGGCGATGGCCGCATCGGCTGCGTCGAGACCCGCCTCGATCATCTGGTGCGTCGATCGCGCGTCGCAGAGAACGTGACTGCCCTCTCGATAGAAACCGGTGCGGTTGCCGCTGACGTGCAATCTCGCCCGCATCCGGTATCCATGCTCCGGCGATGCAGCAACCGTAACCGGCGCGGGCAACACGATGCGGCCGAGACGGGCGAACGCATCCTGAATGACGGCCGCCTTGACCTCGAGCTGACGTTCGTAGGCGATGTGCGAATACAGGCATCCGCCACACAGCGGATCGCCGAATGGCTCGCGGCGGTCTGGCGATGGCTCGATCACGTCTACGGCGGTCGCAAAGGCCAGCTGACGCTCGACGCGATCGATTCGGGCGGTCACGCGTTCGCCCGGGATCGCGCCGGCGACGAACACGACCTGGCCACCGTGCCGCGCAATCATGCGGCCACCGGCGGCCGGCTTCTCCACCAGCAGCTCGATTTCCTGCCCGGCAGTCAGCATGGCTACTCGAATGAAACGGACGGAAGCGCCAGGGACTCTCGAACGAGACGCCTGAACGCAGCGTCGACGGCGGTTTGATGCGCATCGCGCGACATGCGGCCGGCAAACGGCGTGAGCTCGCCCTCAGCCTCGCGCCGCAAGGACGCGCTGGTCGACGCGTCGAGCGCGACCACACCTGCGTCGATCAGCTGGCGGTCGATTTCGCCCAGCCGACTGATGAGAGCCGATCGCTTGTCCCCTCGCGCATGTTTCGCGTCCGCGAGCAGACCATCCAGTTCCTCCATCGCCCCGGCGACTACCGGATCGAGGGCAGCCGCGTTCGGCGAGTTTCGCGGAACGGCGAGACGGGCAATCACACGCTCGATGTGCGCGGCGAGGCTGGGTCGTCGCGGTGGCTCGGCCGACAGTGCCCCCGACGCCGTGACGCCAACAGCGCGGCGCCAGTCATCGAACAGCTCGAGGATGTCAGCTTCGCAGAATTCGATCCTGACTGGGCGTCTCCGCAGGCCCTTTGCATAGTAGCGCTCGCAGTACTGATCGATCCCCTTGAACGCCACCGCAAGCGGCACGCCCTGTTCCGCCCACCCGCACACCTGCTCGAAAGCCGGGCCAACGATACGAATCAAATGTCCGGCGTTCTTCTGGCATAAGTACGACTCGACCTGCCGGCAGTACTCCGCGACCTCCATCGTCATGCGCTCGTCTTCGCCCTTTGGTAGATAATCCGCAGCCCCTGCAGCGTCAGATCGGGCTCCACACGCTCGATCGCTTTCGTCTCGGCTGCCAGGATGTCGGCCATGCCACCCGTGGCAATGCAGGACGCGCGATCGCCGCCGGGCAATTCCGCCCGCATCCGCTGCACGATTCCGTCAACCATCGAGACGTAGCCAAAGAAAAGACCTGCCTGCATCGAGGTCACGGTCGTGTTGCCGACGATCGAGTCGGGCTTGCGCACGTCAACGCGCGGAAGTCGTGCGGCGCGCTGGAACAAGGCGTCGGCAGAGATCCCGATGCCAGGGCAAATCACGCCACCCACGTACTCTCCGTCCGCGGACACCGCGTCGAACGTCGTCGCGGTTCCAAAGTCGACGACGATGAGCGGAATCCGCTTGGCGCGGCCGTAGAGCTCGTAAGCGGCGACGGCGTTGACGACGCGGTCCGCACCGACGTCGCTCGGCGGTGTGTACAGCACCGGCATCCCGCTGTTCCTGGCCGGATCGACCGTCACCGGCTCTCGCCCGAAATATTGCCGCGACATGTCTTCCATCGGCCTCGTCAGCGGCGGTACGACAGACGACAGGATGATGCCGTCCACCGCCGTTCGATCGAAACCGCTTTGCTCGAAGAGCTGGGTCACGAGCACGCCCATCTCGTCGGCCGTCCGCTCGCGGAACGTCGCGATGCGCCAGCTCTTGGTCAGCCGATCGCTCTCGAACACGCCGAGGACGATGTTCGTATTCCCGACGTCGATCGCCAGCAGTTGCACTCGAGTCATCGCCACACAAGTTCTCCGGCGATCACGCGGTGAACGTGCTCGCCAATGCGGACCAGCAATGCGCCGTCGTCGGCAATCCCTGCCGTAGTGCCCGTCTGCCGTCCCGAGGGGCCTTCGTACTCCACCTTCGACCCCGTCGCGGACGGCGCCAGTTCCCGCCACCTGGTCAGGACACTCTCTGATTCTCCCCGCGACAGCCGTGCGATGTGTTGTGAAAACGACACCAGCGTTGCGGCCAGCACACTGCCGGCGTCGACTGGCCTTCCGAGTTCCCCTTCTAACGACGAGGTGCGATCGGCGATCGCCGCCGGATACGGCACTGGACGCAGGTTGATGCCGAACCCGAGCACGACGTGCTGCAGGCCATCGCTGCCGCTCGTCGCTTCCGCGAGAATCCCTGCGATCTTGCGGCGCCGCGACGGGCCAGGCGCGCGCGTGACGATGTCGTTCGGCCACTTGATTTCAACCGGCAGGGCCGTCGCCGTGCGAATGCCTTCGGCGACCGCGACGCCGCCGGCAAGGGTCAGGTACGGGGCGGCACGGCGGTCGCGGCAGACGATGGACACGTAGAGGCCAGCCTCGGGGGGCGAGAACCAGTCACGCCCGAGCCGGCCTCGTCCGGCAGTCTGGGCGGCGGCGACGACGATCGTCCCTTCGTGCGCGCCGGCCTCGGCCAGACGCGCGGCGGCGTCGTTCGTCGAGCCGATCTCCGAATAGTAGTGAGCAGTTCGTCCGAAGTCTCCGCGCCGTGCGGCAGTCGCCTCGAGGGCGACCGCGAGGTCGTGCGGAAGAGGCTCAGACATCCGGTTCCAGCTCGAAGCTGAGGTCCGCTGCAGGTGCCGAATGGGTGAGCGCACCGACGGAAACGTAGTCCGCTCCAGTCGCCGCAAGTTCCGGAAGACGCTGAAGCGTCACACCGCCCGACAGCTCGACCTTCGCGCGCCCGCCGATCCGGCGAACGGCTTCCTTGATTTCATCGGTCGTCAGATTGTCGAGCAGGATGATGTCGGCACGGGCGGCGAGTGCGCCATCGACGTCCGCGAGACTCTGCGCCTCGATCTCGATCGGCATCTCCTGGCCTGCGGCGCGCATGCGCTCGACGGCAGCCGCGACGCCGCCCGCGAGGCGCACGTGGTTGTCCTTGATCAGGATGCCGTCGTCCAGCCCGCCACGGTGATTGTTGCCGCCTCCAGCCCGCACGGCATACTTCTCGAGGGCCCGCAGGGTCGGGGTCGTCTTTCGCGTGTCGAGGATCATGATGCGCCCCGCCGCAGCGTCCACGAAGGTGCGGGTCATCGTCGCGATGCCGCTCAGACGCTGCAGGAAGTTCAGCGCCGTTCGTTCGGCCGTCAGCATCGCGCCAGCCGCACCGCGCACGTCGGCAACGACGACGCCGGGGTTGCAGCGGTCTCCGTCTTTCACTCGCGGTACGAAGCTGACCGATGGATCGAGCTGACGGAAAGCTTCAGCCGCCACGTCGAGACCGGCAATCACGCAAGCTGACTTGGCGAGGATGGTGCCTTTCGCGCGCTGCTCGGCGCTGACCGTCCCCTCGGTCGTGACGTCTCCCCAACCCAAATCCTCGGCGAGCGCGCGGCGAACGGTCTCGCGATAGATGGCTGGTTCGGGCGGCGCGAATGGGACGCTTTTCATCTATAACGCTCCAACGCTCCGCGCATGACGCTGCGCTCATCACGCATCGGGAGCCCGCTCGGGCGGCCGATTCTCCGGCGGCGCCAGCTCCATGTCAACCTGCAGCGCCTCGGATACGCGCGTTTCGATGTGCTGAATCAGGCCGGAGGCACACACGTCACGCTCGACCTCCGCCAGGAGCGCCAGTTCATCCTGCGGCGCACGGATGACGATGCGCGAGACCTGCGTCTTGAGCGGCCGCTGTTCTTCTGATTTCTTCTTGCGAACGGCGCCCAGCACTTGCGACGCAAACTGCAAGGCCTTCACGGCGTGAGGATCGGGCTCCGCAGGCCGGCTGGCAGCCAACACTTCTTCCGCCGTCGGCCAATTCGAGGTGTGAATCGAACCAGGTCTCCACCACGACCACACTTCCTCGGTAGCGAACGGCAGGAAGGGCGCGAACAAGCGGAGAACCACTGAGAGCGTGGTCAGGAGGGTGCCATTGGCTGACGCTGCGAGCTCGTCGCCCTGGTCGCCGTATCGCCGGCCCTTGACCAGTTCGAGATAGTCGTCACAGAAGCCCCAGAAGAACGTCTCCGTACGTTCGAGCACGCGAGTGTAGTTGTAGTCCTCGAGGTCCGCCGTGGATTCCTCGACGAGCTTCGATAACGTCGTGAGCAGCCCGCGATCGACCAGTGCGGTCGCCGGCCCGTTCGGCTCCGGACGCGCGAGCACGAACTTCGACGCGTTGAGCAGCTTGATCGCCAGGCGGCGGCCGACGCGCATCTGCCCCGTGTCGAATGCCGTGTCAGTTCCCGGCCGGCCGCTCGCCGCCCAGTAGCGGACGCCGTCAGAGCCATGTTCCTCGAGGAGCCCCATCGGGGTGACGACGTTGCCCTTCGATTTCGACATCTTCTTCCGATCTGGATCGAGCACAAAGCCGGAAATCGCCGCGTTCTTCCACGGCGCTGTTCCGTGCTCGAACTCCGATCGGAGCATCGTCGAAAACAACCAGGTCCGGATGATGTCGTGCGCCTGCGGCCTCAGGTCCATCGGAAACACACGGGAGTAGAGGTCGTCATCCTCCTGCCAGCGGCCGACAATCTGCGGCGTCAGCGACGACGTCGCCCACGTGTCCATGACGTCGGGGTCGCCGATGAAGCCTCCGGGCTGGCCGCGTTGATCGGCCCGGTAGCCTTCGGGAAGGTCCGTCGACGGATCGATCGGCAGGCGGGATACGTCCGGTACCATCGGCGCCGAGCGATCGATCGTCCCGTCCTCGCTGATGCGGTACCACACCGGGAAAGGCACACCGAAAAAACGCTGACGGCTGACGCACCAATCACCCGCGAGGCCGTTGATCCAATTCTCGAGCCTGGTCTGCATGTACGCAGGATGCCAGTGCATCTCGCGGGCGGCGGCCAGCAGTCGCTCACGGTAGTCCATCGTCTTGATGAACCACTGGCGGCTGGTAATGATCTCGAGCGGGCGATCCCCTTTTTCGTAGAACTTCACCGCATGGGTGATCGGCTTCGGCTCTCCAATGAGGTTCCCGCTCTCGCGCAGCAGTTCGACGATGCGGGTCCGGGCCTTCACGGCAGAGAGGCCTGCGAGTTGATCGTACGCGGTCTGCGCGCGGTCGCGGTCGATGGTTGCCCAGCCATCCGATCCCCAGGAGATGTTTCGAAGGGCGCCATTCGCCTGAATGACAGCGCGGACCGGCAGCGAGAGCTCGCGCCACCAGATCACGTCGGTCACGTCGCCGAACGTGCAGATCATCGCGACACCTGTTCCCTTTTCGGGGTCGGCGAGCGCGTGGGGACGGAGTGGCACGAGTGCGCCGAACAACGGCGTGACGAATTCCTTGCCGAAGAGCGGCTTGTATCGCTCGTCGTCGGGATGGGCCACGAGGGCGACACAGGCGGGAATCAGTTCCGGTCGCGTCGTGTCGATGTCGATCTCGATGGAGCCTGCCGCCTGACCTTCGGCCGGGCGGCCGAAGCGGATTCGATGATACGCGCCAGGCTGTTCGCGGTCTTCGAGCTCAGCCTGCGCGACGGCCGTTCGGAAGTCTACGTCCCAGAGCGTCGGCGCTTCGAGCTGATAGGCAATGCCTCGCTCGAGCAGGCGCAGAAACGAGAGTTGCGACATGCGCTGCGAGCGTCGATCGATGGTGGTGTACGTCATCCCCCAATCGACCGACAGGCCGAGGTACCTCCACAGGCGCTCGAACGCCTTCTCGTCTTCGGCGGTCAGCTTCGCGCAGAGCTCGATGAAGTTCGGACGCGACACCGCGATCGGCTGCTTCCCGGGCTTGTCCGGCGGAACGAATCCGGGGTCGTACGGCAACGATGGATCGCAGCGAACGCCGAAATAGTTCTGGACGCGGCGTTCCGTCGGCAGGCCGTTGTCGTCCCAGCCCATCGGGTAGAAGACCGCCTTGCCTCGCATGCGCTGAAACCGCGCGATCACGTCGGTGTGGGTGTACGAAAAGACGTGACCCACATGCAACGAACCGCTCACCGTCGGCGGCGGGGTGTCGATCGAGTAGATCTCCGAGCGCGGGCGAGTCCGGTCGTAGCGATAGATCCCCTGGGTTTCCCAGCGCGCGTTCCACGTATCTTCCAGTCCCTCGAGCGCAGGCTTCTCGGGGACGGCAATCGGATGGTGCAGATCCAGGCCGTCTGGCATAAACCAACAATTGTACTGTAGGAGCGCGCGGGATCTACGCGGAGAAGCCTGCCACGCCGTAGCTTCAGCGAAGGCGGGCCTGCCGCGCCGTAGCTTCAGCGAAGGCGGGCTAGCGGTGCGACTTGATTCGGTCGATTTCCTCGCGGACGAGCCGTTCGGCGGCATCGAGCACCATCCGGCGCATGTCTTCATCGTTCATGCGCGACACGACCTGCCGGACGATCGCTTCGATCGCTTCATCCGACATCCGTTCTCCTGGCGCTGGTGCAATCGGTCTCCCCTGCTCCGCCGAGAGCAGCGCCGCGAACGCTTCATGAAGCGCACCGGGCTGAGCGGAAACAGGAGCCGCAGGCTCGGGCGCCATCGGCGGTCGGAACGTCGGCGCGTGCGGCCTCGACGCGAGGCGGAACCAGTGTTGGTGGTGGCGGCGCAGGTGCCTTGGCTGCAGGCGCAACCGGGGTCGGAACCTGGTCGCAACGGCGGAGGCGGCGCAGACTGTGGTTGCGGCGGCGGAGTTGGTAACAACGCGTCGGCGAATCGCAGAGGCGTCGGGCCCGTGACACCAGCGCTGGGCGGCGGAAGCGTGGTCCCGGAGTTCAGGACGATCTCGGGAACCGAATCAGCGTCCTGGCCGGTCGGCGTAATCACCGACAGATCGAACGGCGCGGCCTCCTCCATCAGCGGCGGCGGGGCCGTGCTCATGCTGGCGAGTGCGGCATCCAGACGATCGAAATAGTCCTCGAGCGCATCGCGCGAACCGCCGATGGGCGCCGAGGGTTCGAGCCGGTCCAGCTCCGCAGTTCCGACGCCCGACGGCTTGGCGGTGGGCGAAGCCGTCGCCGCAGCCGACGCGGGCCGCGCCGCGACGAGGGCCGGCTCAGACGCCGAATCAGACTGGCGATCGAGCAGCTCGCGCACCCGGGAGATGACCGCCTGCGGCTCGAACGGCTTCACGAGCACACCGTCCGCCCCGACAGCGCGGGAACGCACCTCGTCGACCGGCTCGAACGCGCCGGTCAGCAGCAGGACCGGGATGTGCGAGAACTCCGGCGTGCTCTTGATGAAGGAGGCGACCTCGTAGCCGTCCCGCTCGGGCATCCCGATGTCGGCCAGCACGATGTCAGGACGATCGGCTTTGACGCGGTCGATCGCCTGCTGGCCGTCACCGACCGCAATCACCTGCACGTTCTCATCCGCAAAGGTGAGCTCGATCACACGCTGAATGGTCACGCTATCGTCGGCGAGGAGCAGCTTCGGCATGACGCGCTACACCTGTTCCATGCGAGGCCTGACGTTGTCGTTGATGTACGTGATGATGTCCTGCATCGGAGTGCCTGGCAGAAATATGCCCTTGATCCCGATATCACGCAACTTCGGAATGTCGACGTCGGGAATGATCCCTCCTATCACGACCATCACGTCGTCGAGCCCTTTCTCTTTCAGCAACTCCATGACCCGCGGGCAGATGTGCATGTGCGCGCCGGAGAGGATCGATAGCCCGATGGCATCCGCATCTTCCTGGAGCGCGGCGCCGACGATCTGTTCCGGCGTCTGGCGCAGCCCCGTATAGATGACCTCCATCCCCGCATCACGCAGCGCGCGCGCGATGACCTTTGCTCCCCGGTCGTGCCCGTCGAGACCGGGCTTGGCAATCACCACCCGAATTTTACGCATCACTCGGTCTCGGACCGAAACCTTCGACCACCCATGCCTTCGCTGAACCACGTTCCCATGGCTGCTAGCTGCACTTGCACCATTCAGCGAGCCCTGGTCCCGAACCCCGGCCCGCTGTTCATCAGATGAGCGGCACTTCCTCGTACTCGCCCCACACATCGCGCAGCGCGTCGCACATTTCGCCGACCGTGGCGTAAGCGCGCACGCAATCCAGGAGCGGATACATGGTGTTTCCTGTCCCCCGGGCCGTCTCCCGCAGCGCCTCGAGCGACCGGCGGACCTGATCGTTGTCTCGCGTCTTCCTGAGCTGCTCGAGCCGGCTGAGCTGCTTTTCGGCCGTTGACTCGTCGATGTACAGGATCGGAACCGGCGGCTCGTCTTCCTGCACGAAATCGTTGACGCCGACGATGATCTTGTCGCGAGCCTCGACCGCCTGCTGGAACTTGTAAGACGCTTCGGCGATCTCCCGCTGAGGATACC
>CAWARA010000032.1:0-351601 GCA_963784195.1 uncultured Acidobacteriota bacterium | reverse complement strand
CGCCGACGATCTGTACGAGGCGCTCGTCAACGGAGGCTACTCGTTCTGGGCGCACGTGCACCCGCTCTTCCTGGCGCGCGACATCACGCGCCACGACATCCGCGAGCTCGTTCGCCACGGGCTGCGAACGACCCGGGGCAGCTATCGCGGGCTGATGCACCTTTTCGGGATGAGCTCGGCCGACTACCAGCGGTTCCACAACTTCCTCGCGGCGCACGAGTGCAAGGTCGACTACCGTGAGTTCCGGACCGGCGGTCCGGGGCCGGAGCCCGCGCGGCGCGTGGTGCTGCCGCCGCTCGGACCGAGCGCGTCGGCCCCCCTGACCCGCAACTGAAATCTTCCAGCCGCTGCCGCCTGTGGGCCCGGCGGGCCGACGAATTGCCCTAGAATTCTTCGGATTGGTGTGGTGAACGACTCCGACGACACGCTCGGACTGACCCTTCGACGCGGGCGGAATGCTGACGGCGGATGGGGTTACTACGCTGGCAAGCGCAGCCGCCTCGAGCCGACGTGCTGGGCGCTGCTAGCCCTAGCGACTCCGACCCCCAGGTTCTTCGAAACTGGCCGGTGAAGGACGGGCTCCTGCTCGAACAGGTCGAACGGCGACCCCAACTACGCATTTCACGCCCTGGCGATGCTCACACTGGCAGCGCGTCAGCTCGAGCACGTCGCGGGAGACCGGCCGCTGCTGGAGGGGATTCAGCGAGTCAAAGGTGTGAAGTTGCCACCCAGCACGATCAATCGACAGGACAACAGCATTCAAGGCTGGTCGTGGATCGCCGACACCTTCAGCTGGGCAGAGCCCACCGCCTGGTGCCTGCTCGCTCTGAAGAAGTGGCGACAGAAGAGCAGCCCCGGCGTCAACGCGCAGCGGGTTACTGACGCAGAGTCACTCCTGATCGATCGCTGTTGCGCGCGCGGCGGCTGGAATTACGGGAATGCCAACATGCTGGCAAGGAGCTCGAGCCTTACGTGCCGACAACAGCGATCGCGCTGCTCTCGCTGCAGGATCGCGCGACAGAGTCCGACGTTCGTCAAAAGCCGTGACTATTTGAATCGTGAAGCCGCTTCGGAACAATCGAGCGTGGCGCTGTCGCTCGCGCTGATCGCTTTGAAGCAGCTCAAACAGCCGATTGATGCGCTTGGTATCGGCGATTCACCTTCAGCGGAACACTACGATCGCGCTCGGCAATCAGTGCGCAATGGCACTCGCACATTACTCCCTCCGACGCAGGCCAGAACGATGGCGCCTTCACGATTTAAGCATCGCGAGCCCGGCGTGGGCCTGTCGAGGCGCCAGTTCCTGGGTGCGCTGTCGGTGCCGCTTGTAGCCTCTGCGTGCAGTCGACGCCCTTACGATTCGAGCCTGTTTCGAGTGCCCGATCGATCCGCTGTGGCGCTGCTGAATGCGCCGAACTACGACGTCGATTTTGCAGACAGTCATTGGCCGTGGCTTGCGCGAGCTGGCGCTCGACGTGCGCGGCAAACGTGTGTTCCTCAAACCCAACATGGTGGAGTACGAGCCGGGCACCGTCATCAACACACACCCGCTGGTCGTTGCTGGTGCCGCAACCGCGTTCCTGTCGGCGGGCGCCGTGAAGTCGTCGTTGGCGAGGGGCCAGGCCATCGGCGGGATACGGAGTACCTGCTGACCAGCACCGGGCTGATACGATCAGCTTCGAGAGCTGCGCATACGCTTCGTCGATTTGAATCAGGATGACGTCGAGCGAGTGGCGTTGCCGATGCGCTTCACTGGGTTTAACCGAGCTCGCGCTTCCGGTCGAGCTGCGGCAATCTGATCTCGTCGTCTCGATGCCGAAGCTGAAGACGCATCATTGGGCCGGGATGACGTGCAGCATGAAGAACCTCTTTGGCGTCGTGCCCGGCGCCGTCTATGGCTGGCCGAAAAACCTGCTTCACATGCGAGGCATTTCGAATTCCATCCTGGACTTGAACGGCGTCGTCAGGCCTCATCTCGCGATCGTCGATGCGGTAACGGCGATGGAGGGCGACGGCCCGATCATGGGCCGTGCTCGAACGTTGGGATTCGTCTGGCCTTTCGAGGGACCTGCGTCGCGCTGGATGCGACCTGCGCGCGAGTGATCGGGCTCGATCCGCAAAAGCTCGACTACTTGGCCACCGCTGGCGGCGTTTTGGGCAACCTCGACATTTCGACCATTGAGCACCGTGGTGAGAACCCAAGCCGCTATGCAACAGCCTTCGAGGTCATCGATTCCTTCAAATCCAAGCGCTTGGGCGGTGGTTGAGTCGATCGCCCAAAGTCGCCGTCCAGTGCTCCTTTTTGTTTGGCTATTGGAAGAAGATTTAGGCGCCGTGGGTCCTCAACTGCGCGATCGTGAGCCTTTTAGCCCAAATCCCGGCTCAACCGCCCGGCACTCTGCTTGCGAATCTATTAGGCTGCCGATATGTACAGCGTTGCACAAATTCTCCATCCAGATTTCGGGCGTTCCTGGCACGAAGCCGTCGCTGTCGTCCAGGAAGCGGCCTCGCAGCTCGTGCCGGGGGTTTCGCTGCCCGCACCCGATGACCT
Organism: uncultured Acidobacteriota bacterium; assembly: GCA_963784195.1. Lineage (GTDB taxonomy): Bacteria > Acidobacteriota > Vicinamibacteria > Vicinamibacterales > 2-12-FULL-66-21 > CAVQAH01. Next base: position 349,050 of record CAWARA010000032.1, on the reverse strand, counting down.
GCTCATCGACGCGTCTGGGACGCTGTCTTTCGGCTTTGGCAGCGAAGCTAACGAGAATCCCGTTGCGGCACTTGCCACACTCCTTGATGAGCTCCTCAAGGGTGTGGAAGCCCCTGCGTCCTTGATGGAACTGGCCAAGGCAAATACGGGTCCGAACCCCGGGGTTGGGAGCGTGGACGCGTTCATGCGGTCGCTGGCCTTCTTTGAGCGACCGAACCGGGCCAACGACCTGCGGGCGATTGCTAGCCGGCTCGACGGTGTCCAGCAGAAACCCTCGAGCACGCAGGAATTCGAGCGTCTCCGAGAACGGGTCATGGCCGCGTCGGAAACGCCTGAACCTGTGAAGACCACGCAGGAGGAACCCAAGAAGCGTCAGATTCCGCAACTGGCGACGCGTCGGCAGGGCGTCGTTGCTGCAGGAATCGCGGCGGGTTTGCTCCTGGGGGTGCTGGCGGTCCGCTACCCCGTCAAGGTTCCTAAGATTCCGTTCAATTTCAGTTTTTCGGGCTCCGCCGCTGCCAACTCGGCGCCGCCCGGCTCGCCGAACGCTCCTGCTAACTCAACACCCGCAGCATCAGCCGCGGCGTCGCCGGCGACCGCCAAGGCGAAGCAGGCGGGTGAGCCTTTGGAGCGGTCGCGTCAGAACGCGAAGGCGACGACGAATCAACCGGCACCGGTCAAAACGTCAGAGGTGAGCGCTCGTAACGAAAAACCGGCACCGCGCTCGACGGAAACGGCAAGTCCGGATTCTGCCCCGGCAACCGACGTGCCGAGGCCTGGACTGGCATCAAGGTCGTTGTCGCCACCGACGGTGCGCACTGAACCGGTGAGTGTTCCTCCTCCTGTGCTACAAGTCGCTCCGGCCGCATCTGGGTTGTCGGCAGGACTCCCCAAGGCATCTGTTGCGCCTCCTGCGAACGGTGTTTACTCACCCGAGACGCCCGGGGTGAAGCCTCCGATGCTCGTGCGGCCGCAAATGCCTCGAGAGCCGCAGCCAGGCGACGACACAGGCTATTTCGACATGATCGTTGATGAGAAAGGCCTGGTCGAACAGGTAAAGCTGATTTCGCCGCGCCGCCGCTATCACGATCGCATGCTGGTCGCTGCTGCCAAGGCGTGGCAGTTCTCGCCAGCCACACTGGACGGGAATCCTGTCAAATACAGGATCCTGGTTCCGATCATTCTGAGCGGCCTGCCGTATTAGGGCGCTCCACCGCAGGTTCTTCTTCTGAAATCGCACTTTCTGCAACCGCTGCTTCGCAGCGGCGAAGGTTCCTTCGGGTTGTTCAACGAGCGAACCGGAAAGGCCGTCGCCACGGCTCTTGAGGCGGCTCTGGATTCTGCAGCGCGGAATCGCGGGCTCCTCGGGCGTGACTCGCTGGCTCCCGGGCAGGCGTTGATCATTGCGCCGACGAACATGGTGCACACGTTTTTCATGCGATTTCCGATCGACATACTCGTCGTCGACCGAGGCGGTCGCGTCCTGAAAGCGCGACGCAACGTGCCCGCACGTCGGGTTGTCGGCGCGCTTCGAGGGTTCGCAGTTATCGAGATGGCCGCGAACGAAATGGAACGGTCGGAAACTGCGGCCGGGCGATCAGCTGAGGGTGCGAGTGACTCTTCTACACCGCGGCACCCCTTGTTTTGGCCCTGGGCAGAGATCTCGGGCACTGGGGCCTGGTCGGCACGTCGGTTTCACGCAAGAGTTTACAGTAACTAACATGTTTACAATTGGTTACAGCTCACAGTCGACTGGGTGCAGTCACGGCACCCTACTTGCCAATTAGAGAGACATAACGAGAGCGCGCGGCTCGGCGAGAGTCTTCAGCGCGTCGCTTCGAGGTGCACATGTCAGGTCGGCGGTCTCACCCAAGGTTTGCAGTCGCGGCGCCATGGGATGGTTCCATGCGGGTGCTGCGCGACGTTGTCGTAGACCGGGTGAACCGGGAGGAGCTCCTGGTCATCAGCCAGGTCCCGGCCATAGCGGACGAGGAAATGTCTCTGGATCTTGTGGGTGCGGGAACGACGATGGAATTGCGAGTGAGAGTGATTGAGAGCCGGCCCGTGATTATCGAGGGAGCCGTTCGCCATCGAGTTCGGCTGACGGTCATCCAGCAAGGCGCGGAGCTCGAATTGACCGACGCACCTATCGCGGAGCTCGAAACCAACGCCAGAGCTGAGGCGGTCTGATGATGGATGCCTTGGACTCAATTCTGAAGGCCAACGACCTCGTCGCAGTGCTTGGTCGCGAAGTGCCGGTTCGGCTCGTGGACATCAGCGGTTCCGGCTGCTTGCTCGAAAGTGCCAATCGCCTCGAGAAGGGCACAACTGGCGCGTTGAAAGTGACGTTCGATGGGCTCGAGTATGCCGACGACGTACGCATCATGCGCTGTCGGCCGTGCGAAGGATCGAGCACGCTGTATTACCTGGGTGCGGAGTTCCTGTGGACGACAAGTCCGCGAGACCGCTCGTTGCGCCGGATTCTGGCGAGCCTTCAGGGATCGGCAGTGAAGGCCGGGAGACTCGAAACACCCAAGATGTGAGATTCCGCCAGTCAGGCCTGGCGGTACGCATTCGGTCGGGCGCACAGCCGATCGGATGAGCCTGAAAAACGGACTGTGCGCGCGGTTTGCCGAGCTCGACTGCCACACGCCAAATACTGGCGACAAGGGGGGACGCCGATGCGCGTCACACATGGGCATGACGAGCGGAGCGACATCGCAAAACAGACGGCGGGAAGGTCCCGCTGAACAACCTTTAACCGTGTATGTAGGAGTAACGATCACCATGAAGAATCTGTTTGCGCGTTTCGTTCGTGAGGAAGAGGGCCAGGACATCATCGAATACGGCCTTCTTGCGGCGTTCATCTCGGTTGTGGCGTGGCTGACGCTCCAGGCCATCGGTCAGGACGTCGTGACGATGTACTCCGAGGTCAAGTCCGCGACGACTGACGCGGCCGCCGGTGCCTCGTAGTCGCTGAGGGAGCGAGAAGCGAACTGCCTCGCGTGGGTTCGCTTCTCACCCAACCACTGGTCAGCCACCATCGGAAGGACCGTAGTGCAGATTCTGTTCATGCTGTTCGCGAAATCCGCGGCGGTGCTTCTGCGGGCTCGTCTGAGCGCGCGGTTGCGTCGTGAGGAGCTTGGGCAGGACGTGATTGAGTATGCGTTGCTTGCGGCATTTATTGGTGTGGCAGGGTTGTACAGTCCTCCAGACAATGAACGTGACGATTTTCAACACGTATTCGAGCTGGATCGATCCAACGATCGGCGCGCCCAGTGTGTGGGAGCCCGCGCCCCCCTTGGGGAGCGGGTCGTGATCATGGAGACGCGTACCATCGTGGTCTTGGCGGTCGGGCTCATTGCCGTGAACTGCGATCTGCGCACCCGGCGAATTCCAAACCTGCTCACATTTGGCGCGGCAGTCGCGGCGTTGCTCTACGGCATGCTCGACGGAGGCAGTCCTGGCGTGCTTCAGGCGTTGACAGGCTGGTTGCTTGGGGCAGCACTGTTCTTTCCGTTGTTCGCGCTTGGCGGCATGGGCGCCGGCGATGTGAAGTTGCTGGCCGCGCTCGGCGCGTGGCTCGGCCCAGCGGACGCCGTTTACCTGGCGATTTTTGCTTCGATGGCCGGCGGCGTTGTCGGTGTCGCCGTCGCCTTGTACCACGGGTATCTCCGGCAGGCAGTGTCGAACGTTTGGGTCATGCTGATGCAATGGCGTCTGCGAGGGCTCGGCCCGGTGGCGGGCCTGACACTCAAAGACACCCGGGCGCCCAAACTCGCATTTGCGATTCCGATCACGATAGGAGCGGTGTGCACACTATGGCGACATTGATGACCCGTCCGAGTCGCGAAGGTGGGCAGGCAGTCATTGAATTGGCGCTAACGCTGCCGCTGCTCTTGCTGGTGCTGACCGGCATCATCGACTTTGGATTTCAGTTTCAGCGCTACGAGGTCGTGACGAACGCGGCGCGCGAGGGTGCACGTGTGGGTGTGTTGCCCGAATACGGACCAACGGACGCCAGCGCCCGTGCGCTTGATTATCTCTTGGCGGGCGGAATCGGCGGTACCAGTCCGCGCGTGCGGCGGGGCACTGGTTCCGAAGACGAAGTGCGCATCAGCGGTGATCGAAAACACGACTATCACCGGATCAGGACCGCCCGCGAAGACCGTGCAGCAGATAAAAGTAACAGTCGAATACGACCACCCGTACACGTTCGTCAGTCCGATCATGGGGTTGTTCGGCAGCTCGCTCGGCACGGTGCGTTTGCAGGCAGTCAGCTCGATGCGGTTAGAAGCGAATTGACGGGGCAGTAGGAGGGAACGGCTCATGAACCGAAGGAATCGTACGTTGCTCGTTCTTCTCGCGGCGGTCGCGCTGGCGTCCGTGGCGAGCTATCTGGTGTATCGGACCGTCTCCCGGATGCCTGTCCGGGAAGTCGAGGTCGCGAGTGTCCAGGTCGCGGTTGCAACCGAGAACCTCCCGATGGGGACGTTGCTGACGAAGGACCACATCAAGCTGGTGGGATGGCCATCGGCGAATCAGGTGCCAGGGACGTACCCTTCGGTGGAAGCCGTCGTCGGCCGAGGCCTCATTCAAGGTGTGGCGACGAACGAGCCGCTGACCGAATCGAAGCTGGCGCCGATCGAGGCGGGTGCCGGTCTGTCCCCCTCGATTCCGGCCGGCATGCGAGCGATGTCAGTGCGTGTCAATGACGTCGTTGGAGTCGCCGGCTTCGTATTGCCCGGCAGCCGCGTCGATGTCGTGCTCACGTTGAATGCGCGTGAGAATGCGGTCTCGAGAGTCGTCTTGAGCAACGTGCAGGTGCTCACCGCGGGCACCAAGTACGATCAGGACGCGGCTAAGAACGGACAGCCGATCGCGACTCGGGTCGTTACTCTGTTGCTGATCCCGGAAGACGCAGAAAAAATGGCGCTGGCCGAATCGTCGGGCGGTATCACACTGGTTCTGCGCAATCCACTCGACACGTTGCCGACCGACACGAAAGGTGCCCGTATGGCCGCGCTCATGGGCGCACCAGATCCGCCGCCTGTCGTGAAGCCCGACAACTCCGGCCGGCCGCGGGTCATGGCGCAGAAAAAACCACCGGTCGAGGTTGCCCCGGCGCCCAAAATCTATAGCGTCGAGGCGATTCGCGCGGCGAAGCGTTCCGAGGAAGTCGTCAAGGACGACATCAAGAAGGATGAATCCCCGAAGGATGATTCCAATAAGGACGAGGACAAGAATTAATGGGCATGGCTGCCGACATCACAGGACAGAAGCACGTGCGACTGGCGCTCATCGTACTTTTGGGTGGTCTGACGGGCGGTCCCGCTCTGGCGCAGGCGCCAGCGCAGCCGGCCACGCCGCCAACGCCCGCATCTCAGGCGCAGCCGGAGATGCCGCGTGTGGTCCTCACCGCCGGCCGTTCGACGGTGCTGGCCTCGGAGTTCGACATCACGCGTATCGCGATCACCAATCCTGCGGTGGCCGACGCCGTGGTTGTCGCGCCTCGCGAGATTCTGATCGATGGGAAGACCGCCGGCACCATTAGCTTGATTCTGTGGGGGGGCGAAGGCAGACGCATGCAGTACGACATCGTCGTGCAGCAGCCGATCCCGGACCTCCAGCAGCGGCTCCAGGCCCTGTTCCCCGGCGAGGATATCGTGGTGACGTTCAATGAAGACGCCACGATCCTCTCCGGAACCGTGTCCAATACCAACGTCATGCTGCGTGCCGCCGAAATTGCGCGAGCAGCTGGCACCAAGCGAACCGTCATCAACATGTTGCAGGTGCCGGGTGGCAGCGAGAGCCAGCAGGTCCTGCTGCAGGTTCGGTTCGCTGAGGTAAACAGGAGGGTGCTCCAGGAGCTGGGCCTGAATCTGATCGTCAATCGGACCGGCTGGGCGGCGCGCGCCACCACGCAACAGTTTCCTGCGCCAGAGGTCGACGATCAGGCGAATCCGGGCGGGATCATCTTCAGCGACCTGTTGAACCTCTTCTACTTCGACAGGGATGAGGGCATCGGCGGGATCATGAGGGCTCTTCATTCGACCGGTGCGTTTCAGAGCCTCGCGGAGCCCAACCTCATCGCCTATAACGGCCAGGAAGCCAGCTTCCTCGCGGGGGGAGAATTCCCCGTGCCTGTCGTACAGGGCAACAACGGATCGGTCACTGTTCAGTTCAAAGAGTTTGGTATTCGTCTGACTTTCACGCCCACTATTGCGGGCGACGTTATTCGACTGAAGGTCGCACCAGAGGTGAGTGCGCTCGATTTCGCTAACGGTGTAAGCCTTGGTGGATTTCGCATTCCAGCGCTGACGACACGCCGGGCGCAGACCGACGTTGAGCTGCGTGACGGACAGTCTTTCGCGATTGCCGGATTGCTGGACAACGTCTCACAGGAAGATGATTCGAACATTCCGTTTTTGAGCAAGATTCCGATCATTGGATATCTCTTCAAGAGCAAGGCCGAACGCGCAGCACAAACCGAGCTGATGGTGCTGATCACCCCCCGTCTGGTCAGACCGCTCGATCCTGACGAAGTGCCGCCGCTTCCGACGCGCTTCAAGCCGTTCCTCGGCGGACCGGGAGGCACCGGCGGCGTGGGGCAGGGGTTCGAAGGAACGGGAATGGTGGACGCCCCGGAGGGCGAGAAACCGAAGCAGAAGAGCGAGAAGAAGCCGAGCGGGCGGTAATGACGTTGAGGCAAGAATGACCATAGCAGAGGTGCGAACCATGATGCGGCAGTCCGCAGCCGACCGGGAACGAGGGGCCGTTGTCATCCACGTTGCCATTGCGCTGATCATGCTCCTCGCGTTCACGTCGTTCGTCGTCGACTATGGCGTCATGTGGGTGAGCAGGCGCCAGGCGCAGAATGCCGCCGACGCAGCCGCCCTGGCGGCCGCCGTATCGCAACTAAACGATACAGGAGGCAACGCGGCTGCGACGGTCGCGGCCCACCACTGGGCGGCGAACAATCCGGTCTGGGGACAAGGCACCCCGGCCGCCGATGTGGACGTGGCATTCTCCGGGCCGGGTGTCGACATCCAGCCCTGCGGCGAGACGCCGGGTTGCGTTCGCGTGGACGTGTTTCGAGGCCAGCCCGACCGGTCAGGCGGCCCGCCGCGCGGAAACCCACTACCGACCTATTTTTCGCGGTTGGTTGGCGTGACAGAACAGGGTGTCCGCGCTACGGCGACTGCGCAGTGGGGTTCAGGGAACCAAATCAAGTGTCTGCTTCCATTCGCGGTTATCGATCGCTGGGCTGACAATCACGACGAGAACCCTGATCCGACCTTCTTCAATAACGATCCAATTCTCGATCCGGGCATTGACGGCTGGTCGGCGAACGATAAATTCATGCCGGGCAGCGGCGACGTCTACATTCCGCCTTACGGAAAAAACCCGCTTCACAACGGGTGGACTGTCGAAGGGGACTACGGACGCCAGCTGATTCTGAAAGATGGCAGTCCCGGGAACTACTCCGCTGGCTGGGCGAACGAGATCGATCTGCCAGGAAGCACGGGCTCCAATGACTACCAGTGGAATATCGAGCATTGCAACGAGCGAGAGGTGGGAATTGCCGAGCAGCCTGACACGTGTCCTGTTGTCGATGAACCGGAGGGCTGCGTGAGCATCAAGACCGGTGTATCGCAGGGTCCGACGAGCAGCGGCATTGGAGATCTCACCAAGGGCTTAGTTGCTCAGGATCCCGCCGCCAAGTGGGACCCGAACGCGGCAGGGCCGGGCGACAAGACCGGAGCGGTCGTGGGTGGCGGAGGCATGTCCAGCCTCCGAATCCGCCCCATCGTGATCATCGATATCAATCATTACATTACGCAGAATGAGGGCCAGAATTGCAGCGGGACGACTTGCGTGGGCAAGGTCGCCAATATCATCGGCTTTTTCGCCGAAGGCATGTGCGAGGACGTGCCGCTTGATACAGGGTTAATGTGCGACGATCCCAAGAAAGATGTTGTTGGCCGGATCGTCACGATCCCTGGCACGTATGTCGGGAGTATCGGTACCGTCGATCCCTCCGCCTCGTTCGTAAATATCGTGAGGCTTGTTCGTTAGGAGCTATTTGGTGTCCCTGAACATTCTGTTGGTCGGGTCGACGGATCGTCAGCTCGAGGAGGCTCTGCGAGCGTGCGGTATGCGATCGGCCGGCGTGGCCGGCGCTGAGCTTGCCGGTCTTGCACAGTCTGGTGCGAAGCAACCGGACGTCCTGGTGATCGACATCAGGGATCAGGCGCATCTGCCGGCGGCATTGCCGGTACTCAAGCGCCACCATCCGACGACCGGTGTTGTTATCGTTGCCTCCCGTCTCGACCCGGCGCTGCTGCTCGAGGCTATGCGTTCGGGCGTCAACGAGTTCGTTTCGGAACCGGTCAGCGCCAACGATCTCGAGGCAGCTATTGCCCGTGTCGTAGCTCAACGGCCAGTGGCCGCGAGCCTCGGCGAAGCGTTCGCGTTCGTCGGCGCCAAGGGTGGCGTCGGGACGACCACTGTCGCCGTGAACGTAGCGACGGCGCTGGCGCAATTGAAAAAAGACAGCACGCTTCTCGTCGACATGCATCTCGCCAACGGCGATGCTGGCGTCTTCCTGGGCGCCGAGCCCCGATTCTCGATCGTCGACGCGCTCGAGAATAGTCACCGCCTCGATGACGCGTTCTTTCGCGGGTTGCTGACGAAAACGAAGTCAGGTCTGGACCTCCTTGCTTCGTCGGATCGGTTGATGGTGACGCCACCCGATGCGCGGAGAATTCGAACGCTGTTGGAGTACGCGATGCGTCATCATCGTTTTGTCGTGCTCGACGTGCCGCGCGCGGATGCCGCCGTGCTGGATGCGCTCGAGTCCGTCAGCCGGATCGTCGTCGTTGCGAACCAGGAGCTGGCAACCGTGAGGAGTGCGAGCCGTATGGCTTCGGCGTTGCGCCAGCGATATGGCAAGGACAAAGTCCAGGTCGTGGTCAGCCGGGAAGATCGGCTGGCCGATATCGGTCACGAGGATGTGGAACGCGCCGTCGGATCCAAGGTTCGCCACAGTTTCCCCAGCGACTATCGCCGTGCCCTTCAGGCGCTCAACAAGGGTCGTCCAGTGACGCTCGAGAATCACAACGAGCTTGCTGGCTCGTTCGTGAAGTTTGCCCGCGCGCTCGCCGGCATCGAAACGGAAAAGAAGGGCGCGGACAGGTCGCCGGCGCTGTTTGGGATTTTCAGCGGCCGCAAAGGCAGCCAACAGGAGTCCAAGTAATGGCAATTTCGTTCCCCGAACAATCGGGTTTGCAGGCTGGTGACATCAGGAGCCCTCACTACCAGCAGCTCAAGGGACGCGTGCACCAGGAGCTGCTCGGACGGCTGAATCTTGAGCGGTTGACGCGGGTCAAGCGCGAGGATGCCGAGCCTGAGATCCGTGGCCTGATCATCGGGCTGCTGGACCGCGAGTCGACGCCCCTCAGCCTCTTCGAGCGCGATTGCCTGATTACAGACGTTCTGCACGAGATCTTCGGGCTCGGGCCCGCTCGAGGCTCTTCTCAAGGATGGCGGGATTTCCGACATCCTGGTCAACCGCCACGATCAGGTGTACGTCGAGCGTGAGGGCCGTCTCGAAGAGACGGAAATCGTCTTTCAAAACGATGCCCACCTGTTCCGGATTATCGAGCGCATCGTGAGCATGGTCGGCCGGCGCATCGACGAGTCCAGCCCGATGGTGGACGCGCGGCTTCAGGACGGCTCACGTGTCAACGCAATCATTCCGCCGCTGGCCCTCGACGGCCCCGTCCTCTCGATTCGGCGCTTCCGTACCGATCGCATTGGTGCGCAGGACATGGTCGAGCGCCAGTCACTGACGCAGCCGATGCTCGATTTTCTCAAGGGCACGGTGGCTGCGCGGTTGAACATTATTGTGTCGGGCGGAACGGGCGCTGGCAAGACGACGCTGCTCAACGCGGTCTCGAGCTTTGTTTCGGACAAGGAACGCGTGGTGACGATCGAAGATGCCGCCGAGCTCACGCTCCGGCAACGCCACGTGGTCCGGCTCGAAACACGTCCGCCGAACATCGAGGGCCAGGGGGCTGTCCGGCAGAGACAGCTCGTGGTCAACGCCTTGCGTATGCGCCCTGACCGCATCATCGTCGGCGAGGTCCGCGGGGAAGAGGCGCTCGACATGCTACAGGCGATGAACACGGGCCACGACGGCAGCTTGACGACGATCCACGCCAACAGCCCACGCGACGCGCTCTATCGTCTGGATACGATGGTGGCGATGGCCAACCTGAACATCCCGGAACGCGCGGTGCGTCAGCAGATCGCTTCAGCCGTGAACCTGCTCGTGCAGATTTCGCGCATGGCCGACGGCACACGTAAGGTTGTGGCCATCTCCGAGATTACCGGCATGGAGCAGGACGTAATCACCATGCAGGACATTTTTGTCTTCGATCGCACCGGCCTGACGCGCGAGGGCCGTGTGTCGGGGAGGTTCCGGGCCACTGGTGTTCGTCCGAAGTGCGCCGAGCGGCTCGCGACGATGGGCATCCATCTGCCAATCGAGATGTTCGAGCACGTTCAGGCCGTGGCGTGAGGGCATCATGCAATTTGTAGCTGGCACGTTCGTCCTCGTGTTCGCGATCGTCGCTGGATTCTATTGGGCGTTCGTCGATCGACCCGATGCGCACGAAGCGTCGCTCGTGCGACAGCGTCTTCGCAAGGCTTCCGCGCCAGGCAAGCTGACCAAGGCGTTGCTGAACGAGCCCACGCGGTTGAGCAATCTCGGCGGACTCGAGCGGATACTGCAGGCGTCCGGAGGCGTCGTCCGCCCTCTTGAGCGCCTGATCGAGCAATCGGGCCTGAACGTGACCGTCGGCGTCGTGGTTCTGTCGTGTCTGGTGGCTGGAGCGCTGGCCTTCGCGCTCGCGTTAGTCTATCTGCGGCTGACGCTGCTCGGCATCCCCTTCGCGCTGCTTGGCGCGTATGCCCCCATCGGCGTCATCAAGTTCATCCGCAACAAGCGGATGATCAAGTTCGACGAGCAGTTTCCCGAGGCGATGGACCTGTTGGCCAGAGCGCTTCGCGCCGGCCACGCGTTAACCACTGGCCTGTCCATGGTTGCGGAGGAATTGCCCGACCCCATCGGTCCGGAGTTCAAACAGCTGTACGACCAGCAGAACTTCGGCCTTCCGCTTCCGCAAGCGCTGCGGAACTTCGCCGACCGCATTCCGTCGATTGACGCCAGGTTCTTCGTGACCGCGGTCCTGACCCAGCGTGAAGCGGGAGGGAACCTGTCGGAAGTACTGGACAACCTGGCCTCCATCATTCGCGACCGCTTCAAGGTCAAGCGTCAGGTGCGCGTCATTTCCGCGCACGGCAGGATCACGGGGTGGATCCTGTCAGCCTTGCCGGCCAGCCTGGCGCTGCTGTTTGCCACGACGAGCCCGGATAAGTATCGCGAGTTCTACCAGAACCCGCTCGGCATGCAGATGATCGTGTTCGGCCTGTCGCTGCAGGTCGTCGGGGTGTTCATCATCCGCAAGATCGTCCGGATCGAATACTGAGGTTGCCATGTCGCAAGAACTTGCACTAGTGCTGGTCGCGGTGTTCGCCTCAGTGGCGCTCGCCGTCTGGGCGGTCGCCTCGAGCGTGCTCAACTGGGGCACTGCCGAGCAGCGCGAGATCAGACGGTTGTCACAGGGTCGTGTCGACAATTTCGCGGAGCTGCAGCTCACCGATGTGCCGAGCCCCTGGGTCAAGCGTTTTCAACAGGTCGTCCCGAAGTCGCCCAAGGAAATGTCGGCACTGCGGCGGCGCCTCGCAGCGGCGGGCTATCGGAGCACCGGAGCCGCCGTCGCCTACGCCACGAGTGAAATGATGCTCCCGGTGCTGTTTGCCGCGGCGTCATTGATGTTCTTTGGCTTCACCAGGTGGTACTACGCGCTGTTTGCGGCGGCCTTCGGGTTCGTGACGCCGAGCATCTGGCTCGGCCGCCAGACCGCGCAGAGGCAGAAGCAGATTCGCAACGGTTTGCCAGACGCCCTCGATCTGATGATCGTTTGCATCGAGTCCGGATCGAGCATCGATCAGGCGATCATCAAGACTACTGATGAACTCGACATCTCGCACCCTGCGCTGGCTGAGGAGATGCGCCTGATCACAACCGAGATGCGGGCCGGAAAGCCGCGCCTGGAGGCGTTCAAGAACTTCGCATCTCGCACGAAGGTGGATGACGTGAGGTCCCTCGTTGCCATGCTGATTCAGACGGACAGGTTCGGCACGAGCGTCGCGCAGGCGCTGAGAACGCACGCCGAGGTGTCGCGCACCAAACGGCGTCAGGCCGCCGAAGAGCGGGCGGCGAAGATCGGCGTCAAGCTGGTTTTTCCCCTGGTCTTCTGCCTGTTTCCGTCGCTGTACATCGCGATCCTTGGACCGGCAGTCGTGCAGTACTTGACGGAGTTCAGGCCGGGCATCGTTGAGCGTAGCCGGTAAGTTCGACACTGAGGCAAAGCGGATATAAGGAGACACTTAATGTCCACCAACACCATCCTGATGGCGATCGCCGGCGTGTTCCTGATTCTCTATCTCCTCCGGCGGCGCGGACGGCTGAGCCGCGATGACGACTAGGCGACGATCGCGTTGGTTACCAGACATGGTTGTGGCGCTGTGATCAAGTCCAGTGTCGTCCTGCTCGCGTTGTCGATGGCGGTGACCGCCACGTCAGGCTGCGCTGCGCGTCGGACAGGCTTCGCGCAGAAGTTCGTCAGGCCTGGAGAACCGACGATCGAGCTCGGGCCTGCCGCGCCGCGCCAGAGCGATGGTGACCTTCAGCAGTACCGCGCGAAAGCTGCGGGAGTTGCAGGCCAAGGCGACGCCGAAAACCTCATTGTTGCCAACGATCGAGTCCCGCGATCCGGTCTTGAGCGCGGCGCTGTTACAGGTGGCTGCCCAGCCCACCGCCACCAATCATCGGCTGGTGGCTGCAGCTTATCGCCGGGCAGGGGTCGGGGACTACGCCTTTCGCCACTACCAGCGAGCGCTGCGCCTCGACTCCGTGCGACAGCGCTGCCCTGCAGGGCATTGCCCAGTTGTGGCGGGACTGGGGGATGCCTGACCTGGCGCTCGGCGATGCCTATCGCGCCGTGTCGTGCCAGCCGAAATCCTCGGCCGCGTATAACACGTTGGGCACGGTATTCCACGCGCTCGGCCAGCATGCAAGTGCAAGACGGGCCTATGAGGGCGCGCTGCACCTCGACAACCAGGCTGTGTTTGCCTTGAACAATCTGTGCTTTCTGTCGCTTCAGGAAGGCGATGGCCGGTCGGCGGAAGCCTCATGCCAGCGCGCGTTGGCACTCGAGCCGCGAATGGTTGCCGCGCGCAACAACCTGGCGCTCGCGTACGCGATGCAGGGCGATGTCCGGAGAGCAGAGGCACAACTGCTCGACAGCCCGGATCCTGCAGAAGGTCAATACAACGTCGGGATTCTCCGGATGTCGCTGGGACAGTACGAGGATGCGGCAAGGGCGTTCGATATCGCGGCTTCGACGCGGCCATCCTTGTGGGACGCCTGGCGGAGGGCCGCGCAGGCACGCCAGCTCGCATACACACAGAGGGAGCCATAGATGGTGATCGCCGAGGATGTCGCGACCGCACCGTTGCCCAAGGCGCCGAGGACGCTGGAAGAAGCAGGCCTGGGAATTGACCTCGTTACCCAGCTCGTTCTGAAGACGCTGCATCTCGGAGGCGATCTAAGCGGCACCGAGCTCGCGCGCCGGCTCGGACTGACGTTTGTGGCCATCGAACCGGTTCTGAGCGCTATCAAGGCACAGTATCAATGTGAAGTGTCAGGTGGCGCGCTCGGCAGTCCGTCGTATCGCTACCGCATCACCGACGCCGGGCGCACCCGAGCCATGCTCTTCATGGAGCACAACCACTACGTGGGACAGGCGCCGGTCCCTCTCGAGCAGTACCGGCGGTACATGCACCGGTTCCACAGCGGGACCCACGAGCGGATCGACCGCCCCAAGGTGCGCGACGCGTTTTCACATCTCGTGATCAGTGAACGTGTCCTCGATCAGCTAGGTCCCGCGATCAACGCGTCACACTCGATGTTCGTCTACGGCCCGCCCGGGAACGGCAAGACTGTCATCTCGCAGGCGATTCGCAAACTGCTTCGCGGTCAGATTTTCATTCCGCACGCGCTGGAGGTCGAAGGCAGCATCATCCGGTTCTTCGATCCTGTCAACCACGAGGTGGTGCCGGAAGAGGATCAGGGCCCCGGGCTCGAGCTGATGGGCGAGTACGATCGTCGTTGGGTGCAGTGCTTGCGGCCGATGGTCATGGTCGGTGGGGAGTTGTCGCTCGATCAACTCGAGTTGAGCTACAGCCCGAACATGGGCTTCTACCGTGCGCCGGTTCAGGCGATTGCCAACGGCGGCGTTCTGGTTATCGATGATTTCGGGCGGCAGTCGTGCTCGCCTCGAGATCTTCTGAACAGGTGGATTGTGCCACTTGAAAGCCGGGTCGATTTCCTGACGCTGCAGACCGGCCAGAAGTTCGACTTCCCGTTCATGACGCTTGATGGTGTTCGCGACGAATATCAAGCCGCAGGATCTTGTCGACGAGGCGTTCCTTCGACGTATCCACTATAAGATCTTCGCCGAGAGCCCGACGAAGGCGGAGTTCCTCCAGATCTTCGAGAACTGCTGCGCCGAGAAGAACATCGACTTTCGTCTCGACGTCATCGAAGACCTGTTGGTGAACTATTTCCGACCCCGGCAGATTCAACTTCGCGGCTGCCAGCCGCGGGATTTGCTCAACCAGACGATTTCCCTCGCCGAATACCTGGACCAGGAGCCTGAACTCACACCGGAGTTGCTGGAAGCGGCCTGCGCCGCATACTTCGTCGACGACCGGGAGGCGCCGCCCTCGTACGCGTGAGACCATGCATCCCGCACGTCGCCTTTCGCTGACCGCTTTGTTGCTGGCGATTGCGCTGGCAGCTGCCAGCGGATCACGAACAGAGGCCCAGGCCCCGCATCAGGGACTCTCCGTTCGCATCACCTCGCCCCTCGGGCGCACCGGTGTTCCCGGCGCCGTCCGCATCGTGGCACAGGTGCAGGCCGCCGCCGGCGCCCTCGGGCAGGTGCGCTTCTACGTGGATGAGAAGCTGCTGGGAGCTGTGAGCCAGGCGCCATACGCGGTTGAGTGGGTTGACGACAACCCCTTCCTGCGACGGGAAATCGAGGTGGCCGCCGAGGATACGCTGGGGAACGAAGCGCGGGACAAGGTCGTTTTGGAGCCGTTCGAGATGAACGAAGCTTCTGAGGTGACCGCGGTCCTGCTGGAGGCGTCGGTTCAGGACAGCAAGGGACGGTTCGTCAAGGGAATAGACCCTGGTGCCTTCGCAGTCTACGAAGACGGCGTGCCACAGTCGCTCGACCTCGTGCGTCAGGAGGCAGTTGGCGCGACCTTCGCGCTGCTGGTCGATCGCAGCACCAGCATGTCGAGGCGAATGGATTTCGTTCAGCGAACGGCAGAAACTCTCGCCGGGTACATGACACCGCTGGACCGCATGATCATCGCGCCGTTCTCGAAAACGATCGGCGCGGTGACCGGGCCAACCAACGATCAGGCGACGATTGTCGAGAGCATCAAGGCGATCAAGCAGGAAACCGGCACCGCGATTCTCGACGCGCTTTCGCAGGCTTCCACCGTGCTCGCCTCAGCAGAAGGCCGGCGCGCCATCGTGCTCATCACCGACGGCTATGACGAGCACAGCTCGGCGTCGTTCGAATCTGCGCTGGCTGCCGTCAAGTCTGCTGGCGCGACGCTTTACGTCGTCGGCATCGGCGGAGTTGCCGGCATTTCGATCAAAGGCGAGCGCCTGCTGCGACGGCTTGCCGTGGAGACCGGCGGCCGATTCTTCTTCCCGTCCCGGGATCAACAGCTTGCGGAAGTTCATGATGTCCTGACCGACGATGTTCAGAACCGTTACCTGCTGACCTACACGCCGCGCAACCAGAAGGTTGACGGATCCTGGCGCACCATCGACGTCAGCACGAACAACGCCGAGCATGTGATACGCGCGCGGCCGGGGTACTTTGCGCCGAAACCGGCGCCGATTCGTCCGGCGCTCGAGTTCACCGCCATCGACGCGGAGGGTCGCTACCTCGACCTGACCGCGGAGGACGTCGAGATCGTCGAAGACGGTGTCGTGCAGAAGCTCGACACGTTCCAGGAGGCCAGCCAACCCGTCTCGATCGTGCTGACGCTCGATTCCAGCGGCAGCATGAAGAAGAAGGAAGTGGAGCTCGTCGACAGCGCACGTCAATTCATCGACGCGCTGCGACCTCAAGATCGGCTGGCATTGGTCCTCTTTGCGGATCGACCGGTTTTTGCGTTCGACCTCTCAGCCAACCGCGAGTATGCGAAGAACGCGCTGGCGGACTATCGCGCCAACGGCGGCACGGCCCTCTACGACGCGGTTGCGGACTCGCTCCTTCGCCTGAAGCGCGCAGACGGACGTCGCGTGGTTGTCGTGATGACCGACGGTCGTGACGAAAACAATCCTGGAACTGCCCCCGGCAGCGTTCGGAAGCCGGACGACGTCGCGAAGCTGATACACGACACCGGCGCGCTGGTGTTCAGCATCGGCTTGGGTACCAATGTCGATCGCGGGTCGCTTCAGCAGTTCGCGGATCTCTCGGGGGGACGCGCGTTTTTCCCGACCGAAATCACCGAGCTGGCAGGCGAGTTCCGGCGCGTCGTTGACGACCTGCGACGACGGTATGTCGTCGGTTATACATCGTCGAGCATTCAGCGTGACGGGACCTGGCGCAATGTCGAGATCAGGCTCAAGTCGCATCCGGATGCCAGGATCAAGACTCCAGGCGGGTACTTCGCGCCAGCGAAGTAGGGCCTGAAGCGGTCGTTCCAAGTGTCCGAAAAGCAGGAGTAGCGGTCATGCAGACATCAGGAACCGGGCGCGAAGGATGGATGACAACGGTCCCCATTTTGATGTTGGTCTTGTTTGTCGCAGCGGTGCTCGGCGGCCCGCGAGAGGTCCTGAAAACCGTCGAGAACTACCTCGGCGCGGTCGTTGCGTGGGTCACGCAAGTGGTTGCTTCGTGAAGCTGTAACGCTCGGCGTCCTCTGGAAGGACGCTTGGCTTGGAGTGTGGACGCATGGCGGGTCTGGCCACATCGGCGTCGAAACCGCGCTCGTTGTGGATCCTCGCCTGGGCGACGATTCCTGTTTTGTGTCTTGGCGGGTGGGTGCAGGTTACTGGCTCCGGCATCGACCTCTTGATCTTTGCGACAGCGTGCCTGATTCTGCTGACGCTGGAGCGAACGGTCGGTGATTGGCTCGGCGAGCTGCTGGGCGCCGCCCTGGCAGGTTTTGTCTTCGCGGTGTTCGTCGCCGGCACCATCTACTACTTCTTCTCGGACAACGCCGGACGGTCGCATACGGACTCGTTCTTTCTCGACGCGGAGAAACGTGGGTATAGGACGATTTACTATCAGCCCGCGCTCCCCGACGGAACACGCGGCCTGTCCTCGCCCGTTCCCGAGCCACCACCCGTCGCCGTCGTGGCAGCTCCAGTGGCGACCAACGGCGGATCGGAAGAAACAGGTGCAGTCGTGCAGTCCGCGCCGTCAACCCCGAATGGGGATCACGCGGCCACTGGTGCTCCAGCCAACCCGACGCCCGCACGATCACCGACTGAGTTTGTATGGCGAAAAACCCGGCCGCTGTGGACGCACTTCTTCCCGGAGTCCATTGTTGCCGTGCCGACCGTCGTTTCGCTGGACGTCGAACCTCGACGGGTGTCGACAGCTCTCCGAACGGTCCTGCGCGCTGCGGTTACCTCAGAGGGCAAGCCGGTCGTGAATGGATCGGTAGAGTTCTCAGTGAATGGCACCGGCGCTGGACGGGTCATTCTGGACGCGCGGGGCACAGCCGCCACGCACTACTCGACATACATCGCCGGGACCTACAACATTACCGCACGTTATGCAGGCAGCGCCGAATTCGCCGCGAGCGTTTCGCCGCCCATTGCTCTTATCGTCGAGAGATAGCAGCACCCGGTCGGACATCCGCGGCGTGGTCGCGCGCCTCACCGGCCAGCCGGGTGAGCCCTTCAAACGCGTGTGCGACGGAGAACGCCCATATGGGCGCCGTCACCCAACCCCAGTAGAAGTTGAATGGCTGTCCGACGAACGCGAAGAGCACGACATAGGCCAGGAGCGGCCACGCGACTTGCCGTGGGATCGTAGTCGAGGCCAGGCCGGCAAGCCCAAGCAGGACGTAGAAGACCGACAGGCCATGCGGCGCCGCGCCGAGCCAGCCGCTGACCTTGACCGTCGTCGTCGTGAACGCGATACCGTTCCAGCGGATCCACGAGTCCAGGTGTGCGATATCGCCCGGTTGCTGATGTGCCCAGACCTGCAAGACATGGCCTGCGAAGTACACGCAATAGGCAATGCCGCCGGCTATCCACACGATGCTCTCGGCACGCCTTTTCCCGATCAGTGCAGCAAGTCCACAGACGAGCGTGTATGGGACCGCGAGCTCGCGGAGGAAGACGGCACACACACCGAATATGGCGCCGGCAACCCGCGCGTTCGCAGAATAGGCGCAAAGAGATGCCGCGATCAACACGCCTGACCACACCTCTCCGGCGACGATCGCATGCGGCTTCACGGCAGTCGCCAGTGCACCCGCGACCGTCAGCAGGGAAATGGCCATCACTACCTTCGGCTGTCGTCGCAGGGCAAATGGCAGGATAGCGAGCGTGCCGATTGCGAGGATTTGCAGCGTCATTCGTGCCGTGGGGTCTGATACGGTGGACACGAACAACAGATGTGCGGGTGTACGCCAGTTGAAGATGCTCGCGGTCGGGTAGTTGCGTTGACGCATCTCCGCACCGATCGCGTCGTAGTACTGTTCGCCTGCGCGCAGCCGTTCAACCGTGCGCTCGAACAGGAGCGTGTCGCCACGGCCGGGAGGTGGCAGCTCCGCTATGGGCCCGCGCGATTGAGGCATCGCGCCGAGAACAGCGAGCGCCGCGAGTGTGGCCAGAGCCAGTCGCGCCCGGCCGGTCGGGGCGACGAAGCGATCGACGAAACGGGGCACGATTCGGATGATTCTACGTGAGATTTTCCGCCATCTCGCGGCGTCGCTGATACTCTTCACAGCCGTGGTGGCCATCGCCACGACACGCGCGGACGTGGATCTCTGGGGACACGTCCTGTTCGGCCTCGATTCCCTTCGCGACGTTCGGCTCGAAGCAGTCGATCCGTACTCGTTCACCAGCGATCGCCCCTGGGTCAACCATGAGTGGTTGTCTGAAGTGATTCTTGCCCTGGCGTGGCGATACGGCGGTTCGGCAGGGTTGGTCGCGATCAAGCTCGCCTGCACGCTCGGGGCGCTTGCGCTTGTCAGCTGGTCTCTGCGTGCGAGCGGAGTTGCCATACAGAATCAGATACCGCTGCTCGGCCTTGCCGTCGCGGGAATGCTGCCACGAGTCAACCATGTCCGCCCCCAGCTCTTCTCAGTGCTTCTTTACGCCGGTTTGCTGCTCGCATTCACGAAGAGCGCACAGGGGCGCCGCTGGGCTCTCCTGTGGTGTATCCCGATCCTGACGTTGTGGACCAACGTTCACGGCGGCTGGATTGTGGGGCTAGCGACCGTCGGCATATGGACGGCAGGACTCGCGATCGAGGAGCGCGCCTCTGGCGTGCGCGCGCTCGCGGTACTGGGGTTCGCCGCTGCGGCCGTGCCCGCCACGTTGATCAACCCGTACGGCGTCGAGCTTTGGACGTTCCTGCTCGAGACCGTCAGGTTCGGCCGGGAGGCGATCGAGGAGTGGGGTCCGATCTGGACGTATCCGCACCTCTTGCTCCTGTGGAGCGTCTTCACCGCGATGCTCGCTGGCGCGTTGTGGACGGGTCGCGTCCCCCTGTTGTCGGCGCGTGCGCTGGTGGCGATCGCATGGTGCATCGCGTCGGTCCGTGTCAGCCGGCTCGACACCTTCTTCGCGCTGTCGGTGATCGTGCTGATCGGCCCCGGTGTCGCCGGATTCTTCAGCTCGGCACGAAGCACCGCGCGCGCACCGTTCAAACTGGGAGTCGTCGGCGCCGTGACACTCGCGCTGCTGCTGGCTACGCCGGCGAGAAACGTATTCACGTGCGTCACGGTGTACTCGCCGTGGTGGCCGGAACCGGAGTCGGTCGCCTATGTGCAGGCGAACGCTCTGGCCGGCAACATGGTCACGTTCTTTCGGTGGGGCGAGTACGGGATCTGGCATCTGCCGCGCTCGATCAAGATCTCGATGGACGGCCGCAGGGAGACGGTCTATTCCGATAGCACGGTCAGCAGTCACATTCAGTTGTATCGTGGAAGCCCCGAGGGACTCGCGTACCTGAACACGCTGAACGCGGACTACGTGTGGTTTCCTCGTCAGTTGTCAGTGACAGGTGTGCTCGAGGAACAAGGGTGGATCCCGGTATTCCGTGGCCCGCAATCTGTGCTTCTTGCGAGGCGGGACAGCGTGCGCGGTGTTCTACAGGCCTCGAATGGAGGGGAGGTGCGACCCGCCGATCGGTGCTTTCCGGGTCCATAGTCCATGAAGGTGTGCCCGATCCTTGCAGGTCAATACATTGGCATTCGACCCCGTATCGCAAGCGCCGGAGAATTCTGAGAGAGGGCAGACTATCGTATGGTTGACACCAGAACAGCGACGGCTCGGCGGCGATGGCGCCCTGACTTCCTCGAATTGCTGGTTGTCGGGCTCTTTCTTTTCGCGATGTTTCAGGTCCGGGCCAATCAGCGCCTCGGGAACCCCGCAGAGCACAACAGCCGGATCAGGTCTTTTGCGGATCGCTACGGTCCTTCCAACGATTCCGAGCATGGCGAAGAATGGTTGATCCGCGATTTCTACCAAGATCGCCGTGGTGGTGTGTTCGTTGACGTCGGTGCGAATCATTACCGAAAGTTCAACAACACCTACTATCTCGACGTCATGCTGGGATGGTCTGGAATCGCGGTCGAACCCCAGACTCGATTTGCCGCCGACTATGCCACCTACCGACCCAGAACACGTTTCCGCTCGTGGTTCGTGTCAAACGAGTCCGACCACGAGGCGAAGCTGTACACCCTGCGGGACAATTCACTCGTGACGTCCGGGGATAAAAGCTTCACTGAACGATATGGAAGCGCCGTCAAGGAGGTGACCGTTCCAACGATCACGCTGAATGATCTTCTGCGGGCTGAGAAAATTGAGCAGTTCGACTTCTTGAACATGGACATCGAACTCTGGGAGCCGAAGGCACTTGCTGGGTTCGACATCAGGCGCTTTCGACCGTCTCTCGTTTGTATCGAGAGCCACCCGGAGGTGATGCAACAGATTCTCGACTACTTTGCCGCAAACGGGTACGTGGTGGTCGCGAAGTACCTCCGCGTCGATTCGGAGAATCTGTACTTCACTCCTGCAAGTCAGTAACTCGGGTTAGTCGGTTCCTTACCGCATGCTATCCCAGTCAGGTACCGCTCAGGCTCGCGCGGTCGGCGTCGTTCTCGTTTGCCTGAGTGTATTCATTGTCGGCACGATCGTTGGTAGTCGAGCGCCCGATCTATCGTCGTCAGCTTCTGCTGCCCCAAGTCGCGACATTGAGATGTACTCCGCCATCCTACGCCGCGTCCGGGCTGGTGAGAAATACCACGTTGCGGTGGGGGCCGAACTTCGTCACCGTCACTACCCAACCATTCCAGTTTTCAACTGGCGCACACCGCTGCTGTACTCAACGCTGGCGAGGGTGCCCGAAGCCGCCGGCCGAGCCGCGCTCGTCGCGCTGTCTCTGACACTGCTCGCAGCCTCCCTGGTAGTGATGGCGGGCCGATCGCCTGTCAGCGTGCTGATTGGGCTCGTCCTTCAGGTGGGCGCCACCATTTCGTACATCGTTCCCGAGGCTGTCGTGATGTCGGAGGCGTGGGCGGGCGCGCTTGCGGGGCTGTCGATGTGCGCCTACCTCAAGAACGCGAATGTCGCCGGTGCCACGCTCGGGCTGCTCGCCCTCTTTGTACGCGAGCTGGTGGCGCCCTACGCTGTGCTTTGCACGCTGCTCGCGCTTCGCGCACGCCGAACCGTCGAGCTCGTCATCTGGGTTGTGGGCGCAGTTGCCTACGCCGCCTACTATGGATGGCACTTCGTGACGGTGTCAGCCCTCTCCCAACCTGGCGACGTCGCACATCACTACTCGTGGTTCTACGGCGGAGGCCTGCCGTTCATCCTGAACACCCTGAGAATGAACGCGTTCCTTCTCGTGTCGCCTCGATGGATCTCGGCCGCCGTGCTCGCTCTTCTGGTCGCCGCCTGCGCCAGTCGATCGACCGACGTCAGGCTCCGCTACACGGTCGGCGCCTATCTCGCTTTCTTCGTCGTCGCCGGGCAGCCGTTCAACTACTACTGGGGCCTCATCCCGGTCGCTCTCTGGCCGCTTGCCATTTCCGACGGCATCGCATCGCTGCGCGCTGCCGTCAGCACAATTTACGCCCGGTCTGTCGGGAGCGATCCGAGCGCACCCACGCGAGCCACGCAATGAGGACCGCGACACCGTAGATGCTTCCCACCGTGCGGATGAGGGTAGGCGATCCAAACCAATCCTGAACCATGTGGAACGGGATGGTGAGGAAGGCCACCGCTAGCCACACCGCGTTCGACGTCGGCCAGCTGGCGACCATCGGCCCGAGTCCCAGGGGCAGGTAGTAGATCCATCCGAGGGGGGACATCAGCACCGTCCACATTACCGCCAACGTGAACCGGCGATCGACGTTAGGTTCACGTGCGGCTTGGAGCCAGGCGATAGCTCCGATGATTACCGTGACACCAATGAGCGCCGGGTGCAGCTCGTTCAAAGTGAGGCTCTTGAGCACGCCGGACTGGAGGCGCGCCGCCAATCCCCACAACGACGCGTTTGGCGGCCACTCGAGCCAGGCTACGGCGCTGCCGACGCGCAGCCACGCGGCCCAGGACTCCCAGCCGGTCCAGAGGATCGTGCAAAGTGTCATGAAGGCGCTCGCCGCCCCCGCCGTCAACCACACGCGCCAGGGAAGGACCAACGGCAGCAAAGCGAGAATCGGCTTGACTGCGATGGCCGGCGCAAGCCACAGGCCGGCACGCATCTGCTGGCCATCACGGATGGCGAGCCAGGCGCGCGTCACCGGGTACATCAACAACCACGACAGCTGTCCCTGCATCCAGATCAGAAACGCGGCGTGCGTGATGTTCGTGATCCCGAGGATCCACAGAACCTGCACCCGCGTCAGGCGTAAAGCTCTGGCAGCGACCCGAATAGACGCCAGCAGCCCCGCCGCGCCACACAGCGTCCAGAGAATCTGTGCGACCACGTACGGGAGACGCGCGAGCGGAGCGAACAGCACGACGACGGCTGTCGGCGGGTTGAGGTTCGGGTTTTGATCGAGCGGATATACGTTGCCGCCGTCCAACCACGCGCGACCACTCTCGAAGAACAGGAAGAAGTCCGATCGATCCATTCCGACGCGCCAGAACGCGAACAGTGCGAATGCGGTCAGCCAGCCGGCCACCGCCAGCAGTATCACCAGCGGTGTCAGATCAGCGGTAACGCTCGAATCGCGTGACGCGTCCATCGGGGTCAGGCGTTCGCGCCGCGAGTATCTGATAACCACTGGCGATGAACGGCGACGAGGAACGCGACCAGGACGATGGTAGAGACCTGCAGTCGCAAGTATATGGCGACAGATCCTGAATACGGCGCGTAGAGCAACGCGTACGACGACCAGGCGAGAACCCGTTCGTTGAGCGTGGCCCAGGTTGGCGCGAGCGCGCCAGCGACTATGAGCAACGCAGGCGTAAGCACGACGAGATCGTAGACGTAGAGATGTGGGCTCAGCAGCACGCTCGAGGCTGCCAGCATGGGCATGAACCAGCGGCTTTCAGTCTGATCGCGATGTCGCCGCCACAGCGCAAGCACCACGATTCCGGCGACAATGGCCAGACACGCTGCGAGGATGCCTGAACCCGCCAACAGTTGAAAGAATCCGAGGAGCGACTGCTTCTGATGG
Organism: uncultured Acidobacteriota bacterium; assembly: GCA_963784195.1. GTDB lineage: Bacteria > Acidobacteriota > Vicinamibacteria > Vicinamibacterales > 2-12-FULL-66-21 > CAVQAH01. The sequence goes on along the minus strand of CAWARA010000032.1, from coordinate 324,954 downwards.
GGCAGCGTGTCCGTCAGATAGTAATACTGGGGAAATGCAATCGCGGACGTTGCGTACGCCCGCCACGGCTGAAAGCCAAGGAAGGGTAGCGACGCGCAGAATTGCCCGGCCGCGGAGAGCATGACACCGCCCAGGATGGTCCAAGTTCCTGTGACCATGAGCACGAGCACCACACCGAGCAACAGCGAAGGCTTGTAGCGAGAAGACCCAGGCAGACGCCACAGAGCAGACGACGCCTGTTTGAGAATGCCGACGTTGCCAGCGCCCAGAAGAGCATGGCAGCCGTTGACAGTTGACCAGTCGTCAGGGCCATCGCGAGAAGGGGGCTGAAGACGGCAGTAGTCCATGCCAGACTCCGGCAGTCGCGCAACGGCGCAACACCATGAATGATCACGGCGGTTCCGGCCAAATACGCCGTCGAGGACACTGCGAACCATACCCATCTGGCGTCGAGGTATCCGAGTCGGGCCCACGGGCTGAAGAACAGCGCAACGTGTGGTGGGTAACCTGGCGCAGGTACGATTCCGTCCGCCGCAGGAACGATCGCAGCAACCGCTTTCTGGAGCGCCTCAACGTCGTAGAGCTCACGCCACCGCCCCTGTCGCACCAGAGTTCCCGCAACGTAAAACTGGACGAAATCGCGCCCTTTGACCAGCCCAGTGCGCTCGAAAGGACCTATGACGGCGTTTTTCTGGACAAACTGCGACAGTTCACCTGCCGCGAGAATCCAAACGGGCAGAATGAGAAGAATTACGCGAACTGTCCGATGGGACAGCGTGAATCGTCCGATTGCGAGTTCCGTTGAGGTCATTAAGCGGGTCAACCGACCTGTGTCATTGGTCCAACTTGTGGTCGGGCGGCAGCGTTGTCTGGGCGCGGACGCTGCATAACTGCTCGTTTACCGAGTAGACAACAAATCGAGGGTCGGCGACGACAGAGTAGACGACGCCGAGACAGCCGGGGGATTCCGTTCGAGTCTCGTGGATCAGGCGTGACAACGGTGCCTCCTCCGAGAACTCTGGCATGGGCATCTCGAGCACGAAGTCGACGCCCGTGTTTTTCAGGGTCGCAGTGAACTCTTCCAGACTTCCAAGCGGTGCGTCACCGCTTCCGTAGAACATCGCAACTGGACGCTGCACGAAAGGCCGGAAGCCTTGTCTTTCCGCATACAGAAACACCATCGAGTCGAGGCCCGACGCCACGATGGCGTGCGACGGTGTGTTTGTACAAAGCCAGTGGAATACGTCCTCGTAGTCTGCCCATCGTACGAGCGCCTGCTCTGTGTTGCGAAAAGGGTAGCCGGTCGATTGGACCCGCCGAACGACGGTCGCATGTTGCATGAAGTTGGCACCGATAGCCAATACCGCTACCAACGGCAACACGAGTCGCGTCACCGACCCAGGCAGACGGGATGCGAGGTTCATTGCTGTTCCAACCAGGCAGACCGCAAGGACAGGCATCAAGGGAACGAGAAAACGCTCGGGAGGCCAAGGCCAGACCACGATGATTGCAACATATCCCGCAATGATGAGTCCAAGAGTAGAGGCGCGGTATCGCTTGTACACTTCCACCCAGACGCACGCTCCGATGACTAACACGACCGGCCACGCAAAGGTCGTCCTGATCGTTGTCAGAACCGGAACAACGACTGTGGCAGCGCCGGTGATAATCCACACCAGATTTCGAAACGGCACCCGAGCTGCGGAATCGCTCAACCACCAATTGCGATAGTTGTCGGCGGTGTAGTAAGCGTAGACCGACACGCTGCCACCAACTGACCAGCTATTGAAGTAGACCCACAGGACCCATGTTGAAGCGGTGACGGCGGCGGCAAGCATCGGAAGCATCACAGGCCGTGACCGCAGCTTCAACATCAAGGCGATGGCTGCCGGAACGCAGAGGCCGACCGATCGTGCCAGGAACGGCAGGGCGGCAAGCGCACCGAGTGAAATCTTCTGCCGTGTAGTCGAGAGCGGTCTGGTGTCGACGAATACAACGGCAACCATCAGGAGCAGCGCGAAGAAGGCTTCGGAGAGCGCCAGACTGCCAAAGTAGAGGAAGGTCGACGAGGTGGCGCAGAGTGCGCAGGCCACCAAGCATTGACGCCTGGTTCCGTATTCGTGGCGGCTGAAGTAATCGAAGCTGATCGCAACCGCCAGCGCGCCCGAAAGCAGCGAAAAGCCCTGTAATGCTATCAAGTTGTGCGGAAAACTCGGCCAGAGCCACCACAGGCAGGCCAAGACTGCCGGAAACAAGAACGGGTATTTGGTCTGCGGCGGCTCGTCCGGAAGGTTAATCAGTCTATAACCGCGACCCTCGGCTAGTGCCTTGGCCGTCGCGACATAGATTCCGTCGTCGTGGTACGCGCCGCACGCGCTCGTGACAAGTCTGGCCGACCCAAGCGCCATGACAACGGCTACGAGCGCGGCCGGTATCGCCAGGCGATGATTTCGGAGTTTGCGCAATCTGACGGGCGTGGTCGGTTGCACTGAGTGGCGTAAGGGCGAGGTTTGGCTCGGCCGTTTAGTATACACGCCGCGGTCAAAACCCTTCTACCGCGCTGGCACGATTCGCAGCTCCGCACCGGTCGCACTCGCCCCCCCCAACTACATGTGTAGAATCGTCGGGACAGGGCGACCAACGAGCCGTACTGGTTGTTCGGATTCCTGTGGGGGATTGAGCAAATCCAGGCTCAATCAGCCTGGACGACGTTCACGAACGGTAACTCCGATGTAGTCGTTGCCTGGAAACGGCCGTGCGTTTTCTCGGCGACTGGCCTCCCGCGCAGTTGTTCGTCATGAACGATGGCGTGCGGCACGTGGACTCTGGCGAGGCGCGGCGAACTACGTCGAGATACCGTGACGTGGCATCGCGCGGACGCGCGAGCTTCAACAAGATTGCTGGGAGGGGTCGGCGAGACCTGCCCAGCGACTGGCGGCTGCAGCAGTCCCGTCGTCCCTCGCGCTAATCTCCTTGCACTACCCTGACACGCTGCGCGCCACGATCGCTGAGTGGATGCGCTATCGCCAGCGCAGCGACCGAACTCTAGTGTTCTACGAGCCTGCGCCCTGGGCTGCGGCGCCACTCGCCGACTTGACGTCGGAGTACATCGTCACGACGTCCTGACCGATGGCCTGCAGCGTTAGGTACGCCACGACCGAGATGAACGCTGCGAGCAGCCCGTATTCGATGATGTCCTGGCCTTCGTCGTCACGAATAAAGCGGGTAAAAAGATTCTTCATGAGTGGTTGTGCTCCCACGGTCCTTTGTAACACTGGGTTGCCGGTCGAGCAACGTGAGCTGTTCCACATCTAACGTATGCTCTATTGCTGTTGAGGTGGTTAGCGCTCGCCGTCGGCGGTGCCCGTCATTCTTCTTGGGCAATCTTGATGTTCTGCAAACTAGCGATCCGATCGCCAGAGCACGTATTGAGAGACGGCGCGAGCTCACCCAACAGGGGTTCGGTCCGCTCTATAAACGTATGCACCAGATCATGTTGAAGCACAATCCTGCAGGTTTGGACCTAACCAGACGGGACGCGCGCGACGATTACGAGTTGCCGGTCGGAACGCTGATTCCGAAGCTGGAAGCGGCTGGTACCAGTGAAACTTGCGCACATACGCTTTTTGCTGAAATGCAGCACTGGTATCGTGAGAGTGCGGGCACGTTGGAGCAGTCCACCGCTATTGCCGATGAGATTTGGCAGGCGTGGATCGAATTTCAGCGAGCCAGATTTTCAAACTGACCCCACTACCATATCGCGAGAACGTCATCGTCGTGGAACCCCTCGGTTAGAATCGTATTCGGCGCTAGGGAGTGCAACCTGAACCCCGGCTTTCCGCACCGGGGTTCCGCCTTCCCTTGACACCGGCGATGGCTGCTGGCGTCACGGAGCACGTTTGCAGCGAGCTATCTTCGACGACGCGTGGCGAAACCTGATGCATCTGAGGCGAGAGCCACCGAAGGCCAAGCAGGTCTCGCGCGCCATCGTCGAGGCCCTAGGATTCGTCTCTGGTGGCATCACGGTTGCGACATACCTGTGAGGCAATCAGTTCGCAGTTGGCCTCGAGCCGCAACTCCCATCCCAACTGGTTGGACAGCAATCGGCAAACGGCTTCCTTCGCTGGGCCGCAACCCAGCTTGCGTAGTCGCCACGCTTCGCCGAGTTCCCGCAGGCTGGCCGCTCCAGTGTTCGCGTTGTGGAGTGTTCATTTGCTCACGTCAATCAGGCGAATCGCCCGGAGGTTCCACCATTTTGAATCGTCGCCCTGGCAGCGCACATAGTCACCTACGATCGCAGTCGCCTTGCATTTCTGGCCGGCGCCGCGATTTTCGTCGTAGCGAAACGAGATGGTGTCGCCAAGGGCAAAGGGTACGGTGGGACTTTGAGCGGTCGTCGGTTGCATGACGAATAGGCCAACAACGAGACCACAACCGGCAAACCAGGATGGTTCTCATGATGGTCGGCTCCTTGGCTGGACGCATTTGACACAATCGGTCGGGCTGGCGCATTGTAGAGCGGAGACCAGCCGGTGTTGGAAGCACCGACCGAACCCCTAACCCCGGAGCGGAGTGAGCCGCTGACCGGAGATGAGCGCAATTCTACCAAGCGTTCATTTCCCGCCTAGCAGCCTGCCGCAAGATGAGGAAGCCACCTATGTCAGAAGAATTCCAGGGATTCACCGATGGCACTCGTCAACTATTACCAGTCGCTGTGCTTGGCTGCTTGCGCGCGCTGCGACGGCTGAGAAGGGAGGCGTGATGAGCGCGAAGCAGCTTTCCGATGTGCGGACGTGGCGCGCGGCAGACAGACACACGGGCATCGACAAGACCGGCAGCATCCCCTACACGTACGAGCATGTGCCGGGGCCACTGCCGCCACACGCAGAGGTGTTCCGCGTGGAGTGCTACGTCCCTTTCGTTGCGCCGACGCCGATCCATCGAAACGTCTACTACGTACCGGGACATCAGCTTGACGAATTCTTCAAGGGGTGGGCCGACCATGAGGAGATCGTGATTGACGTGCAACCGCTGACAACCACGGCAGCACTCAACGAGATCGACGACTTTCGGATGAGCAAGGAGGCGTAATGTCTAACTCTGAAAGGTATTCCGAACTTGCGGGCCAAATTGTTAACGTGGCAAAACGATTCGTGCTTGCAGTCGTATGGGTCTCTGGGTCACAGGCCGGCCTTGGAAATTCAGACCAGCTAACGCCACAACAAAGGCTGTTGGTCGAGCAACGGAATGACAGGGCGGAAGAGCTGCGGCACGCTCTGGCGACCGCGCTGGAAGAGGTCGCAAAGCAATGATCGCCGCTGTCTACGCCAGAAAATCGACCGAGCAGACGGGCATCGCAGACGAGCAGAAGTCTGTCGCCCGCCAGATCGAACACGCGCGCCAGTACGCCACGCGCAAGGGCTGGACCGTCGCCGACGAGCACGTGTATGTCGATGACGGGATCAGCGGCGCCGAGTTCAGCAACCGGCCGGGATTCGTCCGGCTGATGAATGCGCTGAAGCCGCGGCCGGCGTTTCAGGTGCTCATCATGTCCGAGGAATCCCGGCTTGGACGTGAAGCGATCGAAACCGCGTACGCGCTGAAGCAGCTCGTGACCGCAGGCGTGCGCGTGTTCTTCTACCTGGAAGATCGCGAGCGGACGCTCGACTCCCCGACCGACAAGATCATGCTGTCGCTGACGGCCTTCGCCGACGAACTCGAGCGCGAGAAGGCGCGGCAACGGACGTCCGACGCGATGCTGCGCAAGGCGCGGGCCGGCCACGTCTGCGGCGGCGCGTGCTTCGGCTATCGCAACGTCGAGATCACCGCGCCGGGACCGGACGGCCGACAGCATCGGCAGTTTGTGCGGCGGGAAGTCGAGCCGGACGAAGCAGCCGTCGTGCGTCGGATCTTCGAGTTGTGCGCGGCCGGCGACGGGCTGAAGGGCATCACCAAGATGCTGAACGCCGAAGGCGCTCCGGCGCCACGGAGCCAGCAGGGACGGCCGCGAGCCTGGGCACCGTCCAGCGTGCGCGAGGTGCTCTATCGCGAGTCGTACCGCGGCGTGCTCGTCTACAACCGGACGCGGAAGCGGAACCAGTGGGGCCAGAAGAGCCTACACCGACCGGCCCACCACCGACTGGATCCGCGTTGAGGCCGAAGATCTCCGGATCGTGCCGGAGGCGCTCTGGCAGGCGGCCCACGAGCGACTGACCGAACGGCGCGAGAACTATCACGCCTGGACGCGCACAGAGCCCGCAGGAAGCCCGAAGGCCGCGGGGGCGTCGCAGCTACCTGCTGTCGGGATTCGCGTCGCTGTGGCTGCTGTGGCGGCTCCATGCAGGCCGTCTCGCGGAAGTCTACGAAAACCGGCCGGCGTTCCGGTATATCTGCTCGCAACTACTGGAACCGGGGGGCGACCGTCTGCGCCGAACGGCCGCATGGCCGACATGGAGATCGCCGACGCGGCGATCCGCGACACTCTGGCAACCGAGGTGCTGCAGCCGGCGAGAATCGAGGCGGCGCTCGACAAGGCGATCGCCATGCTGCGAACGACCAGTCATAACCGGTCCCGATCGGACCCAGCTATCAGAAGCGGCTCCGTGACGTCGAGCAGACCCTCGCGAACCTGACAGAGACAGCGGCGAAGGGCGGGGCAGTGCCGGCGGTGCTCGAGGCGCTCAACCGGGCCGACGCGGAACGGCGGGCGCTGCTGGCCGAATTGAAGCAGGCGACGAAGCGTTCAGTTCAGCAGGCCGCACAGTCTGGCAGACGCTCGGATCTCCGTCGCACGCTGCGCGGCTACCTGGACGACTGGCACGCGATGATCCAGGGCAACGTCGCGGAGGCGCGGGGATTGCTCGATCTGGTGCTGCGGGAGCGGATCCCGTTCAAGCCGATCGTCGTGAAACAGCAGGCGTGTTATGAACTGACGGTGCCGATCGCGTTCGATCGCGTGCTGATGAGCGTGGTGCCGATGCTAGAACAAGGAGGTGGCGAATCCCGTTGGCGTCGCCATGATCACGGATCGCCCATGTGCCGCGCGAATGCCACCGATCAAAGCGTTGCCGTACCCTCGTTCAACGATCGGAACGACACGCGCGCCGAGCGACCTCGCGATCTCAATCGAGCCGTCGGTGCTTCCGTTGTCCGCGACGATGACTTCCCCAGTAATCCCTGAATCGTTCAACGCTCTCCAGGGCCTTCCTGACGCAGGTTCCGACGGTTTCGTGTTCGTTTAAACAGGGCATCACCACCGAAGACTTCGATCGGCGTCGACATGCGTTTAGTCACCCCTTTTCTGCGGAACAGCGGCCAATTGTCGTCCAAATTGCGGACTTGTGGTTTGCCGCGCGTGTGGCCGGAAGAGGTAGCACGTAGCAAAAAACGCGCGCTGGCGAGCCGACTCCATCATTCCGCATCTTGACGTTGGCGTTGAGGACAGTTATACATGAGCTTCCGCAGCCGCCAGATGTGAACCCAGCCTGACACGAGGTGACGAGATGAACGCAAGGCTCGGCGTTGCGCCCGCGTTGCTTGCCGTGGCAGCTCTGTCGCTCGTCACTCCTCAGGCCTCCCAACCACCGGCATCCGGCCAGCAGCCGGTGCCCGACGAGATCATCGTAAAGTTTCGGCCAGGTGTCACTGATTTCCAGCGAACTGGCGTACTGACCGGTCGGTCGGCACGTTTGATTCGTCGCTTCAGCGCACTCGATCTCGATCACATTCGACTGAATCGCGGTCAGGAGCTTAAGGCGGCGCTCGCAGCCCTTCGAAACTCCCCGTCGGTAGCACTCGCGCAACCGAACTACATCCGCCGCGCAGTTGGCACAGCGCCGCCTAACGATCCCTACTGGCTGTTCGGATTCCTTTGGGGGATCGAGCGGATCCAGGCGCAATCCGTGTGGACGAACTTTACGAACGGCAGTCCCGACGTGGTCGTCGCCGATCTCGACACCGGAGTGGACTACAACCACCCCGATCTCGCGACGAACATGTGGATCAACCCTGGTGAGATCCCGAACAATGGGATCGACGACGACGCGAATGGATATGTCGATGACATTCATGGCATCGACACCGTCAATGATGACAGCGATCCCATGGACGACCACGGCCACGGAACGCACACCGCCGGCACAGTCGGCGCGGCGGGCAACAATGGGTCTGGCGTCGTCGGGGTCGCCTGGGGCACCAGAATCCTGGCGTGCAAGTTCCTCAACAGCTCAGGGAAGCGGCACCGATGCCGGCGCCATCGAGTGCTTCAACTATCTCGTTGCCTTGAAACAACGCGGCATCAACATCCGGGTCAGCAGCAACAGCTGGGGTGAGGCGCGCGAGGGAAGTGAGCCCGCCCCTGTGCTGAAGGCTGCAATCGACGTAGCCGGCGCGGCCGGCATCCTCAACGTGTTCGCAGCGGGGAACAACGGTACGAACAACGATCAAAGTCCGTTCGATCCCGCCGGCATTTGATTCTCCGAGCATCGTGACGGTCGCCGCGTCGAATCAGGCTGACGACCGTGCCCCTTTCAGCAATTACGGCGTTACGTCGGTCGATCTCGCGGCACCGGGCGACCTGATCCTCAGCACCTCTGGTGGAAGCTACTCGTTCTCGAGCGGCACCAGCATGGCGGCGCCGCACGTGTCAGGCGCCGCAGCGCTACTCGCAGCGAAGGATCCGACCCTGACTGTCGATGTAATCAAGACATTGTTGATGCAAACAGCAGATGTCCTTCCGCAGTGGGCTGGGCTGACGGTGTCGAGTGGCCGCCTCAACGTGTTGAGCGCCGCGACCGCTGCGGGAGGCAACATTCCGCCGAGCGTCGCACTCACCAGTCCGTTCAACGGAGCCGCTTTTCCTGTCGGCGCGGCCGTTGCGCTGGAGGCGACGGCGACGGACACCGACGGCGCGGTGAGTCAGGTGGACTTCTACGCTAATGGCGTTCCGGTAGGGACCGACACGGTGAGCGCGTCTGGTGTGTTTACAACGACGTGGACGTCGGCAATCGCCGGCACATTCAGCATTACGGCAGTGGCGACTGACAGCGGAGGCGCGACGCGGACGTCGAGTCCGCTGTCCATCAGGCTCGACCCGCCGCCCGGTCGAGTAAACGTGGCACTGGCGGCCAATGGCGGTAACGCAGTGGCCTCGACGACGGACGCCGGTAATTTTCCGGCGAGCGGTGTCATCAATGGCGATCGTCGCGGCCTGAGTTGGGGCGCCGGCGGTGGTTGGCAGGACGGAACGCTGGGAGTGTGGCCCGACTGGTTCGAAGTGCAGTTCAACGGACCTCAGTTGATCGAAGAGATCGACGTGTTCTCGGTGCAGGACAATTACAGCGCGCCAGCGGTGCCCACGTTGAGCATGACGTTCACGAAGTACGGGCTGCAAGACTTCGTCGTGGAGTATTGGACGGGCGCCGCGTGGGAACCTGTGCCGGGCGGGACCGTCGTTAACAACACGCGCGTCTGGAAACAGTTCAACTTCGCACCACTGACGACGTCACGCATTCGGGTATGGGTTACCAGGGCGTTGGGGTCCCGCAGCCGTCTGATCGAAATCGAAGCGTACGCGGTGGCCGGCGCTCAAAACTCGTCGCCGAACGTGACTGTGACCGGCCCCGCAGCGGGCAGCGATTTCGCTGTATCGACTCCGGTTACGCTCCAAGCGACGGCAACAGATGTGGACGGCACCGTAAGTCATGTGAACTTCTACGCAAACGGGACCCTGGTAGGTACCGACACGAAGGCGTGGCTGGAGTGTTCACGACGACGTGGACGTCGGCGCTCGCCGGCACATTCAGCATTACGGCAGAGGCGACTGACGATGATGGCGCGACGAGGACTTCGACGCCGGTCGAGATCACGTTCACGCCACCTCCCGGCCGAATCAACGTGGCGCTGGCGGCCAACGGCGGCACTGCCGTCGCGTCGTCCACGGATGGCAGTGGTTTTCCAGCGAGCGGGGTGATCAACGGTGATCGCCGTGGCCTGAATTGGGGCGCCGGTGGCGGTTGGCAAGACGGCACGGCCGGGGTGTGGCCGGACTGGTTAGAGGTGCAGTTCAACGGCCCACAACTGATCGAACAGATCGACGTGTTCTCGGTGCAAGACAACTACACCGCGCCCACTGTGCCCACGCTGAGCATGACGTTCACTAAGTACGGATTGCAGGACTTCGCCGTGGAGTACTGGACGGGAAGCACATGGCAGGCAGTACCGGGCGGAAGCGTATTGAATAACACCAGCGTCTGGCGCGAGTTCCACTTCGCTCCGGTGATGACGCCGCGCATTCGTGTGTGGGTGACTAGGGCGCTCGGGTCGCGGAGCCGGTTGATCGAGGTCGAAGCATATGCGGTGTGGGGCTCGGTGAATGAGGCGCCCACAGTCACGCTCACTCGTCCAGCGCCGGACTCGGCATTTCCGGTTGCGACGCCCGTAGTTTTGGAGGCCACGGCGACCGATGTCGACGGAGCGGTAAGCCAGGTCGATTTCTACGCCAACGGCTCTCTCGTTGGTACGGACACGACGCCGCAGACAGGGGTGTTCGCGGCGACGTTCGCGCCGGCACTCGCCGGAACGTTTCACGATAACCGCGGTTGCGAGAGACGATCGCGGCGGATTCGGAACGTCGTCTCCAGTCACGGTGACGGTCACACCACCTTCCGGTCGAATCAACGTGGCGCTGGCGGCTAATGGTGGTGCTGCGGTGGCGTCGTCCACGGATGGCACTGGTTTTCCCGCGAGCGGGGTGATCAACGGCGATCGCCGTGGCCTGAATTGGGGCGCCGGTGGCGGGTGGCAGGACGGCACGGTCGGGGTGTGGCCGGACTGGTTAGAGGTGCAGTTCAACGGACCACAACTAATCGAAGAGATCGACGTCTTTTCCGTCCAGGACAACTACAGCGCGCCCAGCGCGCCTACACCGAGCATGACGTTCACGAGGTACGGGTTGCAGGACTTCGTAGTGGAGTATTGGACGGGGAGCGCGTGGGAAGCTGTGCCGGGCGGAAGCGTCTTGAACAACACCAGGGTGTGGCGTGAGTTTCATTTTGCTCCGGTGATGACGTCACGCATTCGCGTTCGGGTAACGAGGGCGCTCGCGTCGCGGAGCCGGTTGATCGAAGTCGAAGCGTATGCGGTGTGGGGTTCGGTGAATGAAACGCCCATGGTGGCGATAACCGGTCCAGCCGCGGGCGCGACATTCCCGGTGGCCACGCCGGTCATTCTGGAAGCCACGGCGAGCGACGTCGATGGCACCGTAAGCCAAGTCGATTTCTACGCCAACGGCGTGCTGGTGGGTACAGATTCGACAGGATCCTTGGGGCTCTTCACAACCACGTGGACCACTACCATCGCGGGAACATACGCCGTGACAGCAGTGGCAACCGACGATCGAGCGGCAGTCAAGACGTCGGCGCCAATGTCGGTGGTCCTGGCCCCACCCCCCGGGAGAACGAATGTCGCGCTCGCCGCAAATGGGGGCGCAGCGATCGCGTCGAGCACATCCACCGGCGTGTTTCCCGCGAGCGGTGTCATCAACGGCGACCGCAAGGGGGTAGGTTGGGGAAATGGGGGCGGCTGGCAGGATGGAACGGATAACGTCTGGCCGGACTGGTTCGAAGTGCAGTTCGCGGGGACAAAGACGATCGAAGAGATCGATCTGTTCATGGTCCAGGACAAGTACACCGCGCCGGGTACACCAACCCTCGACATGACGTTTACGAAATACGGGTTGCAGGATTTCGTCGTCGAGTACTGGACGGGCAGCGCGTGGCAAGCGATACCGGGCGGGAGCGTTGTGGACAACACGCGGGTTTGGCGACAATTCAACTTTGCGCCGCTGACCACGTCCCGGATCCGGGTGTTCATCACACGAGCGCTAGCGTCGAAGAGCCGTCTTGTCGAGATCGAAGCCTACGCTACGATCGGAGGTTGACCGGGCGCGGGGCTACTGGGCAATGACGTACCGCTCGAACTTGGTGTCGCCACGGGAGAGACGCACGAGCCATGGGACTCGGCGTGGCCATATCGCCATCAATGCCGGGTTCCTATTTGCGCCAAGGTCGTGTGCAAAAACTACCTTCGCACCGTTCAAGTCCGCCTCGTTGTACACCCACTCATCTCGAATGTCGTACCCAGAATCGTAGTGAACGAAGACCAGGTGCGAGCCGGGCTGGCGTTCCAGGAATCCCTTGACGTCGGCTTCGCCGCGAGGGTCGGTTCGCTGCGACGTCACCAGACCGTGCGGTTCCGCTCAAGGCCGCAAGGATGGCAAAGTGAACGCCGACGAGTAGCAGGACCCAACTGCCCAAACGACCATTGATGTGAATCGGGTTGGGACGCCGCGCGAGGCGCTGCAGAGTGGTCGCTACGATTGCGAAAACAACCGGGACAATCGGTGCCGAATAGTGAGGCGACCACCAGAGAACGATCGATTGTCCAAGAGCCATGATGACAATCATCGCGATCATGAACCCGGCCCATGTGTTGCGGCGAAAGGCTGTACCGAACGCGGCGATCCATCCAGCCACGACAACTAAGAGCAAGATGCCGACAGCGCCGGAACACAGGCACTCGACAATCACTGCGAGGGCTGCGCAAATCAAGCATGCTCGCTTCGACCGAAATCGCCACACGACCGCAAGCAGTGCCAACCAAATGAGGGTGCCTTCATAACCCGGGAACTGCCGCTGTCGATGGATCGAGAATGCTGTACCGATGCTCGCCAGCAGACGACCGAGCGCGTTCGACGTCGCGCGCGCGAGGAACTTTGTTCCGCCAACAGGAGGAGACTCATAGTATCGATAGAATGCCGCTGTCCGGCTTTCGGGCGTTCGTTCAGGTGTACCGAGCTTGCTGAAGATGAACACACCCTGGTGGAAATATTGTCTCTGGTGAACTGTATAAGGCCACGTCTGGAAGTCGCCTGTCACGGCTCGGTTGTACATCGCCATGCACAACGCACCGACGACCAAGACTCCGCCCGCAGGCAGAACGAACGATGGCAATGCAGCCCTTTTTTTCTGGAGCAACCAGCGAGCGAGCAGTGCCGCTGGGGCGACAGCCACCAGCAACCCCTCGTATGGCCGCGTGTTCGCGAGGAGTACGAAACCGGCCGCCATGAGAACACTTGAACCGACCCGGGGTGCACGCAGAGTTCGACGGAATCCTCCGAGGAACAACGCTGCCCCCGACGCGGCCACCATGCCACCCCAGTACGATTGAGCCCAATAGCTCGACGTTCCGAGCGTGACGACGGCAAGCACGGTTGTTGTGAGCGCCCATTGTCTGGAGCTCCATGCTTGCAGCATCCAGCACAGGGAGGCCCCAAAGAGTCCACATCCCAGCCAGACTCCGACGATGGGACGCGCGAGAAACTGACCCACGGCCAGTGTCGCCGCCTGGCCTGGCGGGTACTTCGAATTGTAGGAAGGCACCACCAGCACGTGCGGGGCTTCGAAGAACTCCGGGAATGGGCGGTGTTGAGTTGGTCAGCCGTCCGTGGGCAAAGGTATCGGCACCAAGCAGGTAACTGAACTCGTCGTGGTCGGCGGGCTCGGGGATACCTATGGCTGTCCCGTAGACGGCCGGTAACAGGAATCCGATAAGACCACAGAAAGCAACAGCCAAATGACGCGGCCATCGCAAAGTCGACAGCGTTCTCAAGGCCGCGGACGGCAGATAACCGTCCATCAGGTGTCCCTCGCGGGTGCCGGCATCACAAGCACAACACTAATCTAGACTTGTTTGCGTACCGAATTTAGCCGGCGCCGGTGCCGGTCCTCCATCCTTGTATCCCTATCTCGGTTTCGAAATCGTAAGCAATTGAAAATAAGACACTTAGCAGATTCTTACCATTTCGGCTCTTGACCCCATCCTCCGCCACCAGTTATACCTGAGCTTCGGCAACTCCCCAGTGCCGGGTCAGGCGTCAGCCTGTGGGGAGGTAGCGAGATGCGCGCAAGGCTCGGCGTCGGGTCCGCGGCGTTGTTGACTCGCGGTAGCTTTGACCCTCGTCACCCCTGAGGCTCGTCAGCCCGCGGCCACCGTCGTTCCTGACGAGGTCATCGTCAAGTTCAGGCCCGGTGTATCTGACTTCCAGCGAACCCAAGTACTGACAGCGCGGTCCGCGCGACTCGTCCGCCGATTCCGAGCCCTCGACCTCGAACACATTCGCCTCAATCCCGGTCAGAACCTTGCGACCGCAATCGCCGCGCTTCGCAACTCACCATCGGTCGCGTTGGTTCAGCCAAACTTCATTCGCCGCGTCGCTGCGCCGGCACCGCCCAACGATCAGTACTGGACGATTGGACTCCTGTGGGGGATGGAACGAATCCAGGCTCAGCCCGTCTGGACCAACTTCACCAACGGTTCCTCCGACGTCGTGGTGGCCGACATCGATTCCGGTGTGGACTACACGCACCCGGACCTCGCCGCCAACATGTGGGTCAACGCGGGTGAAGTCCCCGGGAACGGCGTGGACGACGACGGGAACGGATATGTCGATGACGTTCACGGCATCGACGCGAGCAACGGTGACAGCGATCCCATGGACGACCATGGGCACGGAACACACACGGCCGGCACGATCGGCGCCACGGGCGACAATGGGGTGGGCGTGGTGGGGGTGGCGTGGGGCAGCCGGATACTCGCCTGCAAGTTCCTCGACAGTGCGGGAAGCGGTACCGATGCCGGCGCGATCGAGTGCTTCAACTATCTCGTCGCATTGAAGCAGCGTGGCGTCAACATTCGCGTCAGCAACAACAGCTGGGGCGGACTGCGTGAGGGTGCGCAGGCGGATGTGTTGAAGGCCGCCATCGATGAAGCCGGAGCGGCGGGAATCCTGAATGTGTTCGCGGCGGGGAACGCGGGCGCGAACAACGATCAGTTGCCGTTCGATCCTGCCGGCTTCGACTCGCCGAGCATTCTGGTGGTCGCCGCATCGAACTCGTCTGACAACCGTGCCTCCTTCAGCAATTACGGGGCGACGTCCGTCGATATCGCGGCGCCGGGAGACTTCATCGTCAGCACGTCCGCCGGAAGCTATACCTTCTCCAGCGGCACGAGCATGGCGGCGCCACACGTGTCGGGCGCAGCGGCGCTCCTCGCGTCGAAGGATCCGTCGCTGTCGGTCGATGCGATGAAGACAGTGCTGATGGCGACTGCCGATGTACTTCCCCAGTGGGCCGGGCTCACTGTAACCGGCGGTCGACTGAACGTGCTGAACGCTGCGACTGCGGCCGGCGGGAACATTCCGCCGAGCGTGACGGTGACCAGCCCTGCAAGCGGCGCAGCATTCCCCGTCTCCACGGTCGTGACGCTCCAGGCGACCGCTCAGGATACCGATGGCAACGTGAGCCAGGTGGCCTTCTATGCCAATGGCGCGTTGATCGCCACGGATACCACGGGCCCGGCCGGTCTGTTCACGACGACGTGGACGTCGTCGATTGCCGGCACGTTCGACATCACGGCAGTGGCCACCGACGATGGAGGCGTGACGCGGACGTCAAGTCCCGTCTCTGTAACATTCACGCCACCAGCCGGACGCATGAACGTCGCGTTGGCCGCCAACGGTGCGGTCGCAGTCGCGTCGTCCGCCAATGGCGCCAGCTTTCCGCCGAGCGCGGTGATCGACGGTGACCGCCGAGGCCTGAATTGGGGAACCGGCGGAGGGTGGGAGGACGGAACAACGGGATCCTGGCCGGACTGGTTCGAGGTGGAATTCGACGGCCCTCGGCTCATCGAGGAAATCGACGTTATCACCGTGCAGGACAGCTACGGTTCGCCGAGCGAGCCGACGCTGGGGATGATGTTTACGAAGTACGGCCTTCAGGACTTCGTCGTGGAGTACTGGACAGGAAGCGACTGGGAGGCGGTCCCGGGCGGGAACGTCTTGAATAATACGCGCGTCTGGCGCCAGTTCAATTTCGTCCCGATCACGACGTCACGGATCCGCGTATTCGTCACAAGGGCCCTCGGGTCGAGAAGTCGCCTCATCGAGATCGAGGCATACGCCGTCGTCGGAACCGTCAACCAGGGACCGAGCGTGGCGATCACCAGCCCTGCAGCCGGCGCGTCCTTTCCGGTTTCGACTCCGGTGACACTCGCGGCGGCGGCAAGTGACGCCAACGGCAGCGTGAGCCGGGTCGATTTCTACGTGAACGGCGTGCTGGAAGGCAGCGACTCAACCGACGTTCAGGGCATATACACGTCCACCTGGACATCATCGCTCGCTGGAGCGTATACGCTGACCGCAGTCGCAACCGACGACGTGGGCGCGACGCGGACGTCGAGTCCGGTCACCGTCACCCTGACGCCCCTTGCCGGGCGAATCAATGTCGCCTTGGCGTCCAATGGCGGCTCCGCGGTCGCGTCGAGCACCAACAGCAGCAACTTTCCCGCGAGCGCGGTGATCAACGGCGACCGGCGCGGGCTGAGCTGGGGCAACGGCGGAGGATGGGAGGACGGGACGTCTGGCACCTGGCCCGACTGGTTCGAGGTCCACTTCGCCGGGGCACAGATGATCGAAGAAATCGACGTGTTCACTGTGCAGGATAGCTACACGTCGCCCAGCGTACCGACGTTGGGCATGACGTTTACGAAGTACGGCCTCCAGGACTTCGTCGTGGAGTATTGGACGGGCAATGCGTGGCAGCCGGTTCCGGGCGGCAGCGTCACCAACAACACACGGGTGTGGCGGCAGTTCAGCTTCGTGCCCGTCAACACGTCGCGGATCCGGGTGTTCGTAAGCCGCGCGGCGGGTTCGCGAAGCCGCCTCGTGGAGATCGAAGCATACGCAATGTTCGGGGCGTTCAACCAACTACCGGATGTTGCGGTGACCTCTCCCGCCAACGGGTCCGAATTTGCCACTTCAACTCCCGTCACGCTGGAGGCGACGGCGAGCGATGTTGACGGTAACGTCAGCCAGGTGGCTTTCTACGTCAACGGCATCGCACTGGGAACAGATCTGACAGGCGAAGCCGGTAAGTTCAGCAAGACGTGGAATTCATCGCTGGCTGGCACGTACGAGGTGACGGCCGTGGCAACCGATGATCGAGGTGCCACCAAGACTTCGAGTCCCATCACGATTGCTCTGATGCCCCCAGCCGGGCGAACGAACGTGGCGCTGGCGAGCAACGGTGGCACAGCGACGGCGTCGACGGCGTTCAGCGGAGGGTTTCCTGCCAGCAGCGTGATCAACGGCGATCGTAAAGGACTGAGTTGGGGAAGTGGTGGCGGTTGGCAGGACGGGACGGACGGCGTCTGGCCCGACTGGCT
The DNA here is from genome assembly GCA_963784195.1 of uncultured Acidobacteriota bacterium. GTDB lineage: Bacteria > Acidobacteriota > Vicinamibacteria > Vicinamibacterales > 2-12-FULL-66-21 > CAVQAH01. The sequence continues at coordinate 307,674 of CAWARA010000032.1, read as the reverse complement.
GGAGGTGCAGTTCAGCGGTCCCCAGACGATCGAAGAGATCGACGTCTTCAGCGTGCAAGATAGCTTACACCGCACCGAGCGAGCCAACGATAGGCATGACGTTTACGAAGTATGGACTGCAGGACTTCGTCGTGGAGTATTGGACCGGAAGCGCGTGGGAGATGGTGCCCGGCGGGAGCGTGTTGAACAACACCCGCGTGTGGCGTCAGTTCAATTTCGCGCCGGTGACGACGTCACGTATTCGAGTATGGGTCACGCGGGCGCTGGCGTCGCGCAGCCGTTTGGTCGAGGTTGAAGCGTACGCGGTGTGGGGCTCGATCAACGAGGCGCCCACGGTCACCATGACAAGCCCTTCGACAGGCGCGACGTTCCCGGTATCGACGTCAGTCTCTCTCGAGGCGACGGCGACGGACGTCGATGGCACGGTGAGTCAAGTCAAGTTCTACGCCAACGACGTTCTCGTGGCCACGGATACGACCGGGTTGTCAGGTGTGTTCACGACCGTGTGGACGCCTTCGATCGCGGGAACATACACGGTGACGGCAGAGGCGACTGACAATCGCGGTGGTGTCAAGACGTCCAGTCCCATCTCGGTCGTCATGGCGCCTCCAGCAGGGCGAACGAACGTGGCGCTGGCATCCAATGGTGGATTCGCCGTGGCCTCGAGCACCTTCAGCCCGTCATTTCCCGTCAGCAGTGTGATCAACGGCGATCGCCGGGGACTGAGTTGGGGGAGCGGCGGTGGGTGGCAGGACGGAACGGACGGCGCCTGGCCGGACTGGGTCGAGGTGCAATTCACCGGCCCCAGGACGATCGAAGAAATCGATGTGTTCACGGTGCAGGATACCTATACTGCGCCCGGCACGCCGACCCTCGGCATGACGTTTACGAAGTATGGCCTCCAGGATTTCGTGGTGGAGTACTGGACCGGGAGCGCATGGCAGCCGGTGCCGGGTGGCGTGGTGGTGAACAACACACGCGTATGGCGCCAGTTCAACTTTGCCCCGGTGACGACATCACGCATCCGGGTACTGGTCACCAGAGCATTGGCATCGAAGAGTCGCCTGGTCGAAGTCGAAGTCTACGCGGCAATTGGAGGGTAACTCACCTTGCTACCGACTGACGACATATGGCTCGAGCCGAACCTGATTTGACACTTCGACGAGCCACACCGCGCGGTCAGGATACAGCGCGATCAATTCCGGGTTTCTGCTCTTCCCAAGATCGTGCGCGAAGATAACCTGTGCCGACACCAGACCGTCCGGATTGTAGACCCACTCCTCGTGCACGGTGTAGTCATCCGGGTACCGCACGAAAACGAGGGATGAGCGGTCCTGGCGCTCCAGCTGGCGTATAAGCGCTGTACGGCGCGCGATTGGGCTCGGGGGGTCGTTTGTGCGCGGGAAGAGAGCGGACGTCACGCCAATCGCCACGAGATGACAGAGGGACAGCACGAGGATCATCCCGCTGACGGTCGATTGACGCGAGAGTCGGTGGGCTGTCTTCGCCATTGCAGCCAGGACAAGCGGAACAATCGGGGCGGCGTAATGAGGCACCCACCAGCGGACGACTGACTGTCCAAGCGCGACAAGCACGATGGTGATGACGATGAACCGCGCCCATCGATTGCGTCGGTGTGTGATCCCAAACGCAGCGATCCAGGCTGTCGTGACAACCGTGACCGAATGGAAGAAGAAGACCGGAATTCGCGACCGCAGCACCCGTTCGCCTACTGCGGCAGGTAGCGTAAACAGTGCAACGGCAGACTTCGGAAAAAAGGGCCAGGCAACCGCGACCAGAAATACCAGCCAGAGGACGGCCCCCTGATACCCCCGGGCCAGCAGCGGCTCGGGGAAGATTCCGAGGCCCGCTGCAACAGAGCCTGCCAGCCGTACGACGAAATTCTGAGCGACGATAGGAATGGAACTCAACGGTGAGAGAGGGGCATCATCCTGGGAGCGGTAGAACCTGGTTGAGCGGCCGCGTGACGTTCGCAGGTGTTCCTGCAGCGGGCTGAGCAAAAACGGTCCACGATTCCAGGTACTGACCATCGTGAACACGATAGGGAATCGTCGTCGATGAACCCGTCAGGGCTCGATTGTAAAGCCCCATGCACACGACGCCGAACACAAGGACAGCGGATAACCGGAAGGACGAACAACTTGAGCTTCGATCCAACCTGGACTCGAGAGCTTCGAAACAGCCAGGTTGCGAGAAGAGTTGCCGCGGGAAGGGTGGTAATCAGGCCCTCGTAAGGCCTGGTATTTGCCAGAATCACGAGACCGATCGCCAGCAAAAGGCTGGGTCCAAGCCGCACGGCCGTCAGAGTCCGGATTAGACCTCCGAAGAGGAGGGCTCCGCCGGAGGCAGCTACCATCCCGCCCCAATACGATTGCGCCCAATACGTGGTCGTCCCCAATGTCAGGATCTCGAGAATCGTGATGGCGAGCGCCCATCGTCTCGTCGTCCATGCCTGCAGCATCCAGCAAAGGCATCCGGCGAAGGCGCCGCAACTTACCCAGACGCCCCAGATCGGCGCGCCCCCAAGTACGTGGCCCAGGGCCAGGATCAGCGACTGTCCCGGTGGGTACTCTGGAGTTGTAAGTGGGGACAACGAGCACATGCGGTGATTCGAAGAACTCGGGTAGCGGCGGTGAGGCGTTGGTGAGCCGGCCTTCGGCGAAGGTCCTGGCCCCCAGCAGGTAGGCGAACTCGTCATGGACGACGGGCTCTGGAACGCCGTGCGCAATGCCGTACGCCGCTGGACACAGAAAGCCCAGTGCCGCGCAGAACACGATCGCACCCGACCGCCGCCAGCGCAGTGACATCACGGATCTAGCGGCGGTCCAGCCCAAGCATGCTGCACAGGAAACTGTTCAGCACGAGGGAGCCTCCGGCCGTCACGAGCGTCGCTCCAGGGACGACGATCCGCATCGTCGATGGGTAGTCGAGGGGGCCGAAACCCGCGCGGTACCAAGTCATGGCTGCCCAGGCAACCATCGCCGCACCAAGGGCGATTGCGGCCAGACCAGCCATGAGCCCACGTTCCAGCGTGAAGAGCTCGAAGAAACGATCGATCCGCTTGTTCGACGGTCTGAAGCCTTGTTTGATTGCGTACGTTGTCGTCAAGACCGCGAAGATCACGCTCTGAAGACCGAATTGAAAGGCCACGCTGGCGACGACCAGCGTGTGCACGTCGAACCTGGCGCCGGCAATCGTCAAACCGGGCAGCGCGATCGCGTAGCCGATGAGACCAAGGACCATCAACGCCCATCCGCTGTACCAGAACAGCCACCGCGGCGAAAAGATCAGGAAGAACCGGAGCGTTCGCCAGCCGTCCCGGAAAGTTCTCAGGTGGGGGCGGCGGAGCCGCCTGCCGTCCGGGGACAATGTGATCGGGATCTGAGCGATGCGCTCGTTGAAGAGGCTGGCCTTGATGACCATTTCGGTGGCGAACTCCATGCCGGTGCACTGGAGATCCAGACGGTCGAACGCGGCGCGCGTAAAGCCTCGCATGCCGCAGTAGATATCCCGAATCTGTGTCCTGAACATGCGTCGGGCCATGAGCGAGAGCATGGGGTTGCCGAGCCATCGGTGCAGCCAGGGCATCGCGCCAGGAAGCACGGTGCCGCCCCCCGAAGGCAGCCGGCAGCCCTGCACGAGGTCGTAACCTTGACGAAGTTTGTCCACGAACTTCGGGACGTCGCGAAAATCGTAACTGTCGTCGGCGTCGCCCATGATCACATAACGTCCCCGCGCGGCGCGAATTCCGCCTATCAAGGCGTTTCCGTAGCCACGGTCCTGTACGCGGACAACGCGCGCACCGAGTGATTCTGCGATTTCAATCGAGCCGTCGGTGCTGCCGTTATCTGCAACGATGACTTCCCCGGAAATCGCAGATTGGGCCAACGAGTCGAGCGCCTTCTGCACGCACTTTCCGACTGTTTCATGTTCGTTCAAACAGGGCATGACGACCGACACCTCGCATGGCGTACGGGCAGCCGTCGCGCCACCGTCAGTTCCCTGTCCAGGCGTATGCATCAGAGGGTACATATAGTCTTATGGAACGGTGTTAACTCGTAACCGCGCGCTCCTCGCCATCTGGCTCGCCGCCGCGCTCTACGCTTACGGGACGATCGACCGCGGCTGGATCCCCCACGACGAAGGCCAGTTCTTCCAGACCGCCGACCGCCTCAACGCCGGCCAGCTGCCGCACCGGGACTTCGACGAAATGTACACCGGCGGGCTGACCTACGTGAACGCCCTGGCCCTCCGCTGGTTCGGTGCCACGTTCATGTCGATGAGGTGGGTGCTGTTGGGGGCCTTCGTCTTCTGGGTGCCGGCGGTGTTCTTCCTCGCGGCCCGGTTCGGATCGCCCCTGATGGCAGCCGGCGTCACGGCGCTCGCGGTCCTCTGGAGCGTGCCGAACTATCCGGCGCCGGTGCCGTCCTGGTACAACCTGTTTCTGGCGGTCTTCGGTGCAGCGTCGGTGGTGCGCTTTCTCGACACCCGCAATCGCCGATGGCTGTTCGTGGCCGGGCTCTGCGGCGGGCTGTCGTTCCTGGTGAAGCTTGTCGGGCTGTACTACGTCGCGGGTGTCCTCCTGTTTCTCCTGCTGCGGGAGCAGAGCGATGCCTGGGAGCATCGGCGCGAGCTCAGCTCGCGATCGCGCGCCTACCCGGTTGTCGTATCGGTCGGCCTGCTGGCGTTCATCGGGCTCCTCACCTCGATCGTTGCGCCGGCACCCAGCCTCGGCGGCTTCCTGCTGTTCGTCGTTCCTGCAGGGGTAGTCGCGGTGATTCTGCTGCTCCGCGAGTGGCAAAGTCCGCCTGGCACAGCGCGGGATCGCGTCCTGGCCTTGGCCCGGCTGGTTACACCGTTTGCCGCGGGCGTGGCGATTCCCATTGGCCTCTACTTCCTGGCGTTCGCGATCGCAGGAGGGTGGCCGGCCCTCTACCACGGGCTCGTCGTGGCGCCGCAAGAGCGGCTGGAGTTCGCCTCCTTTCCGACGCCACAGTTCAGCGTGCGCCGTTGCGGCCCGATTCTTCTGCTGGTCGTCATCGCCATGACGCGCTGGCGCGCGACGCGTCTCACGCGCGCCGGGATCGCGCTCGTGGCGATCCTGCTCGGGGCGATGCTCGTGCTCTCGGCCTCCATGCCGTCGATGTATCACACCTCCTGGCGTCCGGTCGTCTTCGTCCTGGCGTTCGTGACGGCCGCCGGTGTTCTGCCGCTTCGTGTGCCAGGCGGGTTGACGATTGACCAGCAGACCCGGGCCCTCGTCATCTTCGTCGCCGCGACGGCAAGCCTGGTGCAATATCCCTTTCCGGCCCCCATCTACTTCTGCTACGTCGCGCCGCTGGTCGCGCTCGCGGCTGCTGCGGTCTTCACCAATGGTCGCGCGCCTCATCCAATCGCGAGCCTTCTGCTCGTCTTCTACGTATTGTTCGCGGTCTTTCGGTTGGCGCCCGGCTTCATCTACAGGATGGGACGGTCGTATCAGCCGGTGACGCTGAACTCGGAGATGACGCCACCGCGCGCCAAGGGCCTTCGCGTTTCGGCTGAAGAGGCGCGCACGTACAATCGCCTCATCGAGCTGGTGACGGCTCACGCGGGTAGCCGCTCCATCTATGCGTTCCCTGACTCGCCCGAGATCTACGTGCTTGCGGAGACGTCATATCCCGGACGAACGATCTACGAGTTCCTGGCAGACCCGCCGACGACGGACGAACGTGTTCTCGATCACCTGTTGCGGAACGACGTGCGCGTCGTGGTGGTCAAGAAGAACCCGCAGTTCTCGGACCCGCCATCGGCCGGATTGCTGACCGAGTTGCGCAAACGGTACCCTGTTGGCGAAACTGTGGGCACATTCGAGGTCAGATGGCGGGAATGAATGCGTTGATCGCAAGGGTGATGGAGTGGCCGCCGGTCTACCGGCTGTGGATGGCGCCGTTCGCCGAGCAGAAGCTTCGTCCGATCCGCGCGCACACCGATCTGGCTCGCGTGCGGCGCGTGCTCGACGTGGGCTGCGGACCCGGCACGAACACGGCGCTCTTCTCGGGCTCCGACTATCTCGGCATCGACATCAACGAGTCGTACATCGAAAGCGCCAGGCGACGGCATCGGAGAACGTTCGTCGCTGCAGATGTCACCACCTACCGCGTCGCCGATCACGAACGATTCGACCTGATCCTCGTGAACAGCCTGCTGCACCATCTCGACGACTCATCAACCGTCAGACTGCTCGAGCACCTCTCTCGACTCTTGACCGATGACGGCCGCGTGCACGTGCTCGAGCTCGTGCTGCCGGACAGCCCCTCGGCGGCACGCTTCCTCGCCCGCCACGATCGCGGTAAGTTTGCAAGGCCGCTCGATCGATGGTCAGCCCTGTTGGGCAGCGTGCTGGAGCCGGTCCTCATCGAGCCTTACGGGGTCGGCGTGCCCGGCGTGACACTCTGGAACATGGTCTATTTCATGGGTAGAACTAAGAAATGACGATATCAGCTCTATCAAGTGCGCAGGTGCGCAGTGCGTGCGCAAGTGCGCAAGTGCGCGGATGCGCAAGTGCCAGGACAAACGTGCGAAAGTGCTCTGGTGCCGGTTCGCACTTGCAACACTTGGGCACTTTGCTCCTGGCACATGGGCACTCGCGCACCTGCGCACCTGCGCACTTGACACTACTGAGAGTTGACAGCTCCGATCTATAACTTCGATGACCAGTCCCAGACTGTCTGTCGCCGTTCCGCTGCACAACGAAGAGTCGGTGCTTCCGGAGTTGTTACGAAGGCTTGGCGCCGTGCTCGACGCCGTTCCCGGCGGACCGCACGAGATCGTCATGGTCGACGACGGCAGCACGGACAGGACGGCGGAGCTGTTGACGAAGGCCGCCGCGGAGGACGGGCGGGTGGTAGCCGTGCTGCTGTCACGGAACTTCGGCCATCAGGCGGCGCTGACAGCGGCGCTCGATCACGTCACAGGCGACGTCGACTGTCGTCATGGACGGCGATCTTCAGGATCGACCGGAAGCGATTCCGCAGTTTCTCGCGCTGCATGCGCAGGGCTACGACGTCGTCTACGCCAAGCGGGTCCTGCGCAAGGAACCCTGGTGGCTTCGTCTCTGCTATTACACCTTCTACCGCCTGCTGGCACGGCTCTCCGACATTCAGCTGCCAACCGATGCCGGCGACTTCGGTCTGATGTCGCGTCGTGTCGTCGCCGAGCTGCGGCGGATGCCCGAGCACCATCGATACCTCCGCGGGCTTCGCAGCTGGGTTGGCTTCCGGCAGATTGGCATCGATGTCGAGCGGGCGGAACGGCACGCAGGTCAGAGCAAGTACAGCATGGCGAGGCTGTTTCGGCTCGCCTCCGATGCCGTTTTCGCCTTCTCCATCGTCCCGCTCAGGTTCGCCGCCATCGTGGGTTTCCTCGCGATGGTCGGGGCTTCGCTCTTCGCGCTCTATTCGGTCTTCGCCAAGGTGTTCCTGGCTCGGTCGCCTGTCGGCTTCACTGCGATCATCTGGATCATCACGTTCCTGTCGGGCACGATCCTGGTGTTCCTCGGTGTGATCGGTGAGTACCTGGGACGCGTGTACGAGGAATTGAAGGCGCGGCCGGTTTACATCGTCAAGGAAGTCATCAGTCATCAGTCGTCAGTCAGGTCCCGAGTCCCGAGTCCCGAGTCCCGAGTCCGTCCGAGTCCCGAGTCCGAGTCCCGAGGCCCGGCAACCCCGGACGAGCCATAGATGGACGCTGACTACGGACGTCAATATCGCGAGCTGTACCAGCGGCACTGGTGGTGGCGGGCAAGGGAGGCGGCGCTGCTCGAGACGCTCAACAGGATTCGGCCTTCGGCGGGGTGGCCACGCATTCTCGATATCGGCTGCGGTGACGGGCTGTTTTTCGATCGCCTGCTCGAATACGGTGAGGTCGAGGGCATCGAGCCGTCAGCCGAGCTCGTGAATCCGGCCGGTGTTCATCGCCAACGCATTCACGTTCGGCCATTCGACGAGAGTTTCCAGCCTGCGAACCGCTACTCGCTCATCCTCATGCTCGACGTCCTCGAGCACCTCGACGATCCCGTCGGGGCGCTCCGCCACGCGGTCCAGCTGCTTTCGTCAGGCGGCACGATACTGATCACGGTGCCGGCCTTCAATCTGCTCTGGACCAACCACGACGTGATCAACCACCACCGTGTCCGCTACACGCGGTCGTCATTTCGCGAGGTCGCCAGGCAGGCGGGCTTTCGAATCGATCGAGAGCGGTACTGGTTTCAGTGGATCTTCCCGGTGAAGGTCGCAGGCCGCCTCGTGGAACGCGCACTCGGATCCGAACCCGCCCCGGCGCAGGTGCCGCCGGCTTGGATTAACGACACGCTCTATCGCTTGAGCCGGCTCGAGCACCGATTGCTCAACCCGCTGCGGCCGCCGTTCGGGAGCTCGTTAATGGTTGTGGGGGGGAGGTCCGGCTAAAGCCGGACACTACGAGGGCCGTGGTCCGTGGTTCGTAGTCCGTGGTTCGTCGCTCGTAGCTCGAAGAGCATCGCCGTTGCAATGGTGTTCTTCGAGCAACGAGCGACGAGCCACGAACCACGGACACAAGCGTCACTGTTCGCCGCTCTGTTCGACTTGGTACGGCGCAAGATGGATTCGATCGGTTGTGACGGTGACGAGCCAGGTCGTGCGATTCGGATAGGCGGCGACGAGTTCAGGATTTCTGTGTCCGAGATCGTGCGCAAACAGGACTTTCGAACCCTTCAGATCTGCGAGGTTGTACACCCACTCGTCGTGCACGGTGTAGTCGCTGGCGTAGCGCACGAACACCAGGTGCGTGCCGGGCTCTCGTTCGATTCGATTCCTAATCTCTGCGCGCCACATGCCCCGTCGGCCGCCGGCACCATCGTCACTGTTGCCATGCGCCCTCGCAACGAGGGCCAGCATCGAGCCATGCACGACGACGATGCAGGCTGTGACGGCGACGACGCGCTGGATTGTGAGGCCGGGGGAACGGCGCGCGATCCGCTGCAGCGTGGTCGCGATGACGGCGAGAAGCAGCGGAAGGGCAGGGGCTGCGTAGTGCGGCCACCACCACAGCGTCAGCGATTGTCCAAGCGCCAGCAACCCGATCGCGCCCATCATGAATCGGGCGGATGGGCTCCTACGCGCTGACAGGTAGAACGCAGCGGCCCAGCACGTCACCAGCGAGAAGATGAGCACCCTGGGATAGAAGGGCACGAACTTCCAGGCCAGACATTCCAGACCCACGGCCAGCAGCACGGCTGCGGCGGTGGCGCCAATCGACAGCGATCGCCAGATCGAGACCAGCAGGGCGAACCAGAGCAGGAGTCCCTGATAGCCAGGATCCGGGCTCAGGTAGGCCACGCCAAACGGGGTTCCCGCAAGCGCAAACAGTCGCGAGCTCAGATTCTGTGTCAGCGTTCTCCTGAGGGCCGCGCCGGATTCGGATGGCTTGTCGTGCTCGTGATAGAACGCCGTCACGCGCTCCGGCGGCGTTCGCTCCGGCTGGTGAACGCGATCGAACACGAAGATCCCACGCGTCCAATACTGTCGAACGTGCACGTCGTACGGGGTCCTCGCGAAACTGCCGGTAACGGCGCGATTGTAGATGCCCATGCACACGCCGGCGGCGACGAAGACGATGCACGCCGGAGCCACGACGAGCTTCAGCTTTGCCGAGAGCGGCAGCTGCGTGCTTCGGAGCATCCAGCGGGCGAACAGCAACCCTGTGGGAACGCAGATGAGCAAGCCTTCGTAGGGCCGGCTGTTGGCCAGGATCACGATACCGAGCGCCATGAGGACGCTGACCGCTATCCGGGCACGATGAATCGTGTGCCTGAGGCCACCGAGCAGCAATGCCCCGCCAGCGGCCGCAACCATGCCGCCCCAGTACGACTGCGCCCAATAGCTCGATGTTCCCAACGTCATGGTCGTCAGCAGCGTGATCGCGACGGCCCATCGCACCGAGGTCCACGATTGCAGCATCCAGCACAGACTCGCGGCAAACAGACCGCAACTGAGCCACACGCCCCAGATGGGATGTCCGAAGATGCGGTACCCGATCGCCAGCATGAGGGCTTGACCGGGCGGGTATTTCGAGTTGTAGGTGGGCTCCACCAGCACGTGCGGCGCTTCGAAGAACTCGGGCAGCGTAGGCGTCGGATTCGACAGGCGGCCCTGCGCGAAGGTGCTTGCGCCGAGCAGATAGCTGAACTCGTCGTGCACGCCCGGCTCGCGCACGCCGTTCAGCAGACCATAGCTGGCCGGCGCGAGGAATCCGATCACGCCGCAGAAGAAGACAACCGCAGGCCAGGGTCTTGTCATTCGTTCAGCCTGCGATTTCGTAGCGGCCGACGAAATGGAGCGACCTGCCGAAGATCGGGTCGGCCCATGACGGGTAGAGACTCAGCTCCGATCGAACGGTGCGGGGCATGAGGCCGCACTCGCGAAACGCGGTCGCCCACTGGCTTTCGGTCAGATAGTTGTAGGGCAGTGCGACACCCTGCGGTGCGTTGCTGATGAAGTCCATGAACCTGAGTGTGGGTCGCGCCAGCAGCCCCCGGACGCTGTGATCCTTGATGACGACGGAATGGCGCGCGACGCGAGCGGCTTCCTTCAGCAGGCTCACTGGCTGTTCTGCGTGGTGCAGCACGTCGCATAGCAGCACCGTGTCGCTCGACTTGTCCGCGAAGGGGATGCGCCGGCCGTCAAATGGCGTGACGGGGATGAGCGCAGCCGGCCGGACGAGCACGTCCACGCCGGAGATGCGCAGATCGGGTCGCTGTTCGCGGACGAGCGCGTCGATCAGGCCGTCGCCGCAGCCGACGTCGAGCACGGCGTGCCCCTGCGGAATCAACTCCGCGAAGTACGAAGCCAGCACGCGCGAGCGGCGCGTGTGCACCACCTCGCCGTGAAGCGATCCGACGTGTCGAAGAAACCACTTCAATACCGTTCACTCAGCGGCGATCGAGACCGAGCATGCTGCACAGGAAACTGTTCAACACCACCGACCCACCGGCCGTGACGAGTGTTGCCCCAGGCACAACCAGGCGCATGGTCGAGGCATAGTCGAGCGGACCGAAGCCGGTTCGATACCAGGCCGCGCCGGCCAGGGCGATTGCCGCGACGCCGAGGGCCATCGCGATCAGCCCGGCAATCAATCCGCGCTCGAGCGTAAACACCTTGAAGAACCGATCGGTGCGCGCGCTCGGAGGCCTGAACCGCTGCTTGATGCCGTACGTCGTCGTCAACACCGCGAACATGGCGCACTGCAGGCCGAACTGGAGCACGACGCTTGCGACGACCAGCGTATGCACGTCGAACTTCACGCCCCTGAACGTCCACCCGGGCAGCGCGACAGCATAGCCGGCTGTGCCAAGCACCAGCAACGCCAACCCCGTATACCAGAAAAGCCAGCGCGGTGAAAAGATCAGGAAGAACCGCAGCGTTCGCCACCCGTCATGGAACGTGCGGAGATGCGGACGGCGGGTGCGTCTGCCGTCAGGCGAGAGCGTGATCGGGATCTGCGCGATGCGCTCGCCAAAGAGACTCGACTTGATGACCATCTCGGTGGCGAACTCCATCCCGGTGCACTGCAGATCGATGCGATCGAAGGACGCTCGCGAGAACCCGCGCATGCCGCAGTAGATGTCGCGAATCTCGGTTCTGAACATGTGCCGTGCGAGAAGCGAGAGCATCGGATTGCCCAGCCAGCGATGCAGCCAGGGCATGGCGCCCGGTTTCACCGTTCCGCCACCAGAGGGAAGGCGGCAGCCCTGCACCAGGTCGAATCCCTGTCGCAGCTTGGCGACGAACTTCGGGACGTCGCGAAAGTCGTAGCTGTCGTCCGCGTCGCCCATGATCACGTAGCGCCCGCGCGCCGCGCGGATGCCGCCCATCAAGGCGTTGCCATAGCCGCGTGCGCTGATTGGTACGACACGCGCGCCGAGCGCCGTCGCGATCTCGATGGAGCCGTCGGTGCTGCCGTTGTCCGCGACGATGACTTCTCCCTCGATTCCCGCTGCCTGCAAGGCGGTGAGGGCCTTCTCGACGCACACGCCCACCGTCTCGTGCTCGTTGAGGCACGGCATGACCACGGACACTTCGATCGGGGCCGGTTCGGTGAAGGGGTCAGTGCGGGAGCGAAGCGCTCGTTGGGCGGTCATGGGCCTGCACGCTCAGTCGGGTCACAACAGCGGCGAGCGAGCATCCACCATCTGAACGGTGTGTTGGGCGTTGAGCTTTCGGACGCGGGTATAGTTTCCCGATCCTGACACGGGAGCGGCGCCTGACTGCGTGAGCAGGTAGAAGACGATCCAATGAAGCACCGCCACAGCCAGCAGCCCCATTCGGCAACGGTGTTCGAGCTGCCATTCCACATCGCTGGCGACGGCGACTGAAGATGGATTGATGGTTGTCATCGTGCGTTCTGCCAGGTTCTGGCTCTCGGTTCCAGAAGCGTGGTTTGCAGTGCAAGATGCGTATCAATCGGATCTCGGTGCTTTCGCAGGCGTTTACGCGACTGCGATGTGCAATGGCGCGCAGTTGGAGGTACCGATTTGTAATGGGGTCAGACAAAAGTGTTCACACGTAGGTTCACGACGGAGGGTTCACACGCAGGTTCACACGCAGGTTCACACATAGGTTCACGCGAGGGTTCGCGGCTTGCTTATTGCCATGACTTGCTGATCGCTGGATGATGGCTTCGCACCTTTTCCGGGCGTTCGCTCTTGCGGTTGCGATAGCAGCGGTGCTCAGCGTGACGGCGCTCACGCGGGCTGATGTCGACTTGTGGGGGCACCTGCGGTTCGGCCTCGACATCCTCGACAGCCGGACGCTCGAATCAACGGACACCTACTCGTTCACGAGCGACCGCTCCTGGATCAATCACGAGTGGCTCTCGGAGGTTGCCATAGCCGGGGCCTGGCTGGCGGGTGGGGCGTCGGGGTTGATCCTGCTGAAACTCGCCTGCATTCTCGGAGCGCTCGCGTTCATGGGGGCTGCGCTCAAAGAACAGGGCGTCGCGGGTCGCGCGCGCATCATGTTGCTCGGGCTGACGCTCGTCGGCCTCCTCATGCGTGTGACGCACGTGCGGCCGCAACTCTTCTCCGTCCTCCTGTTCGCGGCGCTGATCTACGTCTTCGTGCGCTCGGAGCGCGGCTCGACCCGCACGCTGCTCTGGACGATTCCGATTCTCGTCCTGTGGGCGAACTTCCACGGTGGCTGGCTGGTCGGTGTCGGCACGGTTGGTCTGTGGTGCATTGGCGCTGCGCGCCAAGGGGCGATGGAGCGAGGGGCGATGGGCGATCGGAGATGGGCATCGGGCGATGGGATGCAAGGTGGCGATCGGGCGATTTCCGATTGCCGATTGCCCATTGCCCATTGCCCACCTTGCCCATTGCTCATCGCGGTTGCCGCGGCGGGCGCGACGCTTGTCAACCCGTACGGAGTGGGGCTGTGGGCTTTCTTGACCGAGACGGTCAGGTTCGGTCGTGAGGCGATCGGCGAGTGGGGGCCGGCGTGGAACAGCTGGACGACGCTTGGTGTGTGGAGCTGTTTTGCCTTGCTCACGTTCGTTGCGCTGAGGCGGGGGAGCACGCCGCTGATGGAACGCAATCCGGCGGCGCTGGCGATTCCAATCCTGTGGGGGCTTGCGGCGCTTCGCGTGAACCGGCTCGACACATTCTTTGCGATGTCGGTCGTCGGGCTGATGGCCGGTCCGCTCGCGACGCTGTTCAGCCGCCGCGCGAGCAGCCCGCCACTGCCCCTCGCGTGGAAGGCCGCCGGTTGTGCTGTCGCAGCGCTGATGGTCGTGTCTGTGCCGGCGACGCGAAAGACCTTCACCTGCATCGGCATTCACGCAACGTGGCCTGAGCCCGACGCTGTGGACTTCATGCGCGAGCGGCAAATGTCCGGGCGTATCGTCACCTATTTCGATTGGGGAGAGTACGCCATCTGGAACATGCCGGCAGATCTGAAAGTCTCGATGGACGGCCGGCGCGAGACGGTCTATTCCGATCGCAGCGATCGACGGCCACCTGCAGTTGTATCGCGGCACCGACCGAGGGATCGCCTATCTCGACGGTCTGCATGCGGACTACGTCTGGTTGCCGCGCCAGCTCCCAGTCGTCAAAACGCTTCAGCAGCGCGGATGGCGCACGATCTTCGACGGACACATTTCTGTACTCCTCGCTGCCAGCAACAGTGTCGACTCGGCGACAAGCCTTCCGGTCAGGGCCGCCGCCCCTGCGCCCCGCTGTTTCCCCGGTCCCTAGCAGGATGCTGAAAGCGCATCCTGAATGGGCGATGGGCGATGGGCGATGGGCGATGGGCGATGGGCGATGGGCAATGGGCAATGGGCGATGGGCGATGGGCGATGGGCACATCAATGATGAGCTAGGAGCGAGGTCGCTCCCTTGACATTGTGTGAGGCGTTTGGCCCTAATGCCTGACAGATGGTTCTCCGTTGCTCGATGCTTCTCGGGGTCGCCGTGGTCGGCCTGTCTCTCGCGTTTCAAGGTTGGCGCTCTCGGCTCCTCGACTTCGACCTGATTCCGTACGTTGATGAAACCGCGGCTCTCCTCGCTGAAGGACGTCTTCCCGAAAAAGGCACGCTGACCAGCTTAGCCTCCTACACGCCCCCGGGGACCGCCTGGTTGTTGGCGCCAGGCATGGCTGTTACGGACGACGCGCGCCGTTATGAAATGGTGGGCAGCGCCGCCCTGTACCTTGGAACACTCGCTGGCGTGTTCGCGTTGACCGCGCTCTGCGCGCCCCAGAGATTTGCCATCCTCGCCGTAGTCCTTTGGGGCCTCTCCGAATCTGGACTCTTCTTTGGGCATAGTCTCTGGCCGCGTGGGCATCCATTTTTCTTCGTGTGGATGGTTTACTTCACGTTGCAGTGGGTGCGTCGGCGGAACGCGTGGTACCTGGCCGCGGCTCTCATCGCCTGGTCGGCGGGCATGTATGTCTTCATCGAGATCGCTCCAGCGTTCGCGATCCTGCCAGCCGTATGGTGGTTTTATCGCCCGCCGACGCGCGTCGGATGCGTAGCGTTGGCCGGTGTTGTGACACTCCTCATCTGGCTGCCGTATTTGCGTTTCGAAGCGGAGCGGGGCTTCATTGACCTTCGCTCACAACTTTTTCACCAGGCGATCTACCAAGAAACAAATGCTGGCTGGTGCGATCCATCGCTCTTCCCGCCTGACTGGATCGTGGCATCGCACGAGTCGAATCGGGCCGGTCTTCTCCGCCGAACCATTGCAACAGCGGCCGGCCGAATCGAACACGGCCCACCCTTGTTCATCACGAACTTCCGGTCAGCCTTGACAGGTGCCTGGCTCCTGCTCGCCGCTGGCGTCGTCGGTGGGCTGCTCGTGCCTGCTGTGGCGACCGTCCCAACCATTTCAATGCGGGCGTTGCAGACCTGGGGCGTACTCCTGCTTCTTCTGCCTGCGGTGGTAAACGAGTGGACCGTTTCCAGATTCCTGAGTGGAGACGGAAATCTCGACGGCCATACCGTCACGACGTTGAGGTCTCGGGGAGCGGTCGCACTGCTCGTGGGCGTGGGACTCTTGATAGGTGCCCGTCGGTTTCCCGAATGGCTCGAACGCTCGCGTGCGGAACTCGCTGACGTTCGTAGCCTGGACAACTTGAAACTCGTCGCGCTCTGCCTGGTGTTGCCCTGGGCCGCACTCCTCATCGCTGTCGAAGGTCCACGCCCGGAAAGGTTCTGGTGGTTGTGGGCCGTACAGGCTGTCGTATTGGCGGCCGGTCTTGCGCTGCTTCGCGCGAGCCCAACCCGCATGGCCATCAGCACGTGCGTGCTTGCGGCGGTCGTTGCGAATGGGCTGACCGTTTCTCGAATTCAGTCGTGGAGGGCAGATGGATGGCCAGGGCGGGACAACCCCGGCGTCGAGGCGATTGACAGCGTCGCGGCATCCATGACGGCTAAGGGCCTCCACGCTGCCGCAATCGGTTATGAAATCGGGTTCGACCGATTCATGGCGACGTTTCACGCGGCGGATTCGCGTTACAAGGTTGGCAGCGAACTCGATTTGGTGCTTCTGACCCGGCATGGGATCACCAATACGAACACGTGCGGCGAGGGCGCGGCAGGCGCGGATGCGTATCGCGTCGTCGCACATACAGAATCGGCAAAGCGCCGAGAGCGTTTCAATGTCCCACGGGATCCCCGACTGCGCCCGATATATTCCAGCCCTTCCCACACCGTCCTGGCACGCTAGTGTCCCGGCAGATCTGAAAGTCTCGATGGACGCATGCAGCCATTATTCCTGCCGTACGTAGATTAGCGAAGGCCCCCGCCCGACACGTGGACGGAATGAGGTGTGATTCTCGAGGTAGTCGATGAACGGGGCGACGGCAATGTCGATGGCAATCTCAGGGTGCCAACTGAACCACAACCGATCGGGAAGTTCGAACACCACCGTATCTGCCTGTGTCTCGAGCAGGGTCCTCGCGAAGGCCGTTTCCGAAAACGGTGCTTTGCCCCACGCATACACTTTGGTGGGATAGCCATGGGCGGGGTGAAACATCAAGTAATCGGCGCCGTCCCCACTGGCAAGAAGCAACACACGCGACCCTGGCTGCACGGTTAGTGCGGCGTTGCCCAGGGGATACCATCCGTGCATGCGCGCAGCGACTTGCCGTGGCGACTGGACGAAAGAAACGCGGGTCATGTTGAGGAATGGGAGAGCATGGAAGGCGGCCATCAAGACGGCGACCGTGCCAACGTATTTCTTGCTCCAAAGTGTCAGGTACCAGAGCCACGCCGCCCCGACAGACGCGATCGCCATACCGGCAACGATGAACCGTTCCGGCACCCAGGAATGAGTTTGCCACCGCACGGTGACCGCCACGCCTACGACGAAGCCAGCGCCTATCAGGAGAGTGACGACTGCGCGTCGACCGTCGGGATGGGCGAGCAGCTGTTTACGTTTGACGATGCACGCAAGCGCGGCCACGCCTATAAACAACCAGAGCAGTGAAAACCTGTAATCAAACCTCGTTACCTGCGGTACGAACATGCCCGGCCACAGGTTGATGGGACTTTCGCGAGGGATCGGGGATGTGGCGCCTACGCGATCGGCCGCGGCGCGGAGTGTCGCCTCTGTCTCCTGACGCAGCGCTTCTGTGGGGATAAATGGAACTCCGACGATGATAAACGGTAGCCGCGCCAATTGGCGCAGCGCGACCGCTGCGCCGGGTTCGCGCCGATGGGCGGCTGTCATCTCCGGCGATCCAAACCACCCGCCGTGGTGACGCTTGTTGTAGGGCAGCGAGACGGCCAGGCCAAACGCGATCGCCCAGCAGGGAATCGTGCACGCCGCCCACAGCCAGCTGCGTCGAGGCAGTCGCGCGATCAGCGAGAACACGGCGAGGGGCACAAGCAGCAGGAATGTAAGTTTGACGGTGATTGCTGCGCACACGGCACCGAACAGCACGATCGTCTGCCGGGTGCGTTGGGCAATGGTGGTTCCTGACTCCCAATAACTCCAGACGGCGTTGATCGCTATGAGCGCGAACACCAGTCCCCACAGGTCGGGCTTGACGCCAACGGCGGTGTTCCGAATCAACGGCGTGAACCCGACGATCCACGCTGCGCCGATAGCGACGCTGACGGGCACGGCCCGTTCCCGCAGCATGCCGGCAATCATGACGAGGGTAATTGGATAAGACAGAAACACAATCATCCGGCCTATCAGCTCACTCCGGGCCGTGAACACGCCGAAGGCAAATAGCAGGTCGCCGGCATACGGAAACACGGCGTGCCGCTCGTTGTGCGACTCCACCGGGAATACGGATTGATTCGTGAGCCAATAGCCGGCGCGTGCGGCGTAATGGATCAGATCATCGAACCGGGCGACTGGCGAGACGAATTGCTCGTAGCCGACGAGCACGGCAGGAAAAAAGAGCAGCACCCATTGGCCCGCTGTGAAGCCAGGCGGCTGTGCTTCGACGTCTCCCGATGACTTCACGAGCAGCAGACCTGCCGCGATCACAGCGAGCCCGGCACTCCAGGTCGTTCCGGTCAGACGTTGAAACGACGAGAAGAGAGTCGCCGTGATACATAGCGCGGCTACGGCTGCGAGGACGCTCACACCGAGTGCGTCAATGCCGCGGAGCCGCCACACCCGCGGGGCGCGCAAAGCCAGCGCCGCAAGCGCGAGGACACCCACGAGGAAGGGCGCTAGAGTCACCGCCGGACAGGTACTACGCCGCACACCTCGGCACAATCACGGAACGGTCATGCGTCGGGATCCATCATGCAGGCCCAAAGTCTTTGCGGATCCAGACTTGTCGAGGGCGAACCCTGGAAACGAGTCCATCAGCATTGGCACCAACTTCGCAGCCACGCCTCGAGCGTCGTCAGGCTCACACAGTGCAGGTGTGTTCGCTCGCGAATCATTTGAGGGGCCTACCAAATTGTCATGAGACTTTCCGTGGTCATGCCCGTTTTCAACGAAGCCGCGACGATTCGCGAGATCGTCGAGCGTGTGCTCGCGGTGCCAGGCGTTGTCGAACTGGTAATCGTCGACGATTGTTCGACCGACGGCACGCGCGGCGCGCTCAGTCAGCTGGCTCTGCTGCCGCGGGTGATCGTCATCAGGCACAAGGCAAATCGCGGCAAGGGCGCGGCGTTGCGGACCGGCCTCACGGCCATCAGCGGCGACGTCGTGATCGTCCAGGACGCCGATCTGGAGTACGACCCCAGCGAATACCCGAAGCTCATGGCCCCCATTCGTCAGGGGAAGGCGGACGTCGTCTACGGCTCCCGCTTCATCGGCGGCGAGTCCCGTCGCGTGCTGTACTTCTGGCACTCGGTCGGCAACTGGCTGCTGACGCAGCTCTCCAATGCTGTTACCGATCTGAACCTCACGGACATGGGAACCTGCTTCAAGGCCTTTCGCCGTGAGGTCATCCAGCGCATCCGAATCGAGGAAGAGCGTTTCGGGTTCGAGCCGGAGGTGACCGGCAAGATCGCCGCAATTCCCGGCTGCAGGATCTACGAAATCGGTATTTCCTATTTCGGACGAACCTACGAGGAAGGCAAGAAGACCGGATGGCGCGACGGCGTGCGCGCCGCCTGGTGCATCTGGAAATACAGACCGGCCCGCCTTCGCCGCACGGCCGTACGCCTGACGCATCTGCAGCCCGCCAGCAAGATGCTGCCCGAGCGGCCGACTGAATCCAGTCCACTCGACGACTTCGCCTCGGAGATCGCGCCTTACTGAGCCCCTGCGACGTGCGGAGCCACGTGCGGACGCCACGTGCGACGTGCGACGTGCGGACGTGCGGGACGTGCTGGACGTGCGGGACGTGCTGGACGTGCGGGACGTGCGGGACGTGCGAACGTGCTGACGGGCGATGGGCGACGGGCTGACGTGCTGCGGTTCGCCGAAGGTCGGGACAGTCGGCACGCCAGGACGGTCGGCACGTCGGCAGCGACGTCGGCACGTCGGCACGTCGGCACGTCGGCACGTCGGCACGTCGGCACGTCGGCACGTCGGCACGTCGGCACGTCAGGCACGTCGGCACGTCGGCACGTCGGCACGTCAGGCACGTCAGGCACGTCGGCACGTCAGCACGTCAGCACGTCAGCACGTCACCCTCCCTGCCCTGACTAAAGACGCCCGCACATGTGTTGGAAGTCGGCTGCTGAGTAGACTTTTGCAAAATATCGAGCAAATTCATCAATTTCTCAAATGGCTTACCTATTGAACATAAGCCCGTCCGTATGGCCCGAATTCGTCAACGACCCTCACTGAAAAACAGCACGCCGCAGCTCCAGCGCCGGCCGCTTGCGGCGATTGGTTTCCTCGCGGTCCTGACCCTTGTGGCGATGGCCGTGCTGATGGGACCGATCTTCCGGTCGGAACGGGCGATTCCAATCGCCGCCGCGCCAGCGGATGGCCCGGCGGGCGTCAGCCCCGCCACAGAAGTCGCTGCGGCATCGCTGGCTGAGCGCCCTGTCTATCCCTACTCAATCGTCGCAGGCGGCGCCGCCAGCGTGGACGAACTGAAGAAAGCGATCGACTCGGACCCGGTCGTTGCCGGCCACTACGAGAATTTCGATCTGTCGAAGACGCGAGTCGAGAAGCTCACGAAGCCGAAGGTCATGTACGTGTCGTATCGCCTGGGGAACGACATCTACTGGACGCGCAAGCCGCTCGTGATTCGAGCCGGTGAGAAGGTGCTGACCGACGGCGAGAACATCGCGCGCACGCGCTGCGCCAATCAGTTGTCCCTGATCCCGGGCCCGACCTCGGAGTTCGAACCACCGGCGGTCACACTCGACACGCCGGTGCTGCGGCCTTTGCCGACGCCGCCCATCGCGCTGGTGCTGCCGCCGGGCGGAGGCTGGGCGGGAGTGCCGCCGATCGGTGGGCCGCGTCCGATTCCCACTGGCATACCGATTCCCCCGGGGACCACGTTCAATTCGCCCCCCGTCGGGACGCCGACGACCACTGAGACGCCGGAGCAGGCTCCGCCGGACGAGACACCGCTGGATCCGCCGCAGCCGCCGCCTTCTGGTCCCACGGCGCCGCCTTCTGGTCCGCCGGCGCCGCCGCCACCGCCGCCGACGATTACGATCGACGACCCGATCCTGACGCCCACTCTGCGGTCGTTCGATCCTCCAGGGGATTCGGACGATCCGAACGATCCGGAGGATCCCCCGCAGGATCCACCAAAGGACCCGCCGACGAGCGTGCCGGAACCGGCGACGTCAGTGCTGCTGCTGATTGCTGGGGGAGCGTGTGCGATTGGACGGAGGCTCACGACGAAGGCTCACGACTAGTACGCCGTGAGCGCTCTTCGCAAACCTTCGTCAGGGCTACTTCAAAACGGAGACGACCGGGTCGGTAAACGTGCTTGGCGCACCATCGTTGAACCCGGCCGGTGCGGCCTCGCCGTGATAAGGGTTGTCGAAGGCGGGGTGGCTGTGCTGGAACACCTGCGCCCCTGTCGTCTCTATCCTGACGGTGTACGCAATGGGAAGCTGGTCCAGCAGTGACCCGACGGCTTTGAGGAGCGCCGGTGCGAAGTGGTTCTCGTCCTCAGCTGTCAGGGTCGAGATGAAGCGAATGTTCATCGATCTGTCTCCCGGAACGTTAGAGCTCTCTTCGCGGAATGCGGCCGGACGGTGGTCGTCGTAACAAAAATGCAATGAATGTTCCCGCTTGGCAGATTCGGATTCTCCGTTGTATTCAGCATTCGCATGAGCCAGAATCGGTCCGCCAGGCCAAAGTCGCCCTGCTGGGGGAACAAAATTCTCCATATCCTCTGCTTAGAGGGTATTTGCGAACGATGGTAAGGCACGTTGGAACACGCCGTTGTCACAATCCCAGATTCCGACGTTGACCACATCGGAGGAGTTCCGACTCATCACGCTCGGCCTCGAAGTCAGCCGAGCCGCGACGCTCGACGAGGCCTGTGGCATCGCCGTCGAGTACCTCCAGACACAGCTTGCGCTGACCTGCGCCATCCGCATCCAGAATGGCGCGCAGTGGCGAACCGTTGCGCACGCACGGCAGTGGGCGCCGGCAACTGACGTCGATCGCGCGACCCGTGTCCCTCTCGGCTCCACCATCGAACTGCAGATCGCCGCCGAACGCGCGCCAAAGAAAACCGCGAAGACGTCACCCTCGATCGAGAACGCCCTCGCCGGCGTGCTCGGCAACGCACTGCAGCTGGTGCAACTGCGTCACCATCGATCGGACGTCGATCGCCGCGCCGATCTCGTTGGAGAGTTCTCACGCGTCCTCCTGGGCGTCTCAGACAGCGCAACGCTTCACCGCACGATCGTCGAGTACATGGCACGAGCGGTGGATGCCGAGATCGGTGCCCTCGCCGTATACCTGCCGCTCGAGAACGCACTCTCGATCACTGCGACCGTCGGGTACCCCGCCGTGCTCGTCGAGCACGTACGCCCGGCCCCGGGTCAGGGAATCCTGGGACGCGTGTATTCGACGGGCGAACCGATCGTCGCGCTGAGCGTCGCGGATCTTCCCGGCCAGATAGGTCGACGACGATATAGAACCGAGTCGTTTGTGGCGTTGCCGCTGACGGGTCCGGAAGGTGTCGTCGCGGTGGTGGCGCTCACCGACAAGAACTCGGGTAGTTCGTTCACACAGTCCGATCTGTCCGTACTCTACGAGATGGCTGTCCCCGCCGCGCTCGCGGTCGCACGCGAACTGTTGCGCGATCGCACGGTGGATCTCGCGCACCTCGCGACGGTCGACGGACTCACCGAGCTGTTCAACCGGCGCTATTTCGAGACTCGCCTCGAACAGGAGCTCCAGCGTCAGCGTCGTCAACTCGACGAGCTCTCCCTGCTCCTGCTCGATTGCGACAACTTCAAGCATCTGAACGACTCGTTGGGCCATCTCGTCGGCGATAACGCACTGAAGCAGGTGGCGGATATCCTGCGCCGCGCCGTCCGCATCTTCGACGTGTGTGCGCGGTACGGCGGCGAGGAGTTCGCGATCGTGATGCCCGGCGCCGGCCCGGACACCGCGCTGCGGATTGCCGAACGCATCCGCCGGCAGGTCGAACAGCACTTCGCCGCCGGCCGCCGATCCAGTGTGCCTGTACCGCTCACCGTGAGCATCGGCGTCAGCACCGCGAGCCCCGGCGTGACGCGCGAAGCGCTCGTCGCTCAGGCCGATCGGGGCCTGCTCGTTGCCAAGTCTCGCGGCAAGAATCAAGTCGTCCAGCAGTTCGCTGAGTGATTCATCGTGCTGCTTGACAAGGACTTAGCGTCTCGCCTATAACACTCGTTCTGCCTTGCAGAACTCGTGTCATTGGTCGTCCGGCACTCTTTCACAGGTAACAACTGTTGACTCAGGACCCTCTCCGCTTAGTCGGTAACGGTAGCGCCATCCAACGGCTCAAAGAAGACATTCGGTCAGCCGCCAGAACTGACGCGAAGGTGCTCATCACCGGCGAAAGCGGCGTCGGGAAGGAAATCGTCTCCCGTCTGATTCACGCGGGGGGCGCCCGGGGCGGCTATCCGCTCATCACGGTGAATTGCGCGGCCATCACCGAAACGCTCCTGGAGAGCGAGTTGTTCGGCCACGAGCGCGGGAGCTTCACTGGCGCCTATCGTGACCGCGTCGGCGTGCTCGAAATGGCCAACCGCGGCACCGTGTTCATGGACGAAATCGGCGAAACCAGCCCGCGGATGCAGAGCCTGCTGTTACGGTTCCTCGAGAGCGGCGAGATCCAGCGCGTCGGCGCCACCCGCTCCAACGGGCGCGTGGACGTCCGCGTCATCGCCGCCACCAACCGCGACCTGCTCAGTGCCGTCGCCACGAAGGCGTTCCGCGAAGATCTGTACTACCGGTTGAACGTCATCCACCTCACCGTGCCGCCACTGCGCGTTCGCGTAGAGGATGTCGCGCTGCTGCTCGAGTACTTCATGGATCTGTTCTCGCTGGAGTACTCGACGCCGAGGCTGCGCTTTGCGCCGGATGCCTGGGCGCTCCTCTTGAACTATCACTGGCCGGGGAACGTCCGCGAACTGAAGAACCTCGTGGAGCGGCTGACGGTTCGAGGCTCCGAAACGCCGACATCCGTGGCCGATCTTCCGTCAGAGATCCGGATGGCGCCGGCCTCGCCGGCCTCGGCGCAGGTCACACGCATCTCGGTGGCCGAGTCGCTCTATCAGCAGATCATCCAGGGACGGCAATCGTTCTGGGCCGTCGTCTACGGTCCCTTCATGTCGCGCGACCTGACGCGTGACGATTTGCGCGCGCTCGTCGGCATGGGCCTTCAGCAGACGTCCGGCAGCTACCGCGTGCTGGTCGAACTGTTCAACATGCCGTCCGGCGACTACAAACGCTTCCTGAACTTCCTGCGGAAGCACCAGTGCCACATGCCGTTCCAGCAGTTCCGCGGCGGGTTGACGCGGCAGGACGGCCAGGGTGGCTCCCCCGAGCCGCAGCGCCTCGTCAGCGCGTCTCTTTAATAGACCGGGGGGCTTCGCCCCGCCGGACCCCCCATCGCCGTCGCTCGCGGGGCCCCTTCGCCTCCGCCTTCGCGCGCACGAACTCAGGCGCGCTACGGCGAGACCTCGCCGTAGCTTGTCGGTCGAATCCAGCGACAAGCGGAGGCGGGCCGCTCCGCTCCGGCGGGCGCGCCTGTGGCGCGCCTTGCTGTCCTCGTTCGCCCCACACCCCGGCTCGGTCGTGAATGCGGCTCACCCGAACGACAGTGCTTTCGGTTGCGAGCGCATAAACGGGCTGAGATTCGGCTACACTTCCGCGCGGAGCTCTTCGACGAGGGTGTGGCCCGACACGGGCTTGACCAGATAACTGGCCCCGATTCGGCGTGCTTCTTCCTTGAGGACCGGATCGTCGAATCCCGAGAACACCACAACACGGACGTCGGGCCTGACATCTCGCGCGAGCAGCGCGAGCTGCAGACCGTTGAACGCGCCGAGGCGTACGTCGGTCACGAGGATGTCGGGATGTCCGTCGGCGATCTGTTGCTTCGCCTCTTCGAACGTGTTGCACGCCACGACCGCGTAGCCGCTGTCGCTCAGGAAACGGCTCAGCGCGTTGAGCAGGGCGAGGTCGTCGTCGACCAGTAGAAGGGAAGGCACGGAGGGTTCAGCGAAATTCTATATCAGCCCACGCGAATTTTCTGCAAGACGCCGCATGAGATCGGCACCATCACCAAATCATGTCCACGTACAAAAACGTCAGAGTGGCGGTCGAGGACGGCGTTGCCACAATTGTGATCGACCGGCCGTCGGTCAAGAACGCGCTCGACCTCGAAACCGTGCGGGAGTTCCGCACCGCCCTCGTCGAGCTCGGCGCCGACGCTGAGGTCGGCGTCCTCATCATCACCGGCGCCGGCGAGTCGTCGTTCGTCTCGGGCGCCGACATCAACGACATCAGGGCCAGGCAGCGTGACGACGGGCTGGCGGCCATCAACTCGACGCTCTTTGCCGAGGTCGAGCGGTTTCCACGGCCCACGATTGCCGCGGTCAACGGTTACGCGCTCGGCGGCGGCTGCGAGCTTGCGCTCGCCTGCGACATCCGCGTGGCGGCCGATTCCGCCAAATTCGGCCAGCCCGAGCTCGGCCTCGGGATCATCCCTGGCGCCGGCGCCACGCAGCGGCTGCCAAAGGTCGTCGGGATGGGCTGGGCGAAGCACCTGATCCTCAGCGGCGATGTCATCGACGCCAAGCAGGCGCTCGAGATCGGCCTCGTCACGGCGATCATGCCCGCGTCACAACTCCAGGTCCGCGCGCGCGAGCTCGCCCGACGCATCCTCCGTCAAGGCCCGCTTGCCGCCCGCCTCGCCAAGCTTGCGCTGAACGCCTCAGCCCGCGTCGATCTCGATTCGGGTCTGCTGATCGAGACGCTGGCGCAGGCGCTGTGCTATTCGTCCGACGACAAGCTGGAAGGGACGACGGCGTTCCTGGAGAAGAGGAAGGCGAAGTTCACGGGGCGGTGATCAATGGGCGATGGGCGATGGGCGATGGGCTGATGGGCTCGGAAAATGACCATTGCCCTTAGCCCATCGCATTAACGCTGCTACTGAATGACCACCGTTCCCTGGAGCGATCGATTGGTGTCATCGTTGTGATCGTGGAAGCCGCACGTCCGCGCGGTCGGGAACGCGTTGCTGCTGCGCGTTCCGCCTGGCGGAATATTTCCGACGGCATTCATCTGCGGACACGTCGAATGCACCGGATGCGGATCCGACGCCATGTCGTGCGCCCGGTTGTCGTTGTTCACGAAGGTAACGCTCTGGCCCGCGGCGATGGTCACGCTTGATGGCGATACCGCACCGTTGGTGATCGTGATCGTCGCGCCACTCGGTCCTGGACTTCCACTCGGTGGCGTAGGGTCCAGCGGCGATCCTCCATCGTCTCCGCCGCCACAGGCAATCGCGGTCGCCATCAGCACGGCAGCCGCGAGATAAGTTCCTACTCGATTACGCATTCGTTCTCCTCTATTCAGGTGCTGGCTCGTTTCCTCGTTTGTCACGGTCACGGTCACGGTCACGGTCACGGAGGGGACGGAGGGAACGGAACGAGCTTCAACTCGGAGAAACGGAGGAACGGAGGAAACGGATCTGGCGGGCTTGGCACCGGTTGCTGGTCACCGCGGTCCGCCGATGCCGCCGCGCTTGCGCGGCGGGCGATCACACGACACCCCACGGACGCAAGCTGCCCCCGCATCACAGGCAGCTTGTGTCCGCGGGGTGTCGTGTGATCGCTCGGCCCGGCCAAGGGCCGGGCCGCCATCGGCCGCCGAGCGGTGACACCCTAGTGAATCCACGGCGTGTCTCCGTTTCTCCGTTTCTCTGAGTTGAAGCTTGTTCCGTTCCCTCCGTCCCCTCCGTCCCCGTTCTCTCCGTCCCCCCCAAGACTCGACTAAAAAAACTTCCTCGAGATATTGAAGCCGATGAACCAGTCGTCGTTGTTCAGCGCACCTTGTGCGATTTGCCCGTAGGTGGTCGCAAAGTCGTTCGAGAAATTGATCTGGAACGAGTGGCCGCCGGCGCGCCCCTCGACGCCGAAGCTGATATGCGCCGTGTCAGGGTCATAGCCGGCAAGCCGTGGTGCGTACTCGGCGACGGCGTACCACGAGGGCAGGAAGCGCACTCGTGCCCCGAGTCCGAGCATGAACGTGTGGTTGTCGCCGATCTCGAACGGGTTCGAGTTGAACACCGCGATCGGTTCTGCGTACAGCGATGCGAACTTCCCGAGCGAGCGCGAGACGATGGCGCCGACGGCGGACTTGTGCCGTTCCTGAAGGTTCTCCTCACCTTCGATCGTCGCGAGGAAGTCGAGGCCGAATAGCTTGCCGTCGCGTTCGTTCAGGAAGTTGTGCTGGCCGAAGACCTGGATGGTGCGATCGCTCGTGCGGTGGACGCCGACCTGCGTCCCGCTGAACAACCCGTATCGCAGCTCGAGGCCGATCTGCGCGCCGCCGTCGAAGCCGAATGCGTCTGCCAGGAGGTCGCCGAAGTTGCCGCGCCCCAGCGGTCTCGTGAACCGATGCGTGATGCGAAACGCAAACTTGCCCCTCGGCATCCGCAGCGTTGTCGGCAACGCCGCGAGGGTGAAATCAGGCTGCAGGGGATCGATGCGGACGTCCGGATCGGCACGCTCGGGGGGCTGGGGCGGTGGAGTCTGCGCGAAGACCAGAGCAGGAATTGCGAGAACGGCTACAACAGTGACGACGAATGACCTCAAATGATGGCTCCTTATCAAAGTGCAGAGTGCAGGTGCAAAGTGCAGAGTGCACAGTGCTGTGCCGTGCAAGTGCTCGTGTTGCTTCTTTGCCCGGCTTGCGTCTCACGAGGCCCGGCTTGCGTCTCACGAGGCAACCAGCACCTGCACAGCACAGCACCCTGCACTCTGCACCTTGCACTCTGCACTTTGCACTCTTCACACGGGTCAGTGTTTCAGATACACCGGCCCGCCGGGACCCTCCGCGCCGCCGACTCGGATTGTGCCCTGCAGGGGCGCCGCGTCGGGGTTTAGATGATCGTGAATGCCGCAAACCACGGCCCGCTCGAACACGCCGGTGTTCATGCTGTCGCCGGTGGCCATGATGGGCAGGTTGGCAGGGGGGCAGTCGGTGTGCTGCAGATGCGGATTCGATGTCGGCTGGTGCTGACGCGAATCCTGATTAATGAAACGGACCCGCTCGCCGGGAGCAATCCGGATTTCCTTCGGGTCGAGCGTCCCGTCCGCTTTGATCGTGACCGTGGCGCCGATCCCACCCGACGTTCCGCCACCTGGACCGGTCGGCGATCCGCCATCATAGCTTCCGCCGCCGCAAGCAGCCCCAAGAACGTACACCAGTGCAATCACCGCAATCAGCTGAGAAGCGTGTCGTGTCATGGCAGAACTCCAGTGAGAGAGAAGTGGCGTGTTTCAGATGCACGTCTCCCTGGCCAGACGACAGAGGCAAGCACGGTGCCCGCGAGCACCGCCGGAAACACTCGCCTAACAGCGAATCCTGAGGGGGTGGGCCTTACAGCTGCCGAAAACGGTTACGGGTCTCGTAAACGCGAATGGGGGAACACGGGACGCGGATGACGGGACGCGGATCAACGGGACGCGGATCAACGGGACGCGGATCAACGGGACGCGGATCAACGCGGATCACGGACCACGGACCACGGACCACGGATCTTCGTCGTGAACCTACTCCACCCGATGCTTCGCCAGGTAATAGCTGAGCGCGCGCTGGCTGATGCCCATCGCTTCCGCGGCGTCCTTCTTGATGCCGTTGGATGATTCGAGCGCGCGCTTGACGGTTTCGCGTTCGGTCCAGTCCAGATTGCTGCGAAGGTTCAGTGACGGCAGGCCTGGTGGCGGCGAGCCGCCGCCATCAGCAACGAGCATCGCATCGGGACCGATGATCGAGCGCTGCGAGAGCACGACGGCGCGTTCCATCGTGTTCTCCAGCTCGCGCACGTTGCCGGGCCAGTCTGACGATTGCAGTGCTTCCATCACGCCGGGCGCGATGGCGTCGATCCGTTTGCCGGCGCGTTGCGCGTGCTTCGAGATGAAGTGTTCGACGAGCACAGGAATGTCTTCGCGGCGTTCGCGCAGCGGCGGAATGTGAATGGGAATGACGTTCAGGCGATAGTAGAGATCCTCCTGGAAGCGACCATCGGAGACGAGCGCGCGCAGATCGCGGTTGGTTGCGGCGATGACACGGACGTCGACCTTCTGCGTGCGCTCGGACCCAAGCGGCTCGAACTCGCGTTCCTGCAACACCCGCAACAGCTTCGACTGCAGCGTCGGGCTCATCGTCGCGATCTCGTCGAGGAACATCGTCCCGCCGTCGGCGAGCGCGAACTTGCCGCGCTTGCTGGTCATGGCACCGGTGAACGCGCCGCGAACATGGCCAAAAAGCTCCGATTCCAGCAGGGTTTCCGGGATCGCCGCGCAGTTCACCTTGATCAACGGCATCTCGCGCTGCGCGCTGTGATAGTGGATCGCACGCGCGACCATTTCCTTCCCGGTGCCGGTCTCTCCCGTGATGAGGACGGTGCTCTTCGACTGCGCGACGACCTGCGCCGTGCGGATGACCTCCTGCATGCGGCGGTTCTTGCCGACGATGCCGTAGTGATTGAACTCGGCGTCGCGTTCGCTGATCAGATAGCGGTGGTGGGTGTGCAGCCGGTGGTGATCGAGGGCCCGGCTGGCCACGACGAGCAGCTCGTCGACCTCGAACGGCTTCTGCAGATAGTCGAACGCGCCGAGTTTCATCGCCTCGATGGCGCTCTCGATCGTCGCGTGCGCGGTCATCATCACGATCTGCGGTTTCTCGGCCGAGACCACGCCGCTCAGGTCGCGAATCAGATCGAGGCCGGTCAGATCCGGCATCAGGTTGTCGACGACGAGCAGGTCGAACATGCGCGTGGTCAGCAGCCGCTGTGCTTCGCGGGGGCTGCTGGTGGCCACCACCTCGTGGCCTTCGTCGCGCAGCGCGTTGGCCAGTGCATTGAGGATCTTCGTCTCGTCGTCAACGAGCAGGATGGATCCAGTCGTCATTCGTATACGGTTTGCTACTGTTTCCATGTCAGCGTTCAACTGCGGCTGGCAACTCGATGCAAACCTCGGTGCCGGCACCGGGCCGGCTCGTGACGCCGATGGTTCCACCGAGGCCTTCGATGATGTTTCGCGAGATCGCCAACCCCAGCCCGGTGCCAGTCCGCCGGGTCGTGAAGTATGGGTCGAACACGCGGGGCAAATCTTCGGCTGCAATGCCCGTGCCTCGATCGCGGACCTCGATCGCAACCCTCGAAGTGCCTGCCCGGCGGGTGGTGACGCGGATCAGGGCAGGGCCCTGTCCGCCTCCCCTGGAGGGGGTGGCCACGCCCTGGGCGGATCCCGTGGCGCTGGCGGCCGTGCCGGCCAGGACGGCGTGCCGCGCGTTCGTGAGGATGTTGACGAGTGCCAACCGCAGCCGTTCGGCGTCGGTTTCGATGGGGGGGAGCCGGCTCTCCAGATCCAGGGTGATCAGGACCTCGGGGCACTCCGACTGGGTGGCACGGACGGCGTCGGCGCAGAGGGCATTGACGTCGGCGGGCGCGCGGTCGAAGTTGATGGGCCGGGCGAAATCCAGCACCTCGGTCACGATGCGATTCAGGCGGACGACCTCTTCGTCGATGTCCTGGGCCGCGGCGCGGACGGTGTCGGGCGAGGCGTTGACCCCCTTCAAAGGCCGGAGCGCGGTCTTGATGATCATCAACGGGTTCCGGATCTCGTGCGCGATGACGGTCGAGAGCCGGCCGAGCGACGACAGACGTTCGCGCTGGGAAGCCTCGCGCTGGAATTTCGCGATGGAGTCGGTCATCGTGTTGAACGTCGACGCCAGGAGGCGCGCGTCCTCGTCCTCCCAGCGGCCTTCCGCACGTTCGGGAAGGCGTCGCGTCAGATCGCCCGTTGCGGCCATGTGACGCATCGTGGCGGTAATCACGCCAAGCGGCCTCGTGATCGTTCGCGCGATGAAGTAGCTGAGGAGCGTGGCCGCCATGACGGCGAGGAACGCCGTCACCGCGATACGCCGGTGGACGTCGCTGAGAAATCTGAGCCGCTCCGTTCGCGACCGGAGAATCAATGCGCTGACCGGGAGGGTCCCGGCTGCTGTGACCCCTTCGGTCACCGCGAGCGAAAGCGGACGGCTGACGGCGGCATACACACTGTCGCCGAGTTCGATCTGCGTGACGGTCGGGCTGGCGATCAACTGAGTCAGCTGCTCGTTGTAGCGCGCGTCGAGCGTCGACGCCTGGACCCGGCCGCGAATGGCGAACGCGATCTCGCTGTTGGTGAGTGCCTTGAAACGTCCCAGCGCCTCTGCGTCCAGGCTGGATCCGACCGTCACCGTTCCCATCAGCTCCGGTCCCGTATAACTCGGTACGGAGACGACCTGGAGGACGGCTCCCTGCACGGGCCACAGCGACGTGGCTTCATGTCCTGACGTCGCCTGACTGATGGTCGCAGCGACGACCTCATCGCCGACCGGCATGCGCACGCGGCCGGCCTCGGCGAGTACGCGGCCGCCTGGATCGGTGACCACGAACAGGTCAGCCGCAATGCTGCGTTGATGGGTCTCGGCGATTGGCTGGACAGTCGGCGGGTGCCCGGTCGCCATCGCCGCCTTGATCACCGGGAGATCGGCGACGAGGCGCGCCTCGCGCGAGAAGTGCTCGAAGAGGGTGGTCCGATGCTCTTCGACCAGCATTCCGGCTTCCTCGAGGCCGCGACGCAGCTCGTTCTCGGCCTGGGCGGTGACGGCAACGTTGATCTGATAGACAGCGATGGCGATGGCCAGCACGGCGAGTGCCGCGGTGGCGACGAAGATTCGATTGGTCAGCGACGAGAAGAGGCTCATCGGCGTCCGAGCACGAAGTTCAGTTCGACATCTCCACCACTATCAGGGACGACGACCTGGCGCGAATCCTCGGACGCCGAATCGTTCCACGCCACCACGTTGTAGCTGCCGGGCGGAACATGATCGATGCGGAATCGTCCGTTCTCGTCGGTCACCGCGAAGTAACGATGTGCGAAGACCAGGATGAACGCGCTCATGTGCGCGTGGATATCGCAGAACACGCGGACGATGCCCGGCCGATCGAAGCGCACGGACTTCGATCGTCCCGCCGCGTAGCGGCCGAGATCGAACGGCTGTTCCTTCGACAGCGAGAACACATTGTGAAACGTCTGGTCGTTGTTCGGAAAGTCGACGACCGTCCCGGCGACGATCGCCAGCACGTGCGGCACGAAGGTCTCGTCGCGCTGATCCATGCGCGCGCGCCGTTCTTCACGCGGACCGAACGCCGGTTGCGGCGCCGGATCGAGATAGACGACGCTGCGCCGCCGGTCCGTCGATCCGTGCACCGACGGCATGCCGAGGTCGGAGACGTTCGGCCGGCGCGACGGTTCAGCGGGAGCGCTTCTCAGCTCCACACGTCCGCGAATGGCGCCGTTGGCCGCCTCGGGCGGCGCGTCGCCCGGCGCGACGGCGGGCCGATCAGGAGCGCGAGGGAGAGGACAGAAGTTCGATCAAGATCATGTCAGCATTTCGGTGCTCGGTGGGGCCCCGCGCCTGCTCGCTCACGCGCTTCGCGGACGGCGCCTGGCCTTGCCGGCTCCTTCGGAGCCGGCGTCGACCGATCGCTGACGCATGTCGGCTCAGACGAGCCACGCGCCCGGCCGGAGCCACCCGATTAGAACCAATACGCAAGCTGCCCCGCAAAATACGTTCGCCTTTCAATCCGCCCGCCGTCGCGGTTGTTGTATTGGACCGTCACGCGGGCGACGAGATTGCGCTGCAGGTAATAGCCGACGGCAGTTTCGACGCGGGTTACCGGGGCGTCCCACGTGACGAGCGCGCGCGCGTCGTCGGTCAGCAGCTTCGAGAAGCCGAGATGATCGAGCCGCGCGCCCAGGAAGATCCGGGCGTCAGCCGATACCTGCCCTCGACCCACGCGCCGAACGCGTCCATGTCCTCGGCGGTCGCCAATGCCGCGAAGGGCACCTGCCAACGGCTCTTGACCAGCTCCGCACGCACAATCCAGTGATCGCGTGAGTACTCGGCGTCCAGACCCCACGCTGTCTGATCGTACGTCGGCGTTCCGGACGGCAGCAGTTCCATCACGTGGCGATCGAGCCATTCGCCGTGCGCGGCGGATCCACCGACGATCAGGCCGGTGACAGGATGCAGCGCGACGCGGCCCGAGATCTGGCGTCCGCTGTTATTGTCGCTGACCTGAGGATCCGAGAGCGTGCCTGTCGTCACCGCGCCCGCCAGTTCCAGAAGTCCCTGCCGCCAGTGCGCCTGCAGGCCGGTGTCCCACCGAAAGGCGGAGATGAGCGGGATTCCCGGTGCCGGGTCCGGCGATCCGATTGGATACGTGGCGAGCCACCCGCGGGCGCGCATGCGCAGCAGATCGTCATGCGTCGCGGGAATCGCGTCCGGACGAAGCGACGTGAGGTACTGATAAGCGAGCGGGTAGCCGATCACCGGATTGTTGACGTTGTAGGCGCGGCGTCCGAACGATCCGAACACCGGCGGGATCCGGCCCGCCTGGATGTCGAGCGGGACCGATCGGATCGGTCTGATCCTGACGTAAGCGGCATATGGCCGCACCTCGGTCAGGTCCTCCGACTGCACCTCGCCGACGAAGGCCAGCCGTTCGAACGGGCGCCAGCTGCCGGACAGCGCGACCCTGAACATCCGCAGGACGTTGTGCTCGTAGTCGGTGTAGTTGAAGAACGCCGACTCGTCGTGATCGCCGATTGTGGCGACCACCTCGGCGCCCGCGGCCAGCCGTCCGTCGAATGCGGTGGCTGGCCCGGCGGGCAGTGTCTGTGCGGAAAGCGCACGCGGCAGCAGCGTGAGCAACAGGAGTGCGAACGCCGTGCTCGCGAGGCTCCGCCTCGCCGGGTGGCATGGCTTGATAACGCCGCGCTCACGTCCGTACGGCCTTGCCCCGCAGCCTTGACTCAAAAACTCAGAATCGAGCGTGTCAAGACGGCTAGCTCGCCGCGCGGCCACTATAATCATCGCCATGCCCTCAACGGAGCCCCGGCCCATTTTCTCGCTTCAGGCAGCACGCGACCTGCTGCCGCACGTCAAGCACGTGACCGCCGATGCCGTGCGCCGGGCCGAGACGCTTGCCTCTCAGCTCCACGACATGGCCGAAGACGATCCCGAACATGCCTCCCTCTCCGCCGCCCTCCGGGACGTCGTCAACGGCTGGGCGGCCGAGCTCCAGTCCCTGGGCCTCGAAGCCAAAGGGCTCTGGCTCGTGGACTTCGACAATGGAGAAGGCTACTACTGTTGGTGCTATCCCGAGGAGACCGTCGCGCATTACCACACATATGACGACGGTTTTGCAGGAAGGATGCGGATTCAGTAGGGCCGGGGCTCGGGGCTCGGGGCTCGGGACTCGGGACTCGGGGCTCCAGGGCTCGGGACTCAGGGTACGAGCTAACAGTTGTCAGCATTTCTTTGTGCCCGAGTCCCGAGCCCCGAGTCCCGAGCCCCGACCCCCGGACCCGTGCGACATCCCCCGGCTGCCTGCTAAAATCAGATCAGGTTCCCTCTCCTGGCGCCACCTTCATACCGCTCAGCCAGATCGATTTACGATGCGCGAAAATGGGAGGGGTACCCTAGATTTCCTTTGCCGGAGGCATCTGTTTGGCGTACATCATCACTGAACCCTGCGTGGGGACGAAAGATACGGCGTGTGTGGACGTCTGTCCTGTAGACTGCATCCACCCGCGGAAGGACGAACCGGAGTTTGCGGCGGCGGAGATGCTCTATATCCACCCGGACGAGTGTATCGATTGCGGCGCGTGCGTGCCGGCGTGCCCCGTGGAAGCGATTTTCGCGCTGGAAGAGACACCCGAGAAGTGGAAGCACTTCATTCCGATGAACGCGGAGTACTACGAGCGGCAGACGTAGCAGGAGCGCGCCGCGAGGCTGAAGCCTCGCGCTGCTGGTAATCACTGTGGGCCTGATCGAGCATCGCTTCGACGACAACTTCATCACCACGAACGTGGACAAGGTGCTCAACTGGGCACGGCAGTCTTCGTTGTGGCCGATGGGGTTCGGCCTGGCGTGCTGCGCCATCGAGATGATGGCGGCGTCGGCCTCACGCTACGACATTTCGCGCTTCGGCGCGGAAGTGTTCCGCGCCTCCCCCCGCCAGGCCGATCTCCTCATCGTCGCCGGAACGGTCACGAAGAAGATGGCGCCCGTGCTGCGCCGGCTCTACGATCAGATGCCGGAGCCGAAGTGGGTGATCTCGATGGGCAGCTGCTCGAACGCCGGCGGCCCGTTTCCGACGTACAGCGTGCTTCAGGGCGTCGACAAGATCGTCCCGGTGGACGTCTATGTCTCGGGGTGTCCTCCACGGCCCGAGGCGCTCCTCTATGGATTGATGAGGCTGCAGGACAAGATTCGGCGGGAGAACACTGTCCTGACCCGCGAGCGGGTCATTCGAACGGGCGACGTAGAGCCGACACTAGTGGACGGGTAAGTGCGCAAGTGCGCAGGTGCGCAAGTGCGCAGGTGCGCAGGTGACAAGCAAGCACGCGCGCACTTGCGCACTAGCGCACTTGCGCACGTCGCTCGTGAGGAGGCGCAATCTTGATTGGCCAGTTCCTTCGCACGATCTTCCTGATCGATCTCCTGAAGGGGCTCTGGCTGACGCTCCGGTACACGCCACAACCCGCGTTCACGTTTCAATACCCGCTCGAGCGCCGTCCGGTTTCTCCGCGCTTCCGCGGCGTGTTGCGCCTGCAGGTCGAGCCCGAAACCGGCGCCGCCACGTGCATCGTCTGCGATCAGTGCGCGAAAGCGTGCCCGGATGACCTGATCGTCCTCGGCGGACACCGCGAGCCGGGCCAGAAGATCAAGATCCTCGACTACTTCGATTTCAACCTGTCACGCTGCAGCTTCTGTGGCCTGTGTGCCGAGGTGTGCCCGACCAAGCCCGTGAAGGCCCTCATCATGAGCGAGGACTACGAGCTTGGCAGCTACAGCCGCGAGACGCAGATCCTGCGGATCGATGAGATGTATGACGGGGTCGAGATCGAGCAGTACAGTCGATGACAGGGTGAAGTCGTCAGTCGTCAGTCGTCAGTCGAAAGTCGTCAGTCGTCAATGAGCCACCGACAATGACGATAACCAGACTACTCGTGATCCCTGCCGTGGTGATTGGCATCACGCCGATCATCGGGGCGCAGCCTTCGCAGGCGCCACCGGAGGAGCGGATCCGCAAGGCGGACGCACTCTTTGCCGAGGGCGACTACGAGGATGCCCGGGATGCGTACCGGGCGCTCGCATCCAACGAGGACCGCGATATTGGCAGGCGCGCGGCGGCCGGTGCGGTGCTCTCGGTGTTGCGAACGGGTGATTTCCACGGCGCCTACCGCGAGTCGGAGAACTTCAGGCGCGCCAAGCCGGAAGAAGCGCTCATCGCCGCCGTTCACGGCGATGCCCTCTGGGCTGTCGGACGCTTCGAGGATGCCGAGCGCGAGTACGAAGCGGCGCTTCAACTCGATCCCGAGCAGCCGCGCGGACGTCACGGACGCGCGCGATCGCTGGCGGCGATGGGCAAGCTGGATGACGCGCTGGTAGCGGCTCAGGAGTCGCTGCGGCTGGCGCCTCGGGAAGCGGAGTTCCATCACACCCTCGCGTCGGTCTACGAGCGCCAATACCACTACGCCGAGGCGGCCGACGCACTCGGGCAGTACATTCCGCTGCTGCCGCCGCGCGATCGTGGCATCAAGGCCGGGTGGGTGCGCGCCGAGATCCGGTTCCTCGAGTCGTTCAGGCGCCGTCCGCCGCTGGAGATTCAGCCCGCGCGCGGAGAGACCGCCGTCGCGCCGGACGAAGTCTGGCGCGTGCCGATCCGCATCAATCGCGAGAAGGTCCTGGTGAAGGTCAGGGTGAACGGCGCAGGGCACGAGTTCGTGCTCGACACCGGCGCCGAGCAGACCGTGATCTCACGCGATGTCGCGAGGCTGCGCGGGGTCTCGCCGATCGCCTTCGTCCAGAGCGCCGGCGTCGGCGACGTCGGCACGCGAGGACTTCAGATCGGACGCATCGACACGCTCGAGGTTGGATCGCTGAAGATCAAGAACGTGCCCTGCCTGATCAGGACGCCAGCGATTCGCGGATTCCCGTCGCGCGAGCCGGACGCGCTGTCGCCAATCGCGCTGGGGCTGTCGATGCGCCTCGACTACGCGAAGCGCGAGCTGGTCATGAGCCGCAACCTACCAGCCGTCGACTACGACGACGAGCTGCCGATGCGCCTGCACCGCCTCGCCATCGTCCGCGGCACGCTCAACGGATCGCTGCCGGCCTCGTTCGTCGTGGACACCGGCGGGGAAGTGATCTCCATCAGCGATGCCACGGCCGGCCTGATCAAGCCCGAGAACCCGTACCGCCGGATCCCGCTGAAGGTTTATGGCGCCTCGGGATGGGACCGTGAGGCATTCCTGATGCCGAACGTCGATCTCGAATTCAGCAACATCAGGTTCAACCGCATCCCGGTCGTCGTCCTCAACCTGCGCGCGCCCAGCGCCCTCCTCGGGTTCCAGGTGGGCGGCATCGTGGGCCACAAGTTCCTGAGCAAGTATCGCGTGACGATCGATCTGCGGAGGAGCATCCTGGGCCTGGAATCGAGTAGAGTGAGGCGACGGAGGGGACGGAGGGAACGGAAAAGGCTTCAAAAACGGAGACACGGAGACACGGAGCTGAAACGGGTCTGGATGGCTCAGGGGGTTGTCACCGGGTGCGCCGATGCCGCCGCTCAGGCGGCGGGCGATCAATCGACACCCCACGGACACAAGCTGCGCCGCCGTCACCCGCAGCTTGCGTCCGCGGGGTGTCGATTGATCGCTCGGCCCGGCCGATGGCCGGGCCGGCATCGGCTGTGACCGGTGACTCGCTGCCCGCCCTCCGTTGCTCCGTTTCTCCGAGTTAAAGCTTTTTCCGTGTCCTCCGTCCCCTCCGTCACCCAACCCGACCTCACAGGCGGGCCTCAAGGGCTCTCTTCGCCTCCAGCCGCTGCGCCCGACGAACTTCCGCCTCCTGCACGCGGCGCTTCTCCTCCTCGGTCTCGACGATCAAACCGGGGATGGTCACGCGCTGGCCGTCGCGATCGACTGCGACGAACGTCAGATAGGCCCGGCTCGTCATCCGCCGCACGCCCGTCAGCGTTTCCTCCGAGAACACCTCGACTTCAACTTCGAGCGACGTGCTCCACACGGCGGTGACCATTGCCTTGAGGATGATCAGATCGCCGACCTTGATCGGATGAAGGAACTGCAGCCCGTCTACCGCAGCCGTGACGAGCAAACTTCGCGTGTGCCGGTGACACGCAATGGCGCCCGCAATGTCGATCAGGTGCATCACGGTTCCGCCAAGAATGAACCCCAGCGGATTGGCATCGTTGGGCAGAACAACCTGCACCATTTCAGTGGCCGATTCGGAGGGGCGCTTGGCTGAGAGGTCATCGCGGACGGAGTATACGTGACGACAACGCAGCGCGGTAGTGTCACGCCTTCGATGAAGCTCCGGCGGACCTGCGTGTAGCTCTCGAGCAGGAGGCTGAGTCGAGCGTCGCGCGTCACGGACTCGACGCGCTGAGTCAGACTCCGCGTCACGGACTCGGCCCATCCAGTCTCCGCATACCACGGGGTCGGAGTCGGCTGAAGTCGTCGCGCTTGCGCGTGTCAGTTCCCGCAGTTCCGATGCAGAAACGACCGCAGCGTGCAGCGCAGTTCCGGCGGCAGGTCGTCTTCACGAATGGACTTCAGCAGCGAGACCGTGGACTCGTAGGTCTTGAGCTGCGTGACGCAGCGGGGGCACTTGGCGAGGTGGCCTTCAAGATCGGCGTGCACGTCGGCCGGCAGGTGATGTTCGAGATAGTCCGCGAGCAGCCGGATGACGTCGGCGCAGGGGCCGTCGTGAGGAGGATGGGTCAAGAAGCCTCTCAACTGCCAAGTCACCAACTCCCAACGTGACCGGCGCTAAGTCGCCCTGCAGGTTGGGAGCTGCGAAGCTTCAGCTTCGCGTCACGCTTGCCTAACAGCTGCAGTCTAAAAGTCGTAGCCGATCCAGACGTCGAACTTGGCGCGGCGGAACCAGCTGCTTCCGCCTTCCAACGCGAAGACGACGTCTTCCCAGTCCTTGTTGAAGAGCGTGCGCCACGACCAGTCGAAGTGGATCGGGAAGCCCAGTGCGAACGTCTCGATGCCCACACCGTAGGAGGCGCGGCTGTCGACCAGCCGGAAGCCGGTAATCGGCCGCGGCTCGCCGAAGACCGGCCGCGCGCCGCTTGGTGACGTCGGGTCGAACACGTAGTCCACGATCGGTGTGGCGACGGTGTCCGAACTCGTCCACACGTTCATCGCCAGGCCTTCGTAGCCGGCGGCGCCGAAGTTGAAGAAGAACACGCCACGCAGGCCGCCCACGACACCGATTGGCGTCAGCGCAGCTTCGATGATCGGGAACCGCAGCTCGGCGTTGGTGAAGAAGCCCTTGTTGCCGAGGAACTGCAGGTAGTCGTACCCGCGCAGCTCGGAGTTGCCACCGAAATAGAAGTAGCCCGGGAACTCGCCCCAGCTCTTGTATCCGCGTGCGCGGAAGGCGAGCACGCCGTTGGTGCCGAGCCGCATGTAGTAGCGCGCGTCACCCTCGACGGTCTGACGAGAGAGCAGATCGCCCATCGACGGGGCATACTCGTAGCCGATCTGAATCGTGTCGCCTGCCAGCGGCCCGTATTCACGGAACACGGTCGTCTCGCGCACGAAGTTGATTCCGAACGGCATGAACGTGCCATCGGTGAAGAGCGTCCGGCCCGTACTCGGCCGATCTGATACTCGATCTGCGATCTCCTGCAGTTCGGCCTCCTCGTACTCCTGACTGAATTGCAGCAGGCCCGCCGAGAACTCGAGGCGCGAGTAGCGATTCAATGGATAGATGCCGATCGCCGTGCCGCCGCGTGACGTCTGCGTCGCGATCGCGAGGTCACGGTCGAGATAGCCGTAGTTTAGGCCGTAGAAGACAGCCGGGTTGTAGCCGTAGAAGAACTGCGTCTGCGAGTACCCCTGAATGGCGTACTGCAGCCGCCGCGACAGGTTGATGTACGACGCCGACAGCGTGCGGTACTGCGACACTGACGCGGCGAACACGTTGAACTGCTTGTCGCCGAG
The DNA here is from genome assembly GCA_963784195.1 of uncultured Acidobacteriota bacterium. GTDB lineage: Bacteria > Acidobacteriota > Vicinamibacteria > Vicinamibacterales > 2-12-FULL-66-21 > CAVQAH01. The sequence goes on along the minus strand of CAWARA010000032.1, from coordinate 267,921 downwards.
CACGTCGGTGAACGTGACCTGCGTGCCGCCGAACAGATCGCCGCCGCTCGTCACGCCGAGGGCGACTGGCGGACGGCCTTCCAGGAACATCTTCTCGAACGTCCCCTTCTTCTTGATGTTCGACTGCACCAGCTGGTGCTGGAGCGGCGGCACGAACGGCAGATCCTGAGCGGTCGGGTCCCCGGCGCCGTAGTCGGCGCTCGCGACGGTGTGCAGCGGCTCTTCACGATTGAGCACGTGAATGCCCCACTCCGACTTGTAGTAGGTGATGAACGCGATGCGCGCCGGCGTCTGATCGCGAAGCACGACCGGCGAGGTATTGCCGGTGAGCGTGTCCGTGTATTGACGCAGCTCGCTGTTCTTCAGGTTGAGGGTCCAGATGTTGTAGATGTTGCCGTTCTTCTGGACATCGTCGGGAATGCTCTGGTTCGGGTCGATGGCGGTCGACGGGAACACCAGGGTGTCCGCATCCATGAACTGCGCCCCGCCGTCGTCGTGCGTGCCAAAGGTGAGCTGCTTGCGCTCGCCCGTCGCCAGGTCGATGCGGAACAGCTTGTCGTTCTGGCTGACGCGCGCCAGATGGACGATCGACTTGCCATCGGGCGACCAGGTCGGCGAGAAGTCGCCGCGGTCGTCCTTCGTGACGTTCTTCAGCTCGCCAGTCTCGATGTCGACGACGAAGATGTCTCCCGTCGCGCCTTGCAGTGCGGCAAAAGCGACCTGCTTGCCGTCGGGACTGATGTCTGGGGACTCCGGCATGTCGACGGTCTTGAGCTCGATGCGCTTTTCGATCTTGCCGGTGACGACGTTCTGGAGCACGAGCGTTTTCTGTTTCTCGGTGCGCGCGAAATACGCGATGCGATCGCCGGCCGGCGCCCAGGACATCCACGGCACGGCGTTGTTGCGGAAGCCGCCCGGAGACGCGATGTACTCGTAACCGCGATCCTTGTTGAACCCGCTCGTCAGGTTGCGGATCACCTTGCTGTCCTTCGTGGACATCAGGATGATGTCGAGCTCCTGATCCTTGCGGTTCCCGGCCATCACGGCCATCAAATCGCCCGAAGGGGAGGGCTCGATCGAGATGACGGCGACGTACGGCGTCTTGTCGCGCTTTGGCGCGAGATCGCGGCCGTAGTCCGCGGGACGTTCCTTGTCGCGGAACGGCTTGAAGCGGTCCTTCAAGTACTTGTCGAACTGCTCGTCGAACTCCTCGGCCTTGAGCCGGAACGCTTCTTCATAGGCGCTCTCGCCACCGCCGATGACGTTCTTGCGCAGCGCGAACAGAAACTGCCGCAGCCCTTCCTTGCCCCAGCGTGACTCGATGAACTCGAATGCCGCGTGTCCGAGGTTGTACGGGAGCCGGCCGTCGATGAACGCCGCACCCTGGAAGTCGCTCATCGCCGGGATGATGTCGGCAATCGCCGCGTCACGGACGGTCATCAGATCGAACGGGTTCCAGTAACCGGTCATGTGATCGGCGAGACCCTCGTCTACCCACAAGGGCAGGCCGCGGCGCAGCAGCGAGCGCGGGATGATGTCGAACTCGAAGATGTGCGTCAGCTCGTGCGTGATCAACCGGTAGAGCGCGTCAGCCTGTTCGTCGATCGGCAGCACCATTCGATCGCGATACGGCTCGGCGAACGCGAGCACCCCTTCCGGCAACTCGCTCGGTTCGATGTTCTGCTGCTGGAATTCGCTCTGCGTCTTATAAAGGACGAGGGGGACCTTGAAGGCCAGGTCGTGCTTGAGGTCGGAGCTGACCTGCTGATACGCGCTCTCGGCGTAGCTCGCGATCCGCTCGAGATGCGATTCGATCTCGGGGTAATAGAAAATTTCGAAGTGGTCGGTCGTGTAGATGTGCCACCTGAAATTGTCGTATCGGATCTTGTTCTTTCCGTAGTACGGAACATACCCCGTCTGTGCGGCTGCTTCGTAGGACAAGCCCGCGACGAGCGCGAGGCTGAGAAGAACAGTCCCCACCTGCGTGACGGGCCCGCGCGGATTGCGCGTGCGCATGGTTCACCTCGGAAGCGGCAGCTGGAGGGCAGTCCGGCTGCGGGAACGCGGCGACGGCATCGTCGGCTGCTGTCGCCGATGTTACTGTAGCTAAGACGGTTGCCGCAATCTTTCGGTCCCAGCCTTCGCCAAGGCTTCGGCGCGGCAGGCTTCGCTCATGGCTTCGGCGCGGCAGGCCCCGCCTACGCCAAACGCTCTGGCGAGGCGCGACGTGTTAACTGGGATGTCAAGGTAATTGGCTGCCGCGGTTGTCCGACCGAGCTTCTAGCGCCCGGCGGCCTGTCCGCCGGATGCTTCAGCGGTGGCGGGACCAGCAAGCCGTGTGCCTCGCGAATCCCTTGATTTTGCGGCTCGAACGGTCGTGGTGGCGCCCGCGCTGTCCTCTGGCGCGAACGGTTCCGTCACCCTTTTCGGCCATTTAGTACAATCGTCTGGAATAAAGGCGCTGCCAGGCGGTGTTTCCCTCACTGGGGGCGTCATCGGAACAACGGCCTGATGGTCTTTCGACGACGACCCCAGCGTGCGCCCGACGGGCCTGATCCGGAGGGTAGTGCCGGGCAGCCGGGTTCGGCCCGGCCGCTGGTAGATGAGGCGTTCTCTGCCGAAGCGCTGTCGCATATCGACAGTCTCTACGGCACGGCGCTTCGGCTCACGCGGCGTCCCCAGGACGCCGAGGATCTGGTCCAGGACACGTATCTGAAGGCGTTCCGCGCCGCGGATCAGTTCGAGCGCGGAACGAATCTGAAGGCGTGGCTGTTCACGATTCTCCACAATACGTTCAGGAACAGGCTCCGGAGCGATGGGCGGAACCCGGTGGATGTGAACAGCGAGACGGTCGAACGGGCCGGCGAGGTCGCGGGCGACGATCGCACGCCCGAACAGTTGCTCGCCCGCGCGACACTCGACGTCGATCTCAAGCAGGCGCTCGACGCGCTGCCCGAGGCGTTCCGCCAGGCTGTCTGGCTTCGTGACGTCGAAGAGTTTACCTACGCGGAGATCGCCAGCATGCTCAGCGTTCCGATCGGGACCGTCATGTCGCGCATCTCCCGAGGGCGGAAAATGTTGTACGACCAGCTCGCCGGAACGCGAGTGGCCCCGGCGACGAAAGTAGCGGGATAAACGTGCCACGTGCGACGCTTGCCCCGCCGTAGCTTTAGCGAAGGCGGGTGCTTTTGGAGGATGAGTTGAACGACCATGGCCGACTGTCGTGATCTAGAGCCGATGCTTGCGCCGTACGTCGATGGCGATGCCGATCAGAAGGCGCGCGCGACGGTTGATGCGCACCTGAGTCAGTGTCCGCCGTGTCGCGATCGCGTGACTGGCGAGCAGGCCGCCCGGGAAGTGCTGGTCGCCAGGCGCGAGGGTCTCAAGGCGTGCGCGTCGGAGCATCTGAAAAGGCGCTGCGCGCATCTGACTGCGCCCCCGAGCACGACCGCCGGGACATCCAGACCGGTTTCGCGCCCACGATGGTTGCCGCTCTCAATCGCTGCCACGATCCTGGTCGGCCTCGGCAGCATCTTCTTCTTCGGTTTCAACCAGAACGTCGAGGTGTTGGCCGCGCAACTCGCGCTCGATCACGTGAAGTGTTTTCAGTTCGCTCCCGCGCCGCTGACCTCACCGGCTGACGCCGGCCTTCTGGCGAAAGAGTGGCAGAGCACGAGGGGATGGCCCGTGAAGATTCCGGAGAGCGACGCGTCGAACGATCTCGAACTGCTGGCCGTCCGCCGGTGCGGGTCGACGGAAGGCATCACGGCGCACATGATGTACAAGTGGCGTGGCGCGCCGCTGTCGGTCTACGTCCTGAACAACTCGTCGACGCGCGCGGGCGGCGTCGAGCAGTTCGTCGAGAAGATCGGTCAGGAAGCGGTCATCTGGTCGCACGACGGACGCACCTACGCCGTCGTCGCCCGCGGCAGGCCGTCCGAGCTCGAGCCCGTCGTCAAATATGTGAAAGTGCATGCGCATTGATCGAACGGCTGGGTTTTCCGTCAGTAGGAGATAAAGAATGAATATCCGTTGGCTCGTTGCGGCAGCGGCTGCGATCGGGGTGGGGGTTCTCGTGGGGCCAATGCTGTTCGGCGATCGCGCTGGCACCCCGGAGCCGGGTCAGGTGGCCAGTCACGAATCGGGTGCGGCGTGCAGCGCGAAGAAGGCCAATCTCGATTTCACGCTGAAAGACATGCACGGCGCAACGGTCAAGCTCGCCGACTTCAAGGGCAAGCCGATTCTCCTGAACTACTGGGCGACGTGGTGTGGTCCCTGCAAGGCGGAGATTCCGGCGCTCAACGATCTCTACGCGCAATACAAGGACCAGGGTGCTCGCGATCGTCGGCATCTCCGTCGACGACGACGAGCCCACGCTGCGCGAGTTCTCGAAGAACTTTCCGATGAGTTACACGGTCGTCACGGCGCGCGAACAGGAAGACGCGCTCGAAGCGGCGGGCCCCGTCTGGGGATATCCGACGACGTTCTTCATCGGACGCGATGGATCGATCTGCGGCAAGCACATGGGGCCGGCGACCAAAGAGGACTTCGAGCGGGAGATCAAGGCGCTCCTGTAGTATGATCGCTTCACGATGCTGAAGGGATTCACCCACGCCCGTCTTGCCTGCGGTTGCCGTATCGGCTTTCGCGAAGGCGTGGAAGGCAGCCCGGTTACCGTAGTCGTCGATCAGAAAGGGCCAGGCTGCCCGCTCATGCTGCACGTGCGCGATCTTCCGCTATTCGATTACCGCGAGGCGCTGCGTCCGTCCACGCGCCTGCTTCCTCCCAACGAAGAAGAGTACGAAGAGTCGTAAGTCGACGACAGTCGACAGTCGTCAGTCGTCAGTCGTCATTCGTCCGATTTCCGCTCTCCGACTTGTCCGTCGCTCTTCAGCCGGCCGCTATCCTTGAGACACCCGCCTCAGGAGGAACTCGATCTGACCGTTCAGGCTGCGCAGGTCATCATCTGCCCAACGCTGAACGGCGTCGAGCACCTCGCGATCGATCCGAAGCAGGAATGGCTTCCGCTCGGCCACGGCTCGTTACTGATAGATTGAGCCCGTGTTGATGACCGGCTGCGTGGCTCTCTCGCCGCACAGCACCACGAGCAGGTTGCTGACCATCGCCGCTTTGCGTTCGTTGTCGAGCTCGAGGATGTCGCGCTCCGAGAGCATGGCCAGCGCCATCTGGACCATGCCGACCGCGCCTTCGACGATGCGCTGACGCGCGGCGATGATCGCGCCGGCCTGTTGCCGTTGCAGCATCGCCTGCGCGATTTCCGGCGCGTAGGCCAGATGGCTGATGCGCGCTTCCATCACCTGCACGCCCGCCTGCTCGAGTCGTTCCTGGATTTCCTTCTTCAGGTGCTCCGCGATCTCGTTCGTGTTGCCGCGGAGGGAGAACTCGCCTTCCTCGTGGGCGTCGTACTTGTAGCGGGTCGCCAGGTTGCGCACCGCCGCTTCCGTCTGCACCTTGACGAAGTTCTGATAGTCGTCCACCTGGAACACTGCTTCGGCCGTGTCGACGACGCGCCACACGACGACGCTCGCGATCTCGATGGGGTTGCCCTCGTGGTCGTTGACCTTCAGCCGCGCGCTCTCGAAGTTGCGCACGCGCAACGAGATGCGCTTCTTGGTATAGAACGGGTTCGCCCAGCGCAGCCCCGGCCGCTTCACCGTGCCCACGTAGTCGCCGAAGAACTGAAGCACCCGTCCCTCGTTCGGGTTGACGATGAACAACCCGACCATGAGGAACGCGTCGAGGATGATGAGGAGGACGAAGGTGACGATCTGTGCCCCTGACAGCGCGTCGCCGCGCTCGATAACCAGGTACACGAGCACGAACAGCACGACCAGCAGGAGAGAGACGATGGGGAGCCCGGGCAGCGCCGTCATTTCACGTTCGCGAATCATGGTCAGACCTCCTCGCAAGGTGATGTCAAAGTGATATCACATTGCTATCTGACTCGTCAATACGTTTGGTGACGGGAGGTTCAGGAGCAGGGGTTCAGGCACGGGGGTTCACGGCGAAGGTTCAGGCGAACGGGTAGTACGAGGCCGTCAGCGGTGTCGGAGTTGAGCAGTGCCGGCCCGGCATCGGGGACCGTCGCGTGAACCGTTCGTCGTGGACCCCCGTCGCGAACCCTCGTTCCTGAACCCTCTCGTCGTCGAACCCTCGCGTGTGAACCCCCGTGGTGAACGCTCGTCGCTTGAGCCCTCGTCGCTGAAGCGGCTGCGCCATGCGGACAGGCGGCGCAGGGCGAGCGCCACGCCGGTCCACACCAGGAAGGCTCCGCCGAGTGACGCCAGGCCGGCGACTGCTTCGCCGGGCAGTCCTCCGAGCTCGCCGGTGTGGGCGAAGCGCATCCAGCCTCGCACCCTCTGACCGAGGGTGGTCCGTGCGTACGGTTCCCATCTGGTCGCGCCTGACGTACCGTCGACGGTCAGCGTGGAACGCGCGAAGCTGTTCCAGTACTCGCGATCGGACATCGACGCGCTCACCGGTCCACCGGGCCGCGGTGGCAAGCGGAGGATCATCGTTCGCCACGTCGGCACGCGGGTCTCCGCCTGGTCGACGATCGACTCCAGCGACGGCGCGGGTTTGACGTCTCTGCGTGGCGCACCCGCTGGTGCTGCGGCACCTCCGCGTCCCCCGGCTGCACCGCCAGCGGCCGCGGGTCGCGGGCTGCCGGTCAGCGTGTAGACGAGATTGCTCGCCCACGTGTACGAAATGACCATCCCCGTGATGGTGAGCACGATGAGCACCGGCGCGCACCAGAAGCCAATCGTGTTGTGCCAGTTGAAATCGCGGGCCTTGCCGCGCAGGCCACGCCGGAACCAGATCACCGCGCCAATGTGGCGCAGCGACCACTGCTTCGGCCACCACAGAAACAGGCCGCTGACGGCCAGCACGAGAAACGCCGCGTTGCACGCGCCGGTGATCGCGCGCGCGGTCGCCCGGGCTTCGCCTTCGGCTGCGAGCCACCGATGCCAGTTCGTGACCGAACGATAGAACGCGCGCGCGCGGGGCGATCCGGTGCCGAGCACCTCGCCGGTGTAGGGATTGACGAACACGTTGCCCTGCGCCCCCACCGCGACCATCACCGCCGCCGTCGGATCGGAGTCGAGTGTCACGGCCGTCGGCTGCGCGTCGGGCGACGCACCTCGCACGCGTTCGAGGAGCGTGTCGACATCAAGCCTTGGCGTGCCGTCCGGCGGCACCGCGACCACACGATCCGACCGCTCGATGAAGCGAAGCACCGACTGCTGAAACGCCAGCAGCGTGCCAGTCACCGACATGATGAGGATCACCAATCCGGCAACGACACCAGCGACCAGATGGGTCCAGAACAACACCGTGCGCAACTTCATTGCTCGACCTTTCAGATGACTCCCGATTTCCAACGTCCAACTCCCAACGAGATCAGACCGATCGCTAGAGAGTTCTTCGGGAGTTGGACGTTGGCCGTTGGGAGTTGACTCGTTTCGCTCTCAGAGTTCGGCCCACTGTCGCAGCAGGTTGTGGTACACGCCCGTCAACTGCACGGTCGACGGATGATCGGGCACGTCACGCGCGAGCTTCTGGATCGACGTGTCCATGTCGAACAGCAGCGTGCGCTGTCCGTCGTCTCGTACCAGGCTCTGGATCCAGAAGAACGCGGCAAGGCGCTCGCCGCGGGTGACCGGCGTCACGTGGTGCAGGCTGGTCGACGGATACAGGACGAGATGACCGGCGGGCAGCTTGACGCGGTGCGCGCCGTAGGTATCCTCGACGACCAGCTCGCCGCCGTCGTAGTCCTCGGGCGCGGCGAAGAACAGGGTCGCCGAGAGATCGGTGCGCACGCGGTGAGGCGTGCCCGGCACCTGGCGGATGGCGTTGTCGACGTGGCTGCCGAATGCATGGCCCCCTCCGTAGCGATTGAACAGCGGCGGAAAGACCTTGAGCGGCAGCGCGGCCGACATGAACAGGGCGTTGCGCTGGAGCGCGCCGAGCACGATCTCGCCGAGCTCGCGCGCGGCGGGCGAGTCCTCAGGCAGCTGCAGGTTGCGCTTGGCGCGCGACGACTGGCTGCCCGCGGTGACGCGGCCGTCGACCCACTGGGCCTCTTCGAGCAGACGACGGCCGTGCGTGACCTGATCGGGCGTGAGGATATCCGGAACGTGAAGCAGCATCGTGGTCCCCGTTGAACGTGATGGCGCGCTCAGAACCGGAAGGCGGAACTGAGCAGAAAGGACCGCGGCGTCCCCGGGTTGTAGCGGCCGGCGTTGTTGTTGATGTTGCGGATGTAGGTACGGTCGGTCACGTTGTAGACGTTGAAGCGGAGAATCAGGTGCTCGCCGATCGGCGCCTCGACCAGTGCGTCGGCCAGCGCGTAACTGGGAATGACGATGGTGTTCGCGGCGTTGACGAAGGACGCGTCGTTGTAGCGGACGCCGCCGCCGATGCGGATGTCACGTGGCAACCGGTATGTCGCCCATAGATTGCCGGACACTTCGGGCGTCAGCTGCAGCTGCCGGCCGTTGGTCGCCGGGCTCTGGCTGACCGCCTCGGAGTCGAGGTACTGCAGCGACATGTTGATGTCGAGCCGCGACGTGATCCGGCCCGTGACCGCCAGCGCCAGACCGTTCACCTTCTGTCCGTCGTCCTGGTTGAAAACCGGCGGGACCGCCGCGGGATCGACCACGAAGATGACGTTCTTGTTCTCGGTCCAGAAATAGGCGCCGGTCAGCTGCAGGCGGCCGCCGAGGTCCCACTTGGTGCCAATCTCGTAGTTGGTCGACTCCTGAGGATCGACGTTGGGATTGTTCTGGTTCGCCGCGGCGGCGTTGAGCTGGAAGTTTGCCGATCCGGGCGGTGTCAGCGACGTGCCGAACGATGCGTAGACGTTGCCCTGCTGATTGAGGCGATACACGAGGCCGGCCTTGCCGCTGACCAGCGTTCCGTCGCCTTCGACATCGGTCACGGCGCCGTCTGCGGCGACCGCGTGAGACGTGGTGTCGTAATTCTCGACGCGGATTCCACCATTGACGCGTACCCGCGAACCCAGGTCGAACGCGTCGAATGCATAGAGCGCAATCGTGTCGGTGCGTCCCTTCGGAGAGCGCGCCGGTCGGCACGATGTTCATGCCGACGACCGGGCTGAACACGTCGGGAGCATTGAGATCGATCGGCGCGCGCGTGCCGACACCGCCCAGGGTCGGCGAGAACTGGTTCTCGCGCGCGATCTCGAGGCCGACACTCAGGTCGTGGCTGATCCGGCCCGTCGCGGCCCGGCCGCTGAGATTCGTCTGGTTCGAGAAGATGTCGTTGTGACGCTCGTTCGCCTGGCGGCTGAGCGTCACCAGATTCGTTGCCGGATTGTACGCGGCGGGATTCGCGATGCTGGTGATCACTGCCTCACGCGTCGTCGTGTTGTACCGGGTCTGATTGCGCAGGCTGAAGCCGGGCTCGAAGTCGTGCTCCACACGGAACAACACGTTGTCCTGCCGGCCCCGGTCGTAGTCGAAGTCCGGGCTTCCGTAGTAGTTCGTCTGGTCCACCGGGCTGGCGGCAAGCGCAGAAGCCGACGTCAACGGTCCGATCGGTGACGCGGCTGCGGGGAGGCCGTAGTCGGCCAGGTTGTCCTGCCGCATGATCTGTCCGGACAGGGTTGCCCGCGTCGGTGTCGAAAGCCCGAACGCGAGCGACGGCGCAATCGATTTGCTCTGGCGCTCCGTGTAGTCGCGTCCGGGCACGCCGCCATCCTGCCAGAGCACATTCACGCGAACCGATGCGTTGCCAAAGAACGTTCCGGGCTCGGCGAGCGACAACGGCTGATTCACGTCGAACGTGGTGCGCACGTGTTCGCCGGCCCCGTAGCTGATCGCGGCGCTGCGCAAGGCCTCGCGCTGCGGTGTCTTGGTGGTCAGGTTGATGTATCCGGCAGCGTTGGCGCGGCCGACGTCCGATCCGGTCGGGCCGGAGAACACTTCAATCTGCTCGAGGTTGTAGACGTCCCTGGCGAGCAGACCGTCGTCGCGGACGCCGTCGACGAAGAGGCTGTTGTTGGCGGAGAAGCCGCGCATGTTGAACATGTCGCCGCTGGTGTTCGAGGCCCCGCCACCTTCGCCCGCCTGCATCGTGATTCCCGGCACGTTCCGCAGCGCCTCGGTGAGCGTCGTCGCGCCCTGCTCGTCGAGCAGCGCGGTCGGAATGATCTGGATGGTCTGCGGCGTTTCGACAGGCGGAGCGGAATACTTCACCGATTCGAGCCGCGCCTCGCCGGTGACCTGCACGGCGTCGGCGGCGACGCGAATATCAATCGCGATCGTCGACGGGTCGATGAAACGGTGCGACAGGCTCGTTCCGTCGAGCAGCCGCTCGAGCGCCTGCTGCGCCGTCAGCGTTCCGCTGACGCCGGCCGAGGTCATGCTCGCGATCACGTCCGCTGCCGCGCGGACGGTGAGGCCGGTGACCGCTTCGAACTGCTGAATCGCCGATGCGAGAGGGCCGGCCTGGATCGCGAAGCGAAACACCGGAGCGTTTCGGCCTTGCGCCTGATCCGGGTCCGGTGGCGCCGCGTCGTGAGTCTGGATGGCCACACCCTGGGCAGTCGCCAAGCTGAATGTCGTTGAGCATCGGCAGCGTTTCACTCGGGGTCCAGATCCTGACGTGCGCCAGCGCTGCCTTCAGCTCTCTGACGTCGAGCACGACTCGGCGCTCGACGGGAACCGCCGGCGGCTGCGATCGGGGTAATTCCGAGGCGTGAAGCGGGGGAAGGGTGCCAAGAACTGCACCGATGACCAGATGCCGAGCCTTCATGAGCGCCTCCGTAGTGGCGATTCATGACGGCCGCCCGGGATAGAATGTCCTCGCCGGACAGCGTCACGCGCCAGTCGTGTGATTCGGTCGGACCAGACCTGCCGTTCGGTAAGCCCGCCCGGTGTTTGCCGCACCGGGTGGGCCCTCTTGAACCCTGCCGCGGGCCCCCTTCGCCGAAGCTACGGGGCCAAGAGCTAAAATGAGATCAGTCTCAACTTCAGCTCTGGACTATATCTCCGACCATTTTGGTCGTCAATAGATTTTCGTGGATTGAGATCTTGACGGAGGGGACGGAGGACACGGAACGAGCTTCAACTCGGAGACGCGGAGGAACGGAGACGGAATGGATCGGAGTGGTGGGCCTGGTGTCGCCGGGTCGCCGATGCCGCCGCGAACGCGGCGGGCGATCACTCGCCACCCCGCGGACGCAAGCTGCTCCCGCATCGACCGCAGCTTGCGTCCGCGGGGTGGCGAGTGATCGCTCGGCCCGGCCGATGGCCGGGCCGGCATCGGCTCGCTGACAGGTGACTGACCCCAAGCACACCCGCCTCCGTTCCTCCGAGTCTCTGAGTTGAAGCCTGTTCCGTGTCCTCCGTCCCCTCCGTCAGCTCAGAAAGTAACGCGCAGATTGGCGACGAGCGGCAGGTGATCCGAAGCCATCAGTGCCTTGCGATTGCGCGGGAGCTCGACGCTGCGGACCTCGACCAGGCCCTCGTAATAAATGTGATCCAGGTGGAGCACAGGGAAGATCCCGGGATAGGTCTTGCGGCGGCGCAGGTGCGTGCGGAGATCGACGCTCTCGAACAATGAGCTGAGCGTGCGGGTGGCGAGGCCGCGCATCCATTCGTTGAAGTCCCCGAGAATCACTTTCGGACCTTCAACCCGCCGGTCGTGGACGTACGACGCGAGACGCGTGGCTTGATAGCGCCGTTCGAGCACGGCGGTGCCCAGATGCACGTTGTAGACGTGCAGCCGACGGCCGCCTCCAAGTTCGAGGTCGGCCCGCTGACACGCGCGCGCCTCGCACGTCCGCCACGAGAGGTCGGTACTGGCTGTGATGCACGATCGGGAACCGGCTCATGACGACGTTGCCGAAGTGGTGCTTGCGCAGATGACGGACGGACGCCATCACCCAGCCCATGCCGAGCGCGGCGCCGATCTCTTCGGCTTGATCCTGCCCTGACGGCCCGGCGCCAATCACTTCCTGCATCGCGACGACATCCGCATCGATGTCTCGCAGGACCTCCGTGATTCTCGAGGGAATGACCCGGCGATCCATTCCCCGGCAGCGGTGAATGTTGTAGGTCGCAACCCGCAGATCGACATGGCGGCCCGCGCGAGCGTCGATCACTGCTGGCGCTCCAGGATCCAGATGAAGGGTCCGGCGACTTTTTCCCACAGCGGTCGCCGGCGCCAGCGCGCGAGCGTCACCTCGTCGCTGTCGGCGATGTCGCGCTCGTAATCGTCCATCAGTCGCGCCGCAACACCGCGGTCGAGCATCGCGACGTTGACCTCGTCGTTGTGTTCGAAGGAACGATTGTCGATGTTCGTCGTTCCGATCATCGACCAGATGCCGTCCACCAGAAGCACCTTCGCGTGCGTCATCGCCTTGCGATATTCATAGATGTGAACTCCTGCCTCGAGGAGCTCGCCCCACATTCTGCGGCTCGCCAGCCTGACCCATTTCTGATCCGTCGCGCGGCCCGGCACGATCACCGACACCTTCACGCCGCGTCGAGCGATCTGCATCAGCGCGCGGCGGAGTGCTCGATCGGGAAGAAAGTATGGTGTTGCAATGCGCAGGTCGTGATCGGCGCCCTCCATCAGCAGCTGAAACGTGACACGCGAAGCCGTCGCCCGATCCGACGGCGAGCTCTTGACGACGAAGGCGGTCGTGTGCCCGATAACGTCGAGATCGGGAAAGTACTCCGGCCCCGTCAGGATCTCTCCGCAACATTCGAGCCAGTTCTCCGCCGCGACGCCCTGCAGCGCGGCCACGATGGGCCCTTCGATGCGCGCCATCGTGTCCCGCCACGGTTTCTTGCGGCCCTGCGGCACGGCCCACCAGTCGGCAATGCCGGCGCCGCCGGTGAAGGCGACCCGGCCGTCCACGATCAGCAGCTCGCGGTGGGTCCGATTGTTCAGTCTCGCGAGCGAATACCAGCGCACGCGCTGATAGGACTCGATGCGGCAGCCGGCCTCACGCAGGCGCTTGACCGGACGGCCCCAGAGGTTGAAGCTGCCGATCGCATCGACGACCATCGTCACGTTGACGCCAGCCCGCGCGCGATCCGACAGCGCCTCGATGAACGCGTCGGCGATCTGCCCCGGCTGGAAGATGTAGCACTCCATGTTGATCGAGGTCGACGCACAGCGGATGGCCTCGATCATCGCGGGGTAGAACTGGGCGCCGTTGGTGAGCACGGTCACGCGGTTGCCCTGGTGCAGGGCAGCCTGGCAGGTCGACTGAATGGTGTAGAGAAAATCGTCCTGATGGACGGACGTCCGTCGACTCAGGTGATAGTTGATGGCCGGCGTGAAGAGAAAGACCAGAACGAGCCACACGAGGAACAGGGCGCCGGCGATGGAAAGCCACAGCATCAGTTGGAGCTATCATAGACCGATGATTACGGCTGCAGGCCGAGCGTTCCTTGTCGCGCTGCTGATCGCATGCGCGGCAGCGTGCTCGCCGCGGCGCGATCCGATCGTCGTTCAGGAAGGCATGATCACGCTCGAGAACCAGTCGTCGAAAGCGTGGCGCGACGTCAGAATCACGATCAACGACTATTTCGTCGGAGGCGGCTCATCGCTCGCCGCCGGCGGGCGCATGAACGCGCCGCTGTCGCAGTTCGTCACCGGATTCGGCCAGCGCTTCGATCGCGGCCGTATGAGCGTGCGCAAGATCGAGGTCACCGCCACAGACGCCGCCGGACAACCGGTCAAGCTCGAATGGCAACCGGGGATCAGGTTCCAGTAGCGAACCGTCGTACCCGAAAGCGAGGGAGAGCCATGAAACTCACGTCCGAATTCGAGACCATCTGCCCCTGCTGCCAGGCGACGCTCGTGATCGATACCAACCTGCGGCGGATCGTCCGCCACGAAGAACCGGTTCGCGGCGATCGACCCGAGCTCTCCGACGCGCAGCGCATCCTCGCCGAAGAGGCCGCGCGCCGTGAAGCGCTCTTCCAGCAGTCGGTCAACGCCGAGCGAACCCGGGGTGACGCGCTGTCGAAACGCTTCGAGGAAGCGCTGAAGCAGGCGAACAAGGAACCGATCACGAAGCCGACGAGGGATTTCGATCTGGACTGAGCATCGCTAGGTCAAGAGATCTCGGCCGATCGACTGTGAGGCTGCCGACGCAGCGCCGGCCTTGTCCGGCCGAGGCCCGCTTCCGCGAGCCGGAAAACGCTCTCCGCTCGAACTCTCGCTGCGCTCGCTCCCGCGGCGAGTACGGATGCGCGTGGGCGACACATGCCAGGCGCACAGATGCGGCGGGGGTCATCAGGACACCACGGATCACACGCCAGGAACTCGCCGCGCGGAATCGCTCCGCCCGTTTTCCCGCGCCCGTGCATCTGTGCGGGCGCAGCGCGTGCCTCGCTCCAGAGGGCCTCGGCCGGCCAAGGCCGGCACTGCGTGACCGGCAGCCCGCCCAATGAGTGGAGACGTCTGAGTCGATTGGCACAGGACAGTGCCGCCGGTGTGACGACGGGCCTGGCTTCGGCCGACGACCGCCGTCGAGGAGCACGCCGACGCACTGCGAAGCGAGGAACGCAGCCCGTAGCGATTCCTCGCGGCGACTTCCCAGCCTGTGATCCGTGTCGCACTGAAAACCCCAGTCGCATCAGTGCGCCTGTCGGATGTCGCCCTGACGCATCCCTTAGTCGCCGCGGGAGCGGACGCGGCCAGAGCGGAGGGCGCGTTCCCGGCGTGCGGAGTCGGCGGTCGTCGGCCGGAGTCAGGACCGGCGTCACGCGGGCGGCAGCAGAGACGATCGCTACGATCCTTGTTGGAGAACATCAACAGCATCGGTCGTGTTCAGCGGCCGGATCAACGCGGCTGCTCCGGGCCCTCAGCCTTCAGATCCGCCAGCAGTTCGGACGCACGCCTCGCATCATCGGCCCTGACCCAGAATTCGGCTGGTCCCACGACATAGCTGTACTCGGTGATGCGTCCCATGCCGAACAGGTCCTGCAATCCGTCCCCCTTGAGCAGAAACTGAATGCCTTCGGCTTCGAGGAGCGAACGGGCAATCGCGATCAGGCCTGCATCGCCGGCTGAGAGTACTCGCACGAGCTCGACGTCAGGTTCTGGCGCGGGGCCGGGAAGGCTCTCGGGGGTCTCTTCATCGCTCATATGTGGATACCCTACAGATGGTCCTTCGGCAACGGCGTCCAACGCTCGCGCCCGCGATAGTAGACAGGCTTCCGTCCCGGGTTCTCGCGCCGGAACTTGAAGTACTTCCGCCGCAGCGCGTCGATGCGCCGGTCAGACGATCGAATCGATCGGTGCGGATAGTCGAGCAGCACGCGCTCGAGCTTCCATACGTTCTGTTCGGACAACCGCCAGTCGTAGTTTCCCATGATCCGCAGGTCGACGACCGCGTAGCCGGTCACGCGCCCGGTGAAGTCGACGTATGGCTCGACGTAACTGAGCGCGAGCGCGCGCGGCGTCGCGAACACCGGTAACCGGCCGTGCAGCCCTGGATCGCGCGAGCGGGCGATCGAGCCCCAGCGGCCGCGATGGCGGTAGACGAAGATCACGTGATCGAGCTCGTCAATGGACTCGAAGCTCAGGACGAGCGGCGGAAAACCGTGTTGCTCCAGTATCACGGCAGCGGAGATCGCCGCCTCGAGACAGTGCGCCCGCCCTGTCGCGACCACGCCGCGGAAGCTTCGCAGCGTCGCGCCCGCAGGCGGCGGCTCGTTGTTGTAGGGCAACGCGTTCAGCCAGGCCTGCACCGACGCCGGCGTGCGGAGGCGCTGAATGAGGCGGCGTTCGGCTTTGGTGAACGCGGTAAGTGGCGGGGCGTCACCCGCGATCACGAGTCGCCCTCAGCTCCGCCACCAGCTGCGAAGGTTGCCAGTCGTTGCCTGTGAAAACCTTCACCAGGCGTCCACGTTCGTCGATGATCGCGGTGCGCAGGTTGTGCAGGATTTCCTGCGCGCTCGCGTCACCTCGCATCACCGACACGCCGAACTGTGCCGCAAACGTATCGACATCCTCGCGATCCCCGGTGACGAAGCTCCACGTCGAGGGATCCGCGCCCGCACGGGCCGCGTGCTTCGCAAGTACCGGAGGGCTGTCGAACTCCGGATCGAAGCTGACCGACAGCAGGTGGACCTTGATTCGCAATCCGTCATCAGCGGCAAGCGTTTGCTGTACGGACGCGAAGTGCCGATCCATCAGCGGACAGAAGTCGGGGATTGGACAGCGTGTGTATATGAATGTGACGGCGAGGATCCTTCCGCGGAATTCCGACAGGCGGTGGGACTGGCCACGCTGATCGATGAACGCCAGTTCGGCCACCGCCTCGCCAGGCTCGAGGAGTACCGCCGATGACGGCGGCAGGTAGGGCGAGGTGAGTGGGGCCTCGCCGGTCCGCTCCACATTCTTGAGGTAGGCGTCGTTGGTCTCGACGACGAGCGTGGCCCTGACGAGCTCGCCCGGCCGCCGCCCTTCGATCTCCCCCGCATTCTCCACACGGAACGGCATCGTCATCGCCGGCATGAAGCCACGAATGTCTTCATGTTTGACGGTGATTTCCTGGCGCGCCGCATTGACGGCCAGCACCTGGCCACGCAGCTCGAACTCGCGGCTTCTGGAACACGCGACTGTACATAAGGCCAACAGAATTGTGACAGGGCACGTCAGAATGTACGTCCTGAATCTCTGATGTCGATACTGTCGGCAAGCCATCTCTTCCACTGTAGCCGCGGCAGTTCCGTGGGTAAAGTACGCCCGCTGGGCCGGCCCGGTCGTCGGCATGCATTCTGCTATACTCGCCCCGAAGTGGGAGCCCTCCCTTGCCTGCGCCGGTAGCCATTCCCTCGCACAGCAATTCTCGAGAGCTTTCCAGACGGTGCGCCGCTCACGCGCGGGGAGCGCTGCGCTTGTTGATTCAAGCAACGTCCGCGCGTTCATGGTAGGTGACAGGATGGGCAGGAGACTCTACGTCGGCAATCTTCCGTACTCCGCAACGGAGGATCAGCTCACGGAGCTGTTCAGTCGCGCAGGCAAGGTGGACAACGTCCGCGTGATGCGCGACATGGCGACCGGCCGGGCACGCGGGTTCGCGTTCGTGGAAATGGCCGGCGACGATGATGCGCAGAAGGCGATCACCGAGTTCCACGAGTACAAGATGGAAGGCCGAGCGCTCGTGGTGAACGAGGCCCGTCCGAAGCCAGAAGGCGGATTCGGCGGTGGCGGCGGCGGCCGCGGCCGCGGTGGCGGCGGACGGAGTTACGACGACGGCGATTTCTCGGGTGGCCGCAGGAAAGAACCTCGCTGGTAGAAGTCCTCGCGTGCCGTAGTTCGTAATTCGTAGTTCGTGGTCCGTAGCTCGAAAACGAAAAAGGTCGGTTCGAGGCTTGCGCCTGCCGACCTTTTCTTGTTGTCCGTTGCGACCTACGGACCACGGACCACGGACCACGGTTCACTCTTCCACCACCCAGCCATCCCTCAACTGAACGATGCGGCTCCCGTACGATGCATTCGTCTCCGAGTGCGTGACCTGAATGATCGTCGTTCCCGCCTCGTTGAGCTTCCTGAACAGCTCCATGATTTCCTTGCCCTGGCTGGTGTGCAGGTTGCCTGTCGGCTCATCTGCCAGGATGAGTTTCGGATTCGAGATCACGGCGCGGGCGACGGCAACCAGCTGCTGCTGGCCGCCCGAGAGCTGGTTCGGATAGAGGTCCTTCTTCCCGACGATCGCGAACTTGTCGAGGATGTCGCAGACCATGCTCTCGCGCTCGGACTTCTTGATGTCGCGATAGGAAAGCGGGATGTCGAGGTTCTCGTAAACCGTCAGGTGATCCAGCAGGTGATAGCTCTGAAAGACGAACCCGATGTACTGCTTGTGCAGGCGCGCCCGTTCTTTCGCTGCGAGCTTGTGCACCGGCTGATCGAGGAAATAGTACTCACCCGTCCAGGCGCTGTCGTGCATCCCGATGATGTGCAGGAGCGTCGACTTGCCGGCCCCCGAGGGCCCCATGATCGAGATGAACTCGCCCTCCTTCACGTCCACGTTGATGCGCCTCAGCACGTAGGTCCGGCTCGTGCCGTGCGCGTAGGACTTTTCGATGTTGCGGAGCGCGATCAACGCGTTCGGGGCGAGCGCCGCATCCGGTGGCAGATCGACCTGCGGCGCAGGCTGGCTGGATCGTGAGAAAAACGCCATGGGGAACTATACCTTTCCTAAGCCTTTCTGGTTCCGGAGCATCGGGGCTCGCCCGGGCGACGAGTTTCTGATTATACCTTCCCTCGCCGTGGTCCGTGGACCGTAGCTCGTGTCTCGCCCCCCGGCTCCGTTCGCCGAATCGTCCGGTGAGACACGAACCACGGACCACGGACCACGGCAATTATTCAGATCGAAGCGCCACAATCGGATCCACCCGCGTTGCCCGATGTGCCGGGACGATGCTGGCCAGGGTGGCGACGGCGAGGAGGATCGAGGTGGTCACCACGAATGTCATCGGATCCGAGGCAGCCACGCCGAACAGCAGCGAGCTGATGCTGCGGGCGAGCGCGTAGGATGCGACGAGGCCGAGCGCGATCCCGAGGCCGGTGAGCTTCAGGCCTTCGCGGACGATGAGGCCGAAGACCTCGCTGCGGCCGGCGCCGAGCGCCATACGCACGCCGATCTCGGGCGTTCGCTGCGACACGGCGTACAGCCATGACCCCGTAAATGCCGATGGCCGACAGCATCAGCGCGAGCGCCGCGAAGACCGACACGAGGAACGCCAGGAAGCGTGGCTCGTCGATCGAATCGGAGACGACCTGGCTCATCGACATCAGCGTGGACACCGGCATGTCGGGATCGACGTCGCGCACCGCCTGTCGCAGCGAACCGGCAAGCGCGTTCGGATCGCCGATGGATTTGAGCACCACGTTCATTCCCGGTTCCGGGAGTTGCCAGTACCGGGATGTACGCCTCCGACCGCGGTTCGCCGCGGGCGCCGCGCATCTTGACGTCTTCGGCGACGCCGATCACGGTGAACCACGGCGCCTGATCGTCCATGTCGAACCTGACGCGCTTGCCAATGGCCGACTGTCCTGGCCAGAAGCGCTTCGCGGCGCTTTCGTTCATCACCAGGACCGGCGCTTTCTCGCCTTGCGTGAACATGCGCCCGGCGAGCACGGAGATTTCCATCGTTTGCAGATAGCCGGCGCTCACGAGCCGATACCAGATCGCCGGCGACTCGCTCGACGAGCGTGGCGGCGGTTGCCCCTCGATGAAAATCGTCATGTCGCTGTCGCCGCCGAGCGGAAGCACCGACGCGAGCGCAGCGGACTTCAACCCTGGAATCGCTGCAGCGCGATCGAGCAGACGGTCGTACAGCGCGAGACGCTCGGCGGCGGAGCTGTATTTCACCTGCGGCGGCACGATGGCGCCTGCGAGCACGTTCTCGGGGTTGAAACCGAGATCCACCGACTGCAATCGCAGGAAGGTGCGGAGGAACAGGCCGCTTCCAACCAGGAGCACGAGGGCCAGCGCCACTTCCGCGACGATCAACGATCGCCGGGCACGCTGACCTGCGGGTCCCGCGCTGCCGCGCCCACCTTCGCGCAGCGCAGGTGTCAACTCCGGGCGCGACACCTGAAGTGCCGGAACCAGGCCGAAGATCACGCCGGTCACCAGCGTCAATCCCGCGGCGAAGGCGAGCACGGTGCCGTCGAGGCCGACCTCGTTCAGTCGCGGCGCCCCGTCAGGGGCCAGCGCGATGAGGGCGGTAACGCCCCAGACGCCCAGCATCACTCCGAGTGCACCGCCCAACGAGGCCAGCAGGATGCTCTCGGTCAGCAGCTGGCGAACGACCCGTCCGCGCATCGCGCCAAGCGCCATGCGGACCGCGATCTCGCGGCCGCGCCCTGATGCGCGCGCGAGCAGAAGATTGGCGATGTTGACGCACGCGATGAGGAGGACGAACCCGACGGCGCCGAGCAGGACCAGCAATCCCTGACGGACGTCGCCGACGACCTGCTCGTGCAGCGGCACGATGTTGAGGCGTGCTCCGGCGTCAGTGTCGGGGTTGGCCAGCTCGAGCCGTTTGGACAGGACTTCTGCCGAGTTGCGCGACTGTTCCAGTGTCTGGCCGTCCGCGAGCCTGGCGACCACGCGGAGGACGACCGCGCCCCGTGACGGGTTCGCTGTGTTCAATCGGCGCGGCCGCCACAACTCCGATTGCGTCAGCACGGCGGGCCGGAAGCCATCGGGCATCACGCCAATGACTTCATGCGGTTCGCCGCCGAGTGTGATGCTGCGTCCGATGATGCTGCGGTCGCCGCCGAACCTGCGCGTCCACAGACCGTGACCGAGCACAACGATACGCGGAGCATTCGGAACATCTTCGTCCGGCCGGAAGATCCGGCCAAGCGCGGGCTGAACGCCGAGCACGTCGAAATATTCCTGCGTGACCTGCTCGCCGCGGAGAGGTTCCGCCTCGGCGACTCCCGTCAATGTGGGCAGCCAGCCCTGGACCGCAGCAGTTTTCGCGAACAGCGTGCGGCTGTCGCGCCAGTCGACGAAGTTGCCTGGCGTCGCCCACTCCTGGGCGGGACCACCGCGGGCCTGCAGGTTCTGCCACAGCATGACGACCCGGTCGGGTTCCGGATATGGCAGAGGGCGCAGCAGGAGCGCGTTCACCACGCTGAAAATGGCCGTGTTGGCGCCGATGCCTAGCGCCAGCGTCAGAATCGCCACGAGCGAAAAGCCCGGCGATTTGACGAGCATGCGCACGGCGTAGCGCACGTCCTGCAGTAAGGTCGTCATCCCAGTTCCTCCATCAGGTTTGTGCTGAGTCCGGGGCCTGCAATGAGAGCCAATGCTGTGCCGCATCTCGTCCCGGGCGCAAGCCCTCGGCGGTCAAGCAGTTAAGGCATCCAGAGACAGACGGCTGAGGGCGATTGGTTGTTCAGATGTGAACAACGCTATCCCACGGCTGAACAGACGCCCGCCGTCATCTCATGGGCGAATGAACAGCTCATGAAGGCCGGCGGAACCCGTGTCCGGAAGCTATCGCGCCGGCTGTGTCGTCTTAATGAGATGATGGATTGGGACCGATGACGCCTCTTACGCTTGCCCTCGCGTGCATGCTGGCTGTTCTGCCGCCGCTGCAGAGCGCCTCGCAGAATGCTCAGCAGTCGAAGCCCCCGGCAAAGCCCGCCGAGGCGCAGCCCGCGGATCCGGCCGACCTCCCGGTCTCGCTCGAGAAGATCCAGAAGAAGTTGTCGCGGGACCCTGCCATCAAGGTGGACATCCTGCCCGTCGAGACCGAGGGCGGCCTGCCAACCTTCCGCGTCCAGATCGACGCGCCCAAGCTGACGATCGAACAGATCCTCGGTCCCGATTACCTGCGTGGCCCGGTTCCATACGGCGGCATGACGCACCAGGAATTTCTGGACATGGTGACGCCGACCGACGTGAAAGGGTATGCGGCGTTCACCAACGGTGAAGGCGTGACGGTCGCGCTCACGTCGCTTGCGCTGCAGTGGGCGCTCAAAACCGCGCTGCAGGAACTGCGCGAAGCCAGGACCGAGCGGGCGCAGGCCGCCGCGAAGAAAGAAGTGCAGGAAGCGCTCGAAGCCCTCCGCAAAGCCCGCCGCGACGCCGGCCTCCCGGACAAGTAGGCATCGGCACTCTTAGCCGCCAACCATAGCAGTTCAGGATCTGTTGAACACCGGGTTATCCCGGTGCATTTGGATTGAATGTCGCCGCTGCCGCCAGAGCAACGCCGGTCGCCGGAGCACGTCGGGGCACGGCGCCTCGGCCGGACGCGCGGAAAAATGCACCTCCGGCGATTGCCTGACGATGGCCGCTCCGGTTGGGGTGCTCCGGAAGCCGGCGCCCAACAGTTGGGCCGACGGGCGGTACCGCGAGCCGGAGGGCCATCGGCAGGCCATCGCCGCGAGGTGCATGTTACCGCGCGTCTGGCCGATCCGCCTTCGCCCTTCGAGCTCCGGCGAGGCCTGCGCCGAAGCCTTGGCGCGAGGCACGGGCGCTGTGACCCGACGTGCTCCGGCGACCGGCGCTGCGTCGGCGCGGGAGCCCCGGCAGATTGATCTGCCTCAAGACTGTCGCGGCGCGATGGTCACCGCTTTGTTTCGCTCGTCGGTGTCGTGTCTCGCTTCATGAACCGCTCGACCTCGTCGAGCGTCCGCGGCACCGATGACGAGAGCCGCTCCAGTCCGTTGGCCGTGAACAGGAACGAGTCCTCGATCCGCACGCCGATGTTCTTGTACTTCTGGACGAGCGGACGCACCTTCTCGATGAACGCCGCGTTTTCTGGCGTTTTCGGCAGCGCCTCGAGCGAGGCTTCGCGGATGTAGATGCCGGGCTCGATCACGAACGCCATGCCTGGCTCGATCGTGCGCTTCGTGCCGACGTCGTGGACGTCCATGCCGATCCAGTGAAGCACACCGTGCGTTGACCAGATCTTGAACTGCTGGCCCGTGGTGTCCGTCACCAGGCCGAGCCGTGCGAGGCCCGCTCTCAGCACGACGTCACATGCCTCCTGCACCTCGCTGGTGCGCGCGCCGGAGCGGACCGCTTTGATCCCGGCTTCCTGCGCGGCAAAGACGATCTCGTAGATGTCCCGCTGTTCGCGGGTGAACGTGCCGCTCACCGGATACGTGCGGGTGATGTCGCCGGTGTAGCCCTGATAGTTGGCGGCCGCGTCGACGAGCAGCAGGTCGCCTGGTTCCATCAGCCGGCTCGATTTGCTGTAGTGGAGAATCGTGGCATTCGGCCCGCTGCCCACGATCGAGGGATAGCCCCAGCTCATGGCGCCGTTGCGCATGTAGACCTCTTCGATGGCAGCTTCGACCTCGGTACTCGTGACGTCCGGGCGCGGCGGCCCGCATGCCCGCCTTGTGTGCATCGCTCGAGATGGACACGCTCTTGCGCATCACGTCTTGTTCGTGCGCGGTCTTGATCTGACGGAGGCCGTAGACGATCGGCGTCGCATCCTCCAGCGTGAAGCCGAAGAACCGTTCGCGCAGGTCGAGCGCGAACTTCCGCGCGGGTCCCGGCACCGACCTCAGGTCGCGCTGCGGCTCGAGCATGACCGACAGCCTGGCGCGGCCAGCACCCAGCGCGTCGAAGAACTTCTCGTACTCACCCTCGTCGCCACCCATCGCCCGTCGCGAAAACATCGAGGTGATGAACGGCTCGAATTGCCCGAGCGGCAGGACCGTCACGATGCCGCTTTGTGCCGTGGCTTCCGCCGCCGTAAGGCTGTGACCGTTCCAGTGTTCACGGCGGGGATCAGCTTCGCGAATGAACAGGATCTCGCGGCGCGTCACGTTGCCCGGCATGATCACGAGGATCGTCTCCTCCTGATCGACTCCGGTCAGATAGAGCAGGTTGCTGTCCTGCCGGTACTCGTATTCCACGTCGTGCGAGTACACGCGAACTGGCGCGCTCCAGAAGATCGCCAGCGTGTCCGGCGAGAGCTGTTCCATCACTCGCGCGCGACGTGCTTTGAGGTCGTCCTGAAGCGGACCGGTCCAGGCGGTGGCCGGTACGAGAAGCGTGACGAGCAAGGCGGAAAAGAGCGATTTTCGCAGCATGTCGGCGGAATTCTACCGCTTTCCGCTTCATCGCGGCGGCCATGGGGCGCGTCCGGGCCGTTTACCGGTATTCGGCTGGCTTTCGCCGGAAACCCCGGGCAGACCCGTCCAATCCCGTCGTATCGTGGGGTCATGAATATGCCGACGGATCCACAAGGGACAACGGGCGCGGGCCTCAGGCTCACACCACAGCTGCTGCTGGGGCTGATGGTGATCGCGGTCGGGGTCGTGCTGATGCTCGACAACCTCGGCATTGCCCCTCTGTCCCGTTTCCTCAGATATTGGCCGGCGGCGTTGGTGGTGATAGGCGTGCTGAAAATGTGGCAGGCACGCGATGGCAAGGGTGGCATCTTTTCCGGGCTGCTATTCACCCTGGCCGGGACGTGGCTTCTGATCGAGGAACTGACCGTCCTGCAGGTCGACTTCCAGGACGTCTGGCCGCTCATCCTCGTCTTGCTCGGGGCCTACATCGTCTGGCAGGGCATGACAGGTGCACACCGCCCGCGCCTGGGGGTCGACAGCCATTCAACCGTCAGCGCCGTGGCTATTCTCGGCGGTGTCGCGCGGGGGAATAACTCGCGCGCGTTTCGCGGCGGGGAACTGACCGCGGTGATGGGCGGGTGCGAAATCGATCTTCGTCAGGCGTCGATCAACGGCGATGCGGTGATCGACATCTTCGCGATGTGGGGCGGCATCGACATTCGCGTGCCCGAGGACTGGTCGGTGGAATCCCGCGTCGTCCCATTGCTGGGCGGCGTCGAGGACAAGACACGTCCGCCGCAAGGCGCTACGAACCACCGCCTGACGCTGAGGGGGTTTGCGATCATGGGCGGCGTCGAGATCAAGAACTGACAGGGTGTTCGACCGTGATGGGCCGGCCGCGACAGCGGAGCGGCCGTTCCGATTCAGGAGATACGCTCTAGTCGATGCATCCGATTCTGGCGCGGGGCCGCCGGCTCGCGCTCTACCTGGGACTGTGGCTGGTGCTCGCCAGCCTTCTTGGCGCCCTGCTGGGCGCACAGGCGTCCCTCACATGGTGGCACGGCCTCATCGTCGCCCTGCCGCTCGCTTACGCCTACGCGTTCGTCTGTCTCTCGGTCTGGTACGTCAGCCGGAGCATGCCGCTTGCGATGACCGGTGCGGCACGGATCTTCGGCACGGCGCTCGCCGCCGCCGCTATCTCGAGCGCCGGCTGGCTGCTGCTGGCCAAGGTGTGGGTCCGCGCGTTGGCTGGCCGGGGCTGGCTGCCGCCAGCCATTCAGCAGGATGCGTCGCTCGACCCCTTGATTTTCGGCCTCGGCGTGCTGCTGTATCTTCTGTCTCTGGCGATGAGTTACCTGCTGGTCGCATTCGAGGAAACCCGAGAGGCTGAGCGGCTCGCGCTGCACGGGCAGGTACTGTCGCGCGAGGCCGAGCTGCGATCGCTGCGGGCGCAGATCGATCCTCACTTCCTGTTCAACAGCCTCCACTCGATCAGCGCGCTGACCACGGTCGATGCCGCGGCGGCGCGGCGCATGTGCCTGCTGCTCGCGCAGTTCCTCAGGGAGAGCCTGCAGCTCGGCAGCCAGGATCGGATCCCGCTCGCGCGCGAGCTGAAAATGGTCGAGGGTTTTCTCGAGGTGGAGAAGGTGCGATTCGGCGATCGTCTGCAGGTCAGCATCTCGGACGGCGACGCCGGCGGTTGTCTGATCGCGCCGCTCCTGCTGCAGCCCATCGTAGAGAATGCCGTGACCCACGGGATCGCGCACATGCTGGCCGGCGGGACGGTTACGATATCGGCATCGCGATCGGAAGCGCTGCTCACGATCGTGGTCGAGAACCCATGCGATTCCGATCGGCCGAGGCGCACCGGAACCGGCCTCGGTCTTGCGAACGTCCGGGGACGCCTGGCTGCGCTGCACGGATCGAACGCACGCCTGCAGACGTCGGAGGTCGATGGTGTCTGGAGGACGGAGCTGGTTGTTCCCATTGACGAGTGATGCCCGTCGCCCATTGCCCATCGCCCATCGCCCATCGCCCATCGCCCATTGCCCATCGCCCATCGCCCATCGCCCATTGCCCATTGCCCATGCCTGACCCCCTACGCGTCGTAATTGTCGATGACGAGCCGCCGGCGCGCGCCGTCGTCCGCGAGTATGTCGATCGGCTGGCGGACGTGACGATCGTCGCGGAATGCGCGAATGGCTTCGAGGCGGTGAAGGCGGTGAGCGAGCTGTCGCCCGACCTGCTGATCCTCGACGTGCAGATGCCGAAGCTGAACGGCTTCGAAGTCCTGGAGTTGCTCGGCCGCGCGGTGCCGATCGTCTTCGTCACCGCCTACGATCAATATGCGCTGCGCGCGTTCGAAGTGCACGCCGTCGACTACCTGTTGAAACCGTTCAGCGAGGAACGCTTCGCCGAAGCGTTGAGCCGCGTGCGCGAGCGGCTGCGCGTCCGCGAGGCATCCGGAGCGAGCGCGGAGGAGGCGTCGGGGCTCGACGTGCCTGCGCTGGTCGCCGAAGCCCGTCCGCGCCAGGGTCCGGTCGAACGCATCCTCATCCGTGACGGCGCCCAGGTCCACGTGATTCCGGTCGACCGCATCGACTACGTCGAAGCGCAGGACGACTACGTGTGCTTCAAGTCTGATGGGAAGCAACACCTCAAGGATCAGACGATGTCGGCCGTCGAGGCATCGCTGGATCCGGCGCGCTTCGTGCGCATTCACCGCTCCTACCTGCTGAACATCGATCGCATCGCGCGCGTCGAGCTGTACGCGAAGGACAGCCGGATCGCTATCCTGCGCGACGGCACCCGCCTGCCCGTGAGCCGGGCCGGGTACGCGAGGTTGTCGAAGCTGCTTTAACGTTCCTCCAGCAGCGCGCGGCTTTAGCCGCGCGTCAGAGACACTGACGCCGACGCGGTCTCTGGCGCGGAGCTGAAGCTCCGCGCTGCTGGAGTCCTTGATTCGAAGGCCTAATCCTGCGGCGAGACACGAACCACGAACCACGAACCACGGGCAGCGCGAGCCAGTTGACAGCGAGCGGTTCATTGAGCTAAATATCCAGTTAGTTAGTTTAACCAACCAGTTAGTCAATGCTGAGTTCACCCCCCGAATTGCCGTCACGCCGCTCCCCAGCCGCAGTTCCCGCGGGCAGCGAAGGCTCACGCGACCGCGTCCTGGCCGCCGCCCGCCGCGAATTCTCCGCGCATGGCTTTGCCGGCGCCAGCGTGGACCGTATTGCCGCGTCCGCACGCCTGAACAAGGCGATGATCTACTACCACTTCCGCAGCAAAGCAGCGCTCTACCGCGAGATTCTGCGGGACATGTTCGGCGCCGCCGGCGCGCGCATCCGCGACGTGGCGGCCTCATCGCTCAGTCCCGAAGACAAGGTCAGGGAGTTCATCGGCGCCATCGCGACGGAAGCCGAAGCGCGTCCGCACTTTCCACCCATCTGGTTCCGCGAGATCGCCGACGGCGGCAAGCATCTCGACGATGAGACGCTCGTCGAGATTACGGGGATCGTGCGTGCGCTGGCGGGGTTCATCGCCGAGGGTGTGCAGCGCGGCGTGTTCAAGCCCAGCGATCCACTCCTCGTCCATGCCGGCATCGTGGCGCCGTTGCTGTTGTTCTTTGCCAGCGCGCCGCTGCGCGCGCGGATGGCCGAAGTAGGTCTGAGCGCGACGCTGTTTCACGATCGCGACGCGGTCGTTGGCCACATCGAGAACGTCACTCTTGGGATTCTCGAAGGGCGAATGGGATCGAGAGGTAGGAAGGCGGAGGTCACGGAGGTCAGGAAGGTCCGGCTGAAGCCGGACGCTACGAAGCACAAGGGCCGGCGTGTCACGACAAGAAGGACCGGAAAGCGATGACTCTCACGAGAAGGGTTCTTGCGGTATGCGTGCTGGCCGGGGTGGCCGGGTCGGCCACGCTGGCGGGGTGCCGGGGTGGCAAAGATGACGGGCCGCTTCGCGCGTCCGGCTATGTGGAGGCAACCGAAGTACGCGTGGCACCTGAAGTGGGCGGGCGAGTCGTGGAGCTTCGCGTTCAGGAGGGCGATCAGGTCCAGGTCGGCGCAACGGTGGCCAAGCTGAACACGTCGGACACCGAGCTGGCGCTGCGGCGGGTGCAGGCCGAGCGCGACCAGGCGCTGGCGCAGCTCGCGCTGCTCCGTGCCGGTGCGAGGCCGGAAGAGATTCGGCAGGCGGCTGCGCAGGTGGATTCGTCACGGGCCGACGTTCGCGCGGCGGAAGCGGAGCTCGAGTCGGCCTCCGCCGATCTCAAGCGATTCGAGGCGCTTCTCGAAACGAACTCCGGCTCGCGGAAACAGCGAGACGATGCGGCGACACGGCGCGATGTGGCGGCGGCGAGAGTCAATGCCGCGCGCGAGCGGACGCGCAGCTCGGCCGAGGCGCTCGCCAGCATCAAGGCGGGTGCGCGCGTCGAGGAGATCGCGGCGGCGAAGGCGCGCGTGTCGATGGTCGACGCTCAGATCGCCTCGCTCGACAAGGATCTCGCCGACGCGATTCTCACCTCGCCCGTCGCGGGTGTCGTCACCTCGAAGCTGATCGATGCCGGCGAAACCGTCGCACCACGCACCCCGATCGTCGTGATCACCGATTTGGACCACGCCTGGGCGAACGTCTACGTGGACGAGCCGGTCGTGCCGCGGCTGAAGCTCGGGCAGCTCGTGACGCTGGTCACTGACGCGAACCAGCGCCTGGAAGGGAAGATCACGTTCATCTCGCCGAAAGCGGAGTTCACGCCCCGGAACGTGCAGACGGCCGACGAACGATCGCGGCTCGTCTACCGCATCAAGGTGAGCACCGACAACCGGGCAGGCGTCCTGAAGCCTGGCATGCCGGTCGAAGCGGAGATTCCGGAGGCGTAATGTCCGCCATCCGCTTTGAAAAGGTCACCAAGCAGTACGGAACGCTCAAAGCGCTCGACGCCATCTCGTTCGATGTCGCGCGGGGCGAAATGTTCGGCCTGATCGGTCCCGACGGCGCCGGCAAGACGACCACCATCCGCCTGGCCTGCGGGCTGCTGCGGCCGGACGCCGGACGGATCAGCGTGCTCGATCGCGATCCCGTCAAGCAGCATCGCGACGTCACGGGGACGATCGGATATCTGTCGCAGCGCTTCAGCCTGTACGGCGATCTCACGATCGACGAGAACATCGCGTTCTTCGCCGAGATCCATGGCATGCGGCGGTATCAGGATGCGCGCGATCGGCTGCTGTCGATGACGCAGCTGACGTCATTTCGCGGCCGGCGAGCGGATCGATTGTCTGGCGGCATGAAGCAGAAGCTTGCGCTGGCGTGCACGCTGGTGCACGAACCGGACATCCTGCTGCTCGACGAGCCCACCACCGGTGTCGACCCGGTCTCGCGACGCGAGTTCTGGAAGCTCCTCTCGGAGTTTCTAGCCAACGGGCTCACCATCGTGATGGCCACGCCGTATCTGGACGAGGCGGAGCGATGCGCGCGCACGGTGCTGCTCCACGACGGCCGCGTGCTGGCCATCGACAGCCCGTCCAACCTGCAGGCCGCACTCAGCGGGAGGCTGCTCGAGATCGTCACCGACACGCCCCGGCCACCTCTGGATCTGATTGCGAAGGTTCCCGGCGTCGTGGACGTGCAGGCCTTCGGCGACCGGGCGCACGTCAGGCTTGGCGGCGAGACACAGGAAGCCGGCATCACGCGCGTGACCTCGCAGCTCGAAGGGCAGGGCATCCGGGTTCTGAGCGCCCGCCCGCTCGCGGCGTCGCTCGAGGATGTCTTCCTCGAACTGATTGCGGAGAAATGACAGTGACGATTGGCGATTGCAGAGTGGCGACAGGCATCGACCGTTGCAGATTGGCGATCGGGCGTGCGGGGCATCGTGTGGCGCTGCTGGCCCTGCTGCTCGCCACTCCTGCTGTCGTGTACGGGCAGCAGCCGGCCGGAACCGAACTGACCCTGGACGAGGCGATTGCGCGAGGTCTCGCGAACAGTCTGCGGCTGGCGGAACTGGAGTCGCGGAAGGAAGCAGCCGACGCCTCGCTCGCCCAGCGCGAGGCCGACAAGCTCCCTGTCGTCGCGTTGCAGGCCGGTTACACCCGGACGAATCACGTCGAGGAGTTCGTGCTCGCGCAAATCGGGCAGGGCATACGAGTCCTGTATCCCGATGTGCCCGACAACTACCGGACGCGGCTCGACATGCAGTGGCCGATCTACACGTCGGGAAGAACCGACGCGCTCGAGCGTGCGGCGCGCGCCGAGCTCGGCGCGGCCGGCGCGGATCTCGACGCGGCTCGCGCCGATCTGCGACTGGAGATCACGCGCGCGTTCTGGGCGCTGGTCACCGCGCGTGACGCCGAGCAGGTACTCTCGCGCACGCTGGGCGCGATCGAGTCACACGTGCGTGACTTGAAGAACCGTCTCGATCAGGGGCTCATCCCGCCGAACGAAGTGCTGACCGCGGAGGCGCAGCAGTCGCGCGAACGGTTGCTGGCCATCGAAGCGGCGAACACCCGCGCGATTACCGAATCTGATCTGCGACGCCTGCTCGGCGAGAGTGGCGCCACACCCATCGTGCCCAAGGCGGTCTTCGATCAGCCGGTTCAAACGAGCCCGCAGGCCGAGGTGCTCATCGAGCGCGGACGGGCGAGCCGGCCGGAGCGTCACGCGCTCAGCCAGCGCGTCGATGCCGCCGAAGCGCGTATCGACGCGGCCGCTGCGGGTACCCGGCCTCAGGTCGCCGTGGGCGGCGGTTACGACTATGCCAGGCCCAACCCCCGCATCTTCCCGCGCGTCGACACCTGGGAGGATTCCTGGGACGTGTCGGTCAACGTGACCTGGTCGCTCTGGGACGGCGGCCGGACCCGCGGCGCGAAAGCCGAGGCGGCGGCCGTTGCCGGTGCCGCCAGGTCACGGGCCGCCGATTTCGATCGGCAGCTCGAGTTCGAGGTCCGGCAACGTCAATTGGAGCTCGACTCGAGCCGTGCCGCCATCGCGGTCGCGGCGGATGGCGTGCGCGCCGCGCAGGAAGCGCGCCGGGTCGTCGGCGAACGCTTCGCCGCAGGCGTCGCCACGAGCACCGAGGTGCTGGACGCCGAGTCCGACCTTCTGCAGGCCGAGCTGTCACGCACGCGCGCGCTGGCCAACGCCCGGCTCGCAGAGGCGCGCCTGGCACGGGCGGTTGGGGAGACGAGGTGATGGCGCGCGAGTGCGCAAGTGCGCGAGTGCGCAAGTGCGCAAGTGCGCAAGTGCGCAAGTGCGCAGTGCGCAGTGGCACGTCAGCACGTCGGCACGTCGCACGTCAGCACGTCGCACGTCGCACGTCAGCACGTGACATATGTCCATTAACACTGCTATCGACGTTCGTCATCTGACGCGCAAGTTTGGCGCGTTCACGGCGGTCGACGATCTGTCGTTCGATGTGCGGCGCGGCGAGATTTTTGGCTTTCTCGGCAGCAATGGCGCCGGAAAGTCGACGACCATCCGCATGCTGTGCGGGTTGCTCAAGCCGACATCGGGCACCGCGATCGTCGGGGGCATCGACGTCGCCAAAGACCCTGAAGGCGTCAAGCAGCGCATCGGCTACATGTCGCAGCGCTTCTCGCTGTACGAGCTGCTCACGGTGGATCAGAACATCCGTTTCTTCGGCGGGATCTACGGGCTGAGCGACGATCGCCTGACGGCGCGCCGGTCGTTCGTGCTGGAGATGGCCGGCCTGCACGGCCGCGAGAACACGCTCGCGCGCGACCTGGCGGGTGGGTGGCGTCAGCGCCTCGCGCTCGGGTGCGCGATTCTCCACGAGCCCTCGCTGTTGTTCCTCGACGAGCCCACCGGCGGCGTCGATCCGCTGTCGCGCCGGCAGTTCTGGCGATTGATCGATTCACTGTCGCAAAGCGGCGTGACCGTGCTCGTCACGACGCACTATCTCGACGAGGCTGAACGCTGCCATCGCGTCGCGCTGATCCACGCCGGGAAGCTCGCCGCCATCGGTACGACCAGCGAGGTGAAACGGATCTTCGAGGGCCGCCCGATCCTCGAGATCCGCGGGGATCAGACCGTCGAGCTGATGCGTGCGCTCGATGGCATGGCGGAGGTCGAGAAGACCAGCCTGTTCGGCACGGCCGTTCACGCCGTGCTTCGTCACCGGTCGATCGCGCCGGAGGTCATCGTCGGCCGGCTCTCTGCCGCAGGTCTGAAGGTCGATTCGGCGACCGAGGTGCTCCCCTCGCTCGAGGATGTCTTCCTCGACGTGGTGGAGAAGGCCGGAGGAACCGCGGCATGACCAAGGCGCTCGCCGTTTACCGGAAGGAACTTCGCCAGATCTATCGGGATCGGCGCACGCTGACGATTCTCGTCTTCGTGCCGGCGTTCTTCCTGCTGCTGTACGGCTACGCGCTGAACTTCGACATCCGCCACATCAAGCTCGTCGTCGAGGACCGTGACGGTTCGCCAGAGAGTCGCAGCGTCGTCTCCGCCTTCATCAACTCCGGGTACTTCGACCTTGCAGCGACTGTCTACGCACATCGGGACGCCGAGCGGATGCTGGATCTCAATCAGGCCAGGGCCGTGCTCGTTGTCGATGAGGGCTTCGGCCGCGATCTGAAAGCGGGCCGCACGGGGTCGGTCCAGGTGATCGTCAGCGGCGACAACGCGAACACGGCCACGACCGTCATCGGTTACGCGTCGAACATCCTGCGGACCGTTGGCTCGGAGCTCGCGGCTGAGGGGGTCGTCATCCGTCCGCCAATCACCGTCGAGCCGCGCATCTGGTACAACCCCGAGCTTCGCAGCACGCTGTTTCTCGTTCCGGGGCTCATCGCTTACATCGCGATGATCACGGCCGTCACTTCGACCGCGCTCTCGATCGTCCGCGAGAAGGAAGCCGGCACGATGGAGCAGGTCCGCATGGCACCGATCGACACGTTCTCGTTCGTGATCGGCAAGACGATTCCTTACTTCCTGATCTCGATGACGTCGGCGGCGCTGATCATCCTGGCCTCGATGGTGCTGTTCGGGCTGCCGATGCGCGGCAACTGGATCGCCCTGCTGATCGCCCTTTCGCTCTTCATCGTCGGCGCGCTTGGCACGGGCCTGCTCATCTCGACCATTGCCGACTCCCAGCAGGTCGCCTTCCAGATGGCGCTGCTGATTTCACTGCTGCCGACGATCATGCTGTCTGGATTCATCTTCCCGATTTCGAGCATGCCGCAGTTCCTCCAGATCGTCACGTACGTGGTGCCCGCGCGGTATTTCCTGATCGCCCTTCGCGGGATCGTGCTCAAGGGCTCGGAGCTCTCGCACCTCGTGCCGCAGCTCGTGGCGATGTCGATCTACGCGGCGGCGATGCTCGGCCTGGCATCGCTGCGGCTCGCACGGGAGCGTGCCTGATGCAGCGGCTTCGCTTCCTCGTGTGGAAAGAGTTCCTCGAGCTCCGCCAGAATCCGCGGCTCTTCGGCATCGTCATCATCGCGCCGATCCTCCAGCTCACCATGCTCGGGTATGCGGCGACGACCGACGTCAGAGACGTGCCGGTGTTGATCGTGGATGGCGATCGCACACCCGCGAGCCGGGAACTGATCTCGAGGTTCGAGGCGTCCCGCAACTTCACCATCGCCGATACCGTGACGACCGTGTCGGAGATCGAGCCGTATCTCGAGCGGGGGCGCGCGTGGCTGGCACTGTCGATCCCCGCTGGCTATGGCGCTGACGTGGCGGCGGGGCATCCCGTCACCGTGCAGGTCGTCGCCGACGGTTCTGATTCCAATTCGACGACCGTCGCGCTCGGCTACGCGACGAACCTGATCAGCGGCTACGCGCAGGATCTCGTGCAGGCGAAGGGCGGTCAGCCGGGTGTGGGGGTGATTGACGCGCGGATTCGCGTCTGGTTCAACCCGCAGCTCGAGAGCCGGCACTTCATGATTCCCGGCGTGCTCGCGCTCGTCCTGCTCGTCGTCACCGCGAATCTCGCCTCGATGGCGATCGTGCGCGAAAAGGAGCTCGGCACGCTCGAGCAGCTCAACGTCACCCCGCTGCGGCGCTGGGAGCTGATTGTCGGCAAGCTGCTGCCGTACGGGCTGATCGCGCTCGTCGACGTCGTGCTCGTCGTCGCCGTCGCGGTGTTGTGGTTCGAGGTGCCGCTGAGAGGCAGCTTCGTCCTGCTGTTCGCGATGTGCGTGCTCTACGTGCTGTGCACGCTCGCGCTCGGCCTGTTCATCTCGACGATCTCGAACACGCAACAGCAGGCGATGATGACCGCCACGTTCTTCTTCCTGACCCCGATGATCTATTTGTCAGGATTCATCTTCCCGATCGAGAACATGCCCGCCGCGATCCAGCCGCTGACGCGCCTGATCCCGCTGACCTACTTCCTGGTGATCGTGCGAGGCATTTTCCTGAAGGGCATCGGCCTCGACCTGCTGTGGCCGCAAGCCCTCGCTCTCGGCACATGGGGCGTCGTCGTGCTGGCCCTGGCCGTCGCCCGCAGCCGCAAGCGGCCGCTTACGGAGCGGAATCGGAAATCGGAAATCGGAATCGGAGATCTCCGATTTGCGATTTCCGATCTCCGATTTCCGATTTCCGATTTCCGATTTCACTTCACCACGATGAACTGCACGCCGGCGGCCGCGGCTTGACGGTTGACGGCGGCGACTTCGGTCGTGACCCACGCGTCGGTCTCCTGCTCCAGTTGCGCGAGCTCTTTTTCCTGGGCCTCGAGCACCTGCAGCATGCCGGCGGTTGGCTGACCCTCGCCTTCGACGGCCCACATCATCAGCGGCGCCAGCCGCGAGTACAGGCGCGTGCCGCCGCGCTCGGCGAGGATGTCGTAGACGACTTCCGCTGACGGATTGTGCAGCCGGTCCTCGAGCGCGGTCGCCTTCTTGATCGATCCTTCCGCGCCACTGATCAGCGTGGCGACTGCGGTCTCGCCTTTTCGCGACTCGAGCGCCTTCACTCGCGCCTGCAGCTGCTCGCGGACCGAGCGCACGCGGTTCACGACGGCGGTCAGCTTCGAGATGTCATCCCGCACACGCAGCGCGAACTGAAGTTGTGCGTCGAGATCGGCCTGCGGCGCGCTCCGCTCCGGATCCGGAACGATTCGCAACGGTGACGTGAGCGTCTGTCCATCAACCGTCAGGCGCACCGTGTAAGTGCCTGGAATTGCCCGCGGACCATCGGCGGGATCCCCGGTGTCGATCTTGCCGTTCTTGATCTTCGCGGCGCCCTCCCACTTGAGGTCCCAGACCGCGCGTTGCACGCCGGCGTCGACCGGAAGCGCCGCCTTCTTGAAGTCCTCGGGGTCGTCGGATTCGCTGCTGTAGTCCGGCTCGCGCGGCACACTGCTCAGCGTTCGCACCGTCTTGCCGCCCGGGTCGAGGATGTCGATCTTCAGTTCACCCTTGGGTTTCTCCTTGAGGAAATAGTAGATGGATGCCCCGGTTGGCGGATTCGAGAACTTCGCGTAGTCGCTGGCCCAGCTGCCGCCACCCATTCGCCAGCGCACCGCGTCGGCAGCAGGGAAGAGGTGGACGGCGGACTTCGTGACCGTATCGCTCACCTCGCGCACCGGCTGCAGATCGTCGAGGATCCACACCGAACGCCCGTGCGTGCCGACGACCAGGTCGTCACCCTTGACGACGAGATCGTGCACGGCAACGGTCGGCAGATTCAGCCTCAACGATTTCCACGTCTTGCCGTCGTCTGTCGAGAACATGACCCCGCGTTCCGTTCCCAGATACAACTGACCGCGCTTCACGGGGTCTTCACGAACGGCATGCAGATAGACGTTGTTCGCAAGCGTGGAGTCGAGGCGGGTCCAGGTCTTTCCGTAGTCGGACGTCTTGTACAAGTACGGGCGCATGTCGTCGAGCCGATGCGCGTCGACCACGACGTAGGCGGTCGCGGCATCGAATGGGGAGGGCTCGATCATGCTGATCGTTCCCCACTCGGGCAGACCGGCCATGGCGCTCGTGACGTTGGTCCAGTTCTTCCCGGCATCGCGCGTCACGTGCACCAGCCCGTCGTCGCTTCCTGCCCAAATCAACCCGCGCTCCTTCGGCGATTCGGCGATCGCGAAGACCGTGCAGAATGTCTCGACGCCGGTGTTGTCTCCGGTGATCGGACCACCGGACCACTTCTGCTTCGACTTGTCGTTTCGTGTGAGGTCAGGACTGATCACCTCCCACGACTGGCCGCCGTTGCTCGTGCGGAAGATCACCTGCGCGCCGTGATAGATGACCTTCGCATCGTGCGGCGACGACGCGATCGGCGCGGTCCATTGGAATCGGTAGCGCATGTCTTCGCCGCCATGCCCGGACGGATTCTCGGGCCACGCGCTCACGTTCCGGGACTCGCCGGTCCGGTGGTCGTATCTGGTGATGATGCCAAGGTACTCGCCGGCATAGATGATGTTCGGATCGCTCCAGTCGGACACTACGTGGCCAGCCTCGCCGCCGCCGACACCGACCCAGTCGGCAAGCCCGATGCTGCCATTTCGGTTCAGGCTTGGACCTTGCGCGGTGCCGTTGTCCTGCATCGCACCGGCCACGTAGTACGGCCGGCGGGTGTCCACAGAGACGTGGTAGAACTGCGCGATTGGGAGCGTTGGCGTCAGCCAGGTTTCACCGCTGTTCGTGCTGATGTCGACGCCGCCGTCGTTCGCTGACGCGACGCGCTTCGGGTTCCTGGGATCGATCCAGATGTCGTGATGATCCCCATGGCCGGTGCCTTTGACCTCTTTCAGCGTCTTGCCGCCATCGATTGAGCGGAGAAGGGGCACCTGCGGAAACCAGATCTCTTCCGGGTTCTGCGGATTGACTGTCAGCGTCGTGTAGTACCACGCGCGCTGGCGGATCTGCCGCGACGGGTTCGCCAGACTCCACGATTCTCCGCCGTCGTCGGATCTGAAGAGTCCGCCTTTTTCGGCCTCGATCAACGCATACACGCGACGTCCGTCGGACGGTGCGATGGCGACGCCCACTTTGCCCCACGCGCCTTCTGGCAGGCCGCTGCCAGTGAGTTGCTTCCATGTGTCGCCGCCGTCACGTGACACGTGAAGTCCGCTGCCCGGACCGCCGCTGACGAGCTCCCACGGGCGCCGCCGCGTCTGCCAGAACCCTGCGAACAGGATCATCGGATTCGATGGATCCATCGCGACATCCGAGGCCCCGGCATCAGCGTCCTTCTTGAGGACCTGCTCCCATGTCTTTCCCCCGTCTTTCGTGCGATACACGCCGCGCTCGGGGTTCGGTCCAAACGCATGGCCCAGTACCGCTGCGAACGCGATGTCAGGGTTGGCAGGATGAACGACCATCGTTCCAATCTGCCCTTCCTGTTTCCAGACGTGGGTCCACGTCTTCCCCGCATCGGTCGATCGGTAAATGCCGTTGCCGGCGGCGACGTTACCGCGGATGTTGGCTTCACCGGATCCGACGTAGACGACGTTGGGGTTTGACGGCGCGACCGCGATCGAGCCGATCGAGGAGATCGGCTGGTCGTCGAACACCGAGCTGAAGGTGGTTCCGCCATCAGTCGATTTCCAGACACCGCCGGAAGCCGTTGCCGCGTAGTAGATGAGCGGATCGCCAGGCACTCCGACGATTCGCGACACGCGGCCTCCGGCTGCTGGCCCGATCAGCCGGTATTTCAGCGCCTTGAGTTCCGCAGGCGAGTCAGAAGCCTTGGGTGTGTCCCCGGGCTTCTGCGCGAGGGGAGCGACGCTGACGAGCGTCACGGCCAGGGCGGTGCACAGGAGAACGCGCGATTTGAGCATGCGCGAATTGTACCCGCAGGCTCTGACTGATATAAGGTGTCGGTGACAATGCGCGGGGTGGCAGGGCTCGATCGTCCGGGAATTCAGTGGGGACTGGTAGCGGTCTGCCTGCTGCTGATCGTGTCAGTCATCGCAGCGGCGCTGACCATCAAACGAGCCAATGCGCGGATGGCGGACGTCGAGGTCGTCTACCAACGCGCGCGCACGCAGCTCGAACAGATGGAGGCCGACCTGGCGCGCGAGCGCGCAGCGCGAGAAGCCTTCTCGCACGAGGTGAACCGGCTTCGAGCGAGCGGCCTGCCTGATTCTGCCGCTCCGTCCGTCACGCTCGAACCCTTAAAGGCGCGGGGCGCGACACCGCCGGACGCAACCGCGCAGGTAGTCCCCGTCGAGCAGGTCGTTCTCTTGCGGCTCGTGCTGCCGCCGAAGGCCGTTCAGGACAGTCAGGCGTATCAGGTCACCGCGCGCGACTGGTCGAGCGGTCAGGTGCGCTGGGTCCGCGGCGGGCTGTCGCCGGTCAAGGGTGAGCGCTCGTCCTCTCTCGCCCCCGCCATCACAGGCGAGATGCTGCCGGCCGGGTCGTACGAGTTTCTGGTCAGCCTCGCGGGAGCGGAAGTTGCGAGCTACGAGCTGACCGTCGGTCCAGGCGCTCACTGAGCGATCGGAAATCGGAAATCGGAAATGCGGAAGTCGGAGATCGGAGATGCGCAAGTGCGCAATCGGATGCGCAAGTCGCGAATCGAATAGCCCACTGTTCGGCTACGTTGCGCACTCGCGTCACCTAGGACGCGGCCGCGTCGAGGCCCGCAGCCCCTCGCGCACTTCCGATTCCGCATCTCCGATTTCCGCACTTCCGATTCGCATCCGATTGCCAATTCTACTCAGTGCGCAGTGCGGTGATCGGGTCGACGCGCAGGGCGCGGCGGGACGGAATCAGGATTGCCACAAAGGCGACGGCCAGCAGCATCAGCGCCACGATTCCAAACGTCATCGGATCGCTGGTCCCGATGCCGAAGACGAAGCTCGAGAGGACTCGGCCGCTGACGAGCGCGCCCACCAGGCCGATGCCTGTCCCGATGACCGCCAGCGCGAGCCCTTCGCGCAGCATCGGCGTCAACACCTGTGCCGGACCAGCGCCGAGCGCCATGCGAATCCCGATCTCCCGCGTGCGCTGCGTGACCGAATAGCTGATCAGTCCATAGAGTCCGACGGCCGCCAGCATCAGCGCCACGATCGCGAACGCCGAAATCAGCGACGTCCGGAACCGCGGCTGCGCGACCGATCGGTCGATGACGCCCTGCAGCGTCATGACCGTTCCGGGCGGCAGCTCGGAGTCGATCGCCGAGAGCTCGGCTTTGACGAGCCCCGCGATGGTACTGGCGGACGCGGTACTCCTGACCGCGAAGGTGGTGAAGGGGAGCGCGAACTGCTCGTAGGGGATGTACATGATCGGCGGAACGTCTTTGTCCAGACCGAGTTGACGGACATCACCGACGATACCAACGACCGTGATGGCCGGCGTCTTGGGATCCGAGTCGAATCGAACGCGCTTGCCAATCGCGTTCTCGCCGGGGAAGTACTTTCGCGTAAGAGCGACGTTGACAATCGCGACGGCAGGCGCGTCGCGCGTGTCGGAATCGGCGAACGTCCGGCCTCCGACGAGCGGGATGCCCATCGCCAGGAAATAACCGCCCGACACCGATCCGAGGTTGGCGAACGGCCGACTGGACGACTCCGTCGGTCGCCCTTCGATGAAGAAAGCGCCCGATGCGTTGCTCCCGCCAAGAGGCCCGGGGAACCCGACACCGACCGCCTGAATCTCCGGTCGCGTCGCCAGGCCTTCCAGCAGCTTGCGATAGACGGCCGTTTGCGTCGGGCCAGTCGGATACCGGGTCTGCGGAATCATCATGCTGTAGACCGTGACGTCCTCGGGCTTCAACCCCGAGTCCACGCGCTGCAGACGCATGAAGCTGTTGATCAGCAGGCCGGCGCCCGCGAGCAGGACCAACGTCAGCGCGACTTCGAAGACGACCAGTGCTGCGCGACCGCGGGCTCGCGCGTTTCCTCGCTCGCCGCCACGTTTCAACGCTGTCGACGCGTCCGTTCGCGAAGCCTGCAGGGCGGGCATGATCCCGAACAGCATTCCCGTTCCTACCGCGATGATCAGCGTGACCACCGCCACGGTAAAGTTGAGCGAAATCTCGCCGGTCCTCGGCACGTTCCTCGGAAGCACACTGACCAGCAGCGTCGTGAGCCACGCGCCCACCAGCAGACCGACAATTCCACCGACGATGCCGAGCAACAGGCTCTCGGTCAGCAGCTGCCGGATCAGGCGGCCGCGCCCCGCGCCAAGCGCCGCACGGATGGCCAGTTCGCGATTCCGTCCCGTGGCGCGCGCGATCATCAGGCTGGAGACGTTCGCGCAGGCAATGAGCAGCACGAGGCCGACGGCCAACTGCAGCACGATCAGCCCGAACCGGACGTCGCCGACGATTTCTTCCTGCCAGGGGGAGGATGAGGAGGTCCCGGCGCTGCGAGGTCGCCTGACGCCGCTGTTGCAGCAATGTGCCGACCCTCTCGAGATCCTTCTGGGCCTGGGCCGTGCTGATGCCTGACTTGATCCGTGCGATCGCATCGAAGTAACGCACCTCACGGTCGTCATTACCGGTAGCCACGATGGGTGAGGGCGGAACCTCATCCTGCGCCAGCGTCCAGACCTTCGCGTTCCCCGGCCACTCCGCGCGTGCCGGCACCACACCCGTGACCGTGTGCGGCTCACCGTTCAGACGGAGCCGCTGTCCGACGGCCTGCTGAGGATCCCCGTATAACTGTCGCGCGGCGCCTTCGCTCAACACGGTCAGCCGCTCGCCCTTCGGACTGTCCGTCTTTCGCGAGAACAGACGTCCTGCTGCCGGCTGCACGTTCAGCACATCGAAGAATTCGATCGTGACAAACGTGCCTTCCAGCGCCGCCGGCTCCCCTTGCCTGGCAATCGCAG
The DNA here is from genome assembly GCA_963784195.1 of uncultured Acidobacteriota bacterium. Classification (GTDB taxonomy): domain Bacteria; phylum Acidobacteriota; class Vicinamibacteria; order Vicinamibacterales; family 2-12-FULL-66-21; genus CAVQAH01. The sequence goes on along the minus strand of CAWARA010000032.1, from coordinate 227,587 downwards.
TGAAAACCAGCGTCCGATAGCCCGCCAGCGCCTCGAGCGACTGCTGGTCGTTGATCAGATCGCGGAAATCCGCAGCCGAGTGCGAGCTCTTCTGTTCGTCAACCGTGCTGGTGTAGACGCGCACAATCCGCTCCGGCTCACCGAACGGCAGCGGCCGCAGCAACACGCCGTTGACGACGCTGAAGATGGCGGTGTTCGCGCCGATACCCAGCGCCAGCGTGACGATGGCGATGAACACGAAACCCGGCGCGCGGGTCAGGGTGCGGATGGCGTAGCGCAGGTCGGTCATGGTGCCTCAGTTAGTTGGAAATCGGAAATCGGACGATCGGAAATCGGACGATCGGACGATCGGACGATCGGAAATGGGGATGGGCAATGGGAAATGGTTCGAATGGATTGAAGAAACTGCGACGGCATTGAACATATGAGCGTTGAAAAACTGCCTCAACAGTCCTGTAACGCTGGGAATTGCTCGGAGTTCTGATGGCATGGCCAATGCGATCCCACCAATCATGGCAAAATCCAGAAATCTTCACGAACGAGTATTTCGGTTCGTCGTCGATGTCATCGCATTCTGTCGAATCGTTATTGCCCGCGACGCACTCTTGAGGCAAGTCGCGTGGCAGTTGATCGATGCGGCGGGTTCGACGGGAGCCAACACCGAAGAAGCCGCCGAGGGCCAAAGCAAACCCGACTTCATTGCGAAAAACAGCATTGCGCTCAAGGAAGCCCGTGAAGCCCGCTACTGGTTGCGAGTCATTGCAGCAAGCGAGCCTGCATCATCCCCTGAGCAGCGGAACTTGCTTCGAAGCATCCGAACTTGTGGCGATGCTCGTCGCCAGCATCAAAACCGCGAAGTCGAATCCGTACCGCGGACATAGACCTGAGTGAAAATCGGCAATCGGAAATCGGCAATCGGCACGACATCGAATCGCCGATTTCGACTTCCGATCTCCGATTTCCGATTTCCGATCTCCGATTTCCGATCTCCGATTTCCGATCGCCGATTTCCGATTCACTCGCGCAGCGCCCCCATCGGATCCACACGCGCCGCGCGGCGGCCGGGGACGTAGCTGGCCACGAGCGCGATGGCCAGCAGCACGCACGCGACGAAGCCCAGCGTGGCGGGATCGGTGCGGGTGGTCTGATACAGCTGCGTTTCGATCAGGCGCGTCAGGAGGTACGCGAGGCCCAGCCCGAGCGCGAGACCAAAACCAGAGAGCGTCAGGCCCTGGCGGAGCACGAGGCCGAGGATGTGACGGCGATCGGCGCCGAGCGCCAGGCGGACGCCGAACTCGTGGAGCCGGAGCGTGACGCTGTACGCGATGACGCCGTAGAGGCCGACCGCCGCGAGGATCAGCGCGAGCAGCGCAAAGCTGCCGATCATGACCGTGTTGAAGCGCTCCGAGGCAAGCGAGGATGCGACGACCTCGGACATCGGCCGGACGCGGCTCACCGGCTGACCCGGATCGACGGCCCACACGGCGGCGCGCATCGCACCGGCGAGCGCCTCGGGCCCGGCGTGGGAGCGCACGGCGATCCTCAGAAACATGAACGGGTCGTGCGCGTATGGCATGTAGATCTCCGGATCGGGCTCGTTGCCGAGACCGGAGTGTCGGACGTCGCCGACGATGCCGACGATCTCGCGCCAGATGGTCGTGCGGCCGCGCGTGATGCTGATGCGCTGACCGATCGGCTCCTGATCGCGCCAGAACTTCCGGCGCATGGCCTCGTTGATCACGACCACCGGTGGCGATCCCTCACGATCTGTCGGCAGCAGCCCGCGGCCGCGCATCAACGGAATGCCCAGCGCTCGAAAATATCCGCTCGTGACACCGCGGACGTTCGCGGTGAACGAGGCCTCTTTGCCTGGCACCATGCCTTCCCTGTAGAACCCGTACGCCATGTTCGTGTTCGACAAGGGCAGGTTCGTCGCGCCGCCGGCGGCCGTCACCTGCGGATTGCTTTCCAGGATCTCGATCACCCTCGTGAAGAACAGCGCTCGCTGCGCGGGCTCCGGATATTTCGCGCGTGGCAGCACCACCTCCATCGTCATCACATCTGTGGAATCGAAGCCCGGGGCGACGGAGGTCAGTTTCCAGAACGTCTTCACCAGGAGTCCGGCACCAGTCAGCAATGCCAGGGACAGCGCAAGCTGCGCGATCACCATCACGGATCGCCAGGGCCGGCGCGAGCTGGAGACGGTTCCCTTGCGGCCAGCCACAATCGAGTCTGTCAAAGCCCGGCGTGTGGTCAGGACTGCCGGTGCGAGACCAAAGGCCAACGCGGTGACGACCGTGAGGAGCAAAGCGAAGCCCAGCACCCACACGTTGATCGACACGTCGGCAAGCCGAGGCACGCTGGCAGGTGTCAGTTTCACGATGGCGTCACGTGCCCACAACGCGAGGAGCACACCTCCAGCAGATCCCGCCATGGCGAGAACGAGGCTTTCGGTCAGTAGTTGCCGGAGGATCCGTCCGCCGGATGCGCCGAGTGCGGCGCGCGTGGCGATCTCACCCTCTCTGGCGGCAGCTCGCCCGATCAGCAGGTTGGCGACATTGACGCAGGCGATGAGCAGGACGCATCCGACGGTGGCCATCAGCAGCGTCAGTGCGGGCCTGACGTCGCCGACGATCGATTCCTTCAGGGAGACGACGTTGGCGCCTCGTCTGTCGTACTGCTTGGGATGTTGAGCCGCGAGCTGCCCGGCGATTTGATTGAGCTCCGCCTTCGCCCGTTCGATGTTCACACCGGGCTTGAGTCGCGCGACGGCGTCCAGATAGAACGAGAGGCGCTGATCGTCCGCGAACTCTTCTTCAGGCAACGAGAGAGGTACCCACACCTGCGAGGCCGAGGGGAACGCGAAACCTGGCTGACCGATGCCGACGACCTCGTAGCGCTGACCCGAGAGCTCGATGGCCGTTCCGACGAGCGAAGGGTTCGCTCCGAATCGCGTCCGCCACAGCTCGTGACCGATGATCGCCACTCGCGGACGATCGGGCCCGTCGTCGTTTCGATTCAGAAGCCGCCCGCTGAACGGCGCCGTGCCCATCGTGTCGAAGAAGGACCAGCCGACGCCGGCGCCGCGAAGGCGCTCGGGTTCGCCGGCACCCGTCAGAATGAACTCCTGATCGGCGTAAGGCGCCAGGTTTGAAAACGAGGTGGCGGCGGCCCAGTCTCTGGTTGTTGGCGGCGTCAGCGGCATCCTCTGGCGCGCCGGCTCCTCGTTCTTGGCTGGCAGCGTTTCGTGCAAGGCGACGAGCGCCGACGAGTTCGCGTAGGGAAGCGGCGCCAGCAGAACGGCATAGGCCACGCTGAAGATCGCGGTGTTGGCGCCGATGCCGAGTGCGAGTGTGACGATCGCTACGAAGCTGAAACCCGGAGTTCGTGCCAACGTACGGATCGCGTAATTCACATCCTGCCACGCCGTCTGCATAGTTGTCCTCAGAGCTATTCCGATCTTAGTGCCACCATCGGATCGAGCCGCGCTGCGCGTGCCGCGGGAATCCAGCATGCGAGCAGTGCTACGCCGACGAGCAGGATCGTCACCGCCACGAAGGTCACAGGGTCGGTTGGCTCGACGCCGTAGAGCAGCTTCTGCATGAACCCGCTCAGGGCGATTGCGCCCCGCCGCGCCAACGAGAACGCCCAGAGCGATTGGCCGCATCCCCTGACCGACGATCAACCGCGTGATCTCGCCGCGGTTGGCGCCGAGTGCGAGGCGCACCCCGATCTCGAGCGTGCGCTGACGCGCCGCGTGGCTGACGACGCCGAGGATCCCGATGATCGCCAGGCCGAGTGCCACGGCGCCGAATACGCCGATCAGCACGACGTAGAAGCGTTCGCGGCTGACCGATCCCAGACGCACCTCGTCCATCGGCCTGACACTGGCCGGCAACGCAGGATCGATCGCTCGCACCTGCTCGCGTAACGTTGCCATGTCGACAGCTGGACCAGAGGCCCGCACGACGAACGACAGGGAGCTCCACGGTTCCTGGTTCGCTGCGAGATAGACGTGCGGAAGCGCTGGAGCGTTGAGCGCCAGGTGCCGCACGTCGCCAACGACGCCGACTATGGTGATTTCCGGGCTCAGAAGAACACGAATGCGTCGTCCGATTGGGTCCTCGCCGGGCCAGAATTGACGAGCCGCGGCCTCGCTCACGAGCGCCACCGGCATCGCCTGCGGTCGATCGAAGCCTTCCGGCCGCGGCTGCTGCGCGAACCAGCGAATCAGCGGGAGCGCGAGCCTGGCATCAGCGTCCGAGAAGAAACGTCCGCGTTGAAGGGGAATATCGAGCGTCCGGAAGTAGTCAGACGTGACAGTCCTGAATGCGGCGGTTGGTCCCTGGCCGGGAGGCGGCGCCGGACGGCCCACGATGTCGAAGTGCATCCAGTTGTCGCTTCCGCTGAGCGGCAGATGTGAGGTGGCCCCAACGCTCGTCACACCAGGCACGCGGTGCAGACGTTCGAGCAGCTGATCCTGGAACTGACGTCGCGTGGAGGCTTCGCGATAGCGCAGCGCGGGCAGTTCAACCGGCAGCACCAGCACGTCGCTGGTGCGGAACCCGGGTTGCACTCCCACGAGCCGGACGAAGCTGTTCAGCATGAGTCCAGCGCCGACCATGAGCATCAGCGTCCAGGCCACCTCGGATGCGACCAGCAACGAGCGGATGTGCCGCCGTTCGGGTGTCGCAGACGTCAGACGGCTGCCATCAATCAGCGACCGTCCTGTCGTCGAGCTCGTGTACCGCAATGCCGGCGCAAGGCCGCTCAGGATGCCCGCAAACAGCGCGATGATTGCGGTCACAGCGAGCGTCTGCGCATCCACGCGCGCCATTTCCATCAGCGGAATCTCGACCGCCGTCATCGCCGGTACCAGATCGACGATCCATGCTGCCAGTAGCACCCCGATCAGTCCTCCGGCTGCGGCCAGCATCACGCTTTCGACGAGCAATGCGCGAATGAGGCGATGCTGCCGCGCGCCCAACGCCGAGCGCAGCGCCAATTCTTTCAGCCGGCCCGCGCCGCGGCTCAGGAGGAGGTTCGCGAGGTTGGCGCAGGCGATCAGCAGCACGAATCCGACCGCCGCAAAGAGCACGACCATCGCGGTCCTGAACTCGCCGACCAGACTCTCGCGCAACGACATGATGTGGACCGAGTGGCCGGTGTTGGCGGCCGGCATGGTTTGCGCAAGACGATCGGCGACAACGGTTACGTCGGACTGCGCGCGGGTCAGCGAGACGCCTGGTGCCAGCCGTGCCATCACGTTCAGGTTGTGTCGTCCGATCGAGCGAAGCTGGTCGAGAACGTCGATAGGAACCCACACGTCGAGCGTCAGCGCGCGCGGAAGCGGGGGCATGACACCGACGACGGTGAACTTCCGATCGTTGAGCGTGATCGTCTTGTCGATGATGCGCTCGTCGGCCGCAAAGCGCCGCCGCCATAGTGCGTCGCTCAGAACGACCACGTTGTTCGACCCGGCTTTGTCCTCGCCCTCGACAAAGGCACGGCCGAGCGCGGGGCGAAGACCAAGCGCGGGGAAAAAGTCAGCGGAAACTTGCAGCACGCCGATTGTCTCCGGCTCGCCGCCACCGGTCAGGTTCAGGCGTTCACCGCGGTACATGGCGATTCGTTCGAAGACCTGGCTCTCTGACTTCCACGCCCCGTACTCGTGGCCGGAAATCGGAGAACCCGCGGTGCCGCCGCTCGCCCGCCGTTCGGTGATCGTCACGAGCCGATCGGCCTCGGGAAAGGGAAGCGGGTTCAGGAGAACAGCCCTGAAGAGGCAGAACACTGCCGACGTGCCTCCGATGCCGAGCGCCATCGAGAGGATCGCGACCGCGGTGAAGCCCGGCGTCCGGGTCAGCGTGCGGGCGGCGTAGCGGATGTCATGCAGCATGAGTCTGGCCCCCGGCCACTGCCGGACTGCGAAGCGGCTGCCAGCCCGAGGATCATACGTTAGTGGTTGGAATGCAAGCAGTTACGGCGTCGACAAGCGGCTGCTGGCATTTTGCAGTGTCCGGTGTTGGGATGAATCTTTCCCACGTCCGGAAACACGTCCCGGAAAAGGTGGCTGGCACCTTCCGGCGCTAGGTGCCAGCCACCTTGCAGAATGCGCAATCCGCCTTACGGTAGACTTTCGCCTGTGACCGATGCGACGCGTGTGTTCGTGGGGACTTCCGGCTACAACTATCCGGAGTGGCGCGGGAGTTTCTATCCCGAGAAGTTTCCGGCCGACAAGATGCTCGCGTACTACGCCGAGCGCTTCAGGACGGTCGAAGTCAACTACACGTTCTACCGGATGCCGACGGAAAAGCTCCTGACCGGATGGGCCACGGGCACCCCCGATCACTTCACCTTCACGCTCAAGGCGCCGCGGCGGATCACTCACGACTCCAAGCTGCAGCGCTGCGAGGACCTCGTGCAGTCGTTTTGCCGCACGGCGAGAACGCTCGGGCCGAAGCTCGCGACGCTCCTCTTTCAGCTGCCGCCGAACTACAAGAAGGATGCTGACGTGCTGCGCGCATTTGTCGGGCTTCTGCCTGACGACGTGAAGGCGGCGTTCGAATTCCGGCACGCGTCATGGCTGGATCAGGAGATCTTCGATGTGCTTCGCAGCAGGAACGTCGCGCTCTGCGTGGCCGACAGCGAGAAGATGAGCACGCCGGTCGAGACGACCGCCGACTACGCCTACTTCCGCCTGCGAGACGAGGGATATCAGGACAGCGATCTCGAGCGCTGGGGCGCGACCGTGAGGGATCTGAATGTGAAACAGGCGTTCGTCTACTTCAAGCACGAAGAGCAGGGCCTGGGCCCGATCTTCGCGCAGAAGTTCATAGACGCGGTCGGACGTCATCAGTGAGCCCGCGGCCAATGACCGACTGGGCGAACTTCACGATCATCGATTCCGCCCAGTAACCGTCATCGCCATTCCGCGCGTCGGCAATGAACGCGCAGTGCCCGCCGTGGTCGGTCACGATCACCTGAAGCTGAGGGTTTCCGGTCAGTCTGGGGTCGCGAAACGGCGCCGTTGGCACGAACGGGTCGTCTTCGGCAGTAATGATCAAGCCGGGAATGCGCACGCGGTCGATGACGCGCATCGCGCTCGCTCGATGGTAGTAGTCGCTGGCATCCCTGAAGCCGAAGTGGGGAGCGGTGTAGGCCTCATCGAACGCGCGAACCGTGTGGATGCGCCCAAGCGGCTCGAGCGAGAAGCGCTCGGGATGATGATGCGCCTTTCGACGCATGCGCCCTTTCAGGCCGCGCACGAAATTCCACTGGTAGACGATGTTCTGGCGCCGTTCGAGTGCGTTGACGCAGTCGCCGAGCTCGATCACCGGTGACACGGCGCAGATTCCCTTCAGCGGGGGAGGCGGCGCGTCACCGTAGTCCCCGGCGAGCTTGAGCGCAAGGTTCCCGCCGAGGGAATAGCCCGCAACCACCACGCGATCGATGCCGTCCACGCGTGCGATTTCCTGAATCACGTGATCGGCGTCCGACGTCAGCCCGGAGTGATACAGACCCGACGCGAGCTGTTCCGTGCCGCCGCAGTTCCGCTGATTCAGCCGGATGACGCTGAATCCGCTGGCGTATGCCTTGTCGGCAAGGCCGCGCATGTAATGGGCGCTGCTCGATCCCTCGAGGCCGTGCAGCGCGAGCAACGCGGGGCTCGCCGCCCGGTTCGGCTGCCAGTGGCAGTGGGCGAGGACACGCGTGTCAGGAGCGACATCGAAGAGCCGCTCTGAAGCTTTGGGCAACCGTGGGAAGTGCCTCGGCTTTCCCCACGCATACAAGGTCATCAGGTGCCCGTTGGCCAGGCCCTTTTTGGGTGCGAAATGACTCATCCGGGAAGGTGCAACTGTCGAGTAAACAAGTGTACCAAACGGACCGAAAAGGAGGATAGGTCGGACGGGGTGAGGAAGTGCCATGAACCTTCAACAACTGGGAAGAATCCGTGAACAGAGGGGCCTGACGCTGACGGCTCTGCAGGACAAGATCGGCGTGCGCCTGCAGGTGCTGGCCGCCATCGAGCGGGGCGCCTTCGGCGAGCTGCCGACGGGCCTGTATGGACGTCACGCCGTCCGGGCGTACGCAAATGCGATCGGGCTCAATGCCGACGAGCTGCTCGAAGAGGTCGCACCCCTGCTGCGCGAGGCGGAGGATCCACTGGATGGGCTCGCACGCGTAAGGGGATTCGAGAGAAAGAGTCCCAAGGTGAAGCCCAGAGTCGAAGAGCAGATCCAGCCAAGGCCCGTGGACGAGGTTCGCCTCAAGACGGACACCACGAATGAAGCGCGCACCGCGGCAGCCAGCGCAATCGACGGCGCGATGCTCGCGGTGTTCACGATCATCCTGTTTCAGGTGACGGCCCTGCTGTCACACGTTCCGCTGGCCGAGGCGGCCGTGCACATGTCACCGGCGGTCGGAACCATCGTCGCCATGATCGCGACGCTGTATTTCGTGGTGCTCGGTGGCGTGCGGCAGGCGACGTTCGGGCAGACAATCGCGCAGGTCCGGCCGGATATCTCCGCTCACACCCACGACCTTCACACCATCGTCGGCCGAGGTCTGGAGTGCGCGCTGCGCGAGAGCTCCATCCTCATCGAGCTCTACCGGAGCCGATACACGCGAATCGCGCCCGAGCTGAACGCGAGTGGCAAATCAATCGGCTGCTCGGTCACGAGGTAATCGAGCCCGTACTGGTCAGCGAGCGCGCGTGCACGGGTCGGCGTCAATGCCGCGAAATCGCCGAGCGCCGCGATCCGCTCGCTCGTGCGCATGGCAACCGGCCGATCGTACATCCCGATGGCTGTGTCCTTGATCTCCTCGACGAAGAGGTCTCGCTGTCCTGCCACCCTGAGCGACGTTCCGTAGTGCGCGGCGTGATACGGATCCGCCAGCCAGTGGCTCGATACCGCCGTCGTCCGCGCCCAGGCCATGGCGCGTCCCCAGTCGTCATCGGGGATCCCGAATTGAACGACGGGTCTGTCGGGAAATCGCACGAATAGCACGTACCCACCGCGCACGCACGAGAGTGCGAGCACGACCGCCGCGACGATTGCCGCCCGACGCTCGCGCACTCCGCCCATTTCAGCCAACGCCCAGACCGCATAGATGGTGGCCAGAAAATCGAGCATCCAGAAGATGCGTGCCGGCTGGAGCTGAAATGCCAGCGCGACGTGCATGGCCTGCAGGAGCACGGCGGTAACGAACACAGCCACGAGACACATCGCGCCGATGACAACGCCCTTCTCGCGGGGGAGTGCGACGCCGGCCGCGCGCCGCCGCGAGAACAGCCACAGGATCAAGGGCACGTAGCCGAGATTGACGATCCACGCGATGAGAGGCCAGCCAAGAGGGAACAGATACTCCTTGCCTGCCAGCGTCGCACGCCACGCATCGTCCATGGGCGACAGGCGGCCCTGAAGCGGGCCCCAGATGAGCGTCCACACGGCCGCGATCGCGCCGGCAGCGCCGGCCATCACGAGCACCGGCCGCCACTTCGGCTCGGACACGAACGCGGCGGCGCCAATCCAGATGAGAAACCACAGCGCGGTCGTCGGATGAATCATCAATCCGAGCAGGATCAGCGGAGCTGCCCGCCTACGCCAAGACTCCGGCGCGGCCCGCCTTCGCCAAGGCTCCGGCGCGGCAGGCGAGTGGCCGGAGCGGAGAAAGCTGGCCAGCGCCAGCGCTCCGAGCGCGAACGCCAGCTGCCGGGGATGGAAGTATCCCTCCAGCGTGTTCGTGCCCGACTTGATGATCGAGTGACGAAGCGTCAGCGCGGCGAGGAGCGCGCCCGTGGCCCAGTCCGTTCGATAAATCAGATCACCAATCCGAACGGCAGCCAACGCCAGCAGGCCCAGCGCGGTGACGTACAGAACCGCGAAGAGTGCGGTCATCGGCAATCCTGTCGTTCGCGCGACACCCGCGACGACTTCGTCGACGACCGTCAGCTTCGCCTGCGAGACGATCAGCGCCGCATCGCGAGGATAGAGAGTGGGGTCGAGCTTGTACAGGATCGCCGGAAGATAGAACGCCTGATCGGACGCCCCGTAGCGATAGCCGGCTGAATTCAGCGTCGCAAGTGCCAGAAACGGAATCAGCGCAGAGGCAAACAGGACGTACGGACGCCTCACTGCTCGTCTGCCGTGGGGCCGTAGATCGGCGGCAGGGGGACGTTCTTGAGCCTCAAGTAAACGGTGAGTTGACCGCGGTGGTGGATTGAGTGATTCAGAAAGAACCCGCGCACCACGCTGATGCGCGGCATCGTAAACACCTCATGGTCGCCGTGCTTGAGCGTCCAGTAGACCATGAGCTCCGGGTCGGTCATCTTGACGAGGACGGCGCGAGCCGCCGCAACCTTGTCATCGAATTCCTGGACAAGGGCCACTCTCGACGCCGGTGGTGCGTTTCGCCTCTCGTTGCCTGGTGCGCTCAGGTCGTACGAGGTTCCCTCCAGGATCATGCGGCCCCAATAGGGCAGATTGGCAAGATGGCCCGCCAGTTGCCCGAGCGTCATGGACTTTTCATGCGGGCGCCAAGCGAACTCATCCTCGGGGACACGATCCAGCAGGCGTCTGGTCGTTCCCATTTCGTGATCGAACTCGGGGATTAAGGCTTCGACTATTGGCATCGGTTAGGGTTGCACAGTGCGCAAGTGCGCAAGTGCGCAAGTGCGCAAGTGCGCAAGTGCGCAAGTGCGCGAGTGCTGCACCTGTTAGCGTAGCACCTGGCACGACGCACTTGGGCACTTTAGCACTTGGGCACCTGAGCACTTGCGCACTTGCGCACTCGCGCACCTGCGCACTTGATCTACCTAAGGTCGTCCTCCACCAAGACCGTTTTCAACAATTCCTTCCCCCCAACAGCAACCTTGACGACGTAAGTCCCCGCCTCGACGGCGCCCGGATTGACGAAGGGTGCGCCGCCGCCGCGGCCGCCGCCTCGACCACCACCGCCGCCGCCACCGCCGCGGCACCGCCGCGGCCCTGGCCCTGCCCCTGCCCCTGCGGGGGGTTCGGTGACAGGTTCCACTGCACTCGATTGATGCCGGCGAGCTTCGTGCCCTCCATCTCGCGGATCACGTCGCCGCGCAGGTTGGCGATCGTGATCTTCACGTCGCCTGACGGGGCGGACTTCAGGTAGTAGCTGATCGCGGTGCCGCCTTGCGGGTTCTGGCCGCGGAAGTGCTTGTTTGCCCCGAGGCCAGATGCTTTCTGGATGTCGTTCATCCAGCGGGTGGCCGGACGGATGTCGAACAGGTGCGCGTCCGTCGCGGTGAGCGCATCGGTCAACTGCTGGAGCGGCGTGATGTCGTCGATGATCCAGATGCTCCGCCCGTGCGTGCCGACGATCAGATCGTTGTCACGCGGGTGGACGAGGATGTCATCGATGCGGACCGTCGGCAGGCCGGTCATGAATCGCTTCCATTCCTTGCCGCCGTTCAGCGAGATGAAGAACGCGTATTCCGTGCCCAGATACAACAGGTTCGGGTTCTTCGGATCCGCGCGGATCACGTTGACGTTGCCCTCGGGCAGGTTGCCGGCGATCGACGTCCACGACTTGCCGTAGTCGCGCGTGACGAACACGTACGGCTTGTGATCGTCGGTGCGGTGACCATCGAAGGTGACGTACGCGGTGCCAGGATCGAAGTACGAGGCTTCGACGCGCGAGACATGGGTTTCTTTCGGCACGCCCTGCACGGCCGCGACGACGTTGGTGAAGGTTGCGCCGGCGTCGCGGCTGACCTGTACGTTGCCGTCGTTGGTGCCCACCCAGACCACCGATGGCGTCACCGGTGATTCGCTGATGGTGATGATGTTCGAGTACGACGCGGCGCCGTCGTGCTTCGACGCCATCGGCGCCTTGCCATCGACGCCCATGATCGGCCGATCGTTGCGGCCCACGTTGTTCGTGAGATCGGCAGAAGCGGACCACGTGTCGCCGCGGTTCGTCGACTTGAACAGCCGATCGCCGCCCAGGTACACGACGTCCGGGTTGTGACGGGACAGGATGAACGGCGTGCTCCAGTAGAAGCGGAAGTACGTGCCGGGCGCAGGCGGCGGCACGATATTGCCGTTCGGATTCCCGCCGCGGCCGCCCCCTCCGCGCCCGCCGGCCTGGGCCGCCTGCTTGCGCTGCTCCTCGGTCATCGGGCCCTGCGGCCGGATGCCCTGCGTTTGCCCGGTGCGCAGGTCGTAGCGTCCCGTGGAGCCGTCCTGGGATTCCTGATAACCGATCGCCCAGTCGCGAGGATCGTTCGCTGTGAAGAAGCCGTCACCTCCACCGATCCGGTACCAGTCGCTGTTGATGATCCCCGAGCCGTTGCTGCGCACCGCGCTCGGACCGCACCACGATCCGTTGTCCTGCAACCCGCCGCACACGTAGTACGGCTTTCGCATGTCCGCGCTGATCGCGTAGAACTGGCCGAGCGCCATCAGGCTGATTTCTTCCCAGGTCTCACCCTGGTCGTAGCTGACGTCGATGCCGCCATCGTTGCCGATGATCAGATGATTGCCGTTACGCGGGTTGATCCACAGCTGATGGTGATCGCCGTGGCTCTGGCCGCCCATGTTGTCGAACTTCTTGCCGCCATCGGTCGACTTGGAAGCGTTCGCGCCGGTCGTGTAGACGATCTCCGGATTGCTCGGATCGACGCGGATCTTGCTGTAGTACATCGGGCGGTTGTTGTTGTTGCTGCGGAACTGCCACGACTTGCCGCCATCATCCGATCGCCAGACCCCGCTGCGGTTCGGATCCGGCGGCGGTTGCTCCTGTCCGCCGCGTCCGCCGCCGCCACCACCGCCGCCGCCGCGGCCGCCAGGCGGAGCCAGCGAGCCGTCGTCGTTGACGCCGGCTCCCGTACCGCCGCTGGCGCCGACTTCCATCTGTGCGTACACGATGTTCGGGTTGGAGCGGCTGTAGTTGAGCCCGATGCGTCCGATGATCGGATTGGTCGGCAGGCCGCTGCCCATCAGGCGCGACCACGTCTTCCCGCCATCAGTCGTCTTCCAGATTCCGCTGTTCGGACCGCCGCCGTTGAAGCCCCACGGCTGACGCCGCCGCTGATACGAGGCGGCGATGAGCGTATTCGGATCCGTCGGGTGCATGACGACGTCGATGAACCCGGTGTCGTTGTCGATGAACTTCGTGTTCGTCCACGTCTTCCCGCCGTCGGTCGTCTTGTACAGACCGCGCTCCGGGTTGGGGCCAAACAGGTGACCAACCGCCGCGACGTAGACGATGTTCGGGTCTTTCGGATGGATGACCATCCGGCCGATGCTCTGCGTCTCCTTGAGCCCGACGTACTCGAAGTTCAGGCCGCCGTCGATCGACTTGTAGACACCGGCCCCGAAGGACGAGCTCTGACGGTTGTTGGGTTCGCCGGTGCCGACATACACGATCTTCGAGTTGGATGGCGCGATCTCGATGTCGCCGATCGACGAGACGGGGTAGCGATCGAAGATTGGCGCCCACGTGGTGCCGTTGTTCTCCGTCTTCCAGACACCACCCGTGGCAAACCCCACGTAGATGGTCGAGGCGTTCGAATCGTGGACGGCGATGTCATCGACTCGTCCACCCATCACCGCGGGACCGATCGAGCGCCAGACGAAGCGCTCGAGCAGCGGGTCGTCGCTCTTGTTGACGGGAGGCGGAAGCTCAGGGACTGTCTGTTCCTGGTGGCCGCCCTGGGCAAAGATTCCGCCTCCGCCCACGAGGCACAGGCCGAGACCGGCCAACACCAGCAGGCGAGCATGCACCATTCGTCGCATCGCTACTCAATCTCCTTAGATTTGGTGTTTCACACGAGGTACTGAGGGGTGGAACTTGCGGAGTCTACGACAGAATGGCAGGAAATGTTACGGGGAACGCAGGTGCGCTAGGTGCGCAAGTGCGCAGGTGCGCGCGTGCTGTTCCCCTGGCGAGAGTCGTCCGATTTTCAACGGGAAAAATCGACCTTCGGCGCTTTCTGCGCGTCAGCCGGCGCTTCGAAGTAGGGATACTCCTTGAAGCGGAACACCGTCGCGGTGACGTTCGACGGGAACTGACGCCGCAGTGTGTTGTAAGCGCGCACCTGATCGTTGTAACGGCCGCGAGCGACGGTGATGCGGTTTTCGGTGCCCGCCAGTTCGTCCATCAGCCGCTGAAACGTCTCGTTCGATTTGAGCTGCGGGTACGCCTCCGCAATCACCAGCAACCGCGACAGCGCAGCGGACTGCTGATTCGCCGCCTCGATCTGATCGGCCGGCGTCGTCGCCCCCGACAACTTCGCGCGCGACTCGGCGATCTGCGTAAAGATCTCCCGCTCCTGCGTCGCGTAGCCCTTCACCGTCTCGACGAGGTTTCCAATCAGATCGTTGCGCCTCTGCAACTGGTTCTGCACCTCAGACCACGCCGCCTTGATGCTCTCTTCCTGCCCGGTGAACCTGTTGTAGGAGCACCCGCTCACGAACACCGCGAGCGCGATCACGAATGCGCTCCGCAGGGCGACGAATCGATGTGTCATGTCAGGCCTCGTTCCGAATCAAGCTTTGACTGCAAATTTGGCTCCACGTACGCTACGAGTGCGCAAGTGCGCGAGTGCGCAAGTGCGCGAGTGCGCGAGTGCGCAAAGTGCGCAAGTGCTGAGCTTGGAGCTGCGCATTCGCTGCAACCTCTGCAACATTGGCACCTTGGCACCCCGTCACCTCGGATCGCTCGCTCTGGAGCACTGGCACTTGCGCACTCGCGCACTTGCGCACTCGCGCACTCGCGCACTCGCGCACTTGCGCACTCGCGCACTTGCTCTACCACCCCCCCGAAGCCCCCCCACCGCCACTACGCCCCCCACCAAACCCCCCGAAACCCCCACCCCTCCGCCGAAGCCGCCGCCCGATCCTCCGAACCCGCCGAAACCGCCGTTGAAGCCGCCGCGTGTGCCGCCAAATGGACCGACTCCGCTGTTCCAGTGGCTCCAGGTGCCGTTCGCCCATCGTCTCCGGCGTCGGCGGCCGCCACCGCCGATCCGGCTCATCAGGAGGATGATCACCAGGAAAAAGATGATCGTGCCCCATGGAATCCCGGTTGGGACCGTCGGGCGGCTGACCGGCTGGCGCGGGACGTCGTCGAGGTTCACACCCCGGGCATCGGCGATTCTGTTGATCAGACGTGTGATGCCGCCGACCAGACCTCCGCCGTAGTCGTTGTTCCGGAACGCCGGGCGAATGACCTCGCGGATGGTTTGCCCGGAGAAGCCGTCGGTGATGATGCCTTCGAGGCCGTACCCGACTTCGACGCCGACCTGCCGGTCGTCGACCGCCACTACCAGCAGCAGGCCGTTGTCCTTGCCGCGTTCGCCGATGCCGCGGCCGGAGTTTTCGAACATCTTGACCGCGTACTCGCGGATGTCCGCGTAGTCGGGCTGAAACGTCTTGACGGTCGCCACGACCACGACGTCGCCAGTCGCCTTCTGCAAGGCACGGATCCGGCGCTCCAGCTCGCTCTTGCTCTGCGCATCGATCACGCCGGCGAAATCGTTGACCGGCTCCGGTCAGCACGGGCGGAGGCTGCTGGGCGGCCGCCGTCGAGGCGAGCAGCATCGCTATGAGCGCTGCGGCGATCGCCGTCGACGCCCGGCGAGGACTCATGCCTGCCTCCACTGATCGACATGCGCCCAGATCCTCTCAGCGGCCGCGATGTAACGTCCGAGCAACGCCGTCGGATCGGCGATCGTGCTGATCGACGATGGCGCTGACAGGACTTCGCGAACGAGCTCCGCTGACACGCCGAGCGTCCGCTCGGCTTCTTCAGCGACCTCGTGATCATCGCCGTCGTTTCCGCCACCAGTGTGCCGACGCAGGTGCGCAAGGTTGGCGAGCAGCGCTCGGAATGCCGGAGCGGAATCGGCAATCAGCCGTGACATGTCGCGGGGATCACCACGGCTTTCGAGGAAACCTTCACGCAGGTGTATCAGGTGGCTTCGCGCCTGCTGCTCGCACGCGCGCCGCAGATCGGCCTCCGCGACGCTGATGCCTTCGAACGGTCGCGAGCCATCGACCACGATGTGGTTGGCGATAATGTCGCTGTATTCGATGGGAAAGACATCGAGCGTCCGGAGGAACTCGTCGCGGCTGATGATCAGCGGTACTTCCAGGCCCAACGCCCGCCATTGATTCGAGGCGGGGACGCAGGACGCGAGATCCTCGAAGGTAACCCGCTCGACCATCGCAAGCGTGTGCAGCAGCGAATGATTCTGGCGTCGAGCGTCCAGACCGTAGGCGACGACACTGCGCAGCCGGACGCCGAAGATCCGTCGCAGGTCGGCGGTCAATATGTCAAGTGCCGCGCGCTCCCCGGCGGTGAGCTGAGAGGCATCCATGAACCTCATTATGCGTCATTGCGTCAGGCCGCTCGGCCTCGTGCCATTCAGGAGATAATTCGGTCGGCTCATCAAACTCATGCAGCTTCGCACACTGAACGTTGGTTGTTTCGGCGGTGGCACAGGACTCCCGAGTCTGCTCGGCGGCCTGAAGAAGAATCCGTGGCTGCAGGTGCACGCGGTCGTAACGATGTTCGACAGCGGCGGAAGTTCGGGGCAGCTGCGCGACGAGCTCGGCGTGCTTCCGCCCGGCGACGTGTTGAAGTGCGCGTTGGCGATGGCACGCAACGAGCGGGAGGCGCGCCGTGTGCTGCTGTCGCGGCTGCCGATGTTCGAGCACGAGCGACTGCGCGGGCACACGGGCGGCAATCTGCTGTTGTCGATGATGGAGCGCTACAGCGGTGACTTCCTGGCGGGGGTGGATGGTCTGCGCACGCTGCTCGGCTGCGAGGGGCGCGTCTGGCCGGTGACGGTCGAGACCGCGAGCATCTGCGCGGAATATGGCGACGGCTCCCACACCCGCGGCGAAGTCGAAATCGACGCGGGTCAGACAGCGGGCAACGCCATCAAGCGGTTGTGGCTCGAACCCGAAGTCCGGCTGCATCCGGCAACCGCCGCGGCAATCGGAGCCCTCGATGCGGTCGTCATCGGGCCGGGCAGCTTCTATACCAGCCTGATGCCGATCTTCCTCGTGAAGGGAGCGCCCGAAGCGGTCCGCACGGTCAACGGCCCGATCATCCTGGTGACGAATCTGCTCACGGAAGGGCAGGGCATGTGGGGTTTCACCGCGGGAGATGCGGTCCGGCTGATGGGCAAGACGATCGGCCGGCCGGTTGATGTCGTGCTCACCAACACGGCGCGGCCGTCCGTGGAAACCCTGGAGCGATACCTGGGCGAGAACAAACAACCGCTCGAGACTGGCGACGTGCCCGCCTCCTGCGAAGTCGTCAGCGGCGATTTCTGGTGCGGAGACATCGCGCGGCACGATCGACGGCGGCTTGCGCACGCCGTGTGGGCTGTGTTGTCGAAGCGCCTGCTTTAGCAGGGTCCTGAAAAACGCGTCAACGCCCAATCGCCAACTTCCAACTCCCAAAAGGCCCGATTCGTTGGGAATTGGAGTTTGGTAGTTGGGAGTTGACGGGCGCAGTTCTCTCTTTAGCGAATCAGGGCGCCGGTGGCCTTGAGCTGATAGATCTTCGCGTCCGGCTTCGCGTTTGCTCCCGCCGCTTCCTTCGCGTCTTCACCTGTCGCGACCTCGAACACGCCTTCAGCCGAGACCTTCTTACCCTTGGCGGTCACGGGAAACACGATCGGTCCACCATGATCGACCTTGAGCCGCACGGTTGGGCCGTTCGTGTCGGATTCGTCACCGACCGCCATCCAGCATCCCATGTGCTGGCAGACCGCCGTGGCCACACCATCCACTCGGATCGTCTTGCCGACGAATTCCTCGGGACGCTCGATAACCGCCTTGATCGGCGTCGCATCTTTCAGTGTCACTCCGGCGCCGAGCCTGGTTTCTTCCGCGGCCGTGATGCCAAGCGCGACAATGGCCGCCGCTATCATCAATCTCATTCCGATCCCTCCCGAAAGGTTTCCGTACGTCCGAATATGATAACCCGTAGGCCTACAAGCGATCCGAATCGATCACCGTGCCAATTCTGACGTTAGACAACGTTTCCCTCGCCTTCGGTCATCTGCCGCTCTTCGAGCATGCGGAGCTCCGGATCGATCCGGGCGAGCGCATCGCCCTGATCGGCCGGAACGGTTCGGGAAAGTCGAGCCTGCTTCGAGTGGTCTCGGGAGAGCTGGCGCCCGATGCCGGCACGATCTGGCGAGCGCCCGGATCGCGGACTGCGCGGCTGGATCAGGACGTGCAGGGGGCCAGCGATCGCACGGTGTTCGACGAGGTGTCGGCCGGGCTCGGCGAGCTGGGCGCGCTGGTGGCCGAGTATCACCACGCGGCAATGGAGGCGACGCACGGAGCGCGCGAGCTCGAGCGGCTCGGCGTGCTGCAGCAGGAGCTCGAGAAACGCGACGGCTGGCGGCTCGAGCAGCGCGTCGAGATGGTCATCTCGCGTTTGGCGCTGCCGGCGGATCGGCCTATGCGCGATCTGTCGGGAGGATGGCGCCGGCGGGCGCTGCTCGGGAAGGCACTCGTCACGCGACCCGACCTGCTGCTGCTCGACGAGCCGACGAACCATCTCGATATCGACGCCATCAGGTGGATGGAGGAGTATCTGCGCGGGTACGAGGGCGCGGTGCTCTTCGTCACCCACGATCGAGCTTTTCTCTCAGCACTCGCCACGCGGATCGTTGAACTGGATCGCGGGACGCTCACGTCCTGGCCGGGCACCTACCGCAACTATCTCGACAAGAAGGCCGCGGCGCTCGAAACCGAAGCGCGCGACCTCGAGCGCCTCGACCGCAAGCTCGAAAAGGAAGAAGCCTGGCTGCGGCAAGGCGTCAAGGCTCGGCGCACGCGCAACGAAGGACGCGTGCGCGCGCTGATGGCGCTGCGCGACGAGCGGGCAGCGTACCGCGCGCAGAGCGGCGCGGTGCGCATGTCAATCGATACCGGGGAAGGCTCCGGCAAGCTGGTGTTCGAAGCGGAAGGCGTCAGCAAATCGCTCGGCGGCGTGGATGTGATCAAGGACTACTCACAACGGATCGTCCGGGGTGATCGTGTGGGCCTCATCGGCCCGAACGGATCGGGCAAGACCACGCTGCTGCGATTGCTGGTCGGCGAATACGAACCCGACCGCGGCACGATCAAGCGGGGGACACGCCTGCAGATCGCCTATTTCGATCAGCAGCGCGAGCAGCTCGATCCGGACATGTCCGTCGCCGACAGCGTCAGCGAAGGCAATACGACCGTGACCATCAACGGGCAGCCGCGCCACGTGATCGGATACCTCGCGGATTTCCTGTTCCCTCGCGAACGCGCGCAGTCGCCAGTCAAGTCGCTGTCAGGCGGCGAGCGCAATCGGCTGATGCTTGCCCGGCTCTTCGCCCGTCCCGCGAACGTGCTCGTCATGGACGAGCCGACCAACGATCTGGACATCGAGACGCTGGAGCTGCTCGAGGAGCTGATTGCCGACTTCGACGGCACGATCCTGCTCGTCAGCCACGACCGGGTGTTCCTGGAAAACATCGTGACCAGCACGCTCGCGTTTGAAGGCGGGGGACGAGTCGAGGAGTATGTCGGAGGATATGAAGATTATCTGCGACAGAGCAGCGCGCGGCTTCAGCCGCGCGTCAGGGACGCCAAGTCCGACCGGCCTGGTCTGATTGATGAGACCAGACGCGCGACTAAAGTCGCGCGCAGCGGGAAGCTCTCCTTCAAAGAACAGCGCGAGATCGAGGCGCTGCCGGCGCACATCGAGGCACTCGAGGCCGAGCATCAACGGCTTCGGCAGGAATCCGAGTCACCCGATTTCTACAAGGAAGGCGCCGACCACATTCATGCCGTGCTTGCGCGCATCGAGCAATCGAACATCGAGCTCGAAGCCGCTCTCGCGCGCTGGGTCGAACTCGATTCGAGGAGGCAGACCTAACGGCGCTTCGCCGCTGCCTTCTTCTTGACGCCCGTGGTGGACTTTGCGGTGGCTTTTGCCGCCGGCTTTGCCGCCTTCTTCGGCGCGCGCGCGGACTTTGCGCGTGCGGCAGGGGCCGGGGGTCGCCGGCGCGGTGCCGCTCTTGATCGCCGCGGCCTTCTTGATGATCGCATCGAGCATCGCGCCGGTTTCGCCACCTTTGGCGGGGCGATGCGATACCCAGATGTCCGGCTTGTCGGCAGCGAGAATGTCTTCGAGGTCGCCGTCGCTCTTGACGCTGCGCGGCGCGAACTCCGTGATATCGAGATCCCCCGCCCAGTCATCGCGATGCTTGATCAGGAGCCAGCTCCGCCCCCCACTCGATCCTGACCCGCCGCCCCAACCGCCAGTCCGCACGAGGACCCATGAGCCCTTCAGCTTGTAGCCGTCCAGCGTGAACTTGAGGTCACCCTTTCTTCAGAGACGCGGCAACGTCAGGCGACTCCGGCGTCCAGGTGCCCTGATCCCAGAGCATGACGATTCCTGCGCCGTAACCTTCGGGAATGACGCCTTCGAACGTGCCGTACTCGAGCGGATGATCCTCGACGTGCATCGCGAGCCGCTTGGTCTTCGGATCGAGCGACGGCCCCTTGGGCACGGCCCACGAGAGGAGGACACCGTTGTACTCGAGCCGGAAGTCGTAGTGCAGATGGCTGGCGAGATGTTTCTGGACGCAGAAGAACAGGCTGCTGGTGGACGCGCCTTTGCGTGCACGCTCGGCGGCGAGCGTCAGGTCACCGGCCGGCTCTGGTGTTTTCGCGAAGTTTCGTTTCTGTTTGTATTTTTCCAGAACCATGTGAACCTTCGAGTGCCGTAGTCCGTGGTTCGTTGCTCGTGGCTCGAAAAACGAATCGAGGCGTCGCTCCCTCTACGAGCTACGAGCGACGGACCACGAACCACGGCAGATTGCTATCACCTCACCCCTCCCATGAGGCGCCGGACCATCGGCGACAACACGAGCAGAATGCCACCGGCCACGATCCCGAACAGCGCGATCGCCGTGAAGAGATCCGGCAGAGGCATGGCCTCGTAGAAGCCGGCGACACGGCCGGCGATGAAGTTGCCGACGGATGTCGCGAGGAACCACACGCCCATCATCAATCCGGCGATGCGCGCGGGCGCGAGCTTGGTCATGGCGCTCAGGCCCACCGGGCTCAGGCAGAGCTCCCCGGCCGTGTGCAGCAGGTACACGACGACCAGCCACATCGGGCTGACCTGTGTGCCCCCCTGCGCGAGCATGGCGCCGAAGATCAGCACGCCAAATCCGGCGCCGACGAAGATGAGCCCGAGCGAGAACTTGACCGGCGTCGATGGCTGACGCGCGCCGAGCCACATCCAGATCATGGCAAACACCGGCGCCAGCGACCAGACGAAGAACGAGTTGACGGACTGGAACCAGCTGCTCGGGTAGTTGAAGCCGAGAAACACTGTTCGCGTATCACGGTCGGCGAACAGGTTCAGCGTAGAGCCCGCCTGTTCGAACAGCGACCAGAAGAGGGCGGCGGCGAGGAAGAAAATGCCGATGACGTAGAGCCGCTTCCGCTCCTGCGGCGACCAGTCGCCAGCGAGAAACAGCCACGCGAAAAACGCGACGGTCGAAATCAACAGGCCGTAGCCCGCGGCGTCCGCGATCTGGTTAGGCGTCACGGCAATCGCACCCGTGTACGCCATCAGACCAAACCCCACCACTGCGACGAGGACGATCCCGCCCCACAGTATCGTGCGCGATTTCAAACGATCGAAGTCAGCCGGCGATCCGCTGCCGGCAGGTTTCAGCCCTGCATCGCCCAGGTATTTGGCGCCGAACGTGTACTGAATGACGCCGATCACCATGCCTATGCCAGCTGACGCGAACCCGAGATGCCAGTTCACCTGCTGCCCGAGGTACCCGCATATCAGCGGTGCGATGAACGCGCCCAGGTTGATCCCCATGTAGAAGATGGAGAAGCCGGCATCGCGCCGGATGTCGTCGGGTCCGTAGAGCTGTCCGACGATCACGCTGACGTTGCCCTTCAAGAGACCGGTGCCGATCACGATCAGGCTGAGCCCGAGGTAGAACGTCGCGATCGACGGAAACGCCATGCTGAAATGGCCCGTTGCGATGATCACGCCGCCCCAGAAGACGGCGTTGCGCTGACCGATCAACCGGTCGGCCAGCCAGCCGCCGGGGAGCGTGGTCAGGTAGACCATCGAGGTGTAAAGCCCGTAGACCGCACCGGCTGACGCCGTATCGAAGCCAAGACCGCCGGCGTCGACGGAGGCGGTCATGAACAGGATCAGGAGCGCGCGCATGCCGTAGTAGCTGAAGCGCTCCCACATCTCGGTGAAGAAGAGCGTCGACAGCCCGCGCGGATGGCCGAAGAACGACCGATCGTAGGCGGCGAGCGTGCTGCTGGTCTGGTGCATAAGGGTAGGATACGACAGTCGGGAGTCGTGAAGTCGTCGGTCGTCAGTCGGGCGGCCGACTCCGGACTGCCGACTCCGGACTTGCCGACTCACGACTGGCGACTCACGACTGGCGACTCACGACTGGCGACTCACGACTGGCGACTCACGACTGGCGACTCACGACTGTCTCATGTCCCTCTACCTGACTGCCATCCTCCTCTACCTCACCGCTTTGGCTGTGGCGGGGTACATGCGCACGCGTTCAGTGCGGTCCGGGGAGGACTTCCTGGTCGCGGGACGCTCGCTTCCCGCCTGGGTGCTCGTCTTTACGCTCCTCTCCACATGGATCGGCGCAGGCAGCCTGTTCGGGGGCGCCGGTCTGGGCTACCGGTCGGGGTTTTCCGCTCTCTGGCAGTCAGCCGGCGCCTGGGTCGGCATTGCCATCATCTATTTCCTGGCACCGCGTGTAAGGAGGCTGGCGAAGTACACGGTGCCGGAAGTGCTGGAAATGCGCTACGGGCCCGCGGCGCGCCTCCTCGGCACGATCACGACCGTGCTCGCCTACACCACGATCGCCGCGTACCAGTTCCGCGGCGGTGGGCGGCTGCTGAACCTCGTGGCCGGCATCCCGCCGACGACCGGCGCGTTCGTCACGGCTGTTTTCTGTGTCGCGTTCACGGCTTTTGCAGGAATGCTGTCGGTCGCCTATCTCGACGTCGCCAATGGCGTGATGATGATCGTTGGTGTGGCGCTTGCGGTGGTCTATCTGCTCGGCGATGCTGGCAGCTCGGGTGCGGCCCTCGCCTCGTTGAGGCCCGAACAGCTGACGGTCTTCGGGCTGATGTCCCCGGCGGAGGCGCTCGGGCTGTTCCTGCCGACGATGTGCCTGCTGCTCGGCGAAGCCAACATGTATCAGAAGTTTTTTTCGGCGCGCGATGAAGGGGCCGCGCGACGCGCCGTGATCGGCTGGATCGCGGGCACCATGCTCGTCGAGACGTTGATCGTCTGCATCGGGATTTTCGGGAGCACGTCGATCACCGGACTCGACACTACGGGTTCCGAAACGATCGTCGTGCGCGTCGCGATCGAGATCCTGCCGACACTGCTCGGCGTGCTCCTCCTCGCCGGCGCCGCCGCGATCATCGTGTCGACCGCGAACAGCATGTTGCTGACTGCGGCGTCCAGCAGCACTCACGATGTCTACAAGCGCTTCATCAACCCCGCGGCCTCGGACACCCACCTCCTCCTGCTGACGCGAATCGTCGTCGTCACGCTTGGAGCTGTTGGGTTCCTGGCCGGCAATTTCTTTCCAACGATACTGGCGATGGCGCTCTGGGCGTACACGATGTACGGGGCAGGGATTACCCCGGCGCTGCTCGCCGCCCTGGTGTGGCCGCGCGCCACGCCACGGGCGGGCGTGGGATCGATCGCCGCCGGCATGCTCGTGACGCTGCTCTGGGAGCTGGCCGGCCTGCGCGCGGGCGCCCCGCCTCTCGGCATCCAGACCATATATCCGGCGCTTTTGGCATCGGTGGGAACGCTAATCATCATGAGTGTAGGCCCGACCTTCAGGTCGGGCGTGCCCAATCAACCCCTTTCTTGACGCGTAGGCCCGACCTTTAGGTCGGGCGTGCCCAGCTACCCTTTTTTTGACCCGAGCACGCCCGACCTGAAGGTCGGGCCTACAGCAGTTAAACTAGATCCATTGATGTCTGTTCTGCTGGTCTCGACGTACGACATGGGGCGTCAGCCGTTCGGGCTCGCGTCGCCGGCCGCGTGGCTGCGCGAGGCGGGCATGAACGTCGTGTGCTGCGACCTGTCCCGTCAGAAGCTCCCGGTGGACGACGTCCGGGCGGCAGACCTCATTGCCTTCTTCCTTCCGATGCATACGGCGACGCGGCTCGCCATTCCAGTCATCGAAAAGGTACGTGGACTGAATCCTGGTGTGCGGCTGTGTGCGTACGGTCTCTATGCGCCGCTGAACGAGCAGTTACTGCGCGAGCGCGGAGTGATTCACATCCTCGGTGGGGAATTCGAGGAGGCTCTCGTAGAGATCGCCGGACCGCGGCTTGCGCAGGCTGTCAGCCGCGCGTCCCAGTCGCTGACGCGGGGCTAAAGCCCCGCGCTGCTGGTGAAAGAATTCCACGACTGATCTTCCGCGTGCCCGACCGAAGCAATCTGCCGTCAGCCGACAGCTACGCGACGTTGCAGGACGGCGGCGAACGCAAAGTCGCCGGATACACGGAGGCGAGCCGCGGCTGCAAGCACCGGTGCCGTCACTGTCCGATCGTTCCCGTCTATGACGGCATCTTTCGCATCGTTTCTGCCGATGTCGTGATGGCCGACATCCGTGGCCAGGTCGCCTCCGGCGTGCGTCACATCACGTTCGGCGATCCCGATTTCTTCAACGGCATCGGACACGCGAAAGCGGTGCTCGAGGCGTTCGGGCGTGAGTTTGCCGGCGTGACGTACGACGTCACGATCAAGGTCGAACACCTGTTGAAGCATGCCGACGTGCTGCCGCTTCTCCGGACCACGGGCTGCGCGTTCGTGACCAGCGCCGTGGAGTCGATTGACGACGATGTGCTGCTGAAGCTGGAGAAAGGGCATACCGCCGCCGACTTCGAACGGGCCGTTGCACTCTGCCGGGATGCGGGGCTCACGCTCTCGCCAACCTTCGTGGCCTTCATGCCCTGGACGACGATCGAGAGTTATTGTGCGTTGCTCGAAACGATCGATCGGCTGGACCTCGTTGAACACGTCGCGCCGATTCAGCTCGCGATCCGGCTGCTCATCACCGAGGGATCGCGCCTGCTCGAACTGCCGGACATCAGGCAAACCATCGGTCCGTTCAACGTGCAGTCGCTGACCTACCCATGGCGTCACCAGGACGAGCGGGTCGATCGCCTGCAAGCCACGCTGACCACCATGGTCGGGAGCCGATTGACCGCGGCGCGCGGCGATCTCTTTTCCCGCGCCTGGGACATTGCCCACAGCGTAGCCGGAGGGGCAGTGCCGCCGCGGACGTCGGCGTCCCGTCCCCGCGCCACGGTGCCATATCTGAACGAACCCTGGTACTGTTGAGCGGAGCCCACATCGGAGCAGGTGGCTCTGATCTAATGGGCGAGGGGCGAGGGCGAGGGGCGAGGGGCGAGGGGCGAGGGAGTGGCAGGGTTATTGACAGGGGGGCTGGGCAATTCGGAATCGGCAATCGAACATGAAGCGGGTCCTTCTCTTATCCACGACGACGGGATACCAGCTCCGGGCGTTTAACTCCGCGGCCGAGCGGCTGGGCATTGATCTGGTGTTTGCGACGGATCGCTGCCATCAGCTCGAGGATCCGTGGAGGGATCGCGCCTTTGCGGTCCGGTTCCACGAGGAGTGGCGATCGCTCGACGCAATCGTGACCGAAGCCAAGCGTGCGCCGTTTGATGGTGTGCTGGCGGTGGGCGACCGGCCTGCGGTGCTGGCGGCGCGCGTTGCCGAGCGTCTGAACCTGCCTGGCAATCCCCCCGACGCGGCCGCGGCCAGTGGCAACAAGCGCGAGACCCGCGCGCGCTTCGCAACCGCCAAGCTGCCCGGGCCGTGGTTCTTCACGATGGGCCTGCGCGACGATGCCAGGGCCGCAACGGAACACGGACGGCTGCAGTTCCCGTGCGTGCTGAAGCCCCTGGGACTTTCCGGCAGCCGGGGAGTGATTCGTGCGGACACGCCGGCCGAATTCGTCGCCGCCTTCGAACGCATCCGTGCGCTTCTAAGCCGTCTCGATGTGCGTGCGTCGCGAACCGGCCTCGAGGATGTCGTGCTCGTCGAGGGGTTCATTCCCGGGCGCGAGTTCGCCGTCGAAGGCGTCCTCACGAATGGCGCCCTGCAGGTCTTCGCCATCTTCGACAAGCCCGATCCGCTGGATGGCCCGTACTTCGAGGAAACGATCTATGTCACGCCCTCATCGCTGGGGGCGTTGTCGCAGGTCAGGCTGATGTCCGCCATCCAGGATGCGACCGATGCGCTCGGGCTCTATCACGGCCCGGTTCACGCCGAATGCCGCGTGGATTCCGATGGCATTTTCGTGCTGGAAGTGGCCGCGCGTCCGATCGGCGGTCTCTGCTCGCGAGTACTGACGTTCGACGATCGGTCGACGCTCGAAGAAGTGCTGCTGCGACATGCCGTTGGCGAGGATGTCTCGAGCTGGGTGCAGGACCCGCGAGGCTCCGCGGTGATGATGATCCCGATTCCCAGGCGCGGGCAGCTGAAACGGTATCAGGGCGAAACAGCCGCCCGGGATGTGCCGTTCGTTGAAGAGATCCTCATCACGGCGAAACCCGATCAGATGCTCGAGCAGTTGCCGGAAGCGGGCAGTTATCTGGGGTTCATTTTCGCGCGCGCCGACTATGCGCCGGACGCGGAGCGAGCGGTGCGTGAGGCGCACCGGCGTCTGACCTTCGACATCGCGGAGCCAGTCAGGCTGGCACACTGATCATGGGCGATGGGCGATGGGCGATGGGCGAATCGTGCACATCGCCCATCGCCCATTGCCCATTGCCCATGCCTTTTGACTAGCCCTTGGTCTGCTGAGGCACGAAGCCAGGTGGGAGGGCTGCGCCCTCGCCGAAGAAGAAGTCCTCCATGTGCTTGGTGACCAGCGCCTGCGCCTCTTTCTGCCAGGGCATCAGCCGGTACTCATTGAGGATCATCTTCATGCGTTCTTCCCACATTTTCCAGGCTTCTGCCGAAATGTGCTCGTAAACGCGCTGCCCGAGCTCGCCAGGCCATGGTGGGGCATCCAAACCGGGCATTTCTTTCTGAAACTTCTCGCAGAACACCATCCGCCCGCTGACATTCGCGACGGGTAGGGACGGGGGATCGCAGTTGGCCATACCCGAATCTTAGCAGGTTCGGCAGGGTTCCCGGGGTTTTGCCCATCATGAGCAACCGGCTGCCACGAGTCGTCAGGTCCACACGGCTCGGGTGTAGTGAATCACGTCAACCACCGTGGGAGTCACTACGTTCCGTGGAAGTATCCCAGCAATTTTCAGTGACTTACGGGCTGACTCGGCCACAAAACACGTGACTTCGTGGCATACCGTTTGATAGCTAGCACGTCGGTAGCAGCGTTCCGGACTGGAGAGGCTGGATATGCACGCTCAGGATCAAGACAAACCTACTCGACGAATTCCTGACGAAGCACCCGACACTCCGCCGGATGAACCCAAACCTCCGCCCGTACAGGATCCTCCTGCGGAACCGGTCGAGCCACCATATGTGGTGGCGGGCCGCAGGGAACCGCGGGCCAAAACCGAGTGAGAGTGAAGACCATGACTGATGCTGCAAAAGGACGGAACATGAGCGGTGAGCGCAAAGAGCGACGAGGCTTCGCGTCGATGTCGCCAGAGAAGCAGCGCGAGATCGCCAGCAAGGGCGGTCGTGCGGCGCATCAGAAGGGCACTGCGCACGAGTGGACCTCCGAAGAGGCGAGATCCGCAGGGCGCAAAGGTGGCCAAATCAGTCGCGGTGGACGCGGACGGCTGGTCGATTCGTCGACCGGCGACGCCGACACGGCGCCGGCGGGCACGACCTCGGAGATCGGCATCGACACTCAGCAGCAATAGCTCGCAGTGGAGGCGTGTGCGTATGTTGAAACGGGTACCCGCGGCCGCAGTCGTCCTGTTCGTCACCGTTGCGACGGTCTCGACGACTGCGACAGCGTCCGCTCAATCCACCGGGTCGCCGCAAACACCGGCAAAGCCACAAGCGACACAGCCTGCCCCTGCACCGTCGACGGCTGTCTCTGAAGAGACTCGGCCGGCCACGACCACGTTCATGGGCGACACGGGCTTGTGGTTCGTGCCGACCGGCGAGGTTCTTCCAGCGAGACGCTGGTCGCTGAGCGCGTACCGCGTCAACTTCGACTTCAGCCAGGGCTTCACCGACGTGTCCGACTTTCCGGTCACGTTCGGCGTCGGCCTGGGAGATCGCGCCGAGATCTTCGGCGCCTGGTCCCTGATTCGCCGAATCGACCGCGATGTCCGCCCGATCTTCCTGTCAGGATCAGACCGAGCCCGGAGGGTTGGTCAATGACTATCCCTTCGTCGCGCAGGGCTGGTCGGACAACCAGCTCGGGGACTTCTGGGTCGGCGGCAAGGTCAACCTGCTGTCGGAGTATCGCCAGAACCCCATGGCCTTCGCCGTCCGGGGCATGATGAAGCTGCCCTTTGCGAAGGACGATGAGGAAGGCGTTGGCACCGGCGAGCTCGATTTCGCCCTCGATGCGATCCTCAGCAAGGAAGTGAATCAGCGGGTCGAGCTCTCGGGATACGGTGGGTTCATGTTCCGTGGCAGCCCCGACGACGTGGAGTTGTCGAACGGGTTCCGATGGGGCTTCGGTGCGGGGTTCCCGACGCGACAGAATCTGCGTCTCACCGCCGAACTGCACGGTGAATCCTACTTCGACGACACGGTCATCTATAGCGGCACAACGCTGGTTGGCGATGACCTGTCGGTGCCACCGGCGATCAGCCAGAACGGCTCACCGGTTAACGCCTCCATCGGCCTCACGTGGATCGGGTCGAATGGCGTGTTTGCCGGCGCCGGCATCAACTGGAACCTCGGCCTCGACGCCAGAGACGACTTCACCGGCTTCGAGAGCGAAACGGGCGACGCGCTGGGGTTCCAGTTCCGGCTGGGATATCACCCGGGTGTTCGCGTCTACGTTCCGCCGCCACCACCGCCACCGCCACCGCCTCCGGCGCCGCCACCGGCGCAGAACCGGCCGCCGACGGCCGTGGCTCGTTGCGAGCCGTGCACGGTGGAGATCGGACGGACGGCAACCGTGACCTGTGATGCCAGCGATCCGGACGGCGACCGCCTGACGTACAAGTGG
Organism: uncultured Acidobacteriota bacterium; assembly: GCA_963784195.1. Taxonomy (GTDB): domain Bacteria; phylum Acidobacteriota; class Vicinamibacteria; order Vicinamibacterales; family 2-12-FULL-66-21; genus CAVQAH01. The sequence goes on along the minus strand of CAWARA010000032.1, from coordinate 198,363 downwards.
AGCGCCCCGGCGGGCAAGATCACCAACCCGGCCGATCGGCAGACCACATGGACCGCCCCAATGCAGGAAGGGCCTGTTCAGTTCAGCTGTCAGGTCGACGACGGGAAGGGCGGCACGGCGAGCGCGAACGTCACCATTCAGGTGATTCGTCCTGCGGTCAAGGAGTTCGTGTTCGAGGACGTCCACTTCGACTTCGACCGGTACTCGCTCAGGCCGGAGGCCACGCGTGCACTCGACGAAGCAGTCAACACGCTGAAGCAGAATGCCGACCTTCGCATTCAGGTCGAAGGGCATACCTGCAACATCGGCACGCCCGAGTACAACCTCGCGCTCGGCGAGCGTCGTGCGCAGGCGGTTCGCGATTACCTCGCGAGCCGGGGGATCGGCGCCGATAGGCTGACGACCGTGAGCTACGGCGAAGAGAGGCCGAAGCATGACAACGCGCGCGAAGAAACACGCCGGCTGAATCGGCGCGCCGCGATGGTCGTGCGCATCCAACGCTGATCGGGAGGGCTGAATCGATGAGATACGTTCACCTCTACCTGGTCGGGTACTTCATCCTGATCGTCGGCGCCCTGGCGGCACTGTGGTACGGCGGCGTGCTGCGGCAGATTTCGGCCACCTGGGTCGTCATCGGCCTCGTGATCGCCGCGGGGCTGGGTGTGATGCTCGCGATCTCCGCCGGAAAGCCGGAAATCACGCGAGAATAACGTTCGTCCCCGGCAACGTAGGGCCGGCAGCCGCCTCTGGGAAGGGCGGTTGCCGGCCCTTTTCTTTTCTCTTCGAGCGAGGGGCTGACTTCACCTCGCGAGCGCACTTGCGGAGGTGGTACGGGTTGTGATTAGTAGCGGGAAGCCCATGCTGCGTGCTGTCCACGTCTGTCTCGTCCTGACCCTCCTTTTTCCGCTGATTTCGGCCTGCAAGCAGGAAGAGACGGGTGCTGTGCGTGTTTCGGATATTTCCCTGGAAGGGGTCAAGGCTGTCTCCCGTGGGCAACTCAAGTCGGTCCTGGCGACGCGCGAGAGCGCAGCGCTGCCGTGGGGCGAAAAGCATTACTTCCGGCGCGAACAATTCGAAGCGGATCTCAAGCGCATCGAAGCGTTCTACAACGACAAGGGTTATCCGAACGCGCGGGTCAAGTCGTACGACGTCAAGCTGAGCGACGACCAGAAGTCCGTCAAGCTGACTGTCGTGGTTGAAGAGGGTGAGCCGTTGCTCGTCGAGCGCATCGTGCTCCAGGGCTTCGATCCGCTGCCTGACAATCACGAACGGGCCATTCCGGGAGAGCTCGCACTCAAGCCGGGCAAGCCTCTGGACCGCGCCCTGTTGCAGGCCAGTCGCGAGACGTGCCTGGACGAGCTGCGGGACCACGGGTATCCCTATTCCACCGTTCGCGTAGCGGAGGAACCGGGGTCAACCGATCATTACCGGGTGATCGAACTGACCGCCGAAACTGGTCCAGTGGCTGTTTTCGGCCCGATCGAAATCACCGGCAACACCAGCGTCGACGATTACATCATCCGGCGCCAGCTCTGGTTCAGGCCGGGTCAGGTATTCCAGCAGAGCCGGCTTCGCGACAGCCAGCGCCGGCTCTATGCGCTGGAGCTGTTCCAGTTCGTCAACGTCGAACCTGTGGGCCTCGAGCAGAAGCCGCTCGAAGTACCCACGCGCGTGACCGTCACCGAAGGCAAGCACCGGAGGGTCAATTTCCTCGTCGGCTACGGCTCCGAGGAAAAGGCTCGCGGCCAGATCGACTGGCGCCACGTCAATTTCTTCGGCGGCGCGCGAACGGCGACCGTGCTTGCCCGCTATTCGTCGCTCGACCGCGGCGTGCGGCTCGGTTTCACGCAGCCGTATCTCTTCGATCCTCGCTATCACCTGAGTCTCTCGGGGCAGTCGTGGTTCTCCGACGAGCCCGCGTATCAAGCTGACCACCACGGGCGGACGTGCGACGGTGACGCGGAGATTTCGAACCAGAGGGGATCCGGTCATGCGGGGCTCGCGTCCGACGATGACGCTCGCCTTCACGTATGCGAACGAGTGGGAGGACTACACCATAACGGAGGAGGCCCTGGCCGATCCGACGTTCCGTGATGAGCTGATCGCGCTCGGCCTCGATCCCAATACCGGATCCGACAGCGGGCGGTTGTCAGCGCTCGGCGTGGACTTCGCGCGTAGTACGACGACCAACCTGCTGGATGCGCGTCAGGGATACGTCGCCACGCTGCATGCCGAACAAGCCGGGCGCTGGCTCGGCGGAGATTTCGACTACGTCGAGCTGACCGCCGAGGGCCGCTACTATCGCTCGCTCGGCGAAGTCGCTGTGCTGGCGTTTCGTGCACGCGCAGGCGCCATCGATTCGCACGGCGGATCGCCTGACGAAGTGGTGCCGTTCTTCAAGCGGTACTTCCTGGGCGGGGCGACGAACCTGCGAGGGTGGGGCCGCTACGAGGTGTCACCACTGAGCGAGGGCCTGCCAATCGGCGGTCTGACCTTCATGAACTTCTCGACCGAGGTGCGCTTTCCGATCGTCGGCAGGCTGGGAGGCGTCGTCTTCCTCGACGGCGGGAACGTGTGGGAGAACTCCTGGGACTTCAACCTGAGAGACATGCGCTACGACGTGGGTCCTGGCCTCCGCTACAACACGCCGGTCGGCCCGTTCCGGCTGGACGTCGGTTTCCAGCTCAATCCCATCGAGGGATTGCTGGTCAACGGCGAAGAGCAGAAACGGCCGATGCGTGTGCACTTCAGCATCGGACACGCCTTCTGACAGGCCGCCCGGTCTGGCGATGGGCGATGGGCGATGGGCGATGGGCGATGGGCGATGGGCGATGGGACATTCGTTGAAAGCTGAGAACTTGATCACGTGAGATTCGTCCGGCGGTCGTTGCAGGTCGTGGCGCTGGTTGGCACCCTTTTCGTCGGGGTCGTTGCCCTGTCGCTCATCGTGTCGCAGACGCCGTGGTTCCGCGACTGGGTCAGGCGATACGTGGTCCGCGAGTCGAAGCAGTATTTGAATGGCGAGCTGACGATTGGCAAGCTCGGGGGAAACCTGTTCTTCGGGATCCAGTTGTTCGACGTGGCCGTGGACCTCTCCGGCGAGCGTGTCGTGGCGGTCAGGAACGTCGAGGTCGACTACAACGTGTTCACGCTCATCTCGAAGGGCCTGATCCTCGACGGGATCAAGCTGGTGCAGCCGGAGCTGCATCTCGCCCGGGAAGGGGACGGGTGGAACGTCGGACGCCTGGTCAAAGAGCAGGAGCGGGAAGCAGAGCGCGAGGGGCCTCGCCGGCCGCTCTCGTTGCCGTCGATCGAGATCGCCGATGGATCGCTGACGATTGATGAGCGCGACAACGGCGAAGGCGATGGCATGCGGCTGCCGCACCGGATCGACGATCTCGATGTGCGTGCGGCATTCGAGTACGCGCCGGTTCACTACAGCATCGGCCTTCAGCATGTGAGCTTCCGCACGATCGAGCCCTCCTTCACGCTTCACGAGCTCAAAGGAGGACTTGCCGTCCGCAACGACAACCTCTACGTCGAACAGCTGCAGCTGAGCACCGATCACGCCGCGGTGACGTTCGATGGCGTGATCGAGCAATACCTGCGAACGCCGATCCTCAAGGTCACGACGAACGGGCACGCGTCGCTCGCGGAAGTCGGGCAGATCGTTCCGGCGTTCGGGGGATATCAGCTGAACCCGGCGTTCGATATCAAGGCCAACGGGCCGACGGACAAGCTGGCGCTGGATCTGAACATCAGATCGGAAGCGGGCAATGCCACCGGTCAGGTCACGACGAACCTGAAGCCGCAGACGCTCGGCGTCAAGGGGGTCGTGAACCTCGAACGTCTCGATCTCGCGCTGATCCTCAAAGATCGCCAACAAAAGAGCGACATCTCCGGCCGGGCGACGGTCGATCTCACGTTCGCGCCGCCGGCCGCTGGCGTGCCGTTCTTCACGCGTACGAACGGAAGCTTCGAATTCGTAGGTCCGCATGCAGCGGCGCTGGGATACGAAGCACGAAGTGTCCGTGCGACCGGCACCTTGCAGAAGGGCAGAATCACTCTGGACGCCAGGGCCGCGGCGTATGGGGCGACGGCGACAGCCAAGGGCCTGATCGTCCCGCCCGCGTCGGGCCGTCACCTCATCGTCGATCTCCGCGGCAGCGCTGAGAACGTGGACATGACGAAGCTGCCCGCATCGATGCACGCGCCAAAGCTGAGAACGAACCTGTCCGTGGCCAACTATCACGTCAAGGGTGAAGGACCGCGGGTTGCTGCGACGGTGACCCTCAACAAGTCGATCATCGAGGGCGCGACGTTCGAGGCTGGAACCGTTGGCACGCTGGATAACACGCAGCCGACTCCTGTCGTACAGCGCGAACGGGACCGTTTCGAATCTGAACCTCGTCCAGATCGGCGGGGCCCTCGACATCGATGTGTTGTCGCAGCCGGAATACGACAGCGAGGTGAACGGGCAATTCGATGTGCGCGGATCGGGCACGACACTGCCGACGCTGACGCTCGATGCGTCAGGCACCGTGACCGACACCTCGATCATGGGCGCCAGGCTGCCGCAGATGACGTTTTCGGCGCGCATCGCCGACAGCGGGCTCGACGTGAAGGTCGACGGACCGTTCGAGCATCTCAATCCCGCGCGCGTGACGGGCAAAGAGCAGTTGAGCGGCCAGGTCACAGGCACCGCTGACGCCAGCTTCAGGTTTGCGGATCTCAATCAGCCTGTGACGCCGGAAACGATCGAAGCCTCTGGCGAGGTCACGCTCGGCCCATCGATTGTCGGCGCCCTGCAGATCACGAGCGCGACCATCGTTGGCCACTATGAGGATCTCGTCGGCGACCTGACGCGCCTCGAGTTGAAGGGGCCTGACTTGTCGCTGACCGCCTCGGGCCCCCTCGCTCTCAACCGCTCGTCGTCGTCTCAGATCAAGTTCCACGTCGACGCCACGAATCTCTCGGAGATCGGCAAGCTGTTCGGACAGCCGGAGCTCGGCGGGTCGGCAATTGCCGATGGCACGCTGACCGGGAACGCCACCTCAGTCCGGACCAGCGGAACGATCAGCGGCAACGACATCACTTACAAGAGCAACGAGGCGCTCGATCTGAGCGGCACATTCGACGTGCAGGTTCCCGAGCTGACAGTTGCCGACGCAAGAATCGGCGGTGACCTTGCCGCGAACTTCGTGAAGGTCGGCGGCGTGGAGATCAACGACGTCAAGGCCAAGATGGCCTTCGCGGCGCAGCAGCTCGATTTCTCGACGAACTTGAAGCACGATTCGCGAGAGCTCGACGCCGCGGGGAAGGTCATCTTTCATCCAGACCATCAGGAATTGCACCTCCCGACTCTGGCGATACGCGCCGAGGGCCAGGAATGGAGCCTGGTGTCCGGGACCGAAGCGGCGATCCAGTACGGTGCGGACAAGCTCACGGTGCTCAATCTCAAACTGGTCAACGGCGACCAGACAATCGCGGCTGATGGCGTGTTGTCGACGAAGGCCGACGATCCGCAAGTAACGAACCTGAAGGTCAGCGCGTCCAACATCGATCTCATGAAAGCGGAGCAGCTGCTGCTCCAGGATCGCGGCTTCAGCGGCCGCCTGAACGCGCAAGTGATCGTTGGCGGCACGACCAGCCAGCCGACGCTGAACGGGCACGTCGACGTCACCAACGGCGGATTCCGCAGTTACGCCTACCAATCGCTGATTGCGGAGGTCGGCTTCAGGGACAACCGCGTCGTGCTCGACGCGCAGCTTCAGCAATCACCGACCGAGTCGTTCACGGCCGTGGGCACGGTGCCTCTCTCGCTCTTCCAGCGCAGTGACGCCGGGCACGTGGCCGCAACAGCCGCAGATCAGGTCGACCTGCGCATCAAATCGACCGACCTCGGTCTCGGTTTCATTCAGGGTTTCACGACGGCCGTGGTCAACGTCACCGGGACGATGCAGGCCGATGTGCGGGTGACTGGCTCGGGCGCCGACCCGCACGTGCAGGGACACGTGGACATCCGGAACGGTGCGTTTGTCGTGCCGTTCGGCGGGAGTGCCTATACCGGCCTCGATACCAGGATCGAGCTGTCGCCGGACACCGTACAAATCAAGGAGTTTCAGCTCCGCGACGAGAACGGGGCGTCGCTCACGGTCTCGGGTCAGCTGGCCGTGCACGAGCGCAAGGTGGGGGCAGTCGATATCAACCTCACGTCCAGCAATTTCGAAGTCATCGACAACCATCTGGGGGACATCGGCCTTGGCAGCACGCTGAAGATCACTGGCGAGCTGCGGCGGCCGCGTGTGGTGGGAGACGTCAGGGTCGAGACGGGGCGGCTCGAGCTCGATCAAATCTTCGCGCTCTTCTACGATCCGTACAAGGTCGAGTCGACACCGGACGTCGTGTCGGCCGAGCGCGCCACCGAAGCCGCAGGCGGCGCTCGCGAGGCAACCCAGGCCGCGCTGGTTAAAGCGGGGACCGGGGCGATCGCGCCGGCCACAGAAGTCGAGGTCGAAGCTCCAGTTGCGCAGGGTAGTGCGTTCGATCCTGTGGCCCTCGACATCAACTTGACGATTCCCGACAACCTCGTGCTCCGCGGACGCGATTTGAGGCCGAGCTGGCCCGCGCAGCGCTGCCGTAGGCAACGTCAACGTCACCGTAGGTGGCAACCTCAGGGTCCAGAAGGAGCCGAGCCAACCGCTCAAGCTGTTCGGCGCGGTCAACACCGTGCGCGGGACGTACCAGTTTCAGGGCCGAAGCTTCGATTTGGTCCGCGGCGGCACGATTCGGTTCGCCGGAGACATGAACCCGCTCATCGACGTGACGGCGCGCCGGGTCATCCCGAACACCGGTGTCGAGGCGCGCGTGCAAGTCAAGGGTACGCTCGAGAAGCCGGAGCTGAATCTGACCAGCACGCCGCCGCTCGAGGAATCGGACATCCTGTCGCTCGTCATCTTCAACCGTCCCGTCAACGAGCTGGGCAGCGGCGAGCGCACGGCGCTGGCGGCGACCGCCGGCGGCATCGCGACCGGCTTCCTCGCCGCCCCGCTCGGCGAGTCGATCGGCCGCGCGCTCGACGTCGATCTCTTCGAGATCACGACGACGACGGAGACCGGCGAACTCGGCGCCGGGGTGACCATCGGTCAGCAGATCGGCGACCGCGCGTTCTTCAAACTGCACCAGGAGTTCGGCGAGCGCAACCTGAGTGAGTTCGTGATCGAGTATCAGATTGCGAGCTTCCTGCGCTTCCAGGGCTCCGCCGCGCCAGAGAGCAGCGGTTCGGCCAACCGCATTCAAGAGCGCCGCATCGAGCGCGCGGGCATGGATTTGATTTTCTTCTTCAGCTACTGACCCGCCACTCCGCGGCGACGCCGCGGCACGCCGATCGCCGCTGACGGTTCAGCGAGCATGTGGCTGGCCATCGAGAACCGATCCCAGACCGCCAATCAGGCGATGGCTCAAGTGGAGCGGAACCGTTGACGACGCGCTCGCAGCAGGTCAGAAGGTGGGGATACCAGGGGCCAAGTAGGTGTGTGACTTGGGCTGGGGATACTTGTCACGAAGAGCTCACGCGGAGATCGCCGAGGGCAGAGATCGCAGAGAGTGACGGCGAAACCGGCTGCTGGCGTAGGCGCAGGAGGAGTCGCGAGTGATCGCAAATCAGAACGCCTCGCGATCATCGGCGTTCTGATTTGCGATCACTCGCGACTCCTCCTGCGCCTGCGCCAGGCAGCGGTTTCGCCGCTGTCTTGTGATTATTCCAGACCTCTGCGGTCTCTGCCCTCTGCGTTCCCTGCGTGAGCCGACAATTGAACCAGGCTCAATTTGCCCAGGCCGCCGTTCGCGCGAAGCGCGTAGTGTGAACCCTCGTCGGAAGTCCCTTCTCAATGCCTCCCCAACAACGCCACCTCGACGCGGGCATCGTTGAAGCAGGCACCGCCGCCGAGATCCGTCAGGGTATCGGGCACAAGCGCGTTGGTGGTCGAGCCGTTGTAGGTGCTCCTGCGCCACAGGCCCTTGGCGAGCGACACCGTTCCACGGCGCATGTCGGGCGTGAGTGCGACCGGGCACTGCACTTCCCCCAGATCGTTGAAGACGCGGACCGGATCGTCCTGCGCAAGCCCTCTCACCTTCGCATCGTCCGGGTGCATCTGCAGGACGCCGGCGCGCAGCCGAAGCTCGCCAAGCGTAGAGGACACCGTCTTTTCGCTGGCCGGTGAAATCAACGCCAGGGGATAGCGATCCGTGGCGGGATCCGGCTGAAAGCCATAGAGGCCTGCAGGGGCATCGTTGGCCAGGTGCGCGGGAAACAAATCGACCTTGCCGTCATCGGTGAGCGGGAAGACGTCCACGAACTGAATGGGTGCGCCGGCGTGCGGCGGTGTCGCCACCCCGCGTGCGAGCAGTTCGCTGCCGACCGGCCCCTTGATGCGCCCGGCGATGCGCAGAAGCGTTTCGGTTTCTTCCTCCGCTTCACCAACGCCCAGACGGGACGCAAGAGCCGAGAACACCTCGGCGTTCGCGCGCGCTTCGCCGACCGGTTCGATCACGGGACGCACCAACTGGAGCGAGATCGGACCGTAACCCTTGGCGATGTCGTAGTTCTCGAGGAAGGTGGTCGCGGGAAGCACGACGTCGGCGTACCGGGTGGTGTCGGTGTAGACCTGCTCGAAGACGACGGTGAACAGGTCGTCGCGCATCAGTCCCTGGAGCACGCGGTTCTGATCCGGCATCGTTGCCAGCGGGTTGCAGTTGTAGACGAACAGCATCTTCACCGGCGGATTGTCGTACTCGAGCAGCGCACGGCCGAGATGATTCATGTTCACGAGCCGGGTCGCAGGCTCGGGTGTGTCGTTCACCCACGCAGCCGGTTTGATCCCGAACGCGGCGGAGTTGCTCATCGAGTACCCGCCGCCGCGGACGCCGAACTTGCCGGCGACGGAGGGCAGGGCGAGGACCGCTGCCGCGGCGCTTCCGCCGTTGCGATTGCGTTCGAGCCCCCACCCGCAGCGGACGACCGCGGGATTCGTGGTCGCGTACAGATGCGCCAGACGCTCGAGCGCCTCCGGGTCGACGCCCGGCCACGTCCGCCGCGCGAGCGATCGTCCACTCGCTGGCCTTTTCACGAAGCTGTTCCGCTCCGCGCGTGTGTTGGCTGATGAACGATGTGTCGGCGAATCCGCGCTCGAACAGGTAGTTGTGAATGGCGAGGGCGAGCGGAAGGTCCGTGCCCGGCTGTGGCGCAAGATGCAAGGCCGCCTGTTTGGCGAGCGACGTGCGGCGCGGATCGATGACGACGAGCGTCGCGCCGGCTTTCATCGCTTCCTTCAAGTACGGAACGATATGGATGCCGGAGACCGACGGGTTGACGCCCCAGAGGATGATCAGCCGCGCGTGAACGTAGTCGTCGTACGTGACGCCGGGCATCTTGCCGTACAAACCCTGATTTGCGGCGCCGGTGGGCGCAGCGCACACCGTTCGCGCGAGCCTCGATGTACCAAAGGCCCGGAACATGGCCGCGTCGTTCGTGTCCTGCGTCAGCAACCCGTTCGAGCCGCCATAACAGAAGGGGAGGATCGCTTCGGCTCCCCATTGCTCGCGAATCTGCAGCATTCGCTCGGCGATCGCATCGAGGGCTTCGTCCCAGCTGACGCGCGTGAACGTGCCCTGGCCCTTCGCGCCTTTCCTGAGCGCCGGGTAGAGCATGCGATCCTCGCCATAGACGCGGTCGGCGAATCGCCGGACCTTGCCGCAGATGTAATCGCGCGTGGACGGGCTCGCGTGGCCGCCGTCAATCTTCGTGACGCGGCCCTTCTCGACCGTGACTTCGAGAGAGCAGGAATCAGGACAGTCGAGCGGGCACGCCGTCTGAACGGTCGAGTGTCCCCAGGATTCTGGAGGGACGGTACGGGACATATGGCCAGTGTAATCTCACGGTCCTTCCGTCACAATGGCCATGGCTCTTGTGGATCGGCCAAGCCGGGCCCTCGCGCGGACGGATTCGGCGCGGGGATCATCCACGAGCGCCATCATTGCCGCAACGCCGCACGCACCCGACGGCCCCGCTTCGATGACCGCATCCGTGGATCCACCTGACCGAAGCGTGTCGATCGCCTCGAGCGCGCGTTGGTCCGAAACAGAGACGAACGCATCGATCCCTGCGTGAATCGAAGGCCAGGCCGCAGGCGACGGCTCCGCACACCGCAGACCGGCCATGATCGTTTGCAGCGCCGTTTGCTGCCCAGGCGTCTGCAGTCGATCCTCGATCAGATTTACTAATCGACCGGCTCTCGCCGATTCGAGCAGGCACGCGGCGTTGTCTGGTTCGGACGCGATCAGGAACGGCCGGCTGGCTCCGAAACGAAACGCGAACCAGTTCGCGGCGGCACATACGAGACCCCCGACACCACCCTGAACGATGACGATGTCGGGTGGTGCGGACCAGTTGAAAGCGGCTTCGTCGAACAGGCGTGTGTAGCCGCTCATGATCAGGCGAGGAATGCGCTCGTATCCCGGCCATGCGGTGTCCGAGACCACCGTGGCGCCCGTCTTGTCCCCGTGAGCGGCGGCGAGCCCGACCGCTTCCTCGTACGAACCGGTTGTTTCGATTACCGTGGCACGGTCCTCGCGCATGGCGGAGACTCGAGCCGCGCGAGTCGCGCGTTCGGTGGCGTGAGCATCGGGTCGCGCGGCTGGCAGGAACACCGTGCATGGCACGCCAAGATCGCGAGCGGCGCGGGCGACGGCGCGGCCATGGTTTCCCGCCGTCGCGCAGGCGAGCCCCTGCTTCAGCGTGTGAGTGTCGAGCTGCTCGACGGCGTATCGAACGCCGGCAATCTTGAAGGCTTCGACACCCCAGCGTCTCGATTCGTCTTTGACCAGAACCTCACCCAGGCCGAGACGGGCAGCCAGCGCGGGCAACGAGCGGAGAGGCGTGGGCTTCAGATCGGGATGCGCCGTGTAGAACTGTTCAACGCGCTCGTATTCAGCCGCATCGAAGAGTCCGCGATAGCCCGGATCCCTCCGGACCGATTGATTCAGAATGGCTTGCATCGCTCGAGCGGCCGCTTACCTGGGCGCGACAGCCTTTATCTCGCTGAACGCGATGTCGAGGATCGGGTAGGCCTTCCAGTCCTTGTAGTTGAAGTGCCACCACTCGTTCGGTTCGACGATGAATCCCTCGGCCTCCATTGCGCGCCGCAGCAGATCGCGGCGCTCACGGGCGTCGGCCTGACCGCCGGCGTAATCCGGGTACGCGCGCGGCGACATCTCGTCGTACGCGCTTGGCATCTCGACCTCGCGCCCCGTCTTCAGGTCGTACATCGACAGATCGACGGCGCACCCGCGATTGTGCTTCGACCCCTGCGCCGGATCCGCCACGAATTCCCGCTTCTCGGGCGGAGTGACATCCCAGAACAGCTTCGTCACCCGCCACGGACGGTAGCCGTCGAAAACCAGGAGCCCGAATCCACGCGGTTTGAGCGCCCGATGCGCCCGCGCGAGCGCCTCCGCGGCCGGACGTTGCAGGAACGCGCGGGCCTCGGTGTAGACCGGCTTGCCGGCAAGATTGTTGGCCGTGGCGTAGCGGATATCGAGCTTGATGGAGGGTTCGATCGCCGTCAGTTCGACGAGATCCGGCGTCCGAAACGGACCCGCTTCCCTTGGTGGAGCCTGCTGGTAAAGCGCCGACGCGATGGTGAGGACCAGAGCAATGACAACGCGCATAGCTCGAATTCTATCGCGCGTGGCCTGAACCCTCGTGTGAACCCCCGTATGAACCCTCGTATGAACCCTCGTGTGAACCCCCGTCTGCTAGAATCTGCGCGTCCCAGGGTCCGGACGGGAACCTGATCGCTGGGATCAGGATGGAGGCGCAGATGGCAAGCTTCGGTGAGCGAGTGGTCGGCGCAATGCAATTGAATCCTCGTTCGTTCGAGGAGGTCGAGCACGACCCCACGGCGATGGGGCAGGCCGTCGGCGTGATCGCGCTGGCAGCGGTGTCGAGCGGAATCGCGAACATCTGGTATGGCGGGCTCGGCGCGATCGTGTGGGGTGTCATCGCGGCGCTGATCGGATATCTCGTGTGGGCGGCGATCGTCTGGCTGGTTGGAACGAAGGTCATGCCAGATCCAGCGACCAAAGCGGACTTCGCCGAAACATTCAGGGTCATCGGCTTTGCGGCGGCTCCAGGACTGCTTTCCATCATCACGATCATTCCGCTGCTCGGGTGGCTGCTGATGTTCCTGATCTGGGTGTGGACGATTGCCGCCATGGTGATTGCGGTACGCGAAGTACTCGACTACTCCACCACCGGCAAGGCTGTGGTCGTGGTGATCATCGGCTTCATCGTGAATATCTGCGTGACCTTCTTCCTGGCGGCGCTCTTCGGTGGAGCGGCGCTCCTGCGAAACATGTAGCGGAACACCACCCTGGGGCCTGGTGTCTAAGTCGGGGAAAGCGGCCGCCGTCCCTCGATGAGCTCGGAATCCTCCGAGCTATGTCGGGGAGAGTCAAAGGAGCTTCCCGATGCCCCAGGAACTTCTCGGCGATGTATTTCGTACTGGTGACGCGCCGGGCCGCGCGCGTCGCCGCCTCTCCATCCTGCCGCTGTCGATCGCGGCGCACGCGCTGGCTGGTGCCGGCTTCCTGATCATTCCGCTCGCCGCAGAGGTGGAATTGCCCACACCGATGCGGCCGTCTCTCGAGATGATGCAGATCGTTCCGGCACCATTGCCGCCGGAACCTGCCGTGCAGCGACCAGCGAACGCACAGGTGTCCAGTCCAGCCGCGGCGCCCACACAAGCGCCGCCGGTGATCAGCGAGGAGGAGCCAACTCCGCCGGGACCCGTCGGCCCGGTCGTGCCAGGCGCTCTGCCATTCGGATTCGGACCGCCAGGCGCGGGCCCGGGAATCGGCACGGCGGTCGACTTTGGCCCTCCGCCGCCACCACCACCGCCGGCACCCGAACCTCGCAGGCCTGGCGGCAACATCCGCGAGCCCAAGAAGGTGTTCGACGTGGCTCCCGTGTATCCGACGATTGCGATCAACGCGCGCAAAGAAGGCACGGTGATTCTCGAAGTGGTCATAGACGAGTCAGGCGCAGTCTCGCGCATGCGCGTCCTGAGGTCGGAGCCGCTGCTCGACGAGGCCGCGTTGGCCGCGGTAAAACGGTGGCGCTATACTCCGACGCTGTTGAACAACGTGCCCATTCCCATCCTGATGACGGTCACGGTTCGTTTCACTCTTCAATGAACAACGTGCGGACGAACGACGTGCGGACGTGCGGACGTGCGCATCTCGCACGTCGCACGTGGCACCTCGCACGTCGCACAGAGCACGTCGCACGTCGCACTTGGCACGTCGCACGTGGTACCTTGTTCATCCTCTTCTGCCTGGGGGCTGGTGACGTTCGCCAGGACTTGCTCGACCCCGCACTCCGTACCGCCGTCGACCGTTATTTCTCGACGCAGCAAGCCGAGGATGTCGAAGGTTACCTGTCGCTGTGGTCGCCCAAGGCGTCGCGGCCTACGGTCGAGCAACTGAAGTTCGTGTTCAACGCCGGCGACGACCTCTTCTCCGACATCGTCGTCGTGAAGTCGATGGTCTTCGGCGAGCTGACGCGCGTTCGCGTCTCTGCGGTCCGGCAGAGGACCGAGACGTTGATTCCGGGCCGTCCCCCGGTGAACCGTCGAACGAACATGCTCATCAGCCTGAATTACGTGATGGAGGCTGGTGAATGGAAACTGGTTCGCGAAGGTCCGGTGTCCGACGATCTGGCCGCAGCGATCATCGACTCCCAAAGCGTCGACGAACGTCAGAAGCTGCTGGCCGCCGAGCCCGATCTGCTCGACGATCGGCTGTTCCTGTCGATCGCGCGCCGCGGCGGCGGGCTTGCCCAGGAGGGCAAGCATGCGGCGGCGCTCGTCGTCTACTCGCGCATGCTCGAGGTCGCTCGATACGCCGGCAATCGAAAGTACGAAGGTGAGGCGCTGCAGAACATCGGGAACTCGTACTACTTCCAGCGCAACTTTCCGGCAGCCCTCGAGGCGTTTCGGCAGCGCCTGACCATCGAGCGCGAGCTCGGCAACGACGAAGGCATTGCCGCAGCGCTCGGCGGCACAGCGACGATGAGGTACAGCCTCGCCGAGTACGGACCCGCGCTGACGGCGTATCGCGAGGCGCTTGCGATTCAGGAACGGCGTGGTGATGAGCCCGGTATCGCGACCACGCTCATCAGCACGGGCAACGTCCTCTACTTACAGGGCGACTTCGATGCGGCGACGGCCGATTACCGCCGCAGCCGCGACTTGAACCGCAAGCTCTTCAACACCCACGGCGAGGCGAGCGCCCTGGAAGGCCTTGGCCGCATCTTCATGGTTCGAGGCGACTACGCGGGAGCACTGGAGGCATTCGAAGGTGTGCTCGCGGAGGGCGTGGCACGCGGCGACCGGACCGCTCAGGGCAGCGCGATGCTCAACATCGGTGAGGTGCATTTCCGATTGGGCAATCTCGACACCGCGCGCAAGACGTTCGACGACAGCCGTGGACACTTCGAGGCGATGAAAGATGCGGCGAACGTCGGCCGGGTGTGGCAGGCGGTCGCGCTGACGGATCTCGTCGCCGGGCGCTACCCGATGGCCGAGTCCGAATACCGAAAGGGCATCGACAGCTGCGTCGTGGTCTCGGACCAGGAGTGTGTTGCCGCCGGACAGGTCGGTGTGGGCTTCGCGCAAACGGCGCAGGAGAAGTTTGTCGAGGCGATCGCTTCGTACAAGCGGGCGATCGACGCGTTCGTCGTGCTACGGCGCCCCGAACAGGCGGCCCGCGCCGAGATCGGGCTCTCTCAGGCCCTCGCCGGGAATCTCGACTACAAGGCAGCGCTCCAGGCAGGCGTCAGCGCGCATCAGCGCGCCGTCGCGATCGGCAACGATGACGTGCTGTGGCGCGCGCTCGTGTCGGAGGCACGAGCACTCCGGAAGATGAGCGACAAGCCGGCCGCGCTCGCGGCCGCAAACGCGGCGCGCACCGCGCTCGACCGGCTCGTTGCGGCTGCCCTCGTGCGGCCGGCAGCGCCGGTTGCGCGCGACAGTTCGGCCATTTTCGCGCTGCTTGCGGTGCTTCACGCCGAGGCTGGCGATCCGGCGGCGGCATTCGAAGCCGTAGAGCAGATGCGCGCGCACACGCTGCGTGTGCTCCTGGCGCCGGCGGAGCGCGAGATTTCCCGCGGCATGACGGACGCGGAAAAAGAAGAGGAGCGCGCCCTCTCGGTCGAGCTGGTCTCGTTGCACGCGCAGTTGACGCGCGAGCGCAGCCTGCCAAAGCCGGACGCGGCGCGGATCGCGAAGCTCGACGAAACGATCAAGAAGGCCGAGGCGCAACGGGCGGCACAGCAGGCGCGACTCTTCGCGCGCCTGCCGGATCTGAAAACCTGGCGCGGACTCATGACCCCTGTGGTCCGCGCGGAATCTGCAGTCGATCCTCGAGACGCCTGACGATGCGTTGGTGGAGTTCGTGGTCGACGAGGAGGATGTCCTGTTCGTATCCGCGCGGATCGGTGACAACGGGCCGGAGTTCACCGCTGTTACCCACGCCATGAAGCGGCAGGCGTTGGCCGATGCGATCGCGAAGCTGATGACGCTCGACAATCTTCGCGCCTCCGACGGATGGCGAAAGATCTCGAACGAGTCGCTGGGGCCGATCGTCACACCGCTCGCGAGGGTCGCCCAGGATGCGAAGCGGCTGCTGCTGATCCCGCACGAGATTCTCTGGCGCGTGCCGTTCGAGGCGTTACCGGCTGGCTCTGGTTTCGTGGGGACCGGCAGGAGCGTGTCGTACGCGCCATCGGCCACCGCATTGATTCGGGCACCGCAGAGGACCGAGCCGGCCGCGGCGGATGCGACAGGCGTGCTGCTTGCGGGTGCCCCCGACATCGCGACGGCGATGCGCGATCGGGTCGCAAGGATGGCGCCGGGGTGGACGCTCCGGCCGGCGGAGACCGCTGACCGCGAAATGAAGTCGATCGCCGACGTGGTCGACGCCGCACGGCTGACGGCGGTTCGTGGTCCGGAGTTGCCGGAGTCCATCATGCGCGAGCTGCTGCCGAGGGCGCAGACGATTCATATCGCCGCACCGTTCAGGATCAGCGGCGCGAGCCCGCTGTTTTCGCCGCTCCTGCTCGCGGACGAAAAACCTGGACCCGACAAGGCCGAGGAGGCACCGGCATCCGCGCCTGACCCGCTGAAGGACGGAAGCCTCGATGCGCGCGAGATCATGAACCTGTCTCTCGCCGCCCGCGTCGCCGTCCTCTCCGATGGATCGGCGATGTCCATGCGGGACGCGGCCGACGACACAGTGTTGATCTACTGGGCGTGGCGCGCGGCAGGGGTGCCATACCTTCTCTTGTCACGCTGGCCGGCGGACGCCTCTGTCTCGGATCGGTTTCTTGCGGCGTTCCACCGCGGTCTGCAGGGCGGCGAGACTCCACCCTCGGCGTTCCGCGCGGCGCAGGAGTCGATCAGGCGCTCCGATGCGACAATCGCGCCCCACCACTGGGCTGGTTGGGTGCTGATTGGTCGGTAGGGCCGAGGGTCAGGCGAGTCAAGTCCGTGACTCCAGAAGCTTGACCGTGACGATCACTGTCGACGATCACGATCGCCGCGACGTTCGCTACGTCACGATGTGCACACGAGGCGTCAGTCGTGATCGTCGCGAACGTTCCTGAGTGTCGCATCATGCCGTCAGTCGTCGTCCAACCGCGTACGAGCTCCGCAGGCGTCCGTTTCATCTGGAGCGGAACGTGGAACGCTAAACAGCATCTTCAAACAGCGTGTGCATCCCTGTACGTGTTAACTTCGAGCAGGATGAGCGATTCAGACGGGCCAGCCACGACGCGGCCTCACGTAGTCATCATCGGTGGCGGATTCGGTGGGCTCTATGCTGCGCGGGCGCTGAGCAGGGCGCCTGTACAGGTCACCCTGATCGACCGCCGCAATCACCACCTGTTTCAGCCGCTGCTCTATCAGGTCGCGATGGCTGCGCTATCGCCAGGCGATATCGCGTCGCCGATCCGGTGGATTCTGCGGCGGCAGCGCAACGTCGATGTATTGCTGGCCGAGGCGACGGCTATCAACACAGCTACGCGAACGGTAGTGTTGGCGGATGGCGAAATCGGATACGACTACCTGATCGTCGCCACCGGATCCACGCACGCGTACTTCGGCCATGACGAGTGGAGGCCCGTCGCGCCCGGCTCTCAAAACGCTGGAGGATGCGCTCGAGATCCGCCGGCGCGTGCTGATGACGTTCGAGCTCGCTGAAAAGGAGACGATTCTCAAGCGGCGCCGCCGGCTCCTCAACTTCGTCGTCGTCGGAGGCGGTCCGACCGGCGTCGAACTGGCCGGTGCCATCGCCGAGATTTCGCGGCACTCCTTACCGAAGGACTTCCGGCATATCGATCCCAGTTCAGCGCGCGTCATGCTCATCGAGGCCGGACCGTCGGTGCTCAGTAATTACCCCGAGCCTCTGCGTGATGCGGCCCGGCGCGATCTCGAACGGCTTGGAGTCGAGGTTCGGACGGGATCCAGCGTCACCAACGTCAACGATCATCAGGTCACGGTCGGGACGGAGGTCATCGAAGCCGAAACGATTCTCTGGGCGGCCGGGGTCGCGGCCTCGCCGCTTGGCGCGACGCTCGATGTGCCGCGCGATCGCGCGGGCCGCGTGCTGATCAACCAGGACCTGACGATCCCCGGCCACTCGAACGTGTTCGTCATCGGCGACCTTTCCTCGCTGAAAGGCGCGCAAGGCAAGCCGTTGCCAGGTGTGGCCCAGGTGGCCATTCAGATGGGGAAGCACGCGGCGAGGAATATCGGGCGAGCGATCGAGAAACAGCCGTACGAGCCGTTCGCGTACAAGAATCTCGGCGACATGGCCACGATCGGCCGGGCCGCCGCCGTCGCCGATTTCGGTTGGTTCACGCTCACGGGCTACATCGGATGGCTCGCGTGGCTGGTCGTGCACATCTTCAACCTGATCGGATTCCGGAATCGCATCGTGGTGATGGTGCAGTGGGCCTGGTCTGTACTTCAGTTACCAGCGCGCGATCCGGCTGATCACCGGCCACACCGACACGACGGCCGCCGCACCGGACTCACAAGCCCGGCCGAAATGAGCATCCGCGCCGCCGGACGGTCCGCGGTCGTCCTGGCGGCTGCTGCCGCCGCGCTCCTGCCACTTCCCGCGTCGTGGATCGAACGCTGGTATTCGAACGGTATCTATCCGAGGTTCCAGACACGGATGACGACGGCGGGGAATGCCGTTGGCGTGGCCCTCTTCGACGTGCTCATCGCGGTCGTGGCAGTCGTGGCGATCGTCTCGGTCGTCAGGCGTGTTCGCCGGCGGCGGCAGACCGGGTTCCTGCGCACCGCCGCAACAGCGCTCAGGGATCTCGTCGTCCTGGCCGCCTGCGTGTATCTGGCATTTCTGTTCGCCTGGGGCCTGAACTATCGGCGTGTTCCGCTCGAGCGCAAGGTCGACTACGCGGAATCACGCGTCACACCGGATGCTGCCCGTGACCTCGCGCGGGCGTCGGTTCAGCGTCTCAACGAGCTTCATGGCGCCGCGCATGCTGACGCACCGACGAAGCGGACGCTCGAGCAGGCGTTTGTAGCGGCCCAGCAACGGCTCGGCGCGTCCCGCTTCGCAACTCCCGGCGTGCCGAAGCGATCGGTCCTCGAGCTGTACTTTCGCCGCGCTGCCATCGACGGCATGACCGATCCGTTCTTCCTCGAGGTCATTCTCAACCCCGACGTCCTCCCATTCGAGCGGCCGTGGGTGCTCGCGCACGAGTGGGGGCATCTCGCCGGGTACGCTGACGAGTCCGAGGCGAGCCTTCTTGCGTGGTTGACATGCCTGGAGGGTGACGAGCGCGCTCAGGTACAGTGGCTGGCTCGCAACTTACAGTAATGTGATCGGAAACCTCCCTCGCTCCGACGCGCGAGCGATCGCGGAGCCACTTCAACCCGGGCCGCGCGCGGATCTCGCCGCGATCAACGCACGTCTTGCGCGGTCCACACCGATCGTTCGGACCGTGGCGCGCGATGCCTACGATGCCTATCTGAAGGCGAATCGAGTCGAGGAAGGGATTGCGAGTTACGACGCGGTCGTGCGGTTGATCCTGGGAGCCGGGCAGGACAATGGATGGGCTCCGCGCGCCGTCAGCGCCGATCGGTGAGCGGCGCGCTGTTTGCACCGACCAGCCGCCTATGAGGGCGGCTTCTCAACATCAGCGTCGTCGGGGGAAGAAACGTAGTCCCACTGAGCCTGATGCTCGTCGTCGTCCTCCGGACGATCGTCCTCGTCGTCCGGCAGGGCATCCTCGTCCACCCAAAGCCGCTGCTCGCACTTCTGGCACCGGTAGAGAACCCGGTTACTCAGTTGCTCGCGCAGGCGGTCGAGGAGGTTCCTTGCGCGTGAGGGTAGGAAGTAAGAGGAGCCGCAAGACGGACAACGCATTCCCGTTCCCGGAAACTCTATCACAGGCTCGCGCGGCCGCCGTGCAAGCCGTGGAGTCAGCTCAGGCGGCCGGTCTTCGCTACACGACCGATGCGAAGCCGGGGTTGCGGCGCACGCGCAAGGGCTCGAAGTTCGTTTACCTGACCGCCGAGGGCAAGGTGGTTCGCGACGCCGCGAGTCTCGAGCGCATCCGCAAGATCGTGATCCCGCCAGCGTGGACGGACGTGTGGATCTGCACAGATCTGCGCGGACACCTGCAGGCGACTGGTCGCGACGCGCGAGGCCGAAAGCAGCACCGCTATCACCCGCGCTGGCGCCAGGTGCGCGACGAGACCAAGTGACGATCGACTCATCGGGTTCGCGCAGAAGCTTCCCGCAATTCGGCAGCAGACTGCCGAAGATCTCGGCAGGGTCGGCCTGCCGCGCGAGAAAGTCCTCGCGACGGTCGTGCAGTTGCTCGAGAAGACGCTGATTCGCGTCGGCAACGACGAGTACGCGAAACAGAATCGGTCTTACGGGTTGACGACCTTGCGCAACACGCACGTCGAAGTGAACGGCCGTCGCGTCCAGTTCACGTTCAAAGGCAAGAGCGGTGTCGAGCACGAGATCGCGCTCGACGACAGACGCCTGGCGCGGATCGTCAAGCAGTGCCGCGACCTGCCTGGCTACGACCTGTTTCAGTACATCGACGATGAAGGCGGACGGCAGACGATCGAATCCGCTGACGTCAACGCCTACCTCCGCTCGGTCAGCGGGGACGATTATTCATCCAAGGATTTTCGAACCTGGGCGGGCACGGTACTGGCGACCGAACTGCTGCGCGATCTCGAACGATTTCAGACGGAATCCGAGGCGAAGAAGCAGATCGTCAGCGCTGTGGAATCGGTGGCGAAGCGGCTTGGCAACACGAAGGCCGTGTGCCGCAAGTGCTATATCCACCCGGCGGTCTTCGAGGCGTTCATGGATGGCTCGCTCGTCAAGGCGCGAGCGCGCGTGACGCGGCGGATTGGCGCCCTCTCGGAGCCGGAGGCAGCCGGTACTGGCGATGCTGCAGCGGCGTCTGCGAGCTGCGACCGACCGGCGCGCCAGTTGATTCGGCGCGCCGGCCACGAAGCAGACTCACCGGGCGGCGATTTGAATGCCGCCGTTCGTCCCTTCGATGTTGACGGGCGGCCCGCCGCCGTTCAGCCGGGCCTGCAGCCGCCGGCGGCTCGATTCCTGCGTCTCCAGCTGGAGACCGCTGGTGTCGATGCCACCGTTCGTGATGCTCGCCGAAATCGTCGCCTTCGCATCGGCGGGAGCCGCAGCTTCAGCCCGCCGTTCGTGCACTCGAGCCTGGCGCCTCGCTCGTCGAGTTTGACGATGTCGATATCGACGCCGCCGTTCGTCGTGCTGGCGTTGATCGACCCGGAGACGTTGCGCGCGACGACGCCACCGTTCGTGGTCTCGGCTTGAATCGTTCCGCTGATGCCGCGCAACTCCACGCCGCCGTTGACGGTCGCGAACTTCAGCTCGGCATTGGCTGGAACCTTGACCGTATACGTGACCGTCGCGCCGCCATGATTCAACCATCCACCGCCACGCTGAACCTTGGTTTCGACGCGGATGCTGGACGCCGACGAGGCATCGACGATTTCGACGCGGTTCAGGTTTTCCTTGGCCGCTTCAGGTGTCGCCCCTTTGGCCGTCTTCCTGGCGACCACTTCCACGGCGTTGCCGGTGGAGGGTTCGACCTCGATCTTCCCGTTGACGTTGATGATTTCCACGCGACCTCCGGGCTGGAGGTCATACGTCTTTCGCCAGTCCGCCGTCTCCGCGTGCCGCAGTTCGGCAGTGACGATGTCGCATCCCTGGGCGGCCACGGCGGCCACCAGGAGTACCGGTACCGAGGAACCCGGCCGGAACCCGCCGCCTGGCTGGAGCAATGTGCATGTCTTCTCCTCAGGGAACTCCGCTCAGGGTGTAAATACGCCAATGGCACGATCTGTGTTCCGGGTGGGGAGGATGCGGGGGACGGAGGGGACGGAGGGGACGGAGGACGGAGGGGACGGAGGAAACGGAACAAGCTTTAACTCGGAGACGCGGAGACACGGAGTCTCACTGAAATTCAGCGTTCAGAGCCGATGCCGGCCCGGCCATCGGCCGGGCCGAGCGATCAACCGACGCCCCGCGGGCGCAAGCTGCGGACCCGCCACACGCAGCTTGTGCCCACGGGGCGTCGGTTGATCGCCCGCCGCGCACGCGCGGCGGCATCGGCTGCACCGCGTCGTTTGCCGGCGTTCCATTCCGTTCGCCTCCGTTCCTCCGTGTCTCCGTTTTTGAAGCTCGTTCCGTTCCCTCCGTCCCCTCCGTTTTCCTGCAGCATGAATTGGCCGTATAATCGGCCCGTCTCCGGCGAGGCGCTTCGGGCCGGCCGGAAGTCCGCCCATGTCTGACCGCAAATACCGGCAACGCGGCTACCAGGATAGTCAGCGCGAGCCGCGCCGTGAGAACAAGCCTCAGGAGAAGCGCGAATATACGCCGCGGGGGCAGCCGCCGGTGGCGCCGAAGACGTTCAACATGCCTGGCTTCCGCGAGGTGGTGCGGTGCAAGGCGTGTGGGCACGAGCTGACGGTTGCCGGCGCCTGGAGTGCTGAGGGCACGTGCAGTCGATGCGGGGTGGCCCTCCATACCTGCGCGCAGTGCGTGAACTTCGATACCAGCGCCGCGTTCGAATGTCAGAAGCCGATACCGGCGCGCATCTCCCCGAAGGACGCACGAAACTCCTGCACCTTCTTCGAGCCGCGCACGACGATCGAGCGTGAAACGAAGTCTTCCTCGGGCCCCCCGGGGTCGTCGTCTTCGGGATCGTCGGGGTCGTCCTCGCCGAGCGCCCGAAAGGCCTTCGACGATCTTTTCAAATAGGACAGCAGGATCGCGCGGTAGCGCGCGGAGAGATCAAGAAGATGTGAGCGTGGCGCGCAGGCCGCGGAGCGTTTTCTCGAGCGACTCGCGTGCGATGCCTTTGACCGATCTCGTCACGAACAGGCGAAGGGCGAAGGGAATGCCGCGGCTCAGGCTGATCGACTCGCATTCAATCAGCACGCCTCCGGGCACCTGCTCGTAACGCCAATACGCATTCAGGCGCCACAAGAAACCATAGTCATCGCCCGGCTTCTTCTCGTGCTCGGTCGGTGTGCCGACGTTCGCGACCTCCGCAATCCTGGTGGCCGTGCTGCGGCTCGATGCGTGGGTCGCGTCGATCGATCGATAGACGACGTCGTGCTCGGTGTTGTAATGGACGGTGACGAGGGCGCTTTCGCGGCGAAGCTTCAGGAAGATCCGCACCCGGTCGCCGCTCCGCTCGATCAGCTTTGAGGCAATCACATCCTCGTACAGACTGTGATTCCTTGCCCGCATTCTGCTTGAGGTCCTGCAGTACGTCCGCCAGCGTGGCGCCTGGAATGAATACCGCGCCGACCCAGTGATTGATGGTGCCGTCCGGCACCTCGACTGTCTGTCCGCCAGGCAGCGGCCTGTCGGCCTCGAACATCGCAATGGCGCCGCCGCGCGCCACCTCACGCCAGTTCTTGTCGCGTCCGAAAGCGTCGTGCGCGAACGTCCCGTCCTTGCGATAGCGGTCGTCAACCTGGCGCTGGTACGCCTCCCATGCGGCCAGCGTCTTCGGCTGCAGTTCGGCCGCCACGTAGGTATCCGACGCGTGCGGACGGCTGACCGCGGCAGGCGTCAGGACCAGCGCAAGCACCACCGCCGCCGTTCTGAACACGAGCATTTCACTCCCGAAGAAGTTCACGATCGAGCAGGCGAGCACCGCGACCACGTTGGCGCGAAGGGGATCGACGCCCAGGCTGCCGGTCAGAAGCAGCATGACCAGTGCGTTACCCGCGAGCGACACGGTGCCGTTCAGCAGGTGAAAACGGGCCAGCCGCCGCCTCGTCGACGCCCCTGCGCTCGGCCGATCGCGCCACGTGTGACGCTGGTGCCAGAAGAAATTGTGAAGGATTGCCGCTTCCACCGCAACGACCGTGGCAACCAGATAGTGGACGTCCAGCAGTCGAATCAGGCCCGTCAGGACCCCCAGCTGGACCACGAAACCGAGAATCCCTACGCCATTGAACAAGAGCCAGCGCCGAGCCGGGTACGTGGACGCCCCCATATTCCGTAAGGCGAAAAAGAAACGGCGGGAGGTTCATATACAGTCTTTGGCGGGATTTTCTGACGTGCCTGAGCTGCCGGACGTAGCCGTATACATAGACGCCCTGTCGACGCGGCTGGTGGGACAGAGGCTGGAGCGGATCCGCCTGGGCAATCCGTTCATCATCCGCACAATCGAGCCTGGTCCGAGCGACCTCGCCGGCCGCCACGTCCGGGGTTTTCGCCGCCTGGGCAAGCGGATTGTCTTTGCCTTCGACGAGGACCTCTTCGTCGTCGTCCATCTGATGATCGCCGGCAGGTTCCGATGGCGCGAGGCCGGCGCGGCGATTCCCGGAAAGATCGGGTTGGCTGCCTTCGATTTCCCGAACGGGACCCTGCTGCTGACCGAAGCTGGATCCAAACGTCAAGCCTCGATTCATATCGTCCGCGGTGAAGCGTCGCTCGCGGCGTACGATCCGCAGGGCCTCGAGGTGCTGACCGCCGACGAGCCATCCTTCGCAGCGCGACTGCGACAGGAGAATCACACGTTGAAGCGATCGCTGACCGACCCCCACATCTTCAGCGGAATCGGCAACGCGTATTCCGACGAGATCCTCCACGCCGCCCGGCTGTCGCCAATGAAGCTGACGTCGGCACTGACCGACAGCGAGATCTCGCGCTTGTATCACGCGACGCGCGAGGTCCTCACGATGTGGATCGACCGGCTGTCTGCAGAATCGGCAGACCAGTTCCCGGAAAAAGTCACCGCCTTTCGCAAGGACATGGCCGTCCACGGCCGCTACGGGCAACCCTGCCCGGTCTGCGGCGCGCCAGTGCAGCGGATCGTCTACGCCCGGAACGAAGCGAACTACTGCAGCCGCTGCCAGACCGAAGGCCGCCTCCTCTCGGACCGGGCGTTGTCGCGATTGCTGAAGGACGATTGGCCCCGTACGCTCGACGAGCTGGAAGAACGCCGCCGCAAGCTGCGATGAGCGGTGTTGAACACTCGTATGAACCCCCGTCGTGAACCCCCGTATGAACGCTTGACACAGATTTCTATTTTGTAGAACATGCAGTCATGTCCGGACGCGTCAGCTACCTTGGCGAATTCGAGCAGGTCGTCATGCTCGCGGTGATCAGGCTTGGTGACGAGGCCTACGGCACGAACATCCGGCGCGAGATCGAAGCACGCAGCGGGCGCCAGGTGACCATCGGCGCGACCTACGTCACGCTCGATCGATTGGAGGGGAAGGGCTACCTCCGCGCACGCGAAGGGTCGCCCTCGGTCGAGCGGAGCGGCAGGGCGAAGCGGTTCTTCAGCATCACCACCTCAGGAACGGCGGCGCTCGAAGCGGCGCGCGAGATGCAAGCGAGGATGTGGGCTGGAATCCGGCTCAGAGGGACGCGAAAAGCATGAATCCGCACCCGCCGCGGTTGGCCCGCGCCATTCTGTCGCGTGTGTTGCCGCCCGCCCATCGGGACGTTGTGATCGGCGATCTCGACGAGGAGTATCGCCGGACGATCGTTGCGCTCGTCGGGACCCGGCGGGCCGCGTTCTGGTATTGGCGACAGTCGCTCCTGTCTGTTCCCTCGGCCCTGCGGCTTCGACGACGTTCATCGGCTCGCGCTGCGGCGCCAAGCGAACCGCGCGCGACCAGTCATGTGTGGCCGGAGCTTGCCGGCGATCTTCGCTATGCGGTTCGTTTGTTTGCACGGCAGCCCGGGTTCGCCCTCCTCACCGTCGTGACCCACGCGCTCGGCGTGGCGGTAACCACCGCCGTGGCGACGATTGCCTACGCGGTTTTGCTGCGGCCATTGCCATATGCGGATCCGGACAGACTGTTTCACGTCTACGAAGTCGATCGAAGCCGCCAGGATCAACCTGGCGCCATGTCCTGGCAGGACTTCCTCGACTTGCGCGAGAAGAGCCGAGCCTTTTCAAGCGTCGCTGGTTTCTCAGGAGGCAGCCGGACGCTCACCGCATCCGGATCGGCTGAGCGGGTTCCAATCAGTGAAGTGACAGACGGGTTCTTCGAGACGCTTGGCGTTCAGCCAATCCTCGGCCGCACCTTCGATCGTTCGCATATCAGCCCGGGCGGCGAGCGCGTCGTGATCCTGGGACACGGCGCGTGGCAGCGCCGATTCGGCGGCGATGCGTCGATTGTCGGCCGCAGCATCTCGCTCAACACCGAGGCGCACACCGTGATCGGTGTGCTGCCGGAGGCCTTCGAGTTTCCACTCCGCGGGCTGACCGAGTTGTGGCTCCCGCTGGTGCCATCACGTCAGCAGGTAGAGCGGCGCTATTGGCACTGGCTCGATGCGATTGGCAGGCTCGCACCCGGCACGACCACCGGGCAGGCGCAAGCCGATCTCGACACCTTCGCGCGCGGGCTGTCAGCTGAGGATCCGAGATGGCACGCGGGCGCGATCGTACGCTTCGGTCCGCTTCGGGAACGGATCGTCGGAAATGTCCGGCCCGCATTGCTCGTAATCCTCGCGGCGGTCGGGCTCGTGCTGGTTGCTGCCTGTGCCAGTGTGGCGGGTCTGCTCATCGCTCGATGGAGCAGCCGGACCCACGAGATGGGCCTCCGTGCAGCGATCGGCGCCGGGTCGTGGCGTCTCGTGCGGCAACTGCTTGCCGAGAGTCTCCTGCTCTCCGGCGCGGGTGGTGTTGTCGGTGCCGCCGCCGGTTATTGGCTCTTGCGAGTCTTCGTGACCACGGTGCCGAGGCCGTTTCTCGCGTCATTGCCACATCTCGACGGACTGACCCTCGATCCTGCCGCCGTCCTGTGCGCCCTGTCGTTGTCGGTCGCAACCGGCCTGATTGTCGGGATCGCCCCGGCCGTGGCCGCCGCGCGCACGAGTCCCGCCGATTCGTTGAGGAGCTCCGGACGCACGTGGTCCGGTTCGGGCCAGGGACGGGCGCGTGTGGCCCTTGTCACCGCCCAGATTGCATTCGCCGTCGTGCTGCTCACCGGGGCGGCTTTGCTCGGCAGGAGCATGTGGCGGCTGCTCAACGTGTCGCCCGGCTTCAATCCCGGAAACCTGTTGACGATGCGGGTCAACCTGTCGGGCGACAAATACAACGGGCCGGAGCCCGTTCGTCAGTTCCACAATCTGCTGCTCGAGCGCCTCGCCGCGCTCCCTGGATCATCCGGTGCCGCAACCATCGATCAGCTGCCGCTGACGGGACGCGGCAACACCGGTTCGGTGATCTTCGACGGGGAAGCTGGAGCCGCCGACGAACCGTCACGGGTCGTCGCGATTCGTTCGATCAGCGCCAACTATCCTGAGGTGATGGGCATCCCCCTCATTCGCGGCCGCGCGTTCGCGGCGTCCGACAGGGACACGTCCCCGCGCGTGGTCCTCGTCAACCGCACCTTCGCGGAGCGTCTCTCGCGCGGGGGCGATGTCATCGGCGAGCGGATCGTGTTCGAGTTCTTCACCGGGCGTCCGCGCTGGGAAATCGTCGGCGTCGTTGGCGACGAGCAGTTCGACGGGCTCGATAAGGAGCTCATGCCGGTCGTCTATTTTCCGTTTGCCCAGAACAGTGGCGGCGCATTCAGCATCGTCGTACGGACGGGCAATGACCCGGCCGCGCAAACGGCCGCCGTTCGTGCCGCTGCTGCATCGATCGATCCGGGGCTCCCGCTGTTCCAGTTACGGACGATGGATCAGATCGTGGGGCAGTCGGAAGCGGTGTTCATGCGACGCCAGGTCCTGTCGCTGTTGTCCGTGTTCGGTGTGTCGGCGCTGGTGGTATCGACGCTCGGGCTCTATGGCGTGCTCGCGCAGCTCGTAGTCCAGCGGCGCCGTGAGATCGGTGTGCGCGTCGCGCTTGGCGCGGCGGGCCGCGACGTCGTGCGCCTGGTATTGCGTCAAGGCCTGACGCCCGCCGCTGTGGGCATCGTCGTGGGCATCGCCGTCAGCCTGGCGGGGGCCAGATTCGCCCGGAGCCTGCTCTTCGAGGTCTCGCCATCCGATCCGCTTTCGCTGATGGCGGTCGCTGTCCTGCTGCTCGTTTTGACCCTTGTCGCCTGCCTCGTTCCAGCCTGGCGTGCGTTGCGCGTGGATCCTGTCACTGCACTCAGAGGGGAATAAAGGGATCCGTGGTTCGTAGTTCGTGGTTCGTGGTTCGTGTCCGGCTGAAGCCGGACACTACGGCTGATGATTTTGGCTCTTCGAGCGACGAGCTACGAGCTACGAACCACGGACCACGGACCACGGAATCGATTATTCGACTCTCAACGCAATCGACGGATCCGTGAAGCTCGCGCGGCGGGCAGGCAGGAAGCTGGCCAGCAGCACGCTCGCGACGAGTAAGAGTGGAAGGACGGTCCAGACCGGCACCTCCCACGGCGATACTCGAAAGAGCAGTCCTTCGATCATGCGTGCCGCGACAACGGCGAGCGGAAGGCCGACGAGGGCTCCAATCGCAGCCAGTCTGAGACCGCGTGCAAGAAGCAACCGGACGATGTCGGACGGCTGTGCGCCGATGGCCAGGCGAACGCCGATCTCCCGCGTCCGCTGTGCGGCGGAATAGGCGGTGAGACCGTAGATGCCGAGACACGCGAGCAGAACCGCGGCAACTGCGAACGCCGCAAATGTTCGGCCGAGAAAGCGCTCGCCCCAGTTCGTGACCATCCGCCGATCCGTCATCGTCAGGACGTCGAACGCTGCGAAGGATGGATCGACGCGTCGCACGGCGCCTCGCGCATCCGCTGTGATCGCTGCTGGATCCATCTGCGTGCGAACCAGCATCGCCATCGTTCGCCATCCGACCCGCGCGTAGGGAGCGTAGACAATGAGGCGCGATTGCGACGTTTCTTCTCCCAACTCCTCGTAGACCACGTCGGGAACGACACCGATCACACGGTAGCCGTTCGTGCGATCCGTTGCGATGACCTGCAACCGGCGGCCCATTGCGCTCTCGCCGGGCCACAAGACGTCGGCGAGCCGCTTGTTGACAACGATGACGTCAGCCAGAGGTTGTTCGGCTTCGGTTGCCGTGAAGCTCCGGCCCTCGATGGGTTCCAAGCCGAGCGTTTCAAAAAGGGCCGGTGTGATCGGCACCAGTTGCGCTCCGAGCTCTTCACCCGGGGCCCCGACCCCTCGGTCGGGAAGCACGCGAATACCGTCGCCGCCGTCATCACCGGGGATTGCGCCCGTCGCGGCGGCGGAGACGACGCCGGGCAGTTTCGACAGGTTCGTGACGATCGCTGCCACTGCCCGGGCGCGCGCCGCCGGGTCGTCGTATTGATCACCTGCGATGTAAGTTCGAAGGCTCAGTACCCGCGTGGCATCGAAACCTGTGTCGGCAGTCTGCAGCGCCATCGCGCTCTTTGACAAAAGGGCTGCGCCGACCAGCAACGCGAAACTGAGTGCCACCTGACCGACGACCAGCAGCCCCTGCAATCGGCGCTGATCGGGCGCGGCGCCTGACGTGCGGCCTCCGTGACCGAGGCGCGAGGAGACATCGGCTCGCGATGCGCGGAGTGCAGGCACGAGTCCACATGCGACGGCGGTAAACAGCGACACGAGGAGTGCAAAGAACAGAACTCGCCCGTCGATGTCGTACCTCGCCCAGTACACGGGAGGCTCCGGCATGGACGCGACGAGCGCGTCGAGTCCCCAGCTGGCAAGCATGAGGCCGAGCAGGCCGCCCGCCATCGCAAGGAGCACGCTTTCGGCCAGTAACATCATCGTGACACGCGCCCGGCTCGCGCCGAGAGCCGTTCGCAGCATGAGCTCCTGCCGGCGGCCGACCGCTCGCGTGATCAGCAGGCTTGCAACATTGGCGCACGCGACGAGCAGCACGAGTGCAACCGCCGTCAGCATGGCGGTGACGGCCTGCCGTGTTCCTTCCTGGACGAACAGATCGCGAAGGGGTAGCACATGGATACCCCAGTTGCGATTCGTATCGGGGAACCTGACTGACAGCGTGGCGGCCAGTGCCGCAAGCTCGGCCCGGGCGTCGGCCACTCCGGCCTCAGGCCGCAGCAGGCCGACGACGAGCATCGAGCGCCGGTCTCTGCCTTCGGTCAAGGACGCTCGAAAAGGAAGCCAGACGTCGTGGGTCTCGGGGAACGAGAATCGTGAGGGCATCACCCCGATGATCGTCACCGGGCGCGCATTGATTGGGACCGCGCGTCCGACGATGTCCGGATCGCCCGCGTAGAGCCGCTGCCAGAGATCGTGACTGATCAGCGCGACGCTCTCGCGGCCGGGTTCGGCGCCATCACCCTCGACGAAGTCGCGGCCCATCTGTGGGCGGACTCCGAGCAACGTGAACAACCCTGGCGTGACCGAGGCGCCGACCACGCGCTCCGTTGCGTCCTCGGCGGAGAGCGACAGGTTGCGATTGATGAGGCCCTCGACCGCTTCGAGGCTTCGAGCCCCTGCTCGAATGTCGAGGAGGTCGGGATACGAGACGTCGGAATCGTCCCAGTCCTGTGCCTGCGTCGGATGCGTCGAGTGCAGCGTCACGAGCCGATCGCCCCGATCGCCGAACGGAAGCGGTCGCAGGACCAGCCCGTTCACGACCCCGTAGACGATTGTGTTGGCGCCGATCCCCACCGCAAGGGTCAGCACCGCGGCGATCGAAAACCCCCTCGCCCGAATGAGGGAACGCATGGCGAATCGCAGATCCTGGAGCATGGCGTCTGTCACCGAGCATCAAGCGTGCCGGAACCAGGGGTTTTCTATCCTCATCACCTGCAGATACATATACTCCGCTAGCCTGCGAGGCTTGTCCGGTGATGGAACCGGTCGTCCCACCATCGGACAATGGGTGATAATTCGCGAATGTCGCTGCTGAAGCATGCTCCGCGGCTCGATCTGGACGATGCCGTCCGTCTGGCCAAGGATGTCTATGGACTGACGGGCACCGCTCATCCGCTTCCCAGCGAGCGAGACCAGAATTTTCTCCTGCACTGCGACACCGGCCGCTATGTGTTGAAGATTGCGAACGGCACCGAGTCGCGCGCATTCCTCGAAGCCCAGAACGCAGCCCTCTCGCACGTCGCACGGTCCGTCAGCGCCTGTCCGGAAGTCATGTCAACGCTCGACGGACTCGAGATTGCCGAAGTTCCACCGGGCCTTCTCGTTCGCACCGTGAAATGGATCGAGGGGGTCCCGCTCGCCCAAGTGCGGCCCGTTTCGCCGCGGCTTCTGGAATCATTCGGCCGAATGCTCGGACGGGTGGACGCGGCGTTGGCTTCGTTCGAGCACGCTGCCGTTCACCGCGAGTTCCATTGGGATCTGGCTCGTGCGTTTCACACCGCTCGCGAATGGCTGCCGCTGGTCGACGACGAGGACTGGCGACGATTCCTCGCATCCGAGATGGACGGCATCGAGCAGCGTCAGGCCGCGAGGATGTCCGGACTTCGCCGTTCCGTCATTCACAACGACGCGAACGATCACAACGTTCTCGCCGGTGGCGGGATCGATCTGTATACGCGCAATCAGGAGATTCGCGGCTTGATCGACTTCGGCGACATGGTACACAGCTGGACGGTCGCCGATCCCGCCGTGGCCATTGCCTATGCCGTACTCGATCAGCCTGGGCCGCTCAGCATCGCGAGCCATCTGCTCCGTGGATACCATCAATCACATCCGCTCGACGCAGAGGAGTGCGCCGCGGTTTTCGACCTCGTCAAATTGCGGCTCTGCCTGAGCGCATGCGTAGCGGCCCACCAGCAGCGGGAGCGGCCGGACGACGAGTATCTCGCCATCAGCCAGGCGCCTATCCGCCGGACGCTTCCGGGTTTGAGCCGCATCCCCGTTCGATTTGCGGAAGCGACGTTTCGAAATGCCTGCGGCCTGCCGCCCTCGCCCCACTCGCAGCGCGTCGTGTCGTGGCTGCGCTCGAGTGCCGGCGCGGACGTGAGGCTGGTCGGCGATCTTCCGCTCAATGCGACGCGTCTGCGCTCACTGGATCTCAGCGTCGGGAGTCCACTCGTGTCGCTCGACACGAGCAGCCGGAACCTGGACGTGGCCTCCGCGAAGATGGCGCATTACATCAGTGAAGCCGGAGCGACGTTTGCGATCGGCGGCTACCTCGAGGCTCGGGCTCTCTACTCGTCGGCTGCGTTCGAGGGTCCATTGGTCGGTGACGAGCGGCGGACGATTCATCTCGGGCTCGATGTGTTCGGGCCCGCCGGATCGGCTGTGCGTGCACCTCTGGCGGGCGTCGTTCACGCCTGGGCGGACAACCGGGAACCGCTCGACTACGGTCCGGTGATCATTCTCAAACACCTGACGCCAGAGGGTGACGAATTCTTCACGCTTTACGGTCACCTCTCTCGCGAATCGCTGGACGGGCTGTACCAGGGACGGTCCCTCGCCGCGGGCGAAGCGTTCGCGGCCATCGGCTCCCGCGACGTCAACGGCGGATGGGTGCCGCACCTGCATTTCCAGGTGATCACCGATCTGCTGGGATTGGGTTGTCATTTTCAGGGCGTCGGCCGGCCCAGCGAGATCGACATCCGCCAGGTCTTCTGTCCTGACCCGAACCTGATTCTCAGGTTGCCGGAATCGCTGTTCCATCGCCGGGCAGCGAGCGCTCGCGAGACGCTGGCCCGACGCCGCGAGCGCTTCGGGCGCAACCTGCGCGTCGGCTATCGCGAGCCGATAAAGATCCTGCGCGGATGGATGCAGTACCTGTTCGACGAGACCGGCCAGCGTTTCCTCGACGCGTATAACAACGTGCCGCACGTCGGGCACAGCCATCCGGCCGTCGCACGGGCAGTCGACGCGCAGATGCGCGTGCTCAACACCAACACGCGGTATCTTCACGATTCGCTGCACGAGCTCGCCGATCGTCTGACCGCGACGTTACCCGAGCCGCTGCGCGTGTGCTATTTCGTGAACTC
Organism: uncultured Acidobacteriota bacterium; assembly: GCA_963784195.1. Lineage (GTDB taxonomy): Bacteria > Acidobacteriota > Vicinamibacteria > Vicinamibacterales > 2-12-FULL-66-21 > CAVQAH01. The sequence continues at coordinate 165,841 of CAWARA010000032.1, read as the reverse complement.
CGGCAGCGAAGCGAACGAACTGGCGCTGCGGCTTGCTCGCGCGCACACCCGCCGCAAGGACGTGATCGTTCTCGATGCGGCCTATCATGGAAACACGACGACCCTCATCGACATCAGTCCGTACAAGTTCAACGGACCGGGTGGTTCGGGCCGCCCAGCCTGGGTTCACATTGCGCCGCTGCCCGACGTGTTCCGTGGACCCTACAAGCGCAACGACGCCCACGCTGCCGGGCGGTACGCGAGCCACGTTGCGCAAATCCTGCACGCGCTTCAGCGCGCCGGCACGCCGCCGGCGGCATTCATCGCGGAAACCTGTCCCAGCGTCGGCGGCCAGATCATGATCCCGCCCGGATACTTCCCGGAGGTCTATGCGGGGGTGCGCGCCGCCGGCGGAGTCTGCGTTGCCGACGAAGTCCAGACGGCGTACGGCCGCATGGGCGATTCGTTCTACGCCTTCGAGGCACACGACGTCGTTCCCGACATCGTGGTGCTCGGCAAACCGATTGGCAACGGCCATCCTCTCGGCGCCGTCGTGACGACGGCGGCGATTGCGAAGTCGTTCGACAACGGGATGGAGTTCTTCAGCACGTTTGGAGGCAACACCGTCTCGTGCGCCGCCGGGATCGCCGTGCTCGACGCCGTGCAGCAGGGCGGCCTCCAACAGCACGCGCAGCGAGTGGGCGATCACCTCGCGTCGTTGCTGAGATCGGTCGCAGCCCGGCACGATCTGGCGGCTGACGTCCGGGGAAGCGGGCTCTTCCTTGGCGTGGAGCTCGTGTCGGATCCGGTGTCGCTGACGCCGGCGCGCGTGGAGGCCGAGTACGTCGTCAACCGCATGCGCGATCGCCGTATTCTCATCGGGACGGATGGTCCGTTCCACAACGTGCTGAAGATTCGGCCGCCGATGCCGTTCGACGTGCCGGATGCGGAGCTGCTGGCGTCGACGCTCGACGAGGTGTTGGGGGAGCTGCAGACCGCATTGTTTGATAACGCCGCGCTGACGCGCGACGGCCTTGACCAGAAACGTTGACTCAAGAACTCAGAATCGAGTCGGCCAAGCCTCTAGATGACGAGCACGACTGGGCCGTCGGATCGGGCGCCGGTGTCGATCTCTGCCAGGCTCGCGTGCATCGCTGCGCTCGTGCTCGCGTACTTCGTCGCCGGGCGGCTCGGGCTCAGCCTCGCCTTCCTCAACGCCAGCACGAGTGCGGTGTGGCCACCGACCGGGATTGCGCTGGCCGCCGTGTTGATCGTCGGTCCGTGGATCTGGCCGGGCATCGCGCTCGGCGCCCTTCTCGTCAACCTGACCACGTCGGGGTCATTCCTCGCGTCGTTGGGGATTGCCTTCGGCAACACGATTGAAGCGCTCGTTGGCGCGCATCTGATCAACCGGTTCGCCAACGGAACACGCGCGTTCGAGCGCGCGCCGGACGTCGTGAGGTTCGCTGTGCTCGGCGGGCTTGTCGCACCGGTCGCGGCGGCCACGATCGGCGCGGCGTCGTTGCTGGGCGCCGGACTCACGACATGGACGGAATGGCCGCGTGTCTGGCTGACGTGGTGGCTGGGCGATGCCGGCGGCGCGGTCGTGGTCGCGCCCGCCCTGATTCTTCTCGTTGCCGCGCGTCAGCGAAATGTGCCGGTCCGCGGCCTGGAGCTCCTCATGCTCGGCGCCGCACTCTGGGCGCTCAGCACCGCGATCTTTGGTGGCGGCTTCTCGATCAGCGCCTCGAACTACGCGCTCGAATACCTGACGATTCCGCTGCTGCTCTGGCCGGCGTTCCGCTTTGGTCCGCGAGAAACGGCTGTCTGTGTGCTGGGTCTGTCCGCGATCGCGGTCTGGGGCACGGTGCAGGGGTTCGGTCCGTTCGGTCGCGAAGACCCCAACGCCGCGCTGCTGCTCGTTCAGACCTTCGCCGGCGTCGCCGCCGTTACCTCCGCTATGCTTGCTGCGCTCGTCGACGAACGGCGGCGTCTCAACGATCAATTGGAGAGCCGGATCGCCAGCCGGACGGACGAGCTGCGCACCGCCAACGACGATCTACGCGCGCAGATCGAAGCGCGCGAGCACGTCGAATCCGAGTTGCGCGCCAGCGAGGCGCGCCTGCTCGATGCGCAAGCTGTAGCCCATGTCGGCAGCTGGGAATGGGACATCGCGTCGAATGCGATCTGGTGGTCCGAGGAGCTCTATCGCATCTACGGGCTCGATCGCCGGACCTTCGGCGTGACCTATCAGGCATTTCTCGACCGTCTGCACCCCGACGATCGCGCAGATCTGGTAGCGGTCGTCACACATGCGGTCGAGACCGGCGAGCCGTACCAGATGGAGCACCGCATCGTCAGGTCGGACGGCACGGTTCGCACGTTGGCTGCGCGCGGCCGCGTGCTGAGCGATTCGTCTGGCAAGCCAGTCCGGATGCTGGGCACCGGGCAGGACATCACCGAGCGCAAGGTTGCCGAGGAGCATCACCGTGAGCTGCTGGCGGAGCAGGCGGCACGGCGGCAAGCCGAGGAGGCCAACCGACTGAAGGATCAATTCCTCGCCATCATCTCGCACGAGCTGAGAACGCCGCTCAACGCGGTCCTCGGGTGGACCCGTATGCTCACGACGAACTCGCTGGACGAGACCGGACGGACGAAGGCAGTACAGGTGATCGAACGCAACGCGCTGGCGCAGGCGCGGCTGATCGACGATCTGCTCGACGTCTCCCGTTTCATCGCCGGCGGCGTCAGGCTCGACCTGCAGCCGACAGACATCGTGCCGGTGGTCAGGGCCGCCGTCGACGCCGTCGAGCCAGCGGCACATTCGCGCAACGTTCGCGTCGCGTCGCGGTTGTACAGCGAGCAGGTCGAGGTGATCGCGGACCCCGAGCGGCTTCAGCAGATCGTGTGGAACCTCCTCGCCAACGCCGTGAAGTTCACGCCCGAAGGTGGCCACGTCGAGGTCGGCCTCGTGGCCGCGCCGCCTCGCGTCGAGCTGCGCGTCACCGACACCGGTCTGGGGATCGACCCCTCGCACTTGAAGATCGTTTTCGAGCCGTTCTGGCAGGCCGATACAACGTACACGCGCGCACACGGCGGACTGGGCCTCGGCCTGGCGATCGTTCGCTACCTGGTGGAGGCGCACGGCGGAAGCGTGCGCGCGGAAAGCCTCGGTGAAGGGAAGGGTTCGTCGTTCGTCGTCTCCCTGCCCGCTGCTGCAGTTACGACAACCTGACGCTCCCGCTCTACCATTACCCATCGCCCATCGCCCATCGCCCATCGCCCATTGCCCATTTCCTTCATGGCAGGTACAAGCCTATAGTTACCCCATATGTGGCCCTGCCGGGAGTCGTGTCGATGACGCGCGACGACATCTTCGCCATCTTCACGCGACGCGAGAACGCCTGGCGCGCGCGCGATCCCGTCGCCCTTGCCAGCGATCATTCGCCTGACGGCGTGGTGGTCAGCCCGACCGGAGGCGTGCTGGAAGGCCGCGCGGAAATCGAGCGCATCTACCGGGTCTGGTTCACGGCGTTTCCCGACCTCATGTTGAACACCGAGGATCTGCTCGTCGACGGCGATCGTGCCGCGCTGCTCTGCCGGATCACCGGAAGCCATGCCGGTGAATTCTTTGGCGTCGCGCCGACCGGCCGGCGCATCGAGGTCGCCGGCGCGTTCATCTACCGGTTGCAGGACGGCCACATCGTTCACGAGCGCCGCGTGCTTGACTTCACAGGCCTGCTGGTCCAAGTTGGAGTGCTGCGAGCCAAACCGGCAGGGTAAGTCCATGAACGTTCTGCTGCTCTCGATGCCCGACTCCTTCGAGCACACCGCGCCGGTGACGATGCGGATGCCGAACGGGGCGCTGGGATCGCTGGCGGGCAACATCGACCCGCACCATCGTGTGGCGATAGCCGATCTGATTCTGGTCCACGGCCGCGTCCGCGAAACGATCGAGCGACTCGTCCGGGATTTCCAGCCCGATCTCGTCGGGCTGTCGATCATGACGTTTCAGCGGCGCACCGCGCAGAAGCTGGCCGCGCTCATCCGATCGCTTGCCCCGTCAGCAACCATCGTCGTCGGCGGGTACGATCCGAGCCTCGCCACCGACGTGTACGAAGCTGGCGACTGGGAGATCGACCTCATCGTGCGAGGTGAGGGGGACATCACGCTCCGCGAGCTGGTCCGCGCCCTCGAGCGGGGGAGCGGTGTCGAGTCCATTGCCGGGATTTCGTACCGGACGCCGAGCGGGTTCGTGCGGACGCCGGCGCGGGCGGTGAGCACGCTGACCGGCGAGGAGGTTCGCCTCCCGAATCGTGCCGCGCGTGTGCTGGGCGGCTACACGTTCATCGGCCGCCCGATCGATGTCGTCGAGACCTCGCGCGGCTGCACCTTCGACTGCAGCTTCTGCTCGATCATCGAGATGCGCGGACGGAACTTCCACACGTGGTCCGTCGAGCGCGTTCTCGCAGATATCGCCGACGCGCGGGCGCGCGGTGCCCGGGCCATCTTCATCGTCGACGACAACATCACGCTGAACGTCGCGCGCTTCGAGGCGCTGTGCCGGGCGATCACCGCTGCCGGCCTCAACGACATCGACTACATCGTGCAGGCCATGACGTCATCGATCGCCGCGCGCGGCGATTCGCTGGCGCCGCTGATGCGCGAGGCGGGATTCCGTTACGTGTTCCTGGGCATCGAAAACATCCTGGAGGAGGATCTGGAGTTTCTGCGTGCCAGCAGCAAGAACGCGGCACGCAAGGGCGGCCGTCAGGTTGGGAACGCGACGCTCGAGGCCATCCACCTGCTGCACCGGCACGGCATGTTCGTCGTCGGTGGACTGATCGTCGGGAATCCTGGAGACACGAGGGAATCGATCGAAGCGAACCTCGAGTTCGCGCGGCGTTACGTGGACTGGCCGTACATCCAGCATCCGACGCCATATCCAGGGACGCCGATGACCAAGGACTTCCGCGAGCGAAATCTCGTCGTCAACGAGAACGTGAACGAGTACGACGGGACGACCGCCGTCGTCCGCAGCGAGCATCTCGAGGCCGGCGAGATCGAGTTCATGCGCTGGCGCGCCGAGCGCTGGATGAAGGCCCGCCATTTCTGGCCGGTGCTCCGCCACGATCCGTGGTTCGTGCTGCGTCATGGCGCGGCGATGTTCGCCCACACGTTCCGCGGCAGCACGTTACGATCGTGGCTGCGGCTCGAGAGCGACCGCGCCGTCTTCGAGCGCTACCAGGCACTCAGACGGGACGAGCGCGTCTACCTTTAGGCGTTCCAGGCTGACGCCCAACTAAGCCTCTGTTCGTATTGGGGAGAGTTCTCTCTTCGGACGCTATCCGCTTGCCAAGATCAAAAGCTCACGCAGAGATCGCAGAGGGCAGAGACCGCAGAGGTGCGCGGACCGACCGGCCGCGCCGCAGGCGCGGGTGGAGTGACGAGCGACCGCAAATCAGAGCACCACGCGATCATCGAGGTGCTCTGATTTGCGGTCGCTCGTCACTCCACCAGCCTGGTCTTCGGCCAGGCTGCCGGTCGGTCCGCCGGTCTGGCGCATGTATTCACGTTCGGTTTCTCAGCGAGTCTCTGCCTCTCTGCGATCTCTGCGCGAGCTCTTGATCTTGGCAGGTGAACACCGCAACGAATTTCACCCGCCATCTGCGACGCATGGTCCCCCGCCTCGGCATTTTCTTTCTTTTCGGCCGGAGGCGGCGGCTTCCTGGCCGCCGAACTCATCTTCATCCCGGTCGCTGCCCCACGATATAATTTGCCCCATCTCTGAACTGGCCGCGGATCGTGTCCTTCAGCACCAACTCCATCCTCACCGTCCCTGACGCCGATCCACCACCGCCCCGGTCTGGCCGCGTGCGTGCGGCGCTCATCGTCATGGTCGTGTGCCTTGCCCTTGGGGTTGTGATCGCGATCGTCAGTGCGCGCGTCTCGGATTGGCGAGGCCCGCGGCCCCTGCCGGCCGGAGACGTGGAACAGATCACGTCGAGCGGCGCAACGGAGACCTCCCCGACGCTCTCACCGGACGGTCAATCGCTGGCGTACCGAAGCGACGAAGCGGGAACCGGCGACATTTTCATCCGTCGCATCGGCGATGAGCATGCGGTCAACCTGACGAACAGTTTGCAGAGCGATGAAACCGATCCAGCTTTCTCGCCGGACGGCGAGTGGATTGCCTTCCGCACCACGGGCCAGATGAGCGGCATTTTCGTGATGAAGCGCGACGGCAGCTCCAGGCGCAGGCTGACGCAGTTCGGCGTCACGCCGACCTGGTCCCCCGATTCACGAACCATCTTCTTCGCCACGCGCAGCGGCATCGCGGCCACGTCGTCGCGTGGAGGAACCAGCGAAGGATGGAAGGTGGACGTGGCTACCGCGACGGCGGCGCGGATCACCCGCCACGATTTCCGGTACCCCTCGGTCTCTCCAAACGGCCGCCGCATCGCCTATTGGGGACATGCGGGGACGTTTCGTCGTGACGCCCCCGGCCCGCGTGCCGACATCTGGACGATGAAGCCGGATGGCAGCGCGCCGGTGCGGGTGACCGACGACGATCCGATGGACTGGAGCCCGATCTGGTCGTCCGACGGCCGCTACCTCTACTTTGTCAGCAACCGGGGCGGCTCGCAGGGCATCTGGCGCGTGCAGATCGACGAGCGATCCGGCCGACCGCAGGGCCCGCCACAATCGGTGTCCGGACTGCCGAGCGCCGCTGGTTCGCTCACGCGGTCCGCCGGCGATCAGCGGTTCGCCTGGTCCACGTTTGCCTCGAGCCGCAGCATCTACCGCATGGCCTTCAATGCGGATGCGCGGTCGGTCGAGGGCGCAGCGACCGTGGTCGTGCGCGCCGCGTCGCCATTCACGGCGGTGGATCCGTCGCCCGATGGTTCCATGGTCGTCCTCGCTTCGGGCCCCCCCTCGGAGCACATCTATCTCGCTCGCAGCGACGGCACGGGCCTGCGCCAGGTCACTGACGGCAGCTCGCGCGAATCGTCGCCGCGCTGGTCGCCCGACGGCCGGCGGATTGCCGTGGAGTCCAATCGCGGCGCCTTCAACACGGTCTGGATTCTGAATGCAGACGGCAGCGGCATGCGGATGCTTGCGCGGTCGGTCGGCGAGCTCGTGCACCCGGTGTGGTCACCTGATAGTTCGAAAATCGCGGTCTGGGACAGAGAAGGGAGGCGCCTTCGCATCTATCCGGTGCTCGATCAACCCGCCGCGGCGCCACTCGAAACAGCGCCCGACTTCACCACCGGCGAATTCGAGCCGGGCGCGTGGTCGCGTGATGGCGCGACGATCGCGGGCACCGCGGCCGGCGCGGTGTGGACCTACTCCCTGCACCGGCGGACGTTCGAACGGATCGCCGCCGGCAGTTCGCCGGCCTGGCTCGCCGACAGCACGCGATTGATCTACATCAACGAAGGACGCATCTACATGGCCGAGACCGTCTGGAAGTTCACGCGCGAGGTGATGTCACTGCCAGGCGAAGATCTTGGCGCCCCGTGTCTGACGTCCGACGATCGCTATCTCTACTTCTCGCGACCGCGAACGGATGCCGATCTGTGGGTGCTCACGGTCCGTTGAATCACGGCCGGCTGATGTACGAACACCGGAGCCAGCCACTTCTCCCGTGGCCCCACTTCCTGCGCCGCGCCGGGCGTCACGCCCTCTGGGCCTTGCTGGTCGTGGCGGGGTTCGTCGGCGCCGGCACCGTTGGGTACCGGGTGTTTGGCCGGCTCGCGTGGATCGACGGCTTCGTCAACGCGTCTATGATCTTCAGCGGCATGGGTCCCGTCGATCGCATCGAGACGACCTCGGGGAAGCTGTTCGCCGCAATCTACGCGCTGCTGTGTGGCCTGGTGTTGCTGGCAGTCGCCAGCCTGATCATAGCCCCCTGGGTGCATCGTCTGGTTCACCGGATTCACCTGGATGCCCGCTGACAACCACGACGGCCGGCGGCCCGGAATGAAGGAGCACATCGAATGACCTTCGCGGCCAAGCGAACCGCGCTGCTGATGCTGATCACCCTGACGATTGGGTGCGATCGCGTGACCAAGCACTACGCGTCGACGCTCGTCGGCGAGCCCGGCCAGTCCTATCTGGCAGACACCGTACGCCTCGAGTATGCGGAAAACACGGGAGGCTTTCTCGGGCTTGGTGAGGACTGGCCGCCGGCGGTCCGCACCGGTCTGTTCACGATTGGCACGGGGCTCATGCTGTTGCTCACGATCGCCGTCGCCGTTCGATGGACGTGGTCAGGTCCTGCGCTCGTGGGGCTCAGCCTGTTCGTGGCAGGCGGCGCGTCCAATCTGGCCGACCGGCTTGCGCGAGGCAGCGTCATCGATTTCCTGAACGTGGGGCTCGGTCCGCTGCGGACCGGGATCTTCAACGTGGCGGATATGGCGGTCCTGCTTGGCGTGTTCATCCTCGCGATCGCGCAGGCGCGAAGCGACGAACGTCCGAAGGCCGCGCCCTGAGCCGGCCCGTGCCTCCCGTCGACACTCTCGAGGAATTGCAGCGGGAACCAGACCGGTCGACACCAGTCCTCCGAGCGATTTGCCGCAAGTACTCGAAGTCCTTCGCACCGGTGCTGTCGCGCCAGGAGATTCCTGAAAGACCATCGAGCCGGGCTGGCACCGCAGGTCACGCGCGAAGTCACGAACAAGATCGTGACGGGCAGGAAGAACCCCGTGAAGACCGTGGCGAAGAATGGATAGCGCGGCGCACCACGGTCAGTCCGCTACAATCAGGCCCGCACACCCGGAGGTCTTGATGCAACTGGATCGTTTCACCCATCGGTTCGCCGCAGGCGTGGGGCTCGTGGGTGCGGCGCTGCTGACGGTATCGACGCTCGCACAGGAGGTCCGGCCGCCGGCCATTCGCTTCACGACCGAGGAGGCCTTCGATGCCGCTTCGGTGCCGCCCTATGCCGGCAAACACGACGAGGTGTACAAGCACATCGAGGCAAACATCCAGGGCCATGTCAGTGAATTGCAGCGCTGGGTGCGCCAGCCCTCGGTCAGCGCCCAGAATCGCGGCATTGCGGAGATGGCCAAGCTGCTGGCAGACGATCTCCGCACGCTAGGCTTCAAGGAAGTCGCAATCGTGCCGACATCAGGGCACCCCGGGGTGTTCGGTTTCTACGATGCCGGAATGCCTCGAACGCTGCTCGTCTACATGATGTACGACGTTCAGCCCGAGGAGACTGGCTGGCAAACACCGGCGTTCGACGGCACGCTGAAGGATACCGAGCTCGGCCGAGTGCTGATGGCCCGAGGCGCAACGAACCAGAAGGGGCCGGAGCGCGCGTTTCTGAACGCGCTCGATTCGATCATCAAGGTCCAGGGGAAACTGCCGGTCAACCTGCTCGTGGTGGCCGAGGGTGAAGAGGAGCTGGGGTCGCCGAATTACCCCGAGGTCATCGAGAAGTACGAAGCCCGGCTCAGAAAGGCTGATGGTGTTTTCTTTCCCCTCAACGCGCAGGATCCGACCGGAGCGGTGTCGCTCCCGCTCGGTGTCAAAGGGAACCTGTCGATCGAGCTGGAGGCCTCAGGCGGTGTCAGGGGCGGGCCGACCCGCGCCGAGATCCACAGCTCGCTGAAGGCCATCGTCGATGCGCCCGCTTGGCGTCTGACACAGGCGCTGGCGAGCCTCGTCAGCGCGGATGGCAACACGATCCTCGTGCCCGGCTATTACGACCAGATCCGCCAGCCGAGTCCCGAAGAGGAACGGCTCGTCAATGGCGTGGTTCGAGGATCGTCGCCCGCTCGCGAAGAGGCGATGCGCAAGGGTATCGGCGTCGATCGGTTCATCGATGGTCTCAGCGGGCGCGACCTGTTCGCGCGCTGGCTGTTCACCACGACGATGAACATCAACGGGATCTGGGCCGGATACACCGGCGAAGGGATGAAGACGATCCTGCCGCATGTCGCCCGCGCGCGGATCGACTCACGGCTCGTTCCCAACCAGACGCCCGACCAGCAGCTCGATCTGATCCGGAAGCACCTGGCAGCGAAGGGATTCAGCGACGTCAGGGTCACCAAGCTTGCCGGATATGCTCCCGCGCAGACCTCAGTGGATACGCCGATCGTTCGCGCGGCCATCGGCGTCTTCAACAAGCACGGCGTGACGCCGACAGTGATGCCGCGGCTTGCGGGGAGCGCGCCGTATTACATCTTCACGGATCGCTTGAAGCTCCCCATGGTCATGGGCGGCATGGGACACGGCAGCGGCGCTCACGCTCCCAACGAGTACATCGTCATCGAGCCGAGCGCCGGCTCGAAGGTCGCGGGACTGGCGCAGATAGAGAAGTGGTACGTCGACTTTCTCCACGCGTTTGGCGCGATGAACTAAAGGACACCATCGATGAGAAGGCTCCAGATCCTCCTGGTCGCGGCAGCCGTGTGGGTGCTGCCCGTTGCTGCGAGGCAGAACCCTGCGCTCGCGGACGTGATCGATGCCACCAGTTTCCGCAACATCGGTCCGTTCCGGACTTCGGCGTGGGTGACCGAGATCGCCGTGCCTGACGCGCCGTTGCGCGACCACCTCTACACCATCTACGCGGCCACCCGCACGGGCGGCCTGTGGAAGACGACCAACAACGGCATCACCTGGGATCCGATTTCCGACAGCGTCGAGGTGGCCGCGGTGGGTGCCGTCGCCGTCGCGCCATCCAACGCGAATATCGTCTGGATGGGAACGGGCGATCAGGCAAACGCGCGGTCGTCGTATTCGGGCAAGGGCGTGTTCAAGTCCGTCGATGCGGGCAAGACGTGGCAGCTCATGGGCCTGCCCGACTCGCATCACGTCGCGAGGATCGTCATCCATCCGACGAACCCGGACGTCGTCTTCGTCGCGGCGATGGGCCACTTGTTCTCGCGGAACGCCGAACGCGGCGTTTTCCGGACGAAAGACGGCGGCAAGACGTGGGACAAGGTGCTCTACGTGGACGATGGCACTGGCGCGATCGATCTCGTGATGCATCGCAAATCGCCCGATACGCTGTACGCGGCGATGTACGAGAAGCATCGGACGCCGTGGCAGCTCGTGCTCGGCGGGAAGGGAAGCGCCGTTTACAAGACCGAAGATGGCGGAGGGAAGTGGCGGAAGCTCGATGGCCTGCCGTCGGGCAACGTCGGCCGGATAGGCCTCGACATCAACGCGCGCAACCCGAATCTGCTCACCGCGATTGTCGAAAACCTGAACGAGCGGCAGACCGGAATGCCGGCGCGTGTCGATGCATGCGCTGTTGGCGGCGGACGCGGCGCCCCGCCGCGGCCGGGTGGCCCCATCGGAAACGAAGTGTATCGAAGCGAGGATGGGGGCCGGACGTGGAAGAAGACTCACGGTGACGATATCGACGTCGCCGGCTCGAAGGCGCCGTACTCATTCAATCAGATCAAGACGAACCCTGCCGATCCGTCGCAGATCATCGTCAACAGCGATTCGATGTACGAGTCGCGCGATGGCGGCAAGACGTGGAACTGTCAGTTCTTCAGAGGTGTCTTTGGCGATTTCCGCTCGATGTGGTGGGACGAGCAGGACCCGCAGCGGTTGATGCTCGGCAGCGACGGCGGCGTGAACGTGTCGTACGACGGCGGGCGAACAGCCGACTACTTCCTGAACATGAAGGTTGGTGAGATCTATGCCGTCGGTGTCGACATGGACGATCCCTACAACGTTTATGCGGGACTTCAGGATCATGATTCCTGGAAGGGACCCAGCAATTCCCGCGGCGGCCAGATCACGCTCGAGGACTGGACAACGGTCGGCACGGGTGACGGGATGTACAATCAGGTCGACCCGACCGACTCGCGGTGGGTCTACAACAGCTTCCAGACAGGCGGCCAGCGGCGTTTCGATCAGCTGACAGGGCAGGCGGCGAACATTCAACCGCAGCGCCCGGAGGGCGCTCCGGCGTTGCGCTACAACTGGATCACTCCGATCGTGCTGTCTCCCCACAACCCCCAGATCGTCTACACGGGCGCGCAGGTACTCTTCCGATCGCTGAACCGCGGCGACGGCTGGCAGGAGATCAGTCCCGATCTGACGACAGGTGACGCGTCGAAATGCGGGCTGAACTCGGGATACGTTCCCTACTGCACGATCACCTCCGTCTCGGAATCGCCGCTGACCGCTGGCGTGATCTGGGTCGGCACCGACGACGGCAAGGTGCAGGTCACGCGGGATCACGGCGCCACGTGGACGGATCTGACCGGCGCGATCGCCGCTGCCGGTGGTCCGGCCGATCGATACGTCAGCCGCGTGTTTGCCTCCTCGCACCAGCCTGGCACGGCGCTGGTCGCCAAGAACGGATTCCGCAACGACGACTTCCGCCCCTACCTCTATCGCACGACTGATTTCGGCAAGTCATGGACGGCGATCGCCGGCAATCTTGTCGACTCGCCGGTCAACGTCGTCGTGCAGGACCGGAAGAACCCGAATCTGCTCATCGTTGGAAACGATCTCGGCGTCTGGGTGTCGATCGACGGCGGCGCCGTGTGGACCCGGCTCAAGGCCAATCTCCCCACGGTTCCGGTGCACGACCTCACGATTCATCCACGCGAGAACGACCTGGTCCTTGGCACCTACGGCCGTGGCCTGTTCGTGGGCGACATCACGCATCTGCAAGGGCTTTCGTCCGAAGCGCTCACCAAGCCTTTCCATCTGTTCGCGGTCGAGCCGCGAACACCCTACGGCTTTCGCGCGCTGGGGAACTTCCACCTGTTCGGCAGCAAGTACATCGAGGTGCCCAACGAGCCTGACGCGATGACGATCACCTACTACCTGCGCGCGGCATTCGACGGCGGGTCAGTGGTCACGATCACCGACATCGCCGGCGAACGCGTGGCTCAGCTGAAGGGCCCTGCGAGCGCGGGCATCAACCGCGTGCAGTGGAACATGCGAAGCGGATCGGCGCCTGCGGGCGGGCGGGGAGCAGGTGGAGGCGGGGGCCGTGGCGGGGTTGGCGGCCCGCTGATGGCCGCCGGCGAGTATCGGATCACGGTCGATGTGGGCGGGCAGCAGCAGGCGACGGTCGGCAGAATTCGCGAACGGATACGGTGAGGGTCGGTGGCCGCGGCTCAATGACTCGGCAGCGCCGCGTCAGCAGTCCGCGCCCATATCCAAAAGGAAAGTTCAACTATGAGAATTCGGAACTGGACGAAGGGTCTAGTCAGGGTGTTTGGCGCTTCTCGGTGTGATTGCCGCGGTGGCCGCAATCGCCGACGCGCAGTCTTCAGCCCCTCTGCCGAAAGTACCGCCCGATCTCGAGAAGATCCGCGTGGCGCTGCAGAAGTATGAAGATCCCATCGCCGCCGTCCGCGATGGCTACTTCTCGACGCTTGGATGCGTCGAGATTCCGAAGGCGGGAGGTCACAGGAACCGTCCCATACGGGGTCGGCGGAATGGGCATCCACTTCCTCAACCCGGCTCTGCTCGGTCCTGAGGTCGACCCGAACCGGCCGCAGATTCTCCTTTACGAGCCAGTGGACGGAAAACTCCGGCTCGTTGGGGCCGAGTGGTTTGTGCCTCTGGCCACCGGAGTCAAGACTCGTCCCGTGCTGTTCGGCGCTCAATTCGATGGTCCGATGGAGGGGCATCATCCCTTGCTCCCGCTCGATCTTCACCACTATGACCTCCATGTCTGGCTCTGGAAGGAGAACCCCACTGGATTGTTCAAGCCGATCAACCCATCGGTGAAGTGCGGGGATTACAGCTACACCGTCAAGCTCGACGCGCCGCGAATCGTCCACCATTGATGTCGCGCAACGGGCGGGCTTGACGCTCCGACGGCCTCGTTGGATCGTCAGCTCCGCGTCAGCGACCCCGCGGTGCTCAGCGATCGATAGGCCATGAAGCCGTTCGCCAGGTCGACGGTCGCGTGCAGGATCATCGGCGCGACGAGCGAGCCCGTGAACAAGTAGAGGCCCATCGCCGCGGCGCCGGCCAGGCCGGTCAGCAGTATCCCGCGTCCGCCCTGGTAGGCGTGCGCGAGCCCAAAGATGACGATCGCCGCGACGATTGCTGCTGCGCCGGGCAACCAAGCCCGCATGTAGTGCAGCATGTATCCGCGGTACAGGATTTCCTCGCAGATGCCGGCCGTCAGCGCGAGGGCGCCAAACACGCCGGCCTCGCCTGCATTCACTGGCAGGATCACCCGAACTGACGGCTGCGAGTCCAGCTGCGTCCGCACCTTCGCCTGGGCGTCGGGCGAACGCGCGACCGAGTACGCCTGCCACGCGAAGAACACTGATCGCGGCGGCGGAAATGACGATGGTCCACCACCGGTCCGTACCCTCCGGCCTGACGAGACCGAGATCGCCGAACGCCCGGCCTGCGTAGAGCCACCACGCCACAAGGGCGAGCGTCAATCCCCATTGCAGCGCCATGGTGAAGAGGTAATCGCTGGTGCGCGCGTTTGACGGATCGCTTGCGACGCGCCGCGCGAGACGCGGGACATCCCACGCCGCATAGGCCGGAAGCCCGACCAGCAACGCCAACGCAAAGAGATGGTCGAACCAGGTCATGGGCGCCTCCGCTCTTTTCCACGATCGCCGCGCTGCGCGCGGACGCGTCCACGATCGCCGCCCTGCGCGCGGACGAGCGGGACGAACACGCTCGTCCAGCGAAAGATGTCGTCATCGGGCCCCGGGCGCACGCGCTTGGCGCGTCGCAGCATCGCGTCGATCTGGCCGAGCAGGGCAAGCACGCGCTTGACCTCGCGCGGTTTCAGCGCGGCGCTCAGCTGAATGCCGTGAAAACGTCCCTTCAACGTCGCGGTGCCGCGGGCAAAGCCGGCCTCGACGTCCCGCCCGGCCTGCCTCAGCACCGCGCGCATCGTCTGCAGCGCCTGCCGGTCGGCATCGGCCGAGCTGCCGGCTGCCACCGCGAGCCGCTCGGCGACAGGCGCGTAGAGGGCTTCCGGGCGGCGCGGCCCTCTCCGGCGCGCGACCTCGACGATCAGGCCCGCCTGTTCGAGCACCCGGACGTGGTGATAGACGGCGCCGGGCGGCCGGCGCAGGTGTGCCGCCAGCTCGCGGGCCGACGCGCGGCCGAGGGCGGCGAAAGCCTCGACGATTTCCAGCCGGGCCGGCGAGATGAGCAGGCCTGTCTGGCGGCGGTTGAGCACGAGCGTGTCCTGACGCGATCGGCTGGCCATATAATCCATTTAAGTAAAAATTTGAACTTGATGTCAATTGGATTAAACTGCCGCCTCGGCGAAGGAGGCGCATGCGCTCGCGACACACACTCTGGCTGAAGACTGCCATCGCGTTCATGTTCATCACCGGCGCGGTCCATGCCCTCGGCCTGTTCGCGCAGCCACCGCCGGCGAACGAGACCGAGCGTCAGATGCGCGACCTGATGTCCACCTTCCGCCTGGATATCGGTGATGGCTTCCGGCCGACCATGACCAACCTGGTGACCGCCCTCAGCGCCTGCTTCACCTTCGTCTGCGTGCTCGGCGGACTTACCAACGCCTACCTGCTGCGCCGCCGCGTGGCCGCGGACATCCTCAAGGGCGTCGTCGGCATTCACCTGCTCGTGTTCGGGTGCATGTTCGCGGTGATGCTGGCGCTGACCTTCCTGCCGCCGATCGCGCTGACCGGCCTGATCGTCCTGTTTCTGCTGCTGGCGTATCTGACGATTCCGGCGAATCGCTCGACGGCGTAGCCGTCGTGCGGCCGCCGGCGCTTCTGCTGCCAGGCCAGGCGCCGGAAACGCGATACGATGTGTGCGCGTTGTCGCGTCATCGCCTCATTGCGTCGATGCGTCATTCGCCTCATGAGCAATCTCAAGACCCGTCTCGCGCTCATCGTGTTGACCTTCGGCATCGTGCTGCTTGGCGTGGGGCAGTCGACCGTCACGCTCGGGGTGGCCGATTCCCTTCGCGTTGCGCTCGCTGCAGGACGCAAGTAACGCCATGGCCCTGATGTCGCTGGCCGGAGCCTTGGGGGTCGCGGCGTTCCTGCTGTCTCTGCTTTTCGATATCGCCGATCGGCGCTGGCGGTTCCTCAGCCTGTTGACCATCGTCGCGCTGACCTGCGCGGTTGTCGTCGTGCTGCTGGTGTCGGAGGCGCCGAGGCTCTCTCTCATTTCGTCGATGCCGTTTGCTGCGGCCACCGCGTTTTTCGTGGGCCGCCTTCAGGCCACATGAACAAGGTCCTCCTGATTACTGGTGCGAGCCGGGGGATTGGCGCCGCGACGGCGCGCCTCGCGGCGGAGCGCGGCTACGCCGTCTGCGTCAACTACCGTGAGAACCGCGGAGCTGCAGAGTCGGTCGTTCAGGAAATCACGGCGGCTGGCGGAACCGCCATAGCCGTTTCAGCCAATGTCGGTGTCGAATCAGACGTGAATCGCCTGTTCGAAACCTGCGACCGGGAGATCGGAACGCTGTCGGGCCTGGTGAACAACGCCGGCATCCTCGAGAAGCAGATGCGCCTGGAGGCAATGGACGCCGCCCGGTTGCAGCGTGTCTTCACCATCAACATCGTCGGCGCCTTTCTGTGCGCGCGAGAGGCGGTGAAGCGGATGTCGCGCCAGCACGGCGGCGCGGGCGGCGCGATCGTCAACGTGTCGTCCGCTGCGGCGAGGATCGGTGCCGCCGGTGAATACATCGACTACGCGGCTTCGAAGGGCGCGCTCGACACGATGACCATCGGCCTCGCGCGAGAAGTGGCAGACGAAGGCATTCGCGTCAATGGCGTGCGTCCCGGGCTGATTCACACGGATATCCATGCCAGTGGTGGCGATCCCGGCCGGGTCGATCGACTCGAGGCTTCAGTACCGGTGAAGCGGGGCGGACGCGCGGACGAAGTGGCGCGGGCGATTCTCTGGCTGCTGTCGGACGAGTCGTCCTACACGACTGGAGCGTTCATCGAGGTGAGCGGGGGGAGGTAACATGGGGAACCTGATTATGACGGCGTGGAGGGCGCTCCGGAGCGCTCCGCTGACGAGCGCAGCCGCCGTCGTTCTGATCGCCGTGGGGGCTGGCGCGAATTCCGCCGTTTTCGCCGTCACATATCAGCTCCTCATCAAGCCGCTTCCGTACGCTGACCCTTCCCGGCTCGTCATTCTCTCGTTAGCGGCGCCCGACGGGGGCGAGTTCGGTATGCCGCTGGCGGAGTTCGAGCAGTTGCGGACGCGGCTGCGCACGACGGAATCAGCGGCGGCCTACGCGACGAGTGAGACCCCGCTCCAGGGAAGCGGCGAGCCCCGCATGATTGACGCCGCGTATGTCACCGACGAATTCTTCGATGTCCTGGGCGTTCCGGCCGCGCGTGGCGCCGCCCGATGGGCTGGACGAAACGATCCGGTCATCGTGTTGAGCGATCGAGCGGCGCGGATGGCATCGGTCGACGTTGGACAGGCGATCGTCGTGGGCGAAATTCCGCAAACCGCAGGTGGGGTGATGCCGCCGGCGTTTGCTTTTCCTTCAGCCGACGTCGAGGCATGGTTGCCGGCGCGCACAGGCGCTCCTCCCGCCGGCACCAGGGACACGCGTACTTTTCGGCTCATTGCGCGGATGCAGGACGGCGTGACTGCCGAGCAGGTTCGCGCGGATGTGGTGCGGGTCATGCGCGAAATCCGTTACCCGAGTTTCGGGATGAGCGGATCGGGTTACGCCACCGTGACCGCGCTCACGGATGCCGTTCAGGGCAGCGCCCGTCCAGTGCTCGCGGCATCTGCCGTTGGATCGTTGCTCGTCCTGCTGGTGACCTGCGCCAACGTGGCCATGCTCCTGCTCGGTCGCGCGGTGGCGAAGCGGCGCGAGGCGGCCATACGCCTCGCGCTGGGGGCCAGCCGCGTCACGCTGATCCGGGAGACGCTCGCCGAGAGCTTCATGCTGGCGTCGTTCGGTGCAGCGGCAGGCATCTGGCTGGCCATCGTCGGCCTCCGGTACTTTGGCAGCGCCCTGGTCGGCGTCACGTCAACCGGCCTCGAGCGTTCCCTGACGGGGCCGGTCGTCGCTGCCGCTGTTTTCGTCACGTTGATCGTCACGCTGGTGTGCGGCGGGGCATCCGCGCTGCAGCGTGGCCGAGGCGAGGTCAGCGTCGCGCTGCGTGGCGCGCACGGTCCAGCCCCGCGTTCGCGCCGGATCATGGCGCTGCTCGTCGCCGCGCAGATTGCCGCGTCCATCGTGCTGCTCACCGGAACCGTGCTGCTGTGGCGCACGGTCAGCCGCCTCTTGGCTGAGGATCCGGGCGTCGATGCGTCGCACGTCGCTGACCCTTCGATTACCGTTGAGTGCTCGCGGCGCCAGCCCGGACGACCGGGCGGTGTTCGTCGAGCAGGTGCTTGGACGAGTGCGATCGCTGCCCGGTGTCACGGCCGCTGGAGTTGGCAGCAGCCTTCCCCCGCGCGCGGCGCCCTTTCAGATCTATGTGCGCTTTGCCACGCCGGCACGGAATGACGGGTTGCGCATGAGCATCGTGTCCGTGACGGATGGATACCTGGAAGCCATCGGCGCGCGCCAGGCGAGTGGCCGCCTGTTCGATCGTGCCGACATGCTGCCGGGAGCAGCATCGGAGGTGGTGCTCAGTCAATCTGCCGCGCGTTTCGCCTCGCGCGAATCGACTGACCTCAGCGGCAGCGAGCTGCCGATCCGGTTGCCACCCGTTGCGGTCTTCTCCGGCCGGCCACGAGTGAAGGGCATCATCGGTGACGTGAAATACGCCGGGCTCGACGTGCCTGCCGCTGCGGCCGTCTATCTACCCTGGTCCTTGCGGCCATCAGCCACTGCATATCTTGCCGTGCGCACCACCGGCGATCCGATGACGATGGCGCCGACGATTCGCCAGATTATTCGGGAAACGGACCCGCGATTTCCAATCGGCCAATTGCGATCGCTCGAAGATGAAATCGCGTTGTCGATCCTTGACCGCCGGCTGCGCGTCGTGCCTGCGCTGGGTTTCGCCGCCGTTGCCCTCACCGTTGCGCTCGTTGGCGTATTCGCGTTGCTGTCCCGGGTCGCCACAGAGGGTCGGCGCGAATTTGCCATCCGTCTGGCGCTTGGCGCCACGCGCGGGCGCGTGCTCAGAATCATGTTGGGACGCGCCGCGGTGATGACCGCGTTTGGAACTGGCATGGGTCTCCTGGGTAACGCGGCGGTGGCCGGAGGTGTTCGCGGTTTGCTGTATGGTATAGCGCCGCATGATCCATTGACCTCGTTCGCGGTCATCTCGTTCGTGTGCGCCGCGGCGATCGGCGCCGCCGTCCTCCCGGCGCGTCACGCGTCACGAGTGGATCCGCTGGATCTGTTGCGCACCGAATAGGAAGCGAGACGGCTGTTGGAATGATGAGTCACCGACGTTCATCGACTGTTGCTGCAATGCTGGTCATGCTCGGTGTGGCGGGCTGCTCGGGCCAAGACCGGCCACGCGTCGAGTCCCGCCGGCGTCCCAACATCGTCTTCGTGCTCGTCGACGACATGCGCTGGGACGAGATACGAGCCGCGGGACATCCATTCATCGACACGCCGAACATGGACAGGCTCGCCCGCGAAGGCGCCCGCTTCCTCAACGCATTCGCGACGACGCCGCTCTGCTCGCCGAGTCGCGCGTCCTTCCTGACTGGTCAGTACGCACATACCAACGGCATCATCGATAACACGGCGCGTCCGAGTCACCAGCTGCCGGTGTTTCCGAAAGACCTGCAGCAGGCAGGCTACCGAACCGGATTCTTCGGCAAATGGCACATGGGCAACGACGACAGTCCGCGCCCCGGATTCAATCACTGGGTCGCGTTGCCCGGTCAAGGTGAAGCGATCGATCCGCGCTTGAACGTCGACGGCACGCCGGTCAAGGCAACGGGCTACGTAACCGACATCCTCACGGAGTACGTCGAGCGCTTCGTCCAGCAGGCGGGCAACCAGCCGTTCCTCGTCTATCTTGCCCACAAGGCCGTCCATCCCAACGTCGTCCAGCGCGACGATGGCAGTGTGGTTCCGTTACCCGGACAGCCCGGCGGCTTCGTCGCGGCCGAGCGTCATCGCGGACGGTACGCGGGCCGGGTCATGCCCAGGCGCGCGAACGCATTCAAGCCGCCGGCAGGGAAGCCGGCTCTGCTGCGCCAGATTGACTCGCTCCCTCCGCTTGGTCGCGAAACCAGCACGAAGGATGAAGAGATCCGCGGCCGCATCGAAATGCTGCTAGCCGTGGACGAGAGCCTGGGACGCATCCTCACGGCACTCGAGAAGAACGGATCGCTCGACGATACCGTCGTGGTATTCACGAGCGATCACGGATACTTCTACGGGGAACACGGGTTGTCGGAAGAGCGGCGGCTTGCCTACGAGGAAGCGATCCGTATTCCCCTCCTCGTGCGGTATCCCCCTCGGGTGCGGCCCGGGACCACGCCGCAAGAAATGGTCCTCAGCCTCGACCTGGCGCCGACGCTGCTCGAACTCGCCGGCCTGTCCCCTTCGAGTGGACTGCAGGGCCGCTCGCTCGTCCCGATCTTCAGTGGCGCCGCACGCGACTGGCGGCAATCGTTCCTGATCGAATACTTCACCGATACGGTGTTTCCGCGCGTCCGGAACATGGGTTACGTCGCGGTCCGTACCGACCGCCACAAATACATCCGGTACCGCGAGCTGGAAAACATGGACGAGCTGTACGACCTGGAACGTGACCCGTACGAAGAGAACAACTTGATTGCCGATCCGGCAGCACGTGTCGCGCTGGAGCGCTCGCAGTCCGAACTGCAGCGGCTCATGGCCGAAAGCAGATACGCGGGAGCGCCCGTTGCCCCTGTCCGCTGAAGGGCCGTCGCGACTTCAGGACTTACCGAACGCGTATAGCGCGGACGTCGTCCGCACGTAGATCCGCCCATCCGCGAATGCCGGCGTCGCGTATGCGTCCTCGCCCAGCTCATTCACGGCGATCGGCGTCAGGTCGCCGCCGGGATTGACGACGACGATCGCACCCGCTTCGCTCGTGAAGTAGATGTGGCCGTCGGCAGCCGTGGGGGAGGCGAAGTGCGGCCCTGGCGCGCCGGTCAGCCGTCCCTGCTTGATCATCTCGCCGGTATCGGGATTCAGCGTCGTCACGATGCCGTTGTCGTTGACCATGTAGAGCACGCCGCCGAAGAGGATCGGGGAGGGGAGCTGCGGCACGCTGCGCTGGTATTTCCAGCGGATCGCGGTGTCGCTCATGTCGCCTGATCCGCCCAGCTTGATCGCCAGCATGCCGTTCTCGGAGTCGAGCGCGGCGCGGTAGTACGCCCATTCGTCCTTGGTCAGCGAGCCGTTCGTATCGAGGTCGGCCACGTCGAACCAGAATGCGGCGGTGAGCTTCGGGAACTCCGCCTTCGAGATCACGCCATTACCGTCCGCGTCCGCAGTCTTCCAGATCTCGTCGGCCGGCGGGACGTTCACCTTGCGGCCGGGATCGTTCTGCGGCGAGCCATAGCCGTTGACGTAAATGGTGTCTTTGCCGATGACCGGCGTCGACTTCATCTCGAACGACAAGCCGCCGACCCACCACAGTTTCTTGCCGGTCGCGGCGTCGTAGGACGTCAGGAGAAACGAGCCTGGCAGCAGGATCTGATCCTTGCCGTCAGCACCGCGCCACAGGATGGGTGTCGAGTGGCCGCTCTTGGCCTCCGGCCGTTCGACCTTCCACTGCTCGCGTCCGGTCTTCTTGTTCACGGCGAGCAGATATGAGCCGAGGCTCTGATCGCAGGCGAGCACCACGAGGTCGCCAACGATGACCGGGGACGCGCCCATCCCGTAAATGTTGTTGAAGGGGCCCAGCGGAACCTTCCAGAGCTCTTTGCCTGCCGCGTCGTAGGCGAGAAGCCCGTAGTCCGGGAAGAAGACGTAGATGCGGTTTTCTTCGACGGCCGGACTCGGCGACGCGGGGTTGTTCCGCTTGTCGATGATCTTCGTACTGACTTTCGGCGCCGCACGCTCCCAGAGCACCGCGCCTTTCGTCCGGTCGATCGCCATCGTCACGAGCGAATCCGCGCGGAAGGCGGTCAGATAAATGCGGTCACCGTGCACGATGGGGGAGGAGTGCCCCGGCGGCAGGGCGAGCCGCCATACGAGGTTCTTCGATGGTCCGAACTCCGTCGGAACACCGGTCGCCGTCGAGATGCCGGACCCGTTCGGGCCCCGGAAACGCGACCAGTCAGGCGCCGCGGCGTCGAGCGAGACCGCGAGCGTGACGAGTGCTGGGACGAAGCACAGTGCGAGCAAACGCGAAGACAATGAGCGCATCGCGAAAGTATAACGTCATCGCCGGCGCCGTCCGCCCTTCTTCGCTCGAGATGCCGTGCGATAGGGTCCGATCAGCACGTCCAGGTCTTTCCGCACCCAGGCTTCCGCGGTGCCTTCACGAAAGACGGCCCATCCGATCAGCGATCCGCCGCAGAGTCCGCCGATGGCGCGCGCGAGCCGGGCGGTGTCGCATTTGACGATCTCGCCGGCAGCGACTGCGGCGTCGAGCAACGCGCGATAGCCCGACTCGATCCGCCGCGAGAGCTCGAGCATGTGCGCGTGAAAATCCGGATCGCTGACGTCGATCTGGAGGAACGCCAGGTGATTGGCCATTTCCTCGGGGCTCTGGCTGTTGCGGCTCATCTCTGTGGCGGCATCGATCAGAGCGGCGAGCGGCGAGCTGCGCTCACGCCGGACGCGCTCGAGGATCGCCTCGAAGCAGCCGTCGATGCCGGTCACCGCGCTGGCGGATACCGCGAGCAGGAGCCCGCGCTTCGAGCCGAACCGCTGGACGAGCGTCGCCGCGGAGAGTCCGGCCTCGCGGGCCACTTCGGCGAGCGTCAGGCGAACAGGTCCGAGCCGCGCCATCGTCCGATGCGTGGCGCCGAGGATGTCTTCATCCGAGACCGAGCGAGGTCGAGGGCTCACTTGACAGATAGTAAATGAACGTTTATTTTATCGCAAGATAAATGAACGGTTGTTTATATTAGACGTGCAGACGTGCGAGACGTGCAGACGTGCAGACGTGCTGAAGGGAGGGCCATATGACCGATCGCAAGCCGCTGATGGACCAGGTCGCGGTCGTCGCTGGCGCGACGCGTGGAGCGGGACGGGGAATTGCGCGGGCGCTCGGGGAGGCCGGGGCGACGGTCTACTGCACGGGCCGCAGCGTGCGCGGGAATCCGTCCCCTTACAAACGTCCCGAGACGATCGAGGAGACCGCGGACATGGTGACCGCAGCCGGCGGCACCGGCATCGCGGTCCGCGTCGATCACACGATCGAGGCGGAGGTGCGCGCACTCTTCCAGCGGGTTCAGCGCGAGCGCAAGCGCCTCGATCTGCTCGTGAGCAGCATCGCCGGCGAGGATCCGCTGCTCGGTGGATGGACGACGTTCTGGAAGACGGATCTGCAGAACGCCAGCGTCGCGCTCACCCAGAGCCTGGTCTCGCACCTGATGACCGCCAAGCATGCCGCGCCGCTCATGATCAAGCAGAAGCGCGGATTGATCGTCGAGGTGACCGAAGGCGACATGCTCTTCGGTGCCGGCAACGCCGTCTCCGGCGTCGTCAAGTCCTCGCTCAAGGCGTTCGCCGTGGCGATGGCCGGGGAGCTCCACCAGCACGGCGTGGCGGCGATCGCCATCACGCCGGGCTTTCTTCGCTCGGAGAGCATGCTGCAGCATTTTGGCGTGACGGAAGAGAACTGGCGCGACGGCGGCAGGAAGGACAAGCACTTCCTCGAGTCGGAAACGCCGATGTTCCTCGGCCGCGCCGTCGCCGCGCTTGCCGCAGATCCGAATGTCA
Organism: uncultured Acidobacteriota bacterium; assembly: GCA_963784195.1. Taxonomy (GTDB): domain Bacteria; phylum Acidobacteriota; class Vicinamibacteria; order Vicinamibacterales; family 2-12-FULL-66-21; genus CAVQAH01. The sequence continues at coordinate 142,101 of CAWARA010000032.1, read as the reverse complement.
TGGCGCGATCCGGCGACATCCTGAGCTCGTGGGAAGTCGCGCGTGACTACGGGATATGCGACGTTGACGGCCGTCGGCCCGACTGGGGCACCTACTTCGCGCAGATACTTCCGGAGATCGGGTTCGTGGAACCTGTCAAGCGCTACGCGGCGTTTCTCGATCGGATGAAGGGGCGCGCCGATCGGTATCTCAAAGGCAGCACGGTCGGTGCGTGATCGGCAAAGGACGGGACGCGGATCAACGCGGAATGGCGGAATTCACCCGAATCTCGCGTAATTCGCGTCCCGTGACATTCGAACCCGATCCATACATCAGCTAGCCGGGTGGCTGACGGGATAGAATCGATCCAATGATCTGGTACGGCCGCCGTTTGAAATTCGCGTTTCGCACGTTTTTCTCGATTCTCGACCACAGCCGCATTCCCGATGACGTCGCATCCGCGTTAGGGAAGGCGGAGCCCGAGCCTGAGAAGGCGCCGGCACCGGTTGCGCCCGAGTCCACCGATCGTGCGCTTCAGATGCTCGCGATCCTGCAGCGGGATGGCCGTCTCGTCGATTTCCTGATGGAAGATCTCGCCGCTTACCAGGACGCGCAGATCGGTGCGGCCGCGCGGGACGTCCATGCGGGTTGCCGCAAGGCGCTGACCCGATACGTCGCGCTCGAGTCCGTCCTCGACGACGAGGAGGGACAGACGGTGACCGTCGATCGCACCGCCGATCCATCGAGCGTCAAAGTCGTGGGCAGCGTCGCAGGCGCGCCGCCGTACCGCGGTGTGCTTCGTCACCGCGGCTGGCGCGCGACCCGCGTGGATCTGCCGCCACTCGCCGCAGCCGGACGCACCATCCTGGCACCGGCTGAAGTCGAAGTTTCGTAACGCCGTGAACAACCGCTTCGTCGTCGGCATCGATCTCGGCACCACGAACTCCGCGCTGGCGTGGGTAGACACGTCGCTCTCCGAGGAACGTCCTCAGGTTCAGGTACAGGACGTGACCCAGCTGGTCAACCCAGGTGAGCCCGCGCGGCAGACGCTGCTGCCATCCTTTCTCTACTTACCGGGTGAGCTCGATTTTCCGAAGGGCAGCCTGGCCTTGCCCTGGGACAAGAAGCCGTCGACTGTCGTCGGCGAGCTCGCTCGGAAGCGCGGGGCAGAGAATCCGGCGAGGGTCGTTGCCAGCGCGAAGTCCTGGTTGTCGTACGGCGGCGCGAACAGAACGGCGCCGATCCTGCCCTTCGGCTCTCCTGCGGAGGTCCCGCACGTGTCGGCAGTCGACGCGTCGGCGGCGTATCTGCGGCATCTCGCGGCAGCCTTCGATCATGACGTTGCCCGCGGCGCGAAAGAGCAGGGCCTGAGCGCTCAGGACGTGTTGCTGACGGTGCCCGCGTCGTTCGACGAGGCGGCCCGTGAGCTGACGCTGCGCGCCGCTCAAGCGGCGGGCCTCGAGAATGTCACGCTGCTCGAAGAACCGCAGGCGGCTTTCTATGCCTGGCTCGACGCGATGGGTGACAAATGGCGCCGCCGGATCGGTGTCGGCGATTTGATTCTCGTCTGCGACGTCGGCGGCGGCACGACCGATTTCAGCCTGATCGCCGTGGCCGAACAGGACGGCGATCTCGCGCTGGAGCGCGTTGCCGTCGGCGAGCACATTCTCCTCGGCGGCGACAACATGGATCTCGCGCTCGCGCGCCTGCTCCAGCAGCGGCTCGAGACGCAGGGGCATCGTGTCGACAGCTTCCAGCTTCAGGGCCTGTGGCACCAGTCGCGCATGGCGAAGGAAGCACTCCTGAACGATCCGTCGACCCGCGAGCGGCCGGTCACGCTGCTCGGCAAGGGTTCAAAGCTGATCGGCGGAACGATCACGACGACGTTGACGCTGGATGACGTGAACCAGGTGCTGCTCGAGGGATTCTTTCCCGCGTGCCAGCAGCGAGGACATGCCGGCGCGGCAGCGGCGGGTGGGGTTGCAGGAACTGGGCTTGCCCTACGCAGCCGATGCCGCAGTCAGCCGGCACCTCGCGCGATTTCTCAGGCGTCAGGCGGATCTTGCGACCGAGAGCTCCGCATCCATTCGCCGGGGGCCGAGCGGGCTGGCGTGTCCCACACACGTGCTCTTCAATGGTGGTGTCATGAAGGCCGACGCCCTCCGCCACCGCATCGTCGAGGTGTTGAGCTCGTGGCTGCAGGCAGAGGGTTTCAAGCCGCTCGATGCCAAACACGTCCTGGAGGCGCCCGACCTCGACCACGCGGTGGCGCGCGGTGCGGCCTATTACGGGATGGCGCGTCGCGGCAAAGGCGTCAGGATTCGCAGCGGCGCACCGCGAAGCTACTACGTTGGAATCGAAAGCGCGATGCCGGCGGTGCCAGGCCTGCCGGCGCCGCTGAAGGCTCTGTGCGTGGTGCCCTTCGGCATGGAAGAAGGTACTCGGGCCTCGCTGCGGGACCTCGAGTTCGGGCTCGTCGTCGGCGAACCTGCGGAGTTCAGGTTCCTGAGCTCGAATGTTCGAAAGGTCGATCCGGTCGGGACACTGATCGAGGACTGGGGAGACGACCTCGAAGAGCTCAGTCCTCTCGAAGTCACACTGCCGGCCGCCGTGCCCGGAGGTGCCGGAGCCGGTGGCCGTGACCTGGACACGATTCCGGTGACGCTCGAGAGCCATGTCACCGAGATCGGCACGCTGGAACTGTGGTGTGTCGGCCGCGAGCGCGATCAGCGCTGGAAACTCGAGCTGAATATCCGTGAGCGAGACGCCGACTGACCGTCCCGCCCCGAGCAGAGTCGAGGGGACGCCATCGAGGATCGTCGGCATCGATCTGGGAACGACAAATTCGGCGCTGGCGTGGACCGCTCCCAGCGGCCGTCAGGCCATCCGAATCCTCGACCTCGCTCAACTCGTAGCGGCCGGCGAGATCGGCCGTCACGCTGCGTTGCCATCGTTTCTGTACCTCCCACAGGACTCAGAGATTGCGAGCGGGGTCGTTGCCCAGCCCTGGGTGTCGCAGTTGCCCCGGGGATCGAATCCCGACGTGACAGCCGTTGCCGGCGTGTTTGCACGCGACCACGGCTCGCTTGCACCAGGCCGGCTGGTGACATCGGCGAAATCGTGGCTTGCGAATCCCTCGGTGGACCGGACGATGCCGATGCTGCCGTGGGGAACCGAGGACGGCCCCCGGCTGTCGCCGGTCGATGCGTCTGCACGGCTGCTGGCGCACATCCGCGACGCGTGGGACTACGAGTTCGCTCGAGACGACGAGCGGTTGCGGTTGACGTCGCAGCCGGTTGTCCTGACGGTACCCGCATCGTTCGATGAAGAAGCGCGTGAGCTGACCGTCGAAGCCGCGCATGCGGCCGGCCTCGTCAACCTGCGCCTGCTCGAAGAGCCGCTGGCGGCGCTTTACGCCTGGATCGCTCGCAACCGCCGTCAGGCGCAGAGCAGTCTCGGCGTTGGCGCGCTCGTCCTCGTCTGCGACGTCGGTGGCGGCACCGCGGACTTCAGTTTGATCAGGACGTTCGAAGAGAAAGGCGATCTGCGATTCGAGCGGGTCGCCATCGGCGAACATCTCCTGCTCGGTGGCGACAATCTCGATCTCGCGCTGGCAACGCTCGTCGAACAGAAGTTGTCCGCTACAGGATCGGCGAGGTTGAGCCTGACCCAGCGTCAAATCCTGCTGCGGAAGTGCAGCGCCATCAAAGAGCGTCTCCTGTCTGCCGGCGCGCCCGCGGAAGAGACGATCACCATTCTTGGAGCCGGGCGCGGCGTGGTTGCGGGTGGAATGACGACGACGCTGACCCGGGAGGAGGTCGAGAAGGCGCTGACCGAAGGATTCCTGCCGATCACCGCCGCGAACGATTGGCCGGCGAGGGATCGCCGTTCCGGGCTGCGCGAGCTGGGCTTGCCGTACCAGAGCGAACCGGCGATCACGAAGCATCTCGCAATGTTTCTGCGAGCGGGGCGGCCGGATGCCGTGCTCTTCAACGGCGGGTTCTTCACGCCGGCCAAAGCGCGAACGCGCGTGCTCGACGCTCTCGAGTCCTGGTTCGGCGCGCGCCCGATGGAGCTGGAGAACGAAAGGCCGGAGGCCGCCGTGGCCATCGGCGCCGCGTTCTACGGGCGCCTTCGACACGATCCAGCCGCGGCGCGGCGTCTGTTGATCAAGGCGGGCAGCGCCCGTGGCTACTACGTCGGCGTTCAGACGTCGAATGCCGCGGACGCCGGGCCGACGGCCGTCTGCGTCATGCCGAGAGGCACGCAAGAGGGCACGAGCTTCACGATCGATCGCGAGTTCTCGGTTGTGACCAATCAGCCGCTCGCCTTTACCCTGTTCAGTTCAGCCGATCGGGGCGATCCTCCGGGGGCGATTGTTGAATTCGCGGGAGCTGCCGAGGACGTGCATCGTCATGCACCTCTCGTCACGGCGTTCCGGTTTGGAAAGCGCTCGCGACGAGTGCCACTCGGCGTCAGACTTCGCGCCTCCTTCACGGAGACCGGGACGCTCGAGTTGTGGTGCGAGTCGGTCACCACCGATCATCGATGGCGGCTGTCGTTCAACCTTCGCGGCGTCGAGGCCGATCCGCTGGACGCCGACGCTGCGGAGGATGATTCGGCGCAGGCCCATCACGTCGTGATCGACGACGATCGGTTGAACGCGGCCGCGCACAAAATCCGTGCGGCTTTCACGAGTGGGGGATCGCCACCGGACGCGCTGACAGGCGAGATCGAAAACGCACTCGGCCACGGCCGTCACGCATGGCCATTGCCAGCGATTCGGAAACTCGCGGACGTGCTGCTCGACGTCGAGGCGGGCCGCCGCCTGGGGCCGTCGTTCGAGACCCGATGGCTCAACCTCACGGGATTCTGCGTGCGTCCGGGCATGGGGAGCACCCTCGACGACTGGCGCATCTCGCAACTGCGCAAGGTGTATGCGGCGGGGCTGGCGTTTCCGAAAGACATCCAGTGCCAGGTCGAGTGGCTTGTGCTCTGGCAGCGCGTCGCGGCTGGCTTCAGCGCGGGACAGCAGCGCGAGTTGGCGCAACGGGTCAGCGGTCAGCTCGGGATCGGGTTGCGGAAGCCGCCGCGAGTGAACCCGCAGATCGAGCGCGAGGGCTGGCGGGTGCTGGGAAGCCTCGAGCGGCTCGATCCTGCACTGCGGTCGAAGCTGGGCGATGAGATCGTAGACCGCGCCGCACGCGAACCGCGAAACACCGCGTGGGCCTGGACGATTTCGCGGCTCGGCGCTCGCATCCCTTTGTACGGGCCGCTGAGCTCGACGGTTCAACCGGCCGCCGCGGCCCGCTGGATGGAGCGCTTGCTGAGCGTGAAGCAGCTCACGCCTGACGTGGCCAGTGCCATCGTCCAGATCGGCGCGATGACCGGGGATGCCGCACGCGACGTGTCCGATGAGGTGCGTCAGCGCGCGAGCCGGCAGTTGGCCGATGCGGGATTCGACCGGGAGGCTGTCGCGCCGCTGCTTCAGGTCATGGCGAAGAGCGAGGCCGAGTCCGCCCGTGCCTTCGGCGATTCCATTCCCGAAGGCCTGCGGCTGGACATGGAAATTGCCGTCCCGTAAGCAACGGCAGATCGTCGTGGTTCGTCGCTCGTTGCTCGTCGCTCGTCGCTCGAAGAACAGTGACGACGGGGCCCTACGAGCTACGAGCTACGAACTACGAACTACGGCTGAGAACACTCGGATGGCTTGACTGCGGCGCGTCCTGTGCTCATGCTGTCAGGATATGTCTGACGCGGCCGCGCTCGTCAGTCACGTTCGCACGGCGTTTTCCGGCGGACGCTATCCGGGCGATGCGTTCCTGATTGGCAGCCGGGACGGCTGCGAGCCCTCCGATGTGATCGGCAACTTCTTCGGCCGTGAGGAGTGGTGGGCAATCGAGCCGGAGTTTCTCGATGCGCACTACGATTCACTCAGTTTCTTTTCCGAAGCAGGGTTCCGTTTCTTCATCCCTGCCTACCTCATCGCCGATCTCAACGGCCGGCTGAAAACCGCGGATCCGACGTTTCACCTCACGCATGGATTCCGGACCAGCGAGTACGCCTATCCAGGCGTCACGCGGACGTTCGTCCGGCGTACAGGAGGCACGGCGTTGCTCAACCCGCGCCGGTATGGCGCGATGACCTGGCAGGATCACGCCCGGTACCGGCTGTCGGTGTTCAACCGCGAAGAATCCGCCGCCATCGTCGGCTATCTTCAGCACGTGCGAGCACGGGATCTGGATTCGGTTCAAACACCGGACATCGACGCGGCGCTGTCGATGTTCTGGCTGACGCGCGCCACCGCCGCGCCTACTGCAGCCGAACTCGCAGCACAGGTCCAGGAAGAGCAGGAGTTCAGCGCCGACCTCGAGCGTAAGTTCCAGCGGGAGAAATCACCATGAAGCATTCGCGTGCGATCTGGATTCTCGGCTTTTGCGCGGCACTCAGCGCAGCCATCGTCGTCGACGCACAACGCCAGACGCTGCAGTACCCATCGGCCAAGAAAGGCGATGTGGTCGACGACTACCACGGCACGAAGGTCACGGATCCGTACCGATGGATGGAGGATTTGGATTCCGAGGACGTGAGCGCGTGGGTCGCCGCGCAGAATGCGCTGACGAATCGCTATCTTGCCAGCCTGCCGTCGCGCGACCACTTCAAGGAGCGGATCAGCGTCCTCTGGGACTTTCCGAAAACGACGATCCCCACCGCCGAAGCGGGAATGCTCTTCTACCGCCAGAACAGCGGGCTCGAGAAACAGTCGCCGATCTTCATGCGTGCCAGTGCGGATGCGAAACCGCAGTTGTTGATCGATCCGAACGTCCTGTGGCCGGACGGTGCCACCTCGTTATCGGCGTTTGCCCCGTCGCCCGACGCGCGCCATCTCGCCTACACCACCGCTGAAGGCGGCGCCGACTGGCAGACCGTGCATGTCAAAGACCTGAAAACGGGGAAGGATCTGCCGGACGCTGTGCAGTGGATGCGTTTTTCCGGATTGTCGTGGACGAAAGACGGGCAGGGCTTCTTCTATTCACGCTATCCCGAGCCGCCGAAGGGGCAGGTGCTTCAGGCTGCGCTGTCGGGCCACGCGATGTACTACCACCGGCTCGGGACCGCGCAGTCCGAGGATCGACTGATTTACGCACGCAAGGACTTGCCGACCTGGTTCGTGTCTGGTGGCCTCACGGAGGATGGGCGGTACCTGCTCATTTCGCTGAGCGAAGGCTCGAGCAACAGCAATCGCCTCTACATGGCCGATCTCGGCGATCCCAAAAAACCGGACCTGGCCGCTCCCGTCAAGCCGATCGTCGAGACGGATGGTGCGGAGTTCTCGCCAATCGGGAACGTTGGCTCGGTCCTGTACCTGCGGACCGACCAGCAGGCGCCGAACCGGAAGGTCATCGCGGTCGATACCCTGAAGCCTGAGCCGTCCGAGTGGAAGACGGTCGTGCCCGAGCGAAAGGAGGCGATGGAAAGCGTCGCGCTGATCGGAGGCCGGATCGTTGCCGAATACCTCGTTGACGTGCAGAGTCACGTCTCGATGTTCGATCTCCAGGGCGCGGGCCTCGGCGAGATCGCGCTGCCGTCGACAGGAGTGCTGGCCGGCCTCGCCGGTCGTGAAGATTCACCGACGATCTGGTACATCTTCACGTCGCCGCTCTATCCGGCGACGGTGTTCGCCTACGATCCGAAGGCAGGGAAATCGACGCCGTTCGAGGCTCCGAAGTCGCCCATCGACGTCAGCCAGTTCGAGACGAAGCAACTCTTCGCCCCGTCCAAGGATGGCACGAAAGTGCCGTTCTTCATGACCTCGCGCAAAGACCTGCCGCGTGACGGCAGCAATCCCACCATGATGTATGGCTACGGTGGATTCTCGGCAAGTACCGTCCCGACCTATCGAGCCGACGTTCCCGCCTGGCTCGAGCAGGGAGGTGTCTTCGTATCGGCCAACATGCGAGGCGGCGCAGAGTACGGCGAGGCCTGGCACAAGGCCGGGATGCTGGAAAAGAAGCAGAACGTCTTCGACGATTTCATCGCGGTCGCCGAGTATCTCGTCAAGGAGAAGTACACGTCGCCCGCCAGGCTCGCGATGCTGGGAGGATCGAACGGCGGATTACTTGTCGGTGCCGTGATGGAACAACGTCCCGATCTCTTCGCCGTCGCGTTACCCGCGGTGGGCGTGATGGACATGCTTCGTTACGATCGATTCACCGGCGGCAAAGCCTGGGTCACCGAGTACGGCTCGTCGTCGGATCCGAAGCAGTTCGCGTTTCTGATCAAGTACTCGCCGTTGCACAACCTGAAGCCCGGTACGTGCTACCCGGCGACGCTTGTGACCACCGCCGATCATGACGATCGCGTCGTGCCGAGTCACTCGTTCAAATTCACCGCGGCGCTGCAGGTGGCGCAGGGCTGCGACAGGCCTGTCTTGATCCGTGTGGAAACGAGCGGGTCGCATGGGTACAGGCCGACCGACAAGCGCATCGCCGAGCTCGCCGACCAGTGGGCGTTCACGTCGGCGCAGATGAACATGACGATCAAGAAATGAGGGGACTGTGACGCGCGACTGAACGTCGACGCGCGACTAAAGTCGCGCGCTACTGGACAAGGACCTCGCGGGCATCAGGATAGATTGCGGTAATCCGTCCGCCCTGAAGCTCGAGGGCGGACGGCCGCCCGCCCTTGAAGAAGGTCGTCAGCATTCCCGTATCGATGAGAAAGGCGTGATTGCTGAACCGGGCCGTGACGCGCCCTGGCAGCTGCGGCGTGTGGGCCGTGACAAATCGCTCCGCGCCGAGTTGCTTCAGCAGTTCCAGGATCTGTGGCTCGTCAGAGTCGGCGAGCCGTGCGAGGCCGCGGTACCAGAGCGGTCCTTCGGGGTCGAGCAGCGAGGACTTGCCGAGCGCGCCTACCGCCTGCAACTGATCGACGAACTCGCGCGTGACGTGGTCGCCGGGAGATTCCTTGGCCTCCAGTGCCAGGGCGATCCGCCCGACCTCGGCGTTGACTGCATCGAGCGTCTCCTGGAACGTGAAAAACGGCAGGATCAGACCGGTCTTCACCAGCGTTTCACGGAGTCGATCCCAACGCTCGATTTCAGTGCTCACGTTCGCGGTTGACGTCGTCGATGCTCTTCACTGACCCTGGCGCGATCCCGGCGTGCATGAAAATGCTGCCGCCATCCTTGACGACGACGCTGCGCGATCGGAGCCAGCGTCCGTAGCGGCCGCGTGGAGCGAACGCCTCGGCGTACTCGAGGAACCCTGCAGGATGCGCGGCCATCCACTCGTCCTGCGACTGCGGCTGCGCGTCCTTTCGCTTCTTCATGAGGGATGCGTAGTCTTCGTAGGCTCGGCGCCGGCGATCCTCCGAACGATCGTCGGCGAATGCCGCGTAGGCCTGAGGCGACACGTCACGAAACTGATAGAGCAGGTTCATGACCTCGTGGTTGCCCATCAGGATGTCCGCGCGGCCGCCTGCCTTCTTGGCGTCCTCCTCGAGCCGCATCAGCAATTCCATGATCTCGCGGACCTTGTCGCCACGGTCGAGATAATCGCCGGTCTGGATGAAATGCGTCCGGCCCCCGATCCACTGGTCGCGGTCATCGGTCAGGCCGGCGGTGCGCAGCAAAGCGACGAACTGGTCGCCCGCGCCGTGAATGTCGCCGATGGCGACGATCCGCGGCTCGCTCTGCCCCTGCGCCACGCCAAGCGTGGTGAGCGTCAGGGCAATCAGGAGTGTGGCAAGGAGGAGGGTCGGCGTTCGACGCATCTCCGCATCATACTCCCGTCAGCCGGCGCGACCTTCCGGGCGTCCTGACGACGTGATAGCATCCAGGTTTCCTGTCTGATTCAAGGGTGCCTTCATGACCTCCTCGCGACGCTATACGCCTGCGTTGCTACTGCTTTTTGTGGGCAGCGGCTGCGCGGCTTTGATTTATGAAGTCGTCTGGTTCCAGCTCCTTCAGCTCGTCATCGGATCATCGGCCATCTCGCTTGGCGTCCTGCTCGGGACGTTCATGGGCGGCATGTGCCTGGGCAGCCTGCTCCTCCCCCGGTTCGTAGGGGCCGATCGGCATCCGCTGCGCGTCTACGCCTACCTCGAGTTGGGGATCGCCGTCATCGGCATCCTGGTCCTCTTCGGGATGCCGCTCGTCTCGTACATCTACACGGCCTGGGCGGGATCCGGAATCTTCCTGCGAGCCGTTGCGGCCGCTATCTGCCTGCTGCCGCCCACGATGCTGATGGGTGCGACGCTGCCGGCCATGTCCCGATGGGTCCAGACGACGCCGCAAGGTGTGTCGTGGCTCGGGTTCTTCTATGGCGGGAACACGTGCGGCGCGGTGATCGGCAGCCTGCTCGCCGGTTTCTACCTGCTGCGCGTGCACGACATGGCTATTGCGACCTACGTGGCCGTGGCGCTGAACGTCGCCGTCGCGGCGGTCGCCCTGGCAATTGCCAGCGTGGCGCCACACGAGGCCGCGATCGAGCCGACGAAGAGAGTGAAGGCTGACGCGGGTTCGTGGTCGATCTACGTGGCGATCGCGCTCTCCGGCATGACCGCACTGGCCGCCGAAGTGATCTGGACGAGGCTGCTGTCGCTGCTGTTCGGCGCGTCCACTTACACGTTTTCGCTGATTCTCGCGGTGTTCCTGCTGGGCATCGGCATCGGCAGCACTGTAGGCGCGGCGATCGCGCGGACCACCGAGCGGCCCCGCGCCGCGCTCGGCTGGGCGCAGATGATGCTATGCGGCGCCATCGCGTGGGCGGCCTACATGCTCGCGCTGTCGCTGCCGTACTGGCCCATCGATCCCTCGATGGCCGTCGACCCCTGGTACAACTTCCATCTCGACCTGGCCCGCGGCCTGTTCGTCATGCTGCCGGCCGCCGTGCTCTGGGGCGCGAGCTTCCCGCTCGCTCTTGCGTCGGTCGCCACGAACGGGCAGGATCCGGGCCGGCTCGTCGGCGGCGTTTACGCCGCGAATACGGTCGGTGCCATCATCGGAGCGTTGGGCGGCAGCCTGCTGCTGGTCACCTGGCTCGGAAGCCAGCATGCGCAACAGGCGTTGATCATCATCAGCGGTTTGTCCGCGCTGCTCGTGCTCGAGCCGCTTCCGTCCAGCCCCCTTCAGAGCGATGCCGGACGCAGCCGCGCAGCGTTCACCGGAACGATCCCCATCGTCATCGGCGCCGTCATTGCGGCACTCCTCGCGCGCAACGTCCCCGAGATTCCACGCGTGCTCGTCGCTTACGGCCGTTACGCCGCTACCCGGGCGAACCAGCCGATGGAAATCATCTACATGGGCGAAGGGTGGAACGCGTCGGTCGCTGTTTCGCGCCTGCCTGGCGGCATCCTGAACTATCACAACGCCGGGAAGGTCCAGGCCTCGAGCGAACCACAGGACATGCGTCTCCAGCGCATGCTCGGGCACCTCACCACGCTGATCCCGAAAGACCCGAGCCGCGTGCTCGTGATCGGGTGCGGCGCGGGTGTCACTGCCGGCGCCGTATCGATCGAGCCGAGGCTCAAGCAGCTGACCATCGCGGAAATCGAGCCGCTGGTGCCGCAGGTCGTTTCCACGTATTTCGCTGAACACAACTTCGACGTCGTGCGGAATCCGAAAACGCGTGTCCACCTGGACGACGCGCGGCACTACCTGCTGACGACGGACGAGAAATTCGACGCGATTACGTCGGATCCGCTGGACCCGTGGGTCAAGGGCGCGGCGATGCTCTACACCCGCGAGTTCTTCGAGATCGTCAAGTCGCACCTGAATCCAGGCGGCGTCGTGACGCTCTTCGTGCAGCTCTACGAGAGCAACACGGAGGCCGTCAAGAGCGAGATCGCGACCTTCATGGAAGCGTTCCCAAACGGCATCGTGTGGGGGAACACGCAGGAAGGACGAGGCTACGATCTGGTGCTGCTCGCACAGATGGATCCGGGGCCCATCAACGTCGACGAGATCCAGAAGCGCCTGTCGAGCCCCGAGTACTCACGTGTCGCGCAGTCGCTCTCCGAGATCGGCATCTACTCGGCCGTCGATCTTTTCGCGACCTACGCCGGCCGCGGACCGGAGCTGACCGGCTGGATGCGCGACGCGATGATCAACCGCGATAGGAATCTGCGCCTGCAGTACCTCGCCGGGCTCGGACTGAATCTCTATCAGAGCGATCGCATCTACTCCGACATGATCTCGCACGCCCGCTATCCGGAAGGCCTGTTCACCGGATCGGACGCGACGATCCAGGCGCTGCGCGAAGCCATCGCACGCGAGCACGCGCGATCGTTGCGGCCGTAACGAACTCAACTCCCAACCTCCAACTCCCAACTCCCAAGGAGCTCCAGCTCACGCTCGATCGGCTTTCCTTTGGGAGTTGGGAGTTGGTGATTGGGAGTTGATAGCGTGTGATATAACGCCAGTCGGGTGTCCCGCTTCAAACCGGCTCTGGCGTTGCTGGTGATCGTTGCGGGCTGCGCGCAACAGGCCGCGCAGCCGCGCGGCGTCAAGGGCGGCGACGGCACATTACGGTTGAGCTTTGTCGGCGAGCCGCGCACGCTCAACCCGAACCTCGGGCCCGACGAGGCCGCTCTCGTCATCACCACGAGCCTGTTCAACCGGCTCATCTCCCTCGCAGGTGATGGCAATGTGATCCCGGAACTCGCGGAGCGATGGGATGAGTCGGACGACGGCCTGACCTACACCTTCCATCTCAGGTCCGACGTGCGCTGGCACGACGGACGGCCCCTGAGCGCCGAAGACGTCCGCGTCACGCTGTTGCGCATCAAAGAGGAATCTGCGAACCGGGAGGTGGCGTCGCGGATTGCCGACGTGAGCGTTCCGGAACCGCGGGTCGTCGTCGTGCGGCTCGACAAACCCTGGGCGGCCTTTTTGCCGTCGTTCGCGTGGTATGGCACCTCCATCGTGCCAGCGCACATCTACGGCAACAGTCCCTGGGCCAACCATCCCGCCAATCTCAAACCCATCGGCACCGGTCCTTTCAAATTGAAACTGTGGGAGCCCGGCAAGCGCATCGTCGTTGAAAAGAACGACGACTACTTCGGGCCGGGCCCCTATCTCGATCAGGTCGAATACCGGTTTGCGGCGACGTCAGAAGAAAGCGCCGACCTCCTGATGCGAGGTGAAGCCGACCTGCTCATCGGGCGAGCGCCGGCTCAGCTGCTCGAGACACTGATGCAGTCGCCGACACTGAGCGTGGTGACCGCGCCGGCTGACGGCCGGACGTATCTCACATTCAATCTTCGGCGTCGCCCGCTTGATGACGTTCGCGTGCGTCGAGCAATCAACATGGCGCTGGATCGCCGAGCCATTGTGGACGGCGCGCTTGGCGGGCTGGGCGCACCGGCGATTGGGTTTTACACGCCCGCGGTCGGTTGGGCCTACAACGGCGATGCGCGCGCCCCCTCGTACGATCCGGGCGCTGCGCGGCGTCTCATATCGGCGAGCGTGCCCCCTGGCTACGTGGCCACGCTCCTCTATTCGGCGCTGGGCTCGGGCGCCGTTCTCGCGGAAGAAATCGCCGCGCAGCTAGGCGCCGTTGGACTGCGGGTGCGCACGCGTTCGGTGGCGCCGCAGGAGTATTTCAGGCTCATCTTCGAGGCACACGATTTCGATCTCGCCGTGTTGGCCGGGTCGCAGGGGCCCGATCCAGACAGCCTGACGACCCGATTCGGGTCGAACGGTGGCAGCCAGATCATGGGGTATTCGAACGCGGAGCTCGACGCGGTCCTCGCCAGGGGCGGCACCAGCTCAGACCTGTCGGTGCGAACGGCAGCGTATTTTCGCGCGCAGGAGATTCTCGCCGAGGATCTCCCGATCGCGCCGCTCGTCGAGAACGTGCGCGTGACGATCAGCCGCGTTGGCGTCCGTGGCCTGCCTCAGGACGATGCCCGGAGCCTCGTTCCCGAGTTCATGTATAACCTCGTCCGCCTGCCAACCGGGGGGCCGACGCGATGACTCTGCGCTTTCGCGACTGGCCCTGGGCTCTGAAGCTGGGCCTGCTGCTCGTGGCGGCGGCCATCCTGCCGCTGTCCGCCTCGACGCTGTACAGCGACGTGATGATGCGGCGTGAACAGGTTGCGAACGCGAGCCTACGTGATCTCCAGCGCGCGCGGAACACCGCAGTACTTCTCGACGAGTACCTTCGAGACCTCGTCGGCGACACCATCATCGTCGCCCTTGCGCCGCCGACAGTCAGCGTGTTGCAGGACCCTGACAGCGCCCGCCGTGCCACCGAGCTGCAGGCACTGTTGAACAATGTCAAGGTCACCAAACGACTGCCCGAGCTCTTCGTGCTGGACAACACGGGCACCATCGTCGCCTCGACAGATTCGGAATTGATGGGACGCAGCCGGATTTCAGCACCGTACTTCCTGTCGGCGATTGCCGGACAAGTGCGCGCGCACGATCCGCGCTACCTGCCTGACGAGGATCGGGTCGACATGCACGTCGCGTCGCCGGTGCGTGATGCTCGCCAGCGGATCATCGGCGTCGTGAGCGCGCGTGTGCCGCTCGATCAGATCGATCGGCTGATTTCAGGTGATACGGGATTTGGCGGTCTCGGGGAATACGGGCTTCTGTGGGATGAGCAGGGCATCGTCATCAGCAGTCCGGCATCTCCGGAATACCGTTTCCGGCCGCTGGCGAGCCTGCCGAAGTTCACGCGCGATCGCCTTATAGCCGAACGACGCTTCGGTCCGGAAACAGCCGCTCTGGTGAATCGGCCTGCCGGCGCGGACGCGCTGGTGCAGCGCTCGCGCTGGCTGATGTACGACGATCGCAGCGATCCGATCGTGCGGATTCATCTCGGTCAGGGCCTTCAGCAGATCGCGACCGCGCCGATGAGAGATCGCCGGTGGACCTACGCCATCGTTGTGCCTGAAGCGGCCGTCCTGGCACAGGTCGACGCGCTGAGCCGACGCAACCTCGCCGTCGCCCTTGGGACAGCCCTGCTGGCCCTCGGGCTGGCGATTGGCTTTGCGCGGCGGCTGTCGCGCCCGCTGAACGAAGTGGGGAGTGCCGCGCGCGCGCTCGCCGGCGGAGATCTGACGCGGCGGGTTCGCCTGGCGCAGCGAGACGAGATCGGCCAGATGGCGAATGCGTTCGATGCGATGGCGGATGCGATCGCGCAGAAGGACACCGAACTGCGACAGCATGCCGAGTCCCTCGAACGCCGCGTTGACGCGAGGACCGCGGAGCTTCGCGGATTGCTGTCCGCGATTCCCGATCTCATGTTCAGAGTCGACCGCCAGGGGCGTCTGGTCGACTACGCTGCGGCGAAAGCAGAGAACCTGGCCCTTTCGCCTGACCATTTTCTTGGCCGGCATCTCACCGAGGTCATGCCTCCGGACGTGACCCGTCCGGCGCTGCAGGCGCTCGAGCAGGCGCTTGCCGGCCATGCCGTCCCGGCGTTCGACTACACGCTCCAGGTGGGGCCGGAATTGCGACAGTACGAGGCGAGAACGTCTGCCAGCGGCGCGGACAGCGTCGTGTTCCTGATCCGCGACGTGACCGAGCGCCGTCTGCTCGAGGAGCGCACCAACTTCCTTGCACGCGCCGGAACCGCCCTCACCTCATCGCTCGACTTCGGCAGCATCGTCGACACGTTGGCGCAACTGCCCGTGCCGTTCCTCGCCGATGTCTGCGTCGTCGATCTGCTGGAGCATGGAGCCTTGCGTCTCGCCTCGGTTGCCGCACGCACGCCTGAGATTCAGGCGCTCGTGCACGCCGTCCGTGCCGAGTTCCCCGTCCGTCCGCAGGGCGACCATCCCGTGGCGCGTGCGCTGCGCGGCGGGCCCTCGTTATTCGAAACCGTTCCGCCATCCCTGCTGCGCGGCCTGGCGCGGTCGGCCGATCATGCCCGGCTGATGAAGCAGATTGAGCCGGTGTCGCTCATCGTGCTGCCGCTCGTGGCGCGCGGGCAGACGATCGGGGCGATGAGCCTGGTCACCACCATCAGCGGGAGACACTACACCGAGGCAGACCTGACGGTCGCACGAGAGCTTTCGCACCGCGCGGCAGTCGCACTCGACAACGCGCGGCTGTACCGCGATCTCGAAGAATCGAGCCGCATGAAAGACGAGTTCCTGGGCATCGTTTCCCACGAGCTGCGCACGCCCCTGAACGCCGTGCTCGGCTGGGCGCAGGTGCTCCGGCGATCGCCGCACGACGACGAACAGGTGCGGCGGGCGGTCGAAGCGATCGAACGGAACGCGCGCGCGCAGGCGCAGCTCGTCGAAGATCTACTGGACACGTCGCGGGTCATCAGCGGCAAGATCCGCCTCGAGCTGACGCGCACCGACCTGGCCTCGCTCGTCAACAACGCGGTGGAATCATTTGCGCCGATAGCCAAGGCGCGTGGCATCGATCTGGCCGCGTCGACCGGAGGCAGCGCGGGTGACGTGCTCGCGGATGCCGTGCGGCTCGAGCAAGTCGTCGGCAACCTTCTGTCGAACGCCGTGAAGTTCACCCCCGCTGGAGGCAGCGTGCGTGTCTCGCTGGTGAAAGCCGGTCCGATGGTCGAAATCCGCGTCGCGGACTCGGGCGCCGGCATTACGGCGGATTTCCTGCCATTCGTGTTCGATCGCTTCCGGCAAGCAGACAGCACCACGACCAGGGCTCACGGCGGCCTTGGCCTCGGGCTGGCAATCGCGCAGCACCTCGCGGAGCTCCACGGCGGCACCATCCGCGCCGAGAGCGGAGGCGAGAACAAGGGTGCGACGTTCGTGGTCCAGATGCCCCTGCTTCCTCGTAACGCGATGGTCTCCAGCCAGCGCGACGATCTGACTCTTCCCACGGAACGCCTGTTGAGCGGTTTGCGCGTGCTGGTCGTGGACGACTCGACGGACGCGCTGGAGATGCTCGCGTTGCTGATCACCGGTGCGGGTGCGCAGGTGGCCACGGCGGAATCCGTCGAAGCTGCCGAGCGATCGCTCGACGAACAGCGGCCCGATCTGCTCATCGCAGACATCGCCATGCCGCGGGCGGACGGTCACGTGCTCGTGCGGCGGATCCGCGAGCGGGAGCGCGAGACCGGAGAGCCGCGGCTCTACGCGATCGCCCTGAGCGCCTACGCGCGAGAGGAAGATCGACGGCGATCGATGAGCGCGGGATTCGATCTGCACCTCACGAAGCCGATCGATCCGGGTGCGGTCATCGAGGTGCTGCGCGGATTCGCCAGCCGTCGCGCGGCGCCCGCGGGCAGCGACGGCCTCGCGACCTGAATGGGCGATGGGCGATGGGCGATGGGCGATGGGAGGGCGATGGGTGACATGGGAGAGGTAGTTAGATTCTGCGATCTGTTGTTGGCGGGTTGAATGCAGAAGTCTCAACAATCTTGGTTAGTAATGCGCAATCTCGGCGAGTTACGGACGGCATGACGATGCACCAGTCGCATGCATGTCGAAATCGAAAGACCTTCGCCAGCGATCATTCCAGTTCGCAGTCGACATTATCGACTCGAGGCAAAAGGCCACCTAACATCGCCCATCGCCCATCGCCCATCGCCCGCTAGGTAACGGGGGCGTCGACCAGTCGGCCGTCGAACAGGTAGAGATGGCGCTGGGCGCGCGCGATGTAGTCCGGGTTGTGCGTCGCGAGGCAGAGCGTGGCGCCGTCGGCATTCAGCTCGGCCAGCATCTGCATCATCGTCTCGCCACTCTTCGAATCCAGATTGCCGGTTGGCTCGTCTGCGAGCAGGATCGGCGGCCGCCCGGCGATGGCCCTGGCGATCGCGACGAGCTGCTGATGGCCTCCTGAAAGGCTGCCAGGCCGCTGTTTGGCCCGTGACGTGAGGCCGACGCGCTCGAGCGCCGCGAGGGTTCGATCCTTGCGGTCGGCGGCGGACGCGCCGCGCAACGTGAGCGGGTACTCCACGTTCTCGTAAACGGTCATGTCGCCGATCAGGTTGAAGCTCTGAAAGATCAACCCGATGTCGACGTTTCTGACGCGCGCGCGCTCGGAGGGCGTCAGTCGATCGACCGCCTTGCCGTTCAGCCAGTACCGCCCGGACGTCGGCGATTCGAGTAGCGCCAGGATCGCGAGAAACGTCGACTTGCCGCACCCTGACGGTCCGGAGACGGAGATGTACTCCCCGTTGTGCAGGTCAACCGTGACGTCGGACAACGCCCGCGTCTCCTCGTCGGCATCGCCGCGAAAGATCTTGGTGATGCCCTCGAGGCGGATCAGCGGCATGTCGGCCGCGACCGCCTGCGGCTCCTGTTCCGGCTGGCCTCGCCGCCACCATCGCATCGGCTACCTCCTCGGCGCGGGAAGCGTAACACTGCCCGGCGCGATGCGCCTAACAGTCTGGGACGAACGTGACCCCGCCTTGATGCTCCGCGCGGCGAACGTTAATCTTGTAGGACACTCATGCATCGACTCATTGCCACCATTGCCACCATGCCACCATCGCCACCATCTTCATCGGTTCACTATTCACGACCACATTCATCGCCTATGGGAGGAGCCAGGGTTCGATGCCTCTGACGGCTGACGAACGCGCGCTCGTGGCGCACGTGGACGCGCACAACGACGAAGCGCTCGCGCTGCTCGAGCGCGCGGTCAATATCAACAGCGGCACGCAGAACTTCGCCGGCGTCCGCGAGGTAGGCAAGCTGTTCGACGCCGAGCTCGTCCGCCTTGGCTTCAAGACTGCGTGGGTCGACGGGTCCAGGTTCAATCGTGCCGGCCACCTTGTCGCCGAGCGGCCCGGCAAGGGTCCGAGAGTCCTGCTGATCGGTCACCTGGACACTGTCTTCGAGCCCGACAGTCCGTTCCAGAAATTCGAGCGCGTCGGCCCGAACGCGGCACGCGGGCCGGGGATCATCGACATGAAGGGCGGCGACGTCATCATGATTCACGCGCTGAAGGCGCTGGCCGCCGTCGGCGCGCTCGACAACCTGCACGTCACGGTCGTGATGACGGGTGACGAGGAGTCTGCCGGAGAACCGCAGAGCGCCGCCCGCGAAGCGCTCGTGTCTGCCGCGAAGGGCGCTGCCATCGCCATCGGCTTCGAGGATGGCGCCGGCGATCCGAAAACGGCCGTCATCGGCCGTCGCGGCACGACGGCGTGGACGCTGAGAGTCAAGGGCACGCCGGCGCATTCGTCCCAGATCTTCCGCAAGGACCTCGGCTACGGTGCGGTGTTCGAGGCGGCGCGCATCCTGAACACGTTCCGGGAGAAGCTGGCGGGCGAAGCGCACCTGACCTTCAATCCCGCTGCGGTCGTGGCCGGCACGCAGGTGGATTTCGATACGGTGAAGGCCCGCGGCTCGGCCTTCGGGAAAGACAATGTCATCGCCGAGCACGCCATCGTGTCGGGCGATCTGCGGGCGCTGTCGCTCGAGCAGTTCGCCAACGCGCGAAAAGCCATGGAAGCGATCGTCGCCACGTCCGCTTCCGGGTACGAGCTCGCAGATCACGTTCGACGAAGGGTACCCACCGCTGGCCCCAACCGACGGCAACCGCCGATTGCTCGCCATGTACGACCAGGCGAGCCGCGACGTCGGCGCAGGCCCTGTGGCGGCCGTCAACCCCGACATGGCCGGCGCGGCCGACGTGTCGTTCGTCGCCGAGCATGTGCCGATGATCCTCGACGGCATCGGTCAGATGGGGGACGGCGGGCACACCGTCAACGAGACCGCCGACCTGCGGACGCTGCCCTCACAGACGAAGCGCGCAGCGCTCCTGCTGTACCGACTGACCCGGGGGCAGTAGACAACAACTCCCAATCTCCAACTCCCAAGGAGAGTCGCTCGAGCGAGCGGGGCAAGAGCGAAAGCGCGGCTCTCCTTGGGAGTTGGGATTTGGGAGTTGGAAATTGAGAATTGAAGGCGTCCGATCTAGCGTCTTCGAGTCGACAGCGGCCCGGCCACGTAGCCGTTGCGCGCGCGCACCTTGTATCCTCCGCCGCGCACGCTGACCCTGATGCTGTGATACTTGCCGTCGGTGGCTCGCGCTGAGGAGTAGCCGAGGACGTATTGGCTGTTCAACTCCTCGGCGATCTTCGCCGTCGCTGCGGCGAGACCCTCGGCGTCCTGCACGACGGCGGTGTGGCCGCCGCTCTGGTTGGTGATCTCGTTCAGCGCGGCGGGATTGACGCGCGTGTTGATTGGCTGGCGTTTCGGCGAATCGATGGCCACCGCGTACACGAACGCGTCGCTACGGAGGAGCGACGCGCGCACGTCGGCGATCGCGGCGTCGCTGGCGGTATCCGCACCATCGGAAAAGACGACGATTGCCGCGCGCTGGCGGTTGCGTTGGTTGATCATCGGCAGCGAGCTGAGGATGGCGTCGTAGATGGCGGTCCCTCCGGACGGCTTGATCTCGTCGAGCGCCTGGCGCACCACGTCCGCGGTATTGGTCCACCTCGTCAGCAGATGCGGCGCATGATTGAACGCCAGGAGGAAGAACTCGTCGGAAGGACTCAGCAGCTCGAACAGAAACCGTTCGACGGCGAGGCGGGCATCCACGATCCGCTGGCCGAACATGCTGTCGCTGACGTCGAGGAGCAGGCCGAGGCCGATCGGCACGCGCTCGTTGGTGAATTGGGTGACCGTCTGCTGATCCCCGTCCTCGTAGATCTCGAACGCCTCGCGGGGAAGGTCGGTGACCAGGCGGCCGTTGCTGTCGAGGACGGTGGCGGTCACCATGACGACATCCACGCCCGATCGGAGCACGCGTTGGTCCCGCGTGACCTGCGCGCCGGCGGTGACGTAGATTACCGCCATCAGCGTCATCAGCGCCTGGAGGAAGCGCGGAAGGTTCACTGGAGCTATGGTACTCCGGCCACCGGCAGGAACGTCACGGCGTTTTCACAATCGTAAGCGGATCCGCTGGAAATGCCCCGGTGTGGCGCGCCCTTTCGCTGTGCACGCGGGTTGCAGTGCTGGCGTGTCATGCGTAGCTCCGCCCTCCTCCTTCTCGGTGTCTTCGCTCTGGCTGGGCCGGCCGCCTGCACGAAATCACCCTCGTCGCCCTCGGGGCCGGATTCGGGGATGGTGCAGGGACAAACGGTCAGTGCGCTGACCGACAGCGCGATCCCGGGAGTGACCGTCCGGGTCGGCAATGGCGCGGCTGTGACCAGCGATTCCCAAGGATTCTTCGACGTGGACGCGGGGCGGTCGGGGGCCTTCCAAACCACGATTCGAGGCGCCGGCATCGTCGAGCGCGAGACGTCAATGGCGGCCCCGACCAATGAGCGCGCCCGCGTCTCGCTGATCCCGAGCTCGTTCGATCTCACCGCGTTCGACGAGATGTTCCGAACCACGAACTCCCGGTTGCAGCGATGGACCAGCCGGCCCTCGCTCGTGGTGCTGGCCTCGGTGATGTCGTATCGAAGCGGATCGGGCAACGAATACCAGGCAGAGGCCGAGCAGCTGAGCGATCAGGAAGTCACCGACATGATCGCCCACATGACCGAAGGGCTGGGGATGCTGACGGGCGGCACGTACACCTCGTTCGAGTCGGTCGAGGTCGAACGTCCCGCGGCTGGCACGCGCGTCAACGCACTTCGTCTTGGCTCGATCGTAGTCGGCCGCTACAACGGCATCGTGTCGATGGTGAACACCATCGGCTACGGACAATGGGCCGATCAGCCAAACGGCGCGGTCAGCGGCGGCGCCATGTATCTTGACCGCGACTTCGACAAGAACGACAACCGCCGCCGTCTCCTGCGCATTCACGAGCTGGGTCACGCGCTCGGTTATCAGCACGTGAAGAGCCGCACGTCGATCATGAATCCGTCGATTGGACCCGAACCGACCGACTTCGACCGCGCCGGCGCCATCATCGCGTTCCAACGCGCGCCCGGCAATCGCACGCCGGACGTCGATCCGTCCAGCGCCGTGGTGTCGGTCGTCGACGGCGGACCGAGCCGCTGGTCGGCGCCCACCGTCTGCCGCTGACGCTTCGGACATCGGAAATCGGAGATCGGAAATCGGAGATCGGAAATCGGAGATCGGATTGGGACGGTGCCGATCATCAGGCGATTTCCGATTTGCGATGTCCGATTTCCGCTGTCCTTGTTCCGTTTTTCCGATTTACAGTGCATCTATGAACAACGACGAGATTCGCACGATCATCGAGCGAAACGTCAAGGCGGTCACGCTGCGGCCCTCGATCGGCCAGCATACGGGGCGGACGAGCGTCCGGCTCAAGCCTGGTCTCGAGTGCGAGGTGATCGAGGGACCGTGGCGGCTGACTGTCGCGATGGGTGAAAAGTCCGGCGGCACGAACGCCGGCCCGAGCCCCGGCGTGCTCGGACGCGGCGCGTTCGGTTCCTGCCTGGCACTGGGCTATGCGATGTACGCGCTGCGTCTCGGAGTGCCGATCGAGTCGCTCGAGGTCGACGTCGAAGCCGACTACGACAGCCGCGGCGAGCTTGGCATCTCCGAAGACGTGCCTCCTGGATACACGCAGGTGCGTTACACGGTGACGGTCACGAGCCCCGCGTCTGAAGAGGACGTCCTTCGCGTGCTCGACACCGCAGACCGGCACAGTCCCTACCTGGACGTCTTTGCGCGAGCGAACGACGTGCGCCGCCAGGTTCGCATTACCAGCCCGCAGGCCTGACTTTCGCGATGGACGCGAAACTTCAGCGCCGCATTCAGCGATACGGCTGGGACAAAGCGGCACCGTATTACGAGAAGTACTGGCAGGAGCAGCTGGCGCCGTCACGCGAACGGCTGCTCGCCCGCGCCGATCTGAAACCTGGCGAACGTGTGCTCGACATCGCGTGCGGCACCGGCCTCATCACGTTTCCGGCAGCTGAATCCGTCGGTCCGTCAGGTTCGGTGGTCGCGACAGACATCTCCGCTGCGATGGTCGCCTACGTTGCGGATGAAGCGGCCCGGCGTTCCATCGGTCACATCACGACCGCGCGCATGGACGCCGAAGCCCTGCAGTTTCCTGATGCCACATTCGATGTGGCGCTGTGCGGCCTTGGTCTGATGTACGTGCCCGATCCGCTGCAGGCCATGCGCGAAACGCTTCGCGTCCTCGAGCCCGGAGGACGCATGACAGCCGTCGTCTGGGGCGCCCGCAACCGTTGCGGGTGGGCGGAGATCTTCCCGATTGTCGACGCGCGTGTGGAATCGGATGTGTGTCCGATGTTCTTCCAGCTCGGCACCGGGGAACGGCTGTCGATGACGATGACCGAAGCCGGTTTCGTGTCGGTGTCCGCTGAACGTTTCGGTACGCTGCTCAAGTACGCGAACCGGGAAGATGCCTGCGGCGCTGCTTTCGCCGGCGGCCCGGTGGCGCTGGCCTATTCGCGGTTCGACGACAACATGCGCGGCGAGGCGCATGCCGAGTACCTCGAGTCGATCGCGCCGTACGCGCAGGGCGGCGGCTTCGAGATCCCGGGCGAGTTTGTCGTGGCCGAAGGCCGCAAGTCAGCGTCCAGCTAGATCCTGAGTCTTCTGTTCACCGGCTGCCAGCACGACCTTCACCGCCGAAGAGCTCAGTGTCTCGAGGAATGCCGGATCGAACCATTCACCGTCCTCGACATCCGTGACCGCCGCGATCAGGTATTCGCCAGGGGGCAAATTCCGAAACGAATACCGACCTTCCGCGGACGTCTGCATGGCGGCAATCCGGCGGGATTGCGGCGTCCAGAACGTCCGGTCGGCGGCGAAGACGATCGCATGTACGTCGGGCAACGCCTGGCCGGATGCGTCGCGGACGGAACCTGACAGGTCGGTTGGCCGATCGGTGAACGTGATCTCCGCGTTGGTGACGTTCTGGCCCGCTTTGATTTCAATCGGGAAGTCCAGCAGGTCGCGGCCGTCGACGATCGCGGTCACCGGCAGCCAGCTGCCTGCTTTCGACTCGATTGGAAAGGCTCGAATGCGGTAGCGGCCGGGTGTGACACCCGCGATCGTGAAAGTCCCGTCCCCGCCGATCCGCGCGGGCTCGACCCTCAGCGTGACACGGCTCGGTTGTGCAGGCGAGAGTGTCACCCTGCCATTGGTGAAGTCAGGTTTGGTCTCGCTGCTGTTTTCCAGCCGCAGCCTGCCCGAGAAGGTCATCGCCGGTTGCAGCACGAGCGAGATGTCGGGGATGTCGTCGCCGTTCACCACGAGTTCGGTCTGCGCCGAGAGGCGAGTGCCGATCGTGCTCTCGCCAACCAGTGAATAAATCCCGGGCGGAACGTCGGGAATCAGGAATTTTCCCGACGTGGTTGTCTGCAGTGACGGGAAGATATCGGTGATGCCAGGAATGAAAGGGCGTCCGGTTTCGATCAGGCTCAACGTGATGGATGGCACGCTCCCCGACGAAAGGGTCACTGTGCCGGAGAGATCGGCGACAGGCTCGAACTGTGCGGGAATGTCGACTCCAGTCCGCTCCTCTCCTGCGCCGACCGTCACCGCAACGGCGTGAGTGAGCGAGTTCACGCCCGGGTAGAAGACGGCAGCATACTTGACCGGTTTCTGCCGCACACCCCTTGCCGAGTTCTTCACGGAACTCTCGGCTCCATACGAGCCTGACCCCTGGCGCAGCCCCATCTTCGCCCGCGTCAGCTCATCTTCTGTGATTCGCTGAATTCCTGTGGCGACCAGACTGGGCGTTCGCATCGCTGCCGCTACGACGTAGTCGCCGGCGGCCAGACCGAAGATGCGATATTCGCCACGGTCATCCGTCGTGACCTGCTCATGCGCGGACACGAGGGTGCGTTCACCATTCTCCATGACGTATCGGAGGGCCCGAACGGTCGCCGATGCGAGCGGCTGGCTGTTGGTGTCGAGGACGACTCCGCTGATCACCGCACCTCGAGGCACTCTGATCGTGATGTCCGATACTTGCGCGCTATTCGTCACCACGACCTGCTTGCCCGGCCGGCCCGGGCGCGACGCCCCGTAGGCCATCGTCACATACCCCGCCCGTATCGCGGTGATTCGATAGCGGCCGCTCGGCACGTCCGTGAATCGAAACGAGCCGTCGTCCTCGGTGATGGCCGTGCGCCCGTCGCGCCCGTCTCCGCCGAGGACCACTCGGGCACGTCGCAGTGGTCTTCCGTCGCGGTCGTCGATCAACACGACGCCGGAGACGACGGCGGTGCCCGTCCGTGATTCGCGCACTCCGTCCCGCGGGACTTGAGTGTCGGCTGCCAGCAGGATCAGCGGCAGAGCCGCGATGGTCAGGACGAATGCCGGCATCTGGTCATCTCGCCTCTCGTGACCGAACATCCTGTGTGGTCCGTTCGCCTTCCGCGAGCCGGACTCGCTCCGAGAATCGAGCGACGCGTTCGAGGTACTCGGGCTCCCGCCAGTCCACCGGAGCGTCGCCGCTGACTGCCGCCACGTAATACTCACCGGCTGGAAGACCGCGAATGGAGTAGGCTCCGCTTTGCGAAGTGCGGAGGCTCCGAAGCCGCCTGGGGTTTTGCCCGTAGTTCCTCCACATCGCCCCATCGGTAGGGAAGATCAAGACCGTCGCGTCTCCGTCGGTGGCTCCGGTTTGACCGTGAACCGTTCCGCCGAGTTCTGTGGGCCGGTCGGTGAACGTGACGACCACACCCGCCACGTCGGCTGTGGTCAGCTCGATCGGGGTGTCAGCCACATCCCGTCCTTCGAAGGTCACTGCGCTCAGCGTCCAGCCCTGTAGTGGTGTCCCGTTGATTCTTATGAAGTAGTGTCCAGCAGGCACGCCGATCGATGCGAACAAGCCTGAAGCGCCAACCACGACCTGCTGAATGCTGCGGGTTCTGCGGCGCGATGCGGCCTCGAGCACGATGGGAAGGTCGGCGATACGATCCGACGCCGGCTGTCTCGACGTAGAGCCCTTGAACTCGACGCGGCCGCTGACACGGACACCGTACCGCAAGCTCACGTTGACGCCGCCGAGATCCGTCCGCGCCACAGTGAGCGGTTGCTCAGCCCAGAGAGTTGGCTCACTGCTCACGGCCGGGAGCCATGAGCGGAGGACCCTTCGATTCGAGATCACGGTTCCGGCGCCGCTTTGGATCGTCATGGACGCACCAGCCCCACCAGATGTCTGACGGGGAGCACGCTCGACGCGAAGCACGTAGTCGCCGGGCGGCACGCCGTCGATTCGGAACGCGCCATCTGCAGCACTCACCGTAACCGCCGTGTCGCCAAGGATTCCTGAATCAACGTCGTGAGCAGGCGTCAGGCGGACTCCCAGGCTGCCGACGGAACCCTCCGGCCCGGTGATCAGGCCAGACACGCTGACAGTTGGTACGGGGACGATTTGAAGGTCGACACCCGGCCGCTCCTCGCCCGACGAGACCGAGACGGCACTGGCGACGTCGGTCGCCAGCGCATCCGGGAAACATGTCGTTGGGTAGACGAAGACAGGTCCTGATGAGCGGGGGGGAGGCGGCGTGAACGGACGGCCGACGCGCTGGAGTGTGGTGCCGACGATGATCGCGTCAGGTGCTCCCGGGCTCGGCACGCTGCCCGCGATCGCCATATCCATAAAGGATGCGACCGACCGGCGGTACGCCTCGACTGACGAAAGGGGCACGGAGACATGCGTGTTCGGCGCGCAGACGATGTATTCCCCTGGGATGAGATTCGCGATGCGATACGCGCCTCGATCGTCAGTCACGTCAGACGATGAGCGGGCCAGGGCGGAATTGCCGAAAAGGATGCCGCGTGCGACCGCCTGCACCTGGAGTCCGACGATCGGTTCCCCGGCTTCATCGATCACCGTTCCCGAAATTACGGCGTCCTTCCACATCAGGACGATCGCATCCGCGACTCGTTCGCCCTCACCCAGCGCGAGTGGCTGAACGCTGCCGTTGGGCCGGCGCATTCCGTGGCCGCCGGCGACGTAACCCGTTTTCGCTGCCGTGATGTGGTAAGTGCCGCTGGACAGACCGGTGAACACGTACTGCCCGTCAGAGGTGGTCAGCGCCTGCCGAGGAACTCCCTGGCCGCCACTCAGGCTGATGAGAGCGCCGGGCACGCCCTTCCGCGTCGTGGCGTCGAGCGCCTGTCCGAGGATGAAGCCTCCAGCGACA
Source organism: uncultured Acidobacteriota bacterium (assembly GCA_963784195.1). GTDB lineage: Bacteria > Acidobacteriota > Vicinamibacteria > Vicinamibacterales > 2-12-FULL-66-21 > CAVQAH01. The sequence continues at coordinate 115,114 of CAWARA010000032.1, read as the reverse complement.
GGTTCCTGCCGCCCGCGCTCTGCGTGCATCCCGCTGCTCAAGAGGAACGCGGAAGCCGCTGAGATGGCGAGCCGGGCGAACCGCGGCATGACTGCTCCTTGGCGGTGAGTGCAGCCCATCCTACCGCAAGCGGCGCTTGCTTTCCCTCGCTGGGCGCGCTATACGATTGGGTTCAGCCCACGCAGCCGTCCAGGGAGCCCTCATGCTGAAAGACGAAGCGGTCACGATCGAGCAGGTCCGCCAGATCGTGCGCGAGGAGGTGGAGCGAGCCTTCAAGAAGGACCCGGCGGCGCGGCGCGCCTGCATCATCGCCTCCAAGGGCACGCTCGACTGGGCGTATCCGCCCCTGATCCTCTCGACGGCGGCCGCCGCCGCTGGCATGTCGGTCGCGGTGTTCTTCACGTTCTACGGCCTCAACATCATCCGCAAAGACTTCGAACAGGTGCTCAAGGTGTCGCCCGTCGGCAACCCGGCGATGCCGATGCCTGTGCCGATGCCCGACATCATCACCGCGCTGCCCGGCATGAAGGGCATGGCCACGGGAATGATGAAATCGATGTTCAGCAAGAAAGGCGTTGCGACCATCCGCGAGTTGATCGACGTCGCTCGCGAGTCGGAGGTCAGGCTGATCGCCTGTCAGATGACGATGGACGTATTCGGGCTGAAACAGGACGATTTCATCGACGGGGTCGAGTTTGGCGGCGCGGCGGCGTTTCTGTCTGACGCGCGCAAGTCGCACGTCACCCTTTTCGTCTGACCGTAGCCGCGCGCGCGGCGAAGGATATCCATGGCTGCCATTACAGAAGACAAGACCCTCGATGCCCGCGGACTGCTGTGTCCGATGCCCATCGTCAAAGCCGGGAAAGAGATGAAGTCCCTCGCCACCGGTCAGATCCTCAAGGTGATCGCAACCGACCGCGGTGCGATTGCCGATTTTCCCGCATGGGCGGAAGACAGTGGCAACGAGCTCCTGGAATGGCGGGAGGAAGGCGGCGCGCTCGTGTTTTTCGTACGCAAGGGGGAGGAGGAGTGATCCTCAAACAATTTCGGTACGAGAACCTCGGCCAGGCCTCGTACCTGGTCGGCTGCGTGCGCTCGAAGGAAGCCATCGTCGTGGACCCGATCGCGGATCTCGGCGTCGACCACTACGTGCTCGAGGCCGCCGACCGCGGATTGGCGGTGACCCACGTGCTCGAGACTCACGTCCACGCTGACTTCATCTCGTGCGCGCGCGAGCTCGCCGAGGCGTTTGGCGCTGACCACCGTCTGTTCCACACGGCTCCTGTGAAGTACTCGTTCACTCCGCTCGAGGATCTCCAGACGCTGACGATCGGACAGGTTCACGTGCAGGTACTGGCGACGCCTGGGCATACGCCCGAGCACGTAGCGTTCCTCGTAACCGATCGCGCCCGCAGCGGGGAGCCGTGGTTCGTTCTGACCGGTGACTCGCTGTTCGTCGGCGATGTCGGTCGTCCGGATCTCCTGATCGGCGATCAGGCGCTCGACGTGCTGGACGAAAGCGAGCGCGCCAGGATGCAGTACCAGTCGATCAGGACGAGGCTCTTCACGCTCCCGGACCACGTGGAGGTCTATCCGGGGCACTACGGCGGCTCGGCGTGCGGTGGCATCAACATGAGTGGCAAAGTTTCATCGACGATCTACTTCGAGAAGCGGTTCAATCAGGCGATGCAGCAGCCCGATGCCGAGACGTTTGCGCGGTTCGTCAAGGAGACTGCGAAACCGTTCCCAGCCAACTACGCGGGAATCAAATCACGCAATCTGGGGCTGATAGCCGAAGAGAGGGCCGTGGTATGACACCCGCTGAGGTCGCTGCCGCCCAGCAGTCCGGCGCGGTTCTCCTCGACATGCGGCTGCCTCGGGTTTTTGCGAAAGCGCACGTGCCGGGGGCTGTCAACCTGCAATTCAATCGCGCGGACCTCGCCGATCGCGCGGACATGGCGCTCTCGCGCGAGCCGGCGTATCTCGTCCACGCCGAGCCCGAGGCCATCGCGAAGGTCGCTGTCGATCTGATGCGCGAGGCCGGGTTCAACATCCTTGGACATCTCGAGGGCGGTCTGGCGGGCTGGCGTGCTGCAGGCCTGCCGACGGCGACCATCGCCGTCATCAGCGTCGACGATCTCGCGCAAGCGGGCAGCTCACTGCAGGCCATCGATGCGCGCGACCGCTTCGAGTTCAAGCACGCCCACGTGCCTGGCGCATCCTGGTTGTCCTGGACCGATGCGTGGTCACGGGCCGGAGAGGCCCCGACTGGCCCTCTGGCGGTCATCTGTGGCGACGAAGTTCGCAGCTCGCTCGTCGCCTCGATCCTGCATCGCCACGGCCGCGACGTCAGGCTCGTCGTCGGGGGGATGGTCGATTGGAACGAGCGAGGGTTTCCTGTGGAGAAGGGGCAACCCTAATTCCCAACATCCAACTCCCAACTTCCAAAAGTTCTTGGTTACTGAGTGATCAGGACCGGGACAAGCGTACCGAGCGGACCGGGCGATGTGTGCGCTTAGTACCGCCATGACTTCAGGTCAGCTCCCTGCGGCGCCGTCTTGCGTGCCCGCTCGACGAACCTCGGAATGAACATCTGGTGATAGCGCAGGCGCGAGTATGCGTTCGCGCGCGTCGGGTCGCCGTTCCAGCAGTGCTCGGCCCGATCGCCATACGTCACCTCGCCACCGTACGCCGGATCCTTCGTCGTCTTCAGGAACTCCTCGACCAGGTACACGGCGTTGTTCAGGTAATAGTTGTCCATGTCGCCGACGTAGAGGTGAATCTTGCCTTCGAGCTTCTTGCCGAGACCGCGGTTCCAGTCGCGCCGCAGAATCCAGGACAGGTCGTAGTTCTCCTTCCAGTGCTCCGCGACCTTCTTGTCGATGGCTCCCGTGCGTTTGTCCCAGATGCGCGCGGGGTAACCGTCCGGCCCCTGCGGCGAGTAGACTGCCTCCCAGATGTCCCACTGCTGGCCGCTGCGCGTCTTCGTTCCGAGTACCAGCTCCATCCGGTTCATCTGCTCGACCGTCGCCTGGACGTGGCCGAGATAATTGCGGTGGCCGGGACGCGGCACTTTCATGAACGGACCGTCGGCCCAGTCCGCATTCGCGTCCTTATAGATGTCGACGACGGTGAAGGCGCGGAAGTCGATCGGATCAGGACACGCCGCGTAGGCCGCGTTGAAGTCGTCGGGGTAGAACATCTGCACGGCCAGCGCTTCCCATCCGCCCGTCGATCCGCCATACGTCGCGCGTGCCCAGCCGGCACCGATGCCGCGGAACTTCGACTCGATGTGCGGTACGAGCTCCTTCATGATCGCGTCGCCGTACGGTCCCAAGTTGGCCGAATTCACGGCATAGGAGTCGTCGTAATACGGATTGGCGTGCTGAATCTCGATCACCAGCACGCGCGGGAAGTTGGGCCCGGTCCACTCCTTGTAGAAGTCGTATGCCGCTTGCTGCTGGATGCGGTTGTAGCAGTCGAGCTGAAAGCGCTCGCTGTACTCGCATTTCACGGCGGGATCCGCTGGCGTTTCGCGCCAGTTGCCGAGATCCGCAGGGAAGTGCCCGTGATTGACAATGAGCGGGTAGCGCGCCTCCGGGTGCGTGTCGAAGCCTTCTGGTAAGAGGACGTGCGCGCCGAGGAACATGTCGCGGCCCCAGAACTTCGACAGCAGTTCGCTGCGGATGCGCACGTGCTTCACATACTTCGTGTCGGCAGGCGTCTTCAGCGGTGGTATCACGCGATCGACGTCGATGCGAATCGGGTCGCCACGTCCGCCCTCCCAGCGCACGGTTTGCGGCGCACTATAGAGATTGCCCGGCGCGAGGTTCCATTGCTGGCCCTCGCCACGATCCATCGGCAGCTTGACGGTGTGTCCGGTGGACAGACGGAACGTCTCGTATTTGTGTAGAAGCGCCTGCACCGTGTACTCGCCGGCCGGAAGGTCAGCGAGTGACTCGAGCGGATAGCCGAGCACGCCCGCATTGAAGGCACGCTCGTCGCCCCCCTTCACGCCCTCGACGTCGATGCCGAAGACTTGGGCCGACGACAGGCTGGTCGCGGTGACCTGGAACCGCGGCTCCCGCGAGTCATCCTTCGTTATCAGTAGGAGGAGACGTCCATCGACTGATTCCCTGGCGAGACTCGCGCCGACTCGAACCACGATCGACCCGTCGGCCGGTTGTGACAGATTCACGCGTACGCTCGTCGGGGTGACGACCATCACCAGCAGTGCGCACACCAGAAGGGCGCGAGTTCGACCCATGCTGACCTCCCGTGGTCGGGCAGTATAGCCCGGGGGGTCGCCACCGAATCTTTCCTCCCGAACGGGTCATGGGTCAGTCGCGGAACGCAGCTAGGACGCTCGCCGCCGCCGCTCATTTCGTGGGAGCTCATCCGCGCCTCCTCTATAATCGGCCATCTATGCGAAGGCGTGACGTTCTGCGGCAGCTGGCGGTGGCCAGTGGACTGACGCTGGCGTGGCGGTCGCCGCTCCGCGGCGCGCAGAAGCCATCCTCGTCCGCGATCGATGGTCTCGGAGAGATCCACCTCGACTACGACATGGCGTTGATCGACGAGATTCGCGCCAGTGGACTCCGCGGCTGCGTGGTCACGGTCGGCAATCCGGCGGTGCAGGGCCCGACAGCCTTCGACGAGATGGCGCAGGAGGTGAAAGGCTTCGACGCTCACATCAAGTCCCATCCGGATCGTTTCCTCAAGGTCACGCGCGGCAGCGATCTCGATACGGCTGCGGACAAGGGTACGATTGGCATCATCTATTACACGCAGAACGCGTCGCCGGTTCAGGACGACGTGGAGCGACTGAAGACCCTGTACAACCTGGACGTCCGCATCATCCAGCTGACCTACAACACCCGGAACCTCGTCGGCGACGGATGCCTCGAGCGCACGAACAGCGGCTTGAGCACGTTCGGCATCGAGCTGGTCGAGCGGATGAACGCGATGGGCATCCTCGTCGACGTGTCGCACTCAGGGATGGCGACAACGCTGGAGGGCATCAAGACGTCGAAGCTGCCGGCGGCCATCACGCACGCTGGGTGTAAGGCGGTGTACGACCATCCGCGCAACAAGAGCGACGACGCGCTGCGGGCGCTCGCCGATCGCGGCGGGGTCATCGGGATCTACCAGATCAATCCGTATCTCGGGGCGAAGGAGCGGAATACGCTGGACGACTACGTGCGGCACATCGACCATGCGGTGAAGATCGCCGGTGTCGAGCACGTCGGAATTGGCAGCGACCGCGAGCACCGCCGCATACCGGACACCGAAGCCGAGAAACAGAGACTGATCGCGGAGCTGTCCCGGCTGCGCCCCGTCAACGCCGCGAGCTTCCGCTGGCCGTTCTTCATCAGCGAGCTCAATCACCCGCGGCGGATGGACACGATCCGCGAGCGGTTGCGCAGCCGCGGCTATCCCGCGTCAGACGTCGACAAGATTCTCGGCGGGAACTTCCGACGGCTGTTCGGCGAGGTGCTGCGTTAGTGGAACGCGTCAACTCCCAATGTGTTCGTTAGGGGCGCCGCGAACTCTCCTTTTCAATAGACAGCAGCCGCACTTACGATTGACGCGTTTCTTTCTCACCCCTGACGGGACGTACGAGAATCGCGCGCGCGTAGAGCAGGGCGAACCCGAATTTCTGCACGTTCTGCTGCGACTTCGATCCGGGTTGCGTCGTCACGATCGCGACGTCGCACCCGCGACGCGCTGACTTGACGAGACGATGATGCAGAAGCGCCGTCTGCACGCCGTGCCGGCGATGTTCTGGCAAGGTGGCGGCGCCGCAGAGCTGCGCGACGCCTTCGTCGATCCGCAAGCTGGCGCCGCCGGCTACCTCGCCGTCGCGACGCGCGACATATCGCTCGTAGGACGGCACTGCAGCCAGGTCGGCATAGATCCGTTCGAGCAGTTCCCGCTCGAACGACTCGTGAGACGACGGGCCGTCGAATGTATCCGGGTGCATGAATCCCGTCGTGACCGCGTGCATCCACCCGTCAGCATCTGCAGGGCCCGCTCGCAAGACCACGACCGATCGATCAGGTGGACCCTGCGGAAGGTTTTCGATTGCCTCGGGCGCGAGGGGCAGCCCGAGCACGTTTTCGAAGCCGATCAGCTCGAAACCGCGTGCCGTCAGCAGACGACCGATGGCTGGATTGGCGAGCGACGAGAGTTCGACCTGGATGGGACACTCGCATTCGTCGAACTGCCGCTCGAGCTCAGCGAGCGCATGTTCATCCGGCACGCCCTCGAAACCAAGCCCGGCGACCTTGTTGAAGGGCGATCCAGGCTCGACGAATACCGCCACACCGCCGGCGATCGGGGCAACCAGAGACGGTCGCTCGAGACGAGTGTTGGCCGCTGCCGCGCCTTCGGCAATCAGCTGACGTTCGGCGCGCTCGATGCGGTGTGCGAGGGAAGCGGTGGCGAACAGCGGAGAGGTCAGGGAGCAGCTCCTGCGTGGATTCTACTCCCTCACGTCGATTGTTCTGGTCGCGGAGTGTTTAGTTCTGGCCCCGAGAAGAAATGGCAAGAAGTGAGAAGGCCGGCAGGACTCTAATTTTTGCGTCGCGCGCTCGTATTCTGATCCACCACTGACGCCCAAACATTTCCCTCGGCGTCGCAGCGAAGTACGAGACGTCTTGATTTTCCTGTGCCCGCGATGTCGAGACAGAACGTGACGTTGTCTCCCTCCACGCGGATTTCAGGAACCTGACCTGCCTGGCGATCGAGAAGTCGTCGTGCACCCATGCATTCCACTATTGCAAACTCGCGGCCAGTACACTCACGACAAATTTCAGCACATTTTTCGTATGCCGTCGCGAGGCGTCGTGAAGTTTGGACAATGCCGCACGGTATGCCGAATAGCAAAACCCGCCATCTGGCGGTTGAGCTGGAATCCCGATCAGTCAGCGGCGTGCGGAATCGCTGCTAGAGGTTTGGCCATCACGATGAAGTGACACGGTTGCGTCACGCGCTCGTCCGAAGGGAACGCGCGGGTACTTTCTGGCGTATAGCCAAGCCGGCTATAGAACGGCGGCAGCTCCGTTCTGAGATTGACGACTTCGATTTCCATTTCGTGGCATCCCGCGGCCTGACAGCGTGCTTCAGCCGCGGCGACGAGCGCTCGTCCGAGTCCCTGACCCTGACGAGCCGGATCGACCGAGAGCATCCCGAAGTAGCCGCGTTCGTTGCGCAGCTCGACGTAGACGCAGCCAGCGAGTGTCCCCGCAGGATCCTCCAGCACCAGGAACTCGCCATGCTGCATTCGCCGGCGAACATCGGCTGCATCCGTGCGATCGCCGGTGACGAAAAAATCTTCGACTCGATAGGCGAGCGTGATGAGCGCCGCGACCGCTTCAGCCTCGTCAGCCCGTGAAGGTCGGGTGACCATGATTCCAGTCTACGCCAGCAACTGGCCGCGGAGCACGGTTACGGCCTGACCCGACAGCCGGACCCGCGCGCCGTCGACTCGTACCTTTCAGCACGCCACCTCTGGCTGATATCTGGTGCGCCACGAGCGCATCTTTCTTCAGCCGCGCGCTCCAGAACGGGGTGAGGCAGCAGTGCGCCGACCCCGTCACCGGATCCTCGTCGACGCCGGAGGCAGGCGCAAAGAAACGCGAAACGAAATCGCGTTCCGGTGTCGACGAGCGGCTCGTGACGATCACGCCCCGCGTCTCGACGCCGCGCAGCGCCGCGAAGTCCGGCCGCGCGTCGCGAACGATCCGCTCGTTCTCGACTTCGACGATGTAGTCGAAACGGCTGCGGCCGACGTAGGCCGGGGAGACGCCGATGGCCGCCAGCAGGCCGTTGGGGGCGGCAGCTTCGACGGGCGGCGTCGCGGGGAAGTCGAGCTCGATCCAGTCACCCCGGCGCTCGGCAGTCAGCAGCCCGCTGCGCGTATGAAATCGAGCCGTCTCGTCGCTGCGAAGGTGGCCGAGCTCCCACAGCGCATGCGCGCTCGCGAGCGTGGCATGCCCGCACAGGTCGACCTCGACCGACGGGGTGAACCATCGCAGTTCGTAGCCCTGCTCCTGCTGGCGGAGAAAGGCGGTCTCGGACAGGTTCATTTCGCGCGCCACGCGCTGCATCCAGTCTCTTGTCCACCTGCCCGTTGAGGATGCATACCGCTGCCGGATTCCCCGCGAACGGCTGAGAAGTAAAGGCGTCGATTTGGAGAATGGGGGTCGTCATGATTGATGCGGTTTCGCGGAAGATCTCATATTCGGGTGTTTGCCGGAGAGGCCGATTGGCCGATGGACTGAGAGGCGGAGCCGGCGTTCAAACCATCCAGTGCGGCCTCCCGTCCAAGGTGCTAGCTTTCTAGCACACTCGGAGAGCCACGATAGGAGCGTCTCGCATGTGGAGCCACGACTTCCGCCTCGCCGCACGCGCGCTCGGCCGCGCACCCGCCTTCACGATTGTTGCACTCCTGACGCTGGCCATCGGAGTGGGTGCCAACACCGCCATCTTCAGCGTGATCGACACCGTGCTGCTGCGGTCGGCGCCCGTTCGGGACATCGACCACCTGGCGGTCATCTGGGAGACCGACCGGAATTCGGGTACCACGCGCGAGCCCGGATCGCTCCCGGACTATCTCGACTACAAGCAGCGCGCCCAGCAGGTCGAGCAGATCGCGGCGTTCATGGGCTCGGAAGTCAACTACGCGCCGCCGCAGGGTGAGCCGATCCGGCTGCAGGTTCTCGAAGCCACCCACGATCTGCTGCCGATGCTTGGTATCAGCCCGCTCGCTGGACGAGGCTTCGATGCCAAAGAAACGGCGCCCGGCGGCCCGCGGGTCGTCGTCATCGGGGAGGCCTTCTGGACACGTGCGCTCGGCCGCGATTCGGCGGCGATCGGACGAACCCTGACCCTGAACGATCAGCCCTACACCATCGTCGGCATCATGCCGCACAGCGCCGAGTTCGGTGTGTTCCAGATCCTGTCGGCTGCTGACTATTCCCGCTCCTTCGCGGACCGCGGAGCACGGGCCGGCGTGGACATCTGGCTGCCATTCCAGGAGAGCGCGCAATCGATGCCCCGTTCGACACACCCGATCATCATGGTCGGACGCCTGCGCGGTGACGTCCCGTCTGCGCAGACGGAGCTCGCGGCCATCTCTGCGGATCTCGAGCGGGCCTTTCGCGAGAACGCCGCACGCGGGATCTTCGTCGAGCCGCTGTCTGCGGTGGTCTTCGGCCCCGTACAGGCCGGCGTTACTGGTGCTGCTGGCCGCGGTGGGGCTGGTGCTGCTCGTCGCGTGTGTCAACGTGGCCAACCTCCTGCTCGTGCGCGGCAGCGCGCGCAGGCGCGAAGTGGCCGTCAGGCTGGCACTTGGCGCCGGCATGTCCAAGCTGGCGCGACAATTCATCGCGGAGGGCTTGCTGCTCGCATTGATGGCGGCAGTGCTCGGCGCCGCGGTTGCCGTGCTGGCGCTTCGCGGTCTCGTCGGGCTTGCGCCGGCTGACGTGCCCAGGATCGCCGACGCCGCGGTGGATCTCCGCGTCCTCGCAATCATGCTGACCGTCTCGCTGCTGGCCGGAACGGTGTTCGGGCTCGTGCCGCTCCTGCAGGCATTCCAGTTCGATCTGCAAGGCAACCTCAAGGAAGGCGGATATGGCGGTTCCGATGGGAAAGAACGCGGGCGTCTGCGGTCCGCGCTGGTCGTTGCGGAGTCGGCGCTCGCCGTCATGCTCGTCATCGGTGCGTCGCTGCTGATCCGCAGCTTCTGGCGCCTGCAGCAGGTCGACCCGGGGTTCAAGGCTGCCGGCATTCTCAAAGGCGAATACCAGCTTCCCCAGGCGCGGTATCCAATAGATTTCTCGAAATGGCCACGCTTCAACGAGGTCCATGCCTTCGCGGACGGCGTCCTCCGGCGTGCTTCGGTGCTGCCCGGTGTGGAATCAGCGGCGATCGCCGGGCACCATCCACTCGATCCCGGTTTCACCAACTCGTTCGTCGTCGTCGGGCGCGAAGCCGAAGCACGGACCTGGCCCGAGATCTCGATCAGGCGCGTCAGCGATTCTTACTTTCGGACCGTCAGCCTTCCGCTCGTGCGCGGCCGGCTGCTGCAGACCTCCGACACCACGGATTCGCAGCCGGTAATCGTGATCAACGAGGCCGCCGCGCAGCGGTTCTTCGCGTCTCAGGATCCGCTCGGAAAGCAGATTGCGTTCTGGGGGGCACGCCGCACGATCGTCGGGATCGTTGGGAACGAGCGCTTCCACGGGATCGCCGAAGCGCCTCCGCTGGCCGTCTACGCGCCACACACCCAGGCACCATCCGCCAACGGTGTCATTCTGCTCAGAACGTCCGGCGATCCTGCGTCGCTCGCCTCCAGCCTGCGCAGCGTGATTCGCGAGCAGGACTCAGCGCTTGCCGTGTTCGGTCTCGAACCGCTGACCCAGACCGTATCGCGGTCCGTGTCTGAGCGTCGCTTTACGATGCTCGTCCTCGGTCTGCTCGCGGGCGTCGCGCTGCTCCTGGCCGCGATCGGGATTCACGGCGTGCTCAGCTATGCCGTCGAGCAGCGCCGCCGGGAGATCGGCATCCGGATGGCCCTCGGCGCGCAGCCCGGCCGCGTGCTGCGGCTGATCGTGGGTCAGGGGGTGGGTCTCGCAGCGGCGGGAGCCGTCCTCGGTCTCGGCGGCGCATGGCTCCTGACGCGGGCCATGAATTCGCTGCTCTTCGACGTCACTCCCACGGATCCCCTGACGTTCGTTGCCGTCCCTGCCGTGATCGCCACCGTCGCCCTGATCGCGAGTTACATCCCTGCCCGCCGCGCCATGCGCCTCGACCCCGTCAGTGCCCTGCGCGCGGAGTAGGGGTCACGGAGCAGGTAGGGGTCAGGTCTTGAATCGCAGCGAGATTCAAGACCTGACCCCGGCCAACGGACCCTTCGATATGGCCGTCTCACGAGCCAATCGAAGGGGACGCATGGGTGAGTGGCTTCAGGAGATCAGATACGCGGCGCGGGTTCTCGGCAGGACGCCCGGGTTTACCGCAGTAGCCGTCATCTCGCTCGCGCTCGGCATCGGGGCGAACCCGCCGTGTTCAACGTCGCTCGTCTCTTCCGCCCAGAAAATGGCTACCTGGGAGTTTGTTCGCTGTGGACAACGGCTGACGACGAACGCGCCTCAGGAACCGTTGGACTTTCCTATGGTTCGGCAACGATGTCCAGTGGCGGCGGTTCGAGCTCGATCAGGTATTCGAACTCGCGGCGGAATTCGTCGAGGGACAGCCCCAGCGTTGCGGCGAATTTGGCCAGCTCGTGAGGATCCTCGAAATCGTCACGGCGCAGCCGGATCATGTAGCGCCTTGCAATCGCGTACCGTGTGGAGTTGATATCCACCAGGCGCACCCGCGTTCGTCCGGTCTGGCCGTCGATCATCTCCTTGAACGGAATCGGCACGAAGTGGCCGGCCTGCATCGAGATCATGGCCGCGTTGCCACCCGTCAGGAGGTACTTCGCCGCGCAGTAGCCGAGGTCCCGTGTGTACTCCATGTCCATCGGAATGGGGTCGGCGCATCTAAGCTCGTAGCCGATGTTTTTGGCGGCGATCGTGGTCTTCACGCCGAACGCGCGCAGGCGCTTCTGGACTTCTGACTTGAGGATCTCGCCGATGTTCACCTCGGCAATGCGGACGTGGCCGTGGGCATCCCGCTCGATGTCGTTGAGCTGCGCGAGGTCGCCAGGGTCGATGTCGAGCACGAGCCCTTCGGCAATCACGGCGACGCCATCACGCCGCCCGTAGCTGAGGCGTTTGACGATGGCGCCTACGAGCGTGTCGACGAGGGCCTTGAGACGGATCGAACGGCCGGCCCATTCTTCGGGGATGAGCGTCAGCGTGGCGCCTGCCGCCTTGCCCATACCGAGCGCCAGGTGACCGGCCTTACGGCCCATCGCGATCACGAAATACCAGCGCGAGGTCGTCTTCGCGTCCACCATCAGGTTCTTCACGATTTCCACGCCGTTGTGGCGCGCTGTCTGAAACCCGAAAGTATCCACATGCGGTGGCAGGTCGAGATCGTTGTCGATCGTTTTCGGCACGTGCGCGATGTGGATGCGCCTTTCGGCCTTCTCCTCGAGCTTCATTGCCGAGTACGCGGTGTCGTCGCCGCCAATCGTGATGAGCGTGCTGACGTTCAACCGGAGCAGAGAGATCACGGCGTTTTCGAGGTGCTCAGGGTCGAGCGTCGGGTTCGCGCGGGAGATGCCGATGTGCGAGCCGCCGCGGAAATGAATGCGGCTGACCTGATCGATATCGAGCGGCTGGACGTGATCGATGTCGCCGTGCATGATCCACTCGAAGCCATCGCGGATGCCGACGACATCGACGCCTTCGAGCCGGCTGCGAATGGTTGCTGCGCTGATGACACTGTTGATGCCGGGGGCGGGGCCGCCGCCGACGAGAATGGCGAGACGCTTGGTCACGGTACGATCCTACCTCTCGTGTGCGGTCCGGCTGAAGCCGGACGTTACGAACGGACCTGTCGTCACAACGGCGTTGCACGGGGCAGGGAAGTGGAAGGATAGTTACAACATGTATACAGTCCTACTCCTCGTTTCGGGCATATTCGGACTCCAAACTCCAGCGGCTCAGGCCGATCCCGGGGCCATCCGGAATTTCATGCAGGTCACGCCTGAGTTCTGCACGGGCGGTCAGCCGCGGGTCGAGCATTTCGCGAAGCTCAAAGCCGACGGCGTCAAAGCTGTCCTGAACCTCCGGCAGCCAGGTGAGCACCGTTCCGACGAAGAGCAGGAAGCGGTAAAGGCCGCAGGACTCAAGTATTTCAATATCCCGGTGAACTACCAGAACCCGACCGACGCGAACGTCGACGAGTTCCTGCGGATCACCGACGACCCGTCGAACCGGCCGATGTTCATTCACTGCACGGCCGCGATTCGCGTGAGCGCGTTCTGGATGATCCGGCGCGTGTTGCGCGACGGCATGACGGTCGATGCGGCGCTGGCTGAGGCGAAGAAGGTCGGTCTGACACAGGGGCCGCACCTCGAAGAGTTTGCCAAGCAGTACATCAAGACCCACCAGAAGCCATAAGCGCAGATGAGGGGTAGTGGCTGGATCGCGGCGCTTGTCGTGGCGGCGGCGGTTGCTGCGTGTGGCGGCAGCCGGACCGAGGCCGTTCGCGGCGCTACCGCCGGCACGCTCGTCGACGTGGCCTGCGAAGGCAACGTGCCGCCGGGATCGCGATGCGCGATGCTCGCCGTGCTTGAAAACAGAGCCACGCGCAGCGGTCGCACGATTCCCCTGTGGATCCTGATTCTTCCGGCATCAGAGTCGCCGCGTGCAGCCGATCCGGTCTTCTACCTCGCCGGCGGGCCCGGTCAGGCGGCTGGCGAGCTGGCTGGAATGGCGGCGCGCTTCGGTCTGCGCCGCACGCGCGACATCGTGCTCGCAGATCAACGAGGCACAGGACGCTCGAATGGGTTCGAGTGCCGTTTCTATGGCCCGCCCGGTGACCCGCAGAGCTACTTCCAGCCGTTCCTTCCCCCTGACAAGGTGCGCGTGTGCCGCGACGAGCTCGCGGTGCGCGCCGATCTGACGCAATACACTACTGCGGCATCGGTCGAAGATCTCGAGGAGATCCGCGCCGCCCTCGGGTTCGATCGCATCAACGTGATGGGCGGGTCGTACGGCACGCGGCTCGCCATGGAGTACGTGCGGAAGTACGAAGGGCGCGTGCGGTCGGTCGTGCTCGATGGTCCGGTGCCGACCTCGGTCTCCATGCCTGAAGATTTCGGGATGCTGGCGCAGCAGAGCCTCGATGCGCTGATCGATGAATGTGCAGCAACACAGTCATGTGCGGAGGCGTTTCCGGATATCCGCGCCGAGGCACGCGCGGTATTCGAGCGGTTGAAGCGCGGACCGGTGACGGCGCTGGTGGCGCATCCCGATGGCGGCAGGCCAGCGCAGGTGACGCTGACCCGCGATCATGTTGGCGAAGCGATTCGCTACATGATGTACGTGTCACGGTTCGCAGGAGACGTGCCGCGATTCATCCACGAGGCGGCGCGCGGCAACTTCGAGCCAATCGCCACGTTCCTCATCCGGCACAGAGTATCCGGGACCTTCGAAGGGCTCTATCTCGCCATCACCTGCACGGAAGATGTGCCGTTCGTGTCCGACGGCGCCGAGCCGAGTGACGAGCCGACGTATCTCGGGTCTTATCGCATCCGGGAACAACGGGCCGCCTGCAGGGACTGGCCGCGCGGTCCCGCACCGGAGTGGCGCGGCCGCCCCGTGAGCGCCACGGTGCCGGTCCTGATCCTGTCAGGCACGCTCGACCCGGTGACCCCGCCAGCACACGGCGCCGAAGTGGCGCGAACGCTCCCGAACAGCCGGCTGTTGACGGTCCCCTTTGGCGGCCATTCGCGGGCGGGCTTACAAGGTCTCGAATGCCTCGAAGGCTCGATCACCCGCTTCGTCGAGCGCGCTGACTTCGAGGAGCTGGATCAAGCCTGTATCGGACGCATCGCGCGTCCGCCGTTTTCCGTTCCCCGGTAGCGGCGGCTCGTCCCCGGAGGCTTGCTTTCTGACGCGCGCCGGGCCTTCAATGGCGCTTCGCGCATGGCAATGGGCGGGGGGCATGGGCGATGGGCAAGGGGCGAGGGGCGAGGGGCATCCGGAAATCGGCAATTGCAAATCGGAAATCGGCTGCAGTCGTTCAATTGGCAATCGTCCATGAGGAGGCCTTTATGCGAACGAACTTCTCGATGCTCGTGGCGGCGATGCTGGCTACAGCGATCGGAGGCACCGTGGACGATCGCCGATTTCCGATGTCCGATTTGCGATTCTCCCCGCCGGCAATCGTTGCGCTGAGCAGCGTGGCGCTGCGCGTGCACAACATGGATCGCATGGTTGCGTTCTACACAGAGGCGTTCGGGGGGAAGTTCCAGGAGGTGGACGCCCGCGGGATTCGTTCGCAGTTCGGTGAGGTCGGCGGATTCACGATGAAGCTGGTGCCGATTCGCGACGCGGCGGACTTCACGAACTTTCCGGTGCTTCAGCTCGGCTTCACTGTCGACGATATCAAGGCCATCGTGGCGCTGGCGGTGAAGCATGGCGGGCGCCAGGAAGGGGAGACCGCGAAGGATGGTTCGCGCCTGCATGCGGCCGTTCGCGACCCCGACGGCAACACCATAGAGCTCTATCAGATCATCAAGTGAGGCCCATGACTCCGATTCCATCCATGTCTGCTGTGCGGCGCTGTTCGATTGGGGCACTGCTGGTCTGGTTCGCGGTGGCGGTGACGACCGCGCAGGAAGCACCGCGCAACATCTGGGCGCAGCAGTACAAGGATCGCACGGCCGCCGCGATGGCGGAGCAGTTCGAGCAGCCCGCCAGGGCGGTGTTCCGGTACCGCGTGGCAATCGCCGGCCTGATGGAGCTGAAGCCAGGGATGACTGCCGCCGAGATTGGCGCAGGCTCCGGTTTCCTCTCGCGGGTGATCGCGCAGCAGGTGGGTCCGGGAGGTCGCGTCATCGCAACGGAGCTCGACGACAAGATGGTTGTGTACATGAACGAGCGCGCCAAGGCCGAAGGGCTGACCAACTTCGCAGCCGTCAAAGGCGAGACCGCTTCATCTGGCCTCGACCCGGCGTCCGTGGACGCGATCGCGATGGTCAATACCTATTCGTTCTTCGATCGTCCCAAGGAAATGCTGCAGTCAGCCGTGAAGGCCCTGAAGCCCGGCGGGCTACTCCTCATCGTCGACATTCCGCAAACCGGGTCGGGTGCCAGCCGCAGCGGCGTCGAGGCGGAGGATGTGATCGCTGCGGCGACCGCGGCCGGGCTTTCCCCGGCAGGCGAGAGTGCGGTCGTACCTGGGCACTACGCCCTCCGTTTCCGCCTGAAATAGCAAGCGCGATTCCCGAGTAGCTTTCTTCGTGCGATTACTTTACAATACAAAGTATGTTGCGTCGGAAGGCGGCTGGTCTCCGGGTCAAGCTGATCCTGCCTGCCCTGACGGAAGCCACCAGCCCTTACTGGCGGCCCATTAAGTACCTCCCTCTTTCCGCCGCTCGGCCTCGCGACGCTTGCCGCGTATCTCAGGCCTGACGATCACGCCGTGCTCGTCGATGAACACGTCGAGTCCCTGGAGACGAACGACGATCCGGACCTGGTGTTGATCCAGATCTACATCACGAATGCATACCGGGCATATCGGATAGCCGACGCCTACCGGGCGAAGGGAGCATACGTCGTGCTCGGTGGCCTGCACGTCACGTCGCTGCCGCACGAAGCGGCGGCGCATGCCGACACGATCGTGCTCGGACCGGCGGAGCAGACGTTCCCGCAGTTCCTCGAAGACTTCCGGGCCGGTCAGCCACAGCCCGTCTATCGGTCTACGGAGGGGCGAACGCTCGACAGCGTTCCTCCCATACGACGTGACCTGATCAAACGGCGCAATTACCTCGTCCCCAACTCGATCGTGGTGACCCGCGGCTGTCCCCAGCACTGCGATTTCTGTTACAAGGATGCGTTCTTCGGCGGCGGCCGGACCTTCTACACGCAGCGCGTCGACGACGCGCTCGCCGAGATCGAGCGGTTGCCCGGCAGGCATCTCTATTTTCTGGACGACCATCTGCTGGGTAACCCGCGCTTTGCGGGCGAGTTGTTCGCCGGGATGCGCGGCATGGGCAGGCTCTTCCAGGGCGCGGCAACGGTGGACTCGATCCTGCGAGGCGATCTGATCGAACGGGCCGCCGAGGCGGGGCTTCGCAGCCTCTTCGTCGGCTTCGAGACGCTGACGCCGGGCAATCTCGAACGAAGCTTGAAGCGCCAGAACCTCGGGCGTGACTATTCAGCCGTGACCCGCCGCCTGCATTCACTCGGGATCATGATCAACGGCAGCTTCGTGTTCGGTATGGACGACGATACCGATGACGTGTTTCGGCGGACCGTCGATTGGGCCGTCACGCATGGGCTGACGACGGCGACGTTTCACATTCTGACGCCGTATCCGGGCACGGGTCTGTACGCGCGGATGGAGCAGCAGGGCCGGCTCACGACGCGCGACTGGGACTTGTTCGACACACGTCACGTCGTCTATCGCCCGGCGCGGCTTTCGCCGGAAGCGCTCGAGCGAGGCTACAACTGGGCGTACCGCGAGTTCTATCGATGGTCGTCGATCGCCCGGGCATCAGCGTCCCACGATTCGGTCAAGCACGCGGCGAAACACTTCTTTTATGCCGCGGGCTGGAAGAAGTTCGAGCCGGCGTGGGACCTCATGATCCGTATCCGGCAACTCCGGACGATGACGCCGATGCTCGAAGCCATCCTGTCGAAGGTGACGTCAGCGGCCCCCTTCGCTGATGCGAAAGAGGTGAGTCCGGCTTCGCAGGAACAGATCGCCTCCGGCCACGGCCGGCGCGGCGATGAACGACTGGTCGGCGAGCGTATTGGTGGCTAGCACCTCGAACTTCTCGCCCATCCTCACCACCGCCACGTCACCCTCTTCCGTCGAGATGTAGAGCTTCCCGTTGGCGCCAACCGGCGAGGCCTTGATGTTGTACGGCTTGTCGAAGCGCATCTGCTGGTAATGGGCTTCGCCCGTTGTGGCATTGAAACACGAGAGCTGCGCGGTATCGGTCAGCACATAGAGCTTGTTCTCGTGAAGGACCGGTGATGGCGTGTACCAGAGGCCCCGGGTCGTGGTCCAGGCGATGGCGTCGGTGCCCGTCAGATCGCCCGTCCGACCGAGCTTGATCGCCAGCAGGTTGGGGTTGCGGTAGCCGCTCATGACGATGACCGTGTCGCCGTTCTGGACGGGTTGCGGAATGGTGTTCATGCCGAGCCCGGTGGCCTGCCAGATCGACTTTCCGGTTTCGACGTCGTACGCGTGCACCCGTTCGCTGGCGCTGACGACGATCTGCTTCCGGCCGGCATGTTCGAGCACCAGCGGTGTCGACCAGTTGGACTTCTCTTCGCGCGGCGTGCGCCACAGTTCCTTCCCGGACGCCGCATCCAGCGCCGCCAGGAACGATCCTTTTTCGTGATCGAACAGGGTGTACAGGCGGCCGTCATTCAGGACGACGGCGGAGCCCTCACCGAACTGGAGGCGCATGTTCATCTGCACGCTGAAGTCTTTCTTCCAGATTTCCTTGCCGTGGATGTCGTAGGCGAACAGGCCGCGCGAACCGAAGAACGCGTACACACGCGTGCCGTCGGTGACGGGGGAGTTGGACGCGAAGCTGCCGTAAACCCGGTGATAGCCTTCGTGCGGCACGGCAGTCGTGGCGGTCCGCTCCCAGTGCGTCTTTCCGGTCTGGCGATCGATCGCCATGACCACGAAGCGGTGTTCGACGCCGGCACCGGCCCCGCCACCTGGTCCGCGACCACCCTCGGGTGCCTTGATTTCTGCGGTCGGAATCGCCGTCGTCACGAAGATGCGATCGCCGGCGATGACCGGGCTCGAAAACCCGCGTCCCGGGATCTCGATCTTCCACCGGACGTTCGTCTTGTCATCCCACTTCAGCGGTGCGTCCCCGGTGGCCATGCCGGTGTTCGTCGGGCCGCGCCATTGACGCCATTCGTTCGGCACGTCCACCCGCTGTGCGGACAATGTCGCCACGACCACGATACTCAGACTGAGGGTCACGAACCGTACGGCACAGCGTCATCGTCTGCTACTCCTTGTTGAGGTGAGCGTCACGCGGTTACTCGGCGAGACACTGGCCGCGGTCCACGGCGGGCTTGCGGAATTCTACCCCGTGTTCTCGTTTGCTGCCGCGGAGCGGCCTCCTGTAATCTCTACGCTGCCATGGTAATTCTCGGTTTCGATGGCCTGACCAAGACGTACGGTCAGACCACGGCGCTGCGCGGAGTGTCGTTCGATGTTCACGCCGGCGAGATCTTCGGGCTGCTCGGCCCGAACGGCGCCGGGAAGAGCACGCTCATCCGCATCCTGATGGACATCATTCGTCCGGACGCCGGCCACGTGCGGGTGTTCGGCGAGCCGCGAACGCGCGCGCATCTGGATCGGCTCGGGTACCTGCCTGAGGAGCGCGGCATCTACACGAAGGTCCCGGTGCTCGACGTGATGACCTACTTCGGCTCGTTGAAAGGCCTGACCCGGGCGGACGCGCGCGCGCGTGCCACGGAGTGGCTGGGGCGCGTCGAGTTGCCGCACGTCGGCACGTGGAAGGCCGATCGCCTCAGCAAGGGCATGTCGCAGAAGGTGCAGATCGCCTCGGTGCTGATGAACGACCCGGAACTGTGCGTACTCGACGAGCCGACGACCGGTCTCGATCCGGTCAACGTGCGTCTTGTGCAGGATTTGCTCTTCGAGCGCAAGAATCGCGGCCGTACCACTATCCTGTCCACCCACCACATGAACCAGGTCGAAACGCTCTGCGACCGCGTCGCCCTCATCAACAGGGGGCGCCTCGTCGTGTATGGACCGGTCGACGAGGTCCGGCGGAAGCATTCGCTGCCAGAGGTACGCGTGCATTCGCCCATTCCGCTACCGGTTGTTTCGCAGATCGTCAACGTGGTGGACGAAGGTGACGGCGAGTTCCGGCTGCTCCTCGCCGATGGCAGCGCACCATCTGACGTGTTGTCAGAACTCATCAGGGCAGGAGCACGGATCGATCGGTTCGAGCCGCTGCTCGCGCCGATGGAGGACATCTTCCTCCGCGTCGTACGGGAGGAGGCGGCATGACGTCTCTGCAGAAGGTCAAGACCATTGCTACGTTCGAGTTCCTGACAGCGGTCAAGCGCGTCGGCTATCTCGTCGCGACATTCGGGATGCCGCTCTTCGTTGCCGGTTACGGACTGATCGTGGCGATTCCCGCGTACTTCGCGCAAAAGGACCAAGACGCGCGGGCATTGTACGGCGTCGTCGACGAAGCGGCGGTGCTGGCGATCACTGATGAAGTCGCGGCACCGAGGGTGCAACTGACCGAGGAGTTGAAGGAGGCCGTCGCGGCATTGGGCTCTGGTGCACGAGCCCACCTCGATGCGGCGCTGGAAGATTCGAACTTCATCTTCAAGCCGTTTGCAACCGAATCGGCTGCACGCGCAGCTCTCGCGGCGCGTGACGTGAAAGGCTATTTCGTTCTCCCCAAGGACTACATGACCACCGGCGTGGTGGATATCTACTCCCCGGACACGGTCAGCATCTCGGGATCCGATTCGCGCAGCGCGTTCGGCAACCTCATACGCGAACGATTGACAGCCGGACGTGTAGATCCGGCTCTCGCCCAACGTCTGGTCAGCCCGATGAAAGACCCGCGCCGTTTTTCCGTGACCCGTACCGGCGACGTCGTAGACGGCAGCCGCGCTGCGTCCGCCGTCAGGATTGCGGTGCCGCTGGTGTTCACGGTCCTGTTCCTCATGTCGGTGCTCATGACCTCCGGCTATCTGATGCAGGGCACGGCCACAGAAAAAGAGAACAAGGTCGTCGAGGTGCTGCTCGCGTCGGCAAATCCCCAGGAGATTCTTGCCGGCAAGCTGATCGGCCTTGCCGGCGCCGGCCTGCTCCAGATCTCGGTGTGGTTGCTGATGGCCCTCGGCACCGGCATCAGCGTCGTTCCGCTGCTACTGAGCGCCAACGTGTCGATTCCCTGGTCGGCCGTGGCTCTGGCGGTGCCGTTGTTCCTGATCGCGTTCCTGTTCTTCGGGAGCTTGATCATGGGAACCGGCTCGCTCGGATCGAACATGCGCGAAGCGCAGCAGCTGGCGATGGCGTGGTCGCTGCTGGCCGCGCTGCCGCTCATCATGATGGGCGTCTTGATCAGAGATCCGCACGGGGTGCTCGGCCGCGTTCTGACCTGGATTCCCTTCACGGCCGCACCGACGATCATGATGCGCACCAGCATGGATGCGAGCGCGATTGCCTGGTGGGAGATTGCCGGATCGTTCCTCGTGATGATCGTGGCCACCTGGTTCGCCATCAGGCTCGGCGCCCGGCTGTTCCGTGTAGGTTTGCTCAGCGTCGGCGCTCGCCCGAGCTTCCGCGAGATATTGCGCCAGGCGAGGCTTGCTGATTGATGGTCGGTGAGTCGGGGCTCGCGGCTGCTTGTTTAAAAGGGAAGAGGAGGTGCGAGGGAAACAGCGCCTGCTACAGCTCACGGGATGATCAGGGGATCGGGGAAGATGAACCGGAAATTCTCCCCTTCTCCTTGTCCCGTGAGACAAGTCCGAGACCGTGATTGAGCCGAAGGGCGCTAACCAAGTACCTCGGAATGGAACTCGGACAGCGGAATGCACATCATGAGTAAACACTTGTGGAGCATCGGCGCGGCGATGGCGATCGCCGGCGGAATCATCACGGCGACGCCGGTCGCGAAGCAGAGCGCGTCGCTCGAGCCGAAGGTAGACCAGGTCTTCGCGCGCTGGACCCAGGCGACGCCGGGGTGCGCGGTTGGCGTCAGCGTGGATGGCAAGAATGTGCTGGAGAAGGGCTACGGCATGGCCGATCTCGAGCACGAGACGCCGAATCGCGCCGATACGATCTTCGAGGCCGGCTCGGTCTCGAAGCAGTTCACGGCTGCCGCGGTGCTGTTGCTCGTCAAGGATGGCAAGTTGTCGCTGGACGATCCGGTGCGCAAGCATGTTCCGGAGCTGCCTGACTACGGCGCACCGCTCACCATCCGGCACATGCTGAACCACTCGAGCGGCCTGCGGGATTGGGGCAGCGTGGCTGGTATCGGCGGCTGGCCCCGGACCACGCGCGTCTACACACACGCGCACGTCCTCGACATTCTCAGCCGGCAGAAATCGCTCAATTTCCCATCCGGCACGCGCTACTCGTATAGCAACAGCGGGTACAACCTCGCGGCGATCATCGTGTCGCGCGTGAGCGGGGAGTCGTTTGCCGACTTCAGCCGCAAGCGCATCTTCGAGCCGCTGAACATGACGCGCACGTCCTGGCGCGACGACTTCACGCGGGTGGTCAAGGGGCGCGCGATCGCTTACTCGGACGCGGGCGGCAGTTTCCGCATGAACATGCCGTTCGAGAACGTGCACGGCAACGGCGGGTTGCTGACGACGGTCGGCGATCTGCTCAGATGGACAGCGAATTTCGCGAGACCAGTCGTGGGCGATGCCGCGTTCGTGAAGGAACAGCAGGAACCGGGACGCTTCAATGACGGCCGCGCGCACGGCTACGCGCTCGGGCTGATGATCGGTCCCTACAAGGGCGTACGCCAGGTTGGGCACAGCGGCTCCACGGCCGGCTACCGTGCGCATCTCGTGGAGTTTCCGGACCAGAAGGTCGCGGTCGGCGTGCTCTGCAACGTCAGCAGCGGCGCGGCGACGCAATACGCGCAGACGGTCGCGGATCTCTACCTGGGTTCAGCGATCAAGACGGACGCTGGTTCAGGCGCGTCCGTCAACCGTTACACGCTGAAGACTGAGGAAATCGAGGCAGTGGTCGGTCTGTATCGCAATACCGAAACTGGCGAACCGCTGACGCTGGTGCGCGATGGCGGTGGCGTGCGTCTCGAAGGCGGCGCCGCGCTGCAGGCGGAATCGGGTTCGCGTTTCACCGCCTCCAACGGCCGCCGGATCGAGATCGATGGCAATCGGTTGAAGCTGATTGACGTTTACGGAAGCGTCGAGCCGCACGAGCGCGTGGCGCCCGCCGAAATGAAGCCCAGGCTTCTGGCTGACTACGCCGGCGACTACGTCAGCAGCGAAGCGGAGGTCACGTTCACGGCTGCCGTCGAGACCGACACGC
This sequence comes from uncultured Acidobacteriota bacterium, assembly GCA_963784195.1. Classification (GTDB taxonomy): domain Bacteria; phylum Acidobacteriota; class Vicinamibacteria; order Vicinamibacterales; family 2-12-FULL-66-21; genus CAVQAH01. The sequence continues at coordinate 92,389 of CAWARA010000032.1, read as the reverse complement.
TCGTGCTCAAGCGGCGCCCCGACACGACGATCCGGCTGACTCCTGCCTATGCCGACGGTTTTCGTGGCGGCATCGGGTTCGTGCGTTTTCAGCGGAACGCGTCGGGCCAGGTCACAGGTCTGAGCATCAGTCAGGACCGCGTGTGGGATATCCGATTCACCCGGCGTAACTAGACTAACGAAGGCGGACGGATTGAGTGGTCCGGCTGAAGCCGGACACTACGCTGTCGACGCGACTTTGTCACTATCGCAGCGGAGGTGTCGACGGCGGCGGGCGACGATGGCTTGTCCACTGCTCGTATGAAAAGGCCAGCTTGATCAGCGTTGACTCGTCCCACGCACGCCCGAAGAACGTCATTCCGGCGGGCAGGACGCCACGCGTGTATCCCATCGGGACGTTGATCGACGGGAAGCCAGTCGTCGGCGAGAAGAACTGGCTGTTGTCCCCGTGCGGCGTGTTCAGGTCCCCGATCAGCCGGGGAGGGTTGCTCCAGGTCGGATAGACGAACGCGTCCAGCTTCTGCTCGCTCATCGTTTTCAGCACCGCCACGCGCACCTTCTCCCGGTATTCCGCCTCCGCCGCGCACGCCGGCGAATCGAGACCGTTGACCTGACCCTCCTGCGACTGCTCGAGGCGCCGCTGGACGGACGGATGAAACTGGCGCGAGCGGATCACCTCCTCGAGGCTGTGCATGGGGATCCGATCGCCATGGCCGGCCAGATAGCGGTTGATGTCGTGTTTGAATCCGGCGCACGGCCCGGCGTCCTGCGCCCGGCGAATCTGGTCGAGGTCGACCCGTGCCGGATCGACAATGATCGCGCCCGCACGCTTCAGATCCTCGACGGCCGCCATGAAGACCTGAACGATCTCCGGATCCGTGGTGTCCCGTTCGTAAGCCTGCCGGAGAATGCCAACCCTCGCGCCTTTGAGCCCGTCACGAACGAGCGAATCGGCGTACTTGACATTGGCCGTTGGACGATTGCCGGGACTGAACGCGCGCCCCTCCGGTGAGCCCACGACCGTAAAGGGATCGTCAGGATCCGGCCCGACGATCGCTTGAAACACGGCGACGGCATCGGCGACGGTTCGCGTCATCGGGCCCGCGACGTCCGCCAGCACGCTGAGCGGAATCACCCCTCCGCGGCTCGTCAGCCCCATCGTGGACCGGATCCCGGCCAGCGCCTGATGTGACGAAGGACCGCGGATGGAGTTGCCGGTGTCGCTTCCCAGACCGATCGCCCCCATGTTCGCCGCAACTGCCGCGGCCGTTCCGCCGCTCGATCCGGCGGTCACGCGATCGAGCGCATAGGGGTTCTTCGTGTACCCGGGGAGAATCGAGCTCACCGTCTCGTAGGGCGTAAATGCCCACTCCGCCATGTTCGACTTCGCAAGGACGATCGCGCCCGCCTCTTTGATCTTCTTGACCTGAAACGCGTCCTTTTGAGAGACGAATCCCTTGAGCGCCAGCGACCCGGCTGCGCTCTGGAGGCCGATCGTCTCGAAGTTGTCTTTGACAATCGCCGGAATGCAGTGCAGGGGACCGACGCGTCCGTTCGCTTTGAAGCGGCGATCGAGCTCCTCGGCTTCTTTCACCGCGTCAGGATTGATCTGAACGATGGCGTTGAGTGCCGGGCCGTTCTTGTCGTACGCCTCTATTCGGCGAAGGTATTGGTCGACCAGGCCCCGGCACGTCAGCTGGCCGGAGGTCATGGCCGCGTGAATCGAGGCGATTGTGGCTTCCTCGAGCTGGAACGGGGAGGCCTGCCACGCCGAAGCGCCACCGATCGATGACGCCAGTGCCAGGGTGAACGCAACGGCAACGCTCTTCTTCACGGCGCCAATCATACCGTGCTAGGGGATTGGAGACGGAGGGGACGGAGGACACGGAACAAGCTTCAAAAACGGAGGCACGGAGGCACGGAGGAACGCCGATCAGCCAACGCAGGCAAGTCACCGGGTGCGGCCGATGCCGGCCCGGCCGATGGCCGGGCCGAGCGATCACTCGACACCCCGCGGACGCAAGCTGCGCCCGCGTTGTTCCGCAGCTTGTGTCCGCGGAGTGTCGAGTGATCGCCCGCCGCGCAAGCGGCGGCATCGGCGGAGCCGGTGACCACCCCACTTAGCTACCGGTCCGAGTCGCCTCCGTTGCTCCGTGTCTCTGTGTTGAAGCTCGTTCCGTGTCCCCCGTCCCCTCCGTCCTCTGCAGGGGGCCCGGTCGATCGCCCGCCGGACGGCATCGAAGTCGTTGGGCAGTTCGACGGGAGGGTTCGCATACCGGCCCGTTGCAGCCGGCAGGCGGCCGGTGTGATACGCCACCTTGAACTCCGCGAATTTCAGACCGTGCGCGGTCGAAATGACGACGACGCGATCGGTTTTCGCGACCTCACGCCGGGCGATCAGCTTCTCGAGCACCGCCAGGGCCACGCCTGTGTGCGGGCAATTGAACATGCCGGTCCGATCGGCACGGGCGGCCGCTTCGGCCAGCTCGTTTTCGGTCGCCTGCTCGACGATGCCGTCGTACTTGCGAAGCGTGCGCACTGCCTTGTCGATCGATACCGGATTACCGATCTGGATGGCTGAAGCCAGTGTCGGTTGTGCCGTCACCGGCTCGAACCGCCAGCCATTGCGATAGGCCAGATACAGGGGATTCGCCGCCGCGGCCTGGGCGACGACGATGCGCGGCCGCTTGGTAATCAGGCCGAGCTCGAGCATCAGGTCGAACCCGGCGCCGAGGGCGCTGACGTTGCCGAGGTTCCCACCCGGCACGATGATCAGATCCGGCGCCTCCCAGTCGAACTGCTGAACGATCTCGATCGACACCGTCTTCTGGCCCTCGAGCCGCAGGCTGTTCATCGAGTTCGCCAGATACACGCCCTCCTCCTGTACGAGCCGGCGGACGATGGCCATGCAGCCATCGAAGTCGGTGTCGAGCGAGAGGACGAGCGCGCCGTTCGCCAGAGGCTGCACAAGTTGTGCAGCCGTGACGCGTCCGCGCGGAAGCAGGACGATGGCCGGGATTCCGGCGGCTGCGGCGTAAGCGGCCAGCGCGGCGGAGGTATCGCCCGTGGAGGCGCATGCGACCGCGCGAATCCCGCCATCGTTGGACATGATCTGCCGGACGACCGACACCAGCACGGTCATGCCGAGGTCTTTGAACGAGCCGGTGTGCGAGGTGCCGCACTGTTTCACCCAGAGATCGTCCAACCCGAGTTCGCGGCCGTATCGCTCCGCCCACAGAAGGTTCGTGCCTCCTTCGTCGAGGGAGACGACCGACTCGTCACGAATTTCGGGACAGACCCATTCTTTCTTGCCCCACACACCGGATCCGTAAGGCCAGAGCGTCCGCTTGTATCGCTCGTCGAACAGCCGCTTCCAGTCGCCCGCGGGGCGATCGCGGAGGGCGCTGAGATCATGCGCGACCTCGAGCAGCCCGCCGCACTGGGGGCACTGATAGATCGGCTGCCAGAGGCTGTACTCGCCTGAGCAGCCCGCGACGCAGCGAAAGGCGGCGCGAAACGTGGTCATGCAGGGCCTACGTGCGATGTGCGACGTGCTACGTGCGCCCAGCCAGCGCAGGGGCCACCTGGCTTGCTTCGAAATCCGCGAGCGAACGGCCGATGCGGACGGGTTCGTCGAGCCGGCCAGCCAGCGCCTCGGTCGTCTTGTATCCGTTGCCCGTGACGCAGATGACGATCGACTCATCGCGCGGTATCGCGCCGCGCTCGATCAGCTGACGGGTCGCGGCGACGGTCGTGCCACCAGCCGGTTCGGTAAAGATGCCTTCTGTTTCTGCGAGGAGCTTGATGCCCTCGATGATCTCGTCGTCCGAAACCATCGCACCGGAGCCCCCCGTGGCTCGGACCGATCGGACGACCTGGAAGCCGTCAGCCGGGTTGCCGATGGCGATCGATTTCGCGATCGTGTTCGGCTTCACAGGTTCGGGGAACTCGACGCCACTCTCCAACGCTCTGACGACCGGCGCGCAACCGGCCGCTTGCGCCGCATGGATGGCAGGCAGCTTTCCATCCACGAGACCGACGGTCTTCATCTCTTCGAAACCCTTCAGGATGCGCGGCAGCAGCGTCCCGCCGGCGACCGGCGACACGACGTGCTGTGGGAACCGCCACCCGAGTTGTTCTGCGATTTCGAATGCGCAGGTCTTGGCACCCTCGGCGTAGTAGGCGCGCAGGTTGATATTCGCGAATCCCCACCCGTGACGGTCCGCGACCTGCGTGCACAACCGGTTCACGTCGTCATAGTTGCCATGCACGGCGATGATCCGGGGGCGATAGACGCCGGCGCCTGCGATCTTCGCCGTTTCGAGGTTGTCGGGGATGAAGACGAAGCAGGTGAGGCCGAGGCGCGCCGCGTGGGCGGCGACGCTTCCGGCGAGGTTGCCTGTCGACGCACAGGCGAACACGCTGAACCCGAGCTCGACTGCGCGCGTCGCTGCGATCGAGACGACGCGATCCTTGTAGGAACAGGTCGGATGATTGACCGAGTCGTCCTTGACGTAGAGCTCGCGCACTCCGAGCCGTGCCGCGAGCCGATCGGCGCGGACGAGCGGCGTGAAACCGGAATGCAGGCCGGTTTGCGGCTCTCGTTCGATCGGGAGCAACTCCCGGTATCGCCAGAGGTTCCTCGGCCGTGACTCGATGGCTTCGCGGCTGATGACCCTGGCGACGGCGGCATAGTCCCAGGACACTTCGAGAGGGCCAAGGCACTGGTCGCACACCCAGAATGCGGCCGGTGCGAACGTCGCGTGACAAAGGTGGCAGCGGAGAGTGAAATTCATATGGTCTGATGCAGGATAGCAGCCGCCGGCTCATGAGCCCGCAGCGTTCTTATCGTATGTGGAATGCCGAGCCGGCGGTAGACATCCGCTAACTCGCGAGCCGCTTCGGCCGAGCGTTCGGCGGTGGCTAATGCGACCACCGATGATCCGGCGCCACTCAGGCACGCACCGAGCACGGCTGGATGGTCGATCGCCAGGGCCTCGGCCAGGGCAGGAACGAGCGGGGCGCGAGCGGGCTGATGCAGACGGTCGCGCAGAGCTTCACGCAGATCCTCGAACCGCCCGGATTCGAGAGACTTGACGAGCAGGACCGCGCGCTGGATGTTGTAGACCGCGTCGGCCAACGCGACGTGCTGGGGCAACGCACTCCGGCTTCGCGAAGTCTCGAGCGTCGTCACCGGTGTGGCCACCACGAATCGGAGTTCTCCGGGTGGCCGCCACGATCGCGCAATCACATGCCCGTCGTCTCGAACGCAGCTCACCGTCATGCCTCCGAGCAGCGCGGCTGCGGCGTTGTCGGGGTGCCCCTCGAGCTCGCAGGCGATCGACAGCAGGTCGTCAAGGCTCCGAGGTGCGGTGACGGCTGCATAGAGTTGCAGACCGGCAACGGCCGCGGCCGCGCTACTGCCCAGGCCCGCCGTCACCGGAATCTCGCTCGTCACTTCGATCTGCAAGCCTGGTGCGGGTATCGCAAATCTCTCGCGCGCGAGCTTCCAGGCGACCTCGATCCTGTTGCCACCCGGCGGCGGACCTGAAGGAAAGATCGTTTCGAGCGTATCGGGCGCATCCGGACGCACCTCGAGAATGCGGATGCGAAGATACAGCTCGACGGCGACAGCCAGCGCATCGAACCCGGGCCCGAGATTGCTGATCGATCCCGGCACGACGATATTCCCGTTCTTCAGTTCGACCACGTTCCTCCAGCTGCGACGCCGCCAGAGGCCTTGACCCGCTGGAATCCGAGTTCTTGAGTCACGGTTTCGGGTCAAGGCCGTCCGCGCGTCAGCGCGGCGTTATTGAGCAATGCCAGCCAGCGAGGCGGAGCCTCCCCGGGTTCGGAGGCGGAGCCTCGCTCGATGTCAGAGTAGCGCACGACGTCGCTCCAACGCACGCGGCGACCCCTGTCTTGACAGGAGACTGCGCGAGCCGATAGTCTTCGGACGTGCAGTACTTCGTTGTCGCGTGCGCATGTTGTTGCCCGGGATTCCCGGGTGGCCGCCGCGGCCGAGGTCTTGCCATGTGAAAGTGAAGTGATGCTGACACCATAGATCGGCATCTCTTGGATTCCAGAGACCAAAAGCCCGGTGGCCATTCGGCCCCCGGGCTTTTTTGTTTTCGTGGCATCCGGCCTTAGCCCATGTAGCGTCCGGCTTTAGCCGGACCAAATGTGGCGTCCGGCTTCAGCCGGACCGTATGACCGAACCGTATTTGCGGAGGGAAATTGCCCGTTCTTCCCGTCTTTCTCCGACTTCAAGGCCGTCGCGTCCTGCTGGTCGGCGGCGGGGCGGTGGCGACGCAGAAGCTGCGCAGCCTGCTCGACGCTGGCGCACAGGTCACCGTGGTGGCTCCTGAGGTGAGCTCGGCGATCAGTGCCGAGGTCGTGGACGTCCGTCAGCGGCCGTTCGTCGAATCTGATTTGGACGGCGTGTGTTTCGTGATCGCCGCGGCGCCGCGGGCCGTCAATCGCCGCGTTGCGGACGCAGCTCACGCGCGAGGCCTGCTCGTGAACGCGGTCGATGATGTCGAAAACGCGAGCGCATTCGCCGGCGCCGTTTTGCGACGTGCCGGCGTCACCATCGCCATCTCGACGGATGGGGCCGCGCCCGCGCTGGCTGGCCTGATCCGCGAAGCGCTCGAGGCCGTCCTTCCGGACGATCTCGACCGATGGATGCAGTGTGCCCGGACGACACGACAACAGTGGCTGGCTGAGGCAGTGCCGATGGCGGACCGCAGGCCGCTGCTGCTCGAGGCGCTCGTGAGGATGTACGAGCAGCGCTCGCCGGGATCTATCCAGTGAATGCATCGATGACTGAACCTCAGGGCCGTGGTGGATTCGTCGTGCTCGCCGGTGCGGGTCCGGGCGATCCGGAGCTGCTGACCATCCGTGCAGCAAGACGTCTCGCCGAAGCCGATGTCGTGTTCTACGACGCGCTGGTGAACCCTGAGGTGCTCGATCTCGCAAGAACGGCGCGACGAGTGTTCGTGGGCAAGCGCTCGGGACGTCCTGCGCTCGCGCAAGCGTCGATCAACAGGTTGATGATTCGCGCGGCGCGCCAGGGCAGGCGGGTCGTCCGGCTCAAGGGTGGCGATCCGTTCGTGTTCGGCAGGGGCGGGGAGGAGGCGCTTGCCCTCGTTCAGGCGGGGATTCCCTTCGAGGTGGTGCCTGGAATCACGTCGGCAGTCGCAGCGGCGGAACTATCTGGCATCCCCGTGACGCATCGAGGGCTCGCGTCGGCGTTCGTCGTCGTTTCGGGGCACTCGGAAGATGCGTATCAACCGGTTCTCGAGGCCCTGCCGCCCGACAGCGTCACCGTCGTCGTGATGATGGGCCTCGCGCAGATCGGAAATGTCGCGCGGCTGCTCGTCGCGCGCGGGTGGAACCGGCTGACGCCAGCAGCAGTTCTACTCGGCGCGTCGACCGAATCTGCGCGAACCGCGACGCTGACCCTCGAAGAGCTTCAGCAGGAGCTGGCATTCGATTCTATTGCTGCCGATCGACTGCCGGGAACGGTCGTAATCGGCAACGTCGTCAGGCTCAGGTCGATGTTGATGTGGGATGAACGTGTGGGTGTGAACAGGAGCAGTCATGGCAGCGATAGACGATCGGAACACGCTCGGCCGAGCGCGAGTGTCGTTTGCTGACGAGGCCGATATCGACGAGTTCGTGACGATGCTTGGACGTTTCGAGCGCGGAGAGGTCGGTCCAGACGAGTGGCGCGCGTTCCGGCTGGTTCGCGGCACCTACGGGCAGCGGCAAGCTGAAGACGCGCAGATGCTGCGCGTGAAGATCCCTCAAGGTGTGCTCACCCCTGAGCAGCTGAACGCGCTCGCGGACGTGGCAGACACGCACTCGCGCGGATTTGGCCACATCACGACTCGGCAGAATATGCAGTTTCATTTTGTGAAATTGCACGAGATCGAGCTCGCGATGCGCCACCTCGCTGACGCGGGCCTCACGACACGAGAAGCGTGCGGCAGCTCGGTGCGCAATATCACCGCCTGCCCGTACTCCGGCGTTGCGGCCGACGAGGCATTCGACGTCACGCCGTACGCGGAGGCGATGACACGTTACCTGTTGCGGCACCCGTTGAGCTCGACGCTGCCTCGGAAGTTCAAGATCGCATTCGAAGGATGCCCGGTCGATCACGTGGCGGCGGGCATCAACGACATTGGCTGGAACGCCCGAATCGGCGGCACGGCGGCGAGACCCGTGAAAGGATTCCAGGTTACGGTTGCAGGCGGCACTTCGACCGTGTGCCGGGCGGGTCTGCTACTTTTCGAGTTTCTGCCGGCTTCCGAAATCCTGGCCGTCGCCGAAGCGATTCTGCGGGTGTTTCACAGGCTGGGCGACTATCAGCACAAACAGCGGAACCGCTTGAAGTTCCTGATCAAGACCCTTGGGTGGGATGGTTTTCGGCGCGAGTTCGAGCGCGAGCTCGAAGGAGTCCGGGCGGCTGGAGGTCCGGCGCTGCCTTTCGATCCGGAAAATCCGCCTGTCGAGGTGGCGCCTCCTGTCGCGAGCCTCGATCCTCCGGCGCTGTTTTCCATCGCTGCGCGCGTGGCGACGACGCCGCTGCGCGGTCCTGGAATCCTGCCCAGGGTCGAGCCGCGTCTTACCGATCAGGGAGCGGAGTTCGCCCGATGGGCGCGGACCAACGTGCGCCCGCAGACCCAGCGCGGCTGGAGCGTGGTCACGGTCTCGACAGTGTTGGGCGACCTGACGTCCGCGCAGATGCGTCTCGTGGGCGAATTGGCCGTTGCGTTGGGCGATGGCACCGTCCGGATCACCATCGATCAGAACCTGCTCTTCCGGTGGGTGCGGAATGAGCACGTGCCTCTGTTCTTTCGAAGCCTTCGTGCTGCGGGTCTGGGCCGGCCGGGCGCCGGGACCCTTGCGGACGTGACGAGTTGTCCGGGCGCAGAATCCTGCAGGTTGGCGGTCACGCAATCACGAGGGTTGGGACTGTCGCTGTCCGAACACCTGGAGCGCCGTGAGGATCTCGTGGCAAGCGTGCCAGGGTTGAACATCAAGATCAGCGGTTGTCCCAACGGATGCGGGCAGCATCACATCGCGGGAATCGGGTTCCAGGGCAGCCTGCGAAAGGTTGGCGGGCGCCCCGCGCCGCACTACTTCGTCATGGTCGGTGGCGGCACGGCTGACGGAATCACCACGTTCGGCCGCCATGCGGCGACGGTTCCGGCGCGTCGGTGCGGACAGGCTATCGATCGCTTGATCCATCTCTACCAGGAGCGGCGCGCGGGAACCGAATCGGCAGTCGCGTTTTTCCGCCGTGTCGACCTGTCGATCGTGAAGGATGCCCTTCGCGGACTCGATCGGCTATCGCCAGACGAGGCGACGCCTGAGGACTTCGTCGATCTCGGTGAGGAGGCGGCGTTCGATCCGACCATCCAGGAAGGTGAATGCAGCGCGTGAACGACATGGCGACCACGACACTGGAATTCAGCGGCAGTCTGCGCTCGACGATCGGCCGCACACCCTTGCTGCGGATCCGCCGGCTGGCGCCAGCCAAGCCGCACGTGGAGTTGTATGCGAAAGCCGAATTCCTGAACCCGGGAGGTTCGGTCAAGGACCGCGCTGCGCTGGCCATCCTGGACGACGGCGAACGGCGCGGCTTGTTGCGTGAGGGGAAGACCATCCTTGATGCGACATCAGGCAATACCGGGATCGCGTATGCCATGCTCGCGGCCTCACGAGGGTACAAGCTGAAACTTTGTGTCCCGGAAAACGTGACGCCCGAACGATTGCGCATCCTCCGCGCGTACGGGGCCGAAATCGAGCTGACCGACGCCATGGACGGAAGCGATGGGGCTATCAGGCAGGCGAGGCGAATCCACGAAGCCGAACCCGATCGATACTTCTACGCCGATCAATACAACAACGATGCGAACTGGCGCACCCACTTCGATACGACCGGGCACGAGATCCTCGAGCAGACCGATGGCCGCGTGACACACTTCGTCGCGGGTCTTGGCACGAGCGGGACCTTCGTAGGAATTGGCAGGCGGCTCCGCGCGCACGATGCGGGCATCCACCTGGTCTCGGTGCAGCCGGATTCACCGCTCCACGGTGTCGAGGGCCTGAAGCACATGGACAGTGCGATTCGGCCAGGCATCTACGATCCGACGCTTGCCGACGAAGATGTGCGCATCTCCACCGAGCGTGCGTATGCGGCGACGAGACAGCTGGCGCTGGAGGAGGGGTTGCTGGTTGGTGTTTCCAGCGGGGCTGCGTTGGCGGCGGCGCTGGATCTGGCCAGCCGGATTGACCAGGGTGTGATCGTGACGGTCTTTCCGGATACGGGCACGCGCTATCTCACGGAGACGTTCTGGTGAATGATAGCAGGAGGGTAGGGTGGGGGAGGTGACGGAGAACACGGTCCGGCTGAAGCCGGACGCCACGATCGTGGCGGACGCCATCGAGGCTGATTCGGCGGCACGGGGCGGCGACGTTTCCGGACGAGTGTTGTGGCGCGTTGATCGGCCGCGACGGCGTCATCACCGAAGCGTTTGCCATGGACAATACGACGGCCAGCGGTGCCGCGCGGAGGTTCCGCATCGGGCCGGACGGCTATCGGGCGGCGGAAGCGCGCGCGAGCGCACTGGGCGCGAGCCTCCTGGGTTTCTACCATTCACACCCGAATGAGCCCGCCCGGCCTTCCGCGTACGATCTCGAGCACGCGTGGCCCAATTTCATCTATGTGATCATCTCGGTAACGAACGGCGTGCCTGGCGACGTGACCGCCTGGTGGCTGCGGGATAATCGTTCCGGGTTCGACGAAGGAGAGTTGCGATGGCACACCGGGTCCTGATCCCGACACCGCTCCGGCCCTATACCGGTCAGCAGGACGCCGTCGAGGTCGACGGCGGCACGGTCGGCGAAGTCCTGGCTACATTGACGAGCCGCTATGCTGATCTTCGGCGTCACCTGTATGCCGAAGACGGAAAGCTGCGGCATTTCGTCAACGTCTACGTGAACGACGACGACATTCGGTATCTCGATCGCGAGGCGACGGCGTTGAAGGCAGGGGACACGATCAGCATCGTGCCCTCGGTAGCGGGCGGGTCCGCGGCATCCGACACCTCCACCTCTCCGGAGTTGACGAACGCGGAAATCGAGCGCTACAGCCGTCATCTGATCCTGCCTGAAGTGGGTATCGATGGGCAGCGGCGCCTCAAGGGTGCTCGCGTCCTGTGCGTCGGGGCGGGCGGCCTGGGATCGCCGGCGGCGCTGTACCTCGCGGCCGCTGGCATCGGCACGCTGGGCCTGATCGATTTCGACGCAGTGGACGTCAGCAATCTTCAGAGGCAGATCATTCACGGCACGCCGGACATCGGCCGGTCCAAGCTCGCGTCCGCGCGCGCGCGGCTGTCCGCGCTCAATCCGGAGATCCGCATCGAAACTCACGAGACGAAGCTCTCGTCGGCCAATGCACTCGCGCTCTTCAAGGAGTACAACGTCATTCTCGACGGGACCGACAACTTCGCCACGCGATACCTCGTGAACGATGCGTGCGTGATCCTGCGCAAGCCGAACGCCTATGGCAGCATCTTCCGGTTCGAAGGGCAGGCCTCGGTCTTCGCTACCACCGAGGGGCCTTGCTATCGCTGCCTGTTTCCCGAGCCGCCTCCGCCCGGACTGGTGCCAAGCTGTGCCGAGGGAGGCGTGCTCGGTGTGCTGCCGGGCGTCATCGGCACCATCCAGGCGACCGAAACGATCAAGCTGATCCTCGGCGCTCCAGGCACGCTCATCGGACGCTTGCTGCTCTACGATGCGTGGTCCATGCGATTCCGGGAGCTGAAGGTTCGACGCGATCCGGAATGCCCCGTTTGTGGCGATCGTCCGAGCATTCGTGAGCTGATCGACTACGAGCAGTTCTGCGGCGTCACGCCTCAGGCTGGTGTGTCGGCTTCAGCCAGCGCGGGTGTGGAGGAGACGACGGTGGAACAGTTGAAGGCCCGGCTCGACGCCGGTCTGCCCACGTTCGTCCTCGACGTGCGCGAGCCACACGAATATCAGATCTGCCGAATCCCGAACTCGACCCTGATCCCTCTGGGCCAGCTCGGCACGCGGTTGAGCGAGTTGCCCAACGATGGCCGCGAGATCGTCGTGCACTGCAAAATGGGCGGGCGCAGCGCCAAAGCTGTCAAGCTGCTCAAGGATCAGGGCGTGGACGCGAAGAACCTCACGGGTGGAGTGCTGGCGTGGATCGATCGGGTCGATCCGTCGCAGGCTAAGTCCTGACGGGGGTTCAGGACGAAGGTTCACGACGAGGGTTCAGGACGGGTTCACGATAGGGTTCCGCTCCCGGTTCACGATGAGCGGTTCAGCGGCGAAGGTTCACGACGACGGTTGAGCGACGCTAGCCGGTTCACGACGAGGGTTCGGTGCTCGTCGCTCGTGGCTCGAAGAGCCCATACCGCGGCGAGGCTCTACGAGCGACGGACTACGAACCACGAACCACGGACCACGGACGTCACCCAACCCGTTCGAAGAACCAGAACGCCCCGGCGAGCATCACGATGACAGAGCCGGCAGTCGCCAGCCGATGCGCGGCCATCGCATTCTTCTTGCGGATGAACGCAAGCGCAGAGGCCACCGAGATGACGATTGCCGCCTGACCGATCTCCACGCCGACGTTGAACGCGAAGAGCGACAGGCCCAGCGCGCCGTCTGGCAGTCCGGTTTCGCGCAGCACGCTCGCGAAGCCGAATCCGTGCACGAGGCCGAACGCCAGCGCCACCCACGGCCGGATATCGCGGCCGCGGTTTCCGATCAGCAGGTTGTCTGCGCCGACATACACGATGCTCAAGGCAATGGCCGGTTCGATGATCGAGGCCGGCGGCTGAAGAACGTTCAGCGTTGCGAGAGCAAGGGTGACGCTGTGCCCGAGCGTAAAGGCGGTCACGATGGCGAGGAGGCGCGGAATCGAGCCTCCGAGCAGCAGGAGGCCGACGATGAAGAGGATGTGGTCGGGGCCGATCGCGATGTGATGGATGCCTGATTGGACGAAGTTCGTCAGCACCGCAAACTTGCCCTGGCGGGTGCCGGTGAAGAAATCCACGCGCGTCCGGTCGCGGGTCAACACTTCCTGTCTCGCCAGCGCGTCGCGCTCGTACACGTTGACGAAGGTCTGATGGTTCGGATCGTAGGGGAACAGGAGTGCGCTGATTGTCAGGCGTCCGGGAACCCTCGTCGCCGGCGCTCGCCACGTCAACTCGACAGCATCCAGACCCGGCAATGCGCGCGCGCCGGTCATCGACCACGCGAGTGCATGACCGTCAGCGAGGAGCTCCAGCCGGCCTGCCAGCACCCGCGCGAGTGCCGCAGCGTGTGCGGTGACGACAGAATCGTCGTGAAGGGCCTCGGGCGCTGCCAGATTCAACTCGTGCGCCGCGTCGATCGTGTGCACGACCAACTTGCCTGACAGCTCTGCCGCGCCGATGCGTACATCGAGATAGCTGAAGGGTGCAGGGTGGGCCCATGCAGGCGTGCTACCCATCAGTGCCGCAAGTATCAGGAGGAGCGTTCGCAGAGGTTTCATGGGCTCTCGAAGAAATTGCGGCGCCTAGCCGCAGATTCTAGCTGCAATCTCCGCCCGATGCGGATGGCTCATCACTCCTACGAGGCTCGCGGCAGATCGGATGGGTGCGGACGTGCGCTGCAGTGCCACGTGCGGGACGTGCGACGTGCGAGACGTGCGATGTGCGGACGTGCTGAGGGAACGGGCGAATCGCGACGACGCGCGGCCCGTGATTTTGCGGTTCGATCCACGGTATCGTGTGTGCGGCATGGGCGGTCGAGCCAGATTCGGCGTCTTCGACTTCGACCCGGCAACCGGGGAGCTGCGGCGGGATGGTGTGCAGGTCAAGCTGCAACCCCAGCCGGCCCGTGTGCTCGCGATGCTGACCGCCAGGCCGGGCGAGGTTGTCTCCCGGGACGAACTCCGACAGCTGGTCTGGGCTGACGGGACCTTCGTTGACTTCGAGCGCGGGCTCAACTTCTGTGTGGCGCAAATCCGAAGCGCTCTCGGGGACTCGGCAGAGTCGCCGCGCTTCGTCGAGACCTTGCCACGGAGGGGTTACCGCTTCATAGCGCCCGTGCAGGCGGAACAGCCGGTGAGTCGGGTTGATCGAGGCGATCGAACCGCCCGCTGCAGCCCCGCCTGTCGGTCGAGCGCCTCTGCGGTTCGCCATAGGGGCGCTCCTGCTGGCTGCCGGGTTGGCCGGCGCCTGGTATACCCTCGCGGCCCGTCCCACGCCCATTCGCGTCGCCGTCGTGCCTTTCGACAACGAAACCGGACAGGACGCGTTCGACGGGCTCGCCCGCGGGATTGCTGACGCAACCGTTGCGAGGCTGGCTGCTCCAGGCAGAGTCGAACGGCTCGACGTCATCGGCAACTCTGCCGCGCTTCGCCGGCCGCGTTCCTTCCGGGACCTCCAGGAGATTGGCCGCGACGTCAGGGCCGAATACGTCGTCCTTGCACAGGTCAAGCGAGACGAGACCCGCGTGCGATTGATCGCTCATCTGATCCGCGTGAGCGACGAGGCGCACGTATGGGCGCAGACCTATGACCGGCCGGAGTTCTCGTTGGCGGTGCAGGCGGAGATTGCTGAATCGATCGCATCAGCCGTGGCCGGCAAGCTCTCCACCAACTGACGTTTGTGTTCGGGAGCGAGACGGAGTGCACGGAACGAGCTTCAAAAACGGAGACACGGAGACACGGAGCGTGGCAGGCGTCCGGAACCTGGGGAGCAGCCGATGCCGGCCCGGCCTTGGCCGGGCCGTGCGATCGATCGAGTCCCCGGAGCTGCAAGCCACCTGTGAGTGCTGAGTGGCTTGCACCTCCGGGGACTCGATCGATCGCCCGCCGCGTCGCGGCGGCATCGGCTCGCAGTGGTCAATAGGTGCAGAACAATCCCCAAGCCCTCCGTTCCTCCGAGTCTCTGAGTTGAAGCTCGTTCCGTTCCCTCCGTCCCCTCCGTCCAGTCACAACTTACCTCACTCTGTAACTCCCTGCCGACACTCGACTTCTCAACTTACATCGGCCTGAGCTGATCCTGGCTTGCGCACCGACGGCGGCTCGATCACTGTCGGCGTCAGGAGGTCAGCCGCCATGTCGCTTTCCCGTCGTTCATTTCTGGCCATCGTCCCGGTCAGCAGCGTGTTGGGCGGATCGCTCGAGATTTCCGCCTCAACCCCGCGATCGTTTCAGGGGCCAGCCCCCGATCGTCCGGGAACCATCCCGGAATCGTTTCCGACCCAGGATCCCGCGCTGGCGCGAGAAATCGTCGCCGTCTCGCATGGAAACGCCGCGCGCGTGCGAGAGCTGGTTTCGGGCTGTCCCGCGCTGGCGAAGGCGTCCTGGGACTGGGGCTATGGCGATTGGGAAACTGCCCTCGGGGCCGCATCCCATGTCGGGAACCGCGAGATTGCCGATGTGCTGCTCAAGGCAGGAGCACCGCCGACGATTTTCTCAGCGGCCATGCTCGGTCAGCTCACCGTCGTGCAGGGGATGATTGCCGCGTCGCCAGGGATTCAGCGGACCAAGGGACCGCACGGCATTCCGTTGCTCGATCACGCCAAGTTCGGCGGCGCAGCGGAGGTGGTGAAGTATCTGGAAACGCTCGGCGACGCCGAACCGCGATACACCAACGAGAGCCTGCCCGATGAAGATCGCAAGGCGATACTGGGCGACTATTCATTCGGATCGGGTGCGACCGATCGCCTCAGCGTCACGGTCAACGCCCGCGGCAACCTCGTCATTCAGCGAACCGGGGCCACAGAGCGCAACCTGTTTCACCTCGGCTCGCGGGTGTTTCACCCGCCAGGCGCCGAGACAGTGCGCATCCGCTTTGCTCCGGGTCCCAGCGCCTCGTCTGTGACCATTGAGGACGGGCCGCTTGTCGTGACGGCTCGGAGAGTCTCAGGTGTCCCTGGCTTATAGGCTTAGTGCAGGGCACTCTGCACTTTGCACTAGCGCTTGATCAGGGGCTGTCCAGCGCTCGAAGCACAGGGTCATCGCGTCCGTACACATCGCGGGCGAAACGCAGCTCGCCGGATGCGCCGACGCTGACGGTCCAGTACACGATCAGCACCGGCAATGCCTCTTTGAGGAAGACCGTCTCGGTCTTGCCGCTGGCAATGGCTTCGTCGATCAGCTGGCGATTCCAGCGGCCATCGCCATCGAGGAGAACGGTCGCGAATTCGAGCGCGTTCTCCACGCGAATGCACCCCGAACTGAACGTGCGTTTGTCTGACCCAAAGAGTTCCTGGCTCGGCGTATCGTGGAGAAAGATCGAGTGTTCGTTCGGGAAGATGAACTTCACGCGTCCGAGCGCGTTGTCGGGTCCGGGTGACTGACGCAGCGTGTAAGGGAAGTTCGCACGCGTGGCGTTGGCCCAGTCAATCGTCGCAGGATCCACTGGACGTCCCTGACGATCGAGAATCGTCAGGCGCTTGCGCGCGATCGTGTTTTCGCCTTTTCGCATGCCGCCGAGCACATCCTGCGCGAGGATCGTCGGCGGCACCGTCCAGTCCGGGTTGAACACCAGGTAGCGCAGGTTCGCACGGAACGTCGGGGTCTGGCGTGCTTCCCGTCCGATTTGCGTCCTGGATTCCCAGACGTTCCCACGGTTGCGGATCAAGTAGACCTTGAACGCCGGCAGGTTGACGAGCACGAACGAATCGCGGAGGCCTCCGACGACCCAGCGCGCGCGCTCCATGTTGACCCGCAGCTGGCCGATGCGCGACTCAGCGGTGACATTCATCGCCTGCACTGTGGCGGGGCCTATCGCGCCGTCCGCGGTGAGACGGTGACGCTCCTGAAACCGTTTGACCGCCTCGCGCAACTCGTCGTCGTAGGTCTCGTTCTCGAGCGTTGTTGACGTTCGGCAGCTCACCGGTTGAAGCCAGCCGTTTGCGGATTGCGGCGACACGGCGATCGGTCATGCCCGCTTTGATCGCCGGACCAGCAGGCACGGCCGGCCATCCGCCTGCGCGCGTGACCGCGCGCAGCTTCGCGAGCGCGTCCTTGAGCCCCACGTAGATGAAATGCGTCGGTTTCAGTGCGCCGATGGCCGCTGCCGGCGAGCTCGTCGCGGCAACCGCAGCTACGTCGTCTTCGAGGGGCGCGGTGCGCCAGTCCGCGGGTCGACGTTCCAGCGCTTGTCGAGCGTGACCGGCAGAACCTTGCCGTAGCGCAGGTCGTCGATCAGTGCTGCCACGGCGTCGGTCAGGATGATTTGCAGGTCGTCGTCGAACGCCGGTTGCGGCGCCGTTTGCCGCGATGCGAGCAGCGTGTCGATCGCTGCCAGAGACAGGAAACGAGCGCCGCTAACATCGACGTCAGTCGATCGTCACGTAACGCTCGAGCCGCGCGACCTCTTTCTTGTCCACGTACTTGCCGATCTCGCGACGGAACTGCTCCATGTTCTTGTAGGGGCGATATTCCTTGAACTCGTGCAGCATGCGTTTGCCAAGGCCGGGAATGGAAAGGATGTCCTCGTCGGTGGCGGTGTTCAGATTGATGGGCACGAACACGTACTGTTCGAGTCTGGCGACCTCCTTGTCGTCCACGTACTTCTTCATTTCCCGGCGGAACTGCGCCATCGCCTTGTAGGGCCGATACTCCTCGAACTCGTGAGCCATCCTGTTCCCCAGGTTCGGGACCATCAGGATCTCGTCGCGGGTCGCCGTGTTCAGATTGAGGTGGACGAACGTCCTGCCATAGGTATCCGCCAGTTGCGTCTTGTTGAGTCCCTGGCTTGTCAGAAACGTATTGAAGTCCGTCTGGCTCGCGAACGGCCGCTTTTCGATGAGGCCTTTCACGATCGGCGCCGTCAGGTGCGGAACGCCGAGAAGGGTCTTCTCGTCAGCAGTGTTCGGGTCGACCAGTCCTTTTCCGACCTGGGCGCCGGCAGGCGCCGTCGACGCGAGAAGAGCGATGGCGATACCGGCGATGAACGTCGCTTTCAATCTCATTTCTGACTCCTCGGATGGGGTCAGATCTTGTTTCTTGCACGAGTGTCCCCTTTTGCGGATGTCCCTCTAATGAGTACAAACGTGCAAGAAACAAGATCTGACCCCCCTCTAATTAGTCCAGCCTGGGGTGGCGGAACGTGTACGCCAACCCGACGAGCGCCAACTGAATCATCGTTCCGGGCGCAAGTGCAGGTGTTGCGCCCATCATCGTCTTACGAAACAGTTCCATCCCCGACATCGTTGGGTACATTTCCAGCTCGAACTCACGGTTGCCGCTGTAGTGCAGGTACACGCCGAGCATGCCCGCCAGCACGAAGACGAGCATGAGGACTTGCAGCGTGTGAACCGGCGCCGGCCCTCGATCGATGCCGTGCCACACCAGAACAAGTGCCGCACAGCCAAGCAACCCTAGAGGGATCCGCTGATTCCAGCTCTCGTAGTGTTCGAGCAGGACGAGCTCGATTGCGGTGCCCACCACTCCGATGGCGAGCGTGGCAAGCAGGATTTGCCGAATGACCCGCTCGGCTGTGCCGCGTTCACCAACCTGCCCGCCTTTGACCCTGGACCCGAGCATGGTCCGCAAGGATACCGTTAGAATTGACGATTACATGACTCCAGATCGCAGATTACCAAAGTCTTACGTTTGCGTCGTTCTTCTCGCCGCCGCCATCCAGGCGCCGGCGTACGGCTGGCAGGCCGCGCCTCCAGCGAGGCCGATTCAGGTCAGCGAAGACCAGTTGATGCGCGACGTGCGTGTCCTGGCGGCAGACGACATGCAGGGCCGTCTCGCCGGGACTCCTGGCGGAGCCAAGGCCCGCGCGTACGTCCTTCAGCGTTTCAAGGAGATTGGGCTGAAGCCGGCAGGAGCATCCTTCGAGCAGACGTTCAAGTTCAGTGGCCGCGGCGAGCCCGGAGACCGCTCCGGCACGAACCTGCTCGCGGTGATTCCCGGCACCCGTACCCCCGATCGCTACATCGTCGTCACGGCTCACTACGACCACATCGGCATCCGCAATGGGCAGGTCTACAACGGAGCGGACGACAACGCGTCAGGTGTTGCGGCGCTGCTGGCGATCGCCGAACACTTCCAGAAAAATCCGACGGGGCCGTCGCTGCTACTCGCGGCGCTGGACGCGGAGGAAAGCGGGCTGCACGGCGCGAGAGCGCTGCTGAACAGCGGCCCGATTCCGAAGACCGCGATGGTCCTGAACATCAACGTCGACATGATCGGCCGCGACGCCAAGAACGTGCTCTACGCGGCCGGCACCTATCACTATCCTGCGCTGAAGCCGATGCTGGAGGGTGTCGCGCAGCCGCCGGTGGAGCTCCGGCTCGGACACGACGTGCCGAACATCAAAGCGGAAGACTGGACGAAAGACTCCGATCACTATCCGTTCCACGAAGCAGGCATACCGTTCATCTATTTCGGTGTCGAGGACTTCGAGAACCATCACAAGCCGACCGACGACGCCGAGACGATTCAGCAGCCGTTTTTCGCGGGCGCGGTGAAAACCATCATTGCGGCCCTCGAGAAGTTCGGTCAGGCGCGCTGACTCCCTGAGCGTCGAGCAGGGCGCGGACCGATTCAATCGTGTCCGCATCCTCCGGCTTCTTATCGCGCCGCCACCGCAGCATGCGCGGGAACCGAACCGCGATGCCTGAACGGTGCCGCGTGGATTTCGCGATGCCCTCGAAGCCCAGCTCGAAGACGTGGGCCGGCTCGACGTGCCGCACCGGGCCGAACCGCTCGCGCGTGTGACGGCGGATCCAGCGGTCCATTTCGTCGATCTCTTCGTTCGACAACCCCGAATACGCCTTGGCAATCGGCACGAGCTCGCCGTTGTCCCAGACGCCGAACGTGTAATCGGTCAGCAGGCTGGCCCGCTTGCCGCTGCCCGGCTGGGCATAGATAAGGACCGCATCGATAGAGAAGGGCTCGATCTTCCACTTCCACCAGTCGCCCCGCTTTCGTCCGACCCCGTAAGCCGAGGTCAGCCGCTTGAGCATGAGGCCTTCGACGCCGCGGGCCCTGGAATCGGCGCGTAGCGCCGCCAGCTCTTCCCACGTCGCACCCGTCACGACCGGCGACGGCCGCAATATCGATCCCTTGAGGAGTCCCTCCAGCCGGCGGCGCCGTTCGCTCAGCGGAAACGATCTGATGTCCTCGTTCAGATCCTCGAGCACATCGTAGGTCATGAAGACGACGGGCACGGCGCGCACGAGCTGGGCGACCTGTTTCTGACGTCCGATCCGCTGCTGGAGGGCCGAGAACGGCATCGGTCGATCGTCGCGAAACGCCAGCACCTCGCCGTCGAGGACCGTGCCGTCAGGCAGGTTCGTTGCGGCTGCCGCGATTTCCGGGAACCGGTGCGTGATCAGCTCCTCGCCGCGAGACCAGAGGTGCACGCGCGCATCGCGCTTGACGAGCTGCGCTCGAATGCCGTCCCACTTCCACTCGATCAGCCACGCTTCCGGGCTCCCAAGCGTGTCCGGCGCCTCGTCGAGCGGTGAGGCCAGACAGAACGGGTAAGGACGGGATCGGTCGTCCTCGGTGCGCTCGTGGGACAGCACCGACGAGAACCAGTCGGCCGACGGGGCCCATTCGCCCATGAGTCGCGCTGCGATGGTCGTTGCCGGAAGCGCTGCCGCTCGAGCGATGGCACGCACCACGAGCGTCTGCGAAACGCCGACGCGGAACTCCCCGGTGAGCAGTTTCAGCAGCATGAAACGCTGGAGCCGATCGAGCCGTCGCCACCACTCGGTGACACGCGTCTGCTGCACCTCGGGGGAGAGCGTCTTCAGCGGGATGATGCGCTCCTCGACCCACTTTGACAGCGGAAGATCTTCGGATGGCGCCGCCGGCAACTGGTCGAGCACCAGCGCAGCGATCTCGGCGCCATCACCAACCACCGACCAGCATTCGGACAGGAGCCAGGATGGCAGCCCGGTCGCCGCGAGCGTCCACTCCTGGATCGCCGCCGACGGCACGAGGCGCTTCAGACGCCGCCCGGTGAGGAAGAAGACCGCCCACGCGGCGTCCTCCCGCGGCGCATCGGCAAAGTAGTCGGCCATCGCCGCGACCTTGGCGTTGGTCGACGTCGTTCGATCGATCGCGTCGAAGAGAGTGGCGAAACGGTGCATAAAAAAAGTCGTGGTTCGTGGTTCGTTGCTCGTGGCTCGAAGAGCTGTCGTCAAGGTCTGCGAGCGACGAGCTACGGACTACGAACCACGGACTACGAGCTACGGGTTCAGGTAGTCAGTCACCAGTCGGTTCGCCTTCCCATGCGGTTCGAATGACCGCGGATTCGACGCCCTGTTCGGTCAGGTATCGCGCGAGCGGTTCAGCGTGCCCGTGCGTCACGAGCACACGGTCGGCGCCGGATTCGGCGATGGTGTAGAGCAGCGCAGGCCAGTCGGCGTGATCGGACAGGACGAACCCGCGATCGAAGGCGCGCTGGCGGCGGACGCCGCGAACGCGCATCAGTCCCGACACAAATGCATCCGAATGATTCCCGAGCCGGCGCATCCATGGCGTGCCGCGCGCCGAGAGCGGCGCGAGCACGAGCTCGCCCGCGTACGAGGCGCCACGTGGCCGCTCCGTCGCCGGTGCGACCGGAAGCATGTGGATGCCCGCCTCGCGATAGACCTCGATCATCGGCAGCATCATGCCGTGAGCGAGGACCGTTCGATCCGTCACGCGCGTCAGCTCTGCCAGCACTCGCTGCGCCTTCCCGATCGTGTAACAGAAGAGCACCGACGTCATCGTCGCGGCCCGGTTCTGGTCCCACCAGGCCATCAGATCGGCGATCACTTCGTCGGTTCGATCCCAGCGGTAGATCGGCAAACCGAAGGTCGACTCGGTGATGAATGTGTTGGCTGTGACTGGTTCGAACGGCGCGCAGGTGGGATCCTCGGCGCGCTTGTAGTCGCCGGAGACGACCCAGACGCCGCCAGCGCCCTCGAGCCGCACCTGTGCCGATCCAAGTACATGTCCCGCGGGGTGAAAACTGATCCGGGTCCCGCCGATGAGGCGCGTGTCACCGTATTCGAGGCCCTCGATGACGCAGTCGTCACCGAATCGACGACGCAGGAGGCGGACGGAGGCGCGGGCGCAGAGGTAGGCCGCAGAGCCGGGCCGCGCGTGATCGCCATGCGCGTGCGTGATCACCGCACGTTCCACAGGCGCCCAGGGGTCGATGTAGAAATCGCCGTCCGCGCAGTGCAACCCGTCAGGCGTCTCGGTCAGCATCGCGACGCCCGAATCACGCTAGGGCAGGGCCACCGGTGGCACTTCACGGTTGCTGCGGGCCTTCCAGAACTCGAGGGCGATCGGCACGAGCGAGATGGCAACGATCACGAGCGCCGCGGCCCAGAAATTGTCCTTGACGATGGGAACGTTGCCGAACAGATACCCGAGCCCGAAGCAGGAGAACACCCACAACAAGGCGCCGGCCACGTTGTAGAACGCAAACGCCGGATACGACATCGATCCGGCACCCGCCACGAATGGCACGAAGGTCCGAACGATCGGCATGAAGCGCGCCAGCACGATCGCCTTGCCACCATGCTTCTCGAAGAACGCGTGCGCCTTGTCGAGGTGATCGCGGCGCAACATTCGATGCAGCCACGTCGTGTCGTCGGTCGCATGAAACACGCGAGGCCCGACCCAGCGACCCACCGAATAGTTGACCGCGTCGCCGAGAATGGCGGCGGATATGAGGACAATCGCCATGATCGTCGGGTCGAGCAGTCCCGCCCCGCAGAGCGCCCCTGCCGCGAAGAGCAGCGAGTCGCCCGGGAGGATCGGCGTGACCACGAGACCGGTTTCGGCAAAAACGATCGCGAAAAGTACCCCGTAAACCCAGGGTCCGTAAGCTTCGGTCAGCGCAAAGAGATGTTCGTCGAGCTTCAGGATGAGATCGATCAACTCAGACATTCCTTTGTATTTTGACACATCGGCGCACGGAGGGGACGGAGGGAACGGAACGGAGGGGACGGAGGGAACGGAACGAGCTTCAACTCAGAGACGCGGAGAAACGGAGACCTCGGACCAGCGATCTGGTCTGCGAGCCGATGGC
This sequence comes from uncultured Acidobacteriota bacterium, assembly GCA_963784195.1. GTDB lineage: Bacteria > Acidobacteriota > Vicinamibacteria > Vicinamibacterales > 2-12-FULL-66-21 > CAVQAH01. The sequence goes on along the minus strand of CAWARA010000032.1, from coordinate 69,294 downwards.
GCCGCGCGTAGCGCGGCGAGCGATCGACTCACGCGCCGCGGGAACAAGCCATGCACCGGTTGATTCGTGGCTTGTTCCCGCGGCGCGTGAGTCGATCGCCCGGCCCGGCCAAGGCCGGGCCGGCATCGGCTGGTGTCTGTTCCATGCGTGAGAAGTTCCTGCGTACCCGACCACGATACGACCTGGCAATTGCTTCAGCGAAATGGGCGACGACCTCCTGGTTTTCAGGCAGAAACGAATGGCTCCGCCCTTGCTATTCAGCGCAGGCATGACGTGGATTGATCTCGCAGCCATAGACCCGCTGACGTCGAGAATCATCGGGTGTGGCGTTGAGGTTCACCGGCGGCTGGGGCCGGGACTGCTCGAATCGGTCTACCACGTCTGCCTCGCCTTCGAGCTGCGCAACTCCGGCTTGACGGTTGTCGAGAACATGAGGGTGCCCGTTTCCTACAAGGATCTAAGATTCGACTGCGCATTGAAGGCGGATTTCCTCGTCAACGACACCGTAATCGTTGAAATCAAGTCGATCGCAGAGATCGCGCCGGTGCATGAGGCTCAGCTCCTCACGTACCTGCGACTCACAAACCGGCCCGTCGGCCTGTTGATGAACTTCAACGTGCCGATTCTGAAAGAGGGAATCCGCCGCCGAGTAAACCCCGGAACCTCCGTTCCTCCGAGCCTCTGAGTTGAAGCTTGTTCCGTTCCCTCCGTCCCCTCCGTCCTCCGTCCCCTCCGTCCCGCGCTAGAATATCACAACATGCCCCTTGCCCTGACCCGCGCCGTGCCGCACTCGATCGAGCGCTGTGAGCTCACGCATCTCGAGCGTTCTCCGATCGACGCGACGCGGGCGGCGAGGCAGCACCGCGAGTACGAGCAGGCGCTTGAATCGATCGGGTATCGGATCGAACGACTCGAAGACACACCCGAGCTGCCCGACTCCGTGTTCGTCGAAGACACGGCGATTGTCCTGGACGAGATTGCGATCATCACGCGCCCGGGCGCGGAGTCCCGGCGCCTCGAAACCATGTCGGTCGCCATAAGGCTCGCGAAGCAAGGACCGATCGAGATGCTCACCGCGCCGGCGCTCATGGACGGTGGCGATGTGCTGCGGCTGGGACGACGGCTGTTCGTGGGGTTGTCGACGAGGACCAATGAGGAGGGAGCGCGTCAGCTCGCGCGTTTCGTGCAGCCGTTCGGCTACACGGTCCGGTGTTTGCGGGTGCGCGGCTGCCTGCATCTGAAATCTGCCGTCACGGCGCTGGACGAGAACCGGGTCCTGCATAATCCTGACTGGGTCGAAGCAAGGGGCTTCGATGGCATGGAGGCCTACGCGGTCGACCCTGCGGAACCGGAGGCGGCGAACGTCCTGACCTTGGGTGCGGATGCGATCGTGGCGGCGGCCCACGTCAGAACGCAGGCGCTGTTGTTGCGTTGGGGTTTTCGTCCGATTCCCGTCGACGTGTCCGAGCTCGCGAAAGCGGAGGCCGGCGTCACGTGCTGTAGCCTCATCCTGGACAATTGACGATTCATGACTAATGACTAATGACTGAATGACTGAGGACTGATGTATGGCTGCATACGTAATCGCTGACATCGATGTGCAGGATCCCGTGCGTTACGCCGACTACCGGAAGATGGTGCCGGCGAGCATTGAAGCCTACGGCGGCAGATTCCTGGCACGTGGCGGCAAGGTCGAGTCGCTCGAGGGCCCGTGGGAGCCGAAGCGGACGGTGATCGTCGAGTTCCCCTCGGTCGAGCGCGCCAAAGCCTGGTGGGATTCGGACGAGTACGCGCCGGCCAAAGCCCTGCGGCGGGCCGCTTCGCAGGGCAGCCTCATCCTCCTCGAAGGTCTTTGAAAGAGCTCACCGTTCAGACGTCGACATCCCCGCGGCTCGAGGAGGTCCTGGAGCGGTACTGGGGATTCACGACGTTCCGCCCGTTGCAGCAGGCGGCCATGGACGCCATATTGGCCGACCGCGATTCGCTTGTCGTCCTGCCGACAGGGGGCGGCAAGTCTCTCTGCTTTCAGGCCCCCGCGCTCGTGCGTCCCGGCCTTGCCGTGATCGTGTCCCCGCTGATCTCGTTGATGAAGGATCAGGTGGACACACTTGTCGGCAACGGCGTGCCGGCTGCGATTTTCAACAGCACGCTCTCGCCGGATGCGAAGGCCAGCGTCGCGGCCGGATTGCGCGAGGGCCGGTATCGGCTGCTCTATGTGTCGCCCGAACGGCTGGCCGGAGAGGGGAGCGACGCGTTTCTTGCGATGCTCGGCCGGTGCACCGTCTCGTACGTCGCCGTGGACGAGGCGCACTGCATCAGCCAGTGGGGACATGATTTCAGGCCGGAGTATCGACAGCTCGGCCGGCTGCGCAGCGTGTTTCCCGGCGTCCGGCTGCACGCGTACACGGCAACCGCCACCGCCCGTGTGCGTCGCGACATCGTCCGTCAACTCGAGCTCCAGGATCCGGTCGAGCTGGTCGGATCGTTCGATCGCCCAAACCTGGTCTATCGGGTCGTCGCGCGGTCCAATCTGAAACGCCAGCTGACGGACATCCTCGATCGCCATCCGCGTCAGGCCGGCATCGTTTACTGCACGTCACGACGCGAGGTGGACGCGCTTGCCGCGTGGCTGTCCGAGAGTGGAGTGCGCGCGCGGCCCTACCATGCCGGCCTCGCCGATCAGGAACGCAGCGCCAACCAGGATGCGTTTCTCGAGGAAGAGGCGGACGTCGTGGTCGCCACCGTCGCGTTCGGCATGGGCATCGATCGCTCCGATGTACGCTTCGTCGTTCACGCGGGCGCGCCGCAGTCTCTCGAACACTATCAACAGGAGTCCGGGCGAGCCGGACGGGACAGCCTCGAGGCCGAGTGTGTCCTGATCTACTCGGCTGCCGATTTCCTGAAGTGGCGCGTGATGCTCGAGCGCAACGGCGAATGGACGGACGCACGGCGTTCGTTGCTTCGGGATATGGAGCGGTATGCGGCGAGTGTCGGCTGCCGTCACAAGCGCCTGCTCGCCTATTTCGGTGAAGACTACAGCCGCGACGATTGTGGGGCCTGCGACTACTGCCTCGACGAGCTCGAGGCGCTCGCAGAGCCAGCGACGATTGCCCGGAAGATCTTGTCGTGTGTGGCGAGAGTCGGGCAACGATTCGGCGCCGCGCACGTGACGAACGTGCTTCGCGGCAGCGACACCGAGCAGGTCAGATCGCGCGGCCACCATCAGCTGACCACGTTTGGCTTGATGGCGGAGGCGCCGGTTCCGGAGATTCGCGGATACATCGAACAGCTGCTTGCTGGCGAGCTCCTGCGTCAGGCCGGCGACGAGTATCCCGTGCTGACGTTGACCTCGCGCGGTGTCGCGCTGATGAAAAACCCTGGCGCCGAGCCGGATCTCACGCTGGCGCGACAACGCCGGCCCACGAAGGATCGGCTGCCCAAGCGCGCCAGGATCGAAGCGGAGTCCTGGCAGGGTGTCGACCGCGAACTCTTCGAGCGGCTGCGCGAGCTGCGACTCAGGATTGCGCGCGCGCGGGGCGTTCCGCCGTACGTGGTGTTTCACGACACCACCCTTCGTGAGATGGCACGACTGAGACCGCGGACGCTCGATGCGCTGCACACCATCTACGGGTTGGGCGAGCGGAAGATTGCGGACTACGGCCAACAGTTCCTCGACGTGATCGGCGGGAGCTGAGGGCCACCCAAGTGCGGTCCGCGTAATGGTCAATCCATACTCGAAAACCCCCCGTTAATCCCGTTGTCCCCGGCCGTTCACAGGCCGTGTAGTACGCTCATCTTCATGTTCCGACTCAGCACTGCCATCGTCGTTACAGTCGTCGCCGTCGCCAGCCTGGCGGCCACGTCGCCGCTACCCGAAGAGACCTGGCCCGGGTTTCGTGGCCATGGCATGAGCGGTATTGCTCCGGGTAAGAAGATTCCCGAGCGGTGGACGACTTCCGAGAACGTTCGCTGGAAGATCGACGTGCCCGGACAGGGTTGGTCGTCGCCGATCGTGTGGGGCGACACGGTGTTCGTGACGTCAGGGATCAGCGGCAAGCCGTTCAAGCAGCCGACGGCCGGCCTGTATGGCAACGACTACATCGCCGAGTTGAGCGCGCAAGGCCTGTCCGGTGAGGAGATTCGCAAAAAGACGCGCGAGCGCGACAATGAAGCGCCGGAAGAGTCGGAGGACATCCGCTACATGGTGTACGCGCTCGATGCGCGCACCGGCAAGATCAAGTGGGAACAGGAAGCGATCAAAACCAGGCCCTCCGGAGGGCGTCATCGCAAAAACACTTACGCCTCGGAGACACCCGTAACGGACGGCGAGCGGCTGTATGCGTCGTTCGGGCAGAACGTCGGATTGTTCTGCTACAGCCTCGACGGCAAGCTGCTCTGGAAGAAGCAATGGCCGCCGCAGCCCATCTACCTCGATTTTGGCACCGCATCGTCACCGACGGTGTATGAAGGCCGTGTCTACCTGCTGCACGACAGCGAGGCCGAGTCGTACCTGGCGGCGCTCGATGCCAAGACAGGCGCGGAACTCTGGCGCACCGTCCGCCCGCAGACAGGCCTTCCAAAATCGTCGTGGACGACACCGTTCGTGTGGAAGAACGCGATGCGGACGGAGATCATCACCACTGGCCACGGAATGATTACGTCGTACGGCCTGGACGGGAAGGAGCTGTGGCGCGTGACGGGCATGTCGATGCCCACGGCCTCGCCGATCACCTGGAACGGATGGCTGTACGTGGGCACGGGCTCGCAGGGCGACGCGAACCGTCCGTTCTACGCAATCAAGCCAGGCGCAACCGGAGACATCTCGCTGGCGGCAGGGACAACGAGCAACGACTACATCGTCTGGCGGCAGCCGCGCGTGTCAGGGTACACGCCCTCAGCACTCGTCCACGAAGGGCGCGCGTATCTCGTCCACGACACCGGGATTCTGACGGTGCTCAACGCAGAGACCGGACAACAGATCTACAAGGTCCGGGTCGGCGGCGGCGGTCACACGTTCTCCGCCTCTCCGGTGGCCGCGGGCAACCGGGTGGTGTTCCTGACCGAAGAAGGCGTGGCCTTCCTCATCGACACCGGCGACGAGTACAAGGAGATCGCCAAGAACGATCTGGGCGAGATGTCGCTGGCGTCACCGGCGATCGCTGGCGGGGCGATCTACATTCGCACGGCGTCGAAACTCTATCGAATCGGATAGGTTCGGCTGAAGCCTCAGGCTACAAAGTCCGGCTGAAGCCGGACGCTACTCTGAGCGAAGCGCGACGACCGGATCGACAGGCTGTACGGAATCGGACGACGCGAGGGCGGGAACGACGGCACGCGTAGGTACCATTCCCTCATGTTCTCTCGCTCCCGCGGCTGGCTGGTCCTCATCATCATCGTGCTCGCAGCAGCCGGTCCGACGTCGTCGCCCGCTGCTCAGAGGCGCACCTCGCCCACGCCTGTGTCCAAATACAAAGTCGTCAAGTCCTATCCCCACGATCGTCAGGCCTTTACACAGGGGCTCGTGTATCTCGACGGGGTTTTGTACGAGGGCACCGGCCTCCTCGGGCAGTCGGGGATCCGAAAAGTGAAGCTCGAGACGGGGGAGGTGCTCCAGCAGCGGGCGCTCGACCCCAAGTTCTTCGGCGAGGGCATTGTCGTCTGGGGCAAATCGATCGTCCAGCTCACCTGGCAATCCGAGATCGGATTCGTCTACGACCTGACGACGTTTGCGCCGCAGAAAACGTTTGCGTACAAGGGCGAGGGCTGGGGACTGACCCACGACGGCAAGCAAATCATCATGAGCGACGGGACCTCGTCGTTGCGCTTCCTGGATCCTCAAACGTTGAAGGAAACGGGTCGCTTGACGGTGCGCGACGGCGGTGTGCCGCTGAAGGATCTCAATGAGCTGGAGTTCGTCCGTGGGGAGATCCTGGCGAACGTCTGGCAGCAGCACCGCATCGCGAGGATTTCGCCGAAAACCGGTGATGTCACCGGCTGGATCGATCTCAGCGGCCTGCTGTCGCCGGGTGAATCAGCGGGCGTCGATGTGCTCAACGGCATCGCCTACGACGCGGCAGGCGATCGGCTCTTCGTCACGGGGAAGTTGTGGCCGAAGGTGTTCGAGATCAAGGTTGAGTAATCGGGGTAGAGGTCATGAACCAGCCTGTTGTGTCCGCGGCCGAGGATCTGAGATCGGAGGTCACGAGGACTGTCGCGTTCCTGCGCGGCGTGTCCGACGCCGATGCCTCGAGGCGTCGTGCCCCGGAGTCGTGGTCTGCGAAGGAGATCATCGGGCATCTCATTGACTCCGCCGCGAACAATCACGCGCGGTTCGTGCGCGCGCAGCTCGAGCCGGATCTCGTATCGGCTGGTTACGATCAGGAACAGTGGGTAAAGGTGCAGGCCTACCAGGACGCGTCGTGGTCGCGGTTGCTTGACCTGTGGTCGGCTTACAACCTGCACATCGCCCACGTCATGGAGTCGGCGTCGGAGGACGCGAAGCTGCGGCCGCGCGCCAGGCACAACCTCGATAAGATCGCGTGGACCACCGTCTCAGCCGACCAGCCCACCACCCTCGACTACTTCATGCGTGACTACGTCGGTCACCTTCGTCACCATTTGCGGCAGATAGCGAGCCTGGTCGGTCAGCCGACGTGACAAGCGGATCAACGTTCTGATCGTTGCTGGCGCTCAACGCAGGTGAGACGATGTCGCCCCGGCCATCACCGCCGAGCCAGAGGCACCTGCTCAGAAAATGGATATCTGGGCGCTTGCTGTGGACAACGACGGACGACTGACGAGTCCCGGAATGATCGCGACGATCACGACGAACACGACGTCGGAACAATGTGCACGTCGCGTTCGTCGCGGTCGTCGCGATCGTAGCCAGTGACTCGTCAGTCATCCGTCGCACTGGGATTCGAACCCGTTCAGGGCGCAGGCGTGTCGCGTTCAAAACGTGTGCGCAACGATCAGCCCCACCGGCCACAAGACAAATACAGCGAGACCGAGTCCTGAAGGCCGTGGAATCCGGACCGGTGCGATCATCGCCACCGACGTCGTCAGGGCGACGACCGACAGCGCGACGGGGCCGGCATTGAGGAGGAGCAGCGTCGACCAGAAGAGCGCCGCAACTGGTGTGGGCAGGCCGACGAAGCCGCTGATCTCGTCGTGCGAGACGTTGTAGAACCCGAGTCTGGTCAACGCGCAAGCCGCGTAGACGAACGCCGAGCCCCACCAAATCCACTCGGCGGCGCCGCCACCCGGCCGGAAGAGAATGCCGGCGACGATGACCGGGGCGATCCCGAAGGTGACGGCATCCGCCAGGCTGTCCAGCTGCACGCCCATTGACGCCAGCTCCGGTGAACGAGCGAATCTGCGGGCGAACCATCCATCGAAGGTGTCGGCGATCGCGGCCGCGGCGATCAGGGCGCCCGCGGCGTCGGCGCTGCCGGACAACGCGGCGGCGATGGAGGCGATTCCCATCAGCAGCGACACGTAGGTCAACGTGTTGGAGACGTGAATGCACGAGGCAGGCGAGCGTTCCATCAGATCTCCTGTGCCAATGGAAAGCGATCGTATAACCGCCGCCATGTCCTGACGACGCGTGGAAGAAATGGCTGGCGTCGAACGCGGTTAATCAACGCATACATCGTGAGGCGGCTGACGAGCACATCGTACAGCGCTGCGGCGAACCCTTGGCGCCACGTGATCGGATCGATTCGGGCGCCAGTCTCGTCCTCGAGACTGGTTCGATGGTGCTCGATCCAGCGATCGATGTCCGCATCTCGAGTGTCCGGCGTGAGCACGAAGCAGAGGAATTCGGCGAGATCCCGTTGAGGGGCGCCGACGGTTGCGAGCTCCCAGTCGTAGGCGCACAGCCGGAAGCCGGACCCGGTCGTTCGCAGACAGACGTTCCGCGGGTTGAAGTCGTTGTGAATGAGCGTCGCGGTTTGCGCTTCGAGCTGGGGCCACCACTGCGGGATGCGAGCGATCAGCATGCGGTGGATCGACCACATCGACGGGTCAGCCCATCCGCAGAATGACGCTCGTGCGTGCTGCGCAAGCCCTTCCCAGAGGTCGGTCATCTCTGACGCGCTGGCAGCGGTCTGAACCCAGCCAATCCATGGATGTCGCGTCAGCTCGTGGGCTCGGGCGTACCAGATCGCCTGCAGCCGGCTCAGGCCGGTGACCACTGCGCCGATCGCTTCGGGTGTCCATGACTGCGGAGCATTGACCGTGTCCATCAGGACGGCATCCGTCATCTGCTCGAGAACCAAAGCCCAGAGACCGGCCCGATCGTCAGAGACTGAACCCAGCAGCGCGGGCGAGTGGCTCGTGAACCGTGTGTCGGTCTGACGATAGATGGCCAGCTCGCGTTCGTGAGACCGTGCCAGGCCCAACCGCTCGCTCCACCTCGAATACGCGGCGCCAATCCGGCCATCGCACAGCGCGCTCAGGGCTTCGCCGACCGCGATCGCATCGCTGTCGCGGGCTTTCACTTTCAGGACGACCTGACGCTGGCGCCGTGTGCCCCGTTCATCCAGGTCCAGCGAATACCGGAACAGTCCAGTGGGCAGAGGTGACCGCCATGCCGTCAGCTCGCTCAAGATACTTTCGGCGCCCCCGCGGTCGACCTGACTGGCGCCGATCACTGTGACGTCGGATTCGCCCAGCGCTTTGGTGAAGAAGCCAACGCCAAAGGCCGCATGGTGCCCATCGCCCATTGCCCATCGCCCATCGCCCATTGCCGATGTGCACCGATGGCCCCGTTCGAGAAGCCGCCGCTGGCGGTGGCAGGTGACCGGCGCTGACGAACGCCTCGAAGTAGCGATCGAGCAGATGGGCATCGAGATCGGGACACTCTGTGGCTGTCTTTCGCGACGAGATCGCGTGCGAGCGCCGTGAGTCTTCGTACAGCTCGGGCACCGTGAATCCGTTGCCGCCGTCGGGACGACTGAACAGCAGGCGTTCGAGTGGCGCGAGAGGGTGACGCTCGCCTGAACCGGCGGCGATCTCGAGGTCGGTCTGCAGGCGGCCTAGCCACGCGTGATATGGGAGCAACGTGAGGTCATAGCCGTACAGTCGCATCCACAACACGCACTCGCGCCAGTGCCGCGGGCGGGGATGCAACAGGTGGACGGTCCCGCGCGCAGCCGACAAACGCAGAATCTGTCGAGACACCACATCAACCGGCAGCGCATCGAGCGTCCAGTCGAGATCGGGCGCGCAACCCATGTGCACGCAGCCCCTGACGAGCAGTGAGAGAAGATCGTCTGCGTTGAAATCGCCGGTGGTGCTGTGCCCGGCGATCAGCGACGGCCGATAGATCGTGACCGGCAATCCCCGACGGCCTGCTTCCGTGACGAGCGCCTCGGCAACGACCTTGGACTGTGCGTAACCGAGATGAACGCCGCTCAGGTGGCCGAGCGCGTCGTGGTTTTCGTCGACGCGGGCCGGACCGGACGTCGAATAGCACGTGCTCAGGCTCGAAACGAAATGGAACGGACACCCGCGCACGCACGCCAGTCGCAACAGCTCGCTCGTTCCGAGGACGTTTGCGGTTCGAAGACTGCGGTAGGTCGCGACCCAGTTGACGCTTGCTCCCGCGTGACAGATGGCATCGACCTGACAGGCCAGCAGCGAGACGGCTTCACTCGACATGCCGAGCAGCGGCAGGGACAGGTCGCCCTCGACGATGCGAACGCGGGAGTCGAAGAGGGAAGGATCGACGCCGCAGGCGGACAGACGGGAACGCAGGCGATCGGTCGCACGCTCGCGGCCGGAGCGCACGAGACAAATCAGCGTGGCGCGGGAAGTCCGAAGGAGCTCCGCGGCGAGCCAGCCGCCGAGAAAACCGGTGGCCCCGGTCAGGAGAATGACGCCCGCATCGCAAAGGCCACGCCCGGCCACGGTCGGCACCACGAGCGGAAGACGACAGCGGGGGCCGGACGTCATCCGCAAGCACCGCATCGGCCAGCATCTCCGCGAGCGCCTCGTCTCGTGTTATCAGGCCGCTCTGGGACTGCTCGAGCCGTGCCGCGAGCGTACGCGCATCGGTGCAGTCGCTCACGAGATCGAGCGGGACGTCGAGCCCCAACTCCTCCTCGATTGCAGCTGCCAGCTCGATCGTGCCGATCGAGTCGAGGCCCATGTGCGCAAAAGGTGTGGACGGGTCGGGCCGCAGATCCGTGATCCGCGAGCACCGCAGGGCCAGCGCAGCGATTTGAGCGGCGAGCGACGAATCGTCGACCTGCCGTGCCCGGGCGATCATGATGCCACTCTCTGCTCGAGGGACTCGTGGTGGCCGCTTGGACACCATCGAAACAGCGCCGAACCGTTCTCGGCAAACTCCCTCTGACATTGAAAACGCTGAAGCTTCCCGCTCGTGGTTCGCGGCAGACTTCCTGCGGGAACGAGCACGATTTCAGCCGGTGCGAAGCCATGACCGTCATTGACTGCTCTCGCGATCGCGAGGCAAATCGCGGAGGCTTCGCGGCTGTCCACCTGTTCGGCTGTCTCCCAGCCCTGCCCGGACGCGATTTCCGCGTGGATCGCCACCGATTCGCCGGAACCGCCTGACGGAGATACGACTGAGACCGCCGCACAGCCGCCGCCTCGCAGCGCCGGGTGGGAGCGCTCCGCGGTGAGTTCCACGTCCTGCGGATAGTGCTTCAGGCCGCGCACGATGAGCACGTCCTTTACGCGACCGGTGACGTAGAGCTGTTGCTGGCGAATGACGCCGAGATCGCCGGTACGAAGAAACCGTTCGTCATCCGAGTCCGCAAGACGTGCCTCGAAGGTCGCAGCGGACTCGGCCGGCCGGTTCCAGTAACCAGCCGCCACGCTGGAGCCGGCGATCCAGATCTCTCCGATTTCGCCACTTGCCGCTCTCGTCCGCCGGACCGGATCGACGATCTCGATCTTCATGCCTGGCGCAGGGCGGCCGCACGAGATCAATGAGACGCCGTGGCCCGCATCACTGCTGCGGGCGGCTCGTCCCCGCGCCAGCAGGGCGGCGTCCGCGCGAAACGCCACAGGTTCATCGCCCGAGGCTGCGCTCGCGGCGAGCAGGGTTGCCTCCGCGAGACCGTACGCAGGCCTGAACGACTCCCAGCGAAACCCGTACGGCCCGAATGCGCGATGGAACGCATTGAGCGTCGAGGCGCGCACCGGCTCTGAGCCGTTGTAGGCGATATCCCACGTGCTGAGGTCCAGCGATGCGCGTTCAGCGTCGTCGATCCGGCGGACGCAGAGGTCGTACGCGAAGTTGGGCGCTCCGCTGTGGGTTGCCCTCAGGCGAGAGATCGCTCGCAGCCAGCGCGCCGGACGCTGCAGAAACGACGCCGGCGCCATCAGCGATACCGGAAATCCCGAGAATGCCGGCTGCAGCACGCCGTCGATCAGTCCCATATCGTGGTTGACCGGCAGCCAGGAGACGCCGATCGATCGGTGATCGTGCCCGGCCAGGGTCGCGCTGGCTTCGAGGTTGTGAAGCAGGTTGCCGTGCGTGACCATGACGCCGCGTGGATCGGACGTGGATCCCGAGGTGTATTGCAGCAGCACGACGTCAGCCGGGGATCCCTCGAACCGAAAGCCAGACGCGGGACCATCGTCGACCTCATCGACGTTGATCCACGCGATGCCGCGCAACTCGGGAATCACCGACTCGACGATCGAGCGCCGTGCGTGAACAGCGGACGGCGCGACGACGAGTGATATGCCGGCATCAGCGATCATCCCGCGCAGGCGAGTGACCAACCGGTCCGATCGATGGCCGCCAGGGGGATACGACGGGACTGCGATCGTGCCAGCGGCCATGCTGGCAAAGAACGCCGGCACGAAGTCGAGTCCTGGAGGAAACAGCAGAAGCACGCGGGCACCACGAGGAACCTCCCGGCGCAGCGCCGCGGCCAGGTCTCGTATCCGTCGATCGAGGCAACCCCATGTCAGCTGGGCGCCTTCGCGTTCGCCGGACTCCAGAAAGCTGTAGGCCACGCCATGGGGAAGCCGCTCGGCGTGTGACGTCACGATCTCGGGCAATGACAGTGATCCCACCGGTAGTGCCTCCTTAGGCAGCGTGCCGCTTTTCGGCCTGCATGGTCACGAACTGGTCACGAACGCGTTCCTTGTTCCGTTCGAGATCGGCGAGGGTCCAGCTTCTCGTATCGATGGCCGGCATGACCTGGACATCGATGACGCCTGGCCGTGCGGCGATGCCCCGTCCGGGATCCATCCCCGGCGGAATCGCGATGAAGAACGGCACGATCGGGACTCGCAGATTGGTGGCGAGGTGGAACGCGCCTTTGTTGAAGTGGCCGATCAGACCGGTCGTGATGCGCGCGCCCTCGGGGCTCAGATACACGGACTCGCCGGTGCGGCGAAGGATGCGCTCGGCGCGCTGGAAGATGCGCGTCCGCTCGGCGGGGCGATCCTGCGGTACGGTGAAGAACGTCCCCATCATCCCGCTGATGACGCCGAGCGGAAGAATCTTCTTGAGAAAACCGCTGAGGAAGAACCGGCAGTTCGGCAGGCCAAGGGAGACCAGCACGAACAGGTCGAGCGTGGAAGTGTGGTTCGAGATGTAGATCGTTTGAGTCTTTGGAAATGGTGCAGTCTGGTGCACGCGGACCGTGATTCCATAGATCCGCAGGATGGCTTTGCACGCCAGTCGCGCGAACGCCGAATAGAGCCGGCGCGCGCGGAAGAGCGTGAGGATCCCGACTGGGATCAGCACGATCGCGGTAAACGTCACGATCGCGCCGCTGCCGCAGGCGAGCGCGATGGTTCGCACGTCGAGCGTCGAGGGATCCAGCGAGATAGCCTGGCCCAAAGCGCCGTTCGATTTCCGATTGCCGATCTCCGATTTCCGATTCACAGCGGCCTCCTGCACACAATCGTCTGCATCGCCAGGTTCAGCCGCCGTTCCATCGTCAGCACCGGCATGAGGAGCAGCTGGCCCAGGAAGTAAGGAAGGATGGCCCGACGCAGATTGAGCCCTCGCCCTTTGAGCATGCGAAACGCGACACCCGTGAACAGGTAGAAGTAGGCGGGAAACGCGCCGTAGGGTAGATAGTCGACGACCTCGAGCCCCGCCTTCCGGACGGCAGCGTGCAGATGTTCGCGATCGAAGAGCACCGTGTGTTGCGGCGCCTGCAGCCCGGGCCAGCGATCGCCGAACCAGCGGAACGTCCGGCTGTCGAGCCGTGGGACCTCGATCACGAGTGTGCCGCCGGGCCTCAGGACACGGTGTGCAGTCCGCAGGCTGCGGAGAGGGTCGTAATCATGCTCGAGGAAGTGCCACATCGTGACCAGGTCGAACGACCGGTCCGCGAGGGGCACCTCGTAAAAGAGCCCGCAGTGGAATTCGACACCCTCGAGCGTCGGGCTGGATGAAAGGTCCTTGAAGTCGACACCCGACACGCGAGCGCCGTGCACGGTTCTGAGACGCTGAAGGAACGTTCCAGTCGCGCAGCCGACGTCGAGCACACGCTTCGACCGGTCGAGCGTCACGTATCGCGAGATGAGGCGATCCTTGTCGGCGTCGAGCTTGTTCATCGCGCGATCGAAGAACGGCGCGAGCGGTCCCCACGGCCGGGTCTTGCGGTGCGCGATGTATTGCTCGTCGTAGAACTCGCCGATCCGCTCCAGCGTCACGCGCGGATTCTGATAGGCGAGCCCGCAGCTGTTGCAGGTCACGAATTGAAAGCGCCCAGGCTTGCCGGTGAGGTCGTCCTCGGCAGACACGAGGAACCGCGAATTCGACGCCCCGCACAGATAACAGCGAACCGATTCCAACATCGGCGCATTCGCAGGAGCGTCGATGGCCAGTGCTACTGCCACTGAATCCTCCCCATCGTGCTGTCACCTTGACGTTCGGTTGTTGCAGCCTTTGTCGCGGCGTATGGCTTCCGGCCCCGCGCGAGCAGGCCCAGCGCGCTCCCGCTGTCATGCCATGCTTCGTAGGCACATGCACCTGCGTAGACGATCACTGCTGCAGACGCCGTCAGCATCGTCACCGCGCCGCCGGAGACCACGAATACGATTGCCGGGTACTTCGAAAGCAGGACCAACTCCGCGGCAGCGGATCGGCGGGTGCGGACCGCGTAGAACACCGCGAGCAACACGTAGAGCAGACCCAGAATCGGTCCCGCCACGTCATGACCTGGGCGCAAGAGGACGAGCGCCGCGACGATTCCGGCCAGAACCACGCAGGTGACCCGATAAACGTGCGTCGTTCGCGCGCGCACGAGAACGCGATGCGGATGCAGCGCGGCATCGTGTTCGCGATCGGCAAGGTCGTCCCAGAGTCGCGTTGTCGCGAGGAGCAGAAAGGCGAGTATCAGGTCTCCCGCGAACGACTCTGCACCCGGTCGTCCGGGATCCGCGGCGATAGCCAGCACGCCCGCGAGCGGAACGAAGGCGTGCAAGGGGAAGCGTTCGCGCCAGTAGCCGAGCACCTACGCCTCCTCCAGAATTCGCACGAGGCCGCGATCGCCATCGACGTGCACACGGGCGCCGTGCCCGATCCGGGTCGTGGCGCCATGAACGCCGACCACTGACGGGATGCCGAACTCGCGCGCGATGATGGCTCCGTGCGACAGCATCCCTCCGCGCTCGATCACGAGCCCTGAAATGAGGGGAAATACCGGTCCCCATCCCGGGTCTGTCTGGCGGGTCACGAGTACGTCGCCCGAAATCAGCCGCTGGGCGTCACAGATGTCGTCGAGGACCGCCGCGCGCGCTTCGGTCCGCCCGCCGCACGCCCCGGTGCCGCGCAACTCCGGCTGGTGCTCCGCTGTCGACGCCTGAATGACTGCGGGAGCCGGACTGGATTCGCTTGCCGTGAGGTACTCGCCAACCCCGAGGGCGATCGTGTCGGGGGGCGTCATCGACGAGTGCGTCTCGTGCGCCGCCCTGCGCAGCTCAACCAGCGGACGGAGTTGATCCGGGAACATCGCGACGCCTGACAGCAATGCGTCTATTTCGTCTGCAGTGAGGAAGAAGATGTCCTCCCGGCGTTCCAACCGGTCCGCACCTACCAGCTGGTCGCCCATCGCGATCGCGATGTGTCGCAGGCGCGTATAGAGGAGCGCCTGCTTGAGCCGCGCGCGTTCACGGAGGAGTATGGCTTTCTGCGTCCAGCGAAGAATGAGCCCGACGACGACCCAGCGGCTGCCCAGCAGCCGCTGCAGTCGACGAGTCTCGGCGATGCGGCCCTGAGCCTGTCGAGCGAGGATCGCTGCGGGCGAGGCCGCGTCGGTCGTCAGGTACGCCTGGATCAACTCGACGACACGTTCCGGCTCGTCCTGAAACGTGGGCATGGTGAGCATCAACTCACCGGAGCACCGGAAGCCCCAGCTGTCGAGAAACGCGTCGAACCTGGCGTTGAACTCCTGGAACTCATCGCGCGTGCGAATCGCTTCGAGGATGTCGGCTGGCCTGTGATTGCGGAACATGTCGTGGAGGCGCGCGTCCGCACGAACGAGCTGCGACAGTTCCCACAGTTTGACCGGAGGTATTCCGCTGACCAGGTCCGGAAGGGCCTTGAGCAGGTTGTTGTGCAGCGATTGCTGATCGGCTGCAGGGACCATTCGGGCCAGAAGCCGCTGAAGGATCGCGTAACAGACCATGGCTGCCGCATCGGCAAGCGCCGCGTCCTTCCATCGGTTGTTCCTGATGTCGATGAAACCTCTGAAGTGTGCGAGCAGCTCCTCGCGAGATGCCTGTTTGAGACGATCGGGTGTGGTTTGCGAGGCAAACTGCGATACCGTCTGCTCGAACCGTGACACGCGTCTGGTAAGGAAGAGGTACTGCCAGGTCGTCTTGACCGCGATGACCACGAGCTCCGAGGCCTGCGCCAGCGTCCGGAACCGGCCGGCATGAGTGGTGGCGGCGTGCGTCGACGTGTCGCCGGACCCCACGAACTGATTGAACGACGAAGTCAGGAGCTCGCCGAACGGGGCCGATCGAAGAACGCCATGGATGCTGGAGAGGTTGTAGTACATCCGGCTGGCGTGGACGCCGATGATGTGCCGGAGGGGATACTCCATCGCACGCAGACGACGCCTGGAGATGCCGAAAGCCCGACCGAGGTTGCGAAAGTAGTGGTAGTAGCCGGTGCTGGCGATCGAGTACAGCAACGGTGAGATCGGCCGTGGAAAGTTCTCGTTGACGTTGGCGTTCGACCAGTGCACGTTTTGCGGTTCGGCGGGAGCCGCAACCGGCTCGCAGACCGTAATCGGTCTGGTCTGAAGGATCCACAGGGTGCCGTCCGCTTCGATCGTCCACTCGATGTCCTGTGGCGATCCGAACAGCTCGGCGATCTCGCGCCCAACCCTGGCCAGGCGGAAGATCAGTCGATCGGTCAGTAGCGATTCAGCGTCTGGCTGACCCTCGAGTGATGCCTCGATCGTCCTCTCGCGTCCGTCCATCGTCACGAGCAGTCGCCCCGGGTTCTCGCGGCCTGACACAAGCGTGTCGCCAGAGCCGGAGCAGGTACTCGATCAACATGTGGCGGCTGCGGCCCGGGGCCCGAGTAAACAGGACCCCCGATACGGCCGACGGGATCTGCCGTTGAACGATGACCCCCATACCCAGGAGGCTGACGCGACGACTGAGCTGATACGACAACGCACGCGGCGACCACTGTGAGGCCCAGACGCGGAGCAACGCGCGACGGGCCAGGCCGAGTCCAACGACGTCGGGGATTGAATCGAGTTGACCCGCGAACGAGGCGTCCGCGGAGTCTTCGCCCACACCAGAACTGCGAACGATGACCGGCCCGTCACCAAGGCCGGTCAGGGCGTCGGCCAATGCCAGGTCGAGGCTTTCCGGAATCGTGGATTCGCCAACCAGTGCAGCGATCGTTTCGCCTGCGCACCGGATACCCATCGGACTCCTGACATCGAGGCGGGATCGCAGCGACTCGATCGAAGGCTGCAGATCGGCCTCGGCGATGAATGTCGCGAGCGCTTCCCGGGTGACCACGAAGCCATCCGGCACCGGATGCCCGGCGTCCATCAGTCTCGCGAGGTTTCGCGCTTTGCCGCCGACGCGTTGCTCATCCAGCGCTTCGCGCAGGGGAACGATGAAGTCTCCGTTCAACGCGGATGACGACGTCATGCCGGCCTCGCTTTCAGTCCCAGCCGGAACATCACGAAGCTGAAGAATCCGTGCAGCATCGGCCCGACGAGCACTGCGATCGCCCAGGTCAGCGCCGGAAGAGTGACGACGACGCTGAGGGCGGCGAGCATGCCGGCGGGGGAGTCGAGGCGATCGATGACGAGCTGGATGAACCGGCCGGTCGAGGACGTTCCGATGCCACCAGGCGCGATATCGAGTTGCCGTTTGATGAACGAGTTCGGCAGCTCACCCGCCATGAAGCCGAATCCGGCCCACGCGCCGAGACACGCGTATTGCCAGATCGTGAGTGGCCACAGACCCGCGTTCTCGGCGTGACCGGTCGCCAGCGCCAGTAACGCGAACGCGATCGAGGCGGCTGGGACCATGACGATGAATCCGCGCAGCGTCTTGTGCGCTCCGAACAGCCGGCGGCCGCGCAGCGTGAGGCCGGCATCGAGAGGGATCGAGAAGCGCCGCGAGATCGGCGCCTTGAACCACGCCGTCTGGGCGATACCGGCCATGATGAAGGCCGCTATCAGAAAGAGCGCACAGGCGATCGGATCGACGCGTGACACAGAATCCTCAGAGCTCCGAGCCGGTCTGCAGCCGGCTCTGGTATAGGAGAACCTCACCCTTCATCCGCCGTGCGCCCATGACCCACGTCCACCAGCCGACTTCGTGTGCGGCTCGATACGGAATGCGGTGCAGGTGATAGCCAGGCACGAACGGATACATGTGATGCAGCTCGTGCGCGTCGAAGTGCAACAGCACGCGCGACACGGCAGCGGGCAGCCGGAGGGAGCGCGTGAACTGCGCCTGTTCGATCGCCGGAAACGGCCGGACTTCTTCACCGTCGCTGACGTTCTGGGGTACGTGCGTGTGTTGACTGAGGAGGAGCAGATCCTCGAGCACAAGGCTGAGGAGCAGTGCGACGCCGACGGTGCGAAGCATGGTCACCGGTCCGGCGATCGCCACGAGGACGGCGTAGATGGCCAGCAGCGCAAGCGCGTCGCGCTGCATTGCCATGCGGTCCGTGCGACGGCCGAACATCGAGCGCAGCCGCGGAAGATTCCAGTAGTTCTGGATCCGGTAAGCGACCGAGAACAGCGGAATCCAGAGCCGCCAGCACAGGTTGACGATCGCGCGCTCGACGTGGCGCCGTTCCCTGGGCGCGAGCGATTCGGTGGTTGGATCGAGGTCCTGCCAGCCGGTCCACTTGTGATGCCGCCCGTGGACCCGCCGCCAGCAGCGATAGGGAATCAGCGACATCGCGCCCGCCAGTGACCCGCCCAGAATGTTCAACCGGCGGGAGCGGAAGAGCGTATCGTGTCCCGCTTCGTGAAGGATGACGAACCACTGCACGAAGGCGACGCCGAGCAGCGTCTGGCCGAGGATCCACCAGAGAACCGCGTCACGAGTGGAGAGCCAGATCGCACCGGCCGTCCACAGGATTGCCCCAGCCGTGACCACCAGGCCCTGTCGGTCGCTCGGGCGCAGGTGCGAGAGGTCGGATGGACATGGGGTGGTGCTGTCGCCATGGTGATGCATGCCACGCCTCCTGAAACGCTCGCTCCACGATACGGGGGCGGCCCATCCGGAGTCGTGATCGGCGACTGAAGAAGGCTGAAGAAATCGTGTGGAATATTCCTTGCTACCAGGGTCTGGCTATGGCTCCCTCGAGGGCACACCGCCGGGGACCGCATGAGCAGCGTCTCGCGGACGCGAGCGAAGGCATGGAGATCGCGGATCTCTGGTACAAGAACGCGATCATCTACTGCCTCGATGTCGGGACGTACATGGACGGGAACGGCGATGGCGTGGGGGACTTCGTCGGCCTGACGGACAAACTCGACTATCTGGCAGGTCTCGGCGTTACGTGTGTCTGGCTGCAGCCCTTCTATCCCTCACCCAATCGCGACAACGGCTACGACGTGTCGGACTACTACGGCGTGCATCCGAAGCACGGCACGCCCGGAGAGTTCGTCGAGTTCATGAATCACGCCGAGCAACTGGGCCTGCGCGTCATCGCGGATCTGGTGGTGAACCACACATCCAATCGCCACCCGTGGTTCCAGGCCGCACGCAAGGATCCGAATTCACCTTTTCACGACTGGTATGTCTGGTCGAAATCGAGGCCGCCGGAGTGGAACAAAGGAATGGTGTTTCCAGGCGTGCAGAAAACCACCTGGACGAAGGATCCTGTTGCCGGCGAGTACTACTTTCACCGCTTCTACGATTTTCAGCCGGATCTCAACACGTGGAATCCACATGTTCGTCGCGAGATCATGCGAATCATGGGTTTCTGGCTGCAGCTCGGCGTGTGCGGCTTCCGCATGGACGCCGTCCCGTTCCTGATCTCGAGGAAAGGCGCAGGAGTGAATGGCACCAAGGACTACGACATGCTTCACCACATGCGCGATTTCCTGCAGTGGCGGCGGCGTGACGCGATCCTGCTCGCGGAAGCGAACGTGCCTCCGGACGAGAGCATGCAGTATTTCGGGGAAGAGGGCGACCGGTTGCAGATGATGCTGAATTTTCCGGTCAACCAACGCCTGTTCTATGCGCTGGCCACCGGCGACATCAAGCCGCTCGTGCGCGCTCTCGAAGCGACGTATCGGCGGCCGCCGGCCGCGCAATGGGTGAACTTCCTCCGCAGTCACGACGAGCTCGATCTTGGCCGCCTGACGAACGCACAGCGCCAGCGCGTGTTCGAGGCATTCGGTCCTGAGAAAGAGATGCAGCTATACGGCTCGGGGCATCCGGCGGCGTCTCGCGCCGATGCTCGACAACGATCGGCGGCGCCTCGAGCTGGCGTTCAGCCTGCTGTTCACGCTGCCCGGAACGCCGATGCTGCAGTACGGCGACGAGATTGGCATCGGCGACGACCTCTCGCTTCCCGAACGCGAGTGTGCGCGCACGCCGATGCAGTGGACATCAGACACCCACGGCGGCTTCTCCAACGCGAAAAAAATTGTCCGGCCGGTAGTCTCGGATCCTATCTACGGGTATCACCGCGTGAATGTCGAGACCGAGCGTCGCGATCCGCAGTCGCTGCTCAACTGGATGGAGCGGAAGATCAGAATGCGCCGTGAGTGTCCGGAGATCAGCTGGGGCGATTGGCGCATTCTGCCGGCCACAGAGCCAGGCGTGCTCGTCATGCGCTACACGTGGAACGGGCGCGATCTCGTGATGCTCCACAATTTCACCAATCATCCGCGCGCCGTACGCCTCGACCCGCGCGCCGTGTCTGCCCCGTTGCTCGTCGACTTGCTCGCGCGCCACGACAGCCGTGCGGACGAGAGCGGCCACCACACCATCGAGCTCCAGCCCTACGACTATCGCTGGTTCCGCACGAAGGACGCCTGAGCGAACGGCCGCGCGCCCGCACACACGCTATACTGCCGCGCTATGAAACGCGTACCGGTCATCGCCCTATTCATCTCACTGATCAGCGTCGTTCTTCTCGCCCAGGCGACGATCTCCGCTCCGCCGGATCTGGATGCGTATGTCGGCAGGGTCATGACGGCGTTCGAAGTCCCAGGCATTTCGCTGGCGATCGTCAAGGACGGAAAGACCATCGTGGCGAAGGGCTACGGCGTGCGAAAGCTGGGCGAGGCGGCGCCAGTCGATGCGAAGACGCAGTTCGGAATCGCGTCGAACACCAAGGTGGCGACCGCCGTGGCGCTCGGCATGCTGGTCGAGGAAGGGAAGATCGAATGGGACGCTCCGGTCGTTCGCTACCTCCCGTGGTTCCAGATGTCGGATCCCTACGTCACGCGCGAGATGACCATCCGGGACCTGCTCGTGCACAGAAGCGGCCTCGGCCTCGGCGCCGGCGATCTCCTCTGGTGGCCGCCATCCACCTACGATCGTCGGGAGATCGCTCGCCGTCTTCGAAATATCCCGCTCGCCACCAGCTTCCGAAGCGCCTACGCGTACGACAACGTCCTGTATCTCGTAGCGGGGGAGGTCATCGAAACGATTAGCGGTCAGAGCTGGGAAGATTTCATGTCGTCGCGCGTCTTGAAGAAAGTAGGCATGACGGGCAGTACCGGTGCGCCATTCCGACGCCACCCGCGGCGGCAATTTCGCCACGCCGCACGCCAGCGTCGATGGGCGCGTCCGGCCGATCAGTCCTTTCGACAGCGACAACACGAACCCGGCCGGTGGCATCAACTCCAACGCCGAGGACATGGCGAAGTGGATGAACGCACTGCTTGGACGTGGACAGTTGCCCGATGGCTCGCGCCTGTTCAGCGACGCGACGTTCAAGGAGATCACCACCCTCGTGACGCCGATTCCCGTTCCCGACGTGCCGCCGGCATTGGCGGCGCTGCGCCCCAACTTCAACGGCTACGCGCTTGGCCTCGGCGTACGCGACTATCGTGGTCGCAAGGTGCTGACACACACGGGCGGACTGCCAGGGTACGTCTCGAAGGTGCTGCTGTTGCCCGAGATCGGCATGGGTGTCGCGGTGCTCACGAATCAGGAATCGGGCGAAGCCTTCGAATCCATCGCCTATCGCGTCGCCGATCATTTCCTCGGGGCCCCGGCTACCGACTGGCTTGCCACGTTCACGAAACTTCGTCAGGGGCAGCAGGCGTCCTTCCAGGAAGCCGAACGAAAAGCAGACCAGGCGCGCAACCGAACGTCACGCCCGTCACTCACTCTCGCCAAGTACGCTGGCATCTACCGGGACGCCTGGTACGGCGATATCGCGATCGAAGCGCAGGGCGACAAGCTCGTCATGAAGTTCACGAAGACCCCGTCGCTCGTCGGAGATCTCGAGCACTGGCAGTACGACACCTTCGTCGTCAGATGGCGCGATCGCGAGTTGCGCGCGGATGCGTTCGTGACTTTTGCCCTCACGCCCGACGGGGCAATCGATCAGGCGAAGATGGCCGCCGTGTCGCCCGCCACCGACTTCAGCTTCGACTTCCAGGATCTGCTGTTGAAGCCCGTGAAATAGGATCCCGGACTCGGGGCCGGAAGTGCCCGTTTGGTGTCGCAAGGTAAGCACGCCGGGCCGGACGGACGTATCCTTAATATCTTGTGCCGTCTTGTTCGTAGGCTCTCTTTGATTCCACTGGAGAATTTGATGCGTTCGCGCCGGTTTCTTCTTTCGACCGTCCTCATTTCCGCACTCGTTGCTGCCCTCACCGCCCAATCCGCCAACAAAGGAGGGATGGGATCCATCCAGGAGGGCCCGCTCCGCGAGTGGCTGACGTACCTCTCATCCGACCAGCTTCAGGGCCGTGCCACCTACTCGGAAGGGCTCGGGCTGGCCGCCGCCTACATCGCTGAGAGGCTGAAGGAGTTCGGGGTCAAGCCCGGAGGCGACAACGGCAGCTACTTCCAGGTCGTCAAGGTGCAGGGGGTTCGGACGACGAGCCGCGCATCGGTTACGGTCGAGGTCAACGGCCAGACGCGCACCTTCAAGGACGGCGCTGGCATTACCTTTCCGCGCAATATGGGCGTCAAGCAATCGGTGGTCGCCGAGCGCGTCGTCTTTGCCGGTTACGGCATGAGTCTCGCGTCGCTCAAGCACGACGACTACGCCAATCTGGACGCCAAGGGTGCGGCTGTCGTGTGGCTCGGAAATGGCCCGAAACTCGATGGGGTGGACGTCCGCCGGCTGCTGGGCAGCCGCTCGCGGACAGCTTTCGACAAGGGCGCAGTTGCGACCATCAGCCCGGTCGGTACCGGCTTTGGAGGCCGCGGTGGCCGTGGTGGGGCACCGTCCGCAGAAGCTCCCGCCGCGAACGCCACGCAACCGCCTGCACCGGCCGGCGAACGCGGTCAGGGGCAGGGGGCGGGACGAGGCCAGGGTCAGGGTTCCGGCCGCGGAGCTGCTGACGACGGTGATTTCACGACTGTGCAGCGGCTCGACAACAAGGTCCCGCCGGCGGTGACTGCGCAGGACGAGTTCTTCGAGTTCCTCTTCAGCGCGTCTGAGTTCAAGTACGCCGATCTGAAAGAGCGCGCCGCCAGCCAGCAGGCACTCGCGCCGGTCGTCCTCAAGAACGTCAAGCTGACCTTCAACGTCGACGCCGACTACGAGGTCGTCCGCACCCGCTACACCCGCAACGTCGTGGGCATCGTCGAAGGCAGCGACCCCGCGCTGAAGAACACCTACGTTCTGTACGGCGCTCATTACGATCACACCGGCTACCGCGAGGGAGCGCCACGCGCGGGCGGCGATCCCGAAGACCGGATCAACAACGGGGCCGACGACGACGGTTCGGGTACTGTCGGGATCCTTTCGGTTGCGCGGGCTTTCGCGACAGGTCCGAAGCCGAAACGATCGTTGCTGTTCGTCTGGCATGCAGGTGAGGAGACGGGCCTGCTCGGCTCGCGCTACAACGCCGACTACCCGGTCGTGCCGCTCGCCAACATCGTCGCCGTGATCAACATCGACATGATCGGCCGGAACCGCGATGACGATCCGAAACAGGCCAACACCGTACTCGTCGTGGGATCGGATCGGATCAGCACCGAGCTGCACAACATCAACGAGGACGCGAATGCGTCGATGGCGAAGCCATTGACGCTCGACTACGAGCTCAACGACCCGGCCGACACCGAATCGATCTACACGCGCAGCGATCACTACAGCTACGCGTCGAAGGGCATCCCGATCGTCTTCTTCTTCACGGGAATTCACCCCGACTATCATCGGCCGAGCGACACGGTCGACAAGATCCTCTTCGACAAGGTAGCGCGCGTGTCACAGCTGGCCTACGAGACCGGCCGCCGTGTCGCCAACCTCGATCACGCGCCGGTGCGCGACAACAAAGGTCCACGCGCCGGACGAACCGTGAAAGGCAAGATCGCGACCACGCAGCGCTAGGGCGGAATCGGGAATCGGAAGATCGGAAATCGAAAATCGGAAGCGACTGGATCGAAAATTCGATCGGAGCGGTGCGTGTACCCGCTACAATGAGGCCCTCGACGCTCGATGGCCCTTGCTTCTGGCACGCACCTCGGCCACTTTGAAATCCTCTCGGCTGTCGGGGCCGGGGGTATGGGCGAGGTGTATCGCGCACGCGACACGAAACTGAATCGCGATGTCGCGTTGAAGGTCCTGCCGCCGGCGTTCATGGCGGACCCCGACCGTGTGGCGCGCTTCGGACGCGAAGCACGACTACTCGCATCCCTCAATCATCCGCACATCGGGTCCATCTACGGTCTCGAAGACACCGGCACTGTATTGGCGCTCGTCCTCGAGCTGGTTGACGGCGATACGTTGGACGAGCGGTTGCGTCGGAAAGCACTCCCCCTCCCGGACGCGTTGGCCATCGCACAACAGATCGCCGATGCACTCGAGGCCGCGCATGCCTCCGGAATCATCCATCGTGATCTCAAGCCCGCCAACATCAAGATCACGCGCGATGGCATGGTCAAGGTGCTGGACTTCGGTCTCGCCAAGGCCCTCGCGGGCGACGGGTCTGTTCCCGATCTGGTGCAGTCCCAGACCACGACGGCGAGCGGGACGATCCCGGGTGCGATTCTTGGCACCGCCGCCTACATGAGCCCCGAGCAGGCACGGGGACAGCCGGTCGACAAACGGACCGATGTTTGGGCTTTCGGGTGCGTCCTCTTCGAAATGTTGACAGGCGCTTCACCTTTTCGACGAGGGACTGTCACCGACACCATGGCGGCCATCGTCGATGCCGAACCAGAGTGGGCGTTGCTCCCGGCGGAGACACCGGCCAGCATACGGCGGTTGCTGGCGCGCTGCCTCCAGAAGGACGCGCGGCGCCGGCTTCATGACATCGCGGACGCGCGGATCGAGATCGAAGACGCGATCGCTGCGCCTGACATGCCACCGCCGCTGCCGTCGGCGCGGCGCTGGACCTGGCCGGCCATGCTGGGACTCGCGCTTGGGATTGCGGCAGCCCTCGGTTTGCTCTGGGCGGCGCGGGACAGGTTCCGAAAACCGGCTGAGCCGTCCGTGCCTGATACCCGAGTCGTACGGCTCACGGATCTCCCGGGGCTCGAAGAGTCGCCAGCCATTTCGTCGGACGGCAAGTCGGTGGCATTCACCGCCGATGTGGCCGGCAAACGTCAGCTCTTCGTGCAGCTCATTGGCGGTGCGCCGCTGCAAATCACGCGCGACGCCATT
Source organism: uncultured Acidobacteriota bacterium (assembly GCA_963784195.1). GTDB lineage: Bacteria > Acidobacteriota > Vicinamibacteria > Vicinamibacterales > 2-12-FULL-66-21 > CAVQAH01. The sequence continues at coordinate 44,045 of CAWARA010000032.1, read as the reverse complement.
GATCACGAATACCCCCGCTGGTCGCCAGACTCGACTTCGATCTTCTATTTTTCCCCCGCAGCTCCAGGAGAACTGCAGGGAAACATCTGGGAGATTCCGGCGCTTGGCGGCCTGCCACGGCGCGTCGTCAACAGCGTCGGCGGCGCCGACGTCAGCCCGACGGATGGGCGGCTCGCTCTCTTCCGGCTGGCGGAGAATGGCATCCAGCTGGTGACCGCGCCAGCAGACGGTTCCAGGTTCGATGTCGTCGCCAAGTTCGCCCCGGCGACGTTCTACTTGTATCCCCGCTGGTCGCCGGACGGCAAGTGGATTGCTTTTCAGCGGGGAGACACAGTCCGGTTCGACGTGTTCGTCGCGCCGGCAGCCGGAGGCGAACCGCGCCAGGTGACACATGACAACAACATGATGAGCGGTTTTGACTGGCTGCCCGACAGCACGGGCATCGTCTACAGCTCCAGTCGCGGCGGGACGATGCCCTATTTACCGGCGTTAGGGCTCTGGCAGGTGACATTGCGTGATGGAAGCGTGCGACGCATCACTTCTGGCGAAGCGTCCTACGTCAGCCCCGACATTTCCAGCAATGGCGTCATGCTGGTCAGCCGTATGAAGCTGCAGGCGGACATCTGGAAATTCCCGGTCGACGGATTGCCGGCCGAGAACGTGCGCCGTGGCGTCCGTCTGACACGGCAGACGGGGCAGGTCCTCACGCCCACGGCCGGTCCCAGTGATAAAGAAGTCGCCTTCCTGTCCGACAGCGGCGGTCACGCAAACCTCTGGGTCGTGAACACCGAGACAGGCGGGTTGCGCCAGATCACTCACGAGCGCGATCCGAACGTGGCTGTGGGTGTCCCGGTGTGGTCGCCCGATGGCCGCGCCATCGCCTTCGTTTCGTCGCGCGGGAACGAGGGGTGGAACGTTCGGCGTCTGGCTGGTCGATCCGGATGGCAGCAACCTGCGCAACATTGCGAACCCCGGTCTTGGCCCCGCGTGGTCCCCAGACGGCCGCTGGGTCTACTACTCGACACGCGGCGGCGCGGCCGCCACGGATGTCGTTCTGAAAAAAGTTCCTGTGAACGGAGGCGCCGCCGTCACGGTAACGACCGAGCGGTTGCGCAACGTGATCGGCTTGCATGACACCACGCTGTACTATTCGTTCGAGCGGCCGCTCATGGATGGCACGCCGGAATTCGAGATCCGGGCCGCTACTCCCGAGAACGCGCCGTTTCGCGTGCTCGCGCGCATCCCCGCGTCGCGTGTGCCGATTTGGCAGATCGTCAGTCCTGCGCTTTCCCCCGACGGGAAATGGCTGGCGCAGGCGCTCACCGACGGACTCACCACCAATATCTGGGCACTCTCGACAGCGACCGGCGAATGGCGCCAGATCACCGATTTCGGCGAACGGACCACGTTCGTCGCGCGTCGCGTGTCCTGGTCGTCCGACGGTCACTCGATTCTGGCAGCCGTCGCCGAAGGCGATTCCGACATCGTTCTTCTGGAAGGCCTGACGAAGGGCGGTCGCGACTAAGAGTATGGGCGATGGGCGATGGGCGATGGGCGATGGGCGATGGGCGATGGGCGATGGGCGTTGGCTGCGTGACGTGTGAGCCCGCCTGATCGCTGCCGTTCGAGTCTGTTTGATTCCGTGGCGATCCGCGTCCCGTTGATCTAAGATGATCCGCAGAGATCCGCGTCCCGTGATCCAGAGATCCGCATGAGATCCGCGTCCCGTGATCCCCTGAGATCCGCGTCCCGTGATCCCCTGAGATCCGCGGTGTGAGAAGATCCGCGTCATGAGCGCCGGGCCGTCCACACGGGATCGCATCGCGCATCACCGCGTTCACCGAATGACGTCAGGCGGCACATCAGCAGCCGCGACCGGGCCGAATTGGCGGTCCTGGGCGCGGCGCTGGCGTTGATTGCGTTGGCGCTCGTCAGTTTCGTCCTCGTCGGCCTCGTCCTCGACGGCGAGACGCAGGGCTTTGACGAGCGCATTCTCCGTTCTTTGCGAAAGGCTGACGACCCCGCACAGCCGATCGGTCCTCGCTGGCTGGAGTATGCGGCGCTCGACGTGACCGCCCTTGGGAGCGCGACGGTCCTGGGGCTGGTCGTCTTCGCGGTCATCGGCTACCTCCTTCTCCAGGGCCTGCCCAGGATGGCGCTGTTCGTCCTCGTCGCCAGCATGGGAGGTTCGATCCTGAACGGCTACCTGAAGACGCTGTTCGGCCGTGCGCGCCCCGATGTCGTGCCCCACCTGCGCGAGGTCATGAGCCTCAGCTTCCCCAGCGGGCATGCGATGACGTCCGCGGCCGTCTACCTGACCCTCGGTGCGCTGCTCATGCGCGTGTCGAGCCGGCGCGTGACGCGGTGGTACTGTATGGGGGTTGCGGCAATGGCGACGATTCTCGTGGGCCTCAGCCGCGTGTATCTCGGCGTCCACTATCCGACCGACGTGCTTGCCGGCTGGATGATCGGACTCTCGTGGGCGCTCCTCTGCTGGATCGTCGAGCGCCTGCTCGAACGGCGTGCGGTCCTCGCGCGTGCCGGCCAACAGGAGTCACACACGTCATGACTGATGCGAGCCGCGCTACCTCGGAGCGCACACCGGACCTTGCCACGATCGCCGGCTTCCTCGACTACTGGGAGCGAATCAGGGGAAGGACGATGAGGGTTGCGCGGGTGATTCCGCCGGAACGGATCGAGTGGGCGCCCGCCGCGGGTCGATTCACCCTCGGCGATCTCCTACGTCACCTCGCGGCGATCGAGCGATACATGTACGCGGAGAATGCGAGGCTCTCGATCAGCGCCTATCCAGGCCACGGTCGCGAGCTGGCCGATGGACATGAGGCCGTCATGAACTACGTCGAGCGGCTCCATGCCGAGTCCATGGCCATCTTCGGTGCGTTGTCGGATAGCGATCTGCTTCGCAAGTGCCAGACGCCGGAGGGCACCAGCATCACGACCTGGAAGTGGCTTCGGGCCATGGTCGAGCACGAGGTGCATCATCGCGGTCAGATCTACATGTACCTGGGGCTGCTCGGGGTTCCGACGCCACCGCTGTTCGGTCTGACGTCGGAAGAGGTCAGAGCGAAGAGTCGGCAGAGTCCGTAGTTCGTAGTCCGTGGTTCGTGGTTCGTCGCTCGTGGCTCGAAGAGCCCGTACCGGCGCTACGTTCTGCGAGCGACGAGCTACGAACCACGAACTACGGATCGCGATTTCAAAATCTGAGCGGAGCTCTGGTAAAATCCGGTTCGTACCTCGCGGGCCTTGCGGGTGAGTGAGGCGATGCCACTCATCCGTCGAGAACAAGTCAGAGGCCCTACCTGCCTGCCTACTCGCAGGGGATGCGGATGGAGGAGATGCGAGCACCGCTCGACGTGTGCTCGGCTCCGGCCGTGACCCTTTGAGAACAGATAAGGGGTCGGATGCTTCGATCGGTGGTCCAAAAACCACGGAGCCGCTGAAGGAGCATTCCGATGAATCTGACCGATGTCACCCCCAACCTGATCGTCAGCGATATCGACCGCAGCACCGCCTTTTACCGCGACGTGCTGGGCTTCTCCGTCGTCACGACGGTTCCCGACGAGGCGCCGTTCGTGTTCGTCTGGCTGCGCCGCGACGGTGTCAGCGTGTTTCTCAACGCGCTGTCGGGCGTAAAAGAAGATCTGCCGGAAATCGGCGATCGCAAGATCGGTGGTACCAACACGATGTTCATGACGCTTGAAGCGGACACTGTCGATCAGGGCGTCGACGCCATGTATCGTGCGGTCGAGAGTAAGGCACGCGTGGTGATGCCGCTCAAGGATCAGTTCTACGGCATGCGTGAATTCGGGATCGCGGATCCGGACGGCTACATCATCTTTTTCGCACAACGCATCGGATGAAGTCAGCCCTCGCTGCCGCCGGACTGCTGGCCGTTCTGGTGCAGGTCCCTTCGACAAGCTCAGGACAGGCCCCTTCGACAAGCTCGAAGCAGGAGGAGCGCGGGGTGCTGGCAGTCCTGCGGCGCGATGGCGTCCTGTTGCCGTTCGCCGCTTTCAACGGCGACAACTGGACTGTCTCCTGGCCCGGCGATCTGCGACAACGGGAGTTGCCGATCAACACCGAGGCCGTGCCCGATCATTGGTGGGGTGGCCGAAGGCCGGAGTCGTGGCAGGCCTGGCTGACCGATGGACGCGCCCAGCCCCTTGCGGTCCAGACGCCGATCGTGTTTCACAACTACTGCGGTACTCGCTTGGGCCTTCGCACGAACTACACCCCAACCGAACCGCCGCCGCCGGTTGCTGCCCGGCCGTTTCCGAAGGATGGTCTGGGTGTCTCAGGCGGCGTGAGTGTCGAGGCGATCGAGGTGGTCGACAAGACCTCAGCCGAATGGAGCTCGCTCGCGACCGATCTCGTGAGGGAATTCGATCGCGTCGAGGACCGTGAAGTCCTGGGGGCAAGCATGAACGCCGGGTGGAAACATCCGCTGCGGCCGGCGCAGCGGAAGGCAATCCCGATCCGACTCGAGTCCTGGTACAGAGTTCCCATCGACGAGACCGGGGGCTCAGCCTCCTGGATCGAGGCGGTGCGCAGCTATCCGCCTGGACCCGACGATGACGGGTGCGGGCTCGAGACGTTCTTCTCGGGATGGATCGTGCGCGAGAAACCCGGTGCTAGGCCTCGCGCTCAGCTCAGCGCCCGATTGATGTACTGCGATCGCGTCGGGGCGCACTACATGCTCCCGTTTGGGAAGATGCGCCTGCGGAACGCGTGGTACTGGGTCTATCAGTTATCGGGGTACGACACCGAATGGTTCGCGGTGGCGCAGGTCTCCCGATCGCGGGTCAGGGTCGTGGCCGAGTATCTCGGGGGGAGCTGCTACTGAGACGGAGGGGACGGGGGCAACGGCACGGAGGGGACGGGGTTAACGGCACGGAGGGGACGGGGTTAACGGAACGAGCTTCAAAAACGGAGACACGGAGGAACGGAGAAAAACAGAACTGGGCTTGGTGCGAGCCAGTTGGTCGTCACCGAGGTCCGCCGATGCCGCCGCTGTGCGGCGGGCGATCAACCGACGCCCCGCGGGCGCAAGCTGCTCACCTCTCACGCGCAGCTTGTGCCCACGGGGCGTCGGTTGATTGCTCGGCCCGGCCAAGGGCCGGGCCGGCATCGGCTGCTGACCGGTGACCAGTGAGCGGTCCTCTCCGTTGCTCCGTGTTCTCCGTTTTTGAAGCTTGGTCCGTTCCCTCCGTACCCTCCGTCCCCTATCCGTATCCCCGTTAACGTTAGCGCACGGTAACCCGCGCCCAGTCCCACCCCTCGAGGCCCTTGTCGTTCACAGCTTTCACCGAGACCACCATCCCCGCCGTCACACCCGGCAGCGTCGCGGTCGGTGTCGTGACGCGTGTCTGCTGTGCCTCGGGCTTGTCGGCCGGGCCGTACGCCACGATATAGCCGGTGACGCCCTTCTCGAGCGCCGGCTTCCACGTGACCGTGGCCTTGCCTCCGCTGCTCGTGACCGCCAGATCGGTCAGGCGTGACGGGCTGGACGCGAGCAGCATCAGCGTGGCGGCCGTCGTCTTGGCGACCTCCGTCACGAGCTGATGGTTGATCGTCTCCAGCACGTCGTGGCTCTGATGGTAGTGGGGATTGCCGAGCACAGGATACGAGCCGATGCCGCCGACGATGTCGCCGTACGCGTCGTAGTAGGCAGCGGCGTCCGTGCTCTTGTAGTAGAGCGCGTCGTAGGTGATCAGGCTCGTGAACAGCATCGCCGCGCCGTGCTGGATGTCGCGGATGCCCCGATTCGAATATCGGATCGTGTTGTCGAGCCGCTGATCGTTGGCCCAGCCAACCATGTCGTTGTTGAGCGCGCCCACCAGTTGCATTTTCTTCTCGACCGCCTGCCGCACGAACTCACGGCTGCCGAGCAGGCCGCCTTCCTCTCCGGTGAACGACGCGAAGATGATCGTCGCCGGCTGCGGCCGCTTCGCCATGATGCGCGCCGTTTCGAGCAACGCCGCCGTCCCCGAGGTGTCGTCGTCGGCACCGGGGCCGACGGCGACCGAGTCGAAGTGGCTGCTCACCACGTAAACGAGCTCCGGGTTGACAGTACCCTTCAGCGTTGCAAGCACGTTGGAGGTCTGGCCGCCCAGCGCGTTGCGCGCCGCAAACGTCTGAAGCTCCGGCTCGTAGCCGAACGACTTGTAGGTCGCCAGCAGGTAGTCGGCAGCCAGCTTGTTCCCGGGTCGCGTGATGTGCTTGGAATCGAAGCCGAAGAGCGTTTCCTCGTATCCGAAGATCCGATCTACCGATAGCTTGGGCAACCACGTCCTTCACGGCAGCCGCGATCGGCGCGTAGAGCTTCTGGCCCTTGGCCCGAAGGGCCTGCTCGGCTGACAGGTTGGCGGCCACGCGAGCTCGAAGCTCGTCCAGCGTGACCCGCTTCGTGAGATCGACCAGGTAGATGCCACGCTCGAGCGAGACGGTGTCGCCATCGCGTTCCGCCGTGATGAGGACTTTCGTGCCCGCGTGATCCGGGATCCAGGCGTACTCGGGTGCGATGGTGCGGACGGTATTGTTGTGAAACAACCGCGACCGTTCGCCAGACGAGAGATCGTAGAGGTACGACCGGCGATGCCGCGCTTCACCCATGACCGCCAGCACGCGATCGGCCGACAGGAACTGGGGAAGCAGATCGTGCTGAATCTCGCGGGTGAGCCTGGTCTCGCCCTTGCCATCGCGGTTGATGACGAACAGTTCCCAGTCCTCCCGTCCCATCATCTGATAGACGATGCGGGCGCCGTCGGATGACGGGGAAGGCGCATCCATGCGCTCGGGTCCCGTCCGCACGGCCGTCGCGGCCGCCGGATCGCCACCCGGTCCGGCCATCAGTTTCAGATCAGCCCCCTGCCGGCTGACGAACGTCAGCGTCGACTCGTCCGCGGAGAAGGAGGGCGCGGATCCGCTTGCAGTCACCGCTTTGCCATCCGGCAAAGAGATCACGCCGAACGATCCGTTACCTTCGCGGCCGCCACCGCCCCGCCACCCGCCGCCGCCAGCGCCGCCGCGCCCTCCGCGGCCCCTCACGGTGTAGATCGCCAGCCGTCCCTTCGAGCTGACCTCGCCGAAGTCCTTGTCGCCTTCACCTGACGTGACGGCAGCCGGCGCATCGTTGCCGCGAGCGAGATAGACCTGCGACACGCCGTCGGCGCCGGCGCCGGCGAAGAGGATCGCACCGTCAGCTCCAAGCCGCACGGACGTCTTGCCGACGTTTCCGGTGTTGACAGGCGTCTCGTTGCCGGTAGCCAGGTCGCGAATCACGATCTGCCATTCGCTCGCGAGCAGACGATTCACTTCCGCCTGACGCTGCTGGCGCTCCGCGGCAGCCGATGCATCGAGAGCGGCCTGAGCGGTCTTCAGCGCCGCCGATGGCGCGAGCTTGAGGTACGCCAGCTTCGTCCCATCCGGCGAGAACGCCGCGCCGCTTCCACGCAGTTCGGCGAGCGGCTTGGTGGAGCCGTCGGCCGTCAAGAGACGCGTGACGCGTTCGAGCCCTGTGCCTTGCTCGTAGGTAAGGTGGCGGCCGTCCGGCGAAAACTGCGGCGACGCGCCATCAGAGGTCAACTCGATCGTCTTGTACAGTTCGCCTGTCTGAAGAGCGATGGGTTCGAGGACACTCTCTGCATCGGAGGACGTGAGGAGCTTCGAGTAGATCGTGAGGGCACCGACATAATCACCACGCTGCCATGCGAGATTAGCCTCGTCGAGCGGCGTGTCGGCTGCTTTGAGACCTGATACTGGTGCGAAAAACACTGTCGCGATCGCGATGGCAAGAATGGCCGTTCGTCCAGTCAACGTTCCAAGAAAACGTAGCATGCGGGCTCCGAGGTTTGGCCGGGAGCATAGCACGGCAATCGGCAATCGGAAATCGGAAATCGGAAATCGGAAATCGGAAATCGGATCGGAGGATCGGGGCAGATAAGGCGAGATGACGAATCGGAAGATCGGAATCGGAGATCGGAAACCGGCCCTCAACGATTGCCGATTTCCGATTTCCGATTTCCGATTCCTGTTACTTCTGCAGCAGCTTCTTGAGCTCGCTCAGGTGCGTGCGCAGCTGGTCGACCTGCGAGGTCGTAAGCGTCAGGATTGCTGACGAAGCGGCGCCGGCTCCGGTCGTGCCGGTTGGCGGCGGCTGAACACTGATGATCGCCTCGATCGCTGCGATGTGATTCAGGATCTGCTCCTGGTCCATCTGCCGCGGCTCGGTCGGGTTCGCCGGTTCAGGCGGCGTCGCTGAAGTGGCCGCCGGCGGCGTGCTGGGCGGTGCCGCCGTTGCCGCTGCCGCAGGCGGGTTCGCGGATGCCGCAGGCTCCGCGCCTCCGGCCGCCTTCTCGAACTTCTCGAGGTGATTCCGGAACTCGGTCAGCTTGGCTTTGATCGCCGGGTCGATGGTGACCGTACCGGACGTGCCAACGGCACCCGCCGTTCCTGCCGGGCGCGGGGCTTCGTCGCTGGCCGGCGCGCCCAGGAGCGCGCTCAGATTCGCCGACAGCTTCACGTACCGAGGCGCGCCATTCTGCGTTCGTCGTGATCAGCTCGTTGAAGTTGGCGATCAACTGAGAGACCTGCGTGCGCGCTTCACCGGTCAGCTGCTGCGCGGCCGGCAACTGGGTCATCTCACTCAGGGCGTTTCTGGCGGCCGTCAAATGCTGCTTCGCCGCATCCTGATCGGGCGCCGGCTGTGTCGCTTGCGGTGATGACGGTGCTGGCGCGGTCTGCGCCGGCGGCGTCGGCTGTGACTGTGGCGGTGCGGCCTGCGCGAAACTGGCAATCGGCACGGCAATCACCGCCGCGGCCGCCATCGCTGTCGTCCATCGAGCAATCGAACGCTTCATTTCTGATTCCTCCCGCGTTGTTGTTGCCGAGGAACGTCCTCGGTCTTGCCTCGCACTCTTCAACTCCCGCTGCTTCCGTTTTGAGCAAGCGAAGTGCCACCGGGAAACCTTTGAAGATCCTGAGAGATTCGAAGCGTTTTGAACTGCCGTGCTTGAAAATGATGAAGGAATTACTCGATTGACGTGCTGCGTGCACCGAACGGATGGGCCGTCACGTGCGACGTGCCACGTGCGACGTGCTCGTGCGACGTGCGACGTGCTACGTGCGACCTACTCGAGCATTTCGATCACGCGCTCTTCGGTACTCGCGCGCAATTCAGGGTGGCTGTTGAGGAGTCGGGCGCATGCATTCCAACGCAGCAACGCATCGTCGTTGCCAGGCGGCCGGATCGCTTCAGCCTGTTCGAAATACTGCATGGCCTCCATCAGCCATTCGAACGTGCCGATGCCGGCGCCCGCGCCGCCTCGCCCGAGCTGCGCTTTGGCGCGCCGTTCGCTGACGATGCCTTTGTAGTAGGCGCGCTCGTAACCATCGCGCAGACTGGATGTGAGATCGACAGCCTCGCGATACGCTCCTGGCGTTCCTTCGAACTGGTCGGTCAAGGTCAGGATCAGGGCAATCCTCGCCGGCTGGTTGTCCGGATCGATCTGCAAGACGTCGCGACAGATGCTCTCGGCTTCACCTGGCTCGTTGAGCAGCCGGTACCGTTCGGCTTTCGTCAACGCGGCGTCTATCGCCTCCAGCGAGAGCGGCTTCAACGGAAACATCAGTCCTCACTCACCATCTAGGAGCGGAATACACGCAAGAGCTTGCTCAGCGGGTCGTAGAATTCGTCGACAACACGCTCTTTCAACGGAATGATCGCATTTTCCGTGATCGTGATGTGTTCGGGACAGACCTTCGTGCAACACCGAGTGATGTTGCAGTAGCCGATCCCGTTCTTGTCCTTGAGGTCCTTCAGGCGATCTTCGGTGTCCAGCGGATGCATCTCGAGCGCGGCGCTATAGAGCAGGAACCGGGGCCCGATGAACTCGTTGTGCAGGTGATGGTCGCGAAGGATGTGGCATACGTCCTGACAGAGGAAGCACTCGATGCACTTCCGGAACTCCTGCACGCGATCGACTTCCCGCTGGCTGATTCGCCAGGTGCCGTCCGGTGCATCCGGCTTGCGCGGCTTGAACGGCTTGATCCCCTCCTTGACACGAAAGTTCCACGAGACGTCCGTGACGAGATCCTTGATCAGCGGAAACGCGCGCATCGGTTCGACGGTGACCGGCTGCGACAGGTCGATCGTATCGAGGCGCGTCATGCACATCAGTTTCGGATTGCCGTTGATCTCCGCCGAGCACGATCCGCACTTGCCGGCCTTGCAGTTCCATCTGACCGCAAGGTCGTTGGCTTGATCGGCCTGGATGCGATGAACCGCATCGAGCACGACCATACCTTCGCTGATCGGGGTTGTGTAGTCCTGGAACCGGGCGGTTTCGCGATTGCCACGCCAGATTCGAAACGTTGCAGACGTCATTTGTTGTCCTCGATGATGCCGCGGAGCTAAAGCTCCGCGCTCCTGGCGCCCATTCCGCACTTACTTGTTCTCGTCGATCACCCGCTTCAATTCGGACGGCATCTCCTGCAACGGGACGTGCGAAACCTGCATCGACCCGTCAGGACCCTTTCTTGGTGACGATGTTGATCGTGCCGAAGGCCGCCGCCTTGTCCGGGTAGTCCTGACGGAAGTGCCCGCCGCGGCTCTCCTTTCTGTCGATCGCCGAGAGGGTAATCGCCTCGGACACGATCAGCAGGTTGCGAAGGTCGAGCGCCGTGTGCCAGCCCGTGTGATACTCGCGATGTCCGGTGACGCCGGCGTTCTCCGCGCGTTTCTTGTATTCCGCAACGCGCGCGAGCGCCTGAACCATTTCGTTTTCCATGCGCACGATGCCCACGAGGTCCTGCATCGTGCCCTGGAGATCCTGCTGAATCTTGAACGGGTTCTCGGCCGCTGCGCCGCGCTCGAATGGCGCGAGTGCTCTCGAGGTTGCCGTTTCGATCTGGCGCTCGTCCAGCTTCACCGTGCCGTTCTTTTTCGCAAAGTCTGCGGCGTACTCGCCCGCGCGTTTGCCAAAGACGAGCAGATCCGACAGCGAATTGCCGCCAAGCCTGTTGGCCCCGTTGATGCCCGCGGCACATTCGCCGGCCGCGAACAGGCCTGGCAGGGTGGACATCTGCGTGTCCGCGTCCACGCGAACGCCACCCATCACGTAATGCGTTGTCGGTCCGACTTCCATCGCTTCAGTCGTGATGTCGATGCCGGCCAGTTCCTTGAACTGGTGATACATGCTCGGCAATTTCCGGCGGATGTGGTCGGGCGCGTTGGGAAGCTTCTCCTTGATCCAGGCGATATCGAGGTAGACGCCGCCGTGCTTGCTGCCGCGGCCCTCCTTGATCTCGCGGACGATGCAGCGAGCGACGTGGTCGCGGGTCAGGAGCTCAGGCGGGCGCCGGGCGTTCTTGTCGCCCTGGGTATACCGCCAGCCCTCTTCCGGGTTGTCGGCGGTCTGGCTTCGGTAGTTTTCAGGGATGTCGTCGAACATGAACCGGCGTCCTTCGCTGTTGCGGAGCACGCCGCCTTCACCGCGGACACCTTCGGTGACCAGAATCCCCTGAACACTCGGCGGCCAGATCATGCCGGTCGGATGGAACTGGACGAACTCCATGTCGATCAGCTCGGCGCCGACCTCGTAGGCGAGGCCATGGCCGTCGCCCGTGCCTTCCCAGCTGTTGCTCGTGATCCGGAACGCGCGCCCGATACCGCCGGTCGCAAGGACGACCGCCTTTGCCTTGAACGCCTTGAAACGGCCTCGCTCACGCTCGTAGCCGAACGCCCCGACGACGCGCGACCCCTCGGTCAGGAGGGTGACGACCGTGAACTCCATGTGCACGTCGAGGCCGCGATGGATCCCGTGGTCCTGGAGCGTGCGAATCATCTCGAGGCCGGTGCGGTCGCCGACGTGCGCGAGACGCGGGTACTTGTGGCCGCCGAAGTTGCGCTGGAGGATGCGTCCGTCGTTCGTGCGGTCGAAGAGCGCGCCCCACGCTTCGAGCTCGCGGACGCGATCGGGCGCTTCCTTGGCGTGAAGTTCCGCCATGCGCCAGTTGTTCACGTACTGGCCGCCGCGCATCGTATCGGCGAAGTGCACCTTCCAGCTGTCGCGCTCGTCGACGTTGGCCAGCGCGGCCGCGATGCCCCCTTCCGCCATGACGGTGTGCGCCTTGCCCAGGAGCGACTTGCAGATGAGGCCCACCTTGACGCCTGCCGCCGACGCCTCAATCGCGGCGCGCAGTCCGGCGCCGCCAGCGCCGATGACCAGCACATCGTGTTCGAGCGTTTCGTATGTCAGAAGATCCTCCAGTCCGTCAGGATGCCCATCGAGCAGAGGCGGACGTAGAGATCGGCCAGCGCCACCGAAAAGAGGCTTGCCCAGGCCCAACGGCTGTGCCTGCAGTTGAGGCTGCAGGCCATGTCGTACATCTTGAGTTGGGTCGGATGCTTCGAGAACTGATCGAGGTAGCCGCCGACGAGGTGACGGAAGGAATGGCAGCCCAGCGTGTAGCCGGTTAGAAATGTCGTATTCGCGGCGAGCAGCAGCGTTCCGACCCCAATCCCGAACGTCGTCTGATTGGTCGCCGGATCGGTGAACCACAACGCCAGCCAGACGTCGTGCCAGAGGAAGAACAGGAAGAGCACCGCCAGATACAGGAAATAGCGGTGGATGTTCTGGAAGATGAGCGGGAACGACTGTTCGCCGCGGTAGCTTTTCCGCGGCTCACCAACCGTGCACGAGAGCGGATCTGCCCAGAACGCTTTGTAGTACGCGCCTCGGTAGTAGTAGCAGGTGAACCGGAAACCGCCTGGCGCCCACAGAATCAGGATGGCTGCTGAAAACGGAATGAACGCGGGCCACCATCCAGGACGCTGCCAGGGCCCGAACCAGCTGTGCGGGCTGTCGCCGAAGAGCAACGGCGAGTAGAACGGCGACAGATACGGGCCGTACTCGTAGTGGTTGCCCTGCAAGGCCGCCCAGGTCGCGTAGATGATGAAACCGAGCAGAACCAGGAAGGTGACGAGCGGCTGCGTCCACCATGCGTCCCGGCGCATGGTTTGTCCGAACGGCCGCTGTTGCAAAGGGATAACGACAGGCTCCATCGAGTCGCGCACCTCCGGTACCGAATGACGGATGTGGCAAAAACATACCACACACCGTCCCCTCGAATCCGTGCCGCGTTTCGTGGTTCAATGACGCCCACGCATGACCAACACGCCCGGGGCACGACAGTTGCTCGCGTCCGACGCCTTTCGCCGCCTCGTGACGCGGCGATGGCGTGTCTCGTTGTTTCTGTCGCTCTGCCTGTTTGTCCTCTACTACGGCTACATCCTGCTAATCGCCCTGAACAAGCCACTGCTCGCCGTGCGCATCGCCGAGAGCACGCCAATCGGCATTCCCATCGGCGCAGCCGTGATCGTTGGCTCCTGGGCTCTGACCGCGGCATACATCGTATGGGCGAACCGTGAATTCGATCCCGAGGCAAAACGCCTGCGGGACACGCTCACGACCGACCGATGACGCCGCTCGATACGACGCTCGGGACGCCGACCACGTCGGCGATCGTCTTCTTCCTGCTGATCGTGGCGTTGACGCTGGTCGTGACCTACTGGGCCGCCCGCCGCACACGCTCGACGAGCGAGTTCTACGCTGCGGGCCGCACGGTCGGCGCGTTCCAGAACGGGCTCGCCCTCGCCGGGGACTACATGAGCGCGGCGTCGTTTCTCGGGATCGCCGGCCTCGTGGCGCTGCGGGGCTATGACGGAATGATCTACGCCACCGGCTGGCTGGTGGGCTGGCCGGCCCTCATGTTTCTGATCGCCGAACCGGTCCGCAACCTCGGGAAGTTCACGTTCGCCGACGTCGTGGCGTTCAGGCTGCGCCAGGTGCCCGTGCGTATCGCGGCTGCGTGTGGGGGAATCCTGACGGTCCTCTTCTACACGATTGCCCAGATGGTCGGCGCCGGGAACCTGATCATGCTGATGTTTGGCGTGCCGTACGAGTGGGCCGTGGCCGGCGTGGGCGCGGTCATGCTCGCCTACGTGCTCTTCGGAGGCATGATCGCGACCACGTGGGTGCAGATCATCAAGGCAGTCCTGCTGCTGTTCGGAGTAACCCTGCTGACAGGGCTGGTGCTGGCTCAGTACAGCTTTTCCCTCACTGGCTTGTATTCGGCGGTAGCGGGCCGCTATGGATCGGCGGCGCTCGAGCCGGGTGGCCTGATCGCCAATCCGGTGGAGGCGATATCGCTGGGCCTGGCCCTGATGCTCGGCCTGCTCGGCCTGCCACACATCCTCATGCGGTTCTACACCGTACCGGACGCCAGGGCCGCCCGCGCATCCGTGCTCTACGCAACCGGCTTCATCGGTTACTTCTACCTGATCATCCCGATCGTCGGGTTCGGCGCGTCAGCGCTCGTCGGCCGCGAGCTGATTGCGAAGGTCGACGCCGGCGGCAACATGGCGGCTCCGCTCGTCGCGGAGCTGCTCGGCGGCACGCCGTTTCTGGGGTTCATCGCGGCCGTCGCGTTCGCGACCATCCTGGCGGTCGTTGCCGGCCTGACGCTGGCGGGCGCCAGCGCGCTGTCGCACGACATCTTCCTGCACGTGATTCGACGCGGCCGGGCGACCGACGGGGAAGAGGTTCGCGTGGCCAGGCTGGCGACGATCGTGTTCGGAGTCCTGGCCGTCCTTCTCGGAATCCTGTTCAAGGGTCAGAACGTGGCATTCATGGTCGGCCTGGCGTTCGCGATCGCCTGCAGCGCCAACTTTCCGCCGCTGTTGCTGTCGATCACGTGGCGCCGTTTCAATACGGCCGGCGCTGTGGCGGCGATTTCGACAGGCGCCGCATTGTCCGTGATTCTGATCGTGCTGAGCCCGACGGTTTGGGTCGAGCTGTTCCATTTCAGCGCGCCGGTGTTCCCGCTGAGAAATCCGGCCATCATCTCGATGCCGTGTGCGTTTCTCGCAGGTGCGATCGCGTCGCTGGCAACGCGCGAGCCAGAGGCCGAAGCCAAATTCGACGATGAGAAGTTGAGGACCTATCTTGGTGTTGGGGCTGAATAGACACGTGGTCCGTAGTCCGTAGTCCGTGGTTCGTGGTTCGTCGCTCGTCGCTCGGAAAACGCTTCGCATCGGTCTACGAGCGACGAGCTACGAGCTACGAGCGACGCTTCGTCAGCGCGCGAGAAACTCGATCGCAATCACTCGTCCGTCCGACGCCTCGTCGGGACGCCAGGTGACGTAGATGTTTTCCGGGCTGTCGCGGCGGCCGCAGGTGATTGGACCTCGCAAATCATCCCGCAGGGTGATGAACTCGACCCGGGCGAGGTCAGGAGAAGCGAAGCGGAGTATCCGGTCGCCGGTGCGCACGTGGAAGAACACGCCTGGTCCCGAGCAGTCGATTCGCTCGAGCCGGCCCTCCGTACGCTTCTCGCCTTCGCGAACCCTGCGATAGACGGATTGCTGCTTGGCTGCGAAGTCGTCGACCTGTTCCAGGAGTTTTCGTGCGTTCGATCGAACGTCCGTATGAAAACGCCAGGTCATCAGCTCCTTCAGAATCCTGCGGGCTTCTTCATACTCGGTGCGCTCCACTCGTAGTCGCGCCTCTTCGAACGCGTAATCCTCTCTGCCTGGCGCGAGTGACCTCGCGCGCTGGATCGCCGCCAGCCCGGCGTCGAGATCCGTGTGGCTCTCGACGGCGAGCGTGCCACGGAGCGCGAGTGCACTCGCCATGTCCGGTCTGGCCGTCAGGACGTTGTCAAGCGCGCCTCGCACGGCCTCAGCGATCCTCAAATGCTTGTCTTCGGTCACGTGATCGATGAGCGAGACGAGGCCACTCGCGGCACGGTACTGGACCAGCCAGTCGTTTCGATCCGCGGCCGCCTCGAACAGCAGACGCTCGGCCTCTTGCGCTCGTCCTTGCTCGATGCGTTTCGCTCCGAGGAGCGCCCTGGCATTTCCGGAGGGCGGTGCAAGCAGGACGGCTTTCTCGAGCCTGTGCTCCGCCTCTTCCTCGTTTCCTACGTGATGAAGCAGGTTCGCGAGCGTGGCTTGCACGTCACTTTCGGAGGGTCTGGATACCGACCCGCGCACGGTTGGTATCTCGTCGGCGAATTTGATCCGGTACGCTTTCAGCTGATCGCGATTGACATACTTCTGGAGCTCGGCATTGACGTCGAAGTCGCCGAAGCTCAGCGTCCACGCGACGTCCGGCGATGTGCCCGAGGCGGTCTCTGCGATGTACCGGGAGAGCTGCTTCGATCGGTCTGGCAGACCCCACGTCAGCAGGTGCACGACGGCCCACGACTGCGCATAGAAGACGTTCCGCCGCCGTCCCTCGTTGTACATCTGAGACGACGCCTGCACGGCGAGCAGCTCGGCGTGCGGAATAAGGGACTCGCGGCGGAGGCGCATCACATGCTCGACCGGCGCCAGACCGACGATGGCCGCGCGGCCTTCTCCGCAACGAAAACGTACTGTAGTACTCGGCGAGACCTTCGCTGAGCCAGATCGGAATCTCGCGGGCGATGCTCGTGATGACGATGTGCGCGTACTCGTGAAAGATGACGCGCAGCGCCTGATCGCGGTCCTCGAGCGCCAGCGCGACGATGTTCTGATCGCCGGAGGAAACGAAGAGCCCCGACAGTTCAACCGGTTTGCCGTTGTAGCGGGGCCGGTACGGCTCGAACGCTCGTTGGGAGCCGAACACCACGACGATCGTCGGCACCGGTTCCCGCTCGGCGGCGCCGGGGATCACCCGCGCGAGCCCCTCACGGAAACGCTCGAACTCGTTGGCGATCTCGCGAAGGCGTGCTTCGGATGGTTCGCCGAACACGATGAAGTTCGGCGTCTCGACCCTGAGCCAGTCCCTGGCAGTAGCCGTCGCAGCGGTCGACAACACCACCATCATGGCGAGGACGACGACGCGGCCAGGACGGATGCGTGGCGTTCGCATGAAACAGCCGATGGCTGATTGATTACACTATCAAACGATGTGGGGGTCTGCGGTCCTTTACGCGGGGCTCGTCCTCACGATTGCGGGCCTCGTCCTGACAGTAAAGCCTGTGCGCAGGCTGAGAGTGCCAACCCGCCTTCGCGCCCTCTCCCTGGTGATTACCGGCCTGGTGATGGCCGGTGTCAGCCTGGTTCTTCCCGTATTCGAATCCCGTGCCGCGCGGACGGACACGCGCCTCGACGAGTTCATCCCGGCCTGGCAGTTCCGGGAAATCCACAGCGTTCGAGTTGCAGCACCGCCGGATCGGGTGTTCGAGGCCATCAAGCGGGTCCGGGCTGATGAAATCCTGCTCTTTCGGACGCTGACCTGGATTCGGCGTGGCGGTCGAGAGTTGCCGCCGAACATCCTGAACGCCGGCACCGACAAGCCGCTGCTCGACGTGGCGACCAGCAGTGGCTTCGTCCTGCTTGCTGACATACCTCCCCGCGAGGTGTTGCTCGGAGCGATCGTCGTCGCACCGCCGGGCCCACGGCCCACGCTTGCGCCGGATTTTTTCCGGAAGCCCCCGCCGGAAGGATTTGCCGTTGCCGGAATGAACTTCGTCGTCCGGGCCGACGGGGCCGCAGGCTCCCTCGTGACGACAGAGACACGAGTGTTCGCCAGCGGCCGGCCAGCCGAGCGGCGGTTCGCTGTCTACTGGCGGATCATCTATCCAGGCAGCGCGCTGATCCGACGGATGTGGCTCCGGGCGATCAGGCTGCGGGCTACGAGTCCTTCTTCTGGTTGATCCATCCGGCCTTCCGCAACTCCCGCCGGATCTGGACGGCGCGTCCGCGCAGCTCGCGCGTGAGCCTGAACGTCTCCCACTGAATGATGCGGTCGGATTCGATGATGACGAGGCGAGGTCCCTTGGGGCTGTCGAGGACCGCCGCACGGCGTTCGATCCCGTCTTTCGAGAGCCGCCACAGCGTGGCGATCTGCAGGCGTCCGAAGTTCAATCCGTAGCTCCGTGTTCCGGGATCGTGTATCCCGGGGTGCGCGATGGGCAACATGTCAGATGAGCGGGTGCTGTTCGGGTGGCGGCTCGTCAGCCACAGGCGCACGATGGCGCGCCAGTGCGCTCAGGCGCCGCAGCAGGGCTTCCACGTCACGAACCCGGAGATTCGTCGAGGGAAGCGACACGCTCGAGCGTGCGCCGAGGCTATCGAGCTGAAGGTACCATTGACCGTCGAGGTGCGACTGCGACAAGGTGACGCACCAGTTGCCATCGAGAACGCCGTCTACTGCTTCGCGGAGGCGAAGCTCCAGCGCCGGCGGGACATCCCGCAGACGAAACGTGACAGGCATTGAACGCCTTTCACGGGAGGGAGTTGTTGGGGTGAAACCAGAGTAACAGGCGATCGCTAGCAGATCAACAGTAAACGGACGAATCTGTCGTCGAAGAACCAAGAATGTTCGTGCAACGATGAGCAGTCGGCAGTCGACGAGTGCCGACTGCCGAGCCCAACCTTCAGGGCAAGCCCGCCCGATTGTCGCGCTACGAACAGTTATGCATGCACAACTCCACGGCGACGAGTCTGTCGCCGGGGAACGTGCAGGTGCTCGTCGTCGTTCCGCCTCTCACGGTCAAGGACGTGATGGCTCCGATGACGTTCTCCGTCGTCCTCCGCAGCTTCTTGACTTTAGGCCTGTTGTTCTCGGCGGTCATTGGAGTACCGGCCTCGAGTTCCGGCTCTTTATTGGGGCTGGAGCCGATGCCAACCAGGCGAAACGTGAAATTCTGCTCGGTGCCGTCCGGCAGCTTGTACTGAATCGCGACCTCACTGCCAGTCATCGGAGAGACGCAGGTGGTGGCAGGGTCTGCGCCGTACGCTGTGACGATGTATTCCGTAGCCGTTGTTGGATTACCGACGCCCAATTTCCATTTTTCCGCGTTGGGCTCCTTTGTCCAGTTCGCGTTCTTGTCTTCCGTCTCGATTCGGAGTTGCTTGTTCTTGACGCGAATCGGGTTCTGATCGTCGTCCAGCGTTAAGAAGTAAGCAGCGGTGATGGCCCCAGCGACAACTGCAGTACCCAGGAGTACCTTGCTCGTAGTAGTCATAGCCACGATCAGCTCCTTCCGTCAGGGCTGGCGCTGGAGGCCAGCGAGTGTCCGGAGTTCCCGAAGATCCGGCCGTGATTCGTACGCCGCCGCGTGGTCCTTCCACACCGAACGCAAACGCTCGAGTGCCTCCTGTGCCTTTTCACGCAGCACCTGGGCCTGCGTGGGGTCGCCGCGGCGCGCTGCAGCCGCCCCGAGCGCGGCCAGCCGCCATTCGTGCTCGTCCGAGGGTGCCGCAGGCAGCTTCTCGAGTGCGTCCAGGACGCCGGTCAGCGTCTGCTGGCCATCGCCAGCTGCCATAGCCCCTGCCAACTGCCAGTACCGAATTTCGCGCCGTGTTGCGAGCGATCGACCGGCCGGCATCGTTGCGGTCTGCACGTCTGGGCGGCGGACCATCGACCCGCGCGCTCACGAACCGCAACAACGCCAGCGCCATCTGCCCCGTGGAGTCGGTCTGTGAACCCCCCGATCCGATCAGAACCGTAGCGTGGCGCCGCGCTTCGTTGAATTGTTGGGAAACGGTCGCATTGACCGCGCGCAAGAGTAGCACGCGGCGGGCTCGTCCGACATAGGCATCTACACCCCGGGCAGCCCCCTCCTCGATTTCCTGCAGAACGGACTCCGCCTCGACCCCGCGGCCCAGTCTGATGAGCAAATCTGCCCGGTTCGCCAGATCGAAGGGGAGCGCGGCGGCATCTGCCTGGCGCCGGTGGATCGCCTCGGCGCGTGTCACGTAACCCAGTGCCTCGGGCAGATGGCCCGAGACCGTTGCCTGCGTGGCGAGACTTTCGAAGGCGAATGCCGAGTGGGGTTCGTCGTGGATCTCCTCGGCCGCTGACAGGAGCTGCCGGGCGATCTCCTGCGCTCTCGGATACTGTTCGAGATCCTCGTGCGCGCGGGCCATGATCGCGAGCGCGGACAGCACTTTGCGCCGATCGCGGCGCGCCGCGAGGGGATCGAGCGTGCTCTGGGCGAAGGTCACCGCTTCTGCCGGGCGCCCCTGCGTCTGGCGAAGGCTGGCAAGATTCAGAGTGGCACGCAACACGAGGCTTTCGGCTTTCTGCCTGCGTGCGATCGCGAGCGCCTCCGTCAGCTGCGCGTCGGCGGCGTCCAGCTGTTGCGTGGCCATGAGGGTTGCGCCGAGCTCTATCAGACCGTCCGCAGCGACCGAATCGAAACCCGCTTCGCGCGCAGCGCGGACCGCCTGCTCGGCCTGCTTCAGCGATTCAGCGAACCGACCTTCCGTCGCCGTCACGCTGCTCAGCCGCAGATCGGCGCGGGCTGTCTGGAAGCGGTTCGAGGTCGTCGACGCAAGCGTTCGGGCGCGTTCCAGCGCCGCTCGTGCGTCTTTAACCTCACCAAGGCTGTCGAGGAACGCCCCACGCAACAGCAGGGCCTCCGTTTCACCCTCGACGTCCGATGCCGCGCGGTACAGCCGCTCCGCCTCGGCAAACGCAGCGAGCGCTTCGGCTCTTCGGCCTTCCTGTGCCTCCAGCGCCCCCAGTCGCAGGTGCGCCGCGGGGTACTGCGTGTCGATCGTCAGCGCCCTCTCAAAGCTCTTGCGGGCGTCGGCGCGTAGACCTGCGGCTTCCTGCACGCGCGCGAGATCGAGCCACGCTCCAGCGTTCTGCGGCTCGTGATCGGTAAGCCGACGGTAGGCGCTCACCGCTCGGTCGCGGTCGTTCAGCAGTAATGCGTGGATGGCATCATTCCTCGCCCGATCTGATGTGGGAAGCCGAGTTGGATCGACGAGACGGTTGGCCTGAAGCAGTGCGTCGCGCGCATCTCCACCCTCGTCCAGCTCGATCAGCGCTTCGGCCAGCCGCATGTGCGCCTGCGGATATTGGGGATGTATCGCTAATGCCTGCTTCAGTGCCAGCTTCGCGCTGTAGTACGCCCCCTCGCGAATCGAGTTGGTGCCGTGCTCGAGCCAACGCGCAGCGTCGGGTGGCGCCTCCGGCAGAGAGATCGGGCGTGTGGACCACCACCACCCGAAAACGGCCGCCGAGGCCATGAGGACGACCGCGAGCGCCCGCGGTCGCCAGCGACTCCTGGTCGTTGTTGGCAACACACCGGTTGGAATCGATGTGTCTGAGAGCAGCATGCGAAGCGCGCCCAGCAGTTCATCGGCAGACTGAAAACGATCGGAGGCATCCTTCGCGAGTAGCCGGCGACATAGTTCGTCGTGCTCCGGGCCGAGCTCAGGCCTGATGCTCGAGGCCGGCGGCGGATGGACGTGCAGCACGAGCCCGTAGATCTCCAACGAGGTGCGCCCCTCGAACGCGCGACGGCCGGTGAGGCACTCGTAGAGGACGCAACCGAGAGAAAAGAGGTCGCTTCGACCGTCCAGCGGCCGCTTCGCGATCTGTTCAGGCGACATGTAGGCGGGCGTGCCTGCGTCGAATCCTTCCGTGGAGGACGTCGTGTGGGTGTCGCTGTCGCTCAAGGCAATCGCGTCTGACAGCGTGGCGATGCCGAAGTCGAGCAACTTGGCTCGGCCCGCCGTCGTCACCATGATGTTTTGCGGTTTCAGGTCGCGGTGAATGATCCCGCGCTTGTGCGCCACCGCCAGGCCACTGGTGACCTCGGCAATGAGCGTGAGCGCCTGACGCACCTCCATCGGACCGTGTTGCAGTTTTGTCGCAAGCGTCTCGCCTTCGACATATTGCATGACGATGCAGGCTTCGCCGTCCGGTTGAAGTTCGATGTCGTAAACCGAGCAGACGGCGGGATGGTCGAGAGCCGCGGCAGCCTGCGCCTCGTGTACGAGGCGCTTCCGAGATGCGGGGTCGGAGAGTCGATCGGCCGCGACGAACTTGAGCGCCACGTCGCGCTTGAGCGCTGTATCGTGCGCCAGGTAGACGACGCCCATGCCGCCCGTCCCCAGTGGACGAATCAGGCGGTACTTCGAACTTGGCGCCGGCGGATCGGTACCCATCGGCAAAGTTGGCCTGGATTAGTGTGGAGCCGGCCGAAGATTACCTGACCCGACAACTAGCTGCAAGGCAACAGACTCTGCACGTAACGGACTGGCAGTACACTTGACCCTCGAACGATGCGAGGGTTTAGCCTCGAGATTGGAGGCTAGCTATATGAAGAGTGTTGCCGTTCTGACCCTGGTCATGATCGGGGTTTCAAGCCAGCTGCACCGCACGTCAGGTTCCCTCCACGCAGCAGCCGGATCGGCAGATGATGGAACGCGGCCATCATGCGATGGGCTTCGATCAGACCAGGACCACCCACCACTTCCTGCTGCAGCCGTCTGGAGGGACCATCGCAGATTACGGCGAACGACAAGTCCGATTCAGCGTCCATCGCCAGCATCCGCAGCCACCTCGAACACATTCGCGGTGCATTCGCGGCAGGGAACTTCTCGATGCCGATGTTCATTCACGGCACCGAGCCGCCTGGCGCCGACGTCCTGGCAAAACGGCGTGAGATGCTGGGCTATCGCGTCGAGGGGATTCCGGCTGGCGGCCGTTTGGTCATCACCACGAAGGACACCGACGCCCTGAACGCACTACACGCGTTTCTCAAATTCCAGATTACCGAACACAAGACTGGTGATCCGATGGTGCCGAAATGAGTACTCGACAGACCTATCGCACCGGCGAGCTTGCGAAACAGGCTGGCGTCAGCGCCGACACGGTCCGTCACTACGAATCGATGGCGCTCCTGCCGACCGCGCCCAGGGACGCCAACGGATACCGCCGTTTTCCCGAGGCTGCCGTCCAGCGCATCCTCGTCATTCAGCGCGCGCTGGAGGCCGGGTTTTCGCTGGCCGATCTCCGCCGGGTGCTGCGCATTCGCGATGCGGGCGGCATCCCGTGCCGACAGGTCTACGCTATCGCCGAACAGCGCCTCGGCGAGCTGGAGCGCCGCATCGCAGATCTGCAAACGCTCCGCAACGAGCTTGCTAATGCCCTGGGCGAATGGAAGGTCACGCTGGAGTCCACAGCCCGGCGACAGACGCGCCGGCCTGCTCGACTCGTGGGCTGCACGGCTGCCGGAGCGCGGGGATCGACGCCGAGTGCTTCCCCGCGTGAATGAGCGTCGAGTTGCGGCATCGCGTGTCATTCGATAACGTCACCGGATGCTTCAAGCGCAGGAGGCCCTCACACACTTTCCGAGGGCCCTGTCCGACTATCCTGATCCCGCCGGCGCGTCGATCCTTCAGATCCTGCAGTCGCGCGTGGAAATCGAGCCGTTCAATGCGATCGCGACCGCCATTTTCTTACTGGCGATCCTTCACACGTTTGCGGCCGCGCGCTTCGAGCGGCTCGCGCATCGGATTCAACACCACCATGACGCTCGCACGCGGGCCCGCGGCGAGGCGCCGAGGCCGAGCGTGCTCGCGGGGCTCGTGCACTTCGTCGGCGAAGTCGAGGTGGTGTTCGGTCTCTGGGCTGTCGTGCTGGCCGTGGCGATCACCACGTACGAAGGCTGGGAGGTTGCCAAGCACTATCTGAACGACACGGTGAACTACACCGAGCCGCTGTTCGTGGTCGTGATCATGGCCATGGCCTCGACGCGGCCAATCATCGGGTTCGCCGAGACCGCGTTGCGGAAGGTGGCTGACGCGGGAGGCGCAACGCCCGCCGCCTGGTGGATGACGATCCTGACCATCGGACCGCTGCTCGGGTCGTTCATCACGGAGCCGGCCGCGATGACCATCTCCGCGCTGCTCCTGTCGCGGCAATTCTTCGATCTGGGTCCGAGCACGCGGTTGAAGTACGCGACATTGGGTCTGTTGTTCGTGAACGTCTCGATCGGCGGGACCCTGACGCATTTTGCGGCGCCACCGATCCTGATGGTCGCGCGGCCCTGGGGCTGGGACACGAGCTACGTCATCAGCCATTTCGGCTGGCGGGCGTTCACGGCCATCGTCCTGTCGAACGTGCTGTATTACGCGATGTTCTATCGCGAGATGCAGCAGCTGGCGGCGAAACCGTCGGTCGCCGAAGTCGAGGTGCCGGACGAAGAGACGAAGGTGGCACAGGCACTCTTGCCGGTGCCAGCGTGGCTGATCGCCGTCCACGTGCTCTTCATGGTCTGGACCGTCCTGACGTCCCACTACCCGGCGCTCTTCCTCGGCGGGTTCCTGTTCTTCCTCGGCTGCTGCCGGGCGACGGCGGCCTACCAGAGCCGGCTCGAGCTGCGGACACCGCTGCTGGTGGGTTTTTTTCTCGGAGGGCTGGTCATCCACGGCGGATTGCAGGGGTGGTGGATCGCGCCCGTCCTTGCGAGCCTGGCCGAAGAGCCGTTGTTCATCACCGCGACGGTTTTGACGGCGTTCAACGACAACGCGCTGATTACTTACCTCGCCACGCTGGTCCCCAACCTCAGTGAACCAATGAAGATCGCCGTCGTCGAAGGCGCCGTCGTCGGTGGCGGCATGACCGTCATTGCGAACGCACCGAATCCCGCCGGCCAGGCTTTGCTCAGCCGCTTCTTCGGCGGCGCCGTCTTGCCGATCGGTCTCGCCGCAGGCGCGATTATCCCGACACTCATCGCCGCGGCGGTATGTCGATTGTTTTAGTTGAAGAAAAGCGTCCGGATGTCGCGGGCTAGCCCTGACTAGATCGGGGTATCGCCGGCGTTGGGCCGATCGCCGCGAGTGGGCCGCTGATCGCGGCGGTTCCGAAGCGGAGCGCCGCTGCCGCGCTTGGAGGCGGCGACGCGGACCAGAGAGATGGCCCGATTCACTTCACCGGTGACTTCCGCAGGGGTGCGATTCGTTCGCGCGTGCAGGCGCATGCCGACGATTGCGAGCGGGACCAGGATCAGGGCAGCCTTACCAAACTTCCACATGACGATTGCGCATGACGTTGGCAAATTCGATTCCGTCGTTTCCTGAACGAGATCGGCGTAGTTTTCGTGGCGAGCACGTCGCGGCGGTTACAAATCAGGTGGGGGAGTGACGGTTCTGACGGGGGTTCAGGACGGTTCAGACGGGTTCACGACGGGGGTTCACGACGAGGGTTCACGACGAGGGTTCACGACGAGGGTTCACGACGAGGGCCGAGGCAACGGAGGAACCCATAGGTTATGTAAGGCCGCGCACGCCCTGGCGCGTGGCGGCAGGTTGGCGAAGAAGAGGCAAACAGGTCGGATTTTCATCCCGCTCAGCCACAAGTCCCCGTGAACCCGTCTAAGTTACACACCTGGCTGCAGCAGTCGCAGCCCACAAAGCACTCCTGGCCTGGTTTTACGCAGTCGCCGCCAAAGATTTTGCTCAGTTCCGCGGAGCTCAACGCTCTGGCACGTGGCGGCAGTTCGTTGAAGGAAATGCAAACAGGTCGACGCTTCATAGCTTCCTCCACGACGCAGGGCGTCAGCGCCGCTCCCGCTCACCGACAAGTCCCCGAGGCTGGTTTTCTGTCACACACGTCGTTGCAGCACTCGCAGTCGTAAAGGCACGACCCGCCTGGGTCTACACATAAGTCGCCGCCGCCAAAGATATTTCTCAGTTCCGCAGAGCTCAACGCCCTGGCACGCGGCGGCAGTTCGTTGAAGGAAATGCAAACAGGTCGGCGCTTCATGACGTTCTCCATGACCCGTCGCCGTCAGGCCGTGGCGACAGCCTCCTCCTGGAACACGGGATATTCGATCTTCGCCTGCGCGATCAGCTTGTCGGTTGTTCCAGATGACGAGCTTCTCGGCGTACCGGCGAACCACAATCGCGCGAAGTCGTGTCGCGAAGGAAGGTGCTGTTGTGGAGAATCGACAAACGAACCGCGGCGGCAGCGTCGATAGCGTCGTCGTTGACTTTCAGAAGCGCAGGCATTTGGTCCTCCTCGTTCCGAGGAACCAAGAACCGGGGCAGCCGAGGAGTGCATTAACGCTGGGCGGTTCAGGCGAACCGCCGTTCCATGCCTGGAGGGCGACCCGATCCCGTGGTTGGCGTTAAGGCAAGGCAAAGTCTTATGGATGATGGTAAGAGGTGTCAAACAAATTCTTGTTGACGGCGCCGCATGACTGTGCGCGGCGTGCGCGGATTTGGCACGCTTCGACCTTTTGTTTACGTGGTGCGTTAGTGTGAGGAAAACCACGAAAACGCAGAGGTGCCGACATTGCCGAGTGCGCAGAGGTCCGGCTGGCCACGCCGCGCTTCGTCGGCCGACATCTAGACGGAGGAATCTGGACTCGCGGCTGACGAATTGACACGAGTCTTCGGCGGCTGCAGGTAGCAGTCCGATGAGCGGTGCGGTTCCGACGTCATCGCCGCAGGCCATCACCAAAACGCGTGCTAGGATTGGGGGGCATGGCCAGGATCCTGCTGGTCGAGGACAACGAATTGAACCGCGACATGCTGGCGCGACGGCTCGAGAAGCGCGGACACGACGTCCTGATCGCGCTCGACGGGAACGAAGGGATCGGCATGGCCCGGAGCGAGCACCCCGATCTCATCCTGATGGACATGAGCCTGCCGGTCGTCGACGGCTGGGAGGCTACTCGCCGTTTGAAGGCCGACACGGCCACCAGATCAATCCCGATCATCGGCCTGACGGCCCATGCGATGGCCGGTGATGCCGAAAAGTGCTTCGAGGCTGGCTGCGATGGGTACGACACCAAGCCGGTCGAGTTGACACGTCTGCTCGAAAAGATCGACAAGCATCTCGGCGCTCGGAAGACGCCGTGAGCGAGAGCCGGCCCGATTCGGATCAAGGGACGCCGGCAGCACTGGGCGCTGGCTCGCGGAGCACGGCGTCAAGGGGCATGCACAGGGGAGCGCAGCCGGAAGAGTCGAGGTCGGGTTGTATGAACCCGGTCTGCGGAGGAAGGAGCTTGATGTGGAGTTTCAGAGCGCGGATGACAGGGGCGTCCTGGTCATTGGTGTGAGCGGGCGCCTGGACTCGACGACGTCCGGTGCGCTGGAGAAAGAGGTGCGGCGTCAGCTCCACGCAGGTTGCGCGCGCATCGTGTTCGATCTCTCCGCCCTCGAGTTCATCAGCAGCGCCGGGCTGCGAGTCTTCATGATGGCTGCCCGCGAGATCCGGGGCAAAGGATCGATCGCCCTGAGCGCCCCGGTGCCAAATGTGAAGCAGTTCCTCGACCTCACCGGTGCAGCCACTTTCGCAACGATCTGCGACACCGCGACGGAAGCGGTCGAGACGTTGATTCAATCGCCACAGTGATTATGAGATTGAAAGCATGAAATACCGCATTGGAGTGATGGGTTCGGCTACCGGCCCCCCGATCAGAGTCCAGGAAACGATCACCAAATCGGTCATGGTGGGGCAAGAGATCGCCCGGGCTGATTGCATTTTGGTGAATGGAGCTTGCCGGGGATTGCCCGACGAAGCTGCTTTTGGAGCCAAAAACGCAGGCGGTATGACCATGGGCATCTCCCCCGCCTTCAGCCTTAAGGAGCACACCGAAAAATACAAATCGCCCGAGGACAACCTCGACATCATCGTTTTCACAGGGCTGGGATTGATGGAAAGGGACCTGATCAATATCCGCAGCTCCGATGCCATCATCCTTTTAGGCGGAGGCGTGGGGACTTTGAACGAGTTTACCGTGGCCTTCGATGAGGAAAAGGTGGTAGGCGTGCTCACGGGCACCGGCGGCGTTTCCGACCATATTCCAGAAATCTTGAGCATGTGCGGCCGCAAAGTGGAGGATTTTGATTTTGTCCTTTTCGATTCGGATCCCAAAGCCTTGGTCCAAAAAGTGGTGGAGCGGCTCAAAACCGTCGGCAGCTCCGTGACCAAGGATCAGCGCGTCTTTCGCTCCTCTCATGGAGAATAAGAAAACCTGACGTCATCCTGTCGCAGTTGCTGCGCAGCCGGCAGCCGACGATCGCCCTCGCGCCGCCGCCGGCTGTCCAGTAGAATCACCCGCTAAACAACGACGCTACAATTTCCTGCGATGCGGACTTCTGTCTCTAAGGAGCGGAGCTAAGTGACGCACAGCGTGCACCGTGTCTCGTGGCGTGGAATTGTCCTGTTGTGTGGATTGGTGTTGAATCCCGGGCCCTCATACGCCGGGCAGCAGAAGACACCGGGACATTCCATCGGTCAGGTATCGACAAACGGCGATTTGATCGTGATCGAATTGGACCGCGCAGCACTCGGGCAACCGAACCTGTTTGATCTCATCGGCCGCACGCTGCGATTCAGTCCAGCCGGTTCCCGCTACCGTGTGACGAATCAGACGTTACAGTGGGAGGCTGACTACGGTGTTGAACTCACCGGTTCTGACGTCAGCCTTCAGCGGTTCACGTTTCCGTTCTCAGGGCAACGGTGGAGTTCGTTTTCCGTGGGGACGACGGGATCCATTCGATTCGGTCCGCCACCGAGCGTGGGTGATGTCGATGCGTACGGTCGCCTTGACGGCGGAATCGCTTCCGGCATTGGACGATTTGACCGTCTCGCTGACGTGGGCGGCAGGCTGGGTGCGCGTGCGCCAGCCATCTGCGTGTTTCTAAAGCCCAGGATGGCCGGCCCGCACTACGTGCGGGAGTTAGCCGATCGCGTCGTCATTACGTGGAAGCTCACCGAGCCATTCGGAAGCCTGTTGGATTTCTCCTGGTTTCCCACGACCAATCTGTTTCAGGCGGTCCTGCATCGCGATGGCTCAATCGAGATGTCGTACAAGACCATGGCGGCGAAGGACGGCATCGTCGGGATTTATCCAATCTTATCGACGGGTGAGAGCGTTCAATCCGTACACCTGTCCCGTCTGACCCCGAACAGCGGTCCGTTCGCCGCTGTGTATGAGTCGTTTCATTACCTGGAGCCGCCGCGACCGCAGGACCTTTCCTGCACCGTCATTCAAGCGCTGGGCGACAAGTTCGATTTTCTCGCCTACTATTCGGATTTCCGCGTCGACAGCCAGGAGGCCAGCAGCCCGAGCGATGGGCCGATCGGAGGCAACGTCACCGGGATCGGGGATACTAGGCACGCTCAAACGAAACCGATCCTCGAGAGCCGCTGCACGGGCGGGCGATTTCAGCTCGGCCTGGCGCAGCCGATCTTTGTCGGTGCGAACGAAATGCAAGAGAGCCCGCCCGACAATGCGCCAGTCGAAAACCCGAAAAATATCGCGTTCTATACACGCCCGCTCGCGCAGGCGACACCCGACGGGAAGCCCCGTCCGTACAATTACGCCGTCGGGCATCTCGGTCACGAGATCGGACACCGCTGGTCGGCGTATGCTGCCGCCCGCGTGAATGGCCAGATGATCTCGCTCGGCGCCTGGCCCCATTGGGATCCCGGGTTGCAGGCGCGCGTGGCGTATCCATACTCGCTGCCTCTCGAGGCTTCCACTGAAGGTGGAGGCGTGTGGCAAGACAATCTCGACGGCACATTCACCCAATTGCGCGATGGCTACTTCGTACCCGCCTCGGGTTACTCCTATCTCGATCTCTACTTGATGGGATTGATCGCCGCCGCTGAGGTGCCCGACTTCTTCATCGTGAGGCCGCTTGTGAGGATCGGCACGGACGCAAACGGACGCCCGATCTTCAAGGGCCAACGAATGAGGATTACGATTCAAGACGTCATCGCCGCGGAGGGTCCGCGCTTACCCGACGTCAATCATTCCCAGCGACATTTCAACACCGGGATCGTGGTGATCGTGGAGCACGGGCGAACGCCAAGTGCTGAACTCATCAACCGAGCCAACGGCATCCGACGGCAGTGGATCGATTACTGGGCCATCACGACAGGACGTCGTGCGTCGATGACGGTCGATCCACACTGACGAAACCAGCGGCGCAACGGCGCTCGCGACGACAACAGCACTCGAAGGGGCACGGACCCGCTGGAAACAAATACAGTTTTTAAAGGCCAGCGCGCACGGCGTCCGGCTGTGGACAAGGATGGACGGCTGGACTTCTTTCCCGCGAGTGAGACGGACAGGGTCTCCGACAGACACCATTGATATTGATCCTGTGCGAAGGCTGCGACGAAAGCTTGAGGTTGTTCCAGTCGACCCGGCGTGTGGTTCCTGTGCTGTGTTTCGCGGACGTCTACGTGATATAGCCGGCCATCCCTCAACGGCGTGCTAGGATCGCCGCCAATGGCCAGGATCCTGCTGGTCGAGGAGAACGAAATGAACCGCGACATGCTGGCGCGACGGCTCCAGCGGCGCGGACACGACGTCCTGATCGCGCTTGACGGGGAGCAGGGCATCGGCATGGCTCAGAGGGAGCTGCCCGACCTCATCTTCATGGATATGAGCCTGCCGGTCGTCGACGGCTGGGAGGCCACTCGTCGCTTGAAGGCCGACACGGCCACCAAATCGATCCCCATCATCGGTCTGACGGCGCATGCGATGGCCGGTGACGCCGAAAAATGCTTCGAGGCTGGCTGCGATGGCTACGACACGAAGCCGGTCGAACTGACACGCCTGCTCGAAAAGATCGACAAACATTTCAGCACTCGGAAAATGCCGTGAGCGAGCGCCGGCCGGCTTCGGATCTCGGAACGCCGGCAGCGCTGGGCAAATCCTCAGACGGACGGGACGGCCTTTCGCATCTCCGGCACGAGCTCCGCACACCTCTGAACCAGATCATCGGCTACAGCGAGATGCTCGAGGAGGACGCCGCGCAAGCCGGCCTGACGCAGTTCGTCGCCGACCTCCAGAAGATCCAGCGCGCGGCGCACGATCTGCTCGCGACGATCAACCGGGAGCTCCTGCCTGACCCGGGACCTTCAGCGCGTCCGCAGAGCCGCGTTTCCGAAGACGTCACGCGACCGGCGTCGATTTCGGCATCGGCCGCGCGGCTGGACGGACGCGTGCTCGTCGTCGACGACAACGAGGTGAACCGCGACATGCTCGCGCAGCGGCTCGAGCGCCACGGGTGCGGGGTTGCTGTCGCCGACTCCGGAGCCAGCGCGCTGGAATCGATCCAGTCGCAGCACTTCGATCTCGTGCTGCTGGACGTGATGATGCCGGAGCTCGATGGCGAGGCCGTTCTGCGACGGCTCAAGGACGATCCGGCCACTCGCGATCTGCCGGTGGTCATGATTTCGGCGGTCGATGACATCGGGCGCGTGGCTCGCTGCATCGAAATGGGCGCTGAAGACTATCTGCCCAAGCCGTGCGATCCTGCGCTGCTCCGGGCGCGCGTCGGCGCCTCGCTCGAGAAAAAATCGCTCCGCGATCGGGAGCGGCAGGCCCATCAGGCGCTGGTCGAGAGCCAGAAGCAGCTGGCGATTGAGCTGGCTGACGCGGCCGACTACGTGGAATCGTTGCTGCCCGCGCCGCTCACCGGCACCGTCTCGGCCGAGTGGCGGTTCATCCCGTCCACGTCTCTCGGCGGCGATGCGTTTGGATACCACTGGCTGGACGAGGATCACCTGGCGATCTATCTGCTCGACACGTGCGGACACGGCGTTGGTACGGCCCTGCTCTCGGCGTCGGCGATCAACGTCCTGCGCTCGCAGAGCCTGCCGGCCACCGACTTTCGCCAGCCAAGCCAGGTCCTGACCGGTTTGAATGGCGTCTTCCAGATGGAAAAGCAGAACAATCTGTATTTCACGATCTGGTACGGTGTCTATCAGCAGTCGATCAGGCGGCTTGCGTATGCCAGCGGCGGACATCCCCCGGCGGTCCTTGTGCCTGCGGGAGGCGCCGCCGCGCCTCCCGCAGTCACGCTCGGCGCGTCTCAGGTGCCCATCGGCATGTTCCTCGAGTCCACCTACACGACTGGCCTCTGCGACGTGCCCGCCGGCAGCCGATTGTTCGTCTACAGCGACGGCGCTTACGAGATCCAGCGCGTGGACGGCGAGATGTGGCCCTTCGAGAACTTCGTCGAGCACGTCGCGCAGCTGCCAGTCGGCGGCGAGAGCGATCTCGATCGCCTGGTCAACCACGCGCGCAACCTCCACGGGCGCCCGGACTTCGACGATGACCTGTCGATCGTGCGCATCGTGTTTCACTGACAGGGTTGACGGCCCGTCAGTCCACGGTCGATCGCGTCACGCGACACGCTCGGGTGTCGGCGATCGCTCGACCTGCTGGCGAACGAGAGCACGCACCTCGCTGAGCAGATCCTCCCTGGCGGAGGCACCTTTCTGCAGGACTTTCTGCACGTTTCTCTGCAGCAGCTCGAGGTCGGCGGGCGCGAGATCTTTGGCGGTCTGCACGATAACCGGGAGATCTCGCCAGTCAGGCTGGCGGCGCAACTCGTGAAGGAATTCGAAGCCGTCCATTTCCGGCATCAGCAGATCGAGCAGGACCAGCGCGGGACGCGACTCGGCGAGACGATCGAGCGCCACGCGTCCGTTCTCGGCGGTCACGACCTGCCAGCCGTCCTGCTGCAGCGCGCGCTCCGCCATCTCGCGCGCGGCCGGATCGTCGTCCACGACCAGGACCGTGCGCGAGTGCCTGGAACCGCACAGGCGCTGAAGCGCGGCCTGGAGACGGGCGCGATCGAGCGGTTTGATGAGGTATTCGTCGGCGCAGAGCGCCAGGCCCATTTCCCGGTTGTCGAGCATGCTGGCAATGATGACGGGCATCGCATGCAGGTCCGGATCGTTTCTGAGCTCTGTCAGCACTGCCCAGCCATCCATTCCGGGCATCATCACGTCGAGCACGATCACGTCGGGCTTCAGCTCGCGGGCGAGCGCCATGCCACTGTTGCCGTCGGCCGCCAGCTTGACATCGTAGCCATCCTTCGTCAGGTGACGCTCGAGCAGATCGCGAGCCGACGCGTCGTCGTCGACGACGAGCACCAGGGGCCCGCGTGGCGCGGGCGCAGGTAACGGCGCCGGCGCGACCGGTCCCGTTACCGGCGTTGCCGCTGATGGCTGCGACTCGGTGCCCACTACGGACGGCAAAGTCACCGTGAATGTCGTGCCAGCGCCGTACTTGCTTGCGACGGTGATGTCGCCGCCCATCATCCGGCAGAAGCGCCGGCTGATGGCGAGGCCAAGCCCGGTGCCGCCGTACTTGCGAGTCGTCGCGGTGTCGGCCTGCGAGAACGCCTCGAAGAGGCGGCCCATCTGCTCCTCTGTCATCCCGATACCGGTGTCGGTCACGCGGAAGATCAGCAGCTCACCCGCCGCTGATGCCTGACGCTCGACCTCGACGAGAATCCGGCCGTTGCTGGTGAACTTTGTTGCGTTACTCAGCAGGTTGAAGAGGGTTTGCCGCACTTTCGTCAGATCGGCGCGCGTCGTCCCTGCGTCCTGCGCACAGCGCACCTCGAGCACGTTTCCGTTCTTCTCGACGAGCGGCGCGATGGTCGAGACGACGTCGTCGAGCATCGTCCGTACGTCGAACGCCTCTACGAAGAGGTTCATCTTGCCGGCTTCGATCTTCGACAGATCGAGCACGTCGTTGATCAGCGCGAGCAGGTGTTTGCCTGCGGCGTTGATTTTCCGAAGATCGGCAACCAGGTTCTCGGGATGGTTCTCTTCTGCCTCTTCGATCAGCATTTCGCTGTAGCCGAGAATCGCGTTCATCGGCGTACGCAGCTCATGGCTCATGTTCGCGAGGAACGCGCTCTTCGGTACGATTGGCGGACTCCGCCTCCTGGCGAGCCTGGTCGGCCTCGGAGGCGGCTAACGCAAGGGCTGACGTCCGCTCGGCAACCGTTTTCTCGAGGTTTCTATTCCACTCGGCGAGGCGCTGCTCGCGTTGCTGAATCTCGAAGCCCATCGTCTGGAACGCATGCGCCAAGCCTCCGAGCTCGTCCTGCCGCACGATCAGCGGCTCGAGCGCCGCGGCGTCGAACCGGCCCGCCTCGATAGCCTCGGCCGCGGCGGTGAGATCGCTCACCGGCTCGGTCATGCGTCGAGCCACGATCGTCACGAGGAACATCATCAAGCCGACGGCGATCAGAGCGACCACCACGGATCGTGCGATGAGGCGGTTGACCGGCCCGAGCACGATGCTCTCTGGCACGTTCAGCACCACCTTCCAGCCAGTTTGCGGCGCTTGCGCCCAGTAGATGCGACGGACCCCGCCGTTGATCCTCAACCGCGCGGTACCGGCGGGCTGGTCGGCCACCAGCCTCCCGTCCTCCAGCGTACGCACGTCCGCACCCGGCGAGCTCCCGCTCAGCATGAGGGCTCTGTTGGGGTGCACCATGATCCGGCCGGCGCGGCTGACGATGTACGCGTAGTCGATAAAGGCTGCCTGTTCTCCGGTCGTCGTGCGAAAGTGGATGTCTTTCACAATCGACATCAGCCGCTCGAGGTGCAGGTCAGCCCCCGACGTGCCGACGTAGGCGCCGTCGTCAGCGATGATGGGCGCGTTCAGGCTGACCATCGCGACGTTGGAGCCGCCCTCATCGTAGTAAGGTTCGGTCACGTTGAACCGCCGGGTCGCTTTCGGCGTGTTGTACCACTCCCATCGCTGGTCGTGATAGTCGTACCCGATCTGCGCCAGGTTCGGGAGGCTCTTGCGATCCACCCAGGGCATTGCAAGCGGCTCGTTCCAGCGCATGGCGTCGAACGCGAGGTACACGCCGTACACCTCCTCGGTCGGAACGGAGCGTAGCAGCTGTTCGAGAAACGGCACGACGCCTGGATCGGGCCTGGGACCGATCGCACGCTGACGCGCCGCGATCGTGCGTGCGAGCTGGCCGATGCGTCTGACCAACGCATCGAGCTGCTCGCCTGCGCTCTTCACCTGCTTGAGGGCCTCCTCGTCGGTCTGGGCCTCGAGGGCAGTACCGACTCGCGGAGTAGTTGAGCCAGACGGTCACCCCGAGCACGGCGCAGGCGACGGCGCCAATGTACACCTGAAGCTTTCGGGCGAACGTGCGCGGAATGAGCGACGGCATCTCGACCGTGCTCGACATAGTAGCGTGAAACGCCGGCTCTTTACCCAAGGCGAGTCCGCTGTTACGCTCGCCCATCGATGACCCAGGAACCGGCCACCCTCCAGCTCGCACTCATGCGCGCGGCCTCCTGGAAGGTGCCGAAATATGTCACATATGTGCGCGGGCGCGGGGCGGAGTCCTGTCTCTGCTGGACCTGCAAAGCGATTTCGCAAAACGATTCTTCAACCGCCAGCGCCCATCGAGGTTTGTACCTCACGGGAAGAGAAACTGGCGAATGCGATTGGCGGCCGCCTGCGCATTCCGGACGATGGTGTCCTGATCGACTCCGACGAGCTTCCCTTTCCGTTTGAGGGCACGGCCGTCGACGAACACCCACTCCACGTTCTGTGGCTGTGTGTTCAGGACGATCTGGCTGACCGCGTCGAACGTCGGCGCGAAATTCACGGCACCCGCATCCACGATGATCAGGTCGGCTTTCTTTCCCACCGTCAGCGAACCGATTCGGTCCGACATGTTCAGCACTGCGGCGCCATCCACGGTGGCCATGCGAAGCACCTGCGCCATGGTCGGCGTGACGTCGGCCCGCAACGACGTCGCACGCTGAAGCCCCACCGCCGCGCGCATGTTGTTGAACATGTCGTTCGTGTCGCCCTCGAGTCCCAGGCCCACCTGCACGCCCGCGTCCTTCAACGCAGGAAGACGGATCACACCCGAGGCCAATCGCATGTTGCTGAGAGGATTGTGGGTGATGCGCGCATCGTGCTCGGCCAGTATCTGAATCTCGCTGTCGTTCAGGTGAATCCCGTGCGCGCCAAGGAGGTTCGGGCCGAGGGCGTTGGCTTGCGCGAGCGCCTCGAACGGCCGGTTGGCGCGCTGCGAGATGTTCTCGAGCAGATGGACATGATGCTGCACGCTCAGCTCCTGGGCCAGAGTTGCCATCGCCATGAGGCCGGGAAGGAAGGCCGGTTGCGTTCCGGGATGCGATCCGACTTGAAACACGGCTCGCGGATCGGGATCGATCAGTGTCCGCTTGACGAGGCGCATGTCGGCGATGACCGCCGGATTGTCGGAGCCGCGATACGCGAACGCAAATCGTAGCCCGGAATCGCTCAGCGCCTGGATGTTCGCGCGCACGAACTCGGGCGTGAACGCGTGCGAGAAATCGACCGTCGTCGTCACGCCGGTCGCGATCAAATCCAGCGTGCTGAGGCGGACGCCGGCATACACATCGGCCTGCGAGAAACTGAAGCCGAACAGCGGAGATACGCAGGCCGCGAGCCAGGCGTTCAGGTCTGCGCTGGTGCCGCATCCTCGAATGAGCGACTGCCAGAGGTGGTTGTGCGTGTCCACGAAGCCGGGCATGACGATCTTGCCGGCCGCATCCACGACGGATGCGCCGTGCTGCGGCAGCCGCTCGCCGACCGCCACGATCGTGTCGCCCTCGAAGAGAAGCTCGGCGTTGGCGATGAGCCCGAGCTCGCCTTGCCCCACACTCGGGTCCATCGTCAGAATGAGCGCCGCATTTCGAATCAGCGTTCGTCTCTCGTCCGCGCGCGCTGTTGGGCTGAGAAGGGCCGCGGCCGTAACGACGATTGAGACGAGCAGCGTGAAACGGAACCAGTCAGGTAATTTCCTCCGCATGACGCGTTCCCTCCTCGAAGGCTGTCAATTGTCGAAGATACCCCCCCCCCTTACTCCACATCGAAAACAGCTCCTGTTCAGCACCTCACCCTGCCACGTGTGGCCGGCTCGTCGTCCCTACTGCGTCCTCAGCAACTGCGGCTGGAGCCGGTCGCCTGCGGTTGGCGCCAGGCATCGCCACGGTTCCCTCGAGGTCACCGTGAGCGGCGGATTGACGCCGTCATCGATGGTGAACCTGGTGGTGAGCGTGGTCGCGGGCGGCGTGGCCGTCGCGCACAGCGCGGGGAAGCGCGCGATCGTCGCCCCCTCGATCGCGATGGCCACGGTGGACCGAGAGGACTGCGCGATCTGCACCTCCACCGTGACCCGGGGCGCCACGCCCGACGGCGTCTCGAAGATGGCGGCGGTGCTGCCGCCGCCCGGAAGGGCCTGCAGCACGATCGGCACCCCCTCGACCAGCTCGCCTGCGCCGCTCGCGCCCTCCTCGTTGAGGAGCGCATGGATGGTGACCGTGGCGGACGCCCAGGTCGATGGCGCCGGCAAAGGCGAACGCCGCGTCGAACGTCACCTCGGCGCGTCCCTGGCTCTTGGGAGGACGAACGTTCCCGACCCCGTTGGCCGAGCCGCTGACGGAGAGCGCGCGCAGATCGAAGATGGCGGTGCAGTGCTTGTCGCCATCCATCAGGACCGAGCCGTCCGCGCACTCGGGGTCGCCCGCCCACCCCACGAAGATGGAGCCGGCGGCCGCGGTGGCTGTCGGAGTGACGACGGTGCCGGGGCCGTACTCCCTGGAGCACTGCCCCGAGGTGGCGCCGCCGGCGATGGCGCACTCGAGCCCGCCGCCGCTCACGGAGCCTTGACCGGTCCCCGCACCGGTAATCGCCAGCGTGCGAACGCCCCTTCTGAAGCTGGGGCCGATCTCAAACGCGCCGACGTCACAATTGCCGTTCTGCGGACGCGCGACACCGCGCGCATCGGTGAGATCGAATGGCAGGCCGATGTGCAGCAGCATTCCGTCGGCGCAGTCCTCGCGCGAGGCCGGCACCCTGTTGAGCGCGACACTCGTCGGCACGAGGGCGTGGGTGGGGACGTAGCCGCCGTTGTTCCGCAGCTCCGGGTCGAGCGGGTCGTCGAAGAGTGACTGGAACGATCCGGCAGCCGCGGTGAATCCGCAGCGCGCGGTCATTACCGCGGCGATGTTGTAACCGCCGTCAATGAAGCTGGCCTGGTGACACAAGCGCCTTACAGTCATAGACGGTGTCAATGATGGTGCTCGAGAGCAGCACCTGGCCAGGGCCGTCGGTCACGATCGCCGCCTCGTAAGTCGCATAGGAGTTGGCGAACGTGCTCGACTTGATGATCGCCGGGCCCAGGGTATAGAGGACGCTGGCGGTCCTACCAGAATTGCCGGTGAACGTCCCGGCGTAGACAATGAGGCCGGCGCCGGGCGCATTGTAGATGGCCCCGCCGATCCCCGGTCTGGTTATGGTTACTGGGAAGCCAACGTCACCGGGCACCTCCACGCCATTGCCGGAGGAGTTGTGGTCGAATGTCACGCGATAGGCGACGATCAAGCCGGCGTTGTAGATCGCACCGCCGTGACCACCCTCGCCGACGCCGGCGCCGCCGTTGCCAGCTTCACTATGGGTGATCCGGACATCCGTCAGGTAGAGTTGTGCGGTATTGTGGATGGCGCCGCCGTCCTCACCGCGGGGTGACGCGACATTACCGCTCGGAGCCTTGGCGTTGGTGATCGTCAGCTTTTCCAGCCTCACAATGACGGAGCTGAGCTGACCCGACCCGCTGATCACGAACGGACGCACACGGCTGTTCCCGTCGATCGTGGTGCCGCCGGAGGCATGACCGAGGATAGCCACGCCCTCGGTGATATTGGGCAATTTGCCCTCGAGCACGATCGTGCCCGGCACGAAGATGAAGATCGTGTCGAATTCCGGGCTGCCGGGCCCGCAATCCCCATTGATTGGGTTGTTGTTCGCCGCGAACATTGCCTCCCGTAAGGTGCAGACGCCATCTGAGCTAGCGGTGTCAGCCAGCGAGTTGACGAAGTACGGATAGTTCGCGAACGCCGGGCTGGCGCCGATCGTGGCCACGACGGCCTGCATCGCCATGGTGACGGCCACAACCGCGAGACGAGAGCCGCGAGTGGACGTCCTGGGAATCTCCACAACCGGTTGCGAAGAAACGAGCATGTTGATCATGGTGAGGTCGCTCCTACCGGTAATAGGGCGAGGAGGGAGGGATTTCGTATCACGGCTCGCACGCATCAGCCGCGACCCACGGCTAGTGCGTCAGGGCAGCCGCGTGATGCGCACGAGCCAGAGAGACGGCTCGTTGATCAGCACCATCGGCTGCCACGAGTGGCCGGGGACGGCGGTGCGCCGACCAGCCTCGGCTCACTGCGCCACGCGGTGCAGCACGATCGGCAGGCTGTTAGGAAACGCCGGAATCACGACGTTCCGGCCGTGCGACCTGAGCTGATATTCGATCGACACCGCCGGCCGCTCATGCGTGGCGTTGTTATCCTCGATGCAGATGAGCCGGATGTCGACTTCCAGCACGCCCTTCCTCGAACCAACGGTGGCGGTGCCGACCTCCACTCCACGTCCCAGGGAAAACTCCGGGCCCATCGAGTGGCAGAAACTGTAGAAGCTCTCCGCCTGCGTCAGCTCGAGGATGCCGTCGTCGTTGACGTCGGAAAGCGACAACCGCACCGTGGATCCGTCGAGCGGGTCGACACCTTGCCATAGCCCGATGAAGTCCTGGACCTTGCCCGCATTACCATTGCCGTTCCCTTGCACCGCGAAGACGACTCCCGGAACGATCGAGACACAGAGAGCGACCACGAGCCAGAAACCAAGGCTGTTTTCACGTCGACCAAATGGCTTACGCATGGACTTCCTCCTTTTTGGCGAAGACGGGCCATATCACAGGGAAGCAACCCCGTCGCCGCGTGCCCCGCAGCACCCGCGAGCGCGAACGGGCCATTCACCGATACGTCGACCTCACGAACGCGCATCCCAAGCACTACTGCGTCCTCAGCAACCGCGGCTGGAGCCGGTCGCCTGCGGTTGGCGCCAGGCATCGCCATGGTTCCCTCGAGGTCACCGTGAGCGGCAGATTGACGCCGTCATCGATGGTGAGCCTGGTGGTGAGCATCGTCGCGGGCGGCGTGGCCGTCGCGCAGAGCTGCGGGGAAGCGCGCGATCGTCGCCCCCTCGATCGCGATGGCCACGGTGGACCGCGAGGACTGCGCGATCTGGACCTCCACCGTGACCCGCGGCGCCACACCCGACGGTGTCTCGAAGATGGCGGCGGTGCTGCCGCCGCCCGGCAGGGCCTGCAGCACGATCGGCATCCCTTCGACCAGCTCGCCTGCGCCGCTCGCTCCCTCCTCTTTGAGGAGCGCATGGATGGTGATCGTGGCGGACCCCAGGTCGATGGCGCCGGCAAAGGCGAACTCCGCGTTGAACTTCACCTGGGCGGTTCCGTGACTATGTGGCGGACGCACGTTCCCGACCCCGTTGGCCGAGCCGCTGACGGAGAGCCCGCGCAGGTCGAAGATGGCGGTGCAGCTCTTCTCACCATCCATCAAGACCGAGCCGTCGGCGCACTCGGGGTCGCCCTCCCACCCCACGAAGATGGAGTCGGCGGCCGCGGTGGCGGTCGGCGTGACGACCGTGCCGCGGCCGTACTCCGCGGAGCACTGCCCCGCGCTGGCGCCGGCGGCGATGGCGCAATCGAGTCCGTCACCGCTGACCGTCCCGTGCCCGGAGCCCGCGCCGGTGATCGCGAGCAGGCGAACGGCCGTTCTGAAGGAGGGACCGCGCTCAAAGGCGCCGATGTCACAGTTGCCATTCAGCGGACGCCCGATACCGCGCGCATCGGTGAGAGTGGATGGCAGGCCCAGGTTCAGCAGTTTCCCCTCGGCGCAGTCGTCGAACGAGACCGGCACCTTGTCGAGCGCGAGACTCCTCGGCACGAGGGCATGTGTGGGAACGAAGCCGCCGTTGTTCCGCAGTTCCGTCTCCAGCACCGGCAGCCCGGACAAATCCAGAATCGACCTGAAGGCCTGGAGAAAGCCACACGTCCCAACTCCCGCCTGGTTTATGAAGCCGAGGTTGTAACCGCCGTCGAAGAAGCCGCCTGGTTCTTCTCCGAGCTTCTCACAGTCCAGGCCTTGGGCCATGACGGTGCTCGAGAGCAGCACCTGGCCAGTGCCGTCGGTCACGATCGACGACGTGTCGACGACGAACAGGATCCCGTTCCCCGTGACCGTGCTCGCCTTGATGATGGCCCAGCCCAAGGTGTACAACGCAGCGCCGTGCCCATTCCTCTGTCCTTGGGCATTGCCCGTGAATGTCGCGGCGAAGAGGGTGATGCCGCCGGCGGCGGCGTTGTAGATCGCCCCCCCATAGCCCCCTCGCGCAGTGCCGCCGCTCTCCCTGCGACCGCCCCAGCCGGCGGAGTTAAAGTCGAATGTCACGCG
Organism: uncultured Acidobacteriota bacterium; assembly: GCA_963784195.1. Lineage (GTDB taxonomy): Bacteria > Acidobacteriota > Vicinamibacteria > Vicinamibacterales > 2-12-FULL-66-21 > CAVQAH01. The sequence continues at coordinate 3,114 of CAWARA010000032.1, read as the reverse complement.
GTAGCCGACGATCGTTCCGGCGTTGTAGACCGCACCGCCGTGACCGCCTGGGGCGCCCCCAAAAAGGCCTGGAGCGCCGTTGCCAGCGGCACTATGGGTGATGCGGACATCCCCCAGGCGGAGTCGTCCGCTATTGTGGATGGCGCCGCCGTGCTCACCGCGACCCAGACGACGGCGGACGTACCGTGGCCATTGGGAGCCTTGGCGTTCGTGATCGTCAACCTCTCCAGGGTCGCTTCGACAGACCCGAATGGACCGGAAGAATTGATCACGAATGGACGCACTCGGCCGTTCCCGTCGAGCGTGTTCGTTCACGAAGTCGCCGCAGATCAGCACGCTTTCGGTGATCGTGGGCAACGCCGCGCCGAGCACGATCGTGCCCGGGATGGCGATGACGATGAGGTCGAGCCCCGGGCCGCCGGCTCCGCAATCCGCATTGGCCGGCGCGTTGTTGGCCGCGAGCATCGCCTCCCGCAGGGTGCAGAAGCCATCGACGCTGGTGTTGTCAGCCAGGGTGCTGACGATGTACGACTCCGCGTACGCCGGGCGGGCGCTGATCGCGGCCACGACGGCCTGCATCGCGATGATGACGGCCACACCGGCGAGACGAGAGCCGCGAGATAACGTCATGGGAATCTCCTCAATCGGTTGCGAAGAGAGGCGTCTTCGACCGCAAACGAGCACTTTGATCATGGTGAACTCGCTCCTACCGGTAATAGGGCGAGGAGGGGTGGATTTCGTATCACGGCGCGCACGCACCCAGAAACGCGTCGGACGGCCCCGCTGCGACGGATGCCGGATCTCGGGCAGCCCCTCGATGCGCACGAGCCGGAGAGACAGCTCGTTGATCCGCACCATCGGCTGCCGGAGTGGCCGGGTTCGTCGTTGACCTACCGCGTCCTCAGCAACTGCGGCTGGAGCCGGTCGCCTGCGGTTGGCGCCAGGCATCGCCACGGTTCCCTCGAGGTCACCGTGAGCGGCGGATTGACGCCGTCCTCGATGGTGAACCTGGTGGTGAGCGTGGTCGCGGGCGGCGTGGCCGTCGCGCACAGCTGGGGGAAGCGAGCGATCGTCGCCCCCTCGATCGCGATGGCCACGGTGGACAGCGAGGACTGCGCGATCACCTCCACCGTGACCCGGGGCGCCACGCCCGACGGCGTCTCGAAGATGGCGGCCGTGCTGCCGCCCGTAACAGCCGGAAGAACGATCGGCACCTCTTCGACCAGCTCGCCGGCGCCGCTCGCTCCTTCCTCGCTGAGCAGCGCATTGATAGTGAGCGTGGCGGACGCCAGGTCGATGGCGCCGGCAAAGGCGAACTCCGCGTTGAACGTCACCTCGGCGCTGCCCTGACTCTTGGGAGAACGAACGTTCCCGACCCCGTTGGCCGAGCCCCTGACGGAGAGCCCGCGCAGGTCGAAGATGGCGACGCAGTGCTTGTCGCCATTCATCACGACCGAGCCGTCGGCGCACTCGGGGTCGCCCGCCCACCCCACCAAGATGGAGTCGGCGGCCGCGGTGGCGGTCGGTGTGACGACCGTGCCGCGGCCGTACTCCGCGGAGCACTGCCCCGCGCTGGCGCCGGCGGCGATGGCGCAATCGAGTCCGTCGCCGCTGATGGTGCCGTGCCCGCAGCCCGCGCCGGTGATCGCGAGCACGCGACCGGCCGTTCTGAAGGAGGGACCGCGCTCAAAGGCGCCGATGTCACAGTTGCCCATTCTGCGGACGCTCGACACCGCGCGCATCGGTGAGAGTGGATGGCAGGCCCAAGTTCAGCAGTTTCCCGTCGGCGCAGTCGTCGAACGAGGCCGGCACCTTGTCGAGCGCGAGACTCGTCGACACGAGAGCGAGCGTGGGAACGTAGCCGCCGTTGGTCCGCAGTTCCGTCTCCAGCACCGGCAGCCCGGACGAATCCAGAATCGACCCAAAGGCCTGGCTAAAGCCACACGTCCCAACTGCGGCATGGTCTACGAGGCCGAGGTTGTAACCGCCGTCAAAGAAGCCGCCTGGTTCTTCTCCGAGCTTCTGACAGCCCCGGCGTTCGGCCATGACGGTGCTCGAGAGCAGCACCTGGCCAGTGCCGTCGGTCACAATCACCCCCGTGGAGAAGCCGATCCCGTTCTCCACGAACGTGCTCGCCTTGATGATTGCCCAGCCCCAGGTGAACACCGCGGCGCCGTACCCATGGGTCGGAGGAGTGTAGAAGGTCGTGCCGCGTCCCTGATTGTTGCGCCAGAAGGTCGCGGCGTAGAGCGTGATCCCGCCCCCGGCGGCGTTGTAGATGGCCCCCCCATGGCCTCCCGGCCCGGTCTTGTTCGGGAATGCGCTATCCAACGCCCGTCCGCCCGCGCCGGCGGAATTCTCGTCGAAGGTCACGCGGTAGCCGACGATCGTTCCGGCGTTGTAGATCGCGCCGCCATTACCACCAGCGCCGCCACTGAAGGAGCCGTCGCCGCCGCGGCCGGCCGCGCTCTGGGTCACGCGGACATCCTCCAGGTGGAGTCGTCCGCGATTGTAGATGGCGCCGCCGTCCTCGCCGTTAGTGGAAAATGTCGGCGAGACGAAATGGCCATCGGGAGCCTTGGCGTCAGTGATCGTCAGCTTCGACAGGGTTACATCGACGCCAGGATCGATCACGAAAGCCCGTACCCGGCCGTTGGCGTCGATCGTCGTACCGAAGGCGATATCACCCAGGATCAGCACGCTGTCGGTGATGGTGGGTAACGGCGCGTCGAGGACCGTGAACGGCACGAACGGGCCGAAGACGATGTCATCGCGTCCTGCGCTACCGGGTCCGCAATCCGTATTGGCCGGCGTGTTGTTCGCCGCGAGCATCGCTTCCCGTAGGGTGCACTGGCCATCGGCGGTGGTGTTGTCGGCCACGGTGGTGACCCAGTACGTGACCGCCTGCGCCGGGCTGGCGCCGATCGCGGCCACGACGGCCTGCATCGCGATGATGACGGCAACACGGGCGAGACGAGAGCCGCGAAATGACGTCACGGGAACCTCCTCAATCGGTTGCGAAGAGAGGCGTCTTCGACCGCAAACGAGCACTTTGGTCATGGTGAACTCGCTCCTACCGGTAATAGGGCGAGGAGGGGTGGATTTCGTATCACG
>CAWARA010000031.1:0-319807 GCA_963784195.1 uncultured Acidobacteriota bacterium | reverse complement strand
ATACGGCTGCATAGTCCACTGAACTGCGGAGCACGTGCCAGTCGACCCTGGCTGTCGATGAAGCGAATGGTCCCGGCGATGCGCCCACCGACAAAGGCAGGCGACGGACCTCCGCTGGCCCCTTCGACCTGCGCGCTATCTGTATCTGTGGTGCCGTTCAACCTCGCACGCACATCACGAGGAAGATTGTGGATGTTCGCCTCCAGTGCGAGACTTCGCGCCGAGCCTTGAATCGTTACGCCTCCGGCCGACTGGGCGGCCTCGCGGAGCCGGATCTCGAGGTCGCCCATACCGTCGAGCGATCGGGCAACCCATTCCTGGCCTTCCATCACGAGATTCACCAACGTGTCGACCGACGGACCATCTCGAGGAACGCCAAGAGGCGTGCAGGGCGGATAGCGCGGATCGCTGGAAAAGCTGAACCCGCCGAGCGTCACCACCTGACGCCCCGCTCTGAGCCCGAGCGAACTCGGACTCGACGGAGTGCTATCGCTACTACCGCCGCATGAGGTCACAGCAGCGAGAACTGCCACACACACCATGACCACGACGCAAAATCGGAGGCGCTCACTCTGTGCACTCATAGCGGTAGCCCTCGTAACGTTTTCACCGGCGCGGACGATCGAATGCCTGGAAACCGGAGGCAGACGACGCAGACAACGTTACGGTCCTTGGAGAATGCGGGAGGCCAGCTGAAACCGGTGTCGCTCTTCGTTCTCCATCGCTCGCGACCATCGCTTGCGTCGAGCGCAGTCAGAAGCCCGTTCATGTGAGGCGCGTCCACGGTGTCTCGATCGACCCCCAGTCGCAACGCAACGGAACCGCCTTCAGACGGTGAGGATGTCCACAACGCCGTGGCTGACTTGACGTCGTAGGCCACAACCCGCCCTGTGAGCGACCCGGCTATCAGCCGGCCATTCGCGTGGACCAGCCGGCGGTAGTCAGGCGCGTCATTCGCATCGTTGCTTCCCCCCGGCTGCTCGCTCGCGGCAACGTCCACTTGATGGACCCCGTCGCGACGTTCAATCCATGAATCGTCCCATCGCCGCCCGCAGCGGCAACCGTATCGCCGAAACACACGGGACCGCCCGCGTACGACGAGGAATGCGCTTTGCGGTGCGGAAACTCGGTTCGCCAGCGCAGCGTCCCCTTCGAGTGGTCGAGCGCCACGATTCCACCCGTCGGCGATTCAGCGAAACGCGTGTAGCCGGCAACCACCAGTTCCCGGCAGATGTGCGGCTGGTGCACAGTGACCTTCGCTCCTGAATCAATCCTCGTTGACCATCGCGCCCGACCACTCTCAACCTCAATCGCATATATCGTTGCCGCCGGCGAACCGGCAAACGAGAGACCGTCCTTCACGGACGAACCGAGGAAGATGCCCGGTCCGTATCCGCTCTCCGGAACGAACCTCCAGCGGATGCGTCCGCTCCTCGCATCGAACGCCACGACGTTGTAGTCGCCCACGAGCAGCGCGCCATTCGACAGAACAACGTCGGAACCCATGGTCTGATCGCCTGGCTCGCCGGTGGTCGCCCGCCAGATCACCCTCCCCGTTCGGATATCTATTGCAAGCACCTCATGCCGCTTCGACATGAAATACGCCGTCGTCTTATTTATTGCAGGCGTGCCGCGACCCTGCCCAGCGACGACCCAGACCGGAGCGGACGAACCCCCACCGTCGAGCGATGGCGAGCGGTCTGGGGATGACCGGCCGAGGCCAGAATTCCCAGGACGACTGTCATCCTCAATACCGCTCGCATCATCGGAGTTACTTCCAGCGTTCAGTTTTCAAACCGGACAGGGCTAGTGGCCACCCGAGCCCGTTTGCCACAGCAGATGTCCACCCGCCGAGTAGATCGCCATGTTGCCGTCGTTGTGAATCGACAGGTACGCGCCAGGATTACCCCACGTGTTCGTGTGCCAGATGGGTACTCCCCACCCGTCATAAATCACGAAGTTCCCGTCGTCTTGCATCGCGACGTACCCGGGCTCAGTGCCATTTGTCATCGTTGCCCAGATAGGAAAGCCGTCCGATCGATACAGAACGAGGTTCCCGTCCGACTGGTAGGCAAGATAGAACCGTTGATTCGGCGACTCCACCCACCAATTCACCGCCAGCCACTGACCCGGCCACATCGTGGGTGTGCCAGGGGATCCACAGCCTTCGTCAACCTGACCGTCTCCGTCGTTGTCGATACCGTCTCCACACTGTTCGCTCGTCGGCGACGGAGGGCCGCCTGGAGGAGGAGGCGCTGGAGGTGAAGATGGCGGTTCGGGCGCTGGCGGCGGCGGGGCGCCGGCTCCCCGCTCGGACACGTGCATGAAGCGAGTCATCGCCTCGTAAATCTGATCGTCGAAGTATTCCGTCTCGCCGGTGTGGACAGGTCCATCGAGGGTTCGAAAAATCACCGCACCTGGCAGAAACTGCGTACGCGTCGCCACGAAGCCATCGTTCTCCCAGCAGTGCGCGTACCAGAGTGGGATCTCGTCGGATGTCGCCCGGCACCAGAACTCATCGAACTGCCACAGCCACCAGGCGGCGTCCCACAAGGCAAACGCGAAGTTCTGCGCCTCGAAATCGAGCGGATCGGCATTCCAGTACGTCTCGAATCCCCAATAGCTCAAAGCGGCGGCCGCAGCGTCCGTGATGAGGGACAACTGCGGATCCGCGTCAATCAACCGCCAGAAGCCCGCGCGCCAGAATTCGGACATCGTGTTCACGATGGCCACGCGGGTGGGGATTTCGGCGGCCTCGCGCGCGAGATTGCCTCCGCTGTTCAGAACATGATCGAGATAAGGCGAACCGACATAGAGCTGGTGGACGAACGGATATCCCCAGTCAAGGCTGAGCGTCACCACCATGTGGAAGATGCCGAGTTGTGAGAGCAGGTTCCCCCAGTTGAGCGAGGCTTCGACTGCCGTCATCACCCACCACCATCGGTCGTATTCAAGGTCGGCAAACCTCGAAAACACGGTGCCCATGACCCAGAACAGATCCGAGTTGTATCCGAGCCACTCGTGAATGTGGTTGGCGATCGGCGCCCCGAGGTTCGGACTTCCCACTGTCACCAGCCCGTCGAGACCGTGTCTGCGGCTCCACTCGCGCGCGACGATGCCGCCGGCGCTGTGACCGACGGCGATCGTCGAGCCTGGAAGGTGGCCAACCTGACGATCGATCTGGTCGGCCTGGGACTCCATCGAGTTCCGCCAGTTCGTCTCGGGCCTGTGGGGCTCGATCATCGCGCGCTGGCGCAATCTGTTCGCCGCGGCCTCCCACGTCTCAGGCCCGGAACGAACGCCGTGGAGAAACACGACCGGTTGCTCCTGGGCGGCCGCGGTGCCCATGGAGATCACGAACGCGAGGACTGACGCCGTGAGTCGAATGACAAGTCGCTGCACAGGTCACCTCGATTCGAACCGGACATTTGCGAGGTCGACCTCGGTCGACATCCGGTTGCCGCCGCCGTTCGGCAACAGGCGCTCCACCTTTGACTTGCGCCGCACGAGCATGTCGCCGGACGCGAGCGTCGTACACAGACGAACCCCGGGCCTCGAGTTCTCCTTTCCTGACGAGGTTCCACTCGCGAATGACGTTGATGTCTGGATCGATCAGGACCTCGACCGAACCGTCCTCAACCGCCATGAGAAAACGGTCCATTCCTCGCAACTTGCCGAGGGCGGGGCCAAACTTGCGGAGCACCTCGTCGCGGCGGGTCTTGGCCTCACTGCGCATTACACCCAGAGAACGGATCCACCCTTCGTCGATGCTTCGTGGTTGGCTACCCGGCGGCCGGTTCGTCACGGCCGGAAGCGCCAGCGATTCTCCGGCGAGGGCGTTGCGCGAACGTGCGACGTCGGCAGCCTGCGGCGGCTGCACCTCGCGGCCGCGATCGTCGTAAAAACGTGGCGCCGTTCCGTCGCCGTCGTCTTCGATGCGGACGATTGCCGGAGCGATCTCCTTCGTTGCGCCGCTCAGCAAGCGCAACGCAGGCCTAACGCTCGACATCATCGTCATCGTCGTCTTCCAGTGCCGGCCGTTCTTCTGGCGCTGCCATCGATAGCGGGCGGGTGGGACAGGAGCACCAACCTGCGTGCCAGCCTGGCTGACCAGCCCCTGGCTGACTGTGACGTCGGCAGACACCGACTCGAATGTCTCTGCGGGTCCTGGCTGTTTGGGTTGCGTGTCCTGCTTTTGCGCCTCAGGCGGCGAGCCGGAGGCCGAGGCCAGGAGCGACGCCGACAGGATTGCCGACACCAGCGTCATCGTCTGCCTCCGCACCCACACTCTTCGTGAGTTGTCGTGCATGTCTCCTCCACATTGAGAACGTTGTGATTGGCGAGCGCGCGGCGGTTGGCCGCGCGCCCCTCTCGGAAGGCTGCCGGGTCAGCGCTCGGTCTTTTCAGCCGCGACGGTGACCATCGGCTTGAGTTTCAGGAAGGCCTTCTCGCCGATGCCTTTGATGTTCATCAGCTCTTCGACCTTCTTGAAGCCGCCGTTCTTCTGCCGGTGCTCGACGATCAGTTGTGCGGTGCGGGCGCCGATGCCCGGCAGCTTCTCGAGCTGCGCGGCCGTCGCCGTGTTCAGGTTGAGCGGACCCGCGGCGGCTGACGATTCCCTGGGCTTCGACGCCTTTTCCTGCGCCGCGACCGCCGGCGGCATCGCGACGAGCACCGCCAGAACGAACGCCATGGCAAACATGACAAACAATCGACGCATCTCTCCCCTCCTGTCTTGCGAGCCGCCGCTCGCCCGCAGATCGAGCGAGCGGCTGTGCGGTCGCGGATGAAATCGACGTCCCCCTGAACCCCGCCCCACACAAGTGAGGAGGCCGAGCCACGTTGATGAGAGTCGCGGTCAGGGGGACGCCGGCACACAAGGCAAGGGGGCTGCCGCGTGCAACAGCTGGCGGGGTGCCGTTACAAGTTGAAGAAGGAATTCGACTTTGCTCGACCGGCCAACGGTGGCGCGTGGAACGGTCGGAGCTGAACCCCTGCGCGGCGTCAACTGCAGATCAACATCACACGCCGGATGGACGATGGCGTGGGGGGTCAGTCAAGCTGATCGGACCGTTAGCCCATGCCGGGTCGCACTCGTGTTCCGTCACGTACTTCGGAAGCCACCACTCGCACCACGAGGTCGTTTCACATCCCGCCCGCAAAGCGAGGCAACTCCCGTTACCGGGCGAGACCATCACCAACCCTGAGGCCGGCTTGGGTTACAGCATTGAGCGAACGCCACACGCCGCTTGGGACGATCACGACGACGCGATGGTCGCGACGGAAGTATTGTTGGCTTCTCGGCCTGTGGCATTCAGAAAATGTTCACATTCGTCGTGATCGTCGTGGCCGTCGTGATCGTTTCCCCGAGCCCGTGATCCCGTTGCGACCGTGATCACGCGCACGCCACGCGCCGCCTGGGAACGATCGCGACGACGCGACGCTCGAGGTGTACCTGGCGGGGGCGACTCTCGAAGGATACCCTTCAAGGGGTGCGGCCCGGTCAGCATCAGGTAGCTTGGCGCGGATAAACAGGCGCGCTCGTGGGCGATGGGCGCATCACAAAGATCTCAAACGGGGTGCACGATGAGCGCGGCGAGCCGGTATGACGAACTGATCGCGCTATTGGACGGTCATCAGGCTGCATACCGGGTGCTCACGCACGCGGCGGAAGGCCGCACGGACATCGTCAGTGCCATGCGTGGTAATCCGATCGATCATGCCGCGAAGTGCATAATCGTGATGGTCAAGGTCGGCAAGAAGACGACCAGATATGTCCTGGCGGTCGTCCCAGGCGGGTCCAGGGTGGACCTCGCCCAGGTCAAGAAAGTCCTTGGCGGCACCTATGCGGCATTTGCCTCTCCGAACGTGGCCGAGGAGCTTGCCGGATCGGTGGTCGGAACCGTTCTCCCCTTTGCCTTCGACGAGCGGCTCGAACTGATCGTGGATCCGTCGCTCCTCGCAGCACCCGAGTTGTTCTTCAACGCCGGATGTCTGGATCGATCGGTCGCGCTTAAGACCGAGGACTACAGGCGTGTAGCGGTGCCGCGCGTCGAACACATCGCGCAGCAACCCAGCTGATCCTGACCGTGACGCACATCCAGGGCACGTGCCACGTGCGACGTGCTTGTGCGACGGGCCATGTGCGACGGGCCATGTGCAGAATGGTAGAGTTGAACGGCTGCGGTTGTAGTCCTCGAGGTTGACGACCCATGAACGCGATACGTGTCCACCAGACCGGCGGGCCTGACGTCCTCCAACTCGAGGAGATGCCCGAACCGGTAGCCGGCCCAGGTGAAGCCGTCGTCAAACTCGAGGCGATTGGCGTCAACTACATCGAGGTGTACCAGCGAACGGGGCTGTACCCACTCGCTGTCCCATTTGTACCGGGACGCGAAGGCGCAGGCATTGTGACGGCGATTGGAAAAGGCGTCACGCTCGTGAAGGTCGGCGACCGTGTCGTGTCGGAATCGCTCAATGGCGCGTATGCCGAGTTCACGACGGTGCAGGCCGATCGCCTCGTCGTACTACCCGACGGCGTCGACATCAGGACAGCGGCGGCGGTGATGCTCCAAGGCCTCACGGCGCACTATCTGGCAACCTCCACGTACAAACTCACGCGAGGCGATTCGTGTCTCGTGCACGCGGCAGCCGGTGGCGTTGGCCTCCTGCTCTGCCAGATCGCCTCACGCATCGGCGCGACGGTGATCGGCACCACATCGACCGCGGACAAGGCGGAGCTCGCCCGTGAAGCTGGAGCGCGCGACGTCATTCTCTACACCGAGCAGGACTTCCTCGCGGAAGTGAAGCGGCTGACGAATGGCCGGGGCGTGCAGGTAGTCTACGATTCGGTGGGTAAGACGACCTTCGACAAGAGCCTCGATTGCCTCGCGATTCGTGGCCTGCTGGTGCTCTATGGCGCCTCGAGCGGCCCGGTGCCATCGCTCGACCCGCAAATCCTCAGTCGCAAAGGCTCGCTCTTCCTCACTCGCCCGACGCTCGTTAATTACGTCGCGACGCGTGACGAGCTGCTTGCACGTGCACACGAGGTTCTGGACTGGGTTCGCTCCGGCAAATTGCGGGTGCGCATTGGCCAGACGTTCCCGCTGAAAGATGCCGCGGCGGCGCATCGCGCACTGGAAGGACGGCACACGACGGGAAAGACAATCCTCGTCCCGTGACATCCGCGCGATCGATCGGGGCAAGACCTTCGCGGACCGGAGGTCAATTGTGTCCGCTCAGCGGCTCGGCCAGGTTTTCGGCGGCCCGTCGGGCACGAGCCAGCGATAGGTCATGCCCTTGGTCTTCTGCTGCCATTCCTTGCGGATGCCGTCCAGCGCCGAGGCGTCCGAGAACAGATCGACGGCGGTGGCGGCCAGCGCGCTCGCCGCGAGCATCATGCCCTTCTGGCCGATCGACATGCGGCTGCTGGCGACGACCGGCCAGGCATGCCATGGGACGCCCTTCGGTGCGGTGGCGACCGAGAAGTGGAGTGTCGGCACGACCCAACTGACGTCGCCAACGTCGGTCGAGCCGCCGGGTGGGTCTGCCGCGATCGGCTTGAACGGCACCAGCGTGGCGACCATACCCTTCTCTTCCTTGCCCGTGACTTTCTGGAGCGCGCGCGCGAACGCCTGCTCCTCGGCCGTGTAGTCGGGTTCGCCCAGCCAGGTCAGGTTGGCGTGCAGGAGCTTGAGGCCGGACTCGAGGATGTTCATGTCGCTGTAGCCGGTCTGGATGGTGAGCGAATGCTCGACGCCCGCGACGAGCGCCGCGCCGCGGGCGATCTCCTGGACGCGGGCGAACACTTCGTCGACGCCGGCCCGCTTCGAGTCGCGGACCCACGTGAGGATACGGGCGTAGTCGGGGATGACGTTCGGGACGTCGCCGGCCCGCTGCACCGTGTAGTGGATGCGCACGGTCGGCTTCACGTGCTCGCGGAGCAGGTTGAGACCGTGGGTGAACGCCTCGATCGCGTCCGCAGCGCTGCGGCCGTTCCACGGATCCGCGGCGGCGTGCGCGGTGCGCCCCTTGAACTCCACGAAGAATTGCAGGTTGGCCTGCGCGCCCTCGTAGTCCACCTTCGTTTCGTCCCCAGGATGCCAGACGAGCACCGCGTCCACGTCCTTGAAGATGCCCTCGCGAATCATGTAGATCTTGCCGCCGATGGACTCCTCGGCCGGGGTGCCGAGAAACCGGACGGTGCCTTTCAGCGTGCCGGCCGCGAGCAACTCTTTGATCGCGACGGCGGCCCCCATGCTGGCGGCGCCGAACAGGTTGTGCCCGCAGCCGTGTCCGCCTGCTCCTTCCTGGAACGGCTGCCTTCACGGCAGACGCCTTCTGCGAGATGCCGGGCAGCGCGTCGTATTCGCCCATGATGGCGATCACCGGACGACCCTGTCCGTAGCTCGCGACGAAGGCGGTTGGCAGGCCTGCGACGCCGCGCTGGACCGCGAATCCCCGTTGCTCGGCGTAGTCGGCCAACAGCTTCGCCGACTGCTCCTCGTTGAGCGCCGTCTCCGCCAGCTCCCAGACGCGCTCGCTCAGGCCGACGAGATCGGCGCGCTGCTTCTCCACGCGCGTGACGGCGTCTTTCTTTGCATCGGAAGACGCCTGCGAGTGACCGGTGGAGGGCATGCCCGATAAAACGAGCGCGAAGACGGCAACGCAAAATCTCATAGGTGACCTCGGACAGAAGGACCGGACGCGGGTACCGCGGCGAATTATGTCACGAACAGATCGCACCGGCTTCACGACGGCCCATCACCGAATACGATCAACTCTTCGACATTCTCCAATCCCCAGCCAATCCCTTGGTCGATCGAAGGAACTGCCCGCGAATCAGCATGCCAGGATTGGCCTGAATCAGTTAAGCTGATCGGACCTGCTCATCCTGGTATGCCAGTTCGTACTCGAGTCCCTTCACGCACCTCCGAGGCCACGACGCGCACGACGAGGTCCGTGCATCGTCCCCCCGCAAAGCACGGTCAGCTGCTGTTGCACGGTGAAACCATCTTCAGCCCCGAGACGGGGCTCGGGTACACGATCGATCGCTGGCTCGGCGAAGGTGGATTCGGTCAGGTGTACTTCGCCAGACGCGAGGGCAAGTCAACCGAGGTTCCAGACGATGTGTGCATCAAGGCGAGCCCGCACATCGATGGGTGGTTGCGCGAGGCGTATTTCGGTCAGTTGCTCGACGGCCACCCGCGCGCGGTCCGCATCTACGACGTGTTCCCGCTGATGCGGCCCGGTGGCCGGATGTTGTACTGCCTGGTGCTCGAGTACGCGCGCCATGGCGATCTCCGCGCGTTCATGCTCAAAGACGCGGACGGGTGGACCGAGACGGCCGCGCGAAGAGAAATTGCCGGCGTCCTCCAGGTGCTCGGCCGGCTCCATCGCGGTCAGTTGCTGCACCGCGACCTGACCCCGATGAACGTCTTCGTCTTCGACGAGCGCCGCCTCAAGCTCGGCGACTTCGGCATCGTCCGCCAGCAGAGCGACGTGCGCGGGATCACGGCGAGGACAATGAATACGCTGACCGCGCCGAGCGAGATCATCGCCGGGACGGTGCCGAAGTGGCAGGCACGTGATGACGTGTTCCAGGTAGGACAGTTACTGGCGATGCTGGTGAAGGGGGACGCGAGATCGAGGATTCTGACCGCCGACGTCCGCCGACTCCCGTGCAGCGATCACCTGAAGGAGATCGTGTACCGCTGCATCGGCGAGCGGCGCAAGCGCTACGTCAGCGCGGATGAACTGATCGAAGCGCTCCGCGCGCGGCCTGCGGACCTGAAGCCCGGAAGGCTTCGATCTCTCAAAGGCGTTCACCTGGCATTCACGGGAATCCTGTCGCGAACGCGAACCGATGCCGCGAAAGCTGCCCGGCGCGCCGGCGCGGTCGTCCACGGGGGGCCGTCGGTCCGGACAACCGTCGTGGTCCGCGGCCGGCCCAACCCGCTCCAGGCGGCCGGTCGTGACGGCGGCCGAAAGCTCCTCGAAATCAAGCGCCTGCGCGAGAAGGGCCACCGGATCACGCTGCTGAGCGAATCCCGGTTCTGGCAGCTCGTTCAGCCTCCACGCGCCCGCCGATAACCTGGTGGTCTGTCTCCGCTGCATCAGCAGCGATTGCCGGAGCGCGGCGCCACGAGTGGCCTGAGCATGGTAGAGTCGCGGGCATGGATGCCCGCGAGCTGTTCATCGACATATTCGCGCACATTTCTCCCGCACGCGCGATCGAGGGCCTGACACAGGAGCAAGCCACTCGACGACCGAACGGCGTCGCGCACTCGATCGCCGACCTCGTCGCGCACATGACGTTCTGGCAGAACTGGTTCTGCGATCGGTGCGACGGTATCGCGGCACCGCTTGTCGCACACGCGCCGGAGGGCTGGCCTTCACCAGGTCCATGGGCAGACGTGCACGCCGCGTTCACGCGCGGGTCGACCGCGCCGTCGCGCTTGGCAGTCGTGCCGATCAATCGATCGCGCCTCCCATCGAGTTCCCACCGCTGGCGCACTACACGGTCCGGGACGCGCTCGTCCACATGGCGCAACACAACTCTCATCACACCGGTCAGGTGATCGTGCTGCGGCAAATGATGGCCATCTGGCCACCGCCCTCGGGCGGATTGACCTGGTAGGCAGGTTGACGAACACCGAAGCACAGCAGTAGGGTTGCGAAAAGCCCCATGGCCGCGGATCCCCACCCGTCAAATCCCGCATCCCGCCTCCACACCGGTGACCAGATTGGACCGTACCTGATTCTCGACACGATCGGCAGCGGCGGCATGGGCGAGGTGTATCGCGCCCGCGACGCACGGCTCGAGCGCGACGTCGCCATCAAACGGCTGTCGGCTTCCGCCATTGGCGGTGACGAAGCGCGCGCCCGCGTCCTCCGAGAGGCGCGAGCGGCGGCGGCCCTCACCCACCCGAACATCGCGGCGGTCTACGACGTGCTCGAGACGCCGGATGGTCTCGTCATCGTGATGGAGTACGTGCCGGGCGAATCGGTGGCGGCGCGGCTGACGCGTGGTCCGCTCCCCGTGGAAGAAGCGGTACGGGTCGGGCTGCAGATTGCTGACGCGCTGACCGAAGCGCACGATCGCGGCGTCATCCATCGTGACCTCAAACCGGCGAACGTTCACCTGACTCCCGGTGGCAAGGCCAAGATTCTCGACTTCGGCATTGCGCGCTCTGTTTCGGATGTGCCGAAGGGCAGCGCCGCCGATCCCGCCTCCGAGGCCGGCCGCATCATCGGAACGCCGGGCTACATGGCGCCCGAACAGATGTCGGGCGGCCGCGCAGATGCACGAACGGACATCTACGGCGTCGGACTGCTTCTCTTCGAGATGCTGACCGGCCGCCGCCCTTTTCATCAGACCGATCTGTTCGACAGCGCCCGCGCCGTGTTCCAGGGCAAGGTGCCGAGGGTGGACGACGTCGACCCTTCGCTTCCGGATCACCTGAGCTCGCTCGTCGAGCGAACGATGGCGCTCAAGCCACAGGATCGGCCGCGCAACGCACGCGAGCTCCACGGCGCGCTCGAGCGCGCGGCGCGGCTTCTGAGCAATGCCCCAACGCTCGACGAAACCGATCGGGCGCTCTCACGAGGGCATACAGCGTGGCCGAGCACACGCCGTCGTCTGAAGCAGCATCGGCTGGCGTTGTCGATTGTCGCAGTCCTGATGGCGATCGGTGCTTTCGCGCTGTGGCGATGGGCGCAGGGCACCTGGTTTCCGCCCGTCCTGGCCCACCCGGCCACCGTTGGAATCCTGCCGCTGAAGAACCAGACCGGAAGTCCTGAAAACGACGCCCTCGCGGTGGGACTGACTGAAGGTGTCGCGACGCGGCTGTCGTCTTTCAAGAACGTTCGCGTGCTCTCGCTCGATGATTCACGGCTCGTCGCCGCCAGCGAGCCCGACGCGGCGAAAGTTGCTCGATCGCTCGGTGCGTCGTTCGTCGTCGACGGTCAGATCCAGCGGAAGGGACAGAACCTTGACGTCGACGTGACGCTGGTTCGAAACGACGGCCACCGCACGCCGGCCGGGCGTTTCAGCGGCGATGTCTCTCAGCTCTTCGCGCTTCACCGGCGTGTCGCGGAAGGACTCACTGCCGCGCTGAGCGGCGAAGGACTCGTCCCGGGTGGGCCCGAGCGCGACGCCGGTCCGCCGACGGCCAATCAGGAAGCCTTCGCTGAATACTCTCAGGCGAGGCTGTTTCTCGAACGGCCCGACGTGCCGGGCAATCTCGACCACTCGGTTCGCCTGTTCCAGAGCGCTATCGCCAAGGACAACCGCTTTGCGATGGCATATGCGGGACTCGGTCAGGCGTACTGGTCGCTCTATCAGGAAACGAAGGAACCGATTTGGACCACAAAGGCGACGGCGGCAATTCTCGATGCCCTGCGCATCGACCCGGATCTGCCAGAGGTCCGTCTGTCGCTCGCGGTGATGTATCAGGGCATGGGCCGCATCCCCGAAGCGCAAGAGGAACTGCGGCGAGTCCTCACGGTTCAACCTGCGAACGACGACGCGCATCGTCTGCTAGGCGGGATTCACATCGATCGGGGTGAGTGGGACCTCGCGATTCAAGAGCTGCAGCGGGCGATCACGCTGCGGCCGAACTATTGGCGGAATCACTCCGAGCTGGCGTTTGCGAACTTCCGGGCCGGGCGGCTCGACGTCGCCGAAAACGGCGTATCAACGTGTCACTCAGCTGCAGCCTGACAGCGCGCGCGGCTTTCACATGCTGGGCACGGTTCAACAGACCGCGGGCAAGCTGCCCGAGGCTCTGGTCAGCTACGAGCGTGCGAACCAGATCAGGCCCGCCGCAAGCACGTACGCGAATCAAGGCACCGTGCTCTTCTGGCAAGGCGACTACGCCAAGGCGGCCGACGCCTACGGGAAGGCAGTCAGCCTGTCGCCCAACGAGCCAGACCAGCACGCCAACCTCGGCGATGCGCTGACCAAATTGGGGCGTCGTGAGGAGGCCAGGAAGAGTTATCAATCCGCAATCGCGGAAGTGACCAAGCTGTTGGCGATCAACGACAAGGATGCCCAGAACCTTGCGCTTCTGGCCATGTACCAGGCGAAGGCCGGCAACCGGACGGCCGCCGAAGCCGCGATGGAGAAGGCGCTCGCCTTGAGCCCGGACGATGGGGATGTGCTTTACAACCGTGCTATTGTGCACGCGCTGGAAGGCCAGCTCGACCAGGCGTGCTCCACCCTCGACCAGGCGCTGGCGCGTGGCGCCAGCGAGGAGCTCGTGCGGCACGCCTACGAACTGGAAGCGCTCAAGGGGTGTCCGACGTACGACCGTGTATCGCGTTCAAATCGGTAGGGTCAGGTCTTGAAAAACACAGCGATTCAAGACCTGACCCCAGGCGCGAGGAGGCGACGGTGGTTGCGAAAAGGCTGCTGACTGTGTTGGTCGGGATTGCGGCAGGTGCCGGGGCCGCGGCGTGCGCCATGCACCAGGTGGGATCGATGGGAGCGCGTGACGTCGAGTCGCCAATCACCCTGAGGGCCGCGCCGAAGACCGATGATTGCACGCTGACGGCGAAAGAGCCATTCATCATCGGCAATCCGGACAAATGGGTAAGGCTGAAAATCGGTAACTACTGCGGTCGGCCCCAGGAAATCGTCGTGGGCAACTTCCGGCCAGCGGGCGCTTCAGGACCGGACGTCACAGATTGCCGAACCGCGATGCACGGTGGCGCGCCAGCGATCTTTCAGCAGGATGACCTGCGCAGGCGAACCGCCGATCTTGGCCCTGGCAGTCCAAGCGATCCCAACGAGGAGAGGATCGATCTGAAGCTCAAGAAGTCCGCCGATCTCCCCGCCGGCAACGAGTACGACTTCGACGTCTGCTTGAACGGAAAGAAGGCCGATCCCCGTCTGATCATCGAACGGTAGATCGGCCGCGGTCTACCCGCCGATCGCGCTCCCGAACGAGTGAGGGATCAAGTCGGTGCCAACGGGCAGCCGGTACTTGTCCGGGTTGGCGTGGTCGTAGCACGTCGTCGGGAAGTTGACGGCCAGCACGTCGGTCGATCCGATGTTGTGATCGGCGTGCCAGACGTTGCGCGGAATGTTCACGATACAGCGCTGGCTCGCTGTCAGCGTGATCTTGCAGACCTTTCCGTACGTGCTCGATGCTGGCCGGGGGTCGAACAGCACCAGATCCATCTCCCCCTGGATCAGGACATACCGATCCTCGTGCTCCTTATGTAGACTCCAGCCTTTCACGACGCCGGGCCGAATGGTGAAGGCATACGCAAACACCAGCGGCTCGTCGTGCCAGCCCCATCGCACGTCGAAGAGCTCGCATACCGAGCCGCGCGAGTCGGCGTGCACCGGGAGCGGACGGATCCGAACGCCATCGGTCAATTGGCGAACTTGCTCACCCTCAGGGGTTGCCATCTGTTGGTCGCGGCGCGCCGCGGCTAGTGTCTCGTCCAGTAACGAGCGCCCGGTGGTTCGCTCCTGTTGAATCGTCGTGTGCGTCACTACCATGCTCCAATGTCCCGCTCTTCGCAACGAAGGGATCGGGCGCCCTTCCGGCCACTCCAGCCCGCTGGAGCGCCCGCGTCTTACCTTGCAGGTTTCCATAGAAACGGCGCCGCCACGGCGATGCGACCCACATCGCCGCACCGACCGAACGATCGAGCAGTGAACCCAGAGTCAGCCCGAAGCGCAATCCCGCGAGCTGCGGCTGCGTCCGCGATCGCCACAGCATGGTATCCGATAGCTGAACGACGCCTTCCCGGATGCCACGGACTTCTTCGCCTGGATCCCGGGCGAGGCGCAACCAGGCTGCCTCCTGTTGCGTCCGATCCGGCTGCGCACGCAGGCGCAGCACCGCGGGCAGGTTTTCATCGATGAATCCGTCGAGCAGCCAGCCGGCCACCCACGACTTGACCCGATGTGCCGTCGTGTCCCGCCACCGTGCGACGAAATGCAGCGAGGTCGGATTCGGATCGAACGCCAGGTTCTTGAATCGGCCCCCCATCACGATGCGATGCCACATGACCACGTCCGCGCCGAACCGCATCGTCTCGTCCCAATAGCCGTATTTGTCGAGGCACTCCCGTGAATGGCCAACGGTTGCCATCGTTATCGCACTATCGCCTCGCCACAATCCATCCTGATGCCGCGGAACACCGAGGTTATACCAGTAAGGAAGCATTCGCCCGTGAATATCGACGCCAATCCCTCGTGTGTAGGCGAACTCGGTGTGCGGGCGATCGAGCAGCGACCCGAGACGTTCGAGATGGTCGGGGAACCAGATGTCGTCGTGAGCCAGATAGGCGATGTTTCCGCCGCGAGCGTCACGCAATACGGCGTTGCGATTGGCGTAGCCTACGCCTGGCGCTTTCGGCAGATCGAACCACCGGATTCGAGGATCGTCGAACGCAGCGACGACGTCCCGAGTGCCGTCGGTGCACCCGTCGCCGGCGATGAGCAGTTCGAAATCCGGCATCGTCTGCCACAACGCGCTTCGGATGGCAAAGGGCAGGACGTCCGCGCGATTGTGCGTCGGGAGCACGATCGAGAAACGCGGTCTTCGTGGCCCGGCGGCGTTCATGTCCTGATGTTGCGTCGCAGGAAGCTCCCGGCACCGGCGCGGCCCGTAAAGGATCCGCCGTCGATGATGACCCGGCCGCGCGATATCACGGTGTCGGTCACGCCGGTGACCTCTCGTCCTTCGTAGGGGTTGTAGTCCACCTTCATGTGGAGCGTCCTGGCCGACAGCCGCAGTTTCTTCTCCGGATCGAAAATGACGATGTCTGCGTCGGACCCGGGAGCGATCGTGCCCTTCCGCGGGAAGAGTCCGAAGATCTTCGCCGGCGACGTCGACGTCAGTTCGACGAATCGATTCAACGAAATGCGCCCGGTTCTGACGCCGCCGTCGTAGACGAGGCTCATCCGCGTCTCGATGCCCGGCGCCCCGTTCGGAATCTTCGAAAAGTCCCCCTCCCCCATCGTCTTCTGCTCCTTCATGCAGAACGGACAATGGTCGGTCGAGATCGCCTGGAGATCGTTGTAGGCCAGCCCGCGCCAGAGTCGATCCTGCGTCTCCTTCGGCCTGAGCGGCGGGCTCATGACATATTTCGCGCCTTCGAATCCCGGCTCTTCATAGTTGTCGTACGACAGGAACAGGTATTGAGGACAGGTTTCGGCGAACGCCGGCAATCCCCTGTCGCGCGCTTCCGTTACCATCTCGAGCGCTTCTGCCGCCGACAGATGGACGATGTAGATCGGGACGTCGGCGATCTCGGCCATCGCGATGGCCCGGTGCGTGGCTTCGGCCTCGGCGCGGGCGGGCCGCGTCAGCGCGTGATACTTGGGCGCGGTCTTGCCTTCAGCCAGCGCCTTCTTCACGAGGACGTCGATCACCCCGCCGTTCTCGGCGTGCATGCAGATCGTCCCGCCGTTCTTGCCCGTCCGCAACAGCGCGCGGAAGATGCTCGCGTCATCCAGCATGAACACGCCGGGGTACGCCATGAACAGCTTGAAGGACGTGACGCCCTGACGGACGAGCGCGTCCATCTCCTGCTCCACCTGATCGGTCAGCTCGGTGACGATCATGTGGAACCCGTAGTCGATGGCCGCTTTGCCCTCCGCCTTCTTCATCCACGTTTCCCAGGCGTGATGCAGCGTCTGGCCGTGGTACTGAATCGCGAAGTCGACGACGGTCGTCGTGCCGCCATGCGCGGCAGCGATCGTCCCGGACTCGAAGTCATCAGCGGATGTCGTCCCGCCAAACGGCATGTCGAGATGCGTGTGGACGTCGATGCCGCCCGGGAACAGATACTTCCCGGAGGCGTCGATCGTGCGATCGGCGGACATCGTCAGCGACGTGCCGATGGTGGTGATTTTCTCGCCATCGACGAACACGTCACCCTTGTATTGATCCGTGGCGGTGACGATGGTGCCGTTCTTGATCAGCAAGGTCATGGAAGCTGCTCCGCGAGGTGTGCGTAGCTGTCGGGGCGGCGATCGCGGTAGAACTGCCAGACGCGACGCACTTCCTCGATCATGTCGAGATCCATCTCGGCCACGACCAGTTCGTCCTTGTCTTCGGATCCCATCGCGAGGAAGTTGCCGCGCGGATCGACAAAGTAGGACGAGCCGTAGAAGCGTCCGATGTTCCAGGGCGACTCCGTGCCGACGCGGTTGCTGCAGGCCATGAAGTAGCCGTTGGCGACCGCGTGCGCGGGCTGTTCGAGCTTCCACAGGTACTGCGAGAGCCCGGCAACCGTGGCCGAGGGGTTGAAGACGATCTCGGCACCGTGGAGTCCGAGGAGCCGCGCGCCTTCCGGGAAGTGACGGTCGTAGCAGATGTAGACGCCGATCGTCGCGAAGCGCGTCTTGAAGACCGGGTAACCGAGGTTGCCAGGCTTGAAGAAGTACTTCTCCCAGAAGCCTGATGTGTGGGGGATGTGATTCTTGCGGTACTTTCCCAGATACGTGCCGTCCGAGTCGTACACCGCGGCCGTGTTGTAGTACACGCCAGCCTGTTCGCGCTCGTAAACCGGCACCACCATCGCCATCTGGTATTTCTTGGCGTACTGCCCCATGAGCTCGGTCGTCGGGCCGGGCACCGATTCGGCGATGTCGTACCAATGCGCATCCTGCGACGGGCAGAAATACGGTCCGTTGAAGATCTCCTCGAGGCCCAGGATCTGCACGCCGCGGCGGCCGGCCTCTTCGATGAGGGGGATGTGCGCATCAATGGCGGCCTGCCGGACCTTGTCGATGGGCGCTGCCGGATCGGTGATGGGCGCGGCGGCCTGGATCAAGCCGCCGACAACTCGTCTGGGCATGGGGAGGCTCCTGAATCAGCGGTCATTATATTGAGCTATAGTTGCCTTCGGCGGTCCAGAATCGGGTCAGACCATAGGTCTGACCGCGGTCATGACCCCGACTTTGCACCCTGTCCCTCGAGGGCGCCTCACCATGTCTATAGAACTGGCCGTCTCGTTTACGGGACTTCGGTTCGAGAATCCGTTCCTGCTCGCGTCCGCACCACCTACCGAGTCCGACAGCAACATCATGCGCGCATTCGACGCCGGCTGGGGTGGCGTCGTGACGAAAACCATCGGTCTCCACCCCGTCGTGAACGTCGCCGGCCCCAAAACGAAGTTCCTGCGCGCCACGCCGGACTCGTCGCACCTGTCGATGCAGAAGCGGCCGGGCACTGCCCTGCACTCGTCGTGGAACTGGGAGCTCATTTCCGACAAGGCAATCGACTGGTGGGCGCCACGGCTGTCACGGATCAAGAAAGCGCATCCTGACCGGATTCTCATTGCCTCGATCATGGCGGGATCGGGGAGCGACGAAGAGTTGCGGCACTGGCAGGAGCTCGCGACGATCTGTCAGGACGAGGGCGCTGACGCCCTCGAGCTGAACCTCTCCTGCCCGCACATGGACCGCAAGGACATGGGCTCGAACATCGGCAAGGACCAGGAGCTCATCTCGATCGTCGCCCAGGTCGTGAAGGAAGTGTCGAAGGTCCCCGTCTGGGCCAAGCTGACGCCCTCCACGACCGACATCGTCGAAGAGGCACGCGCCGCATTCCTTGGTGGCGCCGATGCCATCTCGTCGTCCAATACCTTCCCGTCCCTGCCGCTGATCGATCCGGTGACCCTCGAGTTCGAGATGAATGTCGACGGCCTCGTGTCCAGCGGCGGCCTCGGCGGCCCGGCAATCCTCCCGCAGTCGATGGCGAAGATGTCGCAAATGACGCAGGCGTTTCCCGACAAGGCGTTTTCCGGCATCGGCGGCATCGCCTCGTTCGATCACGCGCTCAACTACTTCCTGCTCGGATGCGGCACGGTTCAGGTGTGCACCGCTGCGATGCTCGACCACGCCATCGGCCCGAACGTGCTCAAGGCGTTGATCGCGGACATGCGATCGACGATGGACAAGCGCGGCTGGGCGACGATCGAAGATTTCCGCGGCCTGCGCCGCGATCGCGTGGTCGCGCACTCGAAGATTCGGCGTCCCGACGCCAAGGCCTATTTCGGAGGATACGAGACCGAGGGCTACGCGGCGCCCAACCCGTCGGCCGGAAGCCCGGGTCGCTGATCGTGGCGCAGACCGCCACAACCCACGACTTCGTAGAGGTCCACGAAGACCTCTCGGGAAGCCCGCTCTGGAATCCCGACCTCGCGCCGACGCCCCTGTCGGCGCGCACCTGGTCGACGTATCACATCGCGGCGCTCTGGATCGGCATGAGCGTCGTCGTTACGACGTATACCCTCGCTTCCGGGACTCATGCAGCAGGGCATGGACTGGTGGCAGGCCATGATCACCATCATGCTCGGCAACACGATCGTGCTGCTGCCGATGATCCTGAATGCGCATGCGGGAACGAAGTATGGTGTGTCGTTCCCCGTGCTGTGCCGGGCGAGCTTTGGCGTGAAAGGCGCGAACATCCCGGCCATTCTGCGGGCACTTGTGGCGTGCGGATGGTTCGGGATTCAGACCTGGATTGGCGGGCTCGCACTGAACACGCTGCTCGCCGCGGCCTGGCCGGCGTGGGGGACGTTGCCCGGCAACGTGTGGATCGCCTTCGCCATTTTCTGGTTGATTCAGGTCGGCATCATCCTGCGCGGACTCGAAGGCATCAAGATTCTCGAGAGCTGGTCTGCGCCGCTGCTGCTCGGCGGCGGCGGCCTGTTGCTCGGCTGGGGCATCGTGCGCGGAGGCGGTCTTGGGCACATCCTGCAGGAATCTTCAAGGCTTCAGCATCACGAGGTCCCGTTCTGGCAGCTCTTCCCCGCCGGCCTGACCGCCAACGTCGGCTACTGGGCCACGCTGAGTCTCAACATTCCCGACTTCACGCGCTACGCCCGCAGCCAGCGATCGCAGGCGCTTGGCCAGGCGATGGGCCTGCCGGCCACGATGACCGCCTTCGCGTTCATCGGCGTGGCGGTGACCAGCGCGACGATTGTCGTGTTTGGTGAAGCGATCTGGGATCCGGTCGCGCTCATCGCGCGGATCGGCAGTGCGCCGATCATCATCTTCGGCGCGCTGATCGTGCTGATTGCGCAGCTGACGACGAACATGGCGGCAAATGTCGTGTCACCCGCCAACGACTTCTCGAGCCTCGCGCCTCGGCGGATCAGCTACGTGACCGGCGGGCTGATCACGGCTGTCATCGGCATCGTGATGCTGCCGTGGAAGTTCTACGCTGACGCGGCCGCACTATATTTTCACCTGGCTCATCGGCTACTCGAGCCTGATGGGGGCGATCGGCGGCATCCTGATTGCCGACTATTGGGTGCTCCGCGGGCGCTCGCTTTCGACGGTCGACCTTTTCAAACTGCAGGGTCGATACACATACACCAACGGCGTGAACTATCGCGCCGTTCTTGCCCTCGTTCTGGCGATCCTGCCCGTCGCGCCCGGGTTCCTGCGCGCCGCCGCGACGCCGGGCGGGCAGGTGGCGAACCCGACGTTTGTCGACACCCTCTACACATACGCGTGGTTCGTCACGTTCGGCTTGAGTTTCGTTCTGTACCTGTTGCTCGCGCCGCGACACACTGCGAGCACACGCTGATACGCCGTTTGCGCGAAGGACATCACCATGTCATCCGGAACAGTTTCAACACCGGTCAGCACCGTGCCGCTCTGGATCAACGGAGCACCCGCGGATGCGCACAGTACCCGCCGCGGAGATATCTGCAACCCTTCGACTGGTGAAGTGATTCGCACGGTCCCGCTGGGTGACGCCCAGGATGTCGACCGTGCGGTCGCCGCTGCGGCCGCGGCGTTTCCGGCCTGGAGCGCGACGCCACCGGTCCGGCGCGTCCGCATCTTCGCCCGCTTCCTCGAGTTATTGACGGCCCACCACAAGGAGCTGGCCTCGATCGTCAGCGAGGAGCACGGCAAGGTTTTCCTCGATGCGATGGGCTCCGTTCAGCGCGGCATCGAGGTCGTCGAGTTCGCCTGCGGCGCGCCGCATCTGCTGAAGGGTGAGTACGCCGCCTCCGTCGGCCGCGACATCGACACTTACTCCCGACTCGAGCCTCTCGGCGTCTGTGCCGGTATCACGCCCTTCAATTTCCCGGCGATGGTTCCGCTGTGGATGTTCCCGATCGCCATCGTCTGCGGGAATACCTTCGTGCTCAAGCCTTCCGAAAAGGATCCGTCGGCCAGCGTTCGGCTGGCGCAGTTGCTGAAGGAAGCGGGGCTCCCCGATGGCGTGTTGAATGTGGTGCACGGGGACGCCGAAGCGGTGAACGCGATCCTCACCCACCCCGGCATCCAGGCTGTGTCGTTCGTCGGCTCGACGCCGATCGCGCGCCACGTGTACGTCACCGCCGCCCAGCATGGCAAGCGCGTGCAGGCGCTCGGCGGGGCCAAGAATCACGCAGTGGTTCTGCCCGATGCCGACCTCGAGGTCGCCGCGGACGCGCTCGCTGGTGCCGCCTACGGTTCCGCCGGCGAACGGTGCATGGCGATCTCTGCGGTCGTGGCGGTCGGCGAGATAGCCGATCCACTCGTCGACGCCCTCGCCCATCGCGCTCGGACGCTCAAGGTCGGTCCCAGCATGACGGAGCACATGGACATGGGGCCGCTCGTCACCCGCGAGCATCGCGCGAAGGTGAAAGGACATATCGACGCGGGCGTCTCAGAAGGCGCTGCTCTCGTCGTCGACGGGCGCGAGCTGAAGATTGCCGGACACGAAAGTGGGTTCTTCCTCGGTCCCACGCTGTTCGATCGGGTGACACCGGCAATGTCCATCTATCAGCACGAGATCTTTGGTCCCGTCTTGATCGTCCTGCGCGCAGATTCGCTCGACGATGCGATCGCGCTGATCAATGCGAATCCCTATGGCAATGGCACCGCCGTGTTCACGAACTCGGGTGCGGCGGCGCGCAAATTCGAGGACGAGATTCAGGTTGGCATGGTCGGCATCAACGTGCCCATTCCTGTGCCCGTCTCGATTCTGCCGTTCGGGGGCTGGAAACAATCACTCTTCGGCGACCTGCACATGTACGGGCCCGAAGGCATCAAGTTCTACACGCGCACGAAAGTCGTGACGACGCGCTGGCCGCGCGAGAGCGCGGCGAATGCGTTCCATATGCCGGTTATCACGTAGGTTCATCACGGGGGTTCCCGAAGAGGCGCCGGCATCCCCTTGAGCGAAAGCCTTGAGGTTGTTCACGATGGGCGTTCTGCAACTGGGAGGCGGACGATGAAGGTTGCGCCATGTCCCTCGCCCTCACTTGACGCTTCGACCTTCCCGCCGTGGGCCTCGACGAGTTGGCGCACGATCGCGAGTCCCAGGCCGGAGCCGCCGGTTGAGCGGCTTCTGGAGCTGTCGGCCCGGTAGAAGCGATCGAAGACGTACGGCAGGTGCTCGGCAGCAATTCCTCGACCCGTGTCACGCACGGCAAGCCGAATTCTCGTGCTCCCTTCGGTCTCCGCTCTCACTGTGACCCTGCCATCCCCCGGTGTGTGAATACGAGCGTTCGAGAAGAGGTTCCTGAAGACCTGTTCCATTCGCGCCGGGTCCGCCTTGACGGGCGGGAGCGCCGGCGGGATATCGACATCGATTCTCGCGCCGCGCGTGGCCGCGAAGGGTGCGGCAGCACGTCGCACGATGGAGCCGATGTCCGCTGTCTCGAGCTGCAGCACCAGCCGGCCTGCCTCGGCGAGCGCGAGGTCCTGGAGCTCGGTGATCAGCCGCTGAAGATACAACGACTCCTCGTGCAACGCGTCGATCGCTGCACGATCGGCGGGCTGCAGGCCATCCTGCATCGCTTCGAGGCTGCATCGCAGGTTCGTTACCGGCGAACGCAGCTCGTGTGCTACGTCGCTGACCATTTGCCGCCGCAACCGTTCGGTCTCGGCGAGGCGCGACGCCATCGAGTTGAAGGCGTGCGCGAGATCTCCCATCTCGTCGCCGGTCGCCCGATCGTCGACGCGCACACCCAGATCGCCACCTTCCATACGTCGCGCCGCATCCGTGAGCGCCGTCACAGGACGCAAGACGCGGCGCGACAGCATGAACGTCACCAGGAGCGCAATCAGACCGGTTGCAATCGTCGTCACCACCCATGGCGGGACCACTGGCGGCCGTGACGGCGCTGTTTCGGACGATGGCTGCGGGATCACGAACAGGCGTCCGACAGGGTTGTTCGATCGATCGACGATGGCGAACGTCGGCACGCCCTTCAGTGCGAGCGCTGACAGGGCGCCGCCGCTGTCGAACTCCGCGTCGATCTCGCCGGCCGGTGTCGCCTTCAGCAACCGGGCCCGCGCAAGGCGCTCGCTCGAGGCGGCGATCAGCCTGCCGCTCTCGATGTCGACGAGCATCAGCCCGCGATTCTGATCGTCAGCGACGCGCTCGAGAACGCTCGTGACACCTGTGAGCCCGTTCGCCGCAACGTGCCGCTGGACCGGAACAACCAACGCATTTGGATCTATCCTGACCGGTTCCGTGACGACCGAATGGACCTCCACCAGCGTGGCCCGGCGCGAGAGCAGCGCGGACACCGCGATCGCGCCGGCGAGCACGGTCGCCACGGTCAGGAACACACGGGTGCGCAGGCTAATCCGCAGCGCGTACCTCGAGCCTGTAGCCGGTTCCGAACACCGTCACGATCACCGCCGGACGACGCGAGCGCTCGGGCTCGATCTTGCGGCGAAGATTCATGACGTGGACGTCGATGGTGCGCTCGAGCGCTTCGTAGCCGTGTCCAAACGCCCGTTGCGCCAGCTCCGTACGTGTGAACGCCCGGCCGGGCATCGCCGCCAGGGCCTCGAGCAGGCGAAACTCCGTGGCGGTCAGATTGACAACGTGCCCTCGACGCCTCACCTGGCGCAGGCCGATGTCGATTTCGATCTCACCCTCAGGTCCGGTGTTGATCACGCCGCGCGGCGGTTGCGTGCGCCTCAGAACAGCGCCAACCCTTGCGACCAGCTCGCGCGGGCTGAACGGTTTCGTCACGTAGTCGTCGGCGCCTGATTCGAGGCCCCGCAACTTGTCCTCTTCCGTGCTGCGCGCGGTCAACATGATGATCGGGACGTTGGTGGTCGCCCGGACGGTACGGCACACTTCCAGACCATCGGCACCAGGGATCATCAGGTCGAGCACGATCAGCGAGGGTCGCTGTGTCGCCGCCCGCTCGAGCGCATCAATGCCATTCGCCGCCGTCGTCACCTCGTACCCTGCGTGACGCAGATACAGCGCCAGCGACGCCGACGTCCTCGAATCGTCCTCCACGACGAGAATGTTGGTCTTGATCATTGTCCTGTTTGGTCCGGCTAAAGCCGGACACTACGTATCCGTAGTTCGTAGCTCGTCGCTCGTGGCTCGAAAACCACGTCGCCGCTAGGGGCCCTACGAGCAACGAGCGACGAACGACGACCCACGGACGTCGACAATACTCCAGTCCACCGGTCGAGACCATTCATCAGTTCTTCACAGGTCGCGAATAGGGTCTTCGGGTCGCCATCCAACCAAGGAGGACCTGATGCTCGGAGCCCTGATCCTGTCGCTGGCCATTGCCGGCGTTCAGCAGCCTGCAAAGGCTGTAACGCTGCCCGATACACCGCAAGGAAAACATATTGCCGCATACGTCGAGGCGTTCAACTCGGGCGACATCAAGCAGTATCTGGCGTTCTACGAAGCGCACATGGCCGCCTCGATTCTGGCAAAGCGGTCTGTGGAAGACCGGACGGCAATGTTCACCAAGATGCGTGCGACGTTCTCCAAGCTCACGCCGTCGAAGATCGTCAAGGCGAGCGCACAGCAGATCCAGGTTCAATTCCCCACTGCCGATGGGGAGGCCCAGGGGACGTTCACATTCGACTTCGAATCCGACGCACCGTACAAGATTGCGGGCCTGGGCGTCGAGCTGGATATGGGCCGCTGACGGCCGGACTACTCCTTCAGCGTGGACAGGCCACTAAGCTGATGCGGTAGTCCCGGCTGTGCGGTACCAGTCGACAGTCCGCTGCAACCCCTCTTCGAACGACACCTTGGGCTCGTAGCCGAGGATCTGGCGGGCCTTCGAGATGTCAGCCTGCGAGTCGCGAACATCACCCTTTCGCGGCTCGTCGTACGATGGACGCACATCCGCGCCGACCAGCTTGCGCATCGTCTCGAACAGGGTGTTCAGCGAGATGCGGCCGCCGGTTGCGACGTTGATCGTCTGACCGCTGGCGCCGACTGCCTCGCATGACCGCAGGACTCCGTCGACCACGTTGTCGACGTAGGTGAAGTCACGGGTCTGCTCGCCGTCGCCAAAGATGGTTGGCGAGCGGTTCTCGAGCAGCGCGGTCGCGAAAACGGAGATGACACCCGAGTAAGGCGAGGACGGATCCTGCCGCGGACCGAAGACGTTGAAGTACCTGATGCTGACGGTTTCGAGGCCGTAGAGCTTCGTGAACATCTGCAGGTACTGCTCGCCGATGACCTTCTGGAGCGCGTAGGGCGAGAGCGGCCGGTCCGGCATCTCCTCGTGCTTGGGCAGCGTCGGGCTGTCGCCATAGGCTGACGACGATCCGGCAAACACCACGCGTCGGACGC
This sequence comes from uncultured Acidobacteriota bacterium, assembly GCA_963784195.1. GTDB lineage: Bacteria > Acidobacteriota > Vicinamibacteria > Vicinamibacterales > 2-12-FULL-66-21 > CAVQAH01. The sequence continues at coordinate 294,257 of CAWARA010000031.1, read as the reverse complement.
CGGCATCGCGGGCCGCGACCAGAACGTTCAGGGTACCGTCGACGTTCGCGCGGTTCGACGTGATCGGATCCTTCACAGAGCGCGGAACAGATGGAATCGCCGCCTGGTGCAGCACGAAGTCAACGCCTTCCATGACGCCGCGCGTGAAATCCATGTCCGCGAGGTCACCGATCCGCAGGTCGATTCCAGAAATGTGATCGAGATTGGTCCGTTTGCCGGTGATCAAGCTATCCGCAACACGCACGCGGTGATTCTGACGAACCAGCTCCTCCGCGAGATGTGATCCGATGAAACCAGCGCCGCCGGTGACCAGAAACTGAGACATGCATTGATATTACACGAGGGTTCAGACGGGGGTTCACAACAGGGGTTCACAACGGGGGTTCAGACGGGGGTTCACGACGGGGGTTCATGACGGGAGTTCAGGCCGAGGTTCGTCATTACTCGCGGCGGAGCGCCCGTAGCGGGTCCATGGCTGCTGCGCGGCGGGCTGGCAGCAGGCAGGCCGTCAGTGAGACGACGAGCAACGCGACCGCAGTTCCAGCGAAGCTGAGGGGGTCGGCGGGCGCGACCATCAGCTGGCTCGCGATCAGCTGGCTGACGACGAACCCGAGCGCCAGGCCGATCGCAATTCCCAGCGCGCTGATGACAACACCTTGCCGGAGGATCAGGCGGCGGACGTCTGCGCGGGCGGCGCCCAACGCGACTCGGATGCCGATCTCCCTCGTCCGTTGCGCGACGGTGAACGCGATCACGCTATACAAGCCCACGGTCGCCAGCAGCAGCGCAAGACCGCCGAACAACGTCAGCATGATGCTGGCCATGCGCGGGATGAAGAGCCCGAGCTGCATGTGCTCCTCGATGGTCCGCACATCGAACATCGGCAGGTTGGGGTCGAGCTCTTTGATCGCCGCCTGGGTCAGCGGAACGACAGATGCCGGGTCGCCGGCGGTCCTCACGAGCAACGCCAGGTCGGGCCGGTAGAACTGGAACAGTGGAACGTACATGTAGTTCTGTGGCGGCTCGTTCAGCCTCGTATATTTCCCATCTTTGGCGACGCCGACGACACGTGCCGGTCCGATCCCGAACCGGATGACACCGCCGATCGGATCGCGGCCCCCGAAGTAGCGGCTGGCCATCGTCTCGTTGATCACCACGGACACCTCGCGGCCCGCAGCGTCACGCTCGTCGATGCCTCGTCCTTGCACGAGAGGAACACCCATCGCGGCGAAGTAGTCGGGACCCACGCGGTTGTAGACCACGCTGATCTCCTCGCCGGGTCTTGCCTGATATCCATCGATGCGCACGCCCATGTCGCTGCCGGTTCCGATGTCGAGCGGCATGGCCGTCGCGAGCGATGCGGTTTCGACGCCAGGCAGTGCGCTGATCCGCTTCAGCAGTTGCTGGTAGAACACAATCCCTCGGGCCTCGTCGTAACCGTTGGGCAGGACGTCGAGCGACGCAAGAAAACCCGTTCGCAGCGAGAATCCTGGATCGACGAGCTGCGCGCGCTCGAAGCTGCGCGCGAACAACGCGGCGCCCAGGAGCAGGAGCACCGACAGCGCGACCTGGCCGACGACCAGCGCCTGCCGCAACCATCCGCGGGAGTGGCCCTTGACGACCGTCCCGACCGATTCCTTCAACGACTCGACGAGATTGGGTCTGCGACGCTTTCAGCGCTGGCAGGAGCCCGAACACCAGCGCGGTTGCAAACGTCGTGGCCACCGAAAACGCCAGCACCGTCGGGCTCAGCTCCGCGGTGAAGTTCACAGGAAACGGCGTCGGAGGCACGAAAAACGTGAGCATGCCGGAGGTCCAGTAGCTGATGACAATGCCGGCGGCGCCGCCTGCTGCGGCCAGCAGCGCGCCCTCGATCAGGAATTGCCTGACGAGGCGGCCCCGGCTGGCTCCGACAGCGAGCCGGACGGCGACTTCACGCTGCCGCCCTGCAGCCTTGGCGAGCAGCAAGCCAGCGAGGTTCGCGCACGCGATGAGGAGCACGATCCCGACGACCGCCATCAGCGTGGCGACCACGGGCATGAGCAGGTTGCTGGCGCCGTCACGATAGAGCGGGACGACGAGCGCGCCACGGTCCTTGTTGGTGTCCGGGTACTGTTGGGCCAGGCGGGCGGCGACGACCGACGCTGACGCCTGCGCACGGTCCATGTTCGAACCGGCCGACAGCCGCCCGAACACCTGCAGGAACGAGTTGCCGCGCAACCCCAACCGGTCGCCGGACATGATCGCTTTCTGCATCGTGATCGGCACGAACATGTCGAGCGCGAGGCCGGCCGTGGAACCGTGGAACCCTGGCGGCGCGACACCGATGACGGAGAACGATTGACCGTTCAGCGTGATCGGTCGGCCAACAATCGAGGCATCCGCGGCGAACTGGCGGCGCCACAGGCTTTCGCTGATCACCGCCACGGCGGCCGACCCCGGCGTCTCCCCCTCTGACGGCAGAAAACCGCGCCCGAGCATCGGCGTCACGCGCAGGACGTCGAAGAAATTCGGCGTCACCAGCTCGCCCCAGACGCGAACCGGACCGCCGTCGGCGCGCAGGTTCATCGCGACCGTGCGAAACGCAATCAGATCCTCGAAGCCGTCGGGCCGCGCGTTGCGCAGATCCAGATAGTTCGGATACGAGTAGCTCAGGTTGTTGCGCGTGGGCGTGGTGCCGCGAATCGCCACCAACCGGTCCTGCTCGGCAACTCCGGGAAGGGGCTTCAACAGGATCGTTTCCACCCAGCTGAAAATCGTGGCGTTGGCGCCGATCCCCAGACCAAGAATGAGCACGGCGACGAACGTGAATGCCGGACGACGGACGATCAGCCGCCAGGCGAGACGAAGGTCGTTGGCGAGCATCTGAAGACTCCATTCGGAGAGCCGGAGCGAGAGGGCATGAAGTGGGGCCGCGGCCGCGCGGGCGGCGAGCCGCCATGTGCGCGAGCGCTGGGGCAACGGCTCGCGTGACAGCCACAGCCAGTAGTGCCAGAGATCGGCGCGCCACTGATCCCGCCAGCTCGTTCTGCGCGAGGCGGGCGTCAGCAGCCGCCAGAGATCGATCCAGCGCAGGGCGAACGCGAGCGGCCATGGCAGCGGCGTCCGGGAGGTCACGACTCAGTCGACTCCAGCAGCCGTGGGTCGATGCGAACGGGCCGCAGCATGCGGTGTTTGTCGAGCGCGGCGGTCAACGCTGTCGCGCCGGCCGCGGTCAGCTTGAAATAGCGTCGCGCGGGACGTCCCTCGCCGTGCGCCTGCGCCTCGGACTCCCAATGGGATTTCAACAGGCCGGCGTGCTCCAGGCGGTCCAGCGTCGGGTAGACCGTCCCGCTCGTGAGGCCGGTCACGTTCATGATGTCGAACCCGAACTGGCTGCCGGTCGCGATGGCGTGAAGGATGGCGACCGCGCCGAAGCTGAGCGTATTCCTGCCCATGTCAGGCCCCTCTATTGAAAACCAACATAGCCTTTGACGATTATTGCAACGTTTTGGTTCGCTCCGTCCTTGGTGGCTGGCACCTTCCCGGCGTAGGTGCCAGCCACCTGGACAAGAATTGCGATCTGGAAAAGAAAAAGCCCGCCGCAGCGGGCCGTAAGCCGAATTCTGTTCCCCGCCTCCGCTCCGGGCATTCGCCCGGAGCTTCGGCGGGTGACGATCATTCCTCTAGCCCCGTCATTGCTGACGGGATCAAGCGGCCTACCCGGAGGCTTCGGACGGGCAGTCCTGGTAACGCCTCCCTATTTGGCCTTGCTCCGTGCGGGGTTTTGCCTGCCACCCGTGTTACCACGAGCGCGGTGCGCTCTTACCGCACCTTTTCACCCTTACTCGCCTTCGCGCCCTTCCGGCGCTTCGGCGGACCCGAAGCTCCGAGCGAGAGGGCGGTATGTTTTCTGTGCCACTGTCCTTCGAGTTGCCCCGACCGGGAGTTACCCGGCGCACTGCCCTGCGGAGTTCGGACTTTCCTCCCCCTTCGCGCCCTTCGGCGGAGGCGGACGATCGTCTGGCCTGCTGCGGCGGGCGACGAACTTTTCAGCCGTCGCTTTCCTGGGCGATTCCGTACTGCTCGAGTTTCTTGTACAGATTGCTCCGCGGTGTCCCGATGACTTCCGCGGTCTTCGAGATATTCCAGTTGTTTTCGCGGAGTTTCCCGACCAGGAATGCCCGCTCGGCCGACTCCTTGAACTCGCGGAGCGTGCCGGGCGGATCCTTCTCATTATCCGATCCCGCGGCCTTTGCCTCAAGCCGGACCACGTCGCGCAAGTCGTCGACGTCGACCGATTCGCCCGGGGTCATGATGATCAGCCGTTCGACGGTGTTCTTGAGCTCGCGGACGTTCCCCTTCCATCGCGCCTTCTGCAGGTACTCGAGCGCCGCGGGGGTGAATCGCTGCGGACGGCGATTGTTGTCGCGGCTGAAGAGGTCGGCGAAATGCCGCACGAGCGGGGGAATGTCCTCGCGCCGATCGCGAAGCGGCGGCACCAGGATGGGGATGACACTCAGGCGGAAATACAGGTCCTCGCGGAACGTGCCCTTTTCGATCTCCTGCTCGAGGTCTTTGTTGGTCGCGGCGATGACGCGCACGTCCACCTTGATCGTCCGCGCCGAGCCGAGCCGCTCGACCTCGCCTTCCTGCAGGACGCGCAGGACCTTCGCCTGCGTCTTCGGGCTCATGTCGCCCACTTCGTCGAGGAAGATCGTTCCGCGATCGGCCTGCTCGAACTTGCCGATCTGCTTCTCGGTCGCTCCGGTGAACGACCCTTTCTCGTGTCCGAACAGCTCCGACTCGATCAACTCTTCCGGGAATGGCCGCGCAGTTGACCTGAATGAATCGCTCGCGTGAGCGCAGGCTGTTGCGGTGGATCGCGCGGGCGACCAGTTCCTTGCCGACGCCGCTCTCTCCGAGCAGCAGGACGGTCGCATTGGTCGGCGCCGCGCGCTTGATCGCGTCCCAGACGTGACGAAGCCCGGGACTCTCCCCGACCATCTGGTGACGCACCTCCACCGCGCGTTTCAGCGAGCGGTTCTCGTCGATCAGGCGCGTGCGATCCAGTTGATTGCGGATCGTGACCAGCAGCCGCTCCGCCCCGAACGGCTTCTCGATGAAATCGATTGCGCCCCGCTTGGACGCTTCGAAGGCCGTGCTGGTCGTTCCGTGCGCAGAAATCATGACAACCGGAACGGACTCGTTGATCGCCTTGATCCTGCTGAGCGCTTCCATGCCGTCCATGCCCGGCATCTTGACGTCGAGGAATACGATGTCCGGAGACTCGCGCTGCACGAGGGTGATGCCCTCTTCGGCGGTGGCCGCCTGCAGATACTCGTATCCTTCGTACTCGAGAGGCATCCGCATCGAATCACGGATACCGGCGTCGTCGTCTATGAGGAGAATGCGGGCGGACACGGTTGTCAGTGGTGTAATTCGTGAAAGTCGTCAGTCGTGAAAGTCGTCAGTCGTGAAGCCGTCAGCCTTCAGTTCGCGAGCCGTCAGTCTACCGTAACCGTGATCAGGCCGCGGCGGGTGCTCGTCGGATCGTAATAGTAGACAGCGGCTACGTCACCCGCGCGCAGGGCGTTCACCACCTGCTGGTACTCGGCGAGCGAGCGGGTGGCCTTCCGGTTGATCTCGAGGATGACGAGGTTTCGCCGCAGCGCCTGGGTCGCCGGCCCCGCCGGATCGACGCGGTGGACGACGACGCCGTGCAGCGAACCAGGGATGTCGTATTTCGTGGTGAATATGCGATCCATTTCGCGCACCCACACGCCGAGCGGAACGTCCTCGTCCGGAAGGGACGGACGCGGGCTCGCGGGCGCGTTGAGCCCGTCCTGAGCGTCATCGAACTCGTCGCCGCGAGCGGGACGCTCGGCAAGCTTGATCGGAAGGCTCTGGCGGCGCCCTTCGCGAAGCACCTCGAGGCGCGCGATGCTGCCAGGCTTGCGCCCGGAGATGTCCCGGATCAGTTCCTGATTGGTCATCACGGCCTGCCCTTCGACCTCGAGGATCACGTCATAGGCCTTGAGCCCTGCGCGCTCCGCGGGCGATCGCGGGGTGACGTCCTGGACGACCGCGCCATGCGAGACGCTCAACCCGAGCGCGCGCTGCAGCCCCGGCGTGACATCGGTGAGCGTGACGCCGATGAAACCGCGCGACACCCGGCCGTCCGCCTTGAGCTGCGGCAGGATGCCCACCGCGTGATTGATCGGCACCGCGAAACCAATGCTGCTGGCGCGCGAGCTGATCGCCGAGTTGATGCCGATCACCTCGCCGCGCGAGTTGATGAGCGGCCCGCCGCTGTTCCCGAAGTTGATGGCCGCGTCGGTCTGGATGTAGTCGTCGAGGCTGTTGTCGAACAGCTTCCGGCCGATGAAGCTGACGACGCCGACCGTGACCGAGTGGACGTAGCCGAGCGGATTGCCAATCGCGCACACCCACTCGCCGACCCGCAGATCGTCGGAGTTCCCGAGCGGCGCCTCGGGCAGATTCTGTGCGCCCTGGATCTTCAGGAGGGCGACATCAATCGCCGGATCGGTGCCGATGACCTCGCCGCGAAACGTGCGGCCGTCAGCCAGCGTGACCGTAATCCGATCGGCCGACTCGATCACATGATGGTTGGTGAGGATGTAGCCGTCAGTATCGATGATGAAACCGCTGCCGGAGCCCTGCGACGGCGTGCGATCGCGCGGCGGTCCGTCCAGCATATCCTCGGGGCTGCGCCGGAAGAATGGCTGCGGATCCCGGACCCCGAGCCTGGTGGTCGCATCGATGTTGACGACCGCGGCATTGATCCGCTCTGCGACGTCAGCAAAGTTGACGAGGGGCACGCCGGCAACCGCGTCGCGCTTGGTTTTTTCTACTGAGTAAGACTTGGGCGGGGCCGCCGGTGCCGTAGACACGGTCGGCGCAGTCGTGACCCCACCGGCGAGGATGACCCCGACGAGAAACGCCACGGTGGCGGTCAACGCGACGGTGACGAACGTAAAGCGCTTCGACATCGGTGCTCTTTCGGCGCGGCTCGTAGCGTCCGGCTTTAGCCGGACCTTCCGTAGCGTCCGGCTTTAGCCGGACTCTTCCGTCCGTCTCCGACCCTAGCCGGACGGCTCAGCCTCCGACTTCATTATAAGCGCCCGGAAATCTTCTTCGTTCAGGATCGCCACCCCGAGCTCGCGTGCCTTGTCGAGTTTGGTCCCCGCGTCACCGCCAACGACGAGGTATGACGTCTTCCGGCTGACCGACCCTGCGACCTTCCCACCCAACCGCTCGATCGACGCCTGGGCGTCGTCACGCGACATCGATTCCAATGTGCCGGTCAGTACGAAGGTCTTTCCCTCGAGCGGCGTCGGTCCAGCTGCCGCCGGCGCGGCAGACTCGGTGCGAACCCCAGCCGCCTGCAGGCGTTCCATCAGTGCCCGATTCCGCGGCTCGTCGAAGAACTCCCTGACCGATCGCGCTACCACAGGGCCGACGTCGGGCACTCGTTCGAGCGCCTCCAGGGACGCGCCCATCAGCGCTTCGACGGTGCCAAAGGCTCTCGCGATCGCCTGCGCGCCTCGCTCACCGACGTGCCGGATTCCAACCGCGTAAATCAACCGCCAGAGATCGTTCCCGCGGCTCCGATCGATCTGCTCGAGCAGCTTGGCGGCAGACTTGTCCCCCAGGCGCCGCTGAAGCTCCTTGCCCTCTCTTATCGACACGCTGGTCAGTTTCGCCAGAGCCTCGCGCTCGAGGTGGTAGAGATCGGCGAAGTCGCGGATCATCTCCGTCGTGACGAGCTGGTCCACGAGCGACTCGCCCAGCCCCTCGATGTTCATCGCGCGCCTGGACGCGAAATGCTCCAGCGCTCGGCGGATCTTGGCCGGACACGATGAGTTCGGGCACCGCCAGACGACCTCGCCTTCCGGCTTCTGAAGATCGCTCTTGCAGAACGGGCAGGCCGACGGCATCTTCCAGGGAACGGAGTCGTCAGGCCGCTTCGCAAGGACGGGCTCGACGACCTTCGGGATCACGTCGCCGCCTTTTTCGATGACGACCACGTCGCCTTCGCGAAGGTCGCGGCGCGCAATTTCCTGCTCGTTGTGCAGCGTGGCGAGCGAGATCGTCGATCCGCCCAACTTGACCGGTTCGAGCACGGCGTAGGGCGTCGCGGCGCCGGTCCGCCCGATGTTGACCTGGATGGCGCGCAGCGTGGTCTCGGCTCGCTCCGCCGGAAACTTGAAGGCAACCGCCCACCGCGGGAACTTCGACGTCGATCCCAGACGCTCCCGCAGCGCAAGATCGTCGACTTTGACGACCACGCCGTCGGTGTCGAAGTCGAGGGTCTGCCGCCGGTCCTGCCAGCTCTGACAGAACGCGACCAGCTCCTCTATACCGCGGCAGCGCTGCCAGTTTTTTTCTACCGGCAGATCCCAGGCTGCCAGCGCCTCGAGTGTCTCGGCATGGTGGGCGCGCTCGCGGACGCCGGGGACGACCAGTTGATAGACGAACGCGCTCAGTCCGCGGCGCCTGACGACAGCCGGATCGAGGCTGCGCATCGTGCCCGCCGCCGAATTCCGGGGATTGGCAAACGGCGGCTCATCGTTCGCTTCACGCTCACGGTTGACGCGCTCGAATTCCTTCCTCGGCAGGTATATTTCGCCGCGAACCTCGATGAGCCCGGCGGGTCCGCCCGTCAGGCGCCGCGGAACGCCCTTCACCACGCGAACGTTCGAGGTGACGTCTTCGCCGCGCACGCCGTCGCCGCGCGTGACGCCGCGGATCAGTTTCCCATCCTCGTACGTGAGCGCGATGCTCAGGCCGTCGATTTTCAGCTCGGCGACATAGTCCACCGGCTCGCCACTCGCGAACGCCGCGCCAGCTCCCTTGCGCACGCGCTCGTCGAACTCACGCAGTTCAATCTCGGAGTACGCGTTGTCGAGGCTGAGCATCGGCGTCAGATGTTCAGCTGTGGCAAAACCTTCGACTGGACGTCCGGCGACGCGTTGCGTCGGCGAATCGGCGGAGACCAGGTCGGGGTACTGCTCTTCGAGCGCCTCGAGCTCGCGCATCAACGCGTCGAACTGGGCGTCGGTGATCTCGGGAGCGCTGTGAACGTAGTAGAGGTCTTCGTGCCGCCGGATTTCGTCGCGAAGCTGATTGATGCGGGCGGTCGGGTCCACGCGGGAACTATCGGTCGCGCGAGAGCACGTAGTCGGTCAAAGCCATCAGCGCGTCGCGCTCGCGGCTGGGCGGGAACACAGCCAGGCAGTCCTTCGCGCGATGACCGTATTCGAGCGCTCGCTCGTAGGCGACGTCGAGCGTCCGATGTTCGTGCAGGAGGCGGAGAATTTCGCGCCACTGCTCCGCCGATACCGCGCGATCCCGGACGACGTCGCGAATGAGCCCGTCGGCCTCGGCGCCGCCGCGGCGCAGGAGCTGAATCACCGGCAGCGTCACCTTGCCCTCGCGAAGATCGCCCCCGACGGGCTTGCCGAGCGCGGCGGCATCGGCCGTGTAGTCCAGCAGATCGTCCACGAGCTGGAAGGCGATGCCGAGGTTGAACCCGTAGTCCCGCAGTGCGTTCTCCCCTTCGGGGGTCACGCCGCCAAGCAGCCCGCCGATCTGCGCGCAGCCGCCGAAGAGAAATGCGGTCTTCCGGCGGATGATCTCGAAGTGTTCCTCTTCAGTGATGTCGACGTCGCCGGTCTTCGTCAGCTGGTATAGCTCGCCTTCGATCATCCGCAGCGTCACGTCGCAGAGCAGCCGGATGATCTCCAGCGAATCCTGCGTGAGCGCCATGGCCATCGACTTGATGTAGAGGTAGTCGCCGAGCAGCACCGTGATGTCGTTGCCCCATCGTGAGTGCACGGCAAGCCTGCCGCGACGGAGGTCGGCACCATCGATGATGTCGTCGTGGACGAGCGTCGCGGTGTGGATGAACTCGACCACCGATGCATAGAGAACGGCCTTGTCCCCTTGATAGCCGCTGAGGCGCGCAGCCATGAGGAGCACCGCCGGACGCACGCGTTTGCCGCCGCTCTTCTGGATGTAGCGGCCCATCTCGGGAATCAGAGCGACCCGCGACTGGATATGGCGGACGAACTCGCGCTCGACCGCGTCGAGATCGGCGCGGATAGGCTCGAAGATCTGGACCAGATCGGCGGAGACGGTGGATTTCTGTGCTGTGTCGCTCAAGAGGTAAGCCCGAGCCTGCCGGTTGACCCACAATACTGGAGATTTGCGCAGGGTGTCAACGCGCTAAGCCGTTTGAACCGAAACAGTTGGACCAAACAACGCCGTGAAATTCCGTGTCACGAGCGCGCTAACCTCATCCGCCGATATCGCACGCACGCCGGCAATGACTTCCGCGACCCTGGCGACGTACGCCGGTTCATTGCGTTTTCCCCGGTGCGGCGTGGGTGCCAGATATGGCGAATCGGTCTCAATCAGCAACCGGTCGGCCGGCACCATCCGCGCGACCTCGCGCAGTTCCTCGGCACGTGGAAACGTCACGATCCCGGCCAGCGAGATGAAGAAGCCGATGTCGAGTGCGCGTCGCGCCATCGCCGTATCGCCGGTAAAACAGTGGAATACGCCGCGGACGATCCCCTGCCCGGCGCTGTGCAGAACGTCGAACGTATCGTCGGTGGCTTCGCGCGTATGGATGATGACGGGCAGACCGGTTTCGACGGCCAATGCCACCTGCGCAGCGAAGACCTCGCGCTGTGTGTCTCGCGGTGAAAAATCGTAGTGATAGTCGAGGCCGATCTCGCCGATCGCCTTCGCCTCGCTGTGTTGCGAGGCCACTGCGAACGGCATCCACCGCTGCGACGGTTTGTTCTGCAAACCTTCCCGCGTTGTGCGGATGGACTCCGACCGAAAAGCGTACCGCCGGCCACAACGACCGGACCCGCGCGGCAGCGGCAGATTCGGCCTCGTCGCCCGCACTCAGAACGCAGAGCGCAGCGGTGACACCCGCCTGGTGCGCCCGGCCGACGACACCTTCGAGGTCATCGGCGAAGGCGGCGTCAGCCAGGTGGCAGTGACTGTCTATCATGTGGACGCTCGGGGGCTATTGGCCGGGGCTCGGGGCTCGCCCGCCTCCGCCTGTCGCGTGAGTTGCCCGGCGACAGGCTTCGGCGAGGCCGCGCCGAAGCGCTCGCGTCCTTCAGCGCGCGAAGGCGGGGGGCTCGGCTCAAGCTCGGGACTCGGCTCACGACGCCAACTAGCGAACCCGCGTCCCCGGGGCGATCTCCTGGTCGAAGCTCACGAGCGTCGGCTTGCCGCCGTCCGGGCTGGCGGCGAGCACCATGCCGTTGGACTCGATCCCCATCAACTTGGCGGGCTTGAGATTGAAGACCATGACGATGGTGCGGCCGACGAGTTGCTCGGCCTCGTAGGACTCCGCAATCCCGGCGACCAGCGTGCGCTGCTCGGTCCCGACGTCGATGTTGAGCTTCACGAGCTTCCGTGAGTTCGGTACCTTCTCCGCGGCGAGCACCTTCGCCACTCGCAGATCGACTTTCATGAAATCGTCGATGCTGATGCGGTCGCCTGCCGGTCGGCTGTGCCGGTGCGGCCGTCTGCGGCGGGGTCGTCGCGGGCGGCGCGGCCGGCGGCGTTGCACTGTCGGGTTTTTCCACGATGACGCTCCTCTTTGACTCAGGTCTGGACTCGCCCGCCTCCGCCTGTCGCAAGAATTGCCCGGCGACAGGCTTTGGCGAGGCCGCGCCGAAGCGCGTGCCTTCCTCAGCGCGCGAAGGCGGGGTGCGCGGCCACAGCTGCTCACCTTTGATCAGCACGCGCTCGCCGTCGCTTCTCCACCGTGCATCGTCGAGCCGAAGGTCCTCTGCGCGGCGCGTCTCACCGACACGCCGGAGGATCTCGCGCGCGGACGCCGGCATCACGGGTAGCAGCAGGATCGCAGCGACCCGGACGGCCTCAGCGACGTCGAAGAGCACCTGCGTCAGACGATCTCGATTGGCGGGATCTCTGGCGAGGGCCCAGGGCTCGGTGCTCGCGATGAACTCGTTGGCGGCATCGATCAGCCCGAAGACGGCCGCAACGCCCTCTTCGAGCGCAAACGCATCCATCGCTCGGCGGTACACGTCGAGGGCCTGCGCCGCCTCACCTGGCAACCGACCGGGAGCACTTGCGGATACCAGGCGGCCGTCGCGATACTTCTCGGCCATCGCGACAATGCGGCTCACCAGGTTGCCGAGATTGTTCGCCAGGTCGACGTTGTAGCGTTCCTCGAATCGTTCCCAGGTGAAATCCCCGTCACTGCCGAAGGTGATCTCCTTGACCAGGTAGAGCCGCAGCGGATCCGCGCCGAACCGCGACAGCCGCGTCGAGCGGCTCCACTGCCGTTCCCGAGGACTTGCTCATCCTCTCGCCCTTGAGGTGGAGCCAGCCGTGCCCGAAAACCTGTTTCGGCACGGGCACACCCGCGCTCATCAGCATCGCCGGCCAGATCACCGCGTGGAACCGAGTGATGTCCTTGCCGATGACGTGCAGGTCGGCCGGCCACCATTTCTCGACCATCGCCGGATCGGTGCCGAAGCCCACCGCGCTGATGTAGTTGATGAGCGCGTCGACCCACACGTAGATCACACTGGCCGGGTCTTGTGGCATCGGGATGCCCCAGGACTGTCCGGCGCGGCTGACCGAGATGTCGTCCAGCCCCGCCTCGAGCAGCCTGAGGATCTCGTTCCGCCGGATTTCCGGAACGAGAAACTCCGGGTGACTTGCGAAATGCGCCAGCAGCGGATCGCGGTAGCGCGAGAGCTTGAAGAAGTGATTCTTCTCGCGAATCCAGTCAGGCTTGGTGCGATGAATCGCACAGAGGCTGTCGACGAGATCCTTCTCCGGTTTGAAGGCCTCGCACGAGACGCAGTACCACCCTTCGTAGTGCCCTTCGTAGATGTCGCCGGCAGCCGTCATCCGGCGGACGAGCTCCTGCACGCCCGCCCGGTGCCGCGGCTCTGTCGTCCGGATGAAGTCGTCGAACGACACGTCCAACCGGCGCCAGACGTCCGTGAACTCCTGCGCCATACGATCGCAGTAGGCCAGGGGCTCTTCGCCGAGCTCGCGTGCCTTGCGGAACACGTTCTGCGAATGCTCGTCGTTCCCCATCACGAAATGGGTGTCGAACCCCGCAAGCCGCTTGTAGCGAGCGATGACGTCGGCGGCGACCTTCTCGTACGCCGTCCCCAGGTGCGGACGACTGTTGACGTAGTCGATCGCGGTGGTCAAATAGAATCGTGGCATATCGTGTGTCCGCCTTCGCCAAGGCTACGGCGGGACAGGTCCTACCCTTCGGCCAAGGCTACGGCGGACAGGCTTCCGACACGCCAAGGCTACGTGACAAGTCAGCTGGACTTCCCATCCAACCAGGCCTTCATCGCAACGGCCTGCACATCCTTGATCGCGACGCGATGCTCGGCCGCCGCCCGCGCGCAGTCGTCGAACTCCGGCGACGCGTTGACAACGCGGCCGTCGCGGCGCGCGATCTTGAAACGAATCGGGCCCAGTGGAGTCTGCACCGTCTCCATCGCGCGGTCCAGGCACTCCCGCGTGACGGTCTGGTAACGCACGCCGATCGTGGTCGTCTCCGCGAACAGGATGCCGGCCAGCTTCTCACGGCCGGCGGGTGAAGCGAGAACGGTGACGAGCGTGCCAGGCCGGTTCTTCTTCATCTGTACCGCGGCGTAGTACACGTCCAGCGCGCCCGCCTCGTAGAGGCGATCCATCAACGGCCCGAACAGCTGGGGGTTCATGTCGTCGATCTCGCACTCGAGCACGACGATCTCCTCCGAGTGGTCCCGCGTGCTCTCTCCGATGAAGATTCTCAGCACGTTCGGATGGTTCTTCACGTCCCGATCGCCCGCGCCATACCCAATCGCTTCGAGGCGCATGGGCGGCATGGGGCCATAACTTCCGGCGTACGACGAGATCAGAAGGGCGCCCGTTGGCGTCACCATTTCGCCGCGCACAGGTCCGGCATACACGGGAACACCCGCGAGGAGCCTGGCGGTGGCCGGCGCTGGAACGGGAAACTCGCCATGCTCGCAGGTCACCGTGCCGCTGCCTACATTCAACGGCGACGCGACGATGGCAGTCGCCTGCAACCACTCCATCCCGTGCACGGAGCCGACGATGTCGATGATCGAGTCGAGGGCGCCGACCTCGTGCAGATGAACCTTGTCGAGCGTCGAGTGGTGAATGGCCGCCTCAGCCTCGCCGAGCCGTTCGAACAGATGTATCGCGCGGTCCTTGCCCGCTCGTGACAGCGAGGACCGCTCGATGCAGGCGGCAATCTCTTTCAGGCTGCGGTGATGGTGGTGCCCTGCGCCGCCACCGTGCGCATGGTCGTGGTGATGCTCGCGAACCTGACGGTGCTGGTCGTGATGATGGTGATCGTGGTGCGCGTGATCGTGGTGTTGGTGGTGATCGTGTTGCACGGTCACAGGCTCCGGCGCCTCTCCGTGCTCAATCAAGCGGAACTTCGACGCCGAGACGCCCGCACGCAACACGCGATCGACGCGGACTTCTCCATACTCGACGGCCAGGCTGCCGAGCGCGGCACGCAGGCCGTCGAGTGGCAGACCGAGATCGAGCAGCGCGCCGAGCACCATGTCGCCCGACGCTCCGGAGAAGCAATCGAAGTACGCCGTTCTTGCCACTCAGATGAACCCTTTCTCACGCAGGCTGCAATACCTGACGTCCGCGAGGATGACGTGATCGATCACGTCGATTCCCATCAGCACGCCCGCCGCCATCATCCGCTTGGTCAGCTGGACATCGTCGGCGCTCGGTTCCGGATCCCCTGACGGGTGATTGTGGAACAGCACGATGGCTGCCGCCCCGGCCGCCGTCGCCTCGCGGAAGATCTCGCGGGGATGCACGATGCTGGCGTCCAGCGTGCCGATCGAGACGATCGTCGTCCGCAGCACGCGGTGTTTGGTATCGAGCAGCACGACGCCAAACTGTTCGACCGGCCGGTTGCCGTACTGCGGCAGCAACAGGTCGGCCACGGTCTGCGGTGACGTGACCTGGACCCGCTGCCGTCCGCCTCGTGTCAGCGTTCGGCGTCCCAACTCGACGGCGGCGAGGATCTGGGCCGCGCGAGCGGGACCGATGCCGTCGATCTTCGTCAGGTCGTCGAGGCGCGCTCGTGCGAGACCATCGGCGCCGCCGATGCCGGCAAGGAGCGTATTCGCCAAATCGAGCGCGCTGGCATTCGAGCGGCCGTGCCCGAGCACGATCGCCATCAACTCGTTGTCGCCGAGCGCCGACGAGCCGAGGCGTTGCAGCTTCTCGCGCGGCCGATCGTGCGCCGCAACCGTCTTCATCGTACACCATCCCTGCTATACTTTCGGACTGATGCGTCGCCTGTGGCTGCTCCTGTGCGCACTCGTCGTGTGCGCCGCATGTTCTGAACCTCCACAGAAGGAAATCGATCGGGCACAGGGCGCCATCGACGCCGCGCGCGCCGCCGGCGCCGAGCGGTATGCGTCCGAGACGTTCACCGCCGCCACCACGGCCCTCCAGCAGGCGCACGACGCCGTCCAGCAACGCGATTACCGGCTGGCGCTCTCGCGGGCGCTCGATGCCAGCGAGCAGGCGCAGGACGCGGCACGTCAGGCCGCTGACGGCAAGGCCCGTGCGCGCAGCGAAGCGGAGTCTGCCGTTTCCACCACCGCGACCGGGCTGCAACAGCTTCGTTCCTCGATGAAATCCGCTGAAGATGCGCGCGTGCCGCCGGCACAGATCACGCCCGCGCGACAAGCGGCGCAACGCGTCGATGCCGCTCTGCAAGAAGCGCGCGCGAAGCTCGCCAAAGAGTTGTATCTGGAAGTCGTGTCAGACCTGAAAGGCGTTCAGACGCAGATTCAGGCTCAAATCACGACGCTGAGCGAGGCGATCAAAGCTCGAGGCGGGCGCAGGCGACGCTGAGTCCGGCCTGAAGACGTTGCAGACTGTGCACGGGCAGCCTTCCGCGGTCGTTGCAATCTTCGCAGTATGGCCCGGTGCGACGCAGGATCCTGCATGAGGGCGACCGCGCTCCACACCGACCTCTACCAGCTCACGATGATCGCCGGCTACCTCGCCGGCGGCGTCGAGAATCAGCGGGCGACATTCGAGCTGTTCATCAGGCGGCTGCCACCGCATCGATCATTCGTCATTGCCGCAGGTCTCGACACCGCACTCGATTTCATCGAGTCGCTGAGATTCACTGAAGAGGACGTCCGCTGGATTCAGGCGATTCCGGCCCTGCGTCGCGCGTCGCCCGCCTTTTTCGGATATCTGCGGCAGTTCCGGTTCACGGGCGACGTGTGGGCCGTCGCAGAAGGCACGCCGTTCTTTCCGTACGAGCCCGTCATTCGCGTCACGGCGCCGCTCGCCGAGGCCCAGCTTCTCGAGACCGCGCTCCTCGCTATCGTCAATTTCCAGATCATCGATCGCGTCCAAGGCGGCGAGGATCGTCGGCGCCTCGGGCGGTCGTCCTGTCATGGAGTTCGGTGCGCGACGGGCACACGGCGTCGAAGCCGCGCTGTATGCCGCAAGGGCCGCGCATATCGGAGGATGTGACAGCACGTCGTTCGTTGAAGCGGGGCGCGAGTTCGGCATTCCGCTCTCGGGAACGATGGCGCACTCATGGGTGCTCGCCGCCGGATCGGAGTTGGAGGCCTTTCAGCATTACGTCGACAACTTTGGCGAACACAGCGTGCTGCTGCTCGATACCTACGATACGGTCGCCGCGGCGAACCTCGTTGTGGCGGCAGGACTCCGGCCCCCAGCGGTGCGGCTCGACAGCGGCGATTTCCTCGAGTTGAGCCGGCAAGTCCGAGCGATCTTCGACGCGGCCGGCTTGACGTCGACGCGCATTCTCGTCAGCGGCGACCTCGACGAGAACCGGATCCGCGACCTGATCGCCGCCGGTGCACCCATCGACGCGTTCGGTGTCGGCACGGCGCTGACCACGTCAGAGGATGCCCCTGCGCTGGGCGGTGTCTACAAGCTGGTCCAGTTGCTGGAGGGCACAGCGCGTCCGCGACGTGATGAAGCGCAGCACCGGGAAGGCGACGTGGCCCGGGCGGAAGCAGGTATTCCGAGTGATCGAAGAGGACAAAGCCGCGCGCGACGTGATCGCGCTCGACGACGAGACGGGCCACGGACGTCCATTGCTGGAGCAAGTCGTCAGCGGTGGGGCTCGCGTCGTGCAACGGCAGACGCTCGCCGCCATCCGCGCGCGAGCACGCGACCTGATCGCCGAGTTGCCGGAGCCGTTGCGTGACCTGGAGGCTGAAGCGTCCTACCCCGTCCTTGTCAGCTCTCGTCTGGACCAGCTGAGGGGTCAGACAGAGGTCTGACCCCGGTCTGACCCTGCTCAGAAAACCCACGCCAGGGCAGTGACGAAGAACACGATGACGATGAAGCCGACAATGTCGAGGACGATGCCGTGACGCATCATCTGGGTGATCGGGACGTGTCCCGAGCTGTAGACGATGGCGTTCGGCGGCGTGGAGATCGGCATCATGAATCCCATCGACGCGCCGAGCGTCGCACCCAGTGCGGGCGCAATTGGATTCACGCCAGCAGCCTGTGATACCGCGATGGCAACGGGAACGATCATGTTGGCGGATGCCGTGTTCGAGGCGGTCTCCGACATCACGATGGCGATGGCGGTGAAGATGACGGTGAGCGAGAACGGTGACTCGCCAGGCAGCCACGAGGTAATCCCGCGGCCGATGGATTCTGCGAGGCCCGTCGAGAACGCCAGCTCGCCCATGCTCAGGCCGCCGCCGAACAGCAGGATGATGCCCCAGTCGATCTTGACCGCCTGCTCCCACGACAGCGTGAACCTGCGCGCTCGCCAGCTGACCGGCAGCAGGAACAGCAGGATCGCGCCAATCATGGCCGCGACAGATTCAGGCACCGCGGCGGTGAACCCTTTGCCGAACGCCGTCTCGCCGAGGCTCGTCAGGGCCAGTACGCCGGGGAACAACCACAGCGCCACGGTTGCCCCAAACGCCACCAACGTGTTGCGCTGTCCGATCGACAACGGCCCCAGCCGGCGCAGCTCCTCCTGGATCTTTTCCGCGCGGCCGACATTCAGCGTCAGCCCTCGCAACAGCGCCCACTGAAAGTAGAACACCAGGAAAAGAAACAGGACAATCACGATCGGGACGCCAAGCAGCATCCACTTGAAGAAGTCGATCTGAACGCCAGCGATGCGGCTCAGCATGCCGACGCCGATCAGGTTCGGTGGCGTTCCAATCGGCGTGCCGATTCCACCGATCGATGCGCCGAAGGCGGCCATCAGCATCATGGCGGTCGCAAAGTCGCGGCTCTGCGGATTGGACTCGCGCCCCTCCGTCAGGTGCGCCACGATCGACAGTCCGATGGGAAACATCATCGCCGTGGTGGCTGTGTTGCTGATCCACATCGAGATGCCTGCAGCGACAAGACCGTAGACGAAGAGAATGCGGCCGGCGCTGCCGCCGACCATCCGCGACGACAGCGCACCAAACGCGATCCGCCGATCGAGGCCATGCACGAACATCGCTTCGGCGAGCATGAAGCTTCCGATGAACAGGAAGATGATCGGGTCCGCGAAGGGCGCGAACGCCGTGCGCGCCGGGACCACTTGAAAGATCACCGCCAGAACCGGACCGATGAGCGCGGTCACGGCGAGGGGCAGCGCTTCGGTGACCCACAACACGACCATCATCGCGAGGATCGCGGCGAGGCGATGTGCTGGAGCACTGAGGGCGAGCGGCGTGACGAGCAACACGATCAGCACGAGCGGCCCCAGCACGAGTCCGACCGTTCGTCGTCGCCGGTTGAAGAGCTCTTCGGATGGCGAGTAGACCTCGACAGCTCCACCCGCCTCGTGCAGGCTACGCATCAGCGTTCCGCAGCCACCGGATTTCAGCGACGAGCTCCGCCGAGCCGGTCAGATAGAGACCATCCTGACGCCACTCGACGCGCTGGACGCCGCCAGGGGACACCACCTGCACATCCCGCGCTGCTCCGCCGAAGCTCATGGCAGCCACAGCGGCTGCGCACGCACCAGTGCCTGACGCTTCGGTCGGGCCGACGCCTCGTTCCCAGATCAGGATGCGGACGCGATCCGGCGATTCGACATGCGCGAGCTCGACGTTGGTCCCCTCCGGAAAATGCGGATGAACTGCCAGGGTAGATGCCACCGTGTGCAGCCGCCTGTCCGTCACCTCACCAAGCGAAACGCACTGAGGATTGCCGACGCGCATCGTCACCACCTCTTCGGCGACGCCGTTCACGTCGAGGATCGTTTGCTTCACATGCTCGGGCTGCCCCATCGCGGCACGGAACACGTAGACGCCGCCGTGTTTCGAAAGCAATTCGAGGACTTTGGGTCCTGCATCGGTGGAGATTGTGACCGCGTGTCCGGGCGAGACACCGCGCAAGGCCGCGATCCATGTCGCCAGGCACCTGACGCCGTTGCCGGAGATCTCGGACGGGCTGCCATCCGCGTTCAACAGGCGCATGGACGCGCCCTGAATGTTCTGTTCGAAGATGATCAGACCGTCGGCCCCGACGCCACGGTGCCTGCTGCACATCGCCCGCGCGAGGGCCGCACGATCGACGTCAGCCGTGACCTCGAGGGACTCCAAGAGCAGGAAATCGTTCCCGAATGCGTGCGCCTTGACGAGGTTCATTTCCGGCAGAAGGCGAGAAGATGCCACCCGAAGCGCCGGACGAGCGATCGGGGAAGCGCATTGAACGTCCCGACGAAGAACGTGTTGAATGCGAGGCCCTTCCAGCCGCCGTGCAGCCGTGATTTGACCGGGAATCGCTCTTCGACGATGCGGACGTCCTTGAAATTCCGTCAACAGTGCGCGGAATTCAGCCGCGCTGTAGCGGCCCAGTACCGGCGCGTCCTCATGCTCGAGCGGCACCTTCATCAGCTTGGACAGCGCGTTCAGCCACGAAATGCGGTTGTAGACCTGGAAGACCGCCTGCCCTCCGGGCTTCAGCACGCGATGGCACTCGCGAACCAGCGCGCGATCGTCGGGGGTGTACTGAACGACGCCGTGAGCGTAGACGAGGTCGAAGGAGTCGTTGGCAAACGGCAGCCGCTCCCCGTCCGCTTCCCGAAGGTCGGCCTCGAGGCCATGCTGCGCGAAATTCTGCCGCGCCAGCGCGATCGCCGAAGACGACAGGTCGACGCCGGTCACGTGTGCGCCGCCCTTGGCGAACCGTACCAGGTCGGTGCCCGCGCCACAGCCCACCTCCAGCACCTGCTTGCCGCGATACCCGTCGAAATCGACGAGCCGCAGCAGGTGATGGAGTTTCTCGAAATGGTACTCGTCGAGATCGGCGAAGAAACCAGGCGAACCGACTGGATGCCTGGTGATCTCGAGGTCGTGTATGTGACGGTTCCAGTAGTCCTTGACGTCAGCTGTGGTGGCGGAGCCCGAGGGTGACACGGGGCACTACTATAGAATAAAAACCGTCATGGGCCATGGGCCATGGGCGATGGGCAATGGGCAATGCGTCCACGTGATCTCGATCGGCTCGCGGGCGGCACCTACGACGTGCTCGTGGTAGGCGGCGGTGTCTATGGTCTCACCATCGCGTACGAAGCCGCGAGCCGCGGTCTCGAGCGTCGCCCTGATCGACGCGAGTGACTTCGGCAGCGGCGCGTCGTTCAATCATCAGAAAACCGTTCACGGCGGGCTGCGATCGCTCCAGAGTGCTCGTCTCGATCGCGCGCTCGAGGCAATCCGCGAACGCCGCGCGCTCGCCCGCATCGCGCCGTGGCTGCTTCGCCCTCTGCCGTTTCTCGTCGGCACCTACCGCTCGGTGGCGCGGAACCGGCTCGCGCTGCGCGCGGCGTTCAAGATCGACCAGTGGCTCGGCCGGAAACGCAACGTGGGTGTCGAACCCGAACTGCACCTGCCCGCACCACGGCTCGTGTCGAAGGCGGCCACACTGCGGCTGTTCGCGGGTATCCGTCAAGAAGGTCTGACCGGCGGCGCGCAGTGGTACGACTACCAGATGGTCGAGGCGGATCGCCTGACGCTCGCCTTCGCGGCGGCGGCCGACGCCGCCGGCGCAACGATCGCCAACTACGTCGAAGCGCTCGAGCCCGTTCGCGAAGGCGGCCGCATCGCGGGCATGACCGCCAAAGATCAGATCACAGGCCGGACGATCAGTATCAAGGCACGGGCGGTCGTGAACGCCGCCGGGTCACACGCCGGCATCGTGATGCAGCGCTTCGGGGTGAAACGCGAGCTGCCGATGCTGAGGGCGCTGAACCTGCTGACCTCGCGTCGCGCGAGCGACATGGCGCTGGCCGCACCGACGTCCGCGGGCCGCATGCTGACCCTGGTGCCGTGGCACGGCCTGGCCCTCATCGGAACGAGTCAGTCAAAATCGATGGTTCAGCCGGACGATCTCGCCGTTACTGCTGGAGAGATCGAGTCGTTCATCGCGGAAGCCAACGAGGCATTTCCGGCGCTCAAGCTGACGCGCGAGGACGTCACGCTCGTGCATCGCGGTGTGGTGCCGGCCGTCGCCGGCCGTAATGGCACACCGGAGTTGCGCCCGGCCCCGGCAATCTACGATCACGCCTCGGAGTCGGCGGAAGGCGCGTTCACGGTTGTCGGCGTGAAATATACGACCGCGCGCATCGTCGCCGAACGGGCGGTCAACATGATCGGCAAGCGCTTGAGCTCGCGGCTGAGGCCGTCACGATCGGCGACCACCGTGTTGCCCGGCGCCGGAATCGCCGACCACGAGGCACTGACCATCGAGACGGCGCGCGCGCTCAACCTCGAGATGCCGCTGCCGGTCATCCGGCACTCTGATCGTGCGGTACGCGGAGGGTTCGGCGGAGATCGTCCGCCTGATCGGCGAACGTCCGGACCTCCTGGCGCCTCTCAGCCCCGAGGTCGCGACCATCCGGGCCGAAGTCCTGCACGTGATTCGGAAGGAACAAGCGACCAGGCTCAGCGACATCGTGATTCGCAGGACCGGTCTGGGATCGAAGAGCCATCCGCCGGATGCCGCCATCCGCGCGTGCGCGGTGCTGGCCGCAGCCGAGTGCGGGTGGGACGCGCAGCGCACCAGCGAAGAGATTCGGCGTGTGCAGGAATTCTACGTGCTGCCGTGAAGGTTCCGGTTCACGGAACCGTAAAGCCGTTGAACACCCAGGTGAAGCCGGCGGTGAAACCATAACTTGGGTCGCGTGAGGTCAGACCCACCAGCAGCCCACCGTCGATTCGAACCGTTCCCTTCGTGAACCGGCCACCGACACGCATGATCGATCGGCTGTCGGTCCCCGGGGGCGTCTCGTGGTTACGCGTGTTCCAGCGGCCGTTCACCTCGCCCACGATCTCGACCCCCTGCTTGACGGCGCGGGCGAGCGACATGCCGTAGGTCATGACGTCGTTCTGACGATAGCCGCGCGTCGGATCCGTCAGGACCGCAATCCCCAGATTGCCGACGACCCTGATCGATTGCACCGTCTTGCCCAGGATGCCGCTGAGGAAAAAATCCGTGGTGTCGAGACCGATACCGCTCTCGGTGCTCGCATTGGGAAGACGCGTCGCGAACCGCAAGGCGATCGCCGGCCGTCCCGCAGCTTCCGACACGAGCCGGACTTTCGTGCCGATCACGATGTCCTCGTAGTCTTTCGTGTGATCCCCCGTGTACGTCAGCTGGCTCGAAAGCGGCGCCAATTCACGATCCGTGACCGTCAGCCGCTGGATGATGCCGCCGTCGATCTGCAACTCGGCAATCGAGCTGATGCCCAGGCTGACGCCGAGCGTCCCGATGCGAAGCAGATCTCCCGTCAGGCCGGAGACGGGATAAAAGAGATCGTTCTGATACTCGAAGCCGCCTTCGAGCAGGATGAGTCCCGATCCGACTGTTTCGGGATCCTCGGTCACGAGCGGACGTTGTTGCGCGAAGCCTGGTCTGGCAGTAGCGAGCAGGATGATGAAGATGGCTACGGTTCTCAGTCTCATTGAGCCTCGTCAGGAAGGGGTCAGGTCTTGAATCCGCACCTTTTTCACGACCTGCCACCAATCGCAGGGCAGGTCGTGAAAAAGGTGCGGATTCAAGACCTGACCCCTAAAACAGCCGGCGGCTGTCGAGCAGCATCGTGACCGGGCCGTCGTTGAGCAGATCGACTTCCATGTGGGCCTGGAAGACGCCGGTTTCGACCGCCAGCCCTGATTCCCGCAGCGCTCGGATCAGCTCCTGGTACAGCGCTTGCGCCAGCGGCGCCGGTGCTGCGCCGTCGAACGACGGACGCCGGCCCTTGCGACAGTCCGCGTGCAACGTGAACTGCGACACCACCAGCACCGCTCCCCCGCTTTCGACGACGGAGCGATTCATGCGGCCGTGCTCGTCGGGGAAGATTCGCAGGTCCCGGAGCTTTCCTGCGATGTAGGCCACGTCTGCCGGACCGTCGTCGCCCGCGACTCCGGCAAAGACCAGCAGCCCGTGACCGATGCGGCCGGTGACCCGGCCCTCGACCGTGACCGCGGCGCGCGTGACGCGCTGAATCACCGCGCGCATGCACTCAGCGCTTGACATCCATTGGGCCTGCCCCTCGAGGGGCAAGCGGCAGCGGGACCGCACCGCCCTCGAACGCCAGCGCACGAAGCTCGGACAGCGGATTCAGCCGCCGATCGAGCAGGTGGCGCGGCGCCACGTTGGCGAGCGCGCGGATCATCGAGCTCTTGACCTCGGGATGCTCGACCTCGAGCTGCGCGATCAGCCGCTTGACGCGCTGCCGCTGCAGGCCGAGATCACCACACGCCGGACAGCAACAGCTGATGATCGGCAACTGCTGGTCCTTCGCGTAGTTGCGCGCCTCGCTCTCGGTGACCGTAACCAGCGGACGGATGACGATGTGCTCGCCATTGTCCGACACGAGCTTCGCCGGCATGGCTTTCAGGGCACCGGCAAAGAACAGATTCAGCAACAGGGTTTCGATGAAGTCGTCGAGGTGATGCCCGAGCGCGATCTTCGTCGCGCCAACCTCGGTGGCGAGCCGGTAGAGGACACCCCGCCGCAGCCGGGCGCAGAGCGAGCACGGTGTCGCCTCAGCTCCCAGCAAGTCTTCCATCACCTCGCCGATCTCCGTGTGCACGATGCGGCATTCCCACCCGCGCTGCTCGCAGGTCTTCGTGATCAGATCGTGCCGGTAGCCGTCGTAGCCGGAATCGACTGTCACGGCGACGAGCGAGAAGCTGATCGGCGCACGGCGGCGCAACACATCGAGGATCTGCAGCAGCGCCCAGCTGTCCTTGCCGCCGGACAGACCGACCATCACGCGATCGCCGTCCTCGATCAGCGAGTAGTCGGTAATCGCCTTCGTGACCTTCTTCGCGATCTTCGTTTCGAGGGGTGATGAATATGACATTTTGCTTCGCGTGACGTGGTTCGTGGTTCGTAGCTCGTAGTTCGGGCTCCGGCTAAAGCCGGACACTACAGCCGGGCGACCGGCGAGACACGAACTACGAGCCACGAACCACGGTCAGCGTCAGTTCAAGAATCAATCATAACGTGGTCAGCTGCCGGACCGCGTCGGCCCAATCCATCTTCGCGGCCGTCGAGCTGGCCTCGCGTCCCATGCGCTCCGCAAGCGCGGGATCGTCCATCAGCCGCCGTAGCGATCCGGCAAGCGCATCGGCGGAGGGCTCGCAGACGAAGCCGTTCACTCCGTCGACGACGAGTTCCGCTGGACCGCCGCTGTCGCGGCAGGAGACGACGGCCTTGCGCGACGCGAAGGCCTCGGCTGTGACGAAGCCGTAGTCCTCCGACACCGGTGGAAAGCAAACGGCGCGGCAGCGCGCGAGGTGATCGAGCAGCGCCGATTCGCTCAGAGCACCGGTCAGCGTCACGCGATCCCTGAGGCCGTGACGGGCAATCGCCGCCTCGAGGCTTGCGCGTTCTTCCCCGTCCCCACCGATCACGGCCTTGATGCCGGCACCTTGCGGCGTGGCCAGCGCTTCTATCAGAAGGCTTGCGCGCTTCAGCGGCGTCAGGCGCGAGACCATGAAAATGTAGTCGCCGTACTCGTCGCAACGGTACGGACGCGGCGGCGGAGGCGGATACAGAACCGTCGACTTCAGCTCCGGCCACATCGCCAGCCGCTGCTGGATCGTTTTCGACTGGACGAAGAGTCGGGAAACGTTCTTCGTCAGCAGATATCTGTCCGCCGCATGCATCAGCCGCCGCCTGACGCCTTCCTTGAGCCGGCCTTTGGCGCTCAGCGTCGAGCTGAACCTTTCCCACAAGTCGTAGTACTCGCGCATCGTGTGATTGAGCCAGCACACGTGACGGCGATGGCGGACGGCGTAACTCGGATAACGCAGGCTGATGACGTGGTCGATCGGCCTCCCGTCACTGGTTTCGACGTCCGTCAACCAGTTGGCGAGATAAGCCGACCCCTGTCGCCCGAAGCGATTCTGGGGTGTGACGATGATATCTGCGTGATGCCCGGCAGCATGCAGCGCCTGGACGAGCGCCCTGGCGATGACCATGTGCCCGCCCTCGACCATCGGCGGACTCGATGTCACGACGGCTACTCGCATCATCGGGGCTCGGGCGTGTCACGAAGTTCGACCATCGGGCGCACATTGACGCCGAGGAAGCGCGTATCGTCGCTTCCGTGCACGAACAGCGGGACGAATCCGTCGCTGCTGGACACCGACGCCGTCCAGATCCAACGCCCCTCGGTACGGAAAGCCCTCGCCGAGGTTGAACACCAGGCGCTGTGTCTGGCCGGGCGATACGGTCACGTTCTGGGAACGGCCCTGGACGCGCGCGACGACATTGGTGGGAACAGCGGCCCCCGTGAGGATCAGGATCAACCGCTTCATCGGCCGATCCGCTTTGATCAGGATTTCAGCGCGCGAGCGGCCGCGCACCCAGAACGCCTTTTCCTCGCGGAAAGCGTTCTTATCCACGAAATAGATCTGGAAACCCGGATCGCCAACGCCGGGGTTGTCGCCGAACCACTGCAGAACACGCGACGAATTCGTATTGATGGGCAGATCGTTGATGTTGCTCAGTTCAACCGGCAGCAAACGAAGCGGGCCGTTGTCGGCGTACTCGCCGGGCCTGCTCGAGGTGACGAATGGGTTCAGCACCAGCTTGGCCATGAAGAGCGCGCCGACCGCCCACGGAATCACGGCCAGCCATGCCCGCGAAATCGATGGAAGTAAGAACAGGACCAGACCATAAGCGCCGATGAAGTAGCGATTGCCGACCGAACCGCCTCCACCGAACCACGTGTACGGCGTCGCGATGATGAAAAGCAGGATCTGCCCCGCCACAGCCGCCACGACCAGGTACTGCCAGAGCGGCCGTCGTCGAGGCGCGACGAGCAGAAAGATCAACGCGAAGACCGCGGGGAAGAAATACGCGACCAGCCCCGAATACCGCCCGATGAAGAACCACATCGAGTTGTGCAGCAGGTTCGTCAGGAATACGGAGCGGTTGAAGATCACATCCGTGAGCGCTTCGTTCCGTTCCTTTTCCAGGCCGACATTGAAGCTCGACTCGGTGGTTTGAAACGGGAACTCGAAGACGAAGGTGTTGCGATCCTGGCCGCCCTGGTAGTTCCACTCGCCGGCGATTGCCATGTTGATTGCGAACAGGCCACCCGCGACGAGGGTGAACGCCGCGGACGTCGTCAAGGCGG
Organism: uncultured Acidobacteriota bacterium; assembly: GCA_963784195.1. GTDB lineage: Bacteria > Acidobacteriota > Vicinamibacteria > Vicinamibacterales > 2-12-FULL-66-21 > CAVQAH01. The sequence goes on along the minus strand of CAWARA010000031.1, from coordinate 267,571 downwards.
CGGCCCAGCGGCGCTTCCACACGAGCCACACGAAGATCGGAGGAAACAGCAGCGCGTTCGAGACCTTCGAGAAGGTCGCCATTCCAAGCAACACCGCGGCGGCCACGTCACTGATTGGACGAAATGCCCAGCGCATCCCCCGCGGCGCCTTCGATGGGTCTTCAATCTCCTTGTACAGCCAGCAGAAATAACCGAGCAGACCCAGCGTGAAGTTCAGGACCTCCGGCATGATCCACACGACGTAGACCGGAAGTACCGTCGCCAGGACGAACGCGCCGGCGAGCGACGCCGCTGGTATCGCGGGCATCCGCGCGTGCAACACGAGATAGCTGCACCACACCGCCACCGCGAGGAGCAGCGCGTTCAGCACCAGAAAGCCATTCGTGCCGAAGAGCCGGACGAACGGCGATGCGAGCAACGGATAGATGAACGACTTGCCGTAGAAGAGCCGCGAGGTGTCCGGATCGGGTGCGGTGGTCGTCCAGAAGAATGGCGGACGCAACATCAGCCCGCCGCCGACGATGTCGCGGCCTTTCTTGAGAAAGATGCCAGTGGGACCGGATGGATACTCGTGCCACACGCGGACGAGATCTCCACGGCGATACGTGAGATCGCCGTCATGCGCGAGGCTGTGTCCCATCATGTAGTAGGTGGCCTCGTCGCTCTTGAAGCCACCGCCCACGCTCGGATAGTCGATGCTCACGGCAAGCCCGCCGTAGACGAGCAGCAGAATCGCCGACAGCACGAGCCCTGGTGTGAAGTTCCGCGGGCGCTGGTCGACAGCCGCGGCCCTCGCCGGACTGAATTGCGCCGGGGGATCGCTGTCTCGAATCATGCCGGTCGGCGGCTCGTCAGAAACGACAGGTCCGACGCGAGCGCCCCTTTTCGGCGAGTCGCGCGCGACACACGATGCAGGAGGTAATACAACTGCTGCATCTTCGACACGAAGGCGGCGATGTCGTACTGCTGGCCCGTCAGCCGCGCCTCGGCCGCAAGCCGCTCGCGAAGATCGGGCTCGTCCATCATGCGCACGAGTCCGTCGGCCAGCGCGGCGGCGTTTCGCTTGGGGACGATCAAGGCGTCACGATCGTGTGTCAGAACGTCCACGAGACCGTCGGCGTCGGTCGCCACGATTGACTTGCCCATCGCCAGCGCTTCGAACACGGTCAAGGGCGTACCTTCCCACAGCGACGGAAAGACGCTGACGTCGAACGCTGAGACGACGCGCGCGACGTCACGGGCGAAGCCGGCGAACACGAACCGATCCCCGAGATTGAGACGTCTCGCCTGCGCTTCGAGATCGGCCTGGAGGGGGCCCTCCCCCACGATGAAGAACCGCGCGTGCGGCCGCCGGTCGAGCACGAGACGGGCCGCATCGACGAGAAACGAGTTGCCCTTCGAGTCGTGCAGGCGCGTGACCGTCCCGATGGCGAAATCTCCGGGCGCGAGGCCCAGTTCTGCGCGGGCGCCGGCGATCTCGTCGGCGCTGCGCGCCCGGCTGAATTCCTCCAGCGGCACGCCGAGATACACCACCTTGACCTTGTCGGGCGGAATCTGCCGCGCGTTGATGACGAACTCCGCCGTGCTCTTCGAGACCGCGATGGCGATGTCGGTGAAGGGCTCGAGTGCCCGGTCGGCGATCTTCTGGAACCACGGCGTGTCGGTCAGGTTCGCATGCTCGTGCAGGATGGCCGGGATCCGCCGCATGCCGCCCGCGATTCTGCCGAACGTCGTCGCGCCGTACCCGTGCAGATGCAGGATGTCGATCTGTTTGCGATCGATCACCTTGAGCAAGGCGGGCAGCGTCGCCGGATCGAACTTGGACTTGTGCAGGTAGGTGATGTCGACGCCGAACGACTCCAGCGTTTCCTCGGACAGGTCCTTCTTCCGCAGGCTGACGAGCGAGACGTTGAAGCGGGTGGGATCGAAGCGCGGAATCATCCATGCGAACAGCCGCTTCACCCCGTGCATTCGCGATCCTTCCCAGCCGAGGTGATCGCACACCTGCAGAACGTTCAGCTTGCGGCCGGGATCATCATGCGCGTTCACGATGATGCGACCTCGCTGCGTTGTCCAACGATCTTGGCGGGAATCCCCACGGCGATGGCTCCGGCCGGCACCGATGACCTCACGACGGCGCCGGCGCCGATGATTGCGCCATCCCCGACGGACACGCCGTCCAGTACCTTCGCGCCTGCGCCGAGCCAGCCGCCCGCGCCAATCGTGACCCCCTCGGACTTCCGGCTCTGCGCCAGAACCGGCTGCGAGAGATCGCTGAAATCGTGATCGCCGCCGATCAGATAGCAGTACGCCGCGAGGAGCGTTTCCTTGCCGACTCGCACGCGGCTGGCCGAGAACAGCTCGCAGTTGAAGCCGATGTTGGCGCCGTCCTCGATGTCGATGTCGCCGTTCTTGCACGAGAGAATCGAGTTGCGGCCGATGAAGACCCCTGTGCCGATCGTGATCCCGCGGTTCGACTCCCCTTTCGCATCGAGCAGGCAGTTGTCGTCGACCACGACGTTGTCGCCAATGCTGATCTTGTGCGGGTGACGAAGGACCACGTTCTGTCCGAAGATCACGTTGCGGCCGCAGCGGCCCAGCAGCTTGGGATACAGCATCTTGCGCAGCGCGAAGCCGAGCGCGCCGGGCACGTGTTGCGACGTCAACACGATCATCTCGTGTCTGAAGAGCGCACCCCAGCCCGGACGGCCGACGACGAGCGCGGCATACTTCTCCCTCGCCGACTGACGAGTGTCGAACAACTGGTCCTGGGCCCGGGGAATCTTCGTCATACGCTCACAACCAGCCCGCGGTCCGGTACCACGCGAGCGACTTCCTGATCCCGTCCTGCAAACCAACCTGTGGCGCGTATCCCAACTCGCGTCGAGCGCGGGATATGTCGAACGCCCGGCTCTTCGTGAAGAAGTCCACGCGCCTCCGGTATATCGGCGGCTCGATGCCGAAGGGTGCACAGATGGCTTCGCAAATAGCGCCCGCGGTCCAGAAGGGCCAGACCGGCAGATGCAGCCGAGGCGGTGGAACCCCTGCCTCCCGTGCAATCAATGCGACGAGCTCGTTCAGCGTCGTGACCTCTCCGCCGGCGAGGATGTAGATGCGTCCAGCCGCCCCGGGCACCTCCGCGCACAACCTGAATCCCTCGACGAGGTCATCGATATACGTGAGGTGATAGAAGATGCGCCCGTCGCCAAGGATAACGAATCGCTTCCTCGCGACCCCGCGGAAGAGTTTCAGTAGCCGCCGATCGCCGGGACCATAGATGCCGGTCGGCCTGGCGACCACAACTTCGACCCCCGTGTTCATGCCAGCGGACAGCGCGAGACGCTCTCCCTCGAGCTTGGTCTCCTGATACAGATCGCCAGGCTTCAGCGGCGCATCTTCATTCGCCGGCGGATGCTCGACGTCGCCATGAACGCCGACGGTGCTGCAGTGCACGACACGACGCACGCCCGCCGCCTGGCCGATCTCCACGATCGTGCGCGTCGATTCGGCGTTGACGGCGCGATACTCGGCCGCCGCGAGCCCCGCTTCCCGATACAGTGCGGCGATGTTGTAGACGACTTCGACGTTCCGCATCGCCGCCTCGAGGCTCGCGCGCTCGCGGAGGTCGCCGATCGCGAGCTCGACGCCGTGTTGCCGCAGCGTCTCGGCGCGTCGCTCGTCACGAACCAGCGCGCGGACGGCGTAGCCGCGAGCCACGAGGGACCGCGCCAGGTGACCGCCGGTGAACCCTGTGGCGCCGGTGACTAGGACTCGCAACGCTGTGCCACTACCGTGACTGGCGACCCAAAGGCATCGAGCAGCCCGACCTTTGCGAGCGCCCCTTCGATACGTCGAGTCGCGGCGAGCGAACCGAGCTTCTTGTGCAGGGCGATCGGCAGCACGAACTGACGATGCACGCCGATGCGGCGGTATCCATTAGCGTCGAGCACGGCTGTGACCGATCGGTCACTGAACACACGGTACGCCTCGACGCGCGAACCGGTGGCGTGGGCGACGCGACGCGCCGCGGCCTGCAACGCAGCGGCGCTGGCCAGCGCCGGGTAGTCGAACACCACCCGATCCCGGGCAACGCGGCAGAGCTCGGCGAGCGAGCTTCGCCAGTCCGGCGTGTGCATCAGCACGCGAAGACACACGACGGCGTCGAACGAGCGATCGGCGTAGCGAAGTCCGTGCGCGTCGCCTTGTTCGAACGTGACCGTCGCGTTCGCCGCCTGTGCACGTTCGCGCGCGACGTCGAGCATCTCCACCGACGCGTCGACGCCGGTGACCAGCGCGCCGCGGCCGGCAAGCGCAATCGCCGCCCGTCCGGTGCCTGTTCCCACATCGAGCACCGACCTGCCGGGAACAGGAGCGAGGAAGTTGGCGAGCACGTCTTCCTGGGTGTCGGCGAGCAGACGTCCAATCGGTCCGCTGAAACGGCTGCGGTCGAACGACTCCGCCATCGCCCGATCGGCGTAGACGGAATAGCTGTAATGGTCGGCGCGTGGCTGCGGTCCGCTGGTCACGCCACGCCTCCCGCGACCTCCGTCGTACCTTCCCGCGCAAGAAACTCACAGGCCTGTCGTGTCCGGTTGAGATAGGCCTCGTAGCTGTACTTGGTCTCCGCCAGGAGCCGCGCACGCGCACCGACGGCGTGGCGCAACGCCGGATCTCCGACCGCCTTCAGGATGCCCTCGGCAAACCCCTCCGGCGTCGCCACAGTCAGCACCGACACGTCGTCGTCGAGTACCTGGGTGTGGGTCAAGAGTCGCGTAGCCACGATGGGGCGGCCCGAACGCAGGTATTGATAGATCTTGAGCGGCGTATTCGTGCCGGTGCTTCGCGGCGACACGAGCACGTCCGCGGCGTCGAGGAAGCGCGGGATCTCTTCGGCGGGACGTTGTCCGGCAAAGATCACGTGGTGGGACAAGCCCTCGCGGCCAGTCGCCCGGGCTGCTTCGGCGACCTGCTCCGGTCGCCCGCCGGCGAGAACGAACCGCACGTCCGGCCGGACTGCCTTCACCAGGCGAGCGGCAGCAAACAGCAGATCGAGCCCTTGATAGTGCTCGAAGGTACCGGTGTACAGGACCACCGGCGCTTGCGCATCGATCCCCAGCCCGGTCCGAATCGCGACGCCTGAGCCTTCGACGGGCGCATCGCCCGACCCAGGCGCATTCTCGATCAACACCACAGGCACGGCGGTATCGATACTCCTGACCGTTTCCTCGAGCTGCGGGCAGATCACGATCACCACTCGTGACCTGCCGGATAACGAATCGCTCCATCCAGCCGAAAAATCCCGTAAGGATGGGCGATCGGGTGAAGGAGAAATTGCTGAGCTGCTGAGGCAGGCTCGAGTGCATGTCGTACAGGTGCGGGAGACCGAGGATGCCCGCGAGGAGCACGCCAATGAAGCTCCCCTCCTCGTGCGAATGGATGACGTCGTAGCGTTCGGCCATCGCACGGCGGATCGTCGTCACGGTTAGGGCCAGGTCGAGGGGAATCTTCGCGAACGACGGACCGATCCGGACGTCGTGGATGAACGGGGGCCGCGCGCAGCGAAAGACGCGCAGGCCAGACATCGTGACGTCCTTGCCGAAGGGGTAGGTGACGAGATCGACGGTGTGACCCAGCTCGATGAGCGCGCGGATCCGGTGATACTCGGAGAATGGAGTGCCCCGGGGCTCGAAAAACGGCTCCGGCGCGATCATGAGGATTTTCACAGCCTGATCTGACGAATTGTACGGAAGGGTTTCATAAACGTCAACGTAAGTCTCGCCATTTCCGCGAGTTAAGGTTATTCTGTTTGCCAGGTGCCGACAACGGATTCGAATCAACCGCCCCGATCCGGGGGGTCGCGGGCGCGTGCGTTCCTGGTACCCGCGGTCAAGGCGTTCGTGAGCCTTGGCCTCCTGGTGTTGCTGTTTACCCGCGTGGACACAGCCCGTCTGTGGGAAGTCGCCAGAACGGCTTCCGCCGCGTGGCTCGGCGCAGCGCTCGCGCTTTACCTGGTCATGATCCTGGTCAGCGCGTGGCGCTGGGGGCTGCTTCTGAACGCGCAGAACATCCGCCTTCCTTTCAAGAAGCTGACTTCGTCGTTTCTCGTCGCGACGTTCTTCAACAATTTCCTCCCGAGCAACATCGGCGGCGACGTCATCCGGGTCGCCGACACGGCACCGGCGGCTGGATCCAAGACGATTGCGACGACCGTCGTGCTCATCGATCGAGGTATCGGCCTCTTGGGTCTGGTCCTGATCGCCGCCCTGGGCGCCACCCTGGGGCATCGACTCAGCTCGGAGTCCGGAATCAGCCCGGGCATTCTGTGGGCCGGTTTCGCGGACGGCTTCCGTGCTGGCCCTGCCGGCGCTGGTCGCTCCCGATAAGTTCATGCGGCTGCTGAGGCCGCTGCGCGTGCTGAATCCCGAGTGGGTCGACGAGCGCATCAGCAGAATGACGAACGCCCTCGCCCGTTTCGGGAACTCTCGTGAAGCGCTCGCCGGCTGCTTCGTCGGCGCCGTTGCCGTACAGGCCGTGCTCGTCGGCTTTTATCTCGCCGTCGCGCTGAGCATGCGCATCCCGGTTGGTTTTGCGGAGCTTGCGGTGATCGTCCCCATCACGTTCATCGTGCAGATGCTGCCGGTATCGATGAACGGGTTCGGGGTACGGGAGGCGACGTTCGGGTTCTACTTCACACGCCTCGGGCTGTCACTGGAATCAGCGCTGCTCGTATCCTTCATGGGAGCGGCTCTGATCATGCTCTTCTCGCTGTCTGGGGGCCTCGTCTATCTCGCCCGCCTGCGCGCCGGCGGAGCGGAATCACCCGCCTGAGAGCCGATCGTCGCGACTGCCGCCATCTCGAAGTCCCGCAAGGAGATGCTGTGCGGATTCCGCTCACATCCGCCTTCACGCCCATTCACATCTTGACGACCCGCAAGGTCGGCCTTATCCTTTAGGCTCTCACGGAACTTCCCAGCAGTTCCCTCTCTGCAGCTGCAGTGGCTTCGGGCCGATAGTGTTACTGCAGGTTCTGTATCAGCGGACGGCCTTCGGCCGTCGAACAGGTTTTCACGGGCCGCGGGAGCTGTGGCCAGAAGCGGGAACTGACCATGAGACGCACAAACTTCGTCCCGGCTGCTGCTTTGTCGGTAGCGCTGGCGATGACGCTCGCCGCGTGTGAGGCGCAAAAGAGCGAAAACCCGCTGAGCCCGTCCGTGGCCGGCCCGATTCCGGGCGTCGAGATCACCGCGCCGCAGATGCTCGAGCCGTCGCAAGGCGCACGCTATAAGGAAAGCCAGCAACCTATCAAGCTGGCCGTCGGAAATGCCAGCAGCAACGGGGTCCGACCTCTCTATTACACCTTCGAGGTCGCGTCGGATTCAGGCTTCCAGACGAAGATGTTTGCCCGGAGCCAGGTTCAGCCCGGCCAGGGACAGACCAGCGTCACGATCGATAGGCTCGAGATCGGTCGCACCTACTACTGGAGGGCGCGCGCCGAGGATGGCGCCAATACGGGTCCTTTCTCGACCGTGCAGTTCGAGGTGCTACCGCGCGCGCAACTCGGGGCGCCGCCGCTCATCACGCCGATCAACAACCAGCGCACGAGCTCGCGACGGCCGGATCTCGTCGTCGGACGTTCCGAGCGCAACGCCGCGGTTGGGGCTGTCGGGTATGAGTTCCACGTGGCCTTGGACGCAGCGTTTTCGCAAGTCGTCGCGACCGGCGGGATCGGCGAGGGAGGCGACACCACGACGTTTACGCCCGGCGCGAACCTGACGGCGGATCGTCAACACTTCTGGAGAGTGCGCGCGTCGGACGGAGAGACGATCAGCGACTGGTCAGGTGTGCAGGGGTTCATCACCGCCGGCGCGTCGGGTCCGCCGCCGGCACCAGGACCTCCACCCGGAGGCCCCTGCAACTCGAGCTCGGCTGAAGCGATCGTCGCGTGCGAGCGCAGCAAGTTCGGCTTCATGTCGCACGGAGACATGTTCAACTTCATGCGCGCGGTCGCGCAATCGCTCAACCGGAACGGCATTTCGGGAGGACCGTTCGGCATCCTGCGGAAGCAGAGCGGAACCAACTGCAACGGCTACTCCTGTGACGTGCTTTGCGCCGGTCAGGGAGGATCGCAGCGGCAGTGGGACGTGCTGGGTGATATCGACGGCGCCCAGTCGCCCGGCTTCGCGGGCCCGCACACGCTTCCCGGCATCCGGGTGGACGTTTGCGAGATTCAATAACCCGCGGGGTACGTGGAAGGCGGCGGACCAATCGGCCCGCCGCCGGGGAATCAGAACCGGATTCGAACGCCGCCACCAAGCTGGAGGCCACCAACCGTGAGCGAATCATCGGCGGTGCCTTCGAGCTCGGCAGAGCCCCAGCTATAGCGCGCCAGCACGCCGGCGCCGATACGCGGCGTAACGAGGTAGGTCACGTCGACGCCGAAGTGAATACCGATCGTGGTCTTGTCGACGCTGGTGACCTGCAGGTCCGAGAGGGTCGGACCTGGTTCAGTGACGGTGACCGACGTTGGAAGATCCTGGCTCACGAAGAAGACCGACGGGCCGAACTGGAAACCGACGTCGACCTTGTCGGTCACCGGCATCATCCAGGTGCCCGTGAAGTTGAGCGCAGGCTGCGAGTGTTTCGCGCCGCTCGCCGTGGTCGTTACGAGCCGGGGACTGTCGAAGAAATCGGGGTCCGGGATCTGAGCGTCGATGACGAGATCCGCTTCGCTGCCGACATGCGAGAAGCCGATACCGACGGCGAGGTTGCGCCACACTTTGTAACCGGCGCTGATGTCGAAGAAGAAGCCGCCCCCGACGTCCTGGGTCGTAGCGAGGATGGCATCGTCACCGTACAGGCTGAACACGTTCTGAGTGCTCAGCTCGTGCGACGGCGCTTGAACGCCGAGCGTCACGTTCACGAAACCTTGGTTCGTCCACTGCATCTGTGCAAACGCGTCAGAGGTGCAAACGGTGGAGAGAGTCAGCGCCAGAGTGGCTACAGTCAGCTTGCTTGTCATCAGACTCCTTGCGTGCGAAATCGCCGTATCACCGCATCGGGCGACGGGCTGAGTTTGGAAATGGTAACACGACGATATTCGTCAACACGCTCGCGAACACTGTCTTTCGCGAGCTCGTGCGTGCAGTTTCGGATGACAGTGCAGCGTTCCCGTAGTACTATTTCGACCGCACACGCCTGCTCCCAGCGGCACAACAACCCAGTAAGAGGATCTTTCTGATGCAGTACAAGACGCTCGTGGCTTGTGCGTCGGTGGTTATACTCGCCGGCGTCGTCGCCTGTTCAAGTGAATCCGATGGTCCCGTATCACCAAGCTCGTCGCAGCCTGGTGGTTCTCAGGCAGGTCCCAACAACGAAACGTTGAAGGCCACCGCCCCCGTTCCGCAATCTCCGGTCAACAACCAGCAGCCACAAGGCGGGTTGATCCTGGTCGCGACGAAGTCGAGCTCGCCGTACTCGTCGTCGGCATCCGCCTACTCGTACGAGTTCGAAGTCCGCCGATCGGGCAACGCCGTGGCCGGATGTAACGTCACGGTGCCTGGCGGAGGTGGCGATATGGTTTCGGCCACGCCGAGCTGCTCGCTCGACGTCGATCAGATTTACGGCTGGCGCGCGCGTGCAGTTTGGCAGGGCAGGCACGGCCCCTGGTCGGCGGAAGCTACGTTCAAGGCGACAGCAGGCGGCGGGATCAATGACGATGGCGTCTACGACCCGCTCGTCAATGGACAGACAGTCGGCGAGATCTTCGGCGACGTCACCTTTATTCCGAATGTCGGCGTGCGCCTGAACAACCACGACAGCCATATTCGCTACCGCCTGCGGAGGACGCTGACGCAGGGCGAGTTCTCAATCATCGTCACGGGCGTAGCGACCAATACCGAGGGCGGCAAGACGAAGATCATGGCGATGTGCGAGGCCCCTTGCAGCGATGTGGTGACCGACGATCGCCGGATGACCGTCGAGAAGCGTGGTGATCCCGAAGGCATCGTGGCCTGGCGTTTCATCTCTCATCTCGACCAGATAGACACCGAGGGAGCGGAGCGTGAGTTCGTCGCCTTCGATGCCGGCCAATCGTATCTGTGGTCGGCGACGTGGGACGGCTTCTTCAACGTTCGCATCCAGCGCGGCGGCTCGAACGGGGACACCATCTACAGCAAAGGCAAACATTACGAGGGTTCGTACGATCCCGATCCGCAGTGGGCATATATTGGCGCCCCGCTCGGACGAACCGGGCCCGATGGCGCAACCGTCCCGGGCATGATCGTCCGCCACGTGTGGATCTCGTCCCGGCCGCGGCCGGCGGGGCTGAACTGACGTCCACTCGATACGTGTTTGACCAGCGGCGGGCAGGATGACCTTCTGCCCGCCGCTTTCGTGTCCGTGACACCCGCACCTCCCCCGCGAGTCTCCGAAGGCGCAATAGAGACGCGTCAGGTTCGACGACTCGTCACCATCTGTCTCACCGCCGCATTCACGTACATCTTTCTCGCCAATGCCTGGCTCGGCGACGACGCCTACATCACGTTCCGCGTGGCGTGGAACGCGCTGCATGGCTATGGCCCGGTGTTCAACCCGGGCGAGCGCGTGCAGGCGTATACGCACCCGCTGTGGTTTCTGGTGATAACCGCCGCTCACGCGGTGACCCGGGAGTTCTTCTTCACCTCGCTCGTCGTCTCGTATGGGTTCGCCCTGGCGGCAATTCTGACGGTCGTGAAGAGCGCGCGTGACGTCGCCGGCGGTGCGGTCGCCTTTCTGTGGTTGATGAGCTCAAAGGCATTCGTCGACTACACGAGCTCGGGCCTCGAGTATCCGCTCAGCTACCTGCTGCTCGCGCTGTTCTACGTCCGCTTCTTCGAGATCGGTCAAGGCCCCCTCTCGACCAGGGACCTGCGCCGATTCGGACTCCTTGCGGGTCTCGCGTTCGTCAACCGGATTGACAGTGTCGTGCTGTATGCGGTCCCGCTGGCGTGGCTGGCATTCCGATGCGTGCGACGACGTGAGGGACGGCTCGCGCCGCTGGTGATCGCCTTTGCACTGCCTGCCGGCGCCTGGTTGCTCTTCGCAACCGTGTACTACGGCTTCCCTCTTCCGAACACGTACTACGCAAAGGTCGCCACCGGCATCCCGTCAGCGTTGCTCTATCGACAAGGCTTTGCTTACCTGATCAACAGCTTCGGGGCTGATCCGGTAACGCTCGGCACCGTCGCAATCGCCAGCGTCCTGGCGTTGCGCTCGACGATGGCTCTCCGCACCGCGATGGCGTCGTCGCTCCTGTATGTGGCGTACACGATCTCGGTCGGCGGCGACTTCATGAGCGGCCGATTCTTCGCGATGCCGTTTCTGGTCGCAGTGATGGCGAACGTGCACGTGCTGCGGAATCTCGAATACCAGCGGGCTAGCCGGCGCGGCGCTGCTCGCCTACAACCTGTTCATGCCGATCGTTCCGGTGAAAACGACGGCGAGCTATGACGCCGCGTGGCCGTGGCGATCGCAGAACGGCATCAAGGACGAACGCGGGCACTACCATCAGATCACCAACGTGTTCCGCTACAGCCCGTTCCACGAGCTTCCGGATCACACGTGGGTTCGGGAAGGCCTCAGCTTCCGGAACGGCCCGGAGAAGGTCACGGTTCAGGGCAGCATCGGATTCTTCGGCCTGGCGGCGGGACCCGAGAAACACCTCGTCGATCGCAATGCCCTGTCGGATCCGCTGCTCGCCCGGTTGCCGGTGTCGCCGCGCCTGTATTTCGAGTTCTACGCCGGTCACTACTTTCGAGACATCCCGGACGGCTATCTCGAGACGCTGGAGAGCGGGACCAACCGGCTCGCCGATCCGGCGCTGCACCAGTACTACGATCGGCTCAACGATGTGCTGAGAGGTCCACTGTTTTCGGCGCAGCGGTTCAAGAGCGTGTGGTACTTCAACGCGGGCGCGGGCCGTCAGTTCGCGGCCCGCTACGATCGCAAGCGACCAATCGCACTGTCGGTTCGCGCCTCGAACGAACGGTTCATCACGGACGCAGGGGAACGTGATGTGGCGGCCGGCACAATCCGCTCGGTCGGCCGTGCCGGCTATCTTCAATACGGTCCGGGTATCCCGATGAAGGTAGGAACGTATCGAGCCCGCTGGGTTGGAGCCATCAACGGCACGCCTCCGGCCGGACCGATCGGGTTCGTGGACGTCTGGGCTGGTGACCGTCAGCTTGCGAAGAGAGAGATCCTCGCCGGCGAGATTGCGCCCGACTCCCGGCTCCTGGCGGAAATCGATTTCGTGCTTCCGGAACCGACCAGCCACCTCGAGTATCGGATCTGGATTGACGGCAAGACGTCAATCGTTCTCGAACGGGTCGAGCTCACGTCGGCGGGTGGTCCCGATGGCGAGTAAGCGTAGCGGAGTAACGCGTGTAACTTACAGTACCGCAAAGCTTTGAACCTGCAGCGGTTCGTTGTATCATCAGCGGTGGGGTCCGGCTGAAGCCGGATGCCTACCGGACGCGACGGAGGTCCGGACGCTACGACGAGGTCCTGCGGCGGCGCGACGGCGAACGGTTACGAATGTCCACATCGACCTTCCGATTGCAGTACCTGGCCAAGGCCGCCGCCGGGGTCCCCAGGGACCTGGTCAATACCTTCGTCAACGCGAAGCTCCACCCGATCCGGCCGACGGTTCTCATCTACAACTGCACCTGGGTCTGCGACGCCAAGTGCACGATGTGCAGCAACTGGAAGTTCGGCGATCGCAAGTCCGATATGACGCTCCCGCAGCTGGAGCCGGTCCTCGCGGACCCGTTCTGGGGCGCGGTCGAGAACCTGAATATCTCCGGTGGCGAACCGACCACGAGGAACGACCTGCCGCAAATGGTGGAGATGTTCCATCGTCATTTCCCGCGCCTGCGCAAGATTGGCATCAACACGACGGGGCTGACGCCGCATCGCGCCATCCCGATGCTGACGCGGATCGTGGAGTTCTGCGCGAGCAAGGACATCCTGATCAGCATCCGCGTGTCGCTCGACGGGATCGGCGACATTCACAACCAGGTGCGCGCCGTCAAAGGCGGCTTCGACAAGGCGTGCAAGACGATCGACGCGATGCAGGCCCTGGCGGCGAAGCACGACAACTTCCAGTTCGGCCTTGCGGCGACGATTTTTGCGACGAACCTGGAGGATGCCGAGAACATCCTGGCCTGGGCGCGGACGAAGAACCTCGACCTCGTGTTCAACATGCTCCGCTTCACGGATGCGATGCTGCACAACAAGGAGCTCGAGGAGCAGATCGGGTTCCGCCAGCGCGAGGAAGCGTTCATGCGCAAGTTCTTCCTGGACCGCGTCCAGGAAGAGTCCGTGCTCAGCGGCCAGTCGTTCATGTACCTGCACTACGCGGACATGATCGCCAACGGCTATCACCGCACGATGCCCTGCCCGTTTCAGAGCCAGGGACTGCTGCTCAATCCCTACGGCGATCTGCACTACTGCGAGAACTCCCAGAAGATCGGGAACGTGCTCGACGATTCGGCCGAGTCGCTCTACTTCAACGTCAAGAATCTTGCGCACCGCGAGCGCCTGAAGGCCGAGATCTGCCCCACGTGCCTGAGCCCCTGCCAGGTCAACGTCGGTGCGATGAAGCAGTTCATTCCTTACGCGAAGTTCCTGAAGCGCGCTTACCAGGTCAAGCGCGATCCGCAGCGGCATCTCGAGAGCCTGCCGGTTGTCCGATAAGGCACGCGCGTCTTTTCTCCCACGTACCCTTCGCATTGCCGTCGCTGTTGGTCTGACGGCGTTCATCGTCTGGCGCGCCAATCTCTCTGAGATCCTGAAGGCGGCTGGAGCACTCGACCTTCGCTGGGCGGCCGCGGCGATTCTGCTCGTGTTCGTCGATCGGGCGCTGAACGCCTACCGGTGGATCGAGCTGCTGTGCGCGCTGACACCCGGATCTCGGCCGCCGTTCCGGACGGTCCTGCGCATCTTCTTCGTCAGCACGTTCGTTGGCTCGTTCCTGCCGAGCGTGGGTGGCGACATCTATCGCGCTTACAGCCTGGCAAACGAAGAGGTGCGGCCTGCTGAGTCAGCTGCATCGGTGCTGATGGACCGCGTGCTTGGCGTGCTTTCGATCGTCCTGCTGGCGATCGCCGTTCTGCCATTCGTGCCACAACGCGTCACCGACGCGCGGCTGGTGCTGACGCTTGGCCTGGGCCTCGCAGGCTGCGCGGTCGTGGCGTTTGCGGTGTTCAGCCCTCGCGCCGCATCAGTGGCCCAGGCATTCGCATCCCGAGCGCCTGCAGCCAGGCTTCAGCGCGTCGCGCTGTCGCTGAGCGATGCGATCCGGCGATATGCGCACCACCGCACCGAGCTGGTCAAGGTGCTGGCGGCATCGATCGGCGTGCAGTTCCTCCGCGTCATCCAGGCTTACTGCCTGGGCCGAGGGCTTTCGATGGACGTGCCGTTGGTCCTGTATTTCGTGTTCATCCCGCTGGCGATGCTCGTCATGCAGATACCCGTCACGATTCTGGGGCTGGGCATCGGGCAGCTTGCGTTCGTCGCTCTCTTCGGGCAAGTCAACGTTCCCGCCAGCCAGGCCGTCGCGCTCTCCATTCTGTTCATCGCACTCGGTCTGGTTGGAAACCTGCCCGGCGCAGCGCTGTACGCGTGGGGTCGACCCCGGACGCCATGATGACGACCCGTATGATTGCCGCTCTGGCAATCGGCGCCGCGCTGGTGTCCTTCTGGATGGCTGCGGGCCTGGTGTCGATCGCCTACGTGGCGTTATTCGCCTTCGCGATCGCCCCCGGGCTTCCGCTGGGCTTTGCACTGTTCGGGCGACGTCATGCCGCCGGCTGGATATCAGGGGCCCTGATTGGCTACGGCCTGACACAGCTCACGCTGTGGCTCGTCATCGTCTCGGGGCTCGCGTCCACGCTCACGTTCATCGTTGCGTGGCTGCTGCTGCTTGCTGTCACGACGCTGCTCGCGCGAGGATTTTCCGGTGGCCCGTTCGTCTTTCTGCCCGAGTGGCGGGCCGCCGACACCAGGGCACTTCTGCTGGTGCTCGTTCTCGTGCCGGTGCTGATGGGGCCGCCGTATCGCAACCTTGGACGGGCCGACGAGACTGGGAACCGCTACTACCGCGCTTACTTCACGGCCGACTTCCTGTGGCACAGCGCCCTCGCCTACGAGCTCGGCAACTTCGCGTTGCCGCCGCGGAATCCCTACATGACTCCGCGGCCGATGAACTACTACTGGACCTATTTCCTGTTGCCTGCGTCCGCAGCGAGACTCGCACCCGGCGGATTGGGCGACATGGAACGCTGCCTCAAGACCAACGCGATGCTGGCAGGGCTTCTCATGGTGGGCGCCTTGTTTCTGCTGGTGCGAACGGCTGTCGCGAGTCCATGGCCGGCAGCCGCTGCCGTCGTTCTGGCGATCGTCGCCGCGAGCTCCGAGGGCATTTACGAGATCGTCACGCTCGTGAGGCAGGGCCGTCCGCTGACAGACCTGCTCGACACGAACATCGATGCCATCACGGCGTGGCGTTTCGGGGGGCTGCGGGTTGACAACATCCCGCGATCGCTCTGGTACACGCCTCAACACACGACGTCGATCGCGCTCGGACTTGTGGGATTGCTCGTAGCGTCGGCCGGCGGCGTCACCGCCCGCGTACCGGCAATCGCCGGCGCAGGCATCGCCCTCGGACTGTCGACGACCATGAACCCTCTGCTTGGCGCCGTCTGTTCGGCGATCTACGGCTCGTGTGTCGCGTTCGACGCGGTCTTCCAGCGCGGACAGTGGCGGCGCATTCCCGTCCACGGGCTCGCCGCGCTGCCGGTCGTGATGGCCGTCGCGTGGGGGTCGGCCAGCCACGTCATGGATGGCGCAGGCTCGGCGCTCGATTTCGGTTACCACGGGTTCTCGCGTCATTCGCCGATCGTCACGCTGCTGTTGTCGCTCGGGCCGATCCTGGTGCCGGCGGTCGCCGGCCTGCTCTTTGCGCGCGGTGTGGCCAGCCGGCCGGTGATCATCGGCATCACCGGCATCATCGTCGGACTCTTTCTCCTCTACTTCGTGCGGATATCCGAGGCTTCGTGGGTCGGATTTCGTGCCGGCCAGGTGCTGCTCGTCTCCATTCCGATCCTGCTGGCCATCACGTTCGAACAGATCGGTCCGCGCGCCGCGACAGTACTCGCCATGCTGATTCTGATCGTCGGAGCGCCGACGACGATCGTCGACACCTGGAATGCGCAAGACATCGGCAACCGCCGTCCGGGTCCGCAGTTCCGCTGGACGCTGTGGGTCACACCTGCGCAGCAGGAAGCGTTCCGCTGGCTTCGAGCGCACACGCCGCCGACCGCGGTCGTCCAGATGGAACCCATGGTGCGCGCTCGCGAGCACTGGACGCTGATCCCGTCGTTTGCCGGACGACGCATGGCGGCCGGCCTGCCGATATCACTGCTTCCGCTACCGGAATACGAGCAGCGTTCGCAGCTCGTACGGACCGCCTTTGCGACAACCAATGCCGACGAGGCCTGGGGGATCCTCAGGCGTTTGCGGATCGACTACATCTACGTCGATCCGGAGGACCGTGCGGCCTACGGTGAGAATCTTGCGAAGTTCGACACGCATCCGGACAAATTCGAGCGGGTGTTTGCGAATCGGGAAGTCAGCATCTATCGCGTGAAGTGATCAACGTCGCCCACCCCAACGTCTCTGATTGGCGCCTCCGCTCGTTGATCGCTGCGCGGCGCCGGAACACGAGTGCATAACGGAGATCACGAGAACTTATGACGTCTCTGCCTCTTGATCTCCTGATCTCTTTTGAGCGTCGCAGCTGGCGGTTCGATCAGAAACAAACGTCGGACGCGCTAAACCTCGAATCTCCCAGAAACCGTTTAACCATTCCTGAATCGGAAGAACGTCCTGCAGCCGATGAACCAGTCCTTCATCCCGATCTTTTTTCCCTCTGCGCGGGACCGCGGATAGTAACGGACCGGCACCTCGACGATCCGCAGGCCCCGAGCGCAGACCTTGGCGGTGATCTCGTGATCGAGCTCGAAGCCGCTCGTGGTGAGCGTCAGAGACATCAGCATGTCGCGGGGAAACAGCTTCAGCGCGGTGACCGTGTCGGTGAGGTAGGTGCCTGTGCACGCGAGCGCGACGTAGCTGAGGCTCCGGCCGCCGAGGTAGGCGGTGAGCGACTGGTTGTTGTGTCGTCCACGCCCCAGATAACGGCTTCCATAGACGACGTCTCCGCGACCGTCGAGGAGGGCCTGCATCATCGGCACGTAGTCCTGCGGGTCGTACTCGAGATCGGCGTCCTGAATGATGAGGAAATCACCGGTCGCGAGCGCCATACCTGTCCTCACGGCCCGGCCCTTTCCGCTATTCGTGGGCAGACGTTCGAGCCGAACGTTCGCGAATCCCGACACGATCTCGGCGGTCCTGTCCCGTGAACAGTCGTCCACCACGATGACCTGCTTGCCGACGTCGAGCTGATCGAGATCGACGGCGGCGATCTGCTCGAGTAGCCCGCCGATGAAGCGTTCTTCGTTGTAAGCGGGAATGACGATCGACAGCGTTCGACGGCCCATCAGCGCGACGCACGGGCGCGCAGATGCGCCTCGATCCGCTCCAGCTCGTCAGGCGTGTTCACGCCGACCGCTTCCTCGGGGCTCGAACAGGCGACCGTGACGACGGGGCCACGGGCCGACATCCAGGATACGAAGGGGACGAAATTGCGCTCGCCGGTCTTTGCCCCGATCTCCGGGGACGCGGCGTACGACGGCAGGTCGTGGAGGTACGCACCAAGAGACAGATCGAAAAGGCCCGCGTCCGTCTCGCCGATGTCAGGCATCTGGTCGCCCTCGCGGCGATGACGCACCCGGGTGATCCGATCGCCGTCGCGATCGAGGTGCACGTAGGGATCGGATCGCCGGCATGTCGGTAATGCGAGCGGCGGATCCGGAACTGCATCATCAGCCCGCGCGAGTGCGGCGATCGTCGCCGGATGCAGCGCAATCTGGTCGCACCAGGTGATCCACACCCGTCGCGGCCGAACGCGTTCGACAGCCGGCCGCGCGAGCTGGATCGCGTCGAGCATGCCGGTGGGTGCCGGCTGGACGAACAACTCCACCGGCATCGGCGCTGTTTCGAGGTGCTGCCGGACACTCGCCAGCGCGGAAGGCTGGACGACGATCGCGGCCCGCGTCGCAATGCCGGCATACAGCGCGAGCACGTGATCGATCATGGCCCTGCCGGCAACCGGAACGAGCAGCTTGGGAAGTGTCGATTTCAGCCGCGAGCCGGTGCCCGCCGCCGGCACGATGAGAAGACGCTCCAACCGCGTCAGCTCCCCTGCGGTCCGACCCGCGTCGTTTCGACCCGCTGCCCGACCGCCGGCGAGGAGACACCTGTAGGCCCGACCTTAAGGTCGGGCGTGCCCGAATCAGCAAAGGGGTTATTTGGAGCACGCCCACCCGGCGCCCCATCCATCCGCTGCACGCGTCCTTCGAGTACCGCACCGATAGCGCGGAGGCCATCCCATGCGCTCGTGCGGCGCACCTGATCCGGAGAGATCGCGAAGAACTGCACCGGCACCTCGAACATCTCGGCCTTCCTGCGCAGCAACAGCGACAGGAGATGCTGATTCGCCAGCTTGTCGGTGAGCGGAACAGGCACACGCAGCGCATCGCCTACACGCACCGCGCGCGCGGCCGACAAGGTATCCGACACGTATCTGCCATACAGGGCGAGATACAACAGGCTCAGCACGTGGCTGCCGGCATAACTGACGGCCCCCAGCAGGGCGCGATGGCGATAGCGCAGCCGATACGACGCCTGAATGTCGCGAACCGACAGCCGGCGGCTGCCCCAGATCGCGTCGAGCCGCCCCGACGTCAGATGTGACGCAAGGTTGGCCGCATCCTCGCCGTTGTACATGCCCGACGACTCGAAGAGCATCACGTAGTCGAAGGCCTGCTGCTCCAGGGCCCGGCGGAGCGCCGTGTCGCGTTCGACCTCGTTGCCTTCCAGGCGGCGCACAGCGCATCCAAGGTCGCCCACGAAGCGCGGATCGAGATCCGCCGGACCGTCGTGGAGGATCGTCAGGTCGAGCGGCAGGTCGCGGATGCCGGCGCGCAGCATCTCGAGAATGCTCTGCACGACCTTGGTGGTCGTGTCCGCGTCGTACAGATAAATCGCAACCTTCTTCGTGACGTTCCAGCGCGCCAGGAATGACTCGACGAAGGGGCCGAGGATCTTGGTCGCGTCATGCCGGCCTGTCATGCCCTCTTCGTAGTTGGCCACCCGCACGAGACGCGGATCTTCGAGCGACTCGAGCGTTCCAAGCGGCACGTAGGGCGTCTCGTTCGCTGTCCCCTGCGGATCGTTGACCAGATAGTGGGTGATCAGACACGGCGTCGCGATCGACGCGAGCGCGCCCTTCTCCTTGAGATAGAACACGGCGCGGTCGATGATGTCGACGGCGCTGCTGCCGGTGATCTCCGCGTCGGCCTGAATGTTGGTGATCAGCAGCTTGACGGCCGTCAGGTTTCTCGCCAGCGCTTCGCTCAGACCCGTCGTGAGGTACGAAGGAAACAGGCTGGAGTGCTGAGTGCCAGGCGCGTAGATGACGAGATCGGCCTCCTCGATCGCCGTCGCCAAACGCGGGTTCAGGCGAACGCCTGCGGTCCGCTGGTCGAGCGCACGCGCCAGATCCGCGCGCGCCAGACGGCCGAACTCCTCCGTATCCTGCGGTGTCAGCCGGCGATTCAGCAGGTAGATATCATCGATGCGATTGCGCCGGTTGGCATCGACGATGTCCTCTTCGCTGCCGAGCAGCTTTCCGTCGGCATCGATGGCGACCAGGTGCGCGTTGACACCGTCGGTGACGTTCTCGATGATGCCTGCGGGCAGGCCCAGCAGGCCCACGTAGTCGTCGACGGCTGGATTGAACTGGCGATCGGCCAGCAGGAACCCGCCTGCGAACACCAGGTTGCCGACGCTGCAATCGGCAAAGTTGAACGGCGCACGGCTGGCCGCCAGTTCCTGGGCGAACCGCTGCAGTCGAACGGCCACAGCAGAGCGTACGGCTTGCGACAGCGATGTGGCGAAGCCGACTGCCTTGCCGAGCCGGGGGTCGAACGGCTGTTCACCGGCCACGGCTGCGGTCAGCTTCGATGCGGTCGCGCGGTCGTTCAGATCGTCGTCCAGCCGGAGATCGAGCAGGTCGATGAGCGCGACAGGAGCGGTGCCGAGCGCGCGCGCGAGCCGTGAGGCGTTCTTCCGGAAATCCGACGGCCCGAGGCAGTCGCCGAGGAACCGCCGCACTTCTCCCGTCGACGCGCCATCGTCGTACCCGTTGATCGCGATGGTCAGCGCGATCTGCGGATTGGCAACGAGCTGCGAGCTCAGCGCGCCCGATCCTCTTCCACCCGAGAAGAGGACCACGCGCAAATGCGAGCGCCGCGGCTGAGTCGTTGGCACGCCACATTATCGCACTACCAGCTCCGCCTTCGCGGACGCTACGGCGGACACGTTATAATGAACGGCTTCGCATGTCAGGAACGCTGTCTACAGACATCATGGAGACGGTGCCATGTTTTCTCTGCGGCACCGATCGCTACGAGGTCATCTACGAGGCGCGGCACGATCGCGAGAAGGACGCCGATCTCATCCAGAAGTTCCGTGCGTCCGGCGACGAGCTACTCATCGACCAGCTCGTTCGCTGTACGCAGTGCGGCTTCCAGTACGTCAACCCACGCCTGCGCAGCGATCTGATCTTCTCGAGCTACACGGAAGGGGACGATCCCGCCTACGTTTCGCAGGTCGACGCGCGCGAGCGGACGTTCGCCGCATCGCTGGGAGAGATCGAACGGGTCGCCGGCGGCAAGGGAAAGTTGCTCGACATCGGCACGGCCGCGGGCGCGTTCGTCGCCGCGGCGAGGTCCCAGGGCTGGCAGGCCGAGGGCTGCGAGCCGAACAAGTGGCTCGCGGAATGGGGCGCGCGGCACTACGGCATCACGATCCGTCAGGGCAGCGTGTACGACCAGCCGTACGAGCGGCAGACCTTCGACGTCGTCACGCTCTGGGACGTCATCGAGCACACGCCCAACCCGCGGCAGATGCTGGACCGCTGCCGCGACCTGCTGAAGCCCGGCGGCGTGCTGGTCGTGAATTTCCCCGACATCGGCAGCTGGATCGCGAAGTCCATGGGCCGTCGCTGGCTGTTCCTGACGTCGGTGCACCTGTTCTACTTCGACCGTTCCAGCATGCGCCGGATGCTCGAGGCCGCCGGCTTCACCGTCGCGCGTACCCGACCCCACGTTCAACGGCTCGAACTCGATTACATCCTGTTCCGCGGATCGATTCTCAGCGAGACCCTTTCCCGATCCGCGCGGGCAGTTTTCAAAACGCTCGGGATGAGCCGCGCGCACGTCCCCTATTGGCTCGGACAAACGCTGATGATCGCGTGTGCGAGTTCTGGAGGCGACAGGGAAAACGGATCGGCAACGGAGGGGACGGAGGGAACGGAAAAAGCTTCAAAAACGGAGACGCGGAGGAACGGAGGGCGAACGGGCTGAACGCCGGTCCGCGCAAACGAGCGGTGCAGCCGATGCCGCCGCGCTTGCGCGGCGAGCGATCGACCGACAGCCCGTGGCCACAAGCCGCGTGTGAACGCAGAGGCGGCTTGTGGCCGCGGGCTGTCGGTCGATCGCCCGGCCCGGCCGATGGCCGGGCCGGCATCGGCTCTGAACGCTGCAAGTGCAGATCGAACTCCGTTTCTCCGAGTCTCCGAGTTGAAGCTTTTTCCGTGCCCTCCGTCCCCTCCGTAGGCCGGAAACCGGGCCGAATACGGCTGTGCTACTCTGGTAAGGTTGTCATGGACAGGCGGCAGCTCCTGCTGGGACTCGGTTCGGCTTTCGTCGCAGCGGCGTGCGGCTCGTCGCCCCATCAGCCTTCCCCTACTCCACAACCTCCGCCGCAACCCCAGCCTCCGCCCCCAGGTCCCCCCCGTCTCGGGATTACGCGCATCCTCGCGTTTGGCGACAGCATGACGGCAGGGACGACGAGCGCTCCCCTACCGGGCGTGCACGGGCTGGACGCAGGGCTGCCGCAGTCCTACGTGTTCAAGCTCCAGACGTTGCTCACGCAGCGCTATTCGGCGCAGTCCGTCCTGGTGTTCAACGAGGGCAGGGCCGGAAATCGTGCGGCTGAGGATCAGAGACGGCTGATTGACGCGATCCGGGCGTCGAACCCGGAGGCGCTTCTGTTGCTCGAAGGCGCGAACGATTTGAACATGGTCGGAAATCGCGACGCCATCTCCCCCACGATCGGTGCCCTCGAGGTTTTGATTGGCGAGGGCGTGTCGCGCGGCATCCGCGTGTTCATCGGCACGCTTCCGCCGCAGCGTGTGGGTGGCAAGAGCGCGGCGGCCGGCTTCATCGGCGACTTCAACGAGCAGATTCGAAAGATGGCTCCCGATGAAGGCGCGACGCTCGTCGATTTCTTCCGTTCGCTGACCATCAACGATATCGGCGAGGATGGCCTGCATCCGACCGAAGCTGGCTATCAGCGCATGGCCGAGATCTGGCTCGACGCGCTCAAGGCCGCTTACGAGCAGCCTCCATCGTCATTGCTGGCGGATCGCACGTACTAGCCGTACCCCAGGGACCTTCCACTCCCCTTCTCCGCGCCAGGGTGCCACCCACCTGACAGTATGTGAGCTGTCCTCGACTGGATCGAGAATGAGCAGCCAGGCCTCGCGGTCGCCGGAACGCGCGAACGTCGTCCTCGCCCCAGAGACATCCGCCACCGATTTGATCTCGTCGCCGCGAAGAAACCTGCCATCGGCCGGGACGCGAGCCTCGGTGAACGCGTCGAGCGCCTTGCTCCACGCATCGAAGGCGGCTTGTTCGCGCCCCGTCGGACGTCTGGCGAGCAGCCCGCCTTCGTAGTGAAAGGTTGGCTGCAGCCCCGCGAAACGCGTCAGCAGCGCCGCTGCAGCGAATCGCCGCGGATCGTCATCGCGGCGGCCGGCGACGAAGTGTTCGCCGGCGCCGATCGGCTCATCGCTCACGACGGGCTTTCTCCAGCGCTCGACGAGCGAAGCACCCTCGGCCAGCTTCCGCACGTGACCCCATCCGTCGTCGCCCGTATCGCGCGGAAAATGGAACGTCGCGTAGTCCCCTCCCGCGAATGCGTCGCCGTACTCGGCGGACCCCAGCGCCACCGGCACCTGCTCCGGCACGAGAGCCGCCAGCGACTCGAGGGTAGCGGCCTGATGCAGCTTCGCATCCTGAGTGGGATGCCCTGGCTCGTTGGCGATCTCGACGAGCGCGTTGGCGTGACGCGCGGCGATCGCTCCCACGTCCTTGATGTGCTGCTCGAAGTTGATTGATGCGCCTGCTGTATCCGCCAGCGCCACGATCTCGACGTGCAGGCCGTGCGCTGCCGCCATCTCGAGCAATCGTGGCAACGACGCACGCCCTTGCTCGGGCGACAGCTTGAACAGATGCTGAGCCATCACGAGCACGCGAACCACGGTGATCTTCTGACTTGCCGCCCACGCCAGGTAACTTTCCGCTTCGGCAGATCGTCCGCTGGCAATCTGCTCGATCAGTGCGAACGCACTGATCCCGCGCCATTCGAACACCGATCCATCAGCGCGGGCGAACGTGGTCCCCTGAGTGCGAAGGTGCTGAGGGGACACGCGGGCTGCAGGCGTTGCCGGCGGCGCCTGACTTTGCGGCGCTTCCGGTACGCTCGAGCCGCGGCATGCGGCAATGGAGAGGACGAGCGCGATCAGGATCACCCGATGCACGGATGGCTCCGACGGACCACGGCTCAGCGCGGCGCGCTGAGGGGGATCCTCGTGAACAGGACCCCGTTGCTGGCCTGGAAGTTACTCTGGCACAACCACCAGCGGTTCTGTTCGTAGACGGCGGTCAGCAGACACGACCCGGAGACGGATTCCAGGCCGCCGATCGGACAGTTTGGAATCGTTGGAGGGCATTGTTTGTAACGTGACGTGAAGGCGCAGTCCACGTTCATGTTTCCCGTCAGCCGCGTCCCCGCCACCGCCACGTTCCGCAGCCGCAACGTCGAGGAGACCACATCGTAGTCCCGGCGGTTGTCCCTGATGTCGTTCAGCTCAGCGGCTTTGCCGTTGCACGAGTCGCTGAATTCCCGCACACAGGCATCAGGCGAGACCGAGGACGTGGCGAAGTCGTTCAGGAACCTCATCGCGAGCTCGCCGAGCTCGCGCGGTGAGTTGTGCAGACGGATCGGGTTGCTGGTGCCGTTGACGCGGTGCTCCGGCCGGGTCCCGCCTGCCGGCGCCGTTCCGTACACATCACGAACGGTCAGACGGAACGTGACGTTGGCAGGCGTGGCCGCATCCCCCGCCGGACGCCACGTCACCGACGCGCCCTGACCGGCAAATGTGCCTCCATCTGCCGACCACTCGTAAATCAGCTGGTCGGCCGGCGTTTCCGCGTCGCGAACCGATGCGGTCACGGTGACCGTCTCGTCCACCTCGATTCGCTGCGCACTCGTCGTGATCGACTCGATGTTCGGCGCCTGATTCGTCGCGGGTGGCGGTGGGATCGGTCCCGGATCCATTGGAGATCCGCCGCACCCGATCGCGAACGCGAGGGTACCAGCGAGGGCAAAGCGAAGCCGCGAGCCGATCACGCTACGCTCCCCGCAACTCCCGAGGCCGCTCGGGAGCGGACTCGCGAATCTCTCTGATCACGTAGATGGGCTTGTCCTGGGACTCGTGATAGGTCCTCGAAATGATCTCCGCGACCAGACCCGTCGTCAGCAACTGCACGCTGAAAAGCAGCAACAGCATCCCGAGCAGCAACAACGGACGATCGGCAATGCCCTGGTGCTGAAAGTACTTCACGTAGGCAAGGTAGAGGCAAATCACCGTTCCCAGCGTTCCCATCCCGAGGCCGAGCAGACCGAAGATCTGCAGCGGGCGCGTCGAGTAACTGATCAGAAACTTGACGGTGAGCAGATCGAGAATGACCCGCACCGTTCGCGAGATCCCGTATTTGGATTGCCCACGGCGCCGCGGCCGGTGATTGACTTCCTTCTCCTCGATCGTGACGCCGAACTCGCTGGCGATCGCCGGCAGGAAGCGGTGCATCTCGCCGTACAGCTTCATCGGCTTGACGATTTCGGCTCGAAACACTTTCAGCGAACAGCCGTAGTCGTGCAGCTTCACACCGGTCGCGTGCGAGATGATCCAGTTGGCGATCGTCGACGGGAGCCGCCGGCTGAAGAACGGATCCTTTCGATCCTTCCGCCACCCCGCGACGATGTCGGCGTCTTTCAGTTCGGCGAGCTCGATCATCCCGGGAATGTCGCGCGGATCGTTCTGCAGATCTCCATCGGACGTCACGATGTAGCGGCCCCGGGCGTGCGCAAAGCCTGCGGCAAATGCGGCCGTCTGGCCGAAGTTGCGACGGAAGCGGATCACGCGGAGGCGCGGATCGCGGGTCTGGATCGCGGCGAGGAGGTCGAACGTCTCGTCAGTGCTCCCGTCGTCAATCGCAAGGATTTCGTACTGGCGCCCGAAAGACTCGAGAACAGCAGTGAGCTCCTGGTGGAGATCGGCAACGTTGGGAGCTTCGTTGCGCAGCGGAATGACGACGGAGACTTCAACGGGCATCAATACGTGTAAACGTTTGATTGTAAGAAGCTTCCGGACCGGAGGTCAAGGGATCACGGGATCGTCCGCTCGGGGCCGCCCGCTTTGCGCTCGCCGCGGCGCGACCACAGGATGTATCCAAGCCCGCAGAACAGGAACGTGGCGGCGAGCGCGAGCGCGATCGGCTGAGCGTTGTCGCGCAGAAAGTCCCCAGCCGCCTCGCCATACCAGACCGCAAGGAGCCCTTCTCCGAAGTATCGGATACCGCGGCCGATGGCTATAGCCGTGACGAAATGCCACAAGGGGACGCGCGCCACGCCTGCGGCGAGGACGAAGATCTTGAATGGCATCGGCGGTGGCAGTATCGAGGGTATGAGTACTGACAGCAGTCCGTAACGCCGGAAGATATCCATCGCGCGCTCGACGTGACTCTCGTGAAAGCGGCGGCGAAGAAACGCTTCGCCTCCTTTGCGCGCGAGCGAGTAAAGCGCCAGACATCCGGCGATCGATCCGAGCGTCGTCATCAGCGCGTAGTACGGCATCCGCTCCGGATGTTGCGTCGTCAGGTAGATGATCAGGAGATCGTTGACTTCAGGAAACGAGAGGAACGAGGAATCCAGGAACGCGATGATGAACAGCCCGGGTCCGCCGAGCGACATCGCGAAACCCTGTATCCACTCCACGACGCGAGCCATCTCACTGAGTGTAGACTAGAACCGTCCTGGCCACTAAGAGTCCTTCCCTGCGCCCGGCCGATCGCGAAGCTGTTCCGCATGGGCTGTCTGCGCCTCCGCCCGAACCGATTGCGACGGCGCACCCGCGCGCGGCGTTGGCCATCGCCGCAGCAGTGACGGCCGTCGGTGCCGCTGCCGCATGGCACTACGCAAGCGAGGGGCTGACGCTGAGCCATTACGACGCGCGAGCGCATCTCGTGGTCGCGCGGCGGATCTTCGACAGCCTGATGCCAGGCTGGCAGCAGATCGGTGGCGTGTGGCTGCCCCTTCCGCACGTACTCAACGCGCTGCCGGTTCAGGTGGATGCGCTCTATCGCAACGGCGCGTCAGGAACGATCTTCTCGGTGCTGAGCATGGGCGCAGCCGCATGGGGACTCGCGGCCTTGCTGATGCGGGTGACCGGCTCGCAGCTCGCCGCCATTCTCGGCAGCTTTCTTCTGCTCGCGAATCCCAACACGCTCTACCTGCAAAGCACGCCGATGACGGAGCCGATGCTGTTCGGCACGACGCTGGTGTGCATTGCGCTCACAGCCGCATGGCTCGATCGCGGCGCGCCGCTGCCACCTCGAGCGGCGGGACTGGCGATGATGGCGGCGTGCATGACGAGGTACGAAGCGTGGCCGATCAGCGCGGGAATCGTCGTGCTGAGCGGGGCTGTTCTCTGGCGGCGCGGCGCTCCCTATGGACAGATTCAACGCTCGTGTCTGCAGCTCAGCGCGTACTCGCTGCTGGCGATCTTTCTCTTCGTCGTCAACAGCCGATGGACCACCGGTCGTTGGTTCGTTGGCGGCGATTTCTTCGTGGCGGAGAACGCGGCACTCGGCCAACCCTGGCTCGCCTGGCAACAGGTGATGGAGGGTCTGTACAAGCTCTCCGGCACCGCCACGGTCTGGCCGGCGTGGCTCGCCGTCGTGCTGATCGTCGTGACGTTCGTGCGATCGAAAGAACGTGCCTCGATCGTTCTCGGTACTTGCGCTCGCGGGTGCCGCGGCGGTGCCCTGGTACGCGTACTTCAACGGACATCCGCTACGCGTACGCTACAGCCTGCCAATGGTCACGGCATGCACGGTGTTCATCGCGACCGGCATCGCCCTCGTGCC
This sequence comes from uncultured Acidobacteriota bacterium, assembly GCA_963784195.1. GTDB lineage: Bacteria > Acidobacteriota > Vicinamibacteria > Vicinamibacterales > 2-12-FULL-66-21 > CAVQAH01. The sequence goes on along the minus strand of CAWARA010000031.1, from coordinate 240,074 downwards.
GGCCCGTCTGCGTTTACTTCCCGCCGCCGCCGTCGTCGCCGCCCTGCTGTTGCAGCTCTCGCCCCTCGACCGGACCGCGCCGCTCATCGCCGAATCGCAGCGTGACGCCGTCAACAGGGAAGGACGACAGGCGGTCACCGAGTACCTGCGCGATCGCTACGATGGTGGAACCATCATGATGAGCATGGGCTCGCTCGCCCACTACATGCACGACCTCTCACACGAGGGTTTCAACATCCACGACTTCCTGCACGAAGGGAACGGCGATCTGTGGGTGGCTGCGCTCGCGATGGGCCCGCGAGGCTACGTGCGCTGGGTGGCAATCGAGGAATCGGCGGAAGGCGGCGACATCATCTTTCATCAGTCACGCCAGAACTTCCTGTACCTGGCCGGCTTCGAACGCGTCGCTGAAGGAGGAGGCGTCGCGCTGTACCGGGTGATGCCCGAGTGACCCTGGCGGACGGAGTTAACGGAGACGGAGGAAACGGAGGAAACGGAAAAAGCTTCAACTCGGAGACTCGGAGACACGGAGAGCTGGTTTTGGTTAGCCAACTAATTTGACTCCGTTCCTCTGAGTCTCCGAGTTGAAGCTTTTTCCGTTTCCTCCGTCTCGTCCTCCGTCCGTCAACTCCGATCTAGAACCTCACCCCAACCGTAAAGTTCGTAGTCCACCCTCCCAAGTCGATCTTCTCGGAAAGGAATCCTTCGTCGAGGAGGCCGTCACCGGTCGCGCTCTGCCAACGGAACTCGCCGCCAATCGTCCAGGCGTCGCCGATCGGTGCGCGCAGGCCCGGCGAGAATTACGGGGCCAACGGCGTTGCCGTCAGCCGTGTAGCGGTTCAGGAAGATCGAATCGTCGGAGAAGTCGACGAACTCGCCAACCTCGCTGTAGCGCCAGTTGAAGATCCCGATCCCCGCCCCGATGTAAGGCTCAACCGCGGCTTCGCGACCGAGGGGCAGAAATCGAATCGTCGCGGTCATGGGAACGATCCGGAGCTTCAATTCCTGTTCGATCTGGGTGCCGTCAGAGTCTTCAAAATCCCGGTAGAGCGTATCCACGTCCTTCTGATAGAAACCGATTCCGGCACCAACCTCGAGATAGTTGGTGATCGCGAAGGTGTATTCACCGCCGAACGTGAAGCCGTTGAACTCGCCGATGTCGAGCGGATCGAACGGATTGTCTTGAGAGGCGAGATCGAAGACGTTCGCCAGCAGGACATCGTCCTCGTCCCGCGAGTCCTCGCCGCGCAATGCAAAGTACCCGAGGTTGAAATTGATGGTGTGGCGCGCATCGCCGCGTCCGACCTGAACAACCTGCGCGCTGGCCGGGGCGGGCGACATCACGGCTGTCGCCAGGAGCATCCCGAGCACTACCCGCAAACCATTCCGCCACTGACGTGTCATCATTGCGATTCTCTCCGTAATACCGGGCCTGCGACCGGCAAGCCGGCTCGCAGGTTTGCCCGAGCACGAACGGTGCCAGACTGGTCCACGCAATCCCCTTCAGTTCATCCAACCAAGGGGCGCAAATGTCTTAGAACGGGGTCACTCGCGTCCAGTTTCGATGAAACCGCAGATCCCCACGAACGGGAACGCGGATCAAAACGGGACGCGGATCAACACACAACGGGACGCGGATCAACGCACAACGGGACGCGGATCAACGCGGATCTCTACCTGTAGACGGACACTTAGCCGCCTGCGAGGGAGCGGCGCGGGGCATGGGGCCCCCGCAAGCGACCGAGCCGGGGTCCGGGCGGAGCCCCGGTCTAGTTGGACACTTCACGGATCTTGTCGAGCATCTCCTGGTGGATGAGCCCGTTGGTGGCGAGGACGCTGGCTTTTCGGGACTGATGGGCCGACCCATCCATCGTCGTCACCGTGCCGCCAGCCTCGGTGACGATGAGCGCGCCGGCTGCGACGTCCCAGGGGTGCAACTGCTTCTCCCAGAAGCCGTCGAAGCGTCCGGCAGCGACGTAGCACAGGTCGATCGCCGCCGATCCGAGGCGGCGGACGGCGCGAGCGCGGCCGAGCAGCGCACTGAACAACTCGATCAGGTCCGCCCGGTTCTTGTGGATGTCGTAATGAAATCCCGTGACCAGCAGCGAATCGATGAGCGCTGCGGTGCGCGACACACGAAGCGGCACGCCATTCATTCGCGCACCCTGGCCGCGTTCGGCGGCGAAGAGCTCACGACGGTTGGGATCGTAGATAGCCCCGACGACCGCTTCGCCATCGATCTCGAGGGCGAGCGACGAGCAGAAGATGGGCAGGCCGTGCGCGTAGTTCGTCGTGCCGTCAATCGGGTCGAACACCCACGTGTAGCGTCCGGCGGACAGGTCCGCCGGATCGGGCCCGGTTCCGAATTCCTCGCCGAGCACGACGTGATCCGGGAACCGATCGGCGATCATCACGCGGAACTGGCGCTCGATCTCGACGTCGATCTCCGTCACCAGATCGATGGCGCTCTTCTTGTCGACGCGGATTTCCCGGCCGAGGTGCGCCATCTGCACCTCGCCCGCACGCAGAACCGCTTCGATGGCGGTCGAGAGGAAAAGCGGTGAGAGCGGATCAGCCACCAGAAGACAGCTTCTTGACCATGCGCACTTCCATGCCCCCTTCCGACGCGCGCCGGAGCGTCACGTCGTCCATGAAGCTGCGCATGAAGAAGATGCCGCGGCCGCTCGACTTGAGCAGGTTCTCCGGCGCCAGCGGATCGGCGATCTCCTCGGGGTCGAAGCCTTCACCCTGGTCCAGCACCCGCACGATCAGCTCCCCCGGCTTGGCGGGGGGGAGGAACGCGAACTCGACGGTCACCAGCTTGAAATAGTCTTCGCGGTTTCCATGCTTGATGGCGTTGATGACCGACTCGCGGACCGCGACGCCGATCCAGTGGATGGTGTCTTCGTCCATACCGGCCATCTGCCCGATCCGATCGCTCACGACCTGGACGAAGTCCAGCATGTCGAAGTTACTGTGGATCTGCAGTCTGACGGTGCCGCCGCGTGTCAGCATGCAGTCATGCCGCGGCCGACACGCTCGTGACGCTCCAGGCCGGACGCCGGAAAGACGATGGAATCAGCGTTCTTGGGGAACACGCAGGTGGACAATATTCTAAACCGGATCGATTCAAGAGTGCGAATGCTATAGTGCGGCGCATGCTCGGAACGCCCGCGGATGCCGCGACCGTGTTGCCGGCGACGCGTGTGGCGGGGCGAATTCGGGTACCAGGCGACAAATCCATTTCCCACCGTTACGCGATGCTCGCCGCGCTCGCGGACGGCTCCTCCACCATTCATGGCTACTCGTCCGGTGCCGATTGCGCGGCCACTTTGGCCTGCCTGGCCGGCCTTGGCGTCCGGATCCGGCAAACCGCGGACAGGTGACGATCGAGGGACTGGGCCTGCGCGGGTTCGCCCGCCCCGCGGGGCCGCTCGACGCGCTGAACTCGGGAACCACGATGAGGTTGCTGTCGGGAATCCTGGCGGCGCACGAGTTCAGAACTGTGATTGGGGGCGACGCGTCGCTCTCGCGCCGGCCGATGCGGCGTGTGATCGATCCCCTCACCCGGATGGGGGCCACCATCGCCTCGAACGACGGACGGCCGCCGCTGACGATCGACGGCGGCAGGTTGCGCGGCATCAGCTACTCGGCCGATGTGCCGAGCGCCCAGGTGAAGAGCGCGGTGCTGCTCGCCGGCCTCCAGGCCGACGACGTCACGACCGTGATTGAAAGGACGCCGACCCGCGATCACACCGAAAGGGCCCTGCAACTCTTTGGCGTCGACCTCACGGTGACGGGGAACGCGATTACCATTCAGAGCGGCCAGCGTTTGAAGCCCGCGAACCTGACGATTCCTGGCGACATCTCGAGTGCGACGTTCTGGATCGCCCTTGCGGCGGCCACGCCTGGCGGCTCCGTCGAGATCGATGGCGTAGGCCTGAACCCCACGCGAACCGCGTTCCTCGACATCGTGCGACGGGCAGGGGCGACGGTCGACGTCGTGCGGGACGATTCGTCGCCCGAGCCGATTGGCCGCGTCCACGTGAGTCATGGCACACTGCGATCGTTCGCCATCGACCCGCTGGAGGTACCCGGCGTCATCGACGAGATCCCGGCGCTGGCCGCGCTCGGCGCGAGGCTTGCCCTCTGGCGCTTCGATGGTGGTGCGCGGCGCAGCCGAATTGCGGGTCAAGGAAAGCGACCGCATTCGCTGCCTCGCCCAGGGCCTGCAGAGCCTGGGGGGTGTCGTGGACGAGTTCGCCGACGGATTCATCGTGCAGGCGCGGCCGCTGAGCGGAGGAACGGCCGATGCGGCCGGCGATCATCGCATCGCGATGGCGCTGGCGATCGCCGCGTCGGGCGCCGCCGAGCCCAGCACAATCGTGGGTGCTTCCGCGGTTTCCGTGTCGTACCCCGGCTTCTTCGAGGAGCTTGCGCGCCTCACGTCAACCGGTGGCGGTCGATAAGATCTACCTTGTCGGATTCATGGCGGCGGGCAAGACGACCGTCGCGCGGGCGCTTGCCGATCGGCTCGGATGGCGCGCCGAAGACGTGGACGAACTGATCGAGGCACGCGAGCGCCGGCCTGTCGCCGACATCTTCGCACGCAGCGGCGAGCCATACTTCCGGGCCGTCGAGCGCGAAATCCTGAGACTGCTGCTGCCCCTGCGACATGTGGTCGTCGCCACAGGCGGAGGCACGTTCGTCGACCTGGAAAATCGCGCCGCCATCATGCGCGACGGCCTGGCCATCTGGCTCGACGTGCCGTTCCAGGAGGTGCTGGTCCGGGTGCCGGCCGATGGCCGCCGGCCGCTCGCAGCCGACCTCGCGCAGATGGAACGGCTGTTCGCGGGGCGCCAGCACGCCTACGCCCTCGCCCACCTGCGGATCAGCGCCAGCGCGTCCCGGCCGGACGAAATCGCGGAGCGGATTCTCGACGCCTTGCCGCGGGATTAAAGTGCGCGAGTGCGCAGTGCGCAGGTGCGCGAGTGCGCAAGTGCGCAAGTGCGGTATGTCGAACCGGATTAGAATTGCCTGAGGCCGTGCGCTACCTGATCCTGTCTGATATCCACGCCAATCTCGAGGCGCTCGAAGCGGTGCTCGATGCCGCCCCGGACGGCACTTGGGATCACGCCGTCGTGCTCGGCGATCTCGTCGGCTATGGGGCGTCGCCAAACCCGGTCATCGATCTGGTTCGCGCGTTGAATCCGATCGCCATCATCCGCGGCAATCACGACAAGGCGGCCTGTGGCATCGAGGACGGGAGCAACTTCAATCACGTCGCACGGGTCGCGGCCTTGTGGACCGGCGAGTCGCTCACCAGCGAGAACCGTGAGTTTCTGCGCTCATTGCCCGCTGGTCCGGTGACGATCGACGAGCACGTCGAGATCTGTCACGGGTCGCCGTTCGACGAAGATCACTACATTTTCGACACCGACGATGCACGGCGAGCGCTCGACGCCGGTGAGCGGCCGATTTGCCTGTTCGGGCACACGCACCTGCCGGTCGTGTTTCGACGGATTGGCGATACCTACGACGGCTTTCTTCCCGAAGGCTCGGTCGACACCCTGCTGAGCATCGAACCAGAGGTTCGATACATGGTGAATCCCGGCTCGGTCGGGCAACCGCGTGACGGCGACCCTCGTGCCGCCTTCGCCATCTACGATTCACGGGGACCTGAAGTGGTGCTCCGGCGCGTGCACTATCCCGTCGATGCCGCGCAGCGCCGGATCATCAGCGCCGGATTGCCCGCGAGCCTCGCGAACAGGCTGGCCGTAGGCCGGTAGGCCGAGCTGCCAACCAACGACCCTTGCCATCCGTCCAACAAGACCAACGAGGCGGAGCCATGACCGATCTGCGTGATGCCATCCGGGCCCTGCGAGCCACACCCGTCGTCACCGCCGTCGCCATTCTCTCGCTTGGATTGGGAATCGGCGCGAACACCGCGATTTTCTCGATTCTCGATGCGGTCATGCTTCGCACGCTCCCGGTCAGAGATCCCGCGCGGCTTACGATCGTGAATGCGGGCAGTGGCGCCAACGCCAACCGCTCGTTCACCAACCCCATCTGGGAGCAGATTCGCGACCGTCAGGAGCCGTTTGACGGGGCATTCGCGTGGTCCCCCACACGCTTCAACCTCGCGCCGGGCGGTCCAACCGAATTCATCGACGGCATCTGGGCGAGCGGCGGGCTCTTCCAGGTGCTCGGCGTGCCCGCGATCCTCGGGCGGACGTTTACAACATCCGACGATCGCCGCGGTGGTGGCCCGGACGGCCCGGTCGCCGTGATCAGCTACAACTTCTGGCAGCGGCGCTTCGACGGCGCCGCAGACGTTGTCGGACGCGCCCTGACAATCGAGCGGATTCCCTTTACGATCATCGGCGTCACAGGGCCGGAGTTCTTTGGCGCTGATGTCGGGCGAACCTTCGACGTCGTGATTCCGCTGGGCACTGAGCCGCTCATCCGCGGGAAGGAAAGCTCGCTCGACCGGCGGTCGAGCTGGTGGCTCAACATCATGGTGCGGATCAAGCCGGGTCAGACAGCCGACAGCGCCACCGCGGCGCTGCGTGGTCTGCAGCCGCAGGTCCGTGACGCGACCATGCCGCCAGATTTCCGCGAGGAGGACAAGGCATCGTATCTGCGTGACGCGTTCGAGCTCCAGCCGGCATCGGCCGGTCCCTCCGCCTTCCGCAATCGCTATCAGCGGCCGTTGACGACGATGATGGTGGTCGTCGGCCTGGTGCTGCTGATTGCGTGCGCGAATATCGCCAACCTGCTCCTCGCGCGCGCGACCGCGCGGCGTCACGAGATCAGCGTGCGACTGGCGCTCGGCGCGTCACGATTCCGCCTCACACGTCAGCTGATGGTCGAGAGTCTCGTCCTGTCGGCGTGCGGCGCGCTGCTTGGCTTGCTCATCGCTCAATGGGGCAGCCGCCTGCTGGTCCGTCAGCTCTCATCGAGCACCAACAACGTGTTCCTCGATCTGGCGCTGGACTGGCGAATGCTCGGATTCACCGCTGCAATTGGGGTCACGACGGCAATCCTGTTCGGGACGGCGCCTGCGCTCCGCGCGACCCGCGTGCAGCCGAACGAATCGCTGAAGGCACGCGGCCGCGGCCTCGTCGGCGACAGCCGTTTCGGCCTTGGCAACGCGCTCGTCGTGCTGCAAGTGGCGCTGTCGCTGATACTCGTCATCGCGGCCGGGCTGTTCATGCGCACGTTCTGGTCGCTGACGACGCTGGACCTCGGCTTCCAGCGGCAGGGTGTCCTGGTTGCGAACATCAACGCGCAGCGACTTCAGCTCGAGCCGGCGCAGCGTCTCCCGGTATTCGAACGGCTGCGGGATTCGGCGGCGAGCGTGCCCGGTGTAGCCAACGCAACGATCTCGGCGGTGACGCCGGTCAGCGGCAGCTCGTGGCAGTGGGGAATCGAAGCCGTCGACGGCGTGATGATTCCGATGACCAGCGACAACTTCCAGCCGCGAAGTACGTATGTGAATCTAATCAGCCCGGGTTGGTTCGACACATTTGGCGTTCGTCTGATCGCCGGCCGCGATTTTACCGCCGCAGATCGGAATGGATCCACCAAGGTCGCGATAGCCAACGAAGCCTTCGCGCGGAAGTTCATGGGCGGGCAGAACCCGATCGGGCGGCGGCCTCGACAGATGGGATTTCCGACACGGCCGGCAGTCGAGTTCGAGATTGTCGGCTACGTCGCCGATGCGGTGTATCGCTTGTTGCGGGACCCGATACCCCCGACGTTGTACCTTCCGGTTGCTCAGTATCCAGAACCACCGTCGTTCCTTTCCGTGAGCGTGCGCGCCGTCTCGGGATCGCCGGCGCTGCTGACGAAGCCGCTGGCAACCGCCTTCGAGTCGGTGAACCGGGACGTGACGATCACCTTCCGTCCGCTGGCCGATCAGGTCAACGCCACGCTCATCCAGGAACGTGTCGTCGCGATGCTCTCGGGATTCTTCGGTGGGCTGGCGCTGTTGCTCGCCGGTCTCGGTCTCTACGGCGTGACCTCTTACGCTGTCGGCCGCCGCCGCACCGAGATTGGCATCCGCATGGCGCTCGGCGCCGCGCCTGGCAGCGTCATTCGGATGGTGCTGTCGCGCGTTGCGCTGCTAGTCGGACTCGGGGTCGCCATCGGGGGCGGGATCAGCTACTGGGCATCGCCGTACGTTTCGACACTGCTCTTCCGCGTTCCTGCGCGCGACCTGACGACGCTCTTCGGCGCAGCGGCCGTGCTGGTTGCCATCGGCGCGATCGCGGGCGCATTGCCGGCGCGGCGAGCGTCTGTCATCGATCCAGCGCGCGTGCTAAGGGAAGGGTGATCAAATCCCAACCTCCAACTCCTAACTCCCAAGCACGTCGTTCGAGAGAGAGCGATAGAAGTCGTAGCCACTAGTTGTTTGGAACGCCTTTCATCCCGCGCTCGCGAGCGACTCTCCTTTGGGAGTTGGGAGGTGTTTTCTAGCGGGCTCATCCTTCTTCCCTTCCGCCCAGCAAATGGATACCTGGGAGCTCGTTCGCTGTGGACAACGACTGACGGCTGACGCGCCCCAGGAACGACCGCGACGACCACGACGACCACGACGAGGACAATAGTGACGTCGTGAACGTCGCGGCCGTCGTGATCGTCGCCACTGTCGTCACCGTCGCTCTTTGAGTCCACGGTGCCCTCCGCCATTGTTGTCCTACCGGGTGAGCGGAGATCATGAAGACTCGGTTGGGAATTGAGGCTATTTCTCTCTCCTGCTGCGTTCCTCCCGTTTCCTCAACTCGGCGGCATACGCGTCCTGTGCCGCGCGGGAACCGAGTATCCAGCCGATCACGATCCCGATCAGCAGCACGGCGGGGATGAAGATGAAGTGCGCCGCCGTCATGCCGCCCATCATCGTTTCGACCCACCTTCGAGACGCCTGCTGACGACCGCGATTTCCTGCTGGACCTTCGCGAGCCGCCGCCAGATCGACCACAGGTAGCCGATGAGCAGGATCCACGCGATGCCGTAAGCGCCCATCACGAGTGGCGCCGCTGGCAACTGCTCGCGCGCCACAGATGGATCGAGCGGCACGAACCCCTCAGGTGCGCCGGGGGGGACTTGCTGCGCCATGAGCGATGTCGCGAAGATGGTATCAGAATGAAGAGAATGGCTGATTTGAACATATTGCGTGCGCTTTTGTTAGTGCGCGCGGGCACTTTGGCCTTGCCGCACACGCTTCGGTGGACTTGGCCTTGCCGCCTCCTCGATGTCTGACGAGGCAGCCCGGTGTCCACACTCGAACGTTTCCGATTTCCGATTTCGCGATTTCCGATTACTCCTCCACCGCCAGATACAACTCCTCGAGCTCGGCGCGCCGCGCTTCCAGCTGCGCCCGCGCAGCGAGCATCAGCACGTAGAGACCGACGAACGCGAACACGCAGAACCAGAACGGGCCGCGCATGCCCGGCTGCAACGTGGGCACGACGTTGGTCGTCGGGTGCACCGTCCGCCAGACGTTGACCGACCAGTAGACGAACGGCACGTTGGCCATGCCGAAGATGGCGACGCCTGCCGCAAGCCGATCCGATCCAGGCCCGCCGTATCGCCGCAGCAGGAGGTACGACTGGAAGATCAGCCACAGGATCAGCGTCGACGTCAGCCGCGCGTCCCATTGCCACCACACGCCCCAGGCCTTGCGTGCCCACAGCGGGCCGGTGATCAGCACGATGAGGCCGAACAGAACGGTCAGCTCCGCCGCAGCGACCGCGAGTCGATCGGCGCCAGGCCGGCGGCCGAACAGATGCACCGCGCTGGCGATGCCGCACACGAACGCCGACATGAACATGGTCATGGCGGAGGGAACGTGGAAGTAGAAAATCTTCTGCACCAGGCCCATCGTCGATTCGTAGGGGGCGTTGACGATGAGCACGGGGGCGTAGACGAACATCGCCGCAACCAGAATCGCCAGTGGAGCGAAGAGCTTAGTCATAGTTACCAGCTTTATCCAGCTCGCCCGACCTGATTGGAGCGGAGGGGACGGAGGAAACGGAACGAGCTTCAACTCGGAGAAACGGAGCAACGGGGGCGAAACGGATCTCATTGGTGGCCGTGGTGTCACCGGGTCGCCGATGCCGCCGCTCGCGCGGCGGGCGATCCATCGACGCCCCACGGACACAAGCTGCATCCGAATCACCAGCAGCTTGCGTCCGCGGGGTGTCGATGGATCGCTCGGCCCGGCCCATGGCCGGGCCGCCATCGGCCGCTGACCGGTGACTCGCCCGGTCACCGTCTCCGTTGCTCCGTGTCTCCGAGTTGAAGCCTGGTCCGTGTTCTCCGTCTCCTCCGTCAAAGTTCCCCTGGCTCTCGGTTACGAGTCGGCCATCACCGGCTCGAACGTCCACAGCGCGAGCGTGATGAACACGACGTCGAAGAACACGAGCATCGACAGCCAGGCTCGCGCCATCTGCAGATCCACCTCCGGCTGAATCAGCGCGGCCGTGCCACGGACGCCGGCGATGATCACCGGGATCGTAATCGGATACAGGAGAATCGGCAGCAGGACATCGCGGCTTCGCGCGCGGACGAGCATGGCCGCAAACAGCGTCCCGACCGCGGCAAAACCGACGGTGCCGGCGGTCAGCAGCCCCATCATCAGCACGGGGTGCGAGAGGAGCGGTGCCTGAAACATCAGCGCAACCAGCGGCACGACGAGCAGCTCGACCACGGCGAGCACGAGCAGAATCCCGGTGAGCTTGCCGATGTAGATGGCCGGACGCTGCACCGGCGCCATCAGCAGCGCGCGCAGCGTTTCATTCAACCGCTCCCGTTCGAACGCGCGGCCAAGCGCCAGTGTCCCGGCAAACGCAATGGCGATCCAGAGGATTCCTGCCGCGGCCCCCTCAATCGGCTCGCCTTCACGAACGAACCCGAACGCAAACACGAGCACGCAGGCCACGGCAAAGAACGTCGTCGTGTACAGAATCTCCCGGCTCCTGACCTCTATCAGCAGGTCCTTGCGCACCACGAGCATGACGGTTTCGATGAACCCCGGCATCACGTGGCGGCCGCGCACACGCGGCGGTATCGATCGCGAAGCGATCCGGCTCCGGAATCGATCTCGAGCAGCCGTCCATTCTTCAGCACGACCGCACGGTCGACGATCCCTTCGATCGTTTCCAGGTCGTGCGTGGTCAGGAGGACGATGGCGCCGGCGTTGCGCAAAGCGATCAACCGATCTCGCAGCGCCGTTGTCGCCGCATCATCGAGTCCGGTGAACGGCTCATCGAGCAGCACGAGCCGTGGCTCGTGCAGCAGCGCGCGCTCGAGCGCCAGCCTCTGGCGCATGCCGCGGGAGAAACCGGATACCGCCTCATCGCGGCGTTCCGCCAAGCCGGCCTGCTCGAGTGCCGCCGTCACGCGGCTGCGCAGGTCCGCCAATCCGTACAGTCTGCCGAAGAAGTCCAGGTTCTCCGAAGCGGTCAGGTCGGGGTACAGGTAGAGATCGTGTCCCAGCAGTCCGATCCGGCTCCGCAGCGCGGCGCCCGCACGCCGAGGTGAGTGCTCGCCGTAAGTAACCGAGCCTGACGTCGGCTCCAGCAGCGTCGCCGCGATCGACAGGAACGTCGACTTTCCAGCGCCGTTAGGACCGAGAAGCGCGATGACCTCACCGGCGCGGCAGTGCATCGACACGCGATTCAGCGCTCGCCTCCGGCCGAACGTACGGGACACTTCGGCAAACGTCAGCGACCCGAAGTCCACGCTGGCCGTCAGGCCGCTGCCTCCTCGTCTATCTGCGCGTACACGCGTTCGAGGGCGTCAAGAAGGTCCCGGCGCTTGTGGTCGTACCGCTCGCGATCGAGATCGCCCGATCGGTGCTGTTCTTCGAGCGCGACCAGGTCGTTGAAGAGACGATCGCGACGTGCCTCGAGCTTCTGACGCCGCCCGCTCAGCCCGCTGTCGGTGCGGCTTGGGCGAAATGCTCCCCAGGCTCCGGCCGCGAGCACGGCCAGCGCAAGCGCGAGCGCCACGTTCCGCGGCCAGGTCGGTCCGTGCGGGAGTCCGGTGAACTCGAACGTCAGCACGTCACCCGCCTTCAGCGCCGGCCCCTGACCGACGATGTATGTGCGGCCTTCGGCCTGCATCTCCCGGTGCTGCGGCATCTGCGGCGACGCCAGATGCATGTCGCCGACCTTCTGCGCGAGCACGGTCAATCGTGTGAGCTGTGCTGGAAGAGTCTGATGAAGGGTGAGGCGATCGCCGGAATACGGCAGCGAGTAGGCAAACTGGACGAGCGTCATCCCAGGCGCGAACGGACCGGCGACCATGATCCGCTTCCCCTGAGCGACCGCCTGCGGCGATGAACCCTCGAGCAGCGACGCGCCCTCCCCTTCTTCCGGAATCTCGAAGACCACCGGCTGCGGCGGCTGAACGGGCGTGCGCGCGGTATTCTGGATCTGCACGATGTTGAACGCATTCAGGCCCTCATCGCCGATCTCGAAGACGAATCGGGTCTGATCGCCAAGGACGACGATTCCCGGTTGTGCAGGACCGCCCGCGAGCGTTCGATCTTCGCCCGACCGAGCGGCGGCATCGGGATCCGAGGCGACCAGCATCAGGCGGACGCCTCCGGCCGCTGGCACGGCGAACTCCTCCGACTCGAGGCGCTCGCCGTCGATCACGGCGGACGCCTTGATCCGCGTGCCGACCGCGAGCCCGGCAATCTCAGCCCTCCCCGCCTCGTTCGTCGTTCCCGTCAGCGGCGCCGGACCGCCGGTGATGGTGACCGTTTGTCCAGGGAGCGGCTTGTCGAGCGACCCGCGGATCAGTCGAACGGATACCGTGCCTGGCTGGAGGTCGCGGACGGGAAGAGGCACGCCGGACATTTGCCTGGGGTCCGGCATCTGCACCCCGCCGGAAGGTTGCGCCGCGACAGGCACGCGTACCGCCAGCGTCACGAGCATCCCGAGCATCACGATCAATGTAGCGGCAACGCGGCGGATCATGCCTCGGCGATCCTCCGTCCGCAGCGCTTGCAGAACGCGGCGTCCGAGTCATTGGCAGTTCCGCACCCGGCGCACTCGGACGTAGCGGGAGCCGGCTTCGCGTCCGCGGTCTTCTTCTGCGCGAGCCGCATGTCGAGATCGCGTTCGATGAGCGCCCGGTACCCCGGGTCGCGCTCATCCAGCTGCTTCATCAAACCCAGGGCCCGCGAGCGAAGGCGCCCGGCCATCTCGTCGAAGTCTTTCGCCGAAAGCTTTCCCATCGCCCGGTCGAACTCCAGCTCTTTGATCGACCTGAGCGCGAGGGCCTTTTCGCGCTCGAGCGACGCGCGCATGCGATCGGACAGCGGCTGTTCAATCACCGTGGCGTCCGTCTCCGCGAGCGGAGCCAGCGTGCGGTAGAAGCCAGCCGCGGCGAATCCGGCGGCAGCAATTGTGATGCTGATGAGGATCAGGTGCTCGGGTGTCGACTGTTTCGACATGATCACGGCGGCTGTCGCCGCCATGAGGGATGCGAGCACGAAAAAATGCCAGGGGCGAAACCCTGCATCCTTGACGGGGACGTCGGGGCCGGGGATGTCGGTGCCGGTGAGGTCCGGGCCGGTGAGGTCCGGCTGAAGCCGGACGCTACGTCACGCCCTTAGTCGAGGTCGCGGAGCTCATTTTCCTAATCGAGATCGCGAAGCTCCTCGTCCAACCTCGACCGGAGCTCGGCATCATCGGTCTGGCCGGCCGACGCGAACGCCAATTGGCCCGTGTCGCGATGCGACCATCGGCGTGCCGCAAAGGCAGCAACACCGGCAGCACCGATGCCGATGGCATACGGCAACAGCCACGCAAGACGGTTGAAGCCCTCGTCGATCGGTGCCGTCAGCACGTCCTGGCTCGCCGCTGCGGCGACGAACGCGGCGCGCACCTGCTCGCGCGTCATGCCCTGGCCGAGAAACGTATCCAGCCTCGCGTTCTGCTCCTGCAAGCCGTGGCAGCTCGGTCCCATCTGACAGTCGTTCATCGGCGCACGACATCCGCAGGAGCACATGATGTCGCCCTCGAGCTGCCGTCTCAGCTCACTCCTCTGCACGGGCTGGACGGTCTGCCCCGTCTGGGCAAAGGTGGGAGACGCCACGAGCAGCAGAATCAGCAGCGTCGTCGTCGTAGCGGCCGTTTGTGGAATCCTTGCCGTTGCGAACGCAAACGCGCTGTCGGGCATCATCGCGATCAGGCTGCCGATCGCGAGCACGCCGAAGCCAAACCAGATCCAGTTGACGAGCGGGTTCACGGTGATGGCGTAGGTCGCCGCCTGCTTGGCCACGTCATAGCCGGCAAGCACGATGTACAGATCTTCGGCGGGCGAACGCCGGATGGCTACCTCGGTTGTCGGCTCCTGTTCCCGCTTCGCGAAGAACCACTTGGCCGGCTCCATCGCGTCAATCTGCTGGCCGCCCTCGAACACGCTCACGCGGCCCGTGATCATCTGCTTCTGCGCATCACTCGTCACGCGCAACGCATCGTGGCGGACGGTGAAGGGCCCGACGGTGACCTGCTCGCCGACGTTGAGGTTGATCGTCTCTTCCTGCTTGAAACCCTCGCCTGCGAAGCCCAGGAACATCAGCACGATGCCGAAGTGCACGATGTAGCCGCCATAGCGGCGCTTTGAACGTCCGACGAGCCCGATCACGGCCGTCAGCATTCCCGTTCCCGTCGATTCACTGCGCACGCGCGCGCCGCGAACGAACTCCTGCAGGAGCGTGCCGGTCACGAATCCACACAGCGCGAAGCAAATACCGGAGCTCCACACGCGGACGCCCAGCGCCAGGACGATGCCGGCGGTCACCAGGCAGGCCGTGACGGGCCACAGGAACTGCTCGACCAGATTCGCGATCGTCGACTTGCGCCACGCCAGCAACGGGCCGATTCCCGTCAACAGCAGCAGCATCAGCCCGATCGGCAGCATCCATTTGTTGAAGAACGGCGGCCCGACGGTCAGGCGCTCCCCGCGAATGGCCTCGCTCAGCGTCGGGAACATCGTGGCAAACAGCACGAAGAACGCCGAGAACAGCAGGATCCAATTGTTGGCGAGAAATGCCGCCTCACGAGAGACCCACGAATCCAGCTCGTGTCGCGAACGCAGCAACGGCAACCGGTAGATGACCATGCCGAAACTGAACGTCAGGATCACGATCATGAAGATCGTGAACAGGATCGCGAGATCGCGATCCTCGCCGAACGCGTGCACGGACTGGACGATGCCCGACCGCGTCATGAACGTGCCGAAGATGGTCAGGAAAAACGTCGTGATGACCAGCGTGACGTTCCAGACGCGCAGCATGCCGCGCCGTTCCTGGACCATCACCGAGTGCAGGAACGCGGTCGCCGTGAACCACGGCAGCAAGCCGGCGTTCTCGACGGGGTCCCAGCCCCAATAGCCGCCCCAGCCCAGCTCTTCGTACGCCCACAGCATGCCGAGCGTCAGCCCGAACGTCAGGAACAGCCACCCGATCATCGTCCATCGCCTGACCGCACGGAGCCAGGCATCGTCGAGGTGGCCGGTGATCAGCGCGGCGAGGCCGAACGCGAACGGAATGGTCATGGCCACGAACCCGATGTAGAGCGACGGCGGGTGTATGGCCATGTAGAAATTCTGAAGGAGCGGATTGAGACCGCGACCTTGCGCCGGCGCGTCCGTCAGGAATGTCGAGAAGGGGTTGTTGTGCACCACCATCAGAAAGATGAAAAACATCTGGGTGGCGGCAATCGTGGCGACGACGTAGGGGATGAGCTCGCGATGGCGGTCGCGGTTCAGATGTACGGCGAGCGATCCGAACAGGCCCAGGAGGAACACCCAGAACATGATCGAACCGTCGAGCCCGCCCCAGTACGACGCGATCTTGTACGCGAGCGGCTGTGCGGCGTCCGAGTACCGCTGCACGTACTTGATCGAATAGTTGTTCGTGACGAACGCGTGAACGATCACGCCCGAGGCAACCGTCATCAAGGCGGCCACGAAGTGCAGGGCGCCGATGCCGCTCTCGATCAGCCTGCGTGAGCGCCGCCGGGCGCCTGCCACGGACGCTGAAATCGCGTAGGCGCAGACGACGAAACTGGTGAGGAGAAGGAACGTTCCGAGTGTGGCCATCTGTGTCTTTCGAGGTCTTCCGAGGTCGCTACGTTCCTGGTGCGGCTGGCGCGCGGCTCGCTTCGTACTTCGAAGGACATTTCGCCATCACCCCATTTGGGGCGACGCTGAACCCTTCCGAGCCGAGCCGGCCCTTCAGCACGACCTCCGAGCCGGGCTTGAAAGTGTCTGGCACGACACCCTTGTAGTGGGCCTGGACGACCTTCCCGTTGCTTTGAACCTTGAAGAGGTACTCGAGCGTCTCCGCTTTGTGGAGCACCGGATCCATCACGTAGCCGTGGAGCTGCAGCCGCTTCCCATGCCACGCCTGCGGATCGGCCATCACTTCGTCCACGTGCTTGTAGTACTCGGTGCCCTCGCTGAGCGTCGTGTACATCAGGCCCATGAGGGCGAGCACTATCACGCCGGCCGTGGCGGCAATCCGGATAGATTTAGTCGTCATAATGATTTGCGGGGATTATCCCGCCTCAGAATACCGTCGCATACGAGACCCGGTCAATCTGGACCGTGCAAGTCGTTCAGGAACCGATAAACCGTCGCAATTGGCAGCCCCACCACGTTCGACCAGGAGCCGTCGATCCAGTCGATGAAGCGGGACGCGCGCCCCTGTATGCCGTACGCCCCCGCCTTGTCGAGCGGCTCGCCGGTCGCGACATACCAGGCGATTTCCTCATCCGTCATCGGCAAGAAGCTGACCCGTGTGGTCACGACCTCGGTCCGTGCCTGCGTGGCGCCACGCATGAAGACTCCGGTGTGGACTTCGTGAACGGCGCCCGACAGGGTCCTCAGCATCGATGCCGCCTCGCCTGGATCCGCCGGCTTTCCCATGACGCGGCCCCCAGCCACGACCACCGTGTCAGCGCTGAGGACGAACGTCCCTGGATCGAGGCTGGGAGCGACGTGTTCGGCTTTGGATCGCGCCACACGCAGCACGTAGTCACGGGGATCTTCGTCGGAACGCCCCGACTCATCGGCATCCGGGGGCGACATCTCGAACGCAAAGCCGGCGGCCGCCAGGAGTTCGGCACGCCGCGGCGAGCTCGACGCAAGGATGAGGCGCATGGGCGATGATAGTATCGAGCGAGGCTCCGCTTCTGAACTGAAAACACGCTCCACGTTCTCTGGATCCGGGCCCGTGTGAACCTGTGCAGCCGCTCCACACCTTTTCGACGTCGGTACTGGCCGAAATCATCCGTCGCCAGCCCGGATCGCCGGGGAAAACGCGTTTCGTCTGGCAACTGGCCGTTGGACCATCCCTGGCCAAGGTCACGAAGGTCGATCTGGTGGATGGCGTGCTGGCCGTTCGCGCCGCCGATGCGCGATGGATTCGCGAGATCGACCGCGCACAAGACATCATTCTCTCCCGTCTCCAGCACCTGCTCGGCCCGAACGTCGTCTCCCGGCTGGATCTCCCGATCGAGGCTCTCGACAAGCGCAAATGAAAGAATCCGTTATCGTTTCAGCCGTTCGCACGCCGACCGGCAAGTTCCTCGGTGTGCTCAAGGACTTCACCGCTCCTCAACTCGGGGCCCTGGTCGTTCGTGAGGCGGTCGCCCGTGCCGGCATCGATCCGGCCCTCGTGGACGAGTGCATCATGGGCAACGTGCTCCAGGCCGGCAACGGTCAGAATCCCGCCCGGCAGGCGGCCCTCAACGGCGGCCTGAACGATCGGGTGGCCGCCATGACCATCAACAAGGTCTGCGGCTCGGGACTCAAGGCCGTGATGCTCGCGGCGCAGGGCATCGCCACCGGTGACATCGAGATCGCCGTCGCCGGCGGCATGGAGTCGATGAGCAATGCCCCGTACCTGTTGCCGCGGGTCCGCGAGGGTCTGCGGATGGGCAACGGAAAGCTCGTGGATTCGGTGATCAACGACGGGCTGTGGTGTTCCTTCGAGGAATGCCACATGGGGATGTCCGGCGAGGTCGTCGCCGAGAAGTATCACGTCGCACGCGCCGAGCAGGATCGCTACGCCGCCGAGAGCCACCGGCGGGCAGCCGCGGCAACGCGCGAAGGCTGGTTCAAGGACGAAATCCTCCCCATCTCGATCCCCCAGAAAAAGGGCGCGCCGGTCGTCATCGATCGCGACGAGCCGATTCGTGAAGACACGACGGCGGAGTCACTGGCCTCCTTGAAGCCGGCCTTCAAAAAAGACGGGACCGTGACGGCGGGCAACGCCCCCGGCGTGAACGACGGCGCGGCGGCGGTCGTCATCATGTCCGCGGACCGCGCACGCGAGCTGAAATTGACACCGTTGGCGCGGGTCGTCGGCCAGGCGACGAGCGGCCTTCCGCCGAAGCTGGTCATGATGACACCGGTCGAGGCCATCCGACGCGTGTCCGCCCGGACAGGCTGGAAGCTCGACGACGTCGATCTGTTCGAGCTGAACGAAGCGTTCTCGGTTCAGGCGGTCGCCGTCATGCGCGAGCTGGGCATCGACCCGGCGCGCGTCAATGTCAACGGCGGCGCCGTCGCGCTCGGCCATGCCATCGGTTCGAGCGGCGCACGGGTGCTGACGACGCTTCTGTACGCCATGAAGCGCAGAAACGTCAGGCGCGGCATTGCGGCGTTGTGTCTGGGCGGAGGCAATGGCGTGGCGCTGGCGGTGGAACGCGCGTGATCAATGGGCGCGCCGATCACTCGCAACTCCCAACTCCGAACTCCCAACAGGAGAGCTCGAAGGCTCGTGACTCGCGACTGACGAGCTTTCGACTGAGGCTGACGTTGCTTCTATGCTCAACATCAAAAGAGTCGGTGTGATTGGCGCGGGCACGATGGGAAACGGCATTGCCCAGGTGTTCGCACAAGCGGGGTTCGACGTGCGTCTTGTCGATGCCGCCGGCGGCGCACTCGAGCGCGCGCGAGCCAACATCGAAAAGAGCCTGGCCAAGCTGGTCGAGAAGAACAAGCTGACGGGCGCCGAGCGTGACGACACCCTGGGCCGAATCAATACCGGCGTGAATCTCGATGCGCTCGCCGACATGGATTTCGTCGTCGAGGCGATCTTCGAGGACCTGCAAGCCAAACGCGAGCTCTTTGCGCGGCTCGATCAGCTGACCCGGCCCGACGTCGTCCTGTCCTCGAACACGTCGTCCATCTCGATTACCGTCCTGGGTGCCGCCACCAACCGGCCCGATCGCGTGCTGGGCATGCACTTCATGAACCCGGTGCCGCTCATGTCGCTCGTCGAACTGATTCGCGGTCAGGCGACGTCGGCGCAGACGATGATGACGGCAACCGAGCTGTGCATCCGGTTGAACAAGACTGCAGTCGAAGCCTCCGACTACCCCGGCTTCATCGCCAACCGTGTGCTGATGCCGATGATCAACGAAGCGATCTTCGCGCTGATGGAAGGCGTGGGCACAGCGGACGCCATCGACACCGTCATGAAGCTCGGGATGAACCATCCGATGGGTCCGCTGACGCTCGCCGACTTCATCGGGCTGGACGTCTGCCTCGCGATCATGGAAGTGCTCCACGACGGCCTCGGCGATCCCAAGTACCGCCCGTGTCCACTGCTGCGCCGGATGGTGTCGGCGGGACATCTGGGTCGGAAGAGTGGGCAGGGGTTCTACAGAGTACTGAAATCGGAAATCGGAAATCGGAAATCGGCAATCGTGGTCCGATCTGCGATCTCGCGATCTCCGATCTGGCTCTGCGATCTCCGATTTCCGATTTCTCGATTTCCGATTTCCGATGACCGATGACCGATTTTCTTCCCGCTGACCCGAAGGCCCGCCGCCTGGCGCTCGTGGTATGGGGTATCGCTGCCGTGGCGGGCAGCGTTGCGGTGTGGTGGCTCTCGAGCTACCTCGAGTCGCTGACCGAGCTCGCCCGCACCGATCGCGAAGCCTCTCTTGCGCTTTTCCGGTCGCGCGTCCTTCCTGCCCTCATGGCGGTCGTGCTCGTCGCGGTCGTCTGCGGCGGCATGCTGCTGAAACAAGGACTGGAGATCCAGCGCACGAACAGCTCTGCCCGGCTGATCGGCGCGTTCATGGCGTTCGCGGGCTTCCTGATGGCCGCCGTGCCTCTGGTCGTGTTGTCGATTGTTTTGTGGATGCTCAGATCGGCGTGATCAGGTCGTAGGCCCGACCTTAAGGTCGGGCGTGCCTAAACCAGCAACGCGCTGTCGTTTCCGCGCAATCACGACCGCCGCGAGAACTGGACCAAGGATCAACAACTCCCGTGCCATCGCGGTCAGGTTCTGGCGCCAGAACGCCGCACCCTGCCAATAGCGTCGCGAAATCGCCATGAAGACGTGGAAGCTTGATTCGTAATACTCACGGCTCAGCGGCCATAGCGCCATGATCCCGATCGGAGCGGAAGAGTCCGAGCCAAGCCAGTCCAGGAGGATGTGGGAGCTGTACGCGAGCGCGCAGGCAAGCGCCGCACGCAGGCGGGCTGCGGGCTGGCCTGGCCACACAACGAAGGCGACGAGGCCGACAAGGGCACCGGCACCGACCCCGTGCGTGGGCCCGCTGTGCGCGTCGAACAACAGGTCGACGTCAGGGAGAACGCCGAGCGTGCCAAACAGGGCGGCCTCCCGGGTCCAGGTGGCTTTCGAGCTGAGCGGGGGCGTCCCTTGCACCAGCCAGCCCGCGGCAAGGCCGGCGAGCGCGTGTCCGACGGGCGACGGCATCCGGTCAGAAGATTACTCTGAGCCTCGCAGAAACCGCGCAGCGACCCGGCAAGGGCTGTTGATGTTTCCGCGTACCGCGAGACCAGAGGCGAAAGTCCACGAACTTCGCAACTTGCTGACAGGCAGCGATATATTGGCTCATCATTCACAGATTTTCGCTTGACTTTCTCCCCGGCACACTCCTAGAATGCAGGGCATTCCAGCGAATTCCCGCGACCAGACAGAAGGAGTCCGAATGCCCCCCGCAGCAGATGACCGCAACGACCGCGAACGCCTGAAGGCGATCGAGATGGCCGTAGGCCAGATCGAGAAGCAATTCGGCAAGGGCTCGATCATGCGACTTGGCCAGAAGGATGCCGTCACGGCCATTCCCGCCATCTCGACCGGCTCCGTCAGCCTGGACTATGCCCTCGGCATCGGCGGTGTGCCGCGCGGCCGCGTGGTGGAGATTTTCGGGCCCGAGTCGTCGGGCAAGACGACGCTCTCCCTGCAGGTAATCGCTGAGGCGCAGAAACTCGGCGGCATGGCGGCGTTCGTGGATGCCGAGCATGCGCTCGACGCGCAGTACGCCCAGAAGCTCGGCGTCGATCTCGAGAACCTGCTCGTCTCGCAGCCGGACAACGGCGAACAGGCGCTGGAAATCGTCGAGGTTCTCGTCCGGTCAGGGGGCGTGGACGTGGTCGTGGTCGACTCGGTCGCCGCGCTCGTGCCCCGCGCCGAGATCGAGGGCGAAATGGGCGAAGCGCAGATGGGCCTGCAGGCACGTCTGATGTCGCAGGCGCTGCGGAAACTCACCGGCGTGGTGTCGAAATCCAAGACCTGCCTGATCTTCATCAACCAGCTGCGCGAGAAGATCGGCGTGATGTTCGGCAACCCGGAAACGACGACCGGCGGCCGCGCGCTCAAGTTCTATGCGTCGGTGCGCATCGACATCCGCCGCATTGGCGCCATCAAGGATGGCGATACAGTCGTCGGCGGGCGTACGCGCGTGAAGGTCGTGAAGAACAAGGTCGCCCCGCCATTCCGCGAAGCGGAGTTCGACGTCATGTACGGCGAGGGCATCTCGCGGGAAGGCGATCTGCTCGATCTCGCGGTCGATCGCAAGATCGTCGAGAAGAGCGGCACGTGGTTCGCCTTCAGCGGCGAGCGCCTCGGTCAGGGCCGCGAGAACGTCAAGCAGTTCCTCAAGGACAACCCCGCGACGTTCAAGGCGATCGAGGAACGCGTCCGCCGCGAGCTCGGCCTCGCCCGCGAACCGGAAGTCGCAGCGGTTTAGGAGCGCGGAGCAGCGCGCGCTTCAGGCGCGTCCAGCGCCCGCAGCGCGGCGCTTCAGCGCCGCGCTCCTATTCCTGTCTATGCAGCGACCATAGCGCAGCGAGGAAGGTGGCGGCCGTGAACACGCAGAACGCGGCCGACTCCATGACCAGCACCCGTGGTTCGCCGATCCCGACGGTCGCGTAGCGCAGCACGTCCACCTGCCAGGTGATCGGATTGGCATACGCGACGCGGCGGAACACCTCCGGCAGCGGCTCGAGCGGATAGAACATCGAGCTTGCAAAGAGAAACACGAAATAGAAGATCGACGTCACCGTGTTGAACGCGTCGTTCCGCCGGATCTGCAGCGCAAAGATCGCGTAGAAAAAGAACCAGCCGGCGGTGCCGACGGTCACTGCCGCGACGAGCAGCGGCAGCAGATCGAAGCGAACGGGCACATCGAGCAGCGCGCCGGCCAGGAGCACGGTCACCGTCGCCTGCGCCGTCGCGATGAGCACGTTGAAGAGGACCTTGCCGATCAGGTACTCCGAGCGGCTGAGCGGATAGGTCAGCATCTCGTAGAAGATCCCGTTGTCGCGATCCATGAAGAACGACCAGGCGGTGTTCGAGGCGATGCCGAAGCTCGCCATGCCCAGCACACCGGCCAGGAAGAACGCGTTGTAGTCGAGGCCGCCAGGCAGAGCGCCGCCAACGGCGTGCGTCATCCCCACGCCGAAGACCAGCAGATAGCCGAGCGGATAGAACACGTCCCAGAAAATGAACGTCAGGTTGGTCGCGCGGATCATCCCCTCGCGATACAACACCGCCCCGAGCGCTGTCATCGGCCACCTCCGGTGATCGCGGCGTGTTCCGGAGTCTCGTGAGCGCCGTCGAGCATCAACTGCACGAACACGTCCTCGAGACTGGCACCGCCAATCTCCACCCTGAGCACCTGCGCGCGCTTCGACAACGCGGTCACCAGTTCGAGCACCTGATGTTCGGGCTCCTTCAACGCGATCTCCACGGTCGTCGCCGAGACGCTCAGCCGCAGCGGATGCCGCGCCGCGAGCTCGGTCTCGAGGCCTTCCGGCACGCGATTGAAGGTCATGGTCACTTCATAGACGCCGGACGCCAGCAGCTTCAGCGTGTGCAGATCCCCGCGCGCCACTTCCCTGCCCCGATTGACGATCAGGATGTCGTCACATAACTCTTCCGCTTCCTGCAGGATCTGCGTCGTCAGCACGATCGTCCTCCCCCGCTGAGCGCTCTCGCGCAGCAGCCCCATCACCGATCGCTTGAGAATCGGATCCATCCCGGTCGAGAACTCGTCGAGAAACACGACCGGCGTGTCCACCATGAACACCTTGGCTACCTGCACGCGGCGGCGGAAACCTCCACTGAGATCCATGACCTTCTTGCTGGACTCCGACTCCAGCCCGAACTGCGCGATCACGCGCGACGCCCGCCGCTCGATTTCGTCAACGGGCAGGCGATGGAATCTGGCGAAGGTGTGCAGGTTGTCGCGAACGCTGAGAAAGAGCTCGACCGCACTCTCCTGAATCACGACGGAGATGTGCTGCCGAACCTTGAGCGGGTCGCCGACGACATCGATGCCGAGGATGCGCGCGTGACCCGAGGTCGGCTTGATCAGCGTCGTCAGGATCTTGAGCGTGGTTGTCTTCCCGGCGCCGTTAGGCCCGAGAAGGCCGAAGATCGATCCGGGCGCGATCGAAAACGTGAGTCCATCAACGGCGCGGACCGGCTCCCCGCGCCGACGTGTATAGATCTTTTCCAGGTTGACGACTTCTATAGCGGGAACCGGCATGCGCGTGCTCCAGGGGAAGGCATGGCCGCGGCGGCACGTCGGGAGACGTACGCGAGGCATCCTTCGAGAACGAACCGCGCGACACGGAGGTCGCAGCGGACCAGACTATGTGGAGGAACTCGAAACGGGCGGAACGGTCAGCGGGAGACTTTCATCGGCATTACCGTGTAGTGTTCGGTACTGTAGCCGACGGTACCTGAGGTCTGTCAAAAAGTCAGCGGGCCGGGTAATCGTCAAGTTTCACCAGCCGGCAGCCGAATCAGCTATTGGCTGGCTTCGCCCTGAGGGCGACGACGTAAGCGGCCCACGTGGCGATGACGCCAGCATAGTAGCCGAGGAAGGCGTCGCGTCCTAAGGGGTTCAGTAACGCCATCGGGATGACGAGGAAGAGCACCACACACAGCAGAAGCGCTTTCATATGACCTCCCCATCGCTCACCGCGCCGCCACGCTGGGCGCCGCCATCGCGTCCTTAGCGATCAAACCATACCACTTACCGGGGCCGGACGTCCTTGACGAGCACCAGCACCTCGCCTCGCCGCACGAGCCCCAGTTCGGCGCGGGCGACGTGCTCGATCGCCAGCGGATCGCTCGTCAGCTGCGCGACCCTGCGGCGAAGCTGGCTGTTCTCTCGCCGGATGGCTGAAAGCTCAGAAGAGATGGCCGCAGCTTGATGCTCGGCGCGCCTGCGTTCGACGAGGCCGCGCTCGCCAATCAAAGCGTTGACGATCAACACCGCGGTCGCGAAACCCAGGAGCTGAGCCAGCCAGCGTCGATTGCTGCGGGGCACCGGCAGATGCTCCAGATCGCTGACGGGCACTCGCGTGGGAGGGCGACGCGTGTTCATCGATTGAGTGTGTGGGTGAACGCACGCAACGGTACCAGACCGATGCAAAAAGTACAACTGGAAAGTACCGCAGCGCGCGAGAAAGTACAAGTGGAATGTGAGTCGCGTATTTGCCTGAAGCGTGACCCTCAGGACATCCGCAGGCCGCCGTTGGCGCCCCGTTGCCGACTCGGAACCTGAATTGTTATGATTGGGGTTCTGCCAACCGACGTTCGCGTGCCGAGGTAGCTCAGTCGGTAGAGCACAGCACTGAAAATGCTGGTGTCACTGGTTCGATTCCAGTCCTCGGCACCAGCCTTCGCTCGCCTGGATCCTTGGCGAGCTACGGCTGGCAAGCCTAGCCTTCGCGAGGCCCATAAATCAGCGAACGAGCGAAGGCTGCCCCGCCGAAGCCTTGGCGTAGGCGGGCTCTCAGCCTTCCTTGACCGTCAGCGTTTCTGCCTTCGCGAACGCTGGATCGGCTTTCATCTTGCGGACGCCCACCTGCCAGTCGGCGAACAGGACTTCGCAGAATTCCCCTCGTGTCTTGAACCAGGCATCGATGGCCTGCTTGGCGACGAGCGACCCCAGACTGGGGGACGTCCACAGGTAGTCGTCCCAGATCAGACAGCCCCCGACCTTCACGAGCGACCAGCTCAGGATCGTGTCGAGGAGCACGCCGTCGAACCGGTGATCGGCGTCGATGTAGATCAGATCGAACGTGCGTCCGGCGTGTCCCAGATCGATGAGGACTTCGTGCGACGTGCCCTTGATCGCGGTCAGGCGTGCCTTGAAGGGTTCCGTGTTGTGCTCGAAGTTCCGCACGGCCTTCGGATTGTTAAACCAGTCCACGGCTGTGAGGTGAGCGTTCGGAAACAGCCACCCCGCCAGCAGCGTGCTCTGACCCTCCCACGATCCCAGCTCGAGATACTCCCGAACGTCCATCCGGCGGTCCTTGAACGCTCCCCACCAGTAGTGCGCATGCTTGGCCGTGTATTGGTCGCTCCAGCGTCCTCGTGCCACGAGGTTTCGCCAGTCGGCTTGGGCCCCAAGCTCGTCGCGGAACTGGCGACGCGTTCTCAGCGTGCGGAGCGCCGGCCCACGAAGCGGACCGGAATACTGCCGCAGCTCGGCCAGCTGCCGCACCTTGCCCATCAAACCCATCGCACGGCCCTCATTTCCGCGTGTTCAGCATCATCAATCAATTGTGCATTATCGCTTATCGGTGCCCCTGCGACGACCAGTAGTACGCGCGGCCCTGCTTCCAATTGACCAGAAAGATGAGATCGCCGCTCACCGACTCGTACGCTCGAAGTCCTGTCGCAGCGATGGTGTCGGGGTCGAGCTTGCCCCGCAGGAGCACGGGCCACCACTCGATCCGCGCGGGAGCATCGAGACGCTCGCCTGCGAGCGGCCGCTCGTCGGGTTTCAACAGCCGCCGAAGCACATCGCTCTCCTCCGGCTGAAAACTGAACAGACCCCAGCGCCGGTTCGAGTCGAGATCGTGGGCCTCACGGATTTCGTGCGTGCCGGGGGGCAGGCCCTCCGGCACCCAGCCGCGCGCAATCGCGCCGTCCCGTCGCGCTTCGTCAAGGGTTGCGTAGCTGTCCGTGACGACGTCGACGTTGCGGCAGCCGATGGCGAAGAAGGTGATCAGGCAGGCGAAGCCAGCGAGGGATGGATCCCGGCGCATCCGTGAACACAGTGACGCCAGAGGGGGCCGGACGTCAAGTTTGGCGGGCGCGTCAGCGACGGTCGAGCAAATCGACGAGCGCCTGGCGATAGCCTCGCGTCGAGGGGACCTGCGCGCCGCTCTTCATCGTTACGAGGAACTCGCCGTTGAACCACGGCGCGATCTCCCGGATTCGATCGACGTTGACGATGGCCGATCGGCTGACGCGCAGGAACCGTCGCGGATTCAACTTCTGTTCGAGGTCGATCATCGTGGCGCGCATCGACCGCGTCTCGGCGCCGGCGTGGATGTGCACGTGTTTACCCGATGCCTCGACCCACTCGATTTCGCGCACCGGCTGCAGGTACGCGCGGCCATCACCCTTGATCACCAGATGATCGCGATAGCGCGATCCAGCGGTCAGCTGCTCGAGCATCGTCAGGATGCGGCGGCTGGTGTCAGTGCGATCGGGCTGGGCAAGACGCTCCCGGGCGTGGCGCAGCGCTGCGCCGAGGCGTTCCTCGTCGAACGGCTTCAACAGGTAGTCGAGCGCGTGCACTTCGAACGCCTGCACCGCGTAGCGATCGTAGGCGGTCACGAAGATGACGGCCGGCAGCGGGGCGTCGCCGAGCTCGGCGATCACCTGGAACCCATTGTGCTCGGGCATCTGGATATCGAGGAATACCAGATCCGGCTTGAGCGACCGGATGCCCTCGACGGCCTCGTGGCCGTCCTGGAACTCCCCAATCACCGAGACGTCGGACTCCTGATCGAGCATGCCGCGCAGCAGCTCGCGCGAGAGCGGTTCGTCGTCGACGATGACAGTCCGTATCATGCGGGTATGGCAGCGTGCCGTTCCGTACGGCTCCGCGGAATCGGCGCCGGGATGGTAATCGTGACGCGCAGGCCGCCTCCCGGCACGTCGACCAGCGCCAGCGACGCGTTGTCACCGTACAGATGCATCAGCCTGGCGCGGGTATTACGCAGTCCGACGCCTTCGTGCAACAGCTCGCCGCGGTTCGACGACAGTCCCGGACCATCGTCTTCGACCTCCAGCTTGAGCACACCCTCGTCGATCTCGGCCACGATGCGCAGACGCCCGGCGCCGGCGCGGCTGCCGATGCCGTGCGTCAATGCGTTCTCGACGACCGGCTGCAGGATCAACCGCGGCACCAGGCAGTCGAGCGTGGACGGCGTCACGTCGAGCTCGACCTCCAGACGATCGCCGAAGCGCATGCGCTGCAGATCGAGATATTGATCGAGAAAGTGCAGCTCCTGGGCGAGGCGGACTTCGTGCTGCTCCGGTTCGTCGAGTGCGAGACGCAGAAGATCGCTGAAGCGCGTCATCATCCGCCGCGCGGCGCCGACGTCCTTGGCCATCAGCGCCGAGATCGCGTGGAGCGTGTTGAACAGGAAATGCGGTTGGAGCTGGTTGCGCAGCGCGTCGAGCTCGGCACGCACGACCATCGTCTCGAGCTGCGACGAGCGTAGCGCTCGCGAGTGATACGCGTGGTAGTACTCGAGCGCGTAGAACAGGATGACCGTCGCTGTGTAAAGCAGCAGAAAGATCATCATCGAGCTGCTGATGGCCAGCATCACGCTCTTCGGGAAGGTCAGCGGAAATCCCCAGAACGGCCAGCGAACGAGGATACGCAGCACGGCGGCCAGCGTCAGCACGACTGGAAACGCGATCAGGTGCGCGCTGATGCGTCCGAAGGTCGGGCGATCGAGTGGGTAGCGTCCGGCCACCAGGAAGACGAGCGGCGAGACCGCGAACCACGAGAACCAGAAGATCACATCGTGGAGGATCCATTTGCCGGTCACCGGACCGCTGAGCGTGCCGGTAATGTAGCCCTGGCCGATCGTCAACGCCTGGCTCAGCAACAGCACGATCGCTCCCGCAGCCCAGACCTTCCACGACGGGAGACGCCCCCGCGCGGAAAAATCCCGCAATTGTGACGACGGCCTCGGATCGCTGTTCATGTGTCTCCTCAGCAGACTATCCGGCCGTGGGGCGACGAACACGGTGCGCGGCATGGGCTGGCAGCGTGGCGGCTCGAATCACCATCGCCGGGGTGTGGCTTCCCCGCCCGATTTGAAAAGACGGACGCGCGGCGTCAGTCCGGTGCAGATCCCGTGACCCACTCGGCATACAGCTCGGGCCGGCGATGCTGCATGAACAGCCGCCTGGCGTGCGAGTTCGACGTTTCGCCGAGATCGATGTCGACAGTGAGAATCGCGTCCTGCATGGAGGGCGCGCGCGCGATGACTCGCCCGTCAGGCGAGCAGACGAACGACTCACCCGCGAACGTCAGGCAGTCTTCCCCGCCCACACGGTTGCACAGCGCGATGAAGTACCCGTTCTGGAAGGCCGCGACTCGCATCTCTCCCTCGTAGAGGCCTTCCGGCCACTCGTCGAGGGCACCGGCCTGTGGCACGACCACGAGATCCGCGCCACCAAGCGCGAGGGCGCGCATGTATTCCGGATAATGACGGTCGTAGCAGATCGCCACACCGATATTGCCGGCCTTCGTCCGGTAGACGGGAGCGCCCTGGTCGCCTGGGGTGTAGTAGCCCTGCTCGTGGAAGCAAGGATAGTCGGTGATGTGCACCATCCGCGTGCGGCCCAGCAGAATGCCGTCGGCATCGATCACCGGCGAGCAATCGAACGCGCGTGGCCCCTCACGCTCATACAAGTTGAGGACGACTACGACGCCGAACTCGCGCGCCGCGCGCGTAAACCGCTCCGTCATCGGCCCAGGAACCGGTTCGGCGAGCCGCCACGGCTCCGCATCGGCCGGACGCTGCGGATGAAACTGCTCGAATGCCAACTCCGGAAACACCACGACCTCGGCCCCGGCACGCGCCGCCTCGGCGAGCGCCGCCAGCCCGCGCGCCACATTCGCATCTTTGTCAGGACCTGCTGATTGTTGGACGAGTGAGATTTTCATGGATGTTCGAATCGGTGTACCTGTAGGCCCGACCTTAATGTCGGGCGTGCACCGAATCAGCAACCAGGTGGATTGGGACACGCCCGACTAACAACCTGCCGTAGTTCGTGGTTCGTAGCTCGTAAAGCCCGGGCCTCCCAAGGCTCTTCGAGCCACGAGCGACGAGCCACGAACCACGGCAGGATCGATCTTATGCCGTCTCCCACCTCCGTGCCAGCAGTCTGGCGACGACGAGGAAGACAGCAGCGAGCGAAAGGAGGACGCCGACCTGCGGCCACAGCTGCCATATTGGCGCGTCGCGCCAGAACACCTTCAGGTAACCGTCCAGCGCCCATGCATTGAAGGTCACCAGTCCCACATTCTGCATAGTCTCGGTCATCAGGAAGCGTGGAAACATGCTCCCGCCGAGCGCCGACATCGTCAGGATGAGAATCGTCGAGAACCCCGAGAGCTGGCCGCGCGTTCGGGCGAGCGTTGCCAGCACCATGCCGAGGGCAGCGGCGGCAGCAGCCGTGGCTGTGGTCATGACGACGAATCCGGGAATGTGGTCGAAGAGCGGCAGACCAAACGCGATCCGCCCCCACAGGAACATCACCGTCAGCTGCGCGCAGCCCATGATCGCAAGGAACACCCACTTGCCGGCGAGCAAGCCCGTCATGCCGATCCTCGTCGACAGCAGACGCTCGAGCGTGCCGGACTCGGCTTCCTCGAGGAGTGCCCCGCCGGCCGCGCCCACGCAGGAGAACAAGAGGAACATCACGCCGATGCCGGCGGCGTAGAAAGAGATGAGGGAGCCACGTCGATCGTCGGTGCGCATCACGTCGACGACCGTCACGGCCACACCCATGGGTGCGCCGGCGCCGCCACTCGGACCCGGCGAGGCACCGGATTTCAGCCGTGGCAGCCACTGGTCGACCGCAGCACGCTGCTGCGGCGTGAGGGCCCCTGCGTAACGCTCGAACTGTCGCATGCCGCCGGTCATCAACAAATCGGGCGCAGCCGTCATCGTGACCTTCTGCATGAGGCCCTGCACCATTTGCGGCGCGATCGGATCCGACACGTCCGCCAGAAGCTGCATCGACGCGCCGCCGCCGAATCCGTTCTCCATGAACGCCGCGCCGAACCCGGCGGGGATGACGACGGCGACGGGGGCGTCTCCGTTGCGAACCAATTGTTCCGCGCCGGAACGATCGAGCGCAGGCCCCTGACCTTCCTCGGCCGCCGTGAGGCGGACGCGAAGCGCCTTTTCGGCCTTGAGAGCCTCGACGATTCGCTGGCTCACTTCCGAATGATCCTCATCGACCACGGCGACATGGATCCGCGACGTCGCGTCGTCGCCCTGCCCGGCGAAGACCGTCGCGAAGATCGAGAAGAAGATGACCGGCAGCAGGAACGTGAGGGCCTGCGCGACCCGATCCCTCTTGAGATTCAGCCATCCGATTCGCAACAGCGTACGCATTACTCGCGCAGCTCCCTTCCCGTCAGGTGAATGAACACCGATTGCAGGCTCGGCCCGCGCACGTCCACGTCGTCCACAATTCGGCCTGCCCGGTTGACATGTGCGAGGAGGGGCGGCAGCTCGAGCGCCACGTCACGCATCCGGGCGCGGAGCACGCGCGGATCGGCGGGATCGATCGCGAAGCCGGGGACGTCTCCGGACGTCGAAGAAAAGGGGCCGTCGAGCCGGAGGGTCACGAGCCTGTGCCGCCCAACGGTCTGCTCGACGAGCTCGGACAGGCTGCCCGATGCGATGACTCGGCCGTGATCGATGATCACGGTTCTCGAGCATCGAGCTTCGGCTTCCTCGAGATGATGCGTCGTCACGAGCAGGGAGACGCCCTGGTTGGCGAGATCGGCGAGCATGTCGTAGATGCGATCGCGGCTCTGCGGATCGACTCCAACGGTCGGCTCGTCGAGCAGAACGACCTTGGGCTTGTGAATGACTCCACAGGCGATGTTCAATCGTCGCTTCATGCCGCCCGAGAAACGTTGAACTGCCTCATCGGCCCGATCGGTGAGCCCCGTCCGATCGAGCGCCCATCCCACCTGGTCTTTCAGAAGACCTCCGGACAACCCCTGGAGGCGGCCGAACGCATCGAGGTTTTCGCGCGCGGTCAGCAGCGGATAGACCGCGACTTCCTGCGGGACGATGCCGAGCTCGGGCGGGGTGCGAGCGCAGTCGAGCACGCGATCGAAGAGGCGAATCTCGCCTGAGTCCAGGCGCACGCGTCCGGTGATCGCGCGGATGAGGGTGGTCTTTCCGGCGCCGTTCGGTCCGAGAAGCGCGAGGAGCTCCCCCTGGCGCAGCTCGAGCGAAGCCCCCTGCAAAGCCTTGATCTCGCCGAACGCCTTGCGCGCATCCTTCACAGTGAGGACGTTCATGGCTGCACCTTACGCTTGCGGCTGACAAAGGGAACGCCCTCTCCGGTGAACGGCGGGCGGGGGCCGGTGGGTGGCGCGGCTACGCCTTCCCTTTGTCTTTCAAATGCTTGTTGAGGGCCCGCGTGACGACCTTGTTGCGCCGCTTCTGATCGAGCTGTGCGCGCTCGTCCTGTTGACGGGCTTGATAGGCCTGCTCGTCACGGAGCTTGTGGTAGCTCTCGAGCCGCTCGGGCGGGATCTCGCCGGCCTCAGCAGCTGCGCGCACGGCACATCCTGGTTCGGTGCGATGCTGGCAATCGCGGAAGCGGCATTGGGCAGCCCGCTCTTCGATGTCCGCGAAGGCGCCGCCGAGCGCGTCGCCGGTTTCCCAGAGCTGAAGCTCGCGCATGCCTGGCGTGTCTATGAGTACTCCGCCACCCGGCAGCACGACGAGCTGCCGGGACGTCGTCGTGTGACGACCGCGGCTGTCCGCGATGCGAACGTCGCGCGTCGCCATCAGCTCGTGGCCAAGGAGCTGGTTCACGATGCTGGACTTGCCGACGCCCGACGATCCCAGCAGGCCAACCGTCTGCCCGGGCGTGAGGTATTGCCGCAGAGCATCGAGCGTTTCAGGCTGGCGTGTGGAAATCGCATGCACCGGCACTGCCGGACCAAGCCTGCGGACCTCGCTGACGAACGATTCGGCGTCCTCAACCAGATCGGCCTTGTTCAGCACGATCACCGGCTGCGCGCCGCTGTCCCACCCGACAAGCAGGTAACGCTCGATTCGACGGGGTTGAAATTCTGGTCGAGGCCGCCCACCAGGAAGACCGTGTTCACGTTGGCGGCGACGATCTGCTCCTCGGTACGATCGCCAGCGGCGCGGCGCGAGAAGCGGCTGAAGCGCGGCAGAATCGCTCGAATCCGCGCCTCGCCGGACTGAGGCGGGGGCTCGATCGCGACCCAGTCGCCGACGGCTGGAAAATCCGTGCGATCGTCGGCCTCGTGGCGAAGCCGACCGGACACGCGAGCCAGCCACTCCGCCGAGTCCGTCAGCACCCGGTAGATGTGCGTGTGTTCGAGGGCGATCCGCCCCGGCACCGTGCCGTCCGCGTTCAATGCAGCGAACGACTGCGCGAACGCGTCGGTCCACCCCAGTTCCTTCAGGTCCATCGCTGGTGCCGGGCATGATACAGGACTCTGCCTCGAGTCATGCCCGCGTGTTCACCAGGCAGCGGAGTACCTCGGCGACGCTCCACGCCTGCGCGACGCAGCCGCGCGGCGCGTACGGCTCTCCCGCGTCGAAGATCTCGCTGATCGATCCGACGCACGCTTCGCTCAGATGCTTGTCGAACCCATCGAGCAACGCGCGCGCGCCGCGCCGCTCGCCGGGATGAGCCCTCAACCACGCATCGAGATACGGACCGATCAACCAGGCCCAGACGGTGCCCTGGTGGTACGCCGCGTCACGGGATCGCAGGTCACCGTAATACTTCGATTTGTAGTCGGGGTGACCCGGCGCGAGCGACCGCAGCCCGAATGGCGTCAACAGCCGGGCGCGAACGACGTCGAGGACCGGCTGCCACCGCGATTGGTCGAGCACCGGAAAGTCGAGAGCGATTGAGAAGATTTGATTCGGCCGGCACGCGGCATCGTCACCGTGCTGGCCATCCACCACGTCGTAGAGATACCCGCCATCCGCATACCAGAATCGCTCGTTGAAGGATTGCCGCGCGCGCTCGGCTGCACCCGCAAGATCGAGGCCACGATCGCCGCCCTCATCGCGCGTCCAGCTCTCGAGATGGCGCAGCGCGTTGTACCACAATGCATTGATCTCGACCGCCTTGCCGCGGCGCGGCGTCACCACCCAGTCGTCGACCTTCGCATCCATCCAGGTGAGCTGATAGCCCTCCGCGCCCTGTGTCAGCAGCCCGTCCCGCGGATCGACGGCGATGCCGAATCGTGTGCCGCGCAGATGATGCTCCACGATGTCGAGGAGCGTCGGAAGCAGGACGCGAAGCGTTTCACGATCGTTGGTCGCGCGAAGGAACCGGCCGATCGCGTGGAAGAACCACAGGGATGCGTCAGCTGTGTGGTACAGCCCCTCCTTCGATCCATCCGGGAACATGTTGGGGATCAAGCCATCCCGCACGTAGTGACCGAACGTGCGCAGGATGTACGCAGCCTCACGGAAGCGTCCCGTCTGCAGCGTCAGCCCCTCGAGGCTGATCATCGTGTCGCGCCCCCAGTCGGTGAACCAGTGATAGCCGGCGATCACCGTGCGCACTTCTTCGCCGGCCGCCCGTGCCCGCGCTGCTTCGTCAGCGCGGCCAGCCGGCGTGATGATGAACTGATCGGCCGCCAGCACGAGTTCTGCGGCGAGATCGGTTTCTGCGGTCTTGCCTGCGATGCTCAACAGGCGATCGCGCCGCTCGCGCTCGGAACGGGTCGCCTCTTCCGGACTCAACGCTTGAATCGTGTCCCACTGTTCGGTCGACCCCACGAGCGTGACGGGTTCTTCCGGAAGAAGATCGGCGCGGAAATACCCCGGGCTCCACAGCGAGCCGATGTCCTCGTATCCACGATTCTTCTCCATTTCGTAGGGCACGGCGGCAACGCCGCGTTCGTCCAGGGTCAACGCGGATCGATGGCCACGCAGCAGCATGCGAAGCTCCGGCAGGTCGGAGCCGGCGGAAAGCTCGTAGCAGTTCTGAACGGCCGTGACCTTGTAGGCGTGGGCCGGTGATTCGCCGACCGGCGCTTCGTGCGGACGGAACTGGACTGACGGCCGCAGCGCAAGCCGCACGGGTTCGCTGCCGCGAAGCAATCGATAGGTGATGTGCACGGTGTTCTGCCCATAGGGCATGACCACCCGTTTCTCGACCTCGATGTCGCCAAGCCGGTACGTCCAGACGGGCAGCCCGAGCTCGAGCCGGAACTCCACCAGATGATCGGGTCGATCGGCGGCGTTGGAGCCTGCGACCTCGTCTTCATCGCCAAGCCAGGCCACCCGGCGATCGGTCAGACGTACGCGCTCGAGGAGGTGGTTGAACATCACGAACCGGCCGAGAGGCGCCGGCAGCGCGGAAACCAGGAGCGCGTGATAACGACGAGTGACGACACCGGCGACAGTTCCCGATGCGTACCCGCCAAGCCCGTTGGTCACCAGCCATTCGCGTCGGAGTATGAGCCCGGAGGACTCGTCTCGCTCGTCTTGCGGTGCAGTCAGACGTCGAATCAATTCACGGCCGGTCGTCGCCATCGTCATCACGGGAGCATCCTCTGACAATCGCCCGAGTCCCGAGCCCCGAGTCCCGAGCCCCGAGTCCCGACTCCCTGACGTTCAACTACGACGGCGACAGATTGACAGGCTGGAGCCCAAACGCGGGCGTGTGCGGAAGAATCCAGCTGAAGTGGCATGCTCGGCGCCTTCATCTACTGGCCCGGCGTCCCTCGCGGCCAGCGAGACGAGCGACCTCCGCAGTCAGCACCGCTGGCTCGAGCGGCTTGGGCAGATCGCGAACCGATCGCGCCAGCAGATTCCCTCCATTCGTATCGGTACCGGCAAGACTCGTCAGCGCCACGGCGGGAATGCGGCCGCCACGATCGGCTTCGAGCGAAGCGACCTTGCCGACGAGCAGGTAGCAGTCGCGATCCGGTGAGGCGCGATCGCTGACGAGCACATCAGGCCGCCAGCTTTCGAGCGCGTCGAGCGCGTCAGCCACTGACTCTGTCGAGCGCACGACGGCTCCGCCCTGGCGCAGCACCGCTTCGACCAGCTCACGAGCGTCACGATCCTTATCGAGTACCAGCACACGCAACCCGGCGAGCACCTGAATGCCCGAGCCGGACTCGTCGATGCTGCGCCTGCTGGTCGTGAGTGTCTCGGTGGGCTGCAGGGGAAACCGGACGATGAACTCGGCGCCGTGACCGTCGGTGCGGTTGGCGGCACTGATCTCGCCCCCGTGCAATTCGACGAGCTCCCTGACGAGAGACAAGCCGACGCCGAGCCCTCCAGCAGCCCGCGTCGGCGAGGCGTCTTCCTGCGTGAACCGATCGAAGATCTTCGGAAGAAAGACCGGATCGATCCCAGGTCCGCTGTCTGACACCACCAGGACCGCCTGATCGCGCGTCGTACGGACGGCGATGCGAACGGCGCCCCCTCGAGGGGTGAACTTCAAGGCATTCGCCAGCAACTGCCACGCGACCTGGCGCAGCCGTCCCCAGTCGCCGAGCAGCGAGACGGTCATGTCTGGAAGATCGTGGCTCGACCCGAACGCCCTTCGCGTGCGCGGCGGGCAGCGCCGCCACCGCCACCTGCTTCACAATCTCTGTCAGCGACACCGGACGGCACTCGACGCGCAGACGGCCGGTCATGGCCCTCGAGATATCCAGCAGGTTCCCAGTCAGCTGCGCCTGCAGGCGCGCGTTACGTTCGATCGCTTCCAGGCCGCGTGCCCGCGCCGTGGCATCGAGCTTCCCTGTACGTAGCAGGTGCGCCCATCCGAGCACGGCATTCAATGGCGTACGGAGCTCGTGCGAGATCGTGCCGAGGAATTCGTCCTTCATCCTGTTTGCCGCTTCTCCCTCGCGGCGAGACTCTTCGGCCCGGCGCGCGTCCTCTTCTGCAGCGTGCCCCGCGCGTCGCAACTCGGAGACGATTGCCGTGAGAATCAGGCCCTGAAGGAGAAACAGCGCGAGTCGGGCGTACGTCGCCGCAGCGTTGGCTTCCGTGGACCATCCGCCGGCGAACAGCGCGCCGCCCACCGTCGCCGCCAGCGCTGGACCTGTCCCAGCAACCCAGGCAGTAGCCATCACCGCCGTACTCAAGAGCAGGAACAAGCTGCCTTCGTCGATCAACGAGTCGAACACGCGATCGAGCAGGAAGACGACCGTCACGACACTGACTGCCACGTGCAAACCGCAGAGGTGTTGACAGCTTGAACGGATACGCGTCTGCGGTTCCCATGGTCCCCTGTGGCTGCCAGCTGACGAGCCGCGTCATGCGGCAAGACCCTTCTTCTGACGATGCTGTCGCAACCGTCGTGCCACAAGGGGAGGCGCGTGCAATTTACTGGCTATGTATCGGTAAGCCGATCTGGCACCGGTGGGTTTGGCGCAACCTCGCTGGCGGCGGGCGCAGACTCGACAAGACTCGGCGCCACCTCGGCGATTCCCGATAGTCGGCGCGGCGGCATCGGCTGCTGAGTCTGATCCGCTGCGCTCGACGGCGTCCGCTCCGATGATGTCGTCGATCAGTCCGTACTCCCGGGCGCTCGCCGCATCGAGATAGAAGTCAGTCCGTTTCGTGTCGCGAATGATTTGGCGAAGCGGCTTGCCCGATCGCTCGGCAAGGATGCGGTAGATCTGCGCCTGCATCTGCTTCAACCGATCGAGATGCTGCGCGGCCGCGGTGGTCGATTGCCACCCGGCCCACTTGGCGGGCTCGTGAATCATGATCCACGAGTGCGGAAACGCGAGTCGTCGTCCGGGGCTCGCAGCCTGCAGAACGATCGATCCCATTGAGTACGCCATCCCCTGCACGATGATCGTGATGTCGTAGCCCTGAAGGACGAGATGATGCAGCGCGTCGTGGAGCGCGAGGCCGTCGGTGACGTTTCCTCCTGCGCTGTTGATGAAGACCCGAATGGGCCGGCGGCTGTCGTTGGCGAGCTCGCGAGTCCGCTCGATGACAGTCCGGGCGCTGTCCTTGTCGATGTCACCGATGAGGTAGACGTCGCGGAGCCGGTCGGACTGTTCCTTCTTGAGCATGTCCTTGACGGCGTCCACAAGGTCCCCCAGCAACCGGTCGCTGATGTCGGCCATATTGGCGGCCCTCGCACGCCCCATGCCGGAATGGAAGCCCGGCCTTCTCGCGATTTGATCCGACTGAACGGGTGCCGGCTGTGGCTGGATCCAGTGCACAGCAGAGCGGCGTTGTTGGCAATTTGAACGCTACTTCCGACGACTCGTCCTACCGGCGCTTGCTGCCGGCCTTTTGGGGGCAGCGGCGGCGGGCCGGTTTGCGACGGGGATTACGAATTTTTCTGCGGTGTGCGAATCGGAGAAGCTGACGACCTTCACGTCCACGAGGCCGGCTCGCTTTCCCGCAGCCATCGTGTCGGATTCGGTGATCGACTTCTGACCTTTGGGCCGGATCACCCAGATCGCCCCCGCGGGCTTGATGGCGCCTCGTAGCGCCGCAAGATGACCAAGCGCCGACGTATGCGTCGCGCCGAAGAAGATGATGTCCATCTCGCGGAGCCTCGACGCGGCGGCAGGGCCGGGCTTCTTCACGAGCGCGCCGCGCTCGCGCAGCTCATCGCCGAACCCGTCATCGTCTACGTTGAGTAGCGCGATGTCGAGTCCGGGCTTGATCCCGAGTTTGTCGAGCCTCGAGGGTGGATTCGTGATCCGATTCGCCCATTTCTCCGCGTCTTTGCCGATTTCGAACTCGGCATGCTTCTGGCCGAATCGCACCTTGAGGACGTCACCAGCCGCCTTCGCAGAGGTGATCGTGGCGAGAGAAATCGCAAGCCGCTCAGGTCCGCGAAAGACGAGATCCTTGTGTTCGAGCCAGGCGGTGCCCGTGACCGTTCTGCCCTCGAATCGCAGCGTGCATCGTGCGTCGTATCCCATATAACGTCCTACGTGCGACGTGCTACGTGCCACGTGCTACGTGCTACGTGCGACATGTCACAGCCTGCCTCGCCGAAGCCTAGGCGAAGGCGGGCCGAAGCCTACGGCGAAGGCGGGCCAAATTTCGAACCGAGCGCCTCGAGGTAACTGGCCATCGTAGCTTCGTAGCCGAAAACGAAACGGGCCATGAAGCGGAAGAGCGGATTGTAGATCTCCCCCTTCTCGGTGATGGTCACTTCGCAGCTCTCCGGGCCGGGCTGCAGATTGTAGGTCCACGTGCCGCCGAATGGCAGGTCCGGGTCGGCGATACGTGTTACAAGCAACGTCGGCCGATCCACATGCTCCACGGCCAGCGTCATCCGCCCCGAACTACCTTCTTCGATCCAAACCGCCCGGCCCTCACGATCGGGGAGGCGCTCCACCCGTTTCACATCGTGGCGCCAGGTCGAGAACTGCTCGACGTCGGTGATCGCCGCGAACACCGCTTCGCAGGATGACGGAATCGACGCGCGGCGCGTGGCTACGTGTGACTGGGGCAACAG
The DNA here is from genome assembly GCA_963784195.1 of uncultured Acidobacteriota bacterium. Classification (GTDB taxonomy): domain Bacteria; phylum Acidobacteriota; class Vicinamibacteria; order Vicinamibacterales; family 2-12-FULL-66-21; genus CAVQAH01. The sequence continues at coordinate 201,241 of CAWARA010000031.1, read as the reverse complement.
CAGTCCAATCACGACGACCACGACGGCGATCGCGACGAGAACCACGCCGCCAATCAGGATCCATTTCATGTCCGTGCTCCTTCACAGCCGTGCATGCTCATGCCCCGGCCGCCTCCTCGTCTGGCGGCGGCCTTCGACGCGACGACGGTTCTATCTGCTGCTCGGCGGCCCGCGCCAGCAGTGCCAGGCCGGAGATGGCGGCGTCTCGTTCTTCATCGCCGAGGCGTGCCACGAGCGCTTCGACGCGCGCCGGATCGAGCACCGAGCTCGCCTGCCGCACGCGGACCCCGGCGGTGGTCAACCGCAGGTGAACGCGGCGGCGATCGACGGCGTCGCGCATCCGCATGACGTATCCCTTGCGTTCCAGGCGATCGATGGACAGTGACATGGTTCCTGCCGTCACGCCCATGTGGCGCGCCAGGTCGTTCAGCGTGGTTGGCTCGATCTCGTCGAGGTGGTCGAGGATGCTCGCCTGATGACGGCTGAGCAGTCGCTGGGTTTGCGGGTCGCGAACGTGCCGGGTGTGACAGGCGAAATAGATGCGCGGATAGAGCGCCATCAGGTCCCGGGCAGCCGTTTGAACGTCGCGCACGGGCGGAGGTTACTGTAAATTAATTTTATTTGTCAAAACAAAATTAATTCGTTCAAATTGTTCTAAACCAGTCGGCAAACACTTTCGTCCAATTGTCCGTCAAGCTGGGTGGCACCTCGTCCCAGCCGTTGACGCGCCCCGCCTTCGCTAAGCTCCGGCGGGCAAGCCGGTCTTGAAAGCCCGGTTCGAGGGGTGTCCGAATACGGGACGGCGCCATTCCGCAAGCGGTCAGCCACAGGGGGCTGGTTGGCCACGGTCCAACGCGAAGTATTCGGAATTTGAAGGGTTTACGCCCATTACTGTGGTGGCACACGGTTTGGCTTATCTGGACTGACGCCGGGGTCTCGCTCTGCCCCGGTTCTCAGGACAGAGGCACGCAATGGTTGATATCGCACGTCCGGCAAGCGTCAAGCGTCAGAAGAAGATTCGTCGCGCCGTTTACGCGGCGGTGGGTCTGCTCGTCATTGTTCTCATCACGGTCGGCGTCTCGCGGCTCAAGCCTGCGGCGCCCGGCGTTGACCGCGCGACTGTCTGGATCGACACCGTCAAGCGGGGGGACATGACCCGTCAGGTCCGCGGATCGGGCACGCTGATCCCGGAGGACATCCGATGGATTGCGGCGACGACGCAGGGCCGCGTCGAGCGCATCGTGCTGAGACCCGGTGCCATCGTCAAGCCTGACACCGTCATCCTCGAGCTGAGCAACCCCGACCTGCTGCAGTCGGTCATGGAAGCGAAGCTCGCGTGGGCATCGGCGCAAGCCAACTTCGCCAATCGCAAGGCGGAGCTCGAAAGCGACCTGCTCAATCAGGAGTCCGGCGTGGCGAACGTCGAGGCGCAATACAAGAACGCGACCCTGACGCTGCAGGCCGACGAGCAGCTGTTCAAGGACGGTCTCGTCTCGGAGCTGCAGTTGAAGCGCTCGCGCGCGGCGGCCGACGAGCTCAAGAACCGTCTCAGCATCGAGCAGAAGCGCATCGAGATTACTCGCGCGACCACGCAATCGCAGCTGGCGCCGCAGGCGGCAGAAGTCGACCAGCGCAAGGCCGCCTACGAGCTGCGTGTGAACCAGCTCGAGGATCTGAAGGTCAAGGCACGCATGGAAGGCGTGCTGCAGGTCGTGCCGGTCGAAGTCGGCGCTCAGGTCAGCCCGGGAACGAACCTGTGCCGCGTCGCCAACCCCACCAACCTCAAGGCCGAATTGCGCATCGCCGAGACCCAGACCAAGGACATCACGATCGGCCAGGTGGCGGAAGTGGATACCCGCAACGGCGTCGTCCAGGGCCGCGTCGCGCGGATCGACCCGGCGGCGACGAACGGCACCGTGGGTGTCGACATCATCCTCGAAGGCCAGCTGCCGCCAGGCGCGCGGCCCGACCTGAGCGTGGACGGCACGATCCGCCTGGAGCAGCTGACGAACATCATTCACGTGGGGCGACCGGCATTCGGGCAGGAAGAGAGCACGATCAGCCTCTTCAAGCTTCAGCCGAACGGCGAAGCAGTCCGCACGACGATCAAGCTTGGACGCAGCTCGGTCAACACGATTGAGATCAAGGAAGGGCTGCAGCCCGGGGATCAGGTCATTCTGTCCGACATGTCGTCCTACGACCAATTCGATCGTATTCGGATTCAGGGCTAGAACGTCAGAGACCGCAAGGCTACAAAGGAGCCACGATGAACACTGCCGCGCAACCGCTGATTCACCTCGACGGCGTCACGAAGGTCTTCTTCACCGACGAAGTCGAAACGCACGCTCTCGCGGGTATCCACCTCGAGATCAAGAGCGGCGAGTACATTGCCATCGCCGGGCCGTCCGGCTGCGGCAAGTCGACGCTGTTGTCGATTCTCGGGCTCCTCGACTCACCGACGGAAGGCAAATACACCCTGAACGGAAAATCCGTCGCGGACCTGCCGTTGTCCGAGCGCGCGCGTGTTCGCAACCGCGAGATCGGGTTCATCTTCCAGAGCTTCAACCTGATCGGCGATCTGAACGTGTACGAGAACGTCGAGCTGCCGCTCACGTATCGCGGGATGAAGTCGGCCGAGCGCAAGGAGCGCGTGATGGCGGCGCTCGAAAAGGTCGGCATGGCGCACCGCGCGAAGCACTTGCCCAGCCAGTTGTCGGGCGGTCAGCAGCAGCGTGTCGCCGTCGCCCGCGCCGTGGCCGGAGCGCCGTCGATCCTGCTGGCGGACGAGCCGACCGGTAACCTCGACTCGAAGAACGGCGAGGCGGTGATGGAGCTGCTCCGCGAGCTTCACCGCGAAGGCGCAACGATCTGCATGGTCACGCACGATCCGCGCTACGCGCGGCACGCAGACCGTTCCGTCCACCTGTTCGACGGACGCGTCGTCGAAGAAGACGGCAGCAAGCAGGGGCGCGGAGAGAAAGAGCTCGAAGAGAGCGGTTTCCACATCGAGCACTAGAGTCAACTGCCTGGTCGCTGATTGGTGGCTGCTGATGGGCCGCGTTTCCAACTGGAGACGCGGCCGCCACTTCCGGCCGCCGGCAACCAAGCGATCGGCAAGTTCATGATTCACGACCTTCGGTACGCTCTCCGCATCCTGGCGAAGAGCCCGGCCTTCACCACCGTCGCGATCATCTCGCTCGCGCTCGGCATCGGGGCCAACTCAGCCATTTTCAGTCTGATCAACGTGCTGCTGCTCCGCCCGATTCCGGTGACGGAACCGGAGCGGCTCGCCTCGATCTTTCTGACCGACCAGCGCAACCCGGGCAACCTCCCGCTGTCGCACCTGAACTGGAAGGATCTCCGCGCGCAAAACGAGGTGTTTACCGAGGTGGCCGGTTTTACGTTTGCTCAAGTGAACTGGAGCACGGGAACCGAGTCGGAGCAAATCCCATTGCAGGTCGTCTCAGGCAACTACTTCTCCGTTCTGGGCGCACAGCCGACACTGGGACGCGCGTTCCTGCCGGAAGAGGACGTCTCGGCCACTCCCGTTGCCGTCGTCAGCCATGGGTTCTGGGAGCGTAGCCTCGGAAGCGATCCGAACATCATCGGGAAGACCCTGACGCTCAATCGCACGCCATTTACCGTCATTGGCGTGGCGTCGAGAACCTTCACCGGGACGCTGCTCGGCGGTGGCCCATCCGCATGGGTCCCGATGTCGATGCACAACGTCGTGCAGCCGAACTTCGACTGGTATGAGCAGCGGCGCGGGCTGTTCCTCTTCGCGTTCGGACGGCTCAAGCCGGAAATCGGCATCGAGCAGGCTTCGGCGAACCTGCGCACCGTGTTCGCACAGCTCGAGCAGGCGTATCCAACCGACAACAAGGGCCGGAGCGCCGGCGCAGTGTCGCTGCTCGATGCCCGGCTGAATCCACAAGGCGGGGCGGGCGGGGCGTTCGTCGTGCAGCTCTCCGCCGTGTTGATGACGGTCGTCGGATTCGTCTTGTTGATCGCCTGCGCGAATGTCGCGAACCTGTTGCTGGCACGGGCGTCCAGGCGGCGCCGCGAGATTGCGGTGCGGCTTGCATTGGGAGCCGAGCGGATGCGCCTGGTGCGGCAATTGCTGACCGAAAGCGTCGTGCTGTCCGCCTTCGGCGGCATCCTCGGCGTGGCACTCGCCTACTGGCTGCTTGACGCGCTCGTCGCGTCCGATCTGCCGCTGCCCATTCCCGTCGGGGACGAAGTCACCATCGACGGTCGTGTTCTCTTCTTTACCGCCGCGCTGACCGTGGCGACAGGCATTCTCTTTGGTCTCGCGCCGGCCATTCAGGCATCGAAACCAGACGTCGTTCCCGTGCTGAAGAACGAGAGCGTGCCCGCGGGCACGGGCCGGCGAGGATTTGCCGGCCTGTTCTCGATCCGTCAGGCATTGGTGATCGCGCAGGTGGCGTTGTCGATGCTGGCGCTCGTCGCGGCAGGCCTGTTCCTGCGAAGCCTCCGCGTGGCCCAAGGCATGGACGCCGGGTTCGAAACGCGCGGGGTCCTGGTCATGAACGTGAATCTGGGACGTGAAGGCTACACCCCTGAGCGCGGACAGCTCTTCTACGAGCAGGCCGCCGAACGGCTGAAGGGACTACCCGGGGTCAAGGCCGCGACCGTCGCACAGAACGCGCCACTCGCAGGTGGCCTGCTGCGCAGCGTGTTTCCCGAGGGCCTGGACACGACGACGCGCGATCGGATTCTGGTGCAGGTGAACTCGATCGGGGCCGACTACTTTGCCACCCTCGGCATTCCGCTGGCGCGCGGGCGCGATTTCACGCGCGCCGATGCAGTCGGCGCCCCCGGCGTCGTCGTCATCAACGAGACGATGGCGAACCAGTTCTGGCCCGGAGAGGATGCCATCGGCAAGCGCTTCAAATTCTTTGGCGACCAGGAGTTCACGACCGTCATCGGCATCGCGAAGAACAGCAAGTACAACGGCGTTGCCGAAGACCCCATCCCGTTCATCTATCAGCCGATCAAGCAGAACTACGCCCCGACCGCTGTACTCCACGTGCGCGCCGAGGGAAATGCTGCGGGTCTTGCGCCCGCGGTTCGCCGCGAGGTTCGCGAGATCGATCCGACGCTGTCGGTGTTCAACGTCCGGACGCTCGAGGAACAGGTTTCGCAGTCGCTGGCGCCCTTGCGCATCAACGTGATCATGCTGGGCGCCTTCGGCATCCTCGCGCTCCTGTTGGCGTCGATTGGCCTGTACGGCGTTGCCAGCTACGCTGTAACCCAGCGCACACGCGAGATCGGTGTGCGGATGGCGCTGGGCGCGCGGAGGAGCAGCGTCCTCGGGCTCGTGCTCGGCCGGGGGATCATCGTGGTCGCGATTGGTGTCGCGATCGGCCTGATTGCCGCGGCCGCGCTGGCACCCAAGGTTCCGGCGAACCTGCTGCCAAACGTGAACGCACGCGACCCGATGACGTTCGCGACGACCGCGATCCTCCTCGTCGCCGTCGCCCTGATCGCCAACTACATCCCGGCGCGGCGTGCCACGCGCATCGATCCGCTCATCGCGCTGAAAGGGGAGTGAATCGGGAATCGGGAATGGGCGATGGGCAATCGGCACAATCGGGGATCGGAAATCGGACTGACGACTGACTGTCGACGAAACGACTGCTGACTGAGGACTGACCCTCAACTGCTTATGCTCATCACAGACCACCTCAAGGAATCAGTTCGCCACCCGGTCCGCGCGAGCGAGCCGCGCGTGCTGATTGCCGACGACCAGTCAGACGTACTCGAAGCGCTCCGGCTGCTGCTGAAGGCCGAAGGGTTCCAGCTCGAGACGGCCTCCTCCCCTGCCGGTGTCCTTGCCGCGATTGAAGCGCGTGAGTTCGATGTCGCGCTGATCGACTTGAACTACGCGCGGGACACGACCTCCGGCGAGGAAGGGCTCAACCTCCTCTCGCGGATACAGAGCATCGACCCCACGCTGCCGGTCGTCGTGATGACCGCCTGGGGCAGCGTCGAAGTGGCTGTGGAAGCCATGCGGCGGGGCGCGCGGGACTTCATCCAGAAACCCTGGGACAATGCGCGGCTTCTGGCGATCATCCGCACGCAGATCGAGCTGAGCCAGGCCCTTCGCAAAGGCCAGCGGCTCGAGGCCGAGAACTCCCTGCTGCGCGGCGAGGGCGTGCCGAACCTGATTGCGGAGTCGCCGTCCATGCAGAACGTGCTGCAGGTCGTGGCGCGCGTCGGCCCGTCGGATGCCAACGTCCTCGTGCTCGGCGAGAACGGAACCGGCAAGGGTGTCGTCGCCCGTGCCCTGCACGCCGTGTCCAGCCGGGCTTCGCGCCCGATGGTCATCGTCAACTCCGGAGGGGTTTCGGAGGGCGTGTTCGAGAGCGAGCTCTTCGGTCACGTACGCGGAGCCTTTACGGACGCAAAGACCGACCGCGTCGGCCGTTTCGAGCTCGCCGATCAGGGCACGTTGTTTCTGGACGAGATCGCAAACGTACCGCTCAGCCAGCAAGCGAAGCTGCTACGCGTCATCGAAACGGGCGAGTTCGAACGGCTTGGATCGTCGCGCACCCGGCGCGTGGACGTCCGCATCATTTCGGCCACCAACGCGAACCTCAGCGAAGAAGTGGCAAGCGGCCGCTTCCGTCAGGATCTGCTCTTCCGGCTGAACACGATCGAAATCCGGCTTCCCGCGCTGCGCGATCGGCGCGAGGACGTGCCCATCCTCGGCCAGCACTTCCTGCGCCAGCATGCGCAACGCTACCGAAAGCGCCTCACCGGCTTCGAGAGTGGAGCAATGCAGATGCTGCTCGAGCACCCGTGGCCCGGGAACGTGCGCGAACTGGACCACGCGATCGAGCGGGCGGTGCTGATGGCGCCTGGTCCGCTCATCAAGCCCCTGGATCTCGGTTTGCGGACCACCAAGGAAGGCGGCGGCCGGCTCGAGGACATGAGCCTGGAAGACGTCGAGTGCTTCCTGATCAAGAAGGCGATGACGCGCTTCGATGGCAACGTCAGCCAGGCGGCGAAGGCGCTTGGTCTGAGCCGCAGCGCGCTGTACCGGAGACTCCAGCGCTACGGGCTGTAGAAAAGCCCGCAAGCTCCGGGATTAAAATGAGGTAGATGGGCCCTGCCCACCCCCGCGAGTCACGCCTGAGCCACGATCGGCGCATCCTGCTGATGGCCCTGGCGTCAGCTTTGCCTGGCGCGCTGATCTCGCTCATCTTCCTCTGGACCGGCGACTACACCCCGAAGGTCCAGTGGACGCTCACGGTCGTCATCATCACGTTCTGCCTGGGCTTCGCTTTCGCGCTGCGCGAGCGCGTCGTGCTGCCTCTCCAGACACTCTCGAACCTGCTGGCTGCCCTCGGCGAGGGGGATTTTTCCATCCGCGCGCGAGGCGCTCGCGGCGGCGATCCGCTCGGCGAGGTCATGATCGAGGTGAATGCCCTCGTCGAGACCCTGCGGCATCAACGGCTGGATGCCCTCGAGGCGACCACGCTCCTTCGCAAGGTGATGGCGGAGATCGACGTCGCGGTCTTCACCTTCGACGAAGAGCATGACCTCAAGTTCATCAACCGGGCCGGCGCGAGGCTGCTCGGACAGCCGAGCGAACGGCTGCTCGGCCGACACGCCGAGCAACTGGACCTGATGGACTATTTGACCGACGAAGCGCCCCGCGTCATCAACACGGCCTTTCCGGGCGGTGTGGGCCGCTGGGAAGTGCGCCGGAGTCAGTTCCGGCAGGGAGGCCGGCCGCACGAGCTGCTGGTGCTGTCGGACCTGAGCCAGCCGTTGCGGGAAGAAGAACGTCAGGCCTGGCAGCGCTTGATCCGCGTTATCGGGCACGAGATGAACAACTCGCTCGCCCCGATCAAATCGATCGCCGGCAGCCTCTCGACGATCGTCGAACGCGAGCCGCCGCCGGCTGACTGGCGTGACGACGTCCAGCGCGGGCTCAACGTCATCGCGTCACGGTCGGAGTCGCTGAGCCGTTTCATGAGTGCGTATGCACGACTGGCCAAGCTTCCGCCGCCGAAGCTTGTACCGCTCGACGTGTCGGCATTCGTCGATAGGGTCGTCACTCTGGAAAAGGCGCATCACATTCAGGTGTCGCCAGGGCCGCGTCTCACCATCCAGGGTGATGGCGATCAGCTCGAACAGTTGCTGATCAACCTGATTCGCAATGCGGTCGATGCGGTCCGCGAGACGGGCGGCGGCGTTCGTGTCGGCTGGCAGCGCATTCCCGGTTCGTCACCGCCGACGATGGAGCTGTGGGTGGAGGATGACGGTCCGGGCCTGTCGAATACCGGCAACCTGTTCGTGCCATTCTTCACCACCAAACCGGGGGGATCCGGCATCGGGCTCGTTCTCAGCCGTCAGATCGCCGAAGCGCACGGCGGAAGCCTTCTGCTGGAGAATCGGTCCGACAAGACGGGCTGCCGTCGCGAGCCTGCGCATTCCCCTGCATGCCGTGGCCCAGATCGCCCCCGAGAGCCTGGTGTCCTGACCGGGCAACGAGCTGTCTCGACAACGTTTCGACTTCGCCGATATCACCATGAGCAACCTGAACGAACCCATCCTGCCTGGACGTGGCGACACCGACTACGAGCGCTATCTGCGCACTGATGAACTGCTGTCGCTGCAGAAAACGCCCGAGCAGGTCGTCCATCGCGACGAACATCTGTTTCAGACCGTCCATCAGGCGTCCGAACTGTGGCTGAAGCTCGCCTGCCTCGAGCTCGAGGACGCGGTCCGTCTGGTGGAGGACGATCGCGTCTCCCAGGCGGTCCGCTTGATCCGTCGATCGAATGACGCATTGTCCCTGGTGACCGATCACCTCCACATGCTCGAGCACATGTCGCCCAACGACTACGCGATCGTCAGGACGGCGCTGGGTCATGGCGCCGGTTTCGATTCGCCGGGTTTCCGCCAGCTACACCGCATCTCGCCCACGCTCGACGCGGCCTTCAAAGATCTGCTGGCCCGCCGCCGGGTGTCACTGCTCGACGTCTACAACCGCGGCTACGAGCTCGAAGAGCTGTATCAGCTCGCCGAGCAGATGATGACGTGGGACGAGCGCACGATCATCTGGCGATTCCATCACCTGAAGGTCGTCGAGCGAATCATCGGCGGGGGCGTTATCGGCACACAGGGTACGCCGGTGGAGGTCCTCGGCAAGCGGATCGACATCAGGTTCTTCCCGGAGCTGTGGACCGTGCGCGACGAGATCACGAGCCGCTCGAAGCTCGGCGCCGACGGTCACGGCATGGACCCTGAGCGCGGGCAGGCGTAATGGGCGATGGGCGATGGGCGATCGGCAATCGGCCATCGGCCATCGCCCATCGCCCATTGCCCCTTGCCCATCGCCCATTGCCCATCGCCCATCGCCCATCGCCCATTGCCCATCGCCCATTGCCCATTTAAAGTGTGCAGATGTGGACTCGATTGTTCGACGGCGATCCGAACTGGCAGCCAGTGCTCCTGGCGTTGCTTCCGACGCTGATCGTCGCGTTCATCATTTCCCGACTCGCCCGCCGCGTCGTCAAGGCCATCCTTACGGGCATTCTCGGCGATTCGCTGGCGGTGACCAGCCCGCTCGTCCGCGGCCCGATTCGCATCGTCGGCGCCGCGGTGTTCCTGCTGGTGACCGGCCTCCTGCTCTTTCCTGCATTCGAGGTCGCAGGCCTCAAGCCGACCACCGGCCTGGCGTTGCGCACGCTGGCGGAGTGGGGCTTCACCTCGGGCCTTCGCGTCTTGCTCATCGTGCTGTTCGCCTACGCGCTGATTCGCGTGACGGCGCTCATCGTCCGGCGTTTTGAACATGAGTTGACACAGGGCACGGGACTCGATGCACTCGAGCGGGCGAAGCGCGCCCGCACGCTCGGCGCGCTCGTCGACAAGGTCGCCAACGCCACCATCGTCAGCATTGCGATCCTGATGATCCTCAAGGAGTTTCGGCTCGACATCGCGCCTGTGCTGACCGGCGCCGGCATCGCCGGGTTGGCCGTCGGCTTCGGCGCCCAGACCCTGGTGCGCGACATTATCAGCGGCTTCTTCGTGATCCTCGAGGACCAGGTACGCGTCGGAGATTCCGCGACGATCAACGGCGTGTCCGGGCTCGTCGAGGAACTGAACCTGCGCACGATTGTCGTTCGTGACGTCGAAGGCGCCGTTCACGTCTTTCCGAACGGTGCGATCAACACGCTCGCGAACCGCAGCAAGGACTTTTCCTACTACGTCATCGACCTCGCGATCCCGTATGGGGAGAATATCGAGCGGGTCACGGCGTTGCTCAACAGTATCGGCAAAGACTTGCAAGTCGACCCGCAGTTCGGGCCGTTCATCCTCGAACCGCTCGAAGTGCTCGGCGTGGATTCGTTCGCAGACTGGTCGGTTCACCTGCGACTGCGGATCAAGACCGTTCCCATGAAGCAGTGGGACGTCGGACGGGAGTTGCGGAAGCGAATCAGGCAGGCGTTCGACCGCGAGCGTCTACAGATACCGTATCCGGCACTGCAGCCCAGACCGGCAGAGAGCAAGCCGGCTCCGGCCCCGTGAGGACCCGCGATCAATAGCCGGCGGCCGCGGTGGCGGTCTTCTGTCCCTTGGACTCCTGCACGATGCGCACGCCGGCGCTCGCTCCCACTCGCGTTGCACCGGCGGCGACCATCGCCTTCAGCCCTTCGAGATCGCGGACGCCGCCCGCCGCTTTCACGCCCATCTCGGCACCGACAACCCGGCGCATCAACGCGACATCAGCCGCCGTGGCGCCGCCCGGACCGAAGCCCGTCGACGTCTTCACAAAATCCGCGCCGGCGGCCTTGCTGAGGGTGCAGGCTGTGATTTTCTCTTCGTCGGTCAGCAACGCGGCCTCGATGATCACCTTGCTCACGACCCCGCATTGCCGGCAGGGCTCGACGACCGCTTCGATGTCGCGCTCGACCGTCTGCAGATCGCCGGACTTGAGGGCACCGACGTTGATGACCATGTCGATCTCCGCGGCGCCGTCATAGATGGCGCGCCGGGTCTCGTAGTGCTTGACGTCGGCCGTCGTCGCCCCAAGCGGAAAGCCAACGACCGAGCACACCTTGACGCCGGTCCCTCTGAGCCGCACCGCGGAATAGGCGACCCAAACCGGATTCACACAAACGGTTGCAAACTTGAATTCGGCCGCCTCGCGGCACAGTTTCTCGATGTCGACTTTCGACGCATCCGGCTTCAACAGCGTATGGTCGATCAAGACGGCCACGCCGTCTGGCGCTCCGCCCGCGGCGTGCAGGCCGATTCGCGAGGCACCCGCCTCGAGCACCCCGCGCAGGCGATCCGGACAGCACTCGTACAGCACCGAATGGCACGCGCAGCGGCCGGACGGGCTGCCCTTCTGCGCCGCCACTACCTCTTCGGTGATGATCTCGATCAGCCGTTGAAGATCAGCTGGATTCAACATGGTTGCTGGAGGCTGTCACAGTCCGTGTCCTCGTCCGTAGTTCGTGGTTCGTCGCTCGTAGCTCGAAAAGCCCTTTGTGCACGATTGGCTCTTCGAGCCACGAGCGACGAGCAACGATCCACGACACCCATTCATTCACGCGCCGCACGCTCCTCGAGGCGGCGAATTTTTGCGAGCCGGCGGATGTAGCGCGGCTCGCGCATCGGCGTCGAGAGCCAGACTTCGACGATGCGGATGGCTGCGTCGTCGCCGGCGATCAAGGTCGATCCGAGCGTCAGGACGTTGGCGCCGTTGTGCTCGCGCGAGTAGCGCGCGATCGTTTCGTTCGGGCACATCGCGGCGCGCACACCGCGAACCTTGTTCGCGGCGATTGCCGAACCAATCCCCGCTCCGTCCAATACGATACCGGCGTCAGCTTCCCGGCGGGCCACGGCAAACGCCACGGCCCCGGCGACGTCGGGATAGTCAACGGGATCTGTGCTGTTGGCACCGAGATCGCTGACGGCAATGCCGCGGCCGCGCAGGTATTGCATCAGCCGGTTTTTGAGCGCCACCGCCGTATGGTCGCTTCCGATCGCGATCTTTCGAATGTCAGCCGCCGGAACCAGATCGGCTCCCGCCTGCTGGTCCACGAGACCAGCGCTGGCCACAGTGACCCGGCGCGCCGCGAGCGTATCGCGTGCGAGCGGCGTCACGACCCCGCCGGCTGTGAGCTCGACCGTCGACCCGATGTCGAGCTGCCGCGCATCGGCTTCCGTGATGATGTCGAACCGCTTCATTCCCCGTCCAGGACCGCTATATCTCGAAGGTTCCGGTATTTCTCAGCGTAGTCGAGACCGTATCCGACTACGAACCTGTCCTCGATCGTGAACCCGATGTACTCCACCACCACGTCGACCTTGCGCCGTGACGGTTTGCTGAGCAGGCAGGCCGTCTTGAGCGAGCGTGGGGCCCTGGCTCTGAGGATATCCTGCAGGTACGTCAGCGTCAGCCCGGTATCGACGATATCTTCGACGATGATCACGTGCCGGCCCTCGAGGCCGCTGTCGAGATCCTTGACTAGCCGGACCTCGCCCGTCGATTTCGTGCTCTGTGACGTAACTCGACACCGCGATGAAGTCCATCGTCACGCGCGCGCTCATGGCGCGGACGAGATCGGCCATGAACACGAACCCGCCTTTCAGCACGCCGACAAGATGAATCTCGTCGTCGGCCGGGTAGTCCCGCTCGATCTCGTCGGCCAGCTCGCCGACCCGCTGATGGATCTGGTCAGCCGTGATCAGTGTCTCCATTCTCCTCCTAACGAACAGCCTCTCTGATCTTGACCGCCCAGCCGCGGGCTTCCTCGAGTACGGCTGACTCGTTCAGCGTCAGCATCTTCCTGTCGCGCATCAGCACCTTGCCGTTCGCAATCGTGGTGCGCACATCGTCGCCGCGCGTGACGTAGACCAGGTGAGAGACTGGCGAATACATGGGCGTCTGGCGCGCGCTGGCCATCGAGACGACGATCAGGTCCGCGCGTTTTCCAGGCTCGAGCGATCCGATCTCGCGCTCCATGCCGAGCGCGCGGGCGCCCTCGATCGTCGCCATCTTCAGCACGTCCGCCGCGGGCAGCGCGCGCGGGTCATTGGCCTGCAGCTTGTGAAGGAACCCGGCCAATCGCATCGCCTCGAACATGTCGAGGTCGTTGTTGCTGGCCGCGCCGTCGGTCCCAAGCCCGACCGCGACACCTGCTTTCCGCAGCTCGAGGACCGGCGCCGTGCCGCTGGCGAGCTTCATGTTGCTCTCGGGATTGTGCGCGACGCCGACGTGCCGCCGGGCGAGCACGCGAATGTCGGCTGGCGTCAGCCACACGCCATGCGCGGCGATGGTCCGCGGTCCCCAGAATCCGATCGATTCGAGAAACTGCGTGGGCGTCAGCTTGTAGCGATCCCTGCCAATCTTGATCTCGTCACGCGTTTCGGCGAGGTGTGTTATGACCGGCGCACGTTCCCGGTCGGCAACCGCCCTGATCGCCTTGAGCGTGGCGGTGTCGAGCGTGTACATCGAGTGCGGCGCGATGGCCGGCACGATCAGCTCGTCATTACTCCACTGCCGGATGAACTCGGTCGCCCGCGCGATGCCTTCCGTCGGTGTCTTGGCGTCGGGCACCGGAAACTCGATGATCGTCTGCCCGAGCACGCCGCGGATGCCCGCTTCTTTCGTCGCCTTCGCGATCTCTTCCTCGAAGTAATACATGTCCGCGTACGCCGTGGTCCCGGACTGGATCATCTCGAGAACCGCGAGCCGCGTGCCGGCCCTGACGAATTCAGGGCTGACCGTCTTCGCCTCCGCGGGAAAAATGTATTTCTGCAGCCACTCCATGAGCGCCAGGTCATCCGCGAGACCGCGGTACAACACCATCGGCGCATGGGTATGCGTGTTGATGAGGCCGGGGAGCACGACGTGGCCGGACGCGTTGATCGTCTCCTTTGGCGCGTAACGCGCGGCGATTGCTTCGGGCGTGTCTACGGCGATGATGTCGCGGCCCTCGATCGCGACAGCGCCTGGATCGAGGATGCGTCCCGACGCGTCCATCGTGACCACCGCTCCGCCCGCCACGACGAGCGAGATCGGACGCCGGTCCGGCTGCCAGGCCGATAGCAGAGCGCCCGACAGCACGAGGAGCGCGCACACGCGCGACAGCATGGGCCGAAATTCTATCAGCGTTTCTCTCCACCCCCGGCCATCGTCACCGCCCGTACCCATCGCCCATCGCCCATCGCCCATCGCCCATCGCCCATCGCCCATCGCCCATTTAACGCCGTCCTTTGTGTATAGTGTTCCCGTGCCGCTACACCGCGTGACACATCCGCTCGTTCACGATGCGCTGGCAACGTTGCGCGACTCCGCGACTCCTCCGGAGCTTTTCCGGCGGATGGCTGTCAGGATCAGCTTGTTGCTGGCGGCCGAAGCGACGCGCGACATTCCGGTCACCGACGTGCAGGTGTTGACGCCGCTCGGCCCTGCGGACGGCCGCCGCATCAGCGGTGAAGTTGTCGTGGTGCCGGTCCTGAGGGCCGGTCTGGGGATGCTCGACGCCGTCCTGGAGCTGATTCCCAAGGCGCGCGTGGGACACATCGGATTGCAGCGCGACGAGTTGACCGCTGTCGCATCACGCTACTACTCGCGCCTGCCCAAGCGGCTCGATGGCAGTTACGTGCTGATGATCGATCCGATGCTGGCGACAGGCGGCAGCGCAGTCGCCGCACTCGACATGCTGACCGAAGCCGGCGCCCGCGACGTCCGGATGATCTGCATCGTCGCCGCGCCGGAAGGGATCGAGCTCGTAGAGAAGCACCATCCGGAAGTACACATCTATACGCCGGTCGTCGATCAGTGTCTGAACGAGCACAAGTTCATCGTTCCGGGACTCGGCGATTTTGGGGACAGGCTCTACGGGACGTAGTCGGATCGCGGAAAGCAGTGGGCTATCCAGGCCAAGGAGCTCCACATGAAACCTCCCGCCGCAGACGGGACGGACGCGTCGCCGACCATTGAGCGGCGCAGTCAGAAGCGGATCGTCGAAGAGCGCTGGCGGACGGCGCTGACCTGTATCGAGCCGAACAAGATCCTCGTTCGCGGCTATCCGCTGGACGAGATCATGGGCCGGCTGACGTTCGGCGAGGCGATCTATCTGCTCCTCATCGGCGAGGTGCCGTCACCTGGGATCGGCAGCCTCATGGAAGCGATGCTGGTGTCGTTCATCGACCACGGCGCCACGCCGCCATCCACGCTGGCCGCGCGTAACACGGCGACCACGGGCGCACCGCTGCGCGCATGCGTCGCTGCAGGCGTCCTCGGGTTCGGCCGGCACCACGGCGGCGACATCGAGAGCTGCATGTATTTCCTCGATGCCGGGCTGGAGCTCGTGCGCGCCGGGCGATCGTATCGCGATGCCGCCGCCGAGATCGTGCAGCGCTGCGTCGACGCAGACGAAACGCCCCCGGGTTTCGGACATCGATTTCACACTCGGGATCCGAGGGCCGCGCGGCTGTTCCAGATGGCGCTCGAGCTGGAAGTCGAAGGCCAACACGTGCAGATGATCCGCGCCGTGGAACTCGTGCTCCACGACAAGCCCGATCGCGCCGGCCGCATCCTGCCGGTGAACATCGACGGTGCGATCGCCGCTGTCTGCGGAGACCTGGGCATTGCCCCGGCCGTGGCCAACGCGCTGTTCATCATTTCGCGCGTTCCAGGGATCGCCGCGCACGCGCAAGAAGAAATCGATCGTCACTCGCCGATGCGCGAGATCGACCCGAAGGAACACGTCTACGACGGCCCGTCGGCGCGCCGACTACCCGAGCGTCGCAAGTAGGGACTGGATTCTGGCTGCGAGCCTATTTCAGCTCGACTTCGATGACCTGGACCGGAGTCTTCCCAGGGTTGACCGGTTGGTGCGTGACGTTGGCATCGCGGTAGCCGGCGCCGCCGGGCTCCAGCTTCATAGTCTCGGACTTGCCGTCCGGATAACGAAACTCGAGCGTACCCCCCTGGATGACCACGCCGACGTGGGGGAGGTCGTGCGTGTGCATGGCTGTGACGCCCGGCGGGAACGTGACGTTCTTTACGCGCACGCGCGCGTTCTCGAACACGATCGTCGACGTCGCCTGACCCTGCGCGCCCGCCTCGACGGCGGCCGCGCCGAGGGAATCCGCCAGGAACGCGCCGGTAGCGAGCGCCGCACCGATCGCGATCCCCGCTATGAAGCCTCCAAGGTGTCGTCTCATGCGCGTCATTCTACATGGACCCGGTCGTCCGATCGTTTCGTCATCTGGCGCCAGTAATCGACGGGGCGAACGATCACGCATGATTCTACCTTCGCCCATGGAGAGGTGGCACTGTGGCTAACAGACGTATCTGGACTCCTCCGCAAATTGCTTCCTCCATTACTCAACTCTTCGAGTGCTGAGCGACGAGAGTCTCCTTCGTCGCATAGGTGCAGTACGGCCGCGGCGCGAGCACGGGTCAAGGCTGCACGCAGCGCACCGCCGCAGGCGGCGTGGCCTTGACGCGCGCGGAGCGTCGTGGCATTGCCCTCGGCTGCCAGAATCAGTCCGGGTTGAGCGAACTGGCACGGGGAGAGTGACGGTTGCCCCACTTCACCAAGCGATACCGGTTGGTAGTCCTCCTGGCACTGGCCAGTGTTCTTGCGCTGGTGCTCGTCGGTAGGTGGCTGAACGCGACAAAGCGAGGCGGGCAGGGGCCCGCCGAACCGTTCCGCATCGCTGGCAACCTCTACTACGTTGGCGCGACCGATGCCGCGGCCTTTCTCATCACTGGGCCCGAGGGCCATATCGTGCTCGATGGCGGCTATCCCAGCACCGCGCCGATGATCATCGCGAGCATTGCGAAGCTTGGCTTCAGCATCAAGGACGTCAAGGTGCTCCTAAACTCAGAGCCTCATCCCGACCATGCCGGCGGGCTGGGCGTGCTCCAGCAGGAGTCGGGCGCTGAACTGTGGGCGAGCGACGCGAGTGCCTATACCCTCGCGTCCGGTGGCGATGACCCCGACGCGATCCTGCCGCTTAGAGTTCTTGCCCGGATCGGCGTCGTCGGGTACCCCGCCATGCGAGTCGACCACCGAATCGTTTAGAGCCTCTACCAAAACCTGACAACGACGCGCTGCAGTTCGTCGCCAGCTGAATAGCGCGATTCACGGGCCCGTTCTTAGCCGCGTGATTCCGCGCCCGGTGGTTGATTCATCGTCGAGGCTACTAGGCCAAGCCCAGCGAAGTCTAACAAGCACGATGCCGCTTCGTAGCGTCGCGTTGCGACACTAAGGCAGGCCGTCTGCAAACCCCACTGAAGTCTCCGATAGGCAGATCTCCGTCTCCGCCAGCGGCGCAGTTTTAAAGTTCAAAAGTGATTCGCCGCTGGGGTGCCTGCCGCCTAAGGTACCACCACAATTTCAGGAACCGTTGCCAGAATGCCTCGACTGTCGGCCCCACCCTTGAGATGCTGATCGAAGAACGTTCGCACAGCATAAGCTGTGACTTCCACTTGACGGCGGCCATTGATCCGGAGGCCGGCAAGGACGCGCAGCACTCCTCGGAACACGGCGCTTTTCAGCAGCGCGCCATCGTCGCTGAACGTGAAGTGGTGCGAGCCGCGGATGACAACCCGCAGGCGCGAGTCGTGCGGCTGCCGATCGTAAATTGCCTGTATCTGACTCAGAATGCGCTGGCTCACGACGTCCTTCGGCGTGCCGTGATCGGAGAGCAGAAACATGAACGGCACCGGTATTCCGTTCGTGATGACGGTGCCAAACGGCCGGCCATCGATGTTGATGCCGGCTTTGCAGCGGGTGTCTTGCGAGCAGAACTGTGCGGCCTGCGCGCCGCCGAAGGAGTGACCGAACACGCCAACGCGTGTGAGGTCGACTCTCGATTTGAAGCGCGCATCGGACTCCGCGAGCTCCTGAAGGTGATCGATGGCGTGGCCGATGCGGCTGATAAGCGGCGCCATGATCTTCGTCGCGCAGTCTTCGTCGTCGTTGCGGCCCGCGCAGAGTTCCGGATTAGCTGTGGTTGCGATATCAAGTCCTACGACGACATAGCCGTGGCTGGCGAGGTCTTCGGCCAGCGACGAGAAGCTCAGCGCCGCCGACCCCGATCCACCGGCGCGCAGGATGACGACTGGATAGTTTGGCTCCGCGTTCGAAATCGCTACGTCATTGGCGCTGTGGCCGCGCACGCTCGAGAGATCGCGAGTTAGAAAGTTGATGAACGCGGGCCGCTCGTGCTCCCAGTTGGTGCGAATCGCCGGCGGCAAATAGTCATCGGCGGGCGCTGCGATCGCGGCAGGGTACCACACCCAGGCGCCTATGCCGTCCCACGTGTAGCTTGTCCGTCCGAGTGCGAAGGTCCCAGTCGGCGCGGGCAACTCGGTCGGCAGGCGGTGCTCCAGCCACAGCGCGAGCACGCCGGCGGCACCGGCACCGAGGAGTGCAAGAACAATCCGCCGGACCCACATCCGCAGCATTGCAAAGGACTTTGTACAGACAAGCACGCGCACTGTCAACGCCTGCGCACACCTGGGAGCCGCGTGTGGCCTCTCGTTTTCGCGCTTGCCGACTGCGGCAAGCGGATCTCGATTCGGCAGCCGCGTCGCTCACAAGTCTCACCGGTGTGCGGTGGGAGTTGGACGGCACGATACCGGCCACGTACTACGGTGGGGGCGTTAAGTTTCTCGTGCCGACCGGCGGACCCGTGCGGCCCTTCGTGCTCGGTGGCGTCAGTGCCGCGCATTTCAATGCCTCGATTAAGGAAATCGACTTCGGCGAAATAACGGATGATCTTATCGATGCCGGGTATCTCGACGAGGACGATATCAGGGCGGACAAGGTCGGCTTCGAAGCTGCGGCTCTTTTTAACTGAATATCGCGAGCCTATTGCTTCGCGGACGTTGTCCGTTGAGCTGTGCGCTTTTGACACACGGCGATCGGACGAACGCCGCTCGGTTACGATGTACAGCACCACACGCTCCCGCCCTGTCAGCGGCGTGTGGTCAGGAGCGTGTCGGTCATCGCAGGGCCGACATGCTCCGCCGCTTTAGCAAACGCACGTGTGAAAGTGATCGGCCAGTGTCCGTCTCACAACGAAAGCATTGGAACGGTCCACCCGAGCAGATCCGCGAACTATTCACCCTCACGAGGGTGACCGGCGTCCGCGCCGTCTGTTTGCTCTGGACGCATCCGCTCGGCTGGGAGATCCGTCTGCTCGTGAACGACACGTTCACACGAAGTCAGTTCGTGCGCGATCCCGCCGACATCCAGAGGATCGCAAACGAGTGGCGAGACGCGATGATCCGAGACGGGTGGAGGGGACGTTGACGGCCCAAGCACCGATCAACGGCGTTATGACATCCACACACCTACTCCACCACAGAGCGTGTTCTAGCGGGCGTCAGATTTGTCGCTGGCGATGACCGGATTTGCCAGATATGTCATCCGCGCCGCTGGTAGCTGGATCAGCGCTGAACGCGCGAGCCAGATCGGCGCGGTGGGTTCGCTGTCACGACTCGCTGTTCGCGCGCATCAAAATCTTTAATGCTGAACTGGGCCCAACAGTGCTTGCACCGACAGAATAAGATGCGCTCACCTATGGCCGCGAAATCGACGTCGTTGGATTTGCAGAACGGGCAGGGGCAATTCAGCGGCAACGGTGGAGTGATCATTTCTGCCTCCGAGCCTGCTACTACTGCGACACAACGCGAGGGTTTGCACGCTACCAGCAAGAGAGCCCGAAGTCTCTCGGGACCTCCCCTTGGGTCTCTGAGGACTTCCCCTTGAGTTCTGACGTGCGCTTGGGTTGGCTACAGACCGGCCGTGAGTTGCTTGGTGTCGCTGAAGTGGAAGAAACCGTGCGTTCGGCAGAAGTAGACCCGAACGTGATCAGGCCGGCCCTCAGCCCCGGTTTATCCTTCAACGGTGGATCGTCAATCCGGCGAGGCGTAGGCAAGAACACGCTGCGGCGACTGCACGAAACGATGAAGCTCGCGCTCGGAACGCCCTCAAGCAGAAAAGTGGGAACAGAGCTTCATGTGCCTTCGCTGCGGTCATCGCTATGAGTCTCGATCGGCGAGTCCCACGCATCACTCCCCCTTACTGGCGGCCGACTGGCTGCGGTCGACGGTCGTCATTTCGCAAGGCGAGCCGTCAGTCTGAACAGCGCCGCCTCTCCGATGACCCACACCTGTTGACCGCCCCTCACTGTCAATTGCTTCGGGAAGTGACTCGGCGCCCTAAATGGCATCGGGTCGTACAAGCCGATGCTTTCCCGACGATCTAACGATACTAGCTCTACCTCGACCATGTCATCAGCAGGTGCCCGGATGAATATCAATCGGCAGGCAGTATCGTCGAACGTGCACGTTCTATCGTGTGGATTAAGCGTTGCTTTGACCGAGTCGCCGGAGCCGATAGTGATGTCACCGCTCGCTAGGAGATCTTCGACGTAGGTAAACGCCTTCTCCAAGCGGCTCGTTCGGCCGTCCGGATTGATGACGACGATGTCGATTGCGCCAGCTGGATGAGGCGGCGCCGTCGTGAGGATATAGTGTCCACTTTCGACAGTTGCTGTCGTCGCGCTACCATCGAATGTCACGGTCGCACCGGGCTGAAAGCCGTCACCTGAGATCCGCACGTCCGTATGCTCCGCCGGCTCTCCAGCTACTGGCACGATTCCCTTAATCACGAGGTCGTTCAAAACCGACGGCGGTGCCGACGGCGCGGTCGGTGGTGTCGCCGGCGCGGTCGGTGAACAACCGATGCCGCCGACGACGAGCGCGACAGCCAGGGTCCCCGAGAGGCGTGTCAGTCGAGGCGTCATGGATTCCTCACGTTGGTCATCTGCACTGTGGTGTGCGGGGCGAGTCCCACGCATCTCTCCCCCTTGCTGGCGCAAGACCGGCTGCCAGGTAGCGTTCATTCTGTAAAACGCTCCGGCAGCGACGACCGGGACAAAGCCCCGGACGCCGCACCAGCCGATGCTACGGCTCCCTGCAATTTGTAAGAGGTTCTTCCGGAGATCAAGCTCTGCTTTAGCCATCCAGGCCCCGCCTTCAACAGCGCACGACTAATGCACACCTGAGACACCAAGAGGCGCCAACGGTGGCGCCTCGTTCGCTGTAATTACTGATTAATTCTGTTTTAGTTGGTGGGCGCTAGTGGATTCGAACCACTGACCCCCGCCGTGTGAAGGCGGTGCTCTACCGCTGAGCCAAGCGCCCAACTCGAAAGAGTAGAATACTTAACCGGGCACACCTTTGCCAACCCCCTTCTGCCAACCACTGTGATCGCATCGGAGTCGATCGCGGCAAGCGGCGCGCGCTCCTGGTCCGGCAACCGCCAGATCCCCTGGCAGCACATCGCGATCTACGCCCTCGCAGCAATCCTGTCGGCCTGGTTGAGCGTGGCGGCGCAGCCGACGATCCTCGGCGACGATGCGGCGATTGGACTGCGATACGCCGAGCGCCTGGCCAACGGTCAAGGCTTTACCTACAACGACCACGAGCGCGTCTGTGGCGCCAGCAATCCGCTGTGGACGCTCTTGATTTCACTCGGGCCGCGGGTGGGGCTGGATGTCGAACGCACCGCGCGAGTATTGGCGTCTGCGTTTTATGTTCTCGCCGCGGTGCTCGCGAGTGCTCTCACCGTGCAGGCCGCAGGCGTGTGGATGGGCCTGCTCGTGGCATTCGCAGTCCCGGTCGACACGTTCTGGCGAACCCAGGCTCTCGCGGGTCTCGAACTGCCGCTCGCGCTTTCCCTTGGACTGGCGGCAATCCTCGCCTCGAACGCGAGGCGCGACGTCGTCGCAGGCGGATTTCTCGGCCTGGCGCTCGTGACGAAGCTGGATGCGGCCGCTCTGATCCTGGCGATAACCGCCGCGTCAATCATCGCGCACCGGCGTCTGCCTGTCCGCACGCTTGTTTCCGCAGCGCTCGTCAGCCTGCCGTGGTTCCTGTTCGCCTGGGCCTACTTCGGCCGGCCCTGGCCTCAATCGCTCACCGCAAAGTTGACGCATGGATCTGAAAAGGCGATGCATCACTTGTGGGTCGTCGAATTCATGGCTTTCGACACCCGCTACCTGCTCTGGGTGCTCGGCGTGATGGGGCTAGTTGTGTCGGCAAAGGCAACGCCCTCGCGCCGGATGATCGTCGTCAGTATCTTCGGGTGGTTCCTTATCCATAGCGCGGGTTATTCGGTGGTGAATCTCGGTGACCTCTACCCCTGGTACCTGGCTATTCCGGCTGCTCTGACCTGGCTGGCCGCATCAGGAGCCGCCGCGGCGGGCACGAACGGGTGGAAGGCGGTGGTCGCCGTCGTCCTCGTCCTCGTAGCGATTCCCCACTGGCGCCAGATGCTCGCCGAGGCCAGGAATCCACCGTCGATTGCTTTGGCGAACGCCATCGATTCGGATCGCCGCCTGGCTGGCGTTTTCATCGATCAGTTTGCAGCGCCAACCGAAGTCGTGGAGAGCGGATTCGGTTGGGTCGCCTATGAAGGCCGCCGTACGTTCATCGACGGCTCGGGGCTCAATTCACGCATGATCTTGCCGTCAACCTATGTGGTGTTAGAGAACGTCCCAACGGAAGTGCACCAGGCCGCCCCGCCCGGATACGTGCCGTTAGCCAGGTTCGACCTGGTCGGGCACCTGTTCCCAGGGAGAGCCGGGTTCACGGTGTACGGACAGCGGAATTCCGCGATTGCGATGGCAGGCAGGACCGAGGATGACGTCGACGCGGAGCGGCTCAGAGATCACACTCTGGCAACAGCCTGGCGGCAGTTCCGCCGCGAAGCACGCTCGCGATCGCGACATCCATCGGACCCACGTTGATCCGTGTCGCTACTCATTCGCCGCCTTTGCCACTGAATGATCTGCTCCCAACCGGTGCTTGTCGCATCGACACGCCACTCGGCGGACTGGAAGCCGGGCTAAGGCTGACGTGACATCAGGACGACGTCACTTCTGTTGGCGCCGCTGCCGAGCGACAGCCATCGGCCATCGGGCGACCACGCGAAGCTGAAGATCTTTCCGACGCTGAAGTTCGTGATCTGCACGGGTGGCCCGCCGGTGAGCGGCTGCCGCCAGATATTGGACACGCCGTTCCGGGTCACGACGTAGTCGAGGCCGCTCTCGTCCGGCGCCCAGTTCGTCATCACCCCGATGGTCGCGTCGCCGGTTGCATCGACTGCGAAGAGCCGCTTCCGATCGCTGGACGAAATGACGACCCACCGGTCCTGTCTGATGCGAACGGGGCGCTCCTCCATCGGCCGTCGAGTAGTAGATCATCCGACCGCTCGGCGACGGCAGCACGTCGAAACTATCGACCATGTCCAACGGCGTCGGCTTCCCGCCCTCGATCGAGACCCGCCAGAGCGAGACATGGTCTGGTTCCCGCGAGGCGTACAACACCCACTTTCCATCAGGAGAACACGCCGGATTGAAGTCGTTAAAGCCACTGGTGAGTTTGACCGCGCCGCCGGCGTTGGGCGTCACGCGCCAGATGTTTTTCCCCGGGAGTGTTGAAAAGACGACGTAGCGGCCGTCGCCGCAGGCGGAGACGCCTCCCACCACCTCCTGCCCGTCAGGCAACGGCAGGCTGAATGCCCGGCCGTCTTTGTGGACGGCATTCAAGCGTCCGCTCAAGTCGCGATACACCATCGTGTCGTTGTCCGGTAACCAGCTGTGACGCGAGACCACGGGGTGATCCCAGGTGACCTGCCTTGGCGCGTCCAGGCGATCGGCCGGCGCAATCCAGAGGTCCGACACGAGCGTATTGATGACGTTCGCGACGCGCTGCCATTCGCGCCGAATGTCCAGGCAACAAGGATCGTGGTTGGCCAGATCGGACGTCAGGCGTTCGGCTCGACCGCTTGGGTACCCGATGCGCCAGATCGCCCCTCCCAGAGACGACGGCCGAATTGGCGGTCGCTCCCAGCCCTTCCGAGATGACCGTCAGCAGCCCCGATCCGTCGGGCAGCCAGCGGAGACGGCCGAGGCGACTGTCGCTCGTGTAGAGTTCGCGGCTGCTGCCGCCGTCCACCGGGAGAAGAACGATGGACCACCGCGAGCGTTGCTCCCATCGATCGACGGCCGCCGCCACCACCTTGCCGTCGGGGGACCAGTCCGGCGCGAACAGCGAGAAGCCTGACCGGGAACTTTCGCGTCGCCAGGATCCGTTGAGAGCCGCCTCCGGCAGCGGCAACGACGATGTGAGACTCGGGGCCGGCGCCGCGCTGGAACACGAACTCGCGTCCATCGGGTGAGAAACTGACGGGCGAATCGACATCGTCAAGAATTGGCGTCTCGAGGCCGCCGATGACCGGGACTCGGGAGAGAATGAACATCGCACTACCCGGACTGCGCCGCGCGAAATAAAGGTACTCGCCGTCCGGGCTGAAGCTCAGATGCGCCAGCGCGAGCGGCTGGCGTGGAACGACTTGCGTTTTCCCACCAGTGCCGACCTGTTTCACCCAGAGGCTGTACTCATCGCCATCGTTCTCGACATAGGCGACGTACCGGCCGTCGGCGGAGATGGCGCCATTCGTGGCCTTGCCGCTTTCGGTGATCTTGATGATGCGAGCCTTCGTCAAGTCCAGGGCCGGCCCTGCCTTGTCCACCGCCATCCAGCCCGAGCCGAACACCATCGCCAAAAGGGCGAGGATGCCCAACACCACGAGACCTGTCCCAATGGACCTCACACCGGGTCTCGAGGCGGTCGGCAGCGATGCCGCACCGGCTGTCGCGACGCCGGTCGTGGCCGGGTCGTCAGAGATCGCCTTCACGCGTGCCGTGAATCGGTAGCCGTGACCCGGAACCGTGACGATGTACCGCGGCTGCTGCGCGCTCTCCCCCAGCGCCTTGCGGAGCAGGAAGATCTGCTGCGTCAGGTTGCCGTCTTCAACCGCGACATCCGGCCAGACCGACCGGAGCAGTTCGTCTTTCGTGACGACGCGGTCTCGGTTCGCGATGAGGAGCACGAGCGTATCGAACGCCTTCGACGTCAACGGGACAGCTGTGCCGTCGCTGAGGAGGAGGCGCAGCTCCGTCAGCACCTGGAATCCGTCGAACTCCCAGTTTGCGCAGGGAGCGATGTTGGGCATGAGTTGGCGCTGATCTTACCGCCTTCCCAGACCTCTCTCCATCCGCATGAGAGGAATTGAGCGCGTTTGTGAGGTGCAGCTAAGGATTTCGTGAGCCGCGCTACGCCACCTTCACCTTCGCGGGGCCGCCGATCGGTCCCCGCGGGAGGTGGCTATGTGGCGAGGGATGGTGGGGGTGGCGCTCGCGGCGATCGCGGCGGCGGGTGCGGACACCGTAGCCGCGCAGAGCGGGTCACCCGCGGTTCGGCCGGAGGACGCCGGCGTCCGGGCGCTGATCGCCAACGGCATGGAACGTTCCGCGACGTTTCGCGACCTGAACGCCCGGCTCGAAAAGGGAGACGTCATCGTCTACGTCAGGTTTTCGCGCTGCGCCGGAGGCGTCCCGGCGTGTCTGCTCTGGGCTCCGGCAGGTGCCGGCCGCCGGCATCTTCTGATCAAGCTAGACAGATTCGGGCGCTCACCCGACGAGTTGACGGCGTTGCTGGCGCACGAGCTTCAGCACGCAAACGAGGTGGCGTCCAAACCGGAGATCACCGACCCGGCCTCCTTTGGGAAGGTATTCGGATCAAGCGGCTGGAAGCACGCGGATGGATTCGAGACGGGAGAGGCGAAGGAAATCTCGAGGCGGGTGGCATCCGAATTGAGCCGAGCAGAACGCGACGTTGGCCGCGAACGGCGGTCACCTTGGACGTACCGCGAATAACAGCGAAGGCAGTGAGTCTAGGGACTCGGCGCCTTTGCCTGCGCCGCGAGGAGGGCGAGGATCTTCGCGTACCGCTCGTCCGCGGACGCGAAGACCTTCATGTATTCCTCTTCGCTCATCTTGGCTTTCTTATGGTCCCCGTCGAACGCCAGCGTCGTCTTGCCGTTCTCGTAGGTGTCGGCGGCCTGGCTGCCCTCAGGCTTCGCGACAAGGCCATCAACGCCCTGATCGATGACGAACACCTTGGTGCCGGCAACCGACGCCGAGTTCAGATCGATGTAGATATCGCGGAACTCTTTGGCGGCCATCTTGGTCGTGAGAAGGGGCGGCGCGGCGTATTTCGCAGACACGACCAGAATCTGCGAGCCGGGGAAATAGAGGGCGGCGACGAAGGTGCCCGGGTCGGCGGGATCGGCGGCCGCGATCGCCTCGAGCTTGGCGGCGTCGAGCGCCTGCACCAGCGCCTTGGCGGCGGCTGCTGATTTCGATTCCTGGGCGACTGCAGGTCGGACGGCTGCGGCAACACCGACCGTAACGGTCAGAATGGCCACCGCCGCGGCCCGACCGCGGTGAGAGATCAGGCTCGATGTAGTCATGGGCAACCTCGGCTGAATGGAAGGTCACGTTCTACCACTCAGCACCCGAGGTCGTCAATTCGTCAGGGGCGCCGGTTGGCCTAACCGATGAACAGGGGATCTTCTTCGTCCGCGGTTCGGCCATGCCGCGGGTGCGTGTCCCGGAAGCCACGGAGCGCGCTCAGCCCTGCCTTGAGGGCGGCCACGACCGCAATGCCTTCCCGGGCGGGCATGATGATCGCCTGCTGGACGATCGCGGTCGTTTCCTCGACGCGCTGGGACAGGTCGGTTACCAGCCGATCGAACTTCTGCGCCTGTGCCGTGGCCAGCGTTGCCGTCCGTGATGCCTCATCGGCCACAGCGTTCACCTTGGCGATGAGCGGCCGGATGTCCTGCTGCACCGTCGTCAGGGCCTGCTGCGCCTGCTTTGCGATGCGAGCGGCGGCAATCACGGCGCCGATCTGGATGAGCGCCATGATCAGCGTCGCGAGCGCAATCACGCCGAGGAAAGCTTCGTTCCAGCTCACAGGTCCTGCCCACCGCCTGCCGGGCCGGGCTCGCCTCCGCCGCGCGCCTGCTGATAGGCCTCGCGTCCGCGGTCGATGGCCGACGTCAGCGTGTCGCGCTGCTTGTTCACGAACTCGCGTCCCTGCCTGGCGGCATCGGTCGCGCGATCGCGGCCCTCTTTCGCCTTCTCGGCCAGGATTCGCCGCATCTCGTCGCCGGTCGCGGGCGCGACGAGCAGGGCAACCGCTGCTCCCGCGACTGCGCCCAGCAGGAATGACACGATGATGGTTCCCGCTACTCCCGCGTCGTCTCTGGCCATGATCTGCTCTCCGGCGAGTGTCCTCGAGACACTAGAAAATGCTGACCCGGACGTTCAAGTACTTCTTTGGGATCCTTGCGAATGTCCCCGAGGAGCGCGCGCAGCTCTCCTACCGCGGCACTCATGTTCTCATATAACTGCTTATCCTGCAGCAGGCGGCCGGCAGTGCCCTCGCCGCTTTGAAGGTCCGAGAGGACCTTGTCGATCCGGCCGGCCAGCGCGTTGAAACGATCGTAGAGCTCCCGGTCCGTCAACAGCTTTCCCGCGGTCCCCTCGCCCTTTCGCAGGCTGGCGGCAAGCTGATCGATGTTGCCCGAGGCCGAGGTCAGTGATTTCGCCAGCGCGTCATCGGTCAGGAGCCGGCCAAGGCTGCCTTCCCCGGAATTGATGCGCGTGGTGATGCCCTGCAGGTTGTCCAGCGATGTGCTGAGCCGTTCGTAAGCGGCCGGATCGCGAATCAGACGGCCGAGCGTCCCATCGCCTTTGCGCAGGTTTTCGGTCACGCCTTCGGCCGCCTGCACGAACGCGGTGATCTCCTTGTACAGCTGGTCGTCGCTGAACAGCTTGCCGACCGTCCCCTTTCCAGCCCGGATATCGCGGAGCAGGGCGGTTGCCTGCTCGAGTGATTCGGTCGCACCGGCTGCTACGTCGGAAAGCTGCCCCTGCGCGCGAACCGAAGGGACGAACGCCCCGTCCTCGAGCGGCGTGCCCTGTGTCGTCGGCGTAATGTCGATGACCGGCTCGCCGAGGAGGCTGAGCGAACCGATCGATGCGCGTGACTCGGTCCTGATGCGTTCGCGCTGATCCTTGTTCACTTTGAGATCGACTTCCACCTCCGACCCGACGAATTTGATCTCGTCGACCTTCCCCACTTCCACACCTGCCACGCGGACGACGGCACCCGTTTTGAGGCCCTGCACGTTGGTGAACCGCGTCTTCAACTGGTATTGCTGCCAGGGGAACCCGCCGGTGCCGCCAACGGACACGACCAGCAGCGACGTGAGGCCGACGGCGATGGCCGCGACGATGCCAATCTTCAGTTCGGACCAGGCAAGTGAGCGTGTCTTAGGCATTGTGAGCTTTCAATGTGTTACCGCCGCAACTCCGGGCGCAACCTCGCTAGTTCAGAAACGCGTGCAGGTAGTCGTCTTTCCGGGCCGCGAGACGAAGCTCCGACGCGTTCCCCTCGAAGGCGATTTCACCGTTGCGCAACATGATGAACTCCGCCTCGTCGGCCTTCGCGCCAGCGGCGCGCTTGAGGCCGATCTTCCGGCCTTCGCGGACCGCCGTATGCTCGGCCACGTAGAACGCATCGCGCAGCTGATGCGTCACGAGTATCGAGCTCACGCCCTCGAGGTCGCGCAGCTTGACGATTTCTTCGTCCACGGTGAGCGACATGATCGGATCCAGGCCGGTTGTCGGCTCATCGTACAGGAGTATGCGCGGCTTCGCCGCCATCGCCCTGGCGATGGCCACGCGGCGCCGTTGACCGCCGGACAGTACGGACGGCATCCGATCGATGAAGTCGCCGAGGCCGATGAACCCCAGCACTTCCTCGACGCGCGCGTTGACCCGATCGATGGGCCAGTTCAGCTCTTCGAACAGCTTGTACCCGACGTTCTCGCGGACGGTCAGGGAGTCGAAGAGCGCGCCTTCCTGGAACACCATGCCCAGGTCGGCACGCACCGACATCAGCTCGTCCTCGTTCATCCCGTCGATCTGCTCGCCGTTGACGAAGATCTTTCCGGCGTCCGGTTTGAGCAGGCCAAGCGCCAGCCTGAGAATCGTCGACTTCCCCGCACCGCTGGCGCCGAGGAAGACCTTCGTATGACCGGTCTGCAGCGTGAAGCTGACGTTGCGAAGAATGACTTTTTCATCGAAGGCCAGCCACACCCCGTCGAACACGATGATCGGGCCGCCGTGGGCCAGCGCCTCGTCGAGCAACGGGTGACGCGAAGTGACACCGGTGTCCATCAGTACATCAGCACGATCAGCAGCTGCGTCACGAGGAAGTCCACCGCGATCACGGCTACCGAGCTGGCCACGACGGCATTTGTCGTCGCACGGCCCACGCCCTGCGTACCGCCGTGAGCGCGCATCCCGACGTGACAGCCGATGCTCACGATCGTGAACCCGATAAAAAACGGCTTGATCAGCCCCATCCACACATCCTGGATGTACAGGCCGGTCACCACGGAATTCCAGTACACAGACGACGCGACCCGCAGCAGGAACACCGTGACGACCCAGCCGCCCACCATCCCGACGGCGCTGGCGATGACGCTGAGCACCGGGACCATCATGAGGCCGGCGAGAATGCGCGGGAGCACCAGTTTTCTGATCGGATCCGTGCCCAACGCCCGCAGGGCGGCGATCTGATCGGTGACGACCATCGAGCCGAGCTCGGCGGCGATCCCCGAGCCGACACGCCCGGCCACCATCAAGCCGGTCAGCACCGGCCCCAGCTCCTTGACGATCGACGCGCTGACGAGGCGCCCAACCATCGACCGGGCGCCGAACTGATCGAGCGTCAGGCCCGACTGCAGCGCCAGCACCATCCCGGTGAACATGCCGGTGAGCAGAACGACCGTGAGCGACCCGATGCCGATCTCTTCGAACTGTTCGATGACGTCGCGATAGTAGAACGGGCGGCTGGTGAGTCCGCGTCCGACCTTGCCGAGCATCAGGACGTACTCCTGCAGCTCGAGCAACGCGGCTTTCAGCCATTCGACGAAACGGGACAGCACGGTCGTCAGTGCCTGCTCCCTGCAAGTCCCAGTTCGCGGCTGCGCAGCTGCTTGATGCGGTCGCGCAGGGTTGCCGCCTTTTCGAACTCCAGGTTGGCGGCCGCCGCCTTCATCTGCGTATGCAGCGTCGTGATGTGCGCCTCGAGCTCGGCGTGCGTCCGGAACTCGTCCTGCTGGTCAGTGGCAACGGTCACGTAGTCCCGCTCGTAGACGCTGGTCATCACCTCGTCGATGCTCTTGACGATGGAGGCGGGCGTGATGCCATGTTCCTGGTTGTAGGCCTCCTGGATCGAGCGGCGGCGGTCGGTCTCGTCGATCGCGTGGCGCATCGAGTCGGTCATCTTGTCCGCATACATGAGGGCGCGGCCGTTGACGTTGCGCGCGGCGCGGCCCACGGTCTGGATCAGCGATCCGCCCGAACGCAGGAACCCTTCCTTGTCCGCGTCGAGAATCGCGACCAGCGAAACCTCAGGCAGATCGAGCCCTTCACGCAGCAGGTTGATGCCGACCAGCACGTCGAACTCGCCGCGCCGCAAATCCCGCAGGATTTGAATGCGCTCGAGGGTATCGATATCTGAGTGCAGGTAGCGGACCTTGACGGCCAGCTCCTGATAATACTGCGTCAAGTCCTCGGCCATCCGCTTCGTCAGCGTGGTCACCAGCACCCGCTCGCTGCGCGACGCCCGATCGCGAATCTCGCCGAGCAGGTCGTCGACCTGCCCGCGGACGGGGCGGACTTCGATCACCGGATCGAGTAGACCCGTGGGGCGGATGATCTGCTCGACCAGTACACCGCCCGACCCGCGCAGCTCGTAGGGCCCCGGAGTCGCCGACACGAAGAGCGTCTGCCCGACACGCTTCTCCCACTCCTCGAAATTCAGCGGCCGGTTGTCGAGCGCCGAGGGCAGCCGGAACCCGTATGCGACGAGCACTTCCTTTCGCGATCGGTCGCCGTGATACATCCCGCGAATCTGCGGCACGGTCTGATGGCTCTCGTCGACGATGGTCAGCGCGTCGCCCGGCAGGTAATCGAGGAGCGTCGGCGGCGGGTCACCCGGAGCACGGCCCGTCAGGTGCCGCGCGTAGTTCTCGATGCCGTGGCAGTATCCAATCTCTTTGATCATCTCGAGATCGAACATCGTGCGCTGGTGCACACGGTGCGCCTCGAGCACCTTGCCCTCGGACTCGAGCTGCGCCCGATACCAGGACAGCTCCGCCTTGATGCTCTCGACCGCCTGCTTCGTGCGGTCGCGCGTGGTGACGAAGTGGGTCTTGGGGTAGATCGCGACCTTGTCGTTCTTGCGGATCGTCTTGCCGGTCAACGGGTCGAACGTGATCAGCTCGTCGACCTCGTCGCCGAAGAGCTCGATGCGCAGCGCCTGATCTTCGTACGACGGGTACACTTCGACGATATCGCCGCGGACGCGGAAGACGCCGCGGTTGAACTCGTGATCGTTCCGCTCGTACTGCACCTCGACGAGCTTGCGGAGGATCTGCTCGCGATCGATCCGCTGCCCGCGCTCGAGCGGCAGCATCATGCCGTAATAGGCCTCGGGCGAGCCAAGGCCGTAAATGCACGACACGCTGGCAACGATGATGACGTCCCGGCGCTCGAAGAGCGACCGCGTCGCCGACAGCCGCATGCGATCGATCTCGTCGTTGATCGTCGCTTCCTTCTCGATGTAGGAGTCGGTCGTCGGGACGTAGGCTTCCGGCTGGTAGTAGTCGTAGTAGCTGACGAAGTATTCGACGGCGTTCTCCGGGAAGAACCGGCGGAACTCCTGGTACAGCTGTGCCGCCAGGGTCTTGTTGTGCGCCATCACCAGCGTCGGACGATTGACGCGCGCAATGCACTGCGCCATCGTGAACGTTTTGCCGGAGCCGGTGACGCCGAGCAACACCTGCGCCTTGTCGCCGCGGTGGAGGCCGTCGACGAGTTCGTCGATGGCCCGCGCCTGATCGCCGCGCAGCTCGAAGTCGGTGACGAGTTTGAACTGGTCGTACTTGGACGCCATGGAGAAGATCCTGGCCAATGCCCAGCGAAGTACAGACGTCCCCTACGGCAGGGACGACAACCGCCGATCGTACCATAAGTCCGTTGTCGATCAGGGGATGCGGGGGAACAGCCAGCCGGATCCTTCGCGGTAGGGAGCGAAGTAGCCCGATCGGGTGCGGAGTTTCACGTTCTTGAGGTCTTTTCGTTTCAGTTTGACCTCCACCTTCCGCCAGCTGCCGTCCATGCGTGCGTCGCTCGAGATGTAGCCCAGACTGTAGCGGGCCGCGATCTCCTTCTGGATGCTCTCGTAGATCCGGTCCAGCTCCTTGACGCTCGCCGGGAAGTAGGCCTGACCGCCGGTCATCGCCGCCATCCTCTGTAACTGCATGCGAGCTTCGTTGCGCGAGGAGCTCGATTGCCTCTCCAGATAGCCGATCGCGTAGAGGGTGACGTCCGACGCCTTCAGCAGGTCGAGCAGCTCGGAGAACGTCAGCGAGCTGCGGGTGTCGCCGCCGTCGGTATAGACGAGCAGGATTTTCTGGCCGTCCTGGCTCACGGCCCCGTTCAGGTAGACGCCCAGGGCGTCATAGAACGCCGTCCACCCCTCGGGCTTGCGCGTCCGGATGCGCTCGATCAGCCGCGCGTACTCGTTGGACCCATACCGCGAGACGCGCACTTCCGTGTCGAAGTTCACCAGGGTGACGTCGACCGCAGCTGGATTAGCGTTGAGGAATTTGACGACCGCGGTGCGGACTTCGTGGATGTCCTGATCCATGCTGCCGCTGGTGTCGAGGGCCAGGCCGATGTGCAGGGGAAGGACCTCGCCGAGACGGCTGCTGTCGTTCGGATCGCCGACCGAGAAGTACGTGATCGACTGCGGCTTGCCCTGCTCGACGATCTCGAAGTCGTCTTTCGTGAGACCCGTGATCGGCGCGCCTTCCTTGTCGGTGACGACCACAGGGAAGTGGACCAGGTCGACACGGGCGCGGAACGTCTGCGCCAGCAACGGCACCGCAGTGGCGACGACAAGGAACGCAGCGACAGCCGTTACCGCGTTCACGCGGTCTCCTCTAACTCCCATCTTGCGGTGAGCCCAATGACCTCTCGGCCGATCGACTGTGTTCTGCTTGGGAGTCGGAGCTTGGGAGTCGGGAGTTGACATCGGCCGCTCTCTTCCCGCTCTTCAGAAAATCTTGTAACCCGTGATGCGGACGACCTGTGTGCCCCGGCCGCCGTCGGCGCGACGTCCCTGAATGCCGTAGCCCCACTCCGCAGCGACGAGCATGCCGAAGGGCGCCGGCACTTCGAGTGCGCCTCCGACACCGGTCAGCCGGGTCAATCCGTCACTCAGTCCCGGGTCGTGGACGAACGCCGTATCCACGAACCCGTCCAGGCGCATTCGCGATCCGAGCGACCAGGCGGCGGTGCCACGCAGCACCGCGCCGCGATCATACCGGATCAGGGCCGCAGGAAAACCACGAAGACGATTCTCAAATGCATCGAACGCCATCCGGCTGAACCGGTCGAGGTCGCGGCCCATCATCCAGCTCCCCTCACCTCGAACCACGAGCGCCGGAGAGAGCACGGTGATCCGCGTCAGCGAGATGCCGGCCCGCTGAAAGTCGTGATGATCGGCGCGATACTCGCTGTTCTCGAGCGCCCCCCATGAACGCCAGCCGGAACGGACGGCGGGGTTCCACCATGCGCTCGCCCGCCAGCCGCCCCGCTGAGCCTCGACCGATGCGCGGAAGCCATGGACGAGCTGATCGGCGGGGACGGCGAACGTGTCTGCCGTTGTGTCGTTGGCGCGGTACCGCACGTAGTCCAGCTCGTATCCCGCCTTGACCGACACCCGCGTCGTCAGCGGGCGAACGAGCCAGACTGAACCGTGCGCCGGACGCTGGCTGATGTTCGCGTCATAGCGTTCGCGGCCGTCGACGAATGACCGGTCGTTGAACGATGTCAGGATCGCGAACCCGCGGCCGCCGAGTTGCCAGCGGGTGCCTCCGAGCGACGGCACCGAGATGGCCAGTTGTCCGTACGACCCGCCGAAGAAGCCGTTGAGCTGCGTTCCCGTGCCGAACAGATCGAAATCGACGTAGCTCAAGCCGGCAAATGGAAGTGGATAGCTGATGTTCGGATCGAACATCGCCCCCATCACGATCGTCCGGACATGACTGGCGCGATCGCCGGCGTCGGGCTCAGTCTCGGCTGGCGCGCCTGACGGCCGGATCCCGGCGTCCGTCGATGGCCGGACATACCGGAAGCCCGAAGGGCTGTCGCGCAGCATCAACGCGTTGGACGCGTGTGCGACCAGTCGGCGCGTCTCGAAATCCGGCGCATCAATCTCGTGGTTCGCCGTAACGAGCACGCGATCGATAGGCGTCCGGTGCGCAGCCCCTTCGTATAGCTGCTTCACATGAGAGCGGCTGGGCAGCCAGAGATTCCCGCTCGCGCGGCGGTACTCGTCAACCTGCTCGGACGCGACGATCGGCCCGCGCAAACCGGTCTGACGCGCCTCGACACGGACCAGGCCGAAGGTCTCGACATCGATCCACGACCGGCCCGTAAAGAACGAACCCTTTCGCGAGACAGGTTCGAAGTCCACGACGTAGCATCGAGTCCCCTCGACCTCGTCGGTGCCGCGCAACTCGTAACGGTACGCGTCCGTCAACGCGATCGTCAGTGGAGGCGTCGAGACGCGTTCAGGCTCGATGATTGGGAGACGCGGAATGCCCGAGCCCCGGAACTCGATCCCGTTGACGCGCACCGAGCGCAATTCGATGTCGGCGTGCGGGCCAACTGCGTAGGCGATCGATTCGGCGCTGACGGTGATTGGCGCCGGGAAACCTGGCGCCTCGAACGTCACCGTCAGCGTCCCGGTCGAGATGAGCGAGTGAATGCGTGCCGCCTGTCTCGCCACCGACGCCTGATGCCTCGCGACGATCTCGTCAATCCTCAATGCACGTGCCGCGACCACGTCGAGGTGTGAAGCAAGCATCGATCTCGCGTGGACGAGATCCGAGACCGTCCGGGTGAGGCTGTCGAGCGTGGGACGAACGAGCACGTTTTCAGCACTGCTGGCTCTCGTCAGATTCATCGCATCGAGGGCGCTACTTACCTCGCCGCCGTGTTGCCAGACTGCAGTAACTGAAGAGGCCGGCGGCCCATTGCCCCAGACGACGAAATCCACATACGGGGCGAGCTCGTGAACGAGACTTCCGGAATCGGAAGCCGACGCCATCAAGATGCCGAGGCGCCCAGCGGGGAGCTCGCCCCGAAGGGCGGCCAGCCGCTTCCGAAGCTCGAACGGTGTCCCCTCATTCGCCCGGTCCCGGCTCACGTCAACGATTAGCAGATCGACTCGCGGCAAATTGGTCGATGCTTCGGACGCACCTGTGACGAGCACTCCGGCCTTCCCGCCTTTGCGCCGAATCAAGTCGACACTCCCTGCTGCTCTCTGCTCTTCGCCTGGAGACACCTCCACGATCACTGTCAGGCCATCGAGCCCACCGGGAAGCAGGTCGGCGGCGCCTGCCGGGACGAGTATCGCCACGCAGGTTGCGCAGGGCGGCTGGGCTCGGGCGTCCCCCGCCAGCATGACCGGCAGCAGCGTCCACGCCAGAAGTGGAAGAAGTTGCACAGGGTTTCTCATCGAGATGGTACACCCCTCAAACGGCGCCGGCTTACCGCCGCCGTTTCACGCGGAGTGGCGTATAATCGGTAGTTGCCCATGAGCGCTTTGCGGACCGCACGTGCGAGCCGCTACCGGAGGCTCGGCTGACGTGCGCGTCCTCGCCATCTGTCAAGACGAGCTGGTCATTCGCTCGCTGGACGACGTGCTGCTCCCGAGCTTCGAGGTGGATTTCCTCGTGGAAAGCCGCCCCCTGGCCAGGCGCCTCCACGACGCCGGCATCCGCATAAGCGCCGCCGACCCGCGCCGCATCGATACCTACCTGAAAGCGGACATCTCCCCCAGCACCTGTTTCATCATCGAAGACAACGGACGCCGCAGCATCCACAAGGTCGTGTCTGCGGTGCGTGACGCGGGAGGCACGTTGATTTACGTGCTGCACACCGGTCCGCGAAACACGCGCATGTCCGAGGCGGCGCGGGAGGCGATGGCTGACGTCACGCACATGGACGTCGCCGAGCTGATTCGCCCGACGCTGGTGACGGAGCTGAGCCGCTCGATGACGCGCGCGCGCGTGCAGCAGTATCAGCGTTACTTTGCCGACGCCGATCGCGTGCTGATCCTCCTGCACAACGATCCGGATCCTGACGCGCTGGCCAGCGGCCTCGCGCTTCGCAACCTGCTGCGCCGAACCAAAACGACGGCGATCATCGGCGCCATGCAGGGCGTCACACGGCCGGAGAACCTGCGGATGGCCAACATGCTCGACATCCACGTCGAGCGCATCACGCCGGCATCATTCGAAGAGTTCGAACGTATCGCAACTGTCGACGTGCAGCCGCATTATTTCGGCGGTCTGCTCGACCGCGCCGATCTCGTCATCGATCATCATCCCGAGCAGCCCGGTTACAGCGCCGTCTTCAAGGACATCCGCGCCGACTACGGGTCAACGTCCACCATCCTGACCGAGCATCTCAGGGCCGTCGACGTGAACATCTCGGAGCGCACAGCGACCGCAATGCTCTACGCGATCAAGTCGGACACGCTGTTCTTCGCCCGCCACACCAACCGGGTGGATCTCGAGGCGTTCACGTTCCTGTATCCGCTGGCCGACGCGGCGCTCATCCGCAAGATGGAGGGGGCGGAAATCACGCTCGAGCGGCTGGAATATGTGACACGCGCGAGCCAGGGCGGGATCATGCGCGAGCAGGTGTTCAGCGCTTTCATCGGCGAAGCGCCACGCGAAGACTTCATCCCCTACACCGCTGATTTCTTCCTGCAGCTCGAAGACGTGAAGTGGACGATCGTCGCAGGCGTGGTCAACGGCTCGCTCATCGTGAGCGTGCGGAACCTCGGGTATTCCAGGAACGCCGGGGAATTCGTGCGGCGGTGGTTCGGCGACGTTGGCAGCGCCGGTGGTCATCGGGCGATGGCCAAGGCCGTCGTCCCGATCGAACGCTTCCGTCAGAAGTTCGGCGACCTCTCGGGCCCCGACATCAGCCTCAAGATTGCGGAACTGGC
The DNA here is from genome assembly GCA_963784195.1 of uncultured Acidobacteriota bacterium. Classification (GTDB taxonomy): domain Bacteria; phylum Acidobacteriota; class Vicinamibacteria; order Vicinamibacterales; family 2-12-FULL-66-21; genus CAVQAH01. Next base: position 164,136 of record CAWARA010000031.1, on the reverse strand, counting down.
TGAGGTCTTCCTCCACGAGCCGGCAGCCGAGAAGAAAAAGGAAGTACTCGCCAAGTCGTCCTAGGGAGGAGTTCTACGGAGGGCACAGGGGGAGGGGACGGAGGGAACGGAACAAGCTTCAACTCAGAGACTCGGAGAAACGGAGGCAAGCGGCTTCAGCGCGCGGACGACGCGCCGCCGTGCACGCGGCGGGAATCGCCGGCCGGCCGTGGCCTGATGATCCTACACATCTCGTGACAGGCCACGAGACACCACGCGCCAACCCGCCGATGCCGCCGCGCGCAGCGCGGCGAGCGATCGACCGACACCCCGCGGACACAAGCCGCGGGCGAAGGGTGGAGGCGGCTTGTGCCCGCGGGGTGTCGGTCGATCGCCCGGCCCGGCCTACGGCCGGGCCGGCATCGGCTCCGAGCGCTCAGGTTAGAGGAACTCCGTTGCTCTGAGTCTCCGAGTTGAAGCTTGTTCCGTTCCCTCCGTCCCCTCGTCCCCTCCTGCCCTAGCCCAGCGCCTGATCCAGATCGGCGATCAGGTCCTCCGGATCTTCGAGACCCACCGACAGCCTGGCCATGCCGCGAGTCACACCAGCGCGGCGAAGCTCGTCGTCCGAATGCCCCCACTGTGACGTCAGCACCGGGAGGCTGCACAGGCTCTCGACGCCGCCAAGGCTCGCCGCGCGCCGGAAGACCTGCAACCGATCGAAGAACCGGGCCGCGCGCGAGTAGTCGCCGCCGAGATCGATACAGACCATGCCCCCGAAGCCGCGCATCTGCCGCCTGGCAATCGCATGATCCGGATGCGATTCGAGACCGGGATAGTAGACAGTCTCCACACGGTCGTCACGGTCGAGCCATTTCGCAACGGCGAGGGCGTTCGCATTGTGTCGCTCCATGCGAACGGACAACGTCTTCACGCCGCGGCCCAGGGAATACGCCGCCGACGGGTCGAGAACCGTTCCAATCAGCTTGCGGGCTTTGAGCACCTCCGCGATCAGCGCCGCCCGGCCAGCGAGCACGCCGGCGGTCACGTCGCTGTGACCGTTGAGATACTTGGTCGCGCTGTGCATCACGACGTCGATGCCCATGGTGACCGGCTGCTGGTTCATCGGACTCGCAAACGTGTTGTCGATGACTGACGTCACGCCCCGAGCGCGGCAGGCGCTGGCTATCGCCGCAATATCCACGCAGCGCAACGTCGGATTGATGGGCGATTCGAACCACAGGACCTTTGTGGCGTCCGTCAGCACCGACTCCGGACGACGCAGCTCGTCGATCGACACGAACCGCGCGCGAATACCGAATCGGGCCAGCAGATCGTTGAGCAGGTGAAGCGTGCCGCCGTAGATCGCGGAGCTGCACACGACCTCGTCGCCAGCCTTCGTCAGCGCGAGGAGCGCGGTGGCGGTGGCAGCCTGACCGCTGGACAGCACGAGCGCCGCCTCTGCCGCCTCGAGCGCGGCAATCGTCCGCTCGACCTCCACGACGGTCGGGTTCGAGTAGCGGGAATAGAGAAACTTCTCCGATCGCCCCTCGTTGTAGTCCCGGACCTCTTCCGCACTCTCGAAGAGGAACGTCGTCGTCTCGTAGATCGGCGACGTCAGAGGCGCAGCGGCCTTGACCGCGACATCGTCCGGGTCGGTGGATCAATTCCGTGGCTGGTTTCATAAATATACCGATCGCGAATGTTCGTGGTTCGGCAGATCGCGCTCGCCGACCCGAAGTCACGCCAACGGTGTCAGAACCCGGATGCCAACAGGACACCCAACCATCTATTGGACCGTTTCGATGCGGTCTCCGGTCGCTGCCACGACCGGCTCGATGAATTGGCGGTAGGCATCCTCGTATCCGCGATCGACGAGCTCCGCGATCGTGTGGATACGGTCCGATCGCTCGTCATAGATGCCGGCGAAGTCGAGCGGACCGACCGGATTGTGCACCGGCCGAATCATGAAGAGCCCGGCGAATCGTCCGGCGGCGTGTTCGACGACGTCGCGGAGGGCGGCGGCCTCGAAGGCAGCGAGCGGCTCCGCGGCGCGGCCGCGAACGTCAGCGCGCCCGGCGCTCAGTTCGTGCGGACGGCCCGGGAGTGGCGATGCGGCCACGATGACGATCTGCTCTGCCCCAGCCGCGGCGACTTCTTCAATCAAGCGCTGCAGCGCGCCGGGGCGGTCGCACACACGGTGTGTTTCACCGCGCCACGGTCCTTCGGGGGCAAAGGTGATGAGGTGTGACTCGCAGGCGGCGGGCACGGCGACGGCAGCGTTGAGCGCGTCGAGCGCGTGATCGCGCGCGGCACCCATCAGATCGAACGCCTCCACGCTCCTGGTGGCGTTGGCTTCAACACCGGGCCGGCTGAAGAACCGTCCGCGGTAACTCGTGCCGAGGAGGCCAAAGATCAGATCGCGCCGCGCGTCCACGTCGTGGACCGTCAGGAGCAACTCGCGGAAGCCCGGCTGCCCCAGGTTCTCGGCCAGGAGTTCGAGATAGCGACGGCCCAGTTCGTCGGCCGGCGGCGACGCGAGCGGTGCCGCGCCTCGAATCAGGTTCCACAACTCCGCCGAACACCGGTCGATCAAAGTGTGCGGCGAGAACGGCGCACCGAGCACGCGTCCCGCCAGGCCGTGCTGAGCGCGACGCTTGCCGCGATCGCGGCGCAGAGGAAACGCCCCGGCAAGTGCCACGACGGCAGCAATCAACAACGCCAGCAGTGCCAGACGCGGAATGACCGTTGGCAAGCTGCCTGGGGCAAACAGCCAGGCGATCCAGCGTCCGATGGCGCCCGTCACCGCGCCGCCGGCACTCTCGAGACCGATCAGCGTCAGCAACATTCCAAGGACGGCCACCAGAACCGCAACGACCAGGATGGCTAGGGGAATCGCGAGGATGGCGAGCGCGGCGGCACCTGCCCACGACGCCACACGCAGCGGCTTCCGCCAGCCGTAGAACGAAACCGCCGACGGCGCGCGCCAGACACCAGTCTCTTCCCACAGACGCGCCCCGCCATCGACGGCCGCGAAGAACGCGCCGACCGCGCCAATGCCACGGCCAGCGACGAGATCGATGCGGATGCCGGCCTCGTGGAGCGCTCTGAGCACACCGGCGTGGTAGGCGCCACCGGTTCCGGTGCCTGTGAGGACGAGCGCGGTGCGGAGCCGCGTGGAGTACCGTCGATCGGGAGAATCGGGGGTGATCACGCCCGTGTCTTCACACGTCGTCACTCGTCATGGATAGTGGCCAGCTTGACGACTTCGAACCGCTTGCTGCCGTTCGGCGTCGTGACCGTGACCTCGTCGCCTTCCTCTTTGTTGAGGAGCGCCCGGCCGATCGGCGAGGCGGTCGAGATCAGGCCCTGGTCCACGTCCGCATCTTCCGGCATGACGAGTTGATACGTAATCGTCTGACCACCGGCATCCTTCAGATGCACGGTCGAACCGAACCCCACGCGGCCGTGAGGCAGCTTGTCGAGATTCATCAGCGAGATCTCGCTGACCCGTTTCTTGAGCAGACTGATGCGCGACTCCACCAGCCGCTGACGCTCTTTCGCCGCATGGTATTCAGCGTTCTCGCGCAGGTCGCCCAGCTCGCGAGCGCGCTTGATCTCCTTCGGCAACTCCGTCTTCAACTCGCGCTCGAGTTGATGAATCTCGTCTTCGAACTTCTTGAGAATCCGCCCTTTCATCGGCATGATGGTAGCAGTTATTGAAGCCCCGTGGGCCCAATCAGTGACGATAGGCCGCCTCCGCGCATGAAGCACGCGGAGGCGGCAAGGCCAAAGGCCGTCGCGCGAAGCGCGTAAAAGCGCGCGGGGGTGCCCGCCTTCGCAGGTCGCGTGTGACTCTGCGACCAGCTACGGCGAGGTCTCGCCGTAGCGCGCCATGGATCGGTGGCGCGCGGAGGCGGAGGGCCCCGCGCGCATTAAGTAAAGCTGACAGAACGCCGCTTGTACAATACAATCCGTGGAGCGGATCTCGAGTCGTCAGAATCCACTCGTCAAGCGCTTCCGTGACGTCACGCGCGGGGGTGAAGGTGACGATGCGGTGCTCGTTGACGGTCCGCATCTCGTGACCGAAGCGCTCAATGCGGGCGTTGCGCTCGAGGTGGTGGCGTTCGCGGACGGCGCGGCCGATGCTGAGCTGGAAGCGATCGTGCGGCGCGCATCGACGTCCGGTGTGCGCGCGGTAGCGGTCTCGAAGGCAGTGCTCTCCGCGATCAGCCCGGTTCGAGAGCCTGCTGGTATCGTCGCGATCGCGCGGTGCGGTCCTGTTGCCGTCGACCGAGTGCTCGCCAGGGCGCCGCAACTCGTCGTGATCATCGACGCGGTGCAGGATCCCGGCAATGTCGGCGCGATCGTCAGGGCTGCTGAGGCGTGTGGCGCGACCGGTGTGATGACAACGCCCGGATCCGCGGGCGCGTTCGGCTGGAAAGCGCTGCGCGGATCGATGGGCAGCGCGTTTCGAATGCCGATCGCGAGACCGGCCTCGGCGCTCGACGCAATCCGGGCCGCGAAGGGGGCCGGGCTGCGGGTGTTTGCAACGGTGCCGCGTGACGGCACACCGCTGCCGCTGGCCGGACTGATCGGACCGTCGGCGATCGTCCTGGGTGGCGAAGGCTCCGGGCTCGACGAGGCAGTCGTCGCAGCGGCGGACGAGCGTCTCGCCGTGCCCATGCAGCCACCGGTCGAGTCGCTCAACGTGGCCACCGCAGCGGCGCTGATCGTTTACGAGGCGGCACGTCAACGCGCGGAAGCGGGAATGCGGACGATGAAAGCTGGAACCTGACGTATGTCGCTGTTCGATGAACCCGAGACTGACACCGCGCCGCAGTCGGCGCCGCTGGCGGAACTGATGCGGCCCCGCACGCTGGACGAGTTCGTGGGGCAGGAAGCGCTGCTCGGGCCAGGCAGGCCCCTTCGTCAGGCCATCGAGCACGATCGCCTGCAGTCGATCATTCTGTGGGGTCCACCCGGGACCGGCAAGACGACGCTCGCGCGCCTGATCGCCAGGATCACGCGCGCGCAGTTCACGTCGTTCAGTGCGGTGATGTCCGGCATCAAAGAGATCCGTGCCGTGATGGCCGAGGCGGAAGAGTCGCGGCGGCGGCGTGGAACGCGAACGATTCTCTTTGTCGACGAAATCCATCGATTCAACAAGGCACAGCAGGATGCGTTCCTGCCACGCGTCGAAGCGGGCGATATCGTCCTGATCGGAGCCACGACGGAGAACCCGTCGTTCGAGGTCAACTCCGCGCTCCTGTCGCGATCGAAGGTCTACGTTCTCCAGCCTCTCAGCGCCGAGGCGGTGGCGCGAATCCTGACCAGAGCACTCGAAGATGTCGAGCGAGGGCTGGGCGCGATGCACCTGTCGGTCGAACCGGACGCTTTGACAGCGATGGTGAAGTATGCGAACGGCGACGCGCGGGTCGCGCTGAATCTGCTCGAGATGGCGGCCGCGACCGACACGAAGCGCGTCAGCGCTGCGATGATCGCGGACCTCGCGCAGAACCGCTCGCTGCTGTACGACAAGACCGGCGAGGAGCACTACAACCTGATCTCCGCGCTTCACAAGTCGATGCGCAACAGCGATCCGGACGCGTCGGTCTATTGGCTGGCACGCATGCTCGAGGCTGGTGAGGATCCGCTCTACGTGGCCAGGCGGCTGGTACGATTCGCTTCCGAAGACATCGGCAACGCCGACCCTCAGGCATTGACCGTCGCGGTGTCAGCCAAGGACGCCGTCCATTTCGTCGGCATGCCGGAAGGCAATACGGCACTCGCCCAGGCTGCGATCTACCTCGCCATGGCACCCAAGAGCAATGCGGTGTATCGCGCGTACTCGATGGCTGCCGAGGCGGCGGCAAAGGAGGTGGCCGAACCGGTGCCTCTCCACCTTCGCAACGCGCCGACGCGTCTGATGAAGCAGCTGGACTACGGGAAGGGCTATCGCTACGCGCACGACGAGCCGGAGGCGGTGAGTGATATGGAGTGCCTGCCACCCGCACACGCCGGCCGGCACTTTTACGAGCCGACCGAACGCGGGCGTGAGGCCGAGATCAAGAAGCGGCTGGAGGCGTTGAGGAAACGCCGATCGTAGCGTCCCTTTCGCGGCAGAGCCGCTCCGGCGAGACCTAGTCGTTCAGATGGTCGATGCGGCGGAACATCTCGGGCCGCAGCGGCAGGATGAACGAGAAGCGATAGTCTCCCTGCATCCGGCCGATCGGAATCCCGACGAGCTCTCCGTCGCGGTTGAGCACGCCTCCGCCGGAGACACCAGGATGTCCGTCGGTCAGGCACGTGACCAGGCTGTTCGGCGTCTTCTGCCCGACATAGCCCGTCGACAGGATGATGCCCTTCGAGTAGTCGTTGCCAAGACGGAAGATCGGATCGGCGAAATCGAAACCGTAGCCCAGGTTCAGGTGCAGCGCCGGCAGTTCGACCGTCTCCCTGACCTTGATGATCGCCCAGTCGCCCGGATCCACTTCCACCTGCGCATCGCCAGCGTCTACCACGCGAGCAGGAATCATCCTGCCCTTGTAAGACAGCTTGACGGAGACGATCTTGCGGGGATTCGCGAGCCCTTCCTGACCGAGCGCGACGACCCCGTGCTTCACCGTGATGAAGTAGCCGTTGCCGAGATACCCCGCCGTGCCGTAGCTGCTCGAGCCTTTGTCGTCGTATGAGTAGAGTTCGACGAAGCTCTCGCGGCGCTCGCGGAGAAGATTCAGGGGCAGGAGGCCCATCTCGTCGGCAAGCTGGCGCTTGACGTCTGCCACGATGGCCGCGCGATTGGTCGGGTCGAGCGACCCGGCGCGCGCGCCATTGCCCGCCGTGCCGGCGGGCTCCGGCGGGCGGTGCTTCAGCAGCGCGATCTCGGCGCGCAGAGCGGCAAGCTGCTCGTCGCTACCGTTCTGTCGTGCCCCGAGAAAGTTACCGAGACCGAAGAACAACAGCGCAAAGGCTGAAGCGAGAAATGCGGGTACTGCTCGGCGCGTAGACATAGCAACTCCAAGTTCGGCAGCTAAACCACCCCGCGCGAGCGGAGCTTACAGCTTTGCGCACCCTCGACGGAGGGTCGCCTTTTCGCTTGGTAAAATTTTCAGACCCTAGTTGCTGGGATGTAAAAAATGTAGACGGGACGCGGGTAAGAGTCAAGCGTAATTCTTACGTTCTCAGACGGTTATGGCTGAGGCATAAGCATTTGCGCACGCCGCTGCACGTCACAGCACTCCGATCACTATGACGCGCGGCGAGCCCGGAGGGCCGGACCAACCGCTTTTTAGTCGCGCCCGCCTGGCGCCGGTGGTGGTGGCGATGGTGGCGGCGGCTCGGTCGCGAGCACCCACACCGAGCTGCCGCAAGACCGTCGGCACGTTGAGGCCAAGCGCCTCGAGCTGTTGCAGCAGATTGAACACGACGGCCGGACTCGTCTTCGCGAGCCGTCCGAGACCGCCACTGCCCCCGTTCCCGCCGTCGCCCTGATCGATGACCACCAGCTTGTCGATGTTGCCGAGTGGCGCCGCTACGGCGCTGAAGATCCCCGTGGACGCCTGAAGGATCGCCGGCATCTTCTCCAGGATGGTCTGCAGGCGCGCCGACTCGTTGAACTCCTTCCAGGCTTCCGCTTTCCTCAGGATGGCTGCAGCCTCGGCGATGCCCTGCGCTTCGATGGCTTTGGCCTGCGCCAGACCGATGGCTTCTATCTTCGCGGCTTCCGCCCTGCCCTCCGCCTCCACGGCGGCGGCGCGGCCGGCACCTTCCTTCCGCAGCTTCTCCTGTTCGGCCTCTGCGAGGGCGATGAGCGCCGAGCGTCGACCTTCGGCTTCGAGGATGGCCGACTGCTTGGCCGCCTCGGCACGCACGACGGCCGCCTGTCGATCGGCTTCCGCCGGCCTGATGACGGTCGCTTCGAGCTCTTTGGTCTTTCGCAGTACTTCCTGTTCCTGGACCGAGATCAACTCCTGGGTACGGGTCTTCTCGACTTTGACCTCTTCGGCGACAACCGCCTGTCTCGCGGTGGCCTCCGACAGCGGACCCGCCTGCGCCGCCCGCGCCTTCTGCGTTTCCACCTCGGCCTGATACTGCGCCTGACGGATCATGAAGTCGCGTTGCGACTGCGAGATCTCGGCATCCGCCAGGTACTTCGCGCTCTCGCCTTCCTGCAGCGCCTGCGCCGACTTGATCTTCGCGTCGCGATGCGCCTCGGCTTCGCCGATCGTCGCGTCGCGCTTCACTTCAGCGGTCCGCCGCTTGCCGAGCGCGTTGAGGTACTCCTCTTCGTCGCTGATCTCCTGAATCGTGAGCACGTCGACGCCGATGCCCATCTTCTCGAGGTCTGCCGCCGCTTCGCTGGTCAGCTTCTGCGCGAAGCTCTGACGATCGCTGTTCACCTCTTCAACGGTCAACGTCCCCAGGATCGACCGCAGGTGCCCTTCCAGTGTCTGGAAAATGACCTTCTGCACTTCGATCGGCGTCATGCCCAGAAAACGCTCCGCCGACGCCTGCAGCGACGTCTCGTCGCCGCGGATCTTGACGTTGGCCACAGCCTTGACCGACACGGGAACACCCTTGAGCGTGTACGCCCGCTTGATTTCGAGCGGGATCGTCATCACGTTCAGGTGCAGGTATTCGACCTTCTCCAGCAGCGGGATACGCAGCGCCGCGCCGCCGCGCACCATGCGGTAGCCGACGACGCGGCCGTCGGCGAGCTTGCGGCGGCGCCCGCTGAGCACCGCGACGGTATTCGGCGACACTTTCAGATAGTTGCGGCTGATCAGCAGGAAGCCGACGACGAAAGCGATCAGCGTGACGAGGATCAGCGCCGGGACTACGAGACCGGGATCGAAGTTCATGGCAACCTCGCCGTTATGTGCGCGATACGATGACGACCTCGCCGAGGACCTCCTCGACGCGCACGGTGGTGTGCTCGGGAATCGTCGCGCCGTCACGGGCGCGCGCGACCTTGTCGATCAGTTCCTCGCCGACCCGGCAGCGGACCTGGCCGACCCCGCCGGACGGGATGGTGACCACGACGCGCGCCGATATCCCCACCAGATCCGTCGACAGCACGTCGGACGAGGCCTGCTGCTGGTAGAGGAACCTGGCGAACGCGTAGACACCGCCGCCGAACACGAGGCCGCTGATCAGACCGAATGCCGATGAGGGTACCGGGCCGAAACCGTATTGCGTGGCGATGGCGCCGACACAGCCGAACGCCGTGATGAAGACGCTGAGCACGCGGCTGCTGAAGAATCCCGGGCCGCCGTGGCCGAGATCGTGATCGATCCCGGCATCGAAGTGATCGAAGATCTCGCCGAATACGAGTGATACCAGCAGGAACAGGAAACCCACGGCGGCGATCGCGAGAAAAACCGAGAACGCGTTGAGCGCCGGAAGGAGGCTCATGTCGGGAGGTGGGCTCACTGTAGCAGTTTGGACGAACGAGGATCAACTCACCTCACGCCTCTCTCGCACGCTCAGCGCGTTCGCGGCCGCAACTCCGTCGTCGTCGCACGCGACTTCGGTCGGCCCAGATCCTGTGCGTATTTGGCCCACCCTTTCGTGTGGTACTTCTCGAGATACGCGCGATCGACCGCATCCCGCATGCGTTCGCCGGTCGCCGGACGAGCGCGAACCGGTATCTCTCGATCGCCGATCTGGATCGCGCCGCGGGGATCGGTCAGGAAGGTGCGATACCAGCTGCGTCGCTTGATGCTCCACGACCTGACAAACACTCGATCGTCGACCACCACGGCCCAGATACCGATGAAGCGATGTGGCTCGATTCCCGCCCGGATCCTGAGAAGCAGTCCGTTGCGAATCTGAGCGAGAACGGGGCGCGAAAAGCGCGCTGAGCGAGGCCGCCGCTTCTTTGGCGGCTCGCGCTCCAGCAACGGAATTGGCCGGTTTTTCGCGGCGTGGGCCATCAGCTCCTGCACCCGCTTCAGGCGTGTCTCCTCTCGCTTGGCGCTGACGATCCACCAGATCAGCCGCCTCCGCACAGCAGGTGACTGCGCCTGAAAATATTTCCACGCGGCCTTGTTCTTCTGAAGCCGGCCGCTGTAGGGCTCGGGCATGTCCACCAGCTTCTGCTCGTACGAGTAGATTCCAGACTTGTTCTCGCGGCGCGCCTCGAACGCCTTCAGGCCGGCAGGCAGCATCCGCCCTTCCCGCTGCAGCGCTGCGACCCGCTTGATGTTGATGACGCTCCAGGTGCTCGTCGGCTTGCGCGGCGTGAAGCGAATCATGTAGCGGCTCTCGTCGAGGCTTTTCCGAATTCCATCGATCCAGCCGCAGCACAGCGCTTCATCCACTGATTCGGGCCAGGTGATGCTCGGATTGCCCGTTTCCTTCTTGTAGAAGCCGGCCCACAACTCGGTCGCCGTCTCATGATTCGTGGCAAACCACTCGCGAAGATGAGCGGGAGTCGGGAAAAACCTCACCTTCTCGCTAGCCATGGGTGTCGCGACTCCACACCGCCGGGTCCTGACAAAAGTACCACGGCAAGAAACGCGTACAGGTCCGCGTGGTGATCGGCTATTGCGATCGGTGTCTCGAAGAACGCTTCCACCGCGACCGCGAAGAGCTCGATCGGTCCCGACAACGCATACGGATCGAGGATGGAATCGCCGCGTTCGAGCCTGTCCGCCTCCTGCTCGAGCAGCCCCACCCAGCGCCGGATTGAGTCGTCGTCCAGATACGACGGAATGCCATCGAAGCGGGTGCCCGCGAGGTCCAGCAGGTGCGCGAACTCGTGAAAACCCACGTGGCAGCCGTCGGACGATTCGTCGAAGCTGCGGTTCAGCGCCGGCAACGAGAGAATCACGACGCCCCACTGATGCGCGAGGCCGGATACGTGCGCTCGATCGAAGCTGTAGTCGCGATCGAAGTCCTGCGGGTAGACGATCACTTCCGACAGCTGGTCCCACGTATAGTCCGGCCATCCTGCCGTCAGCGACGCGGCCGACGCGGCGACCAGCAGCCGCGTCTCGTCGGTCAGATCGAGATCGACAGCTGTGATTCGCTTCTCCGCCATGAAGATCTGGATGTGCTGCTCGAAACTCTGGCGATAGGTTGGCGGCACACGCCGGTAATGCTGCGAGCGCCGGCGGAGGATGTCGGCCCACGGTCCCTGGGAACGGCGTCGCCAGGGTGGCCTTTCGTTGACGCTCCAGGCGTTTTGGAACGCCGCCGAACCTGGCGATCAGCGCTTGTGCGAACTGCTCCCACGTCGATTTCATGTGCCGATGGCGGTCGCCGCCCTGGTCACTTCGAGTCGATGGTGTAGTCGAGGTCGTAGAAGTGCTTGCCTCCCAGGATCCTGATCATCATCGTGCCGCCAATGCCCTTCAGCTCTCCGGTGCCCGAGTCCGGCACGACGCTGATGGTCAGGTGCGGCGCGCCGCGGTTCATCGTGCCGCTGTGCTGCAGCGCGAAGGATCCGCTGCGCCCTTGCAGCTTGCCGGTCACCCGTTCGATGGCGACGTAGCCGGCGGAGTCCTTCACAGGCGTGCCGGCGGTCAGCATCTCGCCCTTGGACGTGCCTTCCAGATCACCCTGGAACTGCTTGTCGATCGACATCCTTCCAAGAGAGGCTCCGTCCTTGAGGTCCTCGCTGGCCAGAGGAGCCAGCTTGACGTCGAACGTGCCGCTCGCGCGCGTGGCCACTACCGCCTCCTCTTTCCCATCGCGAGACTCGTGTCGGATGGCAAAGGTCATCGTGGCAACGTTCCAGCACAACCACGCGCACGTGACTGCCAGGCAGACTCGCTTCATTCAAACCTCCGCACTTTGCCCGCTGGGGAAACCACGTCATTCAATCAGGAAGACGACCAGATGTTCGGCGGTGATCTCGGCAAAGCCAAGTTGATAGAAGCGATGCGCCGCCTGAATCGCGTCCGCCATGCCTGCCGCATCCTCATCCCCGTATTCCTCACGGCAGAACGCCGCGAGCGGCGCCGGCGCGAGGTCCGGCAGGGCGACCGGCTGTTCGAAGGGAAACGCCGCCGTGAAGGCCTTCGCGAGCGCCGTGGCGTCATCTGACTGCTCGTCGAAGATCTGGACGTGGTTGAGAGCGTCCTGGGCGTCCAGGTAGTTCCCGAGCACGTAACCTGAGTGATCGAACGGCACGTCACGGACCGCGGCGGTCCGCCACGACGCTTTGAATTCGTCCAGGCCCACGACCCGCGTGCTCCTGAACATCCATTTGCCGGTCGTTTCGGACCGGATTTGCCGGGCGCTGGCCATGCAGTCAGGCCAATGGCTCCGGCGGACAACGACATAGCTACCGATTGCGCTCATGCAACTGCAACTCGCCTCGGATGATTACGCCATCGCTGCCGCCGGGCACCGGGGTGTGCTATTTCAGGTGCTTCCCAACCAGCTTGGTCATCTCGAACATGTTGACCGTGGCCTTCCCGCCGAACACCGCCTTCAAGGTCGCGTCCGCCTTGATCATCCGCTTGTTCTTCGGGTCCTGAAGCTTGTTCTTCTTGATGTAGACCCACAGCTTCTTGGTGACCTCGGTGCGCGGGATTGGCTTCGACCCGACGACCTCCGACAACGCCGCGCTGGGCTGCACGGGCTTCATGAATGCAGCGTTCGGTTTCCGGGCCTTCGTCTTCTTTGCAGTCTTAGCCATCGACACTCCTTTGTTTGGAATACACGGACTCGGCGTTTTGCTCCCGTAGAGATTACCGCGTTGCGCCTTTCTTGTGCGTCAGAAACCGCACGCGCCCCGTCAGATCCTCTGAAAGTTCTTTTCGATCTCCCGTCGCGACAGCCGCAGCACCACGGGACGGCCGTGCGGGCACACGCTCGAGTAGGCGGTCCGCCGCAGCTCTTCGAGGAGGTAGCGCATCTTCTCCAGCGTGAGCGGATAGTTCGCCTTCACGGCCGCGTGACAGGCCATCGTGGCGGCTATCTTCCGCAGCGCATCCTCGACACGCGACCCGCGATCCAGCCCTTCCAGGTCCTCCGCGAGGGCGCGAATCGCCGCCTCGCATTCCGCCGGCTGCAACAGGGCCGGAACGGCGCTGAGCCTGAGGCTGTCGCCGCCAAACTCCTCGATCTCGAGGCCGAAACGGTCGAGCGTCGCCGCGTGTTGCCCGACGGCCTGCCGCTGGGTGGGCGACAGCTCGATCAGCATCGGCGCCAACAAGCGCTGGCTCTCGAGACGGCCCGCAGTCAGCTTCTCCATGACCTGCTCGAACAGCACCCGCTCGTGGGCCACGTGCTGATCGATGATCGCGACCCCCTCGTCGTCCACGGCAATGATGAACGTGTCGCGGAACTGCCCGAGTGGAATCATCGGCCGGATGTCGGCTGGCGAGATCGCCTGGCCGCCGGCTATCGCGCCGACAGGCGCAGCATCCTGAACCGCGGCGGCTGAGCCCGACCCCATGGAACGAAGCACGGCGTCGTGCGCCGGCGTCCACCGGCTGCCGATCTGCGCCCCGGCGAGGACACCCGGAATGCTCATCGGTCGAGGCTCGTCGGGATCGGGAGAAACCGGTGTCAGGAAGAGTTCAGGCGCCCTGCCCTGACCGAGCGCATCAGCGAGGCCGCGGCGCAGGACCTCGTGAACGAGCGACTGCTCGAGAAACCGGACCTCGGCCTTGGTCGGATGCACGTTCACGTCGACGCGGTCCGGAGGAATGTCGATGAACAGGTGAACCTCCGGCGACCGTTCCTTGATCGTCGCGACGCTGTAGGCCTCGGAGATCGCGTGCGCGATGGTCCGGTCCTTGACGATGCGCCGGTTGACGAAGACGTTCTGGGGACCACGGACAGGGCCCTGATCGCCAAGGACGGCGACGTAGCCGAGGATGCTCAGCCCGGCGGCCTCCTTCCGCAACTCCACCAGGTCGAACCGTTCGCCGAACAGCTGAAAGAACCGCTCCTTCAATCCGGCTGACGGCGGACACTCGAGGAGCCGCCGGCCGCCGCTGGTCACGGTGAAGCCCACCTCCGGGTAGCCCAGCGCGATTTGCGTCATCAGCCTGGAGATCTGGCCTGCTTCGGCCGCGTCCGACTTGAGGAACTTCCGGCGCGCGGGGAGGTTGTAGAACAGATCGGCGACTTCGACAGAGGTGCCTTCGGGCGCACCGACTTCGCGATCGGACGCGACCGTGCCGCCGTTGACGCGAATCTCAGTGCCGGTCGCCTGCCCTCGCGCCCGGCTTCGCAGGACGAAATGCGAGACGGACGCGATGCTCGGCAGCGCCTCTCCGCGGAAGCCGAGCGTGCGGATCGCGCCGAGATCCTCCGGGCTGGCGATCTTGCTGGTCGCGTGCCGTTCCATCGCCAGGCGCGCGTCCTCCGGCACCATCCCGTCGCCGTCGTCTTCCACGCGAATCAGCTTCTTGCCACCGAGCTCGATGGTGACGGCGATGCGGCGGGCGTTCGCGTCGAGCGCGTTCTCGACGAGCTCCTTGACGACAGACGCCGGCCGCTCAACGACCTCGCCCGCCGCGATCTGGTTCGCGAGCTGCAGCGGCAACCGGCGGATGCGTGAGGTCACAACCACCCCCGGCGTCGGAACATGTAAAGCATCACGCCGCTGATCGCGAGCATGATCGAACACGATCCACCAGAACTGCAGGTTCTCGCCGCCAGGCAAGTGCGGCAGCGGGACGTTCATGCCGTACATCCCAGTCAGCACGGTCAGCGGCATGAAGATGGTCGCGATCACCGTCAGCACCTTCATGACGCTGTTGAGCTGGTTCGACACCGCCGACAGGTGCGCCTCGAGAAGGCTGGAGATGCGGTCCTGAAGAAAAACCGACTCGTCGGTCAAGCCGGACCAGATGGTCGTAGACGTCCCGGTATCGGTACGCGAGCGACTCGGAAATGATCGGGAACTCGCGTCGTGCGAGACGTCCGACGACATCGCGCTCCGGCAGGACGACGCGGCGGAGGGACGCAACGTCCCGCTTGAAATCGATGATGCGGCGGGCCAGGTTCGCGCGAGCGCGTCCGAAGACCTCCTTTTCCAGCTCGTCCAGCCGCTCCTGCAGCTTCTCGACCTCCGGGCGATAGTTATCCACCATCGTGTCGATGATGCGGTGCATCAGCGCCGCCGGGCCCTCCCCGAGGACCCGGCTGTTCCGCGTGCAGATGTCTCCCACCTTGCCGATCGATCGCGAGATGCCCGGATGAACGGTGACCAGGTAGCGGTCGCTGAGGAAGAAATCGACGTCCTGCGTGTGGAAGGCGTGCTCGCGCGCCTTGAAATCGATGCCGTGGAGGATGACGTACAAGTAGTCGCCGTAGGACTCGATTTTCGGATGGTGAATCTCGGCGATCGCATCCTCGATCGCCAGCTCGTGGAACTTGAATACGTCGGTCAGGATCCGCACTTCACCCGGATCGGGGTTGATGATGTCCACCCACACCCACACCCCGCTGTCATGGCGGAGCCAGTCCGGTTCCACCCGATCGACCAGCCGGGTGGAACCGTTCTCGTGAGCGTAGATCGTAATCAATCCCCGACCTTCACCTGCAGTGCGGCCTGTGCCGCCGCCAGCCGCGCGACAGGAATTCTATAGGGCGAGGCACTCACGTAATCGAGCCCCACCTTCTCGAAGAAATGGATCGATGACGGATCGCCGCCATGCTCGCCGCAGATGCCGACCTTGAGATCGGGGCGCGCCGAGCGGCCCTTCTGCACGCCCATCGAGACGAGCTGCCCGACGCCTATCGTGTCGATGGTCGCGAAGGGATCCTTGTCGAGAATCTTCTTGTCCTGGTAGAACGAGAGGAACTTGCCGATGTCGTCGCGCGAGAAGCCGAACGTGAGCTGTGTCAGATCGTTCGTGCCGAACGAGAAGAACTCCGCTTCCAGGGCGATCTCGTCGGCGGTCACCGAACCCCGCGGCACCTCGATCATCGTGCCAACGAGGTATTTCACCTTGACGCCCTGCTCCTTCATCACCGCGTCTGCCACGCGGACGACGACGGCCTTCTGGTCGCGCAACTCCTTCACGTGGCCGACCAGCGGGATCATGATCTCGGGAACGACCTTGACGCCTTCCTTGGCGAGCTGGCAGGCCGCTTCGATGATCGCTCGCGTCTGCATCTCGGTGATCTCGGGGTACGTGATACCAAGCCGGACGCCGCGGTGCCCGAGCATGGGATTGAACTCGTGCAGCGCCTCGACGCGCCGCAGCAGCGCCCGCTTCTCGTCCAGTTCGCGTCCCGTCTCCCCTTTCGTCTCCATCGTCGCGACCTCGACCATCAGCTCCTCGCGCTTCGGCAGGAACTCATGGAGCGGCGGGTCGATCGTGCGGATGGTGACGGGCGTGCCGTGCATCGCCTTGAACACGCCGTAGAAGTCGCCGCGCTGGAGCGGCAGCAGCTCGTCGAGCGCCTTGCGGCGATCGGCTTCGTTGTCCGCCAGGATCATGCGCTGCACGATGGGAATACGGCCCTCGCCGAAGAACATGTGCTCCGTGCGGCACAAGCCGATCCCGCGAGCGCCGAACGCGTACGCCGTCTCCGCCTGGTCGGGTTGGTCCGCGTTGGCTCTGATCCCGAGCCGGCGGAACTTATCGGCCCACGCCAGCAGCTTCTCGAAGCGCTGGTAGAGCGGAGACTGATTCGCCTTCATCTCGCCGGCGACGACCTTCAGGATCTCGCTCGGCGTCGTGGCCACCTGGCCGATCTTGACCTCGCCGCTCAGACCATCGAAGGAGACGTGTTCCCCTTCCTTGACCGTCTTGCCGTTGACGCGGAACAGCCGGCCCGACTCCTCGATCTCGAGCGCGCCGGCACCGACGATTGAAGGCTTGCCCATCTGGCGGCCGACGACGGCCGCGTGGGAGGTCATACCGCCTGTCGCTGTGAGAATCCCCTGGGCCACGAACATGCCGTGGATGTCGTCAGGAACGGTCTCCCTGCGAACCAGGATGACCTTCTTTCCCTGACGCGTCCACTCCACCGCGTCGTCCGCCGTAAAGACCACCTGGCCGGATGCCGCGCCCGGCGACGCCGGCAATCCCTTCGTCGCGACCGGCAGCGCCTTCCAGGCCTTGGGTTCGAAAACCGGCGCGAGCAGCTGCGACACGGATTCCGGATCGACCTGCAGCACGGCGTCCTTTGGCGTGATCAGCTTCTCATCCACGAGATCCGTCGCGATGACCACGGCGGCGTAGCCGGTGCGCTTGCCGTTGCGCGTCTGCAGCATGAACAGGCGATCGTCCTGGATCGTGAACTCGAAGTCCTGGACGTCCTTGTAGTGCTTCTCGAGGCGCGTCGTGATGTCGCGGAGCTGCTTGTACGCCTTCGGCATCACCTTCTCGAGCTCGCTGATCGGCTGTGGCGTCCGGATGCCGGCCACCACGTCCTCGCCCTGCGCGTTGACCAGGAACTCGCCGTAGAACTCTTTCGCGCCGGTCGCAGGGTTTCGCGTGAACCCGACGCCGGTCGCCGAGCGATCGCCGGTGTTGCCGAACACCATCAGCTGGACGTTGACCGCGGTGCCGATCGAATCGGGGATCTCGTAGATCCGGCGGTATTCGATCGCCCGGGCGTTGTTCCACGAGCGAAACACCGCGTCACGCGCGCCGCGCAGCTGCTCGAGCGGATCCTGCGGAAATTCGCGGCCGCTCTTCTTGCGGACGACACCCTTGTAGCGCTTGACGACGTCACGCAGCGCCTCTTCGTTGAGGTCGGTATCGAGGTGAACCTTCCGCTCCGTTTTGACGGCCTCGAACTCCTTCTCGAACACGTCCTTCGGAATCTCGAGCACGACGTTGCCGAACATCTGGATGAAGCGGCGGTAGCTGTCGTACGCAAACCGGCCGTTGCTCGTGAGGGACTTGAGCCCTTCGACGGTCTTGTCGTTCAGCCCGAGGTTGAGGATCGTGTCCATCATGCCGGGCATCGAGAACTTGGCGCCGGAACGGACCGACACGAGCAGCGGATTCTTGACGTCGCCAAGCGAGGCACCGGCCGCCTTCTCGAGCTTGGCGAGGTTGTCGAGCATCTGCTTGTCGACGCTGGCGGGCACCTTCCGGCCCTCGCGGTAATAGAGCGTGCAGGCTTCCGTGGAAATCGTGAAACCGGGCGGCACCGGCAGGCCCGCATTCGTCATCTCGGCGAGACCGGAGCCCTTGCCGCCGAGCAGTTCCTTCATCGTGCGATTGCCATCGGCCTTGCCGCCGCCGAAGAAATACACGTACTTCGATGACCGCGCTTTCCTTGCTTGACCCTTCGGCGCAGAGCGTGCGCTCTTCTTGATACAACTTTCTTTGCCATTGTGCTGTCGTCTACTCCGTCTGAGGAACGATTTCCGAAATGTCCGCGAGCTCGAGAATGAGATCGCGCAGGTCGGCCATGAGCGTGAGCCGCGCGGTTCTCAGCCGCGGGTCGTCAGCCATGACGAAGACGTCCGTGAAGAACCGATCGACCGCCGGCCTGAGCGCCGCGATCGCGGTCAACGCTTTGCGATAGT
This sequence comes from uncultured Acidobacteriota bacterium, assembly GCA_963784195.1. GTDB lineage: Bacteria > Acidobacteriota > Vicinamibacteria > Vicinamibacterales > 2-12-FULL-66-21 > CAVQAH01. The sequence continues at coordinate 145,694 of CAWARA010000031.1, read as the reverse complement.
CGGCCGCGCGCAACGCCGCCTCGATGTGCGGCCTGGCCGACTCGAGCTGGGCCAGCAACCCTGTTTCCGCCGGCTCGGTCAACGCAGACCGATCGAGCGCGGCGTGCGACGTGAGCTCCCGCGCGATGTTCTTCACGCGTTTGAAGAGCACGGCGAGGCCCTGAAAATCTTCCGAGCTGCGCATGCCGTGCAGCGCGGCGGCAACTCGCCTCGCGCGAAGCGGAGCGGCATCGGCGGCGTGCGCGGTTGCGCCGCGCATGACCTCGACGGGAATCCCCCGCTGCTCGAGGGCATACCGGACCCGATCCTGAGCGAACGCGACGGCGGCGTCGACGTCCCAATCCGGGCCGAACCCGTCGAAGGCGCGTCCCGCTTCGATCAGCAGTCCACGCACGCCGATCTCGCGATCGATCCCGGTCAGCTCCGGGAGGTCCATCAGGATACGAACGATGCCGTGCATCTGCCGGCGAAGGCCGAACGGATCGCGCGATCCCGTAGAGCGTTCGCCGGCGCGGGTCAGGCCGGCGATGGTGTCGAGCTTGTCAGCCAACGACACGGCCGCCCACGTGACCGCTGCCGAACCGAGCTGTGCGCGCGACGGTGCAGCATCCGTTTCGACCGCGATCGGCAAATAGTGATGGTAGACAGCCTTCCACACGTCCTCCGGCTGACCCTCTTCACGCGCGTAGATGCCGCCCATCGCGCCTTGCAGCTCGGGGAACTCGAACACCATCTCCGTAGCCAGGTCGACTTTCGCCAGCTTCGCGGCCATTGCGGCGCGCTCTGCGACGTCAGGACGGCCGAGGACCTCGCTGGCGATCCACCCGGCGAGCCGCTCGATTCGTCCGGCCTTGTCGCCATAGCTCCCCAGCTTCTTGTGGAACTGCACGGTGTGCAGGCGGTCGAGACGGGTCTCCAGCGGGATCCGGCGATCCGACTCCCAGAAGAAGGTCGCATCCCTCAGACGCGCCGCCACCACTCGTTCGGCGTTTTTGGCAATGAGCCGCTCGTCCGAGGGCTGCGTGTTGACGACGGCCAGGAACGCTTCCTTGAGGTCACCCTTCTCGTCGACCACCGGGAAGAAATGCTGGTGGTGAACGAGCGTCGTGGAGAGCACTTCTTCGGGAAGCTGGAGGAACGCCCGGTCGAAGAACCCGGCCACCACGCCTGGATACTCGACGAGATCCGCAACTTCCTCGATGAGCGACCCGTGATCCTTCAGCGAGACCCGGCCGCCCAGGCGGCGGGCGTGCATCTCGAGATCGCGCCCGATCCGGTCGCGGCGCTCGGCGTGATCGAGCACGACGAAATGCTCGGCAAGCTTCGCGTGATATTCCTCGAAGCTCCTGACCTTGATCGATCGCCCCGCTCGACCGCTCGTCGCGAGAAACCGATGACCATACGTCAACGCGCCCGATTCGACATCAGCGACCAGTGGGCTGGCGGCTCCGGGCATGCGCGTGATTGTGAACGGCACGACGCGGCCACCGTACAAGAACAGCAGCCACCTGATCGGCCGTCCGAACAACAGCTCTCCCCGCCCATCGTCGAGCTTGGCGTCCCAGTGCATCTGCTTGGGGAACGGCAAGTCGCGGAGCACGACGCCCAGAATGTCGGGAAGGGTGTCGACGGCACTGCGCCCGCGATGACGCTTGTGATACGCGAGATACTCGCCTTTGCCAGTCTGGACGCGCGTCAGCTGGTCGAACGGCACGTTCTGTTTCTTGGCAAAGCCGAGCGCCGCGGGCGTTGGCTGACCGTCACCGCCGAAAGCGGCCGACACCGGCGGGCCGGTGATCGTCTCGTCCAGATCCTCCTGGCGCTCGGCGATCCGCGCGATGCGGGCGGTCAGCCGGCGCGGCGTGCTGAAGGTTTCGACCGGCGCCCCCGGCGCGATACGAAACTCCTTGAGCCGCGCTTCCAGCCGGTCGGCCAGCTGCTGCGTCACCCGCGGCATCCACGCCGCGGGCAGCTCTTCGACGCCGATCTCGATTAGTAACTCACGGTCCATGTTCTGACGATCTGCCTGGTGTTCCTGCCGTGGTCCGTGGTTCGTAGTCCGTGTCTCGTCGACGGGCTACGCACCTCTTTCAATTCAAACTGTCGTTCGGCGAGACACGAACCACGGCCCACGAACTACGGCTCTACTTCGTCGCTCGCTCTCCAGCCGGTTCTTCCGGCTTGCCTTCTTTCGCTTCGACCGGTTCGACCCATGCCTTTGCGATACGCAAGGCCACCTGGCGGACGCGGAGGATATAAGCCATGCGCTCTGTGACGCCGATCCCGCCGCTGGCGTCGAGCAGATTGAACATGTGCGAGCACTTCAGACAGTAGTCGAGCGCAGGCAGGATCAGGCCCGACCGCAGCAGCATGTCAGCCATCGTGTAGTACTGCTCGAACAGGTTGCGGTGCATGGCGTGCAGCTCCGCCTTGGGCATGTCCACCTGACCGAACGTGTACTTCGACTGCTCGACCTCGTCGCGGTGCCGGACGCTGCGGTACGTCACCCCCGGCGCCCACTCGACGTCGAACACGTTATCCGTGTCCTGGAGCGCCATCGCCAGGCGTTCGAGCCCATAGGTCAGCTCCACCGATACCGGCGCGAGGTCGATGCCGCCCGCCTGCTGGAAATAGGTGAACTGCGTGATTTCCTGACCGTCGAAGAGGACCTGCCACCCGATGCCCCACGCGCCGAGCGTCGGTGACTCCCAGTTGTCCTCCTCGAAGCGCACGTCGTGCGCGCGCAGATCGATCCCGCACGCCTCGAGGCTCTGCAGGTAGAGCTGCTGCACTTCGTCAGGGGCGGGCTTGAGGACGACCTGGAACTGGTGGTGTTTGAAGAGCCGGTTGGGGTTCTCGCCGAACCGGCCGTCCGCAGGGCGGCGGGCGGGCTGCACGTACGCGACGCTCCAATGCTCCGGTCCCAACACGCGTAGAAAGGTCTCCGGATGCATCGTGCCGGCGCCCATTTCGATATCGAGCGGCAGCTGAAGGAGACAGCCGCGCGAGCTCCAGAACTCGGACAGCCTGAAATTCAGTTGTTGCAGGGTGACCATTCGCGCTTAAGGGGCCTGGCGCATCTCACGAAGAACCCGGGCCGATTTCAGCTCCTTCTCCAGATGCAGATTGATCAATCGCCGGTGGGCCGTTTCCAGCTGGCGGGACGCGGCCGTCGAGAGCGGCACCGACGCCAGCTGCTCCGGACGAATGGTCCCCGACGCCGCCAGAAAGCGCATCGACTCCGACGACAGGTCGGTGCCTCCGTTTCCGGGCGCACAGCGACGGCACACGAACACGAAATCCCGCGGTGGCATCACCGACCCCTCTGCCAGCGCCGCCTGGCAGCCTGCGCACGCCAGCGCCGGATAGACTCCTTGAAGCCTCAACAGCCAGTATTCGAAGTACCGCGCCAGATGGTCGACCGGGCTTCCGATCGCCACCGCGTCGACGATCGAGGCACCCAGCCGGAACAAGCGCTCGTCGGCATGGGCCTCGGGCGCCCACTCATCGATCAACTCCGCAAAGTAGCCGACGTGCCCGAACGCCTCCGCGGTTGACGCCGCCAGCGGCGACTGCACCGGCTCCACGTAATTCAGCCGCACGAGATCGCGTTGCTCGCGCTCGTAATACGCCACGCCGGCGCGCGTCATCGGCTCGAGCGCTCCGACATACCGCGACCGCGGCCGCCGCGCACCCTTCGCAACCCCACGCTTCTTACCACGGTCGCGTGTCAGGAAGACGACAATCCGATCCGACTCACCGAGCTTGTAGGTGCGCAGAATCAGCGCGTCGGCTTTGAATACTGGCATGCGTGTCGATGCGTTCCGGTGCTCGGGACTCGGGACTCGCATTCTCATCGATACGAGCCGGGATCGGTAGCTTACCGAGCTACGAGTCCCGAGCCCCGACAGTCCCGGCCGCTATCACCAATCGCTTATTCTACCTTCAGATACCTCAGAAAGACCGTGGCCAGCCCGAGGAAGGAAAAGAACCCGAACATGTCGGTCAGCGTGGTGATGAAAACTGACGAGGCGAGCGCCGGATCCACTTTCAACGCGCGCAGGGTCAGCGGAATCAGCGTACCCGCGGTCGCGGCGATGAACATGTTGACCACCATCGCCAGGCCGAGAACCAGCCCCAGCATCACGTCGTTCTTGAAGATCATCACGACGACGGCCCCAATCAGGCCGCAGGCGATGCCGTTGCCGAGCCCGACGACCGCTTCCTTCAACAGCGCCTTGCGCGTGTTCCCCCACGTCAGCTCGCCGAGCGCGATGCCGCGGACGATCACGGTGAGCGTCTGCGTGGCGGCGTTGCCGCCCATGCCGGCGACGACCGGCATCAGGACGGCCAGCATGGGCAGGTAGCCGATGCTGGAGGAAAACAGCGCCACGACGGAGGCAGCGAGGAAGGCGGTCGCCAGGTTGACGATGAGCCACGGCAGGCGTTTGCGCAGGGATTCGGACGGGCGGGTGAAGACCCGGTCGTCACTCGAGACGCCGGCCAGACGATAGACGTCTTCCGTCGCTTCGTCCTTGATGACGTCGATCACGTCGTCGACGGTGATCACGCCGACGAGTTTGTTTTCCTCGTCGACGACCGGAATCGCGAGCAGGTTGTAGGACGCGACCTGTCGGGCGACCTCTTCCTGATCCATGTCAGCCCGCACGCTGATGATGTCGGTCGTCATGATCCGCTTGAGCGGCGTCGAGGGGGCGACGAGCAGGAGCCGCCGCAACGACACGACCCCAACCAGGTGACGACGGGCGTCGATGACGTAGAGGTAGAAGACCATCTCGACGTCGCGGGCGGCCTGCAGCGCGGTGATGGCCTCTCCGGCCGTCATGTCCTCCGAAAGTGCGAAGACTTTCGGGTTCATGATGCGGCCGGCCGTTTGCTCTGGGTACTCGAGCAGCTCGCCGACGTCAGCGCCGGCCGGGCGCTTCTGCATCAACTCGAGCACGGCTGCCGCGAGCGTCTCCGGCAGGTAATCGATAATCGCTGCCGCATCGTCGGACGGCAGCTCCTGCGTGAGCTTGACGATCTCATCCGCAGAGCGATCCGCGAGCAGGGCTGCGCCAGCTTCCGGGCCCAACTCGCTGAGGGCCTCCATCGCCAGCTTGCTGTTCCGTTCAACGAGCAGTGCGAACGCCGAGCGGCGATCCTTCTCCGGCAGGTCCGAGAACAGCTGCGCCAGGTCGGCGGGATGCTGTTTGTGCAGCAGGTTGACGAGATTGGCCGTGGCCCCTACGCGCAGGAGACGCTTGACAGAGTCGAGAACGACATCGAGCTTGCGCTGGGGCATAGGCAGTCCGGCCTGAGAGACGTGAACTGCCCAATGTAGCATGAAAGCTGCGCAAAAAAGGACAGCCGCAGCGGTAGGAGGACTACACTGCGGCTGCCCTTCGCACGCGTCCCCGAAAGGACGCGATTGTTCTTGCGTACCCCCCGTTACTCGGGATGCTTCATCAGCGGCTGTCGCATGCGCGGTTCCTTGATCGTGTAGTCCGCCGGCACCTCGAACAGTGAGCGATCCTGTTCACCCCGCACGATGTTGACCAGCCGGTAGACCGTCTCACCGCTGCGAGGGTCGCTGTGACGGGTCGAAACCAGCACCTGCAGGTCTTGCGAGAACCACTGCTCCGATATGACCTTGATCGGCTGTTCGTTTCCGATCGAGCCGGCAGGAATGATGGTGGTCGTCCGGGTGCCATCGGCGGGCACCCCCTCGATGATCTTCTGGCCGAGCTGTTCGGTGGTGGCGCCAGGGTCCGGCACCTTGACACCGGCCACGCCCCCCGCTCCGCCTGGCGGCACCGGGGTCGGCAGCGTCGTGACCATCGAGCCCTCCGGTCCGTAGGACCTCACGGCAGCACCACCTCGTCCGCCCCCACCACCCCGCGCACCCGGAGCTGGCATGTCCGTCGACGGCACGGCTCTCGCCACGATTTGCGTCTCGCGGTAAGCCGTGCGCGTCTCCGGCTCGAGGACGAAGCTCAGTCCGGCTACGGGATCCCCGATCATGATCGTCGTGGTCTCGGCCCCGGTGCTCCAATTGGTGATGGTCTGCTCACGCCGTGTGCGTCCCTCGCTGTCGCGATAGGTCTTTGTCACCGTCTTGCGCGTGATGCGGTTTCCATCTGACAGCGTCTGAACGAACTCGTTCACCGCATCGCCGGAGTACGGCGCGTTCTTGGTGATCCGGCTCTCGACTGCCATGCGCGGGCGAACAATGTTCATGCTCGACGGGACCTGGGCTTCCCCCGCCCCTGCGGTGGCCGTCATACCGCCACCTCCGCGCTGCTGGGCCGTTACCGTGGCCACGGCGCCGGCTATGACCGCGACACAGAGAATTCCGCGCTTCATTTTTTGGCTCCTTCCAAGATCTCTGCTCCTTATGGTCTGACCCCGCTCCGGGCGCTGGATGTCGCCACTAGTCGAATCGCTCGAGCCTGGCCGTCCTGCCCGACGAGCACATCGGCCTGCACTTCGCTTCGGGCGGCGTCAGGCACGAGTTCCACGCCATAGGCCGGGAGCGACGACACTGGAAGATCGATGCGCACGATTCGCCCGCTCTCGAACGTCGGCAAGCCAACCGCGCCTGGCAAGGCCACGAAATCGTCCATCCTCAGCCCGGGCCTCGGCCCTGTAGTCGAGCCCGCCCTCCTGACACTGTTGGCCTTCGTAGCGTCCGGCTTCAGCCGGACCTCCGTGGCCTCCGGCTTCGGCCTGACCCCGTCGTTCGCCGCCGTAGTGTCCGGCTTTAGCCGGACCACCTCCGTCTCCGTGCCCTCCGTCCCCTCCGGCTTCACCCGATTCATCACCGCATACGACACCCCACCGACGATGACAATCGACGCGGCCGCCGCCAACCAGGGTGAAAGCCTGCGCCTGATGGCCGGCGCCGATGGCTGTTGCGCAGAGTGATGAGAGGCAAAGGCCGACATCAGCCGATCTTCGAGCGCAGCCGGCGCAGCCTCGTGTGCGGACGCCCTGGCGACCGCCCGCAGGCCCTCACTCAGTGCACGCTGGCGGGCAAACTCGGTGGCGCACGCATGGCAGTGCTCGAGATGACTCTCGATGGCCGCCCGGCTTCCAACCCCGTTCAGTGCACCACGCGCGTGATCGACGAGCGCGTCGCGCAGCTCATGGCAAGTCATGCGAGGCACCTCACGCGACGGAGGGACATCCTCCGGCCACCATCCTCAACCGGCAGCCCGGTCGCCGTCAGCTTGCTCGCGAGCAGCGCTCGTCCACGATGGAGGCGCGACCGAACCGTGCCCACCGCGCATCCGACTGCCTCAGCGGCATCCACGTAAGTCATCTCCTGCAGATCGCACATCACGACAACCTCGCGGTATCGCAGCGGGAGGGTCAGAATCGCACGGCGAAGTCCCTCGATTCGCTCTGCGCGCGTCAAGTCGTCGAGCGGATGCTCCAGGACCGCGGGCAGTTCCGGTTCCAGGCCCGAGTCGTCGTCCACCAGCGGCAGCAGCGCACGATCGCGCTCGAGCCGGCGCCGGACGAAGTTCCTGGCGATGCCACAGAGCCAGGCGATCACCGGCGCCCGCGCGGAGTCGTAACGGGCAGCGTCTTTCATCACGGCGATGAAAACGTCCTGCGTCACGTCTTCGGAGATCTGCGGCGAGGCGGTCATGTGCAGGGCGAACCGATACACCTCGCCTTGACGGCGCCTGAACAGCTCCGTAAAAGCCAGCGCATCACCCGCCACGATGCGGGCCATCAACGCGTCGTCCGGCAGTCCGTGGGTCAGAGCCGCCTCACTCCTCGATGCCGGTTTCGACGCCGGCATCTGGTATTCAGACGGCTCGGTCAGGAGGTTCCAGAAAGGTGATAGTGTGGCCAACGTGCCCATATTCGCTGCAATCCTGACTTTCTGCGCCATTCTCTACCAGACCGGCAGTGTCTCGATCCCGGACACCTGGACCAATCGAACTCAGCCCTTCCGTGTTATCGACAACATCTACTACGTCGGAACGGAGGACCTGTCGTCGTTCTTGATCACGAGCGAGGCCGGCCATGTCCTGATCGATACCGGCCATGAGAAGAACGCGGATGCGGTGATGGCCGGCATCCGTCAGGCCGGGTTCAAGGTCGAGGACGTGCGGATCATCCTGACGACGCAGGCGCATTTCGATCACGTAGGTGCGCACGCGCGACTGGCCGAGGCGAGCGGCGCCCGCGTTCTGGTCTCAGCGCAGGACGCACCCCTGGTTCGCGAAGGCGGCAGGGGCGACTTTCACTTCGGGCCGGACTATTACTTCCCCAAGGTCAAGGTCGATGGCGAGCTCCATGACGGCCAGGTCGTCACCGTCGGCAGCATCGCGCTGACCGCGCGCATCACACCGGGTCACACCAAAGGAACAACCACCTGGACGATGATGGCCCGGGATCGCAACGGCCGGATGCGTCACGTCGTTGTTCTGGGCAGTACGACTGTCAACGATGGGGTGAAGCTTGTGGACAACCGCGAGTACCCGCAGATCGTCAGCGACTTCCGCAAGAGCTTCCGCGTACAGAAGGGGCTGACGTGCGAGGTGTTCCTCTCGGCACATGCTTCGGCGTTCAACGGGCTCGAGAAAGCGAAAGCGGCGGCCGGCGGGAAAGGTGAAGACGCGTTCATCGATCCGCAGGGCTGCCGAGCCGCCATCGAGCGAACGGAGAAGGCGTTCGAGGCCCGGCTCACCGAGCAGGGTGGGCAGCGCTGAAGCAAGTCGCCGCTCAATCCGTCCGCATCGCAGCGATGGGATCGATCCTGACCGCGCGCCTCGAAGGCATCAACGCGGCACCCAGGCCCACGATCACGAGCACGACACAGGCAGAGGCGATCGTCGCCGGGTCCCACGCGGGCAGCTCGAACAACAGACTCGAGCGCCCGTCGCACGTAGGCAGGACCGGACGGAGCTCGTTAGCGGGCCCCTAAGCGGGTCGACATGCTCCGGCATTCATGGCCGCTAACCAAAGACGTTGGATGTTGAGAGCGCCGCGCGATCTGCTGAGGTGCGACAGATAGTGACCGGCCAGCCGACGTCAGATTCGCCCCGCTCATCGTTGACCGGTGGGTGCGCTATCGGCGCTTAGTTGGTCTGCGGGTTGTGCGGGGGACGCCGAGCTCGTCGAGCGTGCGGTCATCATTCCGCCAGTCGGCGTTGACTTTGACGCGCAAGTCGAGAAAGACCTTGGTATCGAAGAAGCGCTCGAGATCCAGGCGGGCTTCTGTGCCGATGCGCTTCAGCATCTCCCCACCTCGCCCGATCACGATTGGCTTCTGCGACTCCTGCTCCACGTAGATCGTGCAGTAGAGGCGAAGCAGGCGATCGCGTTCGGTCTCGTCGAACTGATCGACCACGACTGCCGTGGAAAATGGCAGCTCGGCCCGCGTGTGCTTCAGTACTTTCTCGCGCACCGCTTCGGCGACAAAGACCCGCTCTGGCTGATCGGTGAGGAAATCGTCCGGGTATATGGGATCGCTCTCGGGCAAGTGTGCGAGCAGCTCGCGCTCGAGCCGATCGACACCGTCGCCGGTGACCGCAGACACCGGCACAATCGCGGCGAAGTCGTGCCATTTCTGCGTCTGCTCGATGAGCGGCAGGAGCTTGTGCTTGGTGACGAGATCGATCTTGTTGAGCACCAGCACGACAGGCGTGCGCGCGCCACGCAGGAGATTCGAGACGTACTCGTCGCCCCTCCCCGGCCGCGTCGATGCATCGAACACGAGCGCGACGACGTCGACCTCGCGCAACGTGTCCACAGCCGCATCGACCATGCGCACGTTGAGGCGGTGGAGCGGCCGGTGGATCCCCGGCGTATCCACGAACACGATCTGGCCGGCCTCCACGTTCTTGACGGCGAGTATCCGGTTGCGGGTGGTCTGAGGCTTGTCGGAAACGATGGCGATCTTCTCGCCGATGATCTGATTCAGGAGCGTGGACTTGCCCGCGTTGGGCCGGCCGATCAGGGACGCGTATCCCGCGCGAGGCGCAGCCGCCATCACACGCTTCCTGCCGATGGGGCGATGGGCGTTGGGAATGGGCAATGGGCGGAGAGCAATGGGCGATGGGCAATGGGCGATGGGCAATGGGCGATTGGGAATGGGCCATGGGCAATGGGTCAGGCTTCCTATTGTCTTTCACGCCTTCGCCCATCGCCCATCGCCCATCGCCCATTCCGTCAGCGCGGTTCCAGCTCGGCGGGCTGCGGCGCCCGGCGGAAGCGAACCTTGTGAATCCGGCGGCGGTCTGCTTCCAGGACTTCGACGACGAGACCATCGAGATCGAACGTCTCGCCGGGGTTCGGCACGCGGCCGACCCGTGTCAGCACGAAGCCGGCAACCGTCTCGCTGCCATCCAGCTCGATGGCCACGCCGAGCCGCTCCCGAACCTCGTCGATATTCACCTTCGCGCTGAACACCCACGACCCATTGCCTTCGTCCACGACCGGTTCGGTCTCGACGTTGTACTCGTCGCGGATCTCGCCGACGATCTCCTCCAGCAGGTCTTCGAGCGTGACCAGTCCAGCAGTCCCGCCGTATTCATCGACCACGATGGCGATCTGCACGCGCTGGCGCTGGAACTCCTTGAGCAGCTCTGGCACCCGCTTGGTTTCGGGCACGAACGACACGGGCCGCATCAGCGACACGATGGGCGGTGAACCTGTTGCCTCGTCGCCGAGCATGATCAGATCTTTTACAAAGACCACTCCGAGGATGTTGTCGAGGTTCTCCTCGTAGACGGGAATCCGCGAGTATTCCTGCTCCCGGAACAGCGCGCGCAGCTCGTCCAGCGTCGCACCCGAGGGAATCGCGACGATGTCCGGGCGCGGGGTCATGACCTCGCGGACCAGCGTATCGCCGAAATCGACGATCGATTGCAGCAGGCGGCGTTCCTCGCGCTCGATCAGCACGTGCTCCTCTGACGGCTCCGGGAACTGCCGCATCGCTTCACGCTGCTCTTCCTCGACCGTGGTAGGCGGACCAGGCGATCGGTCCTTCTTGTCCATGATCAGGTTGATCAGCCAGCTCGTCAGCGGCTGCAGGAAGCTGACCGCCACGTCGAACGGCGGCAGTAGGAGCTCCAGCGCGCGCTCCGGATTCCGGCGCACGATCAACAACGGCAGGATGTGCTCGAAGACCAGGATGAACACCGCCACGAACAGCAACAGCATGCCGATGGATTGGAAGCCGGTGCGGCCGGTCATGACGGCGATCACGACCGTGGCGAGCGAGAAGATCAGGCCGAGCAACAGGCGGGCCGGGAGAAACAGTTGGACCGGATCGTCCAGATAGAAGCCCAGGCGATCGTTGCGGCCGCCGCGCTCGGCCATCAGCCGCAGCGATAGCCGCATGAGCGAGCTGAACGCCGTCTCAATGGTCCCCACGTAGACGGCCGCCATCGCGAGGACCAGCAGCAGCGCGGGCATCATCTATCCGTCCGACGGGCTGAGCGTCCGCTTGCGCGCTCGATCAGCCCCGCTGGCAAGCCGCCTCGACTCCGCAAGCGCGCCTCGGCCCTCGCCATGCGTCCACGATCTGCCCGATCGTGATGGTCGTACCCGAGCAGGTGGAGAAGGCCGTGAAGCGCGAGCACACGCAACTCGGTCTGTTCGGAGTGTCCCGCGTCGCGCGCCTGACGGCGGGCAACACCGGTGGCAATGATGATGTCTCCGAGAACTCGGGACTCGGGACTCGGGATTCGGTGCTCGGTGCTCGGCTTGCCCGCCGTAGCCTTGGCGAAGGCGGGGACTCGGTGCTCCTCTGAGGGAAAGGCCAGGACGTCGGTCGTCCGATCCTTGCGTCGGTACTGGCGATTGAGGGTGCGGACGCGTGCATCGGTCGCCAGCGCCACCGCGACCTCGCCTCGGGCGCGGGCGGGCGCGATCGATTCGAGCCAGCGGCCCAGGCCGCCGTCCCGTATCCGGCGGCCGCCGCCGTCGGTCACCGAGACGCTGAAGCGTTTACTGTCGGGATCCACCGTAGGATTCGTAAGCCTTCACGATCTGCTGCACGAGCTGGTGGCGGACGACGTCTTTGTCGTCGAAATGGATGAACGAGATACCGTCGACGTTGGCGACCACCTTCATGGCTTCGACAAGACCGGACGTCCGGCCTATCGGCAGATCGATCTGAGTGATATCCCCCGTGATGACTGCTTTCGATCCGAATCCGAGGCGCGTCAGAAACATCTTCATCTGCTCGGACGTCGTGTTTTGCGCCTCATCGAGAATGACGAATGCATCGTTGAGCGTCCGGCCGCGCATGAAGGCAATGGGCGCGACCTCGATGGTTCCCCGCTCGATCATCCGCTCGACCCGCTCGAGGTCCATCATGTCGTAAAGGGCATCGTAGAGCGGACGAAGGTACGGGTTCACCTTTTCCTGGAGATCGCCCGGAAGGAACCCCAGCTTTTCACCCGCTTCCACCGCGGGCCGGGCCAGGATGATCCGGCTGACGCGCTTGGCAAGCAGGTACGACACCGCCTGCGCCATCGCCAGGTACGTCTTCCCCGTCCCCGCCGGACCGATCCCGAACACGATGTCGTGTTTCTCGATCGCGTCCAGATAGCGCCGCTGATTGACGCTCTTCGGCAGCACCTGCCGCTTGCCCGAAGTCTTGGGGGCACCGCGCAGGAAGTAATCGGCGAAATCGACGTTCTCGTCCTGGACGAACAACTGGGAGGCGGTCTTCACGTCTCCCTTGGCGAGCTTGTACCCGCCGCGGATCAGCGCCGTCAATTGATCGAGTATCCGCTCGGCCTTCGCCACATCCCCGGAGTCTCCTTCGACCACCAGGTCATGGCCGTTGGTACGGATGCGGACGTTGAACAGCGTCTCGAGGTGCTTGAGATTCTCGTCGTAGGTTCCGAAAAGCGACTCGATCCCCTCGTCAGGGACTGCAACTTTTCGGACGACTGTGGCAGGAGGTATTGGCGTAACTCCTAGTAAAAACAGCTAATTAGCAACCATTTTACCACAAACGCGCTCGGGACACCCGGGGGGCGGGTATGGCTACCCTTTCACATCGATCCCCAATTCACGCAGTTGCTTCTCATTGACGGTTGACGGCGCCCCCGCCATGAGGTCGACCGCCTGCGCCGTCTTCGGGAACGCAATCACGTCGCGGATGGAGCTCTCGCCAGACAGAATGGCGACGATACGGTCCAGCCCGAGGGCAATCCCGCCGTGAGGCGGCGTGCCGAATTCCAGCGCTTCCAGGAAGAACCCGAAGCGCAGCCGTGCTTCCTCGTCCGAGATTTGCAGCAGCTTGAAGATCAGGCGCTGCAGGGTCTGGTCGTGGATTCGAATGCTGCCGCCGGCGATCTCGCTGCCGTTCAGCACGAGGTCGTACGCGCGAGCTCGGGCGCGCCCCGGATCGGTCTCCAGGAGGTTCGCATCGCTCTCGAGCGGCGACGTGAACGGGTGGTGCATGAACTCGTAGCGCTGCTCTTCCTCGACCCACTCGAACATGGGAAAGTCGACGACCCAGAGGAAGGCGAACTTCTGCGGATCGAGCAGGTTCTCCTTGCGCGCGATGTTGAGGCGCAGCTGTCCGAGGACCTTCGACGTGGCATCCGCGGAACCCGCGGCCATCAGCACCAGATCCCCGGCACCGGCACCTGCCAGCTCGATCGCTCGCCGGATGGCCGGCTCGCCAGCCGCCTTCAGTGCCGGGCTCTGCACCGCACCTTCCGCGAGTCGCGCCCAGACCAGGCCGCTGGCGCCAAGCTGCTTCGCCTGCTCTACCAGCTCGTCGAGCTCCCGCCGCGAATACTTCGCGACGCCGGGTGCCGCGAAACCGCGGACGACGCCACCCTTGTCGATTGCGCCGCGGAAGACAGAGAACTCCGAATCAGCGAACGCTGCGGCCAGTTCCCTGATCTCCATGCCCACCCGCAGATCGGGCTTGTCGGAGCCGTACTTCGCGATCGCCTCGGAATACGGGAGCCGCAGGAATGGCTGCGGGGCATCGCGCCCGATGAGCCCCATCAGCCGGCCCATCAGCGGCTCGATGACCGAGAACACGAGGTTCTCGGTCCCGAACGAGATCTCGAGATCGACCTGCGTGAACTCGGGCTGCCGATCGGCGCGCAGGTCCTCGTCTCTGAAGCACTTGACGATCTGGAAGTAGCGGTCCATTCCCGAGATCATCAGGATCTGTTTGAAGATCTGCGGCGACTGCGGCAGCGCGTAGAACTCACCGGGGTGGACCCGGCTGGGCACCAGGTAGTCGCGCGCCCCCTCGGGCGTCGACTTGGTGAGCATCGGCGTCTCGATCTCCAGGAAACCTTGTTCGTCAAAATACTTCCGCACCTCCATCGTCGTCTTGTGCCGCAGGATCATGTTTCGCTGCATGCGCTGGCGGCGAAGGTCGAGGTAGCGGTATTTCAACCGTGTGTCTTCCGACACCGGAGATTCGTCGGCAATTGGAAACGGCGGCGTCTTCGCGTCGTTGAGGGGACGGATCTCGCTGACGGCGACTTCGATCTCGCCGGTCTTCATCTTGGGATTGACCGTCTCAGGTGCGCGTCCCTCGACCTTGCCCAGTATCGCAACGACGTACTCAGGCCGAAGACGCTGCGCGGCGGCGACGAGGTCGCCGCTCTCGCGCGCCACGACCTGCGTCAGGCCATGGCGATCGCGGATGTCGATGAAGACCAGCGATCCGAGATCCCTGATCCGATGGACCCAGCCGAGCAGCACGACGTCCTTGCCGACGTCGGCGGCGCCGAGCTCGCCGCACGTGTGCGTGCGCGCAAGTGTTCCGAGAGGTACGTTCATTCGCCAGCTACTCCCAATTCCCGATCGCCATCTATTCGTGACGCGCCGCCTGCAGCCTCGCCTCGAGCTCGGCCCGTGGCACCGACGTCTGGTCGCCGGTAGTCATGTCCTTGACCGTGACTTCGTTTCTCGCCCGCTCGTCCGCGCCAACGACCAGCACGTAGCGGACGCCGCGGGCGGCGGCGTACTTGAACTGCTTCCCCAGCTTGTCGGGCTCCGGATAGACCTCGACGCGACGCCCGTCGGCCCGCAGCTCGGCGGCGAGCGCCAGCGCATCCTCGACCGACGACGAGTCGAACAACGTGATCATCACATCGGCCGCAGCCTGCTGGACGTCTGCCGGAAACATCTGCCGCTCCGACATGACGACCAGGATCCGCTCGAGCCCGAGCGAGAACCCGCAGGCCGGGATGTTCTCGCCGAGGAACATGCCGATCAGGTTGTCGTAGCGGCCGCCGCCACCCAGGCTGCCGGCGAGATCCGGCACGGTGATCTCCATGATCGCGCCGGTGTAGTACGACAGGCCCCGCGCCAGCGTGGCGTCGAAACGCAGATGCCGTCCGGCCGAGGTCTGGGACGTGTACCTGAGTATCTCGTCGAGATCATCGACGCCTTCCCGGGCGTCGACATGCCCGGCCAGCAGCTGCCGCAGGAGATCGATCGAGTCGTGATTCGCCTTCGCCGGATCGGACGCGTTCTCCCACAACGGCAGCAGTTGCCGCCATGGCCCGAGATACTGGCCGTCGTCGCCGGGCGGCACGCCGCGCTCCCGCAACTCGCGTTCGACGCCTTCGAAGCCGACCTTGTCGAGCTTGTCGAGCGCCACGAGCGCCGTGCCGTGCATTTCCGCCGGAACACCGGCGGCGTACAGCAACCCGCTCAAGACGCGCCTGTCGTTCAACTTCAGCGTGAAGTTGTCAAAACCGAGCCGGGTCAGCACGTCGGACACCGCAGAGCACAATTCCGCCTCGACCACCATCGACCGCGATCCGATGGAGTCGACGTCGCACTGATAGAACTCGCGAAAGCGGCCGCGGGCCGGCCGATCGGCGCGCCACACGGGCTGAATCTGGTAGCGCTTGAAGAACTTCGGCAGCTTGCCGCGATATTCAGCAACGACACGCGCCAGCGGGACGGTCAGGTCGTAGCGCAACGCCAGATCGGTTTCGCCCGACGACTCGTGCTCGCCGCGCCGCAGCACCTTGAATATGAGCTTGTTGCCCTCTTCACCGTACTTGCCGGTCAGCGTCTCGATGTTCTCGAGCGACGGAGTCTCGAGCGGCTCGAACCCGTACCGCTGATAGACGTCTCTGACGATGGCGATCACGTAATCGCGGCGACGGACGTCCTCGGGCAGGAAGTCCCGCATGCCCCGCGCGGGGCGAGTGTGCTCCGGCATCACGCTTGTTGCATGTAATCGAGGCCGATCATCCCATCATTATAGGATCATCCTCGATAGACGCCTGCGTCCGGCTTATGATGGAGCCTCATGATTCATTCCCCCGCGACGCGTGCGCGCCAGGCGGGTGCGCCGCTCGCGCCATTGTTGCTGCTCTTCTTTCTGTCCGGCGCAAGCGCCCTCATCTACCAGGTTCTCTGGATGCGGTTGCTCGCCCTCGTGTTCGGCGTCACGGTGCACGCAGCGAGCACCGTGCTGGCGGCGTTCATGATGGGCCTCGCGCTCGGGAGCGCGACTGCGGGACGATTCGCCGATCGCGTGCGGAGGCCGCTCCGCGCGTTCGCAATCGCCGAAGCGCTGGTCGCCGTGGCCGCGCTGTCGACGCCGTTCCTCCTCGACGCAGTTGAACTGCTCTACGTCCGGCTCTACCCGACCTTCAGTGGCGCACCGGTTTTCGTCACGATCATTCGTTTTGCGCTGTCGTTCGCGATCCTCATCGTCCCCACGACGTTGATGGGTGCCACGTTGCCGCTCGTCGTGAAGTCGGCGCTTGGCACGGGGTCCCTTCTCGGCCGTCAGATCAGCCTGCTCTATGCGTTCAACACCGGCGGCGCCATCGTCGGCGCGCTGTTCGCCGGCCTGTGGCTCGTTCCCCAGCTCGGCATCGAGTGGGCGTTTCGCATCGGCGCCCTGGCCAACCTGATCGTGAGCGTCGGCGCCTTCGCGCTTTCGGCGTTTTACGAAAGAACGGCCGGCACCCTCCCCGCCAAATCACCCGAGCAACCGGCGGCCGATGCGATTCCAGCGAGTCCTGCCAAACGACCGATCGTTCACACGCTGGTCCTGCTGACGTTCGCGGTCTCGGGCTTCGCATCGTTCGCGCTCGAAATCGTCTGGTTCCGGCTGCTCGTCGTGCTCCTGATGCCGACGACGTACGCGTTTACCGTGATGCTGGCGACCGTGCTCGCGGGAATCGCGCTCGGCAGTGCGCTGGCAACGCCGCTCATGAACCGGCGCCGGCTGAATCCTCTCGCGCTCCTGGCGATCCTCGAAGTGCTCGTCGCGCTGACATCCATTCTGTCGATGGCCGTCGTCGGGCAGGCCGGCGCTGTCTACGGGTGGGCGGCTCCGCATTTTGCGGGAAGTCGCCTGGCGTACTTCGGCCCGATGGCGGTCACGAGCATCGCGGCGATTTTCCCTGTGGCCTTGATGATGGGGATGGCGTTTCCGATCGGCATCGCCCTGTGGGCTGGAGACGTAACCGAAGAGCGGGCGGGCGAGCGTGTCGGCTTCATCTACGCGGTCAACGTCGCGGGTGCGGTTGCGGGTGCACTCCTGACGGGCTTTGCGCTGTTGCCGCTGCTGGGGAGCCGGGTGACGCTGATCGTCATTTCCGCGCTCTCGTTGTGCACCGGGCTGCTGCTGCTTTCGCAGCTGAAGCAGCGCGTTCTCGCGATCGCCGGTGGCGCCGTGGCGCTGCTCGCGTTCGTGGCCATCGCGATGTCCACGCCCGATCCGGTGACCAGCCTGCTGAACGCCCGATTTCCCGGGCAGGTTCAGGTGTGGCGGAACGAAGACGGCCACGCAACCGTGACCATCCTCCGGCGCGCGTCTCGCTTCGCCCAGAACATCATCCACTACCTCTACATCAACGGCATGCACCAGGCCAGCGACGAGCCGAGCATGGTCGCGTATCACCGCACCATCGGCACGCTCGGTCTGGCTATTCAGCCCGAGCCGCACAAGGCTCTCGTCATCGGTGCGGGCGGAGGCGCGACCGCAGGCGCGGTGGGCGCATACAGTCCACAACTCGACGTCGACGTCATCGAGCTGTCACCGGCAGTCGTCGCCGCCGCAGGGCAGTTCAGCGGCATCAATTTCGACCTGCTGCGCCGGCCGAACGTGCACGTGCACATCGACGACGGCCGGAACTACATGCTGCTGACCGACAAGCGGTACGACATCGTCACAGCGGACGTCATCCTCCCCGTCCACGCCGGCGCAGGCAACCTCTACTCGGCCGAGTACTACCGGCTGATGTCGCGCGTGCTCAACAATCACGGCATCGCCGTGCAGTGGATCGGCAGCGGAACCGTCACCGAATACAAGTTGATCATGCGGACGTTCCTCAGCGTCTTTCCGCACACGACGCTGTGGGAACACGGGACGCTGATGGTCGGGTCCCGCAGGCCGCTGGTGCTCGATCAGGATGCGTTCGATCGCAAGCTGGCCAACGAGGATTCGCGCCGGGCGCTCGAATCTATGGGGATGGGCAGCTTCAGCGCGTTGCTGTCGCGGTACGTGGCCGGACCTGATGAGATGCGGGCATTCGTCGGTCAGGGAACCATCCTGACCGACGATCGTCCCCTCACCGAATACTTTCTCGCGCTCCCTCAGAACGACGCCGCGGTGGACCTGTCCAAGGTCCAGGGCGACGTCCGCCGTCACGTCGTACCCCCGCGCGCCGAATAGCGGACGCCGCCTATTTCTTGACCGTCGGATAGGCGATCCCCAGCTGCTCGAGATAGGTCTTGTAGCGCGACGGATCGTAGTAGAACTTCTTCAGCTCCGGCCGGTACTTGTCCATGATCTCCTTGTTCAGATGGACGGCCGGCTTGTCCTCCGGACGGATGAGCGGCTCGTACTTGATCTCTTTCGTCTGCACGGTGCGGAAGTAGTCCCACGCCTGATCGACGAGCGCCGGCTTCAGCAGCAGATCCAGCATGGTCATCGCCTGGACCTTGGCACCTGCCGTGACGCCCTTGTGTGCGATCGGGGTGGCCATCGAGATGGCGTTCGCCCAGTTGTGGCCGGGCAGCCCCGGAATGTTCGAGGGGTAGCGCATCGTGACCGTCGGCACGTTCCAGGAAATGTCGCCGATGTCGTCCGAGCCGCCGCCCCTGTTTTCCCTGATCGGTCCTTCGAGCTGCTCTGGCAGCTTCACCGAGAGCCCGCGCTGGGTGCTGTTGCCAAGTTCCTTCTGCAGCGCGCGTGCAAGCATCTGATCGTCCTCGCTCCACTCGGGGAGCCCCACCTTCTGGATGTTCGCCCAGGTGACCTCGGCAACCGTCTTGTTGAAGTGCCGGGGCCACGCCGAGCCGAGCACGCGCATCGGGAGCAACTCGGTGCCGGTCATCATCGCGGCGCCCTTTGCGATGTCGTCGCCAATCTGCCACAGCTCTTTGATCGTGGGATAGGTAGTCTGCCGGAAGTAATACCAAACCGACGCTGTTCGCGGCACGACATTGGGCTGATCGCCGCCATCGGTGACCACGTAGTGCGAGCGATGCTCGAGTGGAAGGTGCTCCCGCCGGAAGTTCCACCCGATGTTCATCAGTTCCACGGCGTCGAGCGCGCTTCGTCCGCGCCAGGGCGCGCCAGCCGAGTGAGCGGTCTGCCCCTGGAAACGCGTACTGGACCGACACCAGCCCCGTGCCCGACGCGTCACCCCATGAAACGCCCAGGTTGTCGCCAACGTGGGTGAAGAGCGCGATGTCCACGTCTTTGAAGAAGCCTTCGCGGACGAAGTACGCCTTCGTGCCCACCAGTTCCTCTGCGGTCCCCGGCCAGATGCGAATCGTGCCCGGCAGCTTCTCGCGCTCCATCAGTTTCTTGACCGCAATCGCCGCCGTGATGTTCACGGCCTGCCCGGAGTTGTGCCCTTCTCCATGTCCGGGCGCCCCCGGAATCATCGGATCGTGGTAGGCGACACCTGGTTTCTGTGACGCCTGCGGAATGCCATCGATGTCCGATCCGAGCGCCAGGACAGGCTTACCCGATCCCCACGTCGCCATGAAGGCCGTCGGAATGCCGGCAATGCCCTCCTGAACCGTGAACCCGTTCTTCTTCAGAATGTCGACGAGGTAGCGGTGGGTTTCGATTTCCTGAAAACCCAGCTCGGAGAAACTGAAGATGGAATCCACCATCTGCTGCGAGAACTCTTTCATCGCCTCGACGTCTTTGATTGCCTCGGCCTTCAGCTTCGCCGTTTTCGGATCATCCGGCTTGACCTCGGCCGCCTTCTGCGCCGGCGCCGGCGCCGGCCGGCTCTGCGCCAACGGCGTCGAAACGATTGCTGCCGTCAGGCTCAGGGAAAGGATCCATCTGCGAGCACGCATTCACCGCACCTCCGCGGCGCGCAGGATAGCAGTTTTCTGACGGGGGTTCACACGGGGGTTCAGCACGGGGGTTCACAGGGGGGTTCAGACGATCGTTCGCAGGATGGTTCACGCGATCGTTCACACGATCCCGTTTTATACAGGAAGGTCGGTCGCCGCGGCCAGCGCGAGCGTCAGGATCGTTGCCGCTGCAACGAGACGAAGCGTCACTCTTGGTGTCTAGTCCAGTTCGTAGTTCAACGCGAAGGGATAGTCGGCGGCATGACCGACCGAGGAGGTGCCCTCGCCGCGGAGACTGCGGAGTTCGCCCGTCCCCGAGCCGGTGACGACGAAGTAGGATTCCTTCGCCTGGCCGTCTTCGAAGACGCCCGTGCGCTGGAGCACGAAGCTGCCGTTCCTGCCAGCGATCCGCCCGGTAATCCGCTCCAGTCCGACGAAGGCCGCCGTCCCGTCGCTGCAGTACATCATCACGTATTCGACGTGACCTTCGCCGTCGATATCGCCGGTGAACGTCTTGTCGACGCTCGCGCGCGTCATCTTCGGCAGGTCCTTGCCTTCGCTGTACGGCTTCTCGTCCCAGCTCTTGATGCTGAACCTGGCGCTCGCTGTCTTCTTCATGCGACGGCTCCTCGACCGCCATCATATTATCGACGCGGCGAGTGCGCGCTTCAACGGCTGCGCTTCATGCGTTTTCAGCAAGCTCCGAGCTTAAGAGCCTGTAACAAAACCCTGACGGACTCGCGATCCGAGCATGTCCCGGGCGGATAGGCAAATACTGGGCGACATATCGGGACCTTCAGTCCGCGCGGAACTACTTCCTCCCCTCGGGCTTCCAGTTCATCAGCAGCGTGATCGGCGCGGCGGCGCTGTCAAGTTCGATGTTGATCAGGAACCGTCCGTCGGGGCCGACGTCGTATTCCCGTCCCTGTTGTCTGTCCACGCCACCGCCGGAGACGCGCGTGGGAAAGAGCATCACCGGCGCGCCCGGTGCGAGCGCGGTCCCGGTGACGGTGATCGACGCCGCCATCATCACGCCAGCGGGGTTGAGGTAGTACAGCTCCTTGCAGTCGGGCCGCCAGGCGGGAAAGACGCCGCCGGCAGTGGAGACCTGCCACTGCCCTCCAGCCGCGGCGGCCGTGCCCACGGCGCCGGGCGGGACAACGGGCCGCACATAGACTTCCGGCCGCCCCGTTTCGTTCGATTGGTAGGCCACCCAGCGGCCGTCCGGCGAGAACACACCATAGCTCTCACGGAAGGGAGTCTTCGCGAACGCCCACGGTGTGCGTTCCCCCACCATCGGTACGATCCAGAGATCAACGTTCCCTTGCGATGCGACGCTGCTGTACAGCAGGCGGCGGCCGTCCACGGACCAACTGTAGGGGACCCTGACCTGGTCGGAGGCCGCGATGAGCCGCTCCTCCACTCCGCCGAGCGTGAGCATCTGGTAGAGGTCGAGTTGACCCGTCCGGTTCGAACTGAACGCGATCCGGGAGCCGTCGGGCGACCAGACGGGATACGAATCGACAGCCGCATCAAACGTGAGTCGGCTCGCGCGAACGCCGTCGAGCAGCCAGACGTCGGTATTCCCCTGCACCGTGCGGGCCACCGCGACGCGACGGCCGTCGCGGGACACGCGCGGACGGGCGAGTGTGGCATCGGGGTCGCCGACCGTGCCGCGCGCAGTGCCCGAGCGGTCGAACCACGTCAGTTGACGCTGGCTGCCCGCGCCCGTCCGATATGTCACCAGACCCGCAGTCGCCACCGAGACGGCGCTCCGAGACGAACCATCGGTGGCCACCCCGTCCGCCAGGGTCAAGGGCTCTCCTATGAGCGCGGCCTTCTCCACATCGAGCTGCTGGGCCACGAGCATCCCCGTCCGCACCCACAACAGCCACCCGCCTCCGCGCAACGATCCCCCGGGCCCGTGGCGGTCGGGCAGAAACACCGCGCTGCCGTCTCCGGGTGTCAATCGTGTCGGGGCGCGCCCGTCCAGCGCGCCCAGGTAGATCCCGGCAGCGTCCGGCGCGCCCATCGCGAAGAACAGGAACCTGCCCCCGTCGGGCAGAAAGTACGGCGAGCGGTGGGCCGACTGCTGCGGGCCGAGCGTCGTCGCCGCTTTCGCCGCGCCCCCGGTGACCGGCACGCGCATCAGGGGGCTTATCGTAGTCGGTGCAAACAGAATGACGCCGTCCGCGTTCCACGTCGCACCTTGACCAGAAGTGACCGGCGCGACGGTTTGCGGCGCGCCGCCGCCGAGATCGAGTCGCTTCAGTGCGCTTCCAGCGAAGAAGGCGATCGAGCGGCTGTCGGGCGACCAGAAGGGATGGGTCGCGCCCTCGGTACCTGCCAACGAGTGCGCGGTCGTCTTCGCCAGCCACCGTACCCACAAGCGCGGCGCCCCGTCGCCCGCCGCTACGAACACAATCTGCCGGCCGTCGGGCGACAGGGCAAAGTCCAAAGGTTGGTTAGTGGCGTGCGTGACGATGTCGAGGCGCGTCTCGCCCAGTGCGGGTGGCGGCATTTCGCGTAGATACCGCAGCGTAGGCACCGCCATCGCGATGCTCACGAGGGCGGCAACCGCGAACGCGGCCATCCAAAGCCGCCCTCGGTCCGCCGCCGATGATGTGGTCGTCGTCTGCCGACCGCCCGTCTCGAACGCACCCTCCAGCGCCAGGCGCACGTCCCGGATGTCGGCGACGCGCTGCTTCGGGTCCTTCCGCAGGCACACGCGAAGCACCTGGCTGACGCGGGCCGGGACCGTGGACGGAACCGCGTCGAAGTCCGGCTCTCGCTGCAGGATCTTCGAGAGCGTCATCGACACGTCTTCGTCGCCGAACGCACGCGTTCCTGTCAACATCTCGTAGAGCACCGCGCCGAACGCCCAGATGTCCGTGCGCTTGTCGACGATCTTCCCGCGCGCCTGCTCGGGACTCATGTACGCCGCCGTGCCGAGAATCATCCCGGCCTGCGTGGCGTGCAGCGAGAGCGTCGGCGACATCGACAGGCTGGGCGACGAGCCCCCGGCGGGTTCCGTCGCCTTCGCCAATCCAAAGTCGAGGACTTTCACCGTGGCGTCCGGCCGCACTTTGATGTTCGCGGGTTTCAGATCGCGGTGAATGATCCCCTGCTCATGCGCAGCTTCGAGCGCGTCCGCGATCTGTTTCGCGATAGGCAGCGCCTCATCAATCGGAATCGAGCCGCGCGCGATGCGCTGCGAGAGATCGTCGCCCTCGACGAGTTCCATGACGAGCGCGGTGGCGCCCGCACTTTCTTCAAGCCCGTAGATGGCGGCGATGTGCGGATGATTGAGCGAGGCGAGCACTTCCGCTTCGCGCTGAAAGCGCGCGAGCCGATCGGCATCAGCCGCGAGCGAGGGTGGCAGGATCTTAATCGCGACCTGACGTTTCAGCTTGGTGTCCGTCGCCCGATACACCAGACCCATCCCGCCTTCGCCGATCTGCGCGGTGATTTCGTAAACGCCGAGGCGTGTGCCGGGTGTAAGGAGCAATGTCTGCGCGATTATACGAGCGCAGCGGTAGCGCGGACGGGATTACTCCTCGGTACGCCGTAGGGTTTGGTGATCCGGGCTCCAGACCCCGGAAGCCCCGAGTAGGCGCGGCGGACGCGATTACCGCAGGAAAAACGTGACCTGGCGATAACGCGTGCAGCTCCAAATGCAGCCCAACCCAAGCAAGGGAGTGAAGCGAACACGACTTTACGAGCTACGAGCTACGAGCTACGAACCACGAACCACGAACACGGCTCTCATCGTAGAATCCCCCATGCACAACCTCGATGAAACCAGACGACGGTTCATGACCTACTTTGCCGGCATCGGCCTGGGGTCGACGCTGGCGCCGGGGATCATCTGGGCACGCATGCAGGATGCGCAGGCGGATCGCATCACGCTGGCGATGGTCACCGAGGCGATGAAGTTGTCCGGGATCGATGCCAGCGAGGCGGACCGGCAGGCGATGGTGCAGTCGGCGAACCAGAACCTGGCGCGCTACGAGGAGTTGCGCAAGATTCACATCCCCAACGACGTCTCGCCGCCCTTCCATTTCAGCTCGCTGGTCCCGGGCATACAGGTCAACAAGACGAAGCAGCCGTTTCGACTGAGCGCACCGCCGTCAGTGAAGCGGCCCGCAAATCTGGAAGACGTAGCGTTCTGGCCGGTCCGTCACCTGGCGGAGCTGATTCGCACGAAGCAGGTCACCTCCGTGCAGCTGACGGAGATGTACCTGGCACGGCTCCATCGCTACAACGGGAAGCTGAACAACGTCGTCACCTTCCTCGACGACATCGCGATGGCGCAGGCGAAACAGGCGGACGCCGACATCGCGGCGGGCAAGTACAAAGGGCCGCTGCACGGCATTCCGTGGGGTGCGAAAGACATCATTTCGGTCAAGGGCTACAAGACGACGTGGGGATCGGCGGCCTTCAAGGATCAGGTGTTCGACTACGACGCGAGCGTCGTTGAAATGCTGCGTGACGCCGGGGCTGTGCTGCTCGCCAAGCTGACGACCGGCGAGCTGGCCGCTGGCGATCAGTGGTTCGGTGGCCGGACCAACAGCCCGTGGGATCCGACGCAGGGCTCGAGCGGATCGTCGGCCGGACCATCGTCAGCGACGGCAGCGGGTTGCGTCGGGTTCGGCATCGGCACCGAGACGAGCGGATCGATCCTGAGCCCGGCGGCGCGGTGCGGCCTCGCGGGTCTGCGGCCGACGTTTGGCCGGATCAGCCGGTATGGTGTGATGGCATTGTCGTGGACCCAGGATCGACTGGGCCCGATCTGCCGCTACGCCGAAGACTGCGCCATCGTCATGCAAGCGATCGCGAAGCCGGACGGCCGGGACATGAGCGTGTCGGACATTCCGTTCAACTGGAACGCGCAGCTCGATATCAGAAAGCTTCGCGTGGGCATCATCAAGGAATCGTTCGACGACATCACGAACCCGGTGGTGAAAGCCAACGCCCAGAAATTGCTCGACACGCTGAAGTCGCTGGGCGTGTCGACGTTCACGCCGCTCACGGTTCCCGCATTCCAGACCAACGTCGCCGGACTGGGGGTCGAGTCGGCCGTGTTCTTCGACGAGATGACGCGGCTCGGCAAGATGAACGAGGCGCGCCGCGGCGGACGTCAGACCGCGCGCTTGATCCCGGCCGTCGAGTACCTGCAGTCGCAGCGCGTGCGGATGATGATGATGACCGAGCTGGCCAACGCGACCGCAGACTTCGACGTGTATGTCGTGGCAGCCAACGCGTCGGCCGGAGGCGGTGGTGGGAGGGGCCGCGGGACCGATCCGGCAGCGCCCGAAACAGGCGCACCAACCGGCGAACGAGGCGGGGAGGGACGCGGGCGCGGGCGGGGAACGGGCGAACCGCCACGGCCACAGGGTCCTGCGCAACGTCACTTCACCATGGCGAACCTGGCTGGCTACCCGGCGATCAACATCCCGAATGGCTTCACGGAGGCTGGCACCCCGACCAACGTGACGTTCTTCGCACGCCCCTTCGGCGAGGCCGAGCTGCTTGCGCTCGCCAAGGCGTATCAGGATGCCGCGGGATTCCATCTGATGCGGCCGACGAAGCTCGACACCTGAAGCTCCGTCAACCACTGACCTCCGCTGCTCGGAACAGGCTCGTTTGCTGTGTTGACAGCGTTGGACGCCCAACGCACTTCACGAACGATCGCGACGGCCACGACGACCACGAAGCATTAGATCAGCAGGTGTCGTGAACGTCGCACCGTCGTGCCCGCTGCGAGCGTCGGCGGCGCGGCGCAGTCGAGTCGCTTGGCGAGAGTCCATTGGGGCGTTGGAAGTTGGGAGTTGGGCGTTGGGACTGGACAATGACTTCAGTCACGCGACCGCATCATAATTGAGAGAGATGCCCACGCTCGACCGTTTCCGCCGACCGCTGCGGAGTCTTCGAATCTCGGTGACCGACCGCTGCAACCTCCGCTGCCAGTACTGCATGCCGGAGACGGATTATGCCTGGCTGCCGAGAGAAAACCTGCTCACGTTCGAGGAGGCAGCCTTCATCACCGACGCGTTCACGGACCTCGGCGTCGATCGCATTCGGATCACCGGAGGCGAGCCGCTACTCCGGCGTGACCTTCCGGAATTCATTGCGCAGCTCGCGAGGCGTCCGGCGATTCGGGACCTGGCCCTGACGACCAACGGGGTGCTGCTGGCGCCCGGTGCCGCAGCTCTGCGAGACGCGGGGCTGCACCGCATCACCATCAGCCTCGACACGCTCGACGCGGCGCGTTTCCGGACGATCACCAGATTCGATACGCTTCAGCAGGTGCTCGACGGCATCGCCGAGTCTGTCAGCGTGGGCTTCGAATCCGTCAAGATCGACTCCGTGATCATGCGCGGGCTGAACGATGACGAGCTCGTGCCGCTGATCGAATATGGCCGGCTGGTCGGCGCCGAAGTCCGCTTCATCGAGTACATGGACGTTGGCGGTGCCACGCGCTGGTCGCCCGAGGCGGTCATCTCGCGTCGTGAGATGCTCGAGCGGATTGAATCGCACTACGGCCCGGTCGAGCCAGTCGCCGACGAGTCGTCGGCGCCCGCCGATCGCTACTCCCTTTCTGACGGGACCGTTTTCGGGATCATCTCCTCGACGACCGAGCCGTTCTGCGCAACCTGCGATCGAGCCAGGCTGACCGCCGACGGGGTGTGGTTGATGTGCCTGTATGCGCGCGCCGGCACCGACCTCAGACGTCCGCTCCGCGCGGGCGCGAGCCTCGATGAATTGAAACACCTGATCCAGACAGTGTGGGCCTCACGCGCGGATCGCGGCGCCGAGGAACGCCTGAGCAGCGAGCGACAGGACACGCTCATCCCCGTCACCGCGCTCAAGAAAGACGCGCATCTGGAGATGCATACGCGGGGGGGATAAGTCAGATCGTGGTCCGTGGTCCGTGGTTCGTGTCTCGCCGCTCGTCACGTGGCAAACTCCAGCCGATCGGCGAGACACGGACTACGGACCACGGACCACGGCAAGCATCACCGCTCAGTTCTAAATGACAAATACATCAACGTCCCCTGCCGCTCGATTTGCAGGACGGCCGCGGTGCCCGGCTTTATCGTCGACGCGAGGGCGTTCAGATCGCTGATTTGCTCGATGATTTTTCCGTTCAGCGAATAGATCACGTCGCCGGCCTGGAGGCGGCCCTGCTGAGAAAACGGTGCGGCGGCTGATACCGTCGCGACCACGACCCCCTTGTCGCGCCTCAACGGTGGCAGAATCGCCGCGACACGCGGGGACAGATCGAGTGCGAGGACTCCCAGCGCTGGCACGCCGCTCTGCTGACTGATCAGATCGCTCAGCTTCCCCGCGTCGTCTTCCCGCTCGGCGACGGCGACCTTCGCGGTGAAGACCTGCTCGCCGCGCTGCGCCTCGATCGCCACCGTGTCGCCGATCGCGCGTGTGTAGAGATTGACTCGTAGCTGGCGACCGTTCTCCATCCGTTTGCCGTCAAGCGACAAGACAAGGTCGCCGGGCCGCAATCCGGCGCGTCCGGCCGGCCCGTTGGGAACCACGTCCGACAGGATGACGCCCGCATCGCTGGAAATGGCGAGCGCCTCGGCAATGAGCGGAGTCACCGTTTGCGCGTAGATGCCGATCTCGCCTCGCCGGATCCGGCCGGTTTTTCGGATTTGCGTGAAGACATTGCGCACGATGTTGCTGGGTGCCGCGAATCCAATGCCTTCGTTCCCGCCGCTCTGGCTGTAAATCAAGGTATTGATCCCGACCAGCCGGCCGTTCGTGTCGACCAGCGCCCCACCGCTGTTCCCCGGGTTGATCGGCGCGTCGGTCTGCACGTAGATCATCGGGTCTTCCGGCGTCAGCTGACGGGCGACTGCGCTCACGACACCCATCGTCACCGAGATCTGCAGGCCAAGCGGGCTGCCGAATGCCAGGACAATCTGCCCTGGGCGAAGTTCCTCGGAATCGCCGAACGGAAGCGCCGGCAGGTTCGACGCCTCCACCTTGAGAACCGCGATGTCGGTCTCGTGGTCGATGGCCACGATCTGCGCGCCCACCATGCGTCCCCGGCGCTTGAGAATCGATCCGCCTTTCGACTGCGCCTGGATTGGCAGTTCGACCTCCAGCCGCCTGGCGTTTTCGACGACGTGCGCATTCGTAACGATGTAGCCGTCCGGGTCGAGAATCACACCAGAGCCGCTGCTTCGCTCCACCACCGGTTCCGGCGTCGAACGGTCCTCGTCGTCTGGCGGGACGAATGCTGTTACGAAGATCTGGACGACGCTCGGGCTCACGCGATCGGACAATTCCTGAAGCGAGCGGGAGAACTCGGCTAGCGCTCCGGCGCGGGTTGGTGATGCCTGCTGTGCGGCGACGGGGTCTGTCGCGACTAGGACCGCAACCAGGACGGCGAGAAGGGCGGGTGTCTTCTTCATCTGGTGATCCTAACTGACGTACATGACAACGGCCGCGGAATCCGCGGCCGTTGTTCGCTCCGGCGGTCCGGCTTAAGCCGGACGCTACGTTGTCGGTTTGTGCAGGACCTCCTGCACATCCTGCTTCTTCTTCGAGCCACCCAGACCCTTGATCTGAATGACCGGCTCCGGCGCCGCCTCCTTGAGGACATGCTGCCGGTAAAGGGCGGCCATCCGCTCGTTCTCGGGATCGCTGGCCTTCTTTTTCGCCTCGTCACGCGCGCGCAGCTTCTCTTCGCGCGCGGTCTTCGCGATGCCCATCTCATCGAGATCGGTCTGGCGTCCGGCGGCAACTGCCTCCGGGTCGAGCACGAGGCTGTGATCCCTCGAGTTGAGCTGAACGTTCTTGCCACCGGCGATGATCTCGTGACGCCCGTGCTCCTCGTACCACTTGGTGAGCGTCGCCGTCATGTGCATCTTCTCGATGATGTTCCGCCAGCCGATGCCGGTGTTGTAGGCACAGAAGGAGATCTCCCCCTCCTGCGTGGCATACGGAATGATGCAGCGCTCCGTACGACGGAAGTCGTAGTTGAACAGATCCTGGAACCACATTCCCGCGATGAACAGGAAGTTCCAGCGATCCGACCGGCGCTTCTCGATGTCCTCGGAAGTCCGATCCACGGTGACCTTCCCGTAATTGTGGCCGCTCGCACCGAAGGTCTTATCGAACTTCTTCATCAGGTCGACAAGCTTGAAGTGCGTCGGCGCCTTGAACGGGTCGTAGTTCTTCATGAGCGCCAGGGCCATACCGACCACGGAGAGGAACCGGCCGCGAGCCGCGTCGTTCACCCGCTTGAGGTCGGTGGCGAGCGCCCCGGCGTCCAGGAACGCCGTGACCGGCACCGCTTCCTTCGTTTCCTTGTCGATCATCACCGCCATGCCGACGCCGCAGTTCGGGTGGCAGCCGCACGTCAGGTTGCCCCACTCGGCGCTCGGACCGTGGACGAGGTCCGCCCAGTCGGTGAACGTCCCCATGAACGAGATCGGGAACCAGTCGCGGATCGGTTCGCCGATGCCCATCTGGTTCTTCACGTCGTGGGCGAGATGCGACAGCGTATAGCGCTGCGCCGCGCGCCGCTCCGGCGTGACCTCTTCGTCACGGCCGGTGAACGACACCGGCTGGAACGAGAGGAAGTTGATCTTGCGCGGGTTGTCGAGCGCGAACTGGATGATCCGGCCGACCTGCTCGTTGTTCACGCCGTTGACGATCGTCACGACGGGAACGATGTCCACGCCGGCCGACCACAGGTTCTCGATCGCGCGCAGCTTGACGTCGAACAGGTTGCCGACGAGGCGGTGCGAGTTGGCCGCGTTGCCGATGCCGTCGAACTGCAGATAGGCATAGCGCAGGCCCGCCTCGGCGGCCGCCTTGGCGAACTCCGGGCTCTTCGCGAACTCGATGCCGTTGGTCGCCGCCTGCACCGAGTTGTAGCCGACCTTCTTCGAGTAGCGCACGGCGTCGAGGAAGTACGGCGACATCGTCGGCTCGCCGCCCGAGAACTGGACGGACATCTGCCGGCGCGGCTTGATCGAAATCGCATTGTCGAGCATCGTCTGGATGTCTTCCCACGACAGCTCGTGCACGAAGCCGACCTGGTTCGCGTCCATGAAGCACGGATCGCACATCATGTTGCAGCGGTTCGTCAGGTCGATCGTCAGCACGGCGCCGCGGCCGTACTTGATCGTGCTGCTTCCGTGGTTGTGGAGCTTCTCGTCGGCGTGCGACCGGATGTCGCTGCCGGGGAATGCCTCCTCGAGGTGCTTGAAGAACGCCGGATCGATGGCCATGACGTCCTCGAAGTGCCCGTGCACCGGACAGTCTTTGACCATCAGAATCTTTCCGTCCCGCTCGATGATCTGCGCCTTGATCTCGCCGACCTTCTCGCTCAGGAGGATCTTGTAGTCGCGTTTGCCGTCCAGGATTTCCTGACGGGCTTCGCGAACGCACACCGGGCACAGCGAGTCGGTCTCGCGCGGCCAGCCGAGCGGCGGCTTCACTTTCTGCCAGGACTTCTGCAGCGGGAGCTCCGACCACTTCGGCGTAAACGCATTCGCCGGCTTCAGACTGTTCAGTGAGTCGAACACCGACCAGGCGCCCCTGGCGACGACCGTCAGCCCCTTCTCTACGTACTTAATAGGCTTGTGCATATTGTCGAGACTAACGGTTTTGGTAAGGGAAGGCCGGTAAAATCAGGCAAATTGGCCGGAAACGGGGGTGAACGGGCAATACCCGCCCCGTTCAGCGGCCCGACACAGGGGGGCGGTCAGGGGTCGCGGGAAGGCGGGTGCCGGCCACCGGCCGGACGGTCGAGCGGAAGTGCCAGATCAGCCGGAAGCCCAGCAAGGTCGCGAGGATAGCGGCGTAGTACACCGGCTCGCCAATCACCACCTTGACCTTCCAGATGAAGTGCAGGCAGGCGGCAAACGCGCTGAAGTAGACCAGGCGGTGCAGCACCTGCCAGCGGCGGCCGAGCCGGCGAATCCATCCCTTCGTCGAGGTGATGGCGAGCGGCACCATCAGCAGAAACGCCGCCATCCCGGCAGTGATGTATGGCCGCTTGACCAGGTCCGGCAGGATGTATTTGAACGCCAGGGCCTGGTCGAACACGATGTAGATCAGAAGGTGGACCGACGCGTAGAAGAACGCGAAGAGTCCGAACATCCGCCGGAACTGGATGATTCGATGCCATCCGGTTATCCGGCGAATGGGGGTGATTGCGAGGGTGACGAGCAGGAACCGCAGCGCCCAGATGCCCGTCGTGAGGGTGAGATCCTCGACCGGATTCGCGCTGAGCCGTTCCGTGAACGCTCGAAACACCAGCCACAGGAAGGGGCTCAAGGCCGCGAGAAAGACGACGGGTTTCAGTAAACGGTGCATCACTTGTGGGTGCCGTAGTTCGTTGTCCGTAGTCCGTGTCTCGCCGCGCGCTCCGATCTCAATACCCAGCCGGCCCGCTCAGACACGGCCACGAACCACGGACCACGGCACTCAGTAGTACTTCTTCAAATCCATCCCCTCATACATCGAGACCACCTGATCGCCATACCCGTTGAACATCAGCGTCTCTCGATTTCTGAAGAGACCGGGCAGCCGGATCTCGCGGGCCTGGCTCCAGCGTGGGTGATCGACCGACGGGTTGACGTTCGAGTAGAAGCCGTATTCCCGCGGGTTCGCAATGCTCCACGCCGTGCCCGGCTGTCTATCTACGAAACGAATCCGCACGACGGATTTGATGCTCTTGAATCCGTACTTCCAGGGGACGACGAGCCGCATCGGCGCGCCGTTCTGATTCATGAGGGTCTTGCCGTACAGGCCCACGGCCATGATCGTCAGCGGGTGCATCGCCTCGTCCATCCGCAGGCCTTCCACGTAGGGCCATTCGAGGCTTCCCGTATTCTGACCGGGCATTTCCGACGGCCGCAAAAGCGTCGTGAACTCGACGAAGGTCGCCTTCGACGTGGGTTCGGCGCGCTTGAGGATGCTGCTCAGCGGAATCCCGATCCAGGGAATCACCATCGACCAGGCTTCAACGCAGCGCAGACGATACACGCGCTCTTCGAGCTGCAGGTCGCGGATCAGATCCTCCAGCAGGTAATCCGCTGGCTTGTTGCAATGCCCGTCGATCTTTACTTTCCACGGGCTCGTCTTCAATCGGCCGGCAAACCGCTGGGGATCGTCCTTGCCGTTGCCGAACTCATAGAAGTTGTTGTAGCTGGTGATTTGCTCGAACGTATTCAACTTCTCGTCCGTGGTCACGACACCGGGCTTGAAGCCGGTCAACGGGGTCTGGCCGGCGATCATCGGCGCGGCATCGGCAGACTCCAGGTCTTGGCTGCAGGCGGTGACGAGCGGGCCGGCAGCCGCGGCAACGGCGGCGCAACCAGCCAGACGTATGAATTCCCGTCGCTGCCGGTAAATCTTTTCGTCGGTGATCTCCGACGATGGAATGTCCGGGGCGCGTTTGATCAACATGCGAACCTCTGGGTATTAGATGCTGCTGAACCCTGACGGATACGGAGCGAATGTAGCATGGCCAGCCGGACAGTTCCCCGGCCTACCTCTTCTAGGTAAACACCGGCGGCCTCCCGCCACTTCCCTGCGTAATAGAATGCCCTAATGGCATCGTCTGGCCCGGCGGATTCGCGGTGGCCGAAGCTCTTGTCCCTCACGACCCACGAGTTTCGTACTCCGATGACGGTCGTGGCCGGATACATCAGGATGCTGTTGAAAGAGCGTGCCGGTCCAGTTCCGGACCAGCAGCGGAGGCTGCTCGAGGAAGCCGAAAAGTCGTGCGCTCGGCTGTCTGCGCTGCTCGGCGAGGTCAGCGAGCTCTCCGCACTCGAAGGGGGCACGGCGACCTTCAACCGCGCGTCGGTCGACCTCAACTCGCTGCTGTCGGAAGCCATCACGGGCCTGCCCGAGCTGCCGGATCGCGACGTGCGCGTGGAGCTCGACACGGACGAGGGATCAGCGACGCTGCAGGGAGATGCCACGCGCCTCCGGCTCGCGCTGTCGTCAGTCATCGCTGCCCTGCGCCGCGAGCTGATCACCAGCGATCGCCTGTGTGTTCATCAACGAATACGTCAGAACGGCGCGGATCGGATTGCCTGGATCGCCATCGCCGATCCGGATCGGGTGGGGGCGCTGTCGAGCGCGGCCGAGTCGAGCCTGACGACCTTCGACGAATGGCGCGGTGGCTGCGGGCTCAGCCTGCCGGTTGCGCGTCGAATCATCAACGCGCACGGCGGGACGATCTGGTCACCTGTAGAGGAATCGAAAGCAGGAGCGGTCATCGCGCTGCCGCGCGCGACCTGATACGTACGTCAGCGGCGCGGCGCACCGCCGCCGCAAGACCGATCATGGCGGTGCCGACGCAGCAACGCGTCAACCGATCTCCGAACGACCTCGCAACGTTCCTTCACGCGATCTGTCCCCCTTGTGATTCCCGTGCTGATTCAATCAGCTTCGACCTGAGTGCCACCGCGGAAAACACGTGGAAGTCGGTGCCTTTCGGATAGATCCAGCTCGCTCAGTCGGTTGCGAGGCAAGTATTTTGCTCAAAGTTCCCCTTTTCCTCGCAACGCGACTGTTGATGAGGTACAACTCTTGAATGCGCGGAGTATGCGCATGCACCTGTATCATTGATTCTCCGATTACTTCATTTGCGAGCATCTTCCCCACGTTCTGAGAAGCAAGGTCATAGATGAAAAAGCCCTACGTCGCTATCGTTGACGACGACGCGTCATTCGCGGCATACCTGCGGACGTTCCTCTCGCTGCGCGGATACGAGGCGCGATGTTATACACGAGGCGACGAGGTGCTCGCCTCCATGAAACAAAACGAGGCACCCGATGTCGTGTTGCTCGACGTCATGATGCCGGGCCTGGACGGACTGGCGACGCTGCGCGCGCTCAAAGCGTCGCGTCCGGAAGCCCAGGTGATCATGCTCTCGGGCCGCAATCAGGCATCAACGATCGTTGAAGCGGTCAGGCTCGGCGCCGCCGACTACGTGGTCAAACCTGACGACCCGGAGGGCCTCGGCGAAATTGCGCTCGACGTCGCAATCAAGAACGCGATCGAAAAGAACCGGCTCGTCTCGGAGCTCAGCGAGCTCCGCCAGCAACTCAGCGACGACGAAGATCGATCGGTCTGGGGCAACAGCGAGAAGATGCAGAGTATTGCTCAGGTGATCGAACAGGTGGCCGACAGCGACGTCACCGTGCTGCTCCGGGGCGAGAGCGGCGTCGGGAAAGAACTGGTGTCCCGCGCCATCCATCAACGCTCCACGCGGCGCAACCGGCCCTTCGTGAAGGTCAATTGCGCGGCATTGCCCGCCGAACTGCTGGAATCCGAGCTCTTCGGCCACGAGCGCGGGGCCTTCACCGGAGCGGCGACGACGCGCATCGGCAAGTTCGAGCAGGCTGACACCGGGACCCTGATGCTCGACGAGATCGGCGAAATGAAGCCGGCCCTCCAGGCGAAGCTCCTGCACGTGCTGCAAGACGCGGAGTTCACCAAGCTCGGCAGCAACAAGCGCATTCAGGTCGATATTCGCGTGGTCGCGGCCACCAATCGTGACCTCGAGAAGATGATGCTCAGCGGGGACTTTCGCGAGGATCTCTACTATCGTCTCAAGGTCATCGAGGTGACGGTCCCCTCGCTGAGAGAGCGCCGGGATGAAATTCCTACGCTCACTGACTTCTTTGTTGCGCGCTACTCGCGCAAGTACAACCGGCCGGCGCGTCCGATTTCTGACGAGCTGCGGCAGCTGTTCGCGCAGTATGAATGGCCGGGCAACATCCGCGAGCTCGAGAACATGATCAAGCGCGTGGTCATCCTGCAGGACGAGCAACTGGTCATCCGCGAGATTCAGCGCAACATGCAGCGTGCCGCGGCGATGGCCGTTCCTGTGGCACCACCGGTCGCCGCCACCGTCGGGGCCGGTATCGGCGTGCCCGCGGCAGTCGGCGCGGTTGCGGCATCAGCGCCGGTCGCGTTCAGCCCGCCCGAACCGGAGCCTGTTGAAGCCGAAGAACCGGAACCAACAGTGGACGAGACCGGCGGATCGCTCGCCGCGGTCGCCAAAGCTGCGGCGATGAAAGCGGAGCGCGCTGCCATCGAACACACCCTTCGGCAAGTGCATTGGAACCGTCGCAAGGCCGCGCAGATCCTCGGTGTGAGCTACAAGACGCTCCTCAACAAGATCAAGGAGTGCGCAATCACGCGGGACTAATCACACGGGGCCGAGCTCCGACCTCCACAGCTCGACCGGTATAAGACAAGCTATCGCCAACTTGAGCAGCGCGCTACTCCTTCTTGCGCCGCGATGCGTCACCGCAAGTCGTTTCGGGCAATGTTTTTCCCAACCACACGAAAAGTTTTCTCAGGTGGCATCGACATTGCTCATTCCTGCGCGACGAGTGTTTCACTTGTTCCCGAGCTCGAGCGGAGACTCCACGATGAGCGATGGATCCGCGGACCCCGACTATAAGCAGATACGTCGCAAGCCTATCAGCACGCTCCTCAGGTCGAGCGAGCAGATGCGCGAGGTGAGCGATTTAGTCGATCGTGTCGCCGACACAGATGTCACTGTTTTGATACGAGGTGAGAGCGGGACGGGGAAAGAACTCGTTGCGCGCGCCATCCATCGTTCGTCGCCTCGGCGCGACCGCACATTCGTGAAAGTGAATTGTGCCGCGCTGCCATCGGAGTTACTGGAGTCGGAACTCTTCGGTTTCGAGCGTGGCGCCTTCACTGGGGCGATTCAACGCAAGCCGGGCAAGTTCGAGTTCGCCAACCACGGTACGATGTTCCTCGACGAGATTAGCGAGCTGCAACAGAGCCTGCAGTCGAAGCTCCTGCAGGTCCTTCAGGACGGCGAGTTCGCCAGGCTCGGCGGCCGCGACGACGTTCGCGTCGATGTCCGGGTGCTGGCTGCCACGAATCGCGACCTCGAGCAGGCGGTGGCGGACGGCCAGTTCCGGGAGGACCTGTTCTTCCGTCTGAACGTGGTGTGCATCACGGTCCCGCCGTTGCGGCAACGGCGCGACGAAATCCCGGTGCTCACCGAGCTGTTTCTCCGCCGCTACTGCGAACACTACAACAAGCCGCCGATGATGATGGCCACCGACACGCTGCGGCTGTTCGGTGAGCACGCTTGGCCCGGAAACGTCCGCGAGCTGGAGAACCTGGTGAAGCGAATGGTGGTGCTGGGGACCGACGAGCCGATCCGGCGCGAGCTCGCCGAGTCGATTTCGGCGCGCACGCGCACGGTCGCTCCGTCCTCCGGCACACCGGCCGCTGGTGCCCCCCCGCCGTCAGGGTCTGTGAATGCGCCCGTCGCCAGGTCGGGCAGGAAGTGGCGGCCCGTGTACCATCGGCGCCGCTGCCGCCCAGCGGATCGTTGAAGGACATCGCCCGTCAGGCGGCGCGTGAAGCAGAGCGCGAGCTAATCTTCCGCACGCTTCAACAGACGCGCTGGAACCGTCGCGAGGCCGCTGAGCTGTTGGGCATCAGCTACAAGGCCCTGCTCTACAAAATCAAGGAAGCGGAGATGGATCGAGCTTGCTGATGGCTGTGCATCCCTTTCTGGACGAGGACTCGCGGGTGCTGACGCCAGAGGCGTTCGACTTCGTTCTCAACAACGAGTTGAAACGCGCTATGCGGTCGCAGAACTATCTCACGTTGCTCCAGATCGAGGCGACCGAATCCATTCCCGACGGTGTCGGGCCAATCGAGCTGGCCCGGGAGCTGGCACGCGTCGTCAGCCGTGAAGTGCGCGAGACAGACCTGATCTCGCGCAACGACCGCGGGCGGTTGTCGGTAGTGCTGCTGGATGCCGACCTGCCGAACTCGGTGCGCGTGCTCGAACGGCTGCTTGCGCGGTTCGAGCACTACGAATTCACGTCGGCGAGGGCCATAGCGGTCGGCGCAGCATGCTGCCCCACGCACGGCGCCGACGTCGGAGTCGCTTCGGCGCGCGGCCGAGGTGCGGCCCATGCCAACCCATCACGACGCGCGCGGAAGCGCCTCGAACGGTAAAGGATGAACTCCGCTCACGATCTGCGTGTCTGAAGTCAGCTCTCAGTCACTCACTGGGCAAGACAAACGATGTACGAGTTCTTCTACCACCTCCGCGAGCGTCCTTTCGCCCTCAATCCGGATTTCACGTCCTTGAATTCGAACCAAGTCCATCGCGAAGCAGGGGAGACCGCCACCTACATCAACGGCCGGCTCGAGCACGCCGCGATCGGCGATCCGATACGCTTTCCGGCCGACGCCGCAGAACTCGTTCACAGGTTGAGCGGCGGAATTCCGCGCGTCATCAATATCATCTGCGATGCCGTGCTGGTATTCGGCTACGCTGAGGACAGGCGGACGATCGACCGTGCGCTCGTGCAGGATGTCGTGCACGAACTGGTGGCGACTGGCGTGCTGCGTCAAAAACAGCCTGCCGTAACGGACCAGGCGCATGCCTCGACGTCGCCATCGCGAGACGAACTCGAGCTCGTGACCGAACCCGGCACGCCGCCGCTCATCGCCGCGGTCCACGCAAGGCGTCCTCCCCCGGCTCCCATTCCGGTGGCCAAGCCAGACCGACGCGCGGGCGAACGGGAGCTTGCGGAGGCTACTCAACTGCTGAACGCGCGCGAAGCAGAGTTGCTTCGACAACGTAACGAGCTGGTCCAACGCCGGAATGCCCTGTCGACCCGCGAAGCCGCCCTCGCCCGGCGCGAGCGGCAAATTGCCGAGCAACGTCGTATCATGAATGAGGAATACCGCCTGCTCCGACGAGCGGAAGCAAGGCCCGCGAGCGTCGGATCAACGAGGACTTGATGAATCAGACTGCGGACACACTGCTGAATCGCATCAGGCGCCGTGAGGCGCGAGCCGGCGTTGTCGGACTCGGTTATGTCGGGTTGCCCCTGGCCGTCGAGTTGGCGAAAGCCGGCTTTCGCACTACTGGAATCGACCTCGACCACCGGAAGATTCAGGCCATCAGTCAAGGACAGTCCTACATTCCCGATGTGTCCACGGACGACCTTCGGTCGCTGCGGCAGTCAAAGGCCCTCGATGCGACCACGGATTTCTCGGTCGTCCGGGAACTGGACACGATCAACATCTGTGTGCCGACACCTCTTCGCAAGACGAAAGACCCCGACATGTCCTATATCGTGTCGGCGGTGGAATCGATCGCCGCACACCTGCATCCGGGTTTGCTCATCTGCCTGGAATCTACGACATACCCCGGAACGACCGACGAGGTCGTCCAGCCGCTGCTCGAAGCGACAGGACTCAAGGCTGGAATTGACTTCTTCCTGGCGTTCTCGCCGGAACGAGTCGATCCAGGCAACCCGACTTTTCAGACGCATAACGTCCCGAAGGTCGTTGGCGGACTGACGCCGGCCTGCTCGGCGCTTGCGGCGGCTCTGTATTCGACCGCGATCGAATCAATCGTACAGGTCAGCTCCACGCGAGTTGCGGAGATGGTGAAGCTGCTCGAGAATACTTTTCGCGCGGTGAACATCGGATTGGTGAACGAGCTCGCGCTGATGTGCGATCGAATGAACATCGACGTGTGGGAGGTCGTGGAAGCCGCAAAGACGAAACCGTTCGGCTTCATGGCCTTTTACCCGGGCCCAGGGCTCGGTGGTCATTGCATCCCCATCGATCCGTTCTACCTGTCGTGGAAGGCCAAGCAGAGCGGGTTCGACCCGCGATTCATCGAGCTAGCCGGACACATCAACGCTTCTATGCCGCACTACGTCGTCGAAAAAGTCGCCGACGCGCTCAACACGAAGCGCAAGGCCATCAACGGCGCGAATATCCTCGTCGCGGGGGTCGCCTACAAGCGAGACATCGACGACATGCGCGAATCGCCGGCCCTCGACGTCTTGGGACTTCTCGACGGCAAGGGCGCGACCGTTTCGTACGCCGATCCGTTCGTGCCTGAGATCACAGCGCGTGATTGGTCCGGCAGGAGCGACTTGAAGAGCGTGAGCGCCGCTCGCGGATCCTTTGGCCAGTACGACTGCATCGTAATCATCACCGACCACAAGTCCTTCGACTATGACGCGATGGTTGCCGAGGCCAGTCTCATCGTGGACACGCGCAACGCGATCAAAAAACCGGCGCCTCACGTTTTCAAGCTCGGCGCGCCACGGCCTGAAGAGAGCGTATCACTCGCGTAGTGGCGCGATCCTTCTCAGCGTCGACGCGCCACTAGGGTCATGAGCGACGGGCCAAACGGTCCCGCGCCCGTGACGGTCACGCTGCTCGTCTGCACGCGCAACCGCAGCCGGGATCTTCGCGACTTGCTTGAGACTGCACTGGCACAGGAGGCAGACGACTCGTACTGGTACGAGGTCCTGATCGTTGACAATAACTCCAATGACGACACGCGACGGGTTGTCGAGACGCTGATGATGACCGGTCATCCCAACCTGCGCTATCTC
Organism: uncultured Acidobacteriota bacterium; assembly: GCA_963784195.1. Lineage (GTDB taxonomy): Bacteria > Acidobacteriota > Vicinamibacteria > Vicinamibacterales > 2-12-FULL-66-21 > CAVQAH01. The sequence continues at coordinate 105,951 of CAWARA010000031.1, read as the reverse complement.
TTCCAGGAATGTCCGAAGTCCGACGCTTTGAACGCAGGACTGGAAGCGGCCTGCGGCGTGATCGTCAGCGTGGTCGAGGATGACTGTCTGCTGCCATCGGACTGGGTCAAGAAGCTCGTCGTGGCGTTTCGCGAGCATCCGGACGTGTCAGTCATCGGATCGAAAGTACTTCCGATATGGCAGGGCACGGTGCCTTCCTGGCTGGGTCGCGAACACTGGTCAGCGCTGGCACTCACCGACTACGGCGACACGCCTTTCCCGGTCGACGCGCAACACAAGGCGAGGTTGCTGTACTGCTCGATCCTGCGGGTGGATGCACAGGCCGTTGGTGGCTTCCGATCGGTCTCGAACGTCTCCAGTGAGCCGATCGGCGGCGTCGACGATGTGGAGATCCTCGAACGGCTCTGGCTGGCCGGAAAGAGAGGCCTCTACCTGCCGGCGCTCGTGATGCGCCACAAGGTGAACGTTGGCCGGCTGACAAAGAGCTATCACAGGCGCTGGCACGCGGGACACGGCCGGTTCTACGCGGTCATGCGGGATGCAAACTTCGAGCAGTCGGGGGTGCGACTCTTCGATGCTCCCGCGCACGTCTACAGACAGACTGGGCGCGCGGCTCTTGGCTGGATGAAGTCGTGGATGAGACGGGAGCCCGATCTCGCATTCATGTGCGAGACGCAGCTCCGATTCTGTCTCGGTTTCCTGCGGGAGCGGCGACGAGACTTCAAGGCCCGTGGCGGTCGTGTCTCGGGAGGCGAGTTGGCGAGCTTCGTCCACACGCTGTTGAGTGGCCGACGCCGTAACCCCTGACGAAGCGGCCTCAGGTCATCAGGTATTCGACAGAGCGAAAGAAACGACATGAATGTTTCGGTTTTTGGCCTTGGGTACGTGGGAAGTGTGTCCGCTGCGTGCTTTGCCGCTGACGGCCACACTGTCGTCGGCGTCGACGTCAACGCCGACAAGGTCGCCAGCATCAGCGAGGGTCGCAGCCCGATCGTGGAAAAGGGCCTTGGCGACCTGATCGCCCAGGGCGCGGCGACCGGCTCGCTCCGCGCCACGCGTGATACCGGCGAGGCCGTCAACGCCACCGACCTCTCGCTCATCTGCGTGGGAACGCCGAGCCGGCGCAATGGAAGCCTGGACCTGACCTACCTCGAGCGCGTCTGCGAGGAGATCGGACACGCCCTGAGACAAAAGAACGACTATCACGTCGTCGTCGTGCGCAGCACCGTGCTGCCAGGCACGACCCACTCCGTGGTGATTCCAGCACTGGAGCGATCGTCTGGAAAACACAATGGAACCGGATTCGGCGTCGCGGTGAATCCGGAGTTCCTGCGTGAAGGCACCGCCATTCACGACTTCCGCCATCCGCCGATGACGCTCGTCGGCCACAACCAGGCGTCGGACGGCAGCCGCACGGAAGCGCTGTACGCGAAAGTCGAGGCTCCGCTGGTGACAACGGCGATCCGCACGGCGGAGATGATCAAATACGCCAGCAACACGTGGCACGCCTTGAAGGTCTGCTTCGCCAACGAAGTGGGCAATCTGTGCAAGCGGCTGGAGATCGACAGTCACGAGGTGATGGACATCTTCTGCCGCGACGAGAAGCTCAATCTCTCGTCGTACTACATGAAGCCGGGATTTGCGTTTGGCGGGTCATGCCTCCCGAAAGATGTCCGCGCAATGCAGTATCGCGCCAAGGAGGTCGATCTGGAGATGCCGGTCGTCCAGGCAATCCTGGGGAGCAACAACCTCCAGATTCAGCATGCGCTCGACCAGATCATCGAAACCGGCCGCAAGCGCGTCGGCCTTCTCGGCTTCAGCTTCAAGGCGGGCACCGACGACCTGCGCGAGAGCCCGCTGGTCATCCTCGCCGAGGCTCTGCTCGGCAAGGGCCATCAGCTTCGTATCTACGATCGGAACGTCTCGATCGCACGGCTGGTCGGCGCGAATCGCGAGTACATCACGCAGCAAATCCCTCATCTCTCGTCGTTGCTGTGCGATTCGGTACAGGAGGTCATCGACGCTTCCGACGTGCTCGTCGTCGGGAACGCGGCGCCAGAGTTCGCAGAGGCGCTGCGTGGGACGCGGCCGGATCAGACGGTCATCGATCTCGTGCGCGTGAAGATTGACCGCAACGAGATCCCCGCCCGATACCAGGGAATCTGCTGGTGACCCGACGCTGAATCAGGTGTTTGCCGGGAGCGGCGGCAGCGAGAGAAATCTGGTCATCTCGCGCCAGATGTAGTCAAGGCTGGTCAGCAACTGATGGTCGTCGTCCAGGAGGTGAAGCTCGACGTTCGCTCGCGCCGAGGACCACCGCTCGACGGTTGCAGGATCCACCGCGCTGTCGCGGGTGCCTTGAAACACCTGCACGGGCATGTCGACCCTGGCATTCATCGCGTCATAGCTCCTGGCATCGGCGTACAGTTCGTAGTGGACCGGCATGACCCGCCCGTAGCCGTAGTGGAACACATCGAGGCGATCGGTCTTCTTCCACTCCTCCAGACCACGGTCGCCGAGCGTGCGCATGCGGTTGCCGCCAAAATCCAGCGCCGGAGCCAGCAGCACGAGCCGATCCACGAGCCCTGGCCGCTGCACGGCGACGTGCACGGCGACGAAGGCGCCGAGGCTCGAACCGATGAGCACGACGGGATCCGGCTGACGTCGATCGATCTCGCGCCCCACCTGATTCACCATCCGCGTGATCGTCAACGTGCTGAAATCAGGTTCGTTGAAGTCCGGTGTCTCGAGCGAGATTCCGCTGGCCGCCAGCCTCGAAGAGAAAAATGCGGCCTTCGAGGACCGCGTGGAGGAGGCGAAGCCGTGCAGGTAGAAAACCCGCATCACAGCATGACCGTACAACCCGGACGGCAGCGGCACATGATCGAGCCTTCACCGTCCGTCGAATAGTCGTAGGTCAGCTCCTCGCCCTTGCGGATGTTCCTGGCGGCGCGGATCCAGATCGTGTCGCCGATGATCTGCGTATAGCAGTTCGGCTCGCAGGCGTGATTGATATAGCGTGCGATGTTGCCGCCAACGCCGGCGTCACGGACATAGAGCCGGTTCAGCTTGAAGCACCAGATGTGACCCTTTTTCAGGTAACTCCGCTCGCGGCGCAGGCTTTCGCGGTTGGTGATCTTCTCACCGGCGTAATGAATGATGCGTGTGTTTTTCGTGATGGGTTGGGTCGCAAACACGCCCCAACCCTGGATGGGGGAACGACGCTTCTCGATCATCCGATAAAGATTACCAGTAGCGGACCCGGCCGGTGTCGACGTGAACGAAATCCGAGCTCGGGTAATAGCCAACGCCACCCAGCTTCAGCGACATCGCTGCCGCGTGCAGATGCGCCAGCTTGACACCCGGCATACGGATGTCGATTGCCTTCCCGACCATGTGCAGGCTGCCCGACGCCACACCCGTGTGGGACCCGCCCGCGTGCGCAGCATCGAGTTCGTTTGCGGGGAGCGATACCCGGAAATGACGTGATACGGCTGATCGGTGTGCAGCACGCCGCCAAGCTCGTACAGAAGGTCGAGCAACTTCGGATCGATCGGCCTGATTTCGTTGGCGCGGAAGTCGCGCAGGATGAAATTCACCTGCTCGAGCACGTTCGGTTGATAGACACCACCGCAGCAGTACGACGCCTGGAGGCGTTCGCCAGTGTGCGTATTGAAGAATGAGAGCACGCGCTCTGGAGCACCCGACTTCGCAACGGGTGCCGCGAGTGCCTTCGCGGGAAGCACCGACGCCGCAGCAGCCACGGCGCCGAGTCCCAGGAACCGGCGCCGGCTCAAACCTTGATCTTCGCTACCCTGGCTCATGCAGTCAGGCCTCCCCAGCTGAGGATTTACATCAACCTCGGCGGAACCGAGTGTGTTTTTGGGCGCACTTCTATTGAAACACAGACCCCGGCATCCGGCAAGCTGGGGCGTCATCCGTAACCACATCTATTGATTGAACTTAACTCGTGAATTGAAATTCCTGCACTTTGTCGCAACCATCGGGTCCATTGGATTCGTCTAAGCCGCAGACCGGAGGAGGTCCAGCATGCGTTCAGCTCGTGTCACAGCCGCCGCCGTAGCGATTTCTGCAGCGTTGATCGTCGGGCTGACGCCAGCGGCCGCGTCAGCGCAGTCATCAGCCCCGTTTGAATGGCGCGGGATGGTGCTCCAGGGCAACACCATTGAAATCAAGGGCGTCAACGGTGACGTGACGGCAGAGCCGGGTAGCGGTGGCGAGGTCGAAGTCCGCGCCATCCGCCGAGGGCGCAAGAACAACCCCGAGGACGTACAGATTGAGGTTGTGCAGCACGGCGAGGGCGTCACGATCTGCGCGGTCTACCCGAGCACAGACGGGAGGCCGAACGAATGTAAACCGGGTGAAGGCGGACGGATGAACGTCCAGAACAACGACGTGTCCGTGACCTTCACGGTCAGTGTCCCGGCCGGGTGTCCGGTTCGCTGGCAAGACCGTCAACGGCGACATCGAGGCCAAGGCGCTGGCCGGCGCTGTATCACTGGCGACGGTCAACGGCTCCGTCAATTTCTCGACGTCGTCCTACGGCGACGCAACAACGGTGAACGGTTCGATTACCGGCGCACTTGGCAACAGCGCGTGGTCGGGCGATCTCAATTTCTCGACCGTCAACGGAAGCATTACGCTGGACCTGCCGAGCGACGTCAGCACCGATCTTCGCGCCACGACAGTCAACGGCGAGATCACCACCGACTTCCCCATCACCGTAGCCGGCCGCGTCAACCGTCGATCGTTGAACGGCACGATCGGTGGAGGCGGGCGCACCCTCGAACTGGAAACTGTGAACGGGAGCGTGAAGCTACGGCGCCGATGATGATGATATAGTCGACGGATGGAAGGAATTTTCACAGCGTGGGGGCGGATCCTCAAGGGATACCGTCCCGCGCTGTCGGTCGAGATCACTCGCGAATGCCCGCTCCGCTGCCCTGGATGCTACGCCTACAACGACGAACATCTTGGCGGCGATGTCACCCTTCGTCAGGTCAGTGATTTCAAAGGCGATGAGCTCGTCTCGCGATTCTTCAAGCTCGTCGACGAGCATCGGCCGCTGCACGTCTCGATCGTCGGAGGCGAACCGCTCGTCCGCTATCGCGAGCTGAATCAGATTCTGCCGCGACTCGCCGAAAAGGGCATCTACACGCAGCTGGTCACCAGCGCGGTGCGCACCATCCCGCCGGAGTGGGCGTCCATTCCGCGGCTGCAGATCGTCGTCTCGATCGATGGCCTGCAGCCCGAGCACGACGTGCGCCGTACGCCTGCCACCTACGACCGCATCCTGAAACACATCAAGGGACACCAGATCACCGTCCACTGCACGGTCACGCGCCAGCAAGTGTGCCGCGACGGGTACCTCGATGAGTTCATACGGATCTGGTCGGAGAATCCCGACACGCGCCAGATCTGGGTCAGCCTGTACACGCCGCAGATCGGCGAGGTGTCGGAAGAGATGTTGACGGCGGCCGACAGAGAACGCGTCGTCGCCGCACTGATGCACCTTCGACGGCTCTATCCGAAGCTGCGCATGCCCGAGGGCATGATCCGGGTGTACGCGGACCCACCGCAGAATCCCGATGAGTGCATCTTCGCGAAGACCACCACGTGCATCTCGGCCGACTTCGAACACAAGATCTCACCATGCCAGTTCGGGGGCAACCCCGACTGCGAGAACTGTGGCTGCATCGCATCGGCCGGGCTCGGCGCCGTCGGCCGTCACCGGCTGCCGGGCGGGCTCCGCGTCGGCGCGATCTTCGAACAGTCCGTGCGTATCGGAGAGGGCGTGCGGCGCATGCGGCTGGGTTCTGCACACTGATTTATGGCCAACGTCGCTTCGTTCGACATCACCTCCGGCGTCGACCTCCAGGAAGTCGACAACGCGGTGAACCAGGCGCGCAAGGAAGTTGCACAACGCTACGACTTCAAAGGATCGCGCGCCGCCATCGACTTCAGCCGGACCGAGAACAACATCACGCTCACGGCCGATGACGATTTCAAGATGAACGCGTTGTGGGAAATCCTCCAGGGCCGGCTCGTGCGACGCGGCGTGCCGACGAAGAACCTGACGCCTGGAGAGCTCGAACGCGCCGCCAACGACACGGTGCGCCGCGTCATCACCCTCCAGCAGGGAATCCCCACCGAGGCCGCCAGGGACATCGTCAAGTTTCTGAAGGACAACAAGCTCAAGAAGGTCCAGGCGGCCATCCAGTCGGATCAGGTTCGCGTCTCCTCCGCCTCGAAAGACGACCTCCAGGAAGCCATCCGGCTCCTCCGCGAGCACGACTTCGGCGTGGCGCTGCAGTTCGGAAACTACCGGGGATGACCATCCTGGCCGGCCGCCTCGCTCGTCAATGGCTGCGCGTGGCCCTGGTGACGGCGGCAATGGTGGCAATGGCGAGCGTGTCGGGTGCTCTCGACGCCTGGCCAGTCCAGAATAGCCAGAATCCTGATGCGGCGCTGGTGGCCGACTTCCAGAAACGGGTTAAGGAATATGCGGACCTGCGAGAGAAGCTCAAGCAGACGCTGCCGACCCTGGCGGAGCAGGCGCCCCCCGAAGACATCCAGCAGCATCAGCGGGCGCTGGAACGGTTGCTCGCCCGGGCGCGCGGAGGCGCGAAGCGCGGCGACATCTTTACACAGCCGATCAGGGCGTATTTCAGGCGGCAACTCTCTCGCGTCTTCTCAGGACCAGACGGCGTGCGCGCACGACGGACGATCATGGACGAGAATCCGCGCACGATTCGCCTGCGGGTCAGCAGCCGCTACCCGGACGGCGCCGTGCTGACGAACATGCCGCCACAACTGCTGCTTCTGCTTCCGGCCCTGCCGCCCCAGCTCGAGTACCGCTTTGTCGGCGAGGACCTCGTGCTGCTCGATCTCGAGTCGGCGATGGTCGTCGACTACATCAACGAAGCCATCGACAGTTAGTCGCGGGATGATGCGCGCGGGCCGCCGAATCGCACCGAGTCTCGTTGTCGTCGCCCTGGTCCTGGGGTATGCCGTCGGCACCGCCGGCGGTGTCCTGCCGGACCGCGCGGGCGCTGCAGGCGCCACAGCCGGCGGCACAAACAGCGACAGTCGCCCTTCCCAACCGCGATGGCTCGCTGAAATTCGCCGTCCTCGGCGACTGGGGCAACGGCTCGCGGCAGCAGATCGAGCTCGCCGGACAGATGAGCAAGCTGCGCGAGCGCTTTCCGTTCGAGCTGGTGATCACGGTCGGCGACAACATCTACGGCAGCAACAACGCGCAGAGCCTTCGCCGTCGATTCGAAGAGGTGTACAAGGATCTGATCAACGCTGACGTGAAATTCTACGCATCGCTCGGGAACCACGACGACCGCGAGCTGCAGCGGCGCTACGCGTTGTTCAACATGGACGGCAAGTTCTATTACACGTTCAAGGCGCCGCGGCAGGACGTCCGCTTCTTCGCGATCGAAAGCTCGTACCTCTCCGTCGCGCACATCGGGTGGATACAGAAGGAACTGCAGGAGTCCGGCGAGAAATGGAAGATTCCCTACTTCCACCACCCGCTCTATTCATCCGGCAAGCGGCACGGCTCGCAGGACGACACTCGTACCATTCTCGAACCGCTGTTCATCAAGTACAACATCAGCGTCGCGTTTGCCGGCCACGATCATTTCTACGAACGCATCAAGCCGCAGAACGGCATCGTGCATTTCGTCGTAGGCTCGGGTGGTCAGCTCAGGCGGGGCAATATCGAGCCGAGATCGCCGTTGACTGCCAAGGGGTTCGATACGGATCAGGCCTTTCTGGCCGTCGAGATCGATGGTGACGAGCTGTTCTTCAACGCCATCGCGCGGTCCGGGCAGATCGTGGACTCGGGCGTCATCCAGCGCCGGCAACCGCCACAGTAGGCGCGTCAGACTTCGCTTTCCCCTTTTCTTTCGCCTTCTCCTTGTCTTTGTCCTTTTCCTTCTCGGGGGCAGCCTTGGGCGGAGCGGCGTGCGCCCAGTCGGTCTCGAAGACCGCCTGGATCTTCTTCGCGAGACGCGTGTCGTTGATGATCACGCCGACCTCGCGCCGGCCATCGAGCTCCAGCTTGCGGAGGCTCTGGCTGCCGATGAAAGCGCTCGTACCATCACGCACCATCGCCCGCACGTGCAGCCGCAGATCGGGAAGCTTGCGCGCCTCCACGCCGGTCAGCGTCTTCTCGATCTTGCCGATTACGCGTATCTCGACTCCGGCGCGAATGCGGTCCTGGAGAACCCGCTGCAAAAGGTTGTCGCTGACCTTCTCGTCGTAGATCAGCAGCTGCTTCTTCGTGCCGCGGACGAACGCCGTCAGCAGCTCGCGCGAGGTCTCGGGGCTGACGACCAGGCGGTTGTGGATCGGCGAATACGGCTGGCGGGTGCGGTCGGCCTCGAACAGCGCGCAGGCCTCTCTGACCAGTTTCCGGTCGCGCGTCACGATGCCGAAGCTGCGGCTCTTCTCGATGTCGAGCTTCGTGTAGTTGAACCCGAACACGTGCAAAGTGTCGTCGACGAGCATCATCTTGCCGTGATAGCGCGGCAGGTCGTCGGCCGTCCGCGCCACGGTGATCCCGCCCTGCAGCAGCCGCAACTCGAGCTTGCGAAGGTTCTTCTCGCCTCCGCGATTCGTGTGCGCGATCAGCGCCCGGATCACCACGCCACGCGCCAACGCCGCTTGCAGCGCCTTCTCGAGCTCGGGACGGTCGAAGCGGAAGACGACGATATCGATCGACTTCTTCGCCCGGCGTACGGCCTTCAACAGCGGCGTCACGCCATCGTCCGGCTGGATGATCAGCTTCACCTCGACAACCCTGGTCCCTTCTACTTCTTCTTCTCGTTCTTGTCGGCCCACTCCACCGCCAGGTGACCCTCGGGGTCCAGACGCAGAATGGCGTTCGACACGCGATCCGTGGGCACCTCGAGCGGCAGCTGGACGTCGTAGCACACCTCGTCGTCGGAGGAGCTGCGCAGTTCGAACTCGCTCTTGTATCGCGCGAGGATGCGCTCGATCTTCGGTCTGATCGCGTCGGTGTCCTTCCCCGCCTTGATCTTCAACGTGAAGCGCTTTCGCGTCTTCGGCTCGAACGACTCGATCACCCAGAGCGCGGCACCCATGAAACCGGTGGCAAAGGCGGTCAGCGCGTACAGACCAACGCCTGAAGCCAGGCCGACGGCGAGCGCGCATAACATGACGACGGCGTCTTTCGGGTCGTCGATCTTCGATCGGTACCGAATGAGGCTCGCAACACCGACGATGCCAAACGCGCGCGCCAGGCTTGCACCCACGACGAGCATGATCAGCGCACCGACGACGGCCAGCATGATCTGAGTCTGGACGACCGCCGGACTGCGTGGCGGCGTGCCCCTGCGCTTGGGACGCAGCGCCAGAGCCGCCCCGAGCGCGGCGGCCAGCGGCAGGCGGATCATCGCATCGTCGATTTCGTGGAGCGGGTGCGGACCGTGCGGGCTGCGATTCGACGCCGGTTGCTCCTGCGGCTGCTGCGGGAGGGTCTCCTGCGCCGCGTGCACGGCCGGCGCCATCGTCAGCACGAACATCCACACGAGCGCCACCCAGAGCGCGCGGCGCCCCCCGGAGCGAATCGATGTGCTCATGTCAGTGATCAATCCTTCAGCGCGAGGCCTTCGGCGATCTTCTGCTCGAGTCGGCGGATGAAGCGATCGGCCAGCTCTTTCGAATAGCCGCCGGCGCGAAAGGCGTCCTGCCATTGCGCGTCAGTCAACGCGTCGAGGCGAGTACAAATCCACCGGACGTCAGCCGGACGGATATCGTCCAGAAGCGAGTCGTGCCGGCCGCGCCAATCGAGTTTCACACGGCCGTTCACGACGCCCTTGATGAACGGGGTCTTCTCGAACACCTCGATATCACCGCGCGGGGCGCTGAAGACGCCGGTCCGCCCGAAGGTATGTCCGAGGTCGCGCGATACGTACCAGCGGCTTGCGCCCTCGAACGCCTCCCTGAGCTGATAAAGCGCGTTGTTGTCGTCCTTGAGGTCGGAGTTGCCGAGCATGGCCTGCAGCACAATCAGTCCCTTCAGCTGCACGGTGCCGACGAAAGGATTCTGGAAATACGACCACGTGCCCACATCGTCGAGGCCGTGGAGATTCGGCGTCTTCTCGCGGAACCGCGCCGGCTGCTGCGGGTTCGCGACAGGAGCCTTGTCGGCCGACCACTTCGCGACGTAGTAGTTCGGCGGCTGGTGGTAGCCGATTCCCCAATGAATCCGTGACGCCACGACCTCCGTCGAGGCTTCGGGAGGAAATTTCGCGCTCCACTCACGTTTGTCGGGTCCGACGATGTCGTACCCCTTGCTGAAGCCGCTCGTTTTGACCGCGACAACCAGATAGGGCGCGGACGGATCGGGAGCGAGACGCTTGCCGCCGACGCCCCAGAAGAGATCCCTGCCACCGTCTGGAGCTCGCCACAGCTGGGCCAGTTCCTCCGAGGTTGGCGGACGCGGGATTGTCGAGCGGATCGCAGGAGAGCAGGCGGTCGCCAGCCCGACTGTGATGACGAGCACCCAGATAGATGTTGAGCTTTTGCCCCGGTGTGTAAGTTCGTCGCCACATCGACACGGTCATACTCCTCTTCATGCGTCGGTCCAGCCGACGACGAGGGTCCCATGGCCGTTTTGTGCAAGGCACGCGCCAGAGCTCAGCAGGGACTGGACTTGGCTCAGCCTGAGGGAGTGGACGAGGTTGGGCGATCAGCGGAAATCGTGCGACTGGGGATCCGGGGCAGGTTCGGCACCAATGAGCGGAAGCACGCGATCGGCTTTGACGGATGTCACCCCTTCCTGAATCTGCAGCGTGCCCTCGACGAGCAGATATGGCTCGCCGACGATCGTGGTCCGCTGCTCGCTGAACAGATCGGGCTGCACGATGATGTTGGCGATGCCGGTTTCATCCTCGAGCGTGAGAAATACGAATCCCTTGGCCGTTCCAGGCCGCTGACGCGTGATCACTGCCCCGGCAACCCGCACGCGCCGCCCATGACGGGCCAGCGGCAGGTCACGCGCGCGGAGCACGCCACGCAGCGCCAGTTCCTGACGGCGCAGCGCCATGGGGTGCGGACCGATCGTCAAGCTCGTGCCCGCGTAATCAGCCATGACACGCTCGGAGGGGGTCATGGGGCGGAGGGGGGATGGAGTCGTGGTCCGCGGCCTTCGCTTGTCGCCGGGGGTTGGCGGGCGACAAGCTTCGGCGAGGCCCCTGAGGCTGTCGCAGGGGCGGAGTTCCCAGGCCGCGCATCATCCTCGGCGAACAGCTCGCCGGACGGACGAACGGCGCGCTCGATCTGCCACAACGCACTGCGGCGATCGTATCCGAGAGAATTCAACGCACCGATCTCCGCCAGCGTGGCAACCTCGTCGCGGCGCAAACCACATTTTTTGATGAGATCTTCGATTGATTCGATACCGGGGCTCGGGACTCGGGGCTCGGGGCTCGTGAGTTCGAGGCTCGGGACTCGGGGCTCGAGACATTGGCTTCGGCAAACACAGACCGATCGTCGCCCCACTCATGCGCGCAAACGTTGCAAAAAAACCCTCGCGACTGCGTTTCCTCGATCATGGATCGATCGTCACAACCGCATTTTGGACAACGGTCCGTCAACGTCAGACTCGGTGATTCCGTCGATCGATCTGTCTGTTCCCGAGCCCCGAGTCCCGAGTCCCGAGTCCCGAGTCGAGATGCGATTGACTTCCCCACTTCCTGCCTCAACCCATTCACATACATCAGCCCCAGGCGCACGCGGCCATCGGGCTCGACACGGCACTCCCAATCGGACACCTGCACGTCGATCGGCGCGAAGCGCACGCCATGCCGCTGGGCGTCCTTGACCAGCGTGGCCGGATGGTAGAACCCCATCGGCTGGTTATTGAGCATCGCGGTGTAGAACGCCGCGGGATAGTGGGCCTTCAGATACGCGCTCGCATACACGAGCAGCGCAAAGCTCGCGGCATGCGATTCCGGGAAACCATACAACGCGAATGACGTGATCGAACGGATGATCTCTTCCGCCGCCGCACCGGTAATGCCCTGCTTGGCCATGCCGGCGCGCAGCTTGCCCTCGATCTGCTGCATTCGTTTTTCCGAACGCTTGAAACCGAACGCGCGCCGCAGTTCCTCGGCTTCTCCGCCGGAAAACCCTGCCGCCACCATCGCCATTCGCAGGAGCTGTTCCTGAAACAATGGCACACCCAGCGTGCGCTCGAGAATCGGCTGCAGCGACGGATGCGGATACACCACCTGCTCGACGCCCTGCCGCCGCTTCAGATACGGATGGACCATCTGCCCCACGATCGGGCCAGGCCGGATGATGGCCACCTCCACGACGATGTCGTAGAAACAACGCGGACGAAGCCGCGGCAACGTCGCCATCTGCGCGCGCGACTCGACCTGGAAGATGCCGACGGTATCCGCCTCCTGCAGCATGCGATACACGGCGGGGTCGTTGGGGGGGAGGTGGGCCAGGTCGATCTTGCCGGAGTCGGCAGCTCGGCAGCTCGGCAGCTCGCAGTGTCATCAGTCGGAACTCGGGCTCGGGGCTCGGGGCTCGGAAATTCTCATCAGTGGCATTCTGACTCTCGACTGTCGAGCTCTCGACTCTCGACTCTCGACTCTCGAGTCCCGACTCTCGAGTCCCGACTCCCGACTGTGCGTATTCACCAGACACAGCGCATCCTGCAACACCGACATCATGCCGAGACCAAGCAAATCGACTTTGACAATACCCATGTCGGCGCAATCGTCTTTGTCCCACTGGATGACGACGCGATCGGGCATGCTGGCGTTTTCGAGGGGGACGACTTCGTCGAGGCGTCCCTGGCACATCACCATCCCGCCGGAATGCTGGCCGAGATGCCGCGGCAGATCCTGGATGCGCTGCCAGAGCTGTCCGAACAGTTGAATCGTGGGATCGTGATAATCGAGGCCGACCTCGCGCAGGTTACGCTCCAGCGTTTCCTTCGGATCGACCCACTCGAAGTGATTCATCACCTTCGCGAGCCGATCGATCTGCGTGGCCTCGAGGGAAAGCGTTTTCCCGACCTCGCGCGCGGCGCTGCGGCCCCGGTAGGTGATGACGTTCGCCGTCATCGCCGCGCCATGTTTGCCGTACTTCTCGTATACGTGCTGGATGACGCGCTCGCGGCGGTCGCCGCTCGGCAGATCGAGATCGATGTCCGGCCACTCGCCACGCTGTTCGGAGAGAAACCGCTCGAACAGCAGATCCATGCCGACCGGATCGACCGCCGTGATGCCCAGGCTGTAGCAGACGGCGCTATTGGCCGCCGACCCGCGCCCCTGCACGAGGATGTCCTCCTGCCGGCAGAAGTTGATGATGTCCCAGACGATCAGGAAATAGCCGGCCAGATCGAGCTTCTCGATCAGCGCCAGCTCACGCTCGACCTGACGCCGGGCGCGATCGTGATACGGCCGATACCGTTCGCGCGCGCCCGCCTGCGTGATCTTCCGGAGGAACGAGGACATCGTCTCGCCGGGCGGCACGGGATACTCCGGAAAGCGATAGCCCAGATCGGACATCGTGTAATCGAGCCGATCGGCCAGCTCGCGTGCGCCGGCAATCGCGGCCGGCATGTCGCTGAACAAGCGCACCATCGCATCCGGCGGCTTGAGGTAGCGCTCGGCATTCCAGCTCAATCGCCGGCCGGCACGCTCCAGCGTGGTCTTGTGGCGGATGCACGTCAGCACGTCGTACAGTGGCCGATCGATCGGCTCCGCGAATCGCACGCCGTTGGTCGCGACCGTCGTCAGGTGGAAGGCTGACGCCAGATCGACGAGCGCGTGATTGTCCGCTTCCTCGTCACGCAACAGGTGACGCTGCAGCTCGACCGCCACGTTGCCGGAACCGAAAATGCCGACGAGCCGATCGATGAGGCCGCCGACGCCGAACCGCGGCCCGTCAATCGCGGCGCGCCCGACGAGCGCGATCAATCCGGAGACCTGGCCATCGAGATCCTCCAGCGTCAGCGCGCCCTCCCCTTTTGGCGACCGCAGCTTCATGGTCGTGACCAGGCGGCACAAGTTGCGATAGCCCTCGCGCGATGCGACGAGCACGGGCAGACGGAAAATGCGGGAAGCGCCTGCCTCCCGCGTGGCGACAGTCAACTCGGCGCCGACGATCGCCTTCAGACCCGCTTTCTGTGCAGCCAGGTGAAACCGCGGAATGCCATGCACGCCATCACGATCGAGCAGCGCCAACGCCGGATAGCCGAGCTGCGCCGCACGCTCGACGAGCGCTTCGGGCAAGGAGGCGCCGTCGAGGAAGGAGAACGCGGAGGCAGTGTGCAGCTCGATGTACATAGGCAACGGACTGAGCAGACGGAGGAAACGGACTGAGCAGACGGAGGAAACGGACCAAGCTTCAACTCGGAGAAACAGAGAAACGGAGAGCTTCTCTTTTTTTAAAAATAAAAAATTGGCTCTGTTTCTCCGTTTCTCCGAGTTGAAGCTTGGTCCGTTTTCTCCGTCCCCTCCTCCGTCCCCTCCCCGTCCTCTCTAATCGAGGAGCCCTTCGATAAACCACTTTCCGTTCTCTCGTTCCCGGAAAATCCGGCAGGTTGCGCCGTCGCTGAACGATACGTCCCACTCGTCACGATCCCAATGGCGTGTCGCGCCGGCCCACCATTCGCCTGACGACCGCCACGGTCCCGCCGCCTGGACCACCTTACCGCCGGGCATGCCACGGCGATCGATGGCCACCTGCACCGGGCGGCCGCGCGTGACGACGACGCGGACGGCGACGGGGGGCCGGAAACGGCGCAAACAAAGGGGCGTGCGCATCCCTGTGGCGCGAGACTGACGGATCCGGCGTGCGCGCGGCCGGCGCGGACGGGGATCTCGGCCGGCGCGAACCGCTCGAGCACGAACGCATCCGGCCTGTACGAATCGAGCAGCACCGGCATTCCGCACCGGGATTCGCCGACCAGGGCCGCCAGTCGCGCCGTCAGCGTGGCGATCGTTTCGGCCGACGGCAGCGCGCGTTCGAGCAACGAATACTGGAGCACACGCCCGGGCGCCGGATCGATCTCGATCGTGACGATGTCGATGGCGGCGCCCGGGGGATGCGATTCGAGATCGAGGAGCAGCAGCGTGCGCAGGACCCGCGCATCGCGCATCGCAACCGGCAACTGCAGCATCCGCGAATGGGTCGAGCGATCGACCAGCCGGAGGTCGAGCCTGATCGCGGCAGCGCCGCGATCGGCGCGCTCGAGCGCGAGCGACAGCGAATCCAGCAGCCGGGCGAGCACGAACGACAGCGGCTCGAGGCTGTCGATCGGCCATTCCAGCTCCAGCCGCTCGCGGTACCTCGGCACCTCCGGATCGGGGATGAGCGGACGCGGATCGATCCCTCGCGCCAGCCGTTGCAACGCCACGCCCGCCTTCCCCAATCGCGCCGACAGATCCGCGGCCGGCAGCGCGGCAAACTCCCCGAGCGTTTTCAATCCCCAACGCTGGAGCACGTCGAAGACCTCTTCACAGGCAGACCAGGACGGCCATCCCGGAGCGTCGGTCACCGGTGTGATCGCAGATGCGTTCGGCCGGAGCACGGCGACGCCGTGGATCGTCACCATCAACTGCCGCAACACGTGGAGGGGCAGATCGGCCAATGCCCCGTCGATCTGGCCGGTGATGACGGTGAGCGCCGAGCCGCCGAACGAGGCCAGGCAGGCGGACATCTGCGTGGGGGCTATCGCGACCGCGAATGTGCTCGCGGGACGCGGATTCTCGCGGATCTTCTCAACGGGACGCGGATCTTCACGGATTTCTCCTCCAACGGGACGCGCTTGTCGCCCGGACGCGATCCAGGTGACAAGCGTCCGGCTGGACGGATCCTCGCGGATTTCTCCAACGGCAGGATGGATGGACAGGGTGGCATGTTCGACCGGATGTGGCTCAATGCGAATCCCGTAGCGTGAGGTGAACCGCGGGCGCAGGTGAACATCAGCCGCCACGGTTCGATCGCTGGCATCATCAGCTCGGGGAGAAACGCACTTATCGGTGCACGCGCGCGCGAGCTCGGCGCCGATCGTGGCCGGATCCCCGAGCAGTCGGCCGAGCCCGCTGACATCGAACACGACACACGCCGCACCATAGCGCTGGATTCGCGGAGAGAAATCGCGCGCGATGTCCATCAGCGCTTCCGGCGTGCGCGTCGATCGCAGGCAGGCGAACAGACGCTGTCCCGAAACCTCCGCGGCGGGCGCGGTACCGCGCGTCACAGAACCGGAATCCGGCAGCAGCCACTGCACCGATTCCAACACGTCGCTGGCGGAAACATCCGGAATGGACGGCGCGAGATCGTCGTAGGACGGGATGCGCATGGTTATCGGCCTTGCCCTGAGCCTGTCGAAGGGCCTCCTACGACGCGGGCTTTCGGATCGACGCCGGCGACGAAACGCGCGCGGTGCGAGCTGCCTGTCCACTGCACGCGCGGCTCGCGGACCGACGACTCGAGTGTCAGCGTCACGCCGCCGGGGCTGCGGGCGATGCGATCGGATCCGACGATCAGCGCCACCGTCTGGCTGCCTTCGACGATCTTCGCGATGCGAAGCCAGGTGGTGAACGGGAACGCGCGCAGCGCGGGAGCCGGCACGTCGGCGAGATCGAACGCCACGATGCCGAAGTTGCCCGCCTGCAGCACGAGGGTCGTCGCTTTCAGCGCCCGCGCGGCGTCACCGGTGTCGCGAATCCAGAGGACGCGGGAAAGATCCAGCCCCGCCGCACCTGCTGACACCGGATCGAATCGATCGGTGGTGTCGACGAGCGCTACGAGCTCGCCGCGCGCGGCCGCTGCCGCGAGCGCCTGGCACAGCACGGCCGTTCGTCCTGACGATCGAGGACCAACGATCTCAGAAAGCTGTCCACGCGCGAACCCGCCGCCCAGTGCGGCATCCACCACCGGCAGACCCGTGGAAGCGCGATCGTCGGGAGACCGCGGGATCGACGTGTCGGTCAGCGTGACGTCGAGTTTTCGGGCCCGGAGCAGTGATTCGAGGTGAGCGCGCGCCATGTTTTCGCTTTTTGTTCGCCTGCAGCATCGTGAGTATAGTGCTCGCGCAGAACCGGATCAAGCGCTCTTCGGTCCCCACCTCGTCCCATCCGTGTAAGTGGCAGAAGGATTGGTTGTTAAGATAGATGCCCTCGTGACCACGCCGCTCGAAGCCAAAGCCCCGCCGGCTCCCGATCCCGGGCCGGCCGCTACCACCCTCCGCTCCCCCACCCTTCAGCGTGCGTTGGCGGCCTTCACCTATCGCGACTTTCGCGTGCTCTGGTTTGGTGCGTTTTCGTCGACGGTCGGCACCTGGATGCAGAAAGTCGCCCAGAGCTGGCTTGTCCTCGAGTTGACCGGATCGACGTTCTATCTCGGCCTCGATGATTTTCTCGGGCAGCTGCCGATTCTGCTCTTCACGGTGGTCGGCGGCGTCATTGCCGATCGGCACGATCGCCGGCGCCTGCTGCTCGGATCGCAGTACGTGCAGATGACCACGGCCTTCACGCTCGCCGCGCTCGTCTACTGGAACCTCGTCAGCATCTGGCACATCCTCACGCTGTCGTGCATCGCCGGGCTCGCGCAGGCGTTCGGTGGTCCGGCGTATCAGTCGCTGATCCCGTCACTCGTCAACAAGAAAGATCTGCCGAACGCCATCGCGCTCAATTCGATCCAGTTCAATCTCGCGCGGGTGTTCGGGCCGCTCCTCGCCGGCGTCGCGATGGCCTCGTTCGGGGCCGCGGTGTGCTTCGGTCTCAACGGCCTGTCCTTCCTCATCGTCATCGTCGCGATCATGTCGCTCATGGTGAAGCACATCCCGCAGGTCGAGCGAAAGCCGTTACTGCAGGAAATGAAAGGCGGCTTCACGTACGCGCGCAACGAGCCGGCGATCGTGGCGCTGACCGTGCTCGCGTTCATGACAACGTTCCTGGGTCTGCCGCTGCTGACGTTCCTGCCGGTCTTCGCCCGCAACGTCTTCAAGGGCGACATCGGCCTCTACAGCGAGATGATGGCGTTTCAGGGCATCGGCGCCGTCGTCGGCGCGCTCGTCGTGGCCTGGCTGGGACGCTTCAAGCACATGGGGCTGACGCTCCTGACGGTGCAGGTCGCGTTCGGAGGCTTGATCGCGGCCTTCGCGCTGTCGCGCGTATTCTGGGTGAGCTGCGTGCTGCTGTTCTTCAGCGGCGCGGCGTTGATTGTCGTCTTCTCGATGACCGCGTCACTCGTCCAGTTGATCGTTCCCGACCATCTCCGCGGCCGTGTCGTCAGTATTTACATGGTGGCGTTCCGAGGCGGCGCCCCCCTCGGCAGCCTGGCCGCCGGTTATGCCGCCAGCCTCGCATCGGCGCCCACCGTCCTGGCGATCAATGGAGCGCTGGTGTCGATGGTGGCCATTTATTTTCTGACGAGGAGTCAGGGGATCAGAGACTTATAGTTCGTGATCCATGCCTGGTCCGTGGTTCGTGGTTCGCCCGCCTTCGCTTGTCGCTGAAATGTTCGTGGCGACAAGCTTCGGCGAGGCCTCGCCGAAGCGCGCATGGCTATCGAGCGCGGAGGCGGGTGGTTCGTGCTCGGAGAACCACGAGCGACGCCCAGCTCTTCGAGCGACGAGCGACGGACCACGGACCACGGTGACGGGCATAAAGCTCGTAGTTCGAGCGTCGCTGGATCGTCCCAAAAATGGTAGCCTTTACGGGCGGGAGGGCATCATGTTGAAGACTGTCGTGGTTTTTCAGACGGTCGTTGTCGGATCCGTGAGCGTTCTGCTCGCCCTCATGTCCCAGCCGCCGGCGCGCGCCCAGGTCACGGCCTCCGTAGCCATACCGTCGCTGCCAGCCGCGCCTGTTTCAACATCTACCGACGTCCAACAACTTCCGCAAGTCGCAGACGTACACCGTGAGATTTTCCGCGGATTCAAACTAGGTGACAACGCCCCTTCCGATACAACACAGGCTAATGCGGAGGTGGCGAAAGCAGACGCACTGGCCAACGTCCTCAAAGCCCTAAAAGAAGCGCAGTCCAAGATCGACTGCACGTTCGCGCTCAAAATGATGGAAGTGGATCCGAACGTCGATTCGCGGATCCGCGTGGGGGCGCCAGATGGCGGACGCGCCAGGATCCGCCGCATCCTGCCGCCGGCGTGTCTCAAGTAAACGAGCCGCGCCGAGGTTTTCGGCAACGCTGGGCAAAAATCCGTCGCATCTGGGCACTGACGGGGCTGACCGCCGGTGTCATTTTCATCGGCTGGTCGCTGCTCGCTTACCGCGCGAATGCGGACGCCCGGCACGCGCTCACGAGCGGTAACGGCGCAAACGTCTCGCACGCCGACGGCTACTGGCAGTTCCAACCATCCGGCACCCCATCACGAACCGGCCTGATCTTCCTGCCCGGCGCGCTGGTCGATCCGATCGCATACGCACCGATCGCCGCCGCCGTGGCGAGAGGCGGCCACACGGCCGTCCTCATCGAAGTGCCCAGGCGCGGCGCGTTTGGAGGAGCAGAAAGCCCGGAGGTCTCCAGGCGCGTGCGTGCCGCGATGAACGGGCTGCCCGACGTTCGGGGATGGGTTGTCGCTGGACACTCACTCGGCGGCAGGATTGCCGCCGACCTGATGCGAACACCTGATCCGAAATTCGCAGGCCTGGTGCTGATCGGCACCTCGCATCCCCGCGAGTTCAGCCTCGCGCATCTCGAGATTCCCGTCGTTCAGGTGTTCGGAACACGCGACACCGTCGCCGATGCCGACAAAGTCCAGAGCGCGCTGGTCAACCTGCCACCCGCGACGCGCAGCGTGCGCATCGACGGCGGCAATCATTCGCAGTTCGGATACTACGGCTTCCAACCCGGCGACTGGCCCGCGACCATCTCGCGCGAGACGCAACAACAACTCACCGTCCAGGCGATTCTCGAAGTCCTCAAGACGGGGGTTCAGGACGGGGGTTCAGGACGAGGGTTCAGGACGAGGGTTCAGGACGAGGGTTCAGGACGAGGGTTCAGGACGAGGGTTCAAGACGAGGGTTCAGGACGAGGGTTCAAGACGACGGTTCAGACGCGGGTTCAGACGACGGTTAACCGTCGTTGCAAACCCTCGTGTGAACCGACGTCGTGAACCCTCGTGTGAACCGACGTCGTGAACCCCCGTGTGAACCCCCGTCTGAACCCCCGTCTGAACCGACGTCGTCAGTCTCACTTGGGCGGTTCCTTCTTACGATCGCGGGACGAGATCAGAAAGACCGTCACAAAGCACAAAATGAGAAGGCTGACCCAAATCCACTTCTGCAGGTGCTGCAACCCGAGGACGCTGGTCATGTAGCCGGCCACGAGGCCGACGGTCACAAAGGCCAGTCCTGTCTTGGTCGAAGCCGTCATGGATCGGTTCGTTTCGGCCGTGGCACAACGAAGGCCGAGAACACCAGGACAGCCAGGGCAGCGGCGGCAGCGTAAATGGGATGCGTCTCTACAATCAAGCTGGACAGCCAGAGCAAGGCTCCGAGAGTCAGCACAGCGACCCAGAGACCACGCCCGCTTCGAATGTCCAGAGTCGTCATTTGAACCCTCGTCGTGAACCCTCGTCGTGACCCGTCGTGAACCCCCGTCATCTACAGCACTCACCATCCAGAACACACCGAGGCCGATAGACGCGATCGCCATGACGACGGCCGCCGCTTGTCCGAGGCGCGCGGCAATGGCCGCCGACATCACGCGGGCGAACGCGACGCCGAAGAGCGACATGGAAATGAGGATCCCCAGCGCGAAGACGACGATCAGCACAAGCAGGCTCGCCAGCGATGCCGAGTGGGCGCTGCCACCGAAAGGCGCCAGCATCGTCAGCGCACGCAGGCTGCTGATGGCAAACGCAGCGCCGACGATGGTCGGGAGATGACTGTGGGCAGATGGAAGCGGATGGTGATCCTTGCGGCCGACGTGCAGGTGCCAGTGTGCAACAGGTTCATCGGCATGCCGGTGCGTATGCCCGTAGAGACGGCCGGCGAACACGCCCCAGAGACCGAATCCGCCGAACAGGACGAGCAGCAACCCACCCAGCATCTCGCCGCTGCGCTCGACGACGATCGGCAGCGACCAACCGAGCACGATCAGCGTCCCGGCGCCGAGTGCCAGCAGCACCGCGTGCCCCACGGCAAACCGCACGGCAACGCCCAGCGCGCGAGCCCGTCGCGCGGCCGGAGTCTCGCCGGTTGTCGCCAGCGACAACGCCGCGATGGCCATCAGGTGGTCAGCGCCCAGACCGTGGAGGAAGCCGAGAAACAAAGCTGATGAAATGAGGAGCACGGTAACTCAGAAGTCTATCAGCTTCAGGACGGGGGTTCAGGACGGGGGTTCACGACGGGGGTTCACGACGAGGTTCACGACGACGGTTCAGACGCAGCTACGGACTCTGAGCCAGTGGCCTCAAGCCAACGGTCCACGACAGTGGAATGGACTGCGGCAGATAGCAGACCTTGTCGTCGCACGCCTGGTAGCGCAACGTGCCTTTGATCGTCAGCGTCGCTCCCGCGGCAGGCCGCACGCTGGCGGACGGGAGCGCTGAGGCTGACCGTCACATCCTGCACGATACGGAACGGCTTGCTGAAGACGAGCTGCGTTTCCTTCAGCGGAGCGAAAAAGAACTTCTCTCCTTTCGGGAACACAGGCGGCCACACCTTGAACGATTCGTCGGTCTCCAGCGAGATCTCGATCGGAATGTAGTCTTTCTGTTCCGGCGCGTAGACGTGCATCGTCGGCTTGGGTGTGATGTCGACCCACAGCGAGAACCGCGTGCCTGGAGCGACGACTGCATCGCTCGGCGACGTGGTCAGCGTCAGATGTGGCGTGTCCTTGCGATCGGTGTCTCGCTGTTGGCTGGCATGATTGCCGAGCAGGCTCGCACCGCTTGCCCGCTCCTGATACCGCTCTTCGAACGATCGCCTGATCACGATGCCCCTTGGCGTTCACGACGAATGTGCCGGGGTACGGGATGCCGAGCGTCTTGCCGGTCGCTGCCGTATTCAGGATGCCGAAGCGTTTGATCACTTCGGACCCTTCGTCCGACAGGAGCGGAAACGTGATACCACGTGCCGTGGCAAACGCCTTCAAGGTCGCCGGTGGATCGTAGCTGATGGCTGCCAGCCCGATGCCGCGCTTCTGGAAATCGGCTGCACTCTGTTGCAGCTGCACGAGCTGCGTCTTGCAGTAGGGTCACCAATCAGCGGATCGGAAGAACACGAGCATCGCACCGTTGGGTCCGAGCACGGACTTCAGCGTTTGCGTGCGGCCGTGCTGGTCGATCAGGGAGAAATCTGGAACGCGCGCGCCAACCTGCGGGCCCAGCTTGTCGAGTTCGGCGGCCGGGCGCGGTGGAGGCGCCTGCGGGCTACCGGCAAGCGTTCCGGCGGCCAACAGTGCGCAGAGCAGGAGGCGCATACATCAAATGCTAGCAGGTGCTCGGGCCCGCGAGGGAGAAGCGCGTGGGGGTGGGGCCCCACGCGCACAAAAACGAGAGCGGGACCCGCCTACGCCAAGGCTTCGGCGTGGCAGGCCTCGCTCTCGTAGTGAATCGCCGCGATGGTCGACTACTTGCGTCGCGTGATTTGATCCCAGATTGCAGCACCGCCGCCGCCGATGGCCGCGCCGATGAGCGCGCCCTTCTTGCCGCCAACCGCCGCGCCGACGCCGGCGCCGACACCAGCCGACGACCCGATGATGATCGCGCTCTTCTTCACCGAGCGCGTCTGCTTCACCGGTGCGCGACGCTCTTCATAAACGACCTGCCGAGCCGGCACCGGCCGCGCTGCGACTGGCACGACGCGCGCATCGCCGAGATCGGAATAGGCAGGCGTCGTGGCACGCACCGGCACGAGCGACTGCTGCGATTGCACCACAGCCGGTACCGCCGGCTGCGCACCGTAGGCCTGCGTCATCGAGAGCTGACCGGCCGCCACGCATTCGACCTGCGACACCGTGGCGCCGTTCACGACGACTGGCCGCACGAGGGTTCGCTGATGCGGCTCGCACGTCACCACGACCGGCACGCCAGCCGGGCTGGCGTTGAGCGACTGCGCCGAAACACCTGCCACGTCTCGCGTCCCGCATCCGACTGTTACGAGCAGTGCGCCAAACCCGAGCGCCGCTCCCGCCGTGCGTTCCCACCCCGATTTGCGTTCGAAAGCGTTCATGGTCGGTTCCTCCCGGTTGCGTCGGGAGGTCCAAGCGCGATGCCAGCGAACAATCGCGTTTTTCGGCCTGTTTTGCGGCAGAGCCATCGGCGACTGTCCCCTCGAGGGAACACGGTCCGTGACTGGGCCAGGACATCCGTTCCGCGTTGCACGGATTTCGGATCGAGCGATTACAATCCTGACACCTCGGCGATGATCATCCGGACCACCGACGATTCTCAGGTCTTCATCACGCAACCCGATCACGCGCGTCTGGCAGCAGAAGCGATCGCGAACTGGCACGACGACGGGTTCGACGACAACCCGCGCCGCGCGTCAATCCTGCTGGCCGCGCGTGAACACGACAACGGATGGCGTGAAGAAGACTCGCTCACCCACGTCGACGCGAATGGCAAGGCGCTGGATTTCATCTGCGTGCCGATCGAGGTCAGGCATCGTATCTGGCCGCGAGCGGTGGACCGGCTGGGCGAACAGGATCCGTACGCTGCCGCGCTCGTGGCGCAGCATGCGTTGACGGTCTATGGCCACTATGAATCCGACATGGCCTGGGACCCCTTTTTCGAGATCATGCGCGAGCGCTGCGCGGCGCAACTGGCAAGAAGCGACGCGGGAATGGCGGGGCATCTCCTGGGCGACTACCGGTTCGTGCATGCGGCGGATCGCATCTCCCTTGCCTTCTGCACCGGTTGGCCGCAGCCGCTCGAGTCGTATGGACACCGGATTATACTGAGAGACGATACGGTCGAGGTGATCTCCGGATCCCTTCTCCGGCGCGCGCATTCCGCTCCGCATTCGCGCGCGACGGCTGCCCGCATCGCGAGTATGCCTCGGCAGCCCACCTGCGGGCGGCGCTCGATGACGCGCCCGTCGAAGTCATCGAAGGCGAGGCCAGGCGGCCCGCACTAGTGGCACGTATAAGCTGAATCAGTACCACTCTCAACCAGCGTTCGGCCGTGATCAGCCGGCCGCGACAACGGAGCGGCCGGACCCGACTCAGGAGATACGCTCTACTAGACATGTCCTCCATCCTCATCGTCGAAGACGACGCCGACATCGCGGAACTGATCGCGCGCTACCTGGAAAAGGCCGGGCATCGGGTCGATCGCCTGACGTCTGGCGGCGACGTCATGCCACGCTTGCGCAAGCAGCCCGCGGACCTCGTCATCCTCGATCTGATGCTTCCCGGACTGGACGGACTGCTCGTCTGTCAAGCCCTGCGATCGGATCCGGCAACGGCATCGATTCCGGTGATCATGCTGACCGCGCGCGGCGAGGAATCGGATCGCGTGTCCGGTCTCGAGCTCGGCGCCGACGACTACGTCACCAAGCCGTTCAGCCCGAAAGAACTGAGCGCGCGGGTGACGGCGCTGCTCCGTCGTGCGACGCGGACGGGCGCGTCGACCGGCGTGACGCGCTACGGCCCGATCACGATCGATCCGGACCGGCACCGATCACGCTGAACAACGAGGAAATAAAGCTGACGGCCAAGGAGTTCCTGCTCCTGCTGTATCTCGTGCAGCACCGCGGCCGTGTCCTCTCCCGTGACCTGCTGTTGACCGACGTCTGGGGCTATCAGTACACCGGCGGCACGCGGACAGTGGACGTGCACGTTCGCCGCCTGCGTGAAAAACTGCCGATCCTGGCGGATGCGATCGAAACCGTCAAGCAGTTCGGATACAAGCTCGCCGAACGCCCGTGACCTTCCGCTCGCGCCTGTTCGCCACCTCGCTGGCCGCCGCCGCGCTGACGCTTCTGGTCGCGACCGTGCTGGTCTCGTGGACCCTGCGGCGCACGCTGAGCGAGCGCATCGAACGGTCGCTCGTCAACGAAGCGCGGTTGATGGCCGAAACGCTCTCCCACCACGGCCGGGCGGGAGCGGACGATCTGGACGCCGAGGCCGATCAGCTCGGCACGCTGGTCGCGGCGCGAGTCACCTTCATCGGGCCCGATGGCGCCGTGGTTGGCGACTCAGAACTCGATGGCGAAGCGCTGCGCACCGTCGATAACCACGGGAACCGCCCGGAGATTCTCGACGCCGGCCGGTCCGGGCTTGGCGTAGCGCGCCGCTTCAGCACGACGCTCTCGGTGGACATGCTGTATGTCGCCGTGCCGGTGCGCAACCCTGATCTGCCCGTTCTGACCTTCGTTCGTCTCGCGCTGCCACTCACCGAAGTGCGCGATCAGCTGGCCGAGATCCGCCGGATAGCGGCCATCGCGTTCGGCATCGGGCTGCTGGCGGCGATGGCCCTGTCGGGCGGCATCTCCATTCTGCTCAGCCGACGCGTGCGGGCTATCGCCGAGGTCGCCGGCCGCTACGCGCAGGGCGACCTGTCACGCCCGGCTCGCGACTACGGCAACGACGAGATCGGCGCCGTCGCGCGCGTGCTCGACGACTCGGTGCGCGAAATTGGGCGGCGTGCAAGCGACCTCGCCGCCGATCGCGCGCGGATGCAAGCCATTCTGTCGGGCATGGTCGAGGGCGTCCTGATCGTCAACGAGCTGGGACGGCTGCAACTGGTCAACGAAGCGGCGAGACGCATGCTGCAGGTACAGCACGCAACGGAAGGCCGCCATTACCTCGAGATCGTCCGGCATCCGGACATCGCCGCGCAGCTTGGCGCCGCGTTGAAGGGAACGGCAACCAGCCCGCTCGAGCTGACATTGCCGCGTGAGCCGGAGCTGATCATCACCGCGCGCAGCACGCCGGTCGCCGCGGCCGAGGAAGGCGGTGCGGTCCTGGTCATGCACGACATCACCGACCTGAGGCGCGCCGACAGGATCCGCCGCGACTTCGTCGCCAACGTCTCGCACGAGCTGCGCACGCCGCTGACCGCGGTGCGCGGATATGTCGAAGCGCTGACCGACGGCGGCACCGACCAGCAGGAGGCGCGGCGATTTCTCGAGATCATCGGCCGTCACACGCTGCGCATGGAACGGCTGGTGCGCGACCTGCTTCGCCTGGCGCGGCTGGATGCCGGACAGGAGCTGCTGGAACACGTCGCCTGCTCCACGGAATCGCTCTTCACGGGCGTGGAGAGCGAGCTGGCGCCGGCAATAGAATCCCGCGATCAGACAGTCGAGTATCGTGTGGCACCCGAGGCCGCGACGATCCATGGCGATCCGGCGAAGCTCCACGATGCGCTGAAAAACCTGCTGGAAAACGCCACCAACTACGCGCCCGTCAAGAGTCTCATCGTGATGAGCGCTGAGCGCCGCGACGAGCGTATGCTGTTGTCGGTCTCGGATCAGGGACCGGGCATTCCGGAAGCAGACCTTCCGCGAATCTTCGAGCGATTCTATCGAGTGGACAAAGCCCGCTCGCGCGGCGGCCGCGATCCTGGCGGCACGGGGCTTGGCCTTGCCATCGTGAAGCATTTGATCGAGCTGCACGGCGGGCGCATTCGCGCTGCGAACAAGCCGGGGGGTGGTGCGATCTTTACGATTGAGTTGCCGATTCCTTGATTCTTGCCGTGGTTCGTTAGTTCGTCGCTCGTAGCTCGAAACCCGCCTGAACCGTTCGAGAAGCCCTGCGAGCGACGAGCAACGAACCACGAACGACGCGCGCGCGCACCCTACGGCGCGAGCGTCGAAGCCGTGATCCAGTATGTGAGAGAAGAAATGATCGCGGCCGCGGGGATCGTGAGGATCCACGCCCAGATGATTCGGCCGGCGACGCCCCAGCGAACGGCGGACAGGCGCTTGATGGAGCCAACGCCGATGATCGCGCCCGTGATCGTGTGGGTGGTGCTGACCGGTACACCGAGGTGCGTTGCGGCGAACAGCGAAATCGCACCGGCGGTTTCCGCGGCGAAGCCACCAACCGGCTGCAGTTTCGTGATCTTCGACCCCATCGTGTGAATGATCCGCCAGCCGCCCGACAGCGTGCCGAGCGCGATGGCGGCGTGAGCGGCGAGCACCACCCACAGGTCGATACGGAACTCCGCGATGTACCCGCCGGCGAACAGCGCCCCGGCGATGATCCCCATCGTTTTCTGCGCATCGTTGCCGCCGTGGCCCAGGCTGTACGCGGCGGCTGAGAGCAGCTGCAGGCGCCGGAACCAGTGATCGACGCGGCTCGGCGCCGTACCGGAAAAGATCCAGAGGATCGCCACCATCAGCAAAAAGCCCAGCGTCATGCCGATGAGCGGCGCGAGGACTATGAAGATCAGGGTTTTGGTCCAACCCGACACGATGATCGCGCCAAAGCCCGCCTTGGCGACCGCCGCGCCGGCATAGCCGCCAATCAGCGCGTGCGAGGAGCTGGTCGGCAAGCCGTAGTACCACGTGATCAGGTCCCAGACGATCGCGCCCATGAGGCCTGCGAAGATCACCGTAAAGGTGACCACCCTGATGTCGACGAGGCCAGCACCGACCGTCTTGGCGACGGCGGTGCCGAACGTGAACGCCGCAACGAAATTGAAGAAGGCCGCCCAGACCACGGCTCTCCCGGGAGTGAGCACCCGCGTCGACACGACCGTGGCGATGGAGTTCGCGGCGTCGTGGAAGCCGTTGATGTAGTCGAACACGAGCGCAACGAGAATGAGCCCGGCGACTGCGAGAAAGTTCGTGTCCATTCAGGCGTCAGGCGTGTTTCACGACGACGCCTTCGAGCACGTTGGCCACGTCCTCGCAGCGGTCCGTGGCATCCTCGAGGAAGTCCAGTACCTCTTTCCACTTGATGAGGGTGATGGCGTCCCGTTCCTCTTCGAACAGACGCCGCAATGCTGCCTGATGGGCCCGGTCCGCCTCGTTCTCGAGCCGGTTGATCTCAACGGCCCGCTCCGACACGCCCTTCTTCTTGCCGAGCGCCTTGAGCGCGAGCACGACCTGCTCGGCGGACAGTTTGACCAGCCTCGCCAGTTCGCGGGCGTCAGGGCGCACGTGCTCGATCTGGTAGAGCCGGACGACGGCCGCCGACGCGTCGATGGCGTCCATGACGTCGTCGAGCGAACGGGCCAGGGCGTGGATGTCTTCGCGATCGAGCGGCGTCACGAAGGTGCGATGCAAACGCTGGATGATTTCGTGGGTCAGGAAGTCGCACTTGTGCTCGACTTCCTTGATCTCGTCCGCCTTGTCCCAGATCGGGTGATCGGGAACCAGCATCTCCTCGAGAAGCCCCGCGCCCCGGCGGATCTGCTCGGCGAGCGCCACGAAATCGTCGTAGAACCGCTCTTCCCGGGGTATCAGTCTGAACGCCACCCGCTATCCTCCGGCGGAGCATCTTAGCAGATCCGCCTCAGATTTAACCGGTTCGTCATATGTGTAACCAGCGTCCGGGCTACTGCAGGGCGCGGTACTTGAAGTTACGGAACCTGACTTCGCCGTTACCTGCGGCGTACAGCGCCGGACGCAGGCTCAGGAAGTCGTAGCCCACATTGTGGTGGTACCCGAAACCTCCATGCCGCGGTCGTATCGCGTCCACGTCTGACCGTCGAGGCTGTAGTCGATCGTCACGATATGGCGATCGTTGCGCAGGCGGAGGTGGAGGCGATTGGCAACGCCGGCTGGCTTCGCGCCTGGCCGCTCGATGCCGTAGCTGTGCATGATGAAGTTCTTCGCGGAGAAGCCGAGGCCGACATACAGCCTGCGGTTGTAGAAAAGCAGCAGACCCGCCGTCGCTTCCGGATCGGCGTCGATCTCCACTTCGATTTCGTACGCGTGATCGCCTGTGACGAACCAGAGCGGTGAGGAATCGGAGGGCGACTTGCCTTTCGCTTTCAGAACGAGTCGGCGATCCTCGTATCTATAGCGATCGCGATCGTTCACATCGCCCGCATAGAAGCTCCATTGCGTCCCCATCCTGCTGGTCGAGAAGTCATCGGACAATGCGAAGCCGTGCGGACCCGCACTCGACGGCACCGGTTTGGGGATTGGCCGCGCCGGATCGTACTTCGCCACCCTGAACCATCCGTCGTCGAGCCACTCGACGGGTTCGAGCAGCGCTTGTCGTCCGAGGTTGTAGAAACCCTTCTCGTATGCGTGGTAGACGATCCACCAGCGATTGTCCGGCCCTTCGATCAGGGTGCCGTGCCCCTTGGACCACCACGCTTCGTCGCCCGATGTCGCGCGCAGGATGGGATTGTGCGGCGAGTTCTCCCACGGTCCCTCGATCGACCTCGAACGTGCGGCGACGATCATGTGCCCGGTCGGCGGACCGGCTGTTCCTCCTTCGGCGAGCACCATGTAGTAGTAGTCGCCCTTACGGATGATCTTGGGCCCCTCCTGGGCGAAGCCCTCCACGATCCAGTCCGGCGGGTACTTCCAGCCGTCATAGATCTTTCGCGGCTCACCCACCACCGACAGGCCATCATCGGCGAGCGTTACCAGATAACCGGCGCTCAGGAAGAGATAGCGTTTCCCGTCGGGTCCGACCGCGTGCCCGGGATCGATGCGTCCGATCTTCAGATCGATCGGTTCGCTCCATGGTCCGCGGATGTCGTCGGCCCAGACGACGTAGTTCGATCGATACGGACCGACCCCAGGAAAATAGATGTAATACCGCGAGCCGTGCTTCACCAGGTCTGGTGCCCACACGGATCCGATGTTCTTGAAGAGCGCCGGGCCGATCGGCTGCCAGTTGACGAGATCTTTCGAGTGCCAGATCACGAGCCCTGGATACGCATCGAAGGACGAGAAGGTCATGTAATAGTCGGACCCGTCCTTCAGGATCGAAGGATCGGGATGATCGCCGCTCATGATCGGGTTCAGAAAGTACCCGTTCCCGAGGTCGGCCTTGCGCTGCCCTTCGATGCCCCTCGCCCACGCCTGTTGTCGGGGCCCCTTCAACGCATGTGACGCCGTCGGCTGCAGATACGCGGCGAGGCCTGTCTGCGGCAGCGACCGAATGCCGTCCACGACGGTGGCCGCACTCGCCTCAGCGCCTGCCGCGTTCGGGTGGGTCGAATCACCGACGGTGAAGAATCGGCCGGTGATCGCATCCTGCCCTGCGCCGGAATAGAGGCGCGCGACGGCGTCGTTGAGATCGAAGAAGAGGACTTTCTCCTCTGCCGCAACCTTCTCCATGAGCCGCGCGTGCGTGGCCATGACGTTGTTGAAGCGGCCTTCGGGCGTCCAGTAGTTTCTCGGCACCGGCGACAGAAAGATCAGCGTGACACCTTTGGCGCGCGTGTCGCGCACGTACTGGCGGAGGTACCAGCCGAAGCTTCGGACGGTGGACTTCTGTTTGCTCGCTTCGTTGATGACGTCCTGTGACTCGTCGCCGGCCGAGAGGATGGTTCCTCGATCCGTCGTCAACTCACGCTGATCGTTGTGTCCGAACTGGACGAGCACGAAATCGCCACGCTTCATCTGCCCGAGCGCGCGGGCCCAGCGACCCTCCTCGATGAAGCTGCGGCTGCTTCGACCGCCCATCGCCCAATTCACGACCTGTATGCGCGTCTCGTCGAAGAAGGGCGCCAGGTAGTCGCCCCAGCCCTCGCCGGGTCCATGATTCTTGACGGTCGAGTCTCCAATCACGAACACCGCCGGACGGCCGGCATCTCGCGAGGGATCTGCCCGGGGCTCGGTCACGGCGGGCTGCACGACGAGCTGCCCCGACAGCACGACCGTCCCCAACACCATCAGCAGCGCTACGGGAGTCATCCTCACGATTGGTCTCCGGAGCCGTCCAACCAGCCATGTGCCCGCATCCAGTCGAACCAGCGGTCGACCCATGAGGACGCAGGTCCCTGGCCGGCGGCCGTCCCGAACCCGTGCGCGGCGCGCTCGTACACGTGCAATTCGGCTGGGACCTGAGCTTTCAGCAGCGCCTCATAGAAAAGGATGCTGTGGTGGGCCGGCACACTCCGATCGTCTGCCCCGTGCACGAGAAAGACCGGCGGTGTATGCGCAGTGACCTGCCCCTCGAGCGAAAGGCGTGCAACGACCGCCTCCGGCGGATTGTTCCCGAGGAGGTTCCGACGGGACGCCTCATGTGCGTGGGGCGCTCGCATAGTGATGACCGGGTACAACAGCGCGACGAAGTCGGGACGCGCGCTGATACGGTCGATCGCCGCAGCCGTGCGGCCTTCCGCGGAATCGAACAGCGTGGCGGCCGATGCGGCAACGTGCCCGCCGGCGGATGCCCCCATGACCCCGACGCGATCCGGACGAACTCCGAACTCCGCCGCCCTCGAGCGCACGACGCGAATCGCGCGCAACACGTCCTGCAAGGGCGCCGGGTGGCCGTATTCGACGAGCCGGTATTTCAGGATGAAGGTCGTCACGCCGACCTTGCGCAGCCGCTCGGCCACACCCTCGGCTTCGTTCGCGATCGCCAACCGCATGTAGCTGCCGCCTGCACACACGACCACCGCCGTGCCGTTCGGCTTCGCCTCAGGAGGGACGACCGTCAGCGTCGGGTTTTGCACGTTATAGACGCGACCATCTTCAACGCGCTCCACGCCTGCGTTCGGCTTCGCGTTTGGCACGCCCTCCGGCCAGAGCACGATGACCTGACGGTCCGGTCGCGGACTCTGTGCGCCACCGGCTGCAAGAGAGGAGACGACGGCAGCCGCCAGCACGAGAGCGGTCATGTCTGAGGAACAGACATCAGCTCGGCTGACGTCAACGCGCGAGGAGAGATGCGGATGGAATGGATGCGGCCCTTGAACCAGGACACGCGATTCAACCTGACGCCGATTGACGTCCGGCCAGCACCTAACGGCGCGAACGCGATCTCGCCGGTCAGCTCACGCTGCCCATTGACGTAGTGAGCCATGGTCTTGCCGTCGTAGGTCAACGCCACGACAGCCCACCGCCCGGCTTCGTGCGTCTTCGCGCGGTCCAGCAGCGTCAGGCCGACCTCGCGGTGACGCAGATACGTATCGAGCGACCAGACACCTCGCGGATCCATGCGAAGTTCGAGCAGCGCACGGCTCGCCGTACCGGCCGCAGGCGGTGAGTCTTCGAAATGCAGGAATCGCTGCTCCTCCGCTCCGCCGGGGGCAGGCGCGACCACGACTTCAATCGCGAACCGGTCCAAGCCGGCCAGCGGGTTGGCATCCAGCAGAAGTCCGTCACTCGTGCCGTTGAATTCGACGGCCGGGCCGATGTCGGTCTTCACGACGCGTGGCTGACCGATCGTTGTCGCCGGAACGCCGTCAATCGTGGCGAGGTTATCCAGGCGCCACAGGACTTGCGAGCGCTGACTCCCATCCAATGCGCGAATCAGCATGCCCATGTTCCGGATGTACGCGGCGGTCGAGATACCCATCAGCTTGTCGTCGCGGAAGGGCGACGTGTCGGAGTCGTCACCGACGTGAGCGGTTGAAAAGTCACCTGGAACAGCTTTCGGCGAGCCGTCACCGCGATAGGGATGACTTGTGTACTCGAGCGGCGCATTCCAGAATCCGCGCGCGTTCAGGTCGGCCATGACCTTCCCGGCGCCCGACGCCGGCGGAGCGCTCGGCACGGTGAAGTACCGGGCAAGCGAACCGGCGCCGCCGCCAGCCGACAGCGGCGACTTCTTCGCCAGCGACTCGGGTGACTCGGCCTTGGCCTCTTCGGTACTGTTTGCGCAGGCCCGGAAGATCGACGCGTCTGAAAGCGCTGTAGTGCCCGATGGTGTTCTTCGGGTTGTAGTCCACGAAGTAGCGGCCGTTGACGGCGTTCGAGCCCTCACGGTGAACGTAGAGCGGCTTGTTCGTGCCAATTTCGATGAAGGTGGGATGCGTGCGTCCTTCCGGCGCGACGCCCGCCGGAAGCTCGACCGATTTCAGCCACTCGAGCGCTTCGGGAACCCGCGCCAGGAACTTGGTGTCGCCAGTAAGGCGGTAGAACTGAATCAACAGCTCGATGTTCCGCGCCGTCGTATGGGTGACGAGCGCGTTGGGCTCATAGGTCCGCGCTCCCGATGGCTTGAGGTCCGGTGTGTACTGAAGCGCCCAGCCGGCCTGCGGCGGACCTTGCTGTGTGACCAGGAACGCGTTCATGCCGCGGATGATCGGATCCAGCAGCCGCGGATCGCCCAGCGCCTGGTACGCCATGATCAGGAAGTCGATGTTCTCCGCTGCAACGTCGTCGTTGAAGGTCAGGTACGACGTGTAATCCGGCTTGCCGTGACGCGCGAACTCCGACTTGAGCGGATAGCGCTGCGGCCACGCGCCGATCGGATACTGACTCTCCACGACGAACTGGATCGCCTTGTCGAGGGCGGGTTTGAACTTCGGATCGCGCTTCTCGACGTAGAGCCTCAGGAGGAGTTTGGCCGCCTCCGCCGTGCCCGCATCGTCGAACGTCGCCGTTGCCCCAGTAGTGTTGGAATTCTTCGAGCCGCCAGGCATTGCGGCCGATGGTGTCGTACCAATCGCGGAGCGACCGGTCGCCGCCGAAATCGATCATGTAGTTCCAGCCACCGGATGGCAGCTGACCCCAGATCAACGCGTTGGCAGCTTTCTCCGCCGCCTGGTAGTAATACTCGTCGCCAGTCGCGTGATAGGCGTCCAGGAACAGATGGCCCATCGCCGGTGTGCCTGGCGGCTGGACCCAGATCATCGTGTCGCGTGCTTCGAGCTCACCCCACCGCCGTGAAAGATCCGGCAAGTACGACCACACGTAACCGCCGTTGGTGCTGACACTCTCGACCATGAAGACCGTCGCACGCTTCATCGTGTCGAGAATCTGGCGGCGGCCAGGTTCCTGCGCGGCTGACGGAGTCTGTGGCTGAAGCGCGGCACTGGACGCGAGCACGATTGCCACGACTGTAACAGTCCACCATCGACGCGCCCGGTGCATGACCACGTGTTCCTCTCCAGCCAAGTGAGTGCGCGCTGTTTTACGTCCCCGGTTGAACATAAAGCACCGGCTCGAACAGCCGGCGCTCGTCTCCACGCGGATCGTCGACAACTCGTGGAATAGTATCGAAGACCATCGTGGCACGCCGCTTCAAATCGAATGATGGCCACTCGGGGATCGCACGGGTGTTGGGATCGCCGGTTCGTGCGAAGGCAAGGCACATCTCGCTCATGCAATCCGCCACGCGTTGAGCATCCAGCGAGGTGCCAACCATGCGTTCCGCCAACGGCACATTGTCGAACACCAGTGGCACGTCGAGACCGTGGTGTGCACCCCATCGCCCCTGGTCGACTGGCGACGCCCAATCCAGCTGATATACCCACGTCCTGGCAGCGCCTGATGGTTGTGCCGCCCTTCGATCCGCCTCGATCACCTGCCCCCGCCACGATCGTGATGCCGTCGTCGAGGCGAAGAAGACGTCGGCGGGCGAATATTGCGGATACCACCTTCGGTATTCGGCGATCACTTTTCCGCGATCGAGATCGCCCATGAACGGCGAATTGATCTCGAGCTTCGCTCGCAACGTTTCCCACGTCAGGTCGAAGATCGACGGGTCGCCGCGGCCTATCAACGTTCTCGTCTCGCCGCGGGTGTTGCCGAGAATCATCGGAATCTGGCTCGACTGCGGCGGCGCATCGGGATCGAACGGGTCGCGCGGCAGCGAGCGGCCGTCCTTGACGGGTCCGAGATACCTGGGCGCGCGACTGGCCTTGATGATCTGTTCCATTGGAACAGTCTTCAGATCGCTCACCCGGGTTCGCGGCAACTGCAGGGCCTCGAGCAACTGCGTGGCGTGCGTGGTGGCGGTCGACGTGCGGCTGGCCGTCACCTGTTGACCGCTCATGGTCATGGCGCGATGAAACAGGCCGTGCGCCGCCGGCATCGCCATCAGCGTTGCGCACTTCGCACCACCGCCGGATTGCCCGAAGATGGTCACGTTCCCAGGGTCGCCGCCGAACTCCGGGATGTTCTCCTTGACCCACTGCAGCGCGAGCACCAGATCGAGCATGCCGGCGTTACCCGAGTCTGCGAATTCATCCCCGCCCAGCTCCGCCAGGTACAGATAGCCAAAGGCGTTGAGACGGTGGTTCACCGTGACGACGACCACATCGCCCCGCCGGCTGAGACGGGCGCCGTCGGTCTCGATGCGATTGCTGGTGTCGCTCGAATACGCGCCTGGATGAAACCAGACGAGCACCGGCCGCTTGCGGCCGTCGCGCAAGCCCGGGGTCCACACGTTCAAGTGCAGGCAGTCTTCGCTGACGGCGCGATCGGTTGGCTGCGGCGCGATGGGCGCGAACTCGATCGTGTCGCGTATGCCAGTCCAGGGCTCCGGTGGCACGGGTGGCAGAAAGCGGCGCTTTGCAGTGTCCGCGCCGTAATGAACTCCCTTGAAGCCGCAGATGTCCCCATCACGAAAACCGCGGATCTTCCCGGAGGTGGTCGTCGCGACCGGCGACCCGGCGGCAGGCTGGGGAAACGACGGCCGACTGACAAGCGTCAGGCCGGCCGCGGTGAACATGGAACGCAGGACTGTTCGGCGAGTCATGGCGATCAGGCATCCACGTTCATCAACTCCGCAACGCACCAGACTCGCACAACTCCCAAGCACTCCTTCAGCTCAGGTCGACCCTGAGTACGTCGAGGAGTCGTGATGTTCCGGCCGTCGGCCGTTGGGCAGTTCGACCAGTCCTTAGAACACAAACCGCAATCCGAACTGGATTTCGCGGCCTGCGGCGTCCGTGCGCTTACGCGTCACCGTGCCGAACGTGCCCTGGCCCAGAACGACGCCGGGGTTGTCCCACACGATGTGGTTCAGCGCGTTATAGGCTTCGATGCGCGCTTCGAGCCGGTACTTCTGCGTCAGGTTGAAGTTCTTCGTGAGCGTCATGTCCATGAAGAATGCTGACGGGCCGTCGAGGCCATCGAAGTACCAGGCGTTCGTCCTCGGCGCAAACGTATCCGCTGTCTGGAAGACGCTCGTGTCGAACCAGCTGCGCGCGCGTCTGATCCTCCACTCGCGGATCGCCAGTGACTACGTAGCTGTTGCCGAAGAGCAGCGGACGGCCGGAGTACCAGCGGCCGGCCGCGGTGTATTGCCAGCCGCCGAGCACGAGGTCGAGCGGCACGGACATGTCGGAGAGATGCGCGCGGTCGCGTCCCACTGGCAGCTCCCACGAGAACGCCATCGTGAAGCGATGGACGGGCGAGTCGGTCGGCCGCCACTCCCAGCCCTCTTCTCCGTTGGTCGTCAGCACCTGATACTGGGCGATGTCGTCGAACCACTGCTGGATGCGTTCCCGGTTCCACGCATACGCAGCGAGGAAACTGACGCCCGAGGAGAACGGCTTCTGAGCACGGATCTCGAACGTCTGCGTCCGGAGCAGCTTGCCGTTGGTGTTGGTTTGCGTAATCGCGCCGTACTGGGGGTACGGAACGAGCAGGCTGCCGAGTGTTACCGTGCGGTTGTTCCGCAGCGCACCCGGGAACTTCTCAACGGTCAGATAGCCGAAGAACGGATTGTTGACCTGCGTGTTCAGCGCCGCCCGCTGCTCGTAGCGGAACGCCGGGTCCATCATGTTCAGGTTGACGTCATACGGGACGCGCGAGCCCCAGTTGTAGAAGTAGCTGAAGTCGACGATCGTATTGCCCCAGACTTCCTTCTGGAACGAGAGGTTGAACCGATCGTTGATTTGCGGGCGCAGCTCGTACTCGTCGAGACTCACGGCGCCGCCGAGGCCGGTGTAGCGGCCGTAAGCCTGACCGTATGGCTCGATCACCGGGTTGTTCGCCGGGAACGGATCGCGCAACGTCTGCTGCGGGATGCCGGCGGCGAGGCCGAGCGTGGTCGTCGTCTGAGCGAAGCCGGTGTACTGGTTGACGAAGTCACCGAGCGTGTCACGCACGTTGCTGATCGGCATCATGTAGCGCGCATAAGCGACTCGGGCGACCGCATCCTCACCGATGCGGTAGTTGAGGCCAACCCTGGGCAGGAAATTCCACGGCGTGCTGTGCCAGGCATTGCGATCGTCCGGCGTGGCGAAGACCCAGGCGCCGTTGTAAATCTGGCTGTAGCCCTTGCTGGCCATCAGCTGAAGCGCCTGCGACGGCATGGTCGGTGGCGTCGCCTGCATCTCAGGAATGGCCTGCGTCAGATCGAGCCGCTGGGAGAGGCGGTCGTCAGGATCGGTGGGGCCGGGTTCGTACTCCCAGCGCA
Organism: uncultured Acidobacteriota bacterium; assembly: GCA_963784195.1. Classification (GTDB taxonomy): domain Bacteria; phylum Acidobacteriota; class Vicinamibacteria; order Vicinamibacterales; family 2-12-FULL-66-21; genus CAVQAH01. Next base: position 68,712 of record CAWARA010000031.1, on the reverse strand, counting down.
ACCCCAGGTTCAAGGTCAGTCTGCCGCTCAGCTCGAAATCGTCCTGGAAATATGCGGCATAACCCATCAGCTTTGGATTCTGGAGCGGCACCAACCGGGCCGAGCTCTGGTTGTTGATGGCGCCAATCAGGAACGAAGCCCACTCGTTGCCGCTGCCGACGACGTCCGGACTGTCGGAGCTGTTCGCTGTCAGGCTCGAATTGAAGACGAAGTTGATTGGCTCGAAGCGCGCGGCCTCGCCGTAGTAGGCGCGCATCTCGCCTCCCCACTTCATGTTGTGACTGCCGTTGTACTGGTTCATGCGTGCCGACATCGTCCACGCGTCAGGATGCTGATACCACTCGCGGCCCTGACGGCCGAGACGGTTCGTCGTCGCGTTTCCGGTCCCCGAGATGACGTCGAGGGCCGGGTAATAGACGTAGCCGCTGTTGTACAGCGAGTTGTACCAGGGACTCGACCAGTAGTCGGCCAGCCCCTCGTCGCCGAGGAGCAGCGACGGGTTGTAGAACTCGTCGGTCATGTTGTAGAAGCTGCCGCGCAGATTCAACGTCGTTTTCGGCGACATGATCCACACCGAGTCGCCCGCCAGGCTCAGACCGTAGCGGTTGCTGCCGGACAGCGGGAAGAACCCAGCGTCGGTGGGATTCTGCTGATAGAGGTTCGCTTTGAACTGTCCGTAGCGGACGAAGACGCGCCAGTCATCGGACAGGTTGACGTCGAGGCGCTGCGACAGATTCCAGTAGTCGACCTTCTCGAAGACGCTTCCCTGCCAGTTGTCCACGTTGCCCGGCTGGTTCGGCAGCGGTATGTCGTTCAGCATCTTCAGCGCCACCGGGTCGATCATCTGCGAGGGAACGATGTTGCCTCCGAACGGCGTGCGGACGACGCGGTTCGCGGAATCGACCGTCGACGTGAACGGGTTGTAGATGGTGCGCACGCGCCCGTTCAGCGTGGATTGGCTGAAGTTGCCGGCGCGCTCCAGCTCCGTCGGCACGGTGCGGACAATCGACAGCGGGCGATTGTCGTCCCACTGCTCGAACGAGGTGAAGCTGAAGATCTTGTTCTGCTTGATCGGGAATCCGAACGTGCCGCCGTACATCTTCAGCTTGGTTCCGCGCAGGCTGTCCTCATCCACGCCGGCCGGCGCGATGATCGTCGGATCGCTGATCGCGTTCAGGTTCGGGTTCCGGAAGTAGTAGTAACCGGTCCCATGCGGCTGATTGGTGCCTGACTTCATGTTCAGGCTGATGACGCCGCCGAGGCTGTGGCCGTTCTCCGCATCGACGCTCGTCTTCGACACGGTGATCTCCTGCACCGCGTCCACCGCCGGCGTATAGGCGGTCTTGAAGCTCGCGCCAAGCGCCACGCCGTCCAGCAGCACATCATTGGCACGTCGCGTGTTGCCGCCGGCGTCGTAGTCGTTCGCGTAGGCGTGGTGGTACGGCCGGTTCTCGTTGGTCGCCGGCGACACGATGATCGTCGGGTCGAGATTCGACAGGTTGTACGGATTGCGTCCGCTGATCGGCACCTGATCGACGAGTTGCTGCTCGAGCGTCAGGTCGGCGCTGCTCGACTTGAACTGCACGGACACCGGAGCCGCGTCGACCGTTACGCTCTCCTCGATGCCACCGACGTCGAGGGTCAGATCCACCGCGACCGTCGCGCGCTGCGCGACGCGGAGGTTCTTCTGCTCGGCCTTCTTGAACCCCTGGAGCTCGGCCGTCAGCGTGTAGGTGCCGGGATCCACGAAGTCGAAGATGTAGCGCCCTGAGGTGTCTGTGATGAACGTAGCGGTCACCCCCGTCGCATCGTTGCGGACGGTGACCGTCGCGCCTGGCAGCGAGCTCTTGCTCGTATCCAGGACGGAACCCTGAATGCGTCCCCGGTAGTCCTGCGCAGCGGCTGTCGGGCCCAGCACCAACAGGCTGCCGAGGGCGCCGATCATCGCGACAATGCATTTCTTCATGACCGCTCCTCCACGCGTTACCGCTGGACCCGGCCGCTGGCGTCACCAGCGGCGAGTCGCTCCACTTCGTTGACTGTGACGTGATTGAAATCGCCCGGAATGGTCTGTTTCAGCGCGCTGGCGGCGACCGCGAACCTCAGTGAGGCGTCGCTCTCGCGCCCCGTCGCCAGCCCAAAAATCAAGCCCGCCGCAAAGCTGTCGCCGCCGCCGATGCGATCGACGAGTCGCACGACGTAGCGTTGGCTCTGATGAAAATGGCGGGTGGTCGCGTCGAGCAGCACGCCGCTCCACGCGTTGTCGCTGGCCGAGAGGCTCTCGCGGAGCGTCACAGCCACGTGTTTGACGCCGAATTCCTGCACGACGCGCTCGGCTGCCTCACGGTAGCGGTCGGCACTCAGATCGCCTGATGTGACATCGACCTGCGGCACGTCGATGCCGAGGACCGCCTGCAGATCCTCTTCGTTGGCGATCACCACGTCGACGAGCGACATCAACGGCCGCATCGTCTCGCGCGCCTCGCGCTCCGACCAGAGCTTGCGGCGGTAGTTCAGATCGACGCTCACCCGCACGCCCGCGCGACGCGCCGCCTGAAGAGCCTCGCGCGTGCAGTCGGCGGCCGACCGGCTCAACGCCGGCGTGATGCCCGTGAAGTGGAACCAGGCGGCCCCCTCGAAGACGTCATGCCAGGGCACGCTTCCAGGCTGGAGCTCGGCGATCGCCGAATGGCTGCGGTCGTAGATCACGGTCGACGGTCGCTGGCTTGCGCCGGTCTCCGCGAAATAGATCCCCAGCCGATCGCCGCCGCGCACGACGTGCTCGACGCTGACCCCTTCGGCTCGCAGCACCTTCAGCGCGGCATCGCCGACAGGATTGGCCGGCAGCCGGGTCACATACCCGCTGTCGAAGCCAAACTGCGCCAGGCTGACCGCGACATTGGCCTCGCCACCGCCGAACGTGGCGTGGAGAACGGGCGACTGAAACAATCGCTCGAAACCCGGCGGGCTGAGCCGCAGCATGATCTCGCCGAAGCAGACGGTCCTGACCATCTCGCTACACTCCTGTCGTCGCGCCACTGCGCGCGACCCGGACAGCCTCGATGAAGTGCCGCGCGTTTGCGGAAATCGTGTCGAACTGCCGGGCGGCCACTGCGCGTCGATCGACCAGCGCAGTGCCCACACCGATCGCCACAGCGCCGGCGCGGATCCAGTCCCCCGCGTTGTCGCGCGTGACGCCGCCAGTCGGCATGAGCCGCACGTGTGGCAGCGGCGCGCGAATGTCGTTGAAGAACCCCGGCCCCAGCGCGGTCGCTGGAAACACCTTGACGATGTCGGCGCCGGCTTCCCACGCGGAGAGGATTTCCGTCGGTGTGAAACAGCCAGGCATCACGGCAGCGCCGTAGCGATGCGCCGTCGCGATCACGTCAGGCCGCAGCACCGGGCTGACGATGAACCGCGCGCCGGCCTCAATCACTTGACGTGCCGTCTCACCGTCGAGGACGGTTCCGGCGCCGACCGCAAATTCCGCCGGTAACGAGGCGGCCAGCTCCCTGATCAACTCCACGGCACCAGGAACGGTCATCGTGACTTCGAGCGCGCGCACGCCACCGTCAGCCAGCGCATGGGCCGCAGCGATCAGCCCGGCGGAGTCCGCAAGCCGGATCACGGCGACAACGCCGGTCGACTCGACGATGCGGAGCACGTCGGCGGAGCTCGCGCTCATCGGTCCCGCTCCTGATGCATCGCCACAGTCCTCATCCCTGTAGCCCCTCGCCCATTCGCCCATCGCCCATCGCCCATCGCCCATCGCCCATCGCCCATCGCCCATCGCCCATCGCCCATCGCCCATTCCCTACCGCCCCATCCAGCCGCCGTCCACGACGAGGACGTGGCCGTTGACGTAGTTCGATGCCCGCGACGCGAGAAAGATCACGGCGCCCGCCAGATCCTGCGGAGTTCCCCAACGCCCGGCGGGAATGCGCTCGTTGATTTGACGGCTCCGCACCGGGTCCTGGCGAAGGGCCGTCGTGTTGTCGGTCTCCATGTAGCCGGGGGCAATCGCGTTGACCGAGATCCCGTACGGCGCCCACTCGTTGGCGAGCGCCTTGGTGAGCTGCATCACGCCGCCTTTGGCCGCCGCGTAGCCAGGCACCGTGATGCCACCCTGGAAGGAAAGCAATGAGGCGACGTTGATGATCTTGCCGCCTTCGCGCCGCTCGATCATGTGCGCGCCCGCGGATCGACACAGGCGGAACACGCTCGAGAGGTTCACCTCGATGACCGAATCCCACAGCTCGTCGCTGTGTTCCGCTGCCGGCTGGCGCCGGATGATGCCGGCGTTGTTCACGAGGATGTCGATGCGGCCCATCCTGCTGATGGCCTCGTCGATCAGCCGGTGAGGCGTCGCGGGATCGCCGAGATCGCCGGTCAGCAGATGGGTCGGACGGCCGGTCGCCCCGTGGATCTCGTTCGCCGTGTCTGCAGCAGGCTGTACGCTCGCGTGCAGCGCGACTTCAGCGCCCGCGGCGGCCAGGGCGATTGCCATGCCCGCGCCGAGGCCGCGCGACGCGCCGGTCACGAGCGCCGTCTTGCCGCCGAGGCGAAAGAGATCCAGAGACACGCGCTAGCCTCTCGTCCCGCCGCCTGGCAGGAAGTCCTCGCGTATCGGCGAGAAGATATCGATCAGCACTACCTCTTCCTCGAGCATTGTCGCGCCATGCCGGCAATGCGACGGGAATTGAAGGATGTCGCCCGCCGACGCGATGCGTTCACGCCCCTCGATGGTGAAGAGCGCACGCCCGCGCTCGACCAGCGTGATCTGCTCGTGCGCGTGCGAGTGCACCGCCGTCACCACGTGGGGCGCTATCCGCAGGCGGCAGACCATCAGCCGATCGCCCCAGACCATCTGCCGTTCGATGCCCTCGGCGATCTGTTCGACGGGAACCGTGGTCCAGTCTCGATGCTGGAAGTCGAGAACGGAATCGGGTGTGCTCATTTGCGCTCCGCTTTACCGGGATCGAGTCCCGAGCCTGTCGACGCGAAATCGGGTTGCACGTTCACGACACCGAACTGACGATCGGCATCCTCACGATGCGCCGCCATCATCCAGACGAAGTTGATCGATCCGCCGGGCGCCGCGACGTTGGGGTGATAACCGGCGGGCATGAGGACGACGTCCCCTTCGCGCACGATCGTCGCGACCTCCGGTTCCCTGGTGTCGGTGTAGACCAGCTGCACGCCGAACGACGGCGGCGGCATCTCGATATACAGATAGGCTTCCTCGAGCATCGCGGCATGCTCGTGGGGCGGCCACGACGTCCAGTTGCCTGGCTGACTGAACGTCACGCCGGCCAGGATTCGGCCTGCCTGCACGTTCTTGCCGAGCAACACGTTCAGCTCGCGGCGCGCGGATGGACCGCCGGCCTCGAAGTGCAGGCCGGAGTCCTTCTGCACGTCAGCAAACGCGATGAACTGCACGGGGTGCCGCCGTGAGACCGGTGCGGCAATCTCGGCGATATCGCATCCACTCGATCCGGGCGTGATCTCGATCTGACTGTCACGCGGCACGTAGATCGAGTCGAAGCGTCCGAGCTGATACGGTGCCCCGTCCACGACGACGGTTGCGCTGCCTTTGAGACAGATCAGGCCGGTCTCGAGCGTCTCTGTTGCGAACCGAACGGCGTCCTGGCCGTGGTCGAGAATGATTCGCCCGTAGTGCAGGTGCTTCGCAGACGTCGTGCCGGGCGCAACCGAACGATTCCGGCCCTTCTTCGCCGCGGTATTCCGAACCACACAACCGGCCGCCGCCAACGCTTCCGTACTCATGACCCCTCCGAGATTTGCCAAACATGTCCCCGCGCGGCTCTAAAGAGCCGCGCTGCACACGCGAATGGTGACTGTCAGGCCACGACCGACGCCGCAAACGCCGGAGCCGCGACGAGCGCGGCCGCGCCTTTCAGGCGCGGGTACTCCGTCGCGGCAACCGGCCGGATTTCTGTTTCGGCCGCCGCCGAGGTCAGCGCGCGCTCCGCGAGCGCCGATCGCACGGTGCCCTCGATCAGATCCCAGGCGAGCGTGATCTCGCCGCCGATGAACACACGTGCCGGATCCAGCGCGTTGATGACCGACGCCAGACCGAGCCCGAGATAGCGGCCAGTCGCCTCGATGGCGGCAACCGCCTTGGCGTCGTTGGCGCGCGCGCGGGCAATCAGGTCCTCGACAGTGAACTGCGCCCGCGCGACGTCTTCGATGCCGTTCGCCGCCGCGACCGGGCGTCCGAAGTACCGCGCCAGCGTGGCCCGGTTGGAGACGTACGCTTCCCAGCATCCGTTGGCCCCGCACGAACAGCGAGGACCGTCGAGCGAGAGCGGCACGTGACCGAACTCGCCGGCGATGTTGTGACGGCCGCGCAGCACATCGCCCTGGATGATCACGCCGACACCAACGCCGTCCGAGACGCTGACGAATACGAGGTCGCCCACCGGAGGCGTCGGGCTGTTGCGCGTCGCCCACATCTGCGCGAGCGCGCACGCGCGCCCGGAGTTCTCGATCTGCACAGGAAGCCCAGTCGCTGTCGACAGCTGCTCGCGCAGCGACACGTTGCGCCAGCCGAGGGTGGGCGCATGAAGCACGCGCATGCTCGAGTGCTCGACCATGCCGGGCACGACCACCCCGATGCCCTCGCATTCCTCGATGTCCGGGTGTTCCGCGAGCAACCGCTTGATCCGCTCCGCCAGTGTCGCCGTCAGCTGCTTCGGATCACGGTCGGTGCGAAACGCAATCACCCCGCTGATGGCCTTGCCGAGCAGGTCGGCGAGCAGCAGATACGTCTCGCTCGCGCGGATGTCGACGGCGACGACGGCGCGGTGCCGGGAATTGATATAGAGGAAGGTGGGCTTGCGGCCGCGTACGGCCTCGCCCGTCGCCCCCTCCACGAGCAGTTTTCGTTTGAGCAGGTCGTTGACGATGAGCGTGACGACACCGCGGCGCACGTCCATCGTGCGAGCCAGGTCCGCGCGCGAGATGGGCTGGTGGGCGCGGACAAGGTTCAAGACGATGCGGCTGTTGATCTCGCGGGAGGTCCCGCGGGTTGCCACTTCGAATTTGGCCGAATCCAGGCGCTTCATTAGTACTTTGATGGGACTAAATAGGGACGTCCGTGGCTGTTTCGAGCATTCACGAGTGGAGCGCCCGTGATATTTCCCCTGGAACAGACGACCTGAGAAGCTTGTATTGTTCTTTCGCGGGACAAATTACGCCAGCCGGAAGGAGTTCGTCAAGCAAAAAGGCGATCCGCGTGGTAGGCTGCCACAACGCAGCCAGCGCAGGGACCTGGGGAACGCGATCCACGCCGGACGCAATCCTGCCGGTCAACCAGGTGGAAGCGGCGCCATATGAGCGTCGGGCCAAAGTCTTCGACGCCGAGGCACCAGCGCTTCACCTGGTGTGTTGTTGCCGCATCTCTTCTCCTGCCCCGCCCGGTTGATGCGCAAGGCGTAGCCGGTGCCCTTATCGGAACCGTCCAGGACCAGCACGGCGGCGCGATTGCCGGCGCTCAGGTTCGCATCAGCTCCTCCGCGTTGATCGGCGCTCAGTCGCAGACCACGAACGAGAAGGGCCAGCTGCGATTCCTGTTGCTGCCTCCCGGAATCTACGTGCTCGAGATCGAGCATCAGGGATTCGCGAGCTGGCGCCAGGACGATCTGCACATCACCGCCGGCGGCACCCTCGAGCGAACGGTTCGTCTCCAGCTGTCAGGGCTCTCGGAAGCGATTGTGGTCGAAGGGGCGGACTCCCGCATCGACGCGCGCAATCCTGGATTCGGCACGCGCTTCGGCCCTGAGGATCTCAGCACGATCCCCACGCGTCGAGCGAGCATGTTCGACTTCGTCAGAGCGGCGCCAGGTCTGTCGCCGACGTCACCGACGTCACCGTCGAGTGGCACGGCGGCGACCACGGTCTCGGCATTCGGTTCGGGCACGAACGAGAACCAGTTTCTCTTCGACGGGATGAACAACACCTGTCCGTGCAATGGCGTCGCCCGGGCGGAGCCTGGCGTCGACTTCATCCAGGAAGTGCACGTGCAATCCATCGGCGCCTCCGCCGAGTTCGGCAACGTCCAGGGCGCTGTCATCAACGTGATCACGAAACAGGGAAGCGCGCGCTTTCTGTTCGACGCCTCCTACTACGCACAGACCGCCAGCCTGACCAGCCAGCCGGTGGTGATGCCGTTGCCCGCGCCGTCGACGGATCGGACGGGCTACGAGCGAGTCCGCTATCGCGATCTGACGGGAAGCGTCGGAGGCCCGGTGGTTCGTGAGCGGCTCTGGTTCTTCGGCGGGTACCAGTACCTTCGTGACTACGACAGTCAACCGGGCACCGACCCTGCGCTCCCGCGGATCTACGAGCAGAACAAGTCGTTCGCCAAGCTCACCTGGAGACTCGCTCCCAGCCTGCAGCTCGTGCAAAGCCTGCATCACGAGTATTGGGTCAACCCCGTCAGGCCCACGCGCGTGACTCCGCTCGAGGCGACCGCTCGGACGCACGCATCGGTGCCAGCCATTACCTTCGGGCATCTGTCGCACACGTTGTCGCCCAACACTGTCTGGGAAGTCCGGGTCGGACGTTTCGTCTACTCGCAGGAGGGCGAACCGAGCACGGGCGACACCACCACGCCGAGTCGGTTCGATCGCCTTACAGGAGTAACGAGCGATGCGCCATCGCAGTTTGGCAACCTGACGATCCGCCGCACCTCCGTCAAGGCGCTGATCAATCACTACAGACCGGGATTTCTTGGAGCCGATCACCAATGGAAAGACGGGCGTGCAGATCGAGCAGGGTAACCACGACGCGCAGACTCTCACGCCGACCGGCGTCAGGTTCATCGACAGCGGCGGAGAGCCATTCCAGGCCGTGTGGCGCGATCCGTCCCTGGAAGGCGGCGCCTTTGTGACGGCCGCCGCGTTCGCGACCGATGCCATCACGATTGGAGACCGGCTGACGATCAACGCGGGCGTACGTGTCGATCACCACCGCGCCATCAGCCAGGACCTCACCGCACTCGATTCTCAAAACCGTGAGCTCGACGCCGTCGTCCAAGGCCTGGGAACGATGTACACCTGGAACATCGTGTCGCCGCGGCTCGGTCTCACAGGGAAGCTGACCGGCGACGGCCGGACGATGTTCCGAGCCAGCTACGGCCGGTTCAGCCAGGGAGTCCTGACCGGAGAGCTGGCGCCGTTTCATCCCGGCGTCAGCACGATCAGGACGAATAGCTACGATCCGATCACCGGTGACTACACGCGTCCCGTCTCGATCGTGGATCCAAGAATCAACCTGCTGTTCGATCGCGCAACGCGTGCGCCGCGCACCGATGAATACTCCGTCGGGATAGATCGCGAGGTCGGCCGCCGGGTGGCGCTGGCGTTCGTGTACGTCCACAAGGATGGTGCGAACTTCATCGGATGGACCGACGTCGGCGGTCAATATCGTGAAGAGACGCGGGTGCTTCCGGACGGCCGCAGCCTGCCTGTCTTCGTGCTCGTCAACGGCCGCAACGCACCGCGCTACCTGTTGACCAATCCTGACGACTACTCCCTGCGGTACAACGGCCTGGCCATGGTCGTCGAGAAGCGCCGATCCAACGGCTGGCAGGCCTTTGGCTCGTATACGTTCTCGCGAGTGTCGGGGCTGCAGGCGTCCAGCGGCGCGGCGGCCGCCGCTCCCCAAGCCAGCACTGTCGCGCCTCCGCAACCCATTACCTTCGGGCGCGATCCAAACGATCTCACCAACGCCCGCGGGCTGATGCCGAACGATCGGCCCCACATTTTCCGGTTGATGAGCAGCGTGGACATCCCGCACACCGGGCTGCAGGTTGCGGCCAATTGGCAATGGTTCAGCGGCAAGCCCTGGGCGGCAACGGCGCAGATCGTTCTCCCGCAGGGCGATCAGCGAGTGCTGCTCGAACCGCGAGGAGCGCGACGGCTGTCGTCGCAGTCGATCCTCGACCTTCGCCTCTCGCGGCCGATCCGCGTGGGCGCCGTGCGGATCGATGTGCTCGTGGATGTTCTGAATCTGCTCGACGATGCAGCCGAGGAGGCGCTGGCCACGGACAATCTATTCAGCGCGAGTTTCGGCCAGCCGACGGTGTTCGTGGATCCGCGCCGCGCCATGCTCGGCGTCAGATTCAATCTGCCCCGGTGAGCGACTGGGCCGGCCAGGCGTCTCGTTTTCCTCCAAGGGTCAGGATCCGAGAAAGGCACAGCGGCGGAGAAGGCTGATGAAGCGCGGATCCTGTCGAAGCGGATTCCACTTCGGATCGACCGGAAGAAACACCAGGTGCACGTCGTGGACCTCGAACGCCTTCTCGAGCCATTCGAACGCGGCATCTCGATCGCCGAGACCCGCATAGACCATCGCCCGCGCGTACGGGGGAACATAACGGGTCGCGGCGCGCTCGTCGAAGGCGCCGAGGACCTGACGTGCTTCGCTTGTGCGCCCGATCTTCGCCAGAAGATAAGCCCGGACGGACAGCGGCTTGCTGTTGCCGTGCATCGAACCGCGCGCGGACGATTCCAGCGCCGCCATCGCACGATCGTTCTGCCCCTGCTGTTCGTACGCCTGGCCGAGATGATAGTTGGCAATCCAGAAATCAGCTTCGTACACGAACGCCCGTTGCGCGTCGATCACGGCAGCCGGCATGTCCGCCGCATGAAACTCGACCATTGCCGACAATGCGTGATTCATCGCGTACGAAGGCTCGAGCACCTTCGCGCGAGCGATCGCGGCTCGGGCCTCGTTGTGGCGCCCACCATGTGAGAGGACCACGCCGAGCATCCTGTGAGCCATCGCGTAACTGCCATCTATCTGGATCGACCGTCGGAAACCAGCCTCCGCGCCGCGCCAGTCCCATTCGAGGAAGAACTTCTGGACGGCCGCCGACGTGTGCGGCTCGGCGAGCATGTTGCCGGCCTTGAGCGCGCGCTCGGCCGCGTCGCGTGCTGGTCCCTGGACCGCGCGCGGATCGGCGTCTCCCATGATTGGACCGGTGGTGAGGGCGTCGGCAATCCCCGACCACGCAAGCGCATAGTTCGGATCCAATGCCGTTGCCCTCCCATACGCCTCCATCGCGCGCTTCGTCGTCGGCGGCGTGAGCTGGTTCCAGAGATAACGGCCCTTCAGATACAAGTCGTAGGCCTCGGCATTCTGCGTCTGCCGGCGGGCCAGGGCGTCGAGACGGTCTGGCGACAGGCTGCAGCCGCACTTCCTCCGCAACTGCAGCGCCCAGCTCCTGCTGCATCGCGAGCATGCTGACTGGTTCGCGATCGCAGGAGTGCGACCACACCTGCACCTGGTCCTCCACACGAATGAGGTTCGAGGTGATGTGCAACCGCTGATTTTCAGCTCGAATCGTACCGACGATCAGATACGCGACTGACAGCTCCCGTCCGATCTCTGCCACCGATTTTCTGGTTCCTTTATAGCCCTTCGTCGAGACGCGTCCGATGACCATCGCCTGCGTCGAATCGATGATTTGGCCCAGCGACGCGGCCGTTTCTTCGGTGACGCCGTCGGCGACGTATTCCCGATCCGGATCACCCGTGAGGTTCTCGAAAGGCATCACCGCGACGCGTGGCGGGTTCTCCACTCTGTTCTGGTGAAGCCGGCTCCACGCCGTGCGCGCGCCGAGCATCGATCAAGACGCTGAGCACGAGCAGCGCCACATTGGCGGCGACGCGCTGCCGGCCGGAGAGACCCGGTAGCGCAAATGGCATCGGACTCGGCTTTGAACGCTGCAACGGATCGCGATCCGCAGCCGCCGGGTCACGCTCCGTCGCCGCCACGTCGCCCGCTCCGGCGATGGTCCGGATCGCTGCCGGCGCGGACGTCTCGATTTGAGGTCCGCCTCCGATTGGAAACGTGGTCTCGACCGTGGCAATGAATCGATAGCCCTTGCCCTGCACCGTCTGGATGAACCGGGGGTGCTCCACCGCGTCGCCAAGCACTCGCCTGAGCTTGCGGACCAACGTGTTGACGCTGGCGTCGACCTCGAGAAACACGTCGGGGCCCCACAGCCGTTCGACGATCTCGTTTCGTGGGATGAGTCGATCCCGCTCCTCGACGAGCAGGATCAGCAGGTCCATCGCGAGCCGCTCGAGTTTGACCGCGCGCCCTCGCTTGCGCAGCTCGTAGGCCGGGACGTCGAGCTCGAAGTCACCGAACCGCAGCGCGCGAGACGATGGACGGTCCGACATCGGGGTCTTCATTCTATTGCAATACCTGGCGGCTCAATGGTTTAGGAGTTCAGAAAACCCTCAGCCCATCTTCATGTCCTCTCCATCGCCAAACCGCGGCGCATCACCCACTGTTTGATGAGGAGCCATGACATGTTCAACCACACGCCTGCGCGCGTTGTTCTTGTCGGTCTGTTGGGATTTGGTGCAACCGCGCTTGGCTGTCACGATCGGCAAGCCCCATTTGCCCCAACCAGAACACCCACCCCGTTGCCGACGCAGCCGCTGCCGCTCACTCCTCCTGGGCGTGAGCCCAAACAAGGTGGCCACGGTCGTCGCCTACGCCAGTCACAATCGTTGGCCACCAAATCCATCGTGACGCAGCGGTGACGTTTGGAGACACGCCAGCAATCGTGATCGAGGCAACAGAGACGCTCCTGATCGTCATGGCGCCAATCCACGCTGCCGGGACGGTGGACATTGTCGTGACCAATCCTGATGGCCAGGTTGCTCGACTGACCGGCAGATTCGTCTATGAGCTCGCGCCGGCAGGTCTGCCGGTGATTGAGACCGTTTCACCCAATAACGGCATCACGACGGGCGGCACGCTCGTCGTGATTGACGGCACGGGATTCAGCTTTGCGACCTGGGTAAAACTCGATGGCAGGGCGGTGACCAGCTTCGTGACGTTCTCGGGGGCCCTGGCGTTCCGGTCCCCACCGCATGACGCCGGCCACGTGGACCTCGCGGTCGTCAGTCCGGAGGGAGAGACACGGGTGCCAGGTGGATTCACGTTCGTGGCACCAGAGGATCTCGACCTCAATGGGACCTGGGAGGGCCGCGCTGGCCAGCCACTGGGACTTTCCACTGACCTTTACTATTCAAAATGACGTGCTTGTCAGCCTGTCGTGTGATGGCGCCGATCGCACATTCTCGGCTCCGATGTCGCGGCGCAATGGCAGGGTAACTCGTTCGTCGAGAATGGCGACTACGTCCTCGATGGCGGTGTTCGAGTCAGACGAGTACGGGACCGGAGGCATCACCGTCGCACCATGCCTCGAGCTGATGTGGGAAGCCTCGAAGCGAAAGAAGTGAGACCCTCGGAGGATGGTCAACGAACGAGCCGATGCCGCCACACGTGCGGCGGCATCGATCCGACTGGCGATACTAGAAACGCAGGCGGGCGCCAAACTGCATGACGCGCGGACCGCCGACTGTGCTCGTGATCTTGGCGAAATCGGATCCGCCAAGCACGTTCTCAGGGAGGGCGAAGTTCACGTTGTTGAAGACGTTGAACACGTCCCACCGCACTTCGACGTCGGCGCGGCCGCCGAACTTGAACGAGCGAGCAAGGGACAGGTCGACGCGGCGCTGCCAGAACCCGCGCAGCGCGTTGCGACCCAGATTGCCGAAGCCGAGGTTGTTCGGATAGCCGCCCGCCAGGCTGCTAGCCGAGCACAACACCGAGCCATTGAACGCGGCCTCGGTCGGATCCGATCCTGCCTGACGAAGTTCGTCGAGCGATCCGCACAGGCTGGGCCGGCCGAACGCGGCCCGATAGAGACCACCGGAGCCGCGGACCAGATCGTTGTACTGCGCGGCCGTCTGCACTTCCGGCTCCGCCGAGAAGATCGAGTACGGCAGCCCTGACTGCAGCTGGACGAATCCGGACAGCCGGAATCCGCGCGCGAAGCCGGGCAGCTCGTAGATGAAGCTGGTGCTGAACCGATGCGGCCGATCGAAGTCCGACAATGCGTAATTGGCATCGAGGTTCCGCTGATCGCCCTGCACCGCGAAGCCGACGTTCGGCACGTCCGGCTTCCCGCCTCCCGACGTGCTCCCCGGGTCCGCGGAGCTCGTGTCCTTCGACCGTGAGTACGTGTAGGACATGTTGAACTGGAAGCCTTCGGACATTCGACGAAGGAAGTTCACCTGCAGCGAGTTGTACAGGGACCGGCCGGTATTCGCCAGGAGCACGGCTTCAGGGATGTTGAAGCCCAGGATGGGTCCGCGGGACTCGAATCCGATGACCGCGCCGCCGGCGTTGGCGAGGTTCAGATCCGTCGTGCCGTTCAGCGCCGGGTTCGGGAATCCGAACGCCCTGCCGATGCCGCGGGCTCGCGCCGTCGCCCCGTCGTTCAGAGCGCCGTTGGGACTGCCGGCGGCGATGTAGGCCTGATTGAACCGATCGAAGATGTAATCGGGCGTCGAAGGGTCGTTCAGATCGTAGCCCTGGTTGAACGCTCGGGCTTCGAGCAGGTCGTGGCCCTTGCTGCCCACGTAACGGACCTCGACGACCATGTTCGAGCCAAGCTCTCGCTGCACGCCGAAGTTGTACTGCTGGACCCAGGGCGCCACCAGATCGCGATCGATCGCCCTGAACTCGAAGGTCTCGGCCACGTTGCCGCGGAACGCCTGCGCCGATCCATCAGCGCCAAGCGTCACGTTGGTGTTGTCGCGGATCTCGTAGGTGCCGCCTGCGCCAGCCGTCCTGACGATGCGGTTGGGCATGTATCCGTTGAACGGGAACGTCGGATCCTGCTGTGAATACGCTCGGGTGATCGGCACCGCGCGGGCCGGGGCCGTCACCTCGACTTCGCGGAGGAACGGATAGTTGGAGAAGACGGTGTTGATGAACGCCGCCGACGGCCGATCGTAGAAAACCCCGTATCCGCCGCGCACGACCCACTGGCCATCGAGGCCGGGACGCCACGCAAACCCCAGCCGCGGCGCGAAGTTGTCCCAGTCGTAGCCCTTCAGGGTATGGCCGTTGTCAGCGTGTTCCGACGTCGCAATCGCCGCGTCGATCGCCGCAAAGCCGGTATTGCGCACATTGTTGGGCACGATGAACGCATTCGACGGATTCTCCGTGTTGTTGATCGCCTCGAAATCGACGTTGCCGATCCGGCCGTCAACTTCGATCGGCCACCCGAAGAACTCGTAGCGCACGCCAGCGTTCAGCGTCAGGGTTGGCGTCACCTGCCAGTCGTCGGCCAGGAACAGATTGAAGTCGTTGAAGCGGAATCGCTTGTCGGTGATGCCGAACTGCGTGTCCGCCTCGCGCGCGAGCCCGCGCAGGATCGTGGTGAAGTTCTCGAACTTTTCGAACTCTGTCGCTTGCTCTTCCGGGAAGGTTGGTGTCGAATTCGTTTCGGCGGAACTCGCCACCCGTCCGCAACGTGTGAGACCCCATCGTACGGGTCAGGGTATTGCCGATCGTGTAGGTGCGCTGCCGGCGCTTGTTGTAGGAGTCGTTCGGACCGCCAAAGGAGAATCGATCCAGCGCGGTGCCAGGCGCGCCGATGTAGTGACCCAATCGGAGCGTCGCTTCGCTGGAGTCGAAGAACGTCGCCGGATTCGGCACTCCGATCAGGGCGTTCGTGAGCTCGTTGAACTGAGCGTCGAGGGCGCGCGAGTTGCGCAGCGCGAACACGCCTCCACGGATCTCGTTGACCATCGTGTTCCCGATGACCCAGTTGTGTGAAGCCGCAAACGTCGCGTTCCGATCCGCGCGCTCAAGCGTGAAGGGCGAGGCGAGGCTCGACGGATCCGGGAACGGATCGAATCCCGGGAAGTCGGCATAGAAGAACGTGCCGCTCAGACGCTGATTGTTCGTGAGCTGGCCGTCGATCTTCGCGGTGAACTGATCCTGCTGGAAGTCGGCAGGCACGACGTTGCGCTGGCGGACAACCGGATTGCCGCCGACCGAGGGCCCGAACGTCGCGTCGTTGGCGGTATTCGGCAGGCCCGCCCGCGGGGAGGGGATCACGAAATCGCCGGTGACCGGATTGCGCAGATTAAAGAGGGCGACCGCGACGTCTGAAATGCACGCGCTGTCGGTGGGGCTGCTGCACTGGGCCTTCGGAATCGATGCGGTGATCCCAGGATTCAGCGCGGTGAACGCGGCGAACAGGTTCTCTTTCGTGCGGGCGCCATCGATCAGGCGCAGTGCGGCCGGAAGCACGGTAATGCTGCTCGCGGTCGGCACGAAACCGGTTTCCGCATCCGTCCGCTGGTAGCCGCCGAAGAAGAACAGCTTGTTCTGCTTCAGCGGACCGCCGACCGTGAACCCACCCTCGTACCGGCGGGCCTTCGGCTTGTCGATGCCGTCCTTGTTGTAGAAGAAGTCGTTGGCGTTGAGGTCTTCGTGCTGGACACTGAAGAACCCCGCGCCGCGGAGATTGTTCGTCCCGCTGCGAGTAATGAGCTGGAAGTTGCCGCCGCCCGACCGCCCCGTCGAGGCGTCGTACAGACTGGTCTGGAGCTTGACTTCCTCGAGCATCTCCGGCGCCGGCGAGATGTTGTCGGTCATCGAGCCTTCGTTGGACGTGATGTTGGTCGCGTCGATGCCGTTGAAGAACAGGCTCGTGCTCGTCGTCCGCGTGCCGTTCACCGACGGCGAGATGTTGCCGGTGCCGTTGATGAGGACCGGCGGCAGATCTGCACTCACGCCGGCTTCAGCCGAGAGGAGATGGGTAAAGCTGCGCGTGGACGTCGGGACGAGGGTCAGCTCGTCGGCGTTCAAGCGCCGGTAGGTGGCGGCCGTGTTGGCGACGACCATGGGGGCGTCTGCGCTGACAGTCACCACCTCAGCGACCGATCCCACTTCCAGGGTCACCGGCACCTGCCGGGTGACCACCGCCTCGACGAGGACGTCGCTGCGCGTCAGTTTCTTGAAGCCATCCAGCTCGAACGACAGTTCGTAGCGGCCGACCGGCAGCGACGCGATCGTCCAGTCACCCGCGGTGCTGGTGATCGTCGACTGCGACAGCCCGGTTGCGGGATTCGTGGCGCGAACGGTGACCCCTGGCAATACGCCGCCGCTGGGGTCGGATACGGTCCCCGTCAGCGAACCCGTGGCGCTACTCTGCCCGGTGACGCTCGTGGCCATGAGCCACATCACCAGCACCGCTTTCCCCCACTCTCGCGCTCTCTGCCACATAACCCTTCCCCCTCCAATGACGCCGCCTGCCGGCACGAACGCACAGACTCGACGCGTGGTTCTTCGATTGTTCGTGGTGTGCGGCCGGCACCGGCCGCATGAAACAGGGAAGGCTAGAACGGGGCTGTGATCCGGATGCTACAGGTGCGTTACACGCGTGTTAACGAACGCCGCCGCTCGAAAAGTTACATCGTCTGTTGCTCGGTCGTTGCATTTTTAACGCTGACGAAACATCGGCGTTACAAGGTCCTAACCTCATCTTCCTACCATTCTCCCGCCGACGCCGTTACACACGCGACATCGAATCGTGATGGGACCGGCACCCGGCGCGCTCATCATCGCTCTCACTCGTTCTCGTGGAGGGTTCGTGATTCTCACGCGACAGTACTTTCTCAGACTGCTCTTCATCTCTGCCGCCTCGATCTGTGCTCGCCGTTCCGTGTCAGGCTCAGGTCACGCCGGCGGCGGGCTATACGCCGCCGGACGACACGCCGGCCATTCGCCTCGGCGCGACGATTTTCGCCGACTACACCGTGCAGACGAAGCCGAAGGTCACGGACGTCGACGGGAACGAGATCTCGCTCAGCCAGTTCAACGTGCAGCGCGCGTACCTCAACGTCACCGGCCAGATCAATCACATCGTCCAGTTTCGCGTCACGCCGGACGTCGCCCGCGAGACGACAACCGGCAGTGCGCTGCTCGGCAGCTACACCTATCGCCTCAAATATGCCTACGCCCAGTTCAACCTCGACGACTGGATGGCGCGCGGCAGCTGGGCACGATTCGGCATGCAGCAGACGCCGTGGGTCGACTTCATGGAAACCGTCTACCGCTACCGGTTCCAGGGCACCATTTTCGAGGACCGTGAAGGGTTTCTCTCGTCGTCGGACTTCGGCGGGACGTTCCGCTACAACTTCCCGGGCAATTACGGCGACGTCCATACCGGCTTCTACAACGGGGACAACTACAACCGTATCGAGCTCAGCCGATCAGAAGGCGTTCATGATCCGCGGCACGTTCCGGCCGCTTCGCCAGAACAGCCTTCTACGGGGACTGCGTCTGACCGGCTTCTACGATCACGACGCGTACGTGCGGGACGCCGAACGGAGGCGAGGAATCTTCGCGGTCACGTTCGAGCACCCCCACGTCAACGCGGCGTTCGACTATCTGTGGGCCACGGATCAGCCGCGGCGCGCCGCGCCTGAAGTGGACGCCAGAGGCTGGTCGGCATGGGTGACACCGAGGCAGCGCGGCGACAACACGGGCTTCGAAGGGCTGCTGCGATTCGACCGGCTCGAGCCGAACACGGCCACGGACGCAGTCCGCAGCCGCTTCATCGGTGGCGTGGCCTACTGGTTTCCGCATCAGGGTACGGTGACGACGGTGCTGCTGCTCAACATGGAGCAGGTCACCAACGATGACTTCCTGCCGGCGCGTCCCGACGAGCGCCGGTTCTCGCTGCACATGCTGGTGAATTTCTGATTCGTCCATTCATGACTCGACTCGCATTGTCCGAAGGAGACAGGTATGAGATTACGGAGAGGGCTCGCCGCTGCGGGTGTCACTGGTACTGGCGGGAGCAACGCTGGTCGCCCAGACCATCCAGATCAACGGCGCGGGCGCGACATTCCCGGCCCCGATCTACACGAAATGGTTTTCGGACTACAACAAGCTGCACCCCAACGTGCAGATCAACTACCAGCCGCAGGGATCGGGCGCTGGTATTCGCCTCCTGACGAACCGCACCGTGTTCTTCGGCGCGACCGACGGCCCGATGACACAAGACCAGCTGGTCGCGGCACCGGGCAAGGTGCTGCACATTCCGACGGTGCTCGGCGCCGTGGTGCCGATGTACAACATTCCCGGATTCTCCGGCGATCTCAAGTTCAGCGGACAGCTGCTCGCAGACATCTACCTCGGCCGGATCACCAAGTGGAATGATCCCGCCATTCTGAAACTCAACGCCGGCGCCAACCTGCCAGCCACCGATATCACCGTGGTCACGCGATCGGACGGGTCTGGGACGACCTACATCTGGACCGACTACCTGTCGAAGGTCTCGCCCGACTTCAAGAAGACCGTCGGCGTCAACACGTCCGTCAAGTGGCCGACGGGCGTTGGCGGCAAAGGCAACGAAGGCGTGCCGGGCATGGTGCGGCAGACGCCCGGCACGATCGGCTACGTCGAGCTGATCTACGCGCTGCAGAACAAGATCCCGTTCGGATCGGTTCAGAACAGCGCTGGCACTTCGTGACGGCGTCGATCGATTCGGTCACGGCCGCTGCCGATGCCGCGGCATCCGCGATGCCGGCCGACTTCCGCGTGTCGATCACCAACCCGCCAGGGAAAGATGCCTACCCCATCGCGTCGTTCACCTGGCTGCTGGTCTACGAGGACCCGCAGGACAAGGCGCAGTCGAAGGCGATGGTGGACTTCATGAAGTGGGCCCTTGGCGACGGTCAGAAATTCGCGCGGGAGCTCGGCTACGCGCCGCTGCCCAAGAACGTCGCCGACATGGCCCTTAAGTCGATGGACAAGATCCGCACGCAGTAACCCGCACCGGGGAAGCGGCGTGAGGCCGCTTCCCCACCTGCCCAATTAACACGCCTGAAACAAGGACGTGACCCGCCCGAAACGTCGACATTCAATGCTGATGGCAGTCTGAACCTGTGATCGATTGGAGACCGGCCTGATGAGACGACCCACAATTCTGCTGGTTCTGCCCCTGCTCGCAGGACTCACCGCCTGCTCGGGCTCGCAACCCGCACCGGCATCAGGATCGGGTGCCACACCTCCGGCCTCCGCAGGGGCTCAGATCAACGGCGCCGGCGCGACTTTCCCCTCGCCGCTCTACTCGAAGTGGTTCGCCGAGTACGGCAAGCTGCACCGAACGTCCAGATCAACTACCAGTCGCTCGGATCCGGCGCGGGGATCCGTCAGCTCACCAACCGCACGGTCTTCTTCGGCGCGACCGATCGGCCCGATGACCGACGAGCAGCTCAAGGCCGCGCCCGGCAATTCTGCATCTGCCGACCGTGCTCGGCGCGGTCGTGCCGTTTACAACATTCCTGGCATCACGGCCGAGCTGAAATTCACGGGCCCCCTGCTTGCCGACATCATGCTCGGCAAATTCGACGAAATGGAACGATCCCGCCATCGCGAAGCTGAATCCGGGCGTCACGCTGCCGGACATGGCAATCACCGTCGTGCATCGGTCCGACGGATCGGGGACGACCTTCATCTGGGCTGATTTCCTCTCGAAGGTGTCGCCGGAGTTCAAGAGCAAGGTCGGGGTCGGACACGTCCGTGCAGCTGGCCGACCGGGGTCGGCGGAAAAGGCAACGAGGGCGTCGCCGGGCTGGTCCGCCAGACGCCAGGTTCGCTCGGCTACGTCGAGCTGATCTACGCGCTGCAGAACAAGCATCGCCTACGGCGCGGTGCAGAATTCGTGCAGGCGAGTTCGTGCGCGCGTCGATCGAGTGCGGTCACCGCGGCGGCCGCCTCCGCCGCACCGGCAAATGCCGGCAGATTTCCGCGTCTCGATCACCAACCCGCCGGGAAAGGACGCCTATCCGATCGCGTCGTTCACCTGGCTGCTGCTCTACGAAGATCCGGACGACAAGGCACAGGGCCGCGTGCGCTGGTCGACTTCGTGCAAATGGGCGCTGACGGACGGCCAGTCATTCGCGCGCGATCTCGGCTACGCGCCGCTGCCCGAGAACGTGGTCGAGCATGGAAATGCAAGCGCTCGACAGCGTGAAGGCTGCAGTGACGTCGAGCGAACGTCGGTTCAACTGTCCGCCGCGGACGAGGCGCTGTTCCGCGGCGGCACCGGCGCCTTCGCGGTCCTCCTGATCGTGATCGTCGCCGCCATCGGCTTCGAGCTGCTCCGCGCAATCGCATGCTCTCCATCAAGGAATTCGGCTGGCAGTTCTGGCAGACGGACGTCTGGGATCCAGTGGCCGGCGAGTTCGGCGCCCGGCCGTTCATCTGGGGCACGCTCTATTCGTCGATCCTGGCGCTGCTGATCTCCACGCCGATCGCGCTCGGGATCGCCATCTTCATCTCCGAGTTCGCGCCGACATGGTTGCGCAGTCCGCTCGTCTTCCTGACCGAACTGCTCGCGGCCATCCCGTCGATCGTCTACGGCCTGTGGGGCATCTTCGTGCTGGTGCCCGTCGTCCGGCAGCTGCAGATCGCGACGCCGGACTGGATGCGTGCGCTGCCGCTCTTCACCGGCCCGCCGCTCGGCGTCGGCATGCTGTCGGCGGCGCTGATTCTGGCGATCATGGTCATTCCGTTCACGCTCCTCGGTCGCTCGCGAAGTGCTGAAGGCGGTGCCTCAGGCGCAGCGCGAAGGCGCCTACGCGCTCGGCGCCACGCGGTGGGAAGCGATTCGCATGGCCCTGTTCTACGCGCGTACCGGCATCGTCGGCGCCATCATGCTCGGCTTCGGCCGCGCGCTCGGCGAAACGATGGCGGTCACGATGGTGATCGGCAACAACCCGCAGATCACCTGGTCGCTGTTCGCGCCGCAGTACACGATGGCGGCGGTCATCGCCAACGAGTTCACCGAGGCGGCCGACGAACTCTACCTCCACGCGCTCGTCGAGATCGGCCTCGTGCTGTTTGTCATCACGCTGATCGTCAACGTGGTTTCGCGTGCTGTTCATCTGGTCGATGGGACGCTCAGCGGAAGCCGCGAGCGGCCCGCACGCGCGGCCGCGGCGAAGCGGGCGGCATGATGCGAGACCGCCTGGCGCAAGACCTTGTCGCATGTCATCGTCGCGCTGTGCGGCGCTGTCCGTGCTGGTCGCGCTGGTCCCGCTGGTGCTCATCCTGTTCTTCGTCGTCACGCAGGGCATCACGGCGCTGAACTGGAGCTTCTTCACCCAGATGCCGCGGCCGGTCGGCGAAGCCGGCGGCGGCATGGCGAACGCGATTGTCGGGTCGCTGATCGTCGTCGGGCTCGGGGCGCTGTTTGCCGTGCCGATCGGGCATCATCAGCGGCATTTATGCCGTCGGAGTATGCCGGCACGCGGCTGGCGTCGGCGGTCGCGATTCGCGGCCGACACGCTCAACGGCGTGCCGTCGATCGTCATCGGCGTGTTCGTCTACGGTATTGCCGTTCTGCCCTTCAGGCAGTTCTCGGCTCTGGCCGGCGGCGTCGCGCTCGGCATCATGATGATTCCGCTCATCATGCGCACGACGGAGGAGCTGCTGCTGCTCGTGCCGGGATCGCTGAAGGAAGGCGCTCTCGCGCTGGGCGCGACGCGGGCGCGTGCGGTGTTCAGCGTCGTCGCTCCCGGCGGCGCTGCCCGGCATCTTCACCGGCATCCTGCTGGCCCTTGCGCGCATCGCGGGCGAAACGGCGCCGCTGCTCTTCACCGCCTTCAACAACCGCTTCTTCAGCACCGCCGTCGGCCAGCCGATCGCAACGCTGACCGTCCAGGTCTTCACCTACGCCATCTCGCCCTACCCGGACTGGCATCGCCAGGCGTGGGCCGGGGCGCTGGTCCTGGTCAGCATCGTGCTTGATCTGTTCGCTGCTCGCACGGGTCGCGACCGCGCGGATGGAGCGCATGCGTCGGGGCGCCTAACGGCGCAATCACTCGCTTGCCAATCTGGCGCACGCGCTCCTGGAGGGCGAGGCCGGTCAGCTTGTCGAGCGGCAAGCTGGCAAAGAGCCCGATCCGTCTGGACAGCACGTTGAAGGCGTCGCGAAATGCGCGGCGCTTGTCGGCATCGCTGCCCTGCACCGCCGCGGGGTCCGGAATGCCCCAGTGCGCCGTCATCGGCTGACCCGGCCAGACGGGGCACACCTCCTGTGCCGCCTGGTCACACACCGTAAAGACAAAGTCCAGCTGCGGGGCGCCCGGTCCGGTGAACTCCGTCCAGCTCTTGCTGCGGAGGCCAGCGGTTGAAAGCCGGCTGTCCCGCAGGAGCTCGAGGGCCATCGGATGCACTTCCCCCTTCGGGTGGCTGCCAGCGCTGAACGCCTTGAACTTGCCGCCACCAATCGTCGGGTGATTCATCGCCACCTCGGCCATGATCGAGCGAGCCGAGTTGCCAGTGCACAGAAACAAGACGTTGAACATGGTCAAAATCCTAGTGTGGGCTCATGTCGTCCATATGACGCCACGGCTCTCGCAGGCCGCAATCGACGGTCAGTTTGCCGACGCCGCCCGTTGCTCGAATACAACGGACCATTTACACTGCACCGAGTCGTGCTCCAAACCTCTCGAACTCCTGTCGATCGGCTCTTCCGTGCATTCTCAGACCGTACGCGATTGCGCATTCTGCATCTGCTGCAACAGGGCGAACTCTGCGTGTGCGACTTGGTCTCGATCCTTCGGGTGCCGCAGCCGACAGCATCCCGGCACCTGGCGTATTTGAGACGAGCGGGCCTCGTTCGCGTCAGGCAAGAACAGTCCTGGAAGTACTACTCGCTCGCGGAGCCGCGCAACACCTTTCATGCGAAGCTGCTCGAGTGCCTCCAATCCTGCTTCACCGACGTGCCGGAGCTTGGTCGCGACGCGGCTCGCCGGCAAAGAGTCAGGGTCGGCAAGTGTTGCGACTGAGGTCCTTTTTTTGACGTTCGATATTCGCATAAGCGAATATCATGTCGCAAGCAGAAGAGGACTCTTTCAGGAACGGGGCTCACGTGAGGGTTTCCCTGGCTAGGCGCGTCACAGCCGAAGCAGTCGGTACCAGTGTCCTGCTCGCGGCGGTCGTCGGCTCTGGAATCATGGCCGACCGACTCGCGGGTGGGAATGTCGCGATCGCGTTGCTTGCGAACTCAGTCGCGACAGGCGCCGCGCTGGTGGCACTGATCCTGGCACTCGGCCCGATTTCAGGCGCTCACTTCAATCCTGCTGTGACCATCGTCGAGGCATGGCATGGCGGCCTGGCGTGGCGCGAGGTGCCGTGTTTCGTGGCCGCACAGATTGCCGGCGCGTTTGCAGGTGTCGCCTCGGCCCACGTCATGTTCGCCGAGCGCCTGTTTTCAGTGTCGGATCGCGCTCGGGCTGGCGGCGCGCAGGTGTTCGGTGAATTCGTCGCCACGTTTGGGCTGCTCGCAATCATTCGGGGATGCGCACGACACCGGCCCGACGCGGTGGCCTTTGCCGTTGGCGCGTATATCACGGCGGCCTACTGGTTCACGTCCTCGACGTCCTTCGCAAATCCAGCGGTCACGCTGGCACGCACCCTCACCGATACGTTTGCCGGCATCCGGCCCATCGACGCACCGGGGTTCATTGCGGCTCAGTGTGTCGGCGCGTTCGCTGGGGCATGGCTGCTCGAGTGGCTGACTCGCTCGCAGTCGCTTTCTGATCGAGTGGTCGCAACGAAGGCGACGACGCCGAGCCCCTTGAGCGGAGACCTCCAGTGAGAGTTGCGATCATCAGCGACATCCACGCCAACATCACGGCGCTCGAGGCGGTCATGGAGGACCTGCATCACCAGAACGTCGGCTCCCTGTATTGTCTCGGCGACCTGGTCGGTTACGCGCCCTTCCCGAACGAGGTCATCGACAGGATTCGGCGAGACGCGACGCCGACCGTCATGGGCAACTATGACGACGGTGTCGGATTCGACCGTGATGACTGCGGCTGCGCTTATCGGGATCCAGATGAACGGCGACGCGGTGACCTGTCGTTGCAGTGGACGAGAAAGGCGGTTGACTCGGAAGGCAAGGCGTTTCTCCGATCGCTGCAATCCGAAATCCGGTTCGAGGACGACGGAAAGCGGTTTCGCCTGGTGCACGGCAGCCCGCGACGCATGAACGAGTACCTGTTCGAAGATCGGCCGCTGTCGAGTTTCCAACGACTGGCTGCGACCAGCGAGGCCGACGTGCTCGTGTTCGGCCACACGCACAAGCCGTACACGAAACGGGTGGATGGGGTGCTCTTTGTCAACGCCGGCTCGGTCGGCAAGCCGAAGGATGGAGATCCGCGAGCCTGCTACGTGGTCATGGATACCTCTGGCGACGTCGATGTGCAGTTCCGGCGTGTTCCCTACGATGTGCAGAAAGTCGCGGAGGCCATTCGAGGAAGCGAGTTGCCCGACGAATTCGCGACCGACCTCGAAACCGGAGGCCTCGCAGCCGGCCCACGCTCGATTCCCACGAGCCCCGACTCGTGACTTGACAGTCTCGCCCACCGCGAATATAGTTGGCAGTAACAACAATGCCTCGAGCCCAGACAGCCGCCCGTATACGCCTCGCCGACACTCGAGCGGGACGCCGTTGCTTTGCAACGCGCTGTATCGGAGCTCGTCCGGGTGTATCAGTTCCGGGATCGCGACTGTATTTGCTGCCACGACATCTCGGTGACGCAGTGCTACGCCCTCGAGATGCTCGTCGAGCATGGTCCGATGCGGCTCAACGCCCTCGCCAATCGGCTGTTCCTCGACAAGAGCACGACGAGCCGGGTTGTGGGCACGCTTGCAAGGAAGGGGTACGTCGAGCAACGCGCAGACGAGTCCGATGGCCGGGCCACCGCGGTGCATGCGACGGCCACCGGTCGGCGGCTCTGCCGGCGAATCACAGACGATCTCGTCGATCAGCAACGTCAGCTCCTCCAGGATCTCGATCCTGCGCTCCGCGGGGAGGTGGTGAAAGTGATTGCCAGGCTGGCGAGCGCCGCCGACGCGCGATTTCGCTCGGGGGCTTCGGTGGGATCCGCTTGTTGTCCGCCGTCCCCGGACGATCCAACAGCCTGCGGCTGATTTTTTTCTCATATAGTTGCTACTAACAACCATGCCCATCGAGATTCGACGCGCAACTGAGGCTGATAGCACCGCCATTGCCGCTATCTACAACCAGGGGATCGAGGACCGCGGGGCCACCTTTGAAACCGAGTTCCGTACGGCGGCGGAAATGTCGGCGAGAACCGCCGACGGTGCGCGGTTCCCGATGCTCGTGGCTCTCGACGGAGACACCGTGCTCGCCTGGGCGGGACTCAGCAGCTATCGCGCTCGCGCATGTTACTCGGGCATCGCGGAGTTCTCCATCTATGTCGAACGCGACGCGCGCGGACGCGGCATCGGCCGCGAGTTGCTCACGTCGCTGGTCGACGCGGCAAGAGACGCCGGCTACTGGAAGCTGGTCTCGCGCATCTTTCCTTTCAACGCTGGAAGCCGCGCGGTCTGCAAGGCCTGTGGCTTTCGAGAAGTCGGCACCTACGAGAAACATGGGTGTCTCGACGGCACCTGGCTCGACGTCGTCATCGTCGAGCGCCTGATTCCCGAAAACCTCATGCGTTCGGCCGCTTCCGAGCCAGCCTCACCACCGCAGGACGCATAAGGAGACGTCTATGTCCAAGCCGCAACTTCCCGTGGTCATCATTGGTGCAGGTCCCGTCGGACTGGCCGCCGCCGCTCACGCGGTGTCGCGGCGAATGGTTCCCCTCGTCCTCGAGGCGGGCCCGCGAGTTGGCGAAGGCGTAAGGCGGTGGAAACACGTCCGGATGTTCTCGCCGTGGAAGTTCGGCGTCGATGCTGCCTCCGTCGAGATCCTGACGCGACACGGCTGGACGACGCCACCGATCGATGCATACCCAACCGGTCGCGACCTCGTGGAGAAGTATCTCGAGCCACTGGCGGCGACCGACGAGTTGGCGCCTCACATTCGGCTGAACACACGGGTGACGGCAGTCGCGCGGCTGGCGGTCGATCGCATGAAGGACGGCGGCCGTGAGGAGGCGCCATTTCTCGTGCGCGTTCAGGGTCCCGATGGCGCGCAGGATATCGTCGCTCGTGCGGTGATCGACGCCTCCGGCACTATCGATCGACCAGGACCGCTCGGCGCGTCCGGCCTCGACGCGCTCGGCGAACGCGCTGCCGCGTCGCGCGTGTTCTACGGCATCCCCGACGTCCTGGGCGCGGAACGGCACCGCTACGCCGGCGTGCGGGTTCTCGTGGCGGGCAGCGGTCACTCGGCGTTGAACGCGCTGCTCGACCTCGCGAAACTCGCCGAAGAAGAACCGGCGACGACGATTGTGTGGGTGATCCGGCGTCAGTCACTTGGTCAGTTGCTCGGCGGCATCCGGGAGGATCAGCTGGAGGAACGCGGCAAGCTCGGCTCGCGTGTTCGCCGCCTTCTCGACGAGCGCCGCATCGATATCGTGACGGGGTTTCGAATCGATCGCGTCATGGCGACTCCGGCGGGCGTCGTCGTGAGCGACGGAGAGCGCTCGCTGCCGCCGGTCGACGAGATCGTTGCGACGACGGGGTTCAGGCCGGACTGGTCGATTCTGTCGGAGGTGCGGCTGGACCTCGATCCGGCCGTCGAGAGTCCGCGTGCCCTCGCTCCGCTCATCGACCCGAACATCCATAGCTGCGGAACCGTTCCGCCGCATGGTGCAGAGGAGCTGAAACAGCCGGATGCGAATCTGTTCATCATCGGCATGAAGAGCTACGGACGCGCCCCAACGTTCCTGTTACTGACCGGGTACGAACAGGCGCGTTCGGTCGTGAGTGCCATCGCCGGAGACTGGGACGCCGCTCGCCGGGTCGAGCTCACGCTGCCGGAAACGGGCGTGTGTTCGAGCGATGCCGCGGAAACTGGAGTGAGCTGCTGTGGAGCTCCCGCGCCGGAGGCCGTGCCGATAGCCGTCGCCAGCCTGCAATCGAAGAAACGCTCCCAGACTGTCGAAGCGCCCGCCGTGACGACAGGTTGCTGTTGAAGGCTTGACGGACCAGCCAGATGTCACGGCGCGCCATTATCGCGTTGGGAATTGGCCAGTGTGTGAGCTGGGGCGTCCTGTACTACGCGTTCGGCGCTCTGCTCATTCCACTTGAGAAGGAACTCGCCGTTCCACGCTGGGTTGTAGCCGGAGCGTTCTCGACGGGCCTGTTCATGTCGGCAGTCATTGCACCAAGTATCGGGAGACTGAGCGACCGCGGCTTCGCACCGCAGCTCCTTTGCGGCGGCGGCATCAGCGCCGCCGTCTTGCTTCTTCTATGGGCGGCTGTTCCGGGTCTTCCGACGCTGTATGTCGTCTGGGCCGCTCTGGGCCTCTGCATGGCTGCCACGCTCTACGAGCCGGCGTTCGCCATCGTTGGATACGCGTCGAGCGATCCTCGTGCTCGACTCAGGGCACTGGCCCTGGTGACCGTGTTCGGTGGTCTGGCCAGCACGGTGTTCCTGCCTTTGACCGCGGTGCTTGCAAATGCGTGGGGATGGCGGGCAACCGTTGGCCTCCTGGCAGGCGTGCTCGCCCTGTCGACGCTGGTGACCTCCGGCATCGTCATGCGCGACGTCGTGACCGGAGGGCCCGCGCAGGTCTCGCAGGTGTCAATGACCACCCGCGAGACGCTGCCCCTCGATCCACGTCTGCGGTCAGCCCTTGTGCTCTTCCCTCTTGCCACGCTGGCCAGCGCGGCGTTTACGACAACGGTTGTTCCTGCGCTCGTTGAACGCGAGTTGCCTTCGACCACCTCGGCGATGCTGGGCGGACTGCTCGGCGTGATGCAACTTCCCGGACGAGCGATGGTGATGCACGGAGC
This sequence comes from uncultured Acidobacteriota bacterium, assembly GCA_963784195.1. Taxonomy (GTDB): domain Bacteria; phylum Acidobacteriota; class Vicinamibacteria; order Vicinamibacterales; family 2-12-FULL-66-21; genus CAVQAH01. Next base: position 40,065 of record CAWARA010000031.1, on the reverse strand, counting down.
TCTAGCGGGATCTCCATCCACACTCCTGGTCCTGAGCCTGCTGTTGCAGGCATCCGGGTTTGGCACTCTGGTCTTCGCGCAATCGGTGCTGCCGGTTGGCGGAGGGGTCGTGCTGTTCGCGCTCGGTTCAGGCCTGATGACGCTGGTCCGGCCACATCTGGTTCAGACCGAACTCCGCGTCGATCGTGTCGCATACACCAACGGCCTGCTCGCTCGATATCAGGACTTCGCGCGGGCGACCGGACCGGTGCTCGCCATCGGCCTTGCGAGTGCCGTCGGGTTCGGCGCCGTCTTTGGATTGCTCGCCTGCGTCATGGTCGCCCTCGCGGTGACGTGGCGCCGTACCAACGAACGTTTCAAACACTCACACATGGAGGTCATCATGAGCAAACGCCAGGAATCCAACTCATCTGAAGTCGCCACAACGCCCCCAAAGTCTGCTTGCTGCGAATCGGTTGTTCTCTCGGCGTGCTGCGGAGCCGAACAAAAACCTGACTGCTGCGGACCGCGCGAGGCTCCCGACGTCTGCGCGTGCGGAGGAGGAACTCACGCCCCCGGCAAGGGATAGTCCGCGTGGCGGCAACGCGCAGGCCTTACTGCTTCTCGTAAAACGACACCGCGTCGGTCGGCTTCCCTGTCTTGTCGGGCCCCTTGGCAGTCGTCGTCCGCGTCTTGCCGTCCGCAGAAACGACGATCGTATGAGTCGTCGTCGGTTTCCCCTGGGTACTTGTTCACGATCCTTATTGTGCGTGCGTCGACGCGCGTCAGCGCCACGGTGTCGCCGTACGGATTCTCCCCTTTCACGGGAGCGTCCTTGCCATCGAAGTTGGCTGTGAATTCCCAGTGGTTCTTCGTGCCGTCTGCGCCCACGAGATCCACCATGAACTTGATCCCCTCACCGACCGCCTCGATTGTGGTTGCCCCGCTCTTGAACGGCGCCTTGGATTTCTCGACGTTCAGTTTCCAGGTGCCGACCAGTGGATTGGTGGACTGAGCGAGAACGATCCCGGTGGACAACCCGATGAGGACGACCGCCGCAAGGAAGCGTTTCGTGGTCATGATCTGGACCCTCTCTGTTGACGGTTGGCGGGCTGAGAAAAACGATGCAGTCTGGCTCAGCCGACGCGCGAACGCAACTGCTTTCTGGATCTCCGGCTTCACGAGGGGATGGCAAGGTGACTACCTCCTCACGCGTCCTTCCCACCCTCCATCTCGCCGTCTAGCGGCGCAGGCGTGTCCGCCTCGCGCCAGCGCGACGTTATCCGCGACGTTATAGTTATAGAGGATGGAGGAAATGGCATGCGCAACTTTGGTCTCGTTGTTGGGCGTCCTGGTGCTCGTGTCAAGCACCGGTGGCGGCTACACCCTGCAGGCTGCGGCTCCCCTCGAGCCGGCAGCGCCGCAATCGACGTCAGGTGACGCGACCGGCTGTCTATTCCCCCCGCCCGCGTCCGACTGGAGGTGCGTGAGCGGGAATTGGTTACCGCCCCTCTAGCCCGCACCGCCGCCGCCGCCATCGCCGTCCACGATCACGCCGCGGATGATTACGGTTGGCCAGGTGGTGACGGGGAATCTTCACACCGGATTTATATACACTGTCCGCGTGGTTTTCCCACCCGTCGAGGAACTGGTATACGAATTGACCGCGCCCTCGGATGGGACTTTGATCGTTCAGCTCAGCTGGGACGCGGACGAGGGCCATATTTTTCTACAACTGGAGGACGAGGCGTTCTCTTCTTGGCCGCCGACCTTCGGCACTCTGCCAGTCGCCGCAGGCCAGACATATCGCGTAGCCCTTTCTATCTGTTGTTCCTGGGACCTGGTGAGCGTATCGTTCGTGATGACGACGTCCATCATTTCAGGACCGGTCCTGCTTCCGCCTCAGTGCAGCATGTTTTCGCCGGTAAGCGACTGGATTTGCGTCGGCGAGGCCTGGGTGCCTCCCGGTCACCCGGCGCCGTAAGCGTTGTTACGTTTCCTCAACCGGCACCACTGACTACGCTTCCTCAACCGGCACCACCGACAGGTGGCGCGACCGGCTGTCCGACTATCCGTCCCGGGCCCGACTGGGTTTGCGTGACCGGGAACTGGCTGCCGTCCGATCACCCGGACGCCCAGTCGGCCCCCGCAAATCCAACGCCACAACCGCCGCCACCGCCCGCTCCAATGGGTTGCTCGACGCCTGATCCATTCGCCGGCATCCCCGGAATGATTGGCGTGTGCATCGGCAACAACACCTGGGTGCCACTCGGCCATCCGCTCGCTGGCGGTGGCGGTTAGCTCTGATCGCGGGGCTCGATCGCGGGACTCAAACGCACATCGTGCATGAGTAGCCGCTCTCAGGCTCGATAAGCCACAGTTCCATCGTCGTCGCGCTGCGCCGTTGATCAAGTGATCGCGCTGCGCGAACAATCCACGTCCGTGATTGATCCGCGAATACGGCAACGAGGTCATGAAGCCACGATGCCGACGGCTGGCGCGACGAGCACGACGACGCGACGTTCACGACGTCACAATGCCATCTAGCGTCGCGGTCGTCGTGGCCGTCGCGATCGTCATACAACCCGTGGGGCCGTCACGCGACGACAGAGCCTAACCCCTCCCCGACTACTACAAGTTCGGGATCCTCCCGCACGTTCAGAAAGCGCGTCACCTCGCCATCGCTCAGCTGTCCGTCTCCCTCCGGCCCAGCGCCTGCGAGACACCGCGTGAGCAGCGCCACGACATCTCGTGACCCTTCGTGTGAAGTTCGCGAGCCAGGTGGTCCCCGGCTGACCGCGATTCCGAACGTGTGGCAGTGTAGAAAAGCGAGGGGCGTCGTGGAATCGCAGAACCACGGTCAAAAGGGCGATAGACTACGGACGCTGCTGGGGGACGGACCCGTTGTTCGAGAGAGAAAGAGAAACATGAAGCTGGAGGGCCGTATGGCACGACAACCGAAACTTACGCTCTCGGCAGCGTCGGCATTGTTGCTGGTGCTGACGGCGTGGATGGCGAGTTCGCCTCCCGCGGTGGCCGACCAGGCACAGGCCAGGAGTCTCTTCAAGGCCATGACCGACTATGTCGGCGCGCAGCAGTCCATCTCGTTCGACTACGACGCGACCCTCGAAGTCGTCACAAAGGACCGGCAGAAGCTCCAGCTGGCCTCATCGGGAACAGTGTCGCTGGCGCGGCCCGACAAGATCCGCACCACGCGATCGGGCGGGTTCGTGGACATGGAGACCGTGTTCGATGGCAAGACGCTCACCTTGTTCGGCAAGAACAAGAACGTCTACACGCAGGTCGAGGTGCCCGGCTCGCTGGACAACCTGATGAACGAACTGCACAAGAAGTACGACCGGCCCCTACCCGCTGCCGATCTGTTCTTCACCCGTGCCCACGACGAGATTACGGCCGACGTGACGGACGTCAAGGACCTTGGCAGCGGGGTCGTCGGCGGCATCGAGTGCGACTACTTCGCCTTCCGCGCCAAAGACGTGGATTGGCAGATCTGGGTGACGCAGGGCGCGAGACCGCGTCCGTGCCGGTACGTCATCACGTCCACGGGAATCGCCGACGCGCCGCAGTACACCGTCCAGCTTCGGAACTGGAAGACCGGCAGCGAGGTCGCCACGCCGGACTTCGCGTTCAAGCCACCGTCCGGTGCGAAACAGATTAGCGTCGACGAGCTCAAGAAGGTAAAGGACATGGGCGAGTTACCGAGCCATTTCATCCTCGGAGGCAAGTGATGAGCACCACCAGAACACTACGCGCGCTGCTGCTGTTCGTGATCGTCACCTTGGGTGCCATCGAGCTGGGTGACCGGATCTCGATCCCGGTCCTCTCCGGTCTCGCCACGAGCGTGAAGGCTGAGGTCGGGCGTCCGTCGACGCCCGTCAGCGTCGCCGGCGTGGCACGGCGCACGGCGCGCCGCAACTGATCGGACCGCCCAGGCGTCACCGCTTAGGTCTTCGAGCAGCTCGAGTATCGCGATGGCTTCTCGACGCCGTCCTGGCCACTAGCGAGCGCAACTAAGGGATGACGCCGATGCTCGAACATCGGCTGTGCCTCCGTGTCCAGCCGCGCGTCACGACCTGCGGCAAGATGTGCTGCCTGCGGGGTAGAGCGGTAGTGAGTCGGGTACGGAGGGCTAACGGTCATGAAATTTGATCCACCGCCCAAGGCCTCGGCCGTGCGAAGAGTAGGGCCATTTTCGTAGGGCAAAGGGTTGCTGTCCCACTCGGTAGGCCGATGTCTACGTTCTCATGGCGAAGAGCGGCTATGACTTCTCGTTCTGCCATCGGTGGGCCCGAAGCGCGCATCGCCTACTTGCCCATTACCTCCCGAATGTCACGCGCAGGCCTACTGCGAATCTTCCAGCGGCGGCCTGTTCGAAAGCTTCCGCCGAATGCCATCTGCGTCCAGTAGGCGTTCCGAACTGCGGTACCGCGGCTCGCCGATAAGCGTAGCCCATTACTGCGTCGCATCGACGCCGGTCAGGCTTCTCGGTTCCGGCTTTTGCTCGTTGAGGTCATGCCCTAGCTCTTAAATCGCCCTCGTCTTTCCTTTTTTTCTTGTGCTCTTCACAACTCATAGTTGCGTCGGTGGGTTCCTGCGTGGGTCAAGACTCGCATGGCAGGACAGCCGCGGAGACTCCGGTGGTCACGTGGCGATAGCCTCGTGATCCGTAATCCCGCGACCGCCCTGTCTTTCTGCGCTCGTTCAACGCCTATTTGATTGTGATCGCCCCCAGCGGCCTGAAGACCCGTCCAGTCCAGCTCCGACGTGAGCAGCTGGCCGGCAAAGCTCCTGAAAGCCACACCCTCGTTGACGTCGATTCCGGCATATGGCGCCCCGGGGAAGCTCATCACTCCGACGTTAAGTGAGTCGTACGGGCAACCAGGGGCCGCACCGGTGCAGGACTGCAGGAAGCGCGGAGTGTAACCCGAGGTACTTGTGTTGAATTGCACCGTCCAGATCACGTTAGTCACGTCAGTGGGAATCGTCGTTCCTGGCGGGAAGGTGAACGTGAGCACCGTAGAGATTGAGTTCTGGCAGGCACCCGCGCCACCGTTGCCGAGAGGGTTGAACCACCGCCCGCACCTGCAAGAGGGGTCGGCTGAAGGCCGGTACGGGATGTTGAAGGTCTGGGGCACAGACGTTGCGATCAACGCCCCTGGGTACATCCGTCTGCTGTGCAGGTGTCCCCCGCGTAGATCGTCGCTGTGATCGGATTATCGGACGTCATCTCGAAAGTAGCCCCCGGGGTTGTCACGCAGTCGCCGGTGTTCCAGTGCCCACTGGTCTCGCATGCATAACTCGCGAACAGCACGCTCAACGAGTCGACTGTCTTTCCGCCGGCGCTAGCCCCTAGCCCCACTTCGTCTCCGAACTCATTGGTTTGCGTAGCCTCGAAGCCGAGAGAGGGCTTTGAACAATTGATCACCCCGAACGGCATCGCGTTGTAGGCGAGCCTTGTGTCGCCCGTGTCGCAAGCTGATAACAACGCCGGACTCGGTAGGACGAAGCAGGTCACTCGGATTGCCGCCGTAAAGGGCCTTGCACACTGTGCTGTCGGCGATGTGGAGAAGAATGGTCTGGTCGGTCGGCGCGTCCGTGCCCCAGGTCGCGGTGCCCATTGTCACTGTCTTCCCGTCGAGCGGAATGTTGCTCTTGTTGCCGGACGGCCGCCCGAACATGAAGTTGGAAGCGTCCTCTCCGGAGATCCAGAGGCTCCCCGTTCGCACCCTCCGCAGCCACGGTTCGTGCTCGGTGGGCTCCCCGGCCGGGTCCGGATAGACGCAGTACTTGACCAGGCCCGGCACTCCGTTCTGCGGATTTTGCGGTCGTCGCCGAGAAGAACGTGTATGTAGTCGTATCGCCGCTGTTCGTGAAAAAAGCCCCTACGTTGCTGTAGGTCTTGAGGTTCTGGTTGAGACTGGGGCACGAGCCGCTAGGAGCGGCAGAGGCTGATGCGGCCAGTCCTGCGGCGACGAACACCGTCGCCACGATGGTCGAAATGCGACCGAGTGCGATTCGCTTCATCTGATGTGATCCTCCGGAGTTGTGGGTAGTTGATTGCGCCAGGATTGAGAAATCCAGAAGAGCTGAACAGACGTGCGACGATCACCTGACCAAGCACTTGCGCGTTCCGTTCGACCTTCTTTGGTCGGTATTGACAAATTGGCGGCACCGATAAGGGTAGTGAACTCCCCCCGATCCCGCGATAACCGGGCGAGCCAGATTCGGCTCCCTCTGGCGCGAGGAGTCAATCGAGATGCGCCCGAGCGTATCGCTCCGGAATCTGGCGGCGGTTTGGTGACCCAAAACCGGCAAACCGGTACGCGAGAATGGTGAAAATCGAGTGACCGGCGGCTCGGCGTGAGCGAGCAGCCGTTTTTATCGCTGGAAGAAACAGTTCGCCGGGATGGGTGTCCAGGAGCTACGCAAGCTGCGGTCGCTGCGCGATGAGATCGCCACATCCTCCAGGAGATTGTCCGAAATAAATGGAAAGATTACTTTTACGCCGCCTTGTGATGAGGCGCCTCCGTGTCGGCCTCCGGTGCAGTCATGTTCATCTCGAACACGATGCACATGCCCTCTGCGCGAGAGTCACAGCCGAGGTTCGTGTAGAGCGCGAACCACTCACAGAGCTGGCGATAGGTCAGCATCCGCACGTCGATCCGATCGATCTCATGTCTTGGTCATCACCGATAAGGGTAGTGAACTCCCCCCGATCTCGTTGATAACCGGGCAGGCCAGATTCGGCTGCCTCTGGCGCGAGGAGTCAGTGGGAGTGCCCCGGAGCGAATTGCTCCGAAATCTGGTGGATTTGGTGAGAGCGGTCAGGCCTCTCTGAACGCCTGTGGCGTCAGACCGGTCCACCGCCGGAACGATCGGTGGAACGCCGCAGGTTCGGAATACTGCAGAAAGAACGCGATGTCGCCGATGCTCAGGCTGCGATCCTGAAGCAAGGCGCGCGCGAAATCACTTCGCACCTCATCGAGAATATGGCGGAATGACGCGCGCTCCTCGGCCAGACGGCGGGTCAGCGTCCGCCGGCTGACCGCAAGCGCTGTGGCGACTGCGTCAAGCGTCAGGACCGACTGCCCCAGATGCTCTACCAGTAGCGGCGGACGCGTGAGCTCATTGCGCCGGCGCTCGACCGGTCTCGATCTCCCAGCGCGTCCTCGAGCCGGCGGCGGATAATCCCCGCGAGTGCCGCATCGGCGTCGCGCATTGGACGTGACGCATCGGATGCGCTGAGGCTCATCGAGCTCGAACCGGCGGCAAACCGAACACGTGCCTTGAAGAACCGCCGATGCTCCGCAATGTTGTCCGGTGCAGGATGAGCGAAGCACACGCGGACCGGTGTGATGTCCGCTCCCGTACTGTCACGCGCCAGCTTGAGCGCCACTGCCAGCGCAAATTCTGCTCGTGCCGGGTGCAACGGCGTCGTGGCGCTGTCGTGGACCAGAAACAACAGGCTTGCTCCCTTGGCGTGTGTCCGCGCCGCCACGCGATCGCTCAGCAGACGCCCATAACGCGCCAGACGGTCGAGCCCTTTCCCAAGAGAGGGGCTCGATCGCAGGGCGTACTCTACGAGGTCGAGCGCGCCGCGCGGGAGCGACTCGGCGAGATGGATGCCGAGAGCTTCGTCGCATGTAAGGGTCGCGGCGAGTCGCCACGCCTTCTCGGTCACAGCCTCGGGGACGCGAACGTTCGGATCCATGAGCCTCGTCCGCCCGAAGAGCCGGCGAATCGGCGACGCGTTGACGCCGCGGCTTTCCACCCATGCGATGAGGTGTGGCAGTACCCAACCTTGTACGGAGGGCGCGATGACCGCGCTCCCGTGCCTCCTGCCGCACCTTCAGGCCGACCGGCTGACGTCGTCCGCCCTCCCGAGCGAGCTCGCGCCTCAATCGTGCTCATCTCGCGTCCGCGATTCCACAGGGTCTGAATTCCGCGGCTGTCAACGCCACATCGGCGGAATCCTGGCTCAGGCCGTCCCGCGCGTCAAAAACGCCGCCCAGTTTCACCCGAGCGTTCGTAACGGCCCCTGCCCTGAACCTTCGTCGTGAACCTTCGTCGTGAACCCCCGTCCTGAACCCTCGTCTGAACCCCCGTCCTGAACCCCGTGTGAACCGTCGTAACCCACAATTAACTCCTCTGTCACCTTGCGGAAACCGCCGGCCGGTACTCTCTTGGACGGTGACGCATGGAGACACGTGTTAATGAAACGACCCCGCAACCGGCTGCCGGAGCCTCATCCGTGAGCCGGGCACCGCGGGTTTTGGTGGTGGAAGACGAGCAGGATATCGCGGGGCTGATCAAGCATGCCCTGGAGCGATCCGGCGATGGGAAGGTCGAGATCGTATCGAGCGGCGACGCGGCGCTGAGAGCCGTGACCGACACGCCCCCGGACCTCGTCATATTGGACCTGAATCTTCCGGTGTTGAGCGGCACTGAAGTCTGCCGCATCCTGCGAGGCCGCCCGGCGACCGCAAACATCCCGATCATCATGCTGACGGCGCGAACGGCAGAGTCGGATCGCGTCACCGGACTGGATCTCGGCGCAGACGACTATGTGACCAAGCCGTTCAGCTTGCGAGAGCTGGCGGCCCGGGTGCGAGCGGTGCTCCGGCGCAAGCAACAGGGCGCTGCCGGCACCGTCGCGCAGGTCTACAAGGGCGAACACCTCGTCGCCGATTTCGATGCCGTCTCCATATCTGTCGACGGCAACCCGATTCGACTGACTCGCCGCGAGTACGAACTCCTGAAATTCCTGGTAGAAAACCGGAATCGCGTGCTCTCGCGGGATCGTCTGCTCGAGCGGGTGTGGGGGTACGATCGCTTCATCGAAACGCGATCGGTTGACGTACACGTCGGCCGGCTTCGCGCCAAGCTGGGCCCGGCCGGCAATCAGATTGAAACGGTCGTCGGCCTGGGCTACCGGTTCGTGGAGTAGCTACGCGCGGGACAGTTCGCGCCAGCCTTGCTCTTCCAACTTGACCACTTGGTGGGTCAGCCGCATCAGCGCTCGTTCGACGCGGTGCCAGTCGGTATAGCACACCTGTCTGACCACCCGGCTGTCCTGCTCGACCTTGACTTCCCATCCGAGCGGCCCCGCCTCGGTTACCGTAAATCGGGTGGTGTGGCCGGCCTGAGTCAGTTCTTTCGAGAACATCTGCATTGAGTATCCGTGAACAGTCGGTTGCTAGGAACGTCAGTTCTATCGCATTCCGGTAGGACCGTGATGTAAACACTCTGTAAACAACGCTTGGGCATTTGCCTTTGTTTCGCCGTCCAGGCGTGTCAACCCTTACTCCTTGGACGAGAATTCCCAGGATCGGCCCGGGACGTTCTTCAAAGTCCTTGTCCCCGTTAACGCAGCCTCCTGCGAAACATGAATACCTGCATTGCTCTGATTCGCGGCATCAACGTCGGCGGCAAACACAAGCTGCCGATGAAGGACCTCAAGGCCCTGATCGAGAAGAACGGCTGCAAAGATGTGCAGACCTACATCCAGAGCGGCAACGTCATCTTCCGCAGCGCCGTCACCGACATGCCGACGTTGTGCAGACGGATCACCGCCGGGGTCTCGAAGAGCCATGGATTCGAGCCGCGGGTGCTGATCCTGACGCGAGCCGAGCTCGAACGCGCCGCGGCCGGCAATCCGTTTCCGCAGGCACATGAAAATCCCAAGAGCCTTCATTTGTTCTTTCTCGCGGAGCCGCCGACGAAACCTGATCTCCAAGCGGCCGAATCCCTGAAAACGCGAACCGAGAACTTTTCGTTGAAGGGAAAGGTCTTCTACCTCTACACGCCGGATGGGTTTGGCATATCGAAGCTCGGTACGCGCGTCGAACAGCTGCTTGGCGTCGCTGCCACTGCCCGCAACTGGCGCACGGTGACGACGCTGCTCGACATGGCGAAGGCGGCGGGCTGAGCCTCGCCGTTCAGCGAATGGCACGTCCCGCCGCCGGCCGAAGGGCGGCCCAATCCAGGCCCATCCATCCGGCAAGCGTAGCGGCGATCTGATTCGACCGCAGTGCCGGGTGCTCGCGCCACTCTCCACGGCGCGGCATGTCCGGCGACACGAACGCGATCCAGACGTCCTGCGCTCCCTCGACGTCGGCGCCGTGATTGCGCCAATCCTGGCCGGTGCGTCCGCGACCGTGATCGGTCGTCATCAGAATATGCGTGCGGCCCCGATACTCGTCGTCGCTCTGCAGCCACGTCCAGAGCTCCCGCAGCTGCTCGTCCGTGCGCGCGTAGGCCTCGAGGACACGGTCGTACCGGCCGTCGTGGGCCCAGTCGTCGGTTTCGCCGAGCGCGAGATACATCACCTGCGGCCGTGCAGTCTTCAGATGGGCCATCGCGAACCTGAACGTATACACGTCGTGCCGTACGGCTTCCCACGGGGTCGGGGTCTGGAACTGCAACTCGCTCAATTGCCTGATCTGGGGATCTGGATGATCGAACGCGCGAAATCCGTCGTTGACCGTGAGCGCGCCTTCTTCGTGCTCGACGATCGCGCTGAAGACGTCCCACGACGTAAACACGGCCACGCCGGATTGCGGCAGGCGCAGCGAGCGCTTCAGCTCCTCGAGCAAGGTGACGTAGGGAATCCTCACCGGATCGTTGCTGGCGATGACCTCGTCATGAGCCTCGCCAAGCAGAATCTCCGCGTAGCCCGGATACGAGAACCGATGGCGGTTCGTCAACGTCACGGCGCTCCCTATCCGCACGTTTCCGGCAATCGATCCGTGCTCGCGCATCAGCGTGCCCCAGAAAAAGGGCATCAGCTTCTCCCTGCGCTGCTCCGGCGTCTCAGCCCAGAAGCGGCCGTAGACTGGCTGCCCCTCGACTTTCTGGTTCTGCCTCATCGTCGACCGCAGCGCCGTGACATCCAGGCCACCAAACATCTCTTCGATTCGCGCGCCATCAAGCGTGATCAGAATGAGTTTCGGTGGAATCGTCTGTGCCGCCAGCGATGTCACTCGTGGGCTCGACGATGACTATGCAGAGAAGCGCGACGATCAGAATCCTGACGACGGTCATGCGTCCTCGCGTGTGGTCATTGAAGGCAGATCTACACAGTCGCGGGCTGCCAGTCGACCAGCACGATCGTGAGATCGTCGGTCGCTGGCCGTCCCGACCATGCGTTCATGGTGTCGAGCAGCGCATCCGCCGCCGCATCGGGCGACAACGCGGCGTCCGCGGCTACGGCATGCTTGACCCGTTCCGCGCCGAAAAAATCCTCGGCTGCGTTCTCCGCCTCGATCATGCCGTCGGTGTACAGGAGAAACCGGTCCCCAGCCTCGAGCGGCTGCTCCACTTCCTCGTACGTCACCGCCGGGAAGAACCCCAGAGCCAGCCCGTTCTTCTCGATCTCGTGGACTTCCAGGCTGCGGCGGCTCAGACGAAACATGGGCGGATGACCAGCGGCGGCGTACCGGATCAGGCCAGCGCGTGCATCGATGAACAAATACGAGGCGGTGACGTACTGTCCCGCGAGCCGCCCGAACAACGCTTCGTTCATCCCTGCCATCACGGCTGACGGCCGGTCCGCCTGCGATTGCTGCGCCGCCAACGCAACCTTGACCATCGATGCAATCATGGCGGCGGGAACTCCGTGTCCCGACACGTCTGCCACGAGCACGCCGAGACGCTGTTCGTCAATCTGCACGAAGTCGTAGAAATCTCCTGCGACCGCCGTCATCGGCCGATACCGCGCGGCCAGTGCCAGCGCGTCGACCTTTGGCATCGCCTGAGGAAGGATGGAGGATTGAATCTGGCGGGCAATGCTGAGTTCCTTGTCGAGCGCCACGAGGCGGCGCCCCTCGCGAAGCATGCGTGAAGCTGCCAGCGTACCAAGACACACGACCAGCACCGTGAAACCGAACGGCTCGACTTCTGGACCAGGAAACCCCACGACTTTCATGCCGCGGAGGTTATCGGCGACCGCGGTGAGCACCACCGCCATGACGCCGACACGAGCGATGGTCAGGTCGCGCGACGGCGTGAGGCCCGGCCGGAAGAACAAGGCTACCAGCACGCCGAGAAGGCCGATCGCGATGATGTTGTTCGGTGTTTCCGCCGAAAACGGACGCTGCCGGCTGAAGTCGGAGGCGATGGCATAGACCGCGAATACGACTAGAGCGACCGCCGCGAAGGTCGTGAATCGCCGCCAGATGGGCACGAACCCGCGTATGAACAGCAGGATGGGAATTGGAACGGTGTAGGTGATTACCGCGGCGATGTACTCCCAGACCGCCGAAGGGAGTTCGAAGGCGAGACGGAAACTGTCGGCACGTGCGAGCAGACGCAGGCCGTACAGAAACCCGAAAATTCCCAGCCAGATGAGCGAAACGGCCCGGCGGCGCGCCAGAGCCGAGTAGATCACCGTGACCAGGCCTGCAGTGAGCAGCAGCAGCCCCAGGACGATGCCGACGGCGTCGGCCCGCAGCATGGCTCGAATGTCGGCTGGCGATAAGGAACCCATTCGCTCGTCTGAGGATAAGCGAACCGGCATCTGCGGAGGAAACGAGGAGTCCTTCCTCGCATACGGGGCGCACGTGCGCACGTGCGCGAGTGCGCGGGTGCGCAGGTGCGCAGGTGCGCGCAGTGCGCAGGTGCGCGAGTGCGCGGTGCGCAGAGTGCGCGGGTGCATCGTGGCAACAAAAGCGCGCGCGGTCGCGTGACACTGACAACGACTTAGGGTCCGAATCCCACCGATCGGGCCAAGCGCGGAAGCAAGCGTCATCTGATTTGCGACGGGCAGGGCGTGCCCCTCGCCGTCCGCCTGACCGGCGCCAATCGAAACGACTCGCAAGAAGCACTGGCCTTGTTGGATGCGATTCCCCCACTTCAAGGCAAATGCGGTCGACCGCGTCGGCGACCGGACTGTGTACTCGGGATGCGGTTACGACGCGGAGGCGATTCGGTGTGGGTTGCGCGGGCGTCGGATTCGCCCGTTCGTGGCGAGGCGTCGCACGAGGCACGGGAGTGGCCTCGGGCGGTGGCGGTGGGTGGTCGAGCGGACGTTTGCGTGGCTGAATCAGTTTCGCCGCTTGCGCGTGCGGTATGACAAGCGGGCCGACATCCATGAGGCGTTCCTGTCTCTCGGCTGCGCGCTGATTTGCTGGCGGTCTCTGCGAAAGATCTGGATGACGGGCTGAGCGCGTGAGCCCTTTCTCCCTTTGTCGTCAGAGGAGCGGGCCGCTAGAATCAGTGTCGCCCCATGCCCCTATCCGCAGGCACACGCCTCGGCCCGTACGAGATCCTGTCTGCGCTCGGCGCCGGCGGCATGGGTGAAGTCTACCGCGCGCGCGACACCCGGCTGGGCCGCGACGTCGCGATCAAAGTCGCTCCCCCTCCATATGGCGCACGACCCGGACGCGCGCGCCCGCTTCGAGCGCGAGGCGCACGCCGTCGCCGCCCTCAACCACCCGCACATCGTCACGATCTTCTCGACCGAGGAGGCCGACGGCGTCCGGTTCCTGACGATGGAGCTGGTCGAGGGGCGCACGCTCGACCAGATGATTCCCCGCGGCGGCATGTCGCTGGCGCAGTTCTTCGACATCGCAATCGCCCTCGCCGACGCGCTGGCCGCCGCGCATCGCAAGCACCTCACGCACCGCGACCTCAAGCCGGCCAACGTCATGGTCTCCGACGATGGGCGCGTGAAGGTACTGGACTTCGGCCTCGCGCGATCGACCGAGCCCGGACGCCTCGACGAGGCGAGACCGTTGTCGCCGCTGACGAAGGCGGGCACGATCCTCGGCACGATCCCGTACATGTCGCCCGAACAGATCGAAGGCGAACCGCTCGATCCGCGGACCGACATCTTCTCGCTCGGCATCGTGCTGTACCAGATGGCAGCCGGGCGATCGGCCGTTCGGCGGCGCGTCGTCGCCGGCGTTGATGTCGGCGATCCTCAAAGACCGCCCGACGCCCGTCAGCGAGCGGCGTCTTGATTTTCCTGCCGGCGTCTCGCAGCTCATCGATCGGTGTCTCGAGAAGCAGCCGAGCGATCGCATTCAGTCCGCGACCGAGATCCTGGCGAAGCTGAGGGCACAACGCCGGGCGTGGGAATCGGGCGCCGAGCGCGCAGTCACGCCTGCGACTGATGCCGGTAGGTCGATCGCGGTGCTGCCTTTCACCGATATGAGCGCCACGAAGGACCAGGACTGGTTCTGCGACGGCATCGCCGAAGAAATCCTGAACGCGCTCGCGCCGCTGAAGGGTCTGAGAGTCGCCGCCCGCACGTCGGCGTTCTCATTCAAGGGCAAGACCGACGACCTGCGGATGATCGGCGCGAAGCTGAACGTGACGACGGTGCTCGCCGGCAGCCTCCGACGGGCCGGCGATCGACTGCGCATCACCGTGCAGCTGAGCGACGTCGCCAGCGGCTTTCAACTGTGGTCGGAGCAGTACGACCGCGAGCTGAAGGACATCTTCGACGTGCAGGAAGAGATCGCTAAGGCGATCGCCGAGCGGCTTGCGGCTGACGCTGGCCGGTGGCAAAGACGCCCGGCTCGTCGAACAGGGCACGACGAACGTCGAGGCGTATCAGCTCTACTTACGAGGCTACGCGTTGCTCGGTCGGCGTGGCGCGAGCATTCCGGCGGCGCTCGACCTGTTCCGGAAGGCCGTCGAGATCGATCCTGGTTATTCGCACGCTGGTCCGGCATCGCCGACGCGTGCACGGGACTGGCGATCACCGGATCCGTGTCGGGCTCCGGCGGGAAGTCACAGGCGATGGCGGCAGCGACGCGATCGATCGAGATCGATCTGACGTCCGCGGCGGGCCACACCGCACTGGCATGCGCGACATTGCTGTTCGAGAACAACCGTGCGATGGCGAAGGAGGAGTTCGAGCGCGCGTTGGAGCTCAGGCCGAGTTACGCGCTCGGCCGCGGCTGGTACGCGACGTTCTTTTTGCAATGGACGTGCGGCGAGTTGGAGCAGGGTATCGCGGAGGCCCGCCGCGCGCTCGACGGCGATCCGCTGTCCGCGTACCTCATGATGCTCCTCGCGTGCTGTCTGTGCTCCGCCGGTCGCCTGAACGAGGCAATCGAGACGGCCCGTCGAGCCGTTCGACAGGATCCCGAGTCATTTATCACGCGCTGGGCACTCGGTGTCTCCCTTGGAACCGCCGGACAGTTCGACGAGGCGGTCTCGACGCTCGAAACTGCGTCGGCGATCTCGGGACGCCACTCGCGCGCGCTCTCCAGCCTGGCCTTGGTCTTCGGGCAGTCGGGGAACCGACCGGAGGCGAGCGCGCTGCACGGCGAACTGGTGGACCGCGCCTCGGGAGCCTATGTCCCGCTGACGTACCTTGCCCTGACGGCAGAGGCGTCTGGGCAACACGAAGAGGCGATGTCACTCGCCCGCCGCGCGTGGGACGCGCGCGAGCCGACCTTCATCCTCCACGCGCGTCATTTTCCGGAGTTTCGATCGCTGCGTTCGGATCCCCGGTTCGTGGCGATCCTCCGCGAGATGAACAGGCCGACGACTGGAGAAGCCTCGATCGCAGTGCTCCCGTTCGCCAACATGAGCGCGGACAAGGAGAACGAGTACTTCAGCGACGGTCTCGCGGAAGAGATCATCAACGTGCTGGCCCAGGTGCCCGGCCTGAAGGTCGCCGGTCGCACGTCATCGTTCTTTTTCCGCGGAAAGGATGTCGAATTCGGAGAGATCGGCAGGAAGCTCAACGTCGAGCACATTCTCGAGGGGAGTGTTCGCAAGGCGGGCAACCGCATCCGGGTCACGGCGCAGCTGATCAAGGTCGCCGACGGTTTTCATCTCTGGTCGGACCGGTACGACCGCGAGATGACGGACATCTTCGCGATCCAGGACGAGATCACGCACTCCATTGCCGCGGCGCTCCGGATCAGGCTGTCCCGGGAAACCACAACGGTCCGGCGCCACGTCACCCAACCTTCGCGCCTACGAGGCGTACCTCAAGGCTCGCGATCATTTGTTCAAACCGACGCCGGAATCGTTGGAGCTGTTCAAGGAAGCATCGACCACGCCATTGAGCTCGATCCGGAATTCGGGCTGGCGCGCAGCATCTCGGGCGGTTACTACACGATGCTCGTCGGGCATTGGCATCAGACCGGCACGCGAGGTCATTCCGCTCGCGCAAGGCGGCGGAACACGAGGCGCTGCGCATCGATCCCTCGCTGCCCGAAGCGCACGCCTTGCTCGCCGTGTGTGCCGGCACCTACGACTACGATTGGAACGAGGCTCAGCGGCACTGGCGTCTTGCGATGGCTCGCGAGCCCGTGTCACATGACATTCGCCTCTGGTACGGCAACCACTATCTGTTGCCGATCGGCCGGCCGCTGGAGGCCGTGGAGATGATTGCGAAAAGCCTCGAACGAGGACCCGCTCAATCCTCTGGGCCGGCACCATTTCGCGGTCGCTCTGCGACACGCCGGCAGGCTCGAGGACGCGGAGGTCGAATTGCGGAAGGTCCTCGGAGATCGACGAGAACTTCCCACTTGCCTTGAGTACGCTCGGCGCGGTTTGCGCTCAGCAAGGGCGATTCGAGGAAGCGCTCACGTTGACCGAACGGGCGCACGCCGCGATGCCGTGGGCGAATGTGGTCATCGGACAACTCGCAGCGCTGCTGGTTCGAGGCGGAGCGACGAGCCGGCGCAGAGACATTGCTTGAACAGCTCGGGCCCGGCGACGCGTACGGAGCGCCGACCGGGCTCGCGGTGTTTCACGCGTTGTGTGGGGATTTCGATCGGTCCGTCGGATTGGGCCGAGCGCGCGATCGAAGAGCGATATCCACCGCTGGTCGCGATCCTGCGGCCGCTCCTCCGATCCAGCCCCAGGTGGCCCGCCCTGGCGAAACTGATGAATCTGCCAGGATGACGCGTCGCTCTGTGCGTGTGTGTTCAGGCCTTGGGCGTAATCTTCCCGGCGGAACGAAATAGCGGGTGCTCACCGGGGAAGCCCGCCGTTCGAGGTTTGATACAGCCTCTTAGCGCCTGGGACTGCACTTGCGCACGCTGCGCACTTGCGCACTTGCGCACTTGCGCACCTGCGCTCTCCGTCACGCCCCAGAATGGACGGACCTACGTGTCCACCGACAACGACGGTGTCGACGACTGGAACGGAGAAACCTGGTTCTTCGGGCTCGGTCCGTCTGAAGCTCTTCAACTGATCGTAGAGCGTTCCAGGCGCCTCTAACGAACAACGGGCCGAAATCTCCCAGGATTTCGGCCCGTTCTGTTGTCAACGCGTTAATTTGCGCTGATGTCGCTTGCCACGCTTCAGGAGGATCGCGACGGAGTCGTCGTCCTCGCGCGATTGACGGAGACGCTCGCGCAGGCGGGTATGCGTCCGTTCGAGATCCGATTGACGTTCTGGATCTTCGCGCAGACGGAACCGTTCGTCGAGCAAGCTGACAATGTCGAGCTGATGGCTGAGGTCGTTCTGCCGATCTGAATTGGTCATATCGCGTTCTTCGTTCCCACGATCCTACCACCGGGGGGTCAAGGAAGACACTGTTGTGGGTAGACCGCGCAGCATATAGTCTTTGCCAACACGAGACCGTGACGGCACCGTAAAACACGGCACGCTTTCGACCAGCTGGACCCGACACACGCCATGAGAACCGCCTTGACCACGTCGTTCATACTTCCACTCGCTATTGGCATCATCGCGGGGCTCCGCACGATGACGGCCCCGGCAGCCGTCAGCTGGGCAGCCAGAATGGGCTGGCTCAACTTGGCGCCGACACCGCTCGCCTTCCTCGGCTATGCCTTCACGCCCTGGATTTTCACGGTGCTGGCGCTCGTCGAGCTGGTGACCGATCAGTTGCCATCGACGCCCAGCCGCACGGTGCCCCCTCAGTTCGGCGCGCGAATCATCTCAGGCGGACTCTCCGGCGCTGCGATCGGTGCGGCATATGGCGCGCTCGCCGTCGGACTCATTGCCGGCGTCCTCGGAGCCATCGCCGGCACGCTCGGCGGACGCGTGTTCCGCGCGAAACTGGCGTCAGCGTTCGGAAGCGATCCACCGGCGGCATTCATCGAGGATGCTGTGGCGATTGGCGGAGCCATTCTGATTCTGGCGGCCCTGCCATGAAGCAGTTCGACGCCATCATCATCGGGGCAGGCCAGGCTGGCCCTTCGCTGGCGGGCCGCCTGACCAAGGCGGGAATGACGGTTGCGTTCGTTGAGCGCAAGCTGTTTGGCGGAACGTGCGTCAACACCGGGTGCATGCCGACGAAGACGCTCGTCGCCAGCGCATACGCCGCACACTTGAGCCGGAGAGCCGCCGAATACGGCGTCGTGCGCGGAAGCGAAGTCCAGATCGACATGCGTATCGCCAAGGGGCGTGCCGACACCGTGTCGGCAAACGCACGCGAAGGCGTCGAAAAGTATCTTCGCGGCATGACAGGCTGCACGGTCCTTCAAGGACATGCGCGATTCGAATCGCCGACGACGGTCCGCGTGGGAGACGAACGTCTCACGGCACCGCGCATCTTCATCAACGTGGGTGGACGCGCGTACGTGCCGGACATGCCGGGCGTCGGCCAGGTTTCGTTCCTGACGAACACGTCGATCCTGAAGCTGGATCGCGTTCCCAGGCACCTGGTTGTCGTCGGTGGCAGTTACGTAGGCCTGGAGTTCGCACAGATCTACAGGCGTTTCGGTGCCGCCGTCACGGTTGTCGAGATGGGACCCCGGCTGATTGGCAAAGAAGACGACGACGTCTCGATCGAGATCAGGAACATCCTCGAAGGCGAAGGCATCTCGGTCCGCACCAGTGCCACCTGCATTCGCCTTGCGCCGCACGATGAGGGTGTTGTCGTTGGCGTCGATTGCACGGACGGACCACCCGAGGTCATCGGATCCGATGTGCTCCTGGCGGTCGGCCGGCGTCCGAATACCGACGATCTTGGTCTGGAAGCTGCCGGAGTCTCGACCGATCGCAAGGGGTTACATCGTTGTCGACGATGAGTTGGCCACGAACGTTCCCGGGATCTGGGCGCTCGGCGATTGCAACGGCCGCGGGGCGTTCACCCATACGGCATACAACGATTTCGAGATCATCGCCGCGAATCTGCTCGACGGCGCGCACAGACGGTTGAGCGACCGCATTTCCGCATATGCCTTGTATATCGACCCGCCGCTGGGCCGTGTCGGTCAGACGGAGACCCAGGCACGCGCCAGCGGCCGGCCGCTACTGACGGCGAAGCGGCCGATGAGTCGAGTGGGACGGGCGATCGAAAAGGGAGAGACGCTGGGATTCATGAAGGTCGTTGCTGATGCGGAGACCAAACGGATCCTCGGCGCGGCAATTCTCGGTACCGGCGGCGACGAAGCGATTCACGGGGTGCTCGACATCATGAATGCGGGTGCGACCTTCGACGTGCTTCAGTGGGCAGTGCCCATCCATCCGACCGTCTCTGAGCTGATCCCGACGCTGCTGGGCGACATGAAGCCGACTTGATAATCAGTCATCCCTCGCTCACGCACCGGCGACAGCCTCCGAGCGTAAGGGCCGTCGCCGGTCGCCCGAATCAGCCTAACTACTCCTTCGTGGGTTCGTCCGGCGCAACGTCCTCGTCAACGCCAGTCGTGTCGCGCGGGTCATCGACGGCTCCCCGCACTTGATCGACGCTGGGACTCGTCACAGCCACGGTTGGATCCTGGGGTTGCTGCTCGAGTTCGTTCAACACCTGATCTTCGCTCTCGGGCACGGTCTTCATGGTTGGCCTCCGATTTGTGGAGTCAGCATAGGCCGCGAGTACGTCTCGGTGGTGACTTCGCGGTAAATACGAGGCTACTGAGGCATAGGCTCGTACACCGATGTCGGAGGTCCTCGGCAGCCGTAAACACCGGAGGGACGTACAAGGGCATTGGATCAATACTCGCCCAATGAGTATGAGCGTCGCCTCTCCTCTGGGTGCGACCGTCCTCCATGACGGCGTCAATTTCAGTCTGTTCTCCCGCAGTGCATCCGGCGTGGAGTTGTTGCTCTTCGACCGGGAGGATGACCTCCGCCCGGCGCGGATGATCCAACTCGATCCTGGACGTAATCGCACGTACTTCTATTGGCACACCTTTGTACCCGGTGTGCGGGCCGGACAGCTGTACGCGTATCGCGCGCTGGGGCTGTCAGATCCGGCAAACGGCTTGCGATTCGATCCGGCCAAGGTGCTCCTCGACCCTTACGGGCGAGGCGTCGTGGTGCCCAGGGACTATAGTCGCGATGCAGCCCTCCAGCCTGGCGACAACTCGGCGACTGCAATGAAGAACGTGGTGGTGGATCCAGGAACGTACGATTGGGAAGGCGACGTCCGGCCATGGCGGTCGTGTTCAAGGACGATCATCTACGAGATGCACGTCCGCGGATTCACCCGCCATCCCAGCTCCGCCGTCGCAGATCACAAGCGCGGTACCTATGCTGGACTGATCGAAAAGATTCCCTACCTCCATCAACTGGGTATCACCGCCGTCGAGCTCATGCCCGTGTTTCAATACGACGCTCAGGACTGCCCCGCCAGAGCGATTCAATTATTGGGGGTACGTGCCGATCTCGTTCTTTGCACCACACCAGGCCTATAGCTCGGTACAGCATCCGCTGGGTCCGATAAATGAGTTTCGCGACATGGTGAAGGCGCTTCATCGGGCGGGCATCGAGGTGATCCTCGACGTGGTCTTCAACCACACTGCTGAAGGCGATCACGGCGGGCCGACGCTGAGTTTCCGAGGTCTGGACAACCGGACCTATTACATCCTCGAACCAGACCGCTCACGCTACGCCAACTACAGCGGCACCGGCAACACGCTCAACGCCAACCATCCCATCGTCCGTCGCATGATCGTGGATAGTCTTCGCTATTGGGTCGAGACGATGCATGTGGATGGCTTCCGATTCGATCTGGCATCAATTCTCGGCCGCGACGAGTCTGGCAACCTGATGCCAAGTCCACCCGTGCTGTGGGATATCGAGTCGGATCCGGCGCTGGCGGGAACCAAGATCATCGCCGAGGCGTGGGACGCCGCTGGGCTTTACCAGGTCGGCACGTTCATCGGCGACAGCTGGCAGGAGTGGAACGGGCGGTTTCGAGATGACGTCCGCAGCTTCTTTCGAGGCGACGAACGCTCGGTCAGACCGCTTGCCGATCGACTGCTCGGCAGCCCCGATGTCTACGGACACGAGGAGCGTGAGGCCGAGCAAAGCGTGAACTTCGTGGCCTGCCACGATGGATTCACCCTCAACGATGTCGTTTCCTACAATCACAAGCACAACGAGGCCAATGGCGAAGACAATCGCGACGGCGCCAACGACAACCGCAGCTTCAATTGGGGTGTCGAGGGCCCTACCGATGACCGTGCCATCGAGGCGGTGAGGAACCGCCAGGTGAAGAACCTGCTCACGACGACCAGCCTCTCACTGGGTTTGCCGATGATATCGATGGGGGACGAGGTCAGGCGCACCCAGCAGGGTAACAACAACGCCTACTGCCAGGACAACGAGATCAGCTGGTTCGACTGGACGTTGATCGACAAGCACGCGGACGTCCATCGCTTCGTCAGGCTGCTGAATGCACGGCGGGTGTCGCGTGATCACGATTCCGAGCGGCTGCGTCCAAGCCTGAACCAGTTACTCGCGAAGGCGAAGATCGCGTGGCACGGCGTCGGGCTGGGACAACCTGACTGGAACGATTCGTCGCACAGCCTGGCCTTCACCGCGCAGGCTGCAAACGGCAAGCTACGCCTTCACATTATCCTGAACGCCTACTGGGAGCCGCTTGCCTTCGAGTTGCCGTCGACTGGCAGCGACGGACACGCGTGGCGGCGATGGATCGACACGAGCCTCGATTCGCCGCACGACATCGTCGACTGGCCGGCTGCTCCGCCGATTTCCAGCCGTTCTTACCGCACCGCAGCGCACTCAGTCGTCGTGCTCTGGGCCGGCGTCGAGTAGCCGGCTTACATCCCGGACGCCGGTGTATGCCACCGCAGCTGTTTGGCGAACTCGGCGACGTGGCGTGCGGGAAGAGATGCTCGGCATGGCGATCGAATTCTGTTCTACACCGATGGCGTCACCGACCGGCGAGCACCGGACGACTCGATGTTCGAATTTGCTGCTGGTGTCGAGCCCGATGACGACCAGGCCCTCCTCCTGGTCGGAATCGACTGAAGGGCCTATTTCAGCCGCACCGATTCCCCGAACCCAAGCGTCCGGAAGCGCGATCGCGGGATCTTTCGTGCGCGGCATGCCTCCTCGAGCGCGCGCAACGGTTCGTCGATGCCCTCGGCGGTCAGCTGGAACGTCCCGAAGTGCATGCCGATGCTTTCGGAGGCCGACAGATCCAAGTGTGCCTGTACGGCTTCTGCTGGATTCATATGGACCGCCTGCATGAACCAGCGTGGTTCGTACGCTCCGATGGGGAGAAGCGCCAGATCGGGCCGCCCGAGTCGCTGGAATACATCAAGGAAGAACGGCGCGTAGGCTGTGTCCCCGGCGAAAAATATCTGCACGCTTCGAGTCGCGACCATGAACCCACCCCACAGTGCCCGATCCCGGTCCAGCGGAGTCCGAGCCGAAAAGTGGTGTGCAGGCGTCAGGGTGATCGGGAGCGCCGTAGTCTTGGCTTCCTGCCACCAGTCGAGTTCCTCGACGTGGCGAATGCCAGCCGATGCCGCGAGCGCACCGTTCCCCAATGGGGTTACGACGATTGGATCGAAGCGCTCGGCGAGCATCCGAAGCGTGCGACGGTCGCAGTGATCGTAGTGGTTGTGGCTCAGCAACACGGTGTCGATGCGCGGTAAGTCGTCGAACCGTACGGCCGGCTGCCGCACACGACGCGGCCCCAGAACGTTCAGCGGACCTGCACGCTGGGAATACATCGGATCAGTCAGGATGTTCCCGGCTGCGGTTTGAATCAAGAACGTCGCGTGGCCAATAAACGTCACGACGGCGTCCGCGCCGTCGAGTGGCGGCGGCCGATGCGGCGGTACGTCGATCCGCGCCGGCCATGGCGTTCTTGGCTCGGCAAGCATCCGCGGGACGGCCGTCAATGGCTGCCCCGCGGTGCCCGTAGGATTCAGAAATCGCTTGCCATCGAAGTGATCGCTCTTTTCAAGGTCGTTCTCGATACGCCCACGTTGACCGCGTCGACGAAGAAACGACCTCAGAAAAGAGAGGCGCAGCCGCGAAGGGTGTTGACGCCAGCCGGACCTCACAGCCGATCGGCGTCCACGATCGCTTCCGCAAAGGCCTGCGGGGCTTCTTGAGGCAGGTTGTGCCCGATGCCGCCTGTCAGGAGCCGGTGCGCGTATTTGCCGGAGAACTTCCTGGCGTAGGTGGCGGGATCAGGATGGGGCGCTCCGTTGGCATCACCCTCGAGTGTGATGGTGGGCACCGTGATGACCGGACCCGCGGCGAGGCGATTTTCCAGATCGTCGTGCTTCGGCTCGCCCTCGGCCAGCCCGAGGCGCCAGCGGTAGTTGTGGATCACCAGACTGACGTGATCCGGGTTCTCGAGTGCCTTCGCCGTTCGATCGAACGTCGGGTTGTCGAAATGCCACTGCGGCGATGCGATCTGCCAAATGAGCCTCGCAAAGTCGTAGCGGTATTTTTCGTAGCCCGCGCGACCGCGTTCCGTCGCGAAGTAGTTACTCACGTAGCCTCCGCTCCACAGTACCGTCATCTCACCTTTGAGCGTAGCTGGTGTAGACGAAGTCGCGGCCATCACTTGATCACCGTGAGGAGCGGCTTCCCTTTCTCGACGATATATGTGGCAAGTTCGGCGCCGTTGCCGCTGCCGACGTTCTTCGCCGTGTGGATCGCTCCTGCCGGCACGAACAATACGTCGCCCGCTTTGACCTTCGCAAGCTTGCCGTCGATCTCGTATTCCAGTGAACCTTCGATCACGTAGATGATCTCTTCGCCAGGATGCGTGTGCCTGGGAGCGACATACCCTGGGTCGAAGTCGACGCGCACCTGGACGACCTCGCGTCCGGGTGCGCTGAGATCGTGCCGCTGCAGGTCGGTTCGTTTGGTTCCCGCCTGCTGAGCCTGGGCCACGTGCAGCGCGAAAGCGCTTGCGGCCATCAGCGTGAACATGATGGTTCCGATTCGGAATGCCCCACCGTGGGTCAGTCGCTCGAAAAGCTTCATGGCGATGTCCTCCACGCACATGAAACCAGACGCGAGGCATCCGGTCTATCAGACGAAGGTATCGACGTCAACGCGAGGAGGGCCCGGCTGCGCCTGGGGTGGTGCATGATGCGACACCACGGACGCATGGCGATGCGCTACGCTGTGCGGATACGCCAAAGGGCGAACCCACACGGGAGCCGTGCACCATGGACGCACCACTCGAGTCTGCCGCCGACGAAATCACGCGGCTGCGAGACTGCCTGAATGATCTAGTCAGCCTCACCGCGCTACCTGCCCAGTGGACCGGCGGCGAGCCGGCTGACATTGTGAGTACCTTACTCGACACGCTGCTTGACACCCTCCGGCTGGCTTTTGTCTGTGTGCGGTTGAACGATCCGGAAGGCGGGCTTACCGTGCGAGTCTCTGACTCGTGGGAAAGCTCAGCCGGAGGTCAAGAGATCACCGAGCGTCTGAAGCGGTCGCTAGGCGAGGAGCCACTGAAATGGCCGCCACGTTCACGAGTGTCCATCGGCGACATCGACGTGGCCGTTGCGTCCGCGCATCTCGCACTCCAGAGTGAGATCGGCGTTGTCGTCGCCGGATCTCAGAGGCCCGATTTCCCGTCAGACACGGAGAGGCTCCTTCTCGATGTCGCCGCGAACCAGGCAGCCATCGGCCTGCACGCCGCGCGCCTCCGGCGCGAAGGCGAACGCGAGTCGCGCCAGATTTTGGACAGCATTCCAGGGCTGGTTGCCATCCTGACCGCGGCCGGTGACGTCGAAGTCGTCAACCGCCAGGTGTTCGAGTATTTCGGCCAGACGCTCGACGAGCTCAGGCTGTGGGGGACGAACGACACGATTCATCCTGAGGATCTGCCTCGCGTCATCGAGGTCTTCACACGCGCGATCGCGTCCGGCAGCCGATACGAAATCCTGCAGCGTTTTCGGCGATCGGACGGCGTCTATCGATGGTTCGCGAATAGCGGCTGTCCGGTTCGCGATGCGAACGGCCACATCGCGCGGTGGTGCGTGCTGCTGACGGACATCGACGAGCGAAAGCGCGCGGAGGACGCCCTCCGTGCGAGCGAACGGAATCTCAAACTCATCATCGACACGATTCCGGCACTCGCCTGGTCGGCGCGTCCGGATGGATCTGCCGAGTTCTTCAATCAGCACTATCTGGACTTCGTGAACCTCTCCGCGGAGGAAGCGAGCGATTGGGGATGGACGGTTGCGGTTCACCCCGAGGACATGAACGGCTTGGCGGCGACGTGGCAGCGCATCATGGCTTCTGAAGCACCAGGAGAGACGGAGGCGCGATTGCGCAAGCACGACGGCGAGTATCGGTGGTTTCTTTTCCGTGCAAACCCGTTGCGCGATGAATCCGGCGCCATCCTCAAATGGTACGGGGTAAACACGGACATCGAAGACCGAAAGCGGGCCGAGGCGGAGCTCAGACGGGCCTACGACAGTTTCGCTGACGCGCAGCGGCTGAGCAAGACGGGCAGCTTCATCACCGATTTGGTGATGGACGACCACAACTGGTCCGAGGAGGCCTTCCGCATCTTCGAGTTCGATCCCTCGACGAAGGTCACGGTGCAGAGAATTCGAGACACGATACACCCCGACGACCTGTCGTCGTTCGACTCTGTGATCGCGCGCGGCATGACGGGCGTGGACGTCAATTTCGGCTTTCGGATTGTGACCGTCCGAGGCGCCGTGAAGCATGTGCGCGGTGTCGCCCATGTCATCGAGCAGGTCGAGGGTCGACCGATGTTCATCGGCGCCCTTCAGGACGTGACGGAGAGCAAGGTCGCCGAGGAGGCGCTGAACAGGGCCCGCTCGGAGCTCGCCCATGTGGCGCGGGTGACGACCCTGAGCACGTTGACCGCCTCGATCGCCCATGAGGTCAACCAGCCGCTCTCGGGCATCATCACCAACGCAGGTACATGTCTTCGGATGCTCGATGCCAATCCACCGAACGTTGAAGGTGCGCGTGAGACCGCGAGGCGGACGATTCGCGACGGCCACCGCGCCTCGGACGTCGT
This sequence comes from uncultured Acidobacteriota bacterium, assembly GCA_963784195.1. Classification (GTDB taxonomy): domain Bacteria; phylum Acidobacteriota; class Vicinamibacteria; order Vicinamibacterales; family 2-12-FULL-66-21; genus CAVQAH01. The sequence continues at coordinate 13,892 of CAWARA010000031.1, read as the reverse complement.
CACGCGGGTGCGTGCGCTGTTCAGCAAGAAGGAATTCACGCTGGAGCCGCTGAATCTGAACGAGGCCACGCGAGAGGTCGTTGCGCTGTCGTTGAGTGAGCTTCAGAGACACCGGGTAGTCGTTCAGTCGGAGCTCGCCGACGATCTCCCGACGATCACCGGGGATCGCGTCCAGCTCCAGCAGGTCATCCTGAACTTGCTCCGCAACGCCTCTGACGCGATGGCTGGCGTGCACGATCGCCCGCGGCAGTTGCTGATCAGAACCGAAAGGGAGGGCGGCGATCGTGTGCGCGTGACCGTGCGGGATGTGGGCAAGGGCTTCGAGCGGCAGAGCATCGACAAGCTATTTGACGCCTTTTACACGACAAAGAGTGACGGCATGGGCATCGGCCTCTCCCTCAGCCGCTCCATCGTCGAGAGACATCACGGTCGTCTCTGGGCAGAAACGAATGAAGGACCTGGTGCCACCTTCGCGTTTTCCATTCCCCGCGGGGCAGACAGCGTCAGGGACGTGGCACCCGTCATGAGGCATTCATGATGGACACGCCTCTACCACGTGCGCCGAGGCAATACCAAAGTCTCATAGACGGTCGCCGGCACAGTGGCGCATCCTCCAATGAGGCGCATGAAGGGCAAGCGTTCACTGGTGTCGGTCGTCGATGACGACGAGTCTGTGCGCGAGTCGCTGCCGGACTTGTTACGGGAGTTCGGCTTTGCCGCCGAGGCGTTCTCATCGGCCGAGGCGTTCCTTGCCTCCGGTGTCGTCAACGACACGAACTGTCTGCTCCTCGACGTCGCGATGCCCGGCATGTCGGGACCCGAACTACAACAGGAACTGATCCGCCGGCGGCGGGACATCCCGATTGTATTCATCACCGCCGGGGGCGATGAGTCGGTCCGTCCGCGGCTACTCGCGGAAGGGGCCGTCGAATGCCTGTTCAAGCCGTTCAGCGAGACGGCCCTGCTCGACGCACTGAACGCCGCGCTTCGGGAATGTAACGATGACAACGATGACTTAGCGGAAACGTCGCTCGCGGGCCATATACTGTCAGCTTGCCGTCCGCAGGCCGTGCGATTGGGGTCGTTACCATGCCGGGCGTCACGCCCGTTGTCTTCGTCGTTGACGACGACGTTTCCGTGCGCGAATCGCTGGAGCTGCTCATCAGCACCGCGGGATGGCAGCCCGAAACATTCGCTTCGGCGCAGGAATTCCTGTCCCGCCCTCGCGCCACGGTTCCATGCTGCCTGGTGCTCGACGTCACGCTGCCAGGGCTCAACGGTCTCGAGCTGCAGCAGCAGCTGGCCGAGCGGACGGAGATGCCGATCATTTTCATCACCGGTCACGGTGATGTGCCCATGAGCGTCCAAGCAATGAAGGCGGGAGCCGTCGAGTTCCTGACGAAGCCGTTCAAAGACGATGCGCTGCTGGACGCGATTCGCGGCGCCATTGAGCGCAGCCGCGCTGCTCTCCGCCTCGACTCGGAGTTGCGAGCCTTGAAGACGTGCCATGAGTCACTGACGCCGCGCGAACGCGAGGTGATGGCATTGGTTGTTTCGGGGCTGTTGAACAAACAGGTCGGCGGCGAACTTGGCATCAGCGAGATTACGGTGAAGGCGCACAGAGGTCAGGTCATGCGCAAGATGAAGGCCGACTCGCTTCCCGACCTCGTCACAATGGCGGCACGCCTCGGGCTGCGGTCTGCGCCGCACCACTGACGCTCAACCGACCGAGGCGGCTCACTTCGCGACGGCAATAAGAACGACCACTCCTATTCTCAGCGTATTGCGATCGCCAGTCAGCCCCTCGAACACGAACGCCTGAGCCTCGGAATCCGACAATCCTTTAATCGACCCGACCGGTAGCTGGCCCTGATCTTCGAACCGGACGACTTCGCCGCGGATCGTGCCTTTCATCACCAATTCCAGGCCCCAGGGGATCGTGGACGACTTCCACCAGATTGCCAGTCAGATCCTGGTATGCGCCGGTGCGGCCGCAGATCGGACTCGCCAGGCCTGAGGCTCGGGACCACGTATCCCCCGTCGTCGCCGGCCTGCGTTCGCGTCGCAATGTTTGTCTGAACGTTGGTCACGATCACTGTGGCACCGGGGACGATGGCACCGGACACGTCTCTGACGGTTCCGGCGATCGTCACGGTTTCCTGTTGTGCGTAGGCAGTTACAGCCAATAGAACACACCACACGAGCGACAATGCCAGCAGCAGACGATGCTTGGTCATGGAACCCTCCACCGACCGTGAACGGATCAATCAGCGACGGAGCGGACGGTCAGATCCGCCGTCGCGCAGAAGTGTGGGCGTCCGGCGTGAAGTCCGTGTGACGGACTTTTTTCGATTGCGTAACGGAGGATTTTGCCGAAGGCTGAGTGGTTGGTCGTCGGTCCGTTTGGTTGAGCCAGGCTCAATCGAGGGAGTAGCGGGCAAGAAGATCTCTGACGGCTACTCCTGCCGAGCGGACAGTATCACTCGTTCTGTGAGCGTCGTGTAACGGCTGGCCTGCCTTCAGGCGCCCGCCTACTGCGCGATAGCCTGGATCGACAGATTGATCCTCACCTCGTCGCCGACCAGGAAGCCGCCCGTTTCGAGCGCCGCGTTCCATGTGAGGCCAAAGTCCTTCCGATTGAGCGTGATGCTCGTTTCGAAGCCGGCCCGCACGTTGCCCCAGGGATCCTTCGCCGTCCCGAGGTACGTGACCGGCAGCGTGATCTCCTTGGCGACGCCACGAATCGTCAATGTTCCGGCCAGGTCGTAGGTATCGTCGCCCGTCTTGACGACCCGCGAGCTGGTGAACTTGAGCGTTGAGTGGGTAGCCGACCGCGAAGAAATCGTCGGATCGCAAGTGCGTGTCGCGATCCGGCGTGCCGGTATCGACACTCGACGCCTCGATCGTCAGTGACGCCGACGACTGCTCGGGATGCTCCTGGTCGAGCAACACCGTTCCCGTAAATTCGGTGAACCGTCCGCGCACCTTCGTCAGCAGGTGGCGCACCTGGAAGGCCACCTCCGAGTGCATCTTGTCGATCGTGTAGGTCTGTGCCGCCTTCATGGCGTCGAGCGTGGCAGTCATGGGGTCACTCCTTCTCCTGCGTGAGTTGTGCCTCGGCAGTCGTGCCGAGCCGTTTCAATAAGTCGGTAAGCGTCGCGCGCTCCGCCCGCGACAGCCCGCTCATCGCTTTCTCCATCGCGTCCTGGTGTCCGGCGAACACTTTGGTGATGAGTGCCTTGCCCGCGGGCGTCAGGTGAATGACCCAGGCGCGGCGGTCGGTTGCGTGATCGGCCCGCGCCACGAGCTGACGCGTTTCCAGCCGATCGATGGCGGCGGTCATCGACCCGCTGGTCAGGTCGATGCGGCGGCCGAGTTCCCTGACGGACTGCGGTCCCTTGTGCAGCAGCGCCTCGAGAATCGCAAAGTCCGAAAGACACATATCGAGCGCTTCAATGCTGCGGGTGGCGTGGCGTTTCAGGGTCCGGTGCGCCTTCATGAGCACCAGCCACGTATGGATCGCCGACTGGCCGGTTCGCCGCTGTGTCATCTGTTCCTTGTTTTCTAGCAGTCTCACCTTGACGATATGTATATTGACATAGTATAACTTGATGTCAAGATATATTTGAGAGCGGCCGGAGAGGCCACAGGAGACGATCACATGCAAATCGGCATCGACAGTTTCGCGGCGGCGTACGACGAGCGCAGCCGTGCGGTATCCCCGGCAGAGCGGCTGGGCAACCTGGTCGAACAAATTGCGCACGCTGACCAGGTCGGTCTCGATGTCTTTGGGATCGGCGAGCACCACCGTCAGGAGTACCTGGATGCGGCGCCGGCGGTCATTCTGGGCGCCGCGGCTGCACGCACCCGTCGCATTCGCCTGACGAGCGCCGTCACGGTGCTGAGCGCCGCCGACCCGGTCCGTGTCTTTCAACAATTCGCCACGCTCGATCTCCTGTCGGGGGGACGCGCCGAAATGGTGGTGGGCCGCGGGTCATCCATCGAAGCCTTTCCGCTCTTCGGCTATCGGCTGGAGGACTACGACTCGCTGTTTGCAGAGAAGCTCGATCTGCTGCTGAGGATTCGCGACAACGAGCACGTGCACTGGTCCGGGAGGCACCGTCCAGCGCTGAGTGGGCAGGGCGTCTACCCCAGGCCCGTGCAGAATCCGCTGCCGATCTGGCTAGGCGTGGGCGGAACTCCGCAGTCCTTCGCCCGTGCCGGCGCCCTCGGACTGCCACTGATGGTCGCGATCATCGGCGGCGAACCGCGGCGCTTCCGGCCTCTGATCGATCTGTATCGCGAAACCGGTCAGCGATACGGACATTCGCTCGATCGCTTGAAGGTCGGCGTCCATGCGCTCGGCTACGTCGCAGAGACCACGCAGGAAGCCGCCGACGAGTTCTTCCCTGGCTACGCCCGTGCTGTCACCGACGTCGGCAAGGAGCGTGGCTGGCCGCCCGTGACCCGCGCGGGGTTCGATGCCCAGCGAGGGCCGCACGGCGCGCTGCTGATTGGTAATCCTGAGGAAGTCGCCGAGAAGATCCATCGACACAGTGAAGCGCTGGGCGGGATCTCCCGGCTCACGTTTCAAATGAACGCGGCGTCGTTGCCACACGCGAAACTGATGCGAGCCATCGAAGCGATCGGAACCCGCGTCGCGCCTGCGCTGAAAGGAGAACTGTCTGCCGCATCGTAGAGGGTCCGTCACGGCCGGCTGTCGGGCAGCTCCGGCCGCACGTGGAGGACCAGGCGCCGCAGATCAGACCGAAGGCGAGCGCGGCGCACGAAAGCGACAAGCGTCGCGGTTGCGAAGATCGCAAGAACAGCGAGAGATCGGCGCCGCGCCCGGCGCTGCCCTCGGGCGGGACCTCGTGGCATCCGCTTGCCCCGAGGTACGTCCACGCGATTTCTAACACTCGTGGCCAATCCATCCTTGCACGAGCCGGACGAGGTCCAGGTCTTTCTCGATGACAAGAAACTCGCCCTCGAGCCAGGTCGAGCTCACGGCGCACAACCGGCCGAGGCACCCACGTAGAACGCGATACCATACCAGCCATGCGCCCGCCTAGCGCTCACTGTTTCGCAACTGCTTCGAGCGACGACACTCAAATATCGATGACCACGTCACCCTGCGGCCGGGAGCAGCAGATCAGGACATTTCCTTCTGCCGGTGCGTCGAGCGGATCAGGCTGATAGGCGACGGACCCGGAGATCAGTCCGCTCTCGCAATTGTGGCAGACGCCCGTGCGGCACGACCACCGGACGGGCACGTCACACGCTTCCGCCAACTCTAGAAGGCTCTGGTCCTCCGACGGGCGCCAACGAACGGTGATGCCGCTGCGTGCGAAGGACACCAGTGGCCCTGCGCCGGGGGTGCCTGCAGGCTGATGCGGCGCGCGCACCGGGCTGGACACCACGCCGGGCATCAGCGAAGGGCCACCAGAAAAGACCTCGGAATGAATCCGGTCCGCAGGCACTCCCCAGGCGGTCAGGCCCATCCTCAGATCGCCGAGGAAGCTCGATGGCCCGCAGAGATAGAAGTCGCCATCTCGCGGGACGCGCAGGTCTTGGAGGGCCTTCAACCCCAGACGACCCGTCGCGTCGTAGTCCTGCCCCACTCGATCGACCGCATCCGGTCGGCTGTACCAGATGTGGCTTCGCCCGCGAGCAAGCTTTCCGAGAAGTTGCCGCACCTCCGTGGCGAAGGAATGTGACTTGCCATTGCGTGCGCCGTGCAGCCACCAGACCTCACGAGGCGAAGCGCTCGCAACCAGAGCGTGCAACATGGCCAGCACCGGCGTTGCGCCGATTCCCGCGCTGAGAAGCACCGCCGGGCCGTCGCCCGACTGCAACGTGAAGCTGCCCCTCGGTTCGCTGACATCGAGGACGTCGCCGGCTCGAACGCTGCTATTCAAGTAGCTTCCCGCGGCGCCGTTTGGCTCGACCTTGACGCTGACGCGATAGTGCTCGCCAGAGAGAGGTCCGGAGAGTGAATAGCTTCGGAAGAGCTGGGGACCGTCGGGCTTCGGGCGCAAACGGAGCACGACGAATTGACCGGCGAGTGGCGTCGTGAGCCGCCTTCCATCCATCGGCTCGAGCGACAACGAGATCACATCCACGCATTCACGATCGATCCGCGAAACTCGCAGCGGCTGAAACCCGGGCGTTGCCGTCCGCGCAGCCGCTGCCGGCACAAGACCCGCGTTGCCCGTTGCGCCAGGGTGGGCATCCTGGCTTCGTAGCAGCTCCTCGAAGGACCACCGCCAACCCGGGGACAGCGCAGGGATTCGCAGCGCCCGCTCGAGCTGATCGCGGGGATGATGAGACGATACAGCAATGCATTGACCTCGGCAACGGTCATGCGCTCCGGTCCTCGAGCAATCGAGAGAATCGGGTCGCCGGCGCCAACCTCGCCTTCCTCGAGGACGCGCAGGTAGAAGCCCGGCCGTCCGCTGGAGGTCAGGAGCGCAGCCATTTCCGGCTCGTTCATGCGAATCCCGACGCGGTAGCAGGTGGTCCGAGGCTGGGTCACCTCGAACAGAGCAGTCCCGATCCGGTAGCGGTCGCCGATGCAGACCTCGTCATCCGGCAATCCCTCGATGGTGAAGTTCTCGCCGAACTGCCCGTGGGTGGAATCGCGGCGGCCCAGCCGTTCCTCCCAGTAACGATACGATTCGATCTGGTAGACGAAAACCGCTCGCTGCTCGCCCCCGTGGCCCTCGAGATCGCCCTGGCCGTCGCCTTCGACGTTAAGCCGCGTGACGCGCCGACGGCCCTCTACGGGCTCCTTCCAAATGCCGGTGTGCACGGTCCTTCCACGCCACTCGATGTCGCGTGGAAGACCAACGCTGACGGAGAGTAGGCGAGCCATCGAGATGCCTCCGGGTTCCTGCGCCCGTGTTGGCGACCATTGAAAATTATCTCGTTTCCAGCGGGCATGCGAGAACCGTCACTCGCTGTGCGTCGTGTTTTCTACTTCCGTCACAAGGCTGTTTCCGACCAACTGTCCTCCCTGTGCTATCGCCAGTTCTCTCCGCAGAGCTCGCACGCTCAGATTAGCTGGAGACTCCGATCGCCCCGGAGTTTCTACGCTGAGCCGATGGTGTGCCAAGGCCAGGGCGAGATTGTCTTCTCCGATAACGGAAGGCGGACACTCCCCGCCGTCTCATCGCTTACCGAATTCTTACAAGATTCCCACCCTACACTCGGGACTGCTCACCGGCATTCGGGCATCATCATCGGTACAGTAGTCTGGCCGAACGGAAGGGCTTGGTGACGAGGTCCGATGTGCCCATTTCAAGCGGTTGCATTCAGCATGGCAATTACGGTCATTGGTCCATCGGTGACCATTGGCCAGGAGCGCCTCGCCGATCGCTCAACGGACGAGCCTGCGATTCAAGCAACCGTGATTGCCAAAACTGTGGCATTTGACAGCGAGTCGCTCACTACGGCTGACACGGCGCGGCCCGACGACGCCAATCCTGTCTTTGGCCAGTGGACCTGTCGGGTCCAGGGACCATCGGGGCCAGCGATGTTCGTCATCGAGGTAAAGGCGGATGACCGAGGCAACATTCGGGCAAGCGTCGATTCCGATCTCATGGGCAGACACGACGTCGAGGAGATTGAAAGTGCGGGGGAAGGGTATATTGCTCCGCTACACGGCCGAACTATGGGGATACCTGGCGCCGGTGGTGCTGCGCCTGGTCCCTCACCGAAACGATCTTGAGATCAGTTTCGCCATCATGAACGGGCAGTTCGAATTCGGCGGAGTCGCCACAAGAAAGCAATGAGCGCCGGTTGTGTCGTGTGATCTTGCCGTGTGTGTGTGTGTCTGACCCGGACTGCGGCTTCACGCCACGCGCCGAAGCCCATCGAGCTGGCGCAGCCACCGTTCGACATTGGTGTGGAAGGCGTTCGATGTGAAACCACTCCGCCAGCTCATCACGCGTCCGGTTCGCGGAGAGAAGGGCCGCCCTTCACCGGGATCGCCGCTGAGGCTTCGTCTTCGCGGACCGATTCCGCCGCCTGCTCGGACGACCTTGCTGGTGAAATCGCCGCCGCCAGCGCTTCGTCCAGAGGACGTTTCGCGCGAACGGCACGGAGCTGTGCTTCGTCCGTCAGATCGAGCCTGAGGGGGGTAGAGAGACCCACCCCTGCTCAGCGGCCCATCGATCGGTACCTTCTTCGGCGCCTTCGATGGACTCACAGTGAACCAGTACAGCGCACGCCCCAGCGGGTCTTTCGTCGGAACGATCGTGCCGTCATAGCGACGCACGGAGGCGCGCGTCCAGACCAGCCCTCTGGGCTCGCGCGGAAAATTTACGTTGACGAGCAGCGACGTCGATTCGGTCAGGAGTACCTCCAACACTCGCCGGATCCACGGCTTCAAGTGTTCGAAGTCATCGATGCCTGCCGGAGCGCTCATCGCCACGCCGCGCACGCCGAGCAGCGCCGCCTGCTTCGCTGCGGCAAGCGTGCCTGAGTGCCAGATGGAATTGCCAAGATTCAATCCGAGGTTGAGCCCGGAGAGCACCACATCCACGTGACCCCAGTGATACGTGCCAAGCGCCACGCAGTCGGCTGGCGTCCCGTTGACGCGATAGGCGGCGAGATTGCCGAGGTGCGTCTCTCGATACGAGAGGGGTCTCGTCGCAGTAATCGCGTGCCCCATCGACGATTGCTCGACATCCGGCGCAACCACGCGCACGGTGCCAAACTCAGACGCCACCTCGGCCATGACCGTGATTCCAGGACTGTAGATCCCGTCGTCGTTCGATACGAGAATACGCATCAGTAAACACAGATTGTGCAAACGCGCGGCCAGGTACAGTATCGGCTTGATTCTTGGAGGCGCGTCACGCATGAGAGTGTCACTGCTCTACAACAAGCATGCGGGCGACGCGGTGCCGCTCGACCTTACTCCATTGACGCGTCATTGGTGGATGGGAGACGGCGAGACGTGTGCCGCTCGGCCTTGGCGTTGCGGACGGCGTTTGGGGCCAACGGGTACTTTGTGGAAGGGGTCGGCGGTGGTTTGATCGCAACTGCTATCGCCGACATTGACAAGCGATCCGATGGAGATGAACTCCCAACACGTTCGAAGCGGTGGAATGGACCATAGTGGCGCGTGCCTAGTGGCGGCATACGTCGCATTCAGAACTAGCCGGAGCTCCTGCGTCGGTTCATCGCTCTGGCGGTTTCCGCCGGTCCTCGTTCGACGCCGACAAGCGTCCAGCTCGCCGAAGGGCCAGCTCCGCCGCGGCGGAAGAAGAACGTCGACGGAGTCGCCCATCCAGGCTGCTGCGCGTGCGCAGCCGTCACGCTGACGCCCACGAAGTCGCCCGCCATCAGCCCGTCGGGCGCGCGGGCCGATCCGCTCGACACCATCATCGGCTCGCCGACAGGTGTTCGCTGATCGGTCGTGTTATCGAACCGGAACCAGCTGAGCTCGTACCGCTCGGGTGCTGTGGCGGCTTTCGCATCGACGGCTGCGTTCGTGAATGTCAGATGTGCCGTCTGCCGACAACGCCGTATCGACGACGGGGCATACCTGGTTGATCCAGGCGGCGACCACTTTGTCGCGGCGGGCGATGATCGTCTTCGTCATGAAATCGGTCGCCGCCGGATCGCTGTAGGCGGCCTTCTCGACGACCGCACGAATCGCCTCGTCCGAGAACTTCGACACGATGCGCGCGGCCCAGAACGCATCGTCCGGCCGCATGTTGTCGAAGGCCGCGTTGGGGTATTCCGGCTTCCACGTGAGTGGATCGAAGCGCTCGGCCTCGAGACGTCCGACCGAGCGGGGCACGCGAGGATAGTCGATGGTCATCCACGGCCGCATGTACAGACCGAGCGTGGCCAGCGTCAGCCATCCCGGTTTCTGCTCGAAGATGTATTCGTTTCCCGGCCGGTGGCGCTGGGCATAGACGGTGCCGCTGCCGAGGATGGATCCGAAGTCGAACATGTAGTGCTTGATCCAGCCGCGCCCGTCGGTCGTCTCGAGCATGTCGAGGCTGTTGATGCCTCGCGAGTCATCGTGATTCAGCCAGGCACCGAAGACCCGCGCCCCGCGCAGCTCGCGCCGGTGCTCGTGCAGCACGAGATCGTTCGGGTCGTCCGGGCGCCGGCCGTAATAGCGGAAGTTGCCAAGCGGCTTGCCTGGCGCGAAGCGGCTGACGAGCACACGGTAGCGCCCGTTCTCGAGGCGCGCGGCGCGGTTGAAGACGTTGTCGAGATCGTACTTCTTCAGCCGGCGCCGGCGGCCGTTGAGTGGATCGCGAATCGTGGCGGTGTCCGCGATCACGAGCGACTCGCGATCGAGCTCGGCAAGATAGACGTCGACCACGTTGTAGCCGATCGCATGGTAGAAGGCGGTTCCGATCATCTCGGCTCCGCTTGCCAGCTCCGGATTCGACGGCGGGTCGACTTCGACCTGATACGTCTGGCCCTCGGGATCGGTCATGCGGAAGCCCGGCTGCACGCCGCCGCTCTTGCCCGCCGGAGACCTTCCAGCCGTTGATGGTCACTCGCTCCGTGCGATCCGGTCCCCGCGCGATTTCTGCAACGCTCAGTTCCTTGCGGCCGATCCGATTGGTAAACCAGCTCGAGTCCGGGACTTCGTCGACCGTGTTGACGTTGAGCGCGCGAACATCCCGTCGCTCTCCGGGATGCCCGAGCGTGTTCACGACGAAGTCGTAGCCGTTCGAGTCCTCGATCGGCCCGGCCTTCGACGCGTCCATTGCGCGGTCGTCATCCGTCCAGAGCGGATCGTCGGGATAGAAGCGCGGCGAGGCCGACCGTGGCGACACGAACGTGCCCGCGGCCAGCAGGCCGACGAAGCCGGCAAGCGCCACCCGCGGCGCCGGACCCGCCCGTGCCTCTGGCGATCGCCCTTCTAGAAAACGCCGCCAAAGACGATATACAGGTGCTTGCCATCACGGCTCCCGAACGCGGCATCGACACGGAGGATGACGCCGTTATTGGTGTTGAAGCGGAACCCAATGCCGTAGTCCGTTTCGAGATCCTTGAAATCCAGATCTTCACGACGGTTCGCGACCTTTCCGGCGTCGTAGAAGAGGGCCGCCGTCGAAACCGCTCCAGATCTCCCAGCGGTACTCGCCCTGTGCCAGGATCGCGTGCGGTGCGCGGAACCGATACTCGCGGAAGCCGCGCAGGGTGTCGTTCCCGCCGAGCGTCGGCATGAAATAGAACGGCATGGTCTGGCCGGCGTTGGTGTCCGATGTCGAGACGAAGAGCCGCGCCGCGATGACGCGACGGCCCGCCAGGAAACCGATGAACTGGCGCAGGTCGGCATCGATGCGGTTGAACGTGAACTGGCCGGCGGTGCGATCGTCGTAGTGGGAGAAGTCGATGCGATACCAGCCGCCCTTCTTCGGATTTCGCGGCTCGCGATAGTCGACCTCGATGAACGCGTCGGATCGCAGGAAATCGGCGCGGGCGTCGAGGCCGGGCACTTCGGACGGAGGGAATGTCCTCGGTCACGTCGGATACCGATCGTTCTGGCCCTCGCCGAGTCGCGGCTGTCAGGTACTCAAGCCCGCCGCCGACGAGCAGGTGCGTCGACGGGCCTGACGCCCGCGCGACCACCGAAATGGTTCGTGCGGATCGCGTAGTCGGATCGATCGTCTCGGTTTGAATCGGGTCCGAGGCCAAAGAAGTTTTCCTGCAGGGTAGTCGCGGTGGCTGGCCCAGGTCTCGAGGTACAGGTGGTTCTCGGCAAGCCGCGGAAATCGTGAGCCGCGCCTCGGTCGCCCAGTACCGCTTGACGCTACCGGCCGCCCAGATTTCAAGCGCCCCGGTGTTGGAGAAGAGATCGCGATCACGAAAGCCCAGGCCGTAGGCGAACCCGCTGCCCGTGGTCAACGAGCCGAACTTTGGATGGAAGCCCTCGCGGTCGAGGATGAAGATCGCTTTGTCCTCGGCGAAGTCGAGGGCCCTCTCCACGCCGTTGGGCTCGTAGGGCTTGACCTCTTTGGCCTGTTGTTCGCGGCGCTGCCGGTCGGCCTCTTCGCGTGTCGCCGGTTCCTGCGACCAGGCGACGCTCGACGCGAGAATCGACAGCGTCAGGCTAAGCACAGCTACGCGGAACATGGGCCACAGTTTACATCGATCGACAGCCACCCATGACAGTGAGAGACGTCGATTGACCGCAACCCGAAGCCGGTTTCTGATGATTGACAGAATGGCGGCCAACGTAGACGAACGTGGGTTCGGTGGGTCATGCGCCATCTCGACCATCGCACGCCCGGATGGCGACGACGTATTCACCGTATGACCCAGCTACGTGGCGCGGGAACCCCAGCTCAGCCTTCGTAATCCTCCCGCTCGAGCGGCCGGCCGTAGCGGTCTTCAATCAAGCAGATACCATGATGTATATATGCGCGAACTCTCGAGCGCGCGCGATGGCCTCCCCTCGTCCGTGAAGCAGCTTCAACCGTGCTCCATTCGCTTCGATCTGCCACTCGCCGTTGGAGAAGTGTACCCGCACAATTGTCCGGTCCATGAGGTTCGCTCCTTGCCGCGTCACGGATCACCACGCTGATCTGACCTGTGCCCTCAATGCATGCAAGTTTCACCTCCTCAAGCTTGCCGACGCCGTGCTCGCGCAATTGCGCGATGGGCTCAGTGAGTGTGATCAGCTCGCGCCGCATCTGGTCGTGCAAGAATTTCCCGCCGCAAACTAACGGCAGGGCGCCTGATGATGTCATCCCAGAGACACCTCATAGCTGAGGCAGCGCCGCACGCTGCGCCGGGCATCCATCAACTGAGTCGCCGGCATCGACGGACTCGGCCGACGACCTCTTACCAGCGCGAGACTACGACGCCAAGGGCGATCCCGCGACCTCGTGAGTAGACGGGCTGAACAGCATCGTCGTCCGTCCGTTGGAGAACGACTCAAACTTGATGTGCGGTTTCGAATTCGCAGCATCGATCGCCCAGCCGATCAACGCGCCAATGCCCGTGCAGGCCCGCCACTCCAAAGTAGAGCGGCGCCCACTCCTCTAGCTCGTTTCGATCGATGATCGCCGCATACAGGAACATCGCGCCGCCGAACCCGGCGCCGATGCCGGCACCGATGGCTGCGCCATTGCGGACAGGATCGCGGCGCCGTTCGATCGAGCGAATGGCATCGAGCGCGATGCTGACATCACGCGCGCCGCCGCCCTGCGAGAGTCGTGTGTCAACGATCGCAGGTCGAGATGGGCATCGCCGAGGCGCGTCAGCCGGCCGGCCACCGGCTCTCCGACGGGATGGGACGACGACGATCATGTCTCCCGGGTCGAGCACGCGGCGCAGTTCCTCCAGTGATGACACGCGTGTTTGAGCAAGGACGGACGATGCGCCCATCAGACCGAATGCGATGACTGAGATCAGAGCACCGAAAATGGCGCGGGCTGCTGTCGAACGCACGGGAATCTCCCTTCATGCGCGATCACGTGGATCCGCTCGGTCCGCCGCGTTGTTGGGAAATGCGAAAAGCGATTCGATTTCAGCTCACGGGCGTGACACCGGCGGGACTGAACGCGATGCGGGCGGTGGTAACCCTCGCCGGCGTCAGCAGCGATGCGCCGGCGAGGATGGCTCCTACCTCCACGAAAGAGATACGCAACCCGGCTCTCCCCTGCCCCATCAGAATTGAACCCTGATCGAAACTGCATCACCCGGGGATCGCCGGCAAGCGTCGAGATCGTGGCCGCTCTCGGGTTGGTAATGTTCGATTCGTCGCCGTTCGGATTGCCGACGTTCGCGTTGACGGCGATTTACTCAGCGTTTCTCGCGCTCGTCGTCATCATCGCCGGTCACGCGGATGAACGCGGAAGCATCCCGGGGGTTCGCCTAGCTCGTCGGGTGCTACGGCCTTCCCTTGT
>CAWARA010000030.1:0-198587 GCA_963784195.1 uncultured Acidobacteriota bacterium | reverse complement strand
TCACTGACGGGGTACTTCTCCAGGCTCGATTTGAGTCCAACCTCCAAGCCCTGATGACGGCCGACTTCATCTCGTGGAGCGACTACCGAGAGGAGCTGTGGGACTTGACGCTCGACTTCAAATCTCGCGGCGGCCGAACCGCCCTTCTGTCGAATGGGGTTCCAGCCGTCATGGACACCGTGAGGTCAACTCGCACACTCGCCGAGCATTTCGATGCGGTGGTCGTGTCATACGAGGTGGGATGCGTCAAGCCAGACCCGCGCATTTATCAGATCTGCCTGGCGCAACTTGGCGCCCAGGCCGTGTCCACACTGTTCGTGGACGATCGTCTCGAAAATCTGGATGCTGCGGGCCGTCTGGGGATCCAGACGTTCCATTTTCTCGGGGATCACAGCGTGCCGCCGCTCCGAGCACGCCTGCTCGATGAGACGAACCCGTGACAAGAAAGTTTCACACGAGCGCGGCCTGACAGGCGTAGAATGCGGCCGATCGAAGATGGCCCAGATCGGCATGTCGGTTGGCATTTCCGATTTCAGGCGGAAGGGAGGGCAGATGCAGCGCGTCATCATCTTCGGACTTCTTTCGGTTCTCTCGGTTGGTCAGGGCGTGATAGTTGCCCAGAGTGTGAGCGAATCGGCCCTCGGGGCATGGACGCTGAATCGCGCGAAATCGACCTTCAGCGGCGCCGTGCCGGAACGGCGTGTCACGAAGTTCGAGGTGGTTGGCGATGCCATCAAGGAAACCACCTACACGATGAGCAGCAACAAGCCAAGCGTCATCGTCGAGTACACCGCGCGATTCGACGGCAACGACTATCCGATCTCGAATTCCATTCTGAGCACGGTGTCACTGAAACGGGTGGACGACCGAACGGTCGAGCGAACCGGCAAGATTCAGGGGCAGGTCGTGGAGACGGAAACCCGAACCGTCTCAGACGATGGCAAGGTGTTGACGGTTACGACCAAAGGCAACAGGGACGGCACGGAGTATCGAGCGTTCAGGTCTACGATAGACAACCATGACCCAAACGCTGTCAGCGAAGCGTGGACGTTCATCTGACAGCTCGCACTCGGAAAATGACATGAGTTATGGCTCCGTCGCAGAGGCTCGCTGTGAGCGAGCTCGACCGAGTTCGGGACAAGGCGTCGTGGCGCGACACCTTGCTGAAAGTGGTAAAGGCGTGGAACCGCCACCAGGTCTGGAAAATCCTGACCAGTATCGTGGTGATCTGGATCGTCAGCGGCACTGCACTCTACTTCGCGGAGCGTGGCACGAATCCAGCGTTCGGGACGTGGCGCGAGTCCCTCTGGAACGTCTGGGTCACCCTTTTCAGCGGCCTCAACAACGCGCCCAACACTCCTCTTGGGCGGCTCGTGGTTTCTGGCGTGCTCGTCGTCGGTGTCGCCCTGGCCGGTTTGTTCACGGCCAGCGTGGCGTCAATCCTGATCGAACGCTCACTAAGGAGTCGTGAGGTGCCTAATCTTGAAATGTCTGACCATCTGGTGCTGTGCAACTGGTCGCCGCGAGCACTGGACTGGATACGCGAAGTGCACAGCGGTATCGTCACCGACCAGCGGCCAGTCGTGATCGTACACGACGCACCCGACGAAGTCGTGCTGCCTGAGAAACAGGATGAAACCGCCTTCAACGACGTCTATATCGTCAAAGGCGACCCAGCCAACGATGTGATACTGCGCCGCGCCAAGGTTGCGCAAGCGCACTCCGTCGTCATCTTGTCGGATGACCGCCAGGACCAGCACGCCGACGGAAGAACCATCGTGTGCTGCATTGCCGTCAAGAACGTTTGCGTGCAAGAGCACCGGCCAAACATCGTGGCCGAGTGCCAGGATCCGAAATACCGGTCGCACATGCGCAAGGCGGGTGCCGATGAAGTCATCTCGGCCGCCGACTTCGGATTGCGGCTGATGGCACGTGCCTCGCTCTTTCATGGTATGACGCGCGTTTATCAAGAGCTGCTATCGGTCCGGCGCGACGCCAATGAGATGTACCTGGTGCCGGTGCCTGCCCAACTTGTCGGGATGAATTTCGTCGCAGCGGCAAACGTGTTCCTGCCCGATCGCACGAATATGAAGGCGTGCCTTCTCATCGGCCTCTATCGGGGTGAAGCAATGATGCTCAACCCGGTTGGCGGGGAAGCGGGACCGTTGCGCGAAGGCGATGAGCTGATCTTGCTGAGCCAGACTCTGCCGGATCTTTCGCGGCTGAAGCCGCCCGACGCCGCATAGCTTCTGCGTCGCCAATCAGGCGGACTTTCAACTCGCGTGCGACGCTGTCAGCGGTCACACCGTGAGTTCTCTCGTTGTCACGGTCCTTTGACTCTTCCGCCTCCCGCGCTGCGGGATATGTGTGCGTCAGGGGCGTAGGGAGTCATCATGACCTCAGTCAATCCAAACTATTTCATTCACGCGGCCAACATCTTGTTGCTGGTGGCGTACAGCGTCCGCGACATTCTGTGGCTGCGGCTGTTCGCGGTGGCCGCGTCGCTGATTTCGCTCCCCTACTTCGTCCTTCAGCCTACACCCCAGTGGGCACCGATCGCCTGGAGTGTCGTCTTCGCTGGAATCAATGCCTTCCAATCCTGGCGTCTCTACCTCGAACGTCGTCCGGTCAAGCTGACGCCCGACGAGGAGGAGGTTCGCCGGCTCGCGTTCGCGCAACTGCCGTCTCGCAAGGTTCTGCAGCTTGTCAGCCTCGGGTCCTGGACCACAGCGGCTCCCGGCGAGCGTCTGATCGAGCACGGCACGCCGGCCGGGGCGATCGCACTCGTTGTCCGCGGCAACGTGCGTGTGTCGAAGGACGGACGGGTCCTGGGTGAGCTGGGGCCCGGCGATATCGTCGGCTCCGCACTCGTGCTGAGCGGCGCCCCGGCCGAAGTGGACGCGGTGACAGTGGAGCCGGTGCGTGCGTTGCGCTGGGAAGTGGCCACGCTGCGGCGGTATCTCGAAGCCGATCCCGAGACCCGGATCGTCTTCCAGCGCAATCTCACCCGTGACCTCGCCGGAAAGCTGCGGCGCCTGGGCGAGGATTATCTCCGACAGCCGCCGTCGCCCGGTGAGCAATCAGGCTCGGCAGACCACGGCGAGGGCTGATCTTTCTTCTCCGGAACGCGGACCGTTGGCACGAGCGCGCCTGGATCGCATCTTCCCTCGCGCAAGGTCAATTGCGTACAATCGTTGCTCCTCGGAAGACTCAACTCGATGGATCCTAGGCGTAGTCCCTGGCGGCTCTGGGCGTTATTGCTGATCGTGGGTTTCGCGCCTGTCGCGAATGCCCAGGCCGGACCTCGTCGCGTGTTGCTGCTGTATTCGTACGAACGCGAGTTTACGCACAGGGAGTTCGCGTTGCTGTTCCGACCGGAGTTGACCCGATCCTCAGCCGAGCCGGTTGACTACATCGAGGTCGCACTTCAGACGGCCGGCGAAAGCATCCGCGCGCCCGATGATTCGGTCGTCACTCGCCTGCGCTCCACGTTCGGGCGTACCCAGCTGGATCTCGTTGTGGCGATCGGCGGGCCTGCGGCCGCGTTCGCGCAACAGCACCGCGAGCAGCTTTTTCCCACGACGCCGATGCTGTTCGCTGCCGTGGATCGTCGCTTCATCGAGAAGGGGACGATGGCCGACAACGACACTGCCGTTGCGGTCGCGCATGATCCGCCGCAGATGATCGAGAACATCCTGAAGCTGCTTCCAGATACGAAGACTATCTTCGTTGCCATCGGAGCCTCGCAGCTCGAGCAGTTCTGGCTCAAGGAGGTCAAGCGCGCGTTCAAGGGCTTCGAAGGCCGATTGACCTTCGTCTGGATGAATGACCTGTCGTTCTCGGAATTGCTTCAGCGGTGCGCCACGCTGCCTGCGCATTCGGCGATCTTCTTTGGGGTCCTGTCGGTTGACGCCAAGGGAGTTCCTCAGATCGAGGAGCGGACGTTACACGAACTGCATGCGGTGGCCAACGCCCCCATGTTCGGCTTGCACAGCACGCAGTTGGGCCGCGGCATCGTCGGCGGCCCGCTCCTGTCCATCGAAGAGTTGAGCCGCACCACGGCGAACGTGGCGTTGCGCTTGTTACGCGGCGAATCGCCGCGAAGCATCGTGACGCCAATCCAGGTGGCGGGCGTACCGGCGTTCGATTGGCGCGAATTGCACCGCTGGGGGATCGCCGAGGATCGACTGGGCCCGGGAAGCATCGTGCTGTTTCGCGAGCCAACAACGTGGCAGCGATACCGGCGTCCAATCATTGCGGCCGCCGCACTGGCGAGCGTCCAGGCGCTGATCGTGATCGCGCTGACGGCAAACCTGGTCAGGCGGCGTCGCGTAGAGAGATCGCTCCGCCTGAGCGAAGAGCGCTTCCGACTGTTGTCGAACGCCGCACCGGTCATGATGTGGACCGCAGGCCCTGACAAGGTGCGCAGCGATGTCAATCGCTGTCGGCTCGCCTACACCGGTCAAGCGGCCGGGCCCGAATCGGGAAACGACTGGACTGATGCCATTCATCCTGACGACCTCGCGCGTTGCCTCGACACCTACACGCAGGCATTCGATCGTCGCGAGAACTTCCAGGCGGAGTACCGCCTCCGCCGGAATGACGGCGAATACAGATGGATCCTGGACACGGGAGCGCCACAATTTGCGCCGGCGACCTTCACAGGTTACGTAGGGTCGGCGGTAGACGTGACGGATCTCAAGCTCGCCACAGTAGCTCTATCCAACCTGAGCCGAGGGCTGATGCAGGCGTACGAGCAGGAGCGCGCCTGGATCGCCCGAGAGATCCACGACGACCTCTGTCAACGGATGATGGCGCTGACGATGCGCCTGCACAGCTTGAGCGAGTTGCCGGGCGGCGAAGCTGGCGAGATCCGTATCCGTGTCGCGGAGCTGTGCGGCCAGTTTACCGATCTGACGGGCGAGATTCTCTCGATCTCGGACCGGATCCACGCCAGGCTCGAACGACTCGGGCTCACGACTGTAGCCAGGCGTTTCTGCGAGCACCTGTCGGCGCAGCATGATGCGGTGATCGATTTCCGGGATGATGGTGTGCCGAACGATCTCGCCAACGACGTTGCGCTGGCCCTGTTTCGCGTGATGCAGGAAGCGCTCACCAACGCGATGACGCATTCGGCTGGCGCGCCGCGTGTCAGTCTCACTCGATGGTAACGATGATGAGATTCGACTCGAAGTGTCCGACGACGGCGCCGGCTTCGATCCTGACGAGGCGACGAAACGTCACGGCCTCGGATTGATTGGCATGCGGGAGCGGCTGATGGCTGTCGGCGGCGATTGCACGATCAATTCACGGCGCGGCGCTGGCACTCGGATTCTTGCTCGTGTCCCGATTCATCGGCGCAATCGAACGCCCACCTAGCGGTTCGGTCAGGCGCGAGCGGTTTCGCCGGAGAATCCGGAGGGTACTTCGTATGCGAACCGCGATTGCCTTTGCCGCGGCCGGCGTGTTGGCGATCCAGTCCCTTGGGGCCGAGCAACCCAGCTTGCCGGCGGCGAGTTCGGCTCTCAGAATCGTCCCCGTTCCCAGCGAATCGCTCGGCGGAACCATCCCTGTCGCCGTCCTCCTGCCGTCGACGTATCCGCAATCAGAACGACGGTACCCAGTCCTGTATCTCCTTCATGGTGGCGGCCAGGACCATATGGTGTTCACGACGCGTCCGTGGTTTGCCGAACAAGCCTTGCACGAAATAATCATTGTCACGCCAAGTGTTGGTGAGAGCTGGTACGTGAACAGCGTCGCAGATCCGAAGGCAAAGTATGAGGATTTCGTCGTCAAAGACCTGGTGGCGTACGTGGACAAGCATTACCGCACTGTGGCGTTACGGCAAGGGCGCGCGGTCGCCGGCGTCTCAATGGGCGGATGGGGTGCGATGCTACTTGGCCTGAAGCACCATCAGCTCTTTGGGACGGTCGGGGCGATGAGTGCACCATTTCTCATCTCGCGACAATCCCCGAATATGGACATGACGTCGCGAGAACAGCAGGGCTTTGGCGCGCCCGGCACGCGCGAACGCCTGGAGCGCGATCCCGCGACGCTGGTGGATGCAATCCCCCTCGAGTCGGTACCCCGGCTGTATCTGGCCTGCGGGAACCAAGACCTATTTGTCACCGACAGCCGCAGGTTTGTTGAACGACTCACGAAACGCAAGATCCCGTACGAGTACCGCGAAATATCGCCACTGGGGCATTCGTGGGAAGTGTGGGACGATCAGATTGTCAACTTCATTCAGATCGTTTCAGCCTCGTGGCGCACCGACAGGAAGTAGTGTGCGTCCATGGGATAATCGGATTTTGGGCCGCGCATGGATCACTATTTTCCCGACGTTCCCGGGCTGGGCAATGTGGCGGTGAGCAGGCACGCGCAGGCACGTATGGTCGAAGACGGGATTTCGGAGCACGACTTCAAAGAGGCGTTACTCAACGGCAGCACCACCCCCGATGGGCAAGACGTTCTCTGGCGAGAAAAGGATGGCGTCAGGGTGGTCATTCTTCGGCAACCGACGCCATTCAAGGGAGCGATGCTGGCAAAGACCGTGTATCGTGTGCGACCAGCCGCTCGCGCTACGAAGTGATCCGTCTCCCGTTCCCAGGTCCGAACTCGAGGCCCGGTCCGAGAGAGCAGTCAGAACCTGAACACCAGCCCGGCCTGCGCGTTGACGATGACTGGATCGAACTCAATTGGCGCAAGGATGCCGAGCACGTCGTCGAGCTCGCCTGGGGCATTGTCCACGCCGAAGCGCAGTCGATAATCCTGGAAGTAGAACACGCGGACTTCGCCCATGACGGCCACGTGGCTGCCGCCTATTCGCAGTCCCGCTCCCGCATTCAGCCCGAACCGGTGGCCGGATTCGCCGGGAGCGACGCTCAGTCGTACGCGCGGCGCGACCTCGGGCAGCGAAATTCCACCCACCTCCACCGACAATGGAACCGAGCCAGTGATGTCAAAGTCAGGCAGATAACTGAGTCCGCCCGATGCAACGATGCCGATGGGACCCGGTGTCCGCAGCCGGGCGTTTAGGGAGAGCAGGTAGAGCCGGTCGACGTCCAGGGTGCCACTGCCGATGGTGATGCTGCCTGCCAGCTCTTCGATCGGCGGCGCGCTGCCTCGCAGGTCGTATCGCGCTCCCGTGAGATCGAACGCGATATCCGTCGCGTCGAGCCGACCCTCGATTCCGAGTATCCCGAACTCGAATGCCAACGCCCCGCCGAAGACGAGGCCGCCGTTCGCGCGCACCTCGGGAGTGCCGGTGACCGACACGTCCACGCCGGGCAGTGAGGGCACCGATGGCCTGAGCGTCAGACGCTCGTCATAAATCGGATATGCGCTCCCCACGAAGAATGTGACGTCCGCGCCCTGCGCCGACGCCACGGTGGACGTCGCGAGCGCAACCATCAAGACCGCAACGCATGCCAGCAGTCGATGCACGTCCAGGCCCTCCGCCGTGCAGCTTAACAGGTCTGCACCATGAACGCGGAGGCGCGCGGCTGTTTGGACGCACTAACCCAACTCTTCCTCACTAAGCCGAAGCGATGAGAACCGCGCCGCGGTCGCGGTCATTCCAGCCATTCGGACGCCGTCTCCTTGACGAAATCGTCGAATCGACGCGGCGGATGCTTCAGGATGCGTGCCTGCTGCCGGAGATCCTCGTCGCTCGCGCGCAGCCCGTTCCGCTGGAAGTAGCGGTACATGATGACCCAGTCGTCGACCGCCCAATCGGGCATGAATTTGCGCGTTTGGGCCTCCCAGGCGTCGAGGTCGTCGCCGGCGTAGCGAACGTCGCGCCCGAGGTGGCGACTCCATGTTGCTGCCGTAGATTCGCCGGTCACCACGTCGGGTCCGGCCAGCGGATACGACTGACCCTCGTGGCCCTCATCAAGTATCGCGGTAGCGAGGGCCTCCGCAATGTCACGGGTGTCGACACGACTCATTCCGGCGCTGCCATACGGCTGAGGGTAGACGCCCTCGTCGACGATGGCCTGCTTGAACCAGAAATCGTTTTGGAAAAAGTTGTTGGGCTTGATGAAAGTCCACGGAATGCCCGACTCGCGAATGGCATGCTCAATCGCGATCTTCGCACTGAAATGCGGCGCTTCGGGAACCTTCTCAACATCGTGAATGGACAGGAACGCGATGCGGCGCACGCCGGCTTCGCGCGCCAGCCGGACGACCCTGAGGCCCTCGATCACCTCGCTTGGTGTCAGGGGGGTAATCAGGATGACTCGTTCAGTCCCTCGAAGGGCGGCGGAGAGCGTTTCCGGCTGAGAGAGATCGCCGACGACACCACGAACGCCGGCGGGCAGCTGTCGAACCTTCTCGGTCGAGCGCGTCAAGACGCTCGGCTGCACGTTGCGGCCGAGCAGCTCCCGCACCGTCTGGCTGCCGACGGTCCCGGTTCCGCCGATAAGTAGGATGTTCATGTCACGGTCCTCGATTATCACGGACGGGATTTGGCCCCGGATCGAGACAACGACGAAGAGCCTTCGCAAGCCGGCACCACGAGCCTCAGCGTTTTAGCCAGTGGACGGCCCGCCAATTCGGCGAACCCGACGAGATTCGCGTGAATCCGCGTCCCGTGCCCGCGCCCGGATCCGCGGTATTGACCGCCCGCCGAGCCGCATAGTACCTTTCTCTGGTTATACCGATTGATTTCCGCGGCCCAGACGAGGGCGCGCGCCACTACCACCGCTCCAGACAAATTGATGCGCTCGGCTGTTTCAGGCTGGCATCCGCCTGAGCCGCCGGGGCTGCCAAAACACCGCATGTCTCAGGCTCCGTCCGGAACACTCAAGCAGACCTCGCTCAACGCGCGACACCGATCGCTCGGGGCGCGCATGATCGACTTCGGTGGCTGGGACATGCCGGTCGAGTACTCCGGCATCGCCGACGAGCACATGGCCGTCCGCACGCGCGCCGGGCTCTTCGACGTCAGCCACATGGGCCAGGTCGAGATCGCCGGTGCCGACGCGCTCAAGGCGGTCCAGCACATCACCTCGAACGATGCGAGCCGGTTGTCGATCGGCCAGGCGCACTATTCGGCGCTCACCACGCCGCAGGGCACATTCGTAGACGACGTGCTGACGTACCGGCTGGCGGACGATCACTACATGATGGTCGTCAACGCGTCGAACATTCCCAAGGACGTCGCCTGGATCACCGCGAACATCGCGGGCATTGGCGACGTCGGTGGCGGTGAACACCAGCTCGCGCTACGCGCTGATTGCGCTCCAGGGCCCCGCCGCGCGAGACGTGCTGCAGACGCTGACCGGCGTCAACCTCGCCGACATCAAGTACTACTGGTTCACGACCGGGGAAGTGGCGGGCGTCCGCGTGACGATCTCGCGCACCGGGTACACGGGCGAGGATGGGTTCGAAGTCTTCACGCCGCCGGCATCGGCGGACCGTGTGTGGACGTCGATTCTCGAGGCCGGCAAGTCCGCCGGAGTTGTTCCGGCTGGCCTTGGCGCGCGGGACACGCTGCGGCTCGAAGCGGCAATGCGTCTCTACGGCAACGACATCGACGAGACGACGAGCGTGCTCGAGGCCGATCTTGGATGGATCGTCGGCTGGAAGAAAGACGCGTTTCTGGGCGCTGACGTGCTGCGCCGGCAGAAGGCCGACGGCGTTTCGCGGAAGCTCGTCGGATTCGAGATGCTCGAGCGGGCGATCGCGCGGCACGGGTACGATGCCTACGTGGACGGCCGCAAGGCTGGCGTCGTGACGAGCGGGACGCAGACCCCGTATCTGAAGAAGGCCATCGGCATGGCGTATCTGCCAGCGGATCGCACAGCCCCAGGCACGGAATTCGAGGTCGACGTTCGTGGCAGGCGGGTTCGCGCGCAGGTCGTCCCGATGCCGTTCTACAAGCGAGCGAAGGTGTAGAGAAGAACTGGAAGAGGAGCTGAAAGAATGTATCCCGCGGACCTGAAGTACACGAAAGATCACGAGTGGGTGAAGATCTCCGGCGCCGACGCGAAGGTCGGCATCACCGACTACGCGCAGAAGCAGCTCGGCGACGTCGTGTATCTCGAGCTCCCCGAAGTGGGGAGGACCTTCAGCAAGGGCGACGTCTTCGGCACGATCGAGTCGGTGAAGGCCGTTTCGGAGCTCTATAGCCCGGTCACCGGCGAGGTTACCGAGGTGAACAAGTCGCTCGTCGAGAAGCCGGAAACGGTCAATAGCGATCCGCACGGGTCGTGGATGATCGCGATGAAGGTGACCGGCGGCACGGACGACCTGCTCGATGCGTCAAAATACTCAGAGCTCACGCTAAAAACGTGCCGTGTCCGTAGTTGGTGGTCCGTGGCTCGGCAGGCAACAGTGAGGCCCGTTGGCTCTTCGAACTACGAACCACGGACTACGGACCACGGCAGATACGCAGAATGACCAATCAGTACCCTGACGCATTTCAGAACCGGCACATCGGCCCGAACCCGAGCGAGCGCGACGAGATGCTCCGCGCCATCGGGGTTCCGTCGCTCGACGCCCTGATCGATCAGACGATTCCTCCAGGCATTCGATCGACGAAGCCGCTCGACCTGCCTCCAGGCGACAGCGAGCACGATTACCTGCGGCGGCTCGGATCGATTGCGTCGCACAACGTCGCCTCGCGGTCGTTCATCGGCCTCGGCTATTCGGACTGTGTGACCCCGAGCGTCATCCTGCGCAACGTGTTCGAGAACCCTGGCTGGTATACGCCATATACGCCGTACCAGGCGGAAATCGCGCAGGGCAGGCTCGAGTCGCTGCTGAACTTCCAGACCGTGGTCAAGGATCTGACCGGAATGGACATCGCGACGGCGTCACTGCTCGACGAGGGCACGGCGGCGGCAGAGGCAATGACGATGTTCTACCGGTTGCAGGCGAAGAAGACGGCCGGGCCTGGCAGCCTGTTTCTGGTCTCGAATCGCGTGTTCCCGCAGACGCTGGATGTCCTCCGGGGCCGCGCCGAACCGCTGAACATCACGCTCGAAGTCGGCGATCCGTCGTCTTTTTCTCAGGATTCGCTCGGTCGGGCGTTCGGGATGCTGCTGCAGTATCCGGACGATCGCGGCGCGCTCGTCGATCCGCGTCAGGTCATCGAGAACGCGCACAAGGCAGGGCTGCTCGTCGCGCTTGCCACCGACCTGCTCGCGTTGACGCTGTTCACGCCTCCCGGCGAAATGGGTGCCGACGCGGTCGTCGGCAACTCGCAGCGGTTCGGCGTGCCTCTGGGCTACGGCGGCCCGCACGCGGCGTTCCTGGCCACGCGTGAGGCGTTCGTCCGTCAGGCGCCCGGCCGCATCATCGGCCTGTCGATCGATGCGCGCGGCCGTCAGGCCTACCGCATGGCGCTGCAGACGCGCGAGCAGCACATCCGCCGCGAGAAAGCCACGTCGAACATCTGCACCGCGCAGGCGCTGCTCGCGAACATCGCGGCGATGTACGCCGTGTATCACGGGCCCGAAGGGCTGCGGGCGATCGCAAGCCGCATCCACGGGTTCGCGCAGGTCGTCGACCGCGCGCTCACCGGCATCGGGTACAAGCAAGCCAACGCCGCCTACTTCGATACGTTGTGGATCGAAGGTGCTGATGCCGCGGCCGTCCGCAGCGAAGCAGAGCGTCGGCACATCAACTTCCGGTACACCGAGCAGGGAATCGGCATCGCCCTCGATGAAACGGTCTCGCTCGAAGATGTGCAGGACGTCGTGTCGATCTTTGCCGTGGCGCGGAAGGCTGCCGTACCGGCGGTCACTGCGGCGTCAGGCGGGCGCCTGACGGCGCCGGCGGCGTTGCAGCGCACATCACCGTACCTGACGCACCCGGTTTTCAACACGCATCATTCGGAAACGAAGATGATGCGCTACATCCGGAACCTGGAGCGGAAGGACGTCGGCCTGGACACCTCGATGATCCCGCTCGGCTCCTGCACGATGAAGCTGAACGCGGCGTCCGAGATGATTCCGGTGACCTGGCCGAAGTTCTCGCGCATGCATCCGTTCGTGCCGGTGGAGCAGGCGGCGGGCTACGGCGAGGTCTTCCGCGAGCTGGAAACCGCCCTGTGCCGGATCACCGGCTTTGCGGCCGTCTCGTTGCAGCCGAATTCAGGCGCGCAGGGCGAGTTCGCCGGTCTGATGACCATTCGCGCCTATCACCGCGATCGCGGCCAGGCCCAGCGCACCGTCGTCCTGATCCCGTCATCCGCGCACGGGACGAATCCGGCGAGCGCGGCGATGGCCGGACTGAAGGTGGTCGTGGTCGCCTGCGATCGCAACGGCAACGTCGATCTGACGGATCTGCGGGCGAAGGCGGAACAGCATCGGGACGCGCTGTCGGCGCTGATGGTCACCTATCCGTCAACGCACGGCGTGTTCGAGGAGGACATCCGCGAGATCTGCGCGATCATCCACGAGCACGGCGGCCAGGTGTACATGGACGGCGCGAACATGAACGCGCAGGTCGGGCTGACCAGCCCGGCCGCGATAGGCGCCGACGTCTGTCACCTGAACCTGCACAAGACCTTTGCGATCCCGCACGGCGGCGGCGGCCCGGGCATGGGACCGATTGCGGTCGCGAAGCATCTCGCGCCGTATCTGCCTGGCCATCCTATCGTCCGCGTCGGCGGCGAGAAAGCCATTCCCGCCGTGTCTGCGGCTCCGTGGGGAAGCGCGAGCATTCTGCTGATCTCGTACGGATACATCCGCATGCTCGGCGCGGAGGGAGTCACCGACGCCACGCGCTACGCCATCCTGAACGCGAACTACATCAAGGCGCGGCTGCAGGGGCACTACGACGTGCTCTACGCGAACCACAACGGCCGTGTCGCCCACGAGATGATTTTCGATCTGCGCCCGTTCAAGCACGGGTCAGGGCCGTCCGTGGACGAGCAGGACGTCGCGAAGCGGTTGATGGATTACGGCTTCCACGCGCCGACGGTCTCGTTCCCGGTTCCCGGCACGATGATGATCGAGCCGACGGAAAGCGAATCGCAGGACGAGCTGGACCGGTTCTGCGATGCCCTGATCGCGATTCGCGACGAGATTCAGGCGGTCGTGGACGGCAGCGCCGACGCCCGCGACAACGTGCTGAAGAACGCGCCGCACACGGCCGACGAGGTCACTTCAGACGAGTGGACTCACCCCTACACGCGCGAACAGGCGGCGTACCCGCTACCGTTCGTGCGCGCCAGCAAGCGCTGGCCGGCGGTCGCGCGGATCGACAATCCGTACGGAGATCGCAATCTGATTTGCTCGTGTCCGCCGATTGAAGCGTATCAAGAAGCGGACGACACTGCGCGGGTCATCTCGACTGCGCGTGCGCGGTAACCATCGAGCAGCTTCTTCGTGATGGGCCCAGGCTTGCCGGTGCCGACGGTCTTGCCGTCGATCCGCACGACAGGGCTGAGCTCGCGAGTCGTGCTGGTGATGAAGACCTCTTCAGCCGTCTCGAGGTCCTTCGGATAGAGCGTCTCGTCCCGGACTTCCACGCCCACGTCGCGTCCGACGTCGAACAGGAAAGCGCGCGTCACGCCCTCGAGCAATCCCGCAGCGGACTTCGGCGTCAGCGCGACGCCGTTGCGCACCATGAAGAAATTCGACTGCGAGCACTCCGACAACTCGCCCCGGTAGTTGCACATCAGCGCTTCCTCGCCGCCGCGGCGATGCGCCTCCTGCATGGCGAGCGCGTTGTTGAGCAGGTTGTTCGACTTGATGATCGGGTTCACCGATCCGGGATGATTCCGGAGAATCGACACGAGCGAGATTTCGATGCCGTTGTCCGTGATCCGGGCCGACGGCTCGTCGGCCGGCTTCACGATGATGATCAGAGAGGAGACCGGGGTGGCGGTGACGTCGTAGGTCAGCTCGCCGACGCCGCGCGTAACCAGCACGCGGATGTAGGCCTCCTTCATGTCACCCGCCGCAGCCACCGTCTTGTCGATCGAGGCCATCATCGTGTCGTTATCGACGGGGACGTCGAGATGAAGGTGTTTCGCGGACGCGCGCAGGCGGCTCATGTGCCGCTCGTACAGAAAAGGCACCCGGTTGTAGGTTCTCAGCGTCTCGTAGATGCCCTCGCCATACAGAAACCCGTGGTCGTAGACAGGGACGACCGCGTCCGCCGCCTTTGAAATCGTTCCGTTCACATAAACTGCGCCGCGCAGCGCCATTCTGCTCTCCATCTGAGTCCGTCGCCAAGGCGACGTGAACCAACCAAAAGTCTCCGTTCCTCCGCGTCTCTGAGTTGAAGCTCGTTCCGTGTCCTCCGTCCGCTCCGTTCACGGGGCTCCCGCGTCCGTTGACCGCAGTCTAGCACAAGCAGTACGCTCGACTCGTCGATGCGGGTGCTGAACACCGAACAGATGCGCGAGGCGGACCGGCGGACGATCGAGGAGATCGGGATCCCGTCCGTCGTCCTTATGGAGAACGCCGGACGTCAGGCAGTGGCGGCGATGGAGGCGGCGTACGAAGATCTCACGTCGAGTCGCGTCGGCGTCATTTGCGGCCGCGGCAACAACGGCGGCGACGGGTTCGTGGTGGCGCGTACGCTCGTCCAGCGCGGCGTCGACGCGATCGTCTTTCTCCTGGGGAGCGTCGCCGAGGTTCGCGGTGACGCGCGGACCAATCTCGAAGTGCTCGGCCAGATCGGCCTCACGGTTGTCGAAATCACGGACGCGCAGGAATGGGAGCTGCATTCCACAGAGCTCTCCGAATGCGATCTGATCGTCGATGCGATCCTCGGAACCGGGTTTCGCGGGCGGCTGTCGGGACTGCTCGAGACGGTCGTCGCAGACATCAACAGCCTCGGGTTGCCGGTCATCGCGATCGATCTGCCGACGGGACTCTCCGCCGATAGCGCCGTGGTCGAGTCGAAAGCGATCGAAGCGTCGATGACAGTCACGCTCGGCGCGCCGAAGATCCCTCTCGTGTTTCCACCGGCCGATACGCTTGCTGGAGATCTCGTCATTGCCGACATCGGGATTCCGTACCCGGTGTTCGACGAGCTCGAGGGGCCGTATCTCGAGCTGCTCACGCGAGAGCGGATGCGCGAGCTGGTCCCGGCGCGGGCGCCGGATTCCCACAAGGGAGACTTCGGTCGCGTGCTCGTGGTGGCCGGCTCGATGGGACGCACGGGCGCGGCTCATCTGGCAGCGCTCGGAGCGTTGAAGTCGGGAGCAGGCCTGGTCACCGTTGCCACGCCCCGGTCGTGCGTGCCGATCGTTGCCGCCATGGCTCCCGAGTACATGACGGAAGCGCTCGACGAGACGCCGACGGGCGGGATCGATTTCGCCGCGGTCGATCGTGTCCTCGATTTGAAAGCGGACGTCATCGCGATCGGGCCGGGCCTCGGTCAGGCGCCAGGCACGCTGGCCTTCGTGCACGCCATCGTCGAACGTGCAGGCGTGCCTCTGGTGCTCGACGCCGATGCGCTGAACGCGTTGGCCGACGAACCCGAACGGCTCACGGGCCGTGACGGCGTCGACATGATCATCACCCCGCATCCTGGCGAGATGGCACGGCTCCTCAACACGTCGATCGAAGACATTCAGTACGATCGACTGCGGCACGCCAGGGAATTCGCCGCCGCCCGCCGCGTGCACGTCGTTCTCAAAGGGCATCGCACGGTGATTGCCGGGCCCGACGGCCGGTCCTTCGTGAACCTCACCGGCAATGCGGGGATGGCGACCGGCGGGACCGGCGACGTGCTGACCGGCATGATCGCCGCGTGGTTCGCGCAGCTCCTCGACGCCGAGGCAGCGTCGAAGCTCGCGGTCTACCTGCACGGCACCGCCGGCGATCTCGCCGAGGCCGACGAAGGGGAAACGGCGCTGACGGCTGGCGACGTGGCGGGACGCCTGGGCGACGCGGTGTTGGAACTGACGGCCCGCCGCCGTGTGAAGCGCGAGCAGTGACTTGCGAGCCGCCGTCAACGGAGCGGACGGAGGACACGGAACGAGCTTCAACTCGGAGACGCGGAGGAACGGAGTCTTTTTGGTTGGTTGGTTGAGTTGCGAGCTGTGAGCACTGACCTCGAGGTCGTCACCGCCAGCGAGGCAGAAACCTCCACCATCGGTGAGCGCATCGCCTCTCAACTCACGGCAGGTGACGTCGTGCTCCTCTACGGCGAGCTCGGAGCAGGGAAGACGGCCTTCGTTCGCGGCCTGGCGCGCGGACTCGGTGCGCCTGCAGACGATGTCTCGAGCCCCACGTTCACGATCGTGCAGGAATACTCAGGCGGGCGGCTCGTGCTTCAGCACGTCGATCTCTACCGGTTGACGCCAGTCGAAGCAACCGACCTCGGACTCGACGAGATGATCAGCGGCGAGGCGGTCGTCGCCATCGAATGGCC
This sequence comes from uncultured Acidobacteriota bacterium, assembly GCA_963784195.1. Classification (GTDB taxonomy): domain Bacteria; phylum Acidobacteriota; class Vicinamibacteria; order Vicinamibacterales; family 2-12-FULL-66-21; genus CAVQAH01. The sequence goes on along the minus strand of CAWARA010000030.1, from coordinate 182,243 downwards.
GGAACGGTGGCACGACCGGCCGACGGCCGCCATCGACGTGCGCATCTCTTTTGTGTCGGACCCGCACGAATCCGACACGACCCGCCGGATCCGGATCAAACGGACAGGCTGAGCCGACGGTCAGAATCGCTGGCTGGGATTGACCTTCACATTGAAGTCGACGTGCTCCGTCGTTCCTTCGTGACGAACCGTCCGGACGGATCCGAACTCGCCCTGCTTCTTCGAGTTTTCTCGCTCCTGCGCGCCGATGAATTTGTCATCGGCAAACTGCAGCTCGCCCGCGTGATAGCGCGAGTTGCCCGAGAAGATGGTGAAGTGCACGTGTGCGGGGTTCTTCGACGCCGGATACGATCCGGGCTTGATCGTGCGGAACTCGAATGCGCCCTTCGCGTCCGTCTTTGCCCAGCCACGGAGCCGCCACGAATGCGGGGGCGCACCCGGCTTGTCGTAAACGCCTTCCTTGTCCGTGTGATACGCAAAGATGACCGCGTTGGCGAGCGGTGTCTTGCCATCTTCCGCGAACGCGGTGCCGTGAATGACGAGCGGTGTGCCCGGCTCCGACTCCGGTGCAATCCGCGCCGTCGCTGTCAGCGTCGCAGGCCGCGATTCCTGCGCCTTCTCGAGAGCCCGTATGAATTCCGTGTCCTGGGCCGCGCGGACGGAGTCCGCGGACGCGTAGATGCAGGGAGTGACGAACAGTGTGACGAGCAGTAGGCGAAGGGGGAGTCTCATAACGACTGAGACGATAGCGCGTCTAGAAATGTTAACCGTCCGTGGTTCGTGGATCGTCGCTCGTGGCTCGAAAAACCCAAATCCACATAAGGGCTCTACGAGCTACGAGCGACGGACCACGAACCACGAACAACGAACGTTTCTATTCAACCCGATAGTTAGGCGCTTCTTTCGTAATAATCACGTCGTGCACGTGGCCTTCCCGCAGGCCGGCGGGGCTGACGCGGATGAGGCGGGCTTCGCGCTGGAGTGTGGGGATGTCCTGACAGCCGCAGTAGCCCATACCCGCGCGGAGGCCGCCGACCAGCTGGTGGATCATGGCGGCGACGCTGCCCTTGTGGGCGACGCGTCCCTCGATCCCTTCCGGAACGAGCTTTTCTGCGGCATCAGGATTCGCGTCGAGATCGAACTCGTCCTGGAAGTAGCGGTCGCGGCTGCCCCGGCGCATGGCGCCCATCGATCCCATCCCGCGGTATTCCTTGAAGCTCCGGCCCTGATACAGAATCATCTCGCCCGGGCTCTCGTCGGTGCCTGCGAACAGGCTGCCGATCATGACGGCGCTCGCCCCGACGGAGATCGCCTTGGTGATGTCCCCGGAGTAGCGAATGCCACCGTCGGCAATGATCGGAACGCGGCGTCTCGCGGCGACGCGCGCGCAGTCGGCGACGGCCGTGATCATCGGCACGCCGATGCCCGCGACGACGCGCGTGGTGCAGATTGAACCCGCTCCGATGCCAACCTTGACGGCGTCCACGCCCAGTTCGATCAGCGCTTCGGTCGCTTCGGCGGTGGCGACGTTGCCGGCGATCAGATCGACGTCCTTGAACTGACGGCGCAGCTGCTTGACCATGTCGAGCACGCCCTGCGAATGCCCGTGGGCGGTGTCGACGACCAGGATGTCCACGTGCGCCGCGACGAGCGCCTCAGCGCGCTCCATCGAATCGCGGCCGACGCCTACCGCTGCGCCGACGCGCAGGCGTCCCAGCGAGTCCTTCGCCGCACTCGGGTACTTGATCATCTTCTGAATGTCCTTGACCGTGATCAGGCCTTTCAGCATGAAGCGGTCGTCGACAACCAGGAGCTTCTCGACCTTGTGACGGTGCAGGAACTGGCGCGCCTGCTCGAGCGTCGTGCCCACCGGAACCGTGAACAGCGGATCGCGCGTCATGATGTCGGAGATCGGCCGATCCAGGTTCGACTCGAACCGCAGATCGCGGTTCGTCAGGATTCCGACGAGGCGCCCTTCCTTGCTGCCGTCCTGGGTGATCGGCACGCCCGAGATCCGGTACTTCTTCATCAGCTCGAGCGCTTCGAAGATGCGGTTGGACGGCGACAGCGTGATCGGGTTGACGATCATGCCGCTCTCGGAGCGCTTGACGCGGTCGACTTCGGAGGCTTGTTCCTCCAGGCTGAGGTTCTTGTGAATGACCCCGATGCCGCCCTGCTGCGCCATCGCAATGGCGAGGCGCGACTCCGTAACCGTATCCATCGCCGCGCTCATCAGCGGCACGTTGACGCGGATGTTACGTGTCACTGCCGAGGTGACGTCGACCTGACTGGGAACCACTGTCGAATGCCGCGGCACCAGCAGCACATCGTCAAACGTCAGCGCCGTAGAGAGTCCGACTGAGATCTGATCCGTATTCAGGACGTCCGTTCTGGTTTCCATTCACTAGCTCTTTTCTTGGTGCGCATGGGGCCCCACCCCCATGCGCTCTCGCTCGCGGAGCCGCGGGCGCTGGCGCTAAAAACAAAAAAGGCAGCGATGCTCTGCTGCCTGCCGGGTACTGGTGCACTTGCGCACTTGCGCACCCGCGCACTTGCGCACTTGCGCTAAGCCCCATGGCACTTCTTGTACTTCTTCCCGCTGCCACAAGGGCACGGGTCGTTCCGTCCAACCTTCGGTTCGTCGCGCTTCACCTGCTTGATCACGTCGTCGCCGCCGGTCCGGGCCGGGCGCGGCGTTTCGTGTCCCGCGTTCGCCGGTCCCGAGGCGATGGCGCCGAAAGGTGACGGGGCCGGTTCATGGGCGCTCGTAGTGATCTGCGGCGGACGGCGCGCCGGTGGCTGCCTGACTGGCGCGCGTGCGGCATCTTCGCCGACGACCGGCGTGAGCCTCCAAAGATAGCGGACGATCTCTTCTTCGATGCGGTCCTTCATCGCCGAGAAGAGCGCGAAGCTTTCCTTCTTGTACTCGACCAGCGGATCGCGCTGGCCGTAGCCGCGCAGGCCGATGCCTTCCTTCAGATGATCGAGGCTGTAGAGGTGGTCCTTCCACTGCGCGTCGACGATCTGCAGCATGATGTCGCGCTCGACACGGCGGAGGATTTCCGTCGGAATCAGCGCTTCCTTCGTTTCGTACTTGGCGAGGACCGGCTTCCAGAGCGCGTCCGTGGCGTTTTCAGCGCTCATTCCCTCGATATCGACCGAGTCGAGCTCCGAGCCGTCGATGCCATAGATCTCGACGACGGCAACCTTCAGGGCGCCGTAGTCGCGATTCTCCGGATCGGCTTCCTCACCCGTGTACCGGTCGACGGTACCCTCGAGCAGTTCTTCACCCAGAGTGAGGAGATACTCGCGACTGTCGACCACCTCGTCTTCGGTGAGGTGGATCTTCCCCTCGAGCAACTCACGACGCAGCGAGTAGACGCTCTCGCGCTGCTTGTTCATCACGTCGTCGTACTCGAGCAGGTGTTTGCGGACGGAGAAGTTCTGCGCTTCGACCTGTTTCTGAGCTCTGGCGATGGCGTTGGTCACCATCTTGTGCTCGATCGGAACGCCTTCTTCCATGCCCAGCCGCTGCATCAGACCGGCGATGCGATCAGAACCAAAGATTCGCATCAGGTCATCTTCGAGCGACAGGTAGAAGCGGGAAGATCCCGGATCGCCCTGACGGCCGGCGCGGCCGCGCAGCTGGTTGTCGATGCGCCGCGCTTCGTGACGCTCGGTCGCGACGATGTGCAGGCCGCCCACATTGACGACGTCGTCGTGTTCGGTATCCGTTTGCTTCTTGAACGCCTGGAAGATGCGCTCGTATGCTTCGCGCGGCACTCGATAGAAGCTTTCCAGGTGGTAGAAGTAGACGAACTCGTCGTCGTCCACGAACTTTTCCTGGCCCTTGGGAAGCTTGTCGGCGATTTGGTCGGCGAGCGTCTGCTGGCGGGCCATGAACTCGGGGTTGCCCCCGAGCAGGATGTCGGTGCCGCGGCCGGCCATGTTGGTCGCGATGGTCACGGTTCCTTTACGTCCCGCCTGCGCGACGATCTCCGCCTCTTGCGCGTGGTATTTGGCGTTCAGCACGACATGCTTGATGCCGCGCTTGCGCAGCAGGTTCGACAACCGCTCCGACTTCTCGATCGAGACGGTGCCGACGAGTGCCGGCCGTCCCTGTTGCTGCTTTTCGAGGATGTCGGTGACGATCGCGTCGTACTTCTCGCGCTCGGTCCGATAGACCGTGTCCGGCTCTTCCACCCGCCGCAGCTCGCGGTTGGTGGGGATCACCATCACGTCGAGCTTGTAGATCTTGGCGAATTCTTCTGCCTCGGTGTCGGCGGTGCCCGTCATGCCCGACAACTTGCCGTACTTGCGGAAGTAGTTCTGGAAGGTGACGGTCGCGAGCGTCTGGTTCTCGCGCTCGATCTTGACCTTTTCCTTGGCCTCGACCGCCTGGTGCAGCCCGTCGCTCCAGCGCCGGCCGGGCATGAGGCGTCCGGTGAACTCGTCGACAATGACGACGCCACCGTCCTTGATCATGTAGTCGACGTCGAGCCGGAACAGGGTGTGCGCGCGCAACGCCTGGTTGACGTGATGGAGCAGCGGCATGTTGACGGGGTCGTAGAGGCCGCCAGGCTGGAGCCGATGCGCGAGCATCTTCTCGGACTTGGCCATACCCGTTTCCGTCAGCGTGACCGTCTTGTGCTTTTCGTCGACCAGGAAATCGCCGGTCTTCTCGAGCTCCTCCCGATCCTCGGCCTTGACGTTCCCCTGCGTCACCGCGCCGGGCGTCAGCTTCGGAATGATGCGGTCGACCTCGTAATAGAGGTCGGTCGATTCTTCCGCCGGGCCGGAAATGATGAGAGGCGTCCGGGCTTCGTCGATGAGGATGCTGTCGACCTCGTCGACGATCGCGAAGTGATGACCCCGCTGCACGTAGTGCCCGAGGTCGAACTTCATGTTGTCGCGGAGATAGTCGAACCCGAACTCGTTGTTCGTCCCGTAGGTGATGTCGCAGCCGTAGGCGACCTGGCGCTCCTGATCGTTCAGCTCATGCTGGATGACGCCGACCGACATTCCGAGGAACCGGTAAATCCGTCCCATCCACTCGGAGTCGCGGCGCGCCAGGTAATCGTTGACCGTGACGACGTGGACGCCTTTGCCTTCGAGGGCGTTGAGATAGGCGGGCAAGGTGGCCACGAGCGTCTTGCCTTCGCCCGTCTTCATTTCCGCGATCCTGCCCGCGATGCAGGACGACGCCGCCGATGAGCTGCACGTCGAAGTGCCGCATGTTCAGCGTGCGTTTGCCCGCCTCGCGTACCACCGCGAACGCTTCCGGGAGCAGGTCGTCGAGCGTTTCGCCCTGGGCGAGACGGTGGCGGAACTCGACGGTCTTGCCGCGCAGTTGCTCGTCCGAGAGCTTCTGGATCTCTGGTTCTTTGGCGCTGATCTCGACAACCAGCGGTCGGAGTCGTTTCAGCTCGCGATCGTTGGCTGTGCCAATGACCTTCGCCAGGAGGGTGTCAACTATCATGCGGAGGCCGGGACGTTCCTCACGCCGCGGCAGGTGCTACGGCAGGCGCGGAAGCGATCCGGATATCAGTTGATTGTACGGGACCGCGCTTCCGCAGGTCAATAATCGTGGGCCTTACCGCTTCAAGATCCTTAGCGAGGACCGAGCAATCGCAGGGGATTGGTCAGTTGACCATTGACCCAGATTTCGTAATGCAGGTGGGGACTGGTGGAGCGGCCGGTCGATCCAACGTATCCGATCACGGCGCCACGACGAACCTCTTGTCCGTTCATCACGGCAAAGCGTGACAGGTGGCCGTACTTGGTGGTGATCCCGAACCCGTGATCGACGACGACGAGATTGCCGTAGTTGCCGCTCATCGATGAGCTCGTCACGATCCCGTCGGCGGTCGCGAGCACGGGCTCGCCACGGTCCGCGGAGATGTCCAGGCCCGGATGAAAGTCTGCGGCGCCCGTGAACGGATCGCGGCGGTTTCCGTAAGCTGACGACAGCCATCCTGGCACCGGCCAGATCGACGGTGTCGCCCGGGCGAGCAGCTGACGGCGTTCGACGCCATCGCGCACCGTGTGCAGGCGATCCTCGATCACGCCAAGGATGTCTTTGAGCACCCCGAAGACCGCGTCGCCGTGGCCGAATGGACCGCTGACGATCGGCGCGACGGACGCCGTTGTCCCGCCGCCCATCGCCCGCGACCTGACGATGGCCGGCAACCGCTCCATCGCCCGGTTCGATTCGGGATCGACCGCGGCCTCACCACCGATTTCATCGACGGCAGACTGAAGCGCAGAGATCTGCGACGAGAGCTGCGCGGTGGCCGCGCGATAGCTCTCGTTCTCGAGCGTGAGATTCTCGTTGCTGGCGCGAAGCTCGTAAATCTCCGCCTGGGCACTCCACCGCGCGCCGAGACCAATCACGATCGGAAGCGCAACCGCACACGCGATCGCGGCGCCCACGATCCACGCACGAATGGTCAGACGACGGACAGCACCCGTCGACCGATCGGCGATGACGACTGAAAAACGTCTGGAAAACAACGGTGCTCTCAGCGCGGACTGGGTCCTTACCTCGTCAGCGCAACGACCATCTGGATAGAACGGGGAACTCTACCATAGAGCTGTCAAGGGTGAAAACAACCGACTGCGAGCCTGGGACGAGCTGGCGGGCCCGTCCATATGCCCAAAAGGACACCCAATTGCACTATCGGCTGCAACGGCCGTCTGGCGCAGTGCTTTGGGAATCGACGGCCCGGCATCGCCCTTCGGAAATCGGCGATCGCGAATCGTAACCGTCAATGGCAATCTGACCATGTGCCCACTGGCCTTAGCCGATCTGCCCATTCGCCCATCGCCCATTCTGCTAGTCCCCTCTGAACTGCAGCGCCTCACCCAGGTGCTCCGCCGAGATCTCCTCCGCGCCATCGAGGTCGGCAATCGTGCGTGAGACGCGCAGGACACGGTCGTAGCCGCGGGCGCTGAGCGCCAGGCGGGTCAGCGCTCGTCCAAGCAGCGCGCGTGCGTCGTTCTCCAGTCGTGCGCGGGCGCGCAGGCGGCGGCCGGTGAGGCGCGCGTTCAGCACGCCGTCGCGCTGCAGTTGCCGCTCGCGCGCGGACACGACCCGTTGGCGAATCGACGCCGACGATTCTCCTTCCGCCCCGTCCTGAAGGTCGCGCGCGGGAAGTGCTGCGACCGGAACGGTGAGGTCGATGCGATCGCGGAGCGGACCTGACAGCCGGCCTGCGTAGCGCGCAACCTGCAGGGGTGAGCACCGGCACGGGCGATGCCGATCCCCGGCGTACCCGCACGGGCACGGGTTCATCGCCCCAATCAGCATGAAGCGCGCGGGAAAGACCGCGGTCCGTGCAGCGCGCGCGATGCGCACGCACCCTTCTTCGAGCGGCTGACGCAGGACCTCGAGGGCACGCCGGTTGAATTCCGGCATCTCGTCCAGGAAGAGCACGCCGTGGTGGGCGAGGCTGATCTCGCCGGGTCGCGGATGCTGCCCGCCGCCGACCAGCGCGACCTCCGAGATCGTGTGATGCGGCGCGCGAAACGGCCGCGCGGACAGGAGACGCGTGCCGGGTGGCAGGAGGCCCGCGACCGAATGAATCGCCGTTGCCTCGAGAGCTTCGTCGAACGTCAGCTCCGGAAGGATTCCGGCGACTCGTCGCGCCATCATCGTCTTGCCTGCACCGGGTGCTCCAATCATCAGCGTGTTGTGACCGCCGGCCGCCGCGATCTCCAGCGCGCGGCGCGCGAGCGCCTGGCCGCGGACGTCGGCGAAGTCCCCGTCGGGCGCGTCGTCGACCGGACGCCGCCGCTCCGCGGGCGTCGGGCGATTGACGGCAAGGTACGCCTCGGGATCGTTCAGCGCCTCGACTGCTTCGGCGAGCGAGCGGACTGGAAAGAGTGAGAGCCCTTCCACCACGGCAGCCTCGGCCGTGTTCGGAGAGGGGAGGAGCAGGCCGCTGTATCGCTCGCGCCGCGCCGCCGCGGCGATTGGCAGCACCCCGCGCGCCGTCTGGATCGCGCCATCCAGGGAGAGCTCGCCGACCAGCAGGATCTCCGCAACGTCGCGACGCTTGATCAACCCGGATGCCGCCAGCACGCCAAGCGCGATCGGCAAGTCGAATGACGACCCCGCCTTGCGAATGTCCGCAGGGGCGAGGTTGACCGTGATCTTTCGCGGCTTCAGCTCATAGCCGGAGTTTCGGATGGCGCTACGCACCCGGTCGCGGCTTTCGCGCACGCTGATGTCGGGCAGCCCGACCATCGTGAACGAGGGGAGTCCGACCGTCACGTCCACTTCGACCTGCACCGTGCAGGCTTCGATGCCGAACACCGCCGCGGTGCGCATGCACGCAAGCATGCGCGCGAAGGTGCAAACGGGAGGACAGATGAAAAAGGCCGGAAATCCGGCCTTTGCGGTTCGAAGGATTGAGAATCTGATCGCGCCCGCAGGCGGCGGGCGATCAGTTTTTGAGATCGAGGAGCCTATCGGCTAGGGGGTCTCTTGAACGATCTTCAGCCGGAGCCCGGGGGAGATGACGTTGCTGCGCAGGCGGTTCACGCTCTTGATCTTGTCCACGGTCGTGTCGTAGAGGCGCGCGATCCCAAACAGCGTATCGCCGCGCTTGACGCGATGCGTGATGGTCCGCGCCTTCGGTTCCTCATCGTCGGCGACCGCGGCCGGCCCTGAAATCGAGCGCGACGCGACAGCCGTCGGCGCGGCACGCTTCGTATTGGTTGCAAGCAGTGTCGCCGGAGCCCGCGGAATCACGAGTTCCTGGCCGGCTCGAAGTTTTGCCCGCGTGGACATCGAATTCGCTTCCGCCAGATCGACGCGGCTGACCCTGAGCTTCCGCGCGATCGTCGCGAGCGTTTCGCCCTTCTTCACGGTGTGCCACTTCAGCGACGCGAGATCGCCGGGCGATGCCTCGCTCAGCTTCGCCGTGAACAGCTCCGCGGTGCCGAGCGGGACCCTGAGCTCGTAATCCTTGTCCCTCACCGGCGTCGTCCAACGGCGCAATTCCGGGTTGAGCGCCTGAATCTCGTCGATTGAGCAGCCCGTCCACTCGGCCACGCGACGCAGGTCGATCGCGCGGGGGAGCGTGACCTTCTCGAAAGGCACAGGCTCTTCGGCCACGATCTCGAAGCCGTATTGCGAGGGGTTTCGGGCGACGATGATGGCGGCCAGGATGAGAGGAACGTATTCACGCGTTTCGCGCGGCAGGTAGCGCGAGCTCTGCGACAGCGACCAGAAGTCGTCGACTCCCGATCGCTTGACCGCGCGCTGCACGCGGCCCATCCCGCCGTTATAGGCGGCGAGCACGAGGTGCCAGTCGCCGTCGAACAGCCTGTGGAGGGACTTCAGGTATTTCGCAGCGGCAATCGTTGCCTTCTCAGGATCGGATCGTTCGTCGATGTACCAGTCGTGGCGAAGTCCCTGCTCGATCGCGGTGGCCCGCATGAACTGCCAGGGGCCTTTGGCGCTGGCGCGCGAGAGCGCGTTCGTCTTGAAGCCGCTTTCGATGATCGGGATGTACGCGAGGTCGAGGGGAATACCCTCGGCCCGGAACACGTCCTGAATCATCGGCAGGTACTTCGTGCCGCGGGTCAGGCTCTCGTGAATGTAGTCGCGCAGCCGTCCCTGGAACAGCTCGACGTACGACAGCACCTTGGTGTTCTGCGGGATTGGGACGTCGTGTTCGGTCGCAGCCAGGTCGGCTCTGACCGCTTCGGTCGTCGCCAGGTCGGCATCAGGCTTCGGGAACGTCGCGATCTTGAGGAGCTCGTCGATTGATGCCGGCTCGTAGGTCTTTTCGGCGAAGCCGTCGCCTTGTTCGAGCGCGGAAACCTCGTACGCGTTGATGCGATCGATCAGGCGGTCGAAGTGTTCGCGGAGCCGGGAATCCGTTCGGGCGCCATAAGGCGATTCGAGCAGGACGTCCACGGCGCGATCGAACTCCACCTTCGCCTTATCGAGATGCCCCATGTGGAGCTCACGCTCACCGGCCTGGAAATGCCGATCGGAGGTCTCGATCAGGACAGTGATCGGATCGGGCTTCGGTGCCGGGGGTAGCTCGGGCGCCTTCTGCACCGGGGCAGGTGGCTGAGCGGCCTTCGGCTTCGGATTGGAGCCGCAAGCCGTGACAGAGAATGTCAATCCGACGGCTGCCAGGGCCGGCAGCAACGCGCGATGCGTCATTCTGGGCGCTCCCGCCAGGGCTTCGGTCACGCGAAACAAACCGCGAAACCTGCTCCCTTTTGAGGTCGCCCCCCAGCTCGCTTTCGCTCAGCCCCGCCTTGGCGGCGGGCTCCAAGCTCTGGCATAGGGGGCTCCCGTGTTCAGATGGCCAAGGGCTTCCGGACCCCTGACAGCGTAGCCTCTTCCCTGAGTACAGCTGGGGAGGATATTCTAGCACCTGCCGGGCTTAGAGGTCAACTAAACCCAACTGGCTCAACACTAACAGACAAAAGTGCGCACGGCGTCACCCGGTGATCGGCCAGCCCGCCTGAACAAAAAGACGGTGTTGCTCACCTAAATCCCGGGCAGCGGGCGTCACGATCGTTCGTTCCCCAATCGTGATCTTCCTCCCAGTTTTGAGAGCTTGCCGGACGTCCTCCTCACAGACGAAGTCTGCTGGCTTTTCGACGGCCGGCGGCGTCATCTGGACGGAGACCGGCGCCGGACTTCCGCCGGCTGGCTGCGGCCGATCCGACGATGCCGGCGGCGGCGCGGCATAACCCCTCGATGCCAGAAACTCGTCGATGCGTCTGGCGAGCGGTTCCGCTGCCACGCCACGAGGAGCTGGCGGCGGGGCAGGGGCTTTGGGAAGCTCGCGGGCAGTCGGGTTAGCTGTCGGCTGACTGACAACCGCTGGAGTCACTTCGTACGCGAGCCTCTTGATGTTCAGCAGGTGACGCGGCGAGATGTTGTCGGAGGTGATGTTTCCGCCGAACCCGCCGCACCCCAGGGTCATCGCCGGGTCGAGCCCGGTTGTCAGTCCGATCGAACCATGCGTGGTTGGCGTATTCACGACAATCCGATACGCCGGCTTCTTCAGTCCGAACTGCAGGATCACCTCGTCGTTCCTGGAATGGATCGACATGGTGTGTCCCATGCCGCCATACCGCAGGATTTGCTTGCACCGCTCGCAACCTTCACGCCAGTCGCTCACCACGTAAAACGAGAGAACAGGACACAGCTTTTCGATTGAAAGCGGGAAGTCACGACCTACGCCAGCCAACTCGGCAATGAGGAGACGAGTTGATGGGGGAACGGTGATGCCCGCCTGCTTTGCAATGTAAGTTGCCGGCCGCCCGACCAGCGCCGGATTTGGCAGGCGCTGTGGGCTGACGAGCGCTTTGCCGACGACATCTATTTCAGAGGCGGACATGAAGTGCGCCCCGTTGGCGGCGAACAGGCGCTTCACCTCGTCGAGCACCGGCGCATCGACCACCACCGAGTTCTCAGACGAACAGAGGACGCCGTTATCAAAGGTCTTGCCCGTGACGATGTCGCGCACCGCTTTCGCGAGATCGGCGGAGCGCTCGATGTAGGCTGGCGCGTTGCCAGGTCCCACTCCGTAGGCTGGCTTTCCAGCGCTATACGCCGCGCGAACGAGACCCATGCCACCGGTCGCGAGAATCACCGCCGTCTCGCGCGCCTTCATCAGCTCCTGCGTGCCTTCGAGGGTCACGGTGCTCATCCAGCCGATCGATCCATCGGGCGCGCCGGCCTGGCGGGCACCCTCCCACATGATCTCCGCCACCCGCGAGATGCATCGAACCGCGGCCGGATGCGGGGAGATGACAATCGGGCAACGCGCTTTGAGCGAGATGAGGATCTTGTAAATCGCCGTGGATGTGGGATTCGTCGACGGGACGATGGCCGCCACGACGCCGAAGGGTTCCGCGATTTCGATTACCTTGCGATCGTCGAGTCGCTGAATCACACCGACCGTTTTCATCGGCCGGATGAAGCGGTACACCTTTTCCGACGCGAAGAGGTTCTTCTGGACCTTGTCGGCGGCGACGCCGTATCCGGTTTCTTCGTGGGCGAGCCTGGCGAGGGCCTCGGCCTGCGGCGTGACTGCGGCCGCCATCGCGTCGATGATCGCGTCGATCCGTTCCTGGCTCAGCTCGGCGAGCGCGTCGGCGGCAGCCTTCGCGCGGCGCACCAGCGTTCTCGCCTCGTGAATGGACGTCAGATCGCGATCGGATTGTGCGGCTGCCTGCGCCATGAGTCAGCGGGCGAAGCGCTTACGAGGACGGTTTGGCGTCCTTGCCCTTCGGCAGGATCTTTTCGACCTCGCTGTGAGGCCGTGGAATGACATGGACGGATACCAACTCGCCGACGCGGCGAGCCGCGGCCGCTCCGGCATCGGTGGCGGCTTTGACCGCGCCGACGTCGCCACGGACCATCACAGTCACGTAACCGGCGCCGATGTACTCTTTGCCTACCAGCAGCACGTTCGCTGCCTTGACCATCGCGTCGGCCGCCTCGATGGAGCCGATAAGCCCCTTCGTCTCGACCATCCCGAGCGCTTCGGACATTTATTAGGATCCTGATTGCGAGTTTCAGCCCGCCTGCGCCAACTTGTCCGCCATAGCTTAAGCGAAGGCGGAACGCTCCGACGGGGCTAGCGATCGACGGGCTCAGCGCCTGCCTTCGCCGAGGCTACGGCGCGGCAAGCGGCCCGGCGTCAGTAAGCGGCGACAACGCTAACATATTGCCCTACCTCGAACAACTGCAGTACGATCCGCCGTTCGCCTTCGGCGAACGGCGGATGGGCCCATTCGCTAAGCGCTCCTTGCTAGCTTGAACATGATGAAACATCGTCCTACCTGCCTCGTCGGTTCTTTTCTAGTCGTTGTGGCTCTTGCCGCGTCTGCCTGCAACCGTGAAAGCACCGACAAACCGGCCGTAGCCAAACCCTCGGTCACGTTCAACCGGGATCGTGCGGCCATTGGCAGCCCCCTGGCGATTACCTACCGGTTCGACGTGCTCGACCAGAAGATCGCAGGGGACTACTGGGTGTTCCTCCACGTGCTCGATCAGGAAGGTGAACGGCTCTGGGGCGACGACCATCAACCGCCAATCAAGACATCGGCCTGGCAGCCGAATCAAAAGGTCGAGTACACGCGCACCGTCTTCGTGCCGAACTACCCGTACATCGGACCGTCGCAGATCCGGATCGGGCTTTACATGCCGTCGAGCGGCGAGCGCCTGACCCTGTCGGGCAACGAAGTCTCGCGGCGCGAGTATCTCGTCGGGCAGCTCCAGATCCTGCCGCAGTCCGAAAACATCTTCCTTATATACAAGGAGGGCTGGCACCCCGCCGAGGTCTCGTCGCAGGATCCGACCATGGAGTGGCAGTGGAGCAGGAAGACGGCGACCATCTCGTTCCGCAATCCGAAGAAGGATTCCACCTTCTATCTGGAGTACGACGCCAGAAGCGACCAGTTCAACCCGCCGCAGCAGGTGACCGTCAAGGTCGGCGACCAGACGGTCGGGTCGTTCGCCGCCGATTCAAAGGACACGAAGCTCGTGACTATCCCCATCAGCGCCGCGCAGCTCGGAGCCGGGGAAGTCGCAGAGCTCACGCTGGAGGTCGATCGGACGTTCCAGCCAGGCGGCACCGATCCCCGCGAGCTCGGCATCCGGGTCTTTCACGCGTTCCTCGAGCCACGATCTGTCGCGGGTAGTTAGGAGAGAACTCCGAACTCCCAACGCCCAACATCCAACTCCCAACGCCCAACTTCCAAGAACGATCGTTTGGGAATTGGAGGTTGGAAATTGGGAGTTGACTACCCCCATACTCTCTCCCCGGTATGTGTACCCGCTTCGTCAAGCTCAACTGTATTGAATCTGGACGGGAGCCCGCAGCTGATGGTAGGATATTGCCTTCTGCATGAAGCTACCGGTCTGTATCTGCGTTCTCGCGGGGACGCTCGCCCCCGTTTGTGTTAAACCGGCTTCGGCCGAAATCATCGTTCTTGGCTCCGGCCGCACCCTTTCCGTCAAGGGTCATCGCACTGACGGAGACTCCATCATCCTCACGCTCCGCAACGGCGGCGAAGTCACGGTGGAACGGACCTTCGTCGACAAGATCCTGCCTGACGAGGTCCCGTACCCGGAGCCGCCGACGGAGTCGGACGATCAGCAGCAGCCCGGCGATGCTGCCGAGTTGCTCGAATCCACCCCATACGGCGAGATCATTGCGGCCGTTTCGCAGACCCACGGCGTCGATCCGATGCTCGTCAGGGCGCTGATTCAGGTCGAGTCGAACTACGAGCCCAAGGCAAAATCCCGTAAGGGTGCCATGGGACTCATGCAGCTGATGCCGTCGACCGCAAGGGAGTACAAGGTTCGCAACCCCTTCGACCCCAAGGCCAACATCGAGGCGGGCATCAAACATCTCAAGGGCCTGATCGATCGATTCGGCGTCGAGATGGCGCTGGCCGCCTATAACGCCGGGGAAGGCGCCGTGAAACGGTTCAACGGCATCCCCCCGTATCGCGAGACACGCAACTACGTGTCGAGGATCCTGTCGCTCGCGGGTATAAAATGACGACTGGCGGTCGCGCCTGAGACCTGGCGAAGCCGCAAAAGTACGACGAAAGTCCTCAATTCCCCAGCCATCGGGCTCGTTCCTCTGTCTAACGCAGAGGGATCCAGAAGCCCGTGTCCCAGGTTTGCGCCGAGCTGCCGGGCTCGCATGGGAAGTACAGCCGTATATTCCGCTCGTCGATCGGCCGATAATGCACACAACGACAAGAATTTGCGCTGACGATAGCGTCCGCTGACAGCCGATGGAGTTTCACTGCAGGCTCGGGACCCCCGGAGGGGAGATCATCGAGGGCGTCTACGCCGCTGACAGCGAAGCACGCCTTCGCCGAGAGTTCGAGGAGAAAGGCCTCTACGTCCTGGGGATGCAGCGGGCGGGGCGCCTCGCATTTGGCGGGCTTTCTCTCTCCCTGCCGACGCGCAAGAAGGTCTCGACGCGCGAGTTCGTCGTGTTCAACCAGGAGCTGGCGACGCTGCTGAAAGCCGGCATGCCGCTGGTGCAGTCGCTGGACATCCTGCGCCAGCGGGTCGCCAACCCCCTGTTCAAGTCGGTTCTCGACGACGTCCACGATCGCGTGCGGGCGGGGAGTTCGCTGTCGGAGGCGTTCGAGGCCCACGGCAGCATGTTCCCGGGCGTCTACACGGCATCACTGCTGGCCGGCGAAAAGAGCGGCAGCCTCGAGCAGGTCATCCGCCGCTACGTCGCTTACGTAAAAGTAGTGACGAGCGTCAGGCGGAAGACGATTTCGGCTCTGGTGTATCCGGCAATCCTGCTCGTCCTTTCGCTCTTCGTCGTCGCGCTCATCGTGCTCAAGGTCGTGCCGGAGTTCGGTTTGTTCTATGCCCAGCTGTCAGAAGAGCTCCCTCTGTCGACCCGGATCATCGTCGCCGTCTCGGAGTTCGCGACCGCGTACCTCTTTTTGATCGTGTTTGGGATTGTGGCGGCGGTTGCCGCCGCGTGGATGTGGCTGAAAACCCCGTTGCACCGCCAGCGTGTGGATCGCTGGATCCTTCTGCTTCCGGGCCTGGGTCCGATTGCCGGGAAGTTCGCGACGTCCCAGGCGTCGAGGACACTGGCCACGTTGCTGGGCGGCGGCATCCCGCTCGTGAACGCCATCGACATCTCCGCGCGGGCGATCAAGAACCAGTACATCGCACACGAGCTGGCGCACGCGGCGCAGCAGGTCAGGGAAGGACGGGCGCTCGCCGCGTCGATGGCCGAGAGCGGTGCCTTCCAGGACGTCGCGGTCAAGATGGTCGAGGTCGGCGAGTCGACCGGCGCGCTGCAGGAAATGCTGCACAGCCTGGCGGATTTCTACGACGAGGAAATCGAGACGAACCTGGGCCGGTTCGTCACGCTTATCGAGCCTATCCTGCTGATCATCATGGGCATGGTGATCGCCGGGCTGCTCCTGTCGTTGTACATGCCGCTCTTCAACCTGTCGAACACGCTGAGGTAATACCGGTTGGTCACCATGAGAAACGGGAACCCTTCGATCGTGAATTCGGGAACTCCATCCATGGATTCGTCAGCATCGATGAATTCGGCCGCGTTGAATTCACCAGCGATGAATCCAACAGCTCCCATCAACGGCGACGGCAGCGCCGACGCCCAGCTCTACGCCGCGACCGCCCCCGAGGCGAGCGCCGCCGAGAAGGCGGCTGAGACCGCCCGGGCGCGCAAGCTCGCCGAGCGCTACCGGCTCGAGTTCGTCGACCTGTCGCAGTTCAGCATCGATCACGACCTGTTCCGCGCGATCCCGGCCGATCTGATGCTCCGCTACGGCTTCGTGCCGTACCACCGCGAGGGGCACGACCTGGTCATCGTCGTCTCGGATCCGACCGACCTTCCGATGATCGACGAGCTGGCCGTGTTGCTGGCCACGAGGATCAGGGTCACCGTCGGCACGCGGTCGGCCATCGACTCCATTCTGAAGAAGAGCGAGAGCTCGCAGCGCGTGCTGGAGGAAGCGACCGAGAGCTTCCAGCTGCAGCTGCTGCGTGAGGACGAGCAGGGCGAGGACCAGCTGACGGTCGATCGGCTGACGGCCGACTCCAGCCCGGTCATCCGCCTGGTCGACACCACGGTCTACAACGCGATCCAGCGGCGAGCGAGCGACATCCACATCGAGACGGGCGACGATGCGGTGCACGTGAAGTACCGGATCGATGGCGTGCTGCAGCCGGCGATGCGCCCGATCGACAAGCGCTTCCACAGCACGATCATCTCGCGCGTGAAGGTCATGGCGGAGCTGGACATCGCCGAGAAGCGCGTCCCGCAGGACGGCCGCTTCAAGCTGCGGCTGCCCGGCAAGACGATCGATTTTCGCGTCTCGATCATGCCCAGCGTGCACGGCGAGGATGCCGTCATTCGTATCCTCGACAAGGAATCGATCAGCGAGCAGTTCCGGGAGCTGCGCCTCGACATCCTCGGGTTTCCGGAGGACGAGCTGCGCCGGTTCCGCAAGTACATCGCCGAGCCCTACGGCATGGTGCTGGTCACCGGCCCGACTGGCAGCGGCAAGACGACTACCCTCTACGCGGCGCTGTCGGAGATCAAGTCGATCGAGGACAAGATCATCACGATCGAGGATCCGGTCGAATACCAGCTCCGCGGGATTACGCAGATTCCGATCAACGAGAAGAAAGGGCTGACCTTCGCCCGCGGCCTGCGTTCGATCCTGCGTCACGACCCCGACAAGATCATGGTCGGCGAAATCCGCGACCCCGACACCGCGCAGATCGCGATTCAGTCGGCGCTGACCGGCCACCTGGTGTTCACCACGGTCCACGCCAACAACGTCCTCGACGTGCTCGGCCGGTTCCTGAACATGGGCGTCGAGCCCTATCAGTTCGTGTCCGCGCTGAACTGCGTCATGGCGCAACGGCTCGTCCGCAACATCTGCATCCACTGCAAGCGTCCGGGGAGTGTGACCCGGCAGATGCTCGAGGAGTCGGCGATGGATCCGGCGCTCGAGCACAGCGGGCTGTTCTTCGAAGGCAGCGGGTGCATCGAATGCTCCGGCACCGGGTTCAAAGGGCGGACGGCGATCTGCGAGCTGCTGGACCTCTCCGATAACATCCGCGAGATGATTCTCGAGCGTCGTCCAACCTCTGAAATCAAGAAAGCCGCGCGCGAGGAAGGCATGCGCTTCCTGCGCGAGTCGGCGGTGGAACGGGTGCTCAAGGGCATCACGACGCTCCGCGAAATCAACAAGGTGACCTTCGTCGAATGAGTGCCGATACCACCACGTCGTCTCGCGCCGGCCGGGCCGGGTTTTTCGCGAGCCCGCCGCCGGCAGCAGCGCTCGAAATCGCGCGCGACCGCGTCTCCGCGGTGGCGGTCAGCGAAAGCGGCGGCAGCGCGCAGATCACCGGCTATGCGGTTGAGCCGCTGCCGCCGGGCATCATCGACACCGTCCTCAACGGTCCGAACGTGCTCGACCAGGGGCGGCTGGTCACCGTCATTCAGTCTGTGCTCAGCAAGCTGGGGTCGCGGACCCGCCGAATGGCGCTCGTCCTGCCGGATACGGTCGCCAAGGTGTCGCTGGTCCGATTTGAAAAAGTTCCGGCGAAGGTTCAAGATCTCGAGCAGCTGATTCGGTGGCAGGTCCGCAAAGCTGCGCCGTTCAAGGTCGAGGACGCCCAGGTGGCCTGGATCCGCGGCGCCGAAGTGCCCGGGGGCGGCCGCGAGTTCGTCGTCACGATGGCGCGTCGCGATCTCGTCGAATCCTACGAGCGCGCCTGCGAGGCGGCTGGCTTGCACGCCGGCCTCGTCGATCTGGCCACCTTCAACGTTGTCAACGCGGTGCTCGCCGCGCGCGAGGGGTTGTCGGGAGACTGGCTGCTGGTGCATCTGGCTTCCGATTACGTGACGCTCGCCGTCGTGCGGGGACCGGATCTCGTGTCTTACAGGAACCGGGCACTGGGCACCGAATCCGAGCTGATCGATCTGGTGCACCAGACCGCGATGTATCACGAAGATCGCCTGGGCGGCGGCGGCTTCTCGGCGGTCGTGCTCGTCGGCGGATCGGCGCAGGGGCCGGAGGTGGCTGAGCGACTGCGAAGCGGCATTGAAGACCGGCTGCGACACGCCATCGAAGACCGCGTCCGGGTGAAAGTGGAGCCGCTCGATTTCCGCACGGCGGCCAGCCTGCGGGATCGGATCAGCGCCAATCCCGCGCTGCTCGACGCGCTGTCGGCCGGTGTCGGCGTGCTCGTGCGGGAACGGGTGCGCGGCGCCTCGGGCAGGGTGGCCTGACATGCTGAGGACCAACCTTTCGACCCGCCCCTTCTACAACGAGCGCGGCGTGCACCTGCTGCTCATGCTG
Organism: uncultured Acidobacteriota bacterium; assembly: GCA_963784195.1. GTDB lineage: Bacteria > Acidobacteriota > Vicinamibacteria > Vicinamibacterales > 2-12-FULL-66-21 > CAVQAH01. Next base: position 163,364 of record CAWARA010000030.1, on the reverse strand, counting down.
CTGGCGGTCATCGTCGGCGCGCTCACGCTCGTCAACGTCTTCAAGGTGCTGCAGCTGTCGCGGCAGAACACCGAGTTGTCGACCAGCGTGAATCGCGATCGCGCGGAAGCGGATCGGCTCACGCGCGACGCCGCGCGGATCCGCCGTGGCATCAACCCGGACGAGCTGCAGCTGGTCGTCAACGCCGCGCGCGAAGCCAACGTGTTGATCGACCGCCGGACGTTTTCCTGGACGGCGCTCTTCAATCGCATCGAGGAGACGCTGCCGCCGGACGTGATGCTGACCACCGTGCACCCGATCGTCGACGAGGACGGCACGAAGCTCGCGATGACGGTACTCTCGCGCCGCACGGTCGACGTCGACGAGTTCATGGAAAAGCTCGAAGCGACCGGCGCGTTCGAACAGGTCCTGCAACGTCAGGACGAGGACGTCGAGGGCGGATTGATCCGCGCGATCATCGACACCAATTACGTTCCCGAGGCGGTGGAGCCTGCCGACGCCGCGCCCGATCCGAAAGCGGCGAAGCCGTCCACGCCGCCGGTCCCGCAGAAGACCGCGGCCTCGCCGGCTCCGCGGCCTGCGCCGCAGACTGCAGGAGGCCGCCGATGACGCTCACGCGCCGGGTAATGGCGGAGAAGCGCCGCTACATCTATCCGTTGATCGCTGCCGTCGTGCTCAACGCCGGGTTGCTCGTCGGTGTCGTGGCCCCGCTGTCGAAGAAGGTGGCGAGCGGGGAGCAGCAGGCCCAGGAAGCGAGGACGGTGCTCGCCGTCGCGAAGAAGGATCACGCCGCGGCGCGTGCCACGGTGTCGGGGAAGGACGCTGCCGACGGTGAGTTGAAGAAGTTCTACAGTTCGGTCCTGCCGCCCGACAGCAGCGCCGCGCGCCGCCTCACGAACACGAAGGTGGACGAGATCGCCCGCGCCGCCGGTGTCACGCGAACGGGGTCGACCACCAAGCCGAGCCACGATCGCGACAGCGAGCTTGGCAAGCTGACAGTGACCCACTCGATCAGCGGGCAGTACCGCGACATTCGCAAGTTTCTGTATCAGCTCGAAACGATACCGGACTTTCTGATCGTCGAGAACGTGCAGCTTACGCAGACGACAGGTAATAGCGGGACCTTGAACGTCACCGTGCAAGTGGCGACGTACTACCGGACGGGAGTCAATGGAAACTGAAACACCGGCTCCGGGCCGTCGTCGTCCGAACATCTGGCTTCTCGTGCTGCTCGGTGTGGCCGTGGCGGGCTTCTTCGCGACGCGCACGTGGTCCGGTTCGACCGTGACGCCGGCGCCGTCGTCTAATCAGGCGAAATCGCAGAAGAAAGATGACGCGCACATCGATCCGAAGGAACTCAAGGTGAGACTCGAAGCGCTCGAGGCGTCACGGCCCGAAGAGGGCGGTTCGGATCGCAATCCTTTCCGATTCCAACCGAAGGCGGCGCCCGCACCGCCGCCGTCGGCGTTCAAGCCTCCTCCGGTCGAAACCGAGCCGGCAGGACCACCGCCGCCGCCGCCCATTCCGCCGATTCCGCTGAAGTACATGGGCAGCGTTGAGAAACCGGGCGGCGTGAAGATTGCCGCGCTGAGCGATTGTCGAGCTGCCACGTTCGCTGCCGCCGAAGGAGAGACCGTCGACGGCCGCTATCGCGTTGTCAAGATTGGCATCGAGTCGCTGATGATCGAGTATGTTGACGGCAAGGGACGTCAGACCCTTCGCCGTGAGGGCTGTTCGCCCCGCTGACCACTCTCGCAGGAGCCGAAGTGCTTAAACAGAGGCTTGTGATTCTGATCGTGCTCACGATCTTCGCGTCCGGGTGCGCTGCCGGCCGTGCGTTCCGCCGCGGCCAGGAAGCGGCGCGCGTCGGGCGACTGGGACTCCGCGGTCGCGCACTACACGCGCGCGCTGCAGGAGAGCCCCGACAAGGCGGAGTACAAGATCGAGCTCGAACGCGCGATGCAGAATGCTGCGCGCGAGCACATCGCGCGTGCACGCGACTTCGAATTGAAAGGCGACATCGACACGGCGCTGCTGTCGTACCGCAAGGCGATCGAGATGGACTCGTCGAACCGCCTGGCGGCATCGAAGGCGATCGAGCTGGAGCGAGCGATTCGCGATCGCATCGAGAAAATCGCGGCCGAAGCCGGAAATCGAGAAGCTGCGCGCGCAGGCGCGGCAGCAGGCGACGCCCACGCTGAACCCCACGACCCCGCTGCCGAAGGTGCAATTCACCAACGCCAGCCTGCGCGACGTGCTCACCTTCATCGGCACGCAGAGCGGCATCAACGTCCAGTTCGATCAGCAGTACTTCCGCGACGTGCCGGTCACGGTCGCGCTGGAGAACGTCACCGTCGAAGAGGCGCTGCAGCAGATCCTGTCGACGCACGGGCACTTCTACAAGGTGCTCAACCCGACCACGATCGTCGTGGCGCAGGACAACGCGCAGGCGCACCAGAAGTACGACGACCTGGTCGTGCAGACCTTCTATCTGTCGCACGCCGACGCGCAGGAAATCGTGCAGATCATCAACACCGTCATGCGCATCCCGAACATGACGGTCGTGCCGGCGATGTTCCCGAACAAGACGTCCAACTCGCTTACGGTTCGCGCGACCGCAGCGGTGGTCAACGTCATCGAGCAGGTGATCCGCGCCAACGACAAGCCGCGCGCGGAAGTTGTCGTCGACGTGCAGATCCTGGAAGTGAACAGCACGCGGCTGAAGGCCTACGGCATCGACCTCAGCGCCTACGCGGTCAATTTGATCTTCTCGCCGGAGCTGGCGCCGCCGAATACGCCAGCCACGCCGGGCGTCGCGTCGCCGTCGCCGCCGCCGTTCAACCTGAACACGATCTCGCAGGGCATCAGCACCGCCGACTTCTATCTCGGGATTCCGACGGCCGTATTCCGGTTCCTCGAGCAGGACGCGCACACGCGCCTCCTGGCCAAGCCGCAGCTGCGCGGCGCCGAAGGCCGGCCGATGACGCTCAACCTCGGTCAGGAGATCCCGGTCGTGTCGACCGTCTTCGGCGCGCCGGTCCAGGGCGGGTTCGCCAGCATTCCCCAGTCGTCGTTCAACTACCGTCCGGTCGGCATCAACATGGAGATCCTGCCGCGCGTCACCTACGACGGCGAAGTGATCCTCGAGCTGACCGTCGAGAACAGCGCGCTCGGCCCGTCGATCGACGTCGCCGGCCAGTCCGTGCCGTCGTTCACGTCGCGCAAGGTCCAGACGAAGCTGAGGCTTCGCGAAGGCGAGTCGAACCTGCTCGCCGGCCTGATCCGCGAGGAAGAACGGCGCTCGCTGCAAGGCATCGCCGGGCTGATCAACGTGCCCGTGCTGAATTCGATCCTCGGGTCGAACACGCGCAACTCGGAAACGAGCGACATCGTCATGCTCCTGACCCCGCACATCGTGCGGACGCACGAGCTGACGGTCAACGATCTCGCACCGATCTACATCGGCACGCAGCAGAACATCGGGCTCGCCGGGCCGCCGCCCCTGATCGCGCCGCCGCCGGACGATCCCGCTCGCGGCAGCCGGCCAGGTTGCGACGCCTCCAGCCGTGCCCGGCGCACCTCCTGGCGGCGTGCCTCGTCCTCCGGCTGCGGCCGCTCCGGGTGTGCCGACAGGCACGCAGCCCGTGCCACCTGGAACTTCACCCGTGCCTGCGCCAATCGGCCCGGCGACGGAACGGCCATCGTTCCCGCCGCCTCCGGCAGGTACGCCGCTTCCGCCCGTCACCGATCCAACCGCACCGCCGCGCGATCCGAATGCGCCGGTACCCGCGACACCCGGTGCGGCGGCTGCCGCCGCGACCGCACAGATCATCGTGACGCCGCCGGGGACCGAGTTCCGCGTCGCGGGTGGTCCGTACACAGTTCCCGTTTCGGTGAACAACGCCTCGAGGTTGTCGACGCTGACGATCACGATCACTTACAACCCGCAGGTGCTGCGTGTGCGCAACGTGCAGGAAGGAACGTTCATGCGGCAGGGCAGCGTCACCGCGACATTCGCGCCGCGCATCGACGCCGCCGCCGGCCGCGTGGACATCGCCGTCGTCAGAACCGGTGATTCCGCGGGCGCGTCAGGCTCGGGACTGATCGCGGGTCTGCTCTTCGATGCGGTCGGGTCGGGCAATTCGCTGATCCAGGTCAGCGGCGTCGCGAGCAGCCCTGAAGGGGTGCCGATTCAGCTGCAGTTCAATCCGGCGTCGGTGACGGTTCGCTAGTTAACAAAAAAGTGCGCAAGTGCGCAGGTGCGCGAGTGCGCAAGTGCCCAAGTGCGAAAGTGCCCGAGTGCCCAAGTGCCAATCGCAGGTTAGCGAGATGAGGGTGATCGCGCGGTCCAGAACTGATGGTGGTGTCACGCACGTGCGCACCCGCGCACGTGCGCACTTACGCACTTGTGCACCTGCGCACTTGCGCACTTGCGCACTTGAAAACGGCTTCACCTTCATCGAACTCCTGGTAGTAACCGCGATCTTGGTGATCCTTGCGTCGGCCGCGATGCCGCTCACGCGGGTTACGGTTCAGCGGCAGAAGGAAGCCGAGCTGCGGCGGTCGCTTCGGGAGATGCGGACTGCGATCGACAAGTTCAAGGATGCGGTCGATGCGGGGCAGATCGGCGCGACGGATATCCGGGCAGGGAGCGAGGGTTATCCGCCGGACCTCGAGACGCTCGTCGATGGCGTGAGCGTGGCGGGTGACGCATCCGGGCGGAAGCTGAAGTTCCTGCGTCGCATTCCGATCGATCCGATGACCAGTTCGACCGAGTGGGGTATGCGTGCGTATCAGGATCGTCCCGAGTCCGCGTCATGGGGCGGTCAGAACGTGTATGACGTCTACAGCAAGTCCGAGGGCACTGCGCTCGACGGGACGAAGTACAAAGATTGGTAGGGCGCCCCATGTTGATGCAGAGAATGCGGAAGGTGCAGCTGCGCGATTCGCGCGGGTTTACCCTCGTCGAGTTGCTCGTCGTGCTGTCGCTCATTTCCATTCTTGCGGCGATGGGGATGGTGCAGTACCGCAACTCCGTTCGCATGACGCAGGAAGGCGTGCTCAAGCGCGATCTCTTTCTGATGCGCGATGCGATCGACCAGTACTACGCCGACAAGAACAAGTATCCGGCGTCGCTCGATGCGCTGGTCAGCGATCAGTACTTGCGGAAGATTCCTGAAGATCCGATCACGCAGTCAACCGATACGTGGCAGACGGTGCCGGCCGAGCCCGACCCGGCCAATCCGACTGCCGAACCGGGAATCTACGACGTGAAGAGCGGAGCGCAGGGCCAGGGGCTGGACGGAAGCAACTATCAGGATTGGTAGAACCCGTAGCGTCCGGCTTAGCCGGACTCAATTCAACTGGTATGAGCCGAGTTTCAGAATTGACCGCGACCGCGGCCACCAGGAATCGGGATTGGCCTCATCGGTTGGCCGTCCGGTCCGATAAACGGTCCGAGGCCACGGCCCGGCCCGCCTCGACCAGGACCACCGCGACCGGGACCGCCTTCGCGACCCGGTCCGCCGCCGGGGCCGCCACGGCCCGGGCCCTGCTGGCCGGGACGTGCACCGGGTCCCTGTCCAGGATTCTGCTGCGGCATGTTGCCGCCCGGCCTGTTCACCATGTTGAACGTGAACGGCCAGAGGTCGTATCGAGTTTGATTCTTGTAGATCCTGATCGACGTCTCGGTGCTCTTGCTCGCGACGCCCATGATGCCGCCGCTGGTGAAACCACCTTGCTGACTCGGTTGGCCCTGCGGAGGCGGCGTGCTGCCGCGGCCCCCCGGCTGCGGAGGTGTGGCGCCGCCTGGCTGCGGGGGTGTGGCGCCGCCTGGCTGCCCCTGAGCGTTGCCGACAGGAATCGCGCGGAACTCGCCATCCGGCGTCATCGGATCTTTGTACTTCTTCCGGAGGTAGCGTCCCTGCACGAGGACGTCGAGGCTCGGCGGGAAGTTGTTTCCGTTCTTGGCTCGAAAGAGGGCGATCGCGCGAGCGTACTGTTCACCCCGAAACGCCAGCTCCGCTTCCTTTTCACGACGGGCAAGATGGCGCCAGGCGGGCAGCGCCACGGACATGAGGACGGCCATGATGGCGAGGCCGACGAGCAGCGCCGCCATCGCATAACCCCGGTCGTTTTCCCGACACTGTTGACCGTGTAAACCCATGAGATTACTATCCTTAGCGTCCACCATGGTAACACACCGCCTTTGTGATGGGTCGCCCGGGTCACGTGGCGCCTTCGTCACGCTTATCGGCGCGACGTTCGCGCTCGTGCTGATGACGTTCGCCTTCGGCTGCGACAAGGTTCCATTGCTTGCGCCGAGCGGCACGGTCATCACGTTGTTTCCGGTGACCAACACCGTCGCCCTCAACGGCGAGGTGGAGATCGTCGCAACCGTAATCGAGCAAGGCGTCGCCCAAGCTCCGCCGACCACCCCTCCGGCCAACGGCACTCCGACGACGCCGGCGACGCCGGCGGCGCCGACGCCCGGCGCCGGAACGCCGGTCCAGAACGGCACCCTCGTCACCTTCACAACCACACTGGGTCGTGTCGAGCCGACAGAGGCCCGAACGTCGAACGGGCAGGTGCGGGTGAGATTATTCGCAGGCGCCCAGAGCGGCACCGCCACCGTCACGGCGTTCTCGGGTGGCGCGTCAGGACGAATCGAAAACCTGCGAATCGGAACCGCCGCCGTCGAGCGTGTCATCGTCACCGCTAATCCTCAGACGCTGGGACCGAGCGGAGGGACTTCCCAGATTTCAGCGCGAGTGGAAGATGTCAGCGGTCAGGCAGTCGTCGGGGTGCCGGTCGACTTCAGTGCTACGACCGGACAGCTGAATCCAAACCCCGCAACCACTGATAACAGCGGGATCGCCAGGACCACGCTAACGACCACGCGCGAATCGCAGATCACGGCGAGCATTGCCGGCAAGTCGTCGACGGCGCTGACCGTTGGCTTGAATCCACGCACCGGCATCAACATCGTCGCGCCAACGACCTCGGTGGCGGCGGGCCAGCCGGTCACCTTTACGATTAGTGTGAACGCCCAGGCGAACATCCGACGGGTGGTCGTAGACTTCGGAGATGGCGATTCGCGAGACCTCGGCGCACTCGGTGGTTCGACGACGATCTCGCATCCGTACGACGATGCGGGGACGTTTGATGTGACCGCGACCGCAACGGACGCGAGTGGATTCTCGGAACAGGTCTCCACCTCGGTCACTGTCCTGCCGCAGCAGCCACCGGGCGTGACCGTTCGAGCGTCGAATTCGAATCCGATCATCAACGAAGAAGTGATCCTGACCGCGACTGTCACCGGGAACACGTCAACCATCATTGGGTTCGAGTGGACGTTTGGTCCGGGGGCGAATTCGCCGCCGCGCACGACAAGTGGCCCGCAGGCGAGCGTCAGCTGGTCGACCACCGGAAGCAAGGTGGTCACTGTCAGGGCAGTCCAAGCCTCCGGCCCAGCTGGCGAAGGGTTTGTGACGGTGGTCGTTCGCGCCGCGGCGCCGGCGCCGAACAACGACTAGTTAGAAACATCAAGGGCGGGGCACATTGTTTGCCCCGCCCTTGTGCATCCTGGTTTGGCGCGGCCGGACACCACGAGGTCCGGTTGAAGCCGGACGCTACGAAGACCCTTCCTGACCCCAATCCGCGATCCCGCTCCGACTCAAAGCCGAGTTGTGTTTGGAAAATTATATAAACTTCGCTAATATTATCTGTAAAACTATTGACTTTTCTTATCGACCCTTTAAGGGCACACTGCGAGGGTGTCCAGCCATCCACTGAAATGGCGCAGCCGTGCGTTGACCGACGGCGTCAACCGGGCGCCAGCCCGGGCCATGCTTCGGGCTACGGGCCTCACCGACGATGACCTCGAACGCCCGCTCATCGGCGTCGCCAACACCTGGATTGAGATCGGCCCCTGTAACTACCACCTCCGGGATCTCGCGGCGGCGCTGAAGACCGGCGTCCGTGACGCGGGCGGGACGCCCCTGGAGTTCAACACCATTTCGATCTCGGACGGCATCACCATGGGTTGCGAGGGCATGCGCGCCTCGCTCGTCAGCCGCGAGGTGATCGCCGATTCAATCGAGCTGGTCGCTCGGGGGAATCTCTTCGATGCGCTCGTGGTACTGGTCGGCTGCGACAAGACGATTCCCGCCGCCGTCATGGCCCTGGCCCGCCTGGACATTCCCGGCCTCGTCCTCTACGGCGGCTCGATTCAGCCGGGACGCTGGCAGGATCGCGATGTCACGATCCAGGACGTCTTCGAAGCCGTGGGCGCCCACGCGGCGGGCACGCTGAGCACGCAGGACCTGGACGCACTCGAGCGGCACGCATGTCCCGGCGCCGGCGCGTGCGGCGGCCAGTTCACCGCGAACACGATGGCCACCGTCTGCGAGTGCCTCGGGATCTCGCCATTCGGCAGCGCGAGCGTGCCGGCCCTGGCCACGGACAAGGCAGATGTTGCCCAACAGGCCGGCGTGCTGGTGATGGATCTCCTGCGGCGCGGGCTCCGGCCGCGCCAGATTCTTTCGCGCGAGGCACTCGAGAACGCGATCGCTGCGGTTGCGGCGACCGGTGGTTCCACGAATGCCGTGCTCCATCTTCTCGCTATTGCGAAGGAAGCGGGCGTGCCGCTCGCGCTCGATGACTTCGATCGGATCAGCGCGCGCGTACCGCTGCTCGCAGACCTCAAGCCGGGGGGACGCTTCGTTGCGACGGACCTCTACCGGGCGGGCGGGATTCCACTGGTCATCAAGCGCCTGCACGAAGGGGGATTCCTTCATGGCGACGCGGTGACGATTTCCGGTCGGACTATTGGGGATCACGCGCGCGAGGCCAGCGAAGCCGACAATCAGGAAGTCGTGCGGCCGCTGTCGAATCCGCTGTCGCCTTCGGGTGGCCTGGTGATCCTTCAGGGCAACCTCGCGCCGGAGGGCGCGGTGGTCAAGGTCGCCGGCTACGCCAACCGGACCCACGTCGGGCGTGCGCGAGTATTCGACAGCGAGGAACTCGCCTTTGCCGCCGTCCATGACCGCACCATCCTGCCCGGCGACGTCGTCGTAATCCGCTACGAGGGACCGTCTGGAGGTCCGGGCATGCGCGAGATGCTGGCCGTGACCGCGGCGATCGTGGGCGCGGGGCTCGGGGAGTCCGTCGCACTCGTGACGGACGGCAGATTCTCTGGCGCGACGCGAGGGCTGATGGCTGGTCACGTCGCGCCCGAAGCGGCGCGCGGCGGTCCCATCGCCGCGGTGAAGGACGGCGACGTCATCACTTTCGACATCACCAACCGGCGGCTGAGCGTCGACCTCACCGACCTGCAGATAGCGGAAAGGCTCCGGGTCCGTGAAGCGCCTCTGCCGCGATCGACGGCCGGCGTCATGGCCAAGTACGCGCGACTCGTTTCCTCAGCCTCTCAAGGAGCGGTAACGGCATGACGGGGGCGCAGATCCTCTGGGAATGTCTGGTCCGGGAAGGCGTCACCACCGTGTTCGGGTATCCGGGTGGAGCAATCCTTCCGGCCTACGACGCGATGCTCGACTACCCGGTGCGTCACGTGCTCGTGCGGCACGAGCAGGGCGCGACGCACATGGCCGACGGGTACGCGCGCGCAAGCGGACGTGTCGGCGTGGCGATTGCCACATCCGGACCTGGCGCGACCAACATGGTCACCGGACTCGCGACGGCCATCATGGACTCGTCGCCGATCGTCTGCATCACCGGCCAGGTCGGCAGCCGCTTGATTGGCAGCGACGGTTTCCAGGAAACCGACATCACCGGCGTCACGTTGCCGGTAACGAAGCATAACTATCTGGTCACGCGGGCGTGCGACATCGCGCCCGCCGTGCGCGAGGCGTTTCACATCGCGGCGACGGGCCGGCCGGGTCCTGTGCTGGTCGATATCACCAAGGACGCGCAGCAGTCGTCGTGTCAGTTCGACTGGGACGCCGCCGCTCCACGGCCCCACGCGCGGCCCGAACGCGTCACCGATCCCGAATCGATCGCGGCGGCACTCGATCTGATCAACTCGGCCGAGCGGCCGGTGATCCTTGCCGGTCACGGCGTGATCCTGTCGGATGCCACAGAAGTGGTCCGGCGATTCGCGGAGCGCGCAGATATCCCGATCGCGATGACGCTTCTCGGCATTGGCGGCATTCCCGCGTCCCACCCGCTCAACCTCGGCATGATGGGTATGCATGGGGAAGCCTGGGTCAATACGGCGATCCAGGAAGCTGATTTGCTGCTCGCCTTCGGGATGCGCTTCGACGATCGCGTGACCGGAAATGTGAAGACCTACGCGCTGAATGCGCGGAAGGTGCACATCGACATCGATTCTGCCGAGATTGGGAAGAACGTCCCGGTAGACGTCGGCCTGGTCGGCGATCTGCGGACGATGGTCGAGACGCTTCTGCCAGGTGTCATGCCGACCAGGCGTAAGGGCTGGATCGATCGCATCGACGGGCTGAAGGGTGATGCCGCGGTCCGCGACATCCAGAACCTGCCGGATGACGGCCACCTGTATGCCGCGCACGTGATTCACGACATCTGGCGCGCCACGAACGGCAGTGCGGTCGTCGTCACGGATGTGGGTCAACACCAGATGTGGGAGGCGCAGTACTACCACCACGAGCGTCCGCGATCGCTCATCACGTCGGGCGGCCTGGGCACGATGGGCTTCGCATTGCCCGCAGCCATCGGCGCGAAGCTGGCGCAGCCGGACGCCGAAGTCTGGGTCGTGGCCGGCGATGGCGGGTTCCAGATGACGATGCCCGAGCTCGCGACAATTGCGCAAGAGAAGCTCGACATCAAGATCGCGATCATCAACAACGGCTATCTCGGCATGGTGCGGCAATGGCAGGAATTCTTCTACGAGCGCCGGTATGCCGCCACGCCGCTCTACAGTCCCGACTACGTCAGGATCGCGGAGGCCTACGGGCTGGCGGCCGCGTGTATCTCTCGTCGAGCCGACGTGATTCCGGCCGTTCAAGCCGCTCGTGCGCGTGCGGCTACGACGATTCTCGAGTTTCGAGTCGAGCAGGAAGACACGGTCTACCCGATGGTGCCAGCTGGCGCCGATCTCCACGCGATGATTCGACGGCCCAGCCCACTCGTAGAAACCGCGGAGGATGTCTGATGAAGGCGCATACATTCATCGTTACCGTCGAAGACCAGCCGGGCGTGCTCAACCGTGTGTCGTCGCTCTTCCGCCGTCGTGGTTACAACATCGAATCGCTGACGGTCGGCCGCACGGAACGCCCCGGCGTCTCGCGCATGACCGTCGTGGTGATGAGCGACGATGCCGGCGCGGGTCGGATAGAAGCAAACCTCTACAAGCTGGTTCACGTGATCTCGGTGTCGGACATCACGTCGGCGGCGGCGGTGTATCGAGACCTGGCCATCATCAAGGTAGCGGCCAGCCAGGCCTGCCGTCCCGAGCTCGTGCACCTCGTCGAAGTGTTCAGGGCGCGGATCGTCGACGTGGCGCCCGATTCACTCACGATTGAGATCACGGGTGGGGAGGACAAGATCGACGGCCTGCTCGAAGTGTTGCGGCCGTACGGCGTGCTCGAGATGGCTCGGACCGGTCGCGTCGCGATGGCGCGTGGGACCCGGGTCGCGGCGGGAAACGGCGACCCGGCGATTCACCAAGAGGTAGAGGACACGCAAGTCTCATATTCCGTGTAGTTGTCGAACGAGGGATGCCAACATGACGACAATGTTCTACGACCGCGACGCAGACGTGAGCCTGATCCAGGCAAAGAGAGTGGCGATCCTTGGCTTCGGATCGCAGGGCCACGCGCATGCGTTGAACCTGCACGACAGCGGTGTCCAGGTCCGGGTTGGCCTGCCGGACCGCAGCCTCTCGCGCGCGAAGGCGCGAAGCGCAGGGCTCACGGTCTGCACCCCAGCGGAGGCGTGCGGGTGGGCGGACGTCATTGTTGTGCTGATACCTGATACGGCGCAGCCGTCTCTTTACACGCGTGACATCGCGCCGTCGCTCACGCCAGGCAAACTGCTGATGTTTGCGCACGGCTTCAACATCAGGTTCGGAACGATTGCGCCCCCCTCAGAAGTCGACGTCGCGATGGTTGCGCCGAAGTCTCCAGGCCACCGGGTGCGCGAGTTGTACATCGAGGGTGGCGGCACTCCAGCGCTGCTGGCGGTCCATCAGGACGCGACAGGTCACGCGCGCGCGCTGGCCCTCTCATACGCGAAGGCCATCGGCACGACGCGAGCAGGCGTGATCGAGACGACGTTCGCCGAGGAAACCGAGACGGATCTCTTCGGCGAACAGGCCGTGCTCTGCGGAGGCGTGAGCGCGCTGGTGAAAGCAGGATTCGACACGCTGGTCGACGCGGGCTACCAGCCGGAGGTGGCGTACTTCGAATGCCTGCACGAGCTGAAGCTGATCGTGGACCTGATGTATCGCGGGGGTCTGAACTACATGCGCTACTCGGTCAGCGACACGGCCGAGCACGGCGACTACACCGGCGGTCCGCGCATCATTACCGACGAGACTCGGGAGACGATGCGCCGGATGCTGGAGGAGATCCGGAATGGCACGTACGCGCGGAGCTGGATTGCCGAGAACGAACAAGGCCGTCCGCGCTTCACGGAAACCCGCGCGCGCGAACAGGAACATGCAATCGAGCAGGTCGGCGCACGGCTGCGCGGCATGATGCCGTTCCTCGACCCGGTGTCCGTCAAACCAGACGGCGTACCCGTCTAGCTTCACGAAGTTGTGATGGACTCGCGAGTCTGGCTCAACGGGCGACTGGTGGCGGCGGCAGAGGCGCAGGTTCCCTTCCTGACGCCGGCGTTGCACTATGGCGTCGCCGTGTTCGAAGGCATTCGCTGTTATGCCGGAACGCGGGGCCCGGCTGTGTTCCGCCTTCCTGAACACCTGCGACGGCTTCTGGAATCCGCGCACATCCTCGGGTTTCAGGAACTGCCGTATACGGCTGCAGAGCTCGCAACGGCCACGAAGGAGACTATCCGGGCGAGCGGCTTCGATGAGTGCTACGTCCGGCCGCTGATCTACCTCGCCGAAGGCGGGTGGGACCTCACCATCGACAACGGTCGGCCGCACGTCGGTATCGCCGTCTGGAAATGGACCGCCTATCTGGGCCGCGACGCGCTGGAGAACGGCGTGCGCGCGAACGTCTCATCCTTCACGCGTCATCATCCGAACGTGATGATGACGAAAGCCAAGATCGCGGGCAACTACGCCAACTCCGTGCTCGCACGGACCGAATCGCGCCGCCTGGGGTTCGACGAGGCGATCATGCTCGATCCCCAGGGCTATGTCGCCGAGTGCACCGGCGAAAACCTCTTCGTGGTCAAAGGGGAGCGGCTCATGACGACGCCCGCCGCCGCGATTCTCGAAGGCATCACGAGAGACACCGTCCTGGTACTCGCGCGGGATTTCGGTTACGACGTCATCGAAACGCCGCTCTCACGCGACGCGCTGTATACGGCTGACGAAGTCTTCGTATGCGGAACGGCGTCGGAGGTGATCGGTCTGCGCGAGATCGACGGCCGCCGCATCGGCGCCGGCCGCACGGGTGCGATCACCCGGCGCTTTCAGGACGCGTATCGCGCGGTCACCACCGGCGGGCATCCGCGCTCGGCTGAGTGGCTCGAGCCGGTGCTCGACCTGGATGCCCAACGATCGGCGTAGATCTCTCCAAACTCGCCAACGCCCGACGGTCCGACGAGATTCTCGGAGCGATCGCGACGACCACGACGACCACGACACCGAAAATCATTGCCGTCGCGAACGTCGAAGGATTCTCAGTCGATCGGCTCGCCCCTAACCCAAATCCCCAATGACCGCGTCGTGTACGTGGGGTCGAATCTGTCGAATGGCGTCATTCTCGCGCGTCGGGTGTACGCGATTGGTCAGGAACACCACGTAGAGATCGCGCTCCCAATCAATCCACAGTGACGTGCCCGTGAACCCCGTGTGACCGATTGACGACGGCGAGAACCACCTGCCGCATGACGAGGTGGGGAGCATCGTGTCCCAGCCCAGGGCGCGCGAGCTGCCTGGCACCGAGGCGCGCATGATGAACTCGCGCATCGTCTGGGGCTGCGCCAGCAGCGGTTCGCCCGCTATCGTACGGAGTGCGACGCGCGCGAAGGTGCCGACAGAGGCTGCGGTGCCGAACAGCCCCGCATGACCGGCTGCGCCGCCGAGTGCCCAGCAGTTCTCGTCGTGGACCTCACCCACGAGCAGGCGGCCGCGCCAGGGATCGACCTCGGTCGGCGCAGTGAACCGCTGGTTCGCTCGCGGGGGATTGAACGTCAGGTCTCGAGCATTGATCGCGACGGCGATGCGCTGGAACTGCGCGGCGAGCGAGCACGCGTCGGCGGCGAGTGGTGCTCCGGACGCTGGTGCGGCATACGCTCGAGCCGCGTCCTCGAGGATGAACCCGATCAGGATGAATCCGAGGTCGCTGTAGATCGACTGCGTCCGCGGAGGATACTCGAGCGGCAGGGCGCAGATGGCCGCCTGAAAATCGGGGCGGCCCTGGATCTCGCGATAGAACGGCAGATAGGCGGTCAGGCCGGAGCAGTGCGCCAGCAGATCGCGGATGCTGACGTAGTTCCGATCGGTGCCGCGCCACTCGCTCAGCCACGTCGAGATCGGCGCGTCGAGCGTCAGCCGTCCCTCGTCGACCGCGCGCATGACGAGCGTCGTCGTGGCGATGACCTTCGTCAGCGAGGCGATGTCGAAGACTGTGTCCGGCGCCGCGATGAACGCGCCGGGATCGTAGGTGAGGGTGCCGAACGCCTGATTCCAGAGCGGCCCGGCGGCGCGGCCGACCTCGATTGCGGCGGCAGGGAAGGCGCGCCTGGCGACAGCGCCGCGAATGATTGCCGAGGTCGCCGGAAATCTTTCAGGCACGACCGGCAGCAGGCAGGACGGCCGACGCGGCGAGCGCGATCGTAAACGTCACGGTCGATCCGATGAATGCGTACCACGTCCAGCCGGTCGCGCCCGTCCACCACACCCACATCAACACACCGATGCCGGCGACCATGCCCGTGATCATCGCTCGTGAATCCACTCTCGTAGTCAGTACACCGACGAGGAAGGCGCCTAGTACCGGTCCGGCGGAGAGCGAGAGCACCGCGAGGCCAGTGTCCAGCACCGACCGGATCCATTGCGCGCCAAGTGCGACACAGATCTGCGCGATGCCCCAGAAGATCGTTGCCGCCCGGGACACCCGCATCAGCGTAACCTGATCTGCGTCAGGACGCACATATTTCAAATAGAAGTCGTTCACCGTCGTCGCTGCCTGGGCGTTGATGGACGGCGACAGCGCCGCCGCCACGATCGCTGCGACGATGAACCCGGCCGCGCCGTGCGTGAGCGAGGTCACGACAAATAGCGGGAGCACCTCGTCGTTGGTCACGAGCGGCCGTGGCAGGGGCGTCTGCTGGTAGAACACATAGAGCAGCACGCCGATGATCAGGAAGAGCGTGAACTGTGCGAAGACGATCACGCCGCTCAGCACGAGGCCGGTTGCCGCCGCACGTGAGGACGTCGCGCTCAGAAGCCGCTGAACCAGGTATTGATCGGTACCGTGGGTCGCCAGCGTCAGCGCGACGCCGCCCAGCATTCCCGCCCAGAACGTATAGATCTGCCGCGGGTCGGTGCTGAAATCGAAGATACGAAACTTGCCCGCCTCGCTGCCCATGGCCACGGCGGCGCTCCAGCCGCCGTCGATGTTCTGGAGGAGTCCGTAAAGCACGGCGAAAGCGCCGGCGATGTAGACGAACATCTGGACTACGTCCGTCCAGATCACGGCGGACGCGCCTCCGCGGGTCGTGTAGATGATCATCGCCGTACCGACGATGATGACGGTCAAGGTGACCGGCATCTGGGTCACGACCGTAATGACCAGTGCCGTGGCGAACAGCCGGACACCGTCCGCAAGAGTTCGCGTCACGAGAAAAATTGCCGCAGCGATGTTCTTCACGCCCGGCCCGAAGCGCCGCTGCAGGAGCTCGTACGACGTGTAGAGCTCGCCGCGGAAGTAGGCCGGGATGAACAGCACGCTGACGAGAAGGCGGCCGACGATGTAGCCCATGGCGAGCTGGAGGAACGTCATGTTCCCGGCGTACGCTCCAGCGGGAACGCCGATGAAGCTCAGCGTGCTCGTTTCAGTCGCGACGATGGTGAAGCAGATCGCCCACCAGGGGACGGACCGGCCTGTGAGGAAGTAGTCCCGAGTGCTCTTCTGAAAGCGGGCGAACCAGGAACCGAACGCCGTGATCGCAATCAGATATCCGGCGATGACGGCATAGTCCAGCCAGGTAAGGACCATCAGCGCATTCAGGGATTCGTGGCGATCACCACGGGGTGCGGGAACCTTCGAGGGACGGGGTCTCGCCGAACGCTGTCCGGCCCACGACGGCAAGGTAATCAGACGACGTCACTTTTGGATCGACCAGGCTGTCGTACGAAAAGAGCACGACACCCGCGGCGCCGAGTCGTCGTGCCGTTTGGATGTTCTGAACCGTCTGCCACGCGGTGAGCCTGTAAGCACCGATGCCCGCCCAGATCGCGCGAGAGCCCGCAGCCTGTCTGGCAGCCGCGATCTGCTCGGCGAATCGCGCCGGCTCCGGCGTGTAGGCCATCGGGCACACGGCATCGACGACGCCGGTCTGCAGCCAGGCACGCCAGTCCTGAAGCCTGTGATCGTAGGCTTCCTGGATGTCGGGCGCGGCGGCCACGGTGACGAGCGCGTCTGGCCGAACGGATTTCACCGCGCGGTTGAGCCGTGTCATCAGCGCAGTCATCCGGCTGATCCTGAAAGCCTTCCACTCGTCGGGCAGCGCGTCGGGATAGGCAAACACATCGACGCGCTCCTGGTTGTCGAGTGAGCGTCGCGTGGCTGCGCTGATGTCCGGCCGGATGTGAGCTTTGAACTCAGCGATGGACGCGCGGCTGTAGTCGAACCGCGCGCCCGGATATCGCGCGTAGTCCAGGTGCACGCCATCGATCGAGTAGCGGCGGGCCAGATCGCGAACGACCGATTCGACGTGCGCCGCGGCACCCGGCTGAATCGGCGAGGCGTAAAGACCTTCGACCCCCTCGGACTGCGCGCGCGTCCATCGCGCGAGCCGGCCCACGTACGCGGGACTGGTGTAATTCACCTTCGCCAGCGCGGGCGCAAGCTCTCGCGGCACCATCAACCATTCCGGGTGACGGTGAACGATGTGCGCGCGAGCGACCGGCAGATCGACAGCGCTCGACACGAGGTTGACGTTGACCCACGCGTGCACGCTGAGGCCGCTGTTGCGTGCGGCGGCAATCACGGATTCGAGTGGATCGAAACTGGCGGGCTGCCGCTGGAGATCCGCGGCCCGCGGCTCGATGCCGCCGGAAAAGTACGCGTCGCCGCGCCCGCGAACCTGGACGAGCAGCGTGTTGAATCCGTTTGCGTGCGCGGACTTCACGAGCGCCGCGATCGACGCCGGAGTGGTCAACGAGGTACGCAGAACCCAGAGAGCGCGAATCTCAGATGGTGGTTGCCGTGCGGAAAGGGAATCGTTCGGGGCGGCAAGGTTTGCAGCCCAGACCAGCACCGCCAGTGCCGCGAGCGCGCGCACCAGCTTGGTACGGGTTACGGTAGAGCGCATAAACTGCTAAAAATTAACAGGTTACGTCGCAACCTGTCAACGCGAATTCGCGGGATGATAAGCTCGATGAGGCTGACGAGGCGACGAGCCACGAATCACGACAGTGACCTCATTTCACGTACCTGGGACTCGACGCAGGTGGAACGAAGACCGTCTGTCAGCTCGCCGACGATCGGGGCGTGATCCTCGCGGAAGTTCGCGGTCCCGGCGCCAACCTTCAGGCATCAGGCGAGCTCAACGTCGAGAAGGTTCTCCACGACGCGATGGAAGAAGCGATCGGCGATCTGCCGATCGTGCCGGCCGCGATCTGTCTTGGGATCGCCGGCGTCGACCGCGCAGACGACGAAGCGGTGGTCCGCGGGATCATGAAGCGCATCGGCTACAAGGCGCGCGTGCTCGTCGTCAACGACGCGCTGGTCGCGCTGGAGGCGGGTGCGCCCGGCGAGCCAGGCGTTGTGATCGTTTCGGGAACCGGCTCGATCGCGTACGGGCGAAACTCGGCAGGTGAAGCCGCGCGCGCCGGCGGCTGGGGATACGTGCTCGGCGACGAGGGGAGCGGGTACTGGATCGGTCGCGCCGCGCTTCGTGCTGTGCTGCGCGAGGCTGATCGACGCGGCCCCAAGACGGCGCTGACGACGCTGTTGCTTCGGCATTTCGGCGTCGCGCAGGCGCAGAACCTGATTCACGAGGTCTACCACAGCAACCTCAAGCCGCACGCGATCGGAGCCCTGGCGCAGTGCGTTCAGGCGGCGCACGCCGACGGTGATGCGGTTGCCGCCGCGATCCTCGTCGGCGCCGCCGACGAGCTCGAAGGATCGGGCGTGTCCGTCGCGCGCCGGTTGCGGCTGGTTGGCGATCCGTTCCGGTTCATCCTTTCAGGCGGTATCTTTCGCGCGGTCCCGTGGCTTCGGCAGGAGCTCGAGCGACGGCTCCCGCAGACCATTCCGGACAGCACCGTCAGCCTGCTCGACCGTGAACCGGCCGCAGGCGCCGTCGCGTTCGCGATTCAGGAAGCGCGCGGCGGCGCGCGGATTCCTGCCTACCTGCATTGATGTCACCCCAGGGGCATCTGCGCCTCACCGTCTTCCCGAACGACCGGGTCGCCGCCCGCACGCTGGCGCGACGGCTCGCCGACGCCATTGCTGAACAGCCATCGCTCGTGCTCGGCCTGGCGACGGGCCGCACGCCGATTCGGCTGTACCACGAGCTGAGCCATCTCGTCTCGCGTGGCCAGGCGGATCTGTCGCAGGTGCGGACCTTCAATCTGGATGAGTTCGTCGGCCTCGATGGTTCGCACCCCGGCAGCTACCGGCAGTTCATGCAGACGCATCTCTTCGGCCCGGCTGGCATTCCAGCCGAGCACATCCACTTTCTGAACGGCGCGGCGCCGAACCTGGAAGAGGAGTGCGACCGTTACGAGGCTGCGATCGCCGACGCCGGTGGTATCGACATTCAGATCCTGGGAATCGGCACGAACGGCCACATCGGCTTCAACGAGCCCGCGCGGGAGCTCTGCGCCCGGACGCATCGCGTGGCGCTGAAGGCGTCGACACGCCACAGTAACGCCGGGCTGTTCGGCGGTGACGAGGCGGCTGTGCCGAAGGAAGCGCTGTCGATGGGAATGGCGACGATCCTTCGGGCGAAGTCGATCGTCCTGCTTGCGACCGGTAAGTCGAAGGCCTCGTGCGTGGCGAAGGCCGTTCAGGGCCCGGTCACCACCCGCATGCCCGCGTCGTTTCTCCAGCTCCACCGCGACGTCGAGCTCGTGCTCGATGAGGCGGCGGCGAAAGAGCTGCGAGACTCAGAGCGCTCGCAGTCGATCGGGTGAGATCTTGGGAGTTGGGGATGGGAGTTGACGTTCTCAAGCCTTGAGCACCTCGCGCAGCCTGGCCTCGAGATCCTCGCCAATCGCTTCGCGAATCGAATCGTCGGCTTTCTTCAGCCGTCTCAAGGCCTGGGGCAGTGTCAGGTTGCCCTTCTGCATGACGATCGCGGCCTTCACGTTCCACTTCGCCCGCTTGAGCAGGTTGTCGGCCTCGTCGTAGTCGAGCCCCGTGACGACGTTCAGGATGCGGCGCGCGCGGTCCTTCAGCTTTTCCGATCCGGTCTGGACGTCGACCATCAGGTTGCCGTAGGTCTTGCCGACCTTGATCATCGAGATCGTCGTCAGCATGTTGAGCACCATCTTCGTCGCGGTGCCCGCTTTCAGCCTCGTCGATCCCGCGATGATCTCCGGGCCGACCGCGGGGGCGATCTGCAGGTCGACGAAGGTCTGCAGCTCTGAGCCGGGCCAGCACGTCACGAAAATGATCTTGGCGTTCGCCTTCCGTGCGCGTGTGAGCGCGCCACGGACGAACTGCGTCATGCCGCTGGCGGAGACGCCGATGACCACATCTTTCTTGGTCAGCCGCAGGCGTGCGATGCTGCGCGCGCCTTCCTCGTAGTTGTCTTCGACGCCTTCCTTCGCCCGGAACACCGCTTCCTGACCGCCGGCCATGATCGCCTGCACGGTGTTCGGCCGCGTCCCGAACGTCGGCGGAATCTCCGACGCTTCGACAACACCGAGCCGGCCGCTCGTGCCGGCGCCGACGAAGATGATCCGTCCGCCCTTCTTCAGGGTCTGCACGATGATCTCGACGCCGTGGGCGATGCGTTCGCGCTCCTTGTGCACCGCCGCGATGACTTTCTTGTCTTCGCCGACGATCATGTCGACGATGTCGATGACGGGCGCCTTGTCAACCGCGAGGCTGACGGGATTGATAGCTTCGGTGGGCAGCGACTGCCACTTCGACTGGGTGGGCATGAAGGTTGAGTGCCGGAACGACCCTGGCCAACCGCGTACACTACTCCTCGCTCATTGACGTGTCAAACGGACTCAACGGACTCGGGACTGATGGCAGGGACGGGGTTTACGGGGGACGACGAGGGGAGACGGAGGAGAAACGGAACGAGCTTTAACTCGGAGACGCGGAGAAACGGAGGTACGCGGAGTGGACAGGGCAAGCGACGCTGTGCAGCCGATGCCGCCGCGCGTGCGCGGCGAGCGATCGACCGACACCCCGAGGACTCAAGCCGCCCACGCAATCAATCGCGGCTTGAGTCCTCGGGGTGTCGGTCGATCGCCCGGCCCGGCCGATGGCCGGGCCGGCATCGGCTCGGAACGCGGATATCCGGAGTGCCCGTTCGCCTCCGCGTCTCCGCGCCTCCGTTTTTGAAGCTCGTTCCGTTTCCTCCGTCCTCTCCGTCGCCGTCTCCGACCGTGTTTGGCTTCGCGCCGATCCGCGGGGCAGGAGCGCCGTGCTTCAGCTCCGCCTCTCCACGATGCTAGACTCCAATCGGATGCCCGATCGGAATCTGCAGCTCACGCCCCGCGACGAGGACGGCCCGATCCCGTTCGAGCGGGTAGCTGAGCTCG
Source organism: uncultured Acidobacteriota bacterium (assembly GCA_963784195.1). Lineage (GTDB taxonomy): Bacteria > Acidobacteriota > Vicinamibacteria > Vicinamibacterales > 2-12-FULL-66-21 > CAVQAH01. The sequence goes on along the minus strand of CAWARA010000030.1, from coordinate 142,279 downwards.
CCACGCGGCTCGAACGCGAGCTGGCCAAGGCCATCGTGGGGCAGCAGCGCGTCGTTCGCGAGATCCTGATCGCGTTCCTGGCGGGTGGGCACTGCCTGCTGCGCGGCGTCCCCGGACTGGCGAAAACGCTCCTGATCAAGAAGCTGGCGGAGGCGGTGGACCTCAAGTTCAACCGCATCCAGTTCACGCCAGACCTCATGCCCTCCGACATCATCGGGGCAGAGGTGATTGAGGAGGATCGCGCGACCGGCCGGCGTGTCATCCGGTTCATCCGCGGCCCGATTTTCGCGAATATCATCCTCGCTGACGAGATCAACCGCACGCCGCCGAAAACGCAGGCAGCGCTGCTCGAGGCGATGCAGGAATATCAGGTCACGGTCAGCGGCGTGCGCTTCGATCTCGAACGCCCGCTGTTCGTCCTTGCCACGCAGAACCCGATCGAACAGGAAGGCACGTACCCGCTGCCGGAAGCGCAGCTCGATCGGTTCATGTTCAACGTCGTGATCGACTACCCGTCCGCAGAGGAAGAGCGTCAGATCCTCGCGGCCACCACCGGAACGGCATCTCCGCAGATCGCCGTCGTCGCATCCGGAAGCGAGATCGAGCGGATGCACTCGGTCGTGCGCGAGGTCCCGGCTGCGGAGAACGTCATCGACTACGCGACGCGTCTCGTTCGCGCGACGCGGCCGGCCGGCGCTCCCGACGAGGCGGTCCCGGACTTCGTGACGAAGTGGGTGCGCTGGGGCGCGGGTCCGCGTGCTGGCCAGGCGCTTCTCCTGGGTGCGAAGGCTCGCGCCCTGCTCGAAGGACGCACCGTCGTCGCGCACGAGGACATTCGCGCCGTGGCGCTCCCTGTGCTGCGGCACCGCCTGCTCGTCAACTTCCAGGCGGAGGCCGACGGCATCTCACAGGACGAGATCGTCAGTAAGGTCGTCGGTCTCGTGCGCGAGTAGCGCCACGCAAACATGCCGGGACTGACGGCCCGATCGCCAAACAATCATGCTCGACCCCGTTCTTCTCAGCTCGATCGGCGATCTCGAGCTCGTCGCCCGCGTCACGGTCGACGGCACGATCTCGGGTCTCCACCGAAGCCCGTTTCACGGCTACAGCGCCGAGTTCAGTCAATATCGGCACTACCGGCCCGGCGACGACCTGAAGTACGTCGACTGGAAGCTGTTCGCGCGAACCGACCGCGTCTACACGAAGCAGTATCGGGAGACCACGAACCTGATGGCGCAAATCGCCGTGGACGCGAGCGCCTCGATGTCGTACGCGGGTGCGGGCGCAGTGTCGAAACTCGATTACGCGCGGTTGATCGCGGCCGCGCTCGCGCATCTCATCGCGAGCCAGGGTGACGCCGCCGGCCTGGTTGTTTACGACGATGCGATCAGGCAGTACCTGCCGAGCCGCGTCGGGCAGCCGCAACTGCGGGCATTGTTGGTCGCTCTGGCGAGAATGCAGGCGTCAGGCGCGACGGCCGGAGGTCTGGCGCTTCGGCGCGCGACCGACCTCCTCAAGCGGCGCGGGCTTCTGCTCGTGGTCTCCGATCTGTACGACGAAGATGAATCGGTCGAGCAGGAACTGAGGCGGGCGGTCACGATCGGCCACGAGGTCGCGGTGTTTCACGTGCTGACGCGCGAGGAAGTCGAGTTCCCGTTCGGCGGCGAGTTCGAGATGCAGGATCTCGAGTCCGGCCGCACCGTGCTCGCCGGGCAGGCGTCGGCCGACGCGTACCGCGAGGCATTCGGCGCGTTCCTCGAGCGCTGGCGCACGCGCTGTACGCGATACGGCATCGACTACACGCGCGTGATCACGGACATGCCCCTCGATGAAGCGTTGCGCGGCTATCTGTTGCGGCGAATGGGGGCACCTGCGCGATGATCGGCTGGCAGCAACCCGCGGCGCTCTTCGGCCTCGTGCTCGCCGCGATTCCGCTGATCATTCACCTGCTCCGCACGCGGCGGGCGGATCGCATTCAGTTCCCCAGCATTCGGTTCATCAGGCCTTCGACGACGGCGGCGGTCAGGTTGCGAACGCCATCGGACTGGAGCCTGCTCGCCGTCCGCACGGCGATTGTCACGGCTGCTGTTCTTGCGTTGGCTCGCCCGGTTCTGTTGACGCCCGCACGCATGGCGAGCTGGAACGCGGTGACCTCGAAGGCCATCCTGGTCGACACCAGCGACAGCATGCGTCGCGCCGGGCCGTCCGGCCGGAGCTCAGCTGACGCGGCGGAGGAAGCGGCTGCTGCCGAGCAGCAGGCGGCCGCGCATGCTGTCAGGATCGACAGCGACAGTCTGTCGCGAGACGTGGCCCGCGCTGTCGCCTGGCTTCGTGATGTTCCGCCGAGCCGCCGCGAGATCGTCATCGTTTCCGATGCGCAGCGCGGTGCGATTGACGCGACCGCCTTGTCGGCCGTCCCTGCTGACATCGGCATACGGTTCATCGAGGTGGGCGACGACGTGCGCGAACGCACGGTAGATTCGTTCGGGCGACTCGGTGTTGCGGGTGTAGCAGCGCGCAATCAGCAGGTCACGCTGACGGAAGAGGCGACGCGCGTGACGCTGCAAGTGAGCGGTTCGAGCGCCGTACAGGGCTTGCGGCTGGTGACGTCGCCCGGCGAAGCTTCTGACGGCGAGAAGCTCCTGAGGGCTGTCGCGACGGCGGGTGCACCGGCACCATCCAGCGAGCAAGGACTGATATTCGAATTTCCAGCAAGCGGACAAGCCACCCGCGCGAGCGGCGCAATCGCGGAGCCATGGATGGTACGGGCCGCCCTCCGGTTGCAGCAGGACGAAGATTTCCAGCGAGCGGCGCGACGCGGCGAAGTGGATCGGTCGGCAGTCGATGCCATTCGCGCTCGAGAGGATGCGTGGACTGTTGTCGCGCGCGACAGGAACGGCGTGCCCATCGTCAACGCCGCGGCGTCCGGCCGCGAGATGGTGCTTGCCGTTCGGGCACCGGTATCGAGCTTCCTCGCTGCGGCGACCGTGCGGGCCACGCTCGGCGCGCGCCAGGGATCGGTCGCGATACCAGAGGCAGAGGTCCTGCGCATCCCGCGTGCCGCGCTGACCGTCCAGTCAAGGCCGCCAGGTCCTGTCGAGCAGGACGCGTGGCGCCGCGCCGGCGGCTCGGACGCGCGGTGGCTCTGGCTCACCGCGCTTGCGCTGCTTCTCGTCGAGCAGTGGCTGCGTTCGCGGACGATTGCCGTTCGTGATGAAAGGGAAGTCCGTGCCGCCGCTTGACGTCCCGCCGAACGCTGCGCGCGATCTCGATGCGACGTTGAGCCGCGTGCAGCGCCGGCTGCGCGCCTCATCCATCCTGCGCGCGGTGGCAGCCGGTTTGACCGTCGCAGCGGCCGTCGCCGTTCCCCTCGTTCCCGCAATCGCAGCCGCGTCTCTTTTCGTCACCGTGCTGCTCATGCTTCGCCGGCGCGCGTGGAGTTCGAAGGACGCCGCGGCAGCCATCGAGTCGGCGAACCCTCAAGGCCGCAATCTCGTCGTTACAGCCGAGGAGCTCCGCCGGCATCCCGAGCGTGCTACGACAAGAGTGGTCGAGCGCGTGCTGACAGAGGCGGCGACGTTCGTGCGGGGCGTCGACGTCGCCTCCGCGGTTCCGCTCAAACGCGACATCGCGTTGTCCACTGCCGCGTTGGGCCTCATCGTTGTGGTAATTCTTGGCGCTCCGCAACGCGCCGCATCGGCGGTTCGAGACGCAATCGGGCGCACGTCCGCGGCCGCCGGCCAGAGCGCGCCGGCGGAGATGCGTGTCGTCGCGACGATCCAGGCACCAGCCTATCTGCAACGCCCCGGACTGACCGTCGAGAACCCCGATCGTTTGGAAGCAATCTGCAGGGAGCCGGCTCGAACTGTCAGTTTCGGGCGCGGCGGCGCGTCGCATCCGATTCGGCGAGAAATCGCTCGCCACGTCGGCCGCCAACGACGTCGTCCAGGCCGCGATGACGCTCACCGAAAGCGGCTACCTGGCGATCGACAGCCCGACGGGCGAAGCATCAGGGCGTCGTCTGATCGCGGTCTCGGTCACACCCGACCGTGCACCGTCGATTCTCATCAAAGCGCCTGGGAAAGACCTGCTCGTGCCGGACTCTCGTCCGACGATTCCGATCACGACGACTGCGAACGACGACTTCGGACTCCGCACCCTCGAGCTTCGGTTTACCAAAGTGTCCGGCTCGGGCGAGCAGTTCGAGTTCGAGGAAGGCACGCTCCCGCTCGACCTGACTAAGGGGTCTTCTCGCGACTGGGAAGGGAAGGCCGCGCTCGCCCTTGCGCAGATGAAGCTCCAGCCTGGTGACTCGGTGGTCTATCGCGTCGTCGGTCGCGACGGGCGTCCGGGAGACGAAGGCCTCGCTTCGTCCGACACGTTCTTCGTAGAAGTGGCGGGTCCCGGTCAGGTGACGCTTGCCGGATTCGAACTGCCGCCCGAGCGGGAACGCTATGCGCTCAGCCAGCAGATGATCGTCTTGAAGATTCAACGCCTGCGTGCGCGCGAGCAGTCGCTGGCCCGTCCGGCGCTGGTCGAAGAAACGGCGGCGATCGCGGCAGAGCAGCGGTCGGTCCGGGCCAGCTTCATCTTCCTGACGGGTGGGCAGGTCGAGGACGAGGTGGAGGAGGCCGAGCACTCGCACGAGATTCAGGAGGGCCGGCTCGAGAACACTGCGCGTCGCGAGATCGGCATAGCCATTCAGCACATGGGCCGCGCCGATCAGTCACTGATTGGTGTCGACACGACAGCCGCCCTTGCAGCGGCTCGCGCCGCGGTCGAGGCGCTGCAACGGGCGTTCGGGCGGAATCGCTACATTCTCAGAACGCTTCCCGTCCGCAGCCGGATCGATCCGGCGCGACGCCTGACGGGTGATCTGGAACGGGCGGCGGACGCCACCCGTGAGATCGCCGCTGCGACCCCGGAGCGAGCAGCAGTAGCATCGCGGCGTCTGCTGTCCAGGCTGATCGATCTCAAACCGGTGCTCGCATCGCGAAGAGGTGCCTCGGATGAGCTGACATCGCTCGCCGAAGAGGCACTTTCGGTCGACAGCGGTTCAGAAGCCTGGCAACGCATCGCCAAGGAACTCATTGCGACGAAGGATCTCGCGCGCGGCGGCCGAGTGTCCGACGCCGAATCGAAACTGACCAGCGTGATTGCTCTCCTTCTGACCGAGGCCCAAAAGTACGCGGTCTCAGTTCCAACGGGGGAGGACGCTGACAGGGCGTTGAGGAGTGCATGGGCATCGGAGCGACATCGACGATGACGGCAGTTACCGTCCTCCGCGCCGTGGCGTTCCTGATGGCAGGCGTTGCCGTCCTCGATCCCGCGTGCGTCGTGCAGCGCCAGGCGCCAGTTGCGGTCGACGTCCGAGGGGATGACGCCCTACGCCAACGCCTCGTTCGTGAATTGACGGGAACCGCGGACCTTGATTCCGCCCTGAAGCCTGCTGCAGTCGTCCTGGCCGGTGGAGCGATCGACGCAGATTCCATTCCAGCAGGGATTCCGGTTTCAACGGTAAGAGCGGATGAAGTTGGACCTAACGTCACGGTGCTCGAAGTCCGTACTCCTGCCGTCCTGCGACCCGGATGGTCGGCAGCGGTCCAGGTTCTCGTACGTGGAAGAGGCATGGCGGGGAAGTCCACGGTCGTCGCGCTCGAAGAGCACGGTGTAGAGCTGACCTCCGCTCAACATTCCTGGAGCCGCGACGACGAGAGCGTGGAGCTTGGGCTCGACGTACGTGCCAACTGCGGCTGGAGCGCGGGAGCTTCGGGCGATCGCGCGACCTGTTGAGGGGGAGACCGCGGCGGATGACAACCAGATCGTCTCAACCGTGAACGTGCAGGACCGCCGGCTCAAAGTGCTCGTGCACGAGCCGCGGCCGTCATGGACGGCGGCGTTCGTCCGGCGCGCACTGGAAGAGGATCCGGATTTCACGGTCGCGGCGCTCGCGCGTGTGTCGAAGGGACTCGAAGTTCGTGCGGGCCAGCCACCGGCCTCCATCAGTGCCGATGCCATCACCAGCTTCGACGCCGTAGTGGTGGGCGCGCCTGAGGAGTTGCAGGCGCGCGAGGTGGATGCACTCGAGGCGTTCGCCCGCCGCCGCGGAGGTTTGGTCGTGTACCTGCCGGATCGACGGCCGTCAGGCGCGTACGCCAGCCGTTTGCGAAGCAGCGATTTCACAGAATCGCTGCTTCCGAATCCATCGCGGATTGCCGTGGCGACCGGCGCGCCGCTGCGAGGTTCGGAGTTTCTCATCGCCGGCAGTCCGGGGGCCGGACTGGATTCGCTGGCCACGGTCGATCAGGGCGGATCCGCTCGCCCGGTCATTGTCTCGTGGCCGTCAGGCGCCGGTCGCGTCGTTTTCTCCGGCGCGCTCGACGCCTGGCGGTATCGGACAGGGAAGGACGGATACGCTCAATTCTGGCGGGCGACGATCGGAGCCGGGGCGATGGCGGCTCCCGGACGTGTCGAGGTGACGCTGGAGCGGGGAGCCGTCGCGCCAGGGGAGACGGCGATCGTCCGCGCGCGCGTGCGTGCCACCGAGTTCGATGAGGAGTCCGCGCTCGTCACGATTCCATCCATCCACGCGCGGGTCGTCGGCGGTCAGGGGTTCGACGAAGTGGTCAGGCTCTGGCCGTCGCTCGAGCTCGGCGAGTTCGAGGGCCGCTTCCAGGCACCAGCCGAAGGACGATACGACGTCCACGTCACGCTCGAGGGAAGCGGAAACTCCGACGCCGTCCTGGTGGTGACCGAGGGCGCACGACGAGTGGTGACCTCTTCGGACGCGCTGCGGACAGTGGCGTTGCGGACGGGAGGCGTGTCGGTTGACGATTCAGATCTGAGTCCGCTCGTGGCACACCTCAGGGGTCTGGCGCAGTCCAGTGTGCCCGCGGCGATGCATCCGGCTCGCTCGCCCTGGTGGATGATCGGGTTCGTGTCGCTCGTCTCGGTCGAGTGGCTGGTTCGACGGAGACGGGGGCTCCGCTGAGGCTGTGATCGATACCTACCTGACCTACCTGCGTGACGTGCGGCGCGTGTCGCCGAACACGGTCGAGAGCTACGCACGCGATCTCGCCGGGCTCGGTGCGTTTGCCGAGAAGCGCGGCGTCGACGTCGATGCTCTGGAGCGGCGCGACCTCGAAGCGTTCGTCCGCTCCCTGATGTCGAGCGGACTCTCACCACGATCGGTGGCCCGGGCCGTGGCGTGCGTCCGCGGCTACTACCGATTCGTTGCGGTCGAGCACAAGCGAGACGAGAGCCCCGCCGACGATCTCCGCGCGCCTCGGGCGTGGCCGTCGCTGCCGAAGTTCCTCGACCTCGACGAGGTCGACCGGCTCCTCGCGCAACCCGACGTCTCGACCCCGCGCGGCCTTCGAGACAAGGCCCTGATCGAGATGCTGTACGCGACGGGGATGCGCGTCTCCGAGCTGGTCGGGGTCAAACCGGGCGACCTGAATCTCGACGAGGGCTACCTGACCTGCATCGGGAAGGGTGACAAGCAGCGGATCGTCCCGATTGGCCACGACGCGGCCGACTGGGTGCGCCGCTACATGCGCGAGGGCCGCTCCAAATTGCTGCACAAGCGGTCGTCGCCCTGGCTCTTCGTCAACGCGCGCGACGGGGGTCCGCTGTCGCGCGTCGGTTTCTGGAAAGTTCTGAAGGAGTACGGAATCAAAGCCGGCGTGAATCGCGACATCAGCCCGCACCTGCTGCGGCACTCCTTCGCCACACACCTGCTCGAGCGCGGCGCCGACCTCCGCGCCATCCAGGTCATGCTCGGGCACGCCGACCTGTCCACCACGCAGATCTACACGCACGTCCTCGAAGCGCGGCTGCGCGTGGTCTACGACAAGTTCCACCCCCGTCAGTAGTCAGCGAACCGCGCGCGCTGATTCTCGTCCAATTGAAGTAGGGAGAACCTAAAGACATGGAAAAAACCTGGCGAGAGAAGCTCGAGGGGACGACCGACCAGATCCTGGCGCAGATCAAGCGGCTCATCGACGAGGGCAACATCCGCAAGGTCGTCGTCAAGCAGCGCGGCCGCGTCATCGCCGAGTTCCCGCTGACCGTTGGCGTCGTCGGCACCGTCATAGCGCCGCTGGCCGCAGCCATCGGGGCGCTGACCGCCGTGCTGGCCGAATGCAGCATCGAAGTCGAGAAGGTGGCCGACGAGGACAAGCCGGTCACGGCCATGGCGCCCACCGGGACTGACAATCAGAGTCCTAACTGATCGCGAATACTGCCGTGGTCCGTGGCTCGTGGTCCGTGTCTCGCCGCACGTACGAAGCCCTCTTCAGCCCCTCCCCCGGCGAGACCCGAGCCACGGACCACGGTCCACGGACTACGGTCCACGAACTACGGTCCACGGACTACGGTCCACGAACTACGGCTTGCCGCCCTCCGCCCGTATCTGTTACATTTAATAGCTTTGGTAATCGGTCCGATCCGATTCTTTCTCGCAGGAGCTCCTAACACATGAGCCGTAACGGGCGATATCTCTTTACCTCGGAGTCCGTCACCGAGGGTCACCCCGACAAGATTGCCGACCAGATTTCCGACAGCATCCTCGACGCGATTCTTGCGCAGGATCCGGTCGGCCGCGTCGCGTGCGAGACGCTGGTCACCACCGGCATGGCGATCATCGCCGGCGAAATCACGACCAGCTGCTACGTGGACTTCCCGAAGATCGTCCGTGAAACCATCAAGGAAGTTGGCTACACCCGCGCCAAGTTCGGGTTCGACTCCGAGACCTGCGCGGTGCTCTCCTCGATCCACGAACAGTCCCCGGACATCGCCATGGGCGTCGACCCGGGCGGCGCCGGCGACCAGGGTCTGATGTTCGGCTACGCCTGCACGGAGACCGAGGAGCTGATGCCCATGCCGATCATGCTGGCGCACAAGCTCGTGAAGGGCTTGTCGTGCGCGCGGCGTGACGGCGTGCTCGAATACCTCCGGCCCGACGGCAAGTCCCAGGTCTCCGTCGAATACGACAACGGACGGCCCGTTCGCGTCGACACCGTGGTCGTCTCGACGCAGCACAGCTCACTCGTCTCGAACGACACGCTCCGCGAAGACATTGTCGAAAAGATCGTCTCGCGTGTGATTCCCACGGAGATGATGGACAAGAAGACCCGGGTCCTCATCAACCCGACCGGACGTTTCGTCGTCGGCGGCCCGCACGGCGACGCCGGCGTGACCGGCCGCAAGATCATCGTCGACACCTACGGCGGCGCCGCACCGCACGGCGGCGGGGCGTTCTCGGGCAAGGATCCCACGAAGGTCGATCGCTCAGCCTGCTACATGGCGCGCTACGTCGCGAAGAACATCGTCGCTGCCGGTCTCGCCGAGCGTTGCCTCGTTCAGCTGGCGTACGCCATTGGCGTCGCGGATCCTGTGTCGGTTTACATCAATACCTATGGAACGGGCACCGCGTCCGACGAGCGTCTCAGCGAGATCGTGCGAGCGCACTTCAAGCTGACGCCGCGCGGGATCATCGAGATGCTCGACCTCCGCAGGCCGATCTACCGCAAGACCGCGGCGTTCGGACATTTCGGCCGGACCGAGCCGGACTTCACGTGGGAACGCACCGACAAAGCTGATGCGCTGCGGGCCGACGCCGGCGCGTAGTTCTAGCGAGGCTGCGCCTCAGACCTTCGCGGCTCCGCCTCGCTAGACCGCATTGTTTGAAAACGCCGCGCTGACGCGCGGACGGCCTTGACCGAGAAACTTGACTTACAAACTCAGAAATCGAGTCGGTCAAGGCCTCTAGCGGGTGAGACCCGCACGGCCTCGATTCCTACAACATGCGCAAGGCGTTGACATTGACGGCGGCCATCATGGCCGCCGTCGTGCTTTTACTGCTGATCACACGCCCTCCTGCGCCGGCGCTCACCGCACCTGAAGCCCCTGCAGACATCGGTCAGCGGACAATCGCGGGCGCCTATCACGTCCATACGACGACATCCGACGGCACGGCCGGACGACAGGAGATCGCACGGGCCGCGAGGCGGGCCGGCCTGCGCTTCGTGATCTTCACCGACCATGGCGATGGAACGCGCCCGACAAGTCCACCGGAGTACATCGACGGCGTCCTCTGTCTCGATGGCGTCGAGATCAGCACGAATGGTGGCCACTACGTCGCGCTGGACATGCGAACGTCGCCGTTTCCATTGGGTGGGGAACCCTCGGCGGTCGTCGAAGACGTCCGCCGCCTCGGTGGGTTCGGAATTGCCGCGCACCCCGCCTCGTTGAAGGATGGCCTGACGTGGACGGACTGGTCCTCGACCTTCGACGGTCTCGAGTGGCTGAATGCCGACAGCGAGTGGCGTGACGAGGCAAAGGGGCAGCTCGCGCGTGCGGCCATTTATTACCCGTTCCGGCCGGCAGGAGCGCTTTCGTCGTTGCTCGACCGTCCGGCGGGCCTGCTGTCGAGATGGGATTCCATCGCGTCGGTCCGGCCGGTTGTCGGGCTCGCCGCCCACGACGCGCACGGCGGGTTGATGTCACGCGAGGATGACGCATCGCAGCGGCCGTGGGTCGGCAGCATCCCGTCCTACCGATCGAGTTTCAGAACGTTCTCGATACGAGCCATCCCCGATGTCGCACTGACGGGCGCCGCAGCCGCCGACGGCCGAGCCGTGCTCGATGCGATCCGCCGTGGGCGTGTCTTCACATCGATCGACGCAATCGCCGGCCCGGCCTGGCTGGATTTCCGCGCCACGCACGGTGACACGCAGGCCACGATGGGGGATGCGCTCGTGTTCGAATCGGACGTTCGCCTGACGGTGCGGTGCGGCCATGCCGCCTGGCGGTCAGCTGGTCCTGATTTGCGGCGGCGACGTCGTCGCGAAAGCGGGAGCGGGAGAACTGAGCCTGCCGGTCTCGTCGCCCGGCGCGTGCCGTCCTGAAGTGCTTGCCCCGGGGGCGCCGGGAAATCCACCGGTGCCATGGCTCGTTGGCAACCCGATCTACCTGCTGCCCGCCGTTGCCGAACCGGTTGGGGCCGAACCCCTCGTCGAAACCGTCCTGGCGCTGAACGACGTGGACTGGCTGCTGGAGAAGGAACCGACCTCGACGGCCACGATCGTGAAGGATGGCACCGGATTCACCGAGAGCTACCAACTCGGCAGCGGCGTCCGCGCGAGCCAGTACGTCGCTGCCGTCACGACCCTCCGGCCGCCGCTTCCCCCATACGAACGCATCCTCTTCACCGCGTCCGCCAACGCTCCCATGAGGGTCTCGGTTCAACTCCGGTTCGGCGGGGAAGAGCGCTGGGTCCACTCGGTCTACGTCGAGCCCGACCCCCGCCGCATCAGCCTTCGGCTGACCGACTTCGTCTCCGCCGAACGCACCTCCGCCTCGCCCCCCGACTTCCGAAACGCGACATCCGTGCTGTTCGTCATCGACCTCACGAACGCCACCCCCGGCACCGCCGGCAAAATCCAAATCTCAGACATCGCCTTCGGCCGCCCCCTCCCACTCGGCCGGTAGACCGCGCCCCGTTCCGGAACCTCCCGTCCGAACCCCGCGCGAACCTTCGTTTAGAACCTTCGTCTGAACCCTCGTCTTGAACCTTCGTTTTGAACCCTCGTTTTGAACCCTCGTCTTGAACCCTCGTCTTGAACCCGTCCCACCGTACTAGTCCCCTAGTGCACTAATTTGATAAGATGCCGGCGTGCTGCTGAGCATCGACCCGAACGACTCCCGCCCGGTATTCCGTCAGATCACTGACGAGGTTCAGCGATGTGTGGCCGTTGGTGTGCTCAAGCCAGGGGAGCCGCTGCCCGCGGTCAGATCGCTGGCGGCGGAGCTGAAGGTCAATCCAAACACCGTCCAGCACGCCTACCGGACGATGGAGCAGGAAGGGATTGTCTACGTGAAGCGGGGAATCGGGACGTTTGTGGCGGCCGGTGCTACGAAGGTGTCCGCGTCACGGCAGACGGTCATTGCCAGACAGCTCGCGGAGCGCACGCTTCGCGAAGCGTACCGCCACGGTCTACTTGCCAGCGATTTGATTGCGGCCCTGCAGGAGATCGCCCCCAGGCGCAGATAGAGACAGCTGTTCGCGCGAGCCAGGGACTACGACGTGGTCTTCAGCAGGCCTGCCACCGTTAACGCGTCGGCCGCTCGAACGATGACGTTGAACGGCATGCGGGCGCGCTCCGCGATGCTGAGCAGGCTGTGCGAGCCGTCAGACTGATTGAGCACCCACAACAGTGCCATTTCGTATTGCCGGCTGTCGGTCCCCGCAGCCAGCCCTTCGTACAGGCCGCGCCTGCCGAGTTGCGGCTCACCCTTGGGGGAGAGATTGACGCACACACGATCCCGCTCGATCACCTGGCCGACGGACCAGAGCGTCTCGAACGACTGCTCCAGACTGTCAGCCGTGACGAAGGTCAGGTTGTCAGCCGAGGTGTGGTATTCGGGGAAGGTCCCATGTTGCGAGCGCATGAAGCAGCCAACCGGCAGATCGAAACCGGGTGCGCAGTACTGCCGCTCATCGTAGCCATAGGGGAAGAAATCGATGACGCGGTGGGGGCTACCGGAGTGCAGCAGCACATGCTCAACAGCACGGTCGATGCTCGCGGCTCCACGGCGCGATCGCTTGTAGGTGAATCCACCCGGATCGCCGACGCACGACAGCACCAGCCCGTGTTTGATCCGGTTGAGACGATCGGCGTTGCGAGCCAGCCAGGCGATCGAGCCGATTGTTCCCGGTATGAACAGGAAACGCCAGGTCAGGCGATGTGGCTGCGTGCGCAGACGTCGCGCCAGTTCAACAGCCACGGCAATGCCGCTCAAATTATCGTCCGCCATTGACGGATGACAGACATGGCAGGACACCAGCACTTCATCGTCGATCTCGCCGGGCAGAACGCATTCACCGTAGGTCAATGCGCCAGGCGTGAGCGTGCTGTCGATGCAGACGTCGTAGTCACCCTCTGGCAGCTTGAGCAGCTCGTTGTGAGCGAGGCAGAACCCCCAGGCCTCCTTGTAGTAGGACGTGCGATAGGGAATCAGATCGGGGCGATCGGGGAGGGTATGCAGATGCCGCTTCAACTCGTTCAGCGGCATCTTCGCCGACACGGGCGTGCTGTAGTTGACGACGTGCAGGTTGTGCCTGCGGAAGTCGATCACCCGTTCGCCGGACGCATCCTTCACGTACGCGTCACGTGATGTTCCACTCGCGCGGAATGGTCCAGTCGAGCACCTGTGTGCCGGTCGGCACTTCGCTGATCGTCAGCGGGATCTGGTCGCCAATCGTCCGCAACGTGCTGCGAAGCCCATTGCCGGTGATGCTGCGGCAGATCGGGTAGAGCTCGGCAATGAGCCGCTGCATCGAGCGGCTCGGAGAGGTCGATGTCATGAAGAAACGCGGCTGGTGCTGGCCGACAACGTCGCCTGTACCGTGCGCGCCACGCCTTCGTCGTTCAGGCCATGCTGTTTCAAGAGGTAGCCCTGGCTGCCGATGTGCGGTGAAAATGCCGACGGCATTCCCAGCCGTTTGAACGGCACTTTCGGACAGTCCGCTTCGCTCAGCACCTCTGCCACTGCGCTGCCAAGGCCGCCGATCACACTGTGTTCCTCGATCGTGAAGCACGCGCCCGTTTCCCGCGCGGCGGCCAGCACTTCCTGCTCGTCCAGCGGCTTGAGCGTGTGCATGCTCACGACCCGCACAGAGATGCCCGCGGCTTCAAGGCGGTCCGCGGCGAGCGTCGCCGTCTTCAGCATCCCCCCGGTCGTAATCAGCGTGGCGTGGCGGCCGTCGCGCAAACGAATAGCTTTTCCCAACTCGAACGCAATCGGGCCATCGTGCACGATCGGTTCACCAGCCTTGCCCAATCGCAGATAACACGGCCCCTGGTGCGCGACGACGGCGCGGGTCGCAGCACGCGCCTCAACCGGGTCTCCGGGCGCGACGACCGTCAGATTCGGTAACGCACGCATCACGGCAAGATCCTCGATGGCGTGATGGGTAGCCCCCATGGACCCATAGGCAAAGCCGCCACCCACCGACACAATCTTCACGTTCACGCGGTGATAGCACACATCATTGCGGATCTGCTCGAGGCAACGGAGGGTGGGGAAGTTGGCGATCGAATACGTGAAGACGATCTTGCCGCTCAGCGCCATCCCGGCCGCGACGCTGGTCATGTTCGCTTCCGCCACGCCCGCGTTCAGGAACTGCTTCGGCAGCGTCTCCATGAATTTCTCGACGACCGTGTAGCCGAGGTCGCCGGTGACGAAGGTGATGCGATCGTCCTGCTGTGCCAGATCGAAGAGCTCGGCCAGGAATGCGTTTCTCATGTCAGCCGTTCTCGACTTCCGCCAACGCCTGCGTCAGCTCGTCGCCTTTCGGCGCACTGTAGTGCCACTTGAGCTTGTCTTCCATGTAGCTGACGCCCTTGCCCTTGACCGTGTGGGCGACGATGCAGGACGGACGGCCGGGGGACAGCGGCGAGGCGGTGAAGGCGCGGTCGAGTGCCTCGAGATCGTGGCCGTTCAGCTCCACAACGCCCCAGCCGAAAGCGCGCCACTTCTCAGCAAGCGGATCGAGGTCTATCACGTCTTTCACGCGGCCGAGGCTTTGAATCTTGTTGTAGTCGACGATGACCGTGAGGTTATCGAGCTTGTGATGCGGCGCGAACAGCGCGGCTTCCCAAACCGAGCCCTCGTCACATTCGCCGTCGCTGATCACGACGTACACGCGCTGCGGCTTGCCGTCCCGCTTCAGGGCGAGCGCCATGCCGGCACCCAGCGACAAGCCGTGGCCGAGCGACCCGGTGGACACCTCAACGCCTGGCACACCCGTGTGCGTGACGTGGCCGGCCAGCCGCGCGCCGTCCTGGCAATACGTGTCCAACCACTCGCGCCCGAAGAAGTCGCACTCGGCCAGCATCGCGTACAACGCCGAGCAGGCGTGCCCTTTACTGAGGATGAAGCGGTCGCGCTCCGGCCAATCTGGCCGTGCGGGGTCGTAGCGCATCACCTTGCCATACAGCATGGCCATGATGTCGACGCTCGACAGCGACGAGCCGATGTGCGACGCATTGGCGCGGCTGGTCATCACCAGCGCCTGCTTGCGGACGCGTCTCGCGAGATCGGCAATGGAATTCAGATCGACTGTGTCACGAACACCCATGGTTCCTCACTGCATCAGCACATGAAGTTGCGCCTCATCGTTCATCAGCGCGGCGATCCGGTCGAGCACCTGCGCGGCAGGCACGCCGTCGCACACGCGGTGGTCGAAGGTCAAGCTGAGGACGCACGTTCGGCCCACCCCGAGGCTGCCGTTGCGCACCACCGGCCGCTGCACGATTCGTCCAATCCCCAGGATGCACGACTGCGGCGGATTGAGGATCGGTGTGAACGCGTCGATCCCCGATCCGCCAAGGTTGCTGATCGTGGTCGTCCCGCCAACGAGGTCCTCGGCTCGTCAACGTGTTCGTTCGCGCACGGGCGGCCGCGTCGCGGATCCGCGCCTCGATGTCGCCCAGCGACGCGCTGTTTGCGCGCCTCACGACCGGCACCAGCAGACCATCAGTCACCGAGACAGCCACGCCGACGTTGACGTCCTCGAACAGCACGAGCGTGTTGTCCTTTTCGTCGATCGAGCTGTTGAGCGGATGGCCGTGCAGGGCCGCCGCCAACAGCTTCACAAACAGCGCATCGAACGACAACGTGGGCCAACGCGCGCGCCCGCGCTCACGTGCCGCTGCCAGCACGTCAGCTTCGACTTCCCGCACGAGCGTCAATGACGCCGCAGTAGATTGGGCGCGCTTCAATCGCTCGCCGATCGTCAGCCGCATCGCCGCCAGCTTTGCGCGCGAACGCACTTCCGGCAGGCCTTCGCGTCCGCCGAACGCTGCCTGCGGCGTGGGTGGAGAGCCACCCGGCACTGATGCCAGCGCCGCGCAGACGTCGGCTTTGACGATTCTGCCGCCGGGCCCGGAGGGTCGCAGCGTCGCGATGTCGAGGCCGTGCTCCCTGGCAATTCTGCGAGCGATGGGCGAGGCCTTGATCCAACCAGTGTTTGCTGGGGCTTGGGACTCGGGACTCGGGGCTCGCCCGGCCACAGGCTCATGATGACCCTGAGCGAAGTCGAGGTTTCGCGGGGCATCGAGTTCACCAGCAGCGAGGATGTACCCCAGCACGCCCTCTTCCTTGAGCAGCGTGCCGACGGGCGCGGCGTGGCGCAGCACCCCTGACGCCGGTGCGGGAATCTCGTTTGTGGCCTTTTCGGTTTCGATCGCCGCGATTGCGTCGCCCATCTGTACTTCCGCGCCATCGGGGAAGAGCCACTCGACCAGCGTCCCCTCCGACGTATACATCCCGAAGCTCGGCATCACGACGGGTTGCGGCATCGCTTATCGGTCCAGCTGCTCGCGAACGGCCGAGACGACCTGCGCCGCCTGGGGCGTGTACAGCCACTCCAGCACCGCCGAGAACGGCACAGGCGTGTCCGGTGCGGTCACGGTCTTGATTGGCGCATCGAGATAGTCGAACGCCTTGTCTGCCGCCCGCGCCGCAATGTCGCGCGCCATCGAGCACACCGGGTTGTCCTCGTCCACGACGACGAGCCGGTGGGTGCGCATCACGGACTCGAGAATCGTGGCTTCGTCCAGCGGCGCGAGCGTCAGCACGTCGATCACTTCAGCGTCGATGTCGAACTCGGCCTGCAGCGTCTGCGCGGCTTCGAGGCACACGTGGGTCGTTCGGCCGATTCCGCAGAGAGTCACATCCGTGCCGGCTCGAGCGACGTGCGCCTTGCCGATCGGGACCGTGTAATCCGCTTCGGGAACGTCACCCTTCGCCGCGCCGCCCAGGAACTTGTGTTCCAGGATCACGACCGGACTGTCGTCGCGAATAGCGGCGAGCGTCAGCCCCTTGGCGTTGTACGCGGTGCTCGGCACCACGACCTTCAGACCAGGATGATGCGCCAGCACCGAATACATCGTTTGCGAATGCTGCGCTGCCGCCCCGCCGCCATAGGATCGTTTGTCGCCGCGCGTGCCGTACGCGGTGCGCAGCACCATCGGGAGTCGCACCTTGCCACCCATCATGTAGTGCATCTTGGCGGCCTGATTCATGATCTGGTCGTAACAGACGCCGATCAGGTCGACAAACATGACTTCGACGACCGGTCGCAGACCGGTCATGGCGGCGCCGACGGCGGCGCCGACGAACCCCATCTCGGCGATTGGTGTGTCGATGACGCGCTCCGCGCCGAACTCACCGATCAATCCGCGGGTGGCGCGCATCGGCCCACCCCACGCGTCCATCAATCCCAGATGCGCGCGGCCGGCAGCGCCAGCCACGTCTTCACCGAGGACGATGACGCGAGAATCGCGCCGCATTTCCTGGCGAAGCGCCTCGTTGATGGCTTGGCCGAATGATAGTTCCCTGGTGCTCACAGCGTCACCGGCGCGTAGACATCGGTCAGGAGCTCGTGCGGTTCGGGCACCGGACTGGCCTTCGCGAACTCGACCGCGTCATCCAGCAGCGCCTTGTTCTGTGCGTCAATCGCGTCCAGTTCCGTCGGCGTCAGCGGCCCGCCGTTCTCCATGTGCGCTCGAAACTGACTGAGGCAATCCCGATCGCGCGCGAGTTTTTCTTCATCAGCCAGCCGGTACCGCAACGTATCGTCGCTCTGGTGATGGCCGTAATACCGGTAGGTCTTGGCTTCGATCAGCGAGGGGCCGCGGCCGGTTCGCGCATGGGTCACCGCGCCGGCCGCGGCGCGCCACACCGCGATCGCGTCCTGTCCATCGACCACGGTTCCCGGCATGCCGTACGCGCCCGCACGGTCGGCGACGTGCGGGATCGAGCTCGCGTACTCGAAGGGCGTCGCCTGTGCATAGCCATTGTTCTCGCAGACGAAGATGACCGGCAGCTTCCAGATGGCTGCCATGTTCATGCACTCGTGCACCGTCCCGATACCTGCAGCGCCCTCGCCGAAGAACGCCACGGCGACCTCGTTTGTCTTGCGGACCTTAGCCGAGAGCCCGGCACCCAGGGCATGCGCGACGCCAGCGCCGACGATCGGATTGACCCCGAGGATGCCGCGCTCGACGTCGGTGATGTGCATCGAGCCACCCTTGCCGCGGTTGCTGCCTGTGACCTTGCCAAACAGCTCCGCCATCATCGGCCGCACGTCCATGCCCTTGGCTATGCAGTGGCCGTGACCGCGATGCGTCGACGCGATCCAGTCGCTCCCGTTCAGGGCCACGCACACCCCGGCCGCCACCGCTTCTTGCCCCGTGTAGTAGTGGACGGCACCCACAGGGACCCCGGTTTCCACCAGCCATTTGAGGCGCTCTTCGAATTGGCGGATGAGCGACATGCGCGCGTACAAGTCGCGCAGTTGTTCACAAGTCGGCGTGTCGCCTGGGGTCATGTGCGTCCTTCCGTCAGCCAGCGCGCGTACCAATCTACTGTCCGTTCAAGCCCCCCGCGCAACGGTGTCGTTGGCTGCCAGCCGAGGACATCGCGGCTCGGTTCCAGCCGGGCAACCCGGACGCGATCCAGTTGCCGGTCCGCCTGCGCGCCGAACTGCGGCATCGCGTGCGGCGCCGGGCGGATGATTTCAGCAATCATCTCGACCACGCGTCGAACGGTCGTCGCCTGTCCGGTTCCCAGCTCGAACACCCGGCCCTCGACGCTGGAGATCGTTGCCGCTGCGATCAGCCCTTCCGCCACATCGTCCACGTAGACCCAATCCATTCCGCGCGATCCGCTTCCCAGTTTCGGCGCCTCGCCCTTCAGCATCGCCAGGATCGAATAGGGCACCACCTTGGCGTGGTCGGGCTGTGCCGGCCCGTAGGCCATGAGCACGCGCGCGGTCACAACTGGTAACTGATAGAGCTCGTTGAACATACGCGCGTAATGAAAGACGCCCCACTTCGCGGCGGCGTACGGAGAAGCGGGGTAGGGCGTGATGTCATCGCCGTCCGGGTCCTCGAGCGACCCCACGATCACCACGCGCTGGCACTTGCGCTCGGCCGCGAGGGTCATCATGGTGACGGTGGAGACCAGGTTGTCGCGCATGGCGGGCAGCACGTAGTCGAGGTTTCGCGTCCCTGAGACAGCGCCGGCAAGGTGGAACACGACAGCCGGTTGTGCTGCGTCGTACGCGTCGCGGGCGGAGGCCTCATCCGCCATATCGGCCTGCAGCCAGCGCATACCTACGCCGGCTTGC
The DNA here is from genome assembly GCA_963784195.1 of uncultured Acidobacteriota bacterium. Taxonomy (GTDB): domain Bacteria; phylum Acidobacteriota; class Vicinamibacteria; order Vicinamibacterales; family 2-12-FULL-66-21; genus CAVQAH01. Next base: position 123,078 of record CAWARA010000030.1, on the reverse strand, counting down.
GGGCGCCGCGAGACGCCGAACACCTGCGCGCCCGCTTTCCTTAAGCGTGCACAGAGCGCCGTACCAATGAAGCCACTGGCGCCTGTCACGAGAACTGGTGTGTTGGTGAGATTCACTCGACGTTGCTTTTGTTATGTTCCAGACCAGAACAACACAAGCGGAATTTGGTGGCTGTCACCCTCGTTTGGAGAGCGATGCCGACTGCTCGTTCCGCGTGGACTTGTCCCGTTTGTAGGAATTGCGGTCTATCACGCAATCGATAATATCGGAGCGGATACCGCAAAAGTTGAGCCAGTCTGTGCCGAGAACTGGTCTGAACGGGAACCTAGGTTCGAGCCCGCAGCACGAGATACGACGCGATCCCCAGTACGAGGACATTCGGCGCCCACCCCGCAATGATCGGTGGCAGGAGACCGCCCCTCCCGAGCGCTACGAATGCCCCGATCAGGATCCAGTAGCTGAGGGCAATCACGATCCCCAGGCCGATGCCGTACAGTGCCCCTCGCCGGCCGGTGCTGACGCCGAACGGAATCGCCAGGAGCGTCATCACCAGGGTCACGAACGGGAAGGCAATCTTCTTGTGCAGCTCGACCTCGAGCGGCGTCGCGTTGAAGCCGCTCGCGGCGAGCTCCTTCACGTAGGTTCGAAGCTGCGGCACCGTCATCATTTCGGCGATCGGCTGCTCGGTGGCGAAGTAATCCGGGTGCTCGACGTCGGTCAGCTTCTCGCGCGCGATCTTCTTCCACGCCGGCGGGTTCACCTTGAAATCCTGGACCCACCCGTCATCTCCGAACCAGACGCCCTCACCGTAGAGCGCGCGCCGCAGAAACGTCTGCGATGCCAGCGCCCATTTCGAAGGGTCGGGCTTGTAGATCGTGAGCCCCGCGATCTCGCCGCGGTCGTGGTCGAAGTATCCGTAGTGGTAGATGGCGCCGTCGCGGCCGACGACCCAGCGGCGGTCGAGGGCGCTGAACGTTCGCGGGGGCCGCTTGCGGATCTGCGAGTCGAGCATCTCCGCGCTGCGGTTCGCCCGGGCCATGATCTGCTGCTCCAGGCCGAACAGCACCGCGCTGAATCCCAGTGACATCACCAGCAGGGAAGCCGCCGCCCTGTACAGGCTGACACCGCAGGCCTTCATCACCGTCAGCTCGCTGGTCCGCGACAGGACTCCCATCGTGACCAGAACGCTCAGCAGCGCCGACAGCGGGATGATGTAGTAGACGAACTCAGGCGTTCTGAACGCCAGGAGCTTCAGCACCATCCCTCCGGTTGCATCGCCCTTGAAAATGCGCTCCGACTTGTCGATGAAGGTCGAGATGTAGAACAGCCCGAGCAAGCCGAGGAAGCAGATGCCGACGACCCGCAGGTAGAGGCGGCCGATGTATCGATCGATCAGCAGCGGGCGGGGAAGCGGCAGTCGCGGGAAGCGGACGACCAGGACGACGCCTCGCCTGGCCGGAGCCGTGCGGGGATGTGGCACCACCGGGCCCGGCATCGACTGGGCCGCGGCGGCCCTTCGCCGTTGCTCGAACCACTGGGGAACCGCCGACCATCTGAAGGGCAGTCGCAGGCCCGAATCCGTCCTGCGGGCCCGAAGGATCAGGGCGATCACCCCTATCGGCGCCATCACCAGGTTGGGGATCCACCGGGCGATTTCGGCGGGAATCTTCAGTCCCTTGGCCGCCGATTCCGACACGAAAAAGATCATGTAGTAGCTGAAGATCACGACGACGCCGACGACGAAGCCGCCGAACTTCCCGTCGCGGGCGACCGACATGCCGAGGGCGAGCGCAATCAGCGCAAACACCAGGCAGGCCATCGGAATCGAGAACTTGGAGTGGATCGCCATGATCTCGGGGTGCGGCGAGAGATTCAGTTTCGGGTCCTTGAGAACGGCGAGTCGCTTTTCTTCGATCGTCTTGCGCAGCTCGGGGATGGTCTTCTCGTTGACGCCGGGAGGCAGGTCGAGAGGAGGGAAGACCGTTTCCGGGTCGAGGGTCATGGCCATCTGGTCCCGGAACCGGTAGACCTGTGTCTCCCCCGTTCCAGTTGTCGTATAGCTGGTGCCGTTCGTCAGGATGAGCGTGACGCGCCGGTTCACCCGGTCGAGCACCAGTTGTCCCCCGGCTGCCATATAGAGTTTGGGCGGATTTCCCTGCCGAATCTCCGCGACTAACACGTCCTTCCAGCCAGGCTGCCCAGGCTCGGGCTCGTCGCGCGGATACAGCACCCAGTTCGGAAACTCGTCGAAAAAAACGCGTGGCTGGACGTCGCTTTCGACCTTCTTCGACAGGATTTCGAAGGTGATCTCGCGGAATTCCTGGTTCGAGTGCGGGATGGCGACGATCATCACCCACATCGTGACCGCCGCCGACACCAGCGCCAGGCTCATGATCGGCCGGAGCAGCCGATACGGGCTGACGCCACACGCCAGCAGCGCCACCGATTCCCGGTCGGCCGACAGCCGGCCGAGGCCGATGAGGATGCCCACGAGAAGCCCCATCGGAATCGTCAGCCCGAGCGCCTGCGGCATCAGGAGCAGGAGGATCCTGCCGGCCGTCCGCCACGGGACGCCCTTGGCCACCAGCCGCTCGAGGTTCTGCATGATCGGCGGCAGCTCGAGAATGAAGGTGAAGATCAGGACCGACAGGATGAACGGCGGCAGGATTTCGCGGATGACGTAGCGGTCGAGGGTCTTGAACATTTCTGAGTAAGCGTCCTGCCGCCAACCATTGTAGCCGCCGTTTCCGATTTCCGATTCGGGGCCGGCCTGGGGCGGGGCCCCGCAAATTCCATCCACAAACCTTCCACAGCCCTGTTTTATTGGGGTTTTCGCCAGGGTCTGATAAGAAGTGTTATGTTAACTAACGCTGCTAAGAACGCTGCGAAAGAGCCTGCCGTGGTTCGTGGTTCGTGGCTCGCCCGGCTTGCGTTGGTCGACCGGCGCTTCTCATTCCGGATTTGCGAACCCCGCCACTTGTAGGCCCGACCCTTCAGGTCGGGCGTGTTCCTAGCCAGCAAGGTCTTGATTGATTCGGCCCTCGGTCTGTTCGCGTCACGCGCCTTGCTGATTCAGCATGCACGCTCGTCGCGTCGGCTGATTTGAGGCACGCCCGACCTGAAGGTCGGGCCTACAGGTGGTCCGTGTCATTCGCGCGTTGTCGGACGGCGCTCAGGCATGCCCGAGGCGTGGACGGCTTGGGCTTCGGCTTTGGCGGGTCTCTTTCCGGACTTCTTCGCGTGTCGAGCCGCCGTTCTTGGCGACTTTCTCGATCGAAAGCGACCATTTTCTGGTGGTCGCCATGTCTAACTAGCAGTAAAAGCAGTGACTTAGCAGTGAATGTCGGCCAGCCGACAAGGTTTTTGACCCAGTCGGGGTGTCTTATCCAACTCTGAATTGACACAAGAGGTGGTTCGTGGCTCGTGCCTCGTCGAGGAATCGGCTGTTCCCGACGCCTCCGGCGAACCCACGAGCTACGAGCGACGAGCTACGACTACGGCACGCGCAGTTCGCTCTACGAACTGCGCAGTTCCTGAATAATGGCTTCGAGCGCCGAGATGACTTCTTCGCGCTCGACTCTGGACTTCGTGAACCGCAGCTGCAGCTTGAACGCTTTGCTGGGGGCTTTGTAGCTGAAGACGAACGCCTTTGGGCGGCCGGCTTTAGGTTTGGCGGTCTCTTTCCGGACTTCTTCGCGGGTCGAGCCGCCGTCCCTGGCGATTTTCTCGATTAGAGCGACCATTTTCTGGTGGTCGCCCTGTCTAACTATCTGTAAAAGCAGTGACTTAGAGTGAATGTCGGCCAGCCGACAGAGATTTTTGACCTCGTCGGGCATGTTATTCAGCGACAGCGACTCGGTAATGGCGGTCCGCGACCTCCCCAGGCGCCTCGCCATGTCCTCGTGCGTGTAGTTGCAGCGTGTCGCCAGCGAGTGCAGCGCCTCGGCTTCTTCGAACGCCGTCAGATCCTTGCGCTGAATGTTTTCGACGAGCGCAATCTCGATGACCTCGTTGTCGTCCGACTCGCGAATGACGATCGGGATCTCTCGCAGGCCAACCTGAACGGCTGCCTGGTACCGGCGCTCGCCGGCGATGATCTGAAAGCGCCGACCGCGCTGGCGCACGATAAGCGGCTCGATGATGCCTTTTTCCGCGATGGAGGCCATGAGCTCGGAGAGATCGCCCATGACCTGGCGGGGTTGGTTCGGGTTCGCGTCGATTTGATCGATCGGCACCATCCGGCCGATCGGGCTACCCGCAGAGCTCGACAACGCCTCGACGTAATGCTCGTCATGCCGCATGCGGATAGTTTCCGGGAGACCTCGCTTAGGCACGGTCCATTACCTCCTCGCACAGGCGGTAATACTCCGCTGCGCCGCTCGAATCGGGCGCAAACGAAAAAATCGATTCTTTATAGGCCGGACTCTCCTCGAGCCGTACGCTCTTGGTAATCACGGTCTTGAACACTTTCTCGCCGAACACCTTGTCGATCTGCGAGCGGATGTCCCGCGCGAGTGCGGTCCGCCGATCGTGCATGGTGATGACGACACCGAGAATTCTCAGGCCGGGATTCGCACGGGCCCGCACCTTCTCGATCGTTTCCAGCAAGTCGTCGGTGCCCTCCAGGGCGAAGTAAGACGACTGGATGGGAATCAGGAGGTGGCTGGCGGCAACCAGCGCATTGACGGTCAGCAGACCGAGCGTCGGCGGGCAGTCGATGACGATGTTCGGGTACTGCTCGCGTATCGGCTCGAGCCGATCTTTGAGTCGGAAATGGGCGTCCAGCTCCCCGACCAGTTTGGCTTCGAGCTTCGCCAGCGCGATCCGCGAAGGCGCGACGAACAGGTTCGGCGTCGAAGACGGAATGATGACCTCGGCAAACCCGACGTTCGGCTCCGCAATCGCGTCGTACACGCTGCGGCTGACCTGCGTGACGTCGAGATACGACATCGAACTATTTGCCTGAGGATCAAGGTCGATCAGGAGGGTTGGCCGGCCCCGTAAGGCCAGCGCAGCGGCCAGGTTGATGGCAGTCGTGGTCTTCCCGACGCCACCCTTCTGGTTGGCGATAGCGACGATCATCAGATATGCGTTGAGAAGGTCACAGGCGAAAGGTTGTCGCCATTGTAGGGATCGATCGGAGGGGTGTCAACGAATTACAAAGCTGAAATTGCGCAGAAGTGCGCGGAGGTGCGCGTCATGACACGTGAGAGGGCCGTAGTCCGTGGTTCGTAGTCCGTGTTTCGCCGAGCGACGGGTGTGATCAGGAACCGATCGGCGAGACACGAGCCACGGACCACGAACCACGGCATAGTTCTACATCTTGTATTTCCCCATATCGTCCGGATCCAGGCTCTCGAGCCACTTCTGCAGCCGCTCGGTGTCCCCCTTCTCCGGGGCAAAGTCGAGGGTCTTGGCGTTGTCGATCACCCGGTCCTCGACGAAGATGGGCGCTCGGGCGCGCAGCGCCAGGGCGATGGCGTCCGAGGGTCGGGCGTCGATGGCCATGACTTCCCCGTTCACCGTCAGATGAATCAGGGCGTAGAACGTGTTTTCCTTCAGGTCCGAGACCACGATCTTGTCGATGGTCGCGCGCAGGTCCTGGATCACGTTCTTCAGCAGATCGTGCGTCATCGGACGGGGCGTGGTGACGTTCTCCATCTGCAGCGCAATGGCGTTCGCCTCGTACACCCCGACCCAGATTGGCAGCACGCGCTGGCCATCCTTGTCGCGGAGGATGATGATCGGCATGTTCGTGATGGGATCGACCATCAGCCCTCGGATCGTCATCTCGATTTGCATTGCGAACGCCCCCGATTCCAGATGTCCCGCCACACAGTGTTGACCAAAAGCTAAGCCGCCAACCCGCGCTGTCAAGCTGCGCCGACGATGGTGCCGCGAAGGCTGTTGGGATTCGCCGCCGTGATGCGCACGTTCACGAGACGCCCGATCGACGTCGGGTCGCCGGCGAAGTTCACCACGGTGTTCCCGCTCGTGCGTCCAGACAGCTCCCAGTCCCGGCGCCGGCTGCGCGCATCGACGAGCACGTCGAATTCCTTCCCGACGGCCGCTTCGTAGATCTCCCCTTGTATCTCTTTTTGCAACGTCTGCAACGCAACAATCCGCCGCGTCTTCTCTTCCTCGGCGACATCGTCGGGAAGTCGCTTCAGCGCCAGCGTGTTCGGTCGCGGCGAGTACTTGAACGAGAACATGCTGTGATACCGCACCGCCCGCGTGAGCGACAGCGTTTCCTCGAAATCCGCTTCGGTCTCACCGGAGAAGCCGACGATCATATCGGTCGAGAGCGCGATGTCCGGCATGGCCTCCCTGAGCCGCTGGACCAGGTCGAGATACTGCTCGCGCGTGTGCCGCCGGCGCATCGCCGACAGCATCGTCGTCGACCCGGATTGCACGGGCAGGTGCAGGTGCCGGCAGACCGCCGGGAGATCGCGCATCGCGGCAATCATTCGCGGAGTGACGTGCCGCGGGTGCGGGCTGGCGAAGCGGATTCGGTACAACCCCTCGATGCCCGACAGCCGCTCGAGCAGCGCGGCAAAGTCGCAGGAGGGATCGTCGGGCGCGCTGTAGTGATTCACGATTTGCCCGAGGAGTTGAATCTCACGCGCGCCGGTTGCGACAGCCTGCTGCGCGTCGGCGACGATTTCCGCGACCGGGACGCATGCGCTCGTGGCCGCGCGTGTACGGCACCACGCAGAAAGCACAGAACTCGTTGCAGCCCTCGATGATCGTCACGTAGGCCTTCAGCGGATCGCTGCGCCGCGCGATGCCGAGCGGAAACGAGATGTCCTCGAGCGGATCGATGTCGATGGTCGCCGCGCGTCGCGGATGGTCCAGTGTCTGGTTCACGAGCATCGGCAGCCGCTTGATGTTCTGGGTGCCGATGACGACGTCGACGGCATTCGAGCGCTTGAGAATCTCGCTGCCTTCCTGCTGCGCCACGCAGCCGGCAACGGCAACGACCGGACGTGAGCCGGTCTCCAGCGACACCTGACGGATCTCACCAAGGCGTGTGAAGAGTTTTTCCTCAGCCCGCTCGCGCACGCTGCACGTGTTGATCACGATCACGTCCGCATCCCCGTCGTCTCTCGTCGGCTCGTAGCCGGCTTGTTCGAGAAGACCAGCCATGCGTTCGGAGTCGTGAACGTTCATCTGGCAGCCGTGCGTTTCGATCAGATACTTGGCCATTGGAAATCGGAAATCGGAAATCGGAAATCGGAAATCGGAAATCGGAAATCGGAGAATCGGAGAGGTTCGGGGGACCACACCCTCGGGATCGCGATTTCCGATCCCCGATCGCCGATTTCCGATCATCGCCGGTTTCGCCTTTCGCCTTTCGATTTTACTTCGCCTTTCGCCTCTGGGTTTTTCGCCGAAATCCGGGCCTTTTTCTCGGAGTCGCCGTCGTTTCGCCTCGTCGACAGCATCTCCCGGGCCCCCGCCAGGACGGTTGCCGAAACCTCGGCGCCGCCGATCATCCGGGCGAGTTCCTCTTCCCTGTCTGACGAGGTGAGGCGGGCGACCTCTGTAACTGTACGTCCTTGCCGGACGCTTTTGGTGATGCGAAAGTGCGTCGCGCCGTGTGCGGCGATTTGAGGGAGATGGGTGATGCAGAGCACCTGGCAACGCCCCGCCAGTTTCTGCAGCCGCGCCCCCACGACGTCGGCGACCGCCCCGCCGATGCCGGCGTCTACCTCGTCGAATATCAGCGTCTTCCCCGGCGCGTCGGTGGACGCCAGCGTCTTCAGCGCGAGCATGATTCTCGACAACTCGCCGCCTGAGGCGATTCGCGCCAGCGGCTTGAGATCCTCGCCAGGGTTCGGAGAGATGTAGAACTCCGCCTGCTCGACGCCCCGGTCCGACCAGTCCGCGTCCGAGGCCGCCGGCGTGAACCGCACCTCGCACCGCGTCCGCGCCATCGCGAGATCCTCGAGCGTATGTTCGAGCGCCCGGCTGAACTTCTCCCCCGCCGCGGCGCGCTGCTTGGAGAGCAGGCCGGCCGTCTGGAGATAAGCGGCTCGTGCATTCGTCAGCGCACCGTCGATCTCGGCCATCCGTTCGGTCCCGTGCTCGACGATGTTGAGGTCGTCCTTGATTTGCTGACGCTTCGCCAGGACGTCGCTCAGGGTCGGGCCGTACTTCTTCTTCAGACGCTCGAGCAGCGCGAGCCGGTCCTCCACCTCCTGCAGGCGTGCCGGCGACGCCTCGATGCTGCTGCCATACGAGCGGAGGAAGTACGCGAGCTCCTCGAGCTGGGACTTCACGGCGTCCCGCGCGGCCAGGTGAACCGCGAAGCGCTCATCGATGGCCGCGAGGTCGCTCAGACGCCGCCAGACGATCCCGAGGGTCGGAAGCGCGGCGGTGTCCCCTTCATAGAGCGCCTGGTAGGCGTCGGTTGACAACCGCTGCAGCTTGTCGGCATTGGCCAGCACGACGCGTTGCGGCCCTAGCTCGTCATCTTCGCCGGGCTTTGGCGCGACGCGGTCGATCTCCGTCAACTGGAAGGTCAGGAACTCGGCTCGCGCGGTGGCCTCTTTCTGGAGCGAGTCGATGCGACTCCGTTCGTCGCGCAGCTTCTGCCACTCGACGAAGGCCGCTGCGACCGCAAATCGCTCGGAGTCCACGCCGGCGAACTCATCGAGGAGATCGAGATGCGACGAGGGATCCAGCAGAAGCTGATGCTCGTGCTGGCCGTGCAGATCGACGAGCACGCTGGACAATTCGCGCAGGGACGCACTCGTCGCGAGCGCGCCGTCGATGAACGCGCGGCTGCGTCCCTGTGCGGTGATCTCGCGGCGCAGGAGGATCTCGCGGCCGTCGGTCGTTTCGAAGATAGCCTCGAGTGCCGCTGCATCCTCGCCGGTCCGGACCAGGTCGGCCGAGGCGCGCCCGCCGACGAGCAGCCCGACGGCTCCCACCAGAATCGACTTGCCCGCCCCCGTCTCACCGGTCAGCACATTGAGGCCGGGCTCGAACTCGAGCTCCAGGCGGTCGATGACCGCCAGATGGCGGATAGAAAGGAACCGCAGCATGGGTTGGGTTGCCGTTCGTCGAGGCCGAAGCCGGTCGATTAGCCCGAAGTGCCATCTTATCAGATGTTTGACAGCGCACGAGGGGCGTGTTACGCTTTTCGCCATTCGCGCTGTCCCAGCGGCGCACCTTTCACGACAGACGTTTCGGAGGGCTGTTTGCGCATGCCTTTCTACTCCCTTGCGCTTCAGGCGCAGGGGACGCAGCCGGCAGCTGGGGCCGGCGAGCTGAGCACGAATACCGACATCATCCACCTCGTCTCGCAGGAGTCCTTTGTAGGGTTAGGAGTCCTGCTCATCCTGCTGCTCTTCTCGGCGATCTCCTGGGGCATTGTCCTCTACAAGATTTGGGTCTTCAGGCGCGCCGAGGGCCAGACCGCCACGTTCCTGAACGTGTTCCGGAAGAGCAGCAAGTTCTCGGAGGTGCAGGCCGTATGCCCCTCGTTGTCGGACAGCCCGCTCGTCGGCCTCTTTCAATCGGGCTATGCAGAGCTCAACGCGCAGTTGCGCGCGGAAAAGCCTGCCGACCCGCAAAAGCCGGCGGCGGCCGCCGGACGTCCAACACTGAAGAGCCTCGACGCGGTCGATCGGGCACTCCTGCGCGCGAACACCGTGGAGTTGAGCAAGCTCGAACAGCATGTGCCGTTTCTGGCGACGACGGCGAGCATCACGCCGTTCATCGGATTGTTCGGTACGGTGTGGGGAATCATGATGTCGTTTCAGGGCATCGGCGCCGCCGGCTCGACCAGTCTCGGCGTCGTCGCCCCGGGGATCGCGCAGGCGCTCATTGCGACTGCGGCCGGGTTGTTCGCAGCAATCCCGGCTGTTTATTTCTACAACCACTTCACGAACCGCGTGAAGGGCTTCGCGTCGGAGATGGACGACTTCTCGCTGGAGTTCCTGAATATCTCGGAGAGGAATTTCACGTGATGACGGGGGTTCACGACGGGGGTTCACGACGGGGGTTCATCACGGCAGTTCACACGGTGGGTTCGACACCCGTGGCCCGACCTTCAGGTCGAGCGTGCCGCGAGTTACCCCAGGCCGTATTAAAAATAAATGCCGAAAGTACACGCAACGGGTGGCGGCGGGGGCGGACGGCGCGGACGAGGGAGCTTCGTTGCGACGTCGCTAGCCGAGATCAACGTGGTCCCGCTCGTCGACGTCATGCTCGTGCTGCTCATCATCTTCATGGTGACCGCACCGATGATGCAGCAGGGGCTCGAGGTGAACCTGCCGCAGGCGAAGCGCGCCAACCCTGTGAGCGCGCAGCCGGTGTACGTGACGGTGCCGGCGAATTTCAAGGCGACGCGCATCGTGCAACTCGACAAGGATGAATTCCGCGTCGACGTGCTGCGCGAGCGCGTAAGGCAGGCGCTGATCACGCGTTCGGAGAAATCCGTGTTCGTGCGCGCCGACGGCGCCGCGAGCGTTCAGGATCTGATGGAAGTGCTCGACGAGCTGAAAGCCGGCGGTGTTCAGAACGTCGGCATCGTCTCGAAGCCGTTCGAGGGCCGACGATAGGTCGCGAGTCGGTAGTCGACAGTCGCGAGTCGGAAACGAAAACTAACGGTAAGGCGCGCCAACGGCGCGCCCCGCCGGAGCGGAGCGGGGCGAAGGGGCCCCGCGGCGCGCCCCGCCGGAGCGGAGCGGGGCGAAGGGGCCCCGCGAGCGACGGCGATGGGGGGTCCGGCGGGGCGAAGCCCCCCGGTTAAAGAATGCGCGAAGCGGTCAGCGAGGTATTGCACGCGCGGCGAGACGTGGCCGATGGCCTCACCCGCATGGTGTGGTTCTCGTTCGGCGCGCACCTCATTCTGGTCGCGGCGGTCGCCCTCGTGCCATCAGACTGGTTCAAGCCTGCGCCCGAGCCCGAGGTGACCCGGATGACGATCTCGCTCGGAGGCTCTCCCGGTCAGGATACCGGCGGCATGACGCAGATGTCGGCGCGCCCCGTTCAACAGGTCGCACCCGAGCAGCCGAAGCAGCCGTTCGTTGAAGCGCCCGCGCCGGAAGTGCCGAAGATGACGATACCGGAACCTGCGCGAAGCCGGTCACCCGGCCACCGACCAAAGTGGAAAAGCCAGTCGAGTCCTCGAAGACTCGGAAGCCGACGACCGGTGCGGAGGTGCAGGCAGGCACTGCACGCGTCAAGACGGAAGGCGCGCCGGTGGCATTTGGCGGTTTGTCGACCAGCGGGGGCGGAGGCTTCGGGGCCAAGCTCGATGTTGCAGACTTCTGCTGCCCCGCCTACATCCAGACGATGGTGCAGCTCATTCGTGCGAACTGGAACGAGAAGCAGGGAGTGGCCGGAAAGACCGTGGTCAAATTCACGATTCGACGGGATGGCATGCTCACCGCGGTAGAGGTGGCACAGCCGAGCGGTAATCCCCTGCTCGATCTGGAATCTCGACGCGCGGTGCTTGATGACTCAGCGCCTGCCTCCGCTGCCGGCCGAATTCACGCGTCCGACCCTGACAGTCAACCTTTCATTCGACTATATCCGCTGATGACCCAGACGAAACTTCTCACTGCGTTCATTGCTCTCTCGGCCGCGATCGTTCTTACGGCGCAGACACAACCGCCAACCGGTCCACCTCCCCCGACGCAGCCTCCGGCCGGTCAGAAGCCAGGTCAGCAGCCTGACGTTGTCGACGTTTCGATCGCGGGCGTCGGCGGGCCTCCGAAGTACGCCATTCCCGAACTGGTCGCGCTGACGAACGATCCGGAGACGGTGAAGGCCGCCAAGATCATCGGCGAGGTGCTGTTCGACGACATCGCCTACGAGAAAGAGTTCTACATGATCCCGCGCGACATCATGAGAACGATTCCGAAGCCGTCGTCACCTGATCAGATCGCGCTGGATCGCTGGAAGGAAGTTGGGGCTGACGGCGTGGTGATTGGCTTCGTTCGCCGCAGCGGCGACGGCGTCGTCGTCGAATTGCGGTTGATGCAGGTGAGCAGCGGCAAGATGGTGCTCGGCAAGCAGTACAGCGGCTCGCTCAAATCGGTCTCCGACGGCGGCCGGATGTACGCGCACACCTTTGCTGATGAGGTGCACAACCAGCAGCGCGCGTTGCGCGGCGTCGCGCGGACGAAGCTGGCCTACTCGTCGGACCGGGATGGCGGGCAGGTGAAAGGGCCCGTTGGATCGCGCGGCGTGTCGGCGATCTACATGGCCGACTACGACGGCGCGAACGAAAAGCGCGTCACGTTCCAGACGGCGCTCGAGATTTCGCCGGTCTGGTCGCCGGACGCGAAGTCGATCGCCTACACGAGCTACCGCGACGGTTTCCCGGACATCCTCATCTCGCGCATCTACGAGGGCAAGCCGCCGGAACGGCCGATCAGGGGTGGCAAGAACGCGCGCAACTATCTGCCAGCCTGGTCGCACGATGGCTCGCGCATCGCGTTCATGTCCGCGCGCGGCGACGATGGCAACACCGAGATCTACATTGCGAACCGCGATGGCAGCAACGAGCATCGGGTTACCAACCATCCAATGGCTGACTCGACGCCGACATGGGCGCCGAACGGCAATCAGCTCGCCTTCGTCTCTGATCGTACCGGCAGCCCGCAGATTTATATCGTGAACGTGGACGGCACCGAGCTCAGGCGAATCTCGACCGAGTCGTATTGCGATCGACCGACGTGGTCCCCTGCCCCGCTCAACCAGATTGCGTACACCTGCCGAGGTGGTGGCGGCTACCAGATCATGCTTTACGACTTCGCGAAGGGCGGGTCGATTCCGATTTCAGACGGCATTGGCAGCAACGAGAGTCCGGCGTTTGCACCGAACGGTCGACACATTGCCTTCACGTCCGATCGCACCGGACGTCCGCAGATCTACACGATGGCTCGTGATGGCACGGACCTCAGGCAGATCACCAAAGCAGGTGCCAACAAGTACCCGAACTGGTCGCAGTAGATAAATGGGCAAATGGGCAATGGGCAATGAGTAAAGCCAGGGCGCATTTCAAGAGGCGTAGACTGAGAGAGGCACATACGAGCATGCACATTCGACGAGTATCGGCGGCCATCACCGTCATCGTTCTGGCGCTGAGCATCAGCGCATGCGGAAAGAAACAGCCGCCGGTGGCGCGCCCAGTGCCACCGCCTCCGACGGACACCACGGGCGGTGCGGATCGACCGCCGACGCCGCCAACGCCGATTCAGGAGCCGACCGCGGTTCCGCCCGATCCGTCGCTGACGGAGGATCCGCTCAAGAACGTCGACCTGGATCAGATCAATCAGAACTCCCCGTTCAAGCCGGTGTTCTTCTCGTACGATAGTGCCGAGGTCGATGGCACAGGGCAGCAGACGTTGAACGAGAACGCCGGAGTGCTGAAGAAGTATGGCACCTGGGTCATTACCATCGAAGGCCATGCGGACGAGCGTGGAACGGCCGAGTACAACCTTGCGCTCGGCGAGCGTCGGGCGATGGCCGCGCGCACCTATCTGCTGTCGCTCGGTGTGCCTGCGGATCGACTGAAGATCGTCAGCTACGGCAAGGAATTCCCCTTCGATCCGTCGCACACGGAATCGGCGTGGTCGAAGAACCGCCGGGCGCATTTCGTGGTAACCAGCAAGTAGCGTCGAGAGCAAGCAGAGGATCGCCGACATGAGAAACAGAAGTGCCGTGGCCGCCATCGGTACTGGCCGGTTCGTTCCTCGCCCCGCGCGCGGCAGACGCCGACGCGAACAAGGAACATCAGCAGATCATGGCGGAGCTGAGGATGCTGCAGGAGCAGCAGTCACAGCTGCTCCGCGGGATCGAAGGATTGAACGAGCAGTTGCGTCTGATCACGACGAAGATCGACGACCAGACCGGCACCACGCGAAAAGCATTCGCGGATCAGAAGCTGCTGATCGACGGCGTCGCCGAAGACCAGCCGGATCCTCCGCGAGAAAGCGGACGACACCAACGTGCGCCTGTCGACGATGACGCAGGAGATGCAGTCGCTGCGCCAGACGATTCGTCGATGCCGGCGCCGACAGTTGCTCCACCGGTCATGACGGGCGATCCGGGCGTCGTCGACCCTGCGGCGCCAGCCACGCCGACCGCGCCGGTCGGGCCACCGCCGAACATCTCGCCGACGCAGATGTTCGACCGGGTCTCCGCCGACTACGCGGCCGGTCAGTACGATCTCGCGATCGAAGGCTTCCAGGCGTTCATCCGCACGTTCCCGACATCGCCGCAGGCCGACGACGCGCAGCTGTATATCGGGAATTCGTATCAGTACCGAAGGGAAGTTCAAGGAAGCGCTGCAGGCCTACCAGAAGTTGATCACCGACTATCCGCAGGCTGACACGGTGCCCAACGCCTGGTTCAAGACCGGCCAGACCTACGAGAACCTGCAGCAGACCGACCTGGCGCGCAAAGCCTACGACACACTGCTCAAACAGTTCCCCACCGTGATGGAAGCGACACTTGCGAAGCAGCGGCTGGACGGGTTGAGTCGCAAGCGCTGATTTTCTCTGCTCCTGGCGGGTGTCGTGGTTCGTAGCTCGTCGCTCGTCGCTCGAAGATCGTTCTTGAAGGTTTTCGAGCTACGAGCGACGAACCACGAACTACGGCTCCCGCGCAGCAACCATCGCCTAAAACGGAATATCGTCGTCCGTCAGCTCTGAGACGGGCTCGCCCATCGGTTCTTCCATGCCCGCGGGGGCCCTGGTGCCTTGCGGACGGGCGCCTCCCCCTCCGCCGCCGCTGAGCAGCACGACGCGGTCGCCGCGAATCTCGGTGGTGTAGCGCTTGTTGCCGTCCTTGTCGTCCCACTGCCGCGTCTGCAGGCGGCCCTCGACGTAGATCTGCTTGCCCTTCACCAGGTACTCGCTGAGCGACTCGGCGGTCTTTCCCCAGAGCACCACGCGGTGCCACTCCGTTTTCTCCTGGCGCTGTCCGCCTTTGTCGTTCCACACCTCGGTGGTGGCCATGTTGAGGGTGGCGACCGGCGCGCCTCCTGGTGTGTAGCGCAGCTCGGCGTCGCGCCCGAGATTGCCGACGAGAATCACTTTGTTGACGCTTCCCATTCCACGAATCCTTTCAAGAGTGCCGCCAGTCTCCAACCCGCGGATTCACTCGACAATTGCGCGTCCCGCCGATCAATGTGCGCAGACTCTTCGTACCTTGCCGCACGAGTCGCGCGCAGATTCTACGCGTTTCGCAGCGTCAGCTTCCACTGCCAACTGACACCGACTACGTCGATCGCCCGTACCTGTCCTCGAGCCTGACGACATCGTGCAGTTCGGGCGTCGAAACTTCGAAGATGTCGCAGTCGTCGATGGCGGTCATCCGGTGCACGGTCTTCGGCGTGATGTGGACCGATTCGCCGACCTTCATCTCGCGTTTGACCAGCTCGTCGCCTTCCTTGATCTCGAAGAGCATGCGGCCGGACCAGAGAAAGATCGTCTCGTCCTTCTGATTGTGGTACTGCAGGCTGAGCGCGTGTCCGGCGTTGACGTGAATCAGTTTTCCGACGTAACGATCGGTTTTCGCCCAGTGCAATTCGTAGCCCCATGGTTTGTCCACACGCGTTACGTTATCCGCCACTCTTGACTCCTTCGCTGGCTCAAAGCCGAACGTTGCAGAGGATCGTGACTGGTCGTCTACCCGGATGCCTTATCCACGGTCTCCGTGAGGAGCGCCGTCAGGCACTGCTCTACTTCGTGTGTCGTCTTCGCGCGCAGGGCGCGGCCGGCCGCAAGGCGTGCGTCCGAGACCTTGAGCGATCGGAGGACACGCTTGGCGAGCGGTACGGCGGTCGGCGCCATGCTGAACTCGCGGAGCCCGAGGCCGACCAGCAGCGTCAGCAGCACCGGATCGGACGCCATCTCGCCGCACACCGCGACCGGTATGCGACCGTGCCGGCCGGCGCGCGCCACGAGCCGGATCGTCCGCAGGATCGCCGGATGCAGCGGCTCGTACAGCGGCGACACGCGGTCGTCGGTGCGGTCCACGGCGAGGCTGTACTGGATCAGATCGTTGGTGCCGATGCTGAAGAAATCCGCTTCCTCGGCGAGGATGTCCGCGGTCAGAGCGGCTGACGGCAGCTCGATCATGATGCCGATCGGCACGTCGGGAACGCTGAGGCCGCGCGCCCGGAGCGATTCGGCGGCCCTCGCGACTGCGGCACGCCCCGCACGCAGTTGCTCGAGGCCCGACACGAACGGGAACATGACGCGCAGCGGTCCGTGCGCCGCGGCACGGAGGAGCGCGCGCAGCTGCGCCTGGAAGATCTCCTCTATCGACAGGCTGAGTCGGATTCCACGCAGGCCCAGCGGCGTTCGCGCTCCCTCGACGGCAGCGTGGTCGAGGCGGAGCTGTGCTTCGCTGACGTCGAAGGTCCGGATGGTCGCCCGCCCCGGGGCGGCGCTTTCGACGAGCGTCCGGTAAGCGCGGTACTGCGCGTCCTCGGTCAACGCCGCCTGTCCGCCGCTGGCGAGCAGGAACTCGGATCTGAACAGCCCGATGCCTGACGCGCCGCGTTCGCGGGCGCGAACGGCGTCCTCCGGCGCTTCGATGTTGGCTTCGATTCGAATTTCGACGCCGTCTTCCGTGATCGCCGCGAGATCGCGGTACTCGTCGAGTGACTGCTCGAACGCCTGCCGGCGCTTCTGGCGCGCCTGAACCTGGGTGAGGACCTCGGGGTCCGGATCGACGAGGACCTCACCAGTGGTGCCATCCACGGCGACGACCGAGCCCGGCGCGATGATGGCGCTCGCGTTGTGCAGACCGGCGACCGCTGGCACGTGAATCGATCGCGCGAGGATCGCCGTGTGATACGTCCAGCTGCCGGCGTCGGTGACCAGCGCGGCCAGCCGCTGCCAGTCGAGCTGCGCGATCACCGACGGCGTGATTTCATCCGCGATGAGCACGAGCGGACCTTCCAGATCTCTGAAGAGGTCGACCGGATCTCCAGAGGCCCTCAGGTTCATGCACAGCCGGCCGACGACGTCGCCCACGTCGCCTTTGCGTTCCCTGAGATAGCTGTCCTCCGCCTGGTCGAAGAGGGCCGAAATCTGCTCGAGCGCGCGCTGCAGCGCCGACTCCGCGTTCAGGCGATCGCGCCGGATCGTCGTCACCGCCTCCTCGATCAGCATCGGGTCGTCGAGCATCAGGAGCTGGGCGTCGAAGAGATAGGCGTGATCCTCCCCCGCTGTTCGCGCGATGCGATCCTTGATGTGCTGGATCTGCTCGCGCGAGCGCTCGCGCGCCTCGTGCAGCCGATCGACCTCGCGATCGACGAGGGACTGGGGCACGCGAAACCGCAGGTCACGGCTGCCGCGCTTCAGGACGAGCGCTTTGCCGATGCCGATGCCGGGCGAGACGCCGAGTCCCGTCAGACGCATGCGGCCTCGTCGAACCCGCGCTCCACGAGCGCGCAGAGCGTGGCGACGGCTTCCTGCTCGTCCGCCCCGGTGGCCGCGATGGTGATCAGGCTGCCGCGCGCGGCCGCCAGCAGGAGCAGTCCCATGATGCTCTTCCCGTCGATTTCGCGCCCTCCGCACGAGACGCGAATCTTCGCGTGGAACGCGCTCGCCGTGTGGACGAAGCGCGCCGCCGCGCGCGCGTGCAAGCCGAGGACGTTCGTGATGGTCACGTCCCGTGCCGTCACACCTTTTCTCCGCGCAGCAGATCCGACGCGACCCAGATGGCGTTGCGGCCATCCTCGCGCAGCTCGCGCGCCAGCGTCAGCAGCTCCGCGTTCCGCGCCGGGCGCGCCAGCTTGATCAGCATCGGCAGGTTGACGCCGGTGATGACCTCCACGTGCGGGCTGACGAAGGTGACGGCCAGGTTCGCCGGTGTCCCACCGAACATGTCGGTCAACAGGAGCACGTCGACATGTTCCGCAGCCTGCTCGCCAGCCGACGCGCGCACGCGGTCGATCGCCCTGCCGATCTCCTCCTTCGCGTGCTCCACGTCGTCGTGCCACCCGATCGAGACCGCCGTGAAATGCGGCAGATCGCCGACGATCATCTCGGCGGAGTTGACCAGCTCCGTCGCCAGTTGGCCGTGCGTTACGACGACAACGCCGAGCTTCATTGATTGCCTCGAACCCTCGTCCTGAACATCCGTCGGAACCTTCGTCTGAACGTTCGTCGTGAACCCTCGTCATTCATTCGCAATATCCCGGTGCGCGACGCGGAGCCTCGCGCCCTTGATGCCCGTCAGCCCCTTCTTCAGCGCTTCCGCGATTGCCACCGAGCGATGCCGGCCGCCCGTGCACCCGATCCCTATTGTCAGGTACGCCTTGCCTTCCTGGGCGTATTGCGGGATCAGAAACTTGAGCAGGTTCAGCGTATGCCGGAGGAAGTCCCGCGTGGCTTCCGATCGGTCCAGATATCGTTTCACCTCGGGATCCCGGCCGGTGCGCTTGCGCAGTCCAGGCACGAAGTGCGGGTTCGGCAGGAAGCGCACGTCGAACAGCAAATCGGAATCGACGGGGATGCCATGCTTGAATCCGAAGCTGAGAATCGTCACCACGAGCTGGTTTCCCGGCGCGCGGCCGCTGGCGACGCCGGTGAACACGTGACGGAGCTCGTGCACCGTCATCTGCGACGTGTCGACGATGTGGTCGGCCAGGCGCCGGATCTTCCGCATCGCCTTGCGTTCCTCGCGGATGCCTTCGATTGCGGATCGGTCCGGCGACAGCGGGTGCGGGCGGCGCGTCTCGCTGAACCGGCGCACGAGATCCGCCTCTTTCGCTTCGAGGAAGATCAGCACCGGGTCGAGGCTCTTGCGGGCCTTCAACCGCGCGTAGATCGCCGGGAAGTCCGACAGCAGACGCCCTTCGCGCACGTCGACGACCACCGCGGCGCGTGAGATCTCGCTGCCGGCGCGCAGTGTGAGGTCGGCGAGCATCGGGAGGAGCGTCACCGGCAGATTGTCGACGCAGAAGTAGCCCAGGTCCTCGAGCGCGCGGATGGCCTGCGACTTTCCGGAACCCGACAGGCCCGTCAGCACGACGAACCGCGACTTGACCGCCGTGCGCGCCGCGCGGCGTGCGGCGTGCCGCTTCTCGCGCATCAGAGATCCTCTCCCTGCTCGAGCTCCGGGTCGATCGCCGCCGCGTCGAGACGCTCGTTCAACCGCTCCACGAGCCTTCGCGCCGCGTGATGGCCGCGCGTCCGCAGGAGCTGGTTCCGGGCCGCCACCTCGACGAGGATGGCGACGTTGCGTCCTGGCGCGACCGGCATACGGATCAGCGGGATACGAATACCGAGCAGCTCGTAATACGCGTCATCGATGCCGAGGCGGTCGGTACTCACGGCCCGGCTCCCATCGTTCGAGCAGGACGACCAGCTCGACGCGTTTGGACGTGCGCGTCGAGGCGACGCCGAAGAGGTCCTGGACGTTGATCAGGCCGAGACCGCGGATCTCGATGTGATGGCGGGTCAACTCCGGGCAGCTGCCGAGGACGAACGACTGCGCCCGGCACCGCAGCTCCACGGCGTCGTCAGCCACGAGACGATGGCCGCGCACGACGAGGTCGAGCGCGCATTCGCTCTTGCCGATGCCGCTCTCACCGATGACGAGGACGCCAAGGCCGAGGATGTCCATGAGCACGCCGTGCACCATCCCGCGCGCGGCGAGGTAGGTGTCGAGCACCGACGACAGCCGTGCCATGGCCTCGGGTGTGGCGGCCCGGGTTCTGAGCACGGGCACACGCGCCCGATCCGCTTCGATCGTGATCTCCGGGCTCGCGTCGAACCCGTCGGTGATCAACAGGCACGGGAGGTCGTGGCTCATCACGCGGCGGAGCACCGCCGATCGATCCGGCGACGGCAGGGTCTGCAGGTAGCGAATCTCGCTCTCGCCGAACACGAGCACGCGGCCGCCGCGGAGGTAGGCATCGAAGCCCGACAGCGCGAGCCCGGTCTTCTGTGTGTGCGGAATGGTGATACGGCGGTTGAGGCCCTCGGCGCCGGCGAGCAGCTCGATGTCGAGCGCGCGCGAATCGGCCAGATCGCGCAGTACCGTGGCGACGGTCACGCCTGCGGTCTGGGAAGGATCGCTCATCGCTCAGCGGACCCTACAGATGGATGCGCATGAAGCGGATCAATCCGGCTCGATCAATCCGAGGCTGCCGTCCTTGCGTCGGTACAAGATGCTGACGGCTTCGGTGTCCGCGTTGCGAAAGACGACGAACGTCTCGGTTCCGCTATCGACGCGGAGCGCCGCGTCCTCGATGGACATGGGCTTGACCGGGTAGCGTGTGGCGCGAACGACGCGACGGTTGTTGACCGGCACCTCGTCGGTTGGCGCATTCACGACACGGGCGCCGCTGTTCGCGCGGCGCTTCCGCTCGTGCCACTTGCTCTTGAGTTTCTTGGCCTGCTGCTCGAGTTTCTCGCCCGCCTGCCGCAGCGAGACCGGCCATGCCGTTCCCTCGCCGAGGCCGCGCATCCTGTGATCGCCGCGGGCGTGCACCACGATCTCGGCCCGGTGCCGGTATTTTTCCTTGGTCAGGATCACCTGGGCGGAGATCACGCTGTCGTTGAGCACTCTGCCGAGCCGGGCGAGCCGTTTATCGATCAGCTGCCGGAGCGACGGGGTCACATCCACGTGTCGTCCGGTGATTTCGAGTCGCATGTTCCGAACTTTCAGCCGTAGGCCCGACCTTCAGGTCGGGCGTGCTGTGTCAAGCAGGTTGCTGATTCGAGCACGCCCGACCTCAAAGGTCGGGCCTACAAATGATTAAAACAATACCTTCCGCTGATTCGACGTGGGAATCTTCAGCTCCTCGCGGTATTTGGCGATGGTCCGCCGCGCGAGCATCAGGCCTTCCTTCTGCAGGATGCTGACGATCTTGGAGTCGCTGAGCGGCTTTCGTGGATCTTCGTTCTCGATGATCTTCCGGATGCGCTGCTTGATCGTCACCGACGACACGCTCTCGCCGAACGAGCTGCTGATGCCGCTGTGGAAGAAGTACTTCATTTCGAACACGCCCTGCGGCGTGTGCATGTACTTGTTGTTCACCACGCGGCTGACCGTCGACTCGTGCATGCCGATGTCGTTCGCGACGTCGCGCAGCACCAGCGGACGGAGATGCTCGATGCCGTGGTCCAGGAACTCGCGCTGGAAGTTGATGATGCTCGTGGCCACCTTGTGGATGGTCTTCTGGCGCTGGTCCACGGACTTGATCAGCCAGAGCGCTGACCGGAACTTGTCCTTCACGTACGCCCGCGTCTCGTCGTTCGATTCGCCGCCGCTCTTGTCGAGCAGCCGCCGGTAGACGGGGCTGATGCGCAGCTGCGGCAGCCCTTCCTCGTTCAGCACCGCGACGTACTGATCCTCGACCTTCACCACGTAGACGTCGGGGATGACGTACTGCGACTGCGTCGGGTTGTAACGGCTCCCCGGCTTCGGATCGAGGTTGCGGATGACCTCGATGTGCTCCTTCAGATCGTCGATCGTCATCCCCAGCTTGCGGGCGATCTCCGGGACCTGATGGTTCTGCAGCAGGCGCAGGTGTTCGGTGACGATCTTCTCGGCGGGCGTTCCCTCGAGACCGATGTGGCGCAGCTGCAGCCACAGGCACTCCTGCAGATCGCGCGCAGCCACCCCGATCGGGTCGAACGTCTGGACGTGCTGAAGAACGCGCTCGACGTCCCCGACGCGCCAGTTGCCCATCGCCGCAATCTCTTCGACCGACGCGACGAGATAGCCGTCGTCGTCCAGGTTGCCGACGATCGCGGTGCCGACCTCGCGCATCAGACCGTCGTCGGTCTGAATCGACAGCTGCCAGAGGAGGTGATCGGCAAGCGAGCCGGTCGTCGAGAGCGTGTTCTCGATCGGCGGCAGCTCCTTGACCTCCGACGGCGTGCGCGAACGATAGCCGTCGTCCAGGTAGTCGCCGAAGAAGTACTCGTAATCGGCGTCGTCCCAGGAATCGGTCTTTTCGACGGCAGGTTTGTCGGCTTCAGCTTTCTCGGCCTGTTGCGGTTCCGCGGGCTGCAGTTCCTCGGTGGGCACTTCTTCGAGGAGCGGATTCTCGACCATCTCCTGGGTCAGCAGATCTGCCAGCTCGAGTGTTGACATCGGCAGCAGCTTGATCGCCTGCTGCAGCGATGGCGTCAATATGAGCTTCTGAACGAGTTTGGTATGGAGCTTCTGCTGGATCGCCATGAGTAATCAACGCGTCCTTACGATTTTAGTCCAATCGGAAGTCGGCGCCGAGGTAAATCCGCTTGACCTCCTCGTCTGCGGCCAGATTCGCGGGGGTTCCGCTCTTGAATATGACGCCATCATGGACGATGTACGCCCGGTCGGTGATGCGGAGCGTCTCTCTGACGTTGTGGTCGGTGATGAGGACGCCGATTCCGCGCGCCTTCAGGTGAAAAATGATCTGCTGGATGTCCGTCACCGCGATGGGATCGATGCCGGCAAAGGGCTCGTCCAGGAGCATGAACATCGGGGAGATCACGAGCGCCCGGGTGATCTCGACTCGGCGGCGCTCGCCGCCCGAGAGCGTATAGGCAGGGCTCCGGGCAAGCGGCGTCAAGCCAAGCTCGCCGAGCAGATCGCGCAGGCGCGTCCGCCGCGCGGCCGCGTTGAGCTCGATCGTTTCAAGGATCGCGAGGATATTCTGCTCGACTGTCAGGCCGCGGAAGATGGACGGTTCCTGCGGAAGGTACCCGATGCCCTTCCGCGCACGGATGTACATCGGATCGTCGGTGACGTCGTTGCCGTCGAGGAGCACGCGCCCTGAGTCGGGCGACGTCAGCCCCACGACCATCGAAAACGTTGTCGTCTTGCCGGCGCCGTTCGGTCCGAGCAGCCCGACGACTTCACCGGCCGCGATGTCGAGGCTGACGCCGCGCACGACCGTTCGACCGCCAAAGGACTTCGTGAGCGCGTCCGTCCGCAGCGTGGCCATTCAGTCGCGTCGCTCAGTTGGGCACGGCGACGGAAGGTTCTTCGTGACGGCGCGCAACAAATCCCCGGTCTTGGCCTGGATGCTACCAACCGCTCTTTTGAAAGTCAAAGTCTGGCCCTGCGTGACTTTGCACGAGTTCGGCGTTTCCTGCTCGAAGGCTTCGACCGGACTGCCTGTCATCTCGTAGGTCTCGTCGCTGGCGGTGTACACGAGACGCTCACCGAAGGCCCGGCGCGCTCCGTCGACGACGACCACCTTGTCGACGGCGATGGCCCGTTCGAGCCGTCCGCCGTCCTGGCTCAGGAACACGTCGATGCGGTTCGCCGTCACGTCGCCATACGCACCCTTGACGTGTGCCTGCTTCTCCGCCGTTCCGGTGTAGACCGCCACGCGCTTGTTGTCGTCGTAGACGAGAGTATCGGACTCGGCGACGCTTTCGACGATGGTTTTCTGCTTCGTCTTGGGGTCGGTATCCTCGAGCGGCATCGTCGAGCGCACGTTGGTGCGGGCCGTCAGGTTCCCGGTCGTGTCGTTCAGGATGATCGTCTCGGCGTCGATCTTCGATTGTTCCTGCCACAGCCGGGCCTTCCCCGTGTACGTGGCTTCTGACTTGCCGTCGGTACTCCAGTCTGTTGGCGACGACCGTGACTGGCTTGTCCTGCTTCAGCATGGCTGGCAGGTGGCCCTGCCCCGCCTCTTTGCCGCGGCCGCCGCTCGTTGTTTCGGTACGCTTCTGCGGCTGCATCGTGC
The DNA here is from genome assembly GCA_963784195.1 of uncultured Acidobacteriota bacterium. GTDB lineage: Bacteria > Acidobacteriota > Vicinamibacteria > Vicinamibacterales > 2-12-FULL-66-21 > CAVQAH01. Next base: position 99,401 of record CAWARA010000030.1, on the reverse strand, counting down.
TCTGCACGTTGGTGTCGGCCGAGAGCTTCTGCGTGGACGGCGAGATGCGGATGTTGCGAGCGCTCACGCGCATCCGGCCGTCGTTGACGAACGGGGTCGGCCCAGGGTCGCCACCCTCCGGCGATAACTCGATGAGGTCCTTGTTGAGGTGATAGATCGCGCGCGGCGCTTCTGCCGTAACCGGTCGCGCTTCGGTGCCCGCTGTTCCTTGCTTCGCGTCGGGCGATCCCGCGGAGGATCGCCGTTGATCCGCGTCCCGTGACGCAGATCGCCGTTGATCCGCGTCCCGTGACGAATCCGCGTTGTCTTCCATCCGGAAGTGACCGCGAAAGTCCGCCTGTTCGACGTCTCCGAGTCCCGGTTTGGTGGTCAGGATCATGCGATCGCCGGTGGCTGTGCGATCGATCGCTGACAGACTGCCCCGCGCGGCGCGCGTTTCCTTGTGCTCGACCCCGCCGGTGAACGTCGCGTTCTGCAGGCCGGCTCCCGGCGGACCCGAAGCGGCGAGCGCCTTCGCGCGGATGCGTTGCGCGGGGCCATCACCCGCCGGCGGCAGGTTGACCTCGACGTTCTCCGTGGCGTTCAGCACTGTCAGCGTCGCGCCGTCCGGCGCCATGCCGAGATCGATTGTGACAGCCGAAATCCGCCGGCCGGGCGCGCCTGCGGCACCCGGCAATTCCACGACGCTGTTGTCGACCAGGTGCGCGCGCTGCAGCGTCCGGCCGTCAGGCGCGTACCCGAGGTCGATGTCGCGGGCCGACATGTTCTGCGCGTTGGGGCCGGTGCCGGTGATCCGGCTGTTGCCGCGGATCTCGAGCGACTTGAGGGTCTCGCCCCCCTCGTTCAGCCACGCCGTGATCTCGTCGCCTGATGCCGTCCGGCCGTCGCCGGCGATCGACGCGCTCTTCACCATCTTGATGTAGTTCTGCGAGCGTGCCATGCCTATCGTGCCGGCGTTCGCTTCGGCGGCGCCGCCGCCGGCCGCGTCAGGGGCGACGGTGATGTGCGCCTTGTCCAGAATCCAGAGCACGTCGCGGTTCTTGTCGTAGGTGGCACCGAGGCCGCTTCCGCTCATCCGCCCTCGGCCGAACTTCACAGGGCCAGGGATCGTGACGACGCCCGTGGACTCCTCGTAGCTGGCCTCGCCGGCAGAGACGTTGACGCCCTTGTCGTTGACCAGCTTCACGTTGCCGGTGAACGTCGCGCTCTTCAACTCGTTGACTTTGTCCTGGGGCGCCTGGACGACGGCCTTGTCCGCGGTGATCGTCACCATCTCGTTTTCACGATTGGGAACGGTGACGGAGACCGCGAAGATCTCCGTCCGCCCGTCGCGTAAGACCTTGTGATCGGTGCCCTTGAGGCTGAAGCGCAGCCGGCCCTGGTCGTAGGCGTTGTACTCAATCGCGCCGCTCGACGCGACAACGGTGTTCTCGTCGGTGGGGACCGCTGCGGTCGATGGTGGCGGCAGCGTCGAGCGCTGGCGCATGATGAACACCACGGCGCCCGCGAACACGATCACGAACGCAGCTATCGCGAGCCGGGCTATTTGCTGCCAACGCATCGTGATGATCGGGCGCACCGCAGATCGTGCGTCCGTTGGCTCGACCTGAAGGTCGGGCCTACAGGGTGTCATTGTACGTCGTTGAGGGACTTGATATCGGCGACGCTCAGTTCGAGATAGGTCTCGCCCTGGAATTCGTTCTTCTCGAGCGAGAAAGCGAGGTTGACGCCCGAGCGGTGCTTGTCGAGGAACTCGGCGCGCTCGGCGGCGCGCCACGCGATGGCGCGGAATCGCCGCCCCTCCTGACTGAAGGTCATTTGCAGGTGGCGTTCCTTGATCGAGCGCGGGCCGTCGACGATCTCGACCGGGCGGGCGTGGAATACCGGACGCGGATTGGCGAGGCCGAACGGTCCCATGGCATCCAGCCCACGCACGAGTTCGGGGGTGATCCCTTTGAGGCTGAGGGGACCGTCGATGCGCAGGCGCGGCCGCAGTTGATCGGGCTCGAGCACCTCGTCGGCGTGCGCGTTGATGCGTGCCCGGAATTCCGGCACGCGGGCCGCCTCCATCGTCAGGCCCGCAGCCTGACGGTGGCCGCCGAACTTGACGAACAGATCGGCGCAGCGTTCGAGCGCGCCGAGCATGTCGAAATCCGGGATGCTGCGGCACGAGCCGTGCGCCACCTCGCCGTCCACGGACAGGACGATGGCGGGCTTGTGATACGAGTCGACCAGTTTCGAAGCGGCGATTCCTATGACGCCGCGGTGCCATCCGTCGCCGCCGACCACCAGCACGTTGTGCGCGCCGACCGCCGGATCGGTCTCGATCGCCTTCTTCGCCTGCGCGACGAGGTCAGCCTCCTCCTTCTGGCGGCGGAGATTCTCGTCGTTCAGTTGCTGGGCGAGCGATCGCGCCTCGTCCCCCATGGCCTCGTCTGTCGCGAGGAGTAGCCTGGTGGCGATGTCCGGCGTGCTCATGCGGCCGGCGGCGTTCACCCTGGGCGCGAGCATGAAGGCGACCTGATAGCTGTCGATCGTCTTGCCCGCGAGACCCGAGGCCTCGAGCAACGAACGCAGGCCGATGGTGTGCGGGCCCCTGGAGAGTGATGCCAGGCCGTGCCTGGCAATGACCCGGTTCTCGCCCACGAGCGGAACCACATCCGCCAGTGTCCCGAGCGCCGCAATCTTGACGAAGGCGGGCAGCCACTTCGCCTTCCCGGCGCGTGAACAGAGCGCCTGCACGACTTTCAGCGCGACGCCAACCCCGGCCAGATACTTGTCGGGGTACGTGCAGTCGTGCCGCTTGGGGTTGATAACGGCCAGAGCGGCTGGCAGCGTGCCGTCGGGTTCGTGGTGGTCGGTGATGATCAGATCCACGCCGAGATCGCGCGCGCGCTGCGCGGCCTCGGCCCCGCGGATACCGCAGTCGACCGACACGATCAAGTTCACGCCCTCGGCATGCAGCCGTTCGATCGCCGCTGGTTGCAGCCCATAGCCATCGCGCAGCCGTTCCGGGATGAAGTGCACGACGTTCCCGCCGAGCATCTCGAGCGCGCGGCGGAGGATCACCGTCGACGTGATGCCGTCGACGTCGTAATCGCCGTGGATGGCAATCCGTTCCTGCCCGGCCAGCGCCTTCTCGAGACGCACGATCGCCCGTTCCATGTCGGCGAGCCCGAACGGATCGTGCAGCTGATCGAGCGTCGGATTGAGGAATCGCTGGGCATCATCCGGGTTCGAGAACCCGCGCATGCACAGCAGCCGGGCGACGGTGGGATGCAGCCCCAGCGCGGCAGTCAGCTCGACCGCAGCCGCGTCGTTGCACGCCAGGTGTTGCCAGATGAGCGTTCGCGTCATTTAGGCGACGTCGGCAACGTCGGCGGCGGGGCCGATGAAAGTGACGCAGGCTTGGCATCGTCCACAAATGCCATGCCCTCGGCGCCCATCCGCCGGAATTTGTCGTAGCGGGCGGAAAGCCTGGCCTCGACGCTCATTGGTGTCAGCGAGGCGAGCACCTGCGACAACGCCTGATCGACCAGCGCCGTCGCGCGGTCGTAGTCGTTGTGGGCGCCGCCGGTGGGCTCCGGAACGATGGCGTCGATCAAGCCCATGCTCAGCAGATCGGGCGCGGTGATTTTCAACGCCTCGGCTGCCTCGACCTTGCGGTTGGCATCGCGCCAGAGGATGGCCGCGCAGCCTTCGGGCGGAATGACGCTGTAGACGGCATATTCCTGCATCAGCACCCGATCGCCGATGGCGATGCCCAACGCGCCGCCGCTCCCACCTTCGCCGCAGACGATGATGACGATCGGCACTTCGAGCACGATCATCTCCCGCAGATTGAGCGCGATGGCTTCGGCGACACCACGTTCCTCGGATTCGACGCCGGGATACGCGGCGGGGGTGTCGATGAAGATGATGATCGGCCGGTGGAACTTCTCCGCCAGCTTCATGATGCGCAGCGCCTTGCGATACCCCTCGGGCCGCGCATAGCCGAAGTTCCTGAAGATCTTCTGCTTCGTGTCGCTGCCCTTCTGGTGTCCGAGAACGACAACCGGTTCGCCGTTATAAAGCGCCAGGCCGCCGACGATGGCGTGGTCGTCCGCGAAACGGCGGTCCCCATGCAACTCGTCGAAATTCGTGAAGAGCCGCTCGACGTAGTCGAGCGTGCCCGGGCGCGCCGGGTGCCTGGCGACGAGCACACGCTGCCATGGCGTCAGGGTCGCGTAGATCTCTGCCCGGATCTCTTCGGCCCGCTTGCGCAGGCTCTCGATCGATCGCTCGCGCTCCGGCGTGCGCGGAAGCATGCTGAGCGCTTCGATCTCTTTCAGCAGAACGCCTATTGGTTCTTCGAATTCGAGAAGATCGGGCATATCACCTTTAGGGTGTCAAGTGCGCAGGTGCGCAAGTGCGCACGTGCGCAAGTGCACTGGTGCGCACGTGCCTAAAAGCACTTGCGCACATGTGCCACCCGCGCACTTGCGCACTTTTCAACTACCTCAACTCCACCGATCCAGCTCCGCATAGTTGTTCGACTTCAGCGACGAGCTTTTCCGACGGTCTGACCCGTTGTGCGACGTCGGCGCGGATCCTGAGTGGGCGCGCTTTCCCCATCACGTCGAGTTCCAGGTGCACGCGGCGATCGCCGCGGTGGCGCGACAACAGCTCGGCCAACGCCTCGAACGTCGGACGTCCGTGCGGCGGCACGGCCAGGTGGATCGTCACCTCTCGCGTCGTGCGCTCCTTCAGTGCCGACATCGGCAGCATTTCGGTCGCCACCAGGCGCGCGGACTCGTCGTCTTTTTCGAACTTCCCGCGAACGAGGACCATCGCATCCGCGTCGATCAGGCTGCCGAACTTCGCGAACGTCTCCGGGAACACCACCACCTCGATGCTGCCGGCGATGTCGTCGAGCATGAACACCGACATCCGGTCGCCCTTTTTCGTCTTCAGCGCGCGGATGCCGGAGATGATGCCGCCGACCCAGATGTCGGCCTCTGACGCTGTGAGTTCACCGATCCGGCGGCCGCCGAAGGTCTTGAGCTCCTCGGCAAACCGCTCGAGCGGGTGCCCGCTCATGTAGAGGCCGAGCGCTTCTTTTTCGAAGGCCAGCTGCTGGGCCTCGGGCCAGGCCGGCGCGTCCGGCAAGGGAATCGCCATCGACGGCTCGTCCTCTCCGCCGCCGAACAGCTGGTTCTGCCCCTTGTCGCGATCGCGCTGATGACGGCCACCGTACTCGATGGCCTTGTCGACGGCCGCGAACAACCGCGCCCGACGCACAGGCGGCGCGCCCGCCTCAGGTGCAATCGAGTCGAACGCGCCCGCCTTGATGAGGCTCTCCAGCACCCGCTTGTTCACGAGGCGGAGATCCACGTGCTCGCAGAGCGTGTAGAGCGAGTCGATCCGTCCGAGCTGCTCACGGACGGCCAGCATCGAGAGAATCGCCCCCTCCCCCACGTTCTTGACCGCGCACAGCCCGAAGCGGACGCCCTCTTTCACGACCGTGAAACGAAGCTCGCTCGAGTTGATGTCTGGCGGAAGGATGGGCACGCCCAGCTCGCGGCACTCGCCGAGGTACATCGCGAGCTTCTCGGTATTCGCGGCCTCGATGGTGAGCAGCGCGGCGAAAAAGTGCCACGGGTAGTTCGCCTTCAGGAACCCGGTCTGATACGCCAGCAGCGCGTAGGTCGTCGAGTGCGACTTGTTGAAGCCGTACCCGGCGAAGTACTCCATCAGGTCGAAGATCTTCGTCGCCTTCTTCTCGTTGACCCCCTTGCGTTGCGCTCCCTCCATGAACGCCGCGCGCTGCTTCGCCATGACCTTGGGGTCCTTCTTCCCCATGGCCTTGCGCAGGACGTCGGACTGTCCCATCGAGAACCCGGCCAGCTCTGCGGCAATGCGCATGACCTGTTCCTGATACGCGATGACACCATAGGTGTCGGACAGGATAGGTCTCAGCGCCGGCAGCTCGTATTTGACCTCCGTCTTGCCCTGCTTCCGGGCAATGAAGTCGTCCACCATCCCGCTCTTGAGCGGGCCGGGCCGGTAGAGGGCGTTGAGCGCGATCAGGTCGTCGAGCCGCTCGGGGCGCGCCTTGCGCAGCAGCTCGCGCATCCCCGAACTCTCGAACTGGAACACCCCGAACGTCTGGCCGTCACTGAACAGCTTGTAGGTCTTCGCGTCGTCCAGCAACACGTTGTCGATGTCGAGGTCGACGTTCTCGGTCCGCTTGATCTCCTTCAACGCATCGTCGATCAGGGTGAGCGTGCTCAGGCCCAGGAAGTCCATCTTCAGCAGGCCGACACGCTCGACTTCCTTCATCGCCCACTGCGTGACGATTTCGTCTTTCTGGCTCTTGTAGAGCGGGACGAACTCGGTGAGCGGCCGTGGGGCGATGACGACGCCGGCGGCGTGGACCGAGGCGTGGCGGGTCATGCCCTCGAGGCGCTGGGCGATGGCCAGCAGTTCCTTGACGCGCTCGTCCTTCTGCTCCATCTCCTTGAGCGCGGGGCTCTCTTCGAGCGCCTTCGCCAGCGTCATGTCGAGCGCCGGCGGCACCGCTTTCGCGACCCGGTCGGCGTCGGCGTAGGGAATGTCCATCACGCGCGCGACGTCGCGGACGACGGCGCGTGCCTTCATCGTTCCAAACGTGATGATCTGGGCGACGTTCTCGCGGCCGTAGCGGCGCGTCACGTACTCGATGACCTCGCCGCGCCGGCGCTCGCAGAAGTCGATGTCGATGTCGGGCAGCGACACGCGCTCGGGGTTGAGAAAGCGCTCGAAGATCAGGTCGTACTCGATGGGATCGACATCGGTGATGCGGAGGCAGTAGGCAACGAAGCTCCCCGCCGCCGATCCGCGTCCGGGCCCGACCGGAATGTGCTGCTCGCGCGCGTAGCGGATGAAATCCCAGACGATCAGGAAGTACCCGGGTACTTCATCTGCTTGATCATCTCGATCTCGTAGGTCAGCCGGCGCTCGTACTCGTCGATCGTGTGCTTGAGCACCCCGCGGCTGGCGAGATCTCTCAGCCGTGGCAACCGGTCCTCGAAGCCCTGCCGGACCACGTGCTCGAAATAACCGTCCAGCGTGAACTCCGGGGGCACGTCGAAGTTCGGCAGGTGATTGGTGGACGAGGAAAGATCGACGTTGCAGCGCTCGGCGATGCGAACCGTGTTGGCCAGCGCTTCGGGGAAATCGCCGAAGATCGCCGCCATTTCCTTGGCGGTTTTCAGATAGAACTGATCGCCGTGGTACCGGAGGCGGTCGGTGTCGTTGACGCCTTTCCCCGTGCCGATGCAGAGCAGGATGTCGTGCGGCTTGAAATCCGAGTTCTGGAGGTAGTGGACGTCGTTCGTCGCGACGAGCGGCAGACCGAGATTCTTCGCAATCGGCTGCAGACCTTTGTTGACGATCCGTCTGCTCTTCGATGCCCTGAAACTGCATCTCCAGGAAGAAATTGCCGTCCCCGAGGATGTCCCGATACGTGGCGGCCGCCTGCAGCGCGCGCTGTTGCTGCTCGGTCCGGATGCCGGTGGCGACCTCACCTTTGAGGCAGCTGCTCAGACCGATCAGGCCCTGCGAATGCTGCGCCAGCAGGTCCTTGTCGATTCTCGGTTTGTAGTAGAAACCGTCGGTGTAGCCGGACGAGACCAGCTTGATCAGGTTGTGATACCCCTCGCGGGTCGCCGCCAGCAGGACCAGATGGTTCGCCGTTTCACCCGGCGTCCCGCTCTTGACCCGCCGATCGCCCGGCGCCACGTACACCTCGCACCCGAGGATCGGATTGATGCCCCGTTTTCGCGCCTGATCGTGGAACACGATCGACGAGAACATGTTCCCGTGCTCGGTAATCGCCATCGCCGGCATCTCGAGCTGGACCGCGCGGTCGAGCAGCTCCTCGATGCGGCAGGCGCCGTCGAGGAGGGAGAATTCGCAGTGCAAGTGAAGATGGACGAAGTCGGCCATCCTCCTGTCTGCGATCCATCCTAGCAGCAACCGGCCGAGCCGCTACTCCCATTCAATAGTGGACGGCGGTTTCGAGCTGATGTCGAAGACCACCCGGTTGATCCCCTTCACCTCGTTGACGATTCTCGACGAAATCGTGGCCAGTAGCTCATGCGGCAGCCGAGCCCAGTCCGCGGTCATGCCATCGCGGCTCTCGACCGCGCGGATCGCCGCGGTGTACTCGTAGGTGCGTGCATCCCCCATCACCCCGACGCTTTGCACGGGCAACAGCACCGCGAACGATTGCCACAGCCGGCGGTACCAGCCGGCCTTCTTCACTTCCTCGGCGACGATATGGTCGGCGCGGCGGACGAGGTCGAGCCGAGAGTCGGTGACCTCGCCGAGAATGCGTACCGCCAGACCAGGCCCGGGGAACGGTTGGCGCCACACGAATTCGTCCTCGAGCCCGAGCTCCTGCCCGACAGACGCGCACTTCATCCTTGAAGAGCAGTCTCAGCGGTTCGACCAGCTTGAACCGCATCCTGTCTGGCAGGCCGCCCACGTTGTGATGGCTCTTGATCACGTGCGACGGGCCGATGACCGACACGCTTTCGATGACGTCGGGATACAGCGTCCCCTGCGCCAGAAAATCGAAGTCGCCCAGCTTCCGGGCTTCCTCTTCGAACACGTCGATGAAGGTGGCACCGATGATCTTGCGCTTCTGTTCAGGATCGGTGATGCCGGTCAGCCGGTCGAGGAAGAGCCGCGCTGCGTCGACGAACACCAGCGGCAAGTTCAGGCGCTCGAACCGTTTTCTGATCTGCTCCCCTTCATCCTGGCGCATGACGCCGTTGTCGACGAAGATGCACGTCAGGCGATCGCCGATCGCCCGATGAATCAGCAGCGCGGCGACGGTCGAATCCACCCCGCCGCTCAGGCCGCACACCACTCGCCCGCTTTCTACCTGATGGCGAATCCGTTCCGTCGCCTCGTCGACGAAGGACCTCATCGTCCAGTCGCCGGTGCAGCCGCAGACGTCGTACGCGAAGTTCCTGAGGATGTCGAGGCCGCGATCGGTGTGCGCCACCTCCGGATGAAACAACAGCGCATACAAATCGCGGGCCTGATCGACCATGGCCGCAACCGGCGCGTTGGCGCTCGTCGCTGTCACCCGAAAACCGGCGGGCGCGCTCTTGACGAAGTCCCCGTGGCTTGCCCACACGCGCAGTTCGGACGGCACCGTCTGGAAGAGCGGTGCGTCAGGTTCGATCCTGATTGTGGCGAGCCCGAACTCCCGGTGTGGCGCCGGGGCCACTTCCCCGCCGAGAAAATCGGTCATCAGCTGCATGCCGTAGCAGATGCCGAGCACCGGCACGTCCATCGAGACGACCGACGGATCGCACCGCGGTGCGCCTGATTCGCTGACGCTCTTCGGGCCTCCGGACAGGATGATTCCCACCGGTTGTCGGCGCAGGATCTCCGAAGGTGTGGCGTCGAACGCCAGAATCTCCGAGTAAACCGACAACTCGCGGAGACGACGCGCGATCAACTGGGTGAATTGTGAGCCGAAGTCGAGAACGACGATAGTCTGGTGAGCCACGGATGGGAATGATCGTGTCGGGCGTTCGATTGGGTGATGTGGCGCTATTATAAGGTGTGCATCGGTCTGGCACCACAATATCTTGTAGGTTCTCCGCCCGAACTCAGCTTCTGATCGCGTGCTTGACGGTGTCGATCGTCTGCGTCCGCACGAGCGCCGCGGACATCGTGCCGCAGATGTTCCCGTCGTTGATCCTCTGGAGCATCGACATGCCGGCGCAGCCCTTGTCTTCTCCGGTTGCCGCTGGCGACGTCATCGCTATTCCCCTTCAATCCGGAGAGATTGCTGCGTGGCGGCTGAGCGATCGCACGCCTGCCTGGACGGCGAAGCTGCCGATCCAGGGACCTCTCGCCTCAGCCAACGATCGCATCATCGTGCAGACGAAGGACTCGATCGTGGCGCTGGCGGCGGCCACCGGTAAACCTGTGTGGACCGTTACCGCCGGTTCCCTGACGGCGCCGATTCTGGCGCGCGGCGGCTGGGTCGTGGTGGCCACGGCCGAAGAGTTGACCGCCTTTCGCCTCACCGATGGCGCGAAAGTGTGGGGACAGTCGTTCGGTCAGATCGAGCGGCGGCCGAGCATCGAAGGCGATCGTCTCTACGCCCCCATCGCGGACGGCCGGCTGCTCGCGCTCGACCTCGAATCGGGGATTTTGCGATGGACGCGTCAACTCGGCGGCCCTCCGACCGAGACGCTCGCGTTGGCGGACCGCGTCTACCTCGGCGCAGGCAGCCACTTCTTGTGCCTGCGCGCCCGTGACGGCTTCATCGAGTGGCGCTGGCCGATCGGTACGCCCCTCGTCGGCGTACCGGCGGTGGATGCCGAACACGTCTATATGACGGCGATGGACAATCTGCTTCGGGCGATGGACCGGGGCAGCGGCAACGGTCGCTGGAAGGCCGATCTCGGTCACCGGCCGGAGTCAGGACCCGTCGTGATCGGCTCGACTGTTGCGGTGCCCGGCCGCGCGGCGGGCATCAGGGGATTTGACACGAAAACAGGCCGTCCGGCCGTCCGGCTAGCGCTGCCCGATCAGATGATCGTTCAGCCGATTTTTTTCACGGGCCCCGAAGGACGCCAACTCGTCGCTGCGGTGACGGCGAACCTGAAGGGCGAAAACCGCCTGACCCTCGCAGGGTCGGTGACGCCGTTCATGCCGATCGCGCCGCTCATGACGCTGCCGGGGACGGCGCTTACGACGCTCACGCAGACTTCACCGGCGAAGAAGCCCGGCCAATAGCCTCGAGCTCTCCGCGAACGGCCCTGGCCAGTCGCGCAACGCCTTCCTTGATCCGTGCGGGCGGTGGCGCCGAGAACGAGAGCCGGATGATGTTGCCGCCGCCGTCATTCACAAAGAATGCTTCCCCCGCGACGTAGATGACGCCGTGTTCCACGGCGCGCGGAATCAGCGCGTCGCTGTCGATCGCAGCGGGAAGCGTGGCCCACAGGAAGAACCCTCCTCGCGGATCCGGCCAGGTCACCGTGTCGCCAAACTCCTCGCGCAGTGCCTTGACCATGACGTCGCGCTTCTCCTGATAGTGCGACCGCAGAAGCGGGAGCTGACGTTCGAGGATTCCACGTCGACAGGCTTCATACACCACGCGCTGGTCGAGCCCTCCGGTGCACAGGTCCGCCGCCTGCTTGGCGACCTCGAACTTCGCAGCGAGCGGCGCAGGTGCGTCGATCCACGCGACGCGGTAGCCTGGCGCCAGCGTCTTCGAAAAACTGCTCAGGTACACCACCCGCCCGTCGAGATCGTCCGCCTTGATCGGACGCACGTCGGCTTCAGTGACTGAATCGAAGTAGAGCTCTCGATAGGGGTCGTCCTCGACGATCAGCACGTTTCGCTTGTCCGCCCATGCCAGCAGATCGCGGCGCTTCCGCAGGCCGATCAGCAGGCCGGTGGGGTTCTGAAAGTTCGGCACGACGTACAGGAAACGGACTTTGTGCCCTTCGCGCTGAAGCCGGAGAAACGTCTCGTCCAGCGCGGCCAGGTCGATCCCATCTGCTTCTTGCGGCACGCCGACCATATTGGCCTGCACGTTCCGGAAGGCTGTGATGGCGCCGGTGTACGTCGGCAGCTCGACGAGGATGACGTCACCGGGATCGATCAGCACGCGAGCGATCAGGTCGAGGCCCTGTTGAGAGCCGGTCGTCACGAGCAGTCTGTCCAGCGTCGTGGAGACTTCCCGTCCTTTCATGATGCCGGCGATCGACTCGAGCAGCGGCCGGTAGCCGCGCGTGGGGCCGTACTGAAGCACCGGTCCGTCCGCGCCGGACAGCAGCTCGCGCGAGATATTCTGGAAGTCGACCCAGGGGAACGTCTCGGGAGCCGGAAATCCAGGCGCAAACGAGATCACGTCCTTGCCCTGCGCGACAACCGTCCCCATCTTGCGGATGGCGGACTCCTTCATCTTCTCGGCAGAGCGGGAAAAAAAGGCGTCGTAATTGATCATGCGAGGCGTTGTCCGGGAACGGCGGCGAGCTGCGGGCCGATTCGATAGTACCGATATTGCGTCAGATACGCGCTGAGCGCCGTCAGCGCGATGTGTTGAAAGACGAAGCCGCGAACCAGCCACGCCGCCAGCTGCAGCGGCAAGACCGCGAGGGCGATGAATGGAACATACGAGATCATGTACAGCCCGGCAGTGCCGAGGATCGATCCGACCGTCGCGATGAGCACGAGCACCAGCACCACGCCGAACACGCCGACCACTTCACGCAGGTGTGAGCGCAGGAAACGCAATACGTAAGTGAACCCGGTTCGCACGCCCACGTCCTCCACCGCGATCACCATCTGGATGAGCAGATAGAAGAGGTTGACCAGCGTCAGCCACACGATCAGAGCGCCAGAAACCGCCAGCGTCGCGACGCTCCAGCCGAGCAGCACGCCGATGTTGTTGACCAACCGCAGACCGCCGACGACCACGCCGAGCCAGACGACAGCGGTCAGAACGTAGACGAGCAGCAGACACATGCCGAGGCGGATGTACCGGTTGCGCAACCGCCGGCAGGCGTCCAGGAATGGCTCGATGTGACTCTGATTCGCGCGCCGCAGACTGAGTAACCGCACAGGCGGCCGCTCGATCGGTCCTGCGTAGGCCTCGGCTTCGGCGAGGATCGCGACGGTGCCACCCTTGATGACGAAGGTCAGCGCCGAGCCGACGATGAGGACGAGGAAGAACGCGACGAGGAATGCGATACCTGCCAGCGGGCTGGCGGCGAGCGAGCGAGTCACCCGCGCCACGATCTCGCTGACGTCGCCGCTCAGCAGCTCGGCGACGTCGCCGTCGAGCAGCAGCACGACCAGCACGATGCCGCCGATCACCGGGACCGCCAGCAGCAGCTTCAGGGTCGACTCCGCGATGAACTGGACGACGATCAGCGGCCAGTTCGCCGCCGCGACGAGCGCGCCGCGCTTGAGCGACACCTTGAGTCCTGGTGCGTGAGTCATGAAAGACGAGTCCCGAGCCCCCGAGTCCCGAGCACTCTCTCCAGTTTACCTTTGCGGTATCCTGCTTTACGAGTGCCCCCTTCAACCGGACCGCTCGCGGACCCGGCTCGCGCCGGGTTTCCCTCCGGCCGCTCGCTCGGAACGCCCGCGGGCCCGGCCTCCGCCGGGCTTCCCTCCGGCCGCTCGCTCGGGCCGCTCCGCCGGGTGAGCTGGCGGCGCCTGATTGCGGCTGGTGTGACGGCCGCGGTTCTGGTCGCGCTTGCCGGAGGCGCGTTCGAATTGTGGCAATTCGGCCGGTTGGATACGGCGGCCGCGGCGCGGGTCGAGGAGCACGTTCGACGCGATTTCGATGGGATGACGGCCGCCCTGTCGATGGTCGCCTCCCGAGTGGCGCGAGATCCCGTCGCCGCGCGCGGCCTGGGACCGGGCGCGCCGACCATGCGCGGGCGCTCTTCGATCTCGTCGCCGCCGCGCGTAACGCGTCGGCCTCGCCCGAGGAGATTGCCGTCACTATCTATGACGCCCGCAACGTCGCGCGCGCCTGGGTGGGACGGCCGTCCGACATCCCCGCGGCCGCCGATCGGAGCAGCGGTCCGACGTCATTCTTCGTCGCCCAATCGCCGGTCGGCCTCCGGCTGGTGCACGTTGAGCCTCTCCTGAATGCCGAGGGAGGGCGACTGGGGTCAGTTTCCGCGGAGCACGTGCTCTCGGCGGGCGGCCCGACAACGGCGCTGACAGCGACCGACTACACGTTACAGACGCCATTGGCGCCGGTGTCTTTGCGCATGCGGTGGGAAGGCGGGGGCGACGAATCGAGGCCGGGCGCGTTCATCCTGCGCTCGCCGTCGGGTGACCCGCTCGCCGAAGCGTCGGTCAGCTTCCACGACATCCGTCAGGCGCGCGCCGATCTCAGGCGCAACATCCAGGCAGCGGTGATCATCACGCTCGGTATCACCCTCCTGCTGCTGATCGGACCTGCACTCGATCGCCGCGCCGCAGCCGCGGACGATCGCGCGTTCGCGCGCGCCACGCTCGTCAGTGCGGCGCTCCTGGTCGCCGGCGCGGCGACCGTCTGGTGGGGATTCGCGTGGGCTGTTCGCGGACAACCGCCGACCGAAGTGCTTCTGATGCTGGCTGGTTCGGCGGCGGCCGCGCTTGCGGCTCTGGCGGCCGGGCTTGTCGGGCGACTCGGCCTGCGCTTCCGCCGGGTGCGGCAGGCGCCGCTCGATGCCCCCGCGCAGTTCGTCGTCAAGCAGCTGCTTGCCGGCGTGGCTGCGGCGACCGTGATCATCTTCCTCGCCAGGCTGCTCTCTGTCGCGGTCGATCCGGTGAGCATCGACCTCCGGCACTTCTCGCTGCATCCCTGGGACGGGAAGCGGATCCTGCTGCTCTCCGGGGTGCTGGCGTCGCAGGCGGCGGCACTCTGGCTGGCGACCTTGATCCTTGCTGCGGCTCCAGCGGCCTGGCGCCTGCCGCGCCGCGCCGGTGCGGGACGATTGCTGCTGCTTGCGCTCTGGTTGCTGCCGTCGATCGCGGGCGCCGCCGTTGCCGTCGCCCGGGACTGGCCGGTCTCGACTGTCGGCATCATCGCATCCGCTGCAGCGTGTGCGGTGGCGGCCCTGGCCGGCAACCGTCTGGTCGCGTGGTACCGTCACGCGACGGTCGCCGCCAGAATCTTTGCGCTCTTTCTCGCCTTCCTGCTGCCCGCACTGCTCATCTATCCGTCAATGGATTTCCTTGCGCGGCGTGCGACCGAACGGCTGATCACGACGCAGTACGCCGTAGAGGCCCAGCAGCATCCACAGAACCTGATCTACCGCCTGACTGAGGCTCGCGCGGAGATCGATTCGCTGTCGATTCTGCCGAACCTGGTTACCGACACCACCGCGGTGCAGTTCGGAGCGCCGCGAACGGACAGCGCGTTCCTGGTCTGGAGTCAGACCGTTCTGGCCCGTGCCCGGCTGACCTCCTCCGTCGAACTGTACGATCGCGCCGGGACACTGATTAGCCGCTTTGCACTCAATCTTCCCGAGTACACCGGCGCTGCTCAGAAACCCGAGCCTGCGTTTCCCTGCGAATGGGACACGTTCGGCGAGGCGGCGCCGTTCGGAGCCGAAGAACGCAGCATGCTTCACTCGCAGCGCAACATCTGCGCCGACAACACCAGCCAGGACGGCAGCGGCGTGCTCGGTTCCATCGTCGTCCACGTCGCCTTCGACTATCGCGCGCTGCCCTTCATCACGTCGCAGAGCCCGTACTACGAACTGTTCAGGCCGGAAGAACGTCGAGCCTCTGAAGGCACGCCTGCTCATGACGTGGATGTCGTGATCTACGGGTGGGGGCTCAGGCCGATGTACACGTCAGGCCGGGCGGCCTGGCCGATATCCGAGGAACTCTTCTCGCGAATCTACAGCTCACGAGACCCGTTCTGGGCGACCGTTCCACGCGGCAATGAGCAGTGGCGGGTCTATTTCTCGAACGACCGCGCCGCGATCTTCGCGATCGGCTACCCCACGCTGACGCTGTTCGATCGCTTCGTTCACGTGGCCGAGCTGACGACCCTCGCCGGCGCGACGTTCGTGCTGGTGCTGTTGGGCACGGCGCTCTTCACGCGCGCGAGCCGGGAGCGGCCGCGGGTGGGCCGCGCCCTCCTCCGCGAGATCCGCGCCAGCTTCTACCGCAAGCTCTTCCTCGCCTTCGTGCTCGCGTCCATCATCCCAGTGATCACGCTGGCACTCGTCATCCGCGCCTATTTCGCCGAGCTGTTGAGAACCGACGTGCAGGCGGCCGCAGCACGAACGGCAGCGGTAGCCAAGCGCGTGATCGAGGGATCGGATTCGCTCCTGAGCAGAACCGACGGCGTTGCCGGGGTGAGCGACGACGTGATGATCTGGATCAGTCAGATCATCGATCAGGACGTCAACATTTTCCGGGGGCCCCGGCTGATCGCGACCAGCGAGCGCGACCTCTTCGCGTCCGGTCTCCTGCCGACCCGGACGCCAGACGACGTCTATCGCGCAATCGTGCTGGAGCGGCTGCCCGGGTTCGTGGACGAGGATCGTATTGGCACCTTCTCGTACATGATCGCGGCGGCGCCGGTGCGCGCCGGCGGCGGTGACGCGATCCTGACCGTTCCGCTGACGCTGAGGCGGCTGGAGATCGAGCGTGCCATCGCCGAGCTCGATCGCGGCGTGCACCTGGCCGCCTTGTTCTTCATTCTTCTCGGCGCGGCGATCGGCCTGTCGCTCGCCGAGCGCATCGCCGATCCGGTGCGGCGCCTGACCCGCGCGACCAGGCTCATCGCTCGCGGCGATTTCGACGCGCGCATTGCCGTCCGCTCCGCTGACGAGCTGAAGCGCCTCGTCGACGCATTCAACAGCATGGCCGTCGAGCTGAAAGCCCAACGCGATCAGCTCGAACGCACGCACCGCATCGAAGCGTGGGCCGAGATGGCCCGGCAGGTCGCGCACGAGATCAAGAATCCGCTCACGCCGATCCAACTCGCGGCCGAGCACCTGCGTCGCGTGCACGCCGATCGCGGCGAGCCGTTGGGCGCCGTGCTCGACGGCTGCGTCACCGCCATCCTCGGTCAGGTCCGCCTGCTCCGCCAGATTGCCGGCGAGTTTTCGAGCTTCGCATCGTCACCGATCGCAAAGCGGGCGCCGGTTGACGTCCCGGAGATGGTGGCTGAAGTGATCGATCCTTACCGCACCGGGCTTCAGGGTCGTATCGACATCCAGAACACCGTGACCGGTCCGCTGCCCCGGGTCCTCGTCGATCGCACGCTCATCGTCCGCGCGCTCGCCAACATCGTCGAGAACGCGCTTCACGCCATGCCCGGCGAGGGCCAGCTGCGGATTGCCGCCGACGTGAGTGAGGACGCCGTGACGTTGTCGATTACCGACACCGGCGCCGGTATGGACGACGAGGCGCTGTCCCGCGTATTCGAGCCGTACTTCTCCACCAAGGCGACCGGCACAGGCCTGGGCTTGCCCATCGCGCGCAGGAACGTCGAGATCAGCGGTGGCACGATCGATGTGCAGAGCGAGAAGGGTCGCGGCACGACGGTCATTGTCAGGATGCCGCGTGATGGCTGACGCGCGGCTAAAGCCGCGCGCCGCTGGTACCAGCAGCGCGGAGCTTCAGCTCCGCGTCAGTGACAGCTACAAGTTCGTCGGACTCCCCGCCTGCGGATCCGGCGGCGCCTGATCCGGTGGGCGGCGCCGCAGCTTCGAATACGCGAGGCCGATGAGCGCGGACGCCAGGTAGGTGTACGACAGCAGCACCAGCGCGATGCGCGGATGCGTGGCGATCAGCGCGAGTGCCACCGCGGCGAGGAAGAGGCCCAGGTACGATCGGCGCCACCCCATGTCGATGGCCTTGACGCTGCGGAACCTGAAGGTGCTCACCATCAGGAACGCCGGAATCAGCACCATCGCGAGCGCCGGGAAGGCGGTCTGCGGATCGCGGATGCCCATCGGATACAGGTAGACCGTCGACGCGATGACCGAGGCGGCAGCGGGGCTCGGCATGCCGACGAAGTAGCGCTTGTCGGTGACCGCGGTCGACTGGATGTTGAATCTCGCCAGGCGCATGGCGGTCGCCGTGACGTAGATGAACCCCGCCGCCCAGCCGAGGCGCTTCAGCGGCCACAGGCCCCAGGTGAACGCGAGGATCGCGGGCGCCAGGCCGAACGACACCACATCAGCCAGCGAGTCGAGCTCGACCCCGAACGCCGTCTGCGAGTTGGTCAGGCGCGCGAAGAACCCGTCCAGCGTATCGAGCACCATGGCGATCCCGATGAACAGCGCTGCGGTGTCGAAGTCGCCGCGCGTCGAGTACACGACGCACGAGTATCCGCAAAACAGGTTCGCGACGGTGAAGAGCGATGGCAGCAGAAAGACGCCACGCTTGAAGCGCGCAGGCCGGTCGCTCTTGCGGCGGCGCAGTGGAAGGCTATCGAGCATCGTGGCCGCCCAGCACGGCGATCACGGTCTCGCCGGCGATTACGCGTTGTCCTGCCGTCACCTTCAGCGTCGCCGACAGGGGAAGGAACACGTCCATTCGCGAGCCGAATTTCATGAGGCCGATGCGCTGGCCTCGCTCGAGGTGCTCCCCTTCCTGCACGCGGCAGACGATTCGCCGGGCGAGGATGCCCACGACCTGGCGAAAGACGATCGGCTGCCCTTCGTGATCGATCGTGATCTCGTTCGACTCGTTGTCGTTCGAGCGCTCGTCGTAAGCCGGAAGGAAGCGGCCCGCCTTGTACTCGATGCGGGTGATGCGTCCCGCAACCGGCGTGCGGTTCATGTGGACGTCGATCGGCGACAGGAAGATGGTGACTTGCTGCCAGTCGCCAGGCGGCGCCCAGCGTTTGTCGGCCGGTCCCGCAAACATGACCTCACCGTCGGCGGGCGACACTACGAGGCCCGCGCCCTGGGGAATCTGACGATCCGGGTCCCTGAAGAAATACGCAAAGAAGCCACCGAGCAGCGCAAAAGCTGCCGCCCATCCATGCCGCTTTGCGGCGCTCAGGCCCACAGCCGGAATAAGGGCGGCCGCGATGAAGGGCATTCCGGCACGATCGATTCGCATTGACGCTGACGGGGCCTCGGAAAATGACAGAGGGCCAGAGACCGGGGGCAGCACACCCCGACGTTCGGTCACTGGCCCTAGTGTAGGCCGGCAAGTGCGGCGGTTTCGAAACTCAGTGCGCGGGGTGCGGGGCCCGGGTGGCCACGCTGTGCCGCCGCAGGATCAGTTCCATCTGATCCTTGAGCTGGAGCTTGCGCTTCTTCAGTCTGACTTCTTCGATTTGTTCGGGTTCGGACAAATAATGGCGGTTGGAGAGACTGTGTATTTTTTCGTCGAGGTCGTGGTGCTGAGTGGCTAGTTGGCGGAACTCCTCGTCGGTCTGTAGCAGTTTGCGCTTCAGCTCTTCGAAGTCTGTCGGCATCTCCGCCTCCTTTGAAGATATGTTCACGCTCGAGAATCACCCGCGGGCATTCATACGGGCAAGGTACCACAAGACCCCGTCCCCTTCAAGGTTTGGCTTCGCCCTGTTTTTCCTCGCAATTGCGCCACAAAATGAGCGCATCTTCGTCCGGCTGCGTGTAGTACCCGGGCCGCACGCCGGCCAGCTGGAACCCGAGCGCTTCATAGAGGCGCTGCGCTGGCTCGTTGGAACGCCTGACCTCCAGAGTTGCCCGTGAGGCGCCCTGGAGCTCCGCTTCGCCGAGCACGTGATGCATCAGCGCGGTCGCGAGCCCGCGTCTCCGCAGGTCGTCACGCACGGCGATGGTGTTGATGTGGAGCTCGTCGACGATGATCCAGCATGCGCAGAACGCGACCACTCGCTCTTCGCCCATACGGACGACGTAGACGCGCGCGAGCTCGTTCTGGCTGAGTTCGCGGGCGAGCATCTCGCGCGTCCACGGGTTGATGAACGACGCGGCTTCGAGCGCGGCAACCGCGTCGAGATCCTCGTCGCTGCTCGCCCGTTCGATCACCAGCGCCGTATCCACCACCCTACTCCGCTGCTGCTTTCCTGAGGCGCGCCAGCTCGGCATCCGGCCGACGAATGTAGATCGGCACGACGGCGTGGGGTGCCACAGCGCGCTCCGGATGCTCGTGCGCGATCTGCCCGATGATGCCGGCCAGTGGCGGCACGTCCGCCGCGACGCTGCTGCTGCCGAGATGCCGCCCGATGATCTCCGCATATCGAGCGGCGCCGTCCCCTACGAAATGTACGACGCCCGGAAGGCCTCGCCGGCTCCATTCGTCGAGCGTTGCTTCAGGCGGCAGCGAGGATGGTTCGATGAGGATCTCGCCGTGCGCCGAATAAAGCGCCGCGTATACCTGGCCGCGCTGGGCATCCATCCATGCGGCGACTGGCCGGTTGCCGTCTGCGCCGGCGCGCGCGAGGGCGTCGAGCGCTGAAACCGGGACGATCTGGAGGTCTGAGGCGAACGCGAGTCCCTGCATGGCTGCGATCCCGACTCGCAGGCCGGTAAACGAGCCGGGGCCCGCGGCGACGGCGAGCAGATCGATGTCGTCGATGGAAACCCTGGAATCCTCGAGCAACCGCATCAGGTCGGCTGGCAGCCGCTGACCGTGCGTCAGCATCCCATCCCCGATCAGCTCGGCACGCACGCGGCCGTGGTCGACCAGCGCGGCGCTTCCGGCGCGAGTAGTCGTATCGAGGGACAGCACGAGCACTGGTGATTTCCCGAAGCTCAATTGGCTCAATGTTATACTCGCCCTACCGGCTCACCGCCAGCCCACGAGTCCATGGCATCCCCCGTTTTCTCAGAGCCTGCCGGCGCCACGCCGGCAATGCGGCAGTACTTCGACGCGAAGCGGCAGTATCGCGACGCGATTGTGTTTTTCCGCATGGGGGACTTCTACGAGATGTTCTACGAGGACGCGCTGACGGCGGCGCGTGCGCTCGAGCTGACGCTCACGTCGCGCTCGAAGGACTCGAGCGGCGGCGCCATTCCGATGTGCGGGGTCCCGCACCACGCCGGCGATGGCTACATCGCCCGCCTCGTAAAGAAGGGATTCCGGGTCGCCGTCTGCGAGCAGATGGAGGACCCGAAAAAAGCCAAGGGCCTGGTCAGGCGTGAGGTGGTCCGGGTCGTCTCGCCGGGAACGCTGACCGATGCCGGCTACCTCGACGCCCGGGAGCCAGCCTTCATCATGGGCGTGAGCCCGGTACAGCCCGGTCCCGGCTACGGCGTCGCACTGCTCGATCTGTCCACGGGCGAATTCACGACAGCCGAGTACCTGGGACGTGAGGGACGACAGGCGCTTGCCGACGAGCTCGCCATCCTGCGCCCGCGCGAGATCGTCGTCCCGGCAGGCCTCGACGACATCCGCGCGTTGGCCGCGGACCTGCGGCTCGACGCGCGCATCACGCCGTATGAGGCATGGGCATTCGACGGCGAATCGGCGCGCCGCACGCTGCTCGACCAGCTGCGGGCGCAGACGCTGCAGGGATTCGGCCTCGACGGTCACGTGGCGGCCACGTCGGCCGCCGGCGCGCTCGTGCAGTACCTTCGCGACACGCAGAAGGTGGACCTTGCGCACGTCCGCGAAGTCGCGTTCCGTGCCGGCGTCGATTGCCTGCTCATCGATCCCACCACGCTCAAGACCCTCGAAGTGATCGACGCCAGTGACGGCGGGAAGAGCGGATCGCTGTTGCACGAGATCGACCGGACGATGACGCCGATGGGCGGCCGGCTCATTCGTGCCTGGCTGCTGCGGCCGCTCGTGGCGCTCGAGCGCATCCAGGATCGGCTGGACGCCGTCGAGGAGTTCGCGTTCCGTTCGACCGAGCGCGCGAAGCTGCGCGACACGCTCAAGAACGTCCACGACATCGAACGGCTCGTAGCGCGAGCGGCGCTCGGCACTGCAGGCCCGCGAGATCTGGTCGCGCTGCGTCACTCGATTGCGATCGTGCCGCGCGTCAGGTTGCTGCTGTCGGAGTTGCAGGCGCCGCTCGTCCGCAGCCTCACAGCGGAGCTCGACGATCTGGCCGACCTCCGCGACGAGCTCGAACGCACGCTGGCTGACGAGCCGCCGGTGCTGGCGCGCGATGGCGGCGCCGTGCGCGACGGCGTGGATCGCGAGCTGGACGAGCTCAGGACGATCAGCCGATCCGGCAAGCAACACATTGCCGCGATGGAGGATGCCGAACGGGCCCGTACTGGCATCTCGTCGCTGAAGATCCGCTACAACCGGGTCTTCGGGTACTACATCGAGGTCTCGAAGTCGAACCTCGGCAGCGTGCCGCCGGACTATCACCGTAAGCAGACAATCGCCGGCGGAGAGCGCTTCATCACTCCCGGCCTCAAAGAATACGAAGAGAAGGTCCTCGGCGCCGACGAACGGATTCTCGAACGGGAAATCGAGATCTTCGACCGGCTCAGGGCACGGGTCGCTACCGAGGCGCCACGCGTTCAGGACACCGCCCGCGGTCTCGCGTCGCTCGACGTGCTGGCTGCGCTCGCCGAGGCGGCGTCTCTGCACAACTACACCAAGCCGCTCATGCACAGCGGCGACGAGCTCGTCGCGACCGACGTCCGTCACCCGGTTGTCGAGCGCCATGTCTCTGACGCGTTCGTGCCCAATGACGTGACGCTGGATGGCGAAGCCAACCAGGTCGTCATCCTCACGGGTCCGAACATGGGGGGCAAGTCGACGTACCTGCGTCAGACGGCCCTTCTCAGCCTGATGGCGCAGGCCGGTTCGTTCGTGCCCGCGCGCACGGCGAAACTGCCGATCGTCGATCGACTGTTCGCACGCGTGGGCGCGTCCGACAACATCGCGCGCGGCCAGTCGACGTTCATGGTGGAGATGCAGGAAACGGCGAACATCCTGCACAGCGTGACGGCGCGCAGCCTCGTCATCCTCGATGAAATCGGCCGTGGCACGGCGACGTTCGACGGCCTCAGCCTGGCGTGGGCCGTCGCCGAGCATCTGGCGTCGAACGCACGCGCGCGGCCGAAGACGATCTTCGCGACGCACTATCACGAGCTCACCGACCTGGCTGACGCCCTTCCCGGCGTCGCCAACCTCCATGTCGTCGTCCGCGAGTGGAAGGACGACATCGTCTTTCTCCGCAAGGTCGTCCCCGGACGGTCGGACCGCAGCTATGGGATCCAGGTGGCGAGGCTCGCCGGCCTGCCGCCGTCTGTCGTGGACCGGGCGCGCGAGATCCTCGCAGGGCTCGAGCGCGATGAGCTGTCACGCGGAGGGCGACCGTCGCTCTCCGGCGGCGGCGGTCCAAACAACCGTCAGCTTGGCCTTTTTCAGACGGCGAACGTCGAGGATCCGATGGTCGCGCGGCTCCGCGAGCTGGACGTCGACAACCTGACGCCGATGCAGGCCCTGGCTCTCCTGGCCGATCTGAAGCGGGAGGCGGGTGGATGAGGGCGCGGGTGCTGGTGGCGCTCGTGCTCGCGCTTGCCGCGATCGGTTGCGGAGACGGGCGCGCTGACGGCGACGCGATCGTCGTCGCGATGGCGAATTCTCCGCTCAACCTGGATCCGCGCGTTGGCGCTGACGAGGCGTCGCAGAAGGCGCACCAGCTGCTGTTCAATTCGCTGGTCCAAATCGACGACGATCTGCGCGTGGTTCCCGAGCTGGCCGAATCGATCGACCAGCCGGATCCACTCACCTACTCGGTGAAGCTGCGGCAGGGCGTGTTCTTTCACAACGGGCGTGAATTGACGTCTGCGGATGTCGTCTATACGTTCCGCAGCTTCCTCGATCCCGCCTTTCGCGGCCGGTCCGGCGCGTACAAGTTGCTGCAGTCGGTCGATGCCCCCGACAAATACACAGTCGTGTTCCGCATGAAGGAGGCGTTCGGGTCGTTTCCCGTGAACCTCGTGATGGGCATCGTGCAGGACGGCTCGGGCGATGCGAACGCGCGTCAGCCGATCGGCACGGGACCCTACAAGCTTGCCGCCTTCATCCCCGACGATCGCCTGGTGCTCGCGCCGTTCGAGCGCTATTACGAGGGGGCACCTGAGAATACGGGTCTCGTGCTCAAAGTCGTACCGGACGACACGATGCGAGGCCTCGAGCTGCGGAAAGGAACGGTCGACCTCGTCGTCAACGACCTGGCCCCCGACATCATCTGGCAGCTGCGCGAGGAAGGCCGTATGCGCGTGGAGACGGCACCCGGAACGGACTACGCCTATATCGGGTTGAACCTTCACGATCCGGTTCTCGCCAACGCCGACGTGCGCAAGGCGATCGGGTTCGCGGTCGACCGCGAGGCCATCGTTCGCTACCTGCGGCGGGGATTCGCGTCGGTGGCCGTCGGCATCGTACCGCCGATGTCGTGGGCGTTCGAACCGAACGTCTTCGACTTCCGTCACGACCCCGAGCGGGCGCGGAAGCTGCTCGACGCGGCCGGGTTTCCCGATCCGGATGGGGATGGCCCGCAGCCACGCCTGCGACTCTCGCTGAAGACCTCCACGTCGGAGGTGTATCGCGTGCAGGCGGCCGCCATTCAGCACGACTTGTCACGGGTGGGCATCGCTCTCGACGTGCGTACCAGTGAGTTCCCCACCCTCTTCGCGGACGTCGTCCGCGGCAGCTTCCAGATGTATACGCTGCAGTTCGTCGGCGTCACCGATCCGGACATGCTCCGCCGCGTGTTCCATTCGAGTCAGGCCCCGCCGGTCGGTCTGAACCGCGTCTTCTACCGTGATGCGGAAGTCGATCGACTGATCGACGCCGCTGCGGTCGCCGTCGACGACCAGGCGCGGCGGCCCCTGTACACGAAGGCGCAGCAGATGATTGCGGACGATGTGCCGTATGTGAGCTTGTGGTACAAGACCAACGTCGCCGTGTACCAGCCGGATCTCGACGGCGTGAAACTCTCGCCGATCGCCGCGTTCACGTTTCTGAAGGATGTTCGCCGGAAGCCGAACGCGCAGAGCGCCGCACTGCCGCAATGACGCTGGCGCGCCGCACGCTGCTCGTCTTCCTCGCGAGCCTGTGCATCGCCGATAGCGCCACCGCATCGAACCGCTACGATCCCCGCCTGAGATTCCGAACCATCTCGACTCAACACTTCGACATTCACTTTCATCAGGGTGAGGAACTGCAGGCGCGGCGGCTGGCCGAGATCGCGGAAGAGGTGTCAGCGCTGATCGCGAAACGTCTCGGCCGTCCGGCTGGACGGATAAACGTCGTGCTCGTCAACCAGTCAGATCTTCCCAACGGATGGGCGACTCCTGTCCCGTTCAACCTGATCGAGATCACCGCCGCTGCGCCGACGGGCGAGAGCCTGATCGGCAATACGAACGACTGGCTTCGACTCGTCTTCACCCACGAATACACGCACGTCGTTCATCTGAGCCGGTCACGAGGATGGATCGGCGGCCTTCGCCACGTCTTCGGGCGAATGCCGCTCCTTCTCCCGAACCTGTTCACGCCGTTGTGGCAGATCGAGGGGATCGCGACCTACGAAGAAAGTGCCGTCACCGGGCTCGGCCGGGTTCACGCCGGCGATTTCAGGATGATTGGCGAGCGGGCTGCGGGTGTGTCGGACTTTCTCACCCTGGATCGCGCGAATGGGGGACTGATCGCCTGGCCATCCGGACATGCCCCATACGTGTACGGCGGACTGTTTCACGACTATCTGGCGAAGCGATTCGGTGACGAATCGCTCCAGCGGCTGGCTGACGCGTCGGCTGGCAACCTGCCGTATTTCGGCTTTCTCGGGTTCAGAAAAGTCTTTGGCGCATCGCTGGGCGATCTCTGGAAGCAGTTCGAGGCGGAATCACGAGAGAAGTCGACGAGCTCGTCGAACGACTCCCTCCTCGCCAGGAGGATGACGCATCACGGATTTTCCGTTGCCGGGCCGCGGTTCGGTCCGGATGGCCGTGTTTACTATTCAACCGTGAACCCGAACGGTTTCCCATCGCTGATGTCGATTGCCACAGGCGAAGACGTTCCCCGGCGGGTTGCGGACAAGTACCTGGGCTCGCGCGTGGGTTTTGCCGGCAACGAGCTGGTGTTCGATCAAGTGGACCTCATCCAGCAGGTGGGCTTGCAGTCCGACCTCTACGCGGTGTCGACCAGCGGCGATGGTGTCAGGCGGCTGACCCGCGAGGCGCGTGCGGCCGATCCCGATGTTTCCCCCGACGGTCGCACGATCGTCTGCACCGTGCAACGTGCCGACGGACGTGGCCTGGCGACGTTGACGATGCCCGCGCGTGGTGAGGTGGGCACGCCCCAGTAGCTGAACGCGGATCCGCTCACCGATTGGTCATCACCGAAGTGGTCGCCTGATGGCCGTTCGATCGTGGCTGAACGCCGGCGT
This sequence comes from uncultured Acidobacteriota bacterium, assembly GCA_963784195.1. GTDB lineage: Bacteria > Acidobacteriota > Vicinamibacteria > Vicinamibacterales > 2-12-FULL-66-21 > CAVQAH01. The sequence goes on along the minus strand of CAWARA010000030.1, from coordinate 73,558 downwards.
CTCCTGGGACAGTCCGAGATCGTCGTGGTGGACGCTGTATCCGGTTCCGCACGAACGCTGGCGTCCTTTCCGAACGAACGAAGTGTCTCGCCCACCTGGACGCCTGACGGCCGCGCCGTCGTGTTTGCCAAGAGCACTCCGCTTCGAGGTTTCGAGATTCATTCGGTGAACCTCGAAACCGGCGCGATCGCGGTACTTCGCGACACTGGTCCATCCGCGCACTCACCGGCGATTGGCGCGGATGGCACGCTCGTGTATGTCGGGTATTCCAGCGACGGCGACGATCTCTTCATGATGCCGCCGGGTTCTCTCTCATGGAGTTCTGTGAAAGTCGACGAGACGCCCGCGGCTGAGCCACTCGCCGATCCGCCGGCCATCGAATCCCGTCCGTACTCACCGTGGCCGACCCTCGCTCCCCGCTTCTGGACGCCCACGGTTGAATCCGATGCCGACGAGGTGGTCATTGGTGCCGCGACCGCTGGCTACGATGCGCTCGGACGACATGCGTACGGCGTCGAGGGCGGCTGGTCGACGTCCCGCGCACGCCCCGACTGGCAGATCGCATATGCCTACGATCGCTGGTGGCCGACGCTGTTTGCCGATGTGTCGGACGACACCGATCCATTCCGCGACGGCGAGGCCCACACGATCGAAGCGAATGCCGGGGTCCTCCTGCCAATTCGACGCGTCAGGTGGTCGCAATCGCTGATCGGCGCGTTTCACGTCTCGACGGATCAGCTCACCTGTTCGACCTGCGGCCCCAACGGCGAAGTGGAAGCCACCCGCGCGGCGTTGCGAGGCGGTTGGCTGGTCGACACGGCGCGTTCCTACGGCTACTCCATCGGCGAGGAACGCGGCTGGAACCTGGCGCTGGGTACCGAGTTCACGCGGGAAGCGTTCGGCTCGGATGGCGACGGCGGCGCAGCGACACTCGACCTCCGGGGATACGTGCCGATTGGATCTCGTCACGCGGTCCTCGCCGCTCGGGCTGCCGGCGCGACGACGTGGGGTGATGAGGAGGTGCGACGGGTGTTCAGCGCGTCGGGAAGTGGAACACAGACGCTGGGCGTTGGCTTCGACTCCGACGCCATCGGACTTCTAAGAGGCGTCGACGAAGGCGATGTCGCCGGCGAGCACGCCGTCGTCGTGAATGTCGACCTCCGCGTGCCGTTCTGGCGCATCGAGCGCGGACTCGGCACGTGGCCGCTCTTTGCACGAACGTTACACGGATCGGTGTTTGCCGACTTCGGCCACGCGTGGACCGAGTCGTTCAATCGCCGTGACGCGTCGCGCTCGTTCGGCGCCGAGCTGTCGCTCGATACCGTCGTCGGATTCGTGCTGCCGCTGACCTTTACGGCTGGCGCCGCCTGGCGCGATGTGCCGGGGCTCGAACGCGGCGCTGCCGTATTCGGTCGAGTCGGGTCGATCGTTCTAGGACTGCGGAACTGCCGTAGTTCGTGGCTCGTCGCTCGTGGCTCGAAGCACGGACAGAAGGCCTGACTGGGATCTTCGAGCGACGAGCTACGAGCGACGCCCCACGGCATGTGAAAAAAACCGATAGAATACGGCGGTCATGCCCGATAAGTCCCGCTTCCTGCGGGTCCCCGTGCAGCCCTTCTCGGCCGAACCAGGATTGACAGCAGATGAAATGCTCGCGCGCATGGAACGGGTGTCGTTCCAGGGGCGCAGCCTGGCAACCGCCCGGCGCATCTGGGAACGAATGCTGGCGGCCGACTGCACAATCTTCCTGGGTCTCTCGGGCGCGCTGAGCGCCGGCGGCATGCGCATGCTGGTCGCGCATCTCCTGACCGAGCGCTATATCGACACCATCGTCTCAACCGGCGCGAACCTGTATCACGATCTGCACGAGACGCGCGGGCGTCATCACTACATCGGATCGCCGCTCGAGAACGACGCGGCGCTGCAGGCGGATCAGATCGATCGTGTTTACGACACCTACGCCAGCGAACAGGAATTCGTCGACAATGACGAGTGGATCGCCGCGTTCGTACTTACCCTGGAGCGCCGGCCGTACACATCGCGGGAGTTTCTTTACAAGCTCGGCGAGCACCTGTGGAACGAGACCGGCCGCGACGGGATCCTGACCGCGGCGTTTCGCGGTAACGTGCCGATCTTCTGTCCAGGCATCGCGGACTCGTCGATCGGCATGGGCCTGTCGCAGGCGAGGCATCGCGACGAGCAGGCGGGACACGTCGACGTCATCGGCGACATCATCGAGTCGGCGAATCTCGTCATCCGCCATCCGCGCACGGCCTCGATCGTGCTGGGCGGCGGCACTCCGAAGAACTTCATCAATCAGGCGAGCGTGCAGGCGGAGTTCTACGACGACCGCGTGGGCGGGCATCGCTTCGCGATTCAGATCGTCACCGACGTGCCCTACTACGGCGGCGCGTCCGGATCGAGCCTGGAAGAGGCGCAGAGCTGGGGCAAGCTCGCGACCGACGCCGAGCAGATCACGGTTCACGCCGACGTGACGATCGCGCTGCCGCTGCTCGTCAGCGCGCTCGAAAGCAGCGCGCGCGACACGGTGGCCACCCGAAACCGGTTGCGCTTCGATCTTTCGGGGCCTGTCATGGCCATTGATGGGAGACCACTACCCAAGGCGCGTTTCGAGGCACGCTCATGAGTTTTCCGTTCGAGTACCGATCACGGTGCGCCGCTCGCCTTCGGCGGTGCGCTGCCGCATGTGCGGTCATTCGACGAATCCAAGGTCGTCATTCTTCCCGTACCTGTCGATCGGACGACCTCTGTACATTCCGGGCACGCGGAACGGTCCGCGCGAGATCCTCCAGGCCTCGTCGCACATGGAGTTGTGGGACGAAGAAGTCGGTACGGACGTCCACGCCGTCGGCATCTTCACACTTCCGGAAATGGAGCTGCCATTCGGCGAGCTGGCGCCGCTGATGGACGAGATCAACCGCGTCGCGTCCGAGATCCTGTCGCGCGACAAGTTCCTGGTCACGCTCGGCGGCGAGCATTCAATCACTCCTCCGCTCGTCGCCGCGGCCGCGAAGAAATATCCCGGGCTTTCTGTGCTGCAGATCGACGCGCATGCCGATCTTCGGGACTGCTACATGGGCACGACGCACAATCACGCCTGCGCGATGCGGCGGACGCTCGAGCACGCGCCGATCACGCAGGTCGGCATCCGCAGCATGTCCACCGAAGAAGCGGCTGTCGCGTCGTCGCTCGAGACGTCGATTTTCTATGACGTCACCATGCGCGAGGACCCTGCGTGGATCGATCGGGTCGTCAGCACGTTGCGGGACCCGGTCTACATCACCATCGACGTGGACGGGATTGATCCGGCGATCATGCCCTCCACCGGCACGCCGGAGCCCGGCGGGCTGTCGTGGTACGAAACGCTCGCCCTGCTGCGAGCCACCATCCGTCAGCGGAAGGTGGTCGCCTGCGACGTCGTCGAACTCAGCCCGATCCCGGGTCTGCTCGCCCCGAACTTCCTCTGTGCGAAGCTGGTTTACAAGATTCTGACTTATCGATTTGGATCCTTGCCGTAGTCCGTGGTTCGTAGTCCGTGTCTCGCCGAAGGATTCTGAATGCTCGACGAGACACGGACCACGGACCACGGACCACGAACCCCGGATCCAAGCCGACCCATTTCGTCACCGCTTCGCCCCCAATCAATAGGGCTGACAATCGGTGTATACGAGGTATACTCACCGCCGTGGGTACGTCAGACCCGTACTCTCAGGCGGTTCAGGCCCTTGCCCAGGGGCGGGGCGCTGATGCGGCGGCACTGCTGACCCGGGCGCTCCGGCGTCCCGGTCTGCCGCGCGAAGAGCAGATCCAGGTCCGTTGCGCGCTCGCCGAGGCCTACCTGCTGCAGGACGACCTGCGCCAGGCCACCGAGGCACTGGGGCACCCGCCGGAAGTGCGCGAGCGGATCGAGCCTGCCCGTCTCTCCGACCTGTGGCGGATGCACGGCCGCCTCGCAGCCGCCCGCGGGGAGCCCTCCCGCGGTATTGCCTCCCTCAGCAAAGCGCTCGCGGCCGCTGAACGTGCGCACGATTCGCGTGCGATTGGCCTCGTCCACTACGAGCTGGCGCTTTGCTACCGCCAGGTCGGCGACACCACGATCGTCCGCGAACATCTCACGCAGGCCGCCTCCGCCCTGCACGCGGCCGGCGACCGCCGTCAACTCGCCATGGTCCACTCGTTGTCCGGCGTGACGCTCGCGCAGGAGGGACGGCTGGACGAAGCGCTGACCGCGATGAGGCAGGGCGAACGTCTCGCCCTCGCGGTGGATGCGCAGGACGTCGTCGCGACCATCTGCGGCAACCAGGCAAACGTCGCGCTGATGCAGCATCGTCACGAGCAGGCGCTGGCGCTCGCGGAACGCAGCGTCGAGTTGCAGGAAGAATCGGGGACTCCGCACGGTCTGGGAATCGCGCTCGCCTCGCTCGGGCAGATTTGCGTGCGGCTGGGCAGCTTGAAGCGCGCCGAGCAGGCACTCAATCGGGCGCTCGACGTTCGCAGCCCGATGCAGTTCATGCGCGAGACGACGGGCGGTGTGTTCGACACGCTCGCGCAGATCCATCTGATCAGAGGCGATCACGACGCGGCGGGTCGCTACCTGCAGAAGGCGCGCGAAGCCTACGGCGAGCACGGCACGGAATCGAGCCAGTGGTATCAATGGTCGCTGAAGGTTCTCGAAGCGCGGCTGGCGCTTCGTTGTGGCCAGGCGAATACGGCGCTCGCACTAGCTGGTGAACTTGCGAGGTCGGGCGAAACACCGCCCGCGTATGCGCTCCAGGCCGCCCTGATCGTGACCGAAGCGCTGCTCGATTTGGATCGCGTCGACGAGGCGCAACCGGAGCTCGATCGTGTCGGGACGAAGCTCAACCCTGCAGCGATGAGCGGCACATGGGGCGAGTATTTGCGCATCCGCGGCCGGCTTCATGCGGCTGCCGGACGATCCACCGAGGCGTATCACGCGTTCGGTCAGAGCGTCAGCGTTTTCGAGCTGCTCGGCGAGCGCCACCAGGCGGGTCTGAGTTATCTCGAGCTCGGGCGCCTGGCTGGCGGTGCCGGCGCCCGATCCCGCGCGCAGCGCTATCTCACAGATGCCATCGGCCTGTTCGAATCGCTGGGCGCCGCGCCCGACCTCGCGGAAGCGCAGGCCGCGCTCGCGACGGTACCCATCGCGGCAACCGGCGGTTACGTCGGCGTGCAGATGGATGGAGACGATGCGCTGGTGCGGCGGATCGTGGATGCGGCGGTGATGCCCGCGCTGCTGGCGCGCGAAGGCGCAACTGCCCTCCTCGAAGCCTGCGACGCAATCGCGTCCGTGATCTTTCTGCAGTTGCCGTCCGGCCAGCCTCGTGTCCTGAGTTTCTCCGGCTGCGAGGCTGATGCGGCCAGAACACTGGCGCAGGCCTCTTTGCGCAAGCAGAACCCGGCGGGCCTTCTCGTCACGTCGGATTCTCTCGGACGCGACGTCGAGGGACCGCGCTATGGCGCCGTGTCGTGCGCCTCGTCGCTGACTCCCGCCGCGGGGCAACGTTTTCGAACGCTGTGCGCGGTGCTTCGTCAGGGTTTCGAGCTGTGTTCGGCGCGTGAGCGGCCGATCGACGTCCCGACCGGCGCACTGGAGCGGCCGCTCGAGCCGCTGCTGCCCGGGTTCGTCTGCTCGAGCGCGGCGATGCAGCGCGTCGCCGATCAGATCCAGCGTCTTCAGGGGAACGACCTGACCGTGCTGATTACCGGCGAGAGTGGCACGGGCAAGGATCTCGTGGCCCGCGCGATTCACGCCGGTTCGCCGCGCCGTCACAACATGTTCCTCCCCTACAACTGCACGAGCGCGACGAAAGAGCTCGCCGACAGTCAGCTGTTCGGACACCGCCGCGGCAGCTTCACCGGCGCCGTCGCCGACCAGCCGGGTGTGCTGCGCACCGCGGTCGGCGGCACGCTGTTCCTCGACGAGATCGGCGACCTTCCGCTCGACGTGCAGCCGAAGCTCCTGCGATTCCTCGAACAGGGCGAAGTGCTGCCGGTCGGCGACACCCGTCCGCACCGCGTGGACGTGCGCGTCGTGGCCGCGACCAACGCTGATCTCGAACAACGGGTTGCTGAGGGGAAATTCCGGGAGGATCTTTTCTACCGCCTGAGCGTCATCCGGATCCATGTGCCGCCGCTGCGCGATCGGCGGGAGGAGATTCCGCATCTCAGCTCATTCTTCCTGCGCGAGGCGTCGGAGCGCCTGGGCAAGCCGGGCGTTCGCCTCAGCCCCGACTCGCTCGATCTCTTCGACTCGTTCCAGTGGCCCGGCAACGTCCGGCAGCTTCGCAATGAAGTGCAGCGAGCCGTGGCGATGGCCTCACCTGCCGGCGTGATTACCCCGGACCTGCTGTCGTCGGCGCTGGCCGCGACGGCCGATCCCTCTGAGGGCGCGCCACGCACTCGCGGCCGCCGCAAGAACCTTGCAGCCGCCGTCGAGGAGCTCGAGCGCGAGATGATCGAAGGCGCGCTCGAACGGTCGGGGGGCAACATCTCGGAGACGGCCAGGATTCTCGGCCTGACACGGCGCGGTCTCTATCTGAAGATGCAGCGCCTCGGGGTCAGCGGGGCCAAGGCCGAAGTGTGAGCTCGCTCCCAGCTTTCAGCTTTCCAGCTGCTGTCAGGCACGGTCGACCAAGCTGATTAGGTCACGCCCGACCTGAAGGTCGGGCCTACAAACGGCGGGGTCGAGATACCCGGTATACAGCTATCCAGCGATCTGATTACCTGGTATTCAGCCCTCCGAGCCCGCATCGACTCGTCATATCAAGTATAAATTACTGAAAATAAAACACATGTCTGCCACAAGCGGGGTGCTTGGGTCCTTTGTGCCCAGTCGGCCCGCGCCTTGATATTGCTACTGCCCAGGAGACCAGGATCAATGGAACAGCGACTTCGCCTCGTGCAGGGTGCCCACAACCGCAGCGAGAAGCGTGCGGGCGAGCGGCAGCCGATCATCGTCCCCGGCCAGATCGTCTGGAAGGACGCGCGAGGCACGACGCGCATGGCGCCGGTCCGGACCCGGGACGTCAGCATCAATGGCGTGTGCGTCGAGTGTCTGGGCGGGGTGCCGATCCCGCAGTTCCGCCTGGTGTACTTCCAGATCGATCGCGAAGCCCGCAATCGGCCTGACCTGCCGCCGACATTGCGGAAATCGAGCGTCCTGTCGGCGATCATGCGGGTCGGGCCCTGCACGCAGGAGACAGGCGCCCCGAGCGAGTACGCCCTGCGTCTGCTGGTCGACGCCTCCGTCAAGTCCCAGGCCGTCCCCGACCCCCTCGAAGCCGACTGCACCCGGACCGCCTAGCGAGTCTGGGGGTCAGACATAGGTCTGACCCCCCCCGGTCTGACCCCATTCCGCGCGAGGGGGGAACCGGTCCGCAAATCCGCACGTTCGTCACGCACCCCGAACCACCTGCGCCAATTCGTCGTCTTCCTGTCAGCACTGAGGTAGGCTTCGTTGTACGCGCGGGGCGTCTTGCGATCCCGCGCTCCCCTGAGAGGTTTCCGATGATCGACCGTCGTCAGTTCGTCCAGTCCATGCTCGTGCTTGGGGCGGCCACCGGTGCGCGGCCCGTGACGGTGCTCCTCGGCTATCCCCCGGACGCCGAGCTGCGCAATCTCGCGGATGCGGCGCTCGCGGCTGCCAAGAAGGCCGGCGCGAGCTACGCCGACATCCGGATCAACCGCTACCGCAACCAGTTCATCTTCACCCGCGACCGCCGCGTCCAGAACATCGTCAACACCGAGAACTACGGCTTTGGCGTGCGCGTGATCGTGGACGGGACGTGGGGTTTCGCGAGCAGCAGCAACGTGACGCGCGACGAGATCGCGCGGATTGCGACGCAGGCGGCCGGCATCGCCCGAGCCAACCGCCGGCTGAATGCCGAGCCCGTCCAGCTGGCACCAGTCGAGTCGTTCGACACGAGCTGGAACACTCCCGTCAAGAAGAACCCCTTCGACATGCCGCTTCAGCCGAAGCTCGATCTTCTGCTGCAGATCCACGAGGCGGCGCTGAAGGTGAACGGCGCGAGCTTCGTTTCCGCCGGGATGCAGTTCGTGAACGAGCAGAAGTATTTCGCGTCGACCGAGGGCTCGCACATCCAGCAGTCGCTGATCCGCTCGTACCCGACGTTCAACGTCACGGCGGTCGACCGCACGACGGGCAAGTTCTATTCGCGCGCGGCGCTGACGGCGCCGATGGGGATGGGATACGAGTACATCGAAGCCTATCCGCTGATCGAGGAAGCGCGTGTCGCGGCCGAAGAGGCCGTGGCGATGCACAAAGCCAAGCCCGCGCCCGCCGGTCAGAAGACGCTCATCCTCCACCCGACGAACCTCTGGCTGACCATTCACGAATCGGTCGGCCACTCGACGGAACTGGATCGCGCGCTCGGCTATGAGGCCAATCTCGCCGGCACGAGCTTCCTGACGACCGACAAGCTCGGCAAGTTCGAGTTCGGCTCGAAGATCGTCAACCTCGTTGCCGACAAAACGCAGGATCGCGCGATCGCCACCTGCGGGTACGACGACGACGGCGTGAAGACGACGCGGTGGCATTTGATCAAGGAAGGGACGTTCGTCGACTACCAGACGACTCGTGACCAGGCACATCTCATCGGCCGCAAAGCGTCGCATGGCTGCAGCTACGCCGATAACTGGGCGTCGATCCCGTTCCAGCGCATGCCGAACGTCTCGCTCGAGCCGGGCGAGAAGGACCTCAGCGAGCAGGACATCATCTCCGCAACGGATGACGGCGTGTACGTCAAGGGCGACGCGAGCTACAGCATCGATCAGCAGCGCTACAACTTCCAGTTCAGCGGGCAGACGTTCTGGGAAGTCAAGGGCGGCAAGATCACGACGCAGCTGCGCGACCTCGCGTATCAATCGAACACGCCGGAGTTCTGGAAGTCCTGCGACATGGTCGGCGGCAAGTCGACGTATGCGCTGGGTGGCGCGTTCAGCGATGGCAAGGGACAGCCGATGCAGATCAACTCGGTCAGCCATGGCGCGCCGATCACGCGCTTTGCGCGGGTGAACATTCTCAATACTGGTCGGTGACGGGGCCGTAGTTCGTAGTTCGTGGCTCGTCGCTCGAAGGGCAAAATCATCGGTATAGGCTCTTCGAGCCACGAGCGACGAACGACGAACCACGACAGGGATCACAGTTTTTTCGAGGACTGAAGTCATGATCTTGACGAAGGAACAAGCGAAAGCGCTCGCCGATAAGACGCTGTCGCTCAGCAAGGCCGAGGAAACGCTCGTCACGCTGACCGGCAACGATCGCGCGAACCTGCGTTTTGCGCGAAATACGGCGACGACCTCCGGCGCATCGTCGGGGAACAGCCTGGCCATCACCGCCCGCTTCGGCAAGAAATCGGGAACGACCACGACGAGCGAGTTCGAGGCGGAGAGCCTGGAGCGTGCGGTCCGTGCGGCCGAGGAAATCGCGCGGCTCTCGCCGGACAATCCCGAGTTGATGCCGGCGCTGCCGCAGCAGACCTACACGCCGAGCAAGGCATTCTTCGATGACGTTCAGAATGCGACGCCGGAGTGGAGGGCGAGCTCCGTTGAACCGGCGATTGCCGTCAGCAAGAAGAGCGACGTGGTGAGCGCGGGCTTCGTCGAAACGCAGGCGGCGTTTCAGGCGGTGGCGAATTCGAAAGGGCTGTTTGCCTACGACCGCTTCACGGCGGCCGACTACAACCTCACGTCACGGACGCCCGACGGGACCGGATCCGGCTGGGCCAGCAAGTCGTTCAACGAGCTGCGGCTCCTCGAGCCGGACAAGCTCGCGACGGCGGCGATCGAAAAGGCGGCGCGCTCCAAGAATCCCAGCGCGATCGAACCGGGCAAGTACACGGTGGTGCTCGAGCCGGCCGCGCTGGCGGATCTCCTCGTCTTCATGATGTTCTCCGCGGATGCGAGACAGGCAGACGAGGGACGCAGCTTCTTCTCGAAGAAGGGCGGCGGCAACCGCATCGGCGAGCAGATCCTCGGCGAGAAAGTTCATATCTACTCGGACCCGGCCAGTCCCGTCGCGCCTTCCCTGTCTTTCGACGGCGAAGGCCAGCCGATCAAACGTCTGGAGTTCGTCGAGAACGGCGTGCTGAAACAGCTGTTCTACTCTCGCTTCTGGGCGGAGAAATCAGGCAAGGCGCCAACCGCCGGTCCGGGCAACATCATCCTGGACGGCGGCAACGCGACGGTTGACGAACTCATCGCCGGCACGGAGCGTGGCGTGCTCGTCACGCGGTTCTGGTACATCAGGCCGCTCGATCCGCAGTCGCTGCTCTTCACCGGTCTCACTCGTGACGGGCTGTTTCTGATCGAAAAAGGCAAGGTCACGCGGCCGGTGAAGAACATGCGCTGGAACGAAAGCCCGGTTGTCGCCTTCAACAACATCGAGGCGATGACGCCGCCCGAACGGGCGGTCAGCGGAGAAGGCATCGGGTCGGCCGGGCTGGCAGTGATGTGCCCGGCCGCGCGGATTCGCGAGTTCACGTTCTCGAGCGCGTCCGACGCCGTCTAAGCCCGGCTCACTCTCGTCGCGTTTTCTACGACTTCTTGACGAGATCGAGCTCGCGTCGCGCGTCAGCCGTGTAGAACGACTCCGGGAACTCGTTGACGATGCGGTTGAACGCCCCGGCCGCTTCTTCCTTGCGTCCCGCCCGCGCGTAAGCGCGGCCCAGCTGCATCAGCACGCTGTCGATCGGGATCTGCGAGTTGGCCTCGCGGCTCATCTCTGTGTAGATGTTGATCGCGCTGTCGTACTTCCCTTGCGCGACCTGCACGTCGGCCAGGCCGAGACGCGCCGTCCGGCGATAGATGCTGTTCCCCGCCTTGTCGATGACTTCCTGATACCGCTGCTCCGCTTCCGGATAGCGTCCCAACGTCGCGAGAATGCTGGCTGCCTGGAAGCGCGCGGCAACACCGGAAACTGTGCTCGGATAGCGATCGGCCGCTTCGACGAACTTCGGCAGCGCCGCTTCGAGCTTCGCCCGCTCCGTCGGGAAGGTGCCCGGCTGCTGCACGGGCAAGGGGCTGCCCGGCGCCGGTGCGGGGATGGGCACCACAGGCGCCTCGTGGATCGCCATCGCAGCGGCCAGCCCCTCGGCTGCCGTCGAGTTGCGGCTCTGCTGCCACCAGAGGTAGCCGGCGACCACCGCGATGAGGATCGCGACGACCGTCGCCATCAACCCGATGTCGCGCTTGCGCGCCTCGACCACCTCGCGCGCGTGCGTGACCGTGCGCGCGAATTCGTTTTCCTTCAGCTTGTGACGTTCAGTACTTTTCATGTTGCTGGTTCTCGAACCCGAGTGATTCAGACGACACTGCTTGCTGAGTCAGACGTTCTGGCTGCCCTTCGACTCGCGGCGAACTGTCCGCTCGCTCCGGGCATTCTCCCTGACGGCTGGCCCGCCATGAGCGAGCCTGCGGCTCGCTGAGCGGGGCGCAGGCGAGTCGAATGGCGCGCCCGGCAGGTCTCGAACCTGCGACCCCCGGTTTAGGAAACCGGTGCTCTATCCTGCTGAGCTACGGGCGCGGAACATTCAATTGTAGCGCAGTTCAATATTGCAGGACGGCCAGTATGTTCTCGCCCTGCAGTTGCTTGCGGCCATTGAGGTCGGTCAGCTCGATGAGGAACGCGACGCCTTCGACGCGCCCGCCGAGCTGCTTCACCAGCCCTACCGTCGCCCGCGCGGTACCGCCCGTGGCCAGCAGATCGTCGACGACCAGCACCCGCTGACCTGGCTCGACGGCATCCTTATGCACCTCGAGGCTGTCGCTGCCGTACTCGAGGTCATAGGTAGCGCGTACCGTTGTCGACGGCAATTTACCGAGCTTCCGCACCGGCACGAACCCGGCGCCGAGGCGATCCGCGACCGCCGCACCGAGAATGAACCCGCGGCTCTCGACGCCCACCACGAGATCGATCTGACGGCCGTGATACGGCGTCGACAGGCTGTCGATGGCCAGCCGGAATCCCTCCGGGTCGCGGAGCAGCGTGGTGACGTCGTAGAACAGGATGCCGGCCTTTGGGAAATCCGGCACGTGACGAATCTTCGATTTGAGTGCTTCCATATCTGCGGCGGTACGCTCCTCGCGTGCTGATGTCATCTACCGGATCGAGAATCCGGTGGCTCGCCCGTGCGGTACTTCTTCCTCGACCCTTACCGATTCCACACGGGCACCGGCAGGTCCGCGACGCATCGCGGCCTCGACGCGGTCGACCGATTGACGCTCACCTTCGAGGTAGACCTCGACGCGGCCGTCGGTCAGGTTCCTGACCCACCCGTGCACGCCCTCGACCGCGGCGCGTTCCTCGGCGAAGAACCGGAAACCGACGCCCTGGACGCGGCCGCTGATGAACAGTCGTCTGCCAACCTGCATGAAACCACGGATTATTGACTGTGCAGTGGGGCGGACGCAAACGCGGATCACGTGTGCTCGCGGGACGCGGATTCCCCGGATCACTGGTGGTCACGGGACGCGGATTCTCGCGGATCTGCTCAGACGCGATCTGTTGAACGACGGCGGTACACTGGCGCGCATGCTCATCGTGCTCGGGGGGTTACCTGGTGTCGGAAAAACGACGATTGCTCGCGCGTTGGCGCGGGCAATAGGCGCCATGCACATCCGCATCGATTCGATTGAACTGGCGATTCGCGAGTCCGGCCTCTTCGAGGGGCCGATGAACGATGCGGGGTATCGGGTAGGGTACGCGGTGGCGGAGGACAACCTGCGTCTCGGGCGGATGGTGATTGCGGATTCTGTCAACCCGTTGCCCATCACTCGTGAGGCCTGGCGAGCCGTCGCCACTCGGGCACAGGTCAAGCTCGTGGAAGTCGAGGTCGTCTGCTCGGACGAGCAGGAACACCGGAGAAGGGTCGAAGGCCGGCTCGACAGACGTCCTGCCGAGAGCGGACCAACGTGGGCCGAGGTGGTCGCGCGCGACTACCGCGCCTGGGACCGCGACCACGTCGTGATCGAAACGGCGGGCCGAACCGCGGAGCAACTGGTCGTCACTCTGCAGACCATGTTGGGCGGCGGGAACCGCTAATCCGATCGGCTCGCGTCGCCATGTCCTGAGAGATCCGCGTCGATCCGCGTTCCCGTTTGACCGAGATCGCGTCGATCCGCGTCCCGTTTGACAAAGAGATCCGCGTCGATCCGCGTTCCCCGTGAGGCGGGTGAAACGGGTCGTGGTAGATTGGCGGTGTGCCACGCATCGCTGCCAGCAGCCACGGCGAAACCCGCCTGCGCATGCTCCGCATCGTTCACAAGGGCGATCGTCACGACCCTCGCGATCTCAGCGTCTCGTGCCGGTTCGAAGGGGACTTCTCCGAAGCGTTTCTGGAGGGCGTACCCGGGGCCTTGCTGCCGGGCGAGGCGCTCAAGAACCTGGTGCACACCACCGCTCGCGAGCACGGCCACAGCGAGATCGAGAAGTTCGGGCTCGCGCTCTGCGCCCGCGTGCTCGCCGATCATCCGCGTGTCACGCGCGCCAGGGTCGAGATCGTCGAGCAACCGTGGAACCGCCTCGAGGCGGGCGGCAAGGCGCAGGGACAGGCGTTCGTGGCCGGAACACCGGAGCAACGGACGGCAACGGTCACCAGCAACGGCCAGCAGGTGGCCGTGGTGGCAGGTCTCGAGAACCTGACGATCATGCGATCGTCAGGCTTTGGGCCCCCTCGCAAGGGCCTGGACGACGGAAGCGGAAAGCAGGATGGGCTGCAGCGGCTGTTCGTCGGGACGCTGGGGGCCAAGTGGACTTACACGAGCGGCGACGTGACGTTCGGGCCGTATCGGCAAGGCATCCGCGCGGCGATCGTCGAGACCTTCGGCTGTCACGGCCGCCGCAGCGTGCAACACACCCTCTATTCGATCGCCGACGTCGTGCTTGCGTCGTACCAGGAAATCGCCGAGGTCACGCTTTCCCTGCAGGAACGTCCCTACCGCCCAGCCGATCTCTTCAGCGCCGGCATGGAGAATCCTGACGACCTGTTCGTCATGGTCGACGAACCTCTCGGCGTCGTCGAAGTCACCATCGAGCGCGACTAAGAGAACTCCCAAATTCCATCCGAGAATTGGGATTGGGAGTTGGAGTGCTGTTCAACTCCCACTTTCCTTGATCGGCTCGAGCTTCGCTGCCGTCAGCATCGTGTTGAATGCCGGCAGATCCGATTTCATCAGTGCGTCGAGCCTCGCGAATTCCTTGTCGAGCCGCCCGGACAGCTCCTTGAACACTGCGTACGACTGATCGGTGGGACGCGCGTCACCGCTCTCAACGGTGCCCTGCAAGCGCGGCCAGCTTGTTGTTCAGCCTGATTGGATAGTTGAGCGGATCCTGGCTGCTGCGATTGCGGTGCTGATAGATCTCCCCTTCCACGTCCGTCAGCTTCGTCGTCAGCGCCTCTCCTGCCGACTTGATCTTCGGATCGGTCGTCTTGCCGATCCGATCGGCGATCTGCGTTTTGATATTGCGAATCCGCACGACCGTCTCGTTGGCGGCCGTGATTTTGTCGCTGATCTGCTTGGCGAGCTTGAACTGTTCCTGGAGATCGGCGTCGGTCACGCCGGGTACCGCGGCGTTGCGGCGGATCTCGAACTCCTGGGTCTTCGTGACGCCACCGGCCGTGAGCTGCGCGCGATATTTACCGGAGGGCGCCTGCGGGCCCCGGACGTTGCCGGACCAGAGAATCATCCCCGGGAAGTCCCGCGCATTCGGGTAGCGCATGTCCCACGTGAAGCGGTTCATGCCCTGCCGTGCCGAAACACGCGCCGGCGGACCGCCTCGGCGTCCGCCCTCCTCTTCTTCTTCGGGCTCGGCCGCCGCCTCGCCGCGGCCCGTTCCGCGCGCGCCGCCGGGCGCGTCGCCGCTCTTGAACGTAGTGATCGTCTTGCCCTGCGCGTCGAGAATCTCAATAGCGACGTCGCCGGCCGCCTGCTTCAGGTAATAGTCGATCGCCACGCCGCGCGAAACGGAGCGAACGGCGTCCGACGGGCGGAACAGCACCGCTGCCTCGTTCGTGGTTTCGCGCCCGATCTGGCGAAGGACGCCGATGTTGTCCATGATGTAGAAAGAGCGGCCGTGCGTGCCGATCACGAGGTCGTCATTCTTGACCTCGATGCCGTGCACCGGCGTCACCGGCATTTCCTGACGAAGCGACTGCCACACCCCGCCATCGTCGAACGAGACGTAAATCGATGTTTCGGTGCCCAGGAACAACAGGCCGCGCCGTTTCTTGTCCTCGCGAATGGCGCGCGCGAAGTCGTCAGTGGGCAGGCCGTTGACGATCTTCGTCCATGTCTTCCCGTAGTCGCTCGTCTTGTAGACGTATGGGGCGCGGTCTGAGCGTTGATAGCGGTTCCCGGCAAGGTAGGCAGTACCTGCGTCGTGTGGCGAGGCTTCGATCAAGCTGATCCGCGTGAACTCGGGCAGCCCTGACGGTGTGACGTTGCTCCAGTTCTTTCCGCCATCACGCGTGACGTGAACGACGCCGTCGTCTGACCCGGCCCAGATCACGCTGCTGTTCACGGCTGACGGTGCGAGCGTGAACACCGTGGCGTAGGTCTCGACGCCGGTCTGATCGAGCGTGATCGGTCCTCCTGATGGGCCCATCGTCGACGGATCGTGACGTGTGAGGTCGGGGCTGATCCGCTGCCAGCTCTGGCCTTCGTTCGTCGATTTCCAGACATGCTGCGAGGTGACGAAGAGCGTATCGGGATCGGTGGGCGCGACGATGATCGGGAACGTCCACTGAAATCGTTCGGTGATGTCGCTCGACGAATGCCCCATGGGGTTGTCGGGCCAGACGTTGATGTTGCGCCGCTCGCCGGTCCGCCGGTTGATGCGCGTCAACAGTCCGCCGTAGCTTCCCGCATAGAACACATCCACGTCCTGCGGGTCCGGCGCAATGTATCCGCTCTCTCCGCCACCGACCGGGTAGAGCTCGCCGCCAGTCGACGGCAGGCAGGCGGTGCTGTTGTCCTGCTGCGCGCCGCACACGTGATAGGGCACGTGCGCGGTTGTGAACACGTTGTAGAACTGCGAGGTCGGATAATCCTGATCCGTCCAGCTGGCACCGGCATTGACCGAAACGTTGGCGCCGCCGTCGTTGCTGTTGATCATCCGGTTCGCGTCGTTTGGCGCAATCCACAGATCGTGGTTGTCGCCATGCGGCACGGTGATGCCGCGAATGCTCTTGCCGGCGTCGGTCGATCGATAGAAGCCGGTATTGAGGATGTAGACCGTGTCCTTCGACTGGGTGTCGGCGTAGATCCGCGTGTAGTAGAACGCGCGCTGACGAAGACGCCGGTCGTCGTTCACCCGCTTCCAGGTCGCGCCCGCGTCATCCGAGAGGAACACGCCGCCCTCGGCCGCTTCGATGATCGCGTAGACGCGGTTCGGATCCACCGGCGAGACCGAGACGCCGATCTTTCCCCACAGCGTCGGTGGCAGGCCGGAATTCTTCGTCAGCTCGGTCCACGTCTTGCCGCCGTCGGTGGACTTGAACAGGCCGCTGCCCGGTCCGCCGCTCGAGAGCGAGTGCGGCGTGCGGAACACCTCCCAGAAGCCGGCGTAGAGCACGTCCGGATTCCTGGCGTCCATCGTCAGATCGACGGCGCCCGCCTTGTCGCTCCTGAAGAGGACCTTGTCCCACGTCTTGCCGCCGTCGCTCGACTTGAACACGCCGCGATCGGCGTTCGGGCCGTACGGATCACCGAGCGCTGCCACGTAGACGATGTCTGGATTCGACGGATGGACGCGGATACGGCCGATGGCCATCGTCTTTTCGAGGCCCATGTGGCTCCAGGTTTTGCCGGCGTCGGTCGTTTTGTAGACGCCGTCGCCCTGGATGACATTGCCGCGCAGCGCGACTTCACCCATTCCTGCGTAGACGACGTCGGGATTCGACTCCGCAACAGCCACGGCACCGACCGACGACGTCTTGAAGAACGGGTCGGTCATGGCACGCCACGTGATGCCCCCGTCCGTCGTCTTCCACAGGCCGCCGCCGGTAGCGCCGAAGTAGTATTCGTGCGGCCGGCTGCTGCTGCCAGACACGGCAATCGATCGCCCACCACGGGGTGGCCCGATCGATCGCCAGCGCAGCCCACTCAGCAGCGCCTGGTCGATTGTGCCGGCCGCCTGATTGGTTGCAGCGGCCTGGGCGAGCATCGGCGTTGTCGAACGCGTGGCCGGCGCGAGTGTGCCGAGCGCGACGATCAGTGAGCAGATCACCATCCGTGCGGTGTAAGTCGAGAGCATCTGGGTAACTCCTCGAAGCGCATGGTAGTGGATGGGTCACAGGCCGAACAAGCGGTTAGCTCAGCCACTGAAATAAGAGTAGCTCACGACACACACTCGAACCTCATCGGCATATTTTTCCGTGAACCCCCGGATTTCACTGCGGCATGGCTTGTGCTCTAAGAGGGGCGCAGGAGGGCAACGATGCTGTTTACGATCGCGGTGATTCTGTTGGTGCTGTGGCTCCTCGGGCTTGTCAGCGGTTACACGCTCGGCAACTTTATCTACGTGCTGCTGGTGATCGCGCTGGTCCTGTTTGTCGTTGGGTTGCTGAGCGGCCGACGAACAGTCTGAGATACGCCCACCTCGAATCTCCGAGCAGGTGCGGGATCGCCCCGCACCTGCCTCGGCCCGTCGTGAGCGTCCCACGATCCCCGGCACCGGCCAACCGTTTGGCCGGTGGGTCACAAGTTGGCCGGCGCATCAGCTACCGTCTCTTCACGCCTTAAGAAATCTGGCCACAATTCCGCGCGCTCGGGTTGGCGGCGTCGGGCACGCCTGTTGCTGGGCTTGCCCGATCGACGGACCTCATTTTCCCGCACCGGCGTACACTGATTGCGGCACCGGCGGTAGACAGCAGGCCCCGACATGACGCGATGGCCTCCTCCGGGCTGCGCGTCCCAGCCCAGCTCGCAGCGCTGTGCTGGCAAGGTGTCACCGCCTGCTGTCTACCGACTGTGGCTTTCCTCCCCACCTCACGCTAAAGTCGATCCCGGCTCGGAGACAAGCAATGCACACCGTTCGAGGGTTACACCACGTCACCGCGATCGCAGGCCCCGCGCAGGAGAATCTGGATTTCTATGCGGGCATCCTGGGCATGCGTCTCGTCAAGAAAAGCGTCAACCAGGACGATCCTGGCACTTACCATCTGTTTTACGCGGACGCGGAGGGCCATCCCGGCAGCGACCTGACGTTCTTTCCATGGAGTCACCTCGCTCCGCCTCGCGACGGCCACGGCCTCAGCACTGAGGTATCACTCACGGTGCCTCCCGGCAGCTTGACGTTCTGGGCCGCACGGCTCGGGCGCTACGGCACGCGGACGGGTGCCATCGAGACGCGATTCAACGAGCGCGTGCTTCCCCTCGTCGATCCGCATGGCCTGAAGGTGGCGCTCGTCGAGAGTTCGGGCGTCCACACGCGGGAGTTCACGCCCTGGGACGACAGCCCGATACCTGCCGAACATCAGATCCGCGGGCTCGATGGCGCCCGCGTCCGCGAGCGCGATATCGACATGACCGCGGAGTTCCTGACGAAGGTGCTCGGATTCGAGTTGATGGGCGCTGAGAATGGGTGGCAGCGTTACGGCGTGGCGGGCGGAGGTTCCGGACGGTACCTCGATGTTCAGGCCGCCCCCGACACACGGCGTGGAGCCTGGGGCGTCGGCAGCATCCATCACCTTGCCTGGCGGGTAGACGACGGTGGGCACCAGCTCGAAGTGCGTCAGCAGATCGACGATGCAGGACGGCGTCCCACGCCGGTGATCGATCGCTTCTGGTTCCAGTCTGTCTATTTCCTGGAGCCTGGCGGCGTGTTGTTCGAGCTGGCCACTGACGGTCCGGGTTTCGCCGTTGACGAAGACCCGGCCCGGCTGGGCGAGTCGCTGGTGCTCCCGCCCTGGCTCGAGCCTCAGCGGTCCACGATCGAAGCGGCGTTGCCACCCCTGAGGGCGGCGCAGCCGGCTGTTCGAAGCTAGTGGCCACTAGTCGTCCTCAGCGTGCAGCGCTCGAGGTCGAGGTTTTCGAGCGATCCTCGTACGGCCGCAGATTCCACTCGAAAAACGTCCACACGCGATTCCACGAGTCCCGCTGATCGGGAGATTCGTCGCGCTCCAGGGTCTTGGTGTTGACGCGTCGGTTGAATGTGTGGCCGCCGCTCACCGGCCCAGGAACGGGATCGACGTAGATTTTCGTTTCTGCCAGGTCCGGCTTTCTCGCGCGCAGGGCGTCGACGATCTGCTGGTCCTCGACGAAGTCGACGTCCGTGTCGTTGGTTGCGACATGGACGAGCAGCGGGATCTGCAGTTTGTCCACGTGATAGAGCGGCGAACGTTCGATGTAGAGACTGCGCTTCTCGAACGGCAACCCCTGAACACGCGATTGCGTCGAGAACTGCCGCTGATAGCCGGGTCCCTTGTACGACAACCGGAACACGAGGTTCGTGACGGGCACCATAGCGGCGGCTGCCTTGAACGGGTGCTTGTCCTTGAAGATCGATAGCAGCGTGATGTAGCCGCCGTGACTCCACCCCATGATGCCGAGACGGTCCTGATCGACGTGTGGAATCGTCTTCAGATAGTCGACGGCGCTGACCACGTCGTCGATCTCCAGGCCACCGTAGTCGATCGCCAGGTGGTGCGCTTCGCCGTAACCGGTACTGCCGCGATACTCGGGACAGATGACGACGTAGCCGCGTTCGACCGCTTCTTTCACGAAGGGAAACATGTTGAGGCCCCAGTTGCCATGCACGCCGCCATGGACCCAGATCATGGCCGCATGTCCCTTCGCCCCGCGTTTCTGCAGCGGCTGGAACAGGTAGGCCGGGATGTCCATGTCGCCGGCGCTGCTCCGGTACTTGATCTTCTGGAAATCCATGACGCCCTTGCTGGCCTGCGCATAACGGGCGTCCGTCTGGGCCTTGTCCTCGATGTCGCGCTGATAATTCGCAGGCGGGTGATCTTTCGGATCCTTGCTGACGTAGAGCTGCTCGGCGCGCTCGGGATCCATCACCACCTCGGGCCGCGGCCGCTGCCCGCGTCCCGCCGCAGGTGTCTGTTGCTGCTGACCGGCAGGCGGTGCCTGCTGCGGCTCGCCCGAGAGGTTGGCCACCGAAAGGACCAATACGCTCAAAACCGCTGGAATGAGGCCAGCTTTCCAAAAGGGCCTGATTGTGTGCACTGTTCCCTCCACCCCTCAGTTCGCCCTGGCGTCGTCCGAAACATACTATGGGAATTGCAGGCCGGCACGGGCCGCCGCAAACCTGTGTAAGCGTGTAATATTGTGCCCTTTCCAAACTGAACCGGAGAGCGACTGATGTTCAGGGCTACGAAGACACAAGCTACCGCGCGGCTCCTGCTCGTTGTGGCCACATGGCTGGGTGTGGCTGGATTTGCCGTGCCGGCCGATGCTCAGGAGACGCGTGAAGAAGAGATCGCAAAGAAACAGGCCGAGAAAGCGAAGACGGCCGCACCCTACGTGCCCAACAAGTACGAAGCGCTGATGGCGAGGATCGAGTCGGCGTTCGCAAGTCCGCCGAGCGGCTTCTACCCCGCCTTCGACAGCATCTACCCGGGCGGCGGCTTCAGGGCCGGTGTCGGCTTCCGGCAGTTCTATGCTCGCAATGCGGTCTGGGACATCGTTGGTCTGTACTCGATCAAGAACTACAAGAAGATTGAGGTCGGCACGCGTACGCCGTGGCACGGCAGAGGGCCGGTGTTCTTTGGTGTCAGAGCCGGATGGCTGGATGCACCCGAGGTCTGGTACTTCGGCTTGGGGCCCGACACCGTGTCCGATGTGAAGGCGAACTTCGGCGCGGAGCAGGGATTCGCGGGTTTGACGCTTGCCTTCCGTCCGTCGACGTGGTTCCGCATCGGCGGCGACGTCGCCTACGAAGACTTCAAGACGAAGGAAGGCGCCGGATCCGATCCGTCGATTGAGACGATCTTCGATCCGATCACCGCTCCCGGGCTGGGATCGAACCCCACGTACATTCATTCCCAGGCGGAGGCCGCGATTGACTGGCGGCCATCGGCCGGGTACGCACGCTCGGGCGGCTTCTACGGCGTGACGTTCCACGACTACACCGATCTCGACGACACGTTCAGCTTCAGCCGCCTCGATGGGGAAATCATCCAGCACCTTCCGATATTGCGGGAGAACTGGGTCATTTCGCTGCGCGGTCGCGTCCAGACTACGCTCGACGACAACGACATCGTGCCGTACTACATGATGCCGTACCTCGGCAGCGGCACCACGCTGCGCGCTTATACGACCGGGCGTTTTCGCGACCGGCACAGCCTGCTGACATCCGCCGAGTTCCGCTGGATTCCCAACCGGATTGGCCTGGACATGGCGATCTTCTACGATGCCGGCAAGGTGGCCGACCGGCTGGAAGACCTCGATTTCAACGATCTCGCGACCAACTGGGGGATCGGCGCGCGGTTCCACGGACCGTCGACCACGATCCTGCGTATAGAGGGGGCGAAATCATCCGAGGGCTGGAAGTTCGTCTTCGCCACCAGCGCGGCGTTCTAACCAGGACATCACGGTCATACGCTTATGAGACACCTGATTCGATTCTTGCCTTCCTCCTCCGTTCCGCGAACCGTTGCGGGAATGGCCTTGGCCGGCCTGCTCGCATCGGCCGGCACGCTGGCGCAGAACCGTCCGAAATTCGTTTCCGACGATCCGCTGCAACGCGAGCCCGATACCCAGGACGCGTCGAAGGTCCAGGAATGGGATATTCCCCTGCTCGCCGACCTGACGATGAATCTGTTCACGAGGCCTGGCGACCAGGCTGTGAACGTTCGCGCCGGCAATATCAATACGATCGACGAGGTTCCCGACTCGAACTGGTTTACGAACCGGATCTACACGCGCGACGTCACGATCGACGAGATCACCAAGGGACCCAACACGTCGGACGGCCCGGCCAAGGGCAAGTGGACCGTCATCCGTCCGAAGTCAGCCGGCGTGTCCCCGGGGTTCACGATCCGCGACGAGAAGGGCGAGGTGTGGTTCATCTCGTTCGATGCGCGCGGCAATCCAGTGGCGGCGACGGCGGTCGTGCCGGTCGCGACGCGGCTGTTCTGGGCTCTCGGCTATTTCCAGGTCGAGAGCCACATCACGTCGATCCGGCCGGAGGACATCGTCATCGGCGATACGGCGCAGATCCGCGCACACGGGAAACGCCGGCCGATGCGGCCCGGTGACGTCAACGACGTCTTCCGCCGATCCCAGCGGAGCGACGACGGTTCGTATCGCGTGGTCGCCGGCCGGGCACTCGCCGGCCGGCCCATCGGCGGGTTCAAGTACTTCGGCACGCGTCCCGACGATCCAAACGACGTCGTGCTGCACGAGCATCGACGCGAGCTCCGCGCCCTGAAGGTGTTCGGTGCCTGGGCCAACCTCGTGGACATGAAGGCGGGTAACACGCTCGACCTGGTGATCACCGAGAACGGCCGCAGCGTCGTGCGGCATTACCTGCAGGACGTCGGATCGACGTTTGGCACAGGCGCGCTCGGTCCGCGCGACGGCGACGAAGGTCACGAGTATTGGTACGACGGCGACCTGGTGTTGAAGCGGCTCTTCTCGCTCGGCCTCTACATTCGTCCCTGGCAGACGCTCGATTACGAAGAGAACCCTGAAATCGGCCGCTTCACCGCTGAAGCCTTCGAGCCGGAAAAGTGGGTGCCGCGCGCTCCGGTCGTCGCACTGCGCCACGCGCGCCCCGACGACACGTTCTGGGCCGCGTTGCGCGTGATGGCGTTCACCGACGCGCACATTCAGGCCGCCGTGAAGACCGGGATGTACACCGATCCGGAAGCGGAGAAACTGCTCGCGAGCGTGCTTGGCGAGCGGCGCGACAAGATCGGGAAGACATACACGGCGATGATCAATCCGCTGGTGAAGTTCGTGCTCGACGAGAGCGGCGTGCTCACCTTCGAGAACCCGGCGGTCCGCGCCAAGTACTGGGACGCTCCCAAAGGCGGCTACTCGGCGATGTGGGCGCGGTACGACAACGCTGCAGGACAGGCGCAGGTCATCGGCGTGCCGACGCCGTCTGGCCAGGAACGCATCCAGGGCCCGGCCGATCTGCCCCGCGCCGATGGCTCGTTCCTGAAAGTGTCGGTGAGCGCCGTCGACCCGGTGAACCCGGCCTGGGCGCGGCCGGTCGACGTGTACTTCAAGCGGACCGGCAACGCCTGGAAACTCGTTGGCGTCGATCGAGTGCCGTAGGCATTGGGGGCGGTCCCCGCCCTGAGACCCGCAGCCGTCCGGATAGAGCGTGGAGGGGATGATGCCTTCACGCTCCCGGTTGCACAACTGGTTCGTGTCGGCGTTCACCAGACAAGGTCAAGAGCTCGCAGAGATCGCAGAGCAGGGAAACTGCTCGAGGGACAAGCGGAGCGCAGGGCGGCCTGGCGCAGCCAGGCCGATTAGTCGAGCCCACAATCGAGCGACTCATGCGTTTACTCCTGCACATCTCTGCTCTCGCGCGATTCTCTGCGAGAGCTCTTGATCTTGGCAAGTGACGGACCCTCGTCGTTTTGCGATTTGCGTTGAGAACGTAGGGGACGACGCTGCTCACCAGCTGCAGCGCCTGCCAGCAGTGGCGGGACTCGTTGCCGACGAGCCTACCGCGAACTCGCGCGTCTGCCGGTGCTTTTTATCGGAGACCGCATCAACGCTCGCGCTTGATCGTCAACGGCGATCCAGCGCGCCACGTGAAGCGCCAGCGATGAGCGCGACGCACGTGACCCACCAGCGCCGGACGGAAGCACACGAGACACGTGCCGTTCGTTTTGCGGACGCTCGGGTACACGATGCCGAGCGAGCCCTGCTCCATCAGCGCCGCTGCCAGCGCCTGCGACGCTTGGTAGCTCTCGCCTGACAGGCACGGCTGGAACCCGCGCGCGTCGCGCAGGTCGTGAAACTCCGCATTGAAGTCAGCGAGGTAGTCGTCGTAGGTCACCGACTCCTCGACCCACCCCACCTCCGCCAGTTCCACGCCCTTGTGAAACGCCACCTCGGCCTGCGCGGTCTCGAGCTCGTAGGCGGCATACCACGCTCCGCGCTCGGGGCCGTTGAAGCGCGATCCAAGCGGATGCGGATGACAGAACACAGCGTTGACGACCGACGCGTTGGGCACTGCGGCGAGGAGTTCCTCGGGCCCGATGCCGGTGGCCTGGCCCCGCTCCGCCAGCAGCCGCTCGTTCGTCGCGTCGTCGAGCTCGAAGATCGCCGCGAGATGTTCGTCGTCGTCGGCGATCCGGGTGAAGACGCTGTCTCCGCGCGGCAGGTGCTTCGAGGGTATGAGGCGGTGCGTGTCAGCACGGCTGATGTGACGGACAGGCGGACGCCGCATCGAGACTACCCTGCGCGACGCGCGTCGAGCAGACGCCGGACGTTGAGAATGGCAGGGAGCCCGCCCTGGAGCATGTACGCCAGCGGCGTGACGCCGCCGAAGAGCCGATTGGTATTCGGGAGGTGGATCCAGCGATCTGCGAGCGCTTCCGAATAGAGGACGTTCAGGGCCTTGAAGATGCCGACGAGGAGCGAGACTCGGGTGAGGCGATCGACGTCGAGCACGCGGTCGGGCCGGCGCTTGAGCTCGTAGTACGGGCCGTTCGTTACCCCGCCGAGCAGGCCGCGCGCGTCTTCGTCGCGGACCTGCCAGCGGCCCATGATGTTGAAAAACGCGCGCAGGGCCGGTCCGCTCAGGCGCTCACGGGCCGCACGATCAGTGAGATCGACGGGGGGCGGCGGGGTATGCCGCGAGCGGGGGTATGCGGGCGCGCGACGGGGCATCGGAACACTCCTTATCAGGAGTATAGACGCTCCTGCTCAGGACCGTCAACCACGGCCCCGCGACAGGGCCGGTCTCCTGTCAGAACATCACGCGGGGCGTCAGGGTCACGAGCATCCTGACGCCGCGCTGAATCGTGAGCGTGCGCGGTGTCGGTTGCTCGAAGAGCTCGTGCATGACGGTGATGGTCAGATCCGGTGCCTTGCGGCCGTCGACCGCGACAATGACGTCGCCGACCGCCAGCCGCGCGTCGGTCGCGGGAGAATCCTCGAGGATCGTGGTGATCCTGAACGTGCGGTAGTCCAGGTCTACCGCTTCGTAGGTGATTCCGCTCGACGCTCGATCGAACGGGCCGGCCAGCGCTGCGGTGGGCTCGAGGATGATGCGGTTGCGGCCGTAGTCGAGAAAGATCCTGAAGCGGCCCATGACCTGCTGGCCGATGTTGCCGTTGACCGCCGCGCTTGCGAAGGCTCCCGAAGCATCTTCGGAGAAGTGGGTCGGCACATCGCGAATCGTGAACTGACCGATCGTCAATGCCGTGACGCGACCCGTCCGCCCCGTCGTCGCGCCGCCGGTCCCGCCGCGGCCGAGCGACGCGATCGTCTTCACGTCAGGACCGGGGAGCCGATGCTCGGCAACGAACGGACTGTGAAGGGCGAGCGCCCCGCCCGAGCCCAAATCGATCACGAACGTGCCGGATATCGGGCTCTTCCCCACCGGTGTGACCTGGGCGTCGATCAGCGGATGCCCCGAGGAGTTCAGACGGATGGGTATCCTCGCGCCCTGGCCGGAGTAATTGAAGGTCTCGCGGTCGTGGAGGGTGATCGCTCGAGCGTCATAGTTCACCTCGACCACGAATTCCTTGATGAACTCCGAGCCCAGGATGCCGTCGAAGTCGTGGCCGAAACGCGCCGCCAGCCGGCGCAACGGAATGGCGAGGCTGACGGGTTGCGAGAAGCCCGGAAGCCTCTCGATGTTGAGCGATGCGTTCTGGACGAAGAAGCCGGTGAGCGCCTCCGGTCCCACGCCGCCGACCTTGACTTCACGCCCGAGCGTGACGCCGAGCTCGCGCGCACGGTCCACGTCGATCACGCCCATCCGGTTCCCGGTATCGAGCACGAACGCGAGCGGACGTGAGTTGTTGACCGCGACCGGCAGGACCATGTGGCGGGTGACGAGCTTGAACGGGAGCGTGACCGGTGCCTGGAGCCTGGCACTCTGCGAGCCAGCAGCCGCCGTCCATGCGGCGATGCTGGCGATGACCCCGAGGACCGCGATGCCGAAGACTCGCCGCTTCAACGTTTACTCCTGACGCAGCGCCGCCATCGGTACGACCTGCGTCGCCCGCCTCACTGGCAGCCAGCAGGCGACGGTCGCCACCAGCAGCAGTATCAGAGGCACGCCAAGGAAGATCGGCACGTTCAGGCTACCGGCCGGCAGCACGTCCATTGCCACGATGAACGCCAGGAGCCACCCTGCAATCGCGCCAACGGCGATGACGCCAAGATTCTCGAACACGACATCGCGGATGATCCGCGCCGACGTCGCACCGATCGCGAGACGCACACCGATCTCGGTCCTGCGCAGCGAGACCGTGTACGCGACGACGGCGTAAATGCCGATCGCCGCCAGCGTCAGAAGCATCGGCCCGAGCACCGCGAACATGCGTGCCGGGATGCGCCTGAAGATCAGGTTCGACTCGACGTGCTCGGTAAGTGTCCGCACGTTGAATACCGGCAACTCCGGGTCGAGCTGGCGGACCACACGGCGAATCTCCGGGACGATGGCGGTTTCGCCGCCACCACGGGTACGCACGTGAATCTCTCCTTGTGCGAGGACGTTGTCCCTGTACGAAAAGTAGATGATCGGCGTCGGCGGCTCGCCGAACGCATTGTAAAGCGAATTGCGGACGACGCCGGTAATGATGTAGGTGCGATTCCTGGCTTCGAGCTTTCGTCCCAGCGGCTCGACCTCGTTGAGGTACCGGCGCACGAACTCCTCGTTGACGACGACCTGGGGCGGCGCGGCTGAATCGGCGAGCGCCGCGAAATCCGTCCCCGCCCGGATCGGAATACCCATCACCGCGAAATATCCGGGCGTGACGGTGTTGGCCAGCGACTGATCGAAGCCGGCCTCCGTCCGCGCGTACCCCTCGACCGAGAACACGCGATTGGGCAGTCCATGGATATCGAGTGGGACCGACGAGGCGATTGCGACACCTTCGGCGCCCGGCAGGTCTTTGAGCCCGTCCAGCAGCCGGGTCTGAAACGAGCGGATTTCCTGCGCGGTCATGTTGCGGCCGGCGAGGTCGAACGCGCCGAGCATCACACCTTCACGGCGGAAGCCGGGATCCTCGTCGCGAGTTTCCAGGAAGCTGGAGAACGCCACGCCCGCCACGATCAGCACGACGAGCGCCAACGCCACCTGGATGCCCATGAGCGTGTTGCGCAAGCGGCTACGGCCGGCACTTCTGGCGCCGGAGCGGAGCGCGGCCAGCGGATCGACCCGCGCCAGCTGCGCCGCCGGCGCCGCGCCGACGATCAGGCCGCACCCGATGCCGAGCAGGATCGCAAACAGCAGTCCCAGCAGATCGAGGTCCGTCTCAAACCGGATCGGCAAGCCTGTCAGCGGGAACGTGCGAAAGGCTTGCGTGCCCCAGTACGCGACCGGTATTGCCAGTGCTGCGCCGAACAGCGCGAGTAGAACGCTCTCGGTCAGCAGCAAGCTCACGATGCGCGAGGGGCCCGCGCCGAGCGCGAGCCTGACGCCCATCTCCCGTTGCCGCGCGCTTGCCCTGGCGAGGACGAGGTTCGCCGTGTTGCCGCACACCGCGAGCAGCATCAGCAGCATGAAACCCTGGAGCGCGAGGAGGGCGGCAGCCATCATGCGCTGCGGTCCGCGCGGCGATTGCCAGAACTGCAGGACCTCGCCGCGGATCGTCGCGTTCGTCTGCGCGTACTCGCGGGCGAACTGCGCCATCACCGCGTCGAGCTCGGTCTGCGCCTGCGTCTGCGACACGCCCTGCCGCAGCCGTCCCATGACCGTGAACCCGCGGAACGATCGCTCGATCAGCTCGCGCGATCCCGGATCGAACACGGTTGCCATCGTCGCCGGAACCCAGACGTCGAAGCTGAGACCGAGCACCGTCCCCTGGAACCGCCGCGGGGCCACGCCGATGATCGTCAGTTCCCGCCCGTTGATCCGAATGGCCTTCCCGACAGCGTCCGGCCTCGCGTCGTACCGCCGCTGCCATAGGCCGTACGAGAGCACAGCGACCGATTCGCTGTCGTCGGCCTGGAAGAACCGGCCGACGCTCGGATGCAAATCGAGCGCGCGAAAGTAATTGTCCGAGACGCGCATGCCGTAGGTTCGCTCGACTTGTCCGGATTCGCCGACATACATCGGCGACATGCGAGCGGCGAACAGATCCTGAAACGACCGCTGTTGCCGCCGCAGGTCGGCGAATTCGACCCAGGACAGTCCCGGGTAGCCGCCTGTCTCGTTCCGGCTTTCCACGAGCAGCAGGCTGGCGGACCGCGCCACCCCGGGGAGCGGCTGTAGCAGACGGTGCTGGATCCAGGAAAAGACCACCGTGTTCAGCCCGATCCCCACGGCGAGGGAGATCGCGATTACGGCGGCGAGCGCCGGCATGTTGCCAATCGCGCGCCATGCCTGGCGGACGTCCCGGCCTGCGTGCTGGATCCAGGTCCTCACCTACTTCTCCTTCGCCCGCGTGGCCGTCCACGTCATGTCGCCCATGCTGCTCGACAGGAAACCGCTCAGCGACCCGTCATCCTTCAACTTGGCCTTGAAGCTGATCTCGCCGCCATCGTTGTTCGCGGTCGTCGCCAGCGTGAGCGCCTTGTCCGCGAACTCTCCCTTGACCGGCATGTCGCCGTGCGGGCTCGCAAAGGTGCCCGTGACGCTCTTGCCATCCTGCTTCAAGGTCAATCCCATCGTCGTCGCGCCGTGGGGGCTCCCCTCGACCGTCATCGTCCACTTGCCGGAGATGTTCGCCGCTCCGTGATTCTCGTGCTGCGCGGCGACCCGCGCGCCAAGCATCGTCATCGACGCGATCGCCAGCACGATCGCCGTCAGCACCGTCGTCACTCTCGCTGTCATGTGTGTGCTCCTTGCCTGTTCACCACGTCGCATGTCAGTGACCGTGTATCGCCGGCGCCAGACTCGCCAGGAGTCCGCCATGCGATCGCATCGCAACCGCCGCGGCCGCGATCGCGAGCGCAACGATCACCACGATCAAAAAGGTCTTGAGTCGCACACCCCCTCCTTCCCTTGCCCATCGCCCCTTGCCCATTGCCCATCGCCCATTGCCCATCGCCCATCGCCCATCGCCCATCGCCCATCGCCCATCGCCCATCGCCCATTGTGCGTGTGCCGCCTGAACGCCCCATGAATGCGCCATTCAGGTGCCGTTCAGGTTCGGCTGGGATATAAGGAAGGCTTGCGCGTCCTGGTGGTCGAGGATGAACCGTCGTTGTCCGAACAGCTTGCCGCTGCGCTGGCAGAGGCAGGGTACGCCGTCGACTCGGCGGCCGATGGCGAGCGCGCGGATTTTCTGGGGCAGACCGAGCGCTACGACGCCGTGGTGCTCGACCTCGGGCTGCCGAAAGTGGACGGGCTCACCGTGCTGCGGCGCTGGCGCGAGGCAGGGTTGGCGATGCCCGTGCTGCTGCTGACGGCCCGCGGCAGCTGGCACGAGAAGGTCCAGGGCATCGACAGCGGCGCCGACGACTACGTCTCGAAGCCGTTTCGAATCGAGGAGGTCCTTGCGCGGCTTCGCGCCCTGATTCGGCGCGCGAGCGGGCAGGTCACGCCGCTTCTCCGATCCGGCCCGGTGCTGCTCGACCCGCGTTCGGCGAAGGTGACCGTCGAGGGCGTCCCCGTCAAGCTGACCGGGCACGAGTTCCGTGTGCTCTCATACCTGATGCACCATTCCGGACGCGTCGTGTCGCAGGCGGAGCTGAGCGAGCACATCTACGCGCAGGATCTCGATCGCGATTCGAACACCGTGGAGGTGTTCATCGCACGGCTCCGCCGGAAGCTGGGACAGTCGTTCATCGAGACTGTCCGTGGCCTCGGCTATCGAATCGAGGCGGAACGATGATGGGCTTGCGTTCGCTGCGGGCGCGACTCTTCCTCGCGGCCTTCTTCTGGACGAT
Organism: uncultured Acidobacteriota bacterium; assembly: GCA_963784195.1. Taxonomy (GTDB): domain Bacteria; phylum Acidobacteriota; class Vicinamibacteria; order Vicinamibacterales; family 2-12-FULL-66-21; genus CAVQAH01. The sequence continues at coordinate 43,501 of CAWARA010000030.1, read as the reverse complement.
CGGGTTGTTTGCTGGCGCGGTGATCGTGGCCACGGAGATCATGCTGCGATACGAGCGCTTCCCGCATGATCCTGCACAGCCCGGCCGTTCATCATGGGCGGTTGACGACCGTGTTCGCCATCGCTTGCATGGCGGCCGGGCTCTGGCAGATGCGCCGTGGTGTCGCGCCGATCGATCAGCTGCGCGAACGGCTGCTGGCAGTTCGCGACGGCCAGAGTCGGAGGGTCGAGGGCCACTACCCCACCGAAGTCCAGCCGCTCGTCGACGATCTCAACGCGCTGCTGGATCATCGCGAGCGCGCGGTTGCGCGCGCCGTGGCGAAGGCCGGCGACCTGGCGCACGGGCTGAAAACCCCGCTGGCCGTACTGCAACAGCAGGCCGAGCGCGTGGAGACCAAGGGACACACGGACTTGTCCGTGACGATTCGCCAGCAGGTCGAGCGGATGGTCAGACAGGTCGAGTATCACCTTGCGCAGGCGCGTGCGGCCGCTTCAGGGGCGATGTTGGGTTCCCGCTGTGCGGTGAGGGAATCGGCTGAAGGCCTGTCGCGAACCCTCCTGCAGCTGCACGCCGATCGTGGTCTGAGCATCCAGCTGGAGGTGCCTGCCGACCACACCGTCCGCGGTCAGCGCGAGGATGTCGACGAGATGCTCGGCAACCTGCTCGACAATGCGTGCAAGTGGGCACGCTCGCGGGTCACTGTCGGGTCGGCCGTCTCGAACGGCATGGTCGCCATCACCGTCGACGATGATGGGCCGGGTCTCGCGGCGTCGATGCGGGAAAACGTGTTGCAGCGCGGCGTCAGAGCGGACGAGGCTGCTTCAGGTTCCGGTTTTGGCCTGGCCATCGTGCGCGACCTTGCCGAGCTCTATGGCGGGTCCATCGCGCTGAGTGATTCTCCGCCCGGCGGCTTGCGCGCGACCTTGCGGCTGCCGGGGATCGACACGCGAGTGTGACGAGCGAGTCGGTCAGGAGGGGACGGAGGAGAGGACGGAGGAGAGGGACGGAGGAGAGGACGGAGAAAACGGAACAAGCTTCAACTCAGAGAAACGGAGAAACAGAGCCATTTTTTTATTTAGAAAGAGAAGCTCACCGTTTCTTTGTTTCTCCGAGTTGAAGCTTGGTCCGTTTCCTCCGTCTGTTCTGCTGGCATCTGGTCATCCTATCCGCGGCGCAGACGTACCATCTGCATCACCTCGTTGCAGCGGTTCAGACTGGCGAACATCATCGACAGATATCCGTCCTCGTCGTCAGGAAGCTCGAGGTCTGGCGCCTTTTCCAACAGCGCCCGGACGATGTCCGTGTGACATTCGCCGAGGAGCGGCCGTTCGATGTCGAAGAACGCCCCACCCGAGACAGCCGCCACGAAGACACCCTGTTTCCGCGGATTCGCGCCAGCCTCGAGGAGCCGCCGCACGATCTCGGTCTGCCCGTTCCCTACGGCCATCTCGAGCGCTGACATTCCCGAGGGCGTGAGCCGGTTAACGTCGGCGCCCGCCGCGATCAGCGCGCTGACGGCGTCGGTCTGCCCCTTGTGAATGGCGTGCATCATCGGCGTCCACTCGTTACGGCCGAGCGCGTTGAGGTCCGTGCCGGCGGCAGCAAGCGTGCGGATGGTCGTCACGTCGCCACTGCGCGCGGCCATGACTATCGGCGTCGGTGGTTCGGTGCTCACGCAAGCGGAGGTCACGGCCACCAGGATCAGGGCGGACACGGCAAATCGCATGGGACTCCTCCGGACTACAGGGCTGCCGGATATTCTAGCTCAAATAACTTTGCAATGTAAAGTCACGTTGAGTCGTTGCGGTCCCGCCCGCAGCTTTGATGTCCTTTAGCGGCTGACGTGTGGAATTCGTGTCGGCGTTCACCAGACAAGTTCAAGAGCTCTCGCAGAGAACGCCGAGAAGCAGAGACCGCAGGGAAAACCACGAACGCTCAATTGAGGGACGACAGGCGGAGCGCAGGCGGCCTGGCGTAGCCAGGCCGATTGGAGTGACGAGCGACCACAAATCAGAGCGCCATCCGAATCATGGGGCGTTCTGATTTGCGGTCGCTCGTCACTCCAATCCGCGCCTGCGGCGCGGCCTGCGCTCCGCGCACCCCCTGCGGTCTCTGCCCTCAGCGTTCTCTGCGTGAGCTCTTGATCTTGGCAAGTGACAGACCCACGCCAGCAATCAGGACCGAAGAAAAGGGGGACGACGCTGCTCACACCCCAGGGCCTGCTAGCGTTGCGCGGCGGCCATGACCAGCGCGCGCACGAACCGCACCGCCCGGGCCATCGCCTCACCGTTCACTTTTGCCGACGTGTCTCCGCTCGTGTGGATCGTCTTGATGATGTCCGGCGCCATGCCCTGCGCCAGGCCAGAGCTGGCTCCGCCGTTCATCATGAGCCAGAGTTGATGCGCCTCGAGGGCTGGAAGCATCCCGATCGACAGGGCCGGAATGCCCGCGGCCACGAAGGACCGGTCGTCGCCGGGCGGCATCTGCGCGAACCGCACGCAGCCGATATCCTGCGCCGCGCACGTCTGCAGTAACGATCGGCGAAGCGCCAGGTTGTCTTCACGCTCGGATGGACCAAAGAGGATGGTGTCGCCGTAGGCGTTGATGTCGAAGTTCAGCATGCCCACGATGCGTGCGCCGCCTTGCTTCACGTACTGCCGGGACCCGATCAGACCAAGCTCCTCCATGTCGAACCAGACCACCCTGACCCGCAGCGGCAGCTTTTCAGCGGCGAGCGCCTCGGCGAGCCGCACGAGGATGATGCTCGAGGCCGCGTTGTCCACGGCGCCGCGGCTCAACGATCCGTCGGCGAGTCGCGCGGCGTCGAAGTGTGCGCCGACCACGAGCTCCTCCGGGCCGGTACCGAACGACGCGACCACATTGCGGCCTTCGGTGCGCGGCTCCTTCCCCATCGCTTTCTCGATCGTGAAGGGCTGTACCTCGAACGCGATATTGCGCGCGCGCAGGATCGCCGTGAGCGCGTCAAAGCGCGCCTCGTTCGAATCGGCGGATTCCAGCTTGCGCACGTCGTCGACGAGGGTTTCCGGCTGCACGGCAGGCGTTGCCAGAGTCTGCAGGAACGCCATCACGAGAAGTACTGCGGCAGTCATGCGATCGCTCCACTCGCCGGTCACGTGTCCGACTGACAGACTCTTTCTTCACAGGGTCGCCTCGCCTGGAGTCGGCGCGGATCACACGGCCTCCAAATCGAAGACGGTGACCTCTGGTCTCACGTTGAATCTCACCTGGATCAAATGTCCGACACCGCGGTTGATGTACAGCCGCCGGTTGCCACTCAGCTGGAATTCTCCGGCGGTGTACCGCTTGTTCTGCACAGGCACCATTGGCGGTGGCAGAAAGGGCGGCCTGCACTGTCCCCCGTGCGTGTGGCCCGAAAGAATCCATCCCTCGAACGAATCCCAGCCCGGAAGGTCGACGGTATCAGGGTTGTGGCTGAGCACCAGCGACGGCTTTCCTGCGTCGACGGTCGTCAGGATCGGCGTCGGCTGGAACGCGTGCGCCCAGAGATCATCGAGCCCGACGACCTGCAGGCCTTCGACGTCGGCCACCCGATTTCGCAGCACGGTGATGCCCTGCGCCTCGAGGATCTCGACAATCCGGCGAGCGATTTCGGGGTGCGCCCAATTCGGGCCGTAATCGTGGTTACCCAGGATGGCCAGGGTCGCGAACCGGCCCTTCGGAAAGTGGCGATAGACGCGTGCGGCGTGTTCGTAGATGTCGTCGTGGTAGCTGATGAAGTCGCCGGTCACCACGACGAGATCGGGTTGAAGCTCCGACGCCCGCTGAAACGCCCCAATCAGATAGTCGTCGTCCACCCGGGGACCGACATGAATGTCGCTGAAGTGCACGAGCGTCCGGCCATGGAGCCGCGCCGGCAGACGCGGAATGGGGAGTGGACGTCTGACGAACTCGACCCAGTAGGGTTCCACCCGCCAGGAATACAGTCCGGTCGCCAGTGTGCCCAACGAAGTGAGTTGAAGAAACCTACGCCGCGATATCACAGTGTCCCGACGCGCTCATGGCCTTTGGACTCCATGATACGCCTGACCTCCAAATCCCAGATCCAACCCCAACTCCCCACGCCCAACTCAAAGGGCTCAGCCGAGACTCCGTGACCTTTGGGAGTTGGGAGTTGGAAGTGCTTGTTTTAGCGGGCCCATCCTTCTCCGCCCAGAAAAGGATAGCTAGGAGCTTGTTCGAGTGGACAACGACTGACGGCTGACGCGCCTCAGGCATGATCGCGACGACCACGACGACCACGACGAGGACAATAGTGACGTCGCGAACGTCGCGGCCGTCGTGATCGTCGCCAGTGTAGGTCGCCCAGCGATCAACGAACCGACGCGCTAATCAGATACATTGGGAGTTGACACGCCCGCGCTATCAGGCGCCTGCTAGTCCGGGTAGCGTCGACCGGGCACCGTCACAAACGCCTCATGTCCGCGTCATACATCACAACGGGGGGTTCACCGGAGGGTTCACCACGTGGGTTCGGGACGGCGTTGTAGCGTCCGGCTTTAGCCGGACCGTTCCTGACCGGACCAGACTTCCTGAGAAGCGGGGCTGATGGAGTCACATCCGGCGGCGGAACGAGCGGCACGGACCTCAGAGGCCCTCTTCGACGAGCATGGCCAGGCGGTTTACCGCTTTGCCGTGGTCATGCTCCGGCATCACCAGGACGCCGAGGATGTGCTGCAGGAGACGTTTCTCAAGCTTCTGCATCATCTAAAGGGCGGCGAGACCGCGACCAACGTCAGAGGGTGGCTGTTCACGGTCGCGGCCAATGCCGCACGCGACCGCCTGCGCCGCCGCGCGCGCTGGATCCCCTGGGCCTCGAAACACGATGCGGCCATCGCTCCCCCTGCACTCGCCGACGAGGATGGGCGGCAGCGAGCCGTTCGGGAAGCCATCGAGAGCCTGAGCACGCGCGATCGGCTGCTGCTGGGGCTCCGCGCACAGGGTCTGTCTTATCGCGAGATTGCGTCGGCATCCGGTATCCGCGAGTCGTCCGTCGGACGATTGCTGGCCAGAGCCGTCGAGCGCTGGGGGCGGGCAACAGGCCACGCGCACCACAACCAGAAGGGCATGGACGTCTATGAACTGTCTGAACGACACCAGAATTCAGGCGGTCGCCGATAAGGAAGCGCCCGCCAATGACGTGCAGCACGCCACAACCTGTGCGCGATGCGGCAGCCTCGTACGCCAGCGCGAAGAGCAGATGGCTGCGATCGCGAACGCGATGAACGGTATGACATTGTTGCCGCTCGAAGTTGGCCGGCGCGTGGAGCTGGCGATGGCTCGAGGGGCGAGCGCAGGTGCGACACGGCTCAGGGACTCAGAACCTCGACGCCGGCTGCTCCACCCTGCTGTATGGAGCGGCGGCGCCGTCGCAGCCGCTACGCTGCTGGCGATTTTCGTCGTCGCCCCGATGTTCACCGGCCCGACGACGGTGTCGGCGTCGGAGGTACTGGCGAGATCGGCCGTCCAGCTTGCCGATCGAGCGACGAGCGGCGTCGAGTTCCTCGAGTACGAGCTGACGCTCGACGGCGTGTCGCGCGAGCTGATGCCGGATCACGTGAATGGCGCGTACCGCGTCAAGCAGGTGATCGACCACGATACGCCGGGCCGTTACTTTCTGGCGACCTACGGTCCCGACGGCGCCCTGTTGTCCGCCGTCTCCCAGGATCCGGCGGGTCGCCGCCGCGAGATGGTGTTGCGCGTCGAGGATCAGCTGTTCCGGTTCGATGTCGTGCTTCCTCCGAACATGACGCTGTCGCCGCCGGAGATGGAGCGGCTGCACATGGAAGCGTCCGTGCGCATGATGCAGGCCAGCGGCGATCAGCAGCTCCAGGTCGTCGACCGTGGCGGCGAGACGCACTACATGATCGAGGTGCCGAAGGTATCGGCGCAGGTTCAGAATGACGTCTGGGATCTCGCCGAGGCACGAGTGCTCGTCGACGCCAGCGACTACCACGTCGTCGAGTTCAGCGTGAAGGGCACCTTTCTGAAGCAGCCGTACAGCGTCGCGTATCGCTTGATCTCGCGGACCATCGGCGCGCAGGCGATCGTCCAGCCGGACACGTTCGAGCTGCCCGCCGATGACAGCGCCATCAGGGTGGCCGGTGACGGTTCGGCCATTCCGATGCGCGATGCCCTGGTGCTGGCGCTGCGTGAGCTGGCCCGGGCGAAGCAGGCACAGCGGTGACCGATCCGGCGATCGCCGTCGACGGGCTGACGAAGTATTACGGCGCGGTCGTCGGCGTCGAGGATCTGTCGTTCGCGGTCGGGCGCGGCGAGGTCTACGGGTTCCTGGGATCGAATGGCGCCGGCAAGACCACAACGATCAGGCTGCTTGTGGACCTGCTCCGGCCGTCGCGAGGGCGGGCGTCGGTGCTCGGGCTGGATTGTCACGCCGAGAGCCTGCGCGCGCGCCGGCAGATTGGGTATCTCCCCGGCGAGCTGCCCGTCTATCCCGACCTGAGCGCGGCTGGCTATCTGGACTACCTCGCGAAACTCGGAAGCCGTCCGGTGCCGGGCGCGTATCTCACCGAGCTGCTGCGCCGCTTCGACGTCAGCGACGTCGACCTGCGGCGGCGCCTGCGCGACCAGTCGCACGGGATGAAGCAGAAGATCGGGATCATCCAGGCGCTGATGTCCAAACCGCCCGTCCTGATTCTCGACGAGCCCACCTCCGGTCTCGATCCGTTGATGGTGCAGGCCTTCCGCGACACGCTCGGCGAGCTGCGCGCTGATGGCGAGACGACGGTGCTGTTGTCGTCGCACATTCTCTCCGAGGTCGAGGCAACCTGCGACCGGATCGGGCTCATTCGCAGCGGCCGGATGGTGGCAACCGGCACCATCGACGAGCTCAAGAGAAACGCATCGCGGAAGCGTCACCGTGGATTTCAGCAGCGCCGTGAACGGATCGATGCGCTGGCCGGCCGGCGTGACCGTGACGAATCAGGCACCGGGACGCCTCGTGCTGGACGTGACCGGACCGCTGGGACCCGTCGTCCAGGCGCTCACCTCACTCCCCGTTCACGACATGCAGGTCGAGGAGTTCAAGCTCGAGGACTTCGTCGCGCGCTACTACCAGGAGAACTGACGTGGGCACAACACTCGTGGCGCTCGGCTGGCGTTCGGTCGTGCAGGCGCGATACGTATTGCTCGGCTCGTTGTGCCTGCTGTGCGTGTTTCAGATGGTCATCGTCGGGCAGGCGGCGGAGATCGAGCGGGCCAACTCGTTCGGCCGGATTGCCGAGCTGATGCCCGCGTTTCTCCAGCGCGGGCTCGGCAACCAGGCGATGCTGCTCGCGACCTTCAAGGGGACCGTCGCATTCGGCTTCTTTCACCCGGTGGTCGCGATCCTGACATCCGTCGTCGCGATCTATCTGACCACGGAGCCGGCGCACGAGGTCGAGGCCGGTCTGGTCGACCTCACGCTTGCCCGGCCGGTGCCGCGTCACGCGATCGTGACCCGCTCGCTCGTGCTGGCCGTCGTTGCCGTCCTCGCCGCCACGACGTTGATGGCCGCGGGGAGCGCGCTCGGCCTCTTCTTCTTCGCCTCGCCCGCGTTCGACGCGCCGCCGGCGAGCGTTATCGCCCTGCTGCTTCTGCACCTCGGCGCCGTCGCCCTTTGTTTCGCGTCGATCGGCCTGGCCGTAGCGGCCGGAGCCAGACGCTGGAGCACCGCGTTCACGTCAGTGGCGCTGTCGGCTGTGGTTCTGTATCTGATCGACTTTCTCTCGATCGGCTGGCCGCTGATGCATGCGCTCTCGTGGTTGTCCCCCTTCCACTACTACCCTGCTCTGCCAATACTTGCCGGGACCGCGCCAGCATTCCGGAACGCTGCGATTCTGCTCTCGGCGTCGGTCTTTTTCGTAGCCGTCGCGTACTGGCGATTCAATCGCCGCGATCTATGACCCGCCAGCCTTTCTCTTCTTCTCGCGTGCCTCCATCAGTTTCTTGAGGGCACCATTCTGGACGGCCGACGACAGCGCGGCCTTGAGCGCGCCGGCCATCGCCTGCTGGAGAACCGCCTCGTCTTCCTTGTTCACGGTGACCAGCTGAAAGCGCACGTTGCCCATTTCGTCGAACGACTCTTCGCCCCATTGCACGCGGCGGGGTGGGTTGCTGGGGTTCCGCGGGTTGTCCGCCGAGTTGTCGTAGGTGATCTGGACGTCGATCCTCGTGCCTTTGGGTAACACTACTGGTTCCTTGAAGGCGTACTGGTCCTGCCAGTTGAAGTCCCAGTCCTTGATCCAGAGGAGCGGCTTCGTCGTGCCGTCCGGGAAGGTGGCGATCGCCTTGATCTCCTTGCCCAGATAGTGGGCGTGAGCCGTCACCGAAATCGCACGCATGTCCACTTTCATCGCGAGCGTTCCGGTGATTGTGAAGTTCTTCTCACCGGGCGGAATGTCGATGCCGGCGAGCAGCCCGAACAGGCCAGGCGCTCCCCAGTTCATCAGCTTCCTGTCGGGTGCCTTGTCGGCGAAATAAATACCGATGCGAGCCTTCTCCAACTCCGGCTTGCCCGTTGGGTGGAAATGCATCTGCAGAATGAAGTCGCTGCCTTTGGCGAGCGGCAGTGCAAGCCCCTCGGGAAGGAAGCGCGGTGTTGCGCCGACGGCCCACCCGCCGAGCTCGCCGGAGGGAGCGAAGCCCGGGAGCAAGGCAATCGGCGCAAGGCCTCCGAACCCCGGTTTGCCACTGGGATCCTCGAACTCTTTCGTCGATCCGGTTCGGGCGAACTGGAACAGCGCGTGGTGCACGGCCTTGCGGGCCACGGGCCGGAACTCGATCGCGCGCACGAACTTGTCCTCGGTCAGCCCGGTTGGGATCGCGAAGTTGCGATAGATGTCCGGGCCATCGGCGGGCACTTCGAAGGCGGTCGGCATCTCGATGATCAGGTCGGGCTGCCCCAGTTGCCACCCGTCCGTGAATGTCGGAAGCGGGGGCAGCTTCGAACGGTCACCCTCGAGCATCCCGCGTGTAACCCACTGCCCGATTGCTGCGATCTGCGCGTCGCTCAACCGCCGTTCGCCGGCAAATTCCACGTGCCCGGCCTCTGCCTGCCACGGCGGCATGTAACGCGATCGGGTCACCGTTGCCAGGAGTTTTCCGCGACTCGCGGCATCCTCGTAAGTGACAAGTGGAAACGGCGCGGCCTCGCCAGCCCTGTGACAACTGACGCAATTCGCATAGAGGATCGGCGCGACGTGTTCGCTGAACGTGACTGCGCCCGCCGCAGATTGCTGACCGGCGACGCCACCGCTCTGCGCCCACACGGCCGATACCAGCGTCGTCACCGAAAGGATGAAGACCGGGAAGGCTCTCGTGTTCATGGTCATTTCCCTGTGTTGATGAAACAGCCCAGTGCTTCAGTCTCGGGGTTCGGGATCGGCCGTCCTGCCAGCAGCGCTTCGAGGGCATCCCTGAGATCGTGGACGGTGACGTGCTGACGTGGCTTGCCGAGTGCCGCGTAGAAGTTGTTGATGCGTCCCCGATAGCGCACCGTCCCACTCGGGTCGATCACGACTGCCTGTGGCGTAACGGAGGCGCCCGCACGTCGCGCGATGGTTCGGTCGGCGTCGATGGCCGCCGGCATTCGAACGTAACCGTACTCGGCCATGTGAGCGCGCACGCGAGGCGCGTCGATGCCGGTGTCCTCGTAGACGAGGAAACAGGAGACACCGTGTGCCGCAAAGCGGTCGCAGATCCGGCGGATCTCCGGCGCGAACCCGTTGGAGACAGGACAGTCGCTGCCGATGAAGAGCAGCACGTTCGCGCTTCCCCAGGGTGTGAAGAGCCGCAAATCGCGACCATCGACGTCGCGGGTCTGCCCATCACCAGCCACGCCCGCGCTTGCGAGCAACAGCGTGAGGCCGAGGATTGTAGATAGTCGAGGCATCGCGGTTGACGAATTGTCGATGTTCTAGGTATGCTTGTCAAGCCGCCATGCCGAAGCCTTCGGACCTGCTCCAGGGAACTCTCGATCTGTTGATCCTCAAAACGATCTCGCGCGAGCCGCTGCATGGATGGGCGATCTCCAAGCGCATTCAGCAGCTGTCCGACGATGTGCTGTCGGTGCAGCAGGGGTCGCTCTACCCGGCGTTGCATCGCCTGGAACATCAGGGCTGGATTGCCGCTGACTGGAAGGACACGGACCTGGGGCGCAGCGCGAAGTTCTACGCGTTGACTCGGGAGGGACGTCAGCAGCTGGAACGAGAGCTGGAGTCATGGAACCGGCTCTCGTCAGCGGTGCGGTTGCTGTTGAAACGCGCGTAGGCTTCGGCATCGGAAATCGGAAATCGGATCATCGGACATCGAGATGACGTTCGCGCGGCTGATTCGCATCGGCTTCCACCGGCTCCGGTCGATCTTCCGGCAGGGTGCGGTCGATCGAGAAGTGTCGCGGGAGATCGCGTTTCACGTCGACCTGCTGGTGCAGGAGTACATCGCGGCCGGGATGCGTCCTGAAGAGGCGCGCCGGCGGGCCTGCCAGACGTTCGGGAACCCCGCGCTTCTCGAAGAACAATGCCGCGACCAGCGCCGCGTCTCCTGGGTGCGGGACATCAGACAGGACGTCGTCTACGGCCTGCGAACGCTGCGAAGGACGCCTGGCTTTGCCGTTGTCGCGGCTGTCTCGCTCGCGCTCGGCATCGGCGCCAATGCGGCCGTGTTCTCCGTTCTGAATTCAGCCCTGCTCAGACCGCTTCCCTTCCCGGATGCCGGCCGGCTGACAATCCTTCGCACGATCGATGTGCAAGGTGGCAGGCAGGCCAACGCCTCGCTTCCCGACTACCTGGCGTGGAAGGAGCGCGCCCGCTCGTTCGACGCGATCGAAGCGTCGCTCGTCGATCAGCGTGACCTCGGCTCGGAAGAGAATGGCTCGCCCGCGGAACGAATCGGCGGCGCGCTGTTCACGCCGGGCCTCTTCCCCCTGCTCGGGGCGAGACCACTGCTCGGCCGTCTGCCCACGGACGACGACCTTACCAACACACGACCGGCTTCCGTCGTCATCATCAGCCATCGTCTCTGGCAGCGCCGGTTCGCGAGCGATCCAAACATCCTGAACCGAACCGTCCGATTCGGCGCGATCACGTTCTCGATCGTCGGCGTCATGGCGCCCGATTTCCGTTATCCCGACGATGGTGTCGAGTACTGGGTGCCGATGCGCTTGTTGGGACGCGAACGGCAGGCGTCCGCGCGCTTCTATGTCGTCGTCGGGCGCCTGAAAAGTGCGGTGACCGTGGATCAGGCGCAGGCTGAACTCGACAACATCGCGCTCGCGCTCGCTGGCGAGGCTCCGGACATTCATGGGGGTTGGGGCGCGCGCGTTCAGCCGATGCACGAGGCCCTATGGGGGTGGACCGTGGCGCCGCTCCTGACGCTGCAGATTGCGACAGCGCTCGTGCTGGCCATCGCGTGTGCCAACGTGGCGGCGCTGATGCTGGCCCGCGGGTCTGGCCGCACGCCTGAGATCGCCATGCGCGCCGCGCTGGGTGCCAGCCGCGGCCGGATCGTGCGGCAACTCCTCACCGAGAGCGTACTGCTGGCGTGCGTGGGAGCGGCGATGGGGCTGTTCGTGGCGTGGGTGAGCCTGCGGGGTCTCGCGCGGCTGACGCCGCCACTGGGCGCAATGCAACTGACCGCGGTGAGCCTCGACGCGCGCCTGCTCGCGGGCCTGGCCGTCATCGCAGTTGCCACCGGTCTGGTGTTCGGCATCGTGCCGGCGCTGAGCACCTCAGGGATCGAACTGATGAACGTGGCCAATCGCACATCACCCAGTGCGGGCAGGTCGCGACGCGTCCACAGACTGCGTGAGGCGCTCGTGGTGGCGCAGATCAGCCTGGCGCTCGTGTTGCTGATCGGATCCGGGTTGTTGATGAAGAGTTTCCTTCGTCAGGCGACTCGCGATCTCAACTTCGATCCGAATGGGGTCCTCGCATTCGAATATCGAATACCCGGGCCGGGATACTACAAGCCGATCGGCACTTACCAGGGGCACCCGTATTTTCCAGTACCACCTGTCATCATCGCGTCCGTCGAGCGCGTGCACGAGCGTCTGCGAGCTGTCCCGGGGATCGAATCGGTTGCGGGCATATCTCTTCAACCGGTCGACAGCCCGATCGTCCCGACGCTGAGCCTGCTGGTCGAAGGGCGGGCTCAACCCCGGACCGACGCCGAGCGTTCCTGGTCGAGTGCGAGGTACTTCCTGATAACGTCAGATCTCTTCGCCACGCTCAGAACGCCGGTGATTCGCGGGCGCGAGCTCGACGCACGTGACACGGCAGCTGCGCCATGGGTGGCGATCGTCAACGAGGCCATGGCCAACCGTTTCTGGCCTGGGGAAGATCCCATCGGCAAGCGCTTCAGGCTCGATGTGCTGCCGGAAGAACAGGTGCGCGAAGTGGTTGGCGTGGTCCGCGATATTCCCATCCGTCTGAACCAGGTCAGCGGCGAGCCGATCGTCTACGCGTCGTACCTGCAGCAGCCGTCACGCTATCGCGCTCCGTGGGCGAACATGCACGGCCACATGACGTTCATGGTTCGATCGTCTGTTGACCCCCTGTCGCTCGTGCCCGCGGTGCGCCGGGCAGTTGCTGCGGTCGATCCCGATCGCCCGATCTTCAACATCAGGTCCGTCGAAGCCGCACTGGACCAATCTGTCCGGGCGCGGCATTCGTACGTCTTCGTCCTGAGCGTATTTGCCGTTGCGGCAACGCTGCTGGCGGCGGTGGGGCTCTACGGCGTCACGGCCTACGCCGTCGCCCAACGCACGAGAGAGATCGGCATTCGGATTGTGCTCGGTGCCGGTACTCGTGACGTGATCGAGGCGATCGGCCGCCACGTGCTGATCGTGATTGTGGCTGGCCTTGGAATTGGCATTGCCGGCTCGCTGCTGCTGACACGGTTGATAGCAACGCAGCTTTGGACCGTCAGGCCGACCGACCCGGCGACCTACATCGGGGTGTCGCTGCTGCTCGCCGCCGTGGCGCTGGGCGCCTGCGTCTTACCGGTTCTACGCGCGCTCCGCGTCGATCCGATCCTGACTCTCCACGCCGAGTAGTCTGACCGTTCCGTACCACCGATTACCATCCTGCGTCCTCCTATTCGCTTCTCTTGTTGCCGTCTAAAGGCGCCGGCAGAGGCGAGACCGTTGCTCCTGAGCAACTTAAGCCACATCGACCGCCCGTCGCCAGCAACGGCAGGACGCTTGCGAGTCCACAGGTGGGGGTAGATCCCATGAAACGGCTGATCGGCGCGACCGCAATCTGTTCACTGCTCGGCGGTACGGTGCTTCTCGCCGCCGGACCGGAGCAGGGGAAAAGCCAACACGCCAAGCACGCGAAGCACGAGACCGCTACCGCCAAGAGCGATGGAGCGGTCGTCGCAGCCAGCGTTCATGTGGTGTTTGGCAAGGGCGACATCACGATCCTGCGGAACCATTACGCGCCGCGCTATCGTGACCTCCCTCCCGGCCTCAAGAAGAAGGTCGCCCGCGGCGGCAGTCTTCCTCCGGGCTGGCAGAAGAAGTACGAACCGTTTCCTACCGCGATCGAGCGCCAGCTTCCACCATTACCGCAGGGCTATTCACGCGGCGTCATCAGCGGGAACGCGGTCATTTACAACTCGCGCACGAACGTCGTCGTCGACGTTGCCGTGTTGTTTTGATCCGTTGCGATCCGCTTCGCGTCCTTCCCACTGAAACGCCACAACCGTTCGATCGTCGGTCCAGTCTTCCACGCCCACCGGGCCGTCAGCCGATCTGGCGTACGCCATGATCGCATCGCACACCGCTGAGGGCTGCCCTGTCGGCCACGCCCCCGCGACGAGCGTGACGATGGACGTTTCGCTCTCCCCCAGCGCTTCACTGATGCCATCGGTCATGAGAATCGTCAGGTCGCCGGGGTTGAGCGTTCGCGTGTCGGAGGTGTAGACGGCGCGATCGAACATGCCGGCCGGAGGGCCGGCCGTATCCAGCACGCGAACGCTCGAACCAGCGATGATCCCAGGGGGATGCCCGGCGTTGGCATAGGTCACGATGCCTTGCCGCGCATCCACCAGGGCAACGATGCACGTCACATACGGAGTGCCACCGTTGTCTTCGTAAAGCGCATTCGAAAGCAGTGCCAGGAGCTGCGCAGGGTCGGTCGTTCTCGTCGCTCCGGTCCGAAGCACCGTGCGCGCAAAGGCCAGCAGCATCGCCGCGGGTATCCCCTTGCCCGAAATGTCGCCGACCGTGATGAGCATGCGATCGCGACCGAGAGGAATGAAGTCGTAGAAGTCCCCGCCGATCTCCCATGCGGGCTCGAACCGCACGGCGCATTTGATTCCTTCTACCGTCGATGGCTGCGCCGGCAGAAGACGCCGCTGAATTTGCGCGGCCGTCGCAAGCTGGGTGTTCATGACGATCTGCGCTCGCTCGAGCCGGTGAAGCTCACTGCGTGTCGCCTTCAGGTGCAACCAGAGAAAAAGGGTCCCACCCACAGCGCTTGCCAATAGAAGATCGGACAGTTCGACGATGTCCGTGAGGTTTGGATTGATGAACTGGACCGCAAGCAGCTCGAGGCCGTTAGCCGCCAGATAGGCGGCTAAGGCGACCCCGACCGCCACCGCGGCGGCCACCATACGCGCGCGTCTCAACGAAGACGTTTTCACGACACTCTCTGCCTGACCATCGACCAAGGGCCGTGCCACGAGCCGGCGCGCGAGCTTGTCGATAAGGGCTTGTTGGCAGCGGACTTGCGAGTTTTCGACGAACGCCGGATCTGCTGCAACTGGGACAGATTTGCCCTCGATGTGGCGGGATGGCTGAGGCTGTGGGACGAGGTAGGGCCTGTCGAATTCGGCATCCTTCGTTCGACGAGTGAATAGAGCAAGGATTTACGACAAGGAGAGACAACGATGAGGTTCATGGTGATTGTGAAGGCTGACAAGCACTCCGAAGCTGGAGAGATGCCATCCGAGAAGCTCTTGGCGGAGATGGGCAAATACAACGAAGAGCTTGCCAAGGCAGGCGTGATGCTGGCCGGTGAAGGTCTTCAGCCAAGCTCGAAGGGAGCTCGCGTCAAGTTCTCTGGGTCGACGCCCACGGTTATCGACGGCCCCTTTTCCGAAACCAAGGAACTGGTCGCCGGCTTCTGGCTGTTTCAGTGCAAGTCGTTGAAGGAGGCTATCGACTGGGTGAAGCGCGCGCCGTTCGACGGTGGTGCGGAGATTGAAATTCGACAGGTGTTCGAGAACGAGGATTTCGGTGCCGAGTTCACGCCTGAGCTGCGAGCGCAGGAAGACCGCATTCGCGAGGTCGCCGAGAAGAACGCGCAGGTCGCTGGCAAAAAGTAGGAGCCGGGGTCCGCTTGCCCTGACCCGGTGAAGATGGTGTGATCGGTAGCGTGACGGCTACCGATGTTCACCGCGCCATCGACGCGGTCTGGCGGATAGAGTCGCCGAGGCTGATCGCGGGCCTCGCGCGCATCGTGCGGGACGTGGGTGTGGCTGAGGATCTCGCTCAGGATGCCCTCGTCGCCGCCCTTCAGCAATGGCCCGAGTCAGGCGTGCCGCGAAATCCTGGCGCCTGGCTCATGGCGGCCGCAAAAAACCGGGCCATCGATTTCTGGCGCCGCAGCAAGCTGCTCGAGCGCAAGCATGAAGAGCTCGGGTATCAGCTCGAATCAGACCGGGATAGCGGGCCGGATCTCGACGCGGCCCTCGACGACAACGTGGGCGATGACCTGCTCCGGCTCGTGTTCATCTCGTGTCATCCCGTCCTGTCGAACGAAGCGCAGGTCGCGCTGACGCTGAGGCTGCTTGGCGGCCTGACAACCGACGAGATCGCGCGAGCGTTCCTCGTTCCGGAAACGACGATCGCGCAGCGCATCGTCCGCGCCAAGCGGACGCTCGCGGAGAAGAAGGTTCCCTTCGAGGTCCCTCGCGGGGCGGAGCTCGCCGAACGAATGTCGTCTGTGCTCGGCGTCCTCTATCTCATTTTCAACGAAGGCTATGCCGCGACGGCCGGTGACGATTGGATGCGGCCAGGCCTCTGCGACGACGCCATACGTCTGGGTCGAATCCTCGCCGGGCTCGCCCCGCGCGAGCCGGAAGTGCACGGCCTCGTCGCCCTGATGGAGATCCAGGCCTCGCGTTCGCGCGCGCGCGTCGGGCCCGCAGGCGAACCGATCCTGCTGTTCGACCAGAACCGCGCGTTGTGGGATCAGCTCCTGATTCGCCGCGGCCTGACCGCGCTCGACCGCGCCGCGGCGCTGGGCGGCGCCCGCGGCCCGTATGTGGTCCAGGCATCCATTGCCGCGTGTCACGCCCGGGCGCGCACCCCCGCAGAGACAGACTGGCCATCGATCGTCCGGCTCTATGACGAGCTTGCGCGACTCATTCCTTCTCCCGTCATCGATCTCAATCGGGCGGTCGCCGTGGGAATGGCCGATGGACCGCAGGCTGGGCTCGACCTGGTTGACAGGCTGACGTCGGAGGCTGCGCTGAAGAACTATCACCTTCTTCCGAGCGTCCGTGGGGATCTCCTGAACAAGTTGGGCCGTTTCGACGAGGCTCGTCAGGAGTTCGAGCGGGCCGCGGGATTGACGCGAAATGTGCGCGAGCGGACGTTGCTGCTCGAGCGTGCGAGCGCGGCGTCCCGTGGTGCTGCCGCCGCGACGTAGGCATGGCCCGCGAGATTCGATCGCGTGCGTCCAGATGCTGTCAGGAGTGACGCAGCGACGCTCGCGATCCCAGCACGAAGGCGGCCGCCGTGGCGATCGCGACAAACGCCATCACTCGAAACATTCCCGAGTACCCGACCGCCGTAACCAGGAGTCCCGCCGCGAGTGGTCCCAGCGCATCCCCCACATCGTAGATCGTGCCGAACACCCCGTGCGCCGCTCCATAGCGCTCGCGCCGCGTGATGTCCGTGATGTAGGCGCTCGTGGCGGCCGTGGTTGTCGCTGCTCCCGATGCGTAGGTCGCTATCGCCACGATCAGGCCCGATGCGGTGGCGGCCGACGCGAGCAGCAGCACACCGCTTGCGCTGACGAGAAGTCCCACCACGATGATTGCACGCCGGCCGAGCCGGTCGGAGGCCGCACCGATGAACGGGCGCATGACGAGCGTGGTCGCCGTCTGAAAGCCAAACACCCAGCCGAGCTCGACAGCCGAGAGCCCGAGCACCTCGTGACCATAGATGGGAACGAATGCGTTGAGCGTCCCGTGCAGCACGAACTGCGCCGCTTGTGCCGAGCTGGTCAGCAACACCGCGCGGTCGGACGCCACTTCCACAACGGACCGTGAAAACTCCGGCCAGCGGGCGCGAGCACAGGTCCGCTCCGCAGTGTGCGGCCAGCGTTCGACGATCAGCGCGGCGATGACGCCGATCCCGCCCGCGATCAGAAACGCGTGATTGAAGTGGCCGGCGGCAATCAGGTAGCCGGCGACGAGGGGGCCGATCGCCTGCGCCGCACCCTGGGCCGTCGCATATGCGCTCAACCATGTCCCCCGTTTTTCCGCCGGCGCGATATCTGCCACGCTCGCAGAGGCGACGGGGCTGAAGATTGCCGTTGCGCTGCCGTGGACGAATCGCAGGAGGATGAGCACGGGCAGTGTCGTGGCAGCGAGATACGTGAATGGCAGCGCCGCAAATACCAGGCTGCTGGCTCGAAGCAGCCGGCGGCGGCCAAAGAGATCGGAAAGCGCTCCGGCCGGCAGCTTGAGGAAGACCCCGGTCATCGTCGACGCCGCCATGACGAGCCCGACGAGCGGCGGATCGGCGCCAAGGTCTCGTGCGAGAAGCGGCAGCAGAGGCACCCGGCAGATCGCGTAGCTGCAGTAGGCGACGGTGACGCCTGCGCACAGGCGCAGAAGATCCGCTCTCGCCTCCTCCGCTCGCACAGCCATAGTTGGCGCTCGTTTATCGACTTCGCCGTCCTGAACCGCTTCGCCGCTTTTGCTGCCGGCGGCTGCTTTCGGGCCGCGACGGCCTGCTCGATCGTTCGAACGCACGATACAGCGATTCGAACAGCGTCATTCCCTGCTCCAGCAGCGCCGCATCGTCGGCGTTGGCCATCTGCAGCCCTTCGATCAGGGCACCGATGGTTGCCGCCTCGGCCGCACCGAACCGGTCATCCTTCAAATCGAGATCGTGGACGATCGTGGCGATGCGCTTGACGGCAGGTTCCGCGATGCCGAACACATCGCAGAGCGTCTCGAACGTGCACCCGTCACCCTGATGGCTGAGATCGACGCCAAACATGTCGAATGGAACGGCATCGTCAGGAAGGCTTTCCTTGTCCGCGTGGAAACTGAATTGCGCATCCTGATCGATGAAGCGGCGAATCAGCCAGGCCGACGACATCCGATCGACGCCGGGGCGCGGGCGTGTCACCCACAGCCGCCCGCGATAACCCTGCGTGGCCGTTTTCGATGGCGCCGCGGTCTTGGGCTGCGTGGCCTCGAGGTGCCGTCGCTGCCACTGATCGAGCACGATGGCCACGCGGTCACGCCCGGGGCTTCCAAAGAAATCGATCACGTCGATCGCGGACAAGCGCTGACGAAAGGTATCCAGCAGGCGGGTCGTCTGCGCCGAGGGGATGCCCGGTTTGTGGCCCTTGGCCACTTTCTGCAGGGCCATGGAAACCTCCTTGGCGAGGTTGAGATATGCGTCACGTCGCGACCGCCTGAATTCTTCGACCAGGGCATCGTCTGACCAGGAGTCGACGTGGTCGGCAGTGAACACACTGGCCTCCCCACCGGCCGCCTTGACCTCCGTCCTCAGCCACTCGAAGTCCTCGCGAGCAATCGCCGAGTCGGGCAACACGTAGACGGACTGCTTGATCGGGAGAGCGCCAAGCTGCTGCAGGCGCCGCCAGGTGCGGACGCGCAGGTTCGACGGTCTGGCGGGTAGCTGGTGCACGAAGAGCAGCCACCGGTGGGCGGCGGTCATGGGGCTATTGTAACGCTTGTTGTTCTATTGGAACAGCTGTTACGTTTAGCGCGAACGATCTGTGTTCTGACGCGGAGCTGAAGCTCCGCGCTGCTGGTGACGCCTACATGACGTGTCGGGCTGGGCGAAGGGTGACGAAGACGCCGAAACCGGGGGCCACGCGGCCGTTGTAGCGGCTGGAAAGCTCCTCAGGAACGAAGCTCAGGCTGCCCGTCCCTCCGACTCCCGGCTGGAGGCCGCGCCAAGATTTGAAGTATCGGGCGTAGCCGCCCTGCAGCTTTCCAACCGTGAAGACTTCGGTGATGAATTCGTGCGCGTGCAGATCGTGAGCTGGCTTCCCCACTATCTCGAACCGGCCAAACCAGCTGTGGCGTTCGTTGGGACTGAGCGTGCCCTCGACGAGCACGGCGTGAGTCAGCTCGTCGAGCCTGCCGCCCGGAATGACGGCGGTCTCGGAGTTCATGCCGTACGCAACAGTTGTTGCCCAGGTGCCGTCGCGGAAGGGCCGATGGTAGGTCGCTGACGCCGTGAAACGATTGACGTCTGCGCGCGGCTCGGGGGGAAACTCCGCCTCCGCTTCGGTCAGGTGTGCAGCAGACACCTGGAGAGCGAGGCGGTCGCTTGGCAGAAACCACAGGCGGCCCGAGATGGAATCGAGCGCGTCGAGATCGAGATCGGCGCGATGCTCATCGGGCTCGCGGCCGTTGAACACCGACATTTCTGCCTTCCAGCGCTTGTCGTAGATTCCGGTAGTGATGAGCCCGAACGAGATGTGCGTCGAGTCCAGCCAGTGATGCCCGATCGGCGCGATCGGATTCGACATGGACGAAAGACGATGCGGGAAGCCGGGTGGGCCTAGTGCGGGCTCGCCGGCGAGCCCGGCGTAGACCTGCCAGCGCAGCGAGCCGGCCAGCGGACGGTCGTAATCAGCCGCCAGTTCCATGAAGAGGTCGTGCGGATGCTGGATGTCGTGGATCGTGTCGCCGTCGCACATCTCTCCCGTCGCGAGCAGGTTGGGATAGCCGCATCCTGGAAGCGTCCAGGGCTCGATGCTCGCTCCGAGTCGCACGCCGAATCGCCCCTGGCCCACAGGCCGCCTCGCCATGCCCATGACCCAGTTGATGCTGCCACCCTGGTGACCGCCATGATGGATGCCGCCGGATTCGTAGAGAAACTGGACGAAGGCGTTGCCGTGCACCATCAGGCTCCAGCCTTTCGCTTGACGATGAACGGCGTACATCGGCGTCAGGTCGGGCTGCCACGCGGTGCCTGACGCGTCCCGCAGGGCAAACATCGACGGCGACGTATCGCCGGCGTGGTGCTGATGAGGCGGCGCGGGCGGTTGTGCCGGCGGAATCTGGGCCCTGGCTATGGATGGGATGGCGAGGACGACCGCAACGGTAAGGACAAGCGGGATACGACGAATCACTCGTGGATCGAGGATGCCATAGTTTGACGCGGAGCTAAAGCTCCAGTTAGACGCGGAGCTTAAGCTCCGCCTCTAGCGTGGCTGGAAGAGTGCCTGGAAATCCGGCCGTTCCTGAATCGACGCGAATACCGGTTCCTTCGCGACCGACGGCGGCAGGAAGCGTTGTGGAATCGAGCGCAGCCAGGCAATCGCTGCTTCGGGATCGCCTTTCTGCATGCACGCCCTCGCCGCCGGCAGACCGAGATCGCGATACCCGAGCCCCTTGCCTTTCAGCTTCTCGAACTCGGCGCAGGCGGTCTCGAACTGCTTGTCACCCAGGAGGGCCTCGCCGTACGCGAGCCTGAGTGTCGGTTCGTCGGGCCGCGACGCGACGAGTGACGCGTACGTCTTCGCGGCTTCAGCGAAGTTGCCGGCCTGAATGAGGCCTGCCGCCGTTGCTTCCTGAAGCCTGTTTCGAAGCGCTGCCTGATAAGACGCCGCCGTGGCTTGCTTCACGAACGAGATCGTCTGGTCGATGATCGCCCGCGTCGCCTCGTCGTCGTTGCGCATCTCGAAGGCATGGTAACCGGTGGGATGATTCAGCAGCGTGATCGGCGCATTGTCGGAGACCGCTCGCGTAGCGATGGCTGTGATGGCCTGGTTGACCTCTGGACGATCGAGCCCCGCCCTGACGTACAGGACAGGCAGGTCACGGCGGAACTCCTTCACCTGCGCGCTGCCGTAGTACATCACCGCCGCTTTGATCGCGGACATCTTTGGATCCTCGACGGTGGGAAATGCCGTGAAGACGTTGCCGGAGCCGGCGTACACCGCGATCGCGTTCGGATCGATGCCGAGCTCGCTCGCGTGTTGAGTGAGGTAGGGCACGAGCAGCGTGAAGTCCTGTGCTTCGGAACCGTTGCGGAGGTCCGGCAGGATTGCCACGACGCCCTTCGATGCGGTCGTCTGGGCCCAACCGAGGTAGAAGGGGTGCCGGCGGTCCGCACCGGCGGCGCGATTGAAGAAGATGAGCGCCGGCGCTGTTGCGGCGCCTTTTGGCCGGAAGACGTCCATCTTGAGCGCCGTCTCGGCGGAGGCGCCGTACTGAACGTCCTGCGTGACCACGAACGTGTCGGCCGCCGGTGCGGGATATAGAAATCGCGGTGGCGTCTGGGCACCCGCAACCGCGGCCGACAGGCAGAGAACTGACGCAAGCGCAATTGAGCGAATCATGTCGAGATTCTGCTCAGGCGGTCAGCCAGCCGCCACGTATCTGGGACAAGGCGCTTCGAAAGGCCGACGACCCGTCACAGATGGACCGTCAATGACCTACGCACGAGTCGCTGCGACGGTCACTCACTCGTGTGGGTCGGCACCTGAAATCATCGAGCGGATGACGTTCGCCAACCTGAGCACAGCGCTGTCCGCAGTGACCTCGTGCCCATCTTCGAGGCACCAGATCGCTGACAGCACGGCTTGAACGTATCCCCACTCGAGCGTACGTCCGGGATCGATACCCAGCAGTCCTGACAGTTGACTGACGCGTCGCGCGACGGTTGCCGCTGATGCGAAGAGGTCTGGACTCTCGGCCGGATTCCGCAGCACTGCCCCGACCTCGGTACTCGACTTCACCGACGATGCCCTTGGGATCGATCGCCAGCCATCCTCTGTTCGTGTCGAACAGGATGTTGTAGTGCTGAAGATCACCGTGCAACAGCCGCGGGAGGCGCTGCGACGACGCGAGCGAGGCGAAGCGGGCGCGCGCATCGTCGACCAGCGATGTAGGAATTCGTTGGTCGCCACTGCACAGGTAACGATCGAATCCCGCGCACCAATCCATCACGCGTGGACACCCTCGTGGTGTTGACGGTGCGTGCATCCGCTGAATCACGTCGGCAACGATGGCGGTTGCGGCCTCGTCGTCTCCAGCAGATGCGAGGTCTGCGAGCGAGTCGCCAGGGCTCAGGCGCTCGAGGAGGAGCGCCCCATCTTCGAATTCGTCGACTTGGACCACGCCTCGGCCGTCAAATGCGCGCACAACGGCGCCCGAGTGCCATTCGTCGCCGGGCGTCTTGACGACCTTGAGGACCACTCCGCGTGCTCCACGCCGTCCGACACCAATCACCGAGCTCTCGGTTTCGAGCGTGCGTTCGATCGTGACGTTCCACGCTCCGGCCCAGGCGCGCAGTCGGTGTTGCGGAGACTCGAGCGTCATCTCGTGATGGTAGTCGAGTGTTCAGCTCGGCCACAGGCTGACTCGGCGCTCGGGACGGGCGTTCGCGACCCCGGGCGTAGAATGGGGGTGTATGGCGAGGGCACTCACGAACGTCGTGGCATTCCTGATGATGGTGTGTGTTGGAATAGCCGCCGGCTGTGTTCTGGAGGCGGAGGACGCCTTCGAGCGCGTCGGCAAGCGCGATGCGAACAAGGGCCGCATTCTAAGGTCCGGCTAAAGCCTGCCAGATGGTCCGGCTAAAGCCGGACACTACGACATGACAACGCGCCTTGCTAGCAGCCTTGGCGATTGGGATCGCGATTGTCGGCTGCGACGACTCGAGCGGGCCATCGGCACCGGCACCGCCGGGCTCGGTCCGCATCGTCTTCGAAGGCTCGACAACCAGGCGTTCCGATCTCCCCTCGTCAGCGCAGGCGTGTGTGAACGGCGTCGGCCCGACGCACATTCACCCGAGCTGGCGCAGCTTCGCCGGAATTCCCTTGCAGCCTGTGCCACCCAACCGTTACGAGATCGTCTTCACCGATGTGCCGTTCGATACACGCGTCACGTTCCGCATCAACGACCAGAACTCGTGCGATCAGAATCCCACCGGAGCCGTCACGAGCAACGTCCTTGTCAACGACGTGCGGTTGGTGCAGAACGCCACGACGCCTGGGAACGGTGACGAGCCGGGATTTGCGTTTTCGGTCACGGCGGCTGGAGTGGTCACTCAGTAAAGCCTGCGGGTGAACTACCAGCGGATCTGACCGTCGGGGTCGTCCACAAGGACGACCTCGTATTTTTCCAGCATCGGCATCAAGACGCTTTCCAGTTCGCTCTTCCACAGCTCGCCTTCGTAGAACTGTGCCTTCATCGGCTCGCGCGATGGTAAATCGGGAAAGCCGCGCATGAAGAAGAACATGTCCGGATCCTCGATCGACAGAAAAGGTCCAAGAATCTTCATGCCAATCGCCGCGTGCGCCGGCATCGATTTCCTCCTCTCGTTGTGAGAGCCGGACCCCAGCTTTCGCAACGCGTGCTTCGCCGCATGCCTGGCGATGTGGCGACCGAGTTCAAGGCCGGCATCTGTCGCATAGCGAAAATGCCAGCCGAGACGCACGCGTGAGTCGGCGCACTCTGCAGCGGCCGCCCGGAAGCTTTCGAACGTGCGCGTCTGCATCTGAGGCGGTGCTGTCGTCGTCTGCATCGTGAACGACACATGGCGGCCAAGCGCGTTCTCGAGGATCCCGAACGAGGCTGCGCATGCGGCGGCATGCCCCGACACGTATTCCGGAAATGGCGGAGCCGGGCGGAGCGGTTCCCACGCGGGTTCTGGTGACGTTCGGGCGTTGCTGTCGGTATCAGCCTCCCTGATAGCGGTGTAGGGGCGCCAGTGGTTGTAGTGGTACTCTGGAATCCCATACCGCCACGTAAGTGTCGAACAGCGCACTGCCGACATGCGCAAACATTCGTGCCGCGGCCCACAGATCCATGCTCCGTTCAGCAGCGAGCTGTCGCGCAAGTCGGTTCACTGATCCTTCAGCGAACTCCATCCACCAGATCGCGTAAGCGGTTTGATCCCCGCTGCGAACTGAGCTGTCGACGGCGCCGTATTCCTTGACCTCGTCAAACGCCTTCGCGTAGACCCGGCTCTTCAGAGGCGGCGGGGGCGGAGGCCGGTACTGACCGGGAAAATCGATCGTGAAGGGCTTTGCCAGACGAAAGCCGGGCTGTGCAACGAACCCATTCCACGGTGGGGTCGTTTGATACTGGCCAGCGCCGTCGCGGAACTCGTAAGTGCCGGGGAAGTCGAAGCGGTCGTTCGCGCGAACGTTCAGGATGGCCGCAGCTGCGGCTCGGCCCAATTCGATTCCCTTCTCTCGAAGTGTCCCGCTCGGGACACCGTCCAGCCAGAGCGATAGCTCGGTGGTCAATCGTGAGCGCTGGTCCGGATACTGGGACACGAGGACGTCGTGCGCTCCTTGTGCAGCCGCAGCGACAGGATGCGCAGCGAGCTGTGGTCCGGCGTAGGCAAACCGCTGGTACACGGGGACGATCGAATTGAGCGCGTCATGGATCGCCAGGTGCATCATGGCGAGAGCGCGCTGGCCCTTGAAGGTCAGAAACTGGTCTTCAGCGACGGCAATATCGTGTGCCACTGCATTCCAGCCGATGATCACACCGGCCGTCGTGTGATCGGAGCCGGCCTGACCTGGGTGCTGCCCGACCGCATGTGCCGTTCCGCCGGGCGCGAGAACGAGGACGAGCGCAAGCCCGGCCGTGGCCCTGAACCTTCGCCTGACTGCCATCTTTTCGATCAATGTTCCTGTCATGAGCGCTCCATTGGCTGAGTGATGAGGACCTCCCGAATGAACCGGAGCAGATCGTCAATCGATTGAAACTCGCCAGCCTTTCCTGACACGACGTGCTCGACCTGCCCGTGGATCCGGCGATCCGCGAGGCCGGGATCCGAATAGATCCGGACCACGAACGAGCGGTGGACCGACATCTGCTGTCGCATGGCCCCAATCTGGAATCGATCGTTGCCGAAGGGTTGACCGAAAATCCTGAGGCGATTCTGAGAAGGCTCTGAGACCTGTGTCAGGCTGGCGATGACCTGCGAGAATGATGGGTATGCCGAGGGCACGCTACTGCGTCTTCGAGCCCTTCTGCCTCGACGTCCTGGATGAGCGCCTGTGGAAGTCGGACGCCAATATCCCGCTCGGGTACAAGGCGTTCTGCGTGCTTGCGTACCTGGTTGGCCACCCGCAGCAACTCGTGGCGAAGAACGATCTCCTGTCAGCGGTCTGGCCCGATGTGTCGGTCAGCGAAGCCGTGCTCACGACGGCCATGCGTGAAATCCGGATCGCGATCGACGACACGGCGCGCACGCCCCGCTTCATCCAAACGGTACACGGACGCGGTTACCGGTTTGTCGCGGATGTCGTGGAGACGAACGAGCGAGCGGCTCGGGCCGCTGCGCGCCAGCGGCTCACGACCCCAGAGCAACGGGGCATCGTCGGGCGTCAGGCGGAGTGGCGACTCCTCGGCGAGTGGTACGCGGCCGTCCAGAACGGGACGCGCAGAATCGGCTTCATTGCTGGTGAGGCTGGAATGGGAAAGACCGCACTCGTCGACGCATTCGTCGCTGCGGTCGCGTCAGCGAGTGACGTGCGGATCTGCCGGGGACAGTGCGTCGACCAATACGGTGGCGGTGAGGCGTACATGCCGATCCTCGAGGCGCTCGGGAGGCTCGGCCGTGACCGAGGTGAATCCGTCGTCCGCGTTCTCAGCGAGCATGCTCCGAGCTGGCTCGCGCATCTGCCATCGCTTGCAGTTCGATCTCCGTCCACATCGCCGGTTCGTCCCGAGCGTATGCTGCGTGAGCTCACCGAGGCTCTCGAGGTGCTCGCCGCCGTCGAGCCACTGGTGCTCGTGCTGGAGGATCTTCACTGGAGCGATGTTGCGACGCTCCGCTGGCTCGGATACGTGGCGCGTCGCCGTGATTCGACCAGGCTGCTCATCCTCGCCACCTACCGGCCAGTCGAGGCGTTGCTGCTTGGGAACGTGCTCCGCGCTCTGTTGGCGGACCTGCGCCATCAGCCACAAATCGCCGAGGTCGTGCTCGACTATCTCCCGGGAGACGCGGTCAACTCCTATTTGCGGTATCGGCGCGTCGCCAGTTCTGCACTCGACGATCTCGCGAGCATGCTCCACCAGCGAACCGGGGGCCATCCCCTGTTCCTCGTGAGCATCGTCGACGCGATGATCCAGGCCGGCGTCGGCGAGCGGAACGAATCCCGCACGCGACGATTTCCAGACGACAGCCCGGACGATTCCGCTCAATGTCCGTCAGTTCATCGAACGCCGATTCGAGCAGCTGTCGGCGGACGATCAGGCGATACTCGAGGGCGCGAGCGTTGCCGGCGACCCTTTTTCGGTCGCTGCCGCAGCGGCCGGTACGTCGCTATCACCGGAGCGGATCGAAGCCCGATGTGCGGCCTGGGCGCGCGGCGATCGCATCCTCGATGCGGATGGCATTGCTGCGTGGCCGGACGGAACGATCGGAGCGCGCTTTCGGTTTCGTCACGCCGTGTTTCACGAGTCGGCATATGCGAGGATCTCGCCTGAACGCCGGGCCCGCCTCCACCACCTGATTGCCAGCCGACTCGAAGTCGGCCACGGCGTGCAGGCATCGTCGATCGCAACCGAGCTCGCCATGCACTTCGAGCATGGCCGCGATTTCGCCAAAGCCTCCGCCTATCTCGAACAGGCGGCCAGGAACGCGCTGAACCGCTCCGCCTACGCCGAAGCCGAAGGCCACCTCCTTCGCGCCCTCAACATGGTCGAGAGCCTGCCCGGCAGCCCCGCGCGCCTTCGGCAGGAAGCATCGTTGTCCCTGCTCCTTGCACAGGTGCTCGAGATGACGAAGGGATGGGGAGCGCAGGATGTGGCGCGTCAGTACTCCAGGGCACGAGAACTGGCCGTCGCACTCGACGACGAACCGCAGTTGCTCCAGGCGACGTGGGGCCTGGTCGCCGGGACCGTTGTTCGGGGCGAGCTAAGGAAAACGCAGGAGCTCACCCGACAGGTCCTCGTCCTCGCACGAAGACGGCGCGATTCACTCTTCAGGATGGCGGCGCATGCGGAGCTTGGCGGAACCGCGTTTACGCTCGGACACACGACAGCGGCCAGGAAGCATTTCGAGCTGGCCGAGGCGCTCTGCCATCCTGCGCAACATCGCGCCGCCGTTGCCGCGTTCGGCATGGACCTGGGCCTGTTCGCCCGGATCTGGGGCACGCACCTGACGTGGCACCAGGGTTTTCCTGCGCGTGCCCGCGCCCATGCCGACGAAATCGTCCGCGTCGCAGCCGACCTCGGTCACCCGTTTACCCAGACGATCACGCTGGCATACGCGGCGATGCTCGCCCAATTCATGCAAGACGTCGGTGAGGTCGGTCGTCTGGCGCAGGCCACAATCGCGCACGCGACCGAACATGGATTTCCCTACTATTCCGCCTGGGCCCGCGTGTTGGGAGGCTGGAGCCGCGTTGCCCAGGGCGCAGGCGCAAACGGCCGTCCAGGAGATTCACGACGGAATCGGCGAGTTGCGGACGACCGCCCGGTTGCGCCTCCCCTACTACCGGTCCCTGCTCGCCGAGGCATGCGGGCGAACCGGACGTTCTGACAATGGGCTGGAGGTCCTTGCGGAAGCATTCGAGGATGTTCGGAGCACCGACGAGCGGTGGTGGGAAGCCGAGCTTCATCGTGTGCAAGGCAGTCTGTTGCACATGTCAGCCAGGCATACGGAGGCTGAAGCGTCTTTCCGCACCGCGATCCACATCGCACGTGGGCAACGCGCGAGAGCGCTCGAGTTACGGGCGTCGACGAGTCTCGCGAGACTGTGGCAGGGCTTAGGAAAGCCGAGCGAAGCGCGCCGGGTGCTCAGCGGGATCTACGGTCAATTTCACGGAAGGATTCGAGACGCACGATCTGACTACTGCGCGGGCGCTGCTGCGCGAACTCTCGGAGGCTGAGAGCAGCGATCCCCGCGGCGTTCACCCGCCAGGGCTGATCCGCGATAGGTTACGCTACCTGCCGCGTCGTCTCTAGATCGATGAGGCGTCCGCTTCACGGTTTGCCATGCAGACCACGCCTACCGCGGTCGAGTCGCCACTCCCACCAGCGTTCAGTCCTGCAAGTTCTCGTGGTCTGTTCCCGCTTCTCAGGCAGGAAGGACACGATGAGCAAAACGCAGACGACATGTTGCCTCTTGATGTTCGCGCTGGTGGTGGCAGCGTGCGATCAGGGGCCTTCAACAGGACCGACACCGCCAACGACCGGCCAGCCACCAGTCACACCGCCGGTTCCCCCGCCTCCCCCGGCCGGAATACAACTGGCAGGCACCGTGTCGGACGCCGCGTGGAGACGGCTCCCGGGCGCCAGAGTGGAGGTCGTCGACGGTCCGCAGGCTGGTCTGTCAACGACCGCCAACGCCAACGGCGAGTTTCGCCTCACCGGCGCCTTTGACGAGACGACACAATTCCGGGCCACCAAGGATGGGCACGGCCCCGCCACGGGGGCGCTCCCTCCCATTTGCCCCCGTTGTAATCCCAACTGGTGGCTTCACTTTTCCCTCGAGGCGCTTGCTCCTCACGCCGACCTCTCCGGCAACTACGCGCTCAAATCCATCGCGGCCAGCCTGATGCCCCGGCCCTCCCGACGACGCGCGAACGCGAACGTACAAGGCGAGGGTCGCACCCATGTTGCCGGATCCGACGAACTCGCGGTTCGTCGTCACGCTCGAGCGACGCACGGTTCGTCAAGCGACTACAACCAATTTCATCGATTGGTCTCGCCGGTGACTACCTGGCGTCAGATCTCGGTGACTTGCATGGGTCCCCGGGTCTGGTCGAGGAGATTGCGCCGAACACGTATCTGACGTTTGGAGGGGAGATCAGGGCCTCCGTGACAGACGCCTCTCTATTTCGGCGCTTCGTTGATGGGCTTATCGACCGTTGCGAGCTGGCAGGTGAGTGGGGCTCATCGCCACGCCTGTGGTAAGGCCGGTGCTCATGGCACACGTGACAGTGCGGAGCCGAGGAACCATCAATTGATCCTTACACGCCGATGAGCGCTCAACGCGCCGACTTTTTCGGCAGATCGATCAGGACGATATCGGAGTTCTGTCGCTGGCGATCGAACACGATGTGTTTGCCATCCGGTGTGATGTCGAACCCGCGCAGGCTTCCCTTGTTGCTCAGCCGTGTGATTTGTCGGCGCTCACCTGTCACAAGGTTGAACAGCCAGAAGTCCGGCGCCCCCGGGGTTGGCCGGTAGACGAGATGCGTCTGGTCCAGGAAGCGATAACCGCCGGGGCTGACCCGCAGGTCTTCCAGCGCCCCGGTTTGCCGCCAACGAGTGGTAGCTCGTGCTTCGTGCCATCTGGTCGCACGGCCCGAAGCGGCGAGCCCGCCGCGCGCGCGGCTGAGCTCCCGGACATCGGGCCCGCATACACCATGAAGTCGCCGGTCGGCGACCAGACCGGATCAGTAGCCGCGCCGGAAACGAGGCGGCGAGGCGTCCCTCCATCCACCGGAATGGCGAACAAGCCTTCTTGCCCGGCGTCGCGGCCTCCTGCTGCGATCCAGGCGCCGTCCGGCGACCAGTCGGCCGCCCCTTGGATGTCAATGGAGGCGGCCAGGATCTGCGAGCCCTGGCCGTCCTGGTTCATGACCGCCAGGTGCCGTTTTCCTGCTTCCTTGACGACGACAGTCAGCCGGCTTCCGTCAGGCGCCGGCGCCGGCGTCTCGGACAAGTGCCCTTCCGCGCCTTTGGTAATCTCGAACGCCGACGTCTTGAAGGCCCACGCCCTGTCGCCCGTCCCGCGGGCCGACAAGAAAAACAGAATCGGCGACACGGCGCGTCGCGCGTAACGCGGCGCCAGCGCCCGTTCGGTCTGAAGCTGCAGCTCCACGACGTCGCCCTCCTCTGCCTGTCCGTCAGCAAGAATCGGCACGCGCCAGAGGCTCGCTGTGGGGTTCGCTTTGGTGGCGACTACGGGCCCGCGGTCGCGGCTGGCAGAGACCGACGTATATTGGTCGATGCCCGTAGGGATTCGCCGTGGGGCTACTCGGTCGAGTCCCCACCACTGTCCTGACGTTCGGAGGCTCCCGACGTCCAGGGACCAGAGCCACGAACCGAACCCATCCTCCTCAGGTGCGATGAAGACCAGCGTGTCCTGGCCGAGCATCGCCAGGAACGTCACCGAGGTGTTCAGGTAAGTCAGTCGCTCCGGCGATCCACCCGAGGGCCGAATCCGCCAGATGTCCATTTCGTCGGTCTGGTGGTTCCAGTCGTGCACGACCCCGTGCACGAAGTAGATCCACTGGTTGTCTGGCGACCACACCATGTTGTGATTGTGCGCCGCGTCGTCGTTGTGGTTGTGCGGCGCCTGGCCTGCGGCCGACCAATCGATGCGCATCTTCTTGGCATTTCTGCCAGCGTGATCTGCCATCCACAAGAAATCACCCGGCGAATTGTCGAAATAGACGAGACGGCCATCTGTGGACCACGCCGGTGTGTGAGCGCCCTCCACGAGGAAAGGCTGAGGCGTGCCACCCGCCCACGGCATCTCCACCTTTTGCCGTGGCTGGACGTTGAACCAAAGCCTGGCCGAATCGCCAGAAAAGCCGGTGCAGCGCAGGATTGCGTTGGGACTCAAGCGCCCGATGCTGTCCGTGAGGTTCTCGAAAACGCCTGTACCCACCTGGCTCGTAAAGAGATCGAGCCTCTCCATCGCGGTCGGCGAGGAACGCGATGACTTTCCCGTCGGGCGAGATTTCGGCATGCCCTTCCGAGCCAGGCCAGTTGGTAATGAGTTTGAAACCTTCGGAGGGCAGTGGGTTCTCAATGGGCACGGGCCGAAGGCCCTCCCACAGACCAACGAGCGCAGCCAGCGTAGCGAGCCCGATCCACGGCAGCCACCACCTGTCACCCCTGGTCAGCGGAGCTGGCGCTCGCGTCAAGCCGGAGCCCGGCAGAACCTCGTCGATCGCGTCGATTTCGATCTTGACGTCGCCGATATCTCTCAGCCGCTTCTTCGGATCCTTTGCGAGGCAACGAAGCAGGAGCCCCCGAATGGGCAACGGCGTCGTCGCGGGCAACGCTGACCAGTCCGGCTCTCGTTCAAGAATCTTTGCGATCGAGTCCGAGACCGTGTCGCCCGCGAACGTGACCAGCCCGGTCAACATCTCGTACAGCACGCACCCGAACGCCCAGATATCCGTGCGCTTGTCGACCGCCACGCCGCGCGCCTGTTCCGGACTCATGTAGGCCGCCGTTCCGATCACGGCCCCGTCACGCTGCGGTCCTCGTGTGGCGTCCGGCGCCTGCGTGATGCCGGGATTCGATCCATCACCGCGGACCGCTTTGGCAAGGCCGAAATCGAGGACCTTCACCAGACCGTCAGGCGTGATGTTGATGTTCGCGGGCTTCAGGTCGCGATGGACGATGCCCTTCTCGTGCGCGACGTCGAGGGCTTCGGCGATCTGGCGCGCGATGGACAAGGCCTCGCGCAATGCCAGGCCGGGACCTCGCGACTGCGCGCGTGCGGCCACCACCTTCTCCGCGAGCGTAACGCCTTCCACCAGTTCGAGAACCAGGAACCGCATTCCGTCCGCTTCCGCGAGACCGTAGATCGCGCAGATGTTCGGGTGGTTCAGCGCGGCGAGCATCCGCGCCTCGCGCTCGAATCGCGCGAGGCGATCGGGGTCGCTGGTGAAGGCACGCGGCAGGATCTTGATCGCCACGTCGCGCCCCAGCGTCGGGTCGTGGGCCAGGTACACTTCGCCCATGCCGCCGGCACCGAGCAATCGCTGCAGGTGATATCCGCCAAGG
The DNA here is from genome assembly GCA_963784195.1 of uncultured Acidobacteriota bacterium. Taxonomy (GTDB): domain Bacteria; phylum Acidobacteriota; class Vicinamibacteria; order Vicinamibacterales; family 2-12-FULL-66-21; genus CAVQAH01. The sequence goes on along the minus strand of CAWARA010000030.1, from coordinate 11,509 downwards.
GTTCGACCGGTCATGGCCGCCGGAACGAATTCCGAGACCATGTGCGCTGGCAGGGAGAGGGGCGGGGCGGCGAGAAACCCATCGTCGGAGGCGGGCTCGTTCAAGAGCGATTCGACGTCCCGCTGCATCGCCTCGTCGTGAAGACAGGCTTCGGCGAGAAACGCCGCGCGCTCGCCGGGCGGCCGGGCGCGCGCTGCGTGATAGAGCTCCTCGGTTCGCTTCCAGCGCTCAGGCGTCATGTGGATCGCCGCCGCGCATCTCGCGGCGAAGCCAGGCTTTTGCGAATTTCCAGTCGCGCATCACCGTGTCGCCAGAGACTTCCAGTACGGCGGCGGTTTCCTCCACACTCAGCCCACCGAAGAACCGCAGCTCGATGACCCGGCTCTTCCGCTCGTCGAACTGCGACAGCGCCTGCAGCGCCTCGTCGAGCGCGACGAAATCCTGACGCGGCTCCTCGGTCACGATGAGCGCCTCGTCGAAGCTCACCCGTACCGCATTGCCGCCGCGCTTCTGATAGTGCCGCGCGCGTGCGTGGTCGACGAGGATGCGCCGCATCACACGAGCGGCCACCGCGAGGAAATGCGCGCGATCGTTCCACGCCACTGCCTCTGCCGTCGACCAGGCGGACGTACGCTTCGTTGACGAGCGCCGTCGCCTGAAGGCTGTGTCCGTCCCGCTCCCCCGCCATGCAGCATCGGGCGATGCGGTGCAGTTCCTGGTGAACGAGCGGGATCAACTGCTCGAGGGCGGTTTCGTCGCCCCGGCCCCAGTCCAGCAGCAGTGCGGTGACGCCCGAGGGGTGGTCGGTGATACCGCCATATTATGGCCTTTTCTCACGTGCTGTCATTTGTCAGCCGTTCTCGCTGACGGGAGGGAAGTTTACCGATGCCTCAAGGTGTCGGGGGCGAAGAGATCGAAGAGATCAATGGGCGCATTTGCGCTGAGCGAAGAGATGCCGCTGAGTAGGGCTTGCGTCTCGAACACGGATTCGATGCACATTCAGCGCTCGTGCGGCCACGGAAGTTGCCAACCAGCCGAAATCGCGTTCCGTCCGTCGCCAAGCCCGTGTGCCACGTCTATCCGAAGCGTCCGCGCTTCGCCAGCCATCCGCACACGGAGCCCGATGCCGACATCGATCTGGCTCCGGCCGGCGTTGGTGGGTTGGAGCGGGTGCCACACCCGGGCGACATCTGTGAACAGCGCGACCCCCAGACGGGCGGGGCCCCGGGCGAATGTTGTCGCCTGCAGTTCGACTCCCCCGTGGGCGAGCGTCCGTCCGAAAATGCCGCCAGACACGACGCCGCCACGGAGCAGGGGGTGCGCCCGGGCGAGGACGTCGCGCGCGTGACCGACATCGGCGCCCGGCCAGAGATCGAGCGGCGCTGCCGTGCTCGCTGACTTGAGCCCTGCCCGCGCGGTCAGGTGCGGGGTACGACTCGACTCCGAAGTCGATAGGAAACGCCAGAAGACATCGACTCCGCCAGCCGCGAATGACGCTGTCGCCCCACGCGCGGGCCAGAGTCCCCCGTGACCCCTCAGAGCCAGCCGATCGCCCGCAAGCCGGCGCTCGGCAGTCCCGGAAATCGCGAGGTAGTGGCCTAGACCGTCCCAGCGATCGAGCGCTGCGGTGAGCCCGAGGCGCGTGTCCGCCCCCATCCAGTCCGAATAACTCAAGGCGATGCGTCTTCGATCCGTCATGACGATCCGTTCGCTATCGGATTGTCCGATGCCGTACGACTGCTGCTCTCTGGATGCGTCCAGTTGCCAGAGGCCTGAACGCCCGAACGCTGACGGAGTGCTGAGTGACAGTCCAAGGCGCGGCCGCTCTTGCCACCAGCGCCATCCGAAATCCAGCCGCGCGCCGCCGCCCATCGGCGTGGCGACACCGAACAGGAGCTCGCGCTCGATCGCCGCGTGTGCGCCGGTCGCGACGAGTCCCAAGCGGCCCGGGAACCGCGGCCGCTCGACGACCGCTGCCACGATCTCGGCAAGCCCGCCCGCGATTGGACGATAGCCGACGCGCGTCGCGGACGCCGCGGGCAGCAGCGCAAGACGACGACGGGCGCGCCGCAACGCAGCCACCGTCAGCTCTGTCCGAGGCGACAGACTAAGGAGGTCGCGCACTACCGTCTGGAACGTGCGATCCAGGCCGTCCACCCGGACCAGATCAATCCGCGGTTCGCCGATCCGGTTCCACGCTCGCAGTGCCCCTTCGAGATCGCCCAGGATGAAGCGGCTGGCAGCGAGAAGACGCCACGCTGGGGCATCGTCGGGAGTCTGTGCCGCAGCCACAGCGGCGAGCTGAGCAGCCTCGTCCCAGCGCGATTGCACGAAACGGAGCCCGGCAAGTTCACGCGCCGCCAGCGCCGACGCGGGACACCGAGCCAGAGCGGCGGACAATGTCACGTCTGCAGCGCCGTAATCGCCTGCATGTGCGAGACCCACGCCCTGCGAGACGAGAGCGTCACACCCGTCGCCCGATCGGACGAGGAGGGCATCGTCGGGGGTTCCGGCGTCGCCCTGTCGCGTCAGCGGCGGCGTCACCGAATCGGGATGCGGCAGGACGAGCAGTGTCCAGAAGTCGGTCGCTCCCCACGTCGTCAGGAATGCGGCCTCCGCAACCACTCGAAATGGCGCGCGCGCGGGATCGTGCAGCACCACCTGCCCTTCCGCCCATGCAAGCAGTACGACGTAGTGAAAGCGGCCTGGCCGGTCTTCGATGAGGGCGACGAGCGGGCGTCCCCGCTCCAGATGTTGCTTTGCGGAGCGATCATCGCCGCGGAATGCGAGTGCAGTCCAACCACGGCGCCGAACCTCGGCCGCGAGGACATCTCCGCGGATGCCGCTGGCACGTGCATCGACCAGAAAGGCAAAGTCGTCCGACGAGATGCCTCGCTCGCCCCAATACCGCAGCACCATCGCCGCGGCCGCGCCGCCGCAGAGATTTTCGTCCTGAAGCAGAAACGGCACATCGAGGATGGCGAGCGGCTGGCTTTGGGCCGCCATTTGTTGCGGAGACAGGAACACCGCGAAGCACAGCGCTGCACTGAGCGTGCCCCTGCACATCGACAGACGTCAGTTGACAGCGACGATGATGAGGATGAGGATCAGGAGGCCGATGATGATAGTGGTGGTCGAGATCGTGACACTCGAGCCGCCCACCAGTGAATCCTCGACGGCGCGCACATATTCGGCAAGCTCGCGCAACTCGGAGCCGTCCATCGTGGCAACCGCGGTTTCCACGCGCTTGATGTCGATGCCCGTGCGACCGGCAATCTCACGCACCTGCTGCCGTTCGAGCAGCCCCTGGATAGTTCGACGGTCGGCATCGCTCCGTTGCACGTGGGCGGCAATCGCGCGATCGAGTGTCGCCTGATCCACCAATGAAGGTTGCTGAGCGCGCGCTGTGCCTGGTAGCACCAACCCGGTGCAGAGAAAGACAACGAGGATGTTTCGCGCGACCCGCATGGTGCGACCTCCTTGACCGGCTTGATCCGAGACGGCGTACTGAGCGAAGAATCGTCGAATAACGAAGTTGCAGAGCGGGTACCACATTGACGTCGAGCGCGTGAACGCGCCGGGTCGGCCCACAAACGCATTCGTGAGCGGACTTTAGCCTGAGTGGCACGGGAGTGCGGGATTCATTCGGAAGGCTGGGCCCGGCCCGTTTCGCACGAATTCGTGATCGGCCGACGAAAGTCGTGTCTCGTGTCTTTCACACGTCATCCGCGATGCCGTTGCAGAGGGGTGGGATGGTGCGGTGCCTGTTGCTGCGCGTGGCAGCGGCGACGTGGAGTGCGTGCGCGGAGTGGCGCGGAATTGCACGCCGCATTGACACCTCGCCCACCCTGAACCCGACGCTCGCCGATAAGACATCATCAAGCGGTTCCGTGCAGAAGCCACGACGCTTGCCAAGTCGAATGGTTCGCCACGAAGCAGTGAATGGCGTGTGCTCGCGCGACGAGTCACGCTTGCCGCCGGCCGGCCACTCATATATCATGTGGTGAGCTATCAACACGTGAGTTGTGGCCACCATGGCATCTCCCTCTGAACGCCTCCAGGGCACGGTAGACGTGCTCATCCTCAAGACACTTGCGTGGAAACCGATGCACGGGTACGCCATCGCGCAGTTCCTTGCCGATCGCAGCCGCGGCGAGCTCGCGGTCGAAGGCGCTGCCTTGTATCAGGGACTCCACCGTCTCGAACGAAAGGGGCTCATCAAATCGCGCTGGGGCACATCTGACACGAACCGGCGTGTCCGCATCTACGGGCTGACGTCAGCCGGACGGGCGCAGCTTGCGGACGAAGCCGACGGTTGGAAGCGCTATGCAGCCGCCGTGACGCGTGTGCTCGCGCTGAGGGATGGCGATGCGTGACCCGATCTTCCTGACGCGGACGCGACAGGAGATCGCGAGCGATAACCGCGCGGAGCTCGAGGCCTGGATCGACGAGCGCGTCGCCGCGCTGATCGCGGAAGGAGTCGACCCGGATGACGCGCGGCTCCGGGCGCTCGAAGAATTCGGCGACGTCCACGATGCCGAGCGTTACGCAGCACGGGAGGACGTCGCAGCCGACCGGCGCGTCCGCGTTCTGCTGCGTGTCGAGGAGCTCGCTTCGGATCTCCGCATCGCTGCTCGTACCCTTGCACGCACGCCTGGAGTGACAGCCATCGTCCTGTTGACCTTTGCGCTGGGCATCGGCGCGGCGACGGCCGTCTTCAGCGTCGTGTACGCCATGCTGCTCCGACCCCTCCCCTATGGCGACGAAGCCACGCTCGTGCAGTTCCAGCCTGTCGAGAACGGGGTCATCAGACCCGCGGCGCGATTCAGCGCCGCCGCCGTCGCCGGGCTGCGGGATCGCACGACATCGTTTTCAGGCATTAGCGCTATCGACGGCGGGAACGCCGTCGTTCTCGACGGTGGCGACCCCGAACAGATAGCGGTATCAGCTGTCACGCCCGATGCGTTCGACGTGCTGGGGGTGCGCGCCGCGATCGGGCGCACCTTTGGCGCGCACGAGGTGTCGGGACCCGCGGGCCGCGTGGCAGTGCTTCTCGATGGACTCTGGCGCCGGCGGTTCGGCGCAGACCCGGGCATCGTGGGACGGACGATCGAATTCGCCGACGGGCGCGTCGAAGTCATCGGCGTGATGCCGCCGGACTTTCGCGTGCCGACCTATGAAGCCACGGAGTTTCTGGCGCCTCGGAATCTCGCATCGCTCCTTCGAAACTCGAACAGCGCTCAGGTCAGGGCCATCCGGATCTTCGCTCGATTGAAGCCGGGCGTATCCATGCCTGCCGCGCAGATGGACGTCGATCTGGCGATGCTGGCGTTGCAGCGTGAGTTCCCTCAATCGTTCGGTGGCATCACCACCCGCGTGGTGCCGATTCGCACGGCCGTTGCGGGCGACGCCAGGCCACGTCTGCTGGTCCTCATGGGCGCGGCGGCGTTCGTGCTGCTGATCGCCTGCGCGAACGTCGCCGGAATTCTTCTCGCGCGCGCGCTCGCGCGGGATCACGAGCTCTCCGTGCGCGTGGCGCTCGGCGCCGGGCGGCCGCGGCTCATCAGACAGTTTCTCGCCGAGGGTGCGGTGCTCGCCGTTGTCGGGGCCGGGCTCGGCCTGATGGTCGCGCAAGCCGGTATCCGCGCCCTTCGGACCGTTGCGGCGGCATCTCTTCCACCCGGTACCGAGTTCACGCTCGAGCCACGCGTGCTCCTGTTTGCGATCGGCGCCGCTATGGCCGGAGCGCTCGGATCCTCGCTCGTTCCCGCGCTCGCCGCGACGCGCGAGCTCGGCACCGCGCTGCGGCGGCACGACGGCCGGACCGCCTCGCGGGTGGGCGGCGGGACGCGCCTCACGCTCGTCGCTGCGCAACTGGCTGTTTCGATCGTCCTACTCGTCGGCGCCGGTCTCTTCCTGCGTACCCTGCAGCACCTCTCGGCGCTCGATCTTGGCTATTCGACGGATCATGCTCTGACCTTCAGGCCATCGTTTACACGGCCTCGCTCGGATGCGGAACAGGACGCGTTCTGGGCGTCGCTGCACGAGCAGCTGCGCGCGCTTCCCGGCGTCGTAACCGTCGGCGGCGGAAACGTTCCGACGGGCGGTCAGAGCACCATCACCGGACTCCAGATCGAAGGCCGCGCGGTCGAAGGCGGCCGTCTGCCAGACGTGCGATACACGCCGGCGTCGGATGATTACTTTGCATCCCTGGGCATTCCAGTCCTGCGAGGGCGTGTCTTCAACGAAAGCGATCGAGATGGCGCCCCGTGGGTCGCCGTCGTCAGCAACGGACTCGCGAAGCAGCTGTGGCCCGATGCCGACCCAATCGGGGCAAGAGTCAAGGTCGAGCCCACCAGGCCGTGGATCACCATCGTGGGCGTCGTCGGCGACGTGCGGATGGGCGGCGCGGGTGCCGCCCTCCCGTCGATCTACACGTCGCAGCGGCAGGATCACTGGCCCGGTGCCGGCGCCGTGGTGGTTCGCGCCACCGGTGATCCGGGTGCACTCGCCGCCGGCATTCGCGACGTCGTGAAGCGACTGGACCCGGCGATGCCGATCGTCGGGCTGAGGACGCTCGAGGACGTCCGGGCCAGTTCGCCGGCCGTTGCCGAGCGCCGTGTGCAGATGCAGATGATGCTCGTCTTCGCGTTGGTAGCGATCGTGGTGTCGGCGATCGGCGTCTACGGCGTCACCGCCTACGCGACGGAAGCGCGGCGCCGCGAGTTCGGCATCCGCATCGCCCTCGGCGCATCGCAACGTGGCGTGTTGTGGCTCGCCTTGCGTGACGGCGCCAACGCGGCGGCAATCGGCGCACTCGCCGGGTTTCCTCTCGCGTTGATGCTCGCCTCTCAACTACGCGACATGCTCTACGACGTCACGCCCTTCGATCCGCTGACTGTCGGCGCCGTTCTCGGGACGTTGGTTCTCGTCGTGTTTGCAGCATCGCTGGTGCCGGCGAGACGCGCGACGCTCATCGATCCCGCGAGCACGATGCGAACGGACTGAGTGGATGCTGTCCGGGCACCTTCGAGCAGCTGCGTGCGTCGAGCGAGTTGCCTCAGCATCGCGTTCATGTCGTGGGAGGCGTCTGTCGCCCTGCTCGCCCGAGAGGCCTCCTGAAGACCCTGGGGACCCTGCGGCCCGATGTTTCCAATCGTCGCCACGAACGCTGTCGTCGTGGTCGTTGTCGTCGGTGTTGCCGCGGCCCGCCAGCGGATGCCCGGCGGGCACCCATCCATCGCCGACGCAGACCCAATCTGGAGCCGGTGACGCCGTAGCGCACGTGACGGGACTCGTCGACTGGCTGCTCGTGAGGGTCAGGAGGTGAGAACCGTTGGGCATTGCCACGGGGAGCGTCGCAGTAATCATGTCGCCGGCCGGACTGACGACGATGTTCTCGAGTGCGACTGTACCGAGCGTGATGGTCGTCACGGAGGCGAAGTTTTCTCCCTGAATCGTCACCGTTGAACCGTTGACGCTGGTGAACAGAATTCGAAGAGTCTGCGCCTCGAGTCGGCTCGACTGCAGAAACACGAGAGCGAACACGAGCGTGCACGCAGAGGCACATCGATACCACGATCGAAACATTCGCACTTCTCCCTGAAAGCTGACCGCAAGGGGATAACAGTTGAGGTGAGCTGAACGCTCACCGACAAAGGTATCGGTCGGTGAGCGAAACTCTTCAGGGGGAAGGCAAGGTTCGGATGAAAGTGCTATCGCATCCGCCTGGCCCGGAACTCCCCTTCCAGAGTCCAGGTCGCGCCGTCAGCGTTCAGGGACTCGCCGAGCCAGTGGAATGAGTCTTTTGTGATTTCGGTGAACCTCCACCGGGTGGTCGTGCCGTCGGGCCGGTGACCGATCTGCACGATCTCGTCGCCGACCCTCCGGCCGATCTGCTGCTCGACATGTTCGCCCGCGGGGTTGATCCACGTGATCCGCCACGCCTTGATGGACGGGTCCCAGGCACGCAGCGTCGTGCCGTACATGTTCATCTTCTTGTCCATGCCCTGGGTACGGTCCGCACGCCTCGGCATGATCCAGACGTCCTGCACCACGCGGCCCTCGAGCACCCATGCGAAGTGCGCCTCGCCCTTGATGCCCCGCGCGGAGACGTCGGCGGCCCAGTAATGGTGCACATCCAGTTCCCAGCTTCCTATCAGCCATCCGTACGTGTCCGCTGAGTCAGGGATCTCCGCGGATCGTGCCGCTGCCGCGAGAACTGTCTGAAACTCGTGCTTGATCGCAGTCGTTGCCACGTCAGATCTCCTGCGGTTGAACAGCTACGCTCACGACTTCGCCGGGCACTCGCCAGCGACCTGACGGATCGAGGTGCCACTGAGCTCGACGAGATCGTCGGCTGAAGTCGCCTTGTCTGGTGCCGGCCGGTTCGGATCGACGTCCTCGAAGGTTCCTTCGATTTGCACGCGACGGCCGACGTGTTGTTTCAACTTCTCGCCGTCGATGCCTTTGATTTCGTACATCGCGGCCATTCCGGATGTTCCGGTAGGTGTCTCGCCGGAACGAGCCTGCGCGGGTGCTGGCGCCGCCCCTTTGATCATTTTCGTGCTGGTCAGGATGTAATCCTCGGCCATGCCCGCGCGCTCGGCGACGTTCGGTTTCCATCCCGGCACGTCCTCCTCGCGCATGAGGCAACCCTCGACCGTGACGACCAGCGCCTGTGTTCGTATGTGAGCCGGATCTGGTCTCGCCGGGTTCGGCGGCGGAGGTGGCGTCGTGGGGTTCTGCGCCGCCGTTGCCGTCAACACGAGCGTGAGGGCCAGCATTCCTCCGAATAGAATGCGTCTCATCAGTTTCCCTCCTGTAGTTCGTCGCTCACGGAAACGGTGCAAGGCGGACGCCACGAACCGCGATAGCCGAGCCGGCGTGGCGAGATTTTTCGTGGGTTTGGCACCGGGTAATGCGTCAATACGGGTGTGAGCCGGACGCTGTCCGAACAGGACCTGGTGGAGACCTACCGAACCACTATCGGTCCGCTCTACGCCTACGTCTCGCGCAGGGTCGGCGGCGATGCCGGTCTGGCTGAGGATCTCGTGCAGGACACGTGGATGCGGGCCATCGTCGACTGGCGGAGCAAGGGGATTCCGGCTGAACCGATCGCGTGGCTGATTCGAGTAGCGCGGAACACGCTGATCAGCTACGTCCGGCGCGTGCGACCCCAGCTCGTCGATGCGGCTCTGCTCGATCGCATCGAAGCCGAACCAGCGGTGGCGGCCGAGGATCCGGGCGCAGCCGCCGTCATCAACTGGGGGCTCAGCCGGCTTCGGCGCTCGCAAGCGCAGCTGCTCGAAGACTTCTACTTCACCGGCAAGAGCGTGCGCGACATGGCGCGCGAGCGGTCGTTGTCGGAGCGCGCGGTCGAAGGCCGGCTGCGCCGTGCCCGAGAAAAACTCAGGAAGAGAATCGAAAAAATGTTGCCGCGTGCCGCAGTGCGGTCCCGCGACGTTGATGGAGGAACGGAACATGCCCGGCGCACACGAGCCTCGTGAGGAGTTTGTGAATCAGCTCGAGCACCTGCTGCGCGCTGATCTGAGGCGGCGCGATCTGGCAGCGGGAGGCCACACGTGGTGGCCGCAGTCCAGGGCCGGTTTCGCGCTCGCGGCTGCCGCGGTGGCGATCGTGTCGATGGCCCTGGGCGGTGGCGTCGTCGCGGCCTCCTATGAGGCGAGCCTCAGCGAGCAGCGCGAACTGCTACTCAATACCTTCGAGCAGCGGGCGGTGCTCGCGCAGCAGCGACACGCGCTGGCCACGCAGAGGTTGCGGGACGTGCAGCAGCGGGTATCGATCGGCGTCGAGCCGCAGGAATCCATGACCGATGCGCGGATCAAAGTGAGCGAAGCGGAAGCCGAGCTGAAATCGATCGAGCTCGACATCGCGGAAATCAAGGCCACCGGGCGGGAACCGATGAACACGCTGTCGGCCCCCCTGGTTTCGGGCCGGGATTTCGTCACCGAGCGCATGCATGTAGAGATGACCGTGCCAGCGGCGGCGCTCGGGGCTGAGAAGGTGCGAGTGCAGACGGCACGGACGCGGTTCGAGGTCGGCTTGACGAAAGCGATCGAGGTGGAAGAGGCCGAGAGCCGGCTGATCGATCTGGAGTCAGCCGTCGAGGTTTTCCAGCGGAAGATCGCCATCCGTCAGACGTTCCTGAAAGGCGGCCTGCCGGGTCCAGAGGCGGATCTGCGTGGGCTCGAAGCCGAGACCGATCTGCGGCGCACGGCTCTGGCGCGCCGGATTGGCGTGGCGCGGAAGCACGTGACTGATCTGAAGGGCCGGATCGAGACAGGCACCGCCAATTCGCTGAATCTTGCTGAAGCCGAACTGCGGCTGCAGGAGCTTCAGCTCGAGATGTCGAAGGCGGACTACGAGCTGCTCCTGATTCGCAAGCAGCTCGGTAAGTAGTGATCGGAGTGACGATGAATCGTCCGCGCAGCAGTCTCCTGCCCTTTGCGTTGATGCTTGTCGCGGCCGCTACAGCTCGCGGTCAGGACATCGATGATTTCGTCAGGGGCTGGATTGAGAAGCAACACGTGCCGGCCGTGGCGATTGCGGTCATCAAGGACGGAGTCCCGGTCAAAGTCGAGGGCTACGGTCTCGCCGATGTCGAGAACCGCGTCCCCGCCCGGGCTGACACCGTTTTCAAGATCGGCTCGCTGAGCAAGCAGTTCATCGCCACCGCCGTCATGCTGCTGGTCCAGGACGGCAAGCTGTCGGTGGACGACAAGGTCAGCAAGTATCTCGCGGGCACGCCGAAGACCTGGGACACCATCACGCTTCGTCACCTGTTGACCCACACCTCAGGCCTCGTGCGTGAGGCGCCGGGATTCGACTTCAACAAGCTGCAACCGGACATCGCGGTCATCGAAACGGGCTATTCAGTGCCGCTCGCGTTCGCGACTGGCGAGAAGTACCAGGTACTCGAACCTCGGGTACTTCGTGCTGGCTGAAATCATTCACAAAGTCAGCGGACAGCCATGGGCCGATTTTCTGCACGAACGCGTGTTCTCTCCGCTGGGCATGACCGCCACTCGCGTGACCAGCTTGACCGACATCGTCTCCAACCGTGCCAGGGGATATGCGTGGGAGTCCGGCCGGCTGCGGAATGAGGACGACTTCCCCGCCGTTCGCCCGAGCGGCGCCTTCCTGTCGACCGTTCAGGATCTGGCGAAGTGGGACATCGCACTGTCAGGCGATCGGATCTTGAAGGAGTCGAGCAAGCGCGAGATGTGGACACCGGTCAGGCTGAACGATGGCCGCACGTTCCGCTACGGATTCGGGTGGCAGCTCGATGATTGGCCTGCCGACTCCAAGGTGCCGACCGGCGTGCCGATGATGCGTCACGGCGGCTCGCTCACCGGATTCCGCGCCGGCTATTCACGCTGGCCAAGTCATCGCCTGACAGTGATAGTCCTCACCAACCTGAGCAACGCACCTTACGAAGGCCTGGCGGCGAACATTGCCATCACGTACGCCCCGCAACTCCGAACCG
>CAWARA010000029.1:0-77316 GCA_963784195.1 uncultured Acidobacteriota bacterium | reverse complement strand
GGCGATGGGCGATGGGCGATGGGAAAGGATACTCAATAGAGACAGCGGTCAGCAGCGCGATTGAGGCCCAAATCTTCAAATTCACGCCACGGCTCCCTGCAAGGGTTTCGCTTCGGCTTTGACGTTGAGGGCTGTACGAAGGTTTACGTAGAACCTGTCCCGTGCACTCGACCCTCGCGCTCGACACCTAGGACACGGCTCGCTCATCTCGTCCCAGAAAGGGGGCGAAGGCCGTTTGGCGGGCATATCCTCCCCGCGTGCGATTCCTGGCCGTCGCCGTCGCGAGCACGCTGGCCGTCAGCGTCGCGCTGCGCATAGCCTCAGGCGCGGCAGCTCCGCAGTGGGCGCGGGAGGGGATCATCCTTGTGTCCCTCAGCGGGGACTCGCGCGTGGCAATGGTCTCGTCCGAAACGGGCGCAACGGTCGCCACGTTCCCCGTCAGCCTCGGACCGCACGAGATCATCACGTCGATCGACAAGCGTTTCGCCTTCGTGGCGAATGCCGGCTCGGGCCCAGGCGGAACGCCGGGCCGAAGCGTCAGCCTCCTGGACCTGAGCGATCGCAAGACGCAGCGAACGTTCGACCTCGGCCCCAGTTATCAAATTCCGCACGACGTGCGCGTCAGCCGCAACAACGCGATTCTGTGGATAGCCTGCGCGCCTGCGCGCTCCGTGCTCGAAGTCGACGTGAAGTCCGGCAACGTTCGCAAGTCGTGGGGGGTCAAAGCGGATGGCGGCTGGTTCGTCGAGGTGACGCCCGACGGCAACAAGCTGTATGTGCCCCACCTCGAAGGCAAGAGCGTCACCGCGATCAACCGGACGACCGGCGCGATCAAGACCGTCGTCGAAGGCGGCGCGATGTCGGGCATCGATGTCAGACCCGACGGCCGCGAGGTGTGGGTCATCGCTCACGAGCAGAAGCGGGTGCACATCATCTCGACCGCATCGGACAAGGTGATCGCATCCGTCGAGCTTCCTGCCGCCGACTTCGGCAGGCTGACCTTCACGCCAGACGGGCGTCAGGTGCTGCTGGTGCAGGGAGCACGCGTGTCGCTGATCAACGTGGCAAAACGCCAGGAGGTCGCGACGATCGACCTGGCGTCAGCGGGCAAGGTCATCAGCGTGTCCCCGGGCGGAGACTACGTCGCGGTGAGCCACCCCTCCGACAACCGCCTCTCGGTGATCGACGTCGCGGCACGGAAGGTTGCCCGTACGTTTCCCGTCGGCCCCGCACCGGATGGCGTGACGTGGGTTCGCTGACTGGTTGCGAGAGTGAATCGACTCAGGCGCGCCCGGCCGAAACGCGCGCGGCGATAGCCGGGGCGATACTCTCAAGCAGTTGGTGGGCGGATTCGTCGAAAGCGTCAGGCGTGTGCGCATACCAGACAACGACGCCGGACACGCCGTCGCCGGTCTTCAGCGGCACGGCGATCGCGCAACGCAGGTGCGGAACTTCGCCCATCAGATCGAGAGCCGCGTCAGCGTTGCACATCGACTGGCCAGTCGCTGCCACCCAACCGCTCAAACGCTCACCCACGGGAATGTCCAGTTTCGCCAGCGTATCCGCATCAGGTCCGGCTGCGTAAGCTGCGGACAGCCGTTCCCGTCCCTCGTTGACCAGATAGATGGCCGCGTTTGCGACGTTCTCCAATCGGCTCACGTGCAGCCACATCGTGGCTCCTACGGACTTCACATCGCCATCACAGATCGCGAGCGCCGCGCCCAGATCAAACGCGACACACAGCGGTTCCGGTGGGGTTTCGCTGGATGCCCTTCCCGTCGTTTCCTGAGCGTGTGCGTCGACGGCCACCCGCGATGGCATTGGAGGCGCGTCGGTTAACGCTTCCGTGTCGAGTGTCTGATAGATCCGTTCGAACGCATCGACGAGCACCGGGTCGTACATCGTGCCACGCCGTTCGCGGATGATCGCGAATGCAGCCGCCGGCGGCAACGCCCGCCGGTATGGACGGTCAGACGTCAGCGCGTCATAGCAGTCGATGATGGACAGAATGCGGGCGCCGACGGGAATGTTTGTGCCACTGATGCCGTCGGGATACCCGGAGCCGTCCCAGTTCTCGTGGTGGTGACGGACGAGGGGGACGACCGGGTATGGGAAATCCACCTCCGCCAGGATCTCGGCGCCGACCGGCGCGTGGGTCTTCATCTTCTCGAATTCGGCCGCCGTCAGGCGCCCCGGCTTGTTGAGGATGTGCTCGGGCACCGCGAGCTTGCCGATGTCGTGCAGCAGCGCCGCTGCCTCGAGCGCCTTGAGTTGCGCTTCGTCCCGTAGACCGACACGTTTCGCCAGGACGAGCGCGAAGCTCTGCACCCGCCTGATGTGGCTGTGGGTGACCGAGTCTTTTGCGTCGATCGCATGCGCGAGCGATTCCACCGTCGAGAGATGCAGCCGGTTCAGCTCCGCCAGATGGTGCACCTGATCCTCGACGCGCCCGGTGGCATTCCGATAGGCGAAGTGCAGGATCATCGCGAGCAGCAGCGGAAGCCCAAGGACGGTGATGCCGTACTTCCCGTGCTCGAGCGCAAACACCACGAAGCCCGCACCGACGGCGCCCCCGAGAAAACTCACCCACAGGCTCCTAAGGTGCGCCGTCCAGAGAGCCACGACGCTCGCGCGTTCGTGCAGCGCCACCGCGAGCGCCACCGCATACGTGTTGAGCAGGAAGTAGGCCCCGGCGGTGAGCAGCAACGCGGGTGCGGTGGTATCCAGCGAGAGAATGCGCGGCTGCCAGGGATCGACGCCCGCAGTGAAGAAAAAGAGATGGGCCGCTATCCACATCGCCAGCGGCGGGACCACCGCATTGAAGAGCAGACGGTCGGCGGTCAGCGGGGGGTCCGATCGCTGCAGACGATACGAGATGGCCAGGCAATCGACCGCAACCGTCACCGCTCCAGCCGCGGGTCCGAAGACGACAGCACTCGTCAGCGTGAACACGTCGGAGATGGAGAAGTTCACCGACGTCGAGGGAATCTTGAGCACTGCCGATCCGCTCAGCAGGGTCAGGCCAAGGAGGAGCCACCAGTTCGATCCGGGCGGGTGATTCAGGAGCTGGCGGACCGCGTCGACCAACACGATCGAGCCAAACGTGATCACCCCGTAGACATAGAAGCGCGCCGACGCCCAGGCAGGCACCGCCGCCGGCGTCCTCGCGTCCGCCGCGGACACCGTGTCTCGAATTGGAGCTGCGATTTCCCCGCTCCCTGCCTGCACTTTCGGCCTCCCAGCCAGGGCGTGTTCCACTCCGGAGCAGCGATGTTGTTCTTTGTCAGCACAACCTGACGCGATTTCAGGTCTGCTCCTGCCTAGACATCATTGAGCTGTAAGGACTTACGGCTCAAAAACTACCCGGTGCGGAAATTGCCATCTGCCGGACGTGCAAGTTCGCTGACCAAAAGTGTCTCTGAGGGGTGGGGTGGATGGTTGCTCGAATTCAACACACGTGGTTCAAGCGCGGCGCGCTGATTGCGGCGGTGATCGTTGCGACGCTCAGCATGTCGTCGGTCAATCAGGCGCGCGAGCGCAGCCTGCCCGGCCTGAAGAAATCCAAGCTTGATCGGGTGCTACGGAAGGCGCTGGACAGCGGTGACCGGTCGGTCAAGCGCGTCATCGTGCGCACGAAGGCTGGCAAGGCTGGAGCCGTCGCGAATCTGCTCGCCAAGCACGGCGACCGCATCGAATCGAATCACCGGCTGGTCGATGCGTTCACCGTGACGCTGCACGGCGAGGATCTGTTGGGTCTCGAGCAGCTGCTCGACGTCGACAGCGCGTCGATCGACGCGCTCGTGAGCGCGGGCAGCTCACTGCTGGGCGGCGTGCAGGTCAACGCGCTGGGTCTCACTGCATCGCTCAACACACCGCAGGAAACTGAAAACCTCCTCAAAGCGACACTCGGTCTCGACGACGAGGACGACTACCGCGGGCACGACGTCGGCATCGCGGTCATCGATTCAGGTCTGGAGGAAGCCAGGGATATCTCAGGTGGCAGGGTCGGTCACTTCGTTGATTTCACGAAGAGCGGCAAGTCCGGCAAGCCGTACGATGACTTCGGACATGGCACCCACGTCGCGTCGCTGATTGGCGGCAACGGCGATGATTCCAAGGTACGAGTCGTCTCGGTCGCCAGGGGCAAGAAGCTGACCTACGACGTCCGTCCCTACGCTGGTATCGCCTCGGACGCGAAGATTATCAGCTTGAAGGTCCTCAACGGCGAAGGTGCGGGATATACGAGCTCGGTGCTGCGCGCACTCGAGTACACCATCGAAAACCGCGAGCGCCTGAAGATCGACATCATCAACCTGTCGCTCGGGCACCCCATCTACGAAGCGCCAGAAACCGATCCGCTCGTCCAGGCCGTCGAAGCGGCCACGCGTGCAGGCATCGTCGTCATCGCATCTGCCGGAAACTACGGGACGAACCAAGAGACCGGCCAGGTTGGCTACGCCGGCATCACGTCGCCCGGCAACGCGCCGTCGGCGATCACCGTCGGTGCGCGTGGACACGAACGGCACCGCGTCACGCCTGGATGACTCGGTTGCGCCGTACAGTTCACGCGGACCAACGTGGTTCTCGGGTCACGTCAAGCCGGACATCGTGGCGCCGGGACACGATCTCGTGGCGGTTGGCGCGTATCAAGGATCGCTCTACAAGTCGTACCCGGAGCGCCGCGTGCGCGGCCAGAACCTCGAGCGGCAGCCGCGCTATCTGCGCCTGAGCGGATCGAGCATGGCCGCGGCCGTCACGAGCGGCGTGGTCGCGCTGATGATCGAGGCGAACCGCGAAGCCGATCGGCAGCCGCTGACGCCGAACATGATCAAGGCGATCCTGCAGTTCACCGCGCTGCCGATTGCCTCGGCCGATGCGCTGACGCAGGGCACGGGCTCGCTGAACGGCGCCGGCGCAATCCAACTCGCACAGTCGATCGATCCGGGTGCCGCGATCGGCGAGTGGTGGCTCACCCAACCAGTATCACCATCCACCACCATCGACGGTGAGGACCTGTCGTGGTCACAAACCGTCGTCTGGGGCAACACCGTTGTCTGGGGTAACGTCGTCTACGAACAGCAGATCGCCTGGGCGCAGACGGTTGTCTGGGGCTCGACAGTCGTCTGGGGCAACACTGTCGTATGGGGCGCGACCGATCTCGTCTGGACCAATCCGGAAGTCTGGAGCCAGACCGTCGTGTGGGGCGCCGGCACGCTCGGCATGACGGAAGGCGCGCAACAGATCAATTCGGATACGGTTGTCTGGGGAAATATCGCGCGCTGACGGGTTCAGGACGAGGGTTCACACGGGGGTTCAGGACGAGGGTTCACGACGAGGGTTCACGACGAGGGTTCACACAGAGTTCACTGGGAGGATCGCGCGCACGGCGAGTGCTCACGTTTGGGCGCTCGCTTGAACTCAGCCCAGTCGATCGGCGCTTTTCCTTTGCATGAATCCAGGTAGCGGAGGAGTCGTTTCGACCCCCGTAGCGTTCGGCAGGTGAGACGAATCAACGTGCCGGCTTGGTTTGGATCGAAGTAGCCCTTAACCCCTGCCCCATCCTGCAGGTGGCCCTTCGTCTCGTCGAGTGAAGCAATCGCAATCCGCAGATGCCGAGCAAAGAGCCTGGGTTTGTAGTAAGCGAATCCCTCGGCGATATTGCTCGGCACAGAGCTCGATGAAGAGCGAATCTGCTTTCGAAACTCGAAATCCCGTGACGCTGGTCCGTGTTCGGTCAACTTGAAGATGCCGTCGCGAAGCTCAGACCCAAGTTGCCAGATTATGAGTTCTTCGTAAGACCGCGCTGAATTCATGCATCGGAGGGAGCACGACCGATGCCAGATGAAAACGGTGTGTTTTCCGAAAAAACCGAGAGCGCCGCTGCAAGAACTGCAATCCAGCCGCCGGATGACCGTTGTAGAAATGCAGATCTCCGGTCAGCCCGGAACAGTCCTCGTGAACCCTCGTCGTGAACCCTCGCGTGAACCCTCGTCCGTGAACCTTCGTCGTGAACCCCCGTCTTGAACACATTATATAAGTCTATATAATCTCCTTCGTGCCCCCGCGGCTGAAAACTCCCTGGTACTACGTCCTTCTCGCGCTCGCCGCCGGCGACCGCCATGGTCTGGCGATCGCGCGCGATGTGCACACGCTCAGCGAGGCGCAGGTGCGCCTGTGGCCCGCGACGCTGTACGGATCGCTTGAAGAACTTCGCGAGAACGGCTGGATCGAGGAGCTGACCGCTGAACCGGAGCGGCCGGCGGACGAAAGCGAGCGCCGGCGCTACTACCGCATCACGCGGGCAGGGCGACGGGTGCTGGCGGGCGAGACCGAAAGGCTTGCGGCATTGGTCAGAGTCGCGCGGGCGCGCGCGCGGCGAGGGCCGGCCAGCGCGGAGCGCAGTTGATACCAGTGCGCGGAGCGCTGTTGATAAAAGAAGCGTGATGTCCGAACGATCCCGCAGCGTCTATCGGATGCTACTGCGGGTCGGGCCGCGACGTTTGCGTGAGCGGCATGCCGGCGAGATGGAGGCGCTCTTCGAACTGCGGCTCGACGAGGCCCGGCGGCGAAGTGCGTTCGCGACGCTCGCGGTCTGGCTCGCGGCGGCGTGGGATCTGCTCGCAGCATCGATGAGTCTGACGCGGCACCGTTCGTTTCCCTCCCCTTCTGTCGAAAGGCGGTCTTCCATGCTTGGGACCGATCTCCGCTACACGTTTCGATGGCTGGCCCGGCAGAAGGCTTCCTCGGCGCTGATCGCGCTGATGCTCGCGCTTGGGATCGGCGCCAACGTGGTCGTATTCAGCCTGGTGAACGCACTCTTCCTGAGACCGTTTCCATTCCCTCAACCTGATCGCCTGGTCTACATCAACGAGACCGCACCCAAATGGAACCTCGACCTCGTCGGCATCAACTATCCGGACTTTCACCAGTGGCACGCATCGGCGCAGATGTTCGAGGCGATCGGCCTCTATTCGGAGGCAAGTCTCAACCTGTCCGACGGCAATCAGGCTGAGCGGATCTCGGGCGCCGAGGTCACGGCGGACTTCGCGAAAGTCCTGGGCATCGAGCCGTTGCTGGGCCGCATGTTCACAGCGGAGGAGGACAAACCGAAGGTACCGCGCGTCACCGTCATCGGCGAAGGTCTGTGGCGCGAGCGCTTCGGAGCGTCGCCCGACGTGCTGGGGCGCGTGCTCAAACTCAACGGGGTACCCCACACGATCGTCGGGGTGATGCCGCGCGCGGCCGAATTCCCTGGAGAGGTTCGATTGTGGGTCCCGGTCGCCGGCGACCCGCTCCAGAAGGGACAGAGTTACGGTGCTGAAGGACTTGCCCGTCTCAAGGCTGGCGTCTCGGCGGAGGATGCGACGCGTGACCTGCTCAGAACGCAGGAGCCGATCTGGAACGCGCGCGACAAGGACCGGATCGTCTCCCCGTTCGCGCGGCCGCTGCGGGAGCAGTTCGTGCGCGACTTCACATCGGCTGCAAAGACATTGCTGGCTGCGGTGGGACTGCTCCTCGTCGTGACCTGCGCGAACGTCGCCAGCATCATGCTGGCGAGGGCGCTCGCCCGCCGGCGGGAAATGGCCATCCGCCTGGCGGTCGGCGCCAGCCGTCTTCGACTCGCGCGTCAACTGCTGGTCGAGAATCTCGTGCTGGCTGCGCTCGGCGGTCTGATCGGCCTCGTGGTGGGCCGATGGGCCCTGCACCTGCTCGTGACGACCGCCGGCGATCAGATCCCGCGCTGGGCGAACTTCACCCTCGACGGCCGCATCGTCGCGTTCTCGGTCGGCGTGAGCATTGTTACCGCGCTCTTGTTCGGCCTCGCTCCGGCGCTGCACACGATCCGAAGCAGCGTGCGCGGCGCGATCAGCGAGACTGGTACGGGAAATACGCTCGGCCCGAGCGGGCGTCGAACGCTCGGCTGGCTGGTGAGCGCGGAGTTTGCGCTCGCCGCGATCCTCCTCGTGTGCGGCGGCTTGTTGATGCGCGCCTACGATCGCGTGCGCGACACCGATCCGGGATTCGATCCGCACAATGTCCTGACCTTCGCCGTGTCGCTGCCGGACGCGAGCTACCCTGACGAACCCAAACGTCTGGCGTTCTGGGAGCGGCTCAGCGCCCGGCTGCAAACACTTCCCGGTGTCGAATCGGCCGGTATCGTGAGTTGTCCCCCGCTCTCATGCCACTGGGGCAACTTTTTCGTCATCGAGGGGCGCGCGCCTCTCGCCCCTGGCGAGTCCAACCCGGTCACGCTGCAGCGGCCGGCGTCGCCCGAGTACTTCCGGACGATGGGCATTCGATTGAAGTCGGGGCGCTTCTTCAACAACGAGGATGGCCGCAAGGACAACCGGGTCGTCATTGTCAACGAAACGTTTGTCAGGACCTTCTGGCCCGGGGTGTCGGATCCGATCGGCCGGCGAATTCGTTACAACGGCGAGCGCGCGCCGTGGATGACGGTCGTCGGGCTGGTCGAAGACGTTCGCCACTACGGCCTCGAGCGGCCGATGCGTCCTGGCATCTACATGCCGGTCGCCCAGTTGCCGGCAAATCAGCTCACGGTCGTAATCAAGACGAAGCAGGCACCTGAGGCCTTCACGCCGACGGCGCGCGCTGCACTTCGCGAGCTCGATCCTGAACTGCCGCTCTTCCGAGTGCGGACGATGGAGGAGGCCCTGGCGCGATCGCTGTCGCAACGGGCTCTGTACTCGTGGCTGCTCGGCGTCTTCGCGTCACTCGCACTGATCCTGGCGCTTGGCGGGACCTACGGGGTGACCTCCTACCTGGTTTCGCAGCGAACGAGAGAAATCGGCATACGACTCGCGCTCGGCGCCCGCCGGATCGACATCACCCGAAGCGTGCTTCGGGGAAGCCTGACGATCGCCGCCATCGGCATCCTGGCCGGACTCGCCGCGTCGGTTGGCGCGGCACGCCAGCTGTCGACGTTGTTGTTCGGCGTTCCGCCGCATGACACGCGGGTGCTGGTTTCAGCACTGCTCGTCCTGATGGTGACGGCAGCCGCCGCGAACATCCTCCCTGCGCGTCGCGCGTCCAACGTGGATCCGATGAAGTCCCTCAGAGTCGAGTAGTTGGGTCGACGGAGGGGACGGGGGGAACGGAACGAGCTTCAACTCGGAGAAACGGAGAAACGGGGGGCTCAGAAGACTTCAGCGTTCAGAGCCGATGCCGGCCCGGCCATCGGCCGGGCCGGGCGATCGACCGGCACCCCGAGGGCGCAAGCCGCGATTGATCGCCCGTGCGGCTTGCGCCCTCGGGGTGTCGGTCGATCGCTCGCCGCGCACGCGCGGCGGCATCGGCTGCCGCACCTCGACGTTGGCCAGTGCCCATTCCATTTGCCTCCGTTCCTCCGTTTCTCCGAGTTGAAGCTCGTTCCGTTCCCTCCGTACCCTCCGTCACCGGGTGCCGCTCAGCCCGCGCGCAGCGCGATGATCGGATTGACTCGAATGGCGCGCAGCGCAGGCACGGCACATGCGATCAGCGAAACGACTACAACGCCTGCGGCCACGATGGCGTAGGTTGCGGGGTCGGTCGTGGATACTTCGAACAGTTGATTCTCCAGGATCCGCATCATCCAGTAGCACGCGACCAATCCCAGGATCAGCCCTGCGATCACCGGTCGCATGCCTCGCGCGATCACCTCGCGAAACAGCGCGCCGGTTGCCGCGCCGAGGGCGCGGCGAATGCCGATCTCCTGGGTCCGGCGCGCCACGCTATACGACAACACACCGTAGATGCCTGTGGCGCCGAGCATGATCCCCACGACCGCAAACAACGTCAGTAGCGTTGTCGTAAAACGCGGCCGCGCTACCGACAGCGCTCGCACAGTCTCCAGGCTCTGGGCGTCGTAGATGGGCAGCTTGGGATCGAGTTGGCGGATGATGTCACGGATGGACGGAATGAGCGCCTCCGGCGCGATCGCTGAACGGACGACCAGCGTCATGTCGGAGTACGGACCGCGCGCCGTGACCGGCATCTGCGCCTGCACGACGTAATACATCGGCCTTGGCGGATCGTCCAGCGACTGGTCGCGGATGTCTGCAGCAAGGCCAACGATCGTCATCCACGCGTTCTGATCGCCCGAGACGCGAATCCGCCGGCCGATCGGATCGACGCCGGGAAAAACCGCGCGGCCATGCTTTCGTTGATGACGGCTCACCGGCATGGTGCCACTTCGATCGGTCGAGTCGAAGAATCGCCCGCGTACGAGCTTGATGCCCAGGGTCTCGAAGAACTGGTCACGAACGACAGTGATACCGGCGTTCCAGGCGGTTTCACCACGCCCCGGCCGCGGCTTCCCTTCGATGTCGAAATCCCACACACCGGTATCGCTCCACAACGGCACGCCACTGCCGGCTGAGGCGGCGCGAACACCAGGCACCGATCGGAGTCGGGCGATCAGCTGCTCGTAGAATCCTTCGACACGTTCCGGTTCGCCGTAGGAGACCCCGGGCAAGGTGATGCTGGCCATCAGCATCCCGCGTGCGTCAAACCCAGGTTGCACCGACAGCAGGCGTTCGAAGCTGCGAAGCATCAGGCCCGCGCCGACCACGAGGACGACGCTGAGCGCGACCTCGACGGCAACGAGTCCGCGGCGAACCCACTGACGTCCGGCGCCACCGCTGACCGTCGAGTTGCTTTCTTTCAGGGTGGACACAAGCTCAGGAGACGAGCCTCGGAGCGCCGGCAACAGGCCGAACAACAGCGCCGAGACGAAGGAGAGCCCTGCCGCGAATGCGAGCATCCGGCCGTCAACGGTCACTTCAGAAGACCGCGGAATGCTGGTCGGATCGATCGTCAGGAGCGCGCGCACGCCAGCCTGGGCGATGAGAACGCCGAGAACGCCGCCCAACAGCGCGAGCAGCGCACTCTCGATCAGCGACAGCCTGACGAGACGGCTCTTCCGGGCGCCCAACGCGCCGCGAATCGCCATCTCGCGCGACCGTGCCTCGCCGCGCGCCATGATTACCGTTGCCAGGTTGGCGCAGACGATCAACAGCACCGCGCCGGTGGCGCCGAGCAGCATGAGCAGGGCTGGCTTGATCGTGCCCGAAACATCTTCAAGCAGCGGGCGGATGAAGAGATAGTGCCCGGTGTGGATGTCCGGGTACGCCGCTTTCCAGCTGGCCATCAGCGGCTGCAGTTCGTTGCGTGCGGACTCGATGCTCGCACCGGACGCCAGCCGTCCGATTGCGCGGTAGCTATGGGACGATCTGCCGCCAGGATTGGCGGGGTCGATCCGGAGCATCGTCCAGATGCGCGTCGTCCTGTCCGGATAGCTGAAATCCTGCGGCATGACTCCGATCACCGTCGCGGTCCGACCGTTGATTGGGACGGTTCGTCCGACGATGTCGCGGGCGCCGCCGAAGCGAGACTGCCAGTACGCGTGGCTGAGCACGATCAGTGGCGGCCCTCCCGGACGCGCCTCCTCAGCGCTGAAGGTTCGACCGAACACCGGCGCAACCCGAAGCAGGCGAAAGAGATTCTCGGTGACCGCCGCTCCAGTCACGCGTTCGGGTTCGACACCCTCCCCACCGACCGTGAGTGACGCCGTTGCCCAGGCCGCAACTTCCTCGTACGATCGCGATTGGTTCCGGTAGTCCAGGTACTCCGGTATCGACAGGACGAATCTCGGAAAGTCGAATCCGCTCTCGGGATCGAACCGTCCCCAGATCGCCACCAGGCGATCCGATTCAGCGAAAGGCAGTGGTTTCAGCAGCACGCCGTTGACGACGCTGAAGACGGCTGTGTTGGCGCCGATGCCGATCGCCAGCGTCAGCACTACGAAGAGCGCATAGGACGGCTGGCGCCGCATGAGGCGCAGCGCAAAGCGGACATCCTGAAGCACGCTGTTCACGATTCCTCCTCTCGGGCCGCGGATCTCGACGGGACGTGCCACCGCATCGGAAGGCCTCGCGTGTTCGGAGGCCGCCGCAATCAACAGGCTTGCGACGCTGCGAATGAACAACGCGCCCCGGTTCCAGAACCCGGACGATGCCCGCCACCGATCGGCGAAAAAGTCCGACATGTCTTGCGCATACGCATCGCGAAACCGACGTGGGAACGCCTTCAGCGCCAGGCGAATCATCTCCAGCGCCAGGCGGTCGATCATTTGGACCCCCGCGACGGCAGCAGCTTCGCCCGGCGCGCCGTTCGAAGCAGGCTGTCCAGCCTGGCAGCTTCGGCTGCGGCCACCCGGCGTCCGAACGCCGTGATGCGGTAATACCGCCGCCGGGCTTCGTGCCCCTCTGCGTTCGCCGGCGGATCGAAGTCCTCGATCACACCGGCCGCGGTTAACCTCGCCAGAATCCGGTAAAGCGACCCGATTTCGAGACGCACACCAGCGTCGGGCTGTTCTTCTACGGCCTGGGCGAGCCCGTACGCGTGCCGCGGCGCCGCAAGCAGGCTCAGCAGGACCTGGAAGTCGTGCGACGGCAATGGCAGCAATTCACGCGGGTCGGTCGGCATTCGAGATCCTTTGACGGAAAAACTCTGTTTGGGGATTACATGTTGGCGACAGGTATTTTTACGGGGGTGGTCACGGTCGTGGTTCGTGGTTCGTCGCTCGGAGGCGTCATGGGTGATCTTCGAGCGACGAGCGATTCGAGTTACGAACGCCCGGCAGAGTCTCCATCTTGGCACGCCCGTGGCGAAGCCTCGAGCGGGTCAATTCACGCGTCGAGGCGGAAGAGGGTGTGCGCGGTCCAGGAAGAACGTTTCGATAGCGGTGGCGTAGTGCCGGAGTCCGGCTCCGCTCGCCCGGACGGCGGAGGGGGTCATGTTGAACACCCGGCGAAACGCCCAGGTGAAGTGGCTATGCGTCGAGTAGCCGACTGACAGCGCGATCTCGGTGACCTCGGCATCAGATTCCAGGAGCAGCGTGACCGCGCGCGCAATCCGCAGCTGCTCGCGATATTGATGCAACGTGACGCCGGTGTGCGCTTTGAAGATGCGGCAGAGGTGGAAATGCGAACAACCGACTTCTCGCGACACATCGGATAGCGCAAGCCGGGCCTCGAACATGCGTCCGAGGACGCCCTTGGCCAACTCGACGCACTCGCGTTGCGCGACGGTCGTGCGGAGCGCCTCGTCGACACTTGTTTTGCCGGAAGCGTGCTGCAGAACGCGCGCGAGCAGCGCGAGCGTCATCTCTTCCGCGACGAACGGCTCGAATGACGGCAGGTCCCTGAAGAGCCTGCGCTCGATGAGGCACGTTTCCGGATCGGCCTTCAGGCGCGGCGCCTTGAAAGGCGCTTCGGCATCCTCGATGGACTGGTCGACGCTTCGGACGACCTCGAGCAGGGCGTCGGGGCGGAGGCGGAACCAGTCACTCACGTCCCCTTCGTGGCTGATCTTCCTGCGGCGATAGGGCTGACTCGCGTTGTAACACGTGATCCAGTTCGGATCGGCCACAAACGCATCGTCGCCATCGTGCTGAATCCAGACGCTGACGCGCGGGAACACGAAGACGGGGGTCGTGATCGCGCCGGCCGTTTCGAAGTCGGAGTCGTGGGGGTGCGCTTCGAACCGGCCGACCGTCAGGAGGTCGGTCTGCAGACGGACGACGTCGCGTGAGACGGGAAGGGTTGGCATCCTTCGACAGAATCTAGGGCCCGCAGGCGGGCCTGGGAACGGCGATTCCGCGACCGGTCCCCTGATGGGGACCAACGGCTCCCTGGCAGGGAGCAGATTCTCGACAGCGGCCGCCGACCGATCGGCGTAGTGCGCCGTTCAAACTACATGCGATTCTGAAGATAATGCAAAACCGAACGAATCGGCCATCGTCAGAAATAGTGCAACGTCATGTGCCGCTGAGACCTGTGCGTTCGCCGGCCGCTGGCCACCCTCGCCGGGGCCCGCGACCTGGTATCGAGATCCTGGATGGCGTGCAACGCCACGGTGCCACGCCGGCGCCTGCTCGGCCCGGTGCACGCTGTACCGCTTGATGCGCGAGCTCGCCGAAGCCCGACGGTTTGATCGGACGAACCGCGCGGGCGTGCGGGGGTGACGGACGAACGGCAGGCCTATCACGCGCTGACGCCTCTCGGCCAGGCGGTCCTTCGCGCAGAAGTCGCGCGCCTGCAGCGAACCATCGCGCTCGCCACGGCAATTCCGTCAGCGACCGATCGATGATGCCGCCGCACGAGCGCCTCTACCGCTGCCTGCTCTTCATCCTGCCGTCATGCCGAAGACGCGCGACTCTGTCGTCAAGGAGATGGAAGCCGCATCGCAGTCTCGTATCCGCTGGTGCAGAGCGGCCCGAAGCCCCGGCTCGTCTGGTGGCACGATGCATCAGGCCGAGCAGCTGACTATGAGCACAATTCGCCGATGCCATGAAAACAATGGCATGGATGGCTGGCGCCAGCCCGGCTAGGATCTCGGCGGGAGCGAACGCATGCCAGAAACAGCGGAACAGTACATCGCGCGAATCATCTCGAACCTCGGAACGCAGGACCCGATGCAGGTGCTGGCCGCGACGCCGTCGCGTATCGGTGCCGTGATAGCCGGCCGATCGGACGACAACCTTCGCTGGACGCCTGAGGCCGGCCGCTGGAGCATTGCCGCGATCGTCACGCACCTCGCCGACGCTGAGATCGTCGCGGGCTATCGGCTCCGGATGATCCTCGCAAACCCGGGCACGCCGATTCAGCCGTTCGATCAGGATCAATGGGCGTCGGCTTTCAAGTACCCTGCCCAGGATGCGTTTTCCAGCCTGACGACCTTCAACGCGGTTCGCACGAGCACGCTGCGCCTGCTCGACGGGCTGACCGAGGAACAGCTGGAGTACTACGGGATGCACGCGGAGCGTGGGAAAGAGACGGTGCGCCACCTGATTCGCCTGTATGCCGGCCACGATCTCAATCACCTGCATCAGATCGAACGCCTGGCCGCCCAGCTCGACGCGAATGGCCCGTCGCCCTCCAGGTTTCAACCCGCCGCGGTCAAACCTACGGCGACAGTGGAGGCCATGGGGCAGCTCGACGTTCGTGTCGGCACGGTCGTCAAGGTCGACGACGTGGCAGGCGCCGCGCGGCTGTCGCGGCTGACGGTGGACTTTGGGGATCGGCAGCGCACCATCGTGGCCGGCATCAAGAAGGAACGCTCGGAACCGCAACTCGTTCAAGGTCAGCAGGCCCTGTTTGTCGTCAATATCCCGCCACGCACGATTCACGGCCACCAGTCGGAGGGCATGCTGTTCGATATCGGCTACGCGGATGGTGTCCGGCCGGCGCTGGCACAACCGGAGTGGCCCGTGCCGAATGGAACCAGAGCGGGTTGAACACACATGAAGAGCATTGCCGCCTTTGCCATCATCCTCGCCGTCTGCTCGCAAGTCGAAGACAATCGCGGCGGCCATCAACAGAACAGGACACGCGAGTTCGGCCCACGCACCTGTGGACCGGCCGACCCGTCGTACATCCGTATCGCGAACGAAACCGGCGGTCAGCCGTTCTTTCTGAACCCGTCCGAGCTCGCCGCGTCAGCCCACATCATGCGCGAGCAGTCGCTCGCCAGCCGG
Organism: uncultured Acidobacteriota bacterium; assembly: GCA_963784195.1. Lineage (GTDB taxonomy): Bacteria > Acidobacteriota > Vicinamibacteria > Vicinamibacterales > 2-12-FULL-66-21 > CAVQAH01. Next base: position 61,781 of record CAWARA010000029.1, on the reverse strand, counting down.
GAGTTGATCCTGTGGGCACATGCTGCCCCCGAGAACGCGCCCCGCGAATTCGACGTGCCCATCGATGCGTCAGTGAACCGCTTCACCATCAGTGCATCGTTCGACCGTGAGGGTGGCACGCTGAACGTGACCGCGCCAGACGGCACGGTCAACGCGCGCCCGCCCGGTGCCGAAGAGACCATCCTCAATTGCGCACACGTCCTGACGGTCGACAAGCCGGCATCCGGCCTTTGGCGCGCACGCGTGGTAGCAACGGGACGCTTCTGGCTTGTGGCTCACGCCCGTACGGAACTGTCGCTGATGACTGCAGAGTTCGTCCGGCTCGCCGGCGGGCCCGGTCACGAAGGATGGTTTCCAATTCAGGGGCAGCCGGTCGTCAACAGGCCCGCAACATTGCAGACGAAGATGTTCGGTTCGTCGAACCCGCCCCGATTCTCACTCGTCGCGTTGGACGGCACGATCCTTCGACAGCTCGATCTCGAGAAGATCGATGACGACGAGTTCATCGGACCGATTGAGCTGCCGTCGCAGGCTTTCCGGGTCGCGGCTGTGGGAACCGACGCAGCGGGTCTCACCTATCAGCGACTTTATGCAGCACTCTTCCGCGCGGCATCCGTTGAACTCTCGATAAGTGGACCCGACGAGCTACGCGCGGGATCGACAACACCGGTCCCAATCGCTGTCCGTAACCACGGGCCTGCCGCGCGCTTCCGGATCGTCGTCGTTTACGGTCAAGGCGTGGTCGGCGTCGTCGAGCCTGCCTTCGTCGACCTTGCGCAGGGAGCAGAGGCGACGGTTACGGCATCCGTCAAGGTACCCGCAAATGCGTCTGCCGGGAGATCGTTCGATGTGACGGTCACCGCCGAAAGCGAGGGTACTTCAGCGACGATGAACAGCGCCGTTCGCCAGTTCACGATCGCGGCGCCGCAGCGCTGATGAATAATCGCTATCGTGCCTCAGCCGGGAAGAACGCGCGCATCGCAAACCTGGCGCGATCGACAAAGAACGGCAGCGCCGAACCGTCGGCTGTCTCTCGCGACTCGACCTGAAAACCACGCTGGCGCAAGCGGTCGCGAACCGCGCTCGTAAAGGCTGCTACATCGACATTGTCCGCCCGTCGACGCGGATCGAGCTTGCCCCAGTCCACGTAGAAACGCTGAGACGACTTCGGTGTTCGATCGATCAGCGCAAGCAGCTCCTCGTCGCCCTTGCCCACTGGAAAGATCGACTGCAGGGCTGCGCCACCAAAGACCTGCGGTGCATTGAGGACCGTTTCCAGCGCGCCGACGCCTGCCTCGTCGTGGCCGAGCACGAACCGCTGTTGCGCCTCGGCGAGCGTGCGGAAGCGCGAATCGGTCCACTTGACGATCGTTTCAGTCAGCATCCGGCGGTGGGCCTCCCGGAATGTTCGCGCGTACTCGTAGGCGTTAGTAGACTCGACGAATACGGCGATCAGCGGCCTGGCCGTCGCGCCGATCTCGTGGTCGAGGACCGCATCGAAGTGCGCGTTCTTCATTTCCTCCCCGTACAGCACGTACAGCACCGGATATCGGCGACTCTGGTCCGCCTCGTATCCGCGCGGGAGATAGACGAAGACCTTGCGCTTCCCGCCCCACCTCAGATGTTCGGCCTGCTCGGTAGCGGTTTCGATTTCATGCTCCTCCATGCGACCGCCCAGCGTGGCGGCGCCCGGCACTGAACCGGTTTTCTCTGCACCGGGCATCACCAGCAAAGAGATCGATCCAGCATACGTCGGCGACGTCGCTTGCCGGGGATTCCTTGGATCGGCGATCGTCTCGCCGAGATTGCGGACGAACTGATAGGCGATGCGCGCGTCGGGCGGAAGCTCGAGCGACGCGAAGAAGAAATCGGTCTTCCCAACGCGGTGCATCTGCACTTCCCGACCGATCTCGAACATGTCTCCTCGCAACGCGAGATCGTCAGCGGCGCCCTTGTAGACGAGATGCGCGATCCGGTCACCTTCGAGGATCGGGTTCTCCTTCTGGTCCGCGAGCAACTTGTTGATTCTCGCTTCCGCATCTGACGCTCGCTCCACTTCGGTCACCCACTGATCGAACCGGGAGCCAGGGACACGGCCGACAACAGGGTCGGCCGCCGACGTCATCGTCTTGCTCGCCAGAGGCACGACGTCAACCGCGGCGATCTCGGCATACGAATCGCGAGCGAAGATACGTCCCTCGGCAAAGGACGGCGGCGTCCAGGCGAGACGCGTGAACAACTCGATAGAGGCTTTCTCGTCATAGGCGGCCGAGTCGGTCGCGGCCACGGCGAGCGTCCCACGCTTGGTCAGCACCACCAGGTGACCGTCGACGAGGATCGGGAAGCCATCGCCGGGTGGCCTCGATCGCCACGCCAGCGTCCCGGTTCGCGCATCGATCGCCGTGAGAAAGGCTCCCGAGTAGCCGAAGATCCGTCCGCCGGAAACGACCGGCGTCGCGTAATTGAGTTTGAGCTCGCGCGTGCTCCACGCGACCTCGGGACGTGGCGCGGTCTTCAACAGCACGGACTCGTCCGGGCGGTATGTGATCAGGAACTCATCGCGAGCGACGCGCACGGGATTGACGATCTTCGCGTAGAACCCGCGACCACCATGTTCGTACCGCCACACCTCACGGCCATTCGCTGGATCGAGCGCAAACAGGTACTGATCGCCGCCCACCAGCACCAGCTCGCGCCCGTCCACGGTGGTCAGCATCGGCGATTGATAGCTGGCCACGTCGGAACCGACGCTCCACGCGACTGCGCCAGTCTGCTTGTTGAAGGCGGTGATCGCGCGATCCGGTGCGCCGCCGGTCAGCACGATGACGACATCGCCGGCGATCAACGGCGAGGTCGTGAATCCCCAATGCGGGACCTCAGCCTCGATCTTGCGTTTCCACAATTCGGCTCCACTGGCGAGTTGCAGGGCGACGAGGTTCCCGTGCGGGCCGAGCGCGTAGACGACGCCCGAAGCAATCGCCGGGGTCGAGACAGGTCCGCCCGTCGATCCATCCCTGCCCGGAAATGCCTCGCCGACCGGCACGCGCCACTTCTCAGCCCCTGAGTCCGAGCTCAGCGCGATCACGAAGTCGGTCTTGCCGTCGGACGCCATCGTCACGGCGTGACCATCCGCGATCACGACTCCCGAATAGCCCGTGCCGATCGTTTTCCGCCACCGGACCTTCAACGCGAACGGCTTCGCAAAGATGTTCTTTCCGGTGGTGACCGTTCCATCGAAGTTCGCACCCCGCCACCGCGGCCACTCTGAGCCCGAAGCCGCACCCGGCTGCGGCGCACTGAATGCCACCAGCGCCGCAACGAGTGGTACCGCCGCAGCTACCCGGAATAGAAACATATGCATCCCTTCAACAATCAACTGAGCCAAGCCAAGCTCCGAGCCCCAAGCACGTCGCACGTCGCACGTTTACCCAACCGTAAGGGCACGCTGGCGCGCGTGGTCCCCCAGTCGACGTGCAACGTCGCACCTCCGGGCGTGTCCTGAATCGAGATGGTGAGCTGCTCGGCAGGCGCACCAGGTTTTCCGACTGTCATCGGCACGCGGCCCAGATCCTTACCCGCAGGGTATGGAATGCCCCATTGCCCTGTCGCCTTGCTGACGATGAGCTGCCACTGTTTCTCTCCGGGCAGCGTGTAGATCGTGTAGGTGCCGGCTGGCACCGCGAGCGTGCCGAACTTCAACGGCTTGTCGGTCTTGATCGTCGTCGCCTCGTCGGCGCCAGTTCGCCACTCGGAACCGAACGGTGCCACCTCTTTTCCGACAGTTCGTCCCTTGAGGAACGGCCGTCCGTACTCGATCGAGATCGCGGCGCCGTCGATCGTCCAATCCGTGCGCACGTGCGGGCTGCCGGCGGCGCCGGGCCCGGTCTGCGTCGTCTTCTGACCACCAACCGTGGTGACCGCCATTACCAACACAACGGCTGCAGTTGTGAACAGGTGCATCGAAATACCTCCTGGAACGTTCAGCGTCCCAGGCTGATGCTATGTGGGCGCTGCAGGCGCCCGCATGTGCCAGAGGTCACGTTAAGGTCATGTGCCTTGTCACGACGGCTCCACCTTGCGCATACTGCCGGCGTGGACACTCAACGCTCTTCCTACGCCGGCGACATCGTCGGCTATCGCGCGTTCGTCGCGATCGTGGCGGCAGGCTACCTGATACTGATCGCGCTGACGCCAACGGCCTGGGGGCCGTCGCACATCCGCGAGCGCGGCGTGTTGAGCGTCATCTATCTGGCACTCGGGGTCTGGGGCTATCGCTATGCCAGGAATACCGGCAGCCTCCCCGTGTCGCTCGCCTACCTGCTGATCGAGTTCACGATCGGCATGCGGATCAACTCGCTGGTGCGCGACGGGCTCGTCCCGCTGATCCTGCTGCCGCTGGCCGCACAGGCTGTCCTCCTGCTTCCACGGCTCTGGGCGACGTTCTTCTGCATCCTCGTGATTGGAGGCGTGAGCGGCAACCTCACGTGGATTCCGACGTGGCCCTACTGGTTCCGGAATCTGGCAACGGCTACGGCAGCGGTGGTGTTCGTCGTTGTCTACGTCGCGCTTGCCGCACGCGAGCGTGAAGCGCGCGAGCGGGTCGAGAAGTTATCAGCGGAAGTCGCGCAGCTGGCGGCCGCTAACGAACGCAACCGTCTCGCGCGCGAAATCCACGATACGCTTGGACACTACCTGACCGTCATCCACGTGCAGCTCGAGGCCGCGCGCGCGGTGATGCAGGCGGATCCGGAGCGCGGGCTTCTCGCGGTCAATCGCGCGCAGGCGCTCGCCAAGGACGGGCTGACGGCCGTCCGCCAGTCCGTCAAAGCGCTGCGAGAAAACAGCCGGGTCGAGGGTATCGAGGAGCAGCTCGCGTCGCTCGTGTCGGCGGTTCGTGACGAATCGTTCCGCGCGAAGTTCACGCTCCAGGGCGCACCGCGTTCCGTCAGCGCCGGTGTGGCCCTGGCACTGCACCGCACGGCGCTCGAAGCGTTGACGAACGTCCGGCGGCATGCCGCAGCGACGGAAGTGGAAATCATGCTGGCGTTCAAGCCGGAAGGCCGCATCAGGTTGTCGGTGCGCGACGACGGTCGCGGCACTGACGTCCTCGACGGCGGATTCGGGCTGACCGGCATCCGCGAGCGCGCGGAGCAGCTTGGCGGCACGGTGGCGTTCGAAACCTCGCCTGGCGCTGGTTTCGTTCTTGGAATGGAGCTTCAGGGGTGAACGCAGTCCGGATTGTTCTGGCCGACGACCAGGCACTGTTCCGCGAGGGCCTGCGGACGCTGCTGTCGACGCGGCCCGACATCGAGATCGTCGGCGAGGCGGCCAACGGGCTGGAGGTGCTCGAACTCGTCGAACAGCTCCAGCCGTCGGTCGTCCTGATGGATCTGCGCATGCCCCTGATGGACGGCATCCACGCCACCGCGAAGCTGCGCGAATCGTCCCCGGACGTCGCCGTCCTGGCGCTGACGACGTTCGACGACGACGGGAACCTGTTTGGGGCGCTGCGTGCGGGTGCGTCCGGGTATTTGCTGAAAGACGTCTCGCTCGAGACGCTCGTCGCGGCCATACATGCCGCCGCCCGCGGCGAATCGTTCCTGCAGAGCACCGTCACCGGACGCGTGGTCAGCGCGATGGCTCGCCTCATGGAATCAGGTCCCCCGCTGGCAGAAGCCCTGGTGATCTCACTGTCGCCGCGCGAGCGCGAGATCCTCTCCCTTCTCTCGCGTGGCGCGTCGAACAAGGAGATCGCGGACCGCGTCTGCCTTGCCGAAGGCACGGTCAAGAACCACGTGACGAACATCCTCGCCAAGCTCGACGTCCGAGACAGGACGCAGGCTGCGCTCAGGGCGCGGGATTTGGGACTGGTCTGAGACAAGCCAGAAACCTGTCAACTCCCAACCTCCAACTCTCAACGTATCTGATTGGCGGGTTTCCTCGCAGAGGTCCCGCGCTGTACCACGCCGGCTGTGCGGCTGCCGACGCAGCGCCGGCCTTGTCCGTCCGAGGACGACTTCCGCGAGCCGGAAAACGTGCTCCGCTCATACCCTCGCTGCGCTCGCGCGCGCGGCGAGTACCAACGGCCCAGCGGCTTCGGTGAGCATCGTGGCGGTCACCATTCTTCCGACACCTGGCCGGGAGCGGAGAATCTCGACGTCACGATGCTCACGGCGCTCGCCCTCGCTGGCGTCAGCCGCCGCCAGTTTCTCCTACAGGCGATCGATCTGCCGTTCCGCCCTGGTCCGTTGCTCGTGGATCAAGACCAGCTGGGGGACCATCGACGCAATCCGCATCTCCACCGCATCCGCGACGCCGGGGGCGACCGCGAGCGTGGGCTGGCGGAGGACGGTGACGACGTCCTCGGCAGTCAGCCGCCGAATGCGATGCGTGCGCAGGGCTGGCGCGATGCGCCGCCGCGGCAACTGTGGCCAGCTCGCCGGGTGCGGTGTCGCGGCCAAGACGGTCCACAGCCAGGGCTCGTCGGCCGCGGGACTGAGCGACAGCCAGGGCGCGTTCACCCGATACAGCTGCTCCCGCAGCCGATTGCCCAACCGTCGTTCTTCGACCTGCAGGTCTTCCACGATGCGACACAACTCGCGTAACTGAATGATCCGTAGGATCATCCGCGCGAACGGTGCGGAATTCTCCGCCGATCGGTCCGCAACGCATCGGCGACCACGTGCGCATCGCGTCGGTCATCTTTCGCGCCCGCGGTGGTAAAGCGATCGCGAAATCGATCGAGCTGTTTGGGGTTCAGCGCAAACACGCACCAGCCCAGCTCGAGGAGCGTATCCACCAGTGCCCCGCGTGGCGTTTCGATACCGACCGCAATCTCCGTCAGCGGCACGCCGGTGCGGTCGCGAACCCATTGCAGCGCCTCGTGAATCGCCGGTGCCGTGTGCGCGACGGGACGCGTTCCACAGACCTGCCCGGTGCGATCCAACAGGCAGAGATGATGCACCTCACTTCCCCAATCAATTCCCAAATACCACGCGAAGGTGTCTGACACGCGCTCTCCTGTTCTGCCCGGCCGTGCCGTGAGATGCATCACCCTTGTACTGGCGCTCGAAGCGCAACTTCCCACAGGCATGCGCGTCGACGGTCGATGCGTTGCGGCCGATGCGCCGAGTGTCACGCACCGCAGCAGATCGCTTGGCACGAACTCGTCGCGTGGGAGTCGCTCCGCCCGTTCTCCGCGCGCGCCGCGCACGCTAGCGGGCGCAACACATGCCTCCCTCCTAGGTCACTCAGTCGGCTAAGCGCCGGCACCTACGTCCCCCGCAGCCCTCCCTACTCCTCATCTACTCCCCCTACTAACCATCTTTCCGACTCTCCTTTGGGAGTTGGGAGTTGGCCGTTGGGAGTTGGAGCGCGTCCCCCGTTCCAGGACGCGCCCTTCGTTCAAGACTTCTCCACCCGAGCCGCCATACCTTCAGCGGTGGAGGAGATTCCATGCGCAAAGTTCAGTTGTTCATGCTGGCGGCAACAGCAAGTGCCCTCGCCGCCTGTCAGTCGCCCATAGCGCCCCGCGCCCTCGATGAACCAGCAGCGGCGGTTGTGGGTGGCGCCGCCGCGGGCGGGCCATCCGCGGCCGCAAACGGCGGCGGCCACTATTCGCTGCAGAACACGTTCGACACGCAATTCGCGTTCTCGGCGGTTGCGAACAACGGCGGGGTTCACGGGAACTTGCACATCCAGCTGACCGCTGGAGGGCTCGCCATCGGGTTTCGGGGAGATGTGACCTGTGTCTCAGTGGATCCGATCAACCGCCGGGCCTGGATTGGCGGCGTGATCACCGAGAACCTCTCGGAGGATCCTGCCTTCCAGACGGCTCGTCACCAGCCTGGTCACGATATCTGGTTCCGGGTCCTCGACTCCGGCGAAGGATCGGGCGCGGAGCCAGACCGCACGTCGTTCACGGGCTTCGAGGGTGACCTCATGATCCCGTCGTCGGCGGAGGTACCTGCAGACAGCAGCCATGGGCGGACGCTAATGCGCGCACGTGGCCAGTCACGCAGGGGAACATTCAAGTCAAACCCTAGTCCGTAGTCCGTCGTCTCCGTAGTCCGTAGTCCGTGGTTCGTAGCTCGTTGCTCGAAGAGCCCGGTGGGGTTATGGGTATTACGAGCAACGAACCACGAACGACTACGGACTACGGACTACGATCTGCCGCTCTGATCCGATTAGTCGCGGGCTCGCGCTCGATAGATTGATGGCGTGCAGCCGAACGCCTGGCGGAACGATCGCGTGAAGTGGCTCTGATCGGCGAAGCCGGCTGACGACGCAATGTCGGCGAGCGGGTCGTCGGACTCGACGAGCCGCCGCGTGGCCCAGTCGAGCCGCAGGTTGCGCAGGTACGAACCAATCGAGCGGCCGAAATGTCGGCGGAACTCGCGCGTCAGGTGGCCAGGGTGCACACCCGCCAGGCTGGCAAGCCTCGTCAGTGACGGTGCCGCGCTGATGTCGTCGTGCAGGCAGTCCCGCACGCGACAGAGCCACGCCGGTGCGGACTCGCGGGTTTCGGTTTCGAACGCTCGCGCTGCCGTGGCGATCAGCTCCAGCGCCAGGCCTTCGACCGCAAGAGGAGTCAGGTTGTCGGGCTGGGCGATCTCGACGCTGAGGCGACGCGCGATGGATGCGACGTCCGGGGCACCGCGGTGGTTGATCTCCTCGAGGAACGACACGAACGGGCGGACGAGCTCGAAGCGGTATCCATCGGGTTGGACGATCAGCACGCGCGCCCCTGCGCTGCCGATACGGTTGTCGTGGCGCTCGCCGGCCGGCTCGCACAACATCATCGACGACTCGGACCAGTACGGCTTGCCGCGCATCCGTGAGTCGAAGCTGCCGTTCAGCGTCGTGGCGATACAGGCCCGGTCGTGGACGTGTGGGGACAGATAGGCGCAGGGCGGAAACAACGCGTCGGTGACGAGCAGACCACCAGCCTCTACGCTTCGAAAGCTCGGGCTCCCGAAGCTGACCGCCTCGACACGTTCGCTGCGCGACGCCTGCGCCATGGTCTCTGAACCCCTGGGCAGTTTACGTCATTCCGCTCGTAACGCACGTCGCACGTCGCACGTCGCACGTGGCACGTGGCACGTGCCTGCTGTCCCTCCAATTTGCGTCTCGTCACAACCCCCGGACCCGCCCCCGCCATTGGGAGGAGAATCGGCCGACGTCGCCGGAAGGCGGCGCGAATCTCAGGAGAGTTCTCATGCTCAGGTTTGCGACCCGATTCGTGCTCTGCGTGGCCGTGGCAGGTGTGGCGGCGGTGGCCGCCGCGCAGTCGCCGGCGGGCATGACACCCGTGGCCTTGAAGGCCGCCGACGGCACCCCGCTGAAAGGCACCTACTTCTCGCCGGGCAAGCCAGGACCCGGCATCATGCTCCTTCACCAGTGCAACCGCGACCGCACCGCCTGGTCGTCGCTGGCGGCCGACGCCGCCAAGCGCGGATATCACGTCCTGGCCATCGACTATCGCGGGTTCGGCGAAAGCGGCGGCGATCGCTTCGAGTCGTTTCAGCAGCAGCAGGGGGTCATCGCGCAGAAGTGGCCCGGCGACATCGACACCGCGTTCACCTGGCTGACGAGCCAGGCCGGCGTCGATCGCGATCGCATCGGTGCAGCCGGTGCAAGCTGCGGCGTCAATCAGTCGCTGATGCTCGGACAGCGCCACCCCGAGGTGAAAACAGTGGTGCTTCTGAGCGGCGGCGCCTCGCCGGAAGCCCGTGAGTACCTCCGCACGACGCCCGGCCTGCCGGTCCTGATGGCCGCCAGCCTCGATGACGGCAACATCGTCTCTGGCATGCGGTGGATCATGGGTTGGTCGCGCAATCCGCAGAACAAGTTCGTGGAGTACAAGGCCGCGGGCCATGGCACCGACATGTTCGCCGTCGAAAAGGGCCTCCAGCCGATGATCCTCGATTGGTTCGATGGCCACCTCCGCAATGCGCCAGCGACGCTGACGGTCTCGGGCCCTCCGCCGCAGCCGACGCCGGTCGAGGAGTTCTGGAAGGCGCTGAGGTCCCAGCCCGGCGGCGTGGAAAAGGCGCGGGCGATCTACGACGCCACCAAGAAACGCGATCCGAAGCTCGTGCTCTTCCCTGAGGCGGAGCTGAACGCCTACGGCTATCAGCTCCTCCAGGACGGGGACAACAAGAACGCAATTGCGGTCTTCGAGATGAACGTGGATGCGTATCCGAAGTCGGCCAACACCTACGACAGCCTCTCGGACGCGCACCTCGCGGCCGGCAACCGCGCCGAGGCGCTGAAGCTCGCCGAAAAGGCGCTGACGCTGCTCGCAGCCGACACGCAGGTCACCGACGAGCTCCGCACGGCGATTAAAGAAAGCGCGGAAAAGAAGATCAAAGAGCTGAAAAAGACTTAAAACCGTAGTCCGTAGTCCGTAGTCCGTAGTCCGTGGTTCGTCGCTCGTAGCTCGGAGAGCCCGGAGGTCCGACCAGGTCTTCGAGCTACGAGCGACGAGCCACGGACCACGGACTACGGACCACGAAAACGGCTACAAACCGTCCCACCACTTATCCCCGCTGATATCCGGTTCCGCGCCACTCCCAGTTGACGCCGGACCGCACTCTCTTGTAGATTGTCGACAAGTGTTCTTGTAGACAATCTACAAGGACGTCGAATTCACCCTGCGATACAGGACTTTTCAGCATGGAATCGCTTCGACAGGATGTCACGCTCGCGTTGCGCGGGCTCGTGCGCAACCCGCTCTTTGCCGCCACGGTCGTGCTCACGATGGCGATGGGCATCGGCGCCAACACGGCGATCTTCAGCGTCGTCCATGCGGTGCTGCTGAAGAAGCTGCCCTACGAGCACGGCGACCGGATGATGGTGCTCAGACAGCAGCGCCCGAAGGCCGGAATCCAGAGTCAGGGGTTCTCGCCGAAGGAGATCGACGACTACCGCAGCATGTCGAAGACCCTGGACGAGGTCGTCGAGTTCCACTCGATGTGGTTCATCCTGCTCGGCCGCGGCGAACCGGAGCGCGTGCAGACCGGCGTCGTGTCGCACAACTTCTTCGAGGCCTTTGGCATCAAGCCGGTCGTGGGCCGCACGTTCCGCGCCGACGACGACAAGCCGGGGGCTGACGCCGTCCTGATGCTCAGCAACAGCTACTGGCAGAGCCGCTTCGGCGGCGACCCGGCGGTGGTCGGCCAGGTGTTCGAGATGAACGATCGGCCGCACACGGTAGTCGGCGTGCTGCCGCCAATCCCGCAATACCCGCAAGAGAACGACGTCTACATGCCGGTCTCCGCCTGCCCGTTCAGAGCGTCCCGGGCGGTGATCGACAATCGTAACGCCCGCATGGTGCAGGCCTTCGGGCGCCTGCGTCCCGGCGTGCCCATGGAACAGGTCGGCAACGACGCCGCGGTGGTCGCGTCGTCGCTGCAACAGCAGTATCCGGAGTCCTACCCGACGGCGAGCGGCTATACAGCGATCGCGCTGTCGCTCCGCGACGAACTCACACGAGGCTTCAAACCGACGCTCATGATGCTCGTTGGCGCGGCCGGTTTCGTCCTGCTGATCGTCTCCGCCAGCGTGGCCAACCTCCTGCTCGCGCGCCTCGTCCGGCGCGAACGGGAAATGTCCATCCGTGCGGCGTTGGGAGCGGGACGATGGCGGCTCTTCCGGCAACTGCTCACGGAGAGCACCGTGCTCTCGGTTATCGGGGGGATCGTCGGGCTCGTGCTCGCCAGCGTGTCGCTCAACCTGCTTGTTTCGTTTGCGGACCGCTTCACCACACGCTCTGACGAGATTGGCATCAACGGCACCGTCCTGCTCTTCACGCTGGCCATCGCCGTCGGCACCGGCATGATCGTCGGCGTCATCCCGGCGCTGCCGACGAAGACCAACCTGGCCAGCGGTATTCAGGAAGGCGGCCGCACTATTGGCGGGGGACGCACGAGGTTCCGAAGCGCGCTGATCGTCATCCAGGTTGCGGTCTCGTTCGTGCTGCTCATCGGCGCCGGCCTGATGTTGCGGAGCCTGCTGCAGCTGCAGGCTGTCGATCCGGGAATTCAGACCGACAGCGTGATGACCATGCGCGTCGCGCTGAACTTCACCAGGTACACGAATCCGGGACAGGTCCAACAGTTCCACACGGCTCTGCTCGACAAGCTGCGCGAAATTCCCGGCGTGCGATCGGTTGGCGGCTCTTCCACGTTCCCCTTGAATCAGGGGGGCACGTTCACGACCGGGTTCCGCATCGAGGGTCAGGGCGATACCGACGCCTCCCGGCTACCGCGCGCCGATGTTTACAGCGCGTCCCCCGGCTATTTCCAAACAGTCGGCATTACCCTGCTCAAGGGGCGGCTCTTCAACGAACACGACAACGCGAACGGCGCGCCGGTGGGCGTGATCAGTCAATCCATGGCCCGTCACTTCTTCTCCGAACGCGAGCCAATCGGCGCGCGCATCTCGAACAACAACGGGCAGACCTGGACGACCATCGTCGGCGTCGTCGGAGACGTGCGGCGTTCGCTCGACGCATCGCCCAGCGACGCGCTGTACGTGCCGCTGGCCCAGGTGTCGCCGTTGACGGTCATGTATCTGATGCGGACGGCAGGCGCGGTGAGCGGGGCGCTGCCGGGCCAGGCGCGAGAAGCGCTCTACTCGATTGACCCCAACCAGCCGGCGGATCAGTTCCGCACGCTCGACCAGGTCCGCTCGCAGTCTGTCGAAGCGCCGCGGCTGACGGCCATCCTGATGGGGCTGTTCGCCGGCCTCGCGCTGGCCATCACTGCCGCGGGCCTCGGTGGCGTGATCGCTTTCTCGGTCAACCAGCGCACGCAGGAGTTTGGCGTGCGCATGGCGCTCGGCGCGTCGCGAAGCTCTCTGCTGCGCATGGTGCTGAACCAGGCGCTCAAGCTTGTCGGAATCGGACTCGTGCTCGGCGGCATCGCCGCCTTCGCGTCAGGACGCGTCGTGCAGACGCTGCTCTTCAACGTCGCGCCGACCGATGCGCTGACCTACGCGGCTGTCGCCCTGGCCTTCGTGGTCGTCGCGGTGCTCGCCTGCGCCGTTCCGGCCCGTCGCGCAGCGACGGTCGATCCGATTATCGCCCTCAGGGGGAACTGAGGTGACCATGAAGATCCTTTCGACCTGCGTCGGTCTGACCCTCGTGATGATCGCCGGCGCGGTCATCCCTCGCGATACGCCACGCGACCAACCACGCGCGAACGGCACGACAACCGTCGCCTTCGTGCTGACCCAGGGCGCCACGATGATCGATTTTGCCGGTCCGTGGGAAGTGTTTCAGGACGTGGTGCTGGACGGAAACCGGAACGCCTTCGAGCTCTTTACGGTTGGCACGAGCACGGCGCCGATTCGCACGTCGGGGGGCATGACGGTTACGCCGGACTACTCGTTCGCCGACGCACCGCTCCCGGGCATCGTCGTCGTCCCCGCACAGCGCGGCGGGCCCGAGCTGCGCGACTGGTTGCGAAGGGTACATCACGACAAGGCCCTGGTGCTCTCGGTGTGCACCGGCGCCTTTCAGGTCGCCGCGGCTGGCCTGCTCGACGGGAAGGCGGCGACGACCCATCATGACTTCTACGAGCACTTCGCTCAGAAATACCCAGCCGTAAAGCTGCAGCGCGGCCTGAGGTTCGTGAAGAGCGACGACCAACTCTACACAGCCGGCGGCCTCAGCTCAGGCATCGACCTCGCCCTGCACATCGTCGAGCGGCTGCACGGCCACGACGTTGCGCAACGAACCGCGGATTATATGGAGTATCAAGGTAACGGGTGGAAGGGGCGGCCGTAGTCCGCGTCACTGCTGACGAACGACTTCGAAGTCTCCGGCCCGTGCGCCTGGTCGCACGATCCAGCCGGGCGCGAGCTTCACGGTCCAGCCGCTTCCGGTAATCACTGAGCCTTCCACCTTCGCCGGCCCGGGGACCGTCAGCTTGCTGCGGTCGGGAGCCATCAGCGTCGCTTCTGACTCGAGCGTCCCCCACTCGGCGGTCGCCCGGAATGATGGATAGACGGTGCCAGCGTCAGGAATCGGGGTCATCCCCGTCGTCACGAAGGAATTGTTGTTCGAAGCGGGCAGCGTGAGCACGGGCCCTTCCACGAATCGTTTTCGAAGCTCCGCGACACGGATCTGACGCGCCTCCTCCCGTTTCGCTTCCGCGATTTTCAGCTCGGCACCGCCGTATCGCGCCGCTGCTTCGTCCGCGCTCGCGGCCGGCTCGATTCGCGCAGCCGTCATGAGCAGTTGACCGAGATCATCGGTTGGCTTGAACCTGCGTGGCCAGCCGGGTGACGTCCGATCCAGAAGGACGCCGTATCCAGCGCCAGACGGATACGGAAAGGTTCTGACGAACGTTGGATTCTTCTCGGCCTGCGCCAGTTGCTTCGCGGCGTCCACCGCGGCATCCTTCTCGGCCGGATAGACGACGACCGTCCCAGTGTACTGAGCGAGGCCCTCGTTTACTTCCAGCACGCGCTCGATCTCAGCGGAACCCTGGAATGCGGCGTGACGCGCGCGGCGGAAGGCAAGCGCGTCGCCGATGGCGCTCGACTGCGCGGACCCTGAGGACTCGAGTGCTTTCGCGAGTGCTCTCCACTCGAGCTGCATCCAGTAGCGGCCCTCAGGCGTGTCGAGGTGTGGCGCCTGCTGATCGTTGAGGAACAAGCCGAGTTGCGGTTGAACGCGGTGAAACAGCTCGTGGACCATGAGGCGGCCGCGATCCAGCTCGTTCGCGGGAAGCCCAATCCAGATCAGCGTCGTCCAGCGCGTGCCACCCCAGTCCATCGCCGCGTTGGCGAATCCCAGCGCGGCCGGCCGCTTGGCGTCGGGTGGTGGCTGATTCGTGGCAATGGTCTGCGACTTGGCGTCTGCAATCACCATGGGTCCGCAGAGCGACACACCCCAGATGCGTCCGCCCTCGCGCTCGCACAACGCGGCAGCTTCCCGAAAGTGCTGCGCAGCGCGCTCCTGGTCGATTTGTGCAGATGCAGACGTAGAGAGAAGGAGCAGAACTGCGCCTACGCAGCTCACTCGCTGCGGAGTGCTGACGCCGGGTTCACGGCGGCTACCCTGATCGCAGGTATGGCGCATGCTATCGCGGTAATCGCCAGGAACAGCACGACGATGGCTGCGTAGATCCCGACTCCCGTCCGGGCGACGGCCTGATTCTGACTGAAAACCAGCATCAATGCCATCGCGGCCAGGACGCCCCCGGCGATCCCTACGCCGGTCATGCCGAGCGCGCGGGCGATCACAAGACGCGCGAGGCCGGCAGGCTCCGATCCCAGCGCGAGCCGGACTGCGAATTCGCGCGTGCGCGCGGCGACGTTGTAGGCGATCACGCCGTACAGCCCGATGGTCGCGAGCACCAGCGCGAGAATCGCAAAGAGTCCGACCAGCCACCGGTAGAGGCGCAACTCCCACAGCGAGTCCGACACGATCTGATCCATCGTTCTGACGTTGAAAACAGCGAGATTCGGATTGATCTCACGCACGGCGGTTCGTACAGGCGCAACAAGCGCCTCGGGCGCACCGTGAGTGCGAACGAGCAGCGACATGCCCAGATCCGAGGCCATCGTGACGTTCTGGGCCGCCGGATAGTAGATCTCCGGCTCCGACGGCATGCCGAGGTGCACCTGGCGCACGTCTCGCACCACCCCGACGATCGTGCCGCGATCGAGCGCGCGCCCTACCGGATCCTCGTTTGGAAAGTACTGTCGAGCGAGCGCATCGTTGATGAGGATGACCGGCGGCGACTCGGCGGTGTCGCTGGTCGTGAAGCCCCGGCCTTTGACTACGGGTATACCCAGCGTTTCAAAGTACCCTGGCGTCACGTATCGAAGGCCGGCCGTCGGTCTCCCTTCGGACGCGCGTCCGGCAATCGCGAAATCGGCGAACCATCCCCAGTTCTGAAGCGGAATCAGCTGAGTAAAGCCTGCGCTCTGCACGCCCGGCATGTGTCGAACGCGCTCTTCGATCGCATAGTAATCGCTCGCCGGCGCCCGTGGCGACAGGTGCAGGCTCACGACATGTCCGGTGGCCATTCCGCTCTCGACGTTCTGCAGCCGGACGATCTCCCGCATCACGATGGCCGCTCCAAGGGCCAGCACAAACGCCAGCGCGACTTCGAGCATGACCAGCCCGTCACGCATGCGTGCGAAGGGCCCGGCCATCGGCGAGTCGCCGGCAGATTTCGCGGTCACCGACATCAGATCGACGCGCGTGGCCATCAGCGCAGGCGCCAGCCCGAAGAGCACCGCGGTCACGAGACACAGTGCGAGCAGAAAAGCGAACGTCTGCCAATGCAACGCGATCTCGTGGGCCCGTGGAATCCAGGCAGCTCCTGCCGCCACCAGGACCTTCGTGCCCCATGCCGCGATCCCCGCACCAGCTATTCCGCCCGCAAGCGACAGCAGCAGGCTCTCAGCGAGAAACTGCCGCACGAGGCGTGACCTGCCTGCGCCCAGGGCGGCGCGGGTCACGACCTCGCGCGATCGCACCGTCGTCCGTGCGAGCAAGAGATTCGCTACGTTCGCACATGCCGCTGCGAGCACGAGGCCGACGGCGGCGAACAGCATCCAGAGCGACCGGCGGATCGGCTGGACGACCACGTCAGCGACCTTCTCGAGCCGGACGCCGATCCGCACCCTCGTTCCCTTGTATTGCTCTTCGACGCGCCGGGCGATCACCCTGAGCTCGGACGATGCCGCCTCGATGTCGACCTCCGGCTTCAGCCTGGCAATCACGTTGTACCGGCCTCTTCGCTGCTCGAGCGAGGCTGCGTCGCGAAGCGGTGGCAGAGGAAGCCAGATGTCGGTCCGCATTTCCGGCAGTGCGCCAGGCAATATCGACGCGGCGGCGTACGGAAACTGAAACGGCTCGGGCATGACGCCTACGACGGTAAACGGACGCCCGTCGAGCGTGATGGTCCTCCCTGTCAGCGACGGATCGCTCGCGAACTGCTGCTGCCAGAGACGTGCGCTGACGACGGCGACCTCCTGTGGATCGGCCGAATCGAACGTTCGGCCGATCATCGGCTTTGCGCCGAGCAGCGTAAAGAACTCGAGGTCCGCGACAACGGCGGTCACACGTTCGGGCCCCGCTGGTCCCGCGACATGCCGGGTGGTCACGTCATATGCGCTGAACCCCAGGAGGGATGTGCTGTTATCTCGAAACTGAAGCAGCTCGGGCGAAGCGACGCGGCCGGTGACAGGATCGGGCACGCCGCCGCGATCCTCCCGCCAGTTCCGGCCGTAGACATACACGAGCCGGTCGGGGTCGTCGAACGGCAGCGGCCGCAGCAGAACCCCGTGGAGAATACTGAAGATGGCGGTCGTGGCTCCGGTCGAAAGTGCCAGGGAGCCGATGACGACCAGGGAGAATCCCGGTGACCGCTTGAGGGTTCGCGCGGCAAACCGCACATCGCGGACGATGTCGTCGAGCCAGCGCCAGCCCCAGACGTCCTGCGCGTCTTCACGAAGCCGGAGCGTGTTTCCGAACCGCGCCGGCTCCCCCATCATCGCCCGGTGCGCAGCCATCTCCTGCTTCAATTGATCGTCGAAGCGCCTGCGATGGAGCAGGTACCAGATGCGTCTGAGCCATTCACCGAGAACAGTCATGGCAGCGGTTCAGGCGCTCTCGAGTATCGCGCCGATTGCACGCGACACGCGCTGATAGTTGGCACGCTCTGCATCGAGTTGTTTCCGGCCAGCCGGTGTCACGCGATACTCGCGCACCTGACGGCCGGTCTCGGAAATCGCCGGACTCGCTCTGACCCAGCCCTTGAGCAGCAGCTTCTGGAGCGCCGGATAGAGCGAGCCCTCCTCGACGCTCAACTCCTCGTTCGACAACTCTTTGATCCGCTGAGCGATTGCGTAGCCATGCAGAGGCTGGCTGACCAGAACGCGAAGGATGAGCATCACCAGGGTGCCCGGCGGGAGCCCGTCGTCTCTAGGCATAGTTCAACTAGGCCTAGTTTTAGATTGGGTGCAGGCGATTGTCAAGAGGTCCGGAGATGTTCAGCTCACGCGTGCGGTACGTGCCAGGCGATAAAGGCCGCCCGGGTCACCCACCCAGGCCAGCGTCGTGATGGATGGTTTAGCCGTCCGCATGCCAATGGACGACGGCTCGTATCCGGGGGTCTCGATAAGGGGATTCAGCCAGATCACCGCGGCTGACCGGCGGCGCAGCTCGGTCATGGCGTGACGCAGAACGTCCGGATGTCCGACGTCGAGGCCATCACTGACGATGATCATCACCGCGTCGCGACTCAGGAGTCGATCGCCGTACCGGTGCAGAAAATCGCGAAGGCACGTGCCGATGCCGGTACCGCCGCCCCAGGCGCGCTCGAGGTGCGGCAGCCGCGTGAAGCGTCCCGATGCGGCACGGCGGATCGCGGGGGTGATTCGCTGCAGTTCGGTCGAAAACGCGAATGCCTCGACGTTCCTCGTTGCCGCTGCAATCGCAACCGCCGACCGGAGCGCCGCGCTGGCATACGGCGACATGGACCGGCTGCCATCCAGAATCATCACGAAACGCGGGCGCAGCCTCGGTCGCGCCTTCCATCTCGGCACCAGGGGTTCGCCGCCTGTATGGAGGCTCGACCGCAAGGTCCGCCGAAGATCGAATCTCGATCCGCGCGGTGCGGGCTTCCATCGCCGGGAGAGCGCCGTCTGCACGCGCCTGACAAACGCCAGCGCGGCGTCTTGCCACGCGGGATCTGCGGGTCCGATTTCCGGAGGCGGCGCCTCACCGGCAATCGGGCTGTAGCTTGCTCGCAGGATGCCTTCCTGCTCGTCTTCCGCATCGCCGATGTCATCGACATCGACGGCTCCGTCTGGCAGTGACGATTCGAGTTGCGCTGTCGATGATTGTTGCTTCTCGCTCGCGATTCGCCCTACGGCGAGCGCTGGGGGCCGGCTGGCGCATCGCCGGCGGCCCGGTCGACTGGCCGCTCGAGCTCGAGGCGCACACCGTGTCGCTGCTCGAGGCGCACGCCGAGTCGCTTAAAGAAGAATTCGTCGAATGCCCGATCGAACAGCGTCGCCTCGTCCGCGGTGCTGCTGAGAATCGGGCGCCACAGGTTTCGAACAGCACGCTGGTCCGCGATCGTGACGATTTCGAGCGCTCGAAGCGCGTCATGGATCTGCCGGAGCCCCACGCGGAACCCGTAGTCGTGACGCAGAACGGTCCCGAACGCGATCAGGTTCTCGGGAAGGCTCGCAAACGGGTACATCAGGAACCGGGCCGGGAAACAGACCCGAAGCCGAAGTCGGTGCTCAGGCTGTGACCACCAGGATCGAGAGGGCGCGAGCTGCCATCGAGCACCCGATCGAGCTCCTGACGTCGTGCGTCGAGCAGCTCGTGGTCCTCACGGACCTTCAGCACGCAGCCGATGGTCTGCTCGAGCGCCGCACCGTCGAGATGATCGCGGTGGAGGCTCATGAGCGCCATCGCCCAATCGAGGCTCTCGGCAATGCCGGGCGCTTTCTGCAGGGGCATCGCACGAAACACCTGCATCGCGCGCCCAATCTGCGCGGCCAGCTTCTCGGATACGCCGGGAATGCGCGCGTGCAGGATGGCGATCTCTTCCTGCAGTGTCGGGTAAGGCAGCCAGAAGAACAGGCATCGGCGGCGCAGTGCGTCCGACAATTCCCGCGTGCGATTGCTGGTCAGGATCACGTGCGGCTTGTGGCGCGCGCGAATCGTCCCGAGTTCGGGAATCGTGACCTGCCATTCCGCGAGCACTTCGAGCAGGAACGCCTCGAACGCCTCGTCGGCGCGATCCACTTCGTCGATGAGGAGGACGGGCGGTTGGTCCTGCGTGATGGCCTCGAGCAGCGGACGCTTCAGGAGAAAGGTCTCGCCGAAGATCTGCGCTTCCCGCTCGGCAAGCGGCGCGCCCTCCGATTCGGTCATGCGAATCCGCAGCATCTGTCGAGGGTAGTTCCACTCGTAGAGGGCCGTCAGGGCGTCGAGGCCTTCGTAGCACTGCAGCCTGATGAGTCGGGTGTCGAGCACCTCCGACAGCACCTTCGCGCTTTCGGTTTTGCCGACACCGGCCGGGCCCTCGATGAGAAGCGGCTTGTCGAGAGCGAGAATCAGCTGCAGGGCGGTCGCGAACGGATCGTTGACGAGAAATCCTCGCGATCGGAACCGTTCCCGGATGGCAGCAGCGTCCATCATGCCGGCGAGGCGAGATAGCGGGCAGGGTCTTCGGTGAAACGCGTCCGGCATTGCGCGCAGCAGAAGTAGTACGTGGTGCCGTTCACATCCGCTCGATGCCTGGCGGTCGCCGGATCGACGTCCATCTTGCAGACCGGGTCGACCGCCATCGCCGAAACAGGAGGTGCCACGGTGGCAGCGACCACCGGCTCGACCCGCCCACCAGGCTGAGCCGAACGGGTCTGCACGATCTCCGCAAGAATCGACACCGCTACTTCCGGCGCCGTCCGGGCGCCGAGATCGATGCCCGCAGGATTGCGGATCGCATCGACGCCCGGCAGACCGTGTTTCTTCAGGTGCTCGCGCACTGTCGCGCCGCGCTGACGCGAGGCAACCAGTCCGACGTAGGACGCACCTTGCCTCAGGTACCTGCCTCGAGCGCCTGTTCGTCGTAGTGGCCCTGCGAGGAGACAACGACGGCCGCATCAGGGCCGCTGGACTTCAGGACGGTTTCGAGCGTGTCCAGCGACGCCACCCGAATCCCCGCGGCGCCCGATGAAGCTTCCGCATCGCGCTGTTCGTGTGTGTCGACCACCCTTACGACATCGTAGTGAAGGCTTGCCCCGGTTCTGGCCAACGCGTCCGCAACGGGCGTCATGCCCACGACCACCAGCGTGCGTGCCGGCACGAACGGCTCGACGTAAACCTCCACCGCGCCCTCGGAGACACACGTCATCGGAACGACGACGTGCTCGGGATCGTCGGTGTTCGCGGCCGCGGCATCAGGACGGATCGAAACGAGACGCGAACGGCGCGTCCGCAATGCATCGAGCGACTGCTTGCGGATGATTTCGCGCGAGCACGCACCGCCGATGAAGCCCTCCATGCGCCCGTCCGCGAACACGATCGCGCGATCGCCGAGATGGGCGGAAACCGGAGCGCGGCGGCCCACCACCGTCGCCGTTGCAAACGACTGCCCTTCCCGTCGAAGGGCCGCCACGGTTTCGAAGAAGTCCTGCATGGCTCAGTCAGCGACCTTGGTGCGGACGTTCGCGAAAGTCTGGGTAATGAGCTTCTGGGCCTGCGCATCGAGGACTCGGCCGCCGATTGCCGCGACCGGCCCGCGCATCACCGCTTCGCCGCTCCAGTTCAGCAGCGTCGTCGAGGGATCGACGGCCACGATGTCGGCGCCTGCGGTCAAATCGAGCGCACTGCCCAGGCCGCCTCCCGAGATCTTCATGTTCATGCGCCGCGCAGCCGCGTCGGGCTGCAGCTCGAACTTGAATTTGAACCGTCCGCGGACAGGACCGAGGCCGACGGCGACGACGGCATCGAAATGCGTCGGATCCTGGACGGTTACCTCGATCACGTCCGGCAGGCAGTGCCCGACCTTGTCAGGATCGTTGACGAACGCCCATACCGGCTCGACGCCGGCGGCTATCCGCTCCTGACCGCTGTATTGCAGCTTCACGTCAGCCCTTCTTCGCCTGAGCGTCGTGAATCGCGCGCCACACCTTGTCGCGCGTGATCGGCATGTCGATGTGCCGTATGCCGAGCGGCGACAGCGCGTCGATGACCGCGTTGACGAAAGCCGCCGGGCTGCCCACGTTCGGGCTCTCGCCGACGCCCTTCGCGCCAATCGGATGGTGCGGGCTCGGCGTGACGGTGTTCGCCGTCTCCCATTTCGGCGTCTCCAGCGACGTCGGTAACAGGTAGTCCGTGAAGTTCGTGTTCAGGTTGTTGCCCTCGGCGTCGTACTGAATCTCCTGCATGAACGCGATGGCGAAGCCTTCCGTCAGACCGCCGTGGATCTGCCCTTCCACGACGAGCGGATTGATCACCGTGCCGCAGTCGTCCACCGCCAGGAAGCGGCGTACCTTGACCTCCCCTGTGTCCCGATCGACTTCGACGACAGCGATGTAGCTGCCGAATGGGAACGTCATGTTGGGCGGATCGTAGTAGTTGGTCGCCTCGAGCCCTGGTTCGTTCGGTCCCGGATTGGTGTAAGCCGCGAACGCGACCTCTTTCATCGTCACGGTCTTGGCAGGCACACCCTTGACCTGGAACTTGTAGTCCTTCCACTCGACGTCGCCCTCGCCGACCTCGAGCAGATGCGCGGCGATCTTCCTGGCCTTTTCGCGCACGCGCCGCGCCGCCGTCACAATGGCCGCCCCGGCCACAGGTGTGCTGCGGCTCGCATAGGTTCCCAGGCCATACGGCGCGGTGTCGGTGTCACCTTCCTCCACCATGATCGTTTGCGGATCGAGACCCAGCTCCTCCGCCACGATCTGCGCCCACGTCGTCTCGTGGCCCTGACCCTGCGACTTGGTTCCAGCGCGGACAATCCCCGCGCCGGTCGGGTGGATACGGATCTCGGCGCTGTCGAACATCTTGATGCCGAGGATGTCGAAGTGCTTGGACGGACCTGCGCCGACGACTTCGGTGAAAGTCGAGATGCCGATGCCCATCAGCTCGCCGCGAGCGCGCTTCTCCGCCTGCTCCTTCAACAGTGCCTGATACCCGATCATGTCGAGCGCCTTCAGGAGGTTGCCGTCGTAGTCGCCGCTGTCGTAGGTGAAGCCCAACGCCGACGAGTAGGGGAACTGCTCTTTCTTGACGAAGTTCTTTCGTCGCAGATCCACCGGGTCCATGCCGAGCTCGTCGGCAAGGATGTCCATGGCACGCTCGATGGCATAACTTGCTTCGGTGACGCGGAACGAGCACCGGTAAGCAATGCCGCCCGGCGCCTTGTTCGTGAAGTACGCGTCGACCTCGGCGTGAGCGACCGGGAAGTCGTAGCTTCCAGTCACCACGCCGAACATCCCCGCCGGGTACTTCGACGGATCCGCGGCGGCATCGAACGCGCCGTGGTCCGCAGCGGTCGACACGCTCAGCGCGGTCAGCTTCCCGTCGTTTGTCGCCCCGAGCTCGACGTCCATGTGGTAGTCGCGCGCAAACCCCGTCGACGTCAGGTTCTCGGTCCGCGTCTCGATCCACTTCACCGGGCGTCCGAGCTTCAGCGCACCGACGACCGCGCAGACATACCCGGCATACACAGGCACCTTGTTGCCGAACCCGCCGCCGATGTCCGGCGCGATCACATGAATCTTGTCTTCCGGTATGCCCGTGACGATCGCCAGCGCGGTCCGGTAAACGTGGGGCGCCTGGGACGTCACATGAAACTGCAGCCGGCCCATCGAGTCGAAGTGGGCGACGCACCCGCACGGCTCGAGCGGCGCGGGGTGACATCGCTGAAACCAGATGCGTTCCTTGATCCGCTTCGCGCTTCCCGCCAGCGCCCGGGCCGTGCCGTCCTTGTCGCCGACTTCCCAGTGATAGATGTGATTCGTCTTGCTCTCGCGATCCGGACGCAGGATGACCTCGTCTTTCTTCGCGGCAAAAGGATCGGCGACCACCGGGAGCGGGTTGTAGTCCACCTGCACGGCTTCGGCGCCGTCCACTGCTGCAGCCCTCGACTCGGCAAAGACCGCGGCCACCTCCTGATACTGGAAGAGCACCTTGCCGATCGCCAGCACCATCTGTTTGTCGAAACCGTGAAACGTGGGCAACCAGCCGAGCCCCGCCGCTTCGAGATCCTTGCCGGTGATCACAGCCTTGACGCCCGGCACCTTCAACGCCTCGCTGATGTCGATCGATGCGATCTCGGCATGTGGATAGGTGCTGCGCACGATCGCCATGTGCAGCATGCCGGGAAGCACGACGTCTTCGACGTAGTGACCCTTGCCCTGAAGGAAGCGCGGATCTTCCTTGCGCTTCATCGCGACGCCCAGTGCGTGTTTGGGTTTAGCTTCGACGGTCATTGCCTATCTCCTGGCATTGAGAAACCTGCCGTAGTCCGTGTCCGTGGTTCGTAGTTCGTTGCTCGTCGCTCGAAATGCTAATAGCGAGCTCTTCGAGCCACGAGCGACGAACCACGAACTACGGCAAAAATGTCTATTTCGTCGCAGCCGCTGGCTGACGCATGGTCTCCGCGGCCTGCTGCACCGCTTTCACGATGTTCTGATACCCCGTGCACCGGCACAGGTTCCCCGCCAGACCTTCGCGAATCTGCGCCTCGCTCGGGTCAGGGTTGTCTTTGAGCAGCACATAGGAGGTCAGCATCATGCCGGGGGTGCAGAAGCCGCACTGCAGCCCGTGCTTGTCCCAGAACGCCTGCTGTATCGGGTGCAGCGCGCCACCCTGCGCCAGACCCTCGACGGTCAGGATCTCGTGGCCGTCAGCCTGCACCGCGAACATCGAGCAGGACTTCACCGCGCGTTCGCCGTCCATCACGACGACGCAACACCCGCAGCTCGAGGTGTCGCAGCCGACGTGCGTGCCGGTCAGGCCGCATTCTTCGCGGATGAAGTACGCCAGCAACGTGCGCGGCTCGACGTCACGCTCGAAGGGGACGCCGTTGATCGTGATCTTGACGTTCATGCCTGAACTCCCAGACGCGAGAGAGCCTGACGGAGGCCGCGTGCCACCAGGACGCCGGCCAGATTCTTCTTGTACGGGATGCTTCCGCGGAGATCCGCCTGCGGAGCGCTGTGGCGCGTTGCGGCATCCGCCGCCGCCGCGATGACGGCAGCCGACGGTTTCTGTCCTTTGAGCGCACGCTCGGCTTCATCCACTCGCACGGCGCACGGGCCGGCTGCCGACAGGGCGATGCCGGCCTCGCGGATCGTTCCATCGGCGTTCAGCGACAACTGCACCGCTGCTGCTGCGGTCGCATAATCTCCGACCTTGCGCTCCATCTTCTGGTAAGACCCGGCCGTGCGGTCGTCCGGCACCGGGAACTTTACGGCCAGGGCTATCTCGCCCTCGCCGACAGCCGTCGTAAAGCTGTCGACCAGGAACTCGTCGATAGTCACCGATCGCGGTCCGCCCTTCCCACGCACGTCGACCTGCGCGCGCGTCGCGAGCGCCACCGTCGTCCAGTCGCCGGCCGGATCGTTGTGACACAGACTGCCGACGACGGTGGCTGTCTGCCGTACGACCGGATCGGCGACGACCGCTGCCACGTCGCGGAGCAGGCTCCAGCGGCGCTCCGTAATCCACGGCGCTCGCTCGATCGCCACGTCGCGTGCGAGGGCGCCCAGCGTCAGGGCACCGTCCATTTTCACGAAGTCGAGCTCCTTGATCAGGTTGATGTCGACCAGAACGGCGGGCCGCGCCAGGCGGAATCGCATGGCGGGTATCAGGCTCTGCCCGCCCGCCAGCACACGGGCTTCGCCACCATGCTTCTGCATGAGCGCAAACGCTTCATCGACTGATCGGGGACGGACGTACTCGAAGGCAGCGGGGATCACGGCCAACCTCCTGTCGCGGCAGTAAACGCGAGATGGGATCAAAATCATATGCTGTTTGGCGTGGGCAAAGCCACGGCCTCGTACAATGCGGCTCATGATTACCGGGGTCGTACTGGCAGCAGGGGCATCAAGCCGTATGGGGTCGCAGAAGCTGCTGCTGCAGCTCGGGGGAGAAACCGTCATCGGCCGGACGGTTCGTGAGGTGTCGGAGTCAGGCGTTGACGAGGTGCTGGTCGTCGTGGGATTCGAGCACGAGAGGGTTGCCGCGGCCCTGGAGGGTCAGGGGTGCCGGGTGACGGTCAACGCTGACTACGCCGCCGGCATGGGCAGCTCGTTCCGGACAGCGGTGGCGGCGATGGAGAACAGCTCCGCGGCGATGTTTGCGCTCGCGGATCAGCCGTTTGTCACGGCCAGCGAATACCGCCGCCTGATCGAGGCCTACCGCACCAACCCGCCAGGCATCGTGAGCGTCCGATACGGCGACGTGACGGCGCCGCCGCATCTCTTCGATCGGCAGTTCTTTCCTGAACTTGCAGCGCTCGAACATGGCGCGAGGCCTGTGCTGCAACGCCATCGGGACAAAACCGTCGTGCTGCACCTCCCGCCCGAGATGCTGCTGGACATCGATACGCGCGAGGACTACGAACGCGCCATCGAACGGATATCCGCGGGGCGGTGAAGGCTTTCTTCGCGCCCGCTCAGAAATCCCCCCTGGAACCCGCGGTGCACGGCGACGATTTCGCCCAGGATCGACAGGGCAATCTCTTCGGGAGTCTCGGCCCCCACCGCAAGACCAACCGGGCTTCGAACCCGCGCCAGGGCTGACGCGTCGGGCTCGCACCCGAGGGACTCGAGCGCGCCCAGCAGTTTTCGAAACCGCGATCGCGGTCCCAGCACTCCGACGTACGGCGCCGACGATGCGAGCGCAAATCGCAGGCTCTCCCAGTCACGCTCGAGGTGGTGATTCATGATCACCACGAAGGTGCGCTCGTCCAGTGAGAGCTTCTGAGGGAATTCGCTGAAATGCGCAGGGATGAGCGTCGCCGAGGGAAAACGTTCGGGCGTCAGGAATGCCGCACGGACGTCAACGACGGTGACCGCGAATCCGAGCGCCCACGCCTGTTCCACGAGTGGCGTCGCATCCGAACCGGCTCCGAACACGACCAGCTTCGGCGGCGGCAGGCTCAATTCGAAGAACAGCTCGGCATGGCCGCAGCGCTCGGAACCGGAATGCGCGTGGGGCGCCCTCAGCCGGTCCAGCGCCACCGTCGCCGCTGCGGCGTCGAGATTCGGATCGCCCAGCGTTCCCTCCGGCGCACGATCGTCGCTGACCAGAAGCCGTCCGGGCGCTCCAGCGAGCGGCGTAACCAATGCGCCGGCTCGACCATCCCTCAGCATGTCGAGCCACGCGCCGGTCAGCGCATCCGCCTCGAGCCGCTCGATTCGAATGTCGACCGCTCCGCTGCACCCGATGCCGAGGCCCCAGATGGAATCTTCCTCGAGGTCGTAGCTGACGACGACCGGCTCCCCCGTCTCGATCACGCGGGCAGCCGCGTCGGCGACAGCAGGCTCCAGGCACCCGCCGGAAAGCAGGCACTCGTAGCTGCCATCCTGACGGACGAGGATGCGAGTGCCTTCGCGGCGGTAGGCGCTGCCTCTGACGCGGACGACGGTCGCAATCGCCGCGCGTTGACCAGCGGCGCGGACGTCGCGGATTGCCTGCAGGATGCGTTCGGTTTCGCGGCGCTCAGCCACGGATCTACGATGGCACAACGCGGAACCATCCAGCAAACGCGGATCTACGGACGGGATCTAGCGGATCTCACGGACGCGGATTACCGAACGGGACGCGGATCTTCGCGGATTCTCGCAAACGGGACGGGGAATCTCGCGGATCTACGGGGATAGGGGCCGACACGCGTATTTCTGGCAACTCATTCGATGCGCAATGATCCGCGTTCGCATTGCGGCGGAGCACGAGCCAAACGCTTGCGGTCACGGCAAGCCCGCCGGCCAGCGTCCGCAGCGTGATGCGTTCATCCAGGAACAACGCGCCCAGGAGCACGGCGATGAAGGGCTCCACGAATCCCATCGACAGCAGGCTGGTGGCATCCATTCGCCGCAGCAGCCAATAGTTCAACCACATCGCGACGATCGAGCCCGCGATGGTCAAGTACAGCAACGCGACGATCGCCGTTGGCGTCCAGTTGAACGCCAGGGGGCTACCCTCGCGTGCGATTGCAACCAGGCCGAGCGGACCGAGCGCCGAGAGCATCTGCCCAGCCATCAGAATCGTCGGATCGACCGCCCGGCCAAACATCTTGACGCCGACATAGGCCACGGCCACACAAATGGCGCCGCCCGTCACCGCGAGCGAGCCAGCCAGCGACCAGCCCCCACTCAATTTCGCTTGATCGAGACAGACGATCCCGACGCCAACGAGGCCCAGCAATACGCCGGCGACCTTCGTGGCGGTCATCCGCTCGGAGCCGAGAAAGCTTGCCAGAATCAGCGAGAATGCCGGCGACGACGCGCCGAGCACGGCCGTCACGCCAGACGGGATGAATTGCGAGCCCCAGAAGAGGAGGCCGTAGTTGAATCCGAGCAGGAGAATGCCGGTCGATGAAATGACCAGCCAATCCCGCTGGGTCTTCGGCCACTGATAACCCTTGATCGTCGCGAACAGGAGCAAGGCCAACGCCGCAAGCGCGAGGCGGCTCGTGGCGAAGCCGAGTGGAGGCACTTCGGTGACGCCGACCTTGATGAACAGGAAGACGCTGCTCCAGATCACACACGTGATCCACCAGATGACGAGTACCAGCCAGCGGGAAGACTGTCACCGCAGCAGAGGCAACCATCGAGACCCGGACGGTGACGACATCGGGGCGTCACTGTAACACGTAGCGGAGGCAGCGGGGTTCGGGGCGGGAACGACGGAGAGGACTGAGGGAACAGAAAAAGCTTCAACACAGAGACTCGGAGAAACGGAGACGATCAAATACCAGTTTCGAGCCGATGGCGCCGCGCGTGCGCGGCGAGCGATCGACCGATGTCCCGCGGACACAAGCCGCGCGTGAATGAGGAGGCGGCTTGTGTCCGTGGGACATCGGTCGATCGCCCGGCCCGGCCGTCGGCCGGGCCGCCATCGGCTGCAGAACGTAGTCCCGGTTTTTCTCCGTTCCTCCGTTTCTCTGAGTTGAAGCTCGTTCCGTTCCCTCCGTAACCTCCGGTCACGGATTTGACCGGCCCGAACACATCATCCCGTTTCCGGACGGCTCTCACCCGCTCGCTCCAAGACGCCGCGCAAATCGGCGGCGGCTTGGCATCCGCGGTGCTTGAGATTCGTGTTTATGGGCCGTGATTTCCGCTACGCCATCCGCGTTCTCCTCCGCAGCCCGCTGTTCACCTCGGTCGCCGCTCTCTCGTTGGCGATCGGCATCGGCGGCGCGGCAACGGTCTTCGCGATACTGAACGCGGTCATTCTGCGCAGCCTCCCGATCCCGAACTCGCAGCAGCTCTACCTGACCGAAAAGCACCTCGCCCAGGAAGTCTCGCCACGCTATTCGTACGTGATGTTCGAGCAGGCCCGCGACGAGGTCAAAGGCCGCGCTGAGCTGTTTGCGGCGACGAACGCGACCAGCCTGAACGTACGGATTGGCGGCCGGACGGACCCGGCTGCCGCGGAACGCGCGCTGGTGCAGCTCGTGTCTGGCGAGTACTTCGGAGTGTTGAGACAGCGAGCCCAGGTTGGACGGCTGATCGAGGCGAGAGACAACGACACGGCGGCGAGCCCGGTGGCGGTGATCAGCGATACGTTCTGGGAGCGGCGGTTCAGGCGCGCCGGCGACGTCGTCGGCCGCGAGCTGATCATCGGTGGTGCGAACCTCACGATTGTTGGCGTGGCCGACCCTGCGTTCTTCGGCCCGTTCCTCGCCGTCCGCAATCCCGAAGTCTGGGTGCCGCTCGTACGGCAGCCCGACATCCGTTACGCCTTCAACGCCAGCGCCTCCGGCCGTGCGGACAGCCGGAAGCCGTGGGCGCCGCAGGCGGAGATCGAGTGGTTGCACATGTTCGCGCGAGTGCCACAGGGCACCGACGTGCCCGCTGTCGCCTCGGCGCTGACCCTCGTCCACAAGCGTGACGCCCTGGCGCGTCTCGACGCGGACAATACCGACGGACGGCAGCAACTCGACTCGGAGCGTGTCGTCCTTGCCAGCGCGCACCGCGGCGTCTCGTCGATGCGCACCGATCTCTCGGCGCCTCTCTACGTTCTGCTGGCGATGGTCGGCGTGCTGCTGGCCATCACGTGCGGGAACGTCGCGAGCCTGCTGCTCGCCCGCGCCAGCGCCCGCGAGCGGGAAGTGGCGATTCGATCCGCAATCGGCGCCAGCCGGTGGCGCGTCATCCGTCAACTGCTGATTGAAACGATGGTTCTGTCGGTGGTCGGCGGCGCGCTCGGCCTGCTCGTCGCGACCTGGGGCCGCGACGCGCTGATGTTGATGTTCTCGAGGGGTAGCACCCTGATCGATCTCGACACGAGTTTCGACTGGCGCGTCCTCGGGTTCGCGCTCGTCGTCACTATCGCTTCGGGGCTTGCCGCCGGCGTCCTCCCGGCAGTCAGAGGCACGCGCGTGGCGCCGACGGAAGCGCTGAAGGCGCAGGCACGGCTCGTTGGTGCGGGCGGTCGGCGAGGGACGGTGGTCGGAAAGACGCTGGTCGCGGCGCAGATCGCATTCTGCCTGCTCCTCTTGATCGTCGCGGGCCTGTTCGTGCGCAGCATGCAGTCGCTCCTGCGGACCGACGTCGGCTACGACCGCGATCGCCTGCTCGTCGCGCGCATGGACGTTCGCGGCCTTGGCTACTCGAACGATCAGCGCCAGGCTCTCTACGAACGGGTGCTCGAGCGATTGCGGACCGTTCCCGGCGTCACCTCCGCGAGCCTCTCGCTCAATGGCCCGCTCGGAACATCGCAACGTAACAGCAGCCTCGCCGTCGAGGGCCACACACCCGCGACCGGCGAGCGGCTGAACACCAACGAGGAGATCGTCACCGCCGGCTACTTCGACAACGTCGGCCTGCGGATCGTGGGCGGACGAGACTTTAATGCCGAGGATCGGCAGCCCGGCAGTGGCAAGTCCATCGTGAATGAGACGATGGCGCGACGGTTCTTCCCGGGCGGAAATGCCGTCGGCAAGCGCTGGTCGTACGGAAACCCCATCGATGCCAAGTCGCCGGTAATCGTGGGCGTCGTGCAGGACGCGAAGTACCTCGATGTCCGCGGCAACCCGCCCAACATGATCTACCGTCTCGCGCCGTCGACGCCGGATGATGTGCTGAGCAATCTGGAGGTGCGAACCGCGGGGCCGCCCGCACTGATGGTCACGACCATTCGGCAGGTCCTCGCCGAAGCGGAGCCGTCGCTGTCCGTCTTCGACATCGTGCCGCTCGAGGAGCGCCTCAACAGGGGCCTGTCCAACGACCGCCTCGTCGCAAGCCTGACGAGTGTGTTTGGAACCATCGCGCTCGTGCTGGCCTGCCTCGGCCTCTACGGCACGATCTCCTACGGAGTCGCGCGGCGCGTGACCGAGCTCGGTGTGCGCATGGCACTCGGTGCGAACCGCAGCAGCGTGCTGTGGCTCGTCGTCAGAGAAGCGATGATGCTCGTGCTGATCGGTGCCGCGATCGGCGTGCCGCTCGCGTATGCGGCCAACCGGACGATCGCGTCGCTCCTGCACGGCGTCCGCGCCATCGATCCGGTTGCGTACGGCGTGGGCGCCGGCCTCCTGATGCTCGTCGCAGGTCTGGCTGCATACATCCCCGCCCATCGCGCGTCGCGGATCGATCCGATGGTCGCCCTCCGGTCTGAATAACTCGAGCGTGCGTGCTGAAACCATCCCTTGACCCGCGCCGAACAATATGTGACCATACGGTCACATGTTAAGGCGCGCCGCGAAAAACCGCCCGATCCCTATCAAATCCATGGATCGAGATGTCTGGCCGGCGCTCGCAGATCCGAGCCGCCGGGCAATCCTCGACCTGCTTCGGGACGGCCCCCGCACCACCGGCCAGATCGCAACCCGGTTCCCCAGCACTCGATTCGCCGTCATGAAGCACCTGCGGGTTCTTGAAGCGGCCGGCCTCATCGTCGTCCGCCGTCAGGGTCGAGAGCGCTGGAATCACCTCAACGTGGTTCCGCTGCAGGAGGTCTACGACCGTTGGGTGACGCCGTATCGCGCACTGTGGGCGCCGAAATTGACATCGCTGAAGGCACAACTTGAAGGAGATCACGCCATGAGCACGACTGCACCGGCATCGCCGTTCGTCAGGGTGGAACTCGAAATCCGCATCGACTCGCCTCGCGAGCGTGTCTGGAAGGCGCTGATCGAGGAGACCACGTTCTGGTGGCCCCGCAGCTTCTACACGGGCCCGGCGAAAGGCTTCCACATCGAGCCACGACTGGGTGGCCGCGTGTACGAAGACTGGGGCAACGAGGCCGGCGCCGTCTGGTACACCGTGTTCGCTCTCAATCCCAATACGTCGCTCGATCTGCAGGGAGCGATGGCCGTTCCCTACGGTCCCGCATTCACGCTCCTCCATCTCGCACTGGAGGACGATGGCGCGGGAACCGTGCTGAAGTTGTCCGACTCGACGCTCGGAGAGTCGGCCGGTGAATGTGACGGAACGAAGGAAGCAGGCTGGATGCAGGTGTTCAGCGACGGGCTGAAGGCGTACGTCGAGAAGCAGGCGACGAAGAAGGGAGGGTAGAATCGCAGCACTGATGCTGCGCCCCAGACTCGTCACGATCGTTGCCGTCCTGCTTGCTGTTGCGACCGCACCGTTGCTTTCGCAGCGGGGCTCGCGCAAGCCGCTCTCCCCTGCCGACATCGATGCCATCACCGATCTCGTGAGGCTCGAAGACACGCGGCAGTTCGACGAGGCGACCCTCGGACGTCTCGTGAAGTCCACGCATCCCGAAGTTCGGCGCCGTGCCGTGATCGCCGTCGGCCGGATCGTCAACCCGGCCGGCGCGGCCCTGCTGCGGC
The DNA here is from genome assembly GCA_963784195.1 of uncultured Acidobacteriota bacterium. Lineage (GTDB taxonomy): Bacteria > Acidobacteriota > Vicinamibacteria > Vicinamibacterales > 2-12-FULL-66-21 > CAVQAH01. The sequence goes on along the minus strand of CAWARA010000029.1, from coordinate 29,262 downwards.
CGCTCCAGTCTGACCCCGATCCTGAAATCGTGGCGACCGTGGCGTTTGCCTACGGTCAGCTGAAGGACGCAGAGTCGGTCCCCTGGCTGTCGGGCCTGCTTACATCGAAGCAGGTCTCTGCCGCGCGCGAAGCTGCGCGATCGCTCGGCAAGATCAGATCGCCAGAAGCCCGAACGGCGCTCGCAAGATACCTGACCGATGCGCCGGTAGCGGCAAGCGCGTCGCCCGTCGTCGGCGAGGCGCTGCTGTCGCTCGGCCGGTTTACGACCCGCGACGACATCACGCCGCTGGTACGGTGGATCGGCGCGCGTGACGCCGAGATCCGCTGGCGAGCGGCGTGGGGCCTGTTTCGTCCAGCCCACCCTGACGCGGTTCCGCATCTGCTCAAGCTCAGCGCAGACCCATCGCCCGACGTGCGCTTCTGGGCCGTGCGCGGGCTGGTTCCCGACCGCGTGAAAGAATCTGGCCTCGATATCGCGCAGGCATCCGCCCGGCTGCGCGAGGCGGTACGGGACACCGATCGCCGCGTGCGGACAGAAGCGTTGCGCGTGCTCGGCAACTATGACGACGACGAGTCGCTGCGGGTGGTGCTGGAGGCGCTCGAGTCGGACGATTCGTGGATGTCTGTTTCCGCTGCCGAATCCCTCGCCCGCTTTCAGACCCGTGCGGCGGTCGTCGTTCCGCGGCTGGTGGCCGCCGCCGGTCCGGCGCGACCGGTTTCTCTCCGCATCACGGCGCTGACCCCGCTGGTAGCGCTCGCACCGGACGCGGCGCTCGACGTCGCGAACTCCCTGCTCGGACACACCAGCCTCGTCGCTCGCACATCGGCCGCGCAGGCACTTCAGAAACTCGGACCCGCCGGGCGTGCGCGCCTCGACGCGCTCGCCGCTGATCCTGCGACCAAGAGCCTCGTACCACAGCCCGGCGGCAACCGTGGCGCGAGGCCCGATCCGCCGAAGCGCCCGCCGTCGGACTACCGCCGCATCGTCGATCGATGGATCGTGACGGATTACAACGGCGCCAAGAAACCGCGCGCGGTGCTCACGACGCCGCGAGGCGAAATCGAACTGGAACTGTACCCGGGCGACGCGCCACTCGGTCTCGAGTACTTCATCAGCGTTGTCGAGTCGGGTGCGATCGTCGGCACCGAGTTCGGCCGCGTCGTGCCAAACTTCGTCGCACAGCAACGCACGATCCCGAACGCGGTGACGTTGCGTGACGAAGTGAGCCGCCTCGGACTCACACGCGGCAACCTCAGCTGGGCCTCAGCAGGCCTCGATACCGGCCGCCCAGGCTACACGCTCGGCTCCACGCCGCAGCCGCACAACGAAGGCAATTTCACCCCCCTCGGCCGCGTCGTCCGCGGCATGGACGTCGTCGATCGACTGGAACTCGGCGACGCCATCACGGGAGCCAAGCTCATTAAGTGAGAGGCACCCCGGCACCCCTGCTATTCATGCCTCAAAGCCGCCAGCGGACTGATCAAGGTAGCGCGCCGTGCAGGGACGTAGCAGGCCGCCAGCGCGACCAGCACCAAAACAACGGTGACTGCAGTAAACGTCATCGGATCGGTCGGGCTCACGTCGAAGAGGAGCGTCGACATCAGGCGTGTCAGGAGGAACGCGGTCGGCAGGCCAATCGCGAGCCCGAGCGCGACGAGCGTCATGCCCTCGCGCAGTACCATGCGCAGCAGATCGGGACGCTGCGCGCCGAGCGCCATCCGGACGCCCAACTCCTGCGTGCGACGCGAAATCGACGTCGCGAGGACCCCGGCGATTCCAAGGGCCGCCAGCAGCAGCGCCAGGAGGCAAACGCTGCAATCAGCACGGCGTTGAAGCGTTGCGGGCCCGCGGACTGGGTCACGACTTGATCGAGCGTTCGAACGGACGTCACGGGCAAAGACAGATCCATTTCGCGTATCCGGGCCTGGACGGGCGAGGCGAGCGATGCCGGTCGGCCGCCGTTCGCACCGAAACCTTCATGCTCCGGAGCGCTCCCACGATGTTTTCGGCGAGCATCCCATCGTCGACCTGAAGCCACGGCTGGAACGTCTGGGGCAGGGTCTCCGAGTTCAGGGTCCCTGCTTCACATCCGCCACGATTCCCACGATCCGCATCCAGCGTCCATGCTCGGACGGATTGCCCCAGGCCAGCCGCTGCCCGACGGGATCGCCATCGCGCCAGAAGGTACGGGCCATGGTTTCATTGATGACGATGACCGGTTCGGATGTCGCCGTGTCCTGGGCGCCGAGGTATCGCCCGCGCTCGAGCGGAATACCAAGCGACTCGAAATACGATCCGAGCACCCAGTCGTGCGCGACGCTCCGGCCGACGGACCTCGAAGACTCGGGCTCGGTCTCGAACGTAAAGCCACGCGTTCGCGAATGCCAAGTGGCAGATCGGTGGATGCGCCAACGGCCGATACTCCCGGGAGTTGTTCGAGGTTGCTCACGAGCTGCGTGTAGAAGGCACGGACGTTCGGCCCCCGCGGGTACGCCGTGGCCGGCAGGCTCGTCGCCAGCGTCAGGACACCCTCCGCGCGAAATCCGGGATCGACGCTCATCAACCGCGCAAAGCTTCGCGCGAGAAGGCCGCCGGCAACCAGCAGAACGACCGCAAGCGCGAACTGCGCGGTCACCAGCGCGCTGAAGATCCGCCGCTGACGCCGACCCGCTGCACCTGAACGGCCTGACTCTTTGAGCGTGTCCGACGAATCGAAGCGTGACGCCTCGAGCGCCGGCACCAAACCACAGAGCACTGCCGTTGCGATACAGAGCACAGCGGTGAACGCGAGCACGCGCGGATCGAGGCTGACCTCGTTCAGTCGCGGCAGTGTCTCGGGTGCAAGCCGCACGAGCGACCACGACCCAGCGCATCACGACGAGCCCCAGCAGCGACCCCAGGATGCGAGCACAGCCGATTCAACGAGAGACAAACGAATCAGTGGTCCGCGGCGGCGCCAAGCGCTGACCGTCCGGCCATTTCCCGCTGACGTAAGATCGCGCGGTGAGCATCAGGTTGGCCAGATCGGCGCAGGCAATCAGCAGGACGACGACGACTGCGGCGAATGCAACATAAAGCAGCGTCCGTACGCGCCCGACTGTTTCGTCGCGTAAGGACGTGACGGACGCGCTCAACTCTTCGGCCAGTCCGCGCAAGCTCGCAGGTAAGCGTCGATCGCGGCGGCTCGGACCACCTCGCGCGCGTGCGCGTCAGCCTGCTGTGCGGTCACGCCCGGCTTCAGTCGGCGACGACGCTGTTGTTGTACATGCTGCCGAACGCTGACGTTCGTGATCGGTGAACGCGATTGGCAGGAACACCTGCGCGGGCACGTTGTTCATGACGGTGCCACGGCTGGGAAACGTGAACTCGGCGGGCATCACACCAACGACCGTGTAAGGCACACGTCGAGGATGATGGCCTTCCCGATGACGCCTGGATCGGCGCCGAACTTGCGGTGCCACAACGTGTCGCTGAGCACTGCGACCGGCTGCCGGCCTTCGTCTTCGTCACGTGTGAACGCTCGGCCAAGCGCGGGCGCCACGCGGAGCGTCGTGAAGAGCGTTGCAGCGACGCGCGCGGCAACGATTCGCTCGGGCTGATCCACGCCCGACAGCTCGTATTCGCGGTTGCGAAAGGCGGCAACCGAGTCGAACGATGCCGCACGCTGTTCGAATGCACCGTAGTCGGGCGCAGAGAATCCGAACGGGGTCGCAAACACCTTGGGAAAACCCTGGTACACCATCACGAGACGGCCGGCGTCCGGATAGGGCAACGCCCGCAGCAGCACGGCGTCGAGGACACTGAAGATCGCCGTTGTCGCGCCGGTCGCCAACGCGAGCGTCAGGATCACGGTTGCGGTCACTATCGGGGTCGCTCGCATCCGCCGGCCCGCATAGCGAACGTCCTGCCAGATTAGGCTCAGCATAGCGTCTCCCCTCGAGCCTGACTGCTCACGCAAGGCGGCGATTCGTCTGGCGCGCCTGGCGTCTCCACGTATGGCGATTGCGGCAGCGAAGATGTCGCCGGCTGCACGAAGCCAGGCGTATGCGCTGCCTGACGCGCCCAGCCGCGCGCGCTCACGCTCACGGCACGCGAGAAAGGCTGCGAGCAGCTCCTCGCGATCGCGCCGGCGCGCCGTTGCGGGCAGCAGATACAACAGCGCGCGGTACATCCGGAACACGCGTCGTGACACGATTCAGGCCTTGATCACTTTCTTGCGCCGTGCGACGTCGACAAACCCTGCCAGCCTCTGGGCCTCCTCGGCGCAGGCCCGCCGCCCGAGCGCGGTGATTCGATAGAACCTGGGACGCCCGCCGCGAGGGTCGACATCCGGCGGCGCGTCGATCTCGCTCACCAGCTCTTCGCTGACGAGCCGCGCCAGGTTGCGATAGAGCATCGCCGGCCACAACCGCATGCGGCCGCCGGTTCGCTCGAGCACGTCGTTCATGATGGCCAGGCCGTGCAGATCGCGATCGGCGAGCGACAGCAGGATCTGGAACCAGTGCGGCGGCAACGACGGCGCGGGTGATGGAGATTTGGCCATGTGTGACTCTCTAGATATAAACCTGAAGATACTTACCACGAAACGGGCAGTTGCGGGAAGAGGCGGATTGGGTTAAGAGAAGAACACTGTCGGGGCTCGGGGCTCGGGGCTCGGGGCTCGGGGCGGTCCGAACCGGATAGATTGGTAACAGAGCTGACCGGATACATGGGTAACAGATGCACAGAGCGATCAGCCAGACTGGCCGGATGCCCTGGACGGAGACCTGCCCCATGGATCAGCGCGTGGCATTCATCGCTGACTGGCTGCGAGATGAATGGACGATGACGGAGCTCGCGGCGCGGTACCAGATTAGTCGGAAGACGGCCTACAAGTGGGTCGACCGCTATGAGGGGGACCCGGCGCATGGGCTAGCCGAGCGATCGCGGGCGCCGCACGCGCACGGTCGAGCGATGGCCGAGGCACTCCGCGTCGCGGTGCGAACGCTGCGGCGCGCCCATCCGCGTTGGGGGCCCAAGAAACTCCGGGCCGTGTTGACGGCGCGGGAGCGGCCACGGCGTGGCCCGCGGCGAGCACCATGGGCGATCTGTGCGGCGCGAGGGACTGAGCCAGCCGCGCCGGCGCGCACGCTATGTCGTGCCCTTGACGCAGCCGCTCGCGGCCGCGCGCGCGCCGAACGATGTGTGGTGCGCGGATTTTGAGGGTGGTTTCGGACGCGGATGGAACGCGCTGCGATCCGTTGACGGTGACGGACGCCTGCAGTCGATTTGTGCTGTGTTGTCGGATTGTGGCGCCGACGGCGCAAGGCGTCCGGCCGTGGTTCGAGCGGACGTTTCGCGACTATGGGTTGCCCGTCGCGCTGCGCACCGACAATGGGTCGCCGTTCGCGTCGACGGGCTCGGGACGGCTCTCGCAGCTGGCCGTCTGGTGGCTGAAACTGGGGATTCACCTGGATCGGATCGATCCGGGGCACCCGGAGCAGAACGGGCGCCACGAGCGGTTTCACTTGACCTTGCAGCAGGAGGCGACGCGGACGCCCGCGACTACACGCACGGCGCAGCAACGGCGGTTTGATCGCGTCCGGCGCGAGTTTAATCGAGACCGGCCGCACGAGGCCCTGGGGCAGCGACCGCCGGGGCACGTCTATGTCGCGTCCGCCCGGTCCTTGCCGACCCAGTCAAGGATCCCTGGTATGACGCAACGCATCAGGTGCGCCGCGTGAACCCGAACGGGCAGATCAAGTGGAAGGGGGAGCTGGTGTTTGTGAGTGAAGCGATGCAACGGGAGGTGGTGGGACTCGCCGAAACCGAACGCGGCGATTGGACCGTCCGCTTCATGCAGGTGGAACTCGGCGGATTGATCGCGACACGCGCCGTTTACGCCAGCGTGGCACGGCCGACGCCTCGGCTGACACGCGCTGTGGAAATGCCGCACCCATGGACATCACAGAACGATGCCCACAGGTGCTTGGAAATCTCGCAGAGAACGCGAGATTCCCACATTCCCACCAGCGGTCCTCCTCGATGGTGAGAAGACAAAGAGAAGACCGGAACCTCAACAAAGTGTTACCCATGTATCCGGTCTGATTTGTTACCGATGTTTCCGGTTGCGCAGGGCTCGGGGCTCGGCTTGGCCCGCCGTAGCCCTGGCGAAGGTGGGAAGCCACGAGCGGCTCTTGGAGATCATAATGAAACGACTGCTGGTGTTTTTGATGTCGGTCTGTGCGGCGGGCGCCATCGAGGCGCAGGGTGGCCGCGGCGGCGCCGCGGAACCGATCACGATTCGGGCGGCACGGGTCCTCGATGGCCGTGGCGGCGTTCTGGCCAAAGGCGTCGTCGAAGTGCAGGGATCGAAGATCTCTGCCGTCGACCAGCGAACGGGCCCGGTAACCCACGACCTCGGCGACGTCACCGTCCTCCCCGGCATGATCGACGTCCACGTGCATTTGAACTGGTACTTCGGGCCAAATGGAAAGTACGGCGAACGCGACGTTCCAGCGGGCTATGCCATGGATGCGGTGCTCGAAAACGCCCGGAAGACGCTCATGGCCGGCTTCACGACGGTGCAGTCCGTCGGATGGGCGCAGGACAAACCGCTGCGCGAGGCCATCGCAGCGGGTGTTGTCGCCGGTCCGCGCCTGCTGTCGTCACTCGGCCAGCTTCAACCGGGCAATCAGACACCTGACCAACTGCGCGAACGGATTCGCGCCAGCAAAGCGCAGGGTGCGGATCTGATCAAGATCTTTGCATCGGGGAGCCTTCGCGATGGCGGCAAGATGACGGTCACGCAGGAACAGCTCGACGCCATGTGCGGCGAGGCCAAAGTGCAGGGGCTGCGAACGCTCGTCCACGCGCATAGTCCGGAGTCGATCATTGCTACGGTCAAGGCCGGCTGCACGCAGATCGAACACGGCGCGTTTGCCGATGACGCGGCCATCAAGGCGATGAAGGATGCGAACGTCTACTTCGATCCGAACATCGGGCTCGTCCTGCAGAACTACATCGAGAACAAGGACAAGTACATGGGCTCCGGCAATTTCAACGAGGAGGGATTCGCCTTCATGGAAAAGGCGGCGCCCACGCTCGGTCCAATCTTCAACAAGGCACTGAAGGCGGGCCTGCGGATGCCGCTCGGGACCGACGCCGTGGCCGGCGGTCACGGCCAGAACGCGCGCGAGGCGCTGGTTCGCGTCAAGGACGGCGGCCAGCAGCCCATGGACGCGATCGTCTCAGCGACGTCGCTCGCCGCGGAATCGATGAATCTCGGCGATCAGATCGGCACCCTCAAGGCCGGCTACGAAGCAGACATCGTCGCCGTCTCCGGCGATCCGGTTGCCGACATCACGAAGCTGCGCGATGTCACGTTCGTGATGAAGGGCGGGCGGGTGTTCAAAATCGGCAATCGGTAATCGGAAATCGGAAATCGGCAATCGGTAATCGAAGACAATCGGCAATCGCGGAAATGACTCCTGTATTTCCGATCTCCGATTGCCGATTTCCGATTTCCGATTACTCGCCGCGCAGCACCGTCATCGGCTCGAGGTGGACGGCTCGGCGCGCAGGGATGAGCGTGGCCAGCAGGGTCGTGACGGCCAGCACGGCCGCCGCGCCCACCAGACTGATGACGTCGAAGGCTAGGCACCCACGAGACGGCCGAGGCCGCGAACCCGAAAGCCCAACGCCAGCATCACGACTCCATAGACAATCGAAAATGCGGCGATCCACCACACGACGGCGAGGGCTCCTGCGCCGGGGAAGAACAGCATCAGTAGCCCGAACGCGATCGACAGCGCGCCGCCGATCCCGAGGAGCAGTTCACCTTCGATCTCGTGGCGCAGCCGAATCGCCGCCATGATTTCGAAGACGCCACGAACGATCGCCCAGAAGGCGATCAGCCACAACAGCGCAATGGCGGTCAGGCCAGGCATCAAGAACGTCACGAGCCCCGCCGCGGCACTGACGAGACCACTCAGCAATGTCGCCCACCAGCGCTCACGGTCGCCGTACTCTTTGATGCCCACGATGATCGCGGCGATGCCATCGACCAGCGCATAGGCGCCGAAGAGGAGGATCAGCACGGAGAGCGTGACGCCTGGCCACATGAAAGCCAGGATGCCGAACAGGATGGCCACGGCGCCGCGCAACACGAGCATCCACCAGAACTGCGAGACAGTCGATCCGAAGGTCTGCATAAAGATTTCTCCTGGTAGCTCATCATTCAAACTCAGGGCCAGCCGGAATGGCCGCACAGGTGTGCCCACTCGGTAATCTGCCACGAAAGCCTGGCCAACGCCACGAGCGGCCGTGGTGCCGATTGAGCCGGGACTCGTGGCTCGTAGCTCGGGCTCGGAGCTCGGGGCTCGGGGCTCGGGACTCGGGGGTTCGGGGTTGAGGCTCGGCTGGCGACCGAGCACCAGGCACTAAGAACCGACGACAGCCGCCCAGATTGGAGGGCTGACCGGTCAGTTCGAGGGGCCGCTCGTCAGTGGCAGTTCGAGAGTGAACGCGCTTCCGTGACCCGGGCCGTCACTGTGGGCGGAAATGTTGCCGTCATGCGCGGCGACCAGATTGCGGACCAGGGTCAAGCCGATGCCAAGGCCGCCGGCAACGGCGCCGTTCTCGCGCACGAACGGATCGAAGATGCGATCGAGCATGTCGCGGCGGATGCCAATGCCCGTGTCGCGCACCACGACAACGGCCCTGCCGTCCTCCATATGGGAGGAAATGGAGATCTCGGCGCCGTCGGGCGAATACCGCGAGGCGTTCGACAGCAGGTTCGTGAAGACCTGTTGCAGGCGATCGGGGTCGCCCCTGATCCACTGCGGAGGATCCGGCGGGACGTCGATCTCGAAATATTGCTGGCGTTGCTCGATGCCGGGGGCAGCACCCTCCGCTGCCGCCAGAATGGAATCCTGAAGGCGGAGAGGCTTCCGATCGATGCGCAGGCTCTGCGATTGGAGCCTCGTCACATCTGCGAGATCGTCGATCACTTTTCCCAGACGCGAAGCCGATCGCGAGATCAGCTGTGTGGCTCGCTCCCGTGTCGCGCCCGAATGGTCGCGTTCGAGCATGGCCGCGGCCAGCTTCACGTTCGACAGAGGCTGGCGAAGCTCGTGCGACACGAACGCCAGCGCGTCGTTCCGCCGGTCGTAAACAGCCTCGACCTGTTCCTGATCGGCTTTCAGCCGATAGATGAGCCAGCAGATGAACATCGAACCGCCGAACAGCATGAGCGTTTCGAGGGGCACGTTCGCGCTTCGGCCCTCGATCTTGTCCAACGGCTGGATGAAGAGCGCCCCTCCAATAACCGCGCCGAGCGAGCTGGCCAGCATGCCGGGGCCGAGCCCGCGCCATGACGTGAGTCCGGCCGCCATTGCGGCAAACAGCACCAGCGGCGGCTGACCTCCCAGAATCGACATCACTGCCTGATGAGCGAGCGCAGTGATGGCAACGGTCGCGGACGCGACACCGAAATCAGGAATCAGATCTCTCCGCGTAATGGCTGGACTCGGTCTGCGTCGGCCCCTGACAGGGTGGGGAGACATAGGACAACCCCCAGAAATCGGTTCGGAACTGCTGCGATGGAAGGCTCTACGATCCGCTATCCTGCTCGACCGCACAAGCTGGACTTTAGGCCAATACGAAAATTGTGAGAGGGTCGTTGTTGCGGATGGGCTATCGCCCATGGCGATGGGCGATGGGCGATGGGTGATGGGCGATGGGCGATGGGCGATGGGCAATGGGCGATGGCGGTGAGAGGGCCTCGGCCCAACGGCCTATACGGCTGAGGCCCGCGCTCGTTCCTGATCCACGAGAAGCCGGCGAAGGATCTTGCCAGAGGGTGATTTCGGAATCTGCGGCGCGATCTCGATGGCTCGGAGTTTCTTGTACGGCGCCACGCGCTCCGCGACGTAATGCATGAGCTCACCCTCGACGTCACTGGGCACGACGCCGCTCTTCAATACGACGTAGGCTTTGGGCACCTCACCCGCACATTCGTCAGCGACAGGAATGACGGCGGCATCCGCAACGGCAGGATGGCCGAGGAGCACCGCTTCGAGCTCTGCCGGAGCTATCTGCATGCCCTTGTACTTGATGAGCTCTTTGAGGCGATCGACGATGAAGAAACAGCCGTCCTCGTCGGCGTAGCCGATGTCACCGGTGTGAAGCCAGCCGTCGGGGTCGATCATCGCGCTCGTCGCGTCGGGCTGGTTCCAGTAGCCACGCATCACCTGCGGGCCGCGAATACAGATCTCCCCTTCCTGTTTCACAGCCAGGGGGGATCCGTTGGTCACGTCAATCACCTTCACTTCGGTGTTCGGCACCGGAGGTCCGACGCTGCCCGCGCTGATCCGCGCTCCATTCATGCGTGTGGCATGCGTGACCGGGGACGTTTCGGTCAGACCGTATCCTTGCAGGACCCGGCAGCCCAGCCGCGTGGCGGCCGCTGTGGCGAGGTGCTCCGTGAGTGGCGCCGCGCCCGACAGCACGAAGCGCAGCGAGCCCAGCTGATAGTTGTCCACCAGCGGATGCTTGGCCAACGCCAGCACGATCGGCGGCACGACGTTGGCCGCGGTCACGCCGTACTTCTGAATCGTCGACAGACACTGCTCCAGGTCGAACCGGGGCATGGTAACGACCGTCGCGCCCAGGTACAACGCGAAGTTCATGATCACGGTCATGCCGTAGATGTGGAAGAACGGCAGGACCCCGAGAAGCACGTCACTCTCTTCCACGCACATGCCGGCAGAGGACTGTACGAAGTTGGCAACGAGGTTGTGGTGCGTCAGCATCACGCCCTTGGGGATGCCTGTCGTTCCGCTGGAGTAAGGAAGCGCGACGAGATCGTGGCGCGGGTCGATGGTCACGGCGGGCGGGTCGCCTTCGCCCGACAGGAGCGCGGAAAACGGCGTCGCACCCTCAGCGTCGCCGAACACGAAGACTTCCTTCACATCCGACGCCCGGGCCGCCTCGAAAGCCTTCTCGGCGCACGGAGGAACCGTCACGAGGTAGCGCGCCCCGGCGTCCCGCAGCTGCTGCGCGAGCTCGGTGACCGTATACGTCGGATTGATCGTGGTGTTGATGCCCCCGACGAGGGACACCGCGTGGAAGGCCACCGAATATTCGGGCAGATTCGGACTGAAAATCGCAAACACATCACCCTTGCCGAAGCCGCGGCTGGCGAGCCCGGCCGCGGCCTTCCGGGTAAGGGTGACCCACTGATGATGCGTGATCGTCCGCCCCGTCGGTCCGTCGATGAACGCAGGCTTGTCGCGCCGCGCCAGCGCCCGATCGATCAGGAAGGGCGTCAGCGCGGTTTCAGGAATGGCTACGTCCGGTTCGGGGGCACGGAAAATCATCGCCTACCTCGCTGACACAACCCCCAACGTCCAACTCCCAACTCCCAAAGAAGTGCTCAGCCGATCGACTGAGATCTCCTTGGGAGTTGGAAGTTGGACGTTGGGAGTTGACAGTTCACATTCCTTACGTTCCGTGCTTGAAATGTTTCCGTAAAACCGCGTCCACATCGTCCCGGCCGGTCGGCAGATAGCTCGGGTCGGGGCGTTCGCCGGCCGCGAGCAGCAGCTCGACGCTGCGCGCGAAATCACCGGTCCTGCACGACCAACCGTGAAGCGACCCGTACACGCACTGGCCGAGTGGCGTCCCTCCATACGAGGGGTCTGGAACGTTGACCGGCGGATTATGCCGCAGGAGGCGGTCCAACATCACGGCATTTCCGTGGAACGCCGCCCATCTCGCCGGCTCCCAGTCATCGACGCCGCGCGCGAGCGGGTCGAAGCCGAGATCGAGCATCAGGATCACCGCTGATGTGTCGTTGGCATGCGCCCGATCGGCGATCAGGCGCATCTGTGCTGTCGAGAGGCCCGTGACGACGTCCGGATGGTCGGCGACCACGGCTTCGGCGGCCGCACGGTCGCCTCTGCCACAGGCAGCCAGCAGACGCTGAGCGGGGGTCGCGTGCCGAAGCAGCTGATCGACGATCTCGGGATAGCCGAGAGCCGCGGCGACGTCGAGCGCGGTCACGTTGTGATCGAACACCCAGCGGTAGACGTCACCCCGGTGACCACCGAGCTCCGCCCTGGTGGATGGCCTTTCCTTGTGAACGGTCGTGTACTTGCCGTGCCACGTGCGGTGATCCAGCGCTTCCGGGTCGTCACGGAGGCTGCGATCGACCAGCGCCCGGTCGCGCAGGCCGACGGCGATGAAGATGTCGAACCACGCGCCGCGGGCGAGCAGCAATCGGGCGACGTCCGGCGCCTCGCGCACGAGGTATTGCGCGGGGGTCGACTGGTGATCGACGTCAATGGCATCGATGTCGGCGCCGCGGTCGATCAGATACTGCGCGATCTCCACCGTCGAGGCCCAGTGCAGCGGCGTCTTGCCGTCGCCGCCGCGCGCATGGACGAGCGAAGGGTCGCTTTCGATCAGCTCCGCGAGTCGATTGAACCTGCCATGATGAGCCGCGGCACAGACGTCGATCACAGCCCCGCGTGACACGAGCGCATCGACCTCCTCGGGCGTCCACTGACTCTCGAGGATGCCGAAGCCGCCCGCGCCCCACTCGCTCTTGAGATTGATGTCCGCGCCGAATTCGAGCAGGAGATCGATCATCGCCAGGTTCTTCCTGGCCATGTGTACGGGCCGGCCACCGAAATCACCAGCCGGTTCGTTCACCGCGTCACGAACTTCGGCGTGCTCCGACAGAAGCTCGCGCGCGCGCGCAACGTCGCCCTGCCGGACCGCTGCGAAAAACGATTGCTTCGGCGATCGCGTCAGCGACTCGATCTTGCGCTTCAGGTCAGCCCAGCTCTCGAAGCCGTAGCCGCGAGCGATGACGAGCTGCGCGTCGGCCAGCTTCAGCGCGTCAGGCTCCGGCGGTTTCGGATGCAGCGCGCGGATTCGCGCGAGGGCTTCAGCGTCGCGCGCCCAGGCGTCGCGAAGCAGATCCTTCGCACGCTTCTGCTGCATCTCGAGGTTCGGTTTGGCGGGGAGCGGTTCGACGAAAACGGACGGACGTTCTTCGGACGCCATGACGACACCTCCCGTTCAGGGATGCGCCCGTTGTCCGCGAAGACGGGCCGGAGGTTCGTCTGGCACGTAAGGCTGTGCGAGCGACGACAGGTGGGAGCATCCCTTCCCGCGGACGGGGCGCGTCCTGCACGCGTGGCGACAGGATAGTGCGCGAGTGCGCACGTGCGCAAGTGCGCGAGTGCGCAGGTGGGCGTCCCACGTTTTCTGCTCGACAGGTTATGCCTGAGCTTGCATGGGTTCAGTTTGACGCACGCCTCGCAATCGGCTCCAATGCGCACGATCTTCGAATCGGACTTCCTCGGATAGAGACGAAGGAGGCGCCATGACTCGGATGAAGGCTTGGACCACGCTGATCTGTGCGTGGGCGCTCGTGCTGGCAACCGCGTCGCCCATCCTCGCGCAAGGCGGCGGCGCGAGCTCCACAGGGAGCATCAGCGGGCAGGTCGTCGACGGCAACGGCGACGTGTTACCCGGCGTGAGTGTGACCGCCACATCTCCCGCCCAAATCGGCGCACTGACCGCGGTCACGAACGAAGAAGGCATCTACCGGTTTCCGTCGGTGCCGCCAGGTGAATACAAGCTGGAGTTCATGCTGGCTGGGTTCAGCAAGTTCGTCCGCGAAGGAATCCAGGTGACGCTCGGCTTCAACTCCGCCGTCAACATCAAACTCGGAGTCGCGACGCTCGAAGAAACCGTCACGGTCACCGGCGAATCGCCGGTCGTCGATCCGTCAGCGACGCGGTTGCAGACCAACTACGACCAGCAGGCGCTCGCCTCGCTGCCGAATGCGCGCGACATGTGGTCGCTGCTCGGCGCCACGCCTTCGGTCGCGCTCGCACGCGTCGATGTCGGCGGAAGCACCGCCGGCACGCAGACCAACTATTTCGCCTACGGCTACTTCGGCCAGAACCGGCCGCTCATCGAAGGCATCAACACGACGGAAGGCACCTCGGCTGCAGGGTTCTACCTCGATTACGGATCGTTCGAAGAAGTGTTCATCGGCGCGGCCGCCAATTCGGCTGAAATGCCGAACCCCGGCGTGCTGACGCAGTTCGTCAGCAAGAGCGGCGGCAGCCGCCTTGCGGTGAACCTCTACTACGACTACGAGAACGAAGATATTCAGAGCAGTAACCTGCCGGGCGAACAGACCATTCCGGTTCCCGGCGCGACGATCCGTCCGGACGGTAATCGCCTCGCGGCCTACCGGAACGTCAACATCGGAGTCGGCGGACCGCTCGTACGCGACAAACTGTGGGGATACTTCGCCTACGTGAACCAGCGGAACTCTGTAGCGGCGCCGCCGTCTGGCAGTATCCTCGACGGCACGCCATTCGACACGAAGCTGTTCAACTACACGGGCAAGGGCACCTATCAGTTCAATCCGAACAATCGATTCGTCGGCTATCTCCAGCATGGGACCAAGCAGCAGCCGAACCGCACGGACAGCAGCAACCGGCTAGGCGCACCGGTGCACATCCTCGGCAACTCGACCGTGTTGCAGGATTCACCGAGCTGGGTCTACAAGGGGGAATGGAACGGGACCATCGGCCAGAACATGTTCGCCGAATTCCGCGCGGGCCAGTTCGGTTACAACTTCGGCCTCGACAGCAACACCCTCGATACCCGCTACGAGTCGCTCACCACGAATGAAATCCTCGGTGGCGGTCGTGGCTGGGAACTGCGGCGACGCCGCAACCAGTACACCGGCGCGATCAACTTCTTCAAGGACCGGTTCGCGGGCGGCTCGCACACGCTCAAGATCGGCGGCGAGTATCTCGACGAGAAGGGCGAGACGATCTGGAGTTCCACCTACGCCGACAACGTCATCCACTTCGTCAACGGTTCGCTCGCCAACGGACCGGCGGGGGCGACACCAGCGGCGGTTCGTCTCGGCAACAACGCCGACAGCTGGAGCGCGCTGGCCACGACCAGCCTGTTCGTGACGGACTCCTGGGTCGTCAAGAGGCTCACGCTGAACGTCGGGCGCCCGTTTCGATCGTTACCGAGTCTGGCTCCCCGAACAGTCGCTGGCTGCAGGCCGTTTCGTGCCTGTCGCCCTGACCTTTGAACAGGTATCCGATGTGGTCGTGTTCAATCACATAGTGCCGAGGATCGGCGCGTCGTACGACCTGCTCGGTGACGGCAGCACGGTGCTCAAAGGCAATTGGGGGCGCTTCTACTTCAACCCGGGCGTTAACCTGGCAGACTCGGTCAACCCCAACACGGCCAACCAGTACCTCGGATCGCGTCTGGAACGACCTGAACAACGACCGCATCTTCCAGGAAGGCGAAGAGGGCGTCCTGCAGACCCGATTCGGCGGTGTGGCCAACGCGGCCATCGATCCAGATCTCGAGAACTCCTACACGGACGAGGCGTCCGTGTTCCTGGAGCGCGCCGTGCTGCGCGACCTCGGCGTACGTGTTCGGGTACGTCTACAAGAACGACAAGAACGGCTGGCAGCAGGTGAACATCCTCAGACCGTTCAGCGCCTTCAACGTGCCGGTCACGGTCATCGATCCAGGGCCCGACGGTGATGTGACGACGACGGCGGACAATGCGGCGTTTCCGTTCTTCAACCTCGACGACACGTCGCGCGGATCGAGTCAGCTGACCACCAACATCGACGGTTACGAGGGCACGTACAAGACGATCGAACTGTCCGCGCGGAAGCGTTTCGCGCAGCGGTGGTCGATGAATGCGTCGTTCTCGTACACGTGGACGCACGAGTTCGGCAACAACTACGCGAACAACCGGTTCGGCACCGCCATCTCGAACTTCGCGTTCTTCGGCAGCTTCCCGTCGACGCCAAACGAGTACACCGAGAACGACTTTACGAACTGGCTCCTCAAGTTCAGCGGAACGATCGACGCGGGTTGGGACCTGTTCGTGACGCCGGCGCTCAAGATGTCCAGCGGCACACCATACGGCCGCTACTTCTCGGTCGCCGGCTGCTCGGTGACGGTTCTGACCAACTGCTCGAACTACGGCACGCAGCTGGTGCTCGTCGAACCACTCGGCACCAGCCGGCAAGAGAACATCGCGATCCTCGATATGCGCATCGAGAAGAAGATTGCGTTTGCCCAGCGCGGCAGGGTCGGGCTCTTCCTCGATATTTACAATGCGCTCAACGCCGATACGCTGGTGAACATCAACTGGCGGTCCGGCGCCTCGTTCGAGAAAGCCACGACCGTCGTCGGACCGCGCATTCTGAAGTTCGGGGTGAAGTTCGACTGGTAACGCGGATTCGCGGGATCACGGGACGCGGATTCGGGATCACGGGACGCGGATTTTCGCGGATCTATGGATGACCACAACGCGCGTGAGGCCGATCGTGCTGACAGCGATCGGTCTCGCCGCGGCGCTGGTCGTGGTGCCGGCGGCTCAGCCGCGGGCCGCGGATCGCATCTGGTTCTCCCCGGGACCCGGCACCCTCGATTTCATTGGACTGTTCGAGCGCCCTGGTGAATGGGCGCACACCCGCCAGCTGGTCGACGTGTTCAAGTTCTACAACCAGCATCTTCAGTCCCCGGCCGACCCGATTGTCGGACCGAACAGCTACGACGCGCTGGTGCGTGTCGATGCGTTCAGGCAGCTGCGCCGCTGGGGCATCAAAACGGCATTGGAGATCGGCTCGGTCAAGGAGTTCTTCTGCGAGCCGGGATCCGGCGGCATGGACGCCTCGGCACGAAACACCATTGCGAGCGTCAGAGCGATCGAAGCAGCAGGAGGCACGCTCGACTACATCGCCATGGACGAGCCGTGGGTGTCAGGCAGGGCACGCGTCTGCGGCGGCCCGGCGCTCGAGCCGACGGCAGACATGGTCGCGACATACATGAACGCCGTCCAGCGTGCGGCGCCGCGCACGGCGATCGGCTTGATCGAGGCCTACCCGTTCTCGAGCGCGGATGCGATCGTGCGCATGCTCGACCTGCTCGATGCCCGTGGCACGCGTCCGGCCTTTCTGCACATGGACGTCGATTGGCACTCCCTCGCCACCGGCGAGTTCGCGCGTGACATGGTCCGTTTGAAGGCCGTGGCCGACTCGCGACAAATCACCTTCGGCATCATCGTCATCGGCTACGACGGCGAGGCTGATGCGTTGTACGCCGTGGACGCGAGGGGTATCGCGCACCTGATCGCCGATGCGTTCAAGACCTGGGACGACATGCCACAGCACGTGATCTTTCAGAGCTGGGTGGTGACGTCGACCGGCCTGTTCATCACGCCGTCGAATCTGCCCGAGGACCGCGCGAACACCCACACGAGCCTCGCGTGGGAGCTCTTCCGGCGACTGCGCGGCGCGACCGGCGGCCGAACTGGCACGGCCATTCCACGTTGAGGGCCCTGATTCTTTCTCTACTCGGTTCGCAGCGCTGTGGCCACGTCGCTGCGCATCGCCCGCCGCGCAGGGACATACGAGGCCGCCAGGGTTGACAGCATGAGCAGGACGGCCACGGTGACCAGTGTCGTGGGATCCGCGGGGCTCGTTCTGAACAGCAGCGACTGCACGAGCCGCATCAGCGGAATGGCCATCGCCACGCCCGCAGCGAGACCAGCAATGCTCATAAACGCGCCTCCGGACAGCACGAGGCGCAGTATGTCTGCTGGTTGTGCGCCGAGCGCCTGGCGAACGCCGAACTCGCGCACCCGCTGCCCTACCATTTGCGCCATCACACCATAGACGCCGACGAGCGCCAGGAACAGTGCAGACAGCGCGAACGCCGCAACCAGCGCGAGCGTGAACCGCCGTGTGGCGAATGCGGTACCGGCAATCTCGTCGAGTGTTCGCACAGCGCTGATCGGCAATTCCGGATCGAGCTCGTGAACGGCGTGGCGCAGCGGTTCAATCAAGGCGGATGGATCCGCCTCGGTGCGGATCGCAATGTACATGTCCTGCGGATAGAAGCGCTGAGGCTGCGGGAAATACACACCCCCGGGATCGGTTTCGGCCCACGGCACGTCCTTCAGGTTGCCAACGACGCCGACGACCGTCGATGGTTTGTCGCCCCAGATGTTCAATAGCGCGCCGACGGCCTTCTGGGGATCACCCCAGTACCGGCGTGCGGTGGCTTCGTTGATCAGCACGACGAGAGGCGCATCGGATCGGTCGGCGCTCGTGAAGTCGCGCCCTGCGCGGAGCGGGAGGCCGATCGCGCTGATGAAGCCGGCCGTCAGAAAGTGATACCTGGCTTCGGGCCCTTGGCCTCTCGGAAACTGGCGTCCGACGATGCCGAAGCCGGTGTTCTCGTCGTACCCCGTCCATGGCAGATCGCTGGTCATGCCGGCGGCGCCGACGCCGGGCAGCGCACGAACGCGCGACGTCAGGCGATCGAAGAACGTGGTCACCGCCGCTTCGTCCTTATAGCGTGCCGGCGGAAGATTCACGGCCGCGGTCAGGACGTGATCGGCCCGGAAGCCGGCGTCGACTCGCAGCAACGAGCTGAAACTCCTGAGCAGCAGCCCTCCGGTGACGACGAGGACGAAAGCGAGTGCCACCTCTGCGCCGACGAGCGCGCGACGGAGCCGCTGCTGATCCGACCCGGCCGTGCCACGTCCGCCGCGCAAGGATGGTGCGACGTCCGCCCGCACCAACTGGACGGCAGGAGCGAGACCGAAGAGCAGCGCGGTCAGCGCCGTCGCCGCCAGCGCGTAGGCAAGGACGACGCGATCGACCGAGACCATGTGCAGGCGCGGTGTATCGGACGGCGCGAAGACGAGGAGCGCGCTGACGGCGGCGTACGCCACGATGACGCCCACCGTCCCGCCGACGTGTGGCGAGAAGGATGCTCTCGGCGATCAGCTGACCGAGCAGGCGCGCGCGCGTCGCGCCGAGGGCCGACCGCACCCCCATCTCGCGCGTTCGTCCAGTCGCCCGGCCGATCAGCAGGCCCGCGACGTTCAGGCAGGCGATGAACAGCACGGCACCGGCCGCCGCCAGCAGTGCCACCAGCGTGATCTGCGACGCGCCGATGATCTCGGCGCGCAGCGGTCGCACGTGCATGGACCATCCCGCGTGACTATCCGGATACTGCTGCCCGAGGCGCTGGGAGATCTGACGAAGGTCGTCCTGAGCCTGCGCCGCGGTGACGCCGGGACGCATGCGGCCGATGACGCTCAGGTAGTGCTGGTTCCGGTCCATTCGCTGAGGAACTGTAGGCAGCGTGCGCGGCCACCAGACGTCGACCGACTCGCCGTGGGGGTAGGCCCGATAGTTCCCGCCGACATGCTGCACGCCGGGCGGGAGCACGCCCGCGACCTCGACGGCCCTGCCGGAAAGCGTGATGGCCTTGCCGACGATGGAGCGATCGGATTCGAACCGGCGGGCCCAGAGCGCATGCGACAGGATCACGACGTGCTGACGCCCCGGCGCCTCGTCGTCTCGCGTGAACTCGCGCCCGGCGAGCATCTCGTAGCCGAGGAGCGCGAAGAACCCCGCCGTCACGCGCATGCCGCGCAAACGCTCGGGCCGCTCGCCACCCAGCTGGAGGTCGCTCCGCTCGAAAGCCGCCAGTGACTCGAACGCCCGCGTGTTCGCCCGATACTCGAGGAACATCGCCGGCGAAACGGCAAACTCGGGTGTATCAGGTGGCAATTCCTCGTATACCCGCAGGAGCGCATCGGGATCCTTGTAAGGAAGCGGCTTCACCAGCACACCATGAA
This sequence comes from uncultured Acidobacteriota bacterium, assembly GCA_963784195.1. Lineage (GTDB taxonomy): Bacteria > Acidobacteriota > Vicinamibacteria > Vicinamibacterales > 2-12-FULL-66-21 > CAVQAH01. Next base: position 9,546 of record CAWARA010000029.1, on the reverse strand, counting down.
CGACGCTGAAGATTGCCGTGTTGGCGCCGACCCCGAGCGCCAGCGTCAGCGCCGCAACGATGGTGAATCCCGGTGAGCGCAGCAGCAGGCGGACGGCGTATCGGATGTCCTGGATGAAACCGCGCATCGCTGTGATCCTTTCAGGCTGACGTGCACGCGACTGGGATCGGCCGTCGATCGACCCTTGGACGGAATCACCGAGTCATTGGTTGGATGAGCGTTCGGCTGTGTTACCTTATTCCCCGTTCTTCCTCATCCTGATGACTAAGCCGACAGGCGATGTGCGGCTGCGGTAGCAACTGATTGCTGCTCCCCACGCTCGCACTTCTGATCCTCGCTGCTCCTGCTGCGTACGGGCAGCAGCCGTCCCCGGCACAGTCCAGAACGGATGCGGTTCACGTGTTTCTCGATTGCAACTCCTGCGACGAAAACTACATGCGGACCGAGGTCACGTTCATCAACTTCGTGCGCGATCGTGTGGGCGCGGACATCCATGTCCTGATTACCACGCAGGGGACCGGTGGCGGTGGCACTGAGTACACGCTGAAGTTCATCGGTCTCGGCCGGTTCCAGGGTGTCGACCACACGCTGACGTCCGTCGCGCCGCAGACGGCGACCGAGGACGAACGGCGTTCGGGACTCACGTCGGTCTTCAAGCTGGGACTCGTGCGCTACGTCGCGGATACCCCGCTGGCGCAGCGGCTGAAGGTGACGTTCGAGGAGCCGCCCGGTCAGACGGCTGCCCGCGCCGTCGACGACCCCTGGAACTTCTGGGTGTTCCGCGTCGGTGCCAGCGGCGATTTCGAGAGTCAGGAGTCCAGCGAGAGCCGCGGACTGTCGGCGTCGTTCTCGGCCAACCGCACCACGGAAATGTGGAAGATCAACTTCAACGGCTCGAGCAACTACGACGAGGACACCTTCGAGCTCGAGGAGGAAGACGGCGGGACGTTCATTTCGGTCCGGCGGAACTCGGAGGCCCGTGCGCTGGTGACGAAGAGCATCAACGAGCACTGGTCGTACGGCGGAACGGCCATAGTCCTCGCCTCCACGTTCCAGAATTACGACCTGCGGACGCGTACTGCCCCCGGCATCGAATACAACATCTTCCCTTACAGCGAATCGACGCGACGGATCCTGACGCTGTTCTACAGCGTCGGCTTCCAGACCGCTGACTACACGGAAGAAACCATCTTCGGCAAGACCTCAGAAAGGCTCCTCGATCACTCGTTCGAGGTGTCGATGGCGCTGCGCCAGCCCTGGGGAACTGCCTCAGGGTCGCTCGAAGTTCAGCAGTATCTCAACCGCTCGGACACCTACCGCGTGAACGCATTCGGCAGCGTCGATGTTCGGCTGTTCAAAGGCTTCTCGCTCGAGGTCTTCGGATCGGGCGCCCGGCGGCGTGATCAGCTGTCGCTGCGAAGGGGCGAGGCAACATCCGAGGAGATCCTGGTCCGTCAGCGCGAGCTGGCGACGGGCTACCAGATCGAGGTCGGCTTCGGTTTCAGCTACTCCTTCGGCTCCATTTTCAACAACGTCGTCAATCCCCGCTTCCGCAACGTCGGCGGACTCTGATCGTAAGTGGGCTGCTTGTCTTTGAAAAGGAGATGGGAAGAAGGGCGAAGTACACATGCGAATCGGGCTTAACTCGCCGATGCCTCGCGGACCGTCGACCGTCGCCGATATTCTCCCCTACTCCCCTTCTCCCTACCTGGTAAGACAAGTCCCAGACCCTGATTCAGCCCAAAGGCCGCTAACCAAACACGTTGGGAAGGTTGTCGCGAGCCTTACCCATTCGTTACCGCTCGCTAATGACCTCTCGCCGGCGGGCCAGCTACGCTGTCAGCCATCGGATGTCCCCGGCAAGAGGTGAAAGCGGTGTTCAGGGTATTCGTCGGTTCGGTTGTTCTTTCCATCGTCGTTAGTCACTCCCAGGGTTTCCAGCCACTCGCCGCCACAGCGCTGCCGACAGGCTCGGGCGAATCGTCTCTTCCAGCCATCGTCACTCATGACAATCGCCACCCGGCCGGCGATCTGGAAGGCGACGTGCTGATGCTCGCGCTCAGAGCGGGCGTGGGCGTGTGGAGACCCGAGGGTGATGCTGGCCCTGCGCTTCGAGTCGAAGCATTCGGTGAGACCGGCCGACCGCTCTCGGTCCCGGCGCCTCTCATCAGGGTTCCGATTGGCACGGTGATCGTCGCAACGATCAGGAACGAGCTCACGACGCCGATGCGCGTCCATGGGCTTTGCGAGCGTGGCGGCACTCCATGCGCGCCGCTTGACGTGCCTGGCGGCGAGACACGGGAGGTTCGTTTCAGCGCCGGGCGCCCGGGAACCTACTACTACTGGGCGACCACCACGGGAGTGCCCCTGCCGTACCGGGCAGCTGACGATACGCAGTTATCGGGTGCCTTCATCGTCGACGAGGCAGGTGTTGCGTCAGGGTCCGACCGGGTCTTCGTGATCACGGACTGGACGAGCCTGACGCGGAAGGAGCACGCCGATCTGATGCTGCAGGACGACCCCGGCGCAACGTTTCTGAAGATGAAGCCGGATGTGCGCACGCTCATCAACGGCAACGGATGGCCGCATACGGAGCGTCTGACGTATGCCCTCGGCGCCCCAGTTCACTGGCGGATCATCAACCTCAGCACGCAGATCCACCCGATGCACCTGCATGGCTTCTACTTCGAGGTCGACAGCATCGGAGACGGCAACAAGCACGATGTCGTTTTCCGCAGAGGCCAGACAGCGTGTCGTGACGCAGGTGATGCCACCCGGGTCGACGCTGGGCATGACGTGGACGCCGGAGAGAGCCGGAAACTGGCTGTTTCACTGCCACATCATGACGCACGTGTCTCCGACGCTGCACGTGGACGGTTCGCCCAAAGAGGGCGCGCACGATCACCATTCCGGTTCCAACCATCTGTCAGCAGGCATGTCCGGTATGGTGCTCGGCATCACCGTGACCGCACCCAAGGGCGAGCCGGCACCGACGGAGAAGGCCGGTGATCCGCCTGCGCGGAAGATGACCCTGTTGATGAAAAGCGAACCCAACCGCTTCGGGAGTGCTCCGGCATTCGGCTTCGTGCTGGACAAGGCGCAGGGCGCGGCGGCAACGAACCCGGTTCCCGTGCCGGGACCGGTGCTCGTGTTGAAACGCGGCGAACCGGTCGAGATCACGTTGATCAATCAGCTCCCGGAAGGCACCGCGATTCACTGGCACGGCATGGAACTGGAGAGTTACTACGACGGGGTTCACGGGTGGGGCGGCAACGGTCAGCGCGTGACACCGATGATCGAACCAGGCGGTTCATTCGTGGTCCGCTTCACACCGCCCCGGGCCGGCACGTTCATGTACCACACGCATCTTCACGACCAGCGCCAGCTCACGTCCGGTCTGTATGGCGCCATGCTCGTTCTCGAGCCTGGCGAGTCGTACGACGAAGCGACGGATCACGTGTTCGTCGTGGGGCGCGCCGGCCCCAGTGTGGACGCCCCGGCGGTCATCAACGGCCAACAGGCACCGCAAGTCACCTGGAAGTCAGGGATCAAACACCGCGTGCGGCTGATCAACATCACGCCAGGGGACATCTTCTCGTTCACGCTGCAGACGAACCAGGGGCCGGTCACGTGGAAGCCGCTGACCAAGGACGGGGCGCCGGTGCCACCTGGAAGAAGCCAGCCTGTCGGCGCCAGGCAACTGATTGGTGTAGGCGAGACCTACGATTTCGAATTTGAAGCGCCACCCGGACGTCAGAACCTCTGGCTCGAGGTTCGGAATCCGGGCGGCAAATGGCAGGCCCAGGGCCACGTCATCGTCAAGTGATTGAAGAAAGGAACGTCGTGAGTTCGATTCCCGAAGCGCTTCCCACTCCCCGGCACCTTCGACGTGTCGACACGGAATCACGTCCGCTGATCGACAAGGGCGCAGCCATGGAGCTCGTTGTCGCCATCGTCGTCGCGTGGATCGTTCTGGCTCTCGTCGGCGCACTCGCCGGCCACGTCACCCAGGGCAACGTGCCGTTCAACGCCACCTACTCCCGCCCGCAGTAGAGACGAAGGGCCTCACCTATTTCTTCGCCGGCGGAGGCGGTGGCATCGGGATCGTTTCCTGATGAAACACGGCGGTCCATTTGCCGTTCCTCTTCGTCCAGACCGTCGACGCCCAGACTGGACTTGGAATCGGCTGACCCTGAAACGTGCCCTTCCCCGTCCACTTGTAGGTGAGGACCGCGTTGTTCGCATCCTGCCAGATCACCTTGGTGTCGGTGATGTCCCAGGACTCCATCTTCATGTCCTTGGTCATCGCCTCGAGGCCCTTGATGAACTCCGCGGTGGACATCCGGCCCATCATCGAATCGATGGCGAAGGAATCCGCCGCGACCTGTTGCTTGAAGGCTGCGACGTTGCCCTTCACGATCGCCTCGTGGATCGCGCGCTCGGCGGCGATCAACGCCTTCTCGCCCTGCGCGTCTTGAGCTGGAAGCGATACGCCCGCCACCACCGCCATCACGATCCCGGCCGCACACACACAAAGGTTTCGCTTCATGACCACTCCTTTTCCTTCCTCTTTCCGTTGAGACAAGCCAGTGTCCCGGCCTACACCCCGACGGCCGGCCGTGCCCGGCGCCCGCCGGTCGCGTAGAGTACGAGCCCAATCACGTTCGTCACGAGGATCAACCCCACGATCTTCAGCGCGAAGACCGTCCGGCTTCCCACCGGAATGATCGGAAGTATCGACAGCGAGACGTACAGACCGGTCATCAGAAGACCTGACAACGCGCAGAGTTTCACCCACCACGGCGGCTTGACCGGCGCGCGCCGCATGCCGAAGAGCGGCACGGCGAACATTGCAAGATACGTCAGCGCGTAGAAGATGCCAGCGGAATTCCAGAGCAGCTGAAAGGCCTCCTGCTTCCCGACACCAACCAGACCCAGCGTGCTCACGACGAACGTCGCCGCGCCGACGAAGAGAATCGAGTTCACCGGCGTCTTGTACTTGTCGCTGAGGCGTGTGAACCAGGCCGGCAGCAGGTTGTCCCAGCCCGCGACCATCGGCAGCCGCGTGCAGCCGGCGAAATTGACGCTCGCCTGCGCGAAGCGGATCGCGATCATGCTGCTCAGTGTCAGCGGCACGATCGCCGCGGCGGCGCCGAGCGGGCCGAAGCCGATGCTCAGGAGCTGCGGAATCGGTGCGATCAGATCGATCTGGTCGTTCGGGACCATGCCGAGCACTGAGGCAGTTCCGAGGATGAACATCAGGACGATGATGGGCGCAGCAATCGCGGTGGCCCGCGTGATGCTTCGCACCGGATCCCGGCATTCACCGGCGTGGATAGCCACGTATTCGAAGCCGCCGAATGCGCCCATTCCCATCTTGCCGAGCAGGTTGAGACTGAGCAACGAAATCACCGGAGTGGCGGTCCGAAACGGGTGATACTCCGCGAGCGTCCCGTTCGCGACGTGCAGCCACGGGAGTGCGATGATCATCGCGAAGATCGCGAGCATCAGGACGCCACCCACCGTGTGCACCCACTTGCCAACGCGAAGGCCAACGACGGTAATCCAGATCAGCGCGCCGACGACGACCGCGGTCGTCGACGCAATGACCCAGTTCTGCGACATCAGCTCGGCCACGCGCGGCCCGAAGATGTACCCGAGGTACTGCGTGAACTGCAGCCCGACGTTCGTCATGTTGAGAATGGCGAACAACCAGAGATTCCAGGCGACGATGAAGCCGAATCGTTCGTTGAAGCCGAGCTTGGCCCACTGATAGAGTCCGCCTTCCAGCGGCATCGCCCGATTCAGCCACACAGCCACAATCGCCGACGGAAGATAGAAGAGGGCGATGGCGATGAGCCAGAAGATGACGTGTGACGGTCCCTGCTTGGCGGCGACGCCGACCCACTGCAGACCGACGATGAAGAGGATCTGTGCGAACGCGAGGTCGGCAATCGACAGCTCTTTCCGTAATTCGGCGCTTCGCGCCTGTACGGCGGCTTCTTCCGTGTTGCGTTGGGGCATCGGGCGTCGGCAGGAAGTATAGATGCTATCCGAGATCAGCCGTCTTTCAGCCCCATAGACTCGTAGGCGGATCGAGGGGCGGATCAGAACGCCCTGACCGCCCTCACCCTCCGCGGAAAGTCCTTGTCGTCGCCGTGCAGCCGGCCGAGATCGCCGAAATCGATGTGCGCGGCCATGTCTGCTGACGTCTGCGATGACGCCCAATACGTGACGTTGTCGGTCCCGCTTCCGTCGCCGAACGCACCGATGCCGGCTGCTTTCGAGACTTTGTATATCAGCGCGAGCTCGTCGCGGGACGGCAGGAACCATCCACGCACGCCGTTGATGCTCAGGTTCCAGCAGAGATCAGCCGCCGATCCCGTTTCGGTGCACGCTGCGAGCATGTCGAGGGTGTTTTGACGTCCGGTGCCGACGGCCGTTCCGCGCGCGCCGTCGATCAGCCGCCTGAAGCATCCCCACCGTGCGCCTGCGCTCTGATCGAAAGGCGCGGCCTCGAGATAGCGCCAGCCGTCAGTCGCATGGTTCGGGTTGTCGTAGACGATGAACCCGCCGGCAGGCCCTACGTCGCCCGATTTGTAGTCGGCTCTTGCGAACCAGACGGTCATCTCGGTCGCTCCGCGATTGGCCCAGAGGTAATAGGGGATGAGCCGGACCGGCTTTGCTGCCGCGCGCGGATCCCGGACATCCCGCGCTTCCGTATCGATCACCGGAATGCCGCCAAACGCATTCGCGTCCATTGCGGGCTTCAGGGCCGCCGTATCGTCGATTCGCGTGTTCAGGATGCGTCCTTCGGCTCCCGGCGATTCGAGACAGTAGACCATCGGTCCGCGCTCGATGGCCACGCGGTCGCGGCTGGCTGCCACTTGCTGATCGGCAGTCACCCTCCTGATCTCGTACGGAAATTCGACGGCAACGACGTCGCCCTTCTTCCACAGCCGATCGAGCGTAACGTAGCCGGCCTTGTCAGGGGCCGCACTGACCGCGGTACCGTTGACCGATATCGTGGTCTGTGTGCTCGACGGGCTCGCATATGAATACAGGTTACCGGGAGCGGGCTGGTTGCGCGCCCAGCCTGGAATCCGGAGCTTGACCGCGCAGCGAATGTTGTCGCCACCCGAGACCGTGAGGCGCGTCTTGCCTCCCCAGGGCATCTCGCTCTCGACCGACAAGGCGATCGTCGAGGCCCCGACGTTGAAAGACGCTTCGCTCGAGACGTACAAGTTCACGTAGATCGCCTGTTTCTGATCCTGCGCGTAGATGTAGCCGGGCATTGACGCGAGGAAGCGCACGAGGTTGGGAGGGCAACACTCCAGCGACGCACGCTCCCATCGCGCGTCGCGACCGTCGCCCGCGCTCGCGAGCCGGTTGACGTAGAAGAAGCGGTTTCCGCTCTGCGACACGCCTGCGATGGCGTTGTTGTACATGCCGCGTTCGAGCACGTCCATGTACTTCCCGTCGCCGGTGGCCATGAACAGGCGGTGGTTGAACGTCATGAACATGAGCACCGCACAGGTCTCGGAGTACGCGGAGATGTTCGGCAAGTCGTACGCTTCGCCGAATCCCTCGTTCCCTGTCGACCCCACGCCGCCTGTCACGTACATCTTCCGCTCGACCGCATCCGCCCACATCCGCTGCGCGGCAGCGACGTAGTCGCGCAGGCCTGTCAGCATGCCGACGTCAAGCATCGACAGCATCAGCGTGACGCAGTTCACCGCATGGCCGACCGCTTCCCGCTGCTCCAGCACCGGCTTGTAGGACTGGTTGTGCCGGCTCCGGCCGACAGAATTCTCGAGCCCGCGGATATCGAGATAGTGTTTTGCCAGATCGAGGTGCTTCTTCTCGTTCGTTGCGCGATACAACTGCACGCAGTTGAGCGCATCCCGCTCGCCGCCGTTGAACGGCGGGTTGTTTACCTTGAAGTCTTCGTACAACGCCGCAGCAGCCTTGATCGCCGGCTCCAGCAGATCCCGCTTCCCCGTCGTCTGGAAGTATGTGACCGCCGCCTCGAAGCCGCGATTCCCGGTCATCCCGGCCGCCGCGATCTCCTGGACGCGCGCGTCCACCTGGCGCTGCAGGTCGGGGTTCGGGTGAGTCGCGAGCGAGAGGATCGCCGCCTCGAGCACGTTGCCGGAAAGGCCCCTGCCGTCGCTCTTCTGAATCTGGAACGGAATCGTGACCTGAGCATTGGTCGCGATCTTCGGTTTCCAGAAGCTATCCGTGATCTGTACTTCCGAATAGCGCTTCGGCTGAATCGGATAGTCCTTGACGGGCGTGTAGGCCGTGCTGGAAATCGTGACAGGTACGGCTTTCGATTGTGTGGCCGCAGGGGTCGAGGCCGTCGGCAGGTATGTGGCGACAGCAGCCGCTGCCGGCGCCGCTTTCAGAAAATCACGACGAGCGATTGTGCCCATGAGCCGCTCCCGCAAGAGTGTCCATTACGCTCCGCCGGGCTTTTTTCCCTTCGGGCCCGCCCGGACACCTACGGCTGCGGATTCTAGCACCCAGCCACTATCTCCTTCGACCGTTGGTCCGATCAGCGTAAGACAGGCGGATGCGCTGATGCAGAGATAGCCTTGGCGATCTGACGTTGCAGCTCGTCGAGATTCTGCCGAGTCCCCTCGAACTCGTGCAGCGAGAGCTTGCGATCCACGTCTGGATCGACCAGTCGAGCCTGGACGCGCACTCGATCACCCTCGGTCAGTACGCTGGCCTCGACCACGAGGTTTGCGTTCAGCGACTGAGCCACTTCCCTGAGCGGTCGCCGCACTGTCGCATACTGGAGCGTGCTCGTGCGGGACACCACGTGTAGACTGGCCATTCGTACCAGCTCAGTTGTCACGCCGTCCGTGATTCGCGCAGCCAGCACCTCGTCGCCAGGGTCAGTCGAATAGTGCGCAAACGGCAACACCGCGACGCGCACAGTCGAAGCCGTGCTCCCGTCAGCCGGCTCTATGCGTAGCCACCACACCACGGTGGCCAGCAACACCGCCGATGTCGCGATGGCAGCCAGCGCGGCCCACCACCTTCCATCTCGACTGCCCGGCGCGCGCTCGGCGGCGCCCGACCCGTTCGACGGCGAGGCGGGCACCGGCGCAGCGGGCCTCCGTTCGAACACGGGCACGTAGCCACCACGCGGAATACGGACGATGACTGCGTCGGCCAGACCCGCCTGACTGTAGTACTCGTCCAGCCTTGCGCGCAGGCGTCCGGCCTCCACTCGAACGATGGAGTCAATCCGGGGATCGTACTGGTCGTCGCGGTCGAATACCTCGATTCCGACTGCGTACTCCTTGAGCTTCTGGCCTTCACCGTCGAGCGTCCGTTCGACGATGAAGCTGAGGAACCGGCGGAGGCGAGAGGATGTTGCCAGGGCTTCGCTCGCCAGGAGTCGCTCGAGCTGAGCGCGGACCTCCTCGGGTGTTGGCTCCATGTCACCAGTATGGGCCCAAATCGGCTGGCAGGATCGGTGGCGCATGTGTGGACCTTGACCGGGGCACTATCCGGCCAAATAATCCCTCCGAT
>CAWARA010000028.1:0-44733 GCA_963784195.1 uncultured Acidobacteriota bacterium | reverse complement strand
CCGGTGCCTCCGTCAGACTATTTTGTGACGTTTGGCAAGTGTCCTGATGGACAACCCGCAAGTAACGCCGACATTGATCGACGGAATCCTGACCGTCGACGGTATCGTGACCGCGTCCTCCGATGCACCCCTGCGCTCCCGCTCGCACGCAACGTGTCAGGACGGCGACTCTCTTCACCGTTTGACTGCCCGCCACCGGTTGCCGCAGCGCGATAAGCCTACTAGCGAGAGCTTGCGTCGTGCTGTTCGACATCTTGCCAAGATCAAAAACTCACGCGGAGATTGCCGAGGGGCAGAGCGCGAGGGAAACCACGAACGCACGGTTGAGGGATGACAGGCGGAGCGCAGAGCGGCCTGGCGCAGCCAGGCCAATCCGCGCCTGAGGCGCGGCCTGCGCTCCGCGCACCCCTGCGGTCGCTGCCCCTCGGCGATCTCTGCGTGAGATCTTGATCTTGTCTGGTGAACGCTGACACGAATTCCACTCTCTTCGGTCCGGCGGGACGGAGGGGTTCTCCTCCGTCCCGGCAGGAAAGCGCATGTGACACAACGGATCTGCCCCGCGCACCCGATTCCGATCTGTCGCAGCAGGTTCAAACTCGTCACCCGCACTTGATCCAGATTGGAACACTCCCTTCGAGACTCTCGTGTTGAAGGCCGGATTTCACAAAGATTTCGCAGGCGCATCGATTGCACACGTCCGCCATCTGGGCCGCGGCGCTTCGCGCTCTGCAGCCTGACGCGCCATGCTCAGACACATCATCCGAACGCCCACGATGAGCACGAAGGCCATCCTGGTACTCGCCGCGCTGACCGCGGGGATTCCGGTGGCCGCGTGGAACGTCGTCACACGACGCTCGAGTCCGACGGTCGCCGCTGCGGCGTCGGCGCAGTCGCCGAACGCTTCGGACAACCCCGTCGAAGCGCGCCGGCGCGCAGACTTCGCCGCGATGCAGGCCTTCAGGCCCGGCTACGCGTTCTGGCAGCACGTCTTCACCATTCCCGACGGCTCGGTCGCGTTCGGCAGCGCCGTTGATGGACGGCTTCTCGCGACGTTCCCCGCAAAAGGCGTGTGGACGCGCCAGGCCGTGTGGAGCGATTCCGCGATCGCTCGCATCCTGGACGGCGAACGGCTCGCTCCCAAATTGAGTGAACGGCGACAACAGGTGGCGCTCCTCCTGGAGGGTGCGGCCGGGCCGGTGCTGCACAACTCAACGCGTGGAGATGCATTACTGATGAACGCTCCCAGGTACGGTTCCTTCCTTGCGGAGTGGGGCGCCATTTACGAGCGGTTCGGCGTGCCTGCGGAGATCGGCCTGGCGCAAGTCATCTTCGAATCGGGCCTGAACGGCACCAGGCGATCGGAAGCCAACGCGGTGGGGTTCTGTCAGTGGCTCCAGAAGAACTGGAAACGATTGAACTACTTCTCACCGACACCTATCGAGGGTCGGAACCAGACGACGCAGGCCCCATACTGCGCCGCGTACCTGTCCGTGCTCGCCACCAAATATGGATCGTTCATCCCCGCGCTCTCAGAACACAACGCGGGCGGCACGAATGTAGGGCGGGCGCTGATCAACGGCGAGTACCTTGGTGCCGAGGATGTCCGGACCCGGTACTTTCTGGGCTCCAAGCTGGCCGTCGACCTACGGGCCCTGCCAGGCAAGGAGTATGCGGACGTGTACAAGAGCTACGGCCAGCGCTCGTATCTGTACGCGGAGATGGTGTTCGGCAACACCTTCAACATCAGAAGGCTCATCGCGTCGACGCCCCAGATGTCGATCAGTGCGATGCGTACGCCGCGTCCGATTTCGCTGGCCGAGATCATCGCGAGAACGCGTCTACCGGCTGACGAGATACGCCGGTTCAATCCGGCACTTGCCGAACGAGTTCCAGCTGACGCCATGCTCTACCTTCCAGAGTACGTCAGCGAGTTTGGTCCTGACGTCGCCTTCTGGCGCCAGGCGCCCAGCCCTTCGTATGTGGCCGTGCTGGACGACTTCATGCGCCTCGAGCCCGGGCCTGAACGGTGGGACGATCCCGCCTTTGCGCCTGTACTGCAGAATTTCAAGCGCCGCTTCAGTGAGACGAACACGGAGGAAGGCGTGGTGATGGAGACGGTGCTCGCGTATGCGATGGACCAGGCATACACGAGTACCCGCCGCACGCTACTGGCTGAACACCGGAACAGCGAGAAGGTGCGGTCGCTGATCGAGCGAGGCGTGCTTCAGCTCGACGCCCTGCGCAACGCCCGGACTCTGGGTATTGCTGCAGCAACGGCTCTGACGTATCCGGAATGATGATTTGTCACCCATCTGTCCGGAATGAACCTCGCGCGCCAGCTCGACATCGGTTCCGAGAGGCCATCGTCGCCGTACTCCTACATGTGAAGTGCCCGCGAGACCGCGAAGCCTGCCGCCGCGCCGCCAACCACCTGCCGAGATCGAACAGGTCGCATCTGTCGGTTTCCTGAGTAGTCCTGCCGTCTAACGCCCGGCTTGAACCGCGCGCCACGACGACACGTCAATACGGACGATGGGTGCGACGGCTCCAAGCCATGTTCAGGGGCGATGAGGCCTCGAGGTGCGCACGATGAAGGTGTGTATCGTCGGAGCGTCCGGGAAGCTCGGTCAATACATGGTGCAGCACGCGCTGGATCGGGGCTACGAGGTGGTTGGCGTGTGCCGGCAGGTCAGCGTGGGGAAGCTCGATGCGTTCAAGGGACGCATCACGATCGTTCCCGGACAAACGAACGACCGCGAAATTATCAAGAGGGCCGTCGCAGGATGTGACGGGGTGCTCACCGTGCTGGTCCCGTGGGGGGTCCAGCAGTACTCGTCTGGAACGGCCCAGGCGGTGCTCGACCACGCGCGTCCGGGAGCACGCCTCGTGTTCTCGTGCGGGTGGCACATCACGCGCGACGGCCAGGACGTGTACTCGCGCACGTTCATGAGTCTCGTGTGGGGCGTCCGCTGGATTGGGCGGCTGACTCGCATGGTGGAGCTCGACGACCAGGTGGAAGCGTGCCGGCGAGTGTTTGCCAGTGACACGCGGTGGACCGTCGTGCGTGGGAGCGGCCTCGAAGAGGGTGAGAGCCAGGGCCTGCCCGTGTGGAGCCGACACGTGGGCGATCCCATCCTCGCGAGCAACATCACTCGCCGTGTGGACTTTGCCCTGTTCATGGTGGAGGCCCTCGAGAACGACGAGCTCGTTCACGAAGCCCCGGCGATTGTCGGCTGCAAGACGCCCTCGGCGCTCGCCCACGCCACCGCTTCAGAGAGGTCCTGAGAAGTCGCCTGCGGGCTGACCAGCATTGCAGTAGGATTGCCGATGATGTCCGACGAGTTTCTGGTCACGTGTCCGTTTTGCGGCGAGCACTCGGAAATCTACGTCGAGCCTGACGTCACCGGCAGCTTCGTTCAGGACTGCGAGGTTTGCTGCAATCCATGGCGCGTCCAGGTGTCTGGCCGAGACGACGACCGGGTTGTCCATGTGACACGGGCAGACGGATCGGAATGATTGTAGTGTCCGGCTTCAGCCGGACCTCGCTTCAGCCGGACCTCGCTTGAGCCGGACCTCGCCTCAGTCCCCTCGCTTCAGCCGGCCCTCGCGACCTCCACAGGGCGACTTTTGTAGACCCGCTGATAGACAAAGTGCCCGACCCTTCCGAAACACTCGGAAGTTGTCGCGTATCTCCCGGGTGTTCTTCTTGCACCATAGCCGGATGCCCTGCCAATCCGACTTTTGATCGCGCCGGCGGTACTGATGCTCGTGGCCGCGGCTGAGGCTCGCGCAGCGCAGGATCCGACAGCATTGGCGCGCACGGGCACGGCAGCCATCGAGAGCCGGCGTTTCGGTGATGCGCTCGAAGCGTTTACCAGGGCCGCGGCGATGCAGCCTGGCGACGCGAGCCTGTGCTTCGGCGCGGGCGTCGCCGCGTTCATGCTCGGGCAGAATGACGTGGCGCAGACCCGGTTCGAGTGCGCCCTGGCGCGCGATCCGGACTATCTGCCGGCCGCAGAGTGGCTCGCGGACCTCCACTATCGTGCAGGCCGTCTGCACGAGGCCATCTCGATCTACGAAGCCGCTCGAGAGCGATCGCCGGACAGACGTGACCTTCAGGACACCCTCGCGAACTGGCGGAAAGAGTACGAGCTGCAGAGCCGCTTCCACGCAGTACGCACGGAGCACTTCACGGCGCAGTTCGAGGTGGCCACCGACGAACCAATCGCTCGTGAGGTCGTCGACCGGCTCGAGGCGGCGTACTCGCGCGTGGGCAAGGCGCTCGGCGTCTACCCGTCCCAGCCGATTGTCGTGGTGCTCTACACCCGCGAACAGTTCGTTGACATCACGAGGTTGCCGGCGTGGTCAGTGGCGGCGTACGACGGGCGCATTCGACTGCCGCTCGGCGGCGTTGCGGCACAACGTGATGAGCTCGATCGCGTGGTGTCGCACGAATTCGTTCATGCCGTGGTCGCCATGGTAGGTGGCCGCACCGTGCCCGCATGGGTGAACGAGGGTCTCGCCACCGTGCTCGAACCAGCGGGCTCGGCGGATGCGGAAGCAGCGCTGGCGCACGCCGATGTACGGCCTGGACTTTCAAGACTGCACAGCTTCGCCGGCTTGTCCAGGCGTGACGCCGAGATCGCCTACGCGTCGGCCGCACGAGGCGTGCGGCGTCTGATCGAGCAGCGTGGCGCGGCCGCCGTCGTCGCGCTGCTGGAGGATCTGGCACGAGGCGCACCGTTTGCCAGCGCGTTTCGACAGCGAATCGCGATGCGGTACGAGGATTTCGCGGCCCTCGTCGCGCGCGATTAGACTGATCCACGTTACCTAGCTGTCACCGGCTTTGCGGCACGACCCTCGAAATGTCGCGGCGTGCGTTCAGGTTCCGGCCGCTTGTTTCAACGCTGTTTCCGAAACGACACATTCCTGTAGGATCTCCTTGTCATGCTCCTGACCTAGGAGCTCAACTGTGCTCGACGGCGCCCGTGGGCGCACCGCGATTGTTGCCAGGTTGCTCCGTGTCGCGAAGCCGCGCCGCGGGCTTCTGCTGGCGCTTGTCTTTCTCAGCCTTGCTTCCGTTCCCCTGACGCTCCTGGGGCCGGTTCCCGTGAAGCTCGTCGTCGACAACGTGCTCGGAAACCGCCCGCTGCCGTGGTTTCTCTCGTGGATCGGCACCGGGGATAACCAGGGGCGCATGGCCGGTCTCGCCGTCGCGATCGGCCTGATGGTCTCCACGACTCTGCTGACCTACATCCACGCGCTGGCTACCCATGTGTCGCACACCTATGCGGGCGAACAGATAGTCCTCGATTTCAGGAGCCGGCTGTTCGAGCACGCCATGCGCCTGTCGCTTGCCTACCACGATCGAGCGGGCTCGACCGATGCGGTGTACCGGATTCAATGGGACGCGAACGCCGTCCAGAGCGTGTTAATCGGCGGCGGCATCGGGCTCGTCACGCCCGTGGTGACTGTCATCGGCATGGTCCTCGTGACCGCTTGGATGGATTGGCGGCTGGCCGTCGTCGCGCTGATCGTGTGCCCGATTCTGTACGCCGCCGCGAGACGGTTTCGCGCCCGCATCGTGACGCGCTGGCACCAGGTCCGAAACATCGAGAGCATGGCGATGGCGGTGGTCCAGGAGGTCTTGTCGGCGCTTCGCATCGTCAAGGCGTTCGGCCGGCAGGCAGATGAACGTGATCGGTTCGTCCGCTATTCGAACGATCGAATCAAGGGGTATATGGGCCTGGCGGCGATGCAGGGGCGCTTCGACCTTCAGGTCGGGTTGACAATGGCGCTGGGAACCGCAGCGGTACTGATGATCGGCGTCCAGCGAGTGGACGCGGGCGCCCTCTCAGTAGGCAACCTGCTGATTGTGGTCGCGTACGTGGCGCAGATGTACGAACCGCTGAAGACGATGAGTCAGAAGCTGGCCGACCTGCAGTCGGGTTTGGTCAGCGTCGAGCGGGCGTTCGCGCTGCTCGACCAGGCTCCCGAGGTGCACGAGACGACCACTTCGCGCCGTCTCGAGCGGGCCGCGGGATCGGTCTCGTTCAGAAACGTAGCGTTCACGCATGACAACGGTCATCGAGTCCTGCAGGATGTTAGCTTCGACGTCGAGGCTGGCGCGCGAGTGGGCATCTCTGGCCAAAGTGGGGCCGGGAAGACGACGCTGCTCAATCTTCTGATGCGCTTCTACGACCCAACAGAAGGCGCCATACTTCTCGATGGAGTCGATATCAGGTCGTATGAGCTGTCGAGCCTGCGGAGTCAGTTCGCGCTCGTGCTTCAGGATTCCGTGCTGTTTTCCACGACGATTATCGAGAACATCAGATACGGCCGTCCCAGTGCGACGAACGACGACGTCCTGCGCGCTGCCAGAGACGCCAATGCGCATGAGTTCATCACCCGGCTGCCGGACAAGTATCAAACGCCCGTCGGTGAGCGAGGGATGTGCCTCTCAGGCGGCGAACGGCAGCGCATTGCGCTCGCCAGGGCGTTCCTCAGAAATGCGCCGCTCCTGATCCTCGACGAACCGACGAGCGCAGTTGATCGCGAAACGGAGGCGGCGATGCTCGAAGCGCTCGAGCGTCTGATGCGGAACCGGACGACCTTCATCATCTCCCACCGCGTCAGCGCGCTGCAAGGCTGCGACCTCCTTCTGGAGATTGGAGACCGTCGAGCCATTCCTCGACGTGCGTGGCCGGACCTGGCGGGAGCTGCCGTCGCGGGATGACCTGCGCCCATAATCAGGCGACGACAGCGTAAGCAGCCGTCAACGCACCAGCGTCGTGCATAATGTCCGGTTTTAGTCGGACCACGGCCGCCGCTGTAATAGACTCTCCCGATGACCACCAACCTTGACGTCGCACCGATTCTGTCCACCGCCTTCGCCTTCTGGGGGTCCAAGGTGCTCTTGACCGCGGTCGAGTTCGGCGTCTTCACGAGGCTCTCCGATCGGCGAATGACCGGCGCGCAGCTGGGCGCCGAGCTTGGCATGCACCCTCGGGCGGTCGGTGATTTTTTCGACGCGCTGGTCGCGACGGGGTTCCTCGGCCGCGATGGCGACGGCCCGGACGCCAAGTACTTCAACACCGAGGCCGGTGCGCACTTCCTCGATCGGAACAGCCCACGCTACGTCGGCGGCATCCTGGAGATGCTGAACGCGCGGCTGTTCAAGTTCTGGCACGACCTGCCCGAGGCGCTGCGCACGGGCAAGCCGCAGAACGAAGTCAAGCACGGGCAGAAGGGCATGTTCGAGGAGCTCTACGCGGACGTGCCGAAGCTCGAGCAGTTCATGGGCGCGATGACCGGCCTGTCACGGATCAACTTCGAGGCCTTCGCCGAGAAGTTCGACTTCTCTCGCTACAAGAGCCTGTGCGACATCGGCGGTGCGACCGGTCTGTTGAGTATCGAAGTGGCGAAGCGGCATCCACACCTTCGCTGCACCACGTTCGATCTGCCGCCGGTCGAGCCGATCGCGAAAAGGGCCATTGCCGCAGCCGGCCTCAGCGATCGGGTCAACACCGCCGTTGGCGACTTCTTCAAGGATCCGCTCCCCAGGGCCGATGTGATCACGATGGGAATGATCCTGCACGACTGGAACCTGGAGAAGAAGAAGCACCTCATTCGCGCGGCCTACGACGCCCTGCCGCCTGGCGGCGCGTTTGTCGCGATCGAGGCGCTCATCGACGACGCCCGTCGTGAGAATGCGTTTGGACTGCTCATGTCGCTCAACATGCTCATCGAGTTTGGCGACGCCTTCGACTATTCCGGTGCAGACTTCCGCTCGTGGTGCAGCGAAGCGGGCTTCACTCGCTTCGACGTCATTCACCTTGCCGGTCCCTCCAGCGCTGCGGTGGCCTATAAATAGGCGACTGTTGCCGTAGTCCGTCGGGATCACCTTGTATGCCTTTGCCCGCTTTCCCTCCACCCACTGAGCGGTAAGCAATCCCGTGCCGTCCGGGCCGACTTCAACCGGCTCGGGTTCGGTCGTTTCGACGTTAATTGACCTGACACTGATGAAATGGCTCTTCGGTTTCCCACATGTCCCTATAGCGGGCGATGCGCCTGACGATCTCCGCTCGTTGACGAACGTGTTGAGGAAAGAAGAGGAGTCGAGCCATGAAACGGACACTGCTGCTCGGCGGGCTGATCCTTCTGCTGACGGTGTGGCGCCTCGAGCCCTCGGCTCAGGGCGGCTTCGAGTGGAACCATTGGGACATCGGAGAGTCGCAGGACTACGCCACGGGGAAATCGGCGCTTGCCCTGGCGCTCGACATCATCGAGTCGTCTGGCTGGGAGGTGCGGTTCGTCACCGCGCGGCCGGCAGGTGGATATGCCGTTGTCGGTAGAGGGCCGAAGGGCCTCCATGTGCCGCAGCCGGTGGTGGTGCCACAGAAAAGCTACGACTACGGCTCCGGCTCCGGGTCGGGAACGTCATCATGGGATACGACGGTCGCGTGCCCGGGGACGCATCGGGCCTGTCGCGTCCTGCCAGCGGGGACGTACGAGAAGGCGATCGCGGACAAGATTGGCGGGTGAATGTCACCGACGAGCCTTGAACGCCGCGATCACCGATGCCGGCACGGCCCTTTCGTCCGGGGGTAAGCTATGGCGGTGAACGGCGCGGAGCACCTGGATGGCCTCTTTCGACAAGCGGTGGCCGCCATCGATGCCGGCGATGCCGTCCTCCTGGAGCGCCTGCTGGCGGAACATCCCAGGCTCGTCCGCGACCGATTGGAGTCTCCAGGCGAGTGGTTGCGCGCGCAAATCGGCCCGGCTCTCGATGGGTTCTTCAGGCATCCCTATCTTCTGTGGTTTGTAACCGAGGATGCTGTACGGACCGGACAGCTGTCGGTTAATGTCGCCGAGGTCGCGCGCGTGATCATTCAAGCGGCGAGTCGAGCCGGCGTGACGGACCTGCAGCAGCAGCTCGATTCAACACTTCACTTCACGGTGTGTTCGCCGATTGGACGAGAGGATGGCCGGCAGCTCGAACTGCTCGACGTGCTCATTGATGCGGGCGCCTCGACGGAAGGCGGTCCGGTTCAGGCCCTGATTTGCCACAACGTGAGCGCGGCTCAACGTCTGCTCGAGCGGGGGGCCAGGCTGACGCTCCCGGCGGCTCTCTGCCTCGAACGCTGGGATGATGTCGGTCGTCTCGCGCGGGAGGCCAGCGCGACGGAGAAGCAGGAGGCGCTCGGCCTGGCCGCCTTGAATGGAAAAGCCGAGGCCCTCGCGAGGCTGCTGCCCCTCGGCGTGGACCTGAATGCCTTCACATCGGGTTTCTATACCCACGCGACACCGCTGCACCACGCGGTGTGGTCCGGGTCCCTGGATGCGGTGAAAGTGCTCGTTGAGGCTGGCGCACCCCTCACGACGAAGGACCGGGCAGAGCACGCGACGCCGCTTGGCTGGGCCGAATATGCCGCGACCGCGCCACGCGCGGCGATGGCCGGAAAACAGTACAAAGAGATCGCGGCCTACCTTCGAGAGAAGGGCGCAGGCGTGTGACGCCCGTTGATGACCCTTCGTCCATTCCCTCGAGAGTCGCGCGCGCGATGGCGCCGCCTGGACGTGCGCGGACACGAGGAGGCATGCATCGAGCACACGGCCACCGGATGGCGTCTGAATGGCGAGCTCGATGTCGAGGAGGCTGGCCTGACTGCGCGGCTTCGCTACGTGATCGAGTGCGACCCTGAGTGGCGCACGCGCTCGGCACTCGTCGAGGGTGATGCGGGCGGCGCCTCGATCCGGTTCTCGCTCGCCGCGGACGGGGCGGGCCAATGGACGCGTGACGCCGCCCCACTGCCCGATCTCTCGGGCGCCCTGGACGTTGACCTCGGGTTCACCCCTGCGACCAACACGTTGCCAATCCGGCGCCTTGCCCTTGCGGTCGGCGAGAGCGCGCCCGTGCGGAGTGCGTGGCTTCGATTTCCAGAGCTTCGGCTCGAGCCGTTGGAGCAGACGTACACGCGGGAGGCCGAGCAAACGTTCCGGTATCATGCCGTCGTCGACGGCGAGCCGTTCGTCGCGCGCCTGGATACCGATGTGTTCGGACGAGTCGTTCGATATGAAGGCCTGTGGGAGATGGAAGCGTCAGGCAATGAAGGATGAGCAATTCCATGAAGCGAGCTTTGCTGATCTGGGCGGTCGTTCTGACGGCGGGTGCAGCCTGCGCACAAAAGCCGGCCACGGCAGACGATCTCCGCATTCTCACGAAAGCGGCCGACCTCCTCAAAGACGAGTCGGTGTGGAACCGAGCCGATGACCGCCAGTGCGAAGACGACGAAAAGACAGGGAAGAGGAGTCTGTTCTGCGCTCTACAAAGGGCCTGCATCGACGTATTGGGGAAGTACGATCACCGACGAGTCGCGCTGCAGGAGGTTCGATTCGCCGTCGAGGATGCCACGCGCGGCAAAGATTTCGAGCATCGTCTCCGCGACTTCAACAACCTCCCTACAACCCGGTTGGCGGATATCAAAGCGGTCCTTCAGGTCGCAACGGAGCGTGTGAAGTCGCGCCTGAAGGTCCAGTAGCTTTCGGCGTTGTCCTCATGGCGCTGGTGGCTCGGCTACCCGGCGCGCGAGCGCCGTCAGCTTCGGCGGGCAGATATCGTGATCCGCGGTCCGTCGCGTCGCGCAAACCGCGGTCGTTTGATGACGTCTCCGATGACGATCTGCTTCGGCACGTGGCGCATCTCGCCAGGCAGGAACTCGACACGTGGACGCATATGCGACCATGCCTCACGGTCAGAACATCGTTTTGCGCTGCCGGAGCCACAACCAGTACGAAGCGGCGCAAGAATTTCCGCTGTTCGTCCGCGAGCGCGTCGCCGGGTATGTCCTGGAAGCCACCCATCTAGTTCGCGCGGAAAGCAGAATGTGCTTCACACCCTGGGTTACGTGATCGCGGCGGCCAACCCGGTTCGAACCGGGTTACGCCGCCGATCGGACAAGATGCCAACCGGTCATGAATGTGGAAACGCATTGCAGTCGGCGTTCCCTGGTCGGTGCGACGTCGATGAGGGACGCCTTTCCCAGGACAAGGTCGCGCGCGACGCCAGCCCCGGACAAGATCAACGGAATCCGCATGTCGTTTTCGCGGAGGCTGCCTTCCTCTACGGTGGCGAAATCATGAAGCCGACGGCCGTCACGCCGATGAGCACGAGGGCCGGCAACCAAATTGCGAGCGCGACGCGACCTGGTGGCGACTGCCGGCGAGTCAGCCAGTAGGCGAGAAGCGGCGCGCCAGCCGACAGCGCGAATGCGATGAACCACAACATTGTCACGGTTACGCCGACCCAGGCGCCGTTCGGGTCGTGCCAGCTGTCAATGACCCAGCCGAAAACCAGGACCAGGAAGAGCGCGAGCAGGATGTCGAGGACCACGCCGAGGAGCAGGAAAGCCCGGGACACGGCGCCCACATTTTCATCCGAGACCTCGCGGGCGTGTGTCAGTATTTTTGATGAGCTAATGGCGCCTATTGAAGCGACAGGGAGACCAACATGATGCGAGGGCTCGCCGGGATAACAACGGCAGTGCTCGCACTGGTCTGGGGGACGCTGCTCTTCGTCGCGGCGACGCCCCAGAACCAACCCGCTTCGATCGAGATCGCGGTCGTCGCCAATGCGGAGGCGGGTACGGTTGCTCTCGTGGACGTGGCTGCGCGCTCCATCGTCGGCACGATCGACGTCAATCCGGCTCGGGTGATGAGCGAAGGCCCAGGCGCTCCGAACTATGCGCAAGACACGGACGTCTCTCCGGACGGACGAACGCTCTATGTCTCGCGCGGCTACGTCGGGGACGTGGCGGCCTTCGACATCACGAGCGGTCGCCTCAAGTGGAACCGATCGCTGAACACCTTGCGTGCCGATCACATGACGCTGACGCCGGACGGACGGAGCCTGTTCGTTTCAGCGCTGCTCGACAACCGCGTCTACAGGATCGCGACCGCGAACGGTGAGATTACCGGGCATCTGGTGACCGGCGTCTATCCGCACGACAATCAGA
Source organism: uncultured Acidobacteriota bacterium (assembly GCA_963784195.1). Classification (GTDB taxonomy): domain Bacteria; phylum Acidobacteriota; class Vicinamibacteria; order Vicinamibacterales; family 2-12-FULL-66-21; genus CAVQAH01. Next base: position 32,719 of record CAWARA010000028.1, on the reverse strand, counting down.
TCTCGCGCGATGGTCGCCGCCTCTTTAACAGCAGCATAGGGCCTCTGGCCGGCATGTCTCGGCCTGCAGGCGCTCCACCCCTCACAGAAAGACCGGGCCATCCCTTCCAGTTGACCGTGGCCGACGTCGATACGCTTGCGATCAGCGATCGCATTGAGTTCGAACATGGCATTCGGCCCTGGCATTTCACCCCGGACGAAAAGGGCCTGTACGCACAGTTGTCGAACCAGCATGCGGTGATCGCGTACGACCTGACGGCGCGGAAAGTGAGTCGCCGTCTCGAGCTGCCGGTGAAGCCCGGCGTGACCGCAAAGGACTGGGACTTCGAGGCGCCTCATCATGGGCTTGCGCTGACCGACGACGGGCGGACACTGTGCCTCGCTGCGCGCGCGTCCGACTATGCCGCGTTAGTGCGCGTCCCGGACCTGACACTGATTACCACTGTTCCTGTCGGCGACGCTCCCGGATGGGCGGAGACCGCAGAGGAGGGTCGTGTCTGTCTCACAGCCAATACACGGAGCGACGATCTGTCATTCATTTCGATTGTGGAGCGCAAGGAAGTACTTCGACTGCCGATCGGGAACGGGCCCAAGCACATTACCGTTGTGCGTCTGCCAACGTCAGTGATCGCGGCGGTGAAGACGCGGTGACTCATCAGCCGATCTTTCCCGACGGCGCCGCGATCGTGTCAGATTGAGACTTCAGGCGATGGGTGGATCCAGGATGCGCTCAAACTCCACGACACACCCCGACCTAACCGTCGCCCATGGTTCGAGAAAGATGCGCACGTGAGCGGCGTTCGGTGTTTTCAGGGCGGCCGGGCCACTCAGTGAGCACGCCGCCGGAGGCCGCGCGCGCCGCGACCTCGTCGAGATGCAGCTGCAACGCCGCGCGATAGCGCGGCTCGTCGTAGCTCGAGAAGCGTGCCCGTGTAGACGGCAGCACGGTAGAGATCAACCCCGCCAGCAGTTCCTGAACCGCCCGCAACTCCACGACGCCGGTTGCCATCCACGTCAAATCGAGCACGTCGCTCATCCGCATCTGTTGGCCGGCCGATTTGAAGGCCTCTTCGTTGGGACTTCCTTGCAGATGCTCGTAGATACTCCGCACGCCGCCGTTTTCGTCGAGGACGAGCAGCGCGCGCGTCGCACGAACGAACGCTCCGGGGCGCCCTTCGGCAAAGCCGGGCGGCAAGACTGCTCGCAGACGGTCCTGATATTCACCTGTGAAGGTGAGGAGACGCGCTGCGGCCTCGCCGGCATCGAGCGACCAGACGTGAAAGTGCGGCAACGCCCGTTGTATTGCGATCGCGATCGAACCGACAGGGTGCCCGGGATCTCCTGCACGATCGGAGGGTCGCACGAGCTGATGCGCCGTTTCGCGAAAGAACCCTGCAGGAGCCGTCTGACGACGCATGAACCGATCGATCAGCTCGTGCGGTGGCGGACGAAGCGCCAGAGACTCCCGAAGCGCCTCATAAACCTTGTCGTCGTCCAGCAGACGCTGGAATCGTTCGATCCGGCGGTTTCGTGCGTCGTTCATCGGCGTGCCTCCCTGCAGAAGCTGTTCAACGGCGCTCCGGAGATGCTTGCGACCGTCGTGTAGCCGGCGCCGCAAGGTACCGGGCGGAACGTCCAGGAACCATGCGGCTGCGTCAGTGTCGTAACCCTCGAAGTAGAACAGCGCCACAGCTTCGCGTAGTGGTTCCGGCAGTTCGCGGATTGCGAACTGAATCAGCGCCTCCAGCTCGCGCCGTTCGAGGGTGTTGTCCGGTCGTTCGTTCCGATCCGGGTGGTTGTCGGCTGGAATGTCCGTGGCGTGGCGGTCCTGCAGGCCGGCTCTGGCCTTGCGCACCACGATCGTCCGCAGCCAGGCTCCGAATCGATCTGGATTCCGCAATGAATGGATTCCAGCCAGGGCCTCCACGAATCCTTCAGCCGCGGCGTCCTCCGCCGACCCGAACTCGCCGGTCACTCCGAAGGCCGCTGCCCGTGCCGCGCGCCAGTACCGCGAGAACAGCTCGCCAATCGCTGCCCGATCGCCCTGTTGGGCCAGTTCCACGAGCATTCGATCGGTCCGTTCGCGCATTCAGGAGATAAGTGTGGTTATCGTAGCGTTTTGTTCGCTGAATCGGCGAAATGGCGACGTCGGGGATAGTAATGTGTTGCGGCGGAGTTGGTACCATGCCCACGATTGCAGTCGGTGATATCCACGGTAATCTTCATGCTCTCAACGACATCCTCGACCAGATTCAGGCCTACAGCGGTCGGGGTGAGACAATCGTGTTCCTGGGGGACTACCTCGATCGCGGCCCCGATGCCAAGGGGTGTGTGGATGCGATTCTCAGGTTTCGCCGCGAGGTCGAAGCGGAGGTCGTTTGTCTGCTCGGCAATCACGAAGACTGGTTCCTTCGAACGCTGCGCGACTATAGCCAACACTCGTGGTTGCTTGGCATGGAAGCGTTCGACACGATTCGAAGCTACTCAGTCGACGCGGCACATAGGCTGCGCTTGACCGCGATGGCCCGAGGGACGCAACTGTTTTCAGGGCGTTGTAAGCTCCCTTACGAGGCGTTCTTCGACTGCGTGCCCCTGGACCACATCCGTTTCTTTCAGGACCTGCGTTTGTATCATCAAAATGCGGATTGTGTGTGCACCCACGGCGGCGTGGATCCCAGAGTTGCTCGTATTGACGAGCAGGACCGCGAGGCCGTCATCTGGGGAACAGCCGATTTCCCGAACGGCTACGACGGTGCCGAGCTCGTTGTATACGGACACTGGAACAATGCCACTCTGGACGCGAATGGTTGGCCGGCGCCAACGAGAGTGCATCGGACCATCGGAATCGACTCGATTTCCCACGGCGTGCTCACCGCGATCCGCGTGCCGGACCAGCGCGTATTTCAGAGCGGCCGCTACGAGTCGTTGCACTGTGACGACTAACTCCTTGTTACACGGCGCAGGGAGCTTGACACGCTGACGCACCCGGATGAGGATGGCATCCCAAAGGAGCAGCCCATGTTCGCTCACCGAATCGTGGTCGCGTTCGCCGTCAGCCTTGCCGTCGCCGGCCTGACGGCCCAGACGACCCGTCAGCCCGATGGTCCCATCGCCATGGGCACGACGAAGGGCGTGCGCCATCAGCGGCTGGTGATCCAGAACGCCATGATTATCAGCGGCCGCGGCGAGCCGAATACCAATCGGGCGATGCCGCCCGAAGGTCCGGTCGACATCATCATCGAGGGTGATGCGATCGCCAACATCGTCCCCCTCGATCCCGTGAACAGCCGGAATCGCGGTGCGCGTCCGCGCGCCTCCGGCGACAGGGTGATCGATGCGACGGGCATGTACGTCATCCCAGGGCTCGTCGAGATGCACGCGCACCTCCCCCCGAAGAACAGCGAGCTCGGCCCGCGGGGCCTCGAATACGCGTACCGGCTTTATCTCGGACACGGCATCACGACGGTGCGAGACGCCGGTACAGGTGCCGGCCTCGAGTTGATGGTCGCGCAGCGCCGGGCGAGCGATGCCAACGAAATCGTGGCGCCGCGCCTCGTGCTCTGCCAGCGCTGGCCGCTGCCGCTGGGATCGTGGGACGAGGGGAATACGCCGGAGAAGGCGCGGGCCATGGTGCAGCGCTTCAAGGATCTGGGCGCCGATTGCGTGAAGGTCAGCAAGAGCCCCGGCCATTATCCGGACGTGCTCGACGCGATCGTGCATTCCGGCGTGACCGAGCGCGGTGCCGCCGAGGCTCCGGCCGGACGACCCATGAAGGTCATGATCGACCTCAAGGTCTCCGAAACGAGCGCGCTCGTGGCGTCGAACCTCGGCGTCCAGAGTATCGAACATTTCTACGGCGTTCCCGAGTCTGCGCTCGAGGGCAGTCAGAGCTTCCCGGCCGATTACAACTACTGGGACGAGCTCGATCGCTTCCGCTGGGCCGGCCGTCTCTGGGCCGAAGCGGATCGCCAGCACCCCGAGCGGATTCTGAAGCTGATCGAGACGTTCATCAAGAACGGCACGAACTGGAATCCGACGATGGCGGCGTATGAGAAGAACCGCGACTTCTCCCGGGCCGTCACGTCGCCGTTCTTCCAGACGCTGATCCCCGCCGGCGTCTCATGGTCGCCCGATGCCAGCGTCCACGGCCAGTATCACCGGGAGTGGAAGACATCGGATGAAGTCGCGTGGCGGCAGTTTTTCGCCATCTGGATGAAGTACATCAACGAGTTCTACCGGCGCGGGGGCCTGTTGACGGCCGGAAGCGATCAGAACGACATCGGCGGCATCGGCCTCATTCGCGAGCTCGAGCTGCTCCAGGAAGCGGGATTGAATCCGATCGACATCTTCAAGGTCGCCACGACCAACGCGGCGCGTGTGCTCGGTTTCGATCGGCATTGCGGTGTTCGAGTCGGTTGTGTGGCCGACCTCGCGGTCGTCAATGGCAATCCGATCGATAACCTCAAAGTGCTCTACGGCCGCGGGTACGGCTTCTACGGCATCGTGCCGCGCGACAAGCAGGCTGAAACCGGCGGCGTCACGTGGACGATCAAAGGCGGAGTTCTGTTCGATTCGCAGGCGTTGCTGCGTGAAGTCGAAAGCTACGTTCAGGAGACGAAGCGCAATCCTGTCACGAGCAGCCACTCCGGCCGGTGAGATCAATGAACAACACGCTTCTCGCTATCCTTGTAGTGGCTGCTTCGCTGACGCTGGCTACGCCGGCGCGACAAAACGCCCGGCAGGATGTCAGCACTTACCTCACTCGCGCGGGGCTCGCCTCGTCAGACGTGTCCAGGCTCGACACGGGGGCCGTTGTCACGCACGTGACCAACGGCCAGAGTCCCAACGAACTCTTCGTGGTTGCTGCGGTCAAGATCCGTGCACCTCGCCAGCGGGTCACCGATTTCTACGGCCAGATGATCGCGTATGTCGATGGTTCCGTGACGCTTGCCTTTGGACGCTTCGGTTCACCGCCGTCAATCGCGGACGTCAAAGACCTGGCGTTCGATCGCCGCGACGTGGACGACATGAAGTCGTGTCGGCCGGGGCGATGTGACGTTCGTCTCGGGGGGGCGGGGCTGGATAAGCTGCGATCCGCGATCGACTGGAGCGCGACGGATTACGTCGAGCGGGTGAATGCGTTCGCGAGGAAAGCAGCTGTTGATTACGTCGCTGCCTACCAGTCACGCGGGGACGCCGCGCTCTTCACCTACAACGACCGCGCAGAGGCTGTAAGCCTGAAGGAGCAATGGCTCGGCATACTCGGGAACTCGCCGTTGTTCCATCAATACGCGCCCGAGTTGAAGACATACCTCGAGCAATTCCCTGGCGGTTCGTTGCCGGGAGTCCGGAACGTCTTCTATTGGTCGAACGAGGACTATGGCTTCAAACCGGTCATCAACATCGTTCACGGCGTCATTTACGCGCCGACCGCACAGTCGGATCGCACCATCGTCGTTCAGAAACAGCTGTATGCCAGCCATTACCTGGACGGATCGCTTGCGGTCGCGACGCTGCTCGACACGGAGGACTCCGGCCGGCCGGCGACGTACCTGCTCTACGCCAATCGGTTGCGAGGGGACATGCTCAAAGGCGGCTTCGGCGGGCTGAAGCGGAACGCTGCGCTCTCGCAGGCGCGGAAGGCTGCCGAGCAGACACTGAGCACGATCAAGCAAGCGGTCGAAGCCGCGGTGCCGTAGAGTTGGTTCTCATCACACCAGTGTCGGGCGGCGAGAGATTCGGTGGCCGAGGACCAGGATGAGGAGCAGCAGCGCAACGTTCAACCAAAAGATATCTCCGAAATCCCGCAGCACTCCGCCCAGGTAGCCGAGAAGGATGACAGTCGCGCTGGCACTCAAAAAAATGAAGTGCGACTGTTGCCGGCGAATGCCGATACTGGATCGCAGGTCGGCTGCACCAGCAAGGAGCAACACGCACGCCGTGACCAGTTGCAGTGTTGGTTGCTCTGTTGTGAGAATCGCAAATAGGAGTGCCACGCCGCCCAAAGCCATCAGAACCCCAACGGTCGCCGCGCCCACGCCTGTGATTACCGCGAGTGGTGCCGGACGGATCGGTGGTGACATATGAACTCCGCGTTGAGATCTGTTGCTCGTTGATACGGGGCCGGCGCACCTGTGGTTCCCGACTCCGCTGTTGTAAGCTTCGGCGCGGTGTCGAACTGCCTGATTTCTTCGTCGCGCTGCGCGGTACTTCAGTGAGTGACTCCAGGCAGTCCGTCGGACACTGGGTCGCCTGATCTACACGCTTGCATGGGTTGGTTCCGCGCTGCTGATCATCCGGTCGGTGGCGAGCCTGGCGCAGGCGGGTTATTTCGTTGCGACGGGCCGCTTTCGTTGGTCGACCCTTGGGGTGTGGGAGCCGTGGTTCTACCTGGGCGCAGGTACTGTTCGGCCTGAGCACCTGGCGCGCAAAGCGATGGAGTGGCAAGACAACTTTACGATGACCTCTCGATGGCGTTCGACTTTGTCAGTAGTGCGCCACAATTCCAGAACCACGCGCGTCCATATCTTTGGACGCCGGTGCAATCTATTGGATTTGGAAATGAACCCAGTGGACGAGGAGGAACGTCCCGACGATCACAGACGGACCACGTCAACTCGGCCTGACTGACATTTTCTTTCGTTCAGCGGCGTCACAACCCACCTCTTGTCACACCAAATCCACCCATCATTCTTGACAACCTCCTGCACGGACCGATAATCGGAAAAGAACTCATTCTTGCAAGCGCGGACGCAGTTCAAAGCGCAGCAGAGCCTGTGCCGGAGGTTATTTGTGACACATGACACCGCATCGCGGCCTCCTATCCAATCCGGATTCCTGATTGCCATCACGGTTCTGGCGACGATGATGTTCGGCTCGTCTCCGGTCACTTGCACAGGCCCCCGTTGGCACCATCGCCGGCGTCGTCTGCGGATCCGAGCGGCGCCGTGCTGAACGGCGCGAGCGTCACGGCAACTTCGCTGTCGACAGGCGCTGAACGCGTCACGACGACCAACGCGCAAGGCTTCTTCACCATCCCGTCGCTGAAGCCGGGCGAGTACATGCTCACCGTCAAGAACCAGGGATTTGCCGACTTCGTGGCGTCTCGCGTGGTTGTCGAGGTCGGTCAGACCGCGCGCGTCGACGTGGCCATGAAGATCGAAGCGCTGGCCGAGAACGTTCAGGTCGCGGCGAGCAGTATGGCGGTCGATACGTCGCAGACGAGCGTAGGCGGCGTAGTGAACGTCAAACAGATCAACGAGCTGCCGTTGAACGGACGCAATTATCTCGAGCTGGCGCAACTGCAGCCGGGCGTCGAGATTCAGGAAGGACGTGCGTTCGACCCCACGAAGAGCAGATACACCGGCGTTTCGCTCGGCAGCCGCAACGGCCGTGAGGCACGGATCACCATCGACGGTGTCGACGCCGTTGACGAGCACGTCGGCACGACGACGTTGAACATCTCGCAGGATGGGATTCAGGAGTTCCAGGTCTCGACCTCGTCGTCGGATCCGTCAGCCGGCCTGAGCGCCACGGGTGCGATCAACATCATCACCAAGCGTGGCAGCAACGACATGCACGGAACAGGGTTTCTCTTCGGCCGCAGCTCCGATTACGCGGCGCGGCCAAGCTTCGCGACAACGAAACCCGAGTTCGACCGCGAGCAGTACGGTGGCAGCATGGGTGGTCCCGTCCTCACGAACAAGCTGTTCTGGTTCGCCAATGTCGAAAAGACCAACGAGAACTCGGCGATCGGGTTGAGCACGCCGTACTTCCCGGACCTGACATCCTACAAGGCACCATTCGATTTACTGTCGACCAATGTTCGAGCTGACTGGCGAGCTTCTCAGAACAACGACCTGTTCGTAAGATGGAGCCGCGACGACAACGAGAGTCTCGGAAACTTCGGCGGCAACCGTTTGCCCTCGAGCGGGAACCTCAATTCCAACACCACGCATCAGGTTGTCGCCGGTCTCGACACGGTGTTGACGTCGAAGCTGACGAACAGCTTCCGCTCAGCGTTCACCGACTTCAAGAACCGCGTGCTGCGCCCGGATGCCGCGGCGCAGGCGATTGCCGTCCCTGGACTGGAAGGCATTCGCATCCTCACCGACGATAACTTGCTTATCGGAGGGCCGGACAGCATCACGCCGCAATCGACCTTCGAACGTTTCTATCAGTTTCGCAACGATCTCAACTATGCGATGGGCAACCATCTCATTCGTGGCGGCGCGGACGTCGTGTACTACCGCGTCGAGGTGACGAACTTCGTGAACGGGTTCCCGCAGTTCAACGTCATATCGCCGACATCGCGGAACCCCGCCGACATCATCAACCAGACGTTCATCAACACGACGCTCGGCAACAAGAACGGCAAACGCATCCCGGGCACCGACGACAACTCGCATCGCAACACACGCATTTCGGGTTACGTGGAAGACAGCTGGCGCATGCGCCCGAACCTGATGCTCAATTACGGCGCCCGCTACCAGGTCGACACGCACCCGCTCAACAACGACCTGGACAAGCCTGCGCTCGTCGCGCCGATCCTTCCGGACGGGACGGCGGCAACGCCCATCGACAAGAACAACATTGCGCCGCATGGTGGCGTGGCGTGGGATCCGTGGGGCGATGGCAAGACGTCCATCCGCGTCGGCGCGGGCATTTACTACACGCTGCGGATCAGCAATCTCGTCACGAACGAACGGGCGTCAATTGCGCCGTTCAATTCTGGCAACGACACGATCGCGCTTGACCGCAGGATCGACCAGCGGCGGGCCGCAGGACTTCAACAGAGACGGCGTAGTCGACTTCGACTTCTCCCCGGCGCTGGTCACCGGGACCACCGTCGGCAATGCGGTGCCGATCATCCTGCAGGGCCAGAACGTCTACGTCGCCGCGCCATCAGTCGACGATCCCCACCCTCGACATCACGCGCACGGGCCTGGTCATCAGCAACGAGCTCGATACGCCGTACTCCAAGCAGGCCAATGTCGGCTTTCAGCGAGAGCTGCCGTTCGACAGCGTGGTCGACGTGAACTTCGTCATCAGCCGCACCGAGCACGAGTTCATGCGCGACCTCGACGCAGCGAACTTCTTTGCCGGCAATGGCGCGCCAATCATTCTCGGGGACGGACGGGCTCCGACGAGCGCCATCACGACGATCACGTCCAACGGGTACTCCCGATACAAGGCGCTCACCGTCAGGCTCGACAAGCGTTTCTCGCAGCGGTTACCAGTTCGGCGTCTCGTATGCGCTGTCCAAGCTCGAGACGACGACGGCCGACGGGTTGGGTCTCGGAGGGGGCACGCTCGTCAATCGTGATGTCGATGCCAACTTCGGCTACGGTCCGCTCGATCGGCGCCATCGGCTCACGCTCAACGGGATCGTCGAGTTGCCGCTGGGCTTCCGGTTGTCCGCGATCTCCACGTTCTACAGCGGCGTTCCCGCATCGATTCTCGTGGGCTCGGCAGACATCAACGGCGACGGTATCAACGGAGATCTGCTGCCGGGTACGAGTCGCGGCGGCCTGGGCAGGGAAGTAAACGATGTCGCGGCCCTGAATGCCGGCATCCGCGCATACAACCTTGCCTACGCAGGCACGCTCAACCCGCGCAACCAACGCCTGCCATTCGTCGTCGAGATGCCCGATGGCATCCGCTTTGGCGATTCGTTCATCTCGCAGGACATTCAGCTGTCATACGTCCTGAGGCTGCCAGGCAGCTTCAAGGTCGAAGCGACGGCACAGGTGTTCAACGCGTTCAACGTGTCGAATCTGGTCGGTCCGGCGGGTCTACCATCGACACCGTTCAGCGGCACGTTGCCGACGCTTGCGACGCTGCCCGCGGGCTTCACGCTTTCGAGCGACGGAAGCGTGCGGGACGCCAGCGGCAATCAGGCCCTCGCGGGGACGACGCGGTTGCCGAACGGCAATCTCATCACCACGGCGTTCGGCAGCCTCGGCGCCGTGCGCCCATCGCTCCCGACCGGCACAGGATTGCCGCGTGCGCTGCAGTTTGGGTTGAGGGTCAGTTTCTAGAGAGCGTGTCAACTCCCAACCGCCAACTCCCCCGCCTTAGCGCGCATGAATCTGGCGCGCTAGGGCGGCGGAGGTGGACGTTGGGAGTTGACGATAATACGAGATCGCGCTCGTGAGCGGCGGCGCGACGGCTCACCTCACCAGATTCCAGACGGCCCATCCGCCGATGGCCGCGCCGATCGGCATTCCCAGAAACGCCGCCTCGTCATCGGGGCTGTCATCCATCGCCGCGCCGAGATACCCGCCCGCATAGAACCCGGCCACCGCGCCGGCGAGGACGAACATCGCCTTGTCGGCCGTTGACATTGCCAGCGTCCGGAGCCCCACCTGCGCGCGTCGTGTCTCGCGGAAGCGGTGAGGCGGAAATGCGAACGTAATCCGAAGTGCCTCGCGAAGGGGCCGTCACCATCGACGGTCGATGATCCGGGTGGCGCGCGAGGCTCACGATTGCCGCGGGTGATGCTGAGCGAACGAGCTGGTTGGGGAGCGCCATCGGCGGCTGGCACGGCTGGTGACCCAGACACGCGACAACAATCGGCAGCGCAATCAGCATAGCCACCTCCACTTCGTAAGGCGATATAGGTGAGAAGGGCGGCTCACTGGCTGTGTCACTCCGGATGGGATATCGTTGGCGAATCGCTCACGAGGGCCGCCATCGATGAAACCTGCCGTTACCAGCCTGTTCGTAGTTCTTCCCGTAATCTCGGTGTGCCTGTCGGCTCAGCGGATGCTCCCGACGGCACCCGACCTGATCCTCACCAACGGAAAGATCATCACCGTCGACGCCGAAGCGCGTGTTTTTCAAGCCGTGGCTATCAGAGGCGATCGCTTCTTAGCCATCGGCACCAACGCTGAGGTGACGGCTCTGAAGGGTCCGGGCACACGCACCATCGATCTGCGCGGCCACGCCGTGATTCCTGGCCTGATGGACAACCACAACCATCAGTACCACGTCGCGCTGCTGCAGCGCGGTGTCGACCTCCGCGGTGTGCCGTCGCTGGCAGAGATGCTCGATCGGCTGCGGCGCGCTGCCGGAAGCGGCTCCGACCGCGCGACGATCTTCAGCACCGATGGATGGGAACCGGACGAGTTCCCGGAAAAGCGCGCGCCCACGAAACGCGAGCTGGATGGCATCTCGACGACCCGGCCCATCGTCGTCTACGAAAGCCGCGGACGCGTATACGCCAACTCGCCCGCGCTGACGGCACTCGGGTTCAGTCGCGAGACGGCGACTGTCGGCAACGTCACGGCGGGTCGTGCGCCCGATGGAGAACTGGATGGCCTTCTGACGGGATCACCGGCAAACGTCCTGAATCTCACGGCTAAAGTCGTTCCGCCGCCGACGCTGGACGAAAAGAAGGCGCTGATTGCGAAGGTACAGGCGCAGCAGCACGCGATGGGACTGACCGGGATCCGCGAGCTCCAGATTCACCCCGACGTGATGCGCGCGTACTACGAGCTCTGGCGCGACCGTGGGTTGACGATGCGCGTGAGCGTCGGGCTGGAGTTGAACGCGGGCGAGGAGGGCCGTCTCGAGTCGATGCTCGCGCCGTGGGGTGTCGGGCCTGGATTCGGCGACGAATGGCTGCGTCTCGACGGCATCGCCGAATACAACCCTGGCGATCAGCTTCGGGAGCCCTATGCGGATCGCGATGGCAAAGACGTCGGCACGCTGCGTCTGCCTGAGGAGCGGTTCCGGGAAGCCATCCTCACCATGAACCGGTACGGCTGGCGTCCGGCCATTCATATTTCCGGCGATCGGACGCTCGACGTCGTCCTCGACGCGTACGAGGCGGCCGACAAGCAGCGGTCCATTCGTGATCGACGATGGATCGTCGAGCACATTCCGCTCGTGCATCGCGATCAGATGGAGCGCATGAAGCGTCTCGGCGTCGTCGTCTCGGCGCAGTTCCAGCCGTACGCGGGCGCCAGGAACATGTTGAAGCGGTTCGGAAAAGAGCGCGCCGACCGCGCGGTACCGATGCGCGAGCTGCTCGATCAGGGGCTGATTGTGTCAGGCGGAAGCGACTGGCCGGGTGCGCCGAACAATCCGTTCGTGAACATCTACTTCTACGTGACGCGCAAGACGATGGAGGAGGGGACGATCGGGTTGGCGCAGAAGATCTCGCGTGAGGAGGCGTTGCGGGTGGAGACCATCAACAACGCCTACCTCACGTTCGAGGAGCAGATCAAAGGATCCATCGAGCCGGGCAAGCTCGCCGACTTCGTGATCCTGTCGGATGACATTCTGACGGTGCCGGAGGACAAGATCCTCGACATCCGTCCGCTGGCCACCTACGTGGGCGGCCGTCAGGTCTACTTGCGCTCCGGCGCTGGTTTCTGAGCTGCTCCGTTCGTCTGCGGTTTCTGCGGGAAGTAGTGTTTGTAGGTGCCCTTCGTCGCGCTGTCGAGAACCTTGAGCGAATACTCGCCGGGGTTCTGCGCGTAATCCTTCAGGTAATCGCCAGGTGCATTGATGCCCGGAACCTCCGGGATCCAGTCCTCCGCGAGCAGGTAGTCGGGATCACCGTAGCGTGAGGCCAGCGCGCGCACCTCGGGATCGTCGAGGCTCGTCATGCGCCCCTTATCGAGCAGGGTGACCCATTTGTCCGCGTTCCGTAGCCGGAGTTTGTACGTCGTGAAGTACGTGTGTGTGTGCCAGCCGTGATCGAACGGGACGTTGTACTTCTTCGAGAAGTCCGCCCACACCTTCGATTCGGTCGGCGCATCCGGATCGTGCCAGAGACGGATGCCCAGCCCCCAGTGCACGACGCCGCTGCGCGCACGCTCGGGCAACGTGTCGCCCGTGGCCAGCAGATCCTGCGGCGATCGGAATGCTTTCGGATGTGAGCCGACCGCAATCTCGTAGAGGTACCAGAAGCCCGGCGTCTTGTGGTACGGGTAGATCCGATCGTTCAAGCCCGGGTAGTTCAGGAACTCCTTGAGTGCAACGCCCTGCGCGCCGCCGCCCTTGACGTCGGAGATGAACCCGTCCTTGAAGATGACTTCCCACCGCGGGAAGAACCCGCCGTGTCCCTGCGTGCCGGCGAGCGTTCCGTTGATGAGCGTGATCGGTTCGCGTGGCAGCCACTTTTGTTGGAAGCCGGGATACTCGACGAACGAGTAGCCGAACCGTCCGGTCGCCTGGTTCGGAAACATGTACAGGTGTCCGCGCTGATAGGCACCCTGCGACCAGCGCTCGGCCATGTCCGGCGTGAGATCTGCCCACAGATTCGTGCCTTCAGGGTCGGTGATCTCGAGCCGCTCGGCGTAGACGAGTGGCTCGAGGATCTGCTCCTCGGCGAGCTGCCAGACGTCACCCGGATAGTTCGTCATCTGGCTCTGCAGCGCCCAGATGTTGTCGATGACGAACGTCCCGAGGAACTTCTCCTGCATCGGATACATCGCGCGGCGGAGGCCCGTGCCGCCGCCTATTCCCCAGAAGACGCCTCGGATGCCCGGGTTCTTCTTCAGGTGCGCTTGAATAGCCGCACCAACCTGATTCATTTCTTGCGAGAAACTGAGCGGCTGATCGGCCTCGGATGGGGCAGGGTTGTCTCCCGATTCGGCCGGGAACAGTTCCGCGTAGACGTCGGGCCTGCGCTCCTTCAGCCATGCCTTGGGCACGCTCGGATCCGGAAACTGCCCGGTGATCCACTGCGACGCCTGATAGATACCGGCATCGGCAATGCGCCGGCCCTTCTGGAGCGTCTGTTGCTGACGGTTGACCTGTTCCCTCGTCATCCCGAGAAGCTCGAAGGTGTATTTGACCTCCGCCTTGACGCCGCGCTCGCCGAGCGCTTTGACGATTGCCTCGACGACCATCGGATCGGAATCGGCGTTTGGCGACAGCAGCACCGTTTCGCCGGTCTGCAGCACGCCCATGCCCACGCCCAGGAACCCGGACTTGTTCCGCACGAGCGCACGCGCCGCCGGCATGAGCTCGTCGATTGATTCCGGCCGCTTGAAGTACGACGGCCAGCGCGGTGCCGGGTACGAGACTGCCGGATCGGCCGAGCCGGTGCGGCCTTCCGCAGGCGCCGGCGCGTTTCTCTGGCAGCCGGCCGCGAGTGTGGCGATGAGAAGAATGACGATTCGGGCAGGTGTTGAATCCATATAGGCGTGAATGGTAAGACCAAAGCCCATATTTCTCAAACCTCAGGCAGGGCTGGTGCGCGAACGTCGCGGCTGTCGTGATCGTTGCCAGTGCCGTAGGCACCGTCGCCTGTTCAACATGACAAGCCGGCGCGTGCCGAAAGTGCTAGGATTCGCTCGCATGCGGACCTTGCTTGCCATCGGTCTCTCGGGTGTCGCTTCTCGCGAGCATTGGATGCGCGAAGTTCGGGTATACGGATCGTGTCCTGCACCGCGTGCAGTCGCCGGACGGACTGACCATCGCGGTATGTCAGGAAGTCCCTATGTTCGATGGCCCTGAGTTCGACGTCAGGCTCGAGCGCCGCGACGGGACCAGGTTCCGAGAGCTGTTCCACATGGGCGACGGCGGAGGTTGCGATGAGCTGATCTGGTCGCCGGACGGCCGGACGCTTGCGGTGCTCACCGGTGCCACCGCGACGATTCGCATGGCTGACGTGGACTGGGCGCTCGCACATCCTGAGATTCACGAGAGGCACTGGCTCTACCGCGATTTCAGCTTCTCCACGGATAAGGTGACCAAGCAAGCGACGGACCTGAGGTTCGTCTCCGCCTTTGAGCTCGAATTCCAACTCTGCGAGGTACTCGCTTCGCGAAACCCAAGCGAACAACGGACAGATCCGGTGCAGTCAGCGGCACGGCCGCAACGACTGCGGATCCCTTCGCCTTTAATTGCCGGCCGTCCGGCTTGACCTCTACCTTCTCTAGTGGACTGTCCTCGTCATAAGAGCGGTCCTGAGCGCATTCGTCGCAGAAGGGGGCGCGGACGTACTTTCTTCCGGGCTTTCTCCAGCGTGAGGCGCCGCGAAACGGACAGCAGGTCGCGCAACGCGTCACGATCTACGCGGGCCAGACGGACCAGCACGATCGGATACGGCCGGTAATAGTCAGTCAGGTAGTAGGTGTCCGGCGCATCCTCGAGCAGCCACTCACGCTCCTCGAGCTCGCACCTGACGACGAGCGTCGCGGGTTCGGCCGAGGGATGAGTGGCCAGGCCTGCCATGAAGCAGCCGCCCACTTTCAGCACCGGCGATCCGTCGTACTTCGTGGAGGATTCGACGTCGGGCAACCTGAGCCCGACCGTCCTGACAGGCTCGAATGGATTCGATCGGGCGCGCCCGATGCTGGCTTTCCGCATCGAGGGTAGTATTCGCGCTTTCGCGGCGCGCTTCAAGTCAGCTGGCGCGGGCCAGGACGCCTTCGCCATGTCATCTGTGCCACTGGCGCGGCCATCAGCATCAATGCCACGGCGAATACCGACCAGTTGAAAGCATCCGGCAGCATCGCTCTCGTGGCGTCGGCGCCGAGATGCGCGACGTGAAGCGCGTCGGCCATGAACACGTACAACGCCAGCACGATGCCAATCGATGCGAGGACGCCCGTTGCGACGCCGGGGTGGCGAGAGCCACTGGTGCCTGGCTGCGTGACGAGCGTGCCCCACACGATCATCAACACCGCGACGGACATGGGTGCAAGGACTGGCCCCCACCACGGGAGCGGCAGGAGGAAGAGAATGTCCCACTCGAGAAGCGATGAGGGCCAGTCATAGATGACTTTGAGAAACACGTAGTAGAAGATGTCCCAGACGCCGAACGCAATCGCCGAGTACCCGAGCCGCGTCTGCCACGTCCGGCCCGCGAGCATGCCGACGGTCAGCAGCATGACGAGCGTTGCGGCTTCGCGAACGAGCTCGACCGGGCCGAGCGCTCCACGAATGGGCAGCGGATCGGCCTGATAGGGAATCAGCCGATCGACCAGCACGCGGAGGTAGTAGACCGTGGCAGATTCGAGCCAGGCCATGGCCACGGCAAACACCGCGACAGTCAACCAGATGCGTGCTCGTGCAGGAACCTTCATGAACGCTCCCCAGCGTCGGATTCAGTATCGTTGTGGCCGTTCCCCAGCTTCCGTATCTGCCGCTCCACGCGATCGATCACATTGTCCGGCGTCGACGTACCGGCCGTGAGCCCCACGCTGTCGGCCGTGAAGAACCACTCCCGACGGAGATCCGCCTCCGTCTGGATGTGATGCACGTGAGGGCAGTAACGGCTGCAGGTATTGACGAGCTCGCGGGTGTTGTTACTGCCTGCGCCGCCGACCACGATCACGACGTCACAACGGCGAGCCAGGTCGACAGCTGCCTGCTGCCGTTCCTTGGTCGGGCGGCACACCGTATCGATGAAGCGAACGGTCGATTGAGGGAACTGCTGACGAATCAGCGCGACCAGGTGCCGCACCCGGTCGAGAGGCTGCGTGGTCTGGGCGGCGATGCCAAAGCGCGGACGCGCTGTCAGCGCCAGCACGTCGCTCTCGTCGAGGACGACGTCGAACTCGTCGAGATCGTCGGTGAGCCCGCGCACTTCGACGTGCGTGCGCTGGCCAATGATGACCGGGTGATAACCGTCGCGAATGAGCGCCATGATGGCCCGGTGCGCCACACGCACGAGCGGGCAGGTGGCTTCGACGATCTCCAGTCCCAGCGCGCGCGTCCTTGCCAGCATTCGCTCTGACGCGCCGTGCGCCGTCACCATCGCGACCGGCGTGGTCACCTGCGATGGGTCACGAGCCGTGACAATTCCCCTGGACTCCAGGCCCGCCAGCACCGCGTCGTTGTGAACCAGATCACCAAGAATGGTCAGCGGCGCGATTTCGGCACGGCTGAGCGCCAGATCGATCGCGTCGCGGACGCCGAAGCACATGCCGAGATGTTCGGCGCGAATGATGCGGATGGCTCTTGCGGGTGGGATCACGTCTTCTGGCCTGAGTGGACTAGAACCAATTACTTTGCATAGTAAAGCTAAATACGACGTCTGTCAAGCTCTGAGCACCTCGCGTCCTGAGTCAGCCGATTTCAGAGTTCATTCAGCGCGCGCTCACGACTTCGCCAGCCGGCGCCTTCATACTGGTCCGCGACATGAGCCTGAAGCACTTCCTGACACTCTGGAGTCCGCGCATCCTCGGCATCGCTGTGAGCTTCGTCCTCAGCCTGTTCGCGTTGGATGCGTTCACGTCTGGCAGACCGCTCGACCGCGCCATGGCTGATTTCGCGATGCACCTCGTGCCTGCGCTCGCGGTTCTGGCCGTCGTTGCGATGGCGTGGCGCCGGCCGTGGATGGGTGGCGTCGCGTTCGTCCTGCTCGCCGCTGCGTATGCACTCGCCGCCAGATCCCGCCTCGACTGGGTCCTTGCGATCTCCGGGCCGCTGCTGGTTGTGGGACTGTTGTTTCTGTGGAGTTGGCGCAGCCAGCAACGTCTCGCGGGCTGATACATCGACTGCCTGACGCCGAAACGCGGGTTGCCTCTACTACCGATATGGTAATAGTATGTCGCCCGTGGATGATCAGAAGCTCTCATCCGGCGCCCTCCTGATTCTTGCCAGCCTCGCCGCAGGCGATCGGCATGGCTACGCGATCCGGAAAGACGTCGCGTCGCGCACCGATCAGGCAGTGAAACTTGGTGTCACCACCCTGTACCGGCTCCTGCGGCAGTTGCTCGAAGCCGGTCTCGTCGACGAGGCGCCGGAGCGTCCTGCGCCGGAGCTCGATGACGAGCGGCGGCGCTACTTCACCATCACGCGGGCCGGACATCAGGCGCTTCGTGCAGAGGTCCGTCGCCTGGAGCGCGTGCTCGAAGCCGCGCGGCCCGCCGCGGCACGCAAGGCCCGCCCGTGAAGCCCGCAGTCCTGGTGGCGCGCGCCGGCTGTCTGGCAGTCCGTGCCCTCGTGGCGCTGCAGCCGCGTGACTTCCGCGCGGCATTCGGTGGTGCGGTCGTGCACGACACCACTGCCGACATCATGAACGCCCTGCCTTCTGGAACGTTCGCCACGCTGACTGCTGTCACCGCAGCCGTCGCAGATGCCGCCCGTGGTGTGGCAGTGGAACGTCTCGCTTCCTTCAATGCTTTCAGGAGAGCCATGCTGAACGCCCTCATGTCCGATGTGCGGCACGCCGTCAGAACGCTTGCCCGCAGTCCTGGCTTCACGTCCGTTGCGCTGGGGACCCTGAGTGTGGGTCTGGCGCTGTGCGTTGTCGTCGCGGTGCTCGTCAATGCCTATCTCGTGCGCGGCCTGCCGTATCCCGGAGAGCCATCGCCTCTTCGATGTGCGATACGCGGCCCCGGGCACACCGTGGCCGGTGGACATGGAGAAGCTCGAATGGGCGTCGCTCGGCGACGTCATCGAGTTGCCGATCGCCTGGGATCTCGACAACTTCAACCTCCGCGGGGGCGCGTACCCAGAGGCCTTGCAGGGAACATGGGTCACGAAAGGGTACGTCGAGGGTTTTGGTGTGCAGCCGGCATTCGGGCGCGGATTCCTTCCGAGCGACTTCGAGACCGGCCGGCCGAATGTCGCACTCATCAGCCATCGCCTCTGGCAGTCCCGCTTCGGTGGAGATCCTGCAGTGATCGGGCGATCGTTTGTCGCCTACGTGAACGATCGCCCCGACGAAGTTGAGGCGTTCGAGGTGGCTGGTGTCCTGCCGGAACGTCACTGGCACCTGAACGCGTTCACGGAGATCCTCGTTCCGCTTCGCGCGCCGACCTATCCATACATCGTGCGCCTGCGCGAGGGCGTGCCTCCGGCGATCGCCGTCGATCGCATCAGTGCGCTCGTCCGCACTGGGAACAGCGCGCTGCCCGCGGATTGGCGTGTCGAGCTCGTCTCGACCCATGGCAGCTACGTTCAGCAGATTCGCCCGCTGCTGCTGGCGGTGGCGACGGCCACGTCCCTGGTGCTGCTGATCGCGTGTGCGAACGTGGCGGTGCTGCTCACCGTTCGCGCGACCGAGCGGAGGCGCGAGATGGCCGTGCGTCAGGCGCTCGGCGCGACGGCGGCGCAGATCACGCGCGCAGTGCGGCGCGGAACCGGCGGTGCTGGGAGTCGCTGCAGCGGTACTCGGTGTGACCTTCGCCTGGGTGACGATTGCCGTGATTGCACCCGTGATGGATCACTACCTCGGCCGCCCGGCACCCGGTGGAGTCACGGCCCTCACGATGAATGCGCCCATCGTGCTCGGTGCGCTTGCCGCCGGGTTGCTGGCCATCGCCACCTGCTCGATCGTTCCGCTGTGGGTCGCCCGTCGAACGCCTGTGTCGCTCGCCCTCACGGGTGGTCAGAAAGGCGGCACGGAAGGACCTGCACACCGGCGCGCCCGCTCCGTCCTTATCGCGATCGAGGTCGCCGCGTGCCTGACGCTGCTCGTCGGCGCAGGCCTCACGATCCAGAGCGCCGTCGGCATGCTTCGGGTGGAGATGGGGCTGGACGCGCGCGATGTGCTCGTCGGCCGCTTCAGCCTGCGGCAGCGCACGTACCCAGGTGCGGTGGCGCGAAACGCATTCTACGAACGGGTGCTGGCCCGCAGCGCCGAGCTCCCGGGTGTGCGTGGAATCGCCTTCACCAATTCCTGGCCGTTGCAGGCGACCCTCGCGCGCGACGTCGGCGCGGGAGAGGCGACTACGACGTTCGCGACGCGGTCGGGTGTCGTGGCGGTCAGCCCCGACTACTTCGCCACGCTGAAGATTGCGGTGCACGACGGCCGGACGTTCAACGCGAGAGATCGCGTCGGGACCGAACCGGTCGCGGTCGTCAGTCGCACGCTGGCAGCCCGTTTGTGGCCATCCGGAGCCGCGATCGGCCAGCGCCTCCGAATCGGGCCGGCACCCAACAGCCCGGCTGGTGCCCCCACCATGACGCCGGTCGTCGTGGGCGTTGTCGGAGACATCCGCCACGCGCACACGGATAACGACGTGGCCGATGCCTATCTGTCGATCCTGCAATTCCCCACGCCGAGCCCGTTCGTGTATCTGCGCGTCAGCGGGGACTCTGCGGCGACCGAGCGCGCCTTCCGCGAATTGCTTGCGTCGATCGACGGGGACGTCGCGCTGGCGGCGCCGCGGCGGCTCGCGGACATTCTCGATCTCCAGCGGGCCGGATCCCGGCTGCTGGCCTACCTGCTCGTAATCTTCGCTGTCTTCGCGGCAGTGCTCGCGCTCGTCGGGATCTACGGCGTGATCGCCTACACGGTGCGGCTGCGCGAGCGAGAAATCGCCGTCCGCCTGGCGATGGGCGCCGACGGTGGAAGGATCACGAGAATGTTCATCAAGCAGGGAGCCACCGTGCTCGCGGCCGGGCTCGCAATTGGTGTCGCCGGCGCCGTCGCGCTCGGCCGAGTGTTGCAGGCTCAATTGTTCGGGGTAAAGGCCGCGGACCCGTCAGTGATCGCGGCGATGGTGCTCACCTTCGCAGTCTGCGGTTTGCTGGCGGTCTCGTGGCCGGCACGCATCGCCGCGTCGACCGACCCCGCCAGCGCGCTGAAGGAGTAGTCGTCACGACCGCAAAGTAGTAGCGTGTCAGGTGAAAGAAGACAGGCGCCGCGAAACACAGTGAATCGACGCGATCGAGGATCCCCCCGTGTCCGGCGATCGACGTGCCGAAATCCTTGACGCCCTGATCCCGCTTGATTGCGGACATGACGAGCCCGCCGGCGAACCCCGCGGTCGTGGCGACGAGCGACATCAGCGCAGCCTGCCAGGGTGTGAACGGCGTGAGCGGCCACAACGCGCATCCAAGCAGCGTCGCGGTGGCGATCCCGCCGATGAAACCTTCGACCGTCTTGCTCGGACTGACGGTTGGAGCGATGGCCCGGCGGCCGCGCAGCTTGCCCCAGATGTACTGAAGCACGTCGCTCGATTCGACGATCAGCAGCAGGTAGAGCAGCAGCTTCACGTTCTGGCCGGCGTATCCAGGAATGTCGAGGATCAGCAGCGCCGGCGCGTGACTCAGTCCGTACACGCAGATCAACAAACCCCAGTGGATCCGCGCCGTCCGTTCCGTGAAGCCGGCGGTGTCGCCAGCCAACGCGGCCATGGCGGAAATGCACAAGGCTCCGTACACCGGGATGAAAATCGCGAACATCCCGTACCAGCCCGTCGCAATCAGCGAGTACTGAATCGGAATCGTGACGTAGAACGCCATCAGCAGCACACGGTGATCGGCACGCCGTGCGGGCGTCAGCGTGATGAACTCGCCAAGCGCGAGGAACGACACGAGCGCGAACAGGAGGGCCGTTGCAATCGTGCCGAGCAGGAGCGAACCGAGCACGATCGCGCACATCGCCCACCACGCCAGAATGCGGGCGTTGAGATTGGCGACGAAACCCTTCCGCTCATCGGTCGCCGCCCGGTAGCGTAGCGTATGTCCGACGACGGTTGCGGCTGTGAGGACGGCGGCAAGCCCGCTCACGACGCACGCGAAATCGCGGTCGACAAGGATGTGCATGGCGACTTCACCATCAGAAGCGCGGCGCGTGCCCGCGAGAGAAACTCGTGCTTGTCTTCGCCCGGTCGCAGGCGTAGCGGCCGTCCGAATGCGATGCTGCCGGTGACGGGGACGGGAACAACCTCCCCCTTCGGGAGCACGCGGTGGAGGTTTTCGAGGTATACCGGCACGAGCTCCACGTCGCGACGAGTCCGGCACAGGTGGTAGAGACCGCTCTTGAACGGTCCAACCGTCTCACCAGATCCCCGCGTGCCTTCCGGAAAGATGATCAGCGACGCGCCCGCGTCGAGAGCCTGCGCTGCGCATTCCACGCCTCTCCGCGCCCCATCGATTGTGGCTTTCCGATCGGCCGAGCCCTGACCCCTTTCGACGAGAACGGCCCGAAGCACCCGGCGCGCGATCAGGCGCCGGACCGGACCCCCGTCCCAATAGTCGCGCCCGACGACGGGGCGCGTCTCGAGGCGTGCTGCGGGTCGGCAGGCTACCCCAGATCGCGACGAAATCCAGATGACTCGTGTGGTTCGCAAAGTAGATGCGCTGGCGCGTCGGCGGTGTCTCATCGAGCCATCGAGGCACGCCGCAAATCAATCGTGCGGCAGCAGCCAATATCGCTGAAACAGCGATCCGTTCCAGCGAGGGCGAGACTCGCTGCTGCACGCGAGCTCCGCTGAGCGTCCCCGCGAACTGCGTGATCGCTTCGATGGCTTCTGGTCGGACGATCACTTCTGGCCGCACCCGTCGAATCGCAGCGATCGCTTCCTCGGCTGTGCGGGCGTGCCCGGTCGCAAGCAGCCATGCGGCCACCACAGCCGCACTGCGCGAATACCCGATCTTGCAATGCACGTAGACGATGCCCCGGCACGATTCCTGTTTCAGGAATTGCACTGCCGCAGTCAGCGCCTCGGGTGATGGTGCTGTGAGATCGAGTAACGGAATGCTCTTGTAGGCGACGTTCGTGAAGGCATGGGCCTCATCGAACTCCGCCGTCATGTCGAGCACGGCGGTCACGCCGGCCGACACCGCCAGCTTCGCCTCACGCTCATCGAGCCGTCGCCCCATCCAGACTCCGGGCACCACATGGCTGTACGGCCGGCACTGGCGGCGGTAGTAGGAGAGCGAGGCGCGCTGACCTGCGAGGTACGGCCACAGCAGCATCCGGATGGCGATCGGAATCCTGCCGCGCGATTTCGCGAGTATTCGTGGGCCGAGACCGAGGTAAGCAGCGGCCACGATCGCCAGGGCCAGAGCTGGCCATATCAAGAGCGCGCCCCAGGGCCAGAGGATCGCCGTCATCAGGCCGAGCAGCCCGCTGCCGGCAGCGTAGTAACCCGCGACTCGCAGGTTGCGGGTTGGCGGGTAGGCACTCGCGTCGCGCTCCCGGATCGCACACGAGACGATCGCGGCAAGGAGGATGCCGCCGGCGAGATCAATCACGTGATGCTGAAAGGTAAAGATCGTGGAGATGCCGATGAGGCCGAACCACAGAAGCAAAGCGATCCGCAGCGCGCCGCGGGTATGGCGCGCATAGGTATCCGCAAGGATCAGGGCGAGCGTGACGTGCAGCGAGGGGAACTGATTGAACGGACGGTCGAGGCTCGTGAAGCCCTCGAACAGGATACCCAGCCATCCGTCGGCAGCCGGACGATCGAAGGCAAAGCGCAGGGGTAAGACGGTGAAGCAGACGCCAGCCACGACGATCGCGGTGGCGATCCTCGCCGTGAGGACCCGGAGCTCTTCCCGATCGCGGCAGAGAAACGGCGCCGCCAGGAAGAACGCGTCGATCGAGAGGTAGGGGACGATCATCAGGTGCCAGAACGGGATGCGTCGTTCCCACTCGAAGAAGAACGTGCCGACGTCCGTCCGCTGCGCCGCCAACCAGTTGCAGCCCCCGTAGACACCCAGAAACAGGACCGCAAGCGCTGCCGATCGCCGTGCCGCCAGGGCTCTCATGCGGCGACCCGTTCGGCCAGCGAGACCGTGAAGATGCCCCAGCGGTCGATTTCGGTCGATACCTTGCGGAATCCCGCCGCGCTCACGAGCGCATCCATTTCAGCCTGCGTCCGCCTGCGCATGATCCACGGCTGACCCTCACGGTTGATCAGCGTGCGCGCGATGAACTCCAGTTGCGGATGCCACGGTTGATTCGTGTAGATCAGGTAACCGCCGGGCTCCACCGCATCCGCCAGACCGCGGAGCGACGTCAGAACGCGGGCGTTGTCGGGAAACAATTCGTACAGGCCGGACACGATGGCGACGTTGGGACGCCTGGTGGTGTTGGCGATCGAGCGTGGGTCGAATGCATCACCGCGCGCAAACGTCACGCCGCTCACGCCCAGCTGATTCGTGAGACGGCGTCCGGCAGCCAGATTTTCTTCACGGCTGTCGCGCAGCTCGGCGGTCACGGGGGCGGGCAGCGTACGCAGCGCCTCGATGACGTAGCGGCCAGGACCGGCCGCGACGTCCAGCACATGTGGTGTCCGCTGGCTGTGCTGCACGCGCGCGACAGCGGTGTGGAGCGTGCGTTCGAGGTTGAAACGCCTCTGCCGGATTCCCTGCCAACCGACGCTCGAGAGGAAGGCGCGATCGATCAGGCGGCCGAGCGGCGTGATGCCACGCGGCCGATCTTCGTAGACGTAATCGAGCGTCAGCCCGGAGTCGAACCCGGTCCGCCATCCGAGACGCATGCCTTCGCTCAAACAACCGACCGTGCTCATCGCCCACTTCATTGTCTTGTAGAAGAGGGCTTGTAGAACAGGCCGCCATCCGCGCGAAGGCGATCGTGTTCGCGCTTCGTGTACCCGTGCGCATCCGCGTTCAGCAGCGAAGGAGTTGCGGGATCGCTGGCGAATCGCGCCTGGATGAACTCGCGCGTTTTGCCTATCGGTCCCTGGCGGTCGCGCTCGTGAAAGATCGCGTGGAAGAAGCCAGGGTAGACGTGCATCTCCTTCACAGGCGACGAGAGCCCGTCGAAGAACTGGCGTTGTGCGTCCAGGCTGACGACCCAATCTCGACCGGCTGAGAGCATCAACGTCGGCGTGTGAATGGCACCGGCGTCGGTCACGAGGCGCTTCGACGTGTCGTGCAGGTCGAGCAGCATGTTGACCGCGATTTGCCGGAAGATGAGCGCATCGTTGCGGTACCGTTCGGCCTCCGCCGGATCGTGCGTCAACAGGTTCGCCTTGACGTAGCTCTTGACGAAACCGGAGCCGAGAAGCTTCTCCCGGGTACGCAACAGAGGGATTGCGCCGGGCACGTACAACTTCACTCGGAAGGCTGGCGTAGCGAGGACGAGTCCACGAATCGCCGGCGCGTAGTCGTGCACCCACGCCGCGGCGATCACGCCGCCGACGCTGTGACCGACGACGATGATGTCTTCCATGCGGATCGCGTACCTGGACCTGACATGGGAGACGAAGTGGTCGGCGTCCTTTACGAGCGCCGCCACGCTGTCGGCTGCCCCGCGCTCGCCAGACGATCGGCCATGTCCCCGCGCGTCCCACGCAAAAATCGCCACATCGTCGAGCGCCAGCGCGTCTACGACGTGCTGCCAGCGCCCGCCGTGTTCGTGTCCTCGGTGAAACAGGATCAAGGCTTTGCGCGTCTGGCTGTTCTCCCGGGCCGGCTGCAGGGAGCCACGCCCGGTACAAGAGTTCAGCGCCGTCCCACGACGTCAGCTTTTCTTCGATGCATGCTCGAGACGTCCTCATCGGAGTGCTCCTGCGCTTTTTGCCTCCAGGGCCGCAAGGATACGGCGCAGCCGGATGACGATGGTCTGCACGCAGCCGGCGACGATCAGGAGGCAGGTGTAATCGAGAATCGTCAGGGGTCCGGCAGGGATGTGGAGCCAGCCCAACTGCCGGGCGACTTCGGCCCAGACGCCCGCGTGAAGCGCGACCATGCGCCACGGCTTGGCCATCACCCCACTGAACTCGCGCTGAACGCCGACGGCCTGGCCGAGCGTGCCGACATACGCGGTCATCAGCGCGAGGATCGCGGCCCAGTAGCCAGTGGTCGAGGACGCCAGGCCGCTATGGGCGATGCCGGCGAATATCAGCACGTCGGAGATCCGATCGGGAAGATCGTTCAGGATTTCGCCGCGTGCGCTCGCCTGGCCCGCTGCCAGCGCGACCATGCCGTCGAGCATGTTGAGCCACAAGCGCACGTAGAAAAGAGCCGGTGCTGCGGCGAGCGAGCCAGATCGAATCACCCGAGCGCACGAGGCAGAGCGCCGCGAGCGCTGATGCCGCGATCGACAGGTATGAAATCGTGTCCGGATGGATACGCCGGCGCACGCAGAATCGAACGGCCGCGTGTGCGGTTTTTCGAAAAGTGGCTGCGATCGGACGCCGCCAGGCCGGCTGATATCCACGGCCTGCCGACGTGTGGGTGAAAGCTGGGACGAGAGAAGGCATCCGAACCTCCACGGTGATGCCGGGGAACCTGTTCGGACTCTAAGGGATGGACCGGACAGAAATCGTGAAGGATCGCTGAAGAAGGGTGAAATCGCGCCCGATTACCGAATTGTGCGCGCTACGGTTATCGGTTTTTGGTAATCGGACTCGTCGGGTCGCTGGACCAGTCAGCCCACGAGCCGACATAGACCCGGGCGGGAATTCCGGCGGCTCGTGCGGCGAAATAGGCGAGGCTGGCTCGCATTCCCACGGCGCAGTAGGTGACAGCCGTCTGGCCCGCGCCAACACCAGCTTTCTCGAACACCGCGCGCATTTCGGCAGGCGTCTTGAGGCGTCTGGTTTTCACGTCCGAGTAGAGGTCGGCCCACAGGAACTTCGTGGAGTTCGGGATCACGCCTTTCTCCCACTCCTGTGACGATCGGACGTCCAGCAATCGCGTTTTCGGATCGTCAAGATGACTGCGTACCCATGCGCGGTCCACTGCGATGTCCGGCGAGGGCTTGACCGTCAAGCGGCCGCTGGCCGGAGCAGGCGAGTCGGTTGAGCCGGAATGACCCGCCGCGAGCCAGGCCGTGTAGTTGCCGTCGAGCACCGACACGTGATCGGCATGCCCGATCGAGGCGAGCGCGTAGTACAGCCAGCCCACGGCAAGCGGCTCGCCGTAAAGCACGATCCGTGAGGAATCCGTGGCTCCGGCGCGCTCCAGCACCGTGGCAAGCTGCGCCGGCGCGAGCAGGCGATGCGCGCCATGATCGAGCGTTCCATCGTGCCCGAGGAATCGCGCGTTGGGGATGTGCCCGCTTTCGTACGGCGGCGTGTCGTTGGTCGCGATCACCACCACGCCGGGGTTGGTTGCGTGCTGCTTCAGCCACTCGATCGAGACCACAGGTCCGGCGGACGGGCCAGTGCCCTGTGCCGCGCACGGCGCGACGCGCGCAGTAACTACCAGAATCGCCACTGACGCGATGCGCATTGATCTTTTCATTGCACTCCGCCGTTTCACTTATTTCGGCAATTCAGTATCGACAACTGAGGACGGCCTGACGAGTTCCAGGAACGGTCGCGACGATCACGACGAACACGACGCTGGAAACCTAATGACGTCGAGGTCGTCGTGGCCGTCGTGAGCGTTCCGAGGGCCGTCATCATCCGTCGCACTCGACCCCAGTAGATCCGCGTCCGTGCCAATCCGCGGTTCTTGTCGGCGGTCTACAAGAGACTCTTGTCGAGAATCTACAAGAGCTAAGGATGGCTTGTCAACGATGCCGTCGATCCGTGCAGGAGGCGACGGAGGAGACGGAGGAAACGGAACGAGCTTTAACTCGGAGACGCGGAGAAACGGAGGGACGCGGAGTGGACCGGGCAAGCGACGCTGTGCAGCCGATGCCGCCGCGCGTGCGCGGCGAGCGATCGACCGACACCCCGAGGACACAAGCCGCCCCCGCAATCAATCGCGGCTTGTGTCCTCGGGGTGTCGGTCGATCGCCCGGCCCGGCCGATGGCCGGGCCGGCATCGGCTCGGAACGCGGATATTCGGAGTGCCCGTTCGCCTCCGCGTCTCCGCGTCTCCGTTTTTGAAGCTCGTTCCGTTTCCTCCGTCGTCTCCGTCGCCCGTCTCCGAGCACATGCCCGTTGATCCGCGCTAAGTAACCACCTCGAGCGTTCGCCGCGGCCCTGGCGCGCTGTGGAACTCGAACCACGTCACACCCTCGACGACCATGTCGTAACGAAGCTCGTAACGGCCCACGGGCAGATCGCCGGCGACCGTCATCTCAAGAGCGATCTCATCACCTGGCAGCACGTCGCGTGACAGCGGCGTCCGGCCGAGATCTTCCCGCATGATCTCCCCTCGCGCATCGCACACCTTGAGTCCGCACGTCACCTGCCCGCCGAATCGACGCCCGCGTGCCTTCCAGGTCACGCTGCCCGTGTTGCGAATACGCAGGCGGTCGGTGAATGGCTGTCCGGCATGAGCGGCCTCGGTGACGCGCTCGAGCACGATCAGGGCGGCGAGGCGGCCGACAAGGTGGTGGATGGGGAGAAGCGTGTCGGATGGGAGCTCATCACCTTTGTACAGAACGAACCGCGCATGCTCGCCAGGCCCGATGCGGAGCGTCTCGTCCCACATCTGTTCGAGGTGCGCGCCGTCAGCGGGAGACGACGCGTAATCGAATACGTAAGCGGCGGATGATCGGAGCGGAACGACCTTCATCCGCCGGAATCCCGCTTCCAGTGCGAGCCGGCGGATGTGGGGAAGCGACACCGGCTTTTCGAGGATGGTTTCCTCGCGCATCCGGAATTCGGAGAGTGCTTGAGCCGCGTGGGCGGTGCCGGGCTCCGAGAACACCGCGCGGCCTGCTGGCTTGAGCACCCGGTGAATCTCGCGCAGGGCGACGGCGTAGGACGGCTGATGATGCAGCGCGTTGAGGCAGAGCACGCCATCGAAACTGCTGTCCGCGAACGGCAACGCCTGTCCCCGGCCCACGACGAACTTCGCGTCGTCGCGGAACGCCAGACGGCTGTCGGAGGCAAGGCGCTGGCGGCCGCGTCGCATCATCTCGAGCGACAGGTCCAGAGAGACGGTGCGAACGGCAAGGCGGCTGAGAAGCTCCGTCGCCCAGCAGCTGCCAGCGGCAAAGTCCAGGACGAGATCATCCGGGCGGGGCGCGAGAAGCTCGCACGCAACCGAGAAGTCGAACAGGTAGTCCCAGCTCAGCCTCGCGCTCGTCCAATGAAGGGGAAAATTCAGGCTGGTCGCCAGGTCCTGTCGTTCATCGGCCTGGGTTTCGGTATGGTCCGAAGTGCGATCGAGGTTCTGAATACCCCGGTTCTCCCAGGCCAGCAGATCCTGCGCGCTCATGGACCGAATCAACTCTTCGCCGGCCACACCCATGAACCCGAACGGCGTCGCCGGCCGCGGGGCGGCTGACGATCCAGCGTGAGGCTCTTCCTCGAGCCGGTTGCGACGCAAGAAATGACGAGTGAATCGGCGGAGGTCGTCGAGGAGCGCCATTCGGCGATCAGCGTACGGAAAGCGCGCCGCCGACACAACCTGGCCTGCATCGCGCCGAAGCGTGGCAAAGGCGGAGCTTGGAACCCGCCGGCGAAGCCAGGCGTAGAATCCCGGCATGGATACACTCCTCCAGGACCTCCGGTTTGCTCTGCGGAACCTGCGCAGGACGCCAGCGTTTCCGCTCGCCGCCATTGCCACCCTCGCCCTCGGCGTCGGCGCGACGACCGCCATCTTCAGCACCGTCAACGCCGCACTGCTCAGGCCACTGCCCTATCCGGGCGCCCGCGACCTCTACGCCCTGCGGACCACCCTGACCGACGGGCGTGTGACAACCGGCATGCTTGCATCGAGCGAGATCGCGCGGCTCAACGATCCTTCGTTGTCGATCGTCCGCGCCGCCGGGCTGCAGCCGCAGGAGGCGACGTTTCTCGGCCCGGACGGCACGCCGCGCAGGACGCGCGTCTACGCCGTCACGGAAGGTTTCTTCGAGCTGTTCGGGCTGCCGATGGCCGTTGGGACGGTCACGCCGGAACAGATCGTGACGAACGGCCCGCCGACGGTCGTCATTTCGCACCGCATCTGGCGCGATCAGTTCGGCAGCGATCCGGCGATCGTGGGGAAACCGATTCGCTTCGCCGAGATCGCCACCACAATCGCGGCCGTCGCGCATCCGGACTTCGACACACCCCACAACGCGGACTTCTGGTTCCAGATCCGAGCCGACCCGCAGGGGGTTCAGCACAGCCTCGAAGGCTACATGCGGCTCAAGCCGGGAACGAACGTCGAACGCGCGCGCAGCGAGATGGCCAGCGTCATGAGTGGCCTGGCTCGCGATTTTCCGTCAAGCGCCAAGTCCCGCGCCTACGTCGTGCGGCCGCTGATCGAGCAGATGGTTGGGGATTTGGGTCCGATTCTGATCATTGTGCTCTCGGCGACGGGTCTCCTGCTGCTGCTCGCGTGCGTGAACGTGACGAACCTGCTCCTCGCACGCGGGGCCGCGCGGGCCAGAGAGATGGCCGTCCGGGTGGCCCTCGGCGCCGGGCGTGGGCGCATCGTCCGTCAACTGCTGACCGAGTCTGTGCTGCTCGCGGTAGCGGGCGCGGCGGTCGGCCTGCTGGTCGCCTACGTTGGCGTGCGGCTGCTGCTCCGATTTGGCGCCGCGACGCTGCCGCGGCTCGACGCCGTGCCGTTCGACGCGAACGTCCTGCTCTTCGCGCTGATCACGCTCATCGTTAGTGGCGTGCTCGTGGGTTTCGCGCCCGCACTGCGGCTGGCGCGGACTGATGTCCGGGCGTTGATGAACGAGTCGGGCCGCACGGCGTCCGGTGGACGCGGCACCGCACGATGGCTGAACGCGATGACCGTCGCCCAGATCGCGCTGGCCATCATGCTCGTGGCCGGCGCCGGTTGGCTGATTCGCGGTTTCGAGCAGTTGCGGGCGACCAACCCCGGTTTCGTTGCCGACAAGCGGCTGGTGTTCGACGTCTCGCTCCAGGGCCCCAAATTCAACAACCCAGCGGCAGTCATGGCCGGCTGGAACGAGGTGTTCGATCGCTTGCGATCGATTCCCGCGGTGACGGCCGTCGGAGCCACGTCAGCCTTTCCACTGCGTGGCACGCAGGAGAACTCGTTGTTCGTGCAATTGCGGGGAGAGACCTTCGATCCTGCCCAGCCAATGCAGTCCAGGCAGCGGTTCGTCAGCCCGGGACTCTTCAAAGCAATGGGCGTCAGGATGCTGGCTGGCCGCGATTTCACCATGGACGATCGCCAAGGCGCGACGCCGGTTGCCGTTGTCAACGAGACCTTCGTTCGCCGAAATCTGTCCGGAAAGGATCCGCTCACCGTTCAGTTTACGTTCGGCTATCCAACGGTCGACCCGGCGCGCGAGGTGAAGATCATCGGCGTGGTGGACGACGTACGCCAGAAATCACTCAGCGAGCCCGGCGAGCCCGCCTTCTACACCTCGTCCGTCCAGTTTACGCAGCGCCGGCAGGCGGTCGTGGTGGCAACGACGCTGAGCGATATGACCCCGTTGCGATCAGCGATCCGCGACGAGATGCGCAAGTTCGACACGCTGATGGCAGTCGACTTCGAGTCCGCGCCGGAGATCGTCGCCACGACCCTGCGGCGGCAGGAGCTTGGAATGACGTTGATGCTGCTCTTCGGCGCCGCGGCGGTCGCGCTCGCCGCTGTCGGCATCTACGGCGTCATCGCCTATGCGGCGGCGCAGCGCACGGATGAAGTCGCCACGCGACTGGCGCTCGGGGCCACGCCGCTCAATGCCTTCTGGCTCATAGTGAAACAAGGGCGGACACTCGCCGCTTTCGGCACGGCCATCGGCCTGGCCGCTGCGTACGGCGCGGGTCGAGTCGTCTCGAGCCAGATCTACCAGGTACGTGCCTCCGACCCGGCGATCCTTGGTGCCGCGACCGTGCTCGTGGTGAGCGTCGCCCTCGTCGCCACGATCGTTCCGGCGTGGCGAGTGTCCCGCATCCAGCCGTCCCGGGTCCTGCGCCCGGACTAAGGAGCAACGGTGACTGGGAAAAGTCACCGATTCGACGCGCCTCGCTTGGGTTGGAGTAGACAGCCTCGAGGATCGTCTCGAACCGGGCCCGGTCCGCCGACGCGAGAGGCGCTTCGAGGAACCGATCGGCAAACGGCCGCAAGAAGCGTCCAAACCTGGTGAGCTTCGCCCGGTCGTTCGTCCGAAGCGCCTCTCCGAGATCTGTCAACGACGCGGCCGTAACGAGCTCGAGCCGTCCGACGAACACCCGAACGATATCCGCTGCAGCAGGTCTGATTTCGAGCGGCAGAACCGAATCGACCGCGCGTCGGGGGAGCACATAGAAGAGCCGGGTGCCTTCTTCGAACCAGGAGTCGCTCCAGGTTTCCACCATGGCGATCGCTTCTTTTTCAAACAAGCCCTCCTCGACGAGCACTCGCTCGAGTTCCCTGCGCATGGAGGCGACGTCGCCACCGGCCGTCGGGCGGGCGAGTCGGACCTGGCCATTCAGCCCGCGATGCAACCGCCAGCTGATCCGGCCTCGGCGATTCTCAAAGAGCATGACGGCCGGGATGGTCTCGCTCCCGGTGTTCGTCACACCGACCTGGCCGTCGTCACCCACAACCGCCTTCAGCGGCAGCTCGAAACTGCCCACGCCGCGATAGAACAGGAACCGCTCGCGATCGCCGCCGACCTGGACCGGCGACGCGTCGGTCTCGCGGGCGGCGTAGTAGTGGTTCGGAGTGGGCTCAACCGGAAATTCTGGCAACGCTCGAGGTTGGATGCGGACATCCCTCCAGGCGATGGTGTGTGCAGCGCCCGAGGCGAAGGGGCCACCAAATCGAAGGCTCCCAGGGCTCACGATCGCCCGCGGAAAATACTCTGTGATGAGCCCTTGCCTGAAGCCGACGGACACGTCCACGGACGCTTCCTGCGCAGAATAGAAATAGAGGACAGGCGTCTCCATACGAACGGTCGCGGTCAGCATCCCCTTTCCGACGTCGTTCGAGCGTCGAACAAAGCCCGGCAGGTCGGCCGGACCACCGAGCGGCTGCCACGGCACGGCCCGCCCGTTCTTGCCAGCGATGGACGTGAACGTGCCCCACTCGTGAACGGTCACGGGTCGAGGGTCTGCGTTAGTGGTTGCAGCGATTGCGGCGGCCAGGACGCCTGCGGCTACCAGCGCCGGCTTGATTGACAACCTGTTCATGACAAGCTCCCTTCGAGGGCCTGGGCGGACAATCTGTCGGACCCGGCTCCTGATTCCAGTGTGATCCCCTTGCGGGCCGCAGGGGAGTGACTGGCCGGGATGTAACCGTTAGTT
>CAWARA010000027.1:0-120850 GCA_963784195.1 uncultured Acidobacteriota bacterium | reverse complement strand
CCTAAGCTCAGCCAACTATTCGGCGATATACCTCCACGGATCATTCGCCGACGCGCGCCGCCAGACGGTGAAGAACGGAATGGGCGACGGAAAATTTCCGTCGCGTCCGGGCGCGTTGGACCGGATCATTCCAAAGGTCACGCCGAGATCTCCGCTCGACGCGACCAGCACCGAATCAGGACCCCATGACACGGGCGATCCCCCGGGCGATCCTGCGCCGACCGATTGACCAATCATGGCGGAGCCGACGAGAAAGCTCGCTTCGTTCGGACCACCGGCATTCACCGCGTCGGGACTGCCGTACTTGGCGAAGGCGGTCCCGATTCCGATCTTCTGTGCTTCCTCCGAGAACGCGCGCTCGACCGCATCCAGGCTCTGACGATGGCGCTCGATGGCGGCGGGATCGGTCGTCGGCTCGACCATGGCAGCGGGGAGTGACGGCGGCATCATCTCGAGCGACGGCTTCTTGTCAGCTGGCGCCCGACTCCGCTTGTAGCCGGCGACGCGCCAACCGTCCTTCGTCTTGATCCAGTACGACAGGTACTTTCCAGGCACGACGGTACCGTCTGCCTGTTTCGTCGTCATGTAGCCGAAGGTGAACCCGTGCTGACCGTCCGCCGATATTCCACCGCGAATTGGCGTCCACTCGGCGCGCGCCGTGAGGTTCGAAGTGTTCCCTTTGAGCGCCGCCGCCGCCGCGG
Source organism: uncultured Acidobacteriota bacterium (assembly GCA_963784195.1). Taxonomy (GTDB): domain Bacteria; phylum Acidobacteriota; class Vicinamibacteria; order Vicinamibacterales; family 2-12-FULL-66-21; genus CAVQAH01. Next base: position 120,149 of record CAWARA010000027.1, on the reverse strand, counting down.
CTGCACCGCGCGCGAATTGATTGCCTGGAACCGGCATCAGCACGTCCGGCGCAAACATGGCCGACAACCCGCTGACGACATCGGTCTGGGCGCTGGCCTTGGAGAATGTGCGATCGGCAGCCAGCAGTTCCTCGACTGCCTGTTGCGGCGTCTTGCCGGCAGCGGTCTGATGCCAATCAGCGCGGGTCGCCGGCGCAAACGTGAACACGATCGCGACTAACGCTGCCACACCGTATCCGGTACGCATGAATACGCTCCTTCAACGATCTCAACGGGCGCACGGGACGCGGATCCTCCGGATCTGCGGGACGCAGCTCTCTCGGATCACGGGACGCAGTCCGTGGTCGAAGGCGGGACGCAGATCCCTCGGATCTGCGTTTCGGCGCTCTCGATCAGGTTTGCCAGAGATGGCCGGAGGTATCAGCGGCTGCCGGCGAGGCTGAGTACGACGTTGGTACTGAAAGCGCACGAAGCGGTGCAACTCGGTTTCGAGAATCCGTTCCTGATCGCTGTGGCTGCCGAAACCCTTGGGACCGTCCTCCGAATCGATCGCTGGTCCCACCCCATAACACTGCATGCCCTTTGCGCGCAGGTACGCCATATCCGTCGCGCCGGTGCTCATCGTCGGCAGCGTAATCGTTTCGTAATGTTTGGTGATGGCCGCTTCGATCGCCTTGAACGCCTCGGAATCGAGACGCGTGATGCCCGTCCCGGGACGAACGTCACGCTGCGCCCAGGCAACCTCGACTGCTGGATCGTTGATGACCTTGCGCACCTCCGCGAGGAACTTCTCAGGCGTGTCGTCCGGATGCATCCGGACATCGAGCGTCGCCTTGGCCTCCGACGGAATGACGTTGATGCGATAGCCGCCTTGAATGATGTTGGGAGAAACCGACGTCCGGAGCATCGACGCGTGGCGCGGCTCGTGGTCGAGGAAGTATTCGTCCGCCGCCGCGACTGTCTTGGCGTCGCCGCTGAGCACATCGAGATAGCGCTGCGCATCGGCCGGCGGAGAGATCGTCGCCAGCCGCTTGAAGTAGTTCCGTGTCGTCTCGTTCAGCCTGACCTCGGGTTTCCACTGAGCGACCTTTGCCACGGCCGACGCGAGATGCACCACCGCGTTCGCCCGCAACGGCGTCGATCCGTGCCCCGCGGGACCACGCGCGGTCAGCTCGACGCCGTGCGGGATCTTCTCCAGCGTCTGCACAGACGCAAACTTCACCCGGCCAGCCACGCGTGTGACGTTCCCGCCTTCGGCCAGACAGTATTCCGCCTCGATCTTCGCGAAGTGCTTGTCGGCCATCGGCTGAATGCCGACTCGTGTCGAGCCTTCTTCCCCGGCCTCGGCGAGAAAGATCACGTCGCGATCGAGCCGAACGTTCTGCCGCTTCAGCAGCAACATGATCATCAGACCTGCCGCGACGTTGTCCTTGTCGTCCACCGTGCCACGGCCGTAGACGTAACCACCGTCACGCGTCGCGCTGAACGGCGGGTGCGTCCATTTCTTGGGGTCGACGTTCACCACGTCGGTATGCCCCATGAGAAGCAGGGGCCGCTTCGCTCCGCTGCCCTTCAGGCGAGCCACCACGTTGGGGCGACCCGGCTCGATCTCGATCAACTCGACCGGAATGCCCTCCTGCTCGAGCACTTTCTTCAAGTACTCAGCGGCAGGCGCCTCGCGGCCTGGCGGGTCACTCGTGTCGAACTTCACGAGCTCCTGGAAGTGCCGCAGCGTTTCAGCTTCGATAGTCGTCCAGTTCGGGGGTGATTGTGCGGAGAGAACGGCACAGGCCAGAAAGACGCTCACGATGATTCTGATCGGCATAGTGGTCACTCGGATCGCCGTGGACGGAGTGGACGGAGGGAACGGAACGAGCTTCAACTCGGAGACACGGAGAAACGGAGACTACGCTCTGCAGCCGATGGCGGCCCGGCCGATGGCCGGGCCGGGCGATCGACCGAGACCCCACGGACACAAGCCGCTTGCGAATGGGTGGAGGCGGCTTGTGTCCGTGGGGTCTCGGTCGATCGCTCGCCGCGCCCGCGCGGCGCCATCGGCTCGGAAAGGTCATTCGACTGACCGCCTCCGTTCCTCCGCGTCTCCGAGTTGAAGCTCGTTCCGTTCCCTCCGTCCACTCCGTTCCCGTGTTCTCCGTACACTCCGTTAGCGCTTGACGTTCTTCCCGAAGAAATCCATCGTGCGTGTCCACGCCAGCTTCGCGGCGGCCTCGTCGTAGCGCGGGGTCGTGTCGTTGTTGAAGCCGTGCTGCGTGCCGGGATAGGTGAACGCAGCGAAATTGACGTCCGCGGCCTTCAGCGCCGCTTGATACGCCGGCCACGCGGCGTTGATGCGCTCGTCGGTCTCGGCGAAGTGGACGAGCAGAGGCGCCTTGACCTTCGCCGCCTCGGCCGGATCCGGAGAGTTGCCGTAGAAGGGCACGGCGCCCGCAAGATCCGGAATGCGTGTAGCCAGGAAATGCGCCATCCCGCCGCCGTAGCAGAAGCCGACCACGCCGATTCGCCCTGCGGAATCCGGGCGCGCCTTCAGGAAGTTGTACGCGGCGATGAAGTCTTCGCGTGTCTTCGCCTGATCCAGCTTGCCGAACAGCGTGCGGGCCTCGTCTTCACCACCGGCGGGATAACCGCCGAGGGGCGTCAACGCGTCGGGGGCAAACGCCATGTAGCCGTCGAGCGCGATGCGGCGGGCGATGTCCCTGATGTGCGGATTGAGGCCGCGATTCTCGTGGACCACGAGGATCGCCGGCAGCTTGGCGGCGGCCGAGGCCGTCGGCCGTACCAGGTAGCCCTTCATCGTGCCGGAGCCCTGCGGCGACGGGTACTCGATATCGCTCGCCGTCAGGCGCTTGTCGTCGGGTGCCACCTGCTGCGCTTCCGCGAACTTCGGGTTGAGCATGTCGAGCAGCATCGCCGCCGTCACGCCACCCACCGCGAACTTCTTCGCCTTGTCCAGGAAGCCCCGGCGATCGATTGCACCGTGGACGTAGGCATCAAACAGAATCAAGAGTTCCTGATCGAAATCGGCTGCTGTCTTGCGTTCCATGTATGACTCTCCTTATTTCCTGGCGCCTCGTGATGTCGTGCTGCGCCGGCGGTTTTCCAGAATCCTCATAAACGATCGTCCCTGCAGTTCCTCGATGGTCAAACCTGTCTCGCGCGCTTCCTCCATCGTCAGCGCGCCCGAATTCAGGGCGCGCACGAAAAAGTTCAGCAACCCCTGACCCGTCGCCGCATCGTCGAAGACGTCGCCGACGAGCGTTGCCTGGGCCGCCTTCTCGACAAAGTTGCGGAGACGGGCCGTGGCGGCGGGCCTGGCAGATTGGAAGAAGGCGTAAACCGCCGCATACCGTGTCGGCAGCTGCGCCGGATGCAGATCCCATCCCTGGTAGAAGCCGTTGACGAGCGAGTGACGCACGTCGTTGAAGTGCATCCTCCAGGCTCGATGTACCGCAGTCTGGTTCTCCTGTTTCTGACTGTCGGTGAGAGGTCGCTCGGGGGTCGCGCGGTGTGACGCTACGGGCATGATGTTGGTGGCGCCGTCCGACAGGTGCACGCCGGTCTGCGCCAGGCCCACCTGCATCATGTGCTTCGCGAAGTCGCACACCGCATGGCGCATGTGCTGCCATGACGCGGTAATACCGCAGAGCGCGGTGTAGTCGTAGGTGCCGAAATGCGCGCCCACGATCCGGCCCTTCCCCGCCGCGACGAGCGCCCGAAGCGCCGACGTGCCGTCTGCGCCGAGTATGGACTGCGGTGTCTCGATCATCAGTTCGAGCTGGAGCGACCCGGGCCGCAATCGCAACCGGCGCTCGAGCGCGGTGCACGTGTCGGCGACGGCCACGACCTGGCCCGGCGCCATGATCTTGGGAATGGTGACCCGAAAGTTCGGTGGCATCCGTCCCTTGGTGGCGCCGGCCAGCTCGGTGACGAACAGGTCGAGCGTGCGAAGGCTGCGTCCGTGCAGCTCGTGACGACAAAGGCTTGATACGAATGCCGATGAACGGGGGCAGCGTTCCGCCGGCCAGACCGCTTGCGACCTGCCTCGCCGCGGATTGCGCGTGGCCGTCCTCTTCATCATCCTGCCGGTTGCCGTACCCGTCCTCGAAGTCGATACGGAAATCCTCGACCGGCTCACGGCGAAGCTTGTCGACGACCCGCGCCCGGATCGTGTCAGCGAACCCCGCGCCGGCTTCGCCGGACTCGAGTCCCAGCGCCCGGTCGAGGGAGTGCGCATCGGGCGCGTACTCGTCCAGCGCCGCCATGGCGAGCAGGCCGAGCTTCGGAGCCAAATCTGCTCTGAAGAGGTGCGCTCCACCGTAAACCGTATGCACCGGTTGACGATCGCCCGACTCGCCCGGATAGGCCCGTGCGACGGCGCTGTTCACCTTCTGCAGGCTCGTCAGCACCGGGCGAAGATCCCGGTCCTTCAGCGATCCAGCGGGACGCTTCATACGCGAATCATATGACAGCTGGCCATCCTTAGCTGATGGGCGGTCGGATGTTACCGGGTTGGAGCGAAGGTCCGAGGCATCTTGGTTGAGCCAGGGAAGGGGGCGCTCCACGACTCACCGCCACCGGTCCAGACGCGGAAGAATCGCCAAGAACGATGCGACATCGGACCGATTCGCGATCAGTGATCAGTGATTAGTGATCTCAGTGCTAGCTGCCTCGGTAGGTGGAGTAGCCGAACGGGCTGAGCAGCAACGGCACGTGATAGTGAGCGTCACCGTCGCTGACCTCGAACGCGACGGTGACCTGCGGATAGAAACCGCGCGTCCGCTGACTCTCGAAATACGCGCGCGTGTCGAAGACCAGCCGGTAAGTGCCGGCCGTCAGAGCCTGGGACTCTGGCATGAGCGTCCTCAGCCGCCCGTCCGCATCGGTCACGCCGCGGCCAATTTCCTGCCACTGATCGCGCGGACCGATGACTTCGAGAACGATCGGAACACCCGCGGCGGGCCGGCCGCGCGACGTGTCCAGGACGTGAGTGGTAATCGCGCTCATCGAATGACGATTCTATGTCAGGCGCATCACGGAAGGTCCCTTTCCCATAAACCAGACTGCGAACGAGCCGACGTCGCGATCGTTCTGGAAGCCGTCGAGCCGCTCTGGTTCGTGCTCATCTGGACAGACCGCGACGTCTGAACGCGTGGTTCCACCTCAATTATCCCGACGCAGCAATCGTCCTGACGGATCGCTCACGAACTGCCCCCCGTCGTAAATCACCTCGCCGCGGAGGATCGTCGTCCGCACGACACCGCGCAGCGTGCGTCCGGCGTAGGGGGTGATCGGGTGACGATGAAAGAGCGTTGAAGGGTCGACGACGAACGTCGCGTCGGGATCCCAGATTACGAGATCGGCATCCCGGCCCACGGCGATCGCGCCTTTGTTCGTCAGGCCCGCGAGCCGCGCAGGCGCCGCGGACATCCAGTGCGCGACGTAGTCGAACAGCATGCCGTGGCCCGCAGCACCAGTCCACACGGCGGAAAGCCCGAGCTGCAAGGACGCGATGCCTCCCCATGCGCGAACGAAATCACCGTCCTCGAGATGCTTGAGCGCTGCAGGTGCGGGCGAATGGTCAGTCGCGACCAGATCGATCTGATTGGCCGCCAGCGCACGCCAGAGGCGTTCGCGATGATCGCCCGAACGGATCGGCGGAGCGCACTTGAATGCTGTCGCACCGTCGTCGATCTCTTCGGCGGCGAAAGTCAGATAGTGGGGGCACGTTTCGCTGGTGACCGAAACCCCGGTCGCACGCGCTTCGTCCAGCAGCTGCAGCGCATCGGCTGAAGCCAGGTGCACGACGTGGATGTGCGTCCGGAACTCGCGGGCCAGCCCAATGAGCAGGCTGATGGCGGCATGCTCGCTTTCAGCCGGCCGGCTGTCGAGCCACGTCCTGTAATCTCGAGGATTGCGGAAGGGATCGGGATTGCGCAGCAACGCCGGAAGTTCCGCGTGGACGAGCAGCGGAAGTCCGAGCCGGGCGAGCACCGGAAGCGCATCACGAAGGTCGTCTTCAGCAACGTTGACGAACTCCTCGACTCCAGACGGCGACAGGAAACACTTGAATCCGAGCACGCCGCGGTTTGCCAGCGGCTCGAGGGCATCCGTATTCCAGGGCACCACGCCACCCCAGAGCCCGACGTCGACGTGACACATGCCCTCGGCGGCGCGGACCTTCGCATCGAAACCCTCGATGCTCGTCGTCGCGGGGACGCTGTTCAGGGGCATATCGACGACCGTGGTGACGCCGCCGGCGGCTGCCGCGCGCGTTGCCGTCGCGAAACCTTCCCAGTCGGTTCGCCCTGGCTCGTTGATGTGGACGTGCGTGTCGACGAGACCGGGCATGACGACGTGCTGGCCGGCCTCGATGATCGGCAGTTCGTCACGTATATGGGCGTAGTCGCGGATGGCGGTGATGCGGCCGTCGCTGATGTAGACCGCCGCCGGCCGGACCCGGTCCGGCAGCACCACACGCTGGCTCCGCACGACGATCGCTGCCATTGATGAGATCTCAGAGAGCCAAGTTGGAGATGACTATAATCGCCATGGCAAATCGGGGGTCCGGCTCACCGCACGAGCGTCGCTTCGATCAAACCGTGAGGTTCATCGGTGGCCACGAAGATTTCGTTGCGGTTCTCGAAACCGAATCGTGACAGATCGACAGGCAGATGATGCTTGTTCGGCATGACCACATGAATCCCGCTGACCTCCGGGACGCGATTCAGGACCGCCTGGCCCATGTCGTAGAGCGTGTGCTGAACCGACTCGCTCTTGTGGGTGGCGAACTCGCCGAGCAGCGTACTGCGAACCGTCTGCCACACGCTCGAATAGTCCAGATCGCTGGCACTATAGCGCCAGGTGGCCGTCATGGATGTGGCGAGAAGCCTGTCGCGGGTGTCTGGAAGCGTCGTGAAGGCGTCGCGCAGGAAGTCTGAGAACGCGGAGTCTGCGGACTTGAGGACCATCAGATCGGCCACGCCGGCTCCGATCAACGTGCGGTGACGGCCAGCCTGAATGGCCGCGGTTCGCGTTTCGGGACCGCTGCGGATGAAGGCCTGACCGTGCTCACCCTTCGGTCCGCCGATGCGGCCCCACAGGTGCTCGGTCAGATTCACGCGGACGCGGTTCAGTCGCGGGTTCCGCTCGAGGAAATGCCGGGCCAGCGCGAGGCCGAAGGTCTCGGGTTCGTGAATACCGTCGCGCGCAGCCAGCGCATACACCGTATTCTTCATGGTGTCGGTCGGCAGCACGTGACGATTGTCCCCGTCGGTATAGGATTCGTCGTACTGACCCTTGAATCGGATCGCCACAGTCAGGTCGCGCAGGTCGTGGCGTTCCCGGCCGCGCAACACCTGGACGATACGAATCTTCGATTTGCCATACGCAGAGTGAGCGAGCATGCAGAACTCCGAAGGACGCGAGCGGGAAGCGGGCCGCAATCATAGCACCCCGGCGTTCACGTCGATGGCCGACCTCTCGTCGGCGCGCGTGGGCGGGCGGGCGATAGCGACCAACGACGATTTCTTTGCACCGATGGCCAACCTGGTCAAGGCGGAGCCCGCCGTGTTCATCCCCGGAAAATTTACGGCACGTGGCAAGTGGATGGATGGCTGGGAATCGCGTCGCCGCCGGACCCCCGGCCACGACTGGTGCGTCGTCAAGCTGGGCATGCGCGGCCGAATTCGCGGTGTCGACGTGGACACGAGCTACTTCACCGGCAACTTTCCGTCACACTGCTCGATCGAGGCACTGGACACGACACGCGCCGTGACCAAACAGGTGGCCGCTGTCGAAGGCGGACCGTGGTCGCTGGTCCTGCCCCGCACACCGTTGCGCGGCGACAGCCACAACTACCTGGAAATAGAACGCACGCCGGAACTGACCGATCGCGCCTGGACCCACGTACGGCTGAACATCTATCCCGATGGCGGCGTCGCCCGCCTTCGCGTGCACGGCGACGTCGTGGTGGACTGGACACGAATCGTCCGCAGTCGAAAAGTCATGGATCTCGCGGAGATCAGGAACGGTGGACTCGTCATCGCCGCCAGCGACATGCACTTCGGGGCGAAGGACAACATGATCATGCCCGGCCGGGCGAAGAACATGGGCGACGGATGGGAAACGAAGCGCCGGCGCGGTCCTGGCTACGATTGGGCGATCGTCCGGCTCGGAACCGCGGGACTGATCAGCCGAATCGAGCTCGACACCAACCACTTCAAGGGCAATTTCCCCGACAGCGCGTCGATCGAAGGTTGTTTCGCGCCAGCGGCACCGATGGCGGCGCTGGGATCGGCCGACTGGCACGAGTTGCTCCCGCAGACGAAGCTCAAGGCGCATCACCGGCATTTCTTCACGCGCGAGCTTCAGTCGACAAGGCCCGTTACGCACGTGCGCCTCAATATCTATCCGGACGGCGGCGTCAGCCGCCTGCGTGTCTATGGAACCGTGGCTGAAGCTTGATTCCTCGTCGGCCGACGCTGCGCGTGAGCTGTTGCGGACGTGCTGCGGATCGAATGCCTGGATCGAACGGATGATCGCCAGGCGGCCCTTCGGCAGAACCGAGGCGATGCTCACCGCCGCGCGTGACGAGTGGTTCGCGCTGACCCCTGAGGATTGGCGCGAAGCCTTCAGCCATCATCCGATGATCGGCGACCGCGCGGCGCTCGAGCGGCGGTTCGCGTCGACACGACACCTCTCGCAACAGGAGCAGGCAGGCGTGAGCTCCGCGCGCGGACACGTTCTGGACGCGCTTGCCGATGGCAATCGTGCCTATCTCGAGAAGTTTGGCTACATCTTCATCGTGTGCGCGGCAGGCCGCACCGCCGAGGAAATGCTCGGCATCCTCAGAACGCGCCTGAAGCACGATCCCGCGATGGAGATCCGCATTGCGGCTGCCGAGCATGCCGCCATCACCGAGCGCCGACTGCTGGCCCTCTCCGCACCAACCAACTCATGACACATGTCACTTCCCTTAGCGGGCTCGCCGGCAAGGTCGCCATCGTCACTGGCGCGAGCAGCGGCATCGGGCTCGCAACGGCCACGGTACTCGCAAACCGGGGAGCCGCCGTCGCCGTGAACTATCGCCGGCGTCGCGATGAAGCCGAGGCGCTCGTACGAACGCTCGAAGCGGCCGGCGGCCGAGCGCGCGCGTTCGAGTGCGACGTGACGCAATCCGGCTCGGTCCGCACGATGATCGCCGACGTCACCGCCAGTCTTGGTCCTGTCGACATCCTCGTCAACAACGCCGGCGATCTCATCGCCCGCCGCGATCTGGCGGCGATGACCGAGGCTCTCTTTCGTGAGGTGCTCGACGTCAACGTGGTGTCGACATGGCTCTGCTGCCAGGCCGTCGCACCAGGCATGGTGGAGCGGGGATCCGGCGCCATCATCAACATGGCGTCGGTGGCCGCTCACCACGGAGGAGGAGTGGGCGCATTTGCTTACGCCGCCGCCAAGGCCGCGGTGATCGCCATGAGCAAGGGCCTGGCTCGCGAGCTCGCGCCGAAGGGCGTGCGTGTGAACTGCGTCTCGCCGGGACTGATCGGACCGACCGATTTCCACGATCGATTCACGCCGCCAGAGGCGTTTGCCGCGTCGGCGAAGTCGGTACCGCTGGGGCGGGCCGGCACGCCCGACGAGGTCGCGCGCGTGATTGCGTTCCTCGCCAGCGACGACGCGTCCTACCTCGTCGGCGAGACCATCGAGATCAACGGGGGGATGATGATGCGGTGACGGGGGTTCAGACGGGGGTTCACACGGGGGGGTTCACACGAAGGTTCACACGTGGGTTCAGGCGGTTTGACGGAGTTTCGAGGTGGCGATGAGTGACGAGCGTCGAGTGGGGTTCATTGGGTTGGGCGTCATGGGGAAACCCATGGCGAAGAATCTGATTGCGCGTGGCTACTCGCTGGTGGTCCACAGCCGCAGTCCGGGGCCGGTTGACGAGCTCGTGGCGGCGGGGGCGGAACGTGTTGGTTCGCCGGCCGAGGTCGCCGCACGAGTTACACGGGTGATTACGATGCTGCCGGACTCGCCCGATGTCGAACTGGTGCTCGAAGGCGAGCGTGGTGTCTTCAGCGCGATCCAGCGCGGGACGATTGTGATCGACACGAGCACCATCGCGCCCGCGGTTGCGCGGCGGCTTGCCGGGCGGGCGTCCGAGCTCGGGGCCACGATGCTCGATGCGCCGGTCAGCGGCGGAGAGATCGGCGCGATCAATGCGTCGCTTTCGATCATGGTTGGCGGCGACGATGCCGCATTCGCGGAGGTCAAGCCGATCCTCGACGCCATGGGCAACCCCGATCGCGTCGTCCGCATCGGGCCGTCTGGTGCGGGACAGATCTGCAAGGTCTGCAATCAAATGGTGATCGGGGGCACGCTCGCGGCGGTGAGCGAGGCGTTCACGCTCGCGCGAAAGGCTGACGTCGATCCGGCGCGTGTCAGGCAGGCGCTGCTCGGAGGATTCGCGGCCAGCCGCGTGCTCGAGGTGCATGGCGAGCGGATTCTGAGCGCCAACTACAAGCCGGGGTTCCGCTCACGGCTCTACGCCAAGGATCTGAAGATCGCTGGGGCCACGCTGGCCGAGAACGAATCCCCTGCGCCGGTGTCTGCCGTAGTCCAGCAGCTCGTGACCGCGCTCGTCGCGTCGGGACATGGGGATGACGACTATGCGGCGCTGGCTACGGTGTTGTTCGAGATGGCGGGTCTCGATCAGTAATCCGACGGCTAGCGGCTGCCATCCTTCCAGAACTTGACGCGTCTGACGCGGCCGGCATCGAGCACGAATCCGGTCACCGTACCAGAGGCGTTTCGCACGAAGCGAATCGTGCCGACTTGCGTGCCAAAGGTGTCGAGGACGATCGGCTGCATGGCCGCCGGGCGGGATTTCATGCGCTCGAGACGAAGCGTCACCCTCGTGCACGACCATTCGATAAAAGGATTCGATCTCATCGCTGCGATACACGCCGGCAAACTCTGCCAGTTTGGCTGGCGTCGGTGAAAACGGCTCAGCGCGAACAAAACGATCGCCAGGACCGCCCGGGCCGGCGATAGTCACTGTCCCAGCGCCTCCCGCATCGAACGTCAGCCTCGTTCCCGGCCCCGTCGTTTGAACAAATCGTCCTTCTCCGAGTGATTTGAGCGGTTGACGCTCTCGCCCGACGACGGCGAAGAGCTTTCCGTCGTCGAATTCAAATCGACGGGCCGACGACTCGTTCTCGTTCCAGTAGAGCCCGGCGTAGCTGCGGAGGAGTTCCGGGCCAAGCGCTACCTCTGGACTGGTATCGGCGACCTCCGATGTCGATGACGTCAGCTTGTTGCCCAAAAAGACGTCCGCGACACGCTGCGCGAGCACGACGGGGTTCGCCGATGCCAGATTGCACAGCACGGCTACGCCAACCCGCTGCTCGGGAAATCGCAGAAAGGCCGAACGATAGCCGGCGTCTGCTCCGCCGTGACTGACCGTTGGCTGGCCTCGATAGGTTCCGTGAGAAATGCCAAACGCGTAGTCGATGCGGCGGCCGTCGTTGAGCACGCCGCGCTCGAGCAGTCCGGAAATCAGCGGCTGGCCCCCGACCTTCGGATCGTCGAAGTTGGCGTGCCATCGCACCAGGTCCTCAACGGTCGTCATCAGGCTCGTCGCGCCGGCGGTGTCGAAGTTCGTGACGCTGAGGCGCAGCTCGCCGTCGTCCCGCGCATATCCGTAGGCCTGGCCTTTGATGATCTCGTTGAAGTTGTCGCGGAAGTGCGTGTCGTCCATCCCTAACGGCTTGAAGATCCGCTCGGTGGTGAACTGCCGGAACGACTTCCCGCTGACCCGGCTCACAATCACGGCCATGAGCGTATAGCCACTGTTGGAGTACACGTGACGCTCGCCCGGCTTGAAGTTCAGGTCCTTCTGACGCGACAACAGGTCCAGCACATCATCGTCGCTGATGAGATCCCGTGAGTACCGCCAGCCCGCCAGGCCCAACAGCGACCATTGGTCACGGATGCCGCTCGTATGATTCGCCAGATGACGGATCGTGATGCGCTCGCCGAAATCCGGCAGTTCCGGTATGTACTTCCGGACGTCGTCGTCGATCGAGAGCTTGCCGTCTGCGGCGAGCAGCAGGATCGCCGCGGCCGTGAACTGCTTCGAGACGGATGCGACGTGAAACACGCTGGCTGGCGTCAGTTTGACGTCGTGATCGAGGTTCGCCATCCCGTACGCGTGGCTGTAGACGATGCGGGGGCCTTGATAGAGACCGACGGTACAGCCCGGCGAGCCGGTCTTGCTGAACTCAGCAAAGATCTCGTCGACCCTGGACCCGATCGTGCGATTGTCCGTGCCATCAGGCATCTGCCCGCGAACGCCCACAAGAGCGAGCAAGACGACCACAGCGCATGCGAAAGCGCGTCGAAGAATCATAGGGCCGTCATTTTCGATCGCCGATGCCCCGTTGTCGATTGCCCATTTCCGTTTGCCCCTCGCCCCTCGCCCCTCGCCCATCGCCCATCGCCCATTCTCCAGTAGACTTCCCCCGGGAGGTCCCGATGATGCGTGTTCTGCGTCCCGTTTCCCTCATTGCCGCAGCCTGGATGACGTCTGCGCTCCTGGTGGCGCAGCCTGCGCACAAGCCGCGTCCATTCGGCACCTTGCGCGAGCAGGCGGCGATGCAGCAGGACTGGCTGAAGAAACGTCTCGATACGTTCGTGCCGGCGCTGATGCGCAAGCATGGCGTAGATCTCTGGGTCGTCCCCATGCGCGAGTACGCTGAGGATCCCGTCTTCAGCGCCATCACGGCTCCCGAGACCTTTGCCGCCAGGCGCCGCACGATCTACGTCTTCTTCGACAAGTGTGCCGCCGCGGGAACGCCGCCGTCCGTCTCGTGCGTCGAACGCATCGCGCTCGGCGGGACGACGCAAGGCGGCGTGTTCGAAGCCAGGCGATCGGCGCGGGCTGCCGCGGGCAATATCGGCCGCGGGCAGCAGGCCGAACTGTGGGGCGACGAGCAGTGGCAGATCCTGAAGACCGTCATCGAGGAGCGGAACCCGAAGGTCATCGCCATCAACCGCTCGACCGTCTTCGCGTTCTCCGACGGCCTGACGAGCGGAGAACTGAAGGGCATGAGCGCCGCGCTTGGCGACACGTGGACTGCGCGGTTCAAGGATGCCGAGGCGCTGCCGCTCGAGTTGATTGCGTCGCGGCTTCCTGAAGAAGAAGTGTTCTTCAAGAAGATGCAGGAACTGGTCTGGTCGATGACGCAGACGATGTTCTCGAATCAGGTGATCAAGCCTGGAACCACGAAGACGAGCGATTTGGTGTGGTGGTGGCGGCAGCAAGTCAACGACCAGGGCCTGGACACGTGGTTTCAGCCGAGCGTCAGCGTCCAGCGCAAAGGAGCGACCGCCGAACAGATCGGCAGCGATCCGGTCATTCAGCCGGGCGACGTGCTCCACTGCGACGTCGGCATCACCGTGGCGCGGCTCAACACCGACACGCAGCACAACGCGTACGTCCTGAAACCCGGGGAGACCGATCCGCCTGAAGGTCTCCGCCGCGCGCTCGCCAACGCCAATGTGCTGCAGGACATCGTCGTCAGCGAACTGCGTCCGGGCCGAACCGGCAACGAGATCCTGGCGGCATCGCTGGCGGCGATGAAGGCCAAGAACATCAACGGCACCGTCTACTCACATCCAATCGGGCTCCACGGGCATGGCGCCGGCCCGCTGATCGGACTCTGGGATTATCAGGAAGGTGTGCCGGGCCGGGGCGATGCGAAGGTGATCCCGTCGATGTGGTACTCCATCGAGCTGCAAGCCACGACGCCAGTGCCCGAATGGGATGGACAGGCCGTCCGCATGGCGCAGGAAGAAGACGTGATCATCGGCGCGGATGGCAAGGTCAGATGGGCGCTGCAGCGGCAAGACAAGTTGTTTCTGGTCAAATGACGCCTGGGATGACGTGGCACGCTCGTAGTTCGTGGCTCGTGGTTCGTGGTCGTGTCTCGTCGAAGTTTTCGGCACCAGCCTCCGGCGAGACACGGACTACGAACCACGGACCACGGCTGCAATGGGGCGAAGAACACGTACGGGACGGGCAATTTCATGTTGCTCAACACCGGCCGGGAGATCGTCGCATCGAAGGCGGGACTCCTGACGACAGCGTGCTATTCGATGAGCGCGAGCGACGTGACCTATGCGCTCGAGGGATCGGTGGCGGTCACCGGATCGGCCTGTACAGTGGCTGCGCGATCAGCTCGGCATCATCAGGACCGCGCTGACATCGAAGCCCTCGCCGCCAGCGTTCCCGACAATGGCGGCGTCTACTTCGTCCCCGCGTTCTCTGGACTGTTCGCGCCCTATTGGCGATCCGATGCGCGCGGAGTGATCGTGGGGCTTTCGCGTTTCAACACCAGCGCGCACCTCGCACGCGCGACGCTCGAGGCGATCTGCTTTCAAACGCGTGATGTCCTCGACGCGATGGTCGTGGACTCGGGCGTCAGGCTCGACTCGCTCAAGGTGGATGGCGGCGCCACGGTGAACAACATGTTGATGCAACTACAGGCCGACATACTCGGCGTCACCGTGGTCCGGCCGACCGTCGCTGAGACAACGGCGCTCGGCGCCGCCTACTTCGCCGGGCTCGCGATCGGCTTCTGGGGTTCGCTCGACGAGCTGCGACAGAACTGGAAAGCCGACCGCGAGTGGACGCCGGCGTGGTCCGCCGATCAACGTGAGTCTGCACACGCGAGCTGGCGAAAGGCTGTCGAGCGAAGCCTCGGTTGGGTGTAGCGTCCCGATCGCTCGAACGTGAGATTTTTGGGAGTTGGTAGTTGGGAGTTGATCTGCCTCCCCATTCAGGTGATCCAGCCGGCCGCGCGCACGTACCACAATCGGGGTCATGACGAACCTCGAAGCACTCTCGAAAGACCTTGCGGATGGCATCGCGGCGACCGCTCCATCCGTCGTGCAAGTATTCGGCACACGCCGCCCGGCCAGCGGCATCGTTCACGGACCCGACACACTCATCACGACCGCGCGAGCGGTTGGCCGTGAAGATGGCCTGCGCGTGCGTGTGAACGGTCAGGATGATGAGGGAATGGAGGCCGAGCTGGCGGGATGGGATCCGGCGACCGGCATTGCGGTGATTCGGACGAAAGTCCCGCACAACCTGGCTGCCCCCGCAACGGCCCCGGATGAACCGCGTCCCGGCGAGCTGATCTCCGCGCTCGCGCGGTCGTGGAGCAACGCTGTCACCGCCAGCGTGGGAATCGTCGCCGTTGTCGGCGGTCCACTGCGCACCGGCCGGCGGCGCGAGATTCCCCGCGTCTTCCGGGTAACGGCGCCGATGCACGATGGATTTGCCGGCGGCGCGATCTTCAACGTCTCGCGCACGCTGATCGGGATCGCGACTGCTTCCACGATCCGTGGATTTGGCGTATGCATCCCGGCGTCAATCGCGTGGAACGCGGCGCAGCAGGTCCTGACGTCAGGCACGCCGCAACGTGGATTCGTGGGTCTGGCGGTCCACTCGATCGAGCTGCCCGCGGCCCAGAGAACGGGCGGCCGTGAGCGCGCGCTCCTGATCATGGCCATCACGCCGTCCAGCCCGGCCGACGCCGCGGGATTGATGGTTGGAGATCTGCTGCTCGACTTCGACGGACAGCCGGTCAGCACGCCCGAACAATTGCTCGATCTGCTCACCGACCGTCGTGTCGGCCAGACGGTCATCGCACGCACGTTGCGCGGGGGAACGGCACGCGACGTCACGATCACGGTTGCCGCTCGGCCGAAGGGGTGAGAGGCGATACCGTAGGATCGTGAGAACGGCGTGGTCCGTGATCCGTGGTTCGTGGTTCGTGGCTCGTCGCTCGAAAACCGGGGGGCAATGGTTGCAGGCTTCGAGTTGCGGAACACGGACGACTGACATGACTCGATGATGCGCGTCATCCTCATCGGCACCGCTGCGCAACGCCAACGACTGCGCGCGGAGCTGCCCGAAGGCCTGGAGGTCATTGCGGAAGCATCAAGCCTGAGCGCCGCGCGCGGGCTCGGGCTTGGTGTGGACGCGTACTTGATGGCCGACGCGGGCGACGGCGATGAGACGGCGCCGCTGGTGGAACCATTGACTCCGCGCGAGATGCAGGTGCTGACCCTGCTGACGGATGGCTTGCCCAACAAACAAATCGCCAGGGACCTCGGCGTGAGCGAGGAAACGATCAAGTTCCACCTCGCGTCGATCTTCGGAAAGCTCGGCGCCTCGAATCGCACAGACGCCGTGCGCCAGGCGTTGCGCCGGGGCCTCGTGCCACTCTAGTGTCCCGGCGCGCCTGCGCTGTCCTGCTTCATCTGCACGAGATCCCACTTGTTGCCGTAGAGATCTTCGAACACCGCCACGATGCCGTAAGGCTCGTCGCTGGGCGGCCGGATGAAGACGACGCCGCGAGCGCGGTACGCCTCGTAGTCCCGGTAGAAGTCGTCGGTATAGAGAAAGAGGAAAACGCGCCCCCCGCTTTGGTTCCCGACGCGCGAGGCCTGTTCCGCATTGGCTGCACGCGCCAGCAGGAGATCGGTCCCGCGGGAGCCAGGCGGCCGAACACGAACCCATCGTTTGACGGCGCTCTGCGGAGTGTCCTCGACGAGCTCGAACCCCAGCTTCGCTGTGTACCACGCGATGGCTTCGTCGTACTCCCGCACGACAATCGCCACCAGACCGAGTGTTTGCGTCATGTGTCCCTTCACGCGCCATCTTACGCGAGGGGGATCTGCTGGGACTCGGGACTCGCTCGGGCTCAGACTCGCCGGTGAATGGTCGTTTCTGGCGGTGACCGGTCGGCGGTCGGCAACATCGTGGACTCGCGCGGCCTGCCGTGCCACCATGCTGATGACGTGACCGATCCAACGATCCGCGGTTCGGCGTCCGGCATCGGCCTCCCGCTGACAGGCCGTGCGCTCGGATGGATCGCGTACGTCGCCGCGTGGTTTGCCGCCGCCACGCTCTGGGCGCTGGCCGCCGCGTGGGGCGCGCAGATGTCACCGTCGGAAACGTTGCCGTACGGCCTCATGGTCATGGCTGTCGCGGGGCTCATGGGCATCGGGGTGTGGCGGCTCACCGGGCGCGTCCACTGGCGCTCCGGGTTCGCCTGGTTCTTCGCATTCCATGCCGTAGCGCTTGCCGGCTACGCAATCATCTACGCGCTGTCTTCAGTCATCCCGGACCTGGCGAAGGGCGAGTTCGGCACCGCCGCTCGAGGGCTCTGGAATTCGCCGGTGCTCGTGTGGAGCCTGCTGATGGGCTCCTGGTTGTACGTGATGGTTGCCGGGATCTCCTACGCGATCCGCAGCGAGCGCGAGCGCGTCCGCGAGGCGGCGGCCGCCGCCGACGCCCGTCTGCTCGCCAATCAGGCGCAGCTCTCGGCGCTGCGTGCGCAGCTCAACCCGCACTTCCTTTTCAACGCGCTGCACACCGTGAGCGCGCTCGTGACGCACGACCCGGCCGCGGCCGATCGTGCGCTCGATCGCCTCGGCGATCTGCTGCGTTACGCGATGTCCGACGAGGAAATGGTGCCCCTCGCAGCAGAGTGGGCGTTCGTCGGCGACTATCTCGCCTTCGAACAGCTTCGCCTCGGCGATCGCCTTCGCGTCGTCGAACGCCTGGAACCGTCGGCGTCCGATTGCCTGATACCGGCGCTGATTCTCCAGCCGCTCCTGGAGAACGCCGTGCGACACGGCGTGTCGGCTCGCGCCGAAGGCGGCTCCGTCCAGGCTGATGCCCGGGTGGATGGCGATGTGCTGATCATTCGTGTCGCCGACAACGGTCCGGGCGTCGACGGTCAGAACGGCCGGCGAAACGGGCTCGGCCTGGCGTCCGTGCGCAAGCGGATTGCCGCGGCATATGGCGAGCGCGGATCGGTGGCTATCGACAACTCCGACGGCTACGCCGTCACGATGAAGATACCGGTCGAATGAACACTCGAGCTGTTCCCGAACCGTTGACCGTCACGGCGCTCGTCGTCGACGACGAGCCGCTGGCCCGCCGCAAGGTGCGCGAGCTGCTGCGAGAGGTCGCCTGGATTCGGTGTCTGGGTGAAGCGGCCGACGGGCTCAGTGCCGCCCGGGCCATTGATGAGCACCGGCCTGATCTGGTGTTTCTCGACATTCGAATGCCTGGCCTGTCGGGTCTCGAGATTCTGAAACGCGTGCAGCACGTGCCCGCGGTCATCTTCACTACGGCGTACGACCGCTACGCGGTGACGGCGTTCGAGCTCGCCGCCGTCGACTACCTGCTCAAACCGTTCAGCCGCGACCGGTTCCTGCAGTCGATCGAGCGCGCGCGACCCGCACTGCAGCGCCGCACCGGCGTGAACACGGCCGAGCGGGCGGAGGAAGCTCTGCGCAGCGGCGCGCCCATGCGACGTCTCTTCGTTCGCGAGGGCGGACGGATCCTTCCGCTCCGCGCGCCCACGGTAGAACGCCTGGAAGCCTGCGATGACTTCGTCTATGTGTACGCGGCAGGCCGCCGGTACCGCGTCAACGCGCCGTTGAGCGAGCTCGAGCAACGTCTCGATCCCGCCGTGTTCGTCCGCATCCACCGCTCGCACATCGTCAATCTCGATCACGTCGTGGCATGGGCGCCCTACGACGGATCCAGATTCGAGGTTCGCCTTCGCGACGGCACCGTCCTGACAGCAAGCCGCCA
This sequence comes from uncultured Acidobacteriota bacterium, assembly GCA_963784195.1. Taxonomy (GTDB): domain Bacteria; phylum Acidobacteriota; class Vicinamibacteria; order Vicinamibacterales; family 2-12-FULL-66-21; genus CAVQAH01. Next base: position 101,446 of record CAWARA010000027.1, on the reverse strand, counting down.
GCGCTCGCGCGTACTTCGCGACCTCACGCGCTAACGAAATGGGCGATGGGCAATGGCCCCTGCCCTTTGGCCCTTGCCCTTTGGCCCTTGCCCCTTGCCCATCGCCCATCGCCCATCGCCCATCGCCCATCGCCCATCGCCCATCGCCCATCGCCCATCGCCCATCGCCCATTGCGACGCCCCCCATTCACCGCATGGGACGACCATCCACCGGGCGCCCGCCGCCGTTCGCCGGGGTGCCTATTTCAATCCGGCTCCAGCATCGCTATCGTCGCCTCACATGTGATGCCTGCCGCGCCGAAGCTTTAGCGGAGGCGGGCGAATGGAGGCTAACGTCATGCGGCGCTCATGGATTGTCACAATCGGATTGCTCGTCTGTCTCAGTGCCGGCGCGGCGGTTACACCTCGTGGCTACGACAACGCCGGCGATCTGCGAGCGGCCGTCAAGCAGGCGCGTGACGGCGATCTGCAGGCGGATTGGAACAAGCTGATGGATGCCAGAGACCGGATTGCGGCGCTCGTTGGCGACCAACAGCTCGCGGCACTCGCACACTACTATCTCGGCTACACGTACTGGCGTCTTTCGTCGCTCGCTTTCGTCGCGGTCGGTCCCCAGGCGCAAGCGCAACTCGCAGAGCGCGCGGTAGCCGAGCTCGAGATTGCCATCCAGAAACGCCCGCAGTTTCCCGATGCGCACGCGTTGCTCGCAACCTGTCTGGTCGCAACCGTCAACTTCAACATGAGTCGCATGGAATCCATCGCGCCGCGAATCCGTGGCGCGTGGCAGAACGCGCTGCCAGCCGGCGCGAACAACCCGCGGGTGATGCTTCTGCGGGCGATCGCCACGACATTTGCTCCGCCGGAGTTCGGTGGCAACCGCGAGAAGGGGATCGAGCTGTGGAAGCAGGCGATCCAGGCATTTGAAACGGAACGGCCTGAGACGCTGATGCCGGATTGGGGCCAGGCGGAAGCGCTCGCGTGGCTGGGTGGCGCTTACCTGATGATCGGTCAACCGTCTGAAGCGATCGCGCCGCTGGAGCGGGCGATCGCTTTGCGGTCTGACTTCTGGTGGGCAGCCAAAGCGGCACTTCCTATCGCGAGACGTCCGATCGACGCGAAATGAGGCCGCGCACCGTCTACTTTCGAGTCAACGTGAACACGCCGGTGTAATACGCGTTCGTATAGAAGCCCACGAACTCCTTGTCGGTAGCGCGGCCGATCCAATCGTAGACTCCGCCGTCCTTCGGTCCGAGGTCGGCAGTGCCCTTGAAGAGCACTGTCTTTCCTGCCGCCCGGCCTTCCATTGTTATGTTGTACTTATACGGTCGGCCGCAGTCGCCTTCGAACGTTGCCTCGTACCCATCGCCCTTCTTCACGACCTTCGCGCTGAGGCTCTTGCACTGCTCTTTCGGCGGCACAGCCGGCTGCGCGGGGTTATAGGCGCTCCAGATCCCGCTCCACTCGCCTGTGACGTCCGGGGCCTGCGCCGCTGCCTGACCGGTTTGAGTCGAGGGCGCCGATGCAGCGAACATGAACAATGTGGCTGCCAATGCGAATGTTTTCACGCGTCACTCCTTCGCCGCCGAGCCTACACTGAAACTGTCCCGATGAGTATGGTCACCGATCCCATCGTCTCCTTCTACTCGGGCGGCGTCGACGATCGCGGACGCACGCTGCAATCGATACTCGAATGGTCTGACGATCGACTCGAGTCAGTCCACGACTACATCCAGTGGGTGTTCCCGACGACGACGCCGAGTGGGGTCAACCCGTGGGCGCCGCTGGTGACGGATGTGACGATCGCGGCCTTCAAATCGTCACCGTTGCGCGATCGGCTCCGCGCGGCTCTGGATCGCATGTTGACGTTCTATGGACTTGCTCGCGCCACTGATGCAACCGGCCATGTGGCCATCGCGATCGATCCCGATTTGTTCGAGCGCCGCGCCGCCAATTGGCTGACCCCCGGCAACCACAACCATCTGCGATTGACCCGCATCATGCAAAGCCTGTGGGCGCTGGGCCTCGAGAGCGAGGCCGCGGCGCTGCAGCGATGTCTTCTGAACGACATCGACGAGGGCGCAGGCGCGAAGAGAATCACAAGAGAGACGGTCGCATACTGGCGGACCGCGCTGCCGCGGGAAGGCGGTTGATCCGCTCCCGTGAAGATCTCAGCTCGATTTGCGCTCGTAGCTCAATTCGACGACGCCGCTCGGGTAGATGTGATGGCGCACGAGGCTCAGGCGTCGCTCCTTGAACAACGAACGGGGGAACATCGGAAGGCCGTCGCTCAGGAACGCCGGCACGAACGCGACAGACCAGATGTCGATCAGGTCTGCGTCCTGGAACGACTTCGTCACCCCGCCGCCACCCATCAGCCAGATGTCGCCAGGGTATTTCTCGCGAATGTCCTCGACAAGCGATGACAGGTCGCCCGTATACGGAATGACGAGCGGCGATTTCGACGCGAGTGGCCGATGCGTCACGACGAAGGTGGGCATCTTGCCGAAGCTGGCGTAGCCCCCGCGTTCCTGCGCATGGTCGTACGTGGTGCGGCCCATCACGATCGAGCCGATGGTCTTGATGAACGGCGTAAACCCGGAACGCGCGTCGGCGTAGGGATTGAGCCAATCGACACCGCCGTCAGGCCCCGCAATGTAGCCGTCGAGGCTGATGCCGACGTAGAGGTGGACGCGGCCGCTCGGCGCCGCTCGCCTCTTGGCCATGGCGGTTCTTTTATGCGTGCGCGGCCGTAGGCGCCATCGGCTTTGCCGCCGCCTTCCAGGTCGTGATGATGTTGAAGCCGTTCGTCTTGTAGTCGGTCATCCGGTTCAACACGTCGTTGATGCTGCCGACGTCGACGGTCTGCTCGACGAGCCGTTCCGGCCTGAACGCGCCGCTCGCCACCATCGCCAGCAGTCCGGGATAGCTCGTCGTCGGACACCCGAAGCTGGTATGGAGCGAGAGCTCCTGGAAGAGCATCGCATCGACCGGAAAGCCGATGACCCCGCGCTCTTCCTTGCCGGTCCCGCTCAACTGCAGGTGACGCCCACCTTTGCGCGCCGAGAGGATGGCCGGAACAGCGGTCGCGCCGATGCCGAGCGCGTCGACCGATACGTCAGCACCGCCGCCGGTGAGATCGCGTATGGATTCCGTGGACTTGTCGTCAGCCTTCACGGCAGCGACCGCGCCTTCGGCTCTGGCCTGATCGAGCTTGCTCTGCGAGCGGCTGACGGCAATGACACGGGCGCCTAGCGCGTTGGCAATCTGGACAACCGCCAACCCAAGGCCGCCGATGCCGAAGACCGCGACCCACTCGCCCGGACGCACGCCCGCCCGATCGACCACGCCGTGGTAGGCCGTCATGTATCGGCAGCCAAGAGCCGCGGCCACCGTTGGCGACACTTCGTCAGGAAGCCTGACGAGATTGACGTCGGCGTTCGGAATCGATGCAAGCTCCCCGTATCCGCCGCTGTGGTGTGCACCAAGAAAGCCGAGGGCCCCGCACAGGTTGCTGCGACCCGTGTGGCAGAACTCGCAAAGCCCACAGGCCAGGTGAAACGGGATCGTGACACGGTCGCCCGCCTTGAATCGCTTGACGTTTCTGCCAGTCTCGAGAACCGTCCCGCCAACTTCATGTCCCATCACGCAAGGGAGCGGCAAGCTCAGGCCAGCCCACGACCAGTCCTCCTGCCACAGATGCCAGTCGCTGCGGCAGATGCCACAGGCTTCCACGCGAACGAGCGCGTCAGAATCGCCTGGCTTCGGATCCGGCACGTCGCGGATCTCGAGCGGCTGGCGGAACCCCGTCAGTACGGCTGCTTTCATGTAGGCCTCCTGTGTCGCGGTGAATGCGAACCGCCATTATTCGAGAACTGCGCACAGGAGTCCAGACGCAACGTGATCTCGCAGGTTGCCGGCGAGGCTTTACTCGACCGTGAATGACATTTCCATCTGGACGAGGACAGCGGCCGGGTTTGTCGTCCTTCGTGCCGGCGCTGAACAGCCACTACTTCAACGCCTTCACAGCCTGATCGTCCGAGCTCAGGGTTCGAATATCTGCCGGAGTCTGCAGCGGAAGTCAGGAATCGCGTCGTGGAGATCGAGCCAGGCGTCGTCGTCTGCGACCTGGATCGCTGGCGCTGAAGGGCGGTAGACCACGGCGTCCTTCGCGTCTGGATTGATGGTCACAACCAGCCGAACGCCGCACGCCAGATACTCCTCGACTTTCTCGCGCACGTCGCCAGATCGATCTTCAGGGGACAGGACTTCCACGGCGAGATCCGGGGGACCGTTCCAGAAACCCTTCGGCTCTGGTGAGGGGATGCGGTGTTGACGGATGACCGCGATATCAGGCGCACGCACCGTGTCGGGACCAGCAGCCAGCTTGAAGCCAACTTCGGTGAGAACGACGCCGAGATTTCGACCGTCGAGATGTTGGCTAAGCAGGAACATGAGGCGGGCGACGACCTTGCCGTGCTGGAATCCAACCGGGGTCATGCGAATGACCCGTCCCGCCACCAGCTCGCACCGGGAATCGTCGTCCGGGAACCGTTCCAGTTCCTCAGCGGTGACGAGACGCGCGCGCTCGGACATTCCCAGCTTCTCTCGCATGGCATTCTAGCATCGTCATTGCGACGAGCTTGCCAGCTGGATTATCGAGACATTCGAGTACAGTCACAGGTGCGTGACCTATTAATCTGCAATCCAAAATGGCGTGAAACAAAAAGGGCCGGCGTAAGCCGGCCCCGAGCGACGAACTACGAACCACGAGCTACGAACTACGACACGCGGAGCTGAAGCTCCGCGCTCCTACGCGCAGCCAGACGTCGTTCCACAGTTCGAGCACTTGTAGCACGAGCCCGAGCGCACCATGATCGACCCGCACGTCGAGCAGGGCGGCGCGTCCTCCTGGTTCTGCATTGCCGCGAACGACGACGTCGCCTTGGAGGCGATGACGGCGGTCGGTGATGCACCGGCGGCAGCGGCCACGTCCAGCGGCAGCTGTTCCGGCGTCGTCACCAGCTCTTCCCGGTTGTTCACACCGACGCGGAACTGCACGTCGGTCGACAGGAACTTCGTGGCCATCCATCGGAAGATGTAGTCGACGATCGACTTGGCGAACCGGACGTCCGGGTTGCGCGTCATGCCTGACGGCTCGAAGCGCACGTGCGAGAACTTGTCGACCAGATCCTGCAGCGGTACGCCGTACTGCAGCGCGTAGGAGATCGCCTGCGCGAAAGCGTCGGCAAAGCCGGAGATCGTCGAGCCTTCCTTGGCCATGACCAGGAACAGCTCGCCCGGCTGGCCGTCCTCGTAGAGGCCGACGGTGATGTAACCCTCGTGACCGGCGATGTCGAACTTGTGCGTGATCGAGTTGCGCTCGTCGGGCAGCTTCCGCCGCATCGGTTTGTTGACGATGACGGCGTCGGCGACCTTCTCCTTGTCGCGCGAGGTGTTCAGCGGCTGCGTGCGCTTGGAGCCATCGCGGTAGATCGAGACCGCCTTCGCGCCCATCCGCCACGAGTCGACGTAGGCCTGCTGGATCTCCTCGATCGTGGCCTCCTTCGGCACGTTGACGGTCTTCGAGATCGCGCCAGACAGGAACGGCTGCGTCGCGCCCATCATCCGGACGTGACCCATGTAGTGAATCGAGCGGACGCCGCGCGCCGGCTTGAAGGCGCAATCGAACACCGGCAGGTGGCTGTCCTTGATGTGCGGCGCGCCCTCGATGGTTTCGTTCTCGTCGATGTACTCGACGATCTCCTTGATCTGCTGCGCCGAATAGCCGAGCTTGTCGAGCGCCATCGGCACGGTCTGGTTGACGATCTTCATCAGACCGCCGCCGACGAGCTTCTTGTACTTCACGAGCGCGATGTCCGGCTCGACGCCCGTCGTATCGCAGTCCATCATGAAGCCGATGGTCCCGGTCGGCGCGAGCACCGTTGCCTGGGCGTTGCGGAAGCCGTGCTGCTCGCCCATCTCGATGACCTCGTCCCACACCGTCTTCGCCGCCTGCAGCAAGTCCTTGGGGACGTTGGTCTTGTCGATGTCTTTGATCGCGGCGCGGTGCTTGCGCATGACGCGCAGGAACGGCTCGCGGTTCTTCTCGTAGCCGGCAAACGGGCCGCCGTGATCGCGCGCCACCTTCGACGACTGCGCGAACGCGGCGCCGTGCATCAGCGCGGTGATCGCGCCGGCATAGTCGCGGCCGCCGTCGCTGTCGTACGGCAGCCCGCGCGACATCAGCAGCGCACCCAGGTTCGCATAACCGAGGCCGAGCGGACGGTAGGCGTGGCTGTTCTCGCCAATCGCCTTCGTCGGGTAGCTCGAGTTGTCGACGAGGATCTCCTGCGCAGTGATCAACGTCCGGCAGGCCGCCTCGAACGCTGGCGCATCGAACTCGCCGGCTTCGCTGCCTTCGGTCTTCACGAACTTCATCAGGTTGATCGACGCGAGGTTGCACGCCGAGTCGTCCAGGAACATGTACTCGGAGCACGGGTTGCTCGCATTGATGCGCGCCGTGTTCGGGCAGGTATGCCAGTCGTTGACGGTCGTGTCGAACTGCAGGCCCGGATCGCCGCAGATCCAGGTGGCCTCCGCAATCTGACGCATGAGCTCGCGCGCTTTGTGCGTCCCGGTCACCTCGTGCGGCGGCAGCACCGCCCGCGTCTGCCACTCCCCGTCGTCCAGCACCGCGCGCATGAACTCATCGGTCACGCGCACGCTGTTGTTGGAGTTCTGGAAGAACACGGACGCATACGCCGGACCGGTGAACGAACCGTCGTAGCCGGCATCGATGAGCGCCCAGGCCTTCTTTTCTTCCTCGACCTTGCAGTTGATGAACTCCTCGATGTCAGGATGATCCGCGTTGAGGATGACCATCTTGGCCGCGCGGCGGGTCTTGCCACCCGACTTGATGACGCCGGCGAACGCGTCGAAGCCCTTCATGAACGAGACCGGGCCGGAAGCCGTCCCGCCGCCGGCGAGCAGCTCCTTCGACGACCGGATGTTCGAAAGGTTCGATCCCGTCCCTGACCCGTACTTGAAGAGCATGCCTTCCGTCTTCGCCAGGCCGAGGATCGAATCCATCGTGTCCTGGACGGAGTTGATGAAGCAGGCGGAACACTGAGGGTGCTTCTCGAAGCCGACGTTGAACCAGACCGGGGAGTTGAAGGCGGCCTTCTGGTAGACCAGCAGGTGCTTCAGGTCGTCGCTGAATGCCTGCAGGTCGTCCTCGCTGGCGAAGTAGTGCTGCCCGCGCGCCCACTCGGTAATCGTGTCCACGACCCGGCCAATGAGCTGCTTGACGCTCCGCTCGCGATCCGGGGTGCCAATCTGGCCGCGGAAATACTTGGAAACGACGATATTCGTGGCCTGTTGCGACCAGAAACGGGGGATTTCGACGTCACGCTGCTCGAAGACGACCGCGCCCTTCTCGTTGCCTATCACCGCCGACCGGGTGTCCCACTCGATTTCGTCGAACGGATCGATCCCTTCCCGGCTGAAAAAGCGCTCGAATTCCAGACCCGTGGCAGACGCGGGCGTATTCGCTCGCGTGGTGCGTGGGCTGTTGGTTTCTACCTCGCCCGAGCCGAAACCCTGGCCTACAGCAGCGCCTCTCTGCATGTTGTCCCCTCCGAAAAAGGCCCGAATTCACGGACCCTCCCCCAAGGGCCGCGAACCCCGAAACGAACAGTTGTCGTGGAAGCGGCGAGCAGGCATTGACTCACGTTTTCTGCGAGTCTTGCGAGGCTGGGAAGGCTCGCTGGTCTGTCGCGCTGGCGGACAAATATGGACTCTGTTTACGTGGTTGTCAAGACCTGATCTACCACATATTGTGCTGCTTTTTTAGGGCAGGCGCAAGATATTGACCTATTGCGCAAAATGTCAACGGGTTCGTCCGAACGCCCTATTTTATGGAGGAGGAATCAGGCGACAAGGCTACGACAGGCGTCCGCCGAGCTCTTTTGCGACCTGCTCGGCGCGATCGGCGAGGTTCTTCGCAAAAACCAGCTTGTCCTGCCTGATCGCCTCTTCCGCCTGCTTGATGAAGTCGCGCGCGGTGTCGTAGTTGACCTTCCGCTCGCTGCTCAACGTCCGGATATCGATGGTATCGAGCATCTTCGTAGCCCGGTCCAACGTTTCACGGATGCGGCGGGCCATTTCGGGCCCCTCGGCGGAGCCCTGGGGACGTAGTGGCGGAACCGGCAGAGTCGCAATCGGGGGATTGGCCGGATCAGCCGGAACGTCAGGCGGTTTGGCCTCGGCCTTTGGATCGGTGCTGTTGCCCTTGGCCGGGTCCCGCTGAGGCGGCCGCGATCGTGGCGGGTTGGCGGGAGCGGTCGGCATTTCGGCCACGGGTTCGAGCGGCTGAGGCACGACCGCAGCCGGCGCCTCGATAATCCTCGGCGGAACCGGCGGCACAGCCATCGGCGGATGCTCGACAGGCTGCGTCTGTGCGCGCGCCGACGCGCAGGCGGCAGCCGGCACGAGCAGCGCGAGCAAGAGAAGCTTCTTCATTTCAATCCCGTCCGCAACTACGGTACACCCCTACGCCTGCGGGAACAACAGCTTGAATGTCGTCCCGCGGCCCGGCGTCGACTGGACCTCGATGTCGCCGTCATGGAGCTGGACAATCCTGAAGACCATCGACAGCCCGATGCCGTTGCCCTTTTCCTTGGTCGTGAAATACAGGTCGAAAATCTGGCCAAGGTTCTCCGGCGGAATGCCCACCCCGGTGTCCTCGATTTCGACGACCACCCGGCGCCTGGGAGCCGTGCGGGCGGTGATCCGCAGGGTGCCTCCGTCGGGCATCGCCTGACAGGCGTTGATGGCGAGGTTCAGCAGCGCCTGCTGCAGCATGCCGGGGTCTGCGTTGATGTCCGGCAACGTCGGCGGACACTCAGTCTTGATCGATACGTTGCGCCGCTCGGCCTCTGGCCCCGTCATCGACACGACTTCGTTGATCAGCGACAAAGTTGAACCGGCTGCAGCTTGAGCTCGTCAGGCCGGGCAAACTTCAAGAACCCAACGACGACCTGATCGAGCCGCCGGATCTCGTCGGCGATGATGTTCACGTGCTTCGTGAGGTCGACCGTCCGTCCCGCGGGCGTGGTCGTTGATCCGCCGGCCGATACGGTGACCGGTTCGCGGACCGCCGCCATCTTCTGCTTCAGAAGCTCGAGATGAATGGTCATCGCGTTCAGCGGGTTTTTCACCTCGTGCGCGACGCCCGCCATCAGACGGCCGAGCGCCGCCAGCTTGCGGGAGTAGTTCAGCGTCGTGTGCACGTGACTCAGGTAGCCGAGGTTCCGCGCGACGAGCATCGCACCGAGGAACCGGCCGCTCGAATCTTCGATCGCGTGGCACTGCAGCAGGTGCTCCGGCGCTTCCTGCTCTGCCTCGCTTGCCGCGCCGAGCGTGATCGACACGGGCCCCTGCGACTTTCGCCCGGCCAGCGCGCGTTCGACGAGCTGGCGAACCGGATGTTCCGAAGGCAGCTTCGAAACGGCCGCCGCCGCGCCAGGGTTGTCGGTCAGTGCTCGGCAACATCGCGCGCATCGCGGAGTTGCTGAAGATCAGCTCTCCCTGCGGCGAGAAGAGCGCCATCGCATCCTCGAGGTTCTCCATCACCGACTCGAAGTCGGTCGGTGCCGAGGACATCGCCTGTGATCGGATCGCAGAAAGCTGGGCGCTCACGGCATCGAACGAGCTGCCGAGGTCCTTGAATTCCTGCTCCGGCAGGTCGAGCGTGACGTCGAGCTCGCCACGGCCAAGGCGGCTGAGGCCGCTCTGGATGACGTGGATCGGACGCAGCATCCACTGCGCGAGCACCATCGCCACGACCATCGAGATTACCAGCGCCGCGATCGCCGTCTGCGCCGCACGATAGAGTCCTTCCCGCACCTCTTTGCGCACCAGCAACGTGGAAACGCCGACGCGAATCGCGCCAAAGGGCTGCGCCCCGGACACAATCGGCTGCTTCAGCTCGAAGCGCCGCTCGGAGTAAATCGCCTTCGCCTGGTCGATGACCCCCGCCCCCACGATGTTCTGAAAGTCCTCCAGCTCCGGCATCAACGTCCCCTGGAGCGAGGGCGAGCTGTGCGCAATCGCCACCCCGTCCGGGTCGACGATCGCGGTGTAGAGCAGGTTCTGGTTCTCGGTGTAAGCGATGCTGGCTTCGAGGATCGATCGGATGCCGCTGTCCTGGCGAAGGGCCGCATACGGATCCAGCGGGCCATCCGCGACGACGGCGTTGACGCGCTGAAACAGGGAGTCGGCGAGGAGCTGCGCTCCCGCCTGGGTCTGCTCGAGGCGCAGCCGCATGAGCGTGGACATCTGCCATCCGCTCATGACCAGGACGACCACGACCACGAGCGATGTGACGCCAGCGACCTGTTTAGCTTTGATTGACAATGTTCGTGAACCAAACCCGTGGTTCGTGGTCCGTGGTTCGTGTCTCGTCGCGCGTCTAGCTCCTGACTCCCGTTTCCTGTTTCATCCGATTGAGCTTGTTGTGCAGCGTCTTCAGGCTGATGCCCAGGATCTCGGCCGCGCGCGTCTTGTTGTTGCGCGTGTGCTCCAGCGTCAGCAGAATCAGCCGGCGCTCGGCTTCGTCGACGGTCGTGCCGGGCGCCAGCGTCACGGTCGGCAGCGACTCCTCGCTCCGTGTGACGACGGTCGGCGGCAGATGACGCTGTTCGATGAAGTCGGCGTCCGCCAGAATCGTGGCGCGCTCGATCACGTTGCGCAGCTCGCGGATGTTCCCTGGCCAGGGATAGCGCTCGAGAAGGTACATCGCGTCCTGGCCGACAGCCCGTACGGACTTACTGTTCCTCTGGTTGAACTCGTTCAAGAACGCCTGGACCAGCAGCGGGATGTCCTCGCGACGATGCCGCAGCGGTGGCAGTTCTACCATAAAGACGTTGAGGCGGTAATAGAGGTCTTCGCGCAGCTTGCCCGCGCGGACCGCCTCCGTCGGATCCTGGTTCGTGGCGGCGATCACACGAACGTCGACCGTCTGCTCCTGGCGTCCACCGAGACGCCTGAACGTGCGCTCCTGCAGCACGCGCAGGAGTTTTACCTGTGTCGCCGGCTGCATCTCGGCGATCTCGTCGAGGAACAGCGTCCCCCGATGCGCGAGCTCGAACACGCCGGTCCGGCGGTCGTGCGCGCCCGTGAACGCCCCCTTCTCGTGACCGAAGATCTCGCTCTCCAGCAGGGTCTCCGGAATGGCGGCGCAATTGATTGCGACGAACGGGAACGTCGCCCGCGGGCTCAGCTCGTGAACCGTCTGCGCGATGAGTTCCTTGCCGGTTCCCGACTCGCCCCAGATCAGCACCGACGCCGCCGTTGGCGCCGCCTGCTCGATCACCCGATACAGAGAACGAATCCCCGGACTGTTGCCGACGATGCGCCCGAAGCTGCCCTGCTCGCGGAGCTGACGCCGCAGCAGGCGCACCTCGCGCAGCGTTTCCTGACGTTCGACAGCCTTTTCCAGCAGAATCTTGAGCCGCTGGGGATCGACCGGCTTGCTCAAATAGTCGTACGCGCCGTCTTTGATGGCTTCGACGGCGGACTCGATAGTGCCCTGCGCAGTCAGCAGGATGAAGGTAATGTCGGAGAGCTGGTCTTTCAGCGCGCGCAGCAGGTCGTGCCCGCCCATGCGCGGCATGACGAGGTCGCTCACGATGATCGCCGGCCGAAAGCTGGTGACCTTGCGAAGCGCTTCCTCGCCGTCCGGGGCTTCGTCGGTCTGGAACCCCCAGTTCAGGACGAGCTCAGCCAACCCGGTGCGAGTCGAATGATCGTCTTCGACGATCAACACCCGCTCACCCGGGGTGTCTGACGAGATCGTTTCTTCCATATCGCTATTAGTCGAGTGTACCAGACGGACGTAAGAAATACATGGCGACCCTTCGACAAAGCTGAGCGGTCGCCCTGAGCCGTGTCGACGGGCCGACGGGGCATGGGCATTGCAAAGCTCGTCTGTGGCGGAGGTTATAGAAAATGAAGAGCTTAAGGCTCAGTGTCGGTGTGATGATCGTGGCGCTCGCGGCGGCTGCTCGAAACAGCCGGAGGGGCTGCAAATTCCCAACGGCAGCGAGGTCACGGTCGAGAAAAGGGACGGCGTGAAGGTCTCCGGACGCCTGGTTGAGGCGCAGGCACAGGAGGTCGTGCTCGAGCTCCGCGACGGCCAGCGGACGAGGGTGCCGCGCTCCGAAATCGTGGCGTTGCGAGGAGCGACGATGCCTCCGGCTGTGGAAGCGCCCGCGGCGAGCACGCCAAGCGCACCGGTCGAAGCGCCGCGGCAGCAGGCCGCCGCTGCCGATCCGCCGGCGCCGCCATCCGTCAGGAGGCCGGCCGCTACCCCGCACCTGCGCCAGCCGAAAGGCCGGCGCCGCCGCCACCGGCATTCAAGGAAGTCACGGTTCCCGCCGGGACGGTCCTGCCGATCGAGTTGGGCACGACAGTCGGGTCCGCGACCAGCCAGGTCGAGGATCGCGTGCGCGGCACGATTCGACGACCGGTCATCGTGGATGGCGTCGAGGTGATCCCCGCAGGGTCGACGGTCTCGGGCACCGTCACGGAAGCGGAGCGCTCGGGACGAGTCAAGGGTCTGGCGCGCGTGGCGTTTCGGTTCTCGTCGCTCGACGTCAAGGGTGACGCCGAACGTCTGACGATCCGGACGAACAGCATCGCGCGCGAAGCCGAGGCCACCAAGAAGCAAGATGCCGCGAAGATCGGCGGCGGCGCGGCTGCCGGCGCGGTCATCGGCGGGCTGCTCGGCGGCGGCGACGGCGCCGCCAAGGGCGCGGCGATCGGCGGCGGCGCGGGGACCGGCGTCGTGCTGTCCACGCGCGGCAAGGAGGTGACCGTACCCGCCGGCACCAGCGTATCCACCAAGCTGACCGAGCCGATCACGATGCGCGTGCGCGTCGATCGCTAAACGTTGTAGATTCGGAAGGTGTTCGAGCCGGCGCCGGAGCCGCACGACGTCCCCTTATCGCTGCCGCCGCGGATTCTACCCGTCCAGCGGCTGGCAGCGCTCTTCGAGGTCACGCTGTGTTCGGGCTTCCCATCTCAACTGTTCGTGATCGGAGTGCTCAGCGCCCTTGGCATGCGGTTCCGCACGCCCGCGGGCGACCTGTCCCCCGCCTTCGTCTTCACGCTCTCGCTCGTCGACACGGTGATCGTGATCAGCCTCGTGCTGTTCTTTCTCCGCGCCCACCGCGAGAGCCCGTGGCAGGTCCTTGTCGGACCGCACCGGCCGTGGCGTGAAGCCGCGCTTGGCCTGATCCTCATGCCGGCGATCTTCATGCTGATCATGGTCGTCATTTTCGCAATCCGGACGTTCGCGCCCTCCCTGCACAACGTTCCGCAGAATCCGCTCGAAGACATGCTCAAGAACCGTCAGGATGCGATCATCTTTGCCTTTGTCGTGATGGTTGCCGGCGGGGTCCGCGAGGAACTGCAGCGCGGATTCATCCTGCATAGGTTCGATCAGTACCTGGGGGGCGGCCTCGTCGGTCTGCTCGTGTTCAGCGCGATGTTCGGCCTCGGCCATCTCGAGCAGGGCCACGATGCCATGATCGCCACGGGACTGCTCGGTGCCGTGTGGGGCTCGCTCTACCTGCTGCGCCGCAGCGTGGTAGCGCCGATGGTCAGCCACGCCACGTTCAACCTCGCGCAACTCGTGAATTACATGGCGCTGCGCTAACATTTCCAGATATTGCTCACCCAACTGGCGGGGCTCCTGGCGCTGTCACGGCGCGAGCTGATTGCCCTCGCGCTGCTCTTCGGCCTTACGCTGCCGGCCGTGACGGCGCGGATTTACGCCTCGGACGAGATTCAGTACGTGTCGTACCTGCGATCGCTCTGGTTCGATCGCGACGTGTCGTTCGAGAACGAATACCGCTATTTCTACGAGCGCAACGTCGGCCGGGGGGAGCACTTCCACGAAACGTTCCTCGAACTGCAGACCGAGGCAGGACGCCGCCCGAACTTCGGCACGCTGGGCGCGGCGATTCTCTGGGCGCCGTTCTATGCGCTCGGACACGTCACCGCGCTGGCACTGCCAGCGCTTCGGGCACGAGGTGGCGGCCGACGGATTCTCGAAGCCCTACATCGCGGCCATCGCGTACGGATCGGCGTTCTACGCGTTCGCGGCGGTCCTGTTGTCGATTGCCGCTGCCCGGAGGATTGCCGCAGCGCACGATCGGCACTCGATCGCCGCCGGCCTCGCCGTCTGGTTCGGCACGCCGCTCCTCTTCTATATGTACGTGGCGCCGCCGTTCGCCCATGCCTGCTCGGCGTTCGCGGTGGCGCTCTTCGTCACGATCTGGCTTCACGTTCGAAAGACCTGGTCGCTCGGCGGGGCCGTCGCGCTCGGCTTGTCCGGAGCGCTGATGGCCATGGTCCGCGAGCAGGATGTGTTCTTCGCGATCGGGCCGGCGCTCGATCTGGTGCTGACCGCGGTCAAAGAGCGGCGGGTCCAGGCGGCGCTGGTCGCCGCTACCGGCTGCGCGGTGTTCATCGCCGGGCTCACCCCGCAGCTGCTCGCATATTCCGCGCTCAACGGACGCCCCGGACCATCGTCGCTGGTCATGCGGAAAATGAGCTGGCACTCGCCACACGCGCTCGACGTGCTGACATCATCGGAGCACGGCTTTTTCGCATGGACGCCCATGGCGATGCTCGGCCTGGCGGGCCTGGTCGTCCTCGCGTTGCGCGGGCCGGCTGACACCAGGCGCATCGGTGGCATCGCGCTCGTGATGGTGATGGCGCAGGTCTACGTGAGCGGCAGCGTCGACTCGTGGACGGTGGCCGGCGCATTCGGTCAGCGCCGCTTCGTGGCGCTCACGATCCTGCTCGTCATCGGCCTCGCCAGCCTGCTTCGCTCGCTCCCCCGCGGTCCCTGGCACTTCGTCGCGACCATCGCGGTCGTGACATTCGTCTGGTGGAATCTCGCGCTGACAGCGCTGTTCGGCGCCGGATTGATGAACCGTCAGCGGCTGCAGATTCAGCGAAATGCCTACGACGTCTTCGTGACGATCCCGCGAATGGCACCCGACATCGCGCGACGCTACTTCACGACACGTGATTCGTTCTACCAACGGCGCGACGAGGGCCAATAATTGCGCGTTCTCTATTTCGCCGACATCCGCTTTCCGCTCGAGCGCGCAAATGGGATCCAGACCATCGAGACGTGCCACGCGCTGGCCCGCCGCGGCCACTTCGTGGGCCTCGTGGTTCGCCCCGACACGCAGACGCCGTCACGAAACCCGTTCGAGTTCTACGGCCTGCCCCTTCTGGCCAGGATGTCGATCGAATACGCGCCGGTGACCGGCCCGCCGTTCGCGCGGCGAGCGGGGTACCTGGCCTTCGCGATCGGACGGATGCTCGGTGCGTCACGGGCGGACGCGGTGATCACACGCGACCTCGGCGTCGCCTCGGCGCTCCTCAGAGTGCCGAGA
Organism: uncultured Acidobacteriota bacterium; assembly: GCA_963784195.1. Classification (GTDB taxonomy): domain Bacteria; phylum Acidobacteriota; class Vicinamibacteria; order Vicinamibacterales; family 2-12-FULL-66-21; genus CAVQAH01. Next base: position 85,970 of record CAWARA010000027.1, on the reverse strand, counting down.
CGCCTTCGGCCGCCGGTCGTCTACGAATCGCACGGCTACGCACCGGACGTCGCCGCCGCGCTGCCCGGCATGATCCCGGCCGCGAATGCGCCAAGTGCGACAAAGGTGGCGAGGCTGGAGAGGCGTGAGGCGTTCGTCTGGCGCAACGCGGACGGGTACGTCACGATCACGGCCGGTCTCGCGGATGATTTGAAGCAGCGTCTCGGCGAACGCGGAACGCTTGCGGTCGTTCCTGACGGGACGCGGATCAACGCGGATCGGGGCACGGGACGCGCGATTAGCGACGGATCAAGGACACGGGACGCGGATTGACGAGGACATCCCTGGTCCGGTCGTCTACGCAGGTCATTTGTATGCATGGAAAGGCGTCGACGTCCTGCTCGATGCGCTGGGACAGCTTGGCGGGGTCCGCGGGGTGATCGTGGGAGGCTACGAGAAAGAGCCCGACCTCGCCCGGCTGCGCGAGCGAGCGGCGCGGCTCGGCATCTCGGATCGGGTCACGTTCACGGGACTCGTGCCACCGTCGGCTGTCGCGGCGTATCTTCGGGCGGCGCGGGTGCTCGTGCTGCCGAATCCCGCGTCCGCCATCTCGACGCGGTTCACGTCGCCATTGAAGCTGTTCGAGTACATGGCCGCCGGCCGGCCGATCGTCGCATCCGACCTGCCGTCGATCCGCGAGGTGCTGCGTCACGAGGAGAATGCGCTGCTCGTCGAGCCTGGCAATCCAACGGCGCTTGCGGCAGGTGTGAGACGATTGCTCGAGGATCGCGCGCTCGCCGATCGTCTGGCGCGGGCCGCGATGACCGACGTTCAGGACTACAGCTGGGATCGGCGTGCCGAGCGCCTCGAGGCCCTTCTCCAACAGGTGACGCACTCCACGCGATGATTTCCGATCGGCTGCTGACGATGGTCCGGTGTCCGGAATGCCGGGGCACGTTGGGACGCAAGGCCCCTCGACAAGGTCAGGGGCCGGCCGCAGACGTCTTCAGATGCAACGGATGTGGCCGTGAATATTCGGCGTCCGGAACCGACTATCTGGACATGCGGCCCTCCGAGCAGTTCGCCGAGCAGACGAAGTATCTCGACGAGGCCCTGCACGCCGACGCTCGGCACGAGCGTGTGTCGCCGCCGCTCCTGGGATCGAGAATCCGGAACGACATGCTGCGACGCTTCCTCGAGCTGAAGCCGGATGATCTCGCCGTGGACCTGGGCTGCGGCAGCGGACGGGCGCTGCTGTGGAACCGCGACCGTGGTGCGACCACCGTCGGCATCGACATCAGTCCGTTCTTCTCGATGGACGCGCGGCGTGACGTCGATCTGCTGCTCGGCGATCTGCGCCGCCTGCCGTTCGCTGACGGAACGTTCACGAAGGCGTGGTCGCTCGACGTGCTGGAGCATCTGTCCCCCGACGCGCTGCGCGCCATGCTCAAGGAAGCAGGCCGCGTGCTGAAGCCCGGTGGCGGGATGTTCGTGTACACGCACGTCCGCAAGAATGCGCCGATCGCCGCGGGGCTTCGCTGGATCAACGCGCTCGCGCGTCAACTCGAGCGCGCCGGGCTGATCGACATGCGCCAGGAACGTCTGCGGAAGTCGGATCACCTGAACCCGCTGAAGGACATTCCGGAGCTGGAGTCGGTCGTGCGCGAGGCGGGCTTCCGAATTGGCAAGATCAGGTATTACACGCCCATCGTGGGAGGATTCGTCGAGAACATCCTGATGCGCATGGCCGAGCGCGCGATGGCCAGGCGCGCAGGCCGTAACCTGAGTCCCGGTGCGGATCGGGACGCGCTGGCGATCCGCGAGGCGCGAACGGCCGCAAAGGCCCGAATCGAGCAGAGCCGCATGACTTACGGTGCGCTCCGCGCGCTGTCGTTCGCGATGAAGCTGGACTTGCTGCTCTTCGGCCGCGTGCGCTCGGGGCCGTTCTTTGCGTTGCTGGTGAAAGAGTGATGGGTGAAAGGCGCTGCATCGAGCTCGTGAGCTGGTGCTAGCCAAAATCGTAAACGCAGAGATGCAGAGAGCGCAGGGAACGCAGGGCTGAAAGTGAGTCTGAGGCTGCCGCTCTCGAACGCGTCGCCGGACCATGCGTCCGCGCGAAGCGCGGCGCGTTCGACAGACCGGCACGACCTCTGAGCTCAGCGATCTCTCTGCCCTCGGCGGTCTCTGCGTGAGATCTTCGTGACAAGTGATCGGCGTTACCCTGTGCCCCACTGATGCGAATCCTGTACTGCGCCATCGATCAGACCGTTCCCGGAAGTGTCGGGGGGTCGGTCCACGTCACGGCGGTCGCCGAAGGGCTCGCGGCACTCGGTCATGACGTTCACGTTCTCGTCTCACCCGGAGACGGTCCTTTCCCTCAAGGACCCGTGCACTGGACGGCCATGACTCCCCCACTGGGCAAGAAGGAGTTGCGATGGGCGCGGCGGAGCGCGGTCCGGAAGGTTGCCAAGGCGGTCGCGCCCGACGTGATTGTTGAGCGCTACTACAACTTCGGGGGCGAGGGACTCGCCGCGGCTGCCGTCACGGGAGCGCTCAGTGTGCTCGAAGTCAACGCGCCGGTCGTCGACTACCCCGGATCCCCGAAGGCCACGCTCGATCGTGCGCTGATCGTCGAGCCGATGCGCCGGTGGCGCGATCGGTTGTGCGCGCAGGCAGACCTGATCGTGACACCGGCGGCGTCGATCCTTCCGCCGGGGACACCCGCGGACAAGATCGTGGAGCTCGAATGGGGCGCCGACACAGATCGTTTCACTCCGCGCGCCAAAGGCCCCGTGCCGTTCGAACGGCCGCCCGGAACGCTTGCCCTCTTCGCGGGCGCATTTCGCAGCTGGCACGGTGCGATCGATCTCGTTCGCGCCATGCGGCTGCTCGCGGATCGGAAGATCACCGGCTTCAGCGCCGTGCTGATCGGCGACGGACCGGAAAAGCCGCGGGCGGAGTCGGAAGCCAACGGCCTCGATCGCGTGCTGTTCACCGGCGCCGTACCCCACGATCGAATGCCCGCGTGTCTCGCCTCAGCAGACATCGGCGTGGCTCCGTTCGACGTCTCGGCACACAAGCCGCTGACCCTCGGGTTCTACTGGTCGCCGCTCAAGATCTTCGAGTACATGTCCGCTGGTCTCCCCGTCGTCGCCCCGGCCGGAGGCCGCATGTCGCATCTCGTGGAACACGAACGGGAAGGGCTGCTCTACGACCCGCCGTCACCGGCGGCGCTCGCGGACGCTCTGGCGCGGCTCGCTGACCCTGAACAACGGCGTGCGCTTGGCCGCGCGGCGCGGGAGCGGGCTGTTCGCGAGTACAGTTGGAACGCACACTGCCAGGCGCTCGAAGCCGCGATTGTCAGAAAGTTGAGATCTCGTGCCGTGGTTCGTGGTTCGTAGTTCGTGTCTCGCCGACCGCTTGTGACACGTTAACGACGTAAGCCCGACGAGACACGAACCACGGACCACGGACCGACGGGCTTTTTCCATGAACGTCTTGATCGCCACCGACTCGTTCCCGCCCGTCTGCGGAGGCAGTGGCTGGAGTACGTATGAGCTCGCGCGCGGGCTCCGGACGCGCGGTCACCGCATCCTCGTCACGCAACCCAAACCTGGCACGCCGGCGGCAATTCGAAGGACCGAGTACGACGGATTCCGCGTCATCGAGTTCGGAGCTGCGGCGCCGAATGTTCCGTTCGTGCGCAACTATTTCAAGAACGAACGGCTCTACGGTGCGCTCGACACGTTCCTGACCGACCTCATCGACCGCGAGCGTATCGACCTGGTTCACGCGCAGCACGTCATGACGTGCCTGCCCGCGATCAAGGCTGCGCACGCTCGTCGCGGCCGCCCGATCCCCGCCGTATGCACCGTCCGCGACTACTGGCCGGTGTGCTACTGGTCCGACCTCCTTCACACGGCGGACGGATCCGTCCTCTGTCCAGCTTGCTCGGCCGGGATGATGACGCGGTGTATCCGCCCGCGCGCCGGTGCGATGTGGCCGCTCGCGCTCCCGATGATTCCCTACATGCGCGCGAACCTTGCGCGCAAGCGCTCGGGGTTGAGCGATGCGGATGCCGTGATTGCGGTCAGCTCGACGATTGCCGGCGACCTTCGCGAGCGCGCGCCCGAGCTCGCGCGAACGCGGATCGAGGTGATTCCCAATCCGGTCAACATCGCGGACCTCCGGCAACGCGCCGCGACTTCCGAGCCAGTGACCGGTCCGTATGCCCTCTATCTTGGGAAGCTGGCGCCGAACAAGGGAACCTCACATCTGATCCGGGTCGTCGAAGACGCAAAGCTCGATTGGCCGCTCGTGATCGCGGGTGATGGACCCGATCGAAACCTGCTCGATGCCGAAGCGGCACGTTCGACGCGCGACATCCGTTTCCTGGGCTGGGTCGATCAGAATCAGACGGCAGCGTTGCTCGGCCACGCGTCCATGCTCATCTTCCCGTCACGCGGGCCCGAGTCGCTCAGCCGCGTGCTCATCGAAGCGAGCGCGCTCGGCGTGCCCATCGCGGCGATGGATACCGGCGGCACGCGAGACATCATCAGCCAGAACGAGACGGGATTGCTTTCGCGGTCGCCAGCGGACCTCGCCCGCGATGTGAGCCGCCTGAGATCGGACAACCTGCTGCGGCAGCGGCTCGGCGATGCAGCCCGTCGGCGCGCCGAGGAACGTTTCGATGCTCCGGCGGTCGTCGCGCGGGTCGATGCCTTGTATCACGACCTGCTGGAGCGCCGCGCGTGAGCCGTCCCCTTCGCGTCGCGGTCGTCGCTCGATCGGTCTTCCCGCTCCACGGGCGCGGCGGTCTCGAGCGGCATGTCTACGATCTGGTGCGCCACCTCGCAGATCGTGACCATCAGGTCACGCTGATCACGAAGCGGACGCCGGAGGCTCAACCAGCGAGCTCGATCCATCCCAACGTCACATTGACCACGATCCCGTACCGTACGTTTCCTCTCGCGGGAAGAAGAGGCACGACGGTGATCGATCGAAGTACGGCGTATCCATTGTTTGGTGAGCGCGCGGGACGCGCAGCCTGGGAGCTGGTTCGCGACGGGCGCATCGATGTGGTGCACGGTCTCGGCGCGAGCGTGCTCGGATACGCGCGACGGCGCAAGACGTCAACCGCGCCACTGGTCCTCAATCCACAAGGACTCGAAGAGTTTGGCGGAACGGATCCGCGGCGGGCCAGGCTCAAGCGTGTCGGATACCTGCCGCTTCGGCGCGCTGTCGTCGCCTGCGCCAGGGCTGCGGATCGCGTGATCGCCACGGATCGGTCTCTGGAGCCGGCCGTGCTCGAGCATCTGCGCATCGGGCGCGAGCGGATCACCGCTGATCCCGAACGCCATCGATCTCGACTGGCTGGACTCATTAGCAACGGCCGAGGATGTCCACAGAGTACGGCGCGAAACCAGCGTGAAGCCGCAGGACACCGTGCTGCTGAGCGTCGGCCGTCTCGAACAGAACAAGGGATTCCACATCCTGGCCGAAGCGCTGGGGGCGCTTGCGCATCTCGGCGCCCTGTCCGGCCGCTGGCGCTGGGTTGTCGTCGGTGACGGCCCCTATCGCGGAACACTCGAACGGGCCATCGATCGAGCGGGCATCCGGCCGCATGTCACGCTGGCCGGCCGGGCAGAAGACCCCGACCTGCACGCGTGGTATGAAGCGGCCACCTTATTCGTACACCCCACGCTCTACGAGGGCAGTTCGCTCGTGACCCTGGAAGCCATGGCTCACAGCCGCGCCGTGGTCGCCTCGAACGCCGGCGGGTTGCCGGACAAGGTCAGGCCGGCAAACGGCTGGCTCGTCGAGCCGGGAAGGCCGTCCGATCTCGCGGCGGCGTTGAGCGGTGCACTCGACCAGCGTCAGCGCCTGGCCGCGATGGGCGCGGCGGGCCGCGAGATCGTCGAGCGCGAGTTCGCCTGGCCGGCCGTCACGAGCTCGCTGATCGATCTCTATCGGCAGCTCCTCTAACCCTGCTCGTTATAGGATCGAGATGAGCTCTTCCATGGGTCCCGAGCCAGCCGCGATCGACACTCCTGCCCCAGCTGCGAAGGTGGGCTTGGCGAAACGGTGTGTGCACCGCCTGGCAGCGCTCGGGGACACGCCACACCGGACCGCGCTTTCCTTTGCTGTCGGCGTGTTCCTCAGCTTCTCGCCATTCCTGGGACTTCAGATCCTGATGGCGGTGGGAGCGGCCGTCGTGCTCAAGCTCAGTCGTGCCGCGCTCATCATCGGGCTGTGCTCCAACCTGCCGTGGATCATGGTTCCGTGGTATGCCGCAACGACGGCAGCGGGCGCGGCAATCCTGCGTTTTCCCCTCACCGCCGATTTCAGCGCGAAGATGGCCCGGCTGCTCGAGAGCCCGATCTACCGGCGAGCGTTCTGGGAGCAGGCAACAGATGTATTCGGCCCGCTGTTGTGGTCCTTCGTGCTCGGCTCGACCGCCGGCGCCGCCGTGCTCGCGGTGGTCGCGTACTTCGTCATGGCCCGGGTGCTGCGCCGTCCGTCGCCGACCTCGACCGTCTTCCTACCGATCGCACGAGGCGTTCGCCGTTCCTGAAGCCGGCGGCCCTGGGCAGAACATCCGCTCAAAACCGGAAACGAACATCGAACGACGGACGCATTCAACCAACGGGCTTTCGCGCCACCGCCAGCAGCGAACTGCCGATCGGCATATCCATCACCCGCAGCGCACGCGCCTCGAGCAACAGGAGCTGCGTCAGCAACGCATTGACCGGCGCCGGCGGCACGACCAGGTCGGTGCCGGCTTCTTCCGGTGTTGCAAGCCCCATCAGTCGCTGCGCGGTGCGCACGGCCAGCATCAGTGGAAACAGCGACGCATTCGTATAGGTCAGCCGCGTGACGTCGAACCCGGCGGTCGAGAGCACGCGACGCAGCCTGCGTCTCGTCGATCGGCGCACTTCCTGTCCGAACACCGAGTGGTTGCCGCGCAGGATGGAGAGCGCCGCAACATTGACGATCAACGTGCCGCCGGGCTTGAGCACGCGAAAGATCTCAGAGACCGCCGCGCTCTCCTGGGCCTCTGTCAGGCTGTAAAGCACGTCGAACGCCGTCACCACGTCGAAGATGGCCTCGGGAAACGGGATGTCGGTGATCGAGGCATTCGCCACCCGGGCGCGGTCGTAGTTCTCCAGCGCGTACTGAAGCCCCTGCAAGGTAATGTCGAGGCCGAACGATCGGCCGAACTCGTCGAGCAGCACCATGTTGGCGCCGGTTCCGCATCCGCAGTCGAGGATGCGCGCGCGGGCCAGTCCGGCTGTCGCCTTACGGACGAGCGGACGGACGAAGCTCCGCAAGCCGTGCCACCAGAAATGCGCTTGCTCCACGCTGTAGGTGGCATCGAGCAGGCGTTCTCGTGGCCCGGACGATCCCGGGTTGCGGCGTGCCGCGGCTTGCCGTACGCTACTGGGGTTCCGGCTCATCGGCCCGGTCCTCCGTCAGGGCTGGGCGCAGCCCCCGACCGAATGCATTTTACCCAACGCATCCCCGTTGTCCGGCCCGAAGACAGGCCGCAGACTGACAATCTCCTGAATCACCAGTGTCTGAACGAGAATGGCGCGAGGCTAGTGATATGCGGCGGTCAGTCTTCACGATGACCGCCATTATCGCCGTCGCGGCGGCCCTCCGGTTCTGGGCGCTGGGAGCGGGGATCCCCTATTCGATCGGCGTCGACGAGCCCGAGCTGATGAACCGCGCCGTCCAGATGATGCGGACCGGCGATTTCAACCCGCGGTTCTTCGACTATCCGGGTCTGTACATCCACTTGCAGCTGGTGGTGGCGTCCATCCGCTTCCTCGCCGGTGCGACGGCTGGCGAGTGGCAATCGCTCAATCAGGTGACGCCCACGGACTTCTATCTCTGGGGGCGCGCCGTCACGGCGCTGATGGGCACGGCGACGGTCCTGCTCGTCTATCTCATTGGCATGCGGTGGGGCACGCGTTACGCCGCGCTCTCGGCCGGCCTGCTCGCAGTAATGCCAATCCACGTCCGCGAGTCGCACTACATCCTGACCGACGTGCCGGTCACCTTCTTTGTCACGCTGACGTTCCTGCTCTCGCTGCGCGCGAACGAACGGGAACGGGCGGCGGCGTTCGCGTGGGCCGGCGCGGCCGCCGGTCTCGCGACCGCAACGAAATATCCGGGCGCCCTGGCCTTGCTGCTTCCGCTCATCGCCGCATGGATGACGCCGGGCACGCGTCCCTCGCGGCTGATCGCCACAGCCGCAACCCTTGGCGCGTTTCTCGCAACCTTCCTGATCGCCGCGCCCTATACGATCCTCGATCTTCCAGGATTCCTGAACGGCTACGCGCGGCTGGCTGGTTACTACAACAGGCACGCGCTGGCCGAAGCGGCGGGCATCACCTATTTGAAGCATCTGCGCAATGCGTTGCACTGGCCCGCGTTCCTGATGGTCATCGCGGGCCTGATCCTCGGAATCGTGCGTGCCGTGCGCGGTCCGGGCAGGGTCCGCTGGACGCTTGCTGTGACCTTCCCGCTGGTCTATTTCTGGACGATCTCCGGTCAAACCCTGGTGTTCGGACGCTATCTGATGCCGCTCATCCCGTTCGTTTGCGTGCTCGCCGCGAGCGCGGTGGTGTCCGGCGTCAGCCTGCTGCGACGCTTCGATATTCCGCGCGCGCCGAGAACCGCGCTGATCGCTGGCCTGACAGTCGCAGCGCTGCTGCCTCCCGCCATCCAGGCGGTTGGCTTCAACATGATGATCACGCGGACGAGCACGGTAGAGCAGGCGCACCAGTGGATTCTCGAAAACGTCCCTGCCGGCTCGAAGATCGCCATTGAAACGCGCGTGCTGCTACTCGAACCGGACGCCTACAAGACGACGAACGTGCCGCGGCTGGTCATGGACTCGCGCGGCCCTGGCGCGTACCAGGAATACGTCGCCCAGGGCTACCAATACGTCGTCGCTTCATCGCAGGCCTTTGGCCCCTCGATCAGCGCGCCTCACCAGAACCCGGAGCTCTACAAGGCCTACATGCTGCTCTTCGAACAGAGCCGCGAGCTGGTACGGTTCAGCCCGAACGATCAACACCCGGGGCCGGAGATACGGATTTTCGCGCTGAAGAGAGACTGAGCGATGAGCCCGCACGCTCAGCGCTGACGGAACGGCGCGCCGTACAGGATGCTCACTTCGGTTCGGCGCCGCAGCCCTTCCGTCCATCCACGAATCATGGCATCCGTTCTCTCAGCGAGCAGCCGCTGACGCACGTCTTCCCGCACATCGTTGAAAGGCCGAAGCTGCCCCTGCACGGTAAAGTCCGGCTCGTGCGAGCGGTAGTACTGAACCAGCTCTTCGTCGGTCGGCTGCAGCGCCACTGCGAAACGCTGGCTGCGATAGCTCTCGATCCGCAGCGCCTCCCGCACTCTCGCCGTCAGCAGCTCCATCGTCAAACCGCCCTCCGCGAGCGCTGCGTCGAACGCCGCCGGGGAAGGAAAGCGGGAGCGTACCGCCTCTATGCGGGCCTCCATTTGCTCTGGAGTAGGCTCGGGTGGCAGGTAGCGATTGACCTCTGACAGCTGCAGACGCCAATCGATGAGCAAATCGATCGTCGCCCGCATCGGATCCGCTGTGCCGGGCGGCACCTCGACGAGCCCGAAGCGCTGCGCCGCAAGCGCATCCGACAGCAGGATCGGATCGCCACCGACCACCGCGAGGATGCGATCGATGATCTCCGCATGAGTCGGCGCCGAGAAGATCAGCCCGATAGCTGTCACGACCAAGAGCCGCGAGGTCAACATATGTCCACCTAATCGCGGCGCGGCTGAAGCCGCGCCCTGCTAGAAAGCCTGGCCGAAGCTGAAATGCAGAGCCGTCCGCGGCTCGAGGCGACCGCCGATCTCGCGGCGATCGAGCTTGAAGCCGAGATCCACGCGCACCGGGCCTATCGGGGAACGGTAACGCACGCCGAAGCCGACGCTGCCGCGCAGCTCGCCGATGTCGAACTGCGTCACCCGCCTGAAGACGTTGCCGCCGTCCACGAAGAATGCCGCGCCGAACTCCCGCCAGACCGGAACGCGCAGCTCGCCGTTCATGATCAGCACGGCGTTGCCGCCCGTGGGGAAGCCGCGCGGCGTGATCGTGTCGGGCGCGCCGACAGTATCAAGGGCAAAACCTCGGATCGTGGTGTCGCCTCCAGCGAAGAAGCGCTCGCTGGCCGGAAGGTCCTCGATGAAGATCGTCGGCCCGTCGATCGGATTGCCGTTCTCGTCCGTGGGCTGCGTCTCGCGAGGAAAGCCGTCCGCCAGACCCAGCGCCGTTCGCGTAGCGAATACGATTCGCCGCTGGCCCGGCAGGCGGCGGAACCAGAACCCCTGGAGATATGTCTTCACGAAGCCGACCTGCCCGCCGAGCGCGCGTGCGGCCATGCTCGCCTCGCCGCTGACGAGCGTGCCGCTCTCTGGGTTGAGCAAGTCGTCACGCGTGTCGCGAACGACCGCACCCGAGAAACCGGACAGCCGCACTTGAGGGAAGAGACGGTCGATGGTTGCCTGCTCTAGTTCGTCGAGCCGCTCGTCGAAGGTGCGCGTGCGTTCCGAACGAGTAACGGCCGCTGATGCGTATCGTATTCGTGATGCGTCGCACGAGGTCGCCGTTCACTCCTCTGCGCGTGAAGCTGAAGCTGGAACGGACTCCCTGCTCGGCCGCGGCGGTCACGGTCAGGATGTTCGGGCCAAGGAGCCGCGGTTGCAGGTAGGTGCCAACGACACGGTACTCGTTCAAGCCAATCCCCGAACCGTCGCGTTCAGGATCGTCGGGTTCCGCGTTCGGCCGCAGGCTCGCCCGCGCGTAGAGGCTGACCGATCGATTCTTTCCACCGAGGTTCCGTCGTCCGACCTCGAAGAACCCGCGCGGCGCGAACTCCAGGTGCTCCTCGGCTTCGCCACCAGGACCTGTTGCGCGCAGCACCTGCATGCCCTCGACGCCCGCGCCGTAGCCGATGGTGGTGCGGGGCGACTCCTCGACCGTGACCAGGACGTCGCGACGCGTGCCGCCACCGTGCGTCAGCTCGGTGATCCGAACCCTGCGGAACAATCCGAGCGATGTCAGACGGCGCTGACTCTCGAACAGGCTGTCGAGGCCCAGCGGCTGACCGGACTGAAACTGCAGCTCGCGGACGACGACCTTTGGATCGGTCGCCGTGTTTCCCACGACCAGGATGTGATCGACGATCGTCTGTGGGCCCTCCTGCACCTGGTAGACGAGATCGACCTGCGTCCCATCCTCGGATCGTTTCTGGATCGGTTCTACCGTCGCTGAGGCGAAGCCAAGGTTCAGGGTACTCGACCACGAGCGCATCCCGATCGACGGCCGTCTGCGGCGCGTAGAAGGGTTGGCCCGGCTTCACCTGCACCCGCGCAAGGAGCTCCTGGTCGGAAAGCGCCGTGTTACCGGTGATGTCGACGGATCGGACGGTCGTGCCCGGCCCTTCGACGATGACGATGTCGGGACGGATGGCTCCTTCGCCTGGCTGAGGCGGATCGGTTTCATTGGCTGCAGGCTTGACCTCGGCAGAGGCGAAACCGCGCTGCAGGTACAGGCTGCGGATCGCGGTCGCGGCGGCGGTCAGCTGCGCATCGACGAAGACGGTGCCCGGCTTGAAGGGCACGAGCGGGCGAAGCTCGCTGGTGGGTATCGCCACGTTGCCGCGAATCTCGACGTCGCTCGCAACGCGATAGACGAGGCCGCGCTTGACCTGAAACACCACGGCAAGCGTTCCTTCGGCTTCCTCTCGGCGATAGGTGACCTCAGCCTTCCAGTAGCCTTGCTGACGAAGGTAATCCTCGATCCGGGCCTCGGAGTCCTCCAGCAGGTCCTCTTCGACCGATCCTTCCTTCTCGATCGGCACGAGCGCGCTGAGACGGTCCTGCGGAAGACGATCGCCCTCGAATCGCACCGTGACCACGGGGCCGGTATCTACGTTGATGGTGAGGTCGACGCTCGCTGCCTCTTCGACCTCGACCGACTGGAACGAGGCGGTGGCAAGGTAGAACCCGCGTTTGCGGAGATCCTGCACGTATTCGTCGAGACGCCGTCGGAGTTGTTCGCTGAGATACGGATCCCCTGGTGCGGCGCGCAGCTTCGTCAGGAACGCCGGCCGCCCGAGCCGGGTTTCCCCATCGATGTCGACATTGCGGATCTTCGCGAGCGGGCCCGCCTCGATCTGAAACGTCAGCAGCGTCCGATCTGGATCGTGCCGTTCTTCGAGCACCGGCTTTACCCTGGCCCACGGGTAGCCGTTCTGCGCATAGAAGTCCTCGAGGAGCCGCGCAGCATCTTCGGCGCGGCCAACCGGAGGGCTCTCGCCGAAGCGGTCGGTGACCGTGCGGCGCAGCGTGCCCTCCGAGAGCGCGACGTTCCCCGAAAAGCCGATCCGCTGAATGGTGTGGAGAGGAATCAGGTTGTAGCGAAGCGCGACGCCACCCGAAGACCCGTCGGTCGCGTCGACCTGAACATCCTGAAACCGTCCGAGGCTGTAAAGGTGGACGATCGACTCACGGACATCGGCCATGTCGAGTGGCTGCCCGACGCGTGTCTCGAGCAGGTCGAGGAGCGCCGCATCCTGCGTCGGCGTGTTCTCGAGATAGAGCGCGATGGAATCGATCGGGCGCCCAACGTAGGGGCCGGCCGGTGACTGCGCCAGGGCTGCCGCCGGGACGATCGCAATCAGCGCGAGCGCAGCAATGGAACTGGCTCGTCGTACCCGCATCAGAATCGGCGACGGACGCGGAAGTCGATCGCGAACGTGCCGTCGCCGTTCTGCGTGAAGACCCAGCCGAGCCGGTCGCTCTGGTCGAACTCGAGGATCAGGATCTGGTCATGTTGCGAGTTGCCGAGCGCCCGTGCGAACGTCAGATACGCGCGATTGGATAGCCGCCTGCCGAAGACCAGTCGGGCTGACGGTGTCAGCGGATCGGTCTCGCTGCCCAGGCTCGGCGTAATCTGCACGCTCGCGCCGAACGTTTGCTCGAACGCTCGATCGATTGGTGCCGAGATCGATCCGGTCAGCACACGCGCAAGTCCCTGTCTGATGAGCGCTTCCTCCTGCTGTTGTGCAGCCCCTGGCACGAGCGCACGCAGCTCGGCATCCTGCTGCGGCGTCTGGCCGAACACGAGACCGATGATGTCGATCATCGGCAGCGGTGGATCCGAGTTCAGGAGTGGCGGGGCCAGCCGGCTTGGCGTTCCGCTCAATCCGATGGTGACGCGGTAGGTCTGTCCCGGAAGCCGCACGCGCGTCTCGGCCTCCACGTCGAAGAACGGCTCGATGCGGCTCGGATTGAAGAAATCGACGGTACCCTGCGTCACGAGGTAGCGGTTGCCCTCGAACACGAAGTCGCCGCGATCGATCTCGGCGCGGCCGAACAGTTGAGGCCGATCGTAGGTGCCACGCAGCTGCAGGTTGGCGCTGGCGACCATGCGAGCGAGGTTGTTCTCGATCCTCAGTGTGTCCGCAGCTTCGACGTTGATCTCGAACCGCAACGGAATTGTCTGCGCCGGCGGTCCGGCCACGACGGGCGCCGGCGTGGTGCCGCTTCCACCGAAATTGAAAATTTCGGGGTTTGCTTCGAAACGTTGTGACCAGAGCGCGTCGCGCACGACGACGTTACCTGCGAGAAGCGGGGCGCTCAGCGTGCCCTCGAGCCGCAGATCGGCGTCGACGAGGGAACGGAAGCCTTCAGGGTAGCGGACGTTCATGCGCTCCCCGCGTGCTGTCAGGTTGAGCTCGCCTGGCAGGAAACCGTTCAAGCCAATCCGCCCGCCGAAGGTCACCTCGCCGCCGCCCAGCCGCCCGACGAGCGGGCTCGTTTCGTCGATGCGGATGCCGCCCGCGTCGAACAGGATGCGGCCGTTGACCGCCTCGAGCGAATGCGGCAGCGAGAAGTGGCGAAGGCGGCCATCCGCAATCGACGCAGCGCCTGAGAAGATCGGTTTGCTGAACGGTCCGTCAATTTCCGCGGTCAGCGTCGCGGTGCCCCGGCTGCGAATGTCGCGGAAGAACCCCTGCAGGATGCCGAGGTTGGCGTCACCCTTCGCGTTGACGTCGATGAGCTGATCGCGGAGGGATACATCGCCGTCGAGTTGAAGCTCGGTGCCCTCGCCCGTCAGCCGGAAATCGTTGATCTTCAACACCTGCCGGTCGAGCGTCAGCTTGATTGGAGACTTGTTGCGAAGCGGATAGTCGAACAGCTTCAGATCCAGCTGTTCGACGTTCGTTTCGACCACCAGCTGGTCCCGGTTGGTAAGCTCGCCGACGACGCGGACCGTTCCACCGACGATAGCCGTCGTAAAGGGGGAAAGCCTCGGCTCGAAGAACCGGACGTAGGGATCGAGCGAGGTATCGGTAAAACGGAACGTCAGCTCGGCGTCCTTCTCGGGCGTCAGGGCGATTCGGCCGGCTCCGGACACTGACAGACGTGGGGACGCCGCTTCGAGCTCGGCGTTCAGCACTTCGTCACGCACGCCGATCCGGCCAGTCAGCTGGCCGATCCCTTCGTCGCCGGCAAAGAGATCGTCCACGCGGAGCTTGACCTCGTAGCGTGGCGATTCGAACGTGCCGGCGCCGGTCGCGGTGAATTGCAGAAGGCCGGTCAAAGGTGCCTGCGGGAACGAGACGGTGTCCAGCGACTCGAGCGGAATCCGCTCGCCGTCCGCGTTGAACGAATACGTGCCATCCCAACCGACGAACGCGGCACCTACGACCTTCCCCACGCCCTTCTTGATGTCCAGGCCGTCCAGCCGCACGCCATTGCCCTCGAACCGCAGCGAGGCCTCGGCGGTATCGAACGTCTCGCCGTACGCGACGCCCTTCTCGACGAGCAGCCTGCCGAATCCGTGGGGCGTCAGGTACTGCCCGAAGATGTGGTACTCGCCCGAGACGAGGCCGTCCATGTTGTAGTCGTCCAGCTCGAAGGCGTGCTTCAGATCGGCCATCGGCCGGCGGACCAGCTTCACCCGGGCGTCGATCTCGACGCCGTTGTCCTTTCGCGGAAAACCGAGCGAGAACTGTCCCGCTGCATGAATCTCGGAGGTCGGCGTGGCAACCACCGCGCTCGTCACGTGCGCATAGCTGTTTTCGATCGTGACGTCGCCGCGGCCGCTTCCCCACACGACGTCCCACGCTTTGAGACGCTCACCGGAGAATCGACCCTGAATGCGTGGCCGCGTGAACGATTCGAGCAGGACGCCGTCGAACTCGCCGAACCCACCGACCGGCACGGCCCTCGTCTGGGCGCCGAAGGCGGTCATGATGCCCGCAAGCAGCCGATCGCTTTCCTGCCAGTCCAGGCTCGTGACGTGGAACGGGATACGCGACCGCTGTCCGTACGCCGTTTGTCCCTCGAACTCGACGAACGTTTTCGGCGTCGCCGCCCAGCTCTTATCGAGCTCGATCCATTCCGGATCCATCGAGTAGACGATTTGGCCCGCCATCGGCACGTATCCGATGTCCACCCGCGGATTGAAGGGGCCTTCCTCCTCCGGCATCGCGGCGGCCGCCGCGACCTGCTCCGACGCAAACTGGCGCGTCATGGGTTGCACACCGGCCGGTGGCTCGACCGTTACTTCCCCGTGCGCTGTTTTCAGCGACCACTTTCCAATTGGCCACTGGATGCGGTGGCTCCCGGACGCGCCACCGGACAGCCGGAGCCCCTGGGTCTCGAAGAAATCCGTCAACATCGCGAGATTCACGTTTCGATGCTCGATGTCCCAGGTCGCTCGAGCAGGTGTGTCCCGGCGATTGAGCGGTGCCATGCGGTAATCGAATCGCGCCGTTCCTCCGTACAGACGGGTGTTCGCTCTCGTGACCTCGAGCCGATCTGGCACCCACAGCACCGATCCGTCGAGATCCCTGAATCGCCACGCGTTCACGCTGGCGAGGTCGCTGTGGAATGTGCCGCGCAGATCGCGTCCACCTTTGAACATCCGGAACGTCCCGGTGAAGTCAGCAGTACCCGACACGGAGAAGTTCTGGTTGTGGAAGAAGATGTCCTTCTGCGTGGGAAAGTCGATCACCGAGGTGATCTGATAGAGCTGTTCCGGCCAGCGGCCGAGGTCGAGGTCGCCGGTGAGGATCGAGCGGGCGCCGTCGCTCAGCAGGTCGATTCGATCGAAGCGAACCCTGCCCCCCTGCATGTTGAACCGCGACCGCATGGTCGCACCAAACGGCTCATACGTGAGGATGCTGATCGTTCCGTCCGAGAACGCCGCGCGGCCCCGGTAGTCGTTGGTCAGGTCGCTCCGGTACAACTGCACGGTCAAATTCGGGGCAACCGTGCTCCACGGCGCGCCGTGATCCTCGAAGGTCAGCTTCCCGCGGTCAGCGAGCACGGACTTGAGCGTGGTGGTCAGGTTGACCCGCCCTGGCTGGGTCGGTTCCCTGCGCTCGGGCATCAGTTTCGGCAGGTTGTGCCGGCCATTGGGATACTCTGCCGAGGACGGAAAGGTTTCGAGGACCATCTCCCAATCCGTCATCGTCACCGACTCGATGATCAGCTTGCGCGTGAAGACGGTCCACCATGGAAACTCCACGGTGATCTTCTTCGCCTTCAGAAAGGGACGGCTCTGCGGTTCGAGACCCTCGATGACGAGGTCCTCGATGACGAACAGGCCGAGTCTCAGCCTGGCTGACAGTCGCCCGATGTGCATCGGCCGCTTGAGATAATTCGAGCCCTGCTTCTCCGCGATGTCTTTGACATGTGGTCCGAGGTCAATCGTGAAGCCCGTGACCAGCAAACCGACGATCACGGCGAGCAACAGGCCAAGCAGGCGGACGAAGACCTTCCGCACGCGACCCCGCCGTGGTGGCGGCGCGGCGTCGACCGGTGTTCCGGTGTCCGGAGATCCTGGCTGCTGGCTTTCTTCCAAGAGTTTATTGCGGCACGCCCGAGTTGGGGGTACGCGGACACGCCCGACCTGAAGGAGGCCGGGCCTACTCTAGAACGACGAGAACCCGGCCGGCCTCGACCGAGGCGCCAGGCGCCACGGAGACTTCGCGGACGCGGCCCGATCTCTGGGCGCGAAGCTCGTTCTCCATTTTCATAGCTTCGACGACGACAACGCCTTGACGGGCGGCAACCTCATCACCGGGACCGACCAGCACCTTCACGATGCGGCCGGGCATTGGCGCCACAACCCTCTGTTCACCTGCTGCGGTACCTGCCGCATCGCGGCTTCCTCTCCGTGCCCGGCGGCCGTTGACCGTCGCCGCGACGACGCGGCCGTCCAGATTCACGAGGAACTCACCGGGAGCGCCCCCTGGCGCCACGTGAACTTCGCGGCTGGTGCTCGTCTCGCCGTCGAGGAGCAACGAGTATCCGAAGCTCCCTACCCGGGCCGCATTGACCACTTGAGCGCGGCCGTCGATCGTCAACCGGTATCGGTCGGCCCCGGCTCGCTCGACCGACACTGAGCGAGGCCGGCCGTCTATCTCGATCTCAAAGGTCATGCGTTCGATCTCGAACGTCATCCGCGGAGCGCCTCCCGCCTGGCCGCTTGCTGCCACTGGCTGCCAGCCGTCCGCGTGATTGACCCTGCCGCGTTGCCGCTCGCCCGCAAGTACGCATCCAACGCCGCCGCCAGCGTCACGATCTCCTCGTCACGCCCGCTGAGCTCGCTGAACGTCGTGCCGCGGCGCTCGTTCAGCAGGTTGTCGAGGTACGTCGTGTCGTACTGACCTGCGCGATACTCGGCCTGTTTCATCAGCCAGAGAAAGAACGGGATCGTCGTCCGTATCCCAAGCACCTTGTATTCGACCAGGGCACGGGACATCCGCGCGATCGCTTCATCCCTCGATGCGCCCCACGCGACGAGCTTGGCAATGAGCGAGTCGTAGAACACCGGGACCTTGAAACCGGCCGTGACGCCGCTGTCGTCTCTGATCCCTGGGCCGGCCGCGGGTGTGATCTCCCTGATCAACCCGGGGGACGGCATGAACCCCTGATCCGGATCCTCGGCGTAGATGCGGCATTCGATCGCATGGCCCTGCGGCGTCAGCGCGCGCTCGGGATCGACGTCGAGCCGTTCACCCCGCGCAATCCGAATCTGCCACTTCACCAGGTCGAGGCGGGTCACCATCTCGGTGACCGGATGTTCGACCTGCAGCCTGGTGTTCATTTCGAGGAAATAGAACGAACCGTCCTCGTCGACCAGGAATTCGATCGTCCCGGCATTCGTGTATTGCACAGTGCGCGCCACCGCCGCAGCTGCGTCCGCCATCTTTCGGCGAAGCTCCGGCGAGACCGCCATCGACGGCGATTCCTCGACGACCTTCTGGTGCCGCCGCTGGATCGAGCACTCGCGCTCGACGAACGGGATGACGGTTCCAAACCGATCGCCGAGCAACTGGATTTCGATGTGGCGAGGACGCGCCAGCCGGCGCTCGAGGTAAATGCTCGTGTCACCGAACGCGGCGCCGGCCTCCGATCGCGCCGTGCGCACGGCGGACGACAACTCGGCCGGGTCCGTCACGACTCGCATCCCTTTTCCGCCACCACCGGCAACTGCCTTCACGACGATGGGATAACCAATCTCCCCGGCCTTCCGGACGATGTCCTCGTCAGGCGTCAGCGCGTCGAATGGCTGTTCGGTTCCTGGGACAACCGGGACGCCGGCACGAATGGCCACCCCGCGCGCCGCCGTCTTGCTGCCCATCAGAGCGATCGCTTCCGGCGACGGCCCGATGAACGTCAATCCCGCGTCACGGCACGCGCGAGCGAAGGCGGCATTCTCGGCGAGGAACCCATACCCCGGATGAATCGCATCGGCGCCTGAACGCCGGGCTGCGTCGAGGATGCTGTCGATCTTCAGGTAGCTGCGAACGGTCTCGCTGGGACCGATGTGGATGGCCTGATCGGCCTCGCGGACGTGCCGGGCGTCACGATCGGCGTCGGAGTAGACCGCCACCGTGGGTATGTCCATCTCGCGACACGCTCGAATGACACGAACGGCTATCTCGCCGCGATTGGCGATCAGAATTTTCACAAACCCTGAGTGTACTTCGCTTTGCCGTGGTCCGTGGACCGTAGTCCGTGTCGTCGCCGAACGATTCCGGAGGCTGCGACGAGACACGAACTACGAACCACGGACCACGGCATGCGTCTCTGCTTTAGAGCGGAATATTTCCGTGCTTTTTGGGCGGATTCTTGTCCCGTTTCGTCTCGAGACGGGCCAGGGCGGAGATCAGCTTCCGGCGAGTCTCGCGGGGACGAATGACCTCGTCCAGAAAACCGCTCGACGCGGCCACGAACGGGTTGGCGAACTTCTCGCGGAACTCCGCCACCTTCTGGGCGCGCAACGCAACCGGGTCGGCGGCACCCTCGAGCTCCCGCTTGTAAAGAATGTTGACGGCGCCTTCCGGCCCCATCACCGCAATCTCTGCGGTCGGCCAGGCGAAGTTGACGTCCGTCCGAATGTGCTTGCTCGACATCACGCAGTACGCCCCGCCGTAGGCCTTGCGCGTGATGACGGTGACCTTGGGAACCGTGGCCTCCGCGAATGCGAACAACAGCTTCGCGCCATGCCTGATGATCCCGCCGTACTCCTGTCGCGTCCCCGGCAGGAAGCCGGGCACGTCCTCGAACGTCACCAGCGGGATGTTGAACGCGTCGCAGAACCGGACGAATCGCGCGGCCTTCACCGACGCATCGATGTCGAGCGTTCCGGCCAGGTGCGCTGGCTGGTTGGCGACGATGCCGACGCTGCGGCCGCCAAGCCGGGCAAAGCCCACGATGATATTGCGCGCGTAGTGACGATGCACCTCGAGAAACGCCCCGTCGTCGGCCACGACTTGCACGGAGGTCGTGCATGTCGTAGGGCTGGTTCGGGGCGGCGGGCACCAGCTGGTCGAGCGCATCATCTTCGCGATCGATGGGATCGCTCGTCTCGCGCCGGGGCGCCTCGTCAATATTGTTGCCGGGAAGATAGCCGAGGAGCTCGCGAATCATCTGCAGGCATTCGCGATCGTCGTGAACCGAGAAATGGGCGACGCCGCTGATCTCGTTGTGCGTCGCGGCGCCGCCGAGCTGCTCCTTCGTGACCTCCTCGTGCGTCACCGTCCTGAGCACATCCGGGCCGGTCACGAACATGTAGCTCGTGCCTTCGACCATGATGTTGAAATCAGTGATGGCCGGCGAGTAGACGGCGCCGCCGGCGCACGGCCCCATGATCGCGGAGATCTGGGGAATGACGCCTGACGCCAGCGTGTTGCGCAGGAAAATGTCCGCGTAACCGGCGAGCGACATCACGCCTTCCTGGATGCGCGCGCCGCCCGAATCGTTCAGGCCGACCACCGGCGCGCCCATCTTCATCGCGAGATCCATGATCTTCACGATCTTCGCGGCGTTCGTCTCGGAGAGCGAGCCGCCGAACACCGTGAAGTCCTGCGCGAAGGCGTAGACCGGCCGCCCCTCGACGCGGCCGACGCCGGCGACCACGCCATCGCCGGGCACGACCAGGGCCTCCATGCCGAAATCGCGGCAGCGATGGGTGACCAGTTTGTCGACCTCTTCGAACGTGCCGGGATCGAAGAGCAGATCGATGCGTTCGCGGGCGGTCAGCTTTCCCGCTTCATGCTGACGCCGAAGACGATCTTCACCGCCACCGAGCTCGGCGGCGCGTTCGAGCTTCTCGAGTTGCTTCGACGAATCCATCGGACGCTCGGAAGGCGTTCAGACGCGAGCGGTCTGCGCCTTCTCCCAGTCCTTGAGGAATCGTTCCAACCCGATGTCGGTGAGCGGATGCTTGAACATCGACTCGATGACCGCGGCCGGGCACGTGCAGATGTCGGCCCCGAGGCGCGCGGCCTCGACCACGTGCATTGGATGGCGCACCGATGCGACGAGCACTTCGGTCGCGAACTCGTAGTTGTCGTAGATATCCACGATCTGCTCGACGAGCTCCATGCCAGGGGTCGCGATGTCGTCGAGACGGCCGATGAATGGGCTGACGTAGCTGGCCCCGACCTTCGCCGCAATCAGCGCCTGCGTCGGCGAGAACACCAGCGTGACGTTGACCCGCTTGCCCTCCGACGACAGCGCCCTGCACGCCTTGACGCCTTCCTTGGTGAACGGCACCTTGACGACGATGTGCTCGTCGATGGTGGCAAGATCGCGGCCCTCGCGAATCATGCCTTCCGCATCGGTCGCCACGACCTCTGCGCTCGTCGGGCCTTTCACAATCTGGCAGATCTTTTTCAGAATGCTGCGATAGTCGCCGCCTTCCTTGGCCAGCAGCGACGGGTTGGTCGTGATCCCGTCGATGATGCCGAGCGGTACGAGGCTCTCGATGTCTTTCAAATTGCCGGAATCGATGAATAACTTCATGTTTTATCCTTGCCGGCTCGCGACTCGGGATTCGTGTGCTCGGGGCTCGAAAGCCCCAAGTCCCCGCCGATCGCGGCTCGTCGAGCGCCGAGCCCCGAGTCCCGAGCCCCGAGTCCCGGCTATCTCTTCACCCTAACGGCCAGCCCCACGGGATTCGTCAACTCGCCGACGCCGCCGACCTTGATCGTCACGCTATCGCCGGGTTGCAGCGGCGCGACACCGGCAGGCGTGCCGGTTGAGATGATGTCGCCGGGCATCAGGGTCATCACGGCCGTGATGAACTCGATGAGCTTGTTGATGCCAAAGATCAGCTCGCGCGTCGACGATTGCTGCCGGCACGTCCCGTTCACCCATCCTTCAACGGAGATGCCATCAGGCGTGTCGTAGGGGATGCCTGTCGCGATGCACGGCCCGAGCGGTGCGAAGGTGTCGAAGCCCTTCGCACGTGTGAACTGACCGTCCTTGGCCTGCAGCACGCGTGCACTGACGTCGTTCACGCACGTGAGGCCGAACACATACTTCGGCGCGTCCTCTTCGCTGACCTGCCACGCCTGGCTGCCGATCACGACGCCAAGCTCGGCTTCGTGGTCCACGCGCCCAATCCCTTCCGGCAGCACGATCGGCTCACCGGGGCCGATGATCGCCGATGACGGCTTGAGGAAGATCAACGGCTCGTCCGGGAGCGGCTTGTTCTGCTCGGCTGCGTGATCCTTGTAGTTGAGGCCGACCCCGACGATCTTCGAGGGCACGATCGGCGCGAGGAGCTTGTGGCCGTTCGCGGCGATTTGGTCGCCGGTCTGGTACTTGCCGAAGATATCGCCTTCGACGAGACGCCAGACCTTGTTCTCTTCGACGACATGTCGGGGCGTGCCGTTGTGCTCGATTCTGTAGAAGCGTTTCATCTCGCGGTGATTTCCTGACGTTCAGATGGTTGACTCGTGTTCGCGGGTGAAGCCTTGTCGAGCGCGACGATCGCGTAGACGTAGCGCATACCCGACTGAACCGCCGTATCGCGGTAGTTCGTCTGACGAATGGGCTCGCGCACGAGCGGCTGAAGTGTGTCACCGGGCGCTTCGGCGCGCAAGATCAGATAGCCAGCCACGTCCGGTTCGGTATTCGCGTCCCAACTCAGGCTGATGCCATCGTCTGCCGCCACCGCCTGAAGCCCCTTCGGCGCCGCCGGCGGATAGATGTCGGTCCACGTCGAGCAGGCGGGCGCCGACGGCTCGCTCTCGAGCGGCACGTTGCGAACGACCTGCACGCTGCTGATGACGAAGCACTGCTCTTCGCCCGGCTTGACCGGCCCGTGCTCGAATTTGGCCTCGGCGATCGGAGACGCGTTCAACGGGGCGTCTTCCAGTCCGCGGAGATAGACGTTGAACGCAATCGCCGGCTGCCCGGCCTCCGCAACCGCAGGCACCCAGTCGAGCACGTAGTTCCGCTCGGTCGGCTTGACGGCGACGGCCGCGGGAGGGTTGGGCACCGTCACCAGCGGAATCGTCACGCGCTCGGCCGGAGGCCCTGGCCGGTTCGCCGTCGAGATGCCACGAATCACATACACACGCACCGGATAGTCAGGTGGCGGCACGGGAACCTGCGCCACCGCAGGCAGCGCACCAGGCTGCGGCGGCGGCGGCGTCCGGCTTGGGCGGACCTTCTGCCGGCGTCACTCCGGCTTCCGCAGGTTTGGGCTGGGGCTCGGGTGGCGGCGACTTGATCGGAATGAGTTTGTCGGGCGTCAGCTCGTCGACGAACACCGCGCGATCGCCGGGAGCGGGCCTCTTGTCAGCCTCGTTCGGCGGCGGCGCCGGGGCATCCTCGACAGGCGGCGGCTTCACCGCGATGGTGCCGACGAGGCGTTCCTTGGTCATCAGGTCGCGGTTCGGCGGAACAAGCGCACCGGCCCCGACGGTCACCGCATAGATCTCCACGCGGTCGAGATCGATCGTGCCCGGCCCGTTCTGGTTCTTGTTGGGGAGGACGAACCGGATAGTGACGTTCGGCCCAGTGCGGCGCGCGCTGATGTCGGCGACCGGCGCCGGGACGAGACGAAGCGGCGCGAGCGGCGGGCCCTTCTTGCCGCAGGCGGCAAGTGAACCTGCAAGCGCCGTCGCAATAAGCGCTGGAAAGACCGTGGAGCGCGCGATGGTCACAGGACGTAGCGTGACAGATCTTCGTTGCGAACGATGTCAGCGAGCATCCGATCCACGTAGCTGTCGTCGATCGTGATGTTCTTCTCGTCGAGGTCCGGTGCGTCGAACGAAATCTGATCCAGCAGTTTCTCCATCACGGTGTGCAGACGGCGCGCGCCGATGTTCTCGGTCCGCTCGTTGACGAGCGTCGCAAAGTCCGCAATACGTCCGATCGCGCCCTCGGTAAAGCGAATCGAAACACCCTCCGTAGCCAACAGCGCCGTGTACTGCTTGACGAGCGCGTTGCGCGGTTCGGTGAGGATGCGCACGAAATCCTCACGCCCGAGTGCCTCCAGCTCGACGCGGATCGGAAAGCGTCCCTGAAGCTCTGGAATCAGGTCGGAGGGTTTCGACACATGGAACGCTCCAGCAGCAATGAACAGGATGTGATCGGTCTTCACCATCCCATACTTCGTGTTGACCGTCGTGCCTTCGACGATCGGCAGGATGTCGCGCTGCACGCCTTCGCGGCTCACATCCGGCCCATGCCCGCCTTCGCGCCCGGCCACCTTGTCGATCTCGTCGACGAAGATGATGCCCGACTGCTGCACCCGATCCACGGCCGCGCGTGCCACGGTCTCCATGTCGATCAGCTTCTGCTCTTCTTCCTGCGCCAGCGCCTCGAGCGCTTCCGGCACGCGCAGCTTGCGCTTCTTCGTCCGCCCCTGGAACAACCCGGGGAGCATGTCCTTGACGTTGATGTCCACCTCTTCGATGGAGGATCCGGCGATGATCTCGAACGACGGAAACGACTTTTCGCGGACGTCGATTTCGACCTGCTTCTGATCCAGACGCCCCTGCCGAAGCTGGTCGCGAAGCTTTTCGCGCGTGCGTTGCGCCTGCTCGCGGACAGCCGCCGCCTGCTCGTCGTAGTCCGGGCCCGGCGGCAGCGGAGGCAGCAGCAGATCGAGGACGCGCTCCTCAGCCGACTGGCGAGCCTTCTCGTGGACCTCCGCCCGGCGTTCCTCGCGAATCATCTCGACGGCCAGCTCCACCAGATCGCGCACCATCGACTCGACGTCACGCCCGACGTAGCCGACCTCGGTGAACTTCGACGCTTCGACTTTGATGAACGGCGACTGTGCGAGGCGCGCGAGCCGGCGGGCAATCTCGGTCTTGCCGACGCCGGTCGGGCCGATCATCAGGATGTTCTTCGGCGCGACTTCTTCCGCCATCTCGGTCGGCAGCTTCTGCCGCCGCAGTCGGCTGCGCAACGCGATCGCGACCGCCCGCTTCGCCTGACCCTGACCGACGACGTACTTGTCGAGCTCGACGACGATCTGACGCGGGGTCAGCGATTCAATCGTGGACGTAGTGGATTCAGGTAGGTAGATGGCCATTCCTGTCTACAGTGCTTCGATCGTGATGTTGGCGTTGCTGTAGATACAGATCGCCGCCGCAATCGCCATCGACTCTTCGGCGATGCGCCGAGCGCTCAAGTCCGTGTGGCGGGCGAGCGCCTTTGCCGCCGACATGGCGAACGCGCCGCCCGATCCAATCGCTATGATGCCATCGTCAGGCTCGATCAGATCGCCGTTCCCCGAGAGCAGGTAAGTCGATTTCTGATCCATGACGATGAGCATGGCTTCGAGCCGTCGAAGTATCCGATCGGTTCGCCAGTCCTTCGCCAGTTCGACCGCGGAGCGATCGAGATTCCCCCGGTACTGCTCGAGCTTGGCCTCGAACCGTGAAAACAACGCAAACGAATCAGCGGCTGAGCCGGCGAACCCGGCGAGGATGCGATCGTTGTAGAGGCGGCGGATTTTCCGGGCGTTCTGCTTGACGACCGTCTCGCCAAAGGTGACCTGGCCGTCGCTGGCCATGACCGTCTCGTCCCGGTGGCGAACGGCCAGCACTGTCGTGGCTCGAAACATGAGGCTTTTCGGAGTCTATCAAAGGGACCGGGGCTCGGCAAACCCATGACCGGCTCGGGTCGGGCCCGGGGCTCGGGGCTCGTGGCTCGTCGGCTCGTCGCTCGAAGGAGCCTCAGGCGCGCCAAATTGCGGGTTTTCGAGCCACGAGCGACGGAGCTACGAACCACGGCCGTGTGTCACCTGGGCGTGACGAGCTGACATCAACTGGGGACACGACAAACGGCGTAAGTGAGCGTAAAATGCGAATGCACGCGCATTTGCGGCCTCCGGCCCTGGCAAATTGGTTGCTTTGCAGAAGTTGACGATTTGTGCAGCGGGGCAGCAGGACGCGAGGAGTTCATCATGCGTGACAGATTCTCCATCGGCATCGTGGCGGCGACGGCAACGGCAGTAGCCTTGAGCGTCGCTCCAACCCTGGCGCAAGAAGGGCGCCCGGCCGGTGGCGAAAGGACCGGCTCGGCCGTCTCCCGGAGTGGCTCGGAGTCGCGTGGCGGCTCTGAGGCACGGGGCGGATCGGAGTCGCGCGGCGGGTCAGAGTCGCGCGGCAGCGCCGTCTCACGGAGCGGTTCGACCGGTGGCGGGATGAGCGACGGTGGTACGAGCGGATACTCCTCCAGCCGCTCGGCGCCGTCCTCATCCACCATGCTCGACCGATCGTCCGGCGCTCCGCCGGAGCGTTCGCAGCAGCGCACGCAGTCTCCGCGCAGCGGCGGCGGTGGTCAGAGCACCGGGCGCAGTGCGACGCCGAAGAGCGAGGGCGGCAGCCGCGACAGCGGCAGCAGCCGCGAAGGGTCCCGTGTCTCGGGCGGATCGCGAACGGCGCCTGACTCCAACGGGTCGAACGGCAGCACCGCCGACAACGACTCGAGCCAGCGGCGCGCGGTTCCGGTTTACAGCCGCCCGCGAGATGGACGGCCAGCGTCAGGCGCAGCGGTCGGCCGGAGCGGTTACCCCGTGCCGCCGATCAACAACAACTACTACTACCGGCCTTACTACTATCCATACGGGTTCTGGGGTCCGGGATACGGATTCGGTCTGGGTTATCTGTATTACGACCCGTTCTATTACGGCGGGTTCGGTTACGGCTACCCCGGTACGGCTACGGGTATGGTGCAGGCTACGGCGGCGGTTATGGCGGCGGCGGCTACTACAGCGGCAGCGGAGGCTACAGCCAGTCCTATCAGGACACCGGCTCGCTGCGGCTGAAGATCAAACCGCGTCAGGGCCAGGTCTACGTCGACGGCTACTTCGTCGGCGACGTGGACAGCTTCGACGGCACCTTCCAGAAACTGAACATCGATGGCGGCGGCCACCGCATCGAGATCAAGGCGGATGGCTTCGAGCCGCTGCAGTTCGAAGTGCTCATCACGCCAGGCGAAACGGTGACGTACAAGGGTGAGATGAAGCGGATCCAGTAAGCTGTGCTCTCCCTCGTCGCGGGCATTTCGGGCCTCTACGACTTCGTCGTAGGGGCCTTTTTGTTGCTCGCGCCGGACACCCTCGCGTCCCTCTTCGGTGTGCCCCCGGCGTCGCCGCCGATCTTCTCCAATCTGAACGCGCTGTTTCTGATCTCGATCGGTATTGGCTACGTTCTTCCGTGGCGCGAGCCCGATCGCTACCGCGGCTACATGTGGGTCATGGGACCGATCCTGAAGGGGGCGGGAGCAATCATCTTTCTGCTCGATTACTTCTTCCGTGGCTCGCCCGCGTCGTTCCTGCTGTTCGCGGCCAGCGACGGGACGCTCGCCCTGCTGACGCTGTATGCGTTGATGCAACCAGGAGCGCGCGGCTTCAGCCGCGCGTCAGGATCAGCGGCGACGCGGCTCTAAAGAGCCGCGCTCCTGGGGTTCAACGCCGAGCCACGGGGTGCTCAGATCTCCTCGCAAAGAGGAAATAGATCGGCACGCCGACACCGATGATCAGCAGGCCTGCGGCGGCGGGTCCCCACGGCGCACCTGTCTGCATGGGCACGAACAAGTCGTTCCACAAAGCGTTGGCAACGATCAGGGCGCTCGCGATCGTGAAGATGGCCGGCGCGATCGGATAACCGAGCGCCCGGAACGGTCGCGCGGCGTCGGGATCGCGCTGGCGGAGGACGAACAGTGCGGCGACGGCGACGCCCGCGAACAGGATCACCGAGAAGCCGGTGTATGTCGTGAGCGCCGAACCGCTGCCCGTGAGCACGAGCAGCCCGCTCCAAATCGCCTGCGCGACGATTGCGGCCGCAGGGGTTTTGAAGCGAGGGTGGATGCGCGAGGCCGGCTGCAGGAACAGGCCGTCGCGCGCCATCGCGAAGTAGACGCGGGGGCCCGCAAAGACGTTCGCGCTGATGCTGGCGGCAAGACTGATGATGGAGACGAGCCCCATCACGTTGCCGGCCATCTGGTTGAGCAGGCGATCGGCAATCACGTCGAGCACGCTGCCCTTCACCTTCGCCAGCTCACCAACCGGTAGCACGAACAAGTACAGCAGATTCAGCAGCACGTAGACGGCGATGACCGCTGCTGTGCCGAGCGCCAGCGCGCGCGGCACGTTCCGGCCCGGATCCCGAATCTCCTCCGCGATGTACGCGGCGGCGTTCCACCCGGAATACGCGAACATGACAGGAATCAGCGCGAGCAGCCAGGCGGCCATCGACACGGGGACGGCGCCCGACTGCTGCAGGTTCGCGGTCGAGCCCGCTCCGAACGAGAGGCCGAGCGCGATGAACATGAGCAGCGCCAGCACCTTCAGCGTCGCCAGGATGTTCCCCATCAACCGTCCGGGCCCGACGCCGCGAAGGTGGATCCAGGACATCAATACAATCGTGGCAAGGGCAACCAGCGCCTGCCGCGAGAACACGAGTGGAACCAACGGCACAGGGATGGTGAAGAGCGGCGTCGCGTCACCTGCCCCGGGGATGAACCGGTCGAGATAGATCGCCAGGAAGACCGAGCTGGCGGCGATTGCACCCGAAAAGCCGGCCACGAAGGACGTCCACCCGGTCAGGAACGCAGCCATGTTGCCGAAGGCGGCGCGGAGGTAGACGTATTCTCCGCCGGCACGCGGCCGCAGCGCGGCAAGCTCCGCGTACGCCATCGCGCCCATGAATGCCAGCGCTCCCCCTACGGCCCACACGCCGAGGAACAGCCACGGGTGTGGAATGGTCGCCGCTACCAGCGGCGGCGTGAAGAGAATGCCGCCGCCGATCACGTTCGAGACGATGATGGCGGCCGCGTCAAACGGGCCCAGCCGCCGCTCCAGCGTGGGGACGGCTTCGGCCTGCGATGCACGATTCGGAGTAGGGTTGCGCGCCACGAAATGTGTGATGGCGCTACTGCGTGATGAGTTGACGCGGGATGTCCTGCCGCGTCAGCTCCACCCATTGAGAAGAGCTCTGCTTGGCGAACACCACGACGCGCATGTCGACGAACTGACTGTTCTTGAGCATTTCGGCGCGCGACTGCGGCGGCTCTCCCGTGTAGCCCACCTTCGGCTGCACACGGATGACATCCGTCTGGTTGCCTTGATCGAACGCGACGCGCTGCAGGAACACTTCTTCGAACTCTTCCTCACCCTCGGGTATGGACGGACCAAAACGCTTGAAATGTACGTTCAGCGAGATGGGCCGGATTTCCCGATCGGTATTCTTGCGGATGCGGAAAGAGACGGTCGGAACGAGCTTGTTCTTGCCGTCGACAACGCCGGCGTCGAGCCAGCCGCTCGAGAGGTCGGTCACCTGCAGGGATTGCTTGAGATCGATGGAACCAGCGCAGGCGCAGGCCAGCAGCCCAACCAGCAGGACGCCCGCGGTCCTGTGAACGGCTCGGGTTGGCAGGCCCGCTCGATCTTCATGCCCGGCGATTGTAGATCAGAAAACGCGGACCTCGACTTTCTTGCGAATCTCGTCGAGTCGGGTGCGATCGGCGGCATAAATCGCCAGGTCGCTCCCCTTGACCCTCAGGACGATCGTCGACGAATCGTCGATCTGCCCCGGCTGCATCGGCCCATGGCTGTCGTGCGCGGCGACGGTGAGCCATTCATCAGGCCCGAGGTTCAAGCTATGACTGAAATTCAGCATGGCCTCGATCAGTTGGGTCTGCACGGCCCGCGTGTACTCGGCCAGGGGATCCCAGTCGGCAGGAATCTCCAGCTTCGGGACGGCAGGTACTGGCGCTGTTGTGGTCACCGACACCGTGGTGGGATCGGCACTGTCGGCGGCGCGCACCTCGTTCGGTTGGGGACCGCGGCCGCGGCGTTGTGGCACCGGCCCTACCTGCTGCTCAATCCGGCGGTACGCCTGCTCCGCACGCAATCGCTCTGGGCCTGCGGGAAGTGTCTGGAGGACCTGGCGCAGCGCTTCCAGCGCGCTGCCCATCTGCGTGTCACGCTGCAACACCATCTGAGACCAGACGACGCTTTGCAGGAGTGCCGGGACTTCGACGTCGAAGAAGACGCCGTAGCCTTCGAGCACGAAGCCCCGCGCCCTCGGCTGACCGGCAAGCGCGGTGACGCCAGGCTCCAGCGCCTGCAGTTTCTTGGCGACCTGCTCCGCGCCCAGGCCGGCGGCGTTCTGCAGCACGCCTTCGAGCAGCTTCATCTGATCGCGCCGCGCATGCGTTTCCTGTGGTTGTCCCTGCCCCAGCGTCGCCGCCGGCGCCGACAGCATCAACACGACCGCGACGACAAAACCCTTCTTCACGTCCTCACCTCGGTAATGAATCACGATCCCTGAGCTCAGCGCTGCTGACCGACCAGACGATACACCTGGTTCAACATCTCGCGCTGACGATAGACCTCAGCATCCCTCAGCCCCTGATTCTGATTGATGCCCTGCTGCAGGCGAACCAGTTCGGTTCGATAGGCGGCTTCCAGCTCGCGCATGGCCTGGACCACTCGCGTAGCGACGACGCTTTGCTGACGCTTCTCGCTCTCGCTCACAATCTCGCGCACGCGCTTGAGGATCTCCGCATCCGTCAATTTCGCCGCGCCTGCAGGCTGGCTGCTCGAGGTGTCCGCGACTGCGACGAGCGAGTCGCGTCCCGGCCGCTCACGTGACAGGCGTAATTCCAGATCGGTCACGCGCTGCAGGATCGTCTGAAGCTCCGCAGCGCCTGCATCAGCGCTCCTTGATTCAGACGGCGGGGCGGCAACTCCGGCCGCAGACGAATCCACGGCACGGTTCCAGCCAGTCCTGACCACGAAGCCGTCACGTCCAGCGCGCACCTCGAGGTTTGCGATCGCTGACGCCGCGGCGAGCACGAGCACGGCTGCCGCCGCGAGCCCCCAGATCGGCGAGATCGACCAGCGCGAAGCAGGCGAGGCCGCGGCTGCGGGACGCCGCACGATCTCGAAGCCGAGATCGGGCTCGGGCGGCCGCCACAGCGCGAGGTGCGTGCGGGTGGCGCGAAGCTCCTCGACCTCGGCACGGCATTCGCGGCACTGGCCGAGGTGACGATCGAACTCGTTCTGCTCGGAACGCGTCAGCTCGTCGTACAGATAACCGACGAGCAATTCCTTGTCGCAAATCATTGTGGTCCCCTGAATGCGCTTTCGACGCCTGCCTCCTGGAGCTGGCGTCGCACGACAGTGAGCCCCTGATACAAGCGGGTCTTCACCGTACTAAGCGGACAGTCGAGCAGATCGGCAATCTCCTGGAAGGTGAGACCGTGGTATTCCTTCAGGATGATCGCCGTGCGCTGTTCGTCCGGCAGATTCGCCATGGCCTTCGCCACTGCGCGTCCCAGCTCCTTCCGCGTGACGAGATCTTCAATCGATTCGGCAGGCGTGGCTTCGCCTGCCAGCTCGATGAGGTCGACCCCTTCGGGTGCCTGCGCAACCGGTGTCCGGCGCTCGCGGCGGATCCAGTCCCTGCAGAGGTTAAGCGTGATCCGGTAGAGCCATGACGAGAATTTCGCCTGGCCCTTGAAGCCTCCGAGCGCTCGGAACGCCCGCAGGAAGGTTTCCTGGGCGACGTCACGCGCGTCTTCTTCGCGGCCGATGACACGATACGCGAGGGCGTAAATCGGCCGTTCCCAGCGCAGGACGAGCTGGTTGAAGCTATCGAGATCCCCTCCCATCGAGCGGGCGACCAGATCCTCGTCGCTCATCATCTTTCGATCGACGATCCGGTTTCTCTCGATGGACCGGGGGAGCCTGCTGTCCTGGGGCTGGTCATCGCCTATGGCTGCCCACCGTTCTCCCACTTTAGACGTCGCCGCAGCGGCATCAGTCTGAACGAACGTTACCGTTTGTCTTCAATATTTTACCGCCTCGAAGCCCAGGGGTAGAATGCGTCGGCACCCCCCACATGAGTCCGACGACCCCGTTTTCCACCCTTGCCCGGGCACTGGCCCTTGGCGCCCGCCCTGGCGAGCTTCTGTCGGAGCTGCATCGGGAGCTGCTCGCAGCCACGGGCGGCATCCGTTCGGTCGTTCTCGAAGCGGCCGCCGAGTCCGGCAGTTACGTCGCCTCGTCGGGGCGCGGCTTCAACGGCGGCGGTGGCGAGGGGCTCGCCAGCCTGGGCGCCATCTGGCTCGACGACGGTGAAGCGTCACGATTTGCGAAACGAGCCGCGGGTGGCCCCGGCCTGATCGACCTCGCCGGATTCCCCATGCTCGCCCGCCAGCTCGGCGCCGCCCGCGCCTTGATCGCTCCGGTATCGTTCACGAGACGACCGACGGTTGTCCTCGTCGCGCGGCCGGACGTTCCCGAAGAGACCGCTATCGAAGCGGCGAGCCGCGCGTCCATCGAGTTCGGGATCGCGCTCGAGTGGCTGCGGCTCTCGCGCGAGGGCTCGTTCCACCACCGGCTGCGAGAGTTGTCTCTCATATTCTCTCGCGGAATCACCTCTTCGGCCGGCCTCCTCCCCGCGCTCGAAACGGTGACCCACGAAGCGAACCAGCTGCTCGGCACCGACCGCACGTCGGTGTGGCTCCACGACCGGCGCGCGCGCGATCTCCACCTGGCCGCGTCCTCGGATCCGTTCTACGCGGCAACCGCCGAGCGGGTGAACGCCGACGACACGAGCGCGCCGGCGTTCGGCCTGCGCCTCGATCGTCCGCAACGCATCCCCGAGAACGACCGTCTGCTCGTCGCGCCGCTGCGCGGCTGGCGCCGCGCGCTCGGCACGCTCGTCGTGGAAGGCGAGCCTGGCGGCATCGATCGCGAGCAGCTCATCGACCTGACCCGGGAGCTCGCCAGGCAGATCTCGGCAGGCATCGAAAACGTCCAGCTCATCGAAGAGATCATTCGCCAGCGCCGCCTGCTCGAAGACTCCTTCAACTCCCTCGCCGACCTCGTCGTCGTCACCGATCGGGCGCTCCGAGTCGTTCAGATGAACGACACGCTCGTCGAACGGATCGGCCGGCCGCGCGCCGAGATCTTCGAACAGGATCTGACGACCGTCGTCGGTCCGGCGATTGCGAGCTGGGTCGCCGAAGCTGACATCGACCACTCCCGGGCCGACGCGCCCGCGGCGCCCGACGGCCAGGTCAGAACGCGAACGTTCGACGACGGGCCGGTCGAGGGTGTGTTCGCGGTCACGGTGACGCCGCTGATGAATGAAGATGACGAGCGAACCGGCTTCGTCGTCGTGGCCAGGGACATCACGGTCCAGAGCAAGCTGGAAGCGGAACGCGAGGCTTTGCGTGCGAGGCTCGTGCAGTCGGAAAAACTGGCCGCCCTCGGGCAGTTCGTCGCCGGCATCGCGCACGAGATGAACAATCCGCTCCAGGGCATCATGGGACACCTCGAGCTGCTGATCGATCACTCCGAGCCGGCGCGGCCGGTACGGCGCGAGCTGCGGCGGATCTACCAGGAAGCGGACCGCACCAGCCGCATCGTGCGGAACCTTCTCGTCTTCAGCGGGTCGCGTCGCATGACGCGGCGGAAGCTACGCGTCGATCGCGTGATCAGGCGCGCCATCGCCAGCCGGCGGGCGGCACTGGCGCGAGCCGGGATCGAAGTGTTGCAGCACACGAGCGAGGCGCTGCCGATGATCAGCGGCGATCCCCTGCTGCTCCAGCAGGCCTTCCTGAACATCGTGATCAACGCGGAGCACGCGATCGAATTGTCAGGATCGCGCGGACGGATCGAGATCACGACTACGAGCGCTGCGGACGGTCAGGTCGTCTCGACAATCCGCGACTCGGGACCGGGCATTCCCAAAGAGATCCTGCCGCGCATCTTCGATCCGTTCTTCACGACGAAAGACGTCGGCAAAGGCACCGGCCTCGGACTGGCTATCGCCTACGGCATCGTCACGGAGCACGGTGGTGGGATTCACGTCGCCAATGCTCCTGGAGGCGGGGCCATCTTCACGGTCACGCTGCCGTCTTGAAAGGGCAGCGATGGGCGATGGGCGATGGGCGATGGGCGATGGGCGATGGGCGATTGCAATTGAGGAATTGCAATCACTAATCGTCAATGCATACGAAGTCATGTAAAGTGCTTCCGGCATGAACGACGAAGGGTTTCTGACGACCGAGGAAGTGCTCGACTATCTGCAGGTCAACCTGCGGACGATCTACCGATTGATCAAAGCGGGGAAACTTCCAGCGGTGCGTGTCGGCCGTCAGTGGCGTTTCCGGAAGCGTGACATCGATGCGTGGCTCGAGAGCCAGCGGCCGCGAGGGGCGCGCGCGGCGGGGGGTGCAGCGCCACGGCCTGCGCCGGCGGCGGCGGGCCGTCCGCGCGTGCTCGTGGTTGACGACGAGGCGAGCATCCGGGACCTTCTCGCCAAAACGCTGGCGCTGGCGGAATACGATGTGGACCTCGCGCCCGACGGCCGCACCGCGCTCGAGCGGCTGCGGATCACGGCGTACGATCTGTTGATCACGGACCTCCGCATGCCAGGTGTGGACGGCCTGACAGTCATCCGCGAAGCCCGCCGACTGCGCACGGATATCCCCGTCATCATCGTCACGGGTTACTCGTCAGAAGCGAGCGCGATCGAAGCGGTCAATCTGGGAGTGTCCGGGTACCTGACCAAGCCGTTCCGCGTTCCGCGAGTCCTCGCCGCCGCAGCCAAAGCGCTCGGCGAGTAACCAGCTTCAGCCTGTCCGCCCGAATCCTGGCAATCCTGGGCGATTGTGAGCACGCCTCCGGACACTGGAGGCAGGCCTCACTGCCTCAATAGCCCCCGGACACCCCACAGCTATCTCGTTGGTATCTGTTCGCTTAAGACCTGCTGGGACTCAGGCTGGCGGAAAACGCGCTCCGCCCATGCCCGCCGATTTCAGAAATCGGTCTTGACACCCGGCTCAGCCGCGGTGACAATTAGTCACAGATTGTCATATAAAGTCATCTTATCGACCGCTCAGTGCGGACACTTTAAGGCCTTGATATGACAGTAGGTGCTGATACGCGTCGGGAGCTCATGACGACCCGCGAAGTGCTGCTTTATCTGAGGGTCACTCCCCGGACGGTCTACCGGCTGATTCGCGAAGGCGACCTGCCGGCGGTTCGAATGGGTGGGCGGTGGCGGTTCCGGCGCGCGGACATAGAGAGCTGGCTCGAACGTCAGCGACAAGTGGCCTGGTAGCACGATGGGCGATGGGCGATGGGCGATGGGTAAGACGCGCGTGTTTTTGCTATCGCCCTTTGCCCATCGCCGATCGCCCATTACCGTCGAGTAGAGATCCCGCCGTCGGTCGGCACGCCGGCGGATCCCGGAGGGGGTCAACAAACGCGTGCCAGCTTCCGCATGGGGCGGAAGAAAACTGGGGAGTGGTAGCGACATGAAGAAGGCAGTGTGGAGTGCAGCGGCGGCGCAGCAATCCTGATGTGTTCGACTTCGGCGCAGGCGCAGACGACGCTCGCGACGCAGAACGTGACGGCGACGGTGACGGTGACCAACCTGGCCCGACTGACGGTGGGCGGCCCCCTGAGCTTTCCGGACACGGATCCCGATTCGGCCACGTCGATTACGGTGCCGGCGATCAATGTTTCGGCCAAAGCGCGGGTTGCGGCATCGGCGAACATTCTCCTGACGGTGATCTCCGACAAGTCCCACTTCGACGCACCCGGAACGACGATCCCGGTCAGCGGGCTGACCTGGACCGCCACGGGCTCGGCCTTCATCAACGGCACGATGAGCAGCGCAGGCGCGCAAACGGTCGCTTCGTGGACCGGCCCGGCGAACCAGACCGGCACGCAGACCTACACTCTGGCGAACCTGTGGAGCTATGCGCCCGGCACACACTCGGTCACGCTGACCTACACCCTGTCCACTCCGTAGCCGATAAGAGGAATGCGCCAGCCGTCTCGTTGCGACCCTGCGACGAGCCGGCTGGTGGCGTTTCTCCATGATCTGCAGTGGCATCTTGATCGCCGTCGCGCTCGTGCAACCCCCGACAACGGGTCCGCTGTCCGCGACGGCGACACTCTCGGTCAATCTCGCCAGCCTCGCACGGGTGGCGTTCGTGTCGACGACAGTGGCGTTTCCGAATGCCGATCCCGACACGGTGCCCAAGGTGGCTGGCGTTCCTGAGTCCGTCGGAATTACGGCGAAGGCGCGCACGACGCGGAACTCGCAGATCACGCTCACCGTGCAGTCGACCGACGACCTGCGATCCGGCGTCACCGTGCTGCCGGCGTCGCTCGTGACCTGGACGGCGACTGGTGCGGGATTCGTGGCGGGCACGTTGAGCCGGTCGTCGGCTCAGCTCGTGGGATCGTGGACGGGGTCTGGCGTTCGCTCGGGCAGTCAGAGCTTTTTCTTCGAGAACAGCTGGACGCATCCACCCGGCACTTACACGATCACGCTCGTGTACACGATCAGCGCGCCTTAGGGAAATGCGTGGTGGGGTTTCGACGCCGTATCCGCGAATGTCTCCTGCTCGCAGTGCTGATCGTCCTGTGGCTACCGGAGTCCGCGGCGGCGCAGCTGCTGGACCTGTCGGTCAGCCCGGCAGTGGTCAGTTTCGCGTCGGTGGATCCTGACGCGGTTCCGATCATCAGCTCGGCGCCGGTGACGATCAACTATCGCGTCCAGCAGAACAACAAGCAGACGTGGTTGCTCACCGTGATCGCGTCGGGTGATCTGGTCTCGGGTCCATCGACGGTGGACATTTCGGCGGTGAGCTGGGTCGCGACACCCGCGCCACCTTTTCAAGACGGCACGCTGAGCAAGACCGTCGCGCGCACGGTGGCCACGGGCCCGGGCAATCAGGCCTCGCCCGCGACCGGCTCTCTCACTTTCAGGCTGGCGAACTCATGGACGTACGACGCGGGCATCTACACACAATCAATCGTCTTCACGCTCAGCACGCCGTGACAGTCCCGGCGTTGGTGTGCCGCATCGCAGCCTGCTTTCTTGCCGTTGTGATAGCCCCGGCAGCCGCAGCCCACGCGCAGATGTCGATCGAGGCGTCGCCGCTTCGGGTGGAGATTCAGGCGCAGCCCGGCAGCAGCAACACGCAAGCGGTCACCGTGACGAACCCCGGCCAGGAGACGGTGCGCATCCGCGCCACGCTGTCCGACTGGTATCTCTCGCGTGACGGGGCGCCGCAGTTCGAATCGCCTGCTCCGGAACGCGCGTTCGCCGCCAGCGAGTGGGTCCGCTTCGCTCCGCCCGAGTTCACCCTCGAACCGGGCATGAAAGGCATCGTCCGATTCACGGTAACCGTGCCTGCCGGCGTTGAGCCGGGCGGCTACAGAACAGGCATTCTGTTCGAGCTGACCCCCACAGCTCCGGAAGCTGCGAAGGGACGCCAGGTGCTGTTGAAGAGTCGGATTGCCACGCTCGTTTACGTGCACGTCGGGCAACCGCCGGCCGCAATCGAGTTGACGAACCTCGAGGTACGAGGCGCCGGCGAGCAGACGCAGGTGATCGCCGCGCTCAAGAACCGGGGCCGCCGGACGGTGCGAACCAAGGGAAACCTGATCGTCTACGACGGCGCGGGAACCGCGATCGCGCAGATCCCGCTGCCCGATGTGCCAGTGCTGCCGGAAAGCGAACGGGATCTCGCCGTCTCGCCGAACGATCCGGCCCGGCCGCTGCCGGTGGGGCAGTACCGCGTCGAGCTCAAGCTCGACGTGGGTATGCCGGAACTGCTCGTCGGCGAGACGACGCTCAAGGTCTCGCGATAGATCATGCGCCAGCTCCTTCGGGAACTGGCGGCATGCGGGCTGCTGCTGTCATTTCTCCCAGGATCGGCGACCGCTCAGCAGGGCTCCATTCAGATCACCGGCGCCACGCACACAGTCACCGGCGATCCCGTTCGCACCGCCGGACAGCCCACCTTCGAGCCTGACCTCGGCGTCACCTGGCTGCGCCCGGGGACGCGTTTCGGCATGTTCCAGATGGAAATCCGGGGGACGTCACGAGACGGCGACCCGCGGATCGGCAAGGCCTTCGTGTCCATTCGCGACTGGAAACACCGCGGCATCAACTGGACCTTCGAAGCCGGCGACACATGGTTCTCCCCTTCGATCGCCGACTACCGGCTCACGAATCTCTCGAGCCCCACGTCGACCTTCTCAGGCGCAGCGATTCGCGCGAAGAGCCGGCGCGCCAATGCCTCCGCTGATGGTCGGCCGCGCTACCGCCTGGCGGAACATCTTCGGGACCGATGCTCAGGTGCTCGATCAGAGCCTGGCGATTGCCCGCGGCGGCTACACAGCCAGCGACCGGCTCGACCTGAACGCCAGGGCATCGCGGATCCGCACCGGCGATCTGCAGGAGTTCACGTTTAACATCGCGGACAGCGATCAGGGTGGAGGCGGCGTCCGCTTCGTGCTCACGCCGGCGATCCATCTCGTCGCCGACGGCAGCATCGTGTCGTACCGCAGACGCGGGTCCGATCGTCGGGAGGTTGATGCGTCGGCGCTGGCGGGGGCCAGCGTGCTGCTCTCCAAGGGGTGGATTCAGGTGAATGTCTCGCGGTTCTCGCCGGGAGAACTACCCATCCTGACGCAACCGCTTGCGGATCGGCAGACGTTCTTTGCCGCCGCCGAATACGACGTCTTCAAAAGAATCCGCATGCATGGAGGATGGGAGGCGTTCAAGTCGAACCTGGATCCTGAAGGCGCAGCGGCTGCTGGCCAGAGAATCCCCACCAACGATGGCGTGCGCAGCTTTGCCGGCGTTCGAGTTCCGCTGGGTGTCCAGTCCAGTATTGGCGCGCGGTACGAAGACGGCGATCGGCGATCCCGTTACATCCGGGCATCCGCCTTTCGAGTCAGCGATACCGGGGTGTTCAGCAGCGAGTATCAGAACACCATCGGAATGGTGAACACCTTCGTCCGTTATGCGAGACGTGAGAACGTCGAGACCGAGAGCCTGGCCGGGACGTACACGCAGCACGACAGCTCGGCGCTGGCGTTCGTCAACGTGTCGCGCACGCTTCAGTTCTTCGGATCGGCGACCGCGATGCGCAACACGCAGCAGACGGGAGAGGGCTCGAGCTTCTTCCAGTACGGCGGCGGCGGTCAGGCGCAGCTGATTACGCCGGGGGCTCTGGCTGCGCGCCGAAGGCCTGACGAGCCGCAACGTCGATGTCCTCAGCGACCGAACGGTTCCTCACGGCCAGTTCAGTTTTGGCCTGAATGGCGAAATCACAAGGAACACGATCATCGGCCTCAACGTCTACGCCGACCACTACTCCACCGCGGTGCTGCCCGCAACGGATCCCTGGATACTTCGCTCCACGCTCCGCGTCTCGCGAAATTTCCCATCGGGCGGACGCACCAGCACGTCGGTGCTAGGCAACATGTCGCGGCACGGCGGAACGGGCTCGGTCGTCGGCGCGGTGTTCGCTGACTGGAACGGCAACGGCGCCCAGGATCCCGGCGACGCCGCGCTCGAGAACATTCCCATCCGCCTGGCGAACCTGGGCAGCGCCAACACCACGCGCACCGGGGAGTTCGCATTCGTCAATGTGCCGATCGGTCTGTTGCAGGTGGGGATCGACCTTCACCTCTCTGCCGGTAGATTTTGACCCACCGATCGTCGCGCAGGTGCAGCTCGACCTCGCGCGCGGCGAGTCGAAAAAGATCACATTTGGTCTGATTCCCCTCGGTGCGGTCACCGGCCGTGTGGTTCACGACGTCAACGCCAACGGCCAGGCGGATGCCGGCGAACCGTCGGTCGATGGAGCAGTGCTGACGCTGGACGGCGGCGCGCGGTCCGAGGTCGTCCGCCGCGGATCGTTTCGGTTCGACGCCATCCGCAGCGGAGATCACCGCGTCGAATTGCTGCCGGACTCGCTGCCCGAAGGATCGACTATTGTCGACCCCTCGTCGACGCGGGTGTCGATCGGCCGTGAATCGGTGATCCCCAGCACGCTGTTCCTCGTCAGGATTCAGCAGCGGCCCGAGGTGCGGCGCGTCTTTCCGCCGAGCAACAAACCAAGCACTGCACCCGGATCGAACCCCAGGAAAGAGTCGCCTGCTGCCGCTCGTGAGCCGGTCAATACCCCGGTGAAACCAGGTGCCGTGCGCCCCGAACCGGCTCCCGCGCCGGTTCGAGCAGATCGCCCCGACAGCCAGGCGGGCGCGGTGCCCTCTGCACCTTCAGCATCAGCAACCGAGGAATACGCGATTCAGATCGCTGCTGTGAGCGATCCGATCCGCGCCCGCAGGCTCGTCGAACAGCTGCGCGGCAAAGGCTACCAGGCATATGTCCTCGAACCTGCGCCATCCGATTCGGATGCACCCTACAGAGTGAGGGTCGGTGGGTACACGTCGCGCGCAGCAGCGCAGAAAGCGGCTCACGCGCTGGAACGGGAACGGTCGCAGAAGGTCTGGGTGATTAGGGAGCGTTGAAAATCACGTGCGACGTGCGACGTGCTGACGTGCGACGTGCTCACGTGCCACGTGCTCACGTGCCACGTGCTCAGGTGCGACGGGCTTCTCGAACGGCGGTCACGGGATTCTGACAGCGAAGCGGACCGGCAACTTGTAGTCACCAGGGCTCGACGCGCGGAGCCTGAAGACGAGGCGGCCGTTTCGGAGACCGCCGCCGGTCCACCGGGCTGTCGTGGACGACTCGGTGAGGGTCAAGGTCCCGCCCGGAATGCCGGACCCCTCGCCGGAGAACGTGAGCTCGGCATCGACGTCCGCAGCGCCGCCCGGCCCGATCAAGCCGCCGTCGGGCGTCACGGTCATCAGCACCTCGGCGTCCGGAAGCGCACGCGCGGCCGCGGTGAACTCGACGACGGCAACGGCTTCGGTCGTGCCCGGCTCGATCCGGAATTCGAGGACACGAGCCGACGTCTTCAGCGACGTTCTCGGGGCGATCGTGGCGGTGGCAATCACCGCGACGGATCGGTCACCCGACTGCGCCAGGAGCGCAGCCGGATGTGCCAGAAGGGCAACGGCGAGGCAGCCAAGTGCTGGGGAGCGCATGGGCCAGCTTCGATCGTAAGGGCCCTCTCTCTTTTCACCTAGGCCAAGAACGACGAGGATCGAGCGGACTTCGGGCGCCCTGATGTGACTCGAGGTGCCATCCGTGAGCCTTCGGTGCATCTCTCGCGCGGACATCTGAAGAAAAGTCCGGCCGGAGCGATGTGCTAAAATTGGACGTTTCGACGCCTGTCCAGCACGCTGACGAGGGCACCGGCGCTCTCAACCAGCTTCAGCAATGATTCAGCTTTCCGCCCTCAGTAAGTCGTTCGCCGACCGTGTCCTGCTCGAAGAGGTGAGCTGGCAGATAGACGACGGGGAACGTGTCGGTCTGAGCGGCCCGAACGGTGCCGGCAAGACCACGCTCCTGAAAATGCTCGCCGGGCTCGAAGAGCCCGACAGCGGCGCCATCGTCAAGCCGAACGCCCTGACGATCGGTTACCTCCCTCAGGATGGACTGGAGCACAGCGGGCGCACGCTCGTCGATGAAGCAGGCCTGGCGTTCAAGCCGCTGCTCGACATGCGCGACGAGATTGCCTCGCTCGAGGAACGGCTCGGCGACGAGACGGTCAGCGAGCTCGAACACGCAGCGATGCTCACGCGCTACAGCGAGCTGCAGGAGGACTTTCGCCGGCAAGAGGGATACAGCATCGATCTGAAGATTACGACGGTGCTGCGAGGCCTCGGCTTCTCAGCCGAGGACATGCGGAAACCGACCGAAACGTTCTCGGGCGGCTGGCAGATGCGCATCGCGCTCGCCAAACTCCTGCTGGGCCGGCCGGGCCTGCTGCTGCTCGACGAGCCAACCAACCACCTCGACCTCGAGGCGCGAAACTGGCTGGAGGAGTACCTCTCGAGCTATCCCCACGCCGTGATCCTCGTGTCGCACGATCGGTTCTTCCTCGACTCGGTGGTTACGCGCATCACCGAAATCGGCCTCCGGCGGCTGACGGACTATGCCGGCAACTACACCGGCTACCTCAAAGAGCGCGAGGCGCGCATGGAGCGGTTGCGCCAGCAGAAGCACGATCAGGACGAAGAGGTCGCGCGCATGCGTGCGTTCATCGATCGCTTCCGCTACCAGGCCACGAAGGCCGCGCAGGTGCAGAGCCGGATCAAGATGCTCGACAAGATCGTGCCGATCGAGATTCCGCCCGAGCGAAAACGCGTGCACTTCTCGTTTCCGGCCTGCCCGAAGAGCGGCAGGACGGTCCTCGATCTCCGGGGCATTGCGAAAGCGTACGACACGCGCCGAGTCTTCAATGCGGTCAACCTGCACATCGAACGCGGCGATCGAATTGCCTTGATCGGTCCGAACGGAGCGGGAAAATCGACGTTGATGCGGATGCTCTCTGGCGTCGAAGCGCCTGACTCGGGAACGCGTACCGAGGGGCACCAGGTGGTGATGCAGTACTTCGCGCAGGACGAAGCCACGCGGCTGGATCCCACGCTGAACGTCTATCAGACGCTGGCCGGCGACGCACCATTGCACATGGTTCCCCACATCCGCAACATCCTTGGCGGCTTCCTGTTTTCAGGTGACGACGTCGACAAGCCAGTACGGGTGTTGTCGGGTGGAGAGCGGACGCGACTCGCCGTTGCGAGGATGTTGCTGCGGCCGTCAAACACACTGCTCCTCGACGAGCCGACCAACCACCTCGACCTCGATTCGAAAGACGTGTTGCTCGAAGCGCTCGAAGATTTCGGCGGCACGCTGATCTTCGTCTCGCACGATCGCTATTTCGTCGATCGACTGGCCACGAAGATCATCGAGATCGGTCAGGGCAACGCTATCGTCTACCCGGGAAACTACGA
Organism: uncultured Acidobacteriota bacterium; assembly: GCA_963784195.1. Taxonomy (GTDB): domain Bacteria; phylum Acidobacteriota; class Vicinamibacteria; order Vicinamibacterales; family 2-12-FULL-66-21; genus CAVQAH01. Next base: position 43,411 of record CAWARA010000027.1, on the reverse strand, counting down.
AGAGTTTCTGTGGAGCCGGAAACAGCAGGAGGCAGCGGCAGTCGCTGCAGCGGCGGCAACCAGCAGGACGCCAGCACGCGCCCCGAACGCGCCCGCGGCGTCGACGGCGAAGAACGGCTCCGCTGGCGCAGGGGGCAACGCGAAACCACCGCAGATTTCGTACGACGAGCGCAAGCGTCAGGAAGCGGAAGCGCGCAAGCAGAAGAAGGCCGACGACGTGCGACAGCGCCGGATCGACGAGCTCGAGGCCCGGATTGCCGACCGCGAACGCGCGATCAAGGACATCGAAGCCTCGATGTCAGCGCCTGGGTTTTACGACGATCACGAGGCCGCGAAACCGGTCATCGACCGCCACCAGGCCCTGATGTGGGAGGTCGGCGACCTGATGAATCAGTGGGAGTCGCTGCAAACAAAATTGTAATCGAACGTCACAATTGTAAGCACACCCCTCCGGCCCGTCAGACCCACCTGCTCAAAAACCCAACAAAAACGGAGACAAATCTGTGTCCCGGTGAGGCACACCATTTGCCCCCCGGGGGGGCAGGCCCAAAGGATAAGTGCGCCCGGGCGCTAGCCCGCACTACGTGCAACAGGCCTTCGGCGGGGCGATTGCCAGCCGTAACTTCAACATGGAACGCAGCTTGGCTGAACAGGATCGGGCAATTACAATACTGCCAGCCGACGCCCCTGAGGGCGAGCGGCCAGATCCCGCCCAAATTATGCCGAAAAAACGGGGATCCGTCCCCCGGACCGCGGTCGCTACCGGACGCCGGTCCGAGGGCCGGCCGCGCCGGACCTTTCCGAACACTCTGGCGCCCGAAACCTTTTACCGCGACCTGGTCTGGAACCTTCGGAACGGTGTGCTGGCCGTAACCCGCGATGGGCGGGTGGCGGTCATGAACGACGTCGCCTACCGGATTCTCGGGATCAAGGCGAACCCGGACGACATCGGGCAGCCCTTCGTCCGTGTGCTTCGCGAGCAGCCGGAGGTGGTTCGCATCATCTCCGGCGCCTTCGAGCTCTCGCATCTGCCCAATCGCGCGGAACTGCGGCTGAAGAGCACCGGCAAGGTCATCGGCTACACGCTGTCGCAGGTCCGCGACGCCCGTGGACGCCTCACCGGCGCCACCCTCTTCTTCAAGGACCTGACCCGCGTCGAACAGCTCGAGGAGCGCGAGCGGCTCCGCGATCGCCTGGCGGCGCTCGGCGAGATGGCCGCGGCGATTGCCCACGAGGTCAAGAACCCGCTCGCGGGCATCGAGGTCATGGCGGGGATCCTGAAGCGCCAGCTGACGGACTCCCAAGACGCGCAGTCGATCCTCGGCGACATCATCAAGGAAGCCAAGATGGCCAACGCCATCGTCCTCGAGGTGCTCGAGTTCGTGCGGCCGATCCGGCTGCAGGTCGAGCACATCTCGCTCGGGGACGTAGTCCGCGACGCCATCTCGCTCGCCGAAGGACATGTCCCCCGCGGCGACGTCCGCGTCGACGTGGCGCTGGCTGGCGACATCGGCTCGATTCAGGGCGATCCCTACCAGCTTCGTCAGCTGTTCACCAACCTTCTGACCAACGCCTTCGAGGCGCTGACCGGCAAGGGCTGCGTCTCGATCAGCGCGCTGCAGCTGGAGGAAGAGGAGCTTCCAACTGCCGAGGGGCAGACCGGTCCCTACGTCCAGGTCGACGTCATCGACGACGGACCGGGGATGCCGCCGGAAGTGCTGGAGAAGATCTTCAGCCCCTTCTTCACGACCAAGCCGCAAGGCTCGGGGCTGGGGCTGGCCATCGTGCGAAAGATCGTGGACGCGCACGACGGCCGGATCGACGTGAGCGCGCGGCCGAGCGGCGGCACGCAGTTCCGGGTGACGCTGCCCGTGTCGAGCAGCGACGAGTTGTTTCGAGCGTAGGTCTTGTTCGTGGTTCGTAGTTCGTAGTCGTAGTTCGTGGCCTGCCGCGCCGAAGCCTTGGCGAAGGCGGGTTCGTGGTTCGTAGTCGGTAGTTCGCAGGTTGTCACAAGAAAGGCGCGCACGGCGCGCCTGCGAGGGAGCGGCGCGGGGCGTAGGGCCCCCGCAAGCGACCGAGCCGGGGTGTGGGGCAGAGCCCCACTCAAAGAAGATTTCTGGAGATCACAGCGATGGGCCGGATACTGGTAGCAGACGATCACGACTCGCTGCGGCGCGGCATTGTGCGGGCGCTGTCGGACGCGCATCATGAAGTCGATGAGGCGCCGAACGGTAACGTGGCGATCGAGAAGCTGCACGAGGGGCAATACGATGTCGTGCTGAGCGACCTGAAGATGGGCGGCAGCGACGGCCTCGACGTGCTCCGTACAGCGAAATCGATGCATCCCACGACGGCCGTCATCCTCATGACCGCATTCGGGTCGGTGCACACCGCGGTCGAGGCGATGAAGATTGGCGCGTTCGACTACGTGCAGAAGCCGTTCGAGATCGAGGAGATGGAGCTCAAGGTCGAGAAGGCCATCGAGCATCGCCGTCTCAAGCACGAGATCGAGTATCTGCGGCACACGCAGCAGGACATCTACGACTTCGACCGCATCGTCGGCGCGAGCGGCGCGCTGCAGTCGGTGCTCTCGATCGTCAAGAAGGTTGCGAAGAGCAACACGACCGTCCTGATCCGCGGCGAAACGGGCACCGGCAAGGAGCTGATTGCCGGCGCGATTCACCACAACTCGCTTGCGCAACAGCCGTAACTTCGTCAAGGTCAACTGCGCGGCGCTGCAGGAGAACCTGCTCGAGTCGGAGCTGTTCGGCCACGAGAAGGGCGCGTTCACCGGCGCCGACAAGCAGCGCGTCGGCCGCTTCGAGCAGGCGGACGGCGGCACGCTGTTCCTCGACGAGGTCGGCGACATGAGCGCGAACACCCAGGCCAAGATCCTGCGCGTCCTGCAGGAGCACGAGTTCGAGCGCCTGGGCGGCACGCGGACGCTGCGCGTCGACGTGCGGGTCATCGCCGCGACGAACCGCAACCTGCCGCAGATGGTGGCGAACGGCCAGTTCCGCGAAGACCTCTACTACCGGTTGAACGTCGTCTCGATCGACATGCCGCCGCTGCGCGAGCGCAAGGACGACATTCCGCAGCTGGCGCTGTTCTTCCTCAAGCGCTTCGCGGGCGAGCTGAAGAAGCGCGTCGAAGGGCTGTCGCCGGACGCACAGAAGCTGTTGATGCGCTACAACTGGCCGGGCAACATCCGCGAGCTCGAAAACTCGATCGAGCGCGCCGTGCTGCTCACCGAAGGTCCGGCGCTGAGCAGCGTGGACCTGCGACTGGGCGAGCTGTCGACGACGCAGTCGTCGGGCGATGCGAGCCCGGTGGTCAAGATTCCGCCGACAGGCATCGCACTCGAGGAGATCGAGCGTCAGGCGCTCGTGGAAGCACTCAAGATGTCGAACTGGGTGCAGAAGGACGCCGCCGAGCTGCTGTCGATCAGCCCGCGCGTGATGAACTACAAGATCAAGACGCTCGGTATCGACTACGCGCGCGGCCGCCGGCCGCCGATCGCCGAGCCGATTGCGAGTTAGGACGGGGTTCACGACGTAGGTTCACACGAAGAGGTATGACGGCACAGGCAGGCTGTTCAAGCGATTCATTGCGGTCGCACGGGATGCCCGCCCGCGAGGTGGTCCTTCCAGCGGGGACAGACCACGGCGAGACATTGATTCACCTCGTCGTGGTCTTCTTGCTGTACCGGTTCTGCCGCCCGGTCATGACGCGTCGACTGCTTTGAGCGCGTCCAACTTATGATAGCTCTGCGCGATTAATGTCGGTAGTCCGCGCGCCTGGATCACATCTGCTATCGCAGGCCAACTCTGAGTTCCATCTCACAAGGTAGAACGTCCACGGTTTCAGGAACGCTCGCGACGACACGACGACCACGACGACTCTAGGTATGTGACGTCGCGATCGTCGTGGCCGTCGAGAACGTTGCCATTGTCGTCGGCACGGCGCACTCGAACCCGATCCGGTCGCCCTCGATCCGGCAGCCCTTTGGGAGTTGATCCAGACCGGCGCCTCACAGACCGAAACCCGCGAATGGTCCATTACGTATTCAGGGACATGAGCCTGGCGGCGCATCGGGTCCTCTGGTCGACGCCATCTCGAGGCGTTCGAACGTCTGCCTCTGGCGATGACGTCGGTCGCTCAACTCTCCAGACCGAAGGCTTCACTACGCCGCGTGCGCATGGGCGGTGCTGTTCGCAGCGCCGCACCTGTGGTGGGCACTTGGCGTACCGGCGGGATTTCCCGGCGGCCGGGCGAATCACACGCTGATGATGAGCACCTGGCGCTACTACTTCGATCTTCTCGTCATCGCTTTGAGCGCTGCGGCGTTCGTCGTCGCCCTTGCCCCGGTTCAACGCTGGGGCCAGGCGATCCCACGCAGGATCCTGAGCGTAATGTCCTGGGCTGCGTTTGCGATGCTCACGCTGCGCGGTGTGGCAGGACTGATCGCGGACGGGTTGTCCGATCCAGTGTGGTGGCCGACATTTCTGGTCGGAGGGCTCCTCTTCGGCGCCATCGCCGCTCGCGGCCGGCGTCCGCCGATTGCGAGATGAGCACTCTAGCCGATCGCCTCTGAAAGGCTTGGGAGTTGACCCTTCCCGAGCCCCGAGTCCCGAGCCCCGAGTCCCGAGTCCCGAGCCCCGAGCCCCGAGCCCCGAGCCCCGAGTCAGTCTTTCCTCGCGATGCGCCCACCTACCCTCACCCATCCGACCGTATTGTCAGGCCGGCGGATGAATTCGACCTGGTTCCAGCGCTGGTTCCCGGACGTGTAGACCGCCTGATCGGGACCATAGAAAGCGACCGGCGCATTCCCGACCATCAACTGCCCCTTCTCGACACGGACGTCGTAGGTGGTCGTGAGCGGCGGCCGGCGATAAACGCCAAGGTAAGGGGCCGGATCGGGCTGTGTCGCCAGGAGTGGTACGTCGGGAATCGTCTCGTTGAGGCCGCGATGGCCGATCGCTTGCGTGGGAGCGAGCGTCATCCCTTCGAGGACCGTCAGCGCGTTGCGTTCGACGTCCTGGATGAGACGCCAGCCGTCGCCGTGATTGGTCAGGATCGCGAACGCCAGGTTTCGTTCGGGAACCAGTTCGAGGAGCAGGATGTGGCCGAGCGTGCCGCCGTGCGCCGCGGTCATGATTCCGCCAACCCGACGCAGATGCCACCCGAGCCCCATGTCCTCGTCAGTCGAGTTCTTGCGCAGCCGTGACGTGCGCATCAGTTCCAACGACGCGCGCGAGAGCACGCGGGTGCCGTCGCGGCTGGTTCCGTCGCCCAGGTGAAATCGTGCGTAGGTCAGCAGGTCGTTCAGGCTCATCGAGACGCCGCCCGCCGTCACCGAGGTCGACCGCGTCATCGGACGAACGACCATCGGCTTGCCATCCTGCGTACGATGGGCGACCGAGAAGCGGTGCGTCGCGACATCTTCCAGGCGCGTGAACGCTCGCGTGAGACCTATCGGTTCGAAGACCAGCTTGCGGATCGCTTCATGGATCGGCTGACCGGTAACGACCTCGATTACCCGACCGGCGATGGTAAATCCGGCGTTGTTGTAGCTCCATACGGCGCCTGGCGGCGCGAGCTGCGGCAAATCGCTGGCCGAGTTGGCGAAGAACGCCAGCGTCTCCGTACCGCGATCCTGTGTCGTCAGCTGGCCTTCCCATCCGGGTGTGTGGGTGAGGAGGTGCCAGATCGCGACCTCGCGGCTAGCCGCCTCGTCTTGAACCTTGAAGTCGGGCAGATACGTCCGCACAGGCGCCGCAAGGTCGATCTTTCCCTGCTCGACCAGCCGCATGATCGCCGTCGCCGCAATCGTCTTGGAGATCGACGCGAGTGGAAACACCGTGTCCGGTGTGATCGGCTGCGGATCGTCGAGATTGGTCACGCCGAAGCCACGGACCGTCACCTGGCCGTTCCTGACCATTCCGAACGCGACGCCGGGGATGCCGTACTCGGTCATCTTCTGCGTGACGAGAACCGCCAGCTGCTCGAACTTCGGATCGGCTTGGACCGCCTCGGCACCGGGCAATGAGGACGCTGACGCGGCGATGGCCGCGAGGATGACAACGACCGTGAGACCCCGGCGCATGAGTGTGCTCCTCGACCTGCGCCAATCAGGACGCGTGGTCAGACGGCGAGATTATAGAACTCGACTTCGTAGTCCGTGGTCCGTAGTTCGTGGTCCGTGGTCCGTAATTCGTCGTCCGTGTGTTCGTCGGGGGGAGCGTGTGACGAGCTCGACGAGACATACGACCACGAACCACGGCTCCTAGGCTTTCGGGTGGGCTTTTCGATACGTCTCGAGCAATTGCGTGGCGTTGAGGTGCGTGTAGCGCTGCGTGGTGCTTAGGCGCGCGTGCCCGAGCAATTCCTGGATCGCGCGAAGATCGGCGCCGCGCTCCAGCAAGTGCGTCGCGAACGAGTGGCGGAGCGCGTGCGGACTGATCCCGAACCGTGTGCTGCACGCGGCCACGTACTTCCTCACGAGCCGATCGACGCTTCGGGTGGAGAGCCGACCGCCCTGGTAGTTCAGAAACAACGGCTCGCGCGACGAACGGGGACGCGTCCGCCGCGTGGCCGGGACTCGCCCGCCTCGCCGAAGCGCGCGCGTAATCCGCCCGCGCGCGAAGGCGGGGGCTTCGGGGCTCTGGACTCGCGAACCCAGAGATCCGCGTTGATCCGCGTCCCGTGAACGCAATCCGCGTTCATCCGCGTCCCGTGGATCCGATCCGCGGATGGCTTCGCGATCCCGGAGCCATGCCCGCACGGCGCTCTCAGCCGCGTGGTTGAACGGCACGATCCGCTGCTTCCCGCCTTTCCCGAGCACGCGCACGACACGGCTGCTCAGATTCACATCCTCGAGATCGAGCCCGACGAGCTCGCTCAAGCGCAAACCCGATGCGTAGAACAGCTCGAGAATGGCGCGGTCGCGGCGGCCGAGCGGCATCGAGATGTCCGGCATCTCGAGCAGCCGCGACATCTCCGCCTCGCCCAGGTGCGCAGGGAGGCGAACCTCCCGCTTCGGCGTCCCGACGAGCGACGCCGGATCCCCCTCGAGCACACCTTCGCGCCGCAGGTAGCGGCCAAACGTGCGAATGGCGGCGAGCTTGCGCGCTGCGGACGCCCGCGCGTTGCCGCGCTTGTGCAAGTCGGCCATGAACTCGCGGATGCTCTGCTGATTGAAGTCCGCGGGCGTGAGCGGGACGCGGCGCCCTCCGACGCGCTCGGCGCGTCCTGAGGCTTCCGGCGCGCTGCCAGTCCGTGCTGCCAGAAACGCAAAGAACTGCGTCAGATCGCTGTTGTACGCGCGGACCGTGTTGACGGAGGCATTCTCGTTGAGGCGGAGGTGCTCGAGGAACTCTTCGAGGGCTTCCTTCATCGGATCATCCTATTATCCGATCACCGAGTGCTCGTCGGCGGTGGCGATCCACTTCTCCAGGTCGTGAAGCGCGCGTGCCGACGTCGCGACCTTCCGCGCGTCCTTCATCGTCAGGCGGCTGCCGTCCTGTCTGGTTGTCCGTTTGGACTTCACCAGTTCGGACGCGACCGGCGGAATGATGCCAAAGGTGATGTTGGATGGCTGGTAGTAACGCGGGTTGGCGTGCGACACGTAATATCCCAGCGCGCCAATCGCTGTGGTGCGTGGCGGAACACGAAGCGGCTGACCGAGCACCTGCGCCGCGGCGTTGCGCCCGGCGATCAGACCCGACGCCGCAGACTCGACGTATCCCTCGACACCGGAGATCTGCCCGGCAAAGAACAGCGCCTCGTTCGACCGCGTCTGCCAGGTCTCGTGCAACACGGTCGGGCCGTTGATGTACGTGTTGCGATGGATCATGCCGAACCTTACGAACTCGGCGTTCTCCAGCCCGGGAATGAGCCGCAGGACCCTCGCCTGCTCGCCCCACTTCATCTGCGTCTGAAACCCCACCAGGCTGAAGTGGTCGCCGGCCAGGTTGTCCTGGCGCAGCTGCACGGCCGCATAGGGCTCGCGGCCGGTCCGCGGATCGACGAGGCCCACCGGCTTCATCGGCCCGAAGCGCAGCGTGTCGACGCCGCGCGCGGCCATCACCTCGATCGGCAGGCAGCCTTCGAAAAACTTTGCCGAATCGAACTCGTGAAGCGCCGCCTTTTCAGCGCCCATGAGTGCCTCGTAGAACACCGCGTACTCGGCGGCGGTGAACGGGCAGTTCAAATAGTCACCCTCGCCGTCATCCACGCCACACGCCGCGCCGGCTTGCTCCACCGTTGCAGGTTCGTCGGCTTCGTCATTCGTCCGGCGAAGACTTCGCCCCCACCGCGACGCGCGAAACACTTTCGACATGTCGATCGTCTCGGCGAGGACAATGGGGCTGATCGCGTCGTAGAAGTACAGATGCTCCTCGCCGACAAGCTTGACGATATCGCGCGAGAGCGCATCGGAGGTCAGCGGACCGGTGGCGACGATCACCGGACCCCGATCGGTTCCGGGAACTGTCGGCACTTCTTCGCGGATGACAGTGATCAGCGGGTGGTCGGCGATCGCGCGCGTGACCACGGTTGAGAAGACCTCACGATCGACGGCAAGCGCGGCTCCCGCCGGCACCCTCGCCTGATCGGCCGCCTTCATGACCAGCGACCCGAGTCGGCGCATCTCTTCTTTCAGCAGGCCGACGGCGTTATCGAGCTTGTCGCCGCGAAAGGAATTGCTGCAGACGAGTTCCGCCAGGCGATCGGACTTGTGCACCGCCGTCGCGCGCACCGGCCGCATCTCGTGCAGAACCACGCGGACGCCAAGCCCCGCAGCCTGCCACGCAGCCTCGCTGCCAGCCAGCCCGCCGCCAATGATTGTCACAATACATAAGTGCGCGAGTGCGCGAGTGCGCGAGTGCGCAAGTGCGCACGTTAAGCCGTCGCCAATTCCTCAGCCTCGCGCGCGTATTTGCACTCTTCGTTGTTGCAGATCAGCTGACGGCCGTGACGCTTCGTGATCCGCTCGACGAGGAACGGCGCGCCGCAGTCCGGGCACTTCTCCGCCACCGGTTTCTTCCAGAGCGTGAAGTCGCAGTCAGGGTAGTTGGCGCAGCCGTAGAACACCTTTCCGCGCCGCGATTTCTTTTCGACGATGTCGCCGCTGTCCTTGGGACAGGCAACACCGGTTGACTTCTGCTTCACGTACTTGCAGTTGGGATAGTTGCTGCACGCGGTGAACTCGCCGAAGCGCCCGTGCTTGAGCACCAGGTTCGAGTCGCACTTCGGGCACTTCTCGTCGAGCATCTGGTCGGGCTTCGCCGCGGTCAGGCCCTGCTTGGTCGCGATCAGCTTGCGTGTCGTCTTGCACTCCGGATAGCCCGTGCAGGCCAGGAACTGGCCGAAGCGGCCGCGCTTGATGGCCATGGGCTTCCCGCAATTTTCGCAGGCCTCTTCGATCTCGCCTTCGGCGCCGGGCTCCGGCGTTTCCAGTTCGCGCGTGTTCTCGCACTCCGGGTAGGCGCTGCACGCGAGGAAGAGGCCGAACTTGCCGGACTTGATGACCATCGGCGATCCGCACTTGTCGCACGTGACTGGCGGATCCGGCTCGACGCCCTCCTTGAGGTTGATCATCTCCTTCGCCGCGCGCTTCAGGTCTTTCTGGAACTTCTTGTAGAAGCTCGACAGCGTGGACTCGTAGTTCTCCTCCCCGGCTTCGATCTTGTCGAGATCCTCCTCGAGGTTGCGCGTGTACTCCACGTCGAGGATGTCGTCGAACGCCGGAGAGAGCAGTTTCTCGACAAGCATCATGCCCAGCAGCGTGGGCTTGAAGCGGCTTTCGATCTTGTTGACGTATTCGCGCGCCTGGATGACGCCGATGATCGAGGCATAGGTGCTGGGACGGCCGATGCCGTTCTCTTCGAGCGCCTTCACCAGCGTCGCTTCCGTGTAGCGGGGCGGCGGCTGCGTGAACTTCTGCTCCGGACGAAGCTCCTTCAGATCGAGCCGATCGCCTTCCGCCAGCACCGGCAGCACGCTCGCCGCGTCGTCATCGTCGGTGGTCGTTGCGTCGGGCCCGAGCCCGCCTCGCGGCTGTTCCGGCGCCAGCGCGGCTTCCTGGTTGTAGACGATCATCCAGCCCGCGAACTTCGGCACCGAGCCCTTCGCCCGGAACAAGTAGCGTGACGCCTCGATGTCGACCGTGGTTTCGTCGAAGGTCGCCGGGGGCATCTGCGACGCCACAAATCGGTTCCAGATCAGACGATACAGATAGTACTGGTCCGGCGTCAGGTGCGGGCGAATGTCGTCCGGGTGATACTGCAACGAGGTCGGGCGAATCGCTTCGTGCGCGTCCTGCGCATCGGCCTTGGCGCGATAGTAGTTCGGCTTCTCGGGCACGTAGTCAGCGCCGTAGCGCTGCCCGATGAACTCGCGGACCTCCGTGAGCGCCTGATCGGCCACACGCGTCGAATCGGTTCGCATGTAGGTGATCAGACCGACGGCGCCCTCACCGGGGAGCTCGATCCCCTCGTAGAGCTGCTGCGCGATCATCATCGTCTTCTTGACCGGGAAGCGCGCAGCCTGCTGCAGCTTGCTCGTAATGAACGGCGGAACCGCGCTCTTCTTGCGCTCTTTCGTCGTCACCGAGCTGACGATCCACTCTGCCGACTTCAGATCGGCGAGCACTTCGTTGGCTTCTGTCTCGTTGCCAACCTTGATGTTGGAGCCGTCGCGCTTGAGGAGACGAGCGTCGAACTCTGGCGGCACGGCGCCAGCGAGCCGCGCCGTCATGTTCCAGTACTCTTCCGGAACGAAGGCGAGAATCTCCCGCTCGCGATCGCACACGAGCTTCAGCGCGACCGACTGCACGCGGCCGGCGCTCAACCCGCGGCGAACCTTGTCCCAGAGCAGCGGGCTGATCTTGTAGCCGACCAGACGATCGAGCACGCGACGCGCCTGCTGGGCGTCGACCATCTGCTTGTTGATCGTCGTCGGTTTGTCGAGCGCCGCCAGCACGCCCTTCTTCGTGATCTCGTTGAACATCAGGCGGCGGATCTTCTTGCGATTACCGCTGCCGAGCTCTTCCGCCAGGTGCCATCCAATCGCTTCCCCTTCGCGATCGGGGTCGGTCGCCACAAAGATCTCGGACGCGTCCTTCGCAGCATCCTTCAGTTCCTTGAGGACCTTCTTGCGACTCGCGATGACTTCGTACGACGGCTCGAACCCATCCTCGACGTCCACACCGAGCTTGCTTTTGGGCAGATCGCGGACGTGGCCCATCGAGGCGACGACCTTGTAGTTCTTGCCCAGATATTTATTGATCGTCTTCGCCTTTGCGGGCGATTCGACCACCACCAGTGCCTTGGCCATAACCAACCTAACGTTATCAGACGCCTTTCGGTCTATCGAATCAGCCAGAGCGGGCTACCCTCGCAAACCCGACGCCGCCAACCCCGATCACGAACCCATTCAACTCGAGCTCGGTGAGGCGAGCTAGCAGTTTGGGGCCGGACGTGCCCGTCAACACCATCAAATCTTCCAGCCTGTAGACCTCGCCGGGCTCCATCCTGACCAGCAAAGGGTCTGTTGTCATATATTTAGACCAACAATTGGCCTTCGAAGGCCCGGAAGCCCAGCCGAGCTCCTCAAGAATATCGTCAGCAGTCTCAACGACCTTTGCTCCATCCTTTAATAGGCTGTGCGATCCGCGGTTCCGCCCCGACAGCACGCTTCCGGGCACAGCCAACACGTCACGGCCCTGCTCCAGCGCGCACCGGGCCGTGATGAGCGACCCGCTCTTCTCGGAGGCTTCGACGACCACCACGGCCAGCGAGATCCCGCTGATGATACGGTTACGGAGCGGAAAGTGCTCCGGCAAGGGCTCGGCACCCGGGCCCGAGCTCGCTAACTAAGGCGCCATGTTTTACTGATAGTTACAGCTAATTCTCGATGCTCGGCCGGATAGATGCGATCGAGGCCCGATCCGAGCACTGCTGTCGTGGGGCCCTTGCCAACCAGGCAGCCCCGATGGGCGGCTGAGTCGACGCCCCGGGCCAATCCGCTGGCCACAACTATCCCTCTCTGCGCGAGCTCTTCCCCGAGCCGTGCCGCAACTTCCAACGCATAAGGCGTGGCTGCGCGCGATCCGACGACCGCGACGCTTGGTCTGCTGAGCAGCTCGGCCTGCCCCTGAACCCACAGGACTGGCGGTGGATCGACGGTGACGCTGAGCAGGGCGGGATAGCGCTCGTCCAGCAGCGAGACCGGCATCATCCCCGACCGACCTGCGAGCGTCAAGGCGAGCGACGCGCGGTCACGCGCGACCGCGGCCAATACTCGCCATTCCGTGGACGGGATCCGGCAGCCGAAGAGGATGGCCTCGAGGATGTCAGCGGGCGGGTCGAGACAGGCTTCCTTGAACAGAGCCGCGGCTCGTAGTCGCGAGACCGGGAGCATCGACACCGCCACCACGGATTGCAGATCCATCCGGCAACCTCGTCGGCGACCCAGCCAGGCGGCGCGCGAACAAAAAGGGCCGCACCGCAAGCGGCTGCATCGCAGCACTGCGGCTCGGCCCTCTGTCCATAGTATAGGAGCCTCATGTTTACCAATCCACAATACTGTCTGACTTTGGACTTACGGATGACCGTCGCCGAATTACGGATTTGCGCAGGATTCCGATAGGCGCGCCACGTCCTGGGAGGCCTCAGCCGCTGGTACACCCATTGCTGCCAAATCCTTCTCGGAATCCACTTGCCACTTTCCGGTGCGGTGCTATAGTGGTCCCAAGCATCATGGTATTCAGGGCTATCGTCGTCTCGGCGGCCCTTCTCGTGTCCGCGTCGGCGGCGTACGCGCGCGACGCCCGGTCGGAAGCGAAGAGCCAGGTCGAGTTCGGCATCCGGATGGCTCAGAATCAACTCTGGAAAGAAGCTGCGTATCGCTGGCAGAAGGCCGTCGACATCGATCCGACGTACGCCGCTGCGTGGAACAACCTGGCGATCGCATACGAGCAGCAGGGCGACTTCGAGAACGCGGCCAAAGCGTACGAGAAAGCGGTCGAACTCGAGCCGGACAACCTGATGATTCGGCAAAACTACGATCTCTTCAAAGAAATCAATGACCGCACGAAGCGCCGCAACGATCGCTAGTCTCGTGGTGCTGTGCGGGTCTCTGGCCTGCACCAGCTTTTACGAGATCCCCATCGAAACACCCATCCAGCCAAAGATGGACGTCTCGGGATTCCAGCGCGTGCTCGTCGCAGGATTCCTGGGCGGCGGCACCGACGACGTCGATGCGAATCTCGAGACGGTGCGCCTGCTGCGCAGCCAGTTGCGCAGCAAGTCGAGCCTTCGCGTCGTCGAAGCCGAAGTCCTTCCGCTCGCGGAGCTCGCGGCGAAGCAGGGGCAGGCCCCCGGTGATTCGAACGGTGTCGCGGCGTCGCCCGGCGGCGCAGCAGACGGGCAGCAGTCGACCGCGCAGGCGAGCACCAACGAGCAGCCGAATTCAGAACGAAAAAGATCTCGAACGCTTCCAGAGCATTTTCGCGGACGTGGCGTTCTGGAAGAAGCTCGGAGAGGAATATCAGAATCCGCTGATCGTGACTGGCACGGTCCTCTTCACGCCGCACCGGGATGCGGGCATGGTGATGCAGGAACGTGAGTGGTACGACCAGTTCGGCCGCCGCCGAGTGACGCCGGTGCGCACCTACATGGAGCGCAAGGGATTCATCCTCACGCCGAAGTTCATCTTCATCGATGGCCGGACCGGCGCGACGCTCTACTCCGAGCAGTTCCGGGAAGAGGTGCTCTATAACGCCCAGCAGAACACGCCGGCGCTGTCGACCTACTTCGAGCTGATGGATAAGCTCATCCCGAGCTTCCTCAACGCGTTGAGCACGCAGAAAATCCGCGGAACAAGGGTCCTTCTCAAGTAGAGTCCGGCATTAGCCGAACCTTCCCAACGTAGCGTCCGGCTCTAGCCGGACCGGGCCCCTCGTGTCTGGTCCCCCCGGACCCATCCGTGATATCCTAATTCTTTTGGCACAGAGCCCGAGGTCCGTCGTGTGGGCCCGGACGGAGGATTCGACCGTGTTCGCAATCATTCAGAGCGGGGGCCGGCAGGTCAAGGTTGCGCCCGGCGATGTGATCACCGTTGACCGCGTGAACCTCAATGCGGGCGACGAGGTGACCATCGACCAGGTGCTGGTCCTCGAGAAGGACGGCGGCGAAGTGCTCGCCGGCTCTCCCTACGTGGCCAACGTCAAGGTGGTTGGCGTTATCGATGGCGAGGCGCGCGGCCCGAAGATTCGCGTCTTCAAGAAGAAGCGCCGCAAGGGCATGCGCCGGACCAAAGGGCACCGGAGCACGCTGACGCGCATCCGCGTGAAGGACATCCTTATCTAACTCCTAGCTCCTAGCTCCTAGCTTCTAGCTCCTAAGAACCATGGCTCATAAAAAAGGACAAGGCAGCTCTCGTAACGGGCGCGACAGCAACTCACAGCGTCTCGGCGTCAAACGGTTCGATGGCAACGTCGTGACGGGCGGATCGATCCTCGTGCGTCAGCGCGGCCGCCGCTTCAAGCCGGGCCTCAATGTCGGTCTCGGCAAAGACGACACGCTGTTTGCGAAAATCGGCGGGCGTGTGAAGTTCGAGGATCACGGCCGCGCCGGCCGCGTTATCTCGGTCCATCCCGTCGAGACCGCGTAAGCGGCGCGCGGACGCGCGCTCTTCATGTTTGTCGACGAGGTAGACATCCACGTTGCCGCCGGGCACGGCGGCCGTGGCGCCGTGAGCTTCCGGCGCGAGAAGTTCGTGCCACGTGGTGGGCCGAATGGCGGCGACGGCGGGCCCGGCGGCTCCGTCTACGTCGTCGCCGACGCCAACCTCAACACTCTCCTCAATTACCGTTTCCAGAAACTCTTCGAAGCCGGTCGCGGTGCGCACGGCGAAGGTTCGAATCGAACTGGGCGCACCGGCCACGACATCGTGTTGCAGGTGCCTGTGGGCACCGTCGTGTATCAGCGCGATGGGGACGACCTCAACCAGATCGCCGATCTGACCGAAGTGGATCAGCGCGTGCTGCTCGCCAAGGGCGGACTCGGCGGTCAGGGCAACGCGCAGTTTGCGACGTCGACGAACCGCGCACCCAGGCGGGCGCAGCCGGGACTTCCCGGGGAAGAAAAAGACCTCCGTTTCCATCTGAAGCTGCTGGCTGACGTCGGACTCGTCGGCTTTCCGAACGCCGGCAAGTCGACGCTGATTTCGCGGATCTCTGCGGCCAGGCCGAAGATCGCCGACTATCCGTTCACGACGCTGACACCCAATCTGGGTGTCGTCGGGCTTTCCGGCGATCGCACGTTCGTCGTAGCGGACGTCCCCGGGTTGATCGAAGGCGCGCACACGGGACACGGCCTGGGGCATCGCTTCCTGAGCCATCTCGAGCGAACGAAGGTGCTCGTGCACGTCATCGACGTGTCGTCCTCCACCGGCCGCGAGCCCGTGAGCGACTTCGAGATCATTTCCCGCGAGCTGGCGCTGTTCCCGGGACGTGACGCATCGGGAGAGCGTCTCATCGACAAACCGATGATCGCTGCGGCCAACAAGATCGATGCGCTCGACGAGCCTGAACGCCTTGCCTCGCTGCAGCGTCATTTGCAGTCAGCGGGGGTTCCGCTCTACCCTGTGTCGGCGGCGACCGGTGAAGGCCTCGACCGGCTCCTCGAAGCCGTCTGGCGCGAAGTCGCAGCGGCACGCGAGCGTGCTACCAGCGCCGCGCCTCTCGATCGATTCGCTGAATGACCTCTGCCGCACGGCTCGGCATCCTGGGCGGAACCTTCGACCCGGTTCACGCCGGACATGTGGACACCGCTCTGGCGGTTCGTCAGGCGCTGGCGCTGGACCGCGTGATCCTGATGACATCGCACATCCCGCCTCACCGGCCCGTTCAGCCGGTTGCCTCCGCGTACCACCGGTTCGCCATGGCTGCGTTGGCCGTCAACGGCGTCGACGGGCTCGAAGCGTGGGACATGGAACTGAGCGCCCCCGGTCCGACGTATACGGCCGATACGCTGGCGCGACTACACGCCGACGGGGCTGCGCCCATCGCAGATTTTTTTCATCACGGGTGCAGATGCGTTTGCGGACATTGCGACGTGGAGCCGCTACCCGCACGTTCTGGACATGGCGCACTTCGTCGTCGTCTCGCGTCCCGGATACCCGGTCAGCGAGCTCGCCGCGAAGCTTCCGGCACTGGCAAGGCGTATGCAGCCGGCGCGACGCGATGACGGAGACTGGGAGAATCCTGCGATTTTTCTGCTCGATGCGCGTACGCCGGATGTCTCGTCTACGGATCTCCGTCGCCGCTTCGCCGCGATGGAATCCGTACGAGGCCTCGTGCCGGCCGCGGTCGAGACGCATATTGCGCAACACCATTTGTATTCCGAAAGCAGATCAACACCCCTGATTCCTACGGCAGATCACTTGCATGGCCAAGACTGAACGGAAAAAGACGGCGACGGCAGGACGACGGCGGCTGGCGGCCGATGTGGCACGCGCGGTTCGAGCCGCGCTGGACAAGAAAGCTTCGGACGTCGTGGTTCTCGACCTGCGAAGCACGCCCGCCTTCACCGATCACTTCGTCCTGTGCTCCGGTCAGAACCCGCGACAGGTCAAAGCCATTGCCGACGCGATCGAAGACGCCATGCGTGCCGCAAAGGTCAGACCTTCACACATCGAGGGATACGACCGCGCCGAGTGGATCCTCATGGACTTCTTCACCTTCATCGTCCATGTGTTCTCGCCGCAGACGCGCGAGTTCTATTCGCTCGAACGGTTGTGGGGCGACGCCGAGCGGATCGAAATCAGCGACGAACCGTTGCAAGCCTGAAGTACGGAACGGCGATCAGCCCGGATGTGCGGGTTGATGTCCGCGGTCGCATCGCTGCGGACCCTGGCGAACGGGCTGATCGCGGTGCTCCTGGCGCCGCCCTGCGCCGCCTGCGATGCGCCGCTCGACCAGCCCACCCGCAGTCCGGTTTGCGCGTCTTGCTGGGCGCAGGTACGCCCGTTCACGCCGCCCCTTTGCCGCCACTGCGGAGATCCACTCCCGTCGTGGCGTGTCATCAGCCTTCAGTCGGCCACGTGTGCACGCTGCCGCCGCCTTCCAACGGCGATCTCTCAGAGCCGCGCAATCGGGAGCTACGAGGGCACGCTCAGATCCATCATTCACGCGCTGAAGTACGACAAGCGTCAATCGCTTGCAAGGCCGCTGGGCGAGCTGCTTCGTCATGAGTGCGCGCAGGTCCTGATCGGGGTCGACCTCGTCGTGCCGGTCCCGTTGCATCGAAGCCGCCTGCGCACCCGCGGATTCAACCAGGCGGAAGGCATCGCCCGCGGTTTGCGGCTGCCGACGAGCAATCTGCTCCGCCGCGTTCGCGCGACGGTGTCGCAGACGGATCTGCCCGCCGCACGGCGCCACGCGAATGTGCGCGACGCATTCGCGCTCGCGCGCAGGGCGCAGGTGGCAGGCCTGCGGATCGTGCTGGTGGACGATGTGAGCACAACGGGGGCGACGCTGGAGGCGTGCGCTCGTCTACTGCGAGAGGCGGGCGCGCGAGAGGTACGAGCGCTTACTGCAGCCCGAGTCGTGACGCGATTCCCTGCGTGACGTCCTTCGCGACAGCATCCTTCTGCCGATCGCCGTCGAGAAGAAGCCAGCCCCCGGCCTCTGCCTGACGCCGGTAGCTCGCACGTACCCTCGACAACAGTGCGAGATCGCGCTCGTAGCGATCCCTGTTGGCGGCCTTTCTGCGAACGGCGGTCTCCGGGGCGATGTCGAGCAGCACCGTCAACGCCGGAGGGGGCAGGAAGCGCTGGATCTCGGTCAGCCAGACCGGGTCGAGTCCCTGCGCTTCACCATAGGCGATGCTCGACGCCAGGTATCGATCGCAGAGGATGAACGCCCCTTCGCGCAGCCACTCTTCGATCTGCGCGCGCTTCTCGTAGCGGTTGGTGACGTAAAGCAGCTGCATCACGTCCGGCGCGTATTCCCGCTCGCCATGCAATGCCCGGAAGATCTCGGAGCCCATCGGCGTCGCGTAGTCAGGAAAGGACAGCAGACGAACCTGCCGGCCCGCGCCGGAGAGATGATCGTGAAGGGCCTCGGCCTGCGTCTGCTTGCCGCTCTGATCGAGACCCTCGAAGGCGATTAGGTGGCCGGACATGTCATGAGTGCAGGTGCAGACTGCAGATGCTCTGCACTTCTCATGCTCTCCAACGCCACGAGATCGTCGACTGTCTGACGGCGGCGTATCAGCGTGGCACGGCCGTTGTCGACCAGGACCTCCGCAGGCATCGGCCGGCGGTTGTAGTTCGACGCCATGACCGAACCGTAGGCGCCCGCATCGAGCACGGCGAACAGATCGTCGACCTCGGGGCGCGCGATGCGGCGATCCTTGCCCAGCGTGTCGCTGCTCTCGCAGAGCGGGCCCACGATGTCGCAGACGATCTCGTCGCCGCGTCGAGACACTACCGGCTCGATGCGATGGAAGGCGCTGTAGAGCATCGGGCGAATGAGCTCGGTCATCCCGGCGTCGAGCACGACGAAGATGCGCCCGGCCTGTTCCTTGATGTCCACGACCCTGGCGAGGAGCACGCCAGCAGGCGCCACGATGTTCCGGCCGGGCTCGAGGATGATGGACAGACCCGATTCGCGAACGGGCGGCAGCAGTGCTGCCGCGTAGTCCTTTGCGCTCGGAACCGCACTGCCGTCGTACGAGATCCCCAGGCCTCCGCCAAGATCGAGGTGCTCGATGGTCACGCCATCGTCTCGCAACTCGCGGGCGAGACCCACCAGCGCCTCTGCCGCCTTGCGCAGCGGCTCGAGGTTCGTGATCTGTGAACCGACGTGGCTGTGGAGGCCGACGATCTCGAGGCCATCACGGGCAGCAAACTGCCTGGCGACCGCGCGCACCGCGTCGATCGCGATGCCGAACTTGTTCGTCTTCAGCCCGGTCGAAATATGCGGATGGCTGCGCGCGTCGATATCAGGATTGATGCGCAATGCGACGCGCGCGCGCGTGCGCCGCGCGCAGGCGATGGCGGCGATCCGCTCCAGCTCCCCCGCCGACTCGGCGTTGATGGTCTTCACGCCGAGATCGATCGCCTGCTCGAGCTCCGTCCTGGTCTTGCCGACGCCGGTGAAGACGATCTGCGGCGGAATGAATCCGGCGCGCAGCGCGACGTCGATTTCACCGCCGGAGTTCGCGTCCGCGCCGGCGCCGAGGCTGCGCAGCAGCCGGGCGATGGCCAGCGTGGAGTTCGCCTTCAGCGCATAGTGCAGCTCGTGCGGATGCGACGCGAATGCCTCGTCAATCGCCCGATAGCGATCGGCGATCACCGACGCGCTGTAGACGTAAAGCGGAGTGCCCTCTGCCTGGGCGATGGTGGATAAGGAGACGCCGTCGCAGGCAAGCGCGCCATTCTGGCGGTAGAAACCGGTCACGATTCGATGGAGGGATTCTATAACTCCCAACTCCCAACCTCCAACTCCGAAAGAAGCAGACTCATTCGACCAAGTTGAAGCGCGTTCCGGCCCTCTGTTATGATCGTCACTTGGATCCCTGCCCTCTGTGCCGACACTGATGACGCATGTCCGTTGATTCCGCGGCGGCCCAGCCGACGACGCCCGACAGCCTCATCGAGCAGTGTCTGAGCGGCGATCAGCAGGCATGGGAGACCATCGTCCGGCAGAACTGGCGCAAGGTTTTCAACGTCGCGTACAAGTTCGTCGGCAAGCACGACGAAGCCGAAGACCTGACCCAGGACATCTTCCTGAAGATCTTCAAGGCACTGAACACGTTCGACCGCCGCGCGAACTTTCAGACGTGGATCATCAGCATCAGCCGTAACCTGTGCATCGATCACTATCGCAGCGTGCGCAAGGAGCGGCAGTTGATCGCCCGCGACGTGGATACTGGCGATCTGCAGCCGGCGTCGTCGGATCGCGGCCCGTATCACGCCGCCGAGCACCGCGACCTGCGTGGCATGCTGCGCCAGGCGCTGCAGGCGCTGCCGGTGACGCTGCGCACGGCGGTCGTGCTGAGAGATCTGCAGGAGCTCTCGTACCAGGAAATCGCGGACCATCTGGGGTTGCCCGAAGGAACCGTCAAATCGCGCATCAACCGCGGGCGCATCGAGCTGGCGCACCAGATCAAGCGCCTGCAGGACAAACAGCCGGCCGTTCGCCGTCGACGCGGAAGCTCCGCGCGCGGCCGTGGCCGGCGTTCCGGAGTCTCTGAATGAACCTGACTACCGAACACGCCAACGGGATTGCAGTCGTGCGCGTCGGCGAGTCTCGCCTGATGTATCCGCTGCTGTCCGAGTTCTCGTCGGCGGTGACGCAGCTCATCGCCTCGGGCGAGCGGCGGGTGATTGTGAACCTCGCATCGGTCGGCTATGTCGACAGCGCGACGATCGGCTGCCTCATGGACCTCTACCGGCAGGCCAACGCCGCCGGTGGCGCCCTCAAGCTTGCCGGCGTCCAGAAGCGCGTCGAGACCATGCTGACGATGACCGGGGCTCAAAATTTCATCGAGGTACACCCCGACGAGCCCGCCGCCGTCAAAAGCTTCGGAGCCTGAGCCGCATGCGCACGATCAAGCTGACGACCGGCACGAAGGTCACGATGGACGGCGACCTGCTCACGGTGCTCGAAACGCTCTACCGGGAGCTGACCGCCAGGCGCGAGCTGGAGCGTACCTTCGAAGACACCGTGCGCGAGATCCAGACGTTGATCGACCAGATGTCCGACGACGAACGGAAGCAATACCTGTCCGAGAGCCTCTTTCTCAACTTCGTGTCCTACGAGAACGAACGTCTCGGCGCGTACGTGAAGAAACTGCCGAAACGGTAGCAACCGTGCCGTAGTCCGTAGCTCGCGCGTTCAGCGTCTCGCCGACCACGGACCACGGCACGACCACGGACCACGGACCGACAGACCACGGACTACGGAGAATAACGTGTCACTCAACTACCTCGCCACCCGTTTCGCGTGTTCGTGGCCGTGGAGCACGATGGTCCTGCTCTGCGACGGCCGCCTGGTGTGCGGGTGTGCCGATCCGTACGGCAAGCGCGTGCTGGGCGACGTGAAGACCGAGAGCGTGTCGGCCGTCTGGACCGGCGAGCGGGCGTCCGGCCTCCGCAGCGATCTGAACGCCGGCGGCTCAAAGTTCTGCGGCGACTGCCCGCTGAAGCTGCCGCTCAAGAAGCACGAGCAGCCGCCGCAGCGGCCGCTCGATGTCGGGCCGCTGCCCTCGCGGCTGTACATCGAGTGCACCGCCGCCTGCAACATCTCCTGCGCCCAGGCCTGCTGCGCGCCGGAGACCGGCATTACCCGCACGCGGCACGCGGGCATGCTCGACTTCGACATCTTCCGCCGCGTCGTCGACGAAGCGGGCCCGTCGCTCGTCCGCATCGACTTCTTCAACTACGGCGAGACGTTCCTGCACAAGCGCGCGCTCGAGATGTGCGAGTACATCAAGACGAAGTTTCCGCACATCTACCTCTACACGAGCACCAACGGGCTGACGTTCAAGGACGATCAGGTGCGCCGCCTCGTTCACTCCGGCATCGACGAGGTCACTTTCTCAATCGACGGAGCCACGGCCGAGTCGTACGCGATCTACAGGAAGCGCGGCGACTTCAACATCGCCATCCGCAACCTCACGACGGCAGCCGAAGAGAAACGCAAGGCGGGCCGTGATGTGCCGTTCATCAACTGGCGGTACATCCTGTTCATGCACAACGACAGCGAAGAGGAGATGCAGAAGGCCCGGGCGATGGCGACCGAAATCGGTGTCGATCGTCTGTCCTGGGAGATCACCGACCACCCGGAGGACATGTACTCGCGAAGATTCGCGCCGGGGAGCAGCGATCATGCGGTGATCAAACACGAGATCTGGGACGACAACGGGCTCGGGAACGCGATCCCTGGCGCCACGCCGCGCGCAAAGATCGAGCTGAAGGGACTTCGCGCAACGCTGCCGCTCCTGGCGCGCGCGGGGAAACCGGTCGAGTTCCGCGCCACCGTCCAGAATCTCTCGTCCCGCCCGTTTCCCGCACAAGCCAGCTACGGACGGCGCCTGGTCCGCCTGGGCGCGCAGCTCTGTGACAAGGACCGCAACGTCATCAACCGGGACTACGAGCGGGCGTGGCTGCCCTCAGCCGTCCAGCCCGGTGCGACGACGGAGCTGCCGGTCAAGCTCACGGCGCCGGACAAACCGGGCCGTTACGCGCTGAAACTCGATCTGGTCTGTGAAGGGATCGACTGGTTCGAGGCCTGCGGATCGCAGACCACGGTCAAAACGCTGCTGGTGATTTGATCGGCGCGGCTGAAGCCGCGCGCTGCTGGTTCAGCCGCGCCGCATCAGTTCGCCAGGCGCGCCGTGGCTTTGGCGCCGACGGCAGCAGGCATACCCGGCATCACCACGCCAGGCTCCGTCGACTCCACGAGACGCCAGGCATCGGCCTCTTCGAGAATCTTCGCTGCAAACGCCGTGTGAAGCGCGTGGCCGCCGCGATGCGCGACGAGATGGCCGATGACCGGGTGGCCGACGAGCGACAGGTCGCCAATCACGTCGAGAATCTTGTGACGGACGAACTCGTCCTCGAAACGGAGGGCGTTGTTGAGGACGCCCGTTTCACCCAGGACGATCGCGTTGTCGAGCGAGCCGCCGAGCGCGAGCCCGCGCTGACGCAGCATCTCGACTTCTTTCAGGAACCCGAAGGTCCGCGCCGGCGCGATGTCCTCGACGAAGCTCTCCTCAGTAATCCTCATCGTCCGCGACTGGTGCCTGAGGAGCGGATGATCGAAGCTGATGCTGTAAGTGACCTTGAAATGGTCCGACGGGTACAAGGCGATGCGCTTGTCTCCCTGTGTCAGCGAGATCGGGCGCAGGACCTTCAGATATCGCCGTGGCGTCGGCAGCCGCTTCACACCCGCTTCGTTCAGAATCAGGTAGACGAACGGCGCGGCGCTGCCGTCCATGATCGGCACTTCCGGATGATTCAGCTCGACGATGACGTTGTCGATGCTCAGGGCAGTCAGCGCAGCCAGCAGGTGCTCGACCGTCTCGACCGACACCGTTTCGCGCGTCAAGCCCGTCTGGTACGAAATGTCCCCCAGATGCGTGACGGTTGCGGGAATCTCCAGGCCGCCCAAGTCCGAGCGCTGAAATCTGATGCCGTAGTCCGACGGTGCCGGCTTCAAGGACAGATTGACCTTGTTGCCAGAATGAAGACCGATTCCGGTGCAGGAGACGGCTCGACGGAGGGTGCGCTGCGCGGTCATGACCTCTTTAGTGGCGCTGGGTGGGCCTCTCCCAGCTCAGCAAACCCCCTGCCAGCGTCAGCTGTCGCCAGTAATATCCGCTAATATACTGATAAATATAGACTTGAAGGACTGATCCGACCGCCGGATGGACCGAATATGGGTACGTTTGTGGCTGTCGAGCCACAGGTTCTACCCCTGGCAGTGTGGCTGTTTTACCACAATCGTCAGTGTTGTCTGGTGGTGGCATTCTTAGCTCGTCAGCTGAAGCCTGGTTCCTAGGAGGCTGCCTGGACCGGAGGAAACCCCAAAACCCCCGCCAGAAAGCGCCCTGTGAAGGATTCTCGGCTCCTTGCGACGTCTTCAGGAGTCCCCCGCGCAACAATTCGGCCACCGCCACCACCACCCTCGGGACCCAGGTCGATCACGTAGTCGGCGGACTTAATCACGTCCAGGTTGTGCTCGATGATTACAACCGTGTTGCCCTGGTCGACAAGTTTGTTCAGCACGTCGAGCAGCTTGTGGGTGTCCTCGAAGTGCAGGCCGGTCGTCGGTTCGTCGAGGATGTAGAGTGTGCGCCCTGTGCCCCTGCGTGACAGTTCCTTCGACAGCTTCACCCGCTGCGCCTCGCCGCCACTCAGCGTCGTCGCCG
Source organism: uncultured Acidobacteriota bacterium (assembly GCA_963784195.1). Taxonomy (GTDB): domain Bacteria; phylum Acidobacteriota; class Vicinamibacteria; order Vicinamibacterales; family 2-12-FULL-66-21; genus CAVQAH01. The sequence continues at coordinate 19,463 of CAWARA010000027.1, read as the reverse complement.
ACTGACCGAGCTCGATGTACCCGAGTCCCACGTCCTGGAGCGTCCGCAGCTTGTTGGCGATCGGCGGGAAATTCTCGAGCAGCGGCAGCGCTTGATCGACGGTCAGATCGAGCACGTCGGCAATCGACTTCCCTCTGTACTTGATTTCCAGCGTCTCGCGGTTGTAGCGGCGGCCCTTGCACTGCTCGCACGTCACGTAGACGTTCGGCAGGAAGTGCATTTCGATCGCGATCACGCCGTCGCCCTGGCACGCCTCGCAACGTCCGCCTTTGACGTTGAACGAGAACCGCCCCGGCCTGAACCCTCGCGCCTTGGCCTCCGGCAGCATCGCGAACAGCTCGCGGATGAACGTGAACAGCCCCGTGTAGGTGGCCGGGTTGGAACGCGGCGTACGGCCGATCGGCGACTGATCGATCTGAATCACCTTGTCGACGAGCGAGATGCCCTCGATGGCGGAATGCGCGCCAGGCTCGTCGCCGGCGCGATACAGCAGGCGCGCAAGCGCCCGGTAGAGGATCTCGTTCACGAGCGTCGATTTCCCCGAACCGCTGACACCGGTCACGGTCGTCAGCACGCCAAGAGGGATGGTGACGTCGATGTTCTTGAGGTTGTTCGCGCGCGCGCCGCGGATGATCACCTCGCCGCGATCGGTGGACCGCCGCAATCCAGGCGTGTTGATTCGGCGATCCCCGCGCAAGTAGGCGCCCGTCAGCGATCCGTGGCCATCCTTCAGCAGATCGCCGGGCGATCCCTGAAAGATCACGTGGCCACCATGCTCGCCGGCACCCGGCCCGAGATCGACGACGTAGTCAGCCGTGCGGATCGTTTCCTCGTCATGCTCGACGACGACGACGGTGTTGCCCAGGTCGCGCAGTCGCGCCAGGGTCGCAAGGAGCGCGCGGTTGTCGCGCTGGTGGAGACCGATCGACGGCTCGTCGAGCACGTAGAGGACACCGGTCAGGTTCGACCCAATCTGCGTAGCGAGCCTGATCCGCTGGCCCTCGCCTCCCGACAGCGTTGCGGCGCTGCGTCCTAGTGTCAGATATCCGACACCGACGTCGTCGAGGAAGTGCAGCCGATCGCGAATCTCCCGGACGATGCGGCTGGCGATCAGCGACTCGCGGTCGGAGAGCTCCAGTTCATCGAACGTCGTGACCGCCTCCGACACCGGCAGGTTCACATACTCCGACATCGTCCGGCCCTTGACCTTGACGGCGCGGCTCTGCGACTTGAGACGCTCGCCCTGACAAGCCGGGCACGGGCGAAGCGCGCGGTAGGGTTCGAGGTTCTCCTGCTCGAGCCATGTGCCTTGTTCGTAACGGCGGCGAAGGTTCGGAATGAGCCCTTCGAAGCCGGTGCCGAACGGATCCGTCTCGCGGGTCTTTTTCCGCTTTCCGTTCTCCGACTCGACCCGTTTCGTTCCCGCGCCAAAGAGGAGAATGTCGCGCGACTTGCGCGGCAGCCGCCGAAACGGAACCGTCAGATCGATGGTGAACGTGCGGCTCAGCGTCGCGAGCGCTTCCTTGATCAGCTTTTTGTCGCCCTTGGCCCACGGCGCAATCGCGCCAGCGTCGAGGGACAGCGATTCGTCGGGAATCACGCGCGCCGGATCGAAGTCGTAAACCGCGCCAAGGCCCTGACAGTCCGGGCAGGCACCGTGAGGAGAGTTGAACGAGAATGCGCGAGGCGTCATCTCCGGCATGCTCACGCCGCAGTAGGTGCACGCAAGGCGGCGCGAGAACAAGCGGTCACCGCCGTCGAGCGTATTGATGACGACGATGTCTTCGGCGAGGTTGAGGGCGATTTCGACCGACTCGGCAAGACGCCGGTCGACGCCAGGCTTCAGGATCAGCCGATCGACGACGACCTCGATGGTGTGATTGCGGCGGCGGTCGAGCTTGATGTCCTCGTCGAGGGATCGCAGCTGAGTGTCGACGCGGACCTTCGTGAAGCCGCGCGCGCGAAGGGCTGCCAGCTCTTTCTTGAACTCCCCTTTTCGTCCGCGCACGACGGGGGCGAGCACGTTGATGCGCTCGTCTCCGGGCAGCGCCATGACCATGTCCACGATCCGCTCGAGCGACTGGGAGGCGATCTCACGTCCGCACAGGTGGCAGTGCGGGATCCCGATGTTGGCGAACAGGAGTCGAAGGTAGTCGTAGATTTCGGTGACGGTGCCGACGGTCGAACGGGGATTGGAGCCGGTGGTTTTCTGCTCGATCGCGATGGCCGGCGACAGGCCGTCGATGAGATCGACGTCCGGCTTTTCCATCTGCTCGAGAAACTGCCGGGCGTACCGAGGAGAGCGACTCGACATAGCGGCGCTGTCCCTCGGCGTAGATCGTGTCGAAGGCAAGCGACGACTTGCCGGATCCCGACAGACCCGTGATGACGACCAGCTGGTCGCGCGGCAAGTCGACGTCGATATTCTTGAGGTTGTGGACGCGGGCGCCGCGTACCGCAATCCAGTCGTGAGCCATACACCACAGCCGCGAATTCTCGCGGATTCCAAAACTGCCATTCTATCACTAGTAGCCTCGCAGCCCCTGATCGCGTCCGGTTTCGTTCGACTTCGCAGCTGAGCCGCTCGTCTTCGTTCGGGCACCGACGATGCATCTGGTTCTGGATGGAGGCGTTCATGGCAAATGCAATCAAGGAAATCGAATGGAAGCGGGATCTCGATGCAGAGTTGAAAGCGGCGAACAAAAGCGGGCACCACGTGCTGCTCGACTTCAGCGCCGCCCCTATGTGAAGCGGCTGCGCTCGGCTGGATGCCGAGGTGTATCCGGATCCACGCGTCGTGGAGTTCATCACGAAGAATTTCCATCCCGTCCGCGTACATGCGGTTCAGCAGCGCGACGAGTTCAAAAAGCTCGGCCAGCGCTTCAACGCCCAGTGGACGCCGACCACTCTCATAGTCGACCCGGATGGCGTCGAGCGACACCGGATCGAAGGGTTTCTCCCCGTCGAGGAATTTCTCCCCCAACTCGAACTAGGCCTTGCCAAGTCGGCCTTCGGCAGGGGCCAGTTCGCAGACGCCGAACGGCTCTTCCGCGGAATCGTCGAGCGCTATCCGAACTCTGACGCGGCCGCCGAGTCGCTGTACTGGGCCGGTGTCTCGCGGTACAAGGCCACCAACGACCCGTCGGCACTGGTAGAGACTGCCAAGCATTTCAGCAGCCGGTATACGGACAGCACCTGGGCGAAGAAGGCGTCGGTTTGGAGTTCCTAGCGTTTGTTCAGCGCGCTGTGGCGGACGCCGTAGAGGAAGTAGAACACCAGTCCGATCGCGAGCCAGACACCGAAGCGGATCCAGGTGGTGAGCGGCAGCTCGAGCATGAGGTAGGTGCAGCTCAGAATCGCGAGAATCGGCACAGCGGGCACGAACGGCGTCTTGAACGGGCGCGGACGGTTCGGATCCACGCGGCGCAGCACGATGATGCCGGCGGCGACGATGACGAACGCGAACAGCGTCCCGATGTTCGTCAGCTCGACGACCTCGTTGATGTTGGCGACGCCGGCGAAGAGTGCTACGGCAACTCCGGTCAGGATGGTCGTGACGTGTGGCGTGCGATAGCGAGGATGTACTTTCGCCGCCCATGGCGGGAGCAGCCCGTCACGTGCCATCGAAAAGAAGATGCGCGGCTGTCCGAGCTGGAACACGACCAGCACGGACGTCGTCGCGAACACCGCGCCGAACGAGATAATCGCCGCGGCCCAATTCATCCCCAGCGCCGAGAATGCCGTTGCCAGCGGCTCCGCGGTCGCCAGCTGATTCCATGGAACCAGCCCCGTCAGGACGATGGCGACCAGGATGTAGATGATCGTGCAGACCACGAGGCTCGCGATCATGCCGATCGGCATGTCGCGCTGCGGGTTTTTTGTCTCCTCCGCTGCCGTGGACACGGCATCGAATCCGATGTACGCGAAAAAGATGATCGCGGCAGCGCTCGAGATGCCGGTCCAGCCGTTCGGTGCGAACGGCTGCCAGTTCTCCGGCTTGACGTAGAAGGCGCCGACAACCAGGAAGAACGCGATGATCGCCAGCTTCAAGACGACCATCGACGTGTTGAGCCAGGCGCTTTCGTTGATGCCGATCACGAGCACCCACGTGACCAGCATCACGATGAGGAATGCCGGCAGGTTGAAGACTATCGGGATGCCGGCGATGACCGGCGCCGCGGCTAGCGCCGCAGCCGCGCGTTCAACCGCTACGCCGAGCGTCGCGATATCGACGTTCGCCGCCTGCGCCTCGGCCACCTGCCGCGCAGCCTGCGCAGCGCTTCGATAGTCGATACCGAGCCACGACGGGAAATCCATGCCGAAGCCGCGCAGCAACTCCTGGAAATACCCCGACCACGAGATCGCGACGGCAACGTTTCCAACCGCGTACTCGATGATCAGGTCCCAGCCGATGATCCAGGCGACAAGTTCGCCGAGCGTGGCATACGCATACGTGTAGGCCGAGCCTGACACCGGGACCATGGCGGCGAACTCGGCGTAGCACAGCGCAGCGAAGCCGCACGTGATGGCCACGACGATGAACGAAATGACGAGCGCCGGACCAGCGCCCAGGTGTGACGATCCGCCAGCGGCCGCAGTGCCAACGGTCGAAAAAATTCCAGCCCCGATGATCGCGCCGATGCCGAGGGACGTGAGCTGGACCGCGCCCAGGCTGCGCTTCAGCCGATTTTCGCCGTGCTCGGCTTCGTCGACGAGCTGGTCGAGCGGCTTGACGCGAAGAAGGGACATGCGGCGGAGAGTCTATCCGAAAAACGGCCGGAGGCTCGCCTGCAAACGGTAGACGGTTTCGTTCGATGCCAGCGCCAGGCCGCCACGAGGATCGAACGCAAGACCGACCAGCGATCCGGCTGTGAGCACGCGCTCTTTCTCTCCTGGCCGATCAGGCTGCAACCGGTAGACGCAGGCGTCGCCAGCGATGGCATCAACCACGAACAGCACGCCCTCTTCGTCGAAAGCCAGGCCCTGCGGGCGTCCGAATCCCTCGCAGAATGTTTCGACAGTGCCCGATGGCGACACGCGGTAGACGACGTCTCGCGTCGCGAGCGTCGGGGCAGTCACGTAGAGCCAGCCGTCAGGTCCGAAGGCCAGGTGGAATGCCGCAACACTCGAGGGGATTTCGGCGAACTGCGTCGCCCGTTCGTCCTCGACGCGGAGCACCGAGCCCGAGCGATCGCCGACATACAGCGCACCGTCGGGCCCGACCGCCAATCCGCAGGCAACGCCGAGCTCTGAGGCGAACGCCTTGACCGTGCCCCCCGGCGTCACCCGATAGACGCAGCCGTCGAACCGGCTGGACACCAGCAGATGTCCGTCACGATCGAACGTCATCGATGTTGGGTTCGGGATGCCGGAGACGAACGGCTCGCGAGCCCCGTCGGGACGCACGACATAAATCGAGACGGGAGTTTGTTGGCCGCGCGACCCGCTGAACGTGACGTACAGGTTTCCTTTGCGATCGAATGCGGGACTGTCGACCTGGTGGAGGCCGGTCGCAAGCGGCGATCCGATCTCGACGTAGGCGGTTTCACCGGGAGCCGTGCTCACGCGAACGGCGGTTTTTCCACCGTCGAGCCCTGCTGGCACCGTGGCTGTGAGTGATTGCTGCGAGGCAGACGAAACGCGCGCGGGCACCCCGCCAAACTTGACTTCCGGGAGATCGGGATCCACCTGGAACCCGTCTCCCGAAATGGTGACGGAGCCGCCTTCAACCGCCCAAAGCGGATACACCCCGGTTATGCGGGACAGCGGCGCTGCATGCATGCGGTCGAATCGCGGAAACGGACTGGCGGGACTGAGAGACGGCGGAGAGAGGCTCAGGTCTCGTCGAGTTCCATGTTCCAGTAGAAGTAATCACGCCAGCTATCCGGTGCGTTCTTCAAACCGACCGTAATCCGGATGGCGGGCGCCCGCTCGGGTCGCTTGGGGATCCGAATCAGATGCATACCTGCCTCGGCGGGCGTGCGGCCGCCCTTCTTGCGGTTGCAGCTGATGCAGCACGTGACGATGTTTTCCCAGTCCTTGCGGCCGCCCTTGGCGACCGGCACCACATGATCGAACGTGAGCTCCGGCGTGGAAAAGTTCTCGCCACAGGTACCTGGCACGAATGGTCGTCGCGCGCGTAGATATTCGCGCGCGAAAACGGCACGTAGTCGATATTTCGCTTGATTTTGATATATCGCAGCAGCCGGATGACCGAGGGCAGCTTGAAGCTGAACGACACCGACCGGACCTCCCGGTCGTTGTACACAGAGATAACCTCGACCTTCCCCTGACACCAAAGCGTGACCGCTTTTTGCCAGTGGACGACCTTGAGGGGCTCGTACGTGGCGTTCAGAAGGAGCGTCTGCTCCATGGACAACTCAAGCCATTCTGCCCGAGCGAGGCCATAAGTGTCAAGGCCACGACGGACCGTAACAGGATTGTTTCCAGCATCTTAGGGCGGTACTTTGCTTCAGCGGCCCTCTCGTCGATAATCAGCGGGGCTCCCATGTTCCGGATCTGCGCAACCCTGCTCACCCTGATGACCCTGGTGGGTTGCGCTTCGACTGGAGCAAAGCCTGAGCCGTTTCCCCGCCCGGCGCGAGGGTCTTCGCCCCATCCTGCCCCTCCACCAGCCGCCCCCGATGCCCCGCTGCCAACGCCGACGCCGACGCCGACGGCGGAATCCGGTGCCATCACCAGCACCGCTCTGAGGTCTTCGGGGAACGCCGTATCGGAACGGCGGCAGCGATCCTTCAGGCTTCGACTGCAGCGGGTTCGTCTGGTATGTCTTCGCCCAGCACGGGATCACCGTGCCGAGAACCGTGGGCGAACAGTACGGCGTCGCTGGACTCGTCACGCAAACGGCGATCGCGCCCGGCGACCTCGTGTTCTTCGACACGTCTGGCCATGGCGTGTCGCATGTCGGGATTGCGCTCGGACCTGATTCGTTCGTGCACGCGCCGAGCTCGCGAGGGGAAGTTCGAGTCGAACGGCTCGGTGGAACGTATTGGGGACCGCGCTTCGTCGGAGCCCGTCGCGTGCATTGACGGCGCGTCGCGTACCCCAGTAGCGCGCAGCTTCAGCTGCGCGCGGCTTCAGCCGCGCGCGTCACCGTCCCCTAAGCCGCCCGATGCTGGCCCTTGCGCGTCAATCGCCGCGCACTGGCTTCGGTGAACTGCCGGATGTGGAGGTCGTCTTCCGTGTAGGTCACGGGTTGAGTCAGCGGCTTGATCGGCTCGACGCGTACCGCGGTATCACCAGCCGGCAGGTTCAACCGCTCCATGTAGCGCTGCGGAAACGATGGGAAATTCCTGAAGGTGGTGCCGACGACGCCGCCGTAACGGGTGGTGAGCTCGGCGAAATCGCACTGCAGGAAGTCGTAGAGCGCGGGATCGGGTCCTGAGGCGAGATACGCCTTCACCATCGCCGCCACTTCCTCGTAATAGTTCGGGCCGTGCGATCGGAACGAGTCGCTGCCGTCCGCCCGCATGAAGCGGCGGATCCCCGTCTCGTCAGGATCGATGTGATAGAGCTCGTGAAAGATCGTGTCCAGCTTGGCGACCCAACCCGGCTCATCCGTGTAAAACTCCGCTTTCCGCGAACGCTCGAGGCTCTGGTCGCAATAGCGCGGAAGCACGAACGAGATGAGGTACTTGACGGTGGTCGGACCGATCCGGACGACCGGCGACTTGGTGACGAACCATTCCGAACGCCGCGTCAGCTCCCCTGTGCTGCGGTCGCGCCAGAAGAAATATCCCGGCTCGCTTTCGGGTAGCGTGAGGCAGTGGCAGGTGGCAAACGGCCCCTCTGCATCGGCGCGACCAAACCGTCCGAATACCAGGACCTCAGAGAGGTCGATGAACGACAGCAGGGGCGTCCTGCGCACGACATCCTGCATCAGGAGCGCAATGCGCTCGGTATAGTTGATCATGCCGACACACGTGAGCCCTGAACCGAAACGCGCTTCTCTCCCAAAGGAAACGCGTTCGCCTGGCCCGCGTCCTTGTCGCATCATTGGGAGCTGTGATGCTGTGTGAGGCGACTATAGAGACACCATGGGCCTCCTGTCAAGGTGAGCAGAACGGACTTAGCCCTGCAATCCCTGCCATTTACGGGAATGTGATTGCCGAACCAAAACTGTCAGCGTGGATCGGACGGTCAGCTGCCCGCGCCCTCGCCCCCACCACCCGGGGGCTTCGCGGGAACGACTTCGCCAGGCAGCACGGCAGGAACGCCTTCGATGGGCAGAACAGCCGGTAACGCGGCGGGAGCGTCTGCGGGATCGGTTGCCGCCGGCGGCGTTTTCGCGCCCATCCGGCTGAGAATGAGATGCTGGAGCCGGCGCAGCCGCGTGCTCGGACTGCCGGGATCGAGCAGCCGCGGATTGCGAATCGCGCCGGCGAGCAGCGCGGATTCTTCAGCCGTCAGAGTCGACGCCGATTTTCTGAAGTAGCGCCGCGCGGCTGCCTCCGCGCCGTACACCTGATCGCCCCACTCGATCACGTTCAGATACAGCTCGAGAATCCGCCGCTTCGAGAGCTCCGCCTCGAGGCGCCGCGCGATGATCAGCTCGCGCAGTTTTCGAATCGGATCCTTCGATGGCGAGAGATACAGGTTCTTCGCGAGCTGCTGCGTGATCGTGCTGCCGCCGCGCACGAACTCCATGCGATCGAAATTCAATCCGATCGACTCCTTCACCTGCTCGTAGTCGACGCCATCGTGATCCCAGAAGGCACTGTCTTCCGTCACGAGCACCGCACGCGTGAGGTTCGACGAGATACGCGCGTACGGGATCCAGCGCTGCTGACGCCGCGGTTCCTGTCCCGCGGCCCGCGCTTCGCGGTCGCGCAGTTCCATGAACGCTGTAGTCTCGGGATTCTCCGTCCGCAGGCTGCGGACGTCGGGAAGCGTCAGGTAGATGTAGGCGGCGCCCGCAAAGACGATGGCCAGGATGGCAGCAACCCCTTGACCGATGAGGCGAATCAAACGACCGCCCGTGCGTCGCTTGCGTGCCATTCAGTTCGATTATACGCGCCGGTAATCGCCTATCGCCCGAGTCAGATCTCGATCTTCTGATCCCCCTTCGCTAGAGCCAGGGGGGACAAGCCCGCTTCAGAGAATCGGGATCTGACCGCTTGGAGCTCGGCGCGAATCTGATCGACAGCATCGGGTGACGCGGGCTGCAGCGGGCCACGCGGCTCGCCACCGGTGTAACCGGCGAGGTCCATCGCGGCCTTCAGGCCCGGCACGCCGTAGACCGTGGTGACGAGCTGTGCGAGGGGCGTAATCAGCGCCTGGAGCGCGCGAGCCTCAGCGTGCCGGCCCTCGCGGAAATGATCGAGCAGGCGCGCGCAGACGTCCGGCACCACGCACGCCGCCGCGAGAATGGCACCCCGCGCGCCCATGCACAACGATGGGTAGAACGTGGGCGCGGATCCGGCGAGGACGGCAAACGCTCGACTCGATGCGTCGACGAACGCGCCGACCTGCGCGGTGTCGCTTCCCGTTTCCTTCACGCCGATGATGTTCGGGTGCTCCGACAGCCGTGCCACGGCTTCGACGGTCAAGTTGACGCCGGTGACCGCCGGATAGTTGTAGAGCAGCACCGGTGACGGCGAGGCATCGGCTACCGCGGTGTAGTGACGAACGAACGCGTCGCGCGTCATCCGGCTCTTGAAGTAGGAAGGCGTCCGCACGAGCACGGCGTTCGCGCCGAGACGCGCCGCGCGCTTCGACGCGTGAATCGTGCCTGGCGTCGACTCGCGTCCCGTTCCGGCGATCAGGAACCCGGTGGCGGGCAACCCCTCGCGGGCTGCGGCAATGACGCGATCCGACTCCTCGTCGTCGAGCAATGGGGCTTCGCCGTTGGAGCCGAGCGCCACGACGCCGCCGACGCCCGCTAGCATCCACTTCTGAACGTTGCGCCGGATGGCGGCGACATCGACGTCGCCGCTGGAGAACGGCGTCGCCATCGGCGGAAACACCGCCTGGAGTCTCGTGATCATGCGATCGGAGCGTAGCGGTCCTGATGATGGAGTGTCAAACCTGGTAAGGCTGGAGCTGGGAGCCTCGAGGCAGGGATTCTTTCCTGCGCTTCCGGCTCCCAGTTGACTGGCAGAAGTACCGGGCGCGCATCGGCGCGCCCGGCACTGGAGGTCATAAGGCGGGTGACTGAGGTATTAATGAACGCTGGTGCTCCCATGGTTGAATGCGGCGCGCCGGCGCCGCCAGTCGTCGTGGAGAATGGTCCACAACACCTGGTCGAGATACTCGCCATTGCGCAGGAACGACTTCCGAAGGACCCCTTCCTGACAAGCGCCGACTTTCCGCAGCGCGCCGTTGCCACGCCCGTTGCCCACCGCCGCGCGCGCCTCGAGGCGGTGCGCTCCCAGTTCTTCGATCGCGAACTCGACCACCAGATTCGCCGCGTCCAGGAACACGCCGGTTCCCCAGAACTGTGAACCGATCGCGAATCCCCACTCCGCGGTCGAGAAGCTCGGATCGAGCTGACGAACCTGCAGCAGCCCGATCGCGGTGTCCATCCCGTTGGGGACGACGGCAAAGCAGACGTACCTGCCGGCCGCGCGTTCCCGGTGGGTCCAGGCGATGAAGCGCTCGAACCCTTCGAGCGTGGTCGGCGGCGGCGAGATGAACCGCGTCACCTCCTCCGTCGTCAACATCGCCAGCAGCGATGGCGCATCCGACAGCCGCAGCTCCCGAACCGTCGCGATCGACCCGCTGAGTGTCGGCAGCTTCTGTTTCCAGTCGCTCGCCGCCACCGCGCTCGCCGCGGCCATCACTGCCTGCACGTCGATCACTTCTTCAGCGTCACGGAAAGGCATCTTCTCCATTACAGCACTCCTCCCGCGGCGCCCACGACCGGCGCGGTCAGTTGTTCCCAGGACAATTCGACGCCGTCCGCTTCACCGTCCGGCGAGTCATACATCACCGCGTCGCCGCCCGACGTACCCCACACGATGTTCTCGCCGTCCGCGGCCGTGCCCCACACGATGTTTTCGAAGTCGGCCATCGTGCCAAACACGATGTTCGCGAGATTCTGCGCCGTCCCCCACACGATGTTGGTGCCCCAGACAATGTTGGTGCCCCACACGATGTTGGTGCCCCACACGATGTTCGTGCCCCAGACGATGTTCGTGCCCCACACGATGTTCTCGCAGTCGTCACCGCCGCAGGCCGTCCCCCAGACGATGTTCTCGCCGCTATCGGCCGTGCCCCACACGATGTTCTCGCCGTCCCTGATCGTGCCCCACACGATGTTCTCGAGATCCTGTGCGGTGCCCCAGACGATGTTGGTGCCCCACACGATGTTGGTGCCCCACACGATGTTCGTGCCCCACACGATGTTCTCGCACGACGTCGTCCTGCACCGCGTGCCCCAGACGATGTTCTCGCCGTTGGTGTCGGCGGCCGTGCCCCACACGATGTTCTGCGCCCAGGCGCTCGCGGTCGGCACGATCACGCCGCCGCTCAGGCGGTGGTTCCCCCAGAGAATGTTGCGGCTCCACTGGTCCGACATCGGGTACTCGTCGCCGTAGTCGGCGCTCGCGAAGAAGCGCGACAGCTCGACGGCGCCCTTCGCGTTCACGAACCCGGCGCCCTGCGTCAGCGGGTCGTAGTGGTAGTCCTGCGCCGTGTACTGCAGGATCGCCTTCACCAGATTTGGCGTCAGCGACGGATTCGCCTGCAGCATCATCGCGACGGTCCCTGACACGACCGGCGCGGCCATGCTGGTGCCGGTCAGCGTCAGATACGGCTTGTAAGCGGTCGAGCGGGTGCCGGCGATGAGATACGCGGGATGCGACTCGTAGAGCGTGCTGCCCGGGCTCGCCAGCGACACGATGCCGGTGCCGGGCGCGACGACGTCGGGCTTCGCGGCATGGTCGAGGCGCGACGGCCCGCGCGAGCTGTACAGCGCGATCGCGTCGTCGTTCGCGGCTGGTCGTGCCCTTCGTGTCGGACGCACCGACGGTCAGCACCCAGGGCGCATTGCCCGGCGCGGTGATTCCGCCGTAGATGATGCGGCCGTCGGACGCCTTGCCGATGTTGCCGGAAGCGGCCACGACGACGAAGCCGTTCTCCACCGCGCGGCGCGCGGCCAGCGTCAGCGGATCCTCGAAGTACGACTCGGTGACCGCCGCGCCTACCGACATGTTCACGACGCGGATGTTGTGCGTGCCCTTGTTGCGGATCGCCCACTCGAGCGCCAGGATGACGTCGCTGATGACCCCCTGGCCCTTCGCGTCGAGCACCTTCAGGCTGACGATGTGCGCGCCCGGCGCGATCCCCGCGCGCGACCCATACGAGTCGTAGCCGTTGCCGGCGATGATCCCGGCCACGTGCGTGCCGTGACCGTTGTCGTCGTAGGGAACCGGATTGTCGTTGACGAAATCGACGAAGGCGGTAACGCGCTGTCCGCCGACGGTGCGCACCCGGCTCGACCTGCCGTGGTAGGACAGGTCGTCGTGCCAGTTCGTAATGCCCGAGTCGATGACGGCCACGCCAACGCCGGCGCCGTCGTAGCCCCAGTCGGACTGGATGGCCCTGGCGCCGATGGTCACCGCGGCGCGGTTCGATTGGCCCTGTCACCGGGCGATCGAAGTGCAGGCTGACGAGATCCGTCTGCTCGGCCAGCTTGCGAATCTTCCCCGCCGGCAGGTCGACGACGATCGCGTCAATCAGCTCGAGCTGACGGACGATCTTGCCACCGAGCTCTTTCACGTGCTGCGACGGATCGACGCCAGGCTTCAGCACGACGATGACGCGCGTGCGGCCCACCTGCGCATCGGCCTGCCGCTCGAGCTCCCGTTCGAGCTTTCGCTGCTGCTTCTGCTCCTGCTTCGGCCCCTTCGGGCCTGCAGCCGCGACGCCGTCCGGTGCCGCCAGCCCGATCAGACAGGCGATGCCCACCACCTGGCCGATCCGCGATAATCCACGCCATCGAGTTGCCATTTGCGTTCTGCCCTTCCGGTACCTTCCGCCCCTCGCGAAAGTGGTCACTGCTGTCTGCGCTTCAGATACCCGCCGGATCACGTGCGACGTGCGACGTGCGACGTGCCACGTGCTGACGGTGGTGATCAATGAACCGATGTCGAACACGACGCCCGAGCCCGGTTCCAGTCGTCCCTGACAATCGACCAGAGAGCCTGGTCGTGGTATGCCCCGCCGCGCAGGAAGCTCCGGCGCAGCACGCCTTCCTTCAACGCCCCGAGCTTCGCCAGCGCACCGTTGCCCCGCCCGTTCCCGATCGCCGCGCGCGCTTCGAGGCGGTGCACGCCGGCGGTTTCGAATGCGAAGTCCAGCAGCAGACGCGCGGCCTTTCATGAACACGCCGGTGCCCCAGAACGGCTTGCCGAGCGCGAATCCCCATTCCGCGGTCTCGAACGTCGGATCGAGCTGACGGACCTGAAAGATGCCGATCGCGGTCTGCATCCCCTGCGGGACGACCGCGTAGCACACGTAACGGCCGGCCTTCTGTTCCTGCTTGGCCCAGCCGATGAAGCGCTCGAACCCTTCAACCGTCGTCGGTGGCGGCGAGATGAAGCGTGAGACTTCTGCGGACGACAGGACCTCCAACAGCGCCGGCGCGTCGGCCATCCGCAGCTCGCGGAGCGTGACGCCCTCGGCCACCAGCGTCGGAAGCTGAGTGCGCCAGTCCGTTTCCGTGACCGGGGCGCTCCAGGTAACCTGGCTGGTGCTGATCCACCGCTCGTCCTGCCGGAATGTCGTCGCCATCTCTCTGCTCTCCACCGATTGCCTGTCGCGTCCGGCCTGGCCGGACAACGCAGCTACTGTTCGAGACACACGTGCCAGACGGCTTACGGCAGAGCAAGCGCAGGGCCACGGCATCTACAAGTCGAGCTTATGGGTTAAGTGCTTTTGGTTTAATCGTTTGCGGCTGAATACGATTCTGGTAGGTCGCTCTTTTTGGCAGTGGTTTGTTCTGTAACGGACCACACAAACCTGTAACCAGGACGGTCGATGATGCTAACTCATTGAATTAAGGCATCTTAGTAGAATGTCCAAATACGTCGCACGCGTGCAACTCTGGAACACTCTGCGCAGAGTGGGGCAAGTGCCCGGGTACGAACAACTTAGGTGGGGTCGGTGCGCTGGAACGGAACAGCCGCCGGGCGGCTGGCGACGGAATTGACCGTCAGTACCACGAGGACGATCGCTGCCGCGGGGGCTATCAACCAGGGGGCTTCCGCGAGAATCGGGCCGCGGCCGGCTTCCTGGAGCATCACTCCCCAGCTCGGGGTCGGCTCCCCGAAACCGAGGCCGGTGTACGACAGCGTGGCTTCCGCGAGGATGAACGCCGGAATCAAGAGTGTCGCCTGCGTGACCAGGAAGCCGCTGGTTGCCGGCAGAAGGTGATGTAGCAGCAATCGCGTACGGCTTGCGCCAACGGAGCGCGCAGCTTCCGCGTACTCCATGCTCATTTCCCTGGCAACGATGGTGCGGACGCCACGGGCCGCAAGGGGCCACCCAACGAGCGCGAACACACCCACCATCGTCCAGAAGATCGCCGGGGGGGACAGAGTCAGGGGGAGGGCGGCTCTGAGCGCGAGCACCACGTAGATCGCCGGCAGCGCGATCACGAACTCCGCCGCGCGCATGACCCCTTCGTCGACCAGGCTCCCGGCGACACCCGCGAGCGATCCGGCCATCAGGCCAATCAGGAGCGCGCCGGCCGCCGACGCGATCGCCACCCCGAGCGACACGCGGGCACCGAACAGGAGCCGCGTCAGCACGTCGCGGCCGAGCGCATCCGTTCCCAGAGGAAACCAGGGAGAATCCGGCGACGGCGCGACCGACACGATCGATCCGCCCGACAGAAACTGGAGGGGCATCGGGCGCGCGCGATCCTCGACGTACCGGCGCTCGAGCCGGCTCTCCAGACGGAGCGGATAGACGAACGGGGAACGCAAGCGGCCGTCAGGCCCGATGACGCGCGGCCGCATGGGTGGTGCGTGAATGAAATCGGTGAACTGATGTGACGGCGAGTGCGGGGCCGCCACAGGACCCGCCGCGGCGACCAGTGCGACGAGCGCCAGGAGGAACGATGACCTCATGGCGACCGACCGATTCGCGGATCGGCCAGCGCGAGCGCCACGTCGGATCCGAGGACGCCGGCCGCAAGAAATGCGGCACCGGCCGCGGCGCAGCCGGCAACGAGGTACAGATCCCGCGCGACGAGCGCCTCATACATCAGCGCGCCGAGGCCCGGCCACGCCATGACGATCTCGACCGCAAACGATCCGCTCAGCACCGCGCCGACCAGGACGCCATACACGGCGAGCACCGGTGGCAGCGCGAGGCGCAGCGCATGACGCCAGATGACCCGCGTGCCGCGAGCAGCCGCGCGCGATTGCGGCGCGGATTGAGGGTTCGCCGAGCGCCTCGCGTAACGCCTGGGACTGAAGCCTCTCGAGCGTTGCGGCCAGCGGAACGGCGAGCGCGAGGCACGGCAGGATCAGGTGCCGAATCATCTCCCCGGCGCCTGCAGACTCCGGGACGAAACCGCCCACCGGAAACCATCCGGTGCGCGACGCTATCAGCAGCAACATGAACGATGTCACGAGCGGCGGCACCGATACGAGCATCACGGAGGTGACGCGAGTAAACCCTGCGAGCGGGCCGCGCTGGCTGCCGGTCAGGATTCCCGCGGGGATGCCAATCAGCGGTGGCCAGCAAGAGTGACACAGTGCCGAGCAGGGCCGTATTCCAGGCGCGCTCGCCGACGAGCGTCGTGACCGGAAGGCCGTACTTGAGCGACTCGCCGAGATCGAAGCGCGCGGCCCGCGACAGCCACGCCGCGTACTGCACGACGAAGGGTCGATCGAGTTTCAGACGCTGGCGCTCCGCCGCCGCTGCCTCAGGATCGAGATCGAAACCGGCGAGATGATCGGGCGCCAGGCTGATCAGCCAGAGCGAGGCCGAGGAAACCAGCAGAACGAGCAGCACTGCCAGTGCGGAGCGCCGGATCAGGAAGCGAAGAAAGCCGTGCCGCACGTTTCGGTGTTTCGGCCGGAGAACACCCTCGCGTTACCGGCGGCTACCGGCCGTTGGCTCGAGGCTTCGCGGCAAGGCTCTCGGCGTTCCACAGCAGTTGCGGCAGCTGCAGCGCGGGCGTCGGATTGCGTACGCGGTCCGAGGTGGCCAGCGTGACTCGCAGGGCGACGAAGTGCACGAGCGGGCGCTCCTCGACAACGATCTTCTGCACTTCTGCCGAACGCTTTTTGCCGCGCCTCCAGCGTCGGGGCGGTCGACACCTCGCCCATCAGCGTATCGATGCGCCGTTCCCAGTCAGTGGCCGGCGTGGGCTGCGACGGGTTCCAGAAGTGGAGCGAGCCGGAGCTGAGCCAGAGCTCGGTGTTGAGCGAGGGGTCCGTCGAACTGGACTGCAGGCCGAAGTACATCGCGTCCCAGTCGCCCGATCCCCAACGCTGGAACGAGGCCGCCCGGATCGAGCGTCACGATGTCCACCGCGAGGCCCAGCTTGCGCAGCTGCTCCTGGATCACGGCCGAGACACGCTCGCGGTTGTGGCCGCCCTGCGTGAGGATCGAAAACCGCGCCGGCTTGCCGTGCGCGTCTTCCAGCTGCCCGTCGCCGTTCGCGTCTGTCAATCCGGCCGTCGCCAGCAGCCGGCGGGCCTCGGCGGGATCGAACGAGCCTTTGCTTGCACTCGCGTCGTACCACGTCCGGTTCCCCGGAGAAATCGGGCCGTAGATCGGATCGGCAGCACCCAGGTAGACCGCGTTCACGATCGCGGTCCGGTCGACGCCGGCGGAGACGGCGCGCCGGAACTCCCGCGTCTGCAGCCAGGATGCCCGTGGGTCCTTCGCCCGCTCCTTCCGAAGGTTGAACGCGAGGAAGTCCGGATCGAGGCCGACACCGATATCAATCAGCTTGAGCCGCGACTGTCCCTCGAGCCGTTTGAAGCCTGCATAGTCCTGCGGCCGGATCTCGCCGTTGGACATCAGGTCCGCCTCGCCGGCCTCGAGGCGCAGCGCTTCGGTGTTCTGGTCGGCAACCACGCTCAGGATCAGCCGGTCGAGATACGGCAGTTGCACGCCGGACGCGTCGCGACGGAAATAGTGTGCATTGCGCGTAAGCACGAGACGCTGCCCCGCGACGTGCTCGGCGAGGACGAACGGACCGAGGCCGGCGATGTCGGTGAGGGGCTTCGCCGGCACCCATTCCTCAGCCAGCTTTCCGGCGTCCAGCGCCGCCTCGAGCTTGTGCTTCGGGAGGATCGGAAGCACGTCGAGGAGCCGAAGCCCCGGCGCGAAGGCCTCAGGGAAAACGATGACAACCGTGTGCGGGTCCGGCGCACGAACGGCCAATGGCTTGCCCTTCACCGAGAGGGCCGGCTGCAGCCCGCTCTTGAACACCGGGTCGTACACGACGCGAAACGAAAAGAGCACATCAGCGGACGTCAGCGGCTGCCCGTCCGAGAACTTCACGCCCTCGCGAAGCTTCAGAGTGTGCGTGAGGCCGTCCGCCGAGGTCGCCCAGCTCTCGGCCAGCCAGGGCTCGATCTGATCGGTCGTGCGGTTGATGCGCACGAGCGGCGCATGTGTAAGCAGCGTCAGGAGATCGGTCGCCGCGCGGCCGCCTGCCGGAGCGTAGCGGTTGTAGGTGGCCGGCTCGGATCGGATCGTCGCCACGAGCTCGCCGCCAGGCTGAATCGGCGTCGGATCGGCGGCGACTGACGACGGCCACGTACGCGTGCCCACCGACCACCAGAGAGCGGCGGCGAGCACAGCAGCGACGAGAAGTGTAAGGAGCGTTCTAGTGGTCTTGGCCAATTCTTGCCTCACCGGCCAATTTCTTGGCCGGTGCCAAACATGAGGTTTTCCGGCGATTTCTGAAGGGTAAGACCTACCCCCACCCGATCGGCCGCCATGCGAGCCAAGTCGTTGCCTGGCGTAGCGATAACGGCTTTTCGGCGGGTGTGCACATGGTATTCGATGAGGGTTCGGCGGTGCAATCAAATTGCGCCAAAGAGTCCGTTCATGTCTGTTCGTCCTACCGGTTTCTCTCGGAATTCACAGGGGAAATTGCGTCGTGGCACATGGCGTGGATTATGGCCGGTCGTTCCCCAGCTCCCAACAACTCAATACGTAGGCTCCTCCGATGACCAGACACTCGACTCGCACGATCCGCGCGTTCGGCACCGCGATGCTGACAGCGATCCTGGCCCTCACGATCAGCCAGCCGGTGGAAGCCGGCCAGCGTCGTGCGCGGCTCTCACGTGACCTGAGCGAGCGTCTGGCAGCGGGCGACGGGTCGACTACCCGCGTCATCGTGTGCGGCTCGGACTCGAAAATCGACACGCTGGCGACCCGGTACGGCGCGCAGTTGAAGAAGCGGCTTCGCGGCTGCGCGGTGCTGGAAGTGACCGGCGGGCAGCTCGACGCGCTGAGCCAGGATGCGGACGTCGACCAGCTCTCGGGCGACGCGCCGGTCTTCCGGATGTCGGTTACGACCGAAGCGATCGGCGCCAACCAGGTGTGGGCAGGCTCGGAAGGCATCGCCGGCTTCACCGGCCGCGGCATCGGCGTCGCGGTGGTCGACACCGGCATTGCGACCCATCGCGACAGCGGCAGCATCGTCGTCAGCCACGATTTCGTGGAGGCGCGCGGCCGCGAGGGGGACGACGGCAACGGCCACGGCACGCACGTGTCGGGCACCATCAACGCCGGCGCCAAGGGCGGCTATCCCGGCGTCGCGCCCGGCGCGCACATCATCAACCTTCGCGCGCTGAACGAGGACGGGAGCGGGTTTCACCAGCGACGTGATGGAGGCGATTTACTGGGCCATCGACAACCGCGAGCGCTACAACATCCGGGTCCTGAACCTGTCTCTGGGACGGCCGGTGTACGAGTCGTACCAGACCGATCCGCTGTGCATCGCCGTGCAGAAGGCCACCGACGCCGGGATCCTGGTCGTGGCGGCGGCCGGCAACTTCGGCAAGGACGAGCAGGGACGGCCGATCGTCAGCGGCATCGGCTCGCCGGGCAACTGCCCGGCGGCGCTGACCGTGGGCGCGCTGAACACGCCGCAGACCGCGGTGCGGTCGGACGACATCATGGCGACCTACAGCTCGCGCGGGCCGACGATGATCGACGGCGTGCTGAAGCCGGAGCTGGTGGCACCGGGCAACCGGATCGTGTCGACCGTCAACGGCGGCGCGGTGCTGGCGCAGCAGCATCCGGAGCGCGTGGTGTCGGGCCACGGCGCGAACGCTTACATGGAACTGAGCGGCACGAGCATGTCCGCCGCGGTCGTGTCGGGCGCCGCCGCGCTGCTGCTGGAAGCGAAGCCGTCGCTGCAGCCGGCTGACGTGAAGATGCTGCTGCAGCTGACGAGCACGCGGGTCGAGGGTGCAGGGCTGATCGAGGCGGGGGCGGGGAGCCTGAATGTGCTGGGGGCG
>CAWARA010000026.1:0-44806 GCA_963784195.1 uncultured Acidobacteriota bacterium | reverse complement strand
GCCTTCGAGAATGCCTTTGGCCTGACGGTTGTGCCGGATGACGTGCGCCGTCGCCCACTCGCCGATCTGGTAGACGGTGATCTCCCCGACAATCGGGTTGCTGATGCCGTAGCCGGCGCCGCGCTCAGGCGTCACCATGTCGAGCGCGCGCCCCATCCGGATGCCCGACGCTTCCAGATCCACGATGGCATCGTGGCGCGTCACGCCCGGCGGCGGATGGAAGGCCGGCGGCGCTTCGAGCCGATCGGACAGCTGCTCGGCGATGGCCGCCCAGTCGCGTTCCTTGAAATCCGCCGGAAGGGGACGCGCTCCCTGGCGCTCCCCGGAAATGAGTGCGGCGAAGGTGGTGCTCACCCTCGCCACGTGCCAGCCAATCTGCGCCACGGTCCACGCGCCAGCCTCGGGCGCCCGATGCGCGGCCTCGTCGGTCGCACCGCGCAGCCGCGCCACCAGCCGCTCGTTCGCCTCGGCGAACGATTCGCGAATATGCCGCAGCCGTGCGTAGTGGGCGGAAAGTTTCTGATCCATGGCTGCTCGGAACGAATCTGCCGTGGTTCGTGGTTCGTCGCTCGTTGCTCGAAGAGCCCAACCTGAAGGTCGTCGGTCTTCGAGCGACGAGCGACGGACTACGACTCCGGACCACGGTACGCGTCAGCGCACGCCCCCGAAAAACGACGGCAGCGTCATGTCCCGCATCGTGTGCAGGCCGGGCGTCGCCTCCAGGATCTTCGGCAACGAGTTCACGACGATCGAAGCCGTGGCGATGTCGCCGTGCACGCCGCCTGCGATCTTCATCTTCAACGCCGGCGATCCGGTGACGTCGACCGAGTCGTACGACTCCGGCGCGCCGAGGTAGGCCTCCATGTGCAGCGTGATGATCGCCTTGCCATCACGATAGCCGACGCCGTCCTGGACGATGCCGCAGACGTAGCCGGGGTCGACGGCCAGGAACTCGCTGGCGACGGTCTCGGTGGCGATGCGCGGGTGGATCTCGTCGGTGATCTTGTCGACCTTCCAGCCGAGCGCCTCGGCGATCATCGACACCGATTCCGTCAGCCCGACGTGCCGCACGCTCCCATCGTCGACCTTGCGCTGGAACTGTTCGCGGGTGAGGCCGGCGCCGATTTTCTGCTGGAACGGGAGCCGGCGGATGCGCGCGTCCTGAATGCGCTCGACGCGGATCGCTTCGACCCGCTCGCAGACGCCGGTCAGCATGATCGGAAGGGCGTCCATGACGAAGCCGGGGTTCACGCCGGTGCCGAGCACCGCGACCTTCGCCTTCTTCGCCATCTGGTGAATCGCACGCGCGTAGCGCATGTTCGCCTTGGTCGGATACGCGAGCTCCTCGGTGGTCGACACGATGGGGACCTTCAGCTTGATGATGGTCTCCATCTGATCCAGGACCTTCTTCAGCGACGAGCTGGTGCACAGCACGACGACGTCCGGCTTGGCGGACTTGATAGCCTTGCGCGCGTTATCGGATACCTTGACGCGAAGCGTGCGATCGAGACGGGCCACTTCGCCAAGATCGCGACCGACCTTCGCGGGATCGATGTCGACCGCTCCGACGATCTTGAAACCTTTCCGTTCTGCCACCTGCTTGACGACGCCGACGCCGATGGGCCCGAGCCCGAAGTGAAGGACTTTGATGGGCCCTGATGCTGCTGCCATGAGACTGCTCCTCGTTAGGAATTGGGGGAAGTAAGGGATGTATGAAAACGATCCGTAAATTATACCTGCGCCGGCCTATCCGGCGAGCCTTTGCCCTCGGCGAGTTGGTGTAGGATGGGCACCGTGCCAGCACGATCCCTGGTGATCGTGGTGCTCCTCGCGCTCTCGGGCGCAGGGGCACCCGCACAGGTTCCTACTTCCCAGTCCACCGCCGCACCGGATCGGACGCCTTCACCGGCGCGTTCCGCCCGTAATGCGAACTACACCATCACGGCCAACCTGAATCCGGCGACGCGGACGCTGAGGGGCGATGCGCTGCTCACGTGGCGGAACGTGACCAGCCAGCCGGCGACCAGCCTCAGGTTTCACCTTTATTACAACGCGTGGCGTAACACCCGGTCCTCCTGGATGCGCGAGGGCATGCTCGGTGGCGACACCACGCTGGCCGAGCGCCCCGAGCAGGACTGGGGCTGGATCGACATCACCAGCATTCGCGTGATTGGCGCCGGCGGCGCGCCCGCCGATCTCACGTCCCGCCTCCGCTTCATCGCGCCGGACGATGGGAACATCGAGGATCGGACGCTGGTCGAACTGCCGCTCGACGCGCCGGTTGCCCCGGGTGCGACGGCGAACGTGCAGATCACCTGGGCGTCGCGGGTGCCGCGGACCTTCGCGCGCACTGGCACGATCGGCAACTTCTATTTCCTCGCGCAGTGGTTCCCGAAGATCGGGGTGCTGGAAGAGTCAGGCTGGAACGCGCACCAGTTCCATGCGGCAACGGAGTTCTTTTCGGACTTCGGCGTCTATGACGTCCGCCTCACGGTTCCCCAGGGCTGGATCGTGGGCGCGACGGGTCAGGAGCGGGGACGCCGCGAAGAGGGCGATGGCACGGTCACCCATCACTATCAGGCGAACGACGTCCATGATTTCGCGTGGACGACGAGCCCTGACTATCTGGAACGGACGGCTGCGTTCGAGCACCCCGGCCTGCCGACAGTCGCAATGCGCCTTCTGCTCCAGCCAGAGCACGCCGGCCAGGCCGATCGTCACTTCGACGCGACCCGCGCGACGCTGCGGTACTACGGCGAGTGGTTTGGGCCGTATCCCTATCCCAACATCACCGTGATCGATCCGGCATGGCAGAGCGACGCCGGCGGCATGGAATACCCGACGCTCTTCACCGCAGGCACTCGCTGGCTGGCGCCGCGCCGTTTCGCGCAACCGGAGGGTGTCACCGTTCACGAGGCCGGCCACCAGTTCTGGTACGGGGTCGTCGCGACCAACGAGTTCGAGCACGCCTGGATGGACGAAGGGCTCAACACGTTCTCGACGGCCCGGACGCTCGAGCAGTTCTTCCAGTCGCATTACACGAGACGCTTCTTTGGCGGATTCGTGCCGTGGGTGTTCGACGATCTGCCGCTGCCGCGGGCGACCGAAGGCAACCGGCTGCCGGCCTTCCGCCCAAACGCGCGCGCCGATGCGCAGAGCACGCCGACGTGGCGGTACTGGCCGGGCACGGCCTCGACGATCACCTATAACAAGACTGCGCTCTGGCTGCACACCCTGGAACGCATGCTTGGATGGGACACCCTGCAGCGCATCCTGTCCACCTACTACACGCGCTATGCGTTCAAGCATCCGACGCCTGATGATTTTTTCGCCGTGGCCAATCAGGTCAGCGGCAGGGATCTGACCTGGTTCTTCGATCAGGTCTACCGGAGCGCGAATGCGTTCGACTACGGCGTGCAGACGTTTCGATCCGAGCGGGTATCCGACCGGGGGTTTTTCGGCGAGGGTGACGCCCGGGCATTCTCTGCGACGGAGCGCGCGGCGGACGGGTATCAGACCACGGTGGTCGTGCGGCGGTACGCCGAGGGCCTCTTCCCCGTCGATATCAAGGTGACCTTCGAGAACGGCGAGGAACTGCGGTGGCGCTGGGAAGGCCGCGAAACGTGGAAGCTGTTCGAGGTCAGGCGTCCCGTTCGCGCCGCGTCGGTGCAGGTGGATCCGGAGCGGATCCTGCTGCTCGACCTCAATTACACGAACAATTCGGCAACGCTCGCGCCGCGTGCGGAGGCGGCCGCCAGGAAATGGTCGCTGGCCTGGCTGATCTGGCTGCAGGATCAGCTGCTCACCTGCGGGTTCTTCATCTAGGCATCAATGATGAATCCATTGAAGATGGGCTCGCTAGCAGCGTTCAGAGAAGGCGTGCGACGGGTCAACGGTGCGCCGCTCGTGCTCGCGGGCGCGATCGCCACGACGTTCCTGATCGGGTTGCCGCTCTCGATCGCGCTGCGCGGCATGATTGCGACGCATCTGGGCGCGAGCCTGGCCGCGGACACCGTGGCGGCGGGGGCCAACTACGACTGGTGGCAGGAGTTCACCTCGCAGGCGACCGGTCTCGGCACGACGTTCATTCCGGCCATCATCGGCTTCGGCGCGGTGCTCGAGAACATCTCGAACCTCGTGGACAATCAGCCGATGGCGGCGACGATTGCCGGCGCCGCGGCCGCCTGGATGGTCATCTGGACGTTCCTGAGCGGCGGGATCCTCGATCGCTACGCGCGCCAGCGGCCGACCAGGACGCACGGGTTCTTTTCCGCCTGCGGGACGAATTTCTGGCGCTTTCTCCGCCTGGGCGTGCTCGCGCTGGCGTTTTACGCATGGCTCTTCGGCCCCGTGCACGAATGGATCTTCGAGGACTTCTTTCCGTGGGCGACGCGCGATCTCACCGTCGAGCGCACGGGATTCGCTATCCGGCTGGCATGTTACCTGGTGTTCGTGGCCCTGCTCGTCACCGGCAACGTGATGTTCGACTACGCGCGCGTGAGGATCGTCGTCGAAGATCGCCGCAGCGCGTTCGGCGCCCTGCTGGCCGGCATCCGGTTTGTTCGCCGGAACCGCGGAACGCTGTATCTTTATCTCCTGAACGCGGCGGTCTTCGTGCTCCTGGCCTTGTTATACGCGCTGGCCTCTCCCGGTGCGCCGGGCGGGGGCCTGTCGATGTGGGTGACGCTGGCCATCGGGCAGCTGTATATCGTCGGGCGCCACTACGTGAAGTTGTTGTTCTACGCCTCTGAAACAGCGTTCTTTCAAGGGGCGCTGGCGCACGCCGGCTACACGGCGGCGCCACCGGTCGTCTGGCCCGAATCGCCAGCCGCGGAAGCCATAGTCAATGTCGATACCACGTCAGTCAGGTGAAACGCAGCCGGCGGTGATGATCTCGCGGCCCTTCAGGAACGCGCGGATCCTCATCGTGGACGACGAAGTCGCGAACGTGGACGTGCTGCGCCGGCTCCTCGAGCGGAGCGGGTTCACGAGGGTCGAGAGCACCAACGATCCCCGCGAGGCAGCCAACCTCTACGTGCGGCTCCGCCCCGATCTGATCCTGCTGGACCTGCACATGCCGCACATGGACGGTCTGGAAGTGCTCGACCGTCTGAACCAGCTTGCCGAAGCGAGCTATCTGCCAATCCTGATGCTGACGGGCGACATGGCGCCCGAGGTCCGTCGAGAGGCGCTGTCGCGCGGCGCCAAGGACTTCGTCAACAAACCGTTCCACAGCGACGAGGTCCTGCTCAGGATCCGCACGCTGCTCGAAACGCGCTTCCTGTATCTTCAGATCCAGAGCCAGAACCAGATGCTCGAGGCGAAGGTCCGCGAGCGGACCCGCGAGCTCGAATCGGCGCAGGTCGAGATCATCGAACGCCTGGCACGTGCCGCGGAGTTCCGCGACGACAACACGGGACAACACACGGAACGCGTGGGCCGCATGGCCGCCTTGATCGCGCGGGAGATCGGGTTGTCCGACGCAACAGTGTCCTTGATCCGTCGTGCGGCGCCCCTGCACGACGTCGGCAAGATCGGAATCCCCGACGCGATCCTGCTGAAGCTCGGGAAGCTCACCGAAGCAGAGTTCGCGCTCGTCAAGACGCACACGACGATCGGCGCGCGGATCCTCTCGGGAAGCCGCTTCAGCCTGCTGCGGATGGCAGAAGAGATTGCGTTCAGCCACCATGAGCACTGGAACGGCGAAGGGTACGAGGGGCTGAAGGGCGATGCCATCCCGCTGGCCGGCCGGATCGTGGCTGTGGCCGACGTGTTCGACGCGCTGACCCAGAAGCGCCCGTACAAACCGGCCTGGCCGGTCGCCGATGCCATCGCGGAAGTCACCCGTCAGCGGGATCGGCAGTTCGATCCGAAGCTGGTCGACGGCTTCCTGGCAGTGATCCAACGCGAGCCTCCGAACCCGAACGCTATACTCGACCTACGAGGTCCGGCTGAAGCCGGACACAACACCGGACGAACTCATCCGGCGATACTCGTACGAGGTCATCATGAGCAAGAGTTCTCAGGAAATATCCGAGTGGCTCCGTCAACGGGCGACGGCGGCCGGCGCGCGCGGGCTGGTGGTGGGGCTCAGCGGCGGCATCGACTCGGCCGTCGTGGTTCGCCTCTGTCAGATGGCGACGCCGGGCCAGGTGCTCGGCGTGATCATGCCGTGCCACAGCGATCCGCAGGACGAAACGGACGCGCGCCTCGTGGCCGATCACTTCGGCGTGCCCGTCGCGAGGGTCGATCTCGAGCAGCCCTACGAGCAGTTCATCGGCATCCTTCGTGGCGCGCTGACATCGCTGCCCGAGGACATGGCCGCCGGCAGCACGCCGTCGGGTGATATCAAAGCACGCGTGCCGGTCGCCAACGTCAAGCCGCGCTTGCGGATGGCGACGCTCTACTTCATCGCCAACTCTCTCAACTATCTCGTCGTCGGCACCGGCAATCGCAGCGAGCTGACGATCGGGTACTTCACGAAATATGGCGACGGCGGCGTCGACGTGCTCCCGATCGGCAGCCTGCTGAAGAGCGAAGTGCGGAAGCTCGCGAAGGAGCTCGGCGTTCCTCAGCCAATCATCGACAAGGCGCCGAGCGCCGGGCTGTGGATGGGACAGACCGACGAAGAGGAAATGGGCTTCGCCTACGCGGAGCTCGAACGTTATCTGACGGACGGCCCCGACTCGGTGGCACCAGCGCTCGCGCTCCGTCTCGAACGGATGATCCGCTCCACCGAGCACAAGCGCGCGACGCCGCCGGCGCCTGGCTTCGACAGGCGGGCGAGCGATTCAGCCAGCACCAACCCCCATGTCAAGGTCGGGCGGAGCGGGCTCGTGCGATGAGGCCGCGGCTGGTTCCATCTTGCCGGCGAGCCGGCGTCGCGCGACGCGGATGCTTTCCTGCAGCACCGGATCGCCGCTCGATTCGAACCTGATCAGCTCGTCTTCGAGGCCGCGGATCCGCAACGTCCCGACCGCGTTGATCGCGCAGGAACGCAGCCACGTGTCCTCGCTCGCCAGCAGCGTCCCGAGCGCCGCCTCCGTCGTCTCCACCGGCGCGCCGACGACGCGGTTGGCGATCGCGATGCGCTCGTCGACGGTGACCTGCGCGTCCAGGAGCGGAACCAGAACCTGCCGCAGCTCGGGGCTCAGCACGTTGTCCAGGAACTCGAGCGCGTTTGCGCGGACGATTGGGTTCGCTGCGCGGAGACCCACGTATGCGTCGTGGAGCCCGCCTTCCGGATAGAGGAGCGCCATCAGCCGGAACACTCGCTCCAGCTCCTGTTCCATCGCGTGCCTCAGCGCCTGCAGCACCGGATCCGCTTCCTTCAGCTGGCCGCGTAGTGGCCCGAGAACCTGGTACGAACGGTAGTGGCCAGCGATTTCGGCCGCGAGCAGGATCTCGATCGTTCCGGGTTCGATGCGCACCTCAGGGTGGATGGCGCGCAGCTTGTTCAAGGATGCGATCACACGGTGCCGGAGCGTCGTGTCGGCATTGAGCAGGCTGCTCACGAGCACCTGCTCGGCCTCGGGCGTGCCGATCCGGACGAGCACGGTCGGCAGCTCGCGACGGATCTCGACATCGGTGCTCTCGTCGCTGAGGGTGGCTGCGACCTGTGGAATGATTCCGGGGCCAAGCCGGGCGAGCGCTTCGGCCGCTTCGTCGGCAAGGTAGGGACGTGCGAGGGCCGTCATCAACGGGGCGACGAGCTCCTCACGCGCGATGACTCGCGCCGAGCGGATTGCCAGACGAGCCACCTCTTCGTCCTCGTCCACCACGAGCCTGGCAAGCAGATCGACGAACTGCGCGGGAACCAGCGCCATCAGCCGCGCCGCTTCGGCGCGATCGCGGCTTCCGCCTGCGCCGGTCGAGTCGACCATCGCCTCGAACAGCGCGCGCGCCGCTTCCAGGTTCTGTGACGGCCCCGGCGACGCGAGAAACGCGGCCATGCCCGCGCGAATCGAGAAATCCTCGAAATCCCCAAGCTCCTGAATGCGCGACAGCGGATCGACGCCCATCTCGCGGCTGAGAAACAGCAACGCCTCGGTCCGCACACCCAGATCCTGATCCCGGAGAAGCGCGACCGCCTTCTCCGCGATTTCCCGATCGCCGGCGGCGCTGAGGAGCGAGAGTGCGCGTCGCCTGATGTCGGCGTCGGGATGACCCAGCAACATTCGCAAAGAGGGATGCCAGCTCCTCGTCTGTTGCACTTCGAGGAGGCCGAGCGCGTAGCGGACTTCCTCCGGATCCGTGCCGCCAAGTTTGGCCACGAGCACGTCGGCGGCAGAACGTTCGACAACCGACGCCGCGGTTCGTTCCGTGTCCATCCGATGGCGATGGATGCTCGCCTGAATGGTTCGGACGTATTCGTGACGAAGCCTCCACGCGACGGCGATCCACATGGCGATCAGCGCGCCGTTCAAAACGGCCGTGCCGCGCGGTCCGAGACCGATCCCCGGCAACATGAAGAAGCCGGTAGTGGCCAGCCCGAAGAGCACGGCGCCGAGCGCGTCAGCCACGCGGTTGCCCACGATGTCGATCGCGTTCTTGAGCTCCTGGCGCTGAGCCGGCGCGATCGGCAGGTAGAGCAGCTCGTAGGTAGGTTTGTCCACCGAGAAGCGAAGGCTCTGGTCGAAGGCGTTGGCCACGAGCACCGGCCAGAACGCCGGAAGCAGCACGATCATCAACGTCCCGAGGCCCAGCGAAATCGGAAGCGTCATGATCGTGACCGCGAGCCCAAAGGTCCGCAGCGCGCGACTCGTCGCGAAGAGCTGAACGACGAAGCTGACCGATCCGAGCAGGAAGTTGAACGTCCCGAAGAACCGCGTCAGCGCGTCAGCATCCCCGCCGTATCGCGCATCGGCCACGAAATTCAGCTGAAGCCCGATCCACTGCGTGGCGATCGCCACGAGGAAGACCATGGCGCTCATCAGCCGAAGATACGGGTTGGCGGCAATCTCCTTGAGTGTCTCGCTGAATGGACGGCTCACGGCCTTGCCCAGCCGCATCAAGCCTTTCCGCGGGAGGCGCCGGTTCGCGGTGAGCACGACGACCGCGGCGGTCAGGATGAGGCCGGCGAGCACGAGGATGAGGTTGACCGACCCGCCCAATGGCTCGACGAGGAAGCGCGCGAGGATACCGCCCGTGATCGCGCCGGCTGAGGCGCCGGAGCCAATCAATCCGAACAAACGCTTCGCCTGCCGCGTGTCGAACAGCGAGTTCGCGAAACTCCACGCCTGCACCGGGGCGATGATGCCGAAGCAGTTCACCCACACATAGAAGAGGCCCGGCAGGAGCGGAAACGGCCGCCAGGCGAACGCGTACCAGAACGCCAATGCGTTGACGAAGAAGAACAGCAGCGTTCCGGCAGTCACCGCCCGCGCACCGAACCGTGCCGTCACACGCGTGTACGATGGCACGAACAGGGACAGCGCCAGCGGAACGGCGGCGTAGACGTAAACGAGGTTCTGCGGCCCGTACGCCTGCAGAAACAGGCCGTTTCGGATGGGTTTCGCCAGCAGGAATGCGGCGACGACAACCGCGATATATAAGAAGGTGAGGAGGACGGGTAGGCCTTCCCCGGGTCTGACATCGAAGAAGCGCCGCAACCCCGCCGGCAGGCGCCGGCCTGCCGACCATAAGAGACGCATGGGCAGGGCCGCAGTTTACTTCAGTTTACGCATGGCTTAGAGTTGGCTCCCCAGTTCAGCTAACGTCCAGCTAATCATAGAGGTCTCCATGTCCCTGCTCCAGCGGGTGCTGAATCCCGTGGTCGACGTGCGGAAGGACGAAACGGTCACCGCACTCCTGATGTTCGCTTACGCCTTCCTGGCCATGACGGCCTACAACATCATTCAGCCGCTCACCCGGTCCAAGCTGATCTCGGATCTCGGAGCGGTCAACGTTCCCTGGGTCATATTCGGGTCCGGTCTTTTTATCGGCGTTCTGATGCTCGGTTACACCCGCCTGGTCAGCATCCTGCCGAAGCGGTGGGCGCTCCCGATCACGCAGGCGGGGATGGCCGTCGCCATGGTCGGCTTCTGGATGCTCTTTCAGACGGAAAGCGACTGGGTCTCCGTCGCGTTCTACGTCTGGGGTCTCATCCTGGGTATTCTGCTGATCAGCCAGTTCTGGACGCTGGCCAACGGCATCTACGATCCGCGGCAGGCGAAGCGGCTCTTCGGCTTCATCGGCGGCGGCGTGATGCTCGGCGGCATGACCGGCGCGGGTCTGACCGCCGCCATCGTCGAAACCGTCGGCGCCAACACGCTTCTTCTCTGGAGCGCCTCCACCCTGGTGCTGTGCGCCGTCGCGGTCTCGATCGTTCTCGGCCGCGAGCAACGCGCGGAGACCGTGGCAGCAGCCGCTGTCGGTGAGGAGAAGGGCGTCAGTATTGCCCGTGCCTTCGAGTTGCTACGCGGATCCACCCAGATTCAGCTCATCGCGGTCGTCATCAGCTTCGGTTCGATCGGCGCGATGTTGATCGACCAGCAGCTGAACATGGCGGCCGAGGTATTCAAAGGCGCCGGCCAGGAAGATGCGATCGGCAGTTTCCTCGCCCAGGTCCGGTTCTGGCTGTCGGCAGCGGCATTCGTCATCCAGGTCTGGATCACGCCGCGCATTCACCGGTACCTGGGGATTGGGTTCGCGCTGCTGATCCTGCCGACGAACCTGGCCATCACGGCCGCACTCATCCTGGCCTTCAAGGTGCTCTGGGCACCCGCCGTCGCGAGCGTCATGGATCGGTCCTTCCGCTACACGGTCGACAAGACGACGCGCGAAGTCCTGTTCCTCCCGCTGCCCAGCGAGCTGCGCCAGGAAGTCAAGCCGTTCGTCGATGTCACGGTCGATCGGCTGTCGCGCGGCATCGGCGCACTCGGCATGCTCGCCCTCATTCAGTCCTGGGGGCTCGCGCTGTCCTGGTATCAGCTCAGCTGGGTCAGCATCGCGCTGTCGGGGATCTGGTACGTCATGGCGTTCCGCGCGAAGCGGGAATACCTGGCCTCGTTCCGTCGCAGCATCGAACAGGGCGTGGTCAAGGCGGACGACGTGCGGCTGAGCGGTTCGGAGCTGTCGACCGTTGAAACGCTGGTGCAGGAGCTGGCGCATCCCGAACCGGGCCGGGTCATCTACGCGATTGACGTGCTCGAATCGCTCGACAAGCGCAATCTCGTGACACCGCTGCTGCTGTATCACGAGGCGCCGAAGGTCCGGGCGCGTGCGCTCTCGGCGCTGGGCGCAGTCCGCAGCGACATCGCGCGTCAGTGGACGCCGCAGATTCGCCGGATGCTCGGAGATCCGGAGTCCAGCGTTCGCGCCGCAGCCATCGGCGCCCTCGTCGCGATCAGCCAGGAGGATGCCGCCTCGCTGTCGCGTCCGCTGCTCAAGGACCCTGAGCCGCGAATCCGCGCCACGGCGGCGGTCGCGCTGGCGAGCAGTACCAGCCCAGCCGATGTCGATGCCGCGGAGGCCGCATTGCTCGAGCTCGCGAGCGACTCGCGAGAGGATGCCCGCCGGTCCCGGCGCGACGTCGCCATCGCGGTTCGACAGATTGCCAACCCGCGGTTCCGCCATCTGCTGATCCCGCTGCTCTACGATCCTTCTCCCGACGTCGCAGACGAGGCCATGGAAAGCGTCGGATCGGCTGGTACGGACGACTACGTGTTCGTCCCGACCCTGGTCGCGCTGCTGCGCGATCGCCGGCTGAAAGCGCGCGCGCGGTCGGTGCTCGTCGGCTACGGTCCGCCGGTCATCGACGCGCTCGCTCATTTCATGCGCGACAAGGACGAGGACCTGTGGGTGCGCCGCCACATTCCGGGGACGCTGGCGATGATCCCGGACCAGAAATCGGTCGACGTGCTCGTCGGCGCACTGCAGGAGGAGGATGGGTTCCTCCGCTACAAAGCGATTGCCGCGCTCGCCAAACTTCGCCGCGAGCACGATGAGCTGGTACTGCCGCGGGAAACCATCGAAGCGCTGATCTACAAGGAAGCCCTGAAGTACTTCGAGTATCTCTCGCTGCACGCCAACCTGTTCGGCAAGGAGAAGCTGCCGGGCGACTCCCTTCTCAAGCGCGCGCTCGAGGAGAAGATGTCGCGGATGATGAACCGCGTCTACTTACTGCTCTCCTTGATCTATCCGTGGAAGGACATCGCCGCCGCGCGCTGGACGCTGGAACATGGCGAGAGTCGCGCCAAGGCCAGCGCGTCCGAATACCTCGACAACATCCTCAGCTCACAGCTGCGCAAGCGGATCATGCCCATGCTCGAGGAGATGCCGCGCGAGGAGAAGGTCCGCCGCGCGAACGTGATCCTGCGCACGCGGCCGCGCGATGCCGAGGAAACGCTGCTGCGGCTGATCAACGACGAGGATCAGGTCGTGGCGGCCACGGCCATCGACGCCGCGCGTCAGCAGAAGATCTGGAGCCTCGCGGACGACATCGAGCACGTGCTGGCACACCGGGACGTGCGCGATTGGTACGTGTTCGAAGCGGCGTCGTGGGCACTCGCGGAACATCGGATGCCGGCGGAGCGGCGCCGGGAGCTGTGGCTGGAGCCGCTGCCCGCGGCGGAGCTGGCTGGCCGCCTCAGGCAACTCCCGCTCTTCGCGTCGGTCACCGTCGACGAACTGTTCCGCGTCGCTGGCGCCTCGCGCCAGGTCCGCCACGAACCGGGCACGGTGCTGCTGCAGGAGGGCTCGGTACCCGCAGCGATCCACCTGCTGCTGGACGGCCGCGTCAACGTCACGGCGCGCAACACCACGCCGCGAACCATCGACCCGCCGTCAGCGCTCGGCTTCGCCGAGGCGCTGCAGGGGCAGCCGATGGCCGGAGACGATCCGGACGGCGGATGTCGCCGTGACGCTGGCGCTGACGGCCGAAGAGCTGCGCGCGCTGCTGTCGGACAACGCCGACCTCGTCACTGGTCTCTTCGCAACGCTCGCCGAATCCGGCTCGACGCAGGACTCGCCGGTGCATCCGACCGGAGCCGCCACGGAGCTCCAGCAGATCGCCACCGGTGGGCTGTCGGCGATCGACAAGGTGATCGCGCTGCAGCGCGTGCCGATCTTCGCGCGGGTGTCGGCCGACGAGATGCGGCATCTTGCGAACATCGCCGTGGCCGTCGAGATGGGCGACGGTTCCGTCCTGTTCCCGGAATCCGCGCCGCCCGCGCTCTGGCTCCTGCTGGCCGGCGAGGTCTCGCTCGACGGCACGCCACCGCTGAAGGCGTCGGCCGGCGACATCATCGGGTCGGTCGACACCATGGCCGGCCGGTCGCTCGATCGCTCCGCCTCGGTACGCAAGGGCGGCGTCGCGCTGAAAATCGACCACGACGAGCTCTTCGACATGCTCGGCGAGCGCCCGGAGCTCCTGCGTCAGATGTTTGCCGGGATGTTCAAGATCAGGCAGTGGGCGCTGGATCGGTCGGGGGCTCAGGTGGTTCAGACGGGGGTTCAGACGAGGGTTCACACGTAGGTTCACACGTAGGTTCACGTAGCACGAGGGTTCACACGGGGGTTCGGGACGAAGGCGCCTTATCGGCTCGCCGGCGTCGTCGACGCGGCGACCGGGATGGCGGCATGCGAGCGGCGTGGTTCGGCGCCGCCTTGCACGACGCCAGTCTTTTGATCCACGACAACCGCCGCGGCGTAGCCGTAGCGGACCTCGCCCTTGCGGCCGATCTTCTGGAAGCGGTGTCCGCGCGACATCAGGTCCTGCAGCACAGCACGCGGAATCCGGTCCTCGATCTGGATCCGGCTGACCGCCGGTTCCGCCGGATCGCGGCCGATCAGGAAGCGCGGCGCTTCGATCGCGCGCTGCGCGGTCATGCCTCCATCCACCACATTCAGGATGATGTCGTAGACCGACGCGGGAATCCACGCGTTGCCGGCCGCGGCGACGGCGAGCCGGGACACGCCGGGCGACGTGGCGCTCGACGGGCCCTGGAAGAGCAGCGTCGGCACGCTGGTCGAAGACGAACGCGTGAGCGGGAGGAATCGGCCAGGAGCGGATCCGCCGCCGCCGCGCAGGTGATTGTTGTACAGAAAACCGAGCCCCTCAGATACGTAGAACGTCCCGCCCCACGTGCTCAGCGTCTGCGTGATCGCGATCATGTTGCCGTCGGCGTCCGCCACCGCGAACGCCGTCGTCCCGCGGCCGATCCGTTCGGGACGTCCGCCTTCTTCTGGCACGTTGCGATCCTGCGAGGCCTTCTTCGGATCGATTCGTTTGAACAGTTCGGCGGCGTGGCCGGCATCGAGGTGCGGGCCCAGGCTGACCTCGAAGAGCGCCGGATCCGCGATGCGCGGTCCCTGGTCGCGCACCTTCCAGGCCTCGAGCGCGTAGTGCAGGAAGCCGGCGTCCGACGAGTAGGCCGCTCCGGCCGGCGGCTGGTAGTTCTGCAGAATCTGCAGCGTCTCGATGAGCCCGGCGCCGGACGACACGGGCGGCGGCGCCGAGTAGACCGTGTGATCGCGGTAGCGGCCCACGAGCGGTCTGCGCTCGATCGCTCGATACTGGGCCAGATCGTCGAGCGTGATCAGGCCGCCGTGGCGCTCCATGTCCTCCGCGATACGCCTGGCGATCGCGCCTCTATAGAAGGTCTCGGCGCCGTCCCGCGCAATCGCGCGCAGGGTCGTGGCGTAGTCCTTGTTGACGAACCGCGTTCCTGGCCTCGGCGTCTCGCCGCCTGGCAGATAGATCCGCGCCGCAGCGGGATACTTCTCGAAGAACTTCCGCCCTTCCGCAATCGATGTCGGCAGCGTTTCGTCCAGCTCGTAGCCGTTCTCGGCGTACTCGATGGCCGGCGCGATCAGCTCGGCCCACGTCAGCTTCCGGCTGCCGAACTTCCGGTACAGCATGTCCAGCCCGGCCACCACGCCCGGCGTGTTCGCCGCTGACGGACCGTCGCCGGTATTCGCCTGAAGCACGGGGTTGTCCCGCGTCGCGCGAATCGGCACCTGGTCCTTGTATTCGACGACGACCGGCTCGGACATCCCTTTCAGGAACACCACCGCCATGCCGTCGCCCCCGATTCCGGACGCTTCGGGCTCGACGACACCGAGGGCGAACGACACGGCAATCGCGGCATCGACGATGTTCCCTCCGCGTTCGAGCGCCATGGCGCCGGCGCGTGACGCGAGCGGATGGCCAGACACGACGACGGCGCGCGGCGACTCCACGTGCGGCTTGATCAGCGGCTGCTCGGCGATCATCGAATCGATCACCGATTCGACAGCCACCTCGTCCTTCGCCGACTGCGCCTGCGGCCGGTATTTCGTCCGCAGTTCCTGCCAGGCCGTCGAGGATGGTCCGTTCCGGTAATAGAGGCGGCGCAGCGTTTCCCACACGCGATCGAACGCTGCCGTGAGTTGCTCCGGGCGCGGCGCGGCCGTGACGACCTCGCGCGCTCCTGAATCCACGGGCAGCGGCGCGTCCACCGTCCACAACCGGAAGGCATCCGGCCCGGCGAACAGCGGCGGCGGATCGTCGCCGTTCCGCTCGGGATTCCCGTTGTAGGTTGGTTCTGGAGGTGGAAGGTGCGCAATCGCAATGCGCTTGCCGTCCGGCGACCACGCGGGCATTCCGCCGCGGCGGGACACCAGCACCGGCTGCGTCGCCGGCCTCGGACGGGTCGCCGTGGCCTGGTCGGCACCACCAGCGAGGTCGTCGATCGATGCGACCCAGACGGACGGCAACCCCTCCCGAACCGCGAAGAACGCGAGACGCGTCGCGTCAGGCGACCAGCTGGGGAATCCTTCAAGGCCACGCACGCGCGCCACGCGCGTCCGATTCACGCGATCGCGAGGTCCGAGCGACAGATCGGCGATCCATAGGTCGACGTCACCATCGTCGCTCTGGCGATCGGAAACGTAGGCGATTCGCTTCCCGTCCGGCGACACCCGGCCCTCACGCTCGTCGTCTGCCGCAGTGTCGGAGAACAGCGGCGTGACGGCGCCGCCGGCGGCCGGCACCGCCGACAACCGCCATCGTCCATGCTGGCGTTGCGAGAAGATGATGCGCCCGTCGGTCGTCCAGGAGGGCCAGCGCTCGTCGCCGTCGACGGACGTGATGCGCCGCGGCTCACCGCCGTTTGCCGCAATCACGTAGATGTCGAACCCCTGGCCCTTGTCGGCCGCGAAGGCCAGCGACCGGCCGTCCCGCGACCACGCCGGATCGCGCTCGATCCCGGTGCGGGCGGTGTCGAGCGAGCGCGCGTCGCGGCCGTCCGGAAGACGACGTCCAGATCTCGTCGAGATATGAAAAGGCGAGACGGCGGCCGTCCGGCGACCAGGCAGGATCGCGTGCGCCACCTCTATTCGTGCGCGCCTCCGTCGCGCCCGGCGCAGGCGCCGGCGTCTGTGCGGAGAGCGTCAGACAGATCGCGCCGGCAGCGACCACAGAAAGTGTGCGACGCACGGGAGCGGGGCGTCGCATGTCGTCAGCGCTGTGCGTGCGCCTGCCGGACCGCGTCCACGATGTGTCTGGCGGAGATGCCGTAGCGATCCATCAACTCGTCAGGCTGGCCGCTGCGCGGAATCTCGCGGACCGCGAGGCGCCTGACCGACATGCCGGCGGGCGCGATCGCTTCGCTGACCGCATCGCCGATGCCGCCAGCGGCATAGTGATCCTCGACGGTGATCACGGCGCCATTGGTCGCCCGAGCGGCATCACGCAAGGTCGCGGCATCGACCGGCTGAAGGGAGTAAACGTCAATCACGCGGATCGCAATGCCGTCTTTCTTCAGCTCGTCGTAGGCCTTGAGCGCTTCGAAGATCGTGACGCCTGCGGTCGCAACCGTCGCGACGTCCGCATCGCTCTGCCGCAGGACCTTGGAGCCGCCCAGCGGGAATCTCTCATTGTTATCGTAGATGACCGGGGTCTTCGGCCGTGACGTCCGCATGTAGGCCAGACCAGCCGCTGAGGCCATTTCCACGACCAGGCGCTCCGCGCTGACCGCGTCACACGGATAGACGACCGTGCAGTTCGGGACCGCGCGCATCATCGCGAGATCCTCGAGCGCCATCTGCGAGGGGCCGTCCTCGCCGATCGACACGCCAGCGTGCGATCCGGTCAGCTTCACGTTGACGAACGAGATGCCGGCCATGCGAACGAAGTCCGCCGCACGTGACAGGAAACAGGCAAACGTCGACGCGAACGGGATGGCGCCGCGCGCCGCAAGCCCCATCGCCGCGCCGACCATCACCTGCTCGGCGATGAAGTTTTCGTAGAAGCGCCCAGGGTGGAGTTTTTCGAACCGGTCGCTGAAGGTGGAGTTCTTGACGTCCGCATCAAGAGCCACCACGCGCGGGTCCACGCCGCCCAGTGTGGCCAGCGCCGTGCCCCACGCCTCGCGCGTCGCAACGAGATCGCCCTTCTTGTAGGCAAGCGGGGGAAGCTTCGACAGGTCCGCCCTGGATTCCTCGCGCTGCTTCGTCGGCGGCGCCGCGATCGCCGGTTTCGCCGGTCCGTCGACGAACTGTTTCTTCAGTTCCGCGATTGCCTTGTCGGTCTCCTCGCCCTTCTTGAGCGCCTTGCCGTGCCAGCCATCCTTGCCTTCGATCCAGGATACGCCTTTGCCCTTCAGCGTCCTCGCCACGATCATCGTCGGACGCCCGCGCGTGTCCCGAGCTTTCTTGAACGCCGCCAGCAGCTCGGCGACGTTGTGACCGTCGACGATGATGGCGTTCCAGCCGAAGGCCTGCCAGCGTGCGGCAATGGCGTCCATGGCGTGGTTCAGTTGCGTGGCCTGACTCTGTCCGAGCCCGTTGACGTCGATGATCCCGCACAGGTTGTCGAGCTTCTGGTATTCGCCGACCGATGCCGATTCCCAGACAGATCCCTCGGCCATCTCGCCGTCGCCGAGCAACACGTAGGTCCGATACTCGGAGCCGATGCGCCGTGCGTTCAACGCGATCCCGATCCCGGCACAGATGCCCTGACCGAGCGACCCGGTAGCCACGTCTACGAACGACAGACGCGGTGTCGGGTGCCCTTCGAGGTCGGAGCTCATCTTGCGCAGATCGAGCAGATGCTCGCGCGGGAACAGGCCGGCTTCTGCCCAGGCGGCGTAGAGCACCGGCGCCGCGTGACCCTTCGACAGCACGAACCGATCGTTGTCGGCGTGCTTCGGGTTCCGGGCGTCGTAGCGCATCTCGGCGAAGAACAGTGTCGCCATGATTTCGGCCGCCGACATGCACGACGTCGGATGTCCGCTGCCGGCCTCGGTGGTCGACAGGATCGAGTCGATACGCAGTTGGGTGGCGACATTCTGCAGGGCGGCGATGGACGGCTCGGTCAAGACGGTCATGAATCAGCTCGCAGCGTTAGGTTCTTCTGGTGTCAGCTGATACCTGACAGCCGAACAGCGTTCGAAGCATCGAAAAGTCTATCACCGGATACGTGCGTCACGCACCGCGAGCAGGTAGTGTGCGGACTGCGGTCCGCGATTGGCGGCCAGCGGATGCATGAGTGCCAGCGCAGCCCGTGCTTTCTCGCCGAACTCGTGGTTCCCCGAGTGCGCATCGAGCCTCAGCAGCACCCGGGCCGCTTCGCAATTCGACACGAACGGTTTCAACCTCGTGCGCAGCAGCCCGACATCTTCCGCCTCGCTGGGGCTCGCACGGTCGATGAATCCACCCTCTTCCCCATCCCACAGTGCGCGCACCATGAAGTGACCGACTTCCTCCGCCACCATCTCGTAGGTGATGTTGCCCGTGGCTTCGTACGCATCGAGGGCAGCCTCGATGGCCAGAACCTGATCGTCGAGCAATCCTCGTATCTGCGCGTGGCCATCGAAATAGTGTGCGATTCCGCCGCCGGGTGCGTAGCACCGCGAGAAAATCCGCTCGAGCGAGGCCATCGCCGCTTCTCCGGTGCTCGAATCGGCGAGCAGCTGGGCGGCTTGCAGATGCGCCGACACCATCGCGCTGTTCCAGCCGGCATACAGCGTATCGTCGACAGCGGGCGGCCGCGCAGCGCGACGCGCGTCGGCGGTTGGCAGCGCGTAGTAGTCGCGATCGGCGCACTGCGATCCCCACCAGCCGCCGTCAGGATCGGCGAGCCAGATTCCCGCGTAGCGGACGAGCGCGGCCGCGAGTGTCCGGTATCGATCGGATTCGAGCACCTCCGCCGCGCGCACGTAGAGGCTCAGCAGCGCAGCGTTGACGTCGAGCAGCTTCTCGTCGTGCGGCAGCTGCCAGTCCCGCGTGGTTGCATAGCGGAAGAATCCGCCATCAACCTCGTCGTACAGTCCTCCGTCCGCCATCGCGTCCAGCGTCGTTTCGGCAATCGACCGCATGCGCTCGTCGCCCGACCGCTTGTAGATGTCGAGCGCGAGCAGGATGGGGGCGGTCAGCGGAAACTTCGGTTCCGTTCCGAACCCGCCGAATTCTTCGTCGTAGGTCTCGAACACGTGCACGAGGATGCGATCGAGCGTCGCATCGGCATCCATGACCCTCGTATCCGTGAAGGGACTGAAGCCGGCGCGGGCGGCCAGTTCCTGCTGGCGTCCGGCAAACGCGCGCGCGACCTGCTCGAGCACACCGCTCATGCGATCCGGAGGTATGTAGTTGGCGCCGGCAATGACGTCCCCGTCGACCGTCAGAAAGGCCGTCGT
Source organism: uncultured Acidobacteriota bacterium (assembly GCA_963784195.1). Lineage (GTDB taxonomy): Bacteria > Acidobacteriota > Vicinamibacteria > Vicinamibacterales > 2-12-FULL-66-21 > CAVQAH01. Next base: position 25,187 of record CAWARA010000026.1, on the reverse strand, counting down.
CGGAAGACCACCAATTTGATAGCGCTCGCTGATGTCCGGCCGCCGGTCCGCATCCACGCGAACCGGCACGAACGACGCCTCCACGAGGGCGACCACGCCCGGCTCGCTGTAGGTGGTGCGATCCATCTCGTGGCACCAGTGACACCAGGATGCCGAGAGCGACAGCAGGATCGGCTTGCCTTCGCCGCGCGCGCGGGCAAAGGCATCCGTATTCCACGACAGCCACTCGATCGTCGGCATCACTGGTGAGTCACACGGCGCGCAAGCACGGCCGCAAAATCCGTCAACTATAATAATTGGATGCTTGCGCTCCGGTTTGCCGGTCTGCTGGCACTCGCAGTCTGGTTCGGCGGGCTTGTGGCCCTTGGCGCAATCGCGGCGCCGGCAATCTTCGACGTCGTCAGCCTTCGCCAGGTCACCGACGGCCGGGTTCTCTCCGGGGCCATCTTCGGAGAGATTCTGCGCCGGTTTCACCTGGTCGCCTACGGCTGTGCCGTCGTCGTGATTGGCGGGCTCATCGCTCGCGCGGTGCTCGGCCCGCGACCGCGGCGCTTTGCCGCACGCGTCGCCATCGCCGGGATCATGCTCGCGGCCACGCTCTATTCCGGGTTGATCGTGTCTTCCCGGATCGAGCAGCTCCGCGCGGACATCGGCGGCGCGCCGTCGAACCTCGACGCGACCGATCCGCGACGCATCGCGTTCGGCCAGCTCCACGGCCAGTCGACCGCACTGCAGCTCGTGACGATGGTTGGCGGGCTCATTCTGTTGGTTTTCGAAGCAAGAGAGTAAGGAGACGGCCCTTGAAGCAGTACGGGACGACATTGAAGGCGATCGAAACGGCAATCGCCGCCGAAGCGGATGCCACACGGGCGATGCAAATCGTGGTGCGCCAGCTCAAGGCGGATTTGCCGAACTACACCTGGGTGGGCATCTACCTTCTCTATGGCAACGAGCTCGTGCTCGGACCTTTCGAAGGCAAGCCATCACCGCACACGCGGATTCCTCTCGGGCGAGGCATCTGCGGCGCAGCGGCCGCCGAGAAGGCCACCATCATCGTCGACGACGTGAGTGCGGACCCGCGCTATCTGGCCTGCAGCGCGGAGACGAAGTCGGAGATCGTCGTGCCGATCATGGACGACGGGAACGTGCTCGGCGAGATCGATGTGGACAGCGATCAGCTGGCGGCATTCGGCGCCGACGACCGCACGCTGCTCGAACAGGTGGCGGCCCGGCTCGCAACCAGACTCCGGGAGCTCTCATGGCCCGTGTAGTGACCCTGATCCCGGGCGACGGTATCGGGCCGGAAGTCACGGCAGCGGTCGTTCGCATCCTGAAGGCGGCGGCGGTCGACATCGAATGGGAGCGTCACGACGCGGGCGTGACCGCCTTCAAGCGATTCAACAAGTCCCTGCCCGCCGAGCTGCTGGAATCCATCACGCGCAACAAGGTTGCACTGAAAGGCCCGGTGACGACGCCAATCGCCGAGGGCTTCACCAGCGTCAACGTGGGACTTCGCAAGGCGTTGAACCTGTTTGCGAACCTGCGGCCGGTCAAGAACCTGCCGGGCGTCAACAGCCGCTTTTCCGGCGTCGACCTGATCATCGTTCGCGAAAACACCGAGGACCTGTATTCCGGCCTCGAGCACGAGGTCGTGCCGGGCGTGGTCGAAAGCCTGAAGATCATCACCGAGAAGGCGTCGACGCGCATTGCCCGGTTCGCCTTCGATTACGCCCGCGCGAACAACCGGCGGCGCGTGACGGCCATCCACAAGGCCAACATCATGAAGCTCGGCGACGGCCTGTTCCTCGAGAGCTGCCGCGCCGTGGCGCGGGACTACTCCGACGTCCAGTACGACGAGCGGATCGTCGACGCCGCGTGCATGCACCTGGTGATGCACCCGGAGAAGTTGGACGTGTTGCTGCTGCCCAACCTGTATGGGGACATCGTGTCGGATCTGTGTGCGGGTCTGGTGGGCGGGTTGGGTGTCGTCCCCGGTGCAAATCTCGGGTTGGAGTGTGCGGTGTTCGAAGCGGTGCACGGAAGTGCACCGGACATCGCCGACAAGAACCTCGCCAACCCGACCGCGCTGCTCATGTCCGCGATGATGATGCTCGACCACATGGGCGAGCGCGACAAGAGTGAGCGGATTCGTCACGCGCTGATCCATGTGCTGACCGAAGGCCGTGTGCGGACGCGGGACATGGGTGGGGAGGCCAGCACGACGGAGTTCACGGAGGCGATCTGTCGGGTGCTGGAGGCGTGAGCCGAGGGAGCGGAGGGGACGGAGGAAACGGGACGGAGGGGACGGAGGACACGGAACGAACTTCAAAAACGGAGACACGGAGGACACGGAGTGGACACCGGCAATCGACGACCTGCAGCCGATGCCGCCGCGCGTGCGCGGCGGGCGATCAATCGACGCCCCGCGGGCGCAAGCTGCCCACCCGTCAACCGCAGCTTGTGCCCACGGGACGTCGATTGATCGCTCGGCCCGGCCGATGGCCGGGCCGGCATCGGCTCGGAACGCCGACTTGAGTGTAACCTCCGTGTCTCCGTGTCTCCGTTTTTGAAGCTTGTTCCGTGTCCTCCGTCCCCTCCGTTCCCGTTTCCTCCGTCCCCTCCGTCTGCTCCACGTGCTAAACTCGCCCCGTCATGCTTGACGAGATCACCCAGGCAGTGCTCGCGCGTGAAGACGTTGCGAAGTATCTGCGGGCCGGGCATGGCCAGTCCGAGCTGCAAGCCAGGGAGCGTATTCACGCGTACCTGGATGAGCTCCGCACAACGCAGCGCTATCCGATCTATCGCGCACTCAAGCATCCGCTCTATCCCATCCTTCGCAAGATCGAGCGCCGTGAAGAGGGTGTCGAGATCGCGCGTGCCGCCACGCTGCACGGTCGGACGATATATATCTCGAATCACAAGAGCCACCTCGATTACCTGGTCGAACCGCTGGTGCTCGACGACAACGGGGTCAGGCCGCCGATTATCGCTGCCGGGATCAACCTCTTCGGCGGTCCGCTCGGCCTCATTCACCGTCACGTCACTGGCGCGATCCCGATCCGGCGCAACACGAAAGACCCTGCCTACCTCGTCACGCTAAAGGCTTACGTCGCGGAGCTGCTGCAGCGCCACGATCTGCTCTTCTACATCGAAGGCGGACGGAGCTACTCCGGCGAGCTGAAAGCGCCGAAAACAGGGTTGTTGCACGCCGCAATGCAGGCCAACACCCAGGAACTGCAAGTCGTCCCGCTCGCCGTCGCCTACGACTTCGTGCTGGAGGACCACATTCTGGCCCACCAGGGCTCCAAACGCCGGCAGCGGCCGTTTGCGCGCGAAGTGGCCGAGATGGTGCGTTACGCGGTCGGATATCAGTCGCGCGCGTTCGTCACCTTCGGGCAGCCAATTCAGCTCCGCGAGTACGACGCCGAGTCGCGCCGCGACGTGATGGGGCTGGCGCATCACATCCGCGACACGATCGGACGGATGTACAAAGTGCTACCCACTGCCGTGGTGGCCGCTGCCATGCGGCCGTCGATCACGCGGCGCGATCTCGAAGGGCGAATCGACGCGCTCCTCGAGTCGCTGGCGAACGTTCATGCCAATCTCGCGGTCTTCTCAGGAGCGCAGGCGGTCGACGAGGCTGCTGACGGGCTCGTCGCGAGGAACATCATCTACGTCGAACGCGGCGGACGGTTCCGGGTTCGCGAGCGGACGGTGCTGCGCTATTACGCGCGCACGATCGAGCATCTGCTCTCGGGTCCTCGGCGGGTGCCACGAACCCACTGATGATCGAGCGCGCCTCCAAGGCTGCTTTTCACACTTTCGCGCGCAGTTCCACTCTCAAACGCATGGCGTCCCGTTACGGCATGCGCAATCCAGACAGCTTTGCCCGCCGGTTCATCGCCGGCGAAACGATCGAGGAAGCGATCACGGCCGCCCGCTCGATCGAAGCCACCGGCCTGACGCAGACGCTCGACTATCTTGGCGAAAGCGTCGGCAGCATCAACGAAGCGGATCAGGCCACGCGCACGTACCTGTCGATCTTGAAACGCATTGCCGCGGACGGGATCGGGCGCAACGTGTCGCTGAAGCTCACGCAACTCGGACTGACGATCGATCGCGCGACCTGCGTCGACAACCTGCGCCGGATCCTCGACGCGGCCGCGCCGCATCAGTTCTTCGTGCGGATCGACATGGAGGACTCCCCCTTCACCCAGGTGACGCTCGACATCTTCGAGACCATCTGGCAGCAGGGATACCGCAATGCCGGTGTCGTCCTCCAGTCGTACCTGCCGCGCAGCGTCGCCGACGCCAGACGCATGAACCAGCTCGGGGCGCGCGTCCGACTGGTGAAAGGCGCGTACAAGGAGCCGAAGGGCGTTGCGTATCAATCGAAGCCGGAGGTGGATCACGCGTTCATCGAGATCATGAAGGTGCTGATTGGCGAAGGCACCTACCCGGCCATCGCCACGCACGATCCGGCGATGCTCGCGGCGACGCGGGAGTTCGCCACCACCCGGAACATCGATGCCGGCCGGTTCGAGTTCCAGATGCTGTTCGGCATCCGGCGCGACCTGCAGATGGCGCTCGCCCGAGAGGGCTTTGGCATGCGTGTCTACGTTCCCTTCGGACGCGAATGGTTTCCCTACTTCATGCGCCGGCTGGGAGAAAGACCCGCAAATGTCGGATTTGTCATCAAAAGTCTCATGCGCGAAGGATAAGATTCTTGCTATCTCCAGACTCTGGTCGTGGGTCACCCACCGCCCACGGCGGACACACCTCCAGAGGACAACGACTTAGCCAAACCGCTACACAATTACCATCCTGACAGGCGCGCGGATATATCAGTTAAATATCTGATTTAGAAGGCCTTATGGCATTTGGTCGAGCTGTGGCATATCTCTTGATATTCATGAGCCCGCCGGCCAGGGAGCGGATCGTCACTCCACGCGGCGTCCTAGCAGTAGTCACACGGAGGATCAGGGAGAGGGCCAATGGTTACCAATTATCCCCAGCAACTCGCGACGACCTCAGAACTTCCGGCCACGACGTCGTCTGACGCCACGGTGTTCGGACGCGCCATGGCGGTGCTCGGTCAGACGCTCTGTGGCTTTCGCGGCCACGACTCGGTCCTGCACTTCGAAGGCAAGCGCGTGATGATGCGTTGCACGTCGTGCGGTCACGACACACCGGGCTGGGAGTTGAACGGAAAAGGCCCGCGCAAGCGATTCGAAGGCGATGCCCACCGCCATCTGATCAGACGTCAGCGGCTCGTGCTGCGGAAGTCTGCCTGAGACTAGGAATACGGTCGGGACTCGGGACTCGGGACTAGGGGCTCGTAAATCGTTGCGAGCACCGAGCCCCAAGCACCGAGCCCCGGTCCGCTAGCCCCACGCCACCGCGAGCGCGGCCAGCACGTCCCGGCACGTCAGCACATCCGCCACGTTCACGTACTCCTCGCGGCTGTGCAGTCCTGCGCCGCCGGGGCCAAACAACACCGACGGAATGCCTGACGCCGCGAGCACCGCGGCGTCGGTCCAGAAACTCATCCCGACCTGCGACGGCGAAATTCCCGACGGCCTGGCGACTGACGCCAGCATCGTCGGCAGCGGATGATCGGCGGCGATTTCGTACGGCGGCCGCGAGAACGCCAGCCTGACGGCGCCGTCGAACTCCGCGTCCTCGGCGACGAGGCCGGCGAGGATCGCGCGCACTTCTTCGAGCGGCTGTCCGTCACGCTCCCCGACAATCGTTCGCCGCTCCATCTGCAGCCGGCAGAGATCCGGATAGCTGCTCAACTCGCGCCCGCCGGTGATGATCGACGCGTGCAGCGATCCCGTGCCCATGACGGGGTGCGGCGCGCGCGCTTGTAGCTGGCGATCGAGGCTGTCGAGACGGTGAAGGATGCGGCCCATGCGAAGAATGGCATCGCGGCCGTCCTTCGGCCGGCTTCCGTGTGCGGCGCGGCCGCGCGTCTCGACCTCGAGCCAGGCAAATCCTTTGTGGCCGATGCCGATTTGCAGGTCGGTGGGTTCGGTGACGACGGCGCCGTCGGCCGACCACTGTGTCACCAGCGCATCAGCGCCGATGCTCGCGTACTCTTCATCGGCGACTGCGGCGACGATCAGCCGTCCCTTCGGCAGTCCCCGCTCGGCGGTCACACGCGCGGCGTCGATCATGGCGGCGACGCCGCCTTTCATGTCCTGCGATCCGCGCCCATACAGCCGGCCGTCCCGCACTGTCGGTGTGTAGGGAGCGTCCATCCCCTCGACGCCGACGGTGTCGATGTGGCCGCAGAACATCAGCGACCTGCCGGGCGCCTTGCCCTCCAGCACGCCGATCACGTTCGGCCGTCCCGGCGCAGCCTCCTGCATCGTGACGTCGAGACCAATCCGCCGCATGTGCGCAGCGATCGCGCCGGCGATCGCCCCTTCGCCTGGTGCGCCAGGCACCAGAGTCGGGTTGATGGACGGAATCGACACGAGTTCGTGGAGGAGAGAGAGACACGGATCCATGGCAGTCGTTAGTCAGCAGTCTGGCAGTCGACAGTCAGTCGACTGAATGACGACTAGTCGACTGTTGACTCCCCGACTGACGATATCATCACCCCATGTCTTTGTCTGGTCGCGTGGCGGTGATCACTGGCGCCTCGTCCGGCATCGGGCTGGCTTGCGCGGAACAGCTCGCGAGCCAGGGCGTTGCGGTCATGCTCGGGGCGCGTCGTGCTGATCGGCTGCAGACAGCGGTGGATGGCATTCAGGCGAAAGGCGGACGAGCGGCGTGGGTCGCCATGGATGTGACGTTCGAGCTCGAGGTGAACGAGCTCGTGAAACGCGCGCGCGAGCTCTTCGGCGGTCTCGACATCATGATCTGCAACGCCGGGTTCGGCTTCTACGGCAGCCTCGAAGACACGCCGCCGGATGTGATGCGGCGCATGATGGAAGTGAACTTCACCGGGTCGTACCTCGCGGCGCGGGCGGCGCTGCCGATCTTCCGGGAGCAGCAGCGCGGACATCTGATCCTCGTCTCCTCGATCGTCGGACGGCGTGGCATTCCGTTCATGAGCGGCTACTCGGCAACGAAGGCCGCACAAGCCGGATTCGCTGAGTCGCTGCGATCGGAGTTCGTCGGCACCAGTATTCATGTGAGCTGCGTGTTTCCGATCTCGACCGAAACGGAGTTCCATGACGCCATGGCACGCGACTACGGGCACAAGGTTTCAGGACTCGGTCCCAAGCAGTCGGTCGACCAGGTGGCGGCTGCGATCGTCGAGTGCCTGCGCCATCCGCGGCCGGAGGTGTATCCGCTCAAAAAATCGCGGGCGTTGCCCATTCTCAGCGCCGTTGTGCCTGGCCTCGCAGACAAGATCGTCCGGCGATACGGCCGTCGCCGTGACGTCCAGCATGCTCCGCCACCTCCCTCGTCGGGCCGCTGAGCCCGCTGAGTGATGAGCGCCAGCCGATGAGCCTCGAGATAGCTGCGCAGATCGCTCAGGCCGTGCGTGAGCGCGGCGGACGGGCGTTGCTCGTCGGCGGATGGGTACGTGACCGGCTGCTGGGCATCGCGTCCAAAGACATCGACATCGAGGTGTTCGGCCTGCAGCCGGCCGACCTGCGTGCGACGCTGGAGCGGTTTGGCGACGTCAATGCGGTTGGCGAGAGTTTCAAGGTCTACAAGGTCGGCGGCATCGACGTCGCGATCCCACGGCGCGATTCCAAGGTCGGGACGGGACATCGCGGGTTCGAGGTGACCGGCGATCCGCACATGTCCATCGAAGAAGCAGCGCGGCGGCGCGACTTCACGATCAACGCCATCTCGTTCGATCCGCTGACGCAACGAATACCTCGATCCGTTCGACGGACGGACCGATCTGCTCGAGCGCCGGACCCTGCGCGTTGTCGATGCGGCGAGGTTCGGCGACGACAGCCTGCGCGTGCTTCGCGGCGTGCAGTTCGCGGCGCGTTTCGGCCTGACGATGGACGATGCGACGAAGGCGCTGGCGAGGGAGATTCCGCTCGACGATCTGCCGGCGGAGCGAGTCTGGGGTGAAGTCGAAAAACTCCTGCTGCTGGCTCCCCGGCCGTCGGAGGGATTCGCGCTTGCCCTCGAGCTCGGAGTCGTCCGTCGCACGCTTCCGGAGCTCGAACCGCTCGTGGGTTGCCCGCAGGAGCCCGAGTGGCACCCGGAGGGTGACGTGTGGGTCCATACGCTCATGGTCATCGACCAGGCGCGCACGCGGATCGATGACCTCGAGAGGCCCGAGCAAATCACGGTGATGCTTGGGGCGGTCTGTCATGACCTGGGCAAGCCGGCCACGACGGCGGTCATCGATGGCCGGATCAGATCTCTCGATCACGAACAGGCGGGTGTGCCGCCGACGCTCGTCCTCCTCGATCGCCTGAACGTCCAGACGATAGGCGGATTCGACGTGCGGCCGCAGGTCGTCGGGATCGTCGCCAACCACCTCGCCCCCAACGCGTTCTTCAAGTCGAAGACCCCGGTCGGCGATGGTGCATTCCGAAGGCTCGCGCAGAAAGTGAACCTCGAGCTGCTCGCGCGGGTCGCGCTCTCCGATTGTCTCGGCAGAACCGGCAACTTCGATTGTTCGGGGATACACTGGTTTCTCGATCGCGCGCGTGCGCTCGGTGTGCAGCACGCGGCGCCCGATCCAATCGTCCACGGCCGCGACCTGCTTCCGTTGGGCGTCGCGCCCGGGCCCGGCATGGGGGCCATTCTCAAGGAGATCTACGAGCGTCAGCTCGACGGACGAGTCACGACGCTCGAAGACGGAATCGCCGCGGCGCGCGAGATCATTGCGGAACGCGAGCCACGGCTGTAGACCACGAGAGGACACGACCGCCGGATGACCACACGAGCGTTGCTGCTGTTCTCACTCGCCCTGTTGATTCCTGTCGACACTGTTGCGCAGACCTCGGAACCCATTGGCCCGTTCGCCGCGGACCTGCGCGTCGTGATGCCGCGCTTCAAGGAGGACGTCAGCGTGGCGACGGCGCTGGGCGTCGCCTCGACGAATCTCCCGACGCGGGGTCTGGGCATTGCGGGTGGCGTGCATTGGTATCCGGTCAGGATGGGCCGGCTCGTCACGCTTGGGGTGGGCGGCGAGATTCTCATCAGCCGCGGCAGCAACACGGCCGAACCGGACACCGAAGGCGGACCAGAGGGGCCGACAGTCAAGACGCGGTTCACGAGCGTTTCGCCGCAGATCTCGCTGAACTTCGGCAAGCGCCAGGGCTGGAGCTATCTGACCGGGGGCATCGGGTGGGCCGGATTCCGGACCGAGCTGGAGACGTCGCCCGTCACCGACGGCGACTCACGGCCGCGCGCGTTCAACTATGGAGGCGGCGCACGCTGGTTCGCCAAGGAGCACCTGGCCGTGTCGCTGGACCTGCGCTTCTACGCGGTCAGCGCGCAGGAGGCGGCGGTCGGACGGCCAGCCTATCCGTCGATGACGCTGATGGTGATTAGCGGAGGGATCTCGCTCAAATAGCGGGCTTGAGAGCCTCGCGGCCGCGACGCCACTCCTCGAACAGTCGCGCGGTGTTGCCCGAGACGGAGTGCAGCGCCGGATTCCATCCGAGCGCGCGGGCCCTCGGACTCCTGACAATCTGGTCCAGCGCCAACGCGTCGGCGTAGGTGCCCATCTTCTTGCGCGCCTCTTCGATCGGCACGCGCCGCACCGAAGGACGAATGGCGACGTGACCGGCAATCGCTGTCACCAGCTCGTTGACCTGCTCGTCCCGCTCGTCGTTGGCGTGAAACAGGCCCGAGGCGTTCGGCTGGTTCGTGATACGCAGGTACAAATCCCCGAGATCGCGGTCGTACACCAGCGGCCAGTGGTTCTCGCCGTTCCCAATCACCCGAACCAGACCGTTCGCGGCATCCTTGAAGAGGTCGCCGACGATCCCGCGCGAGCCGCCGTAGACGATGCCGGGACGAATGACAGCCGTTCGCAGGCCGCTGGCGGAGGCATCGAGCACGCGCCGCTCGTGAGCCGGACGCCAGGCGACGTGCTGTGTTGGATTGAGCGGCACGCTCTCGTCCATGGGGGTCGTCGACCCCCCCAGCACCCAGACTCCGGATGTGTAGATGAGGAACCGTCCGGGCTTTTCCGGCAGCCCGAGCAGCGTGTCGAGGACGGTCGCGTCGACGTCGGCGCCACCCGTGAAGTCGAACGCCGCGTGGACGACGCCATCAGCGGCTGCCGCCAGCTCCGCATAGCCCGAGGGCTGCGAGAGATTTCCGAGGATCGCTTGCGCTCCTCGCGCCTGCACTTCCGCAGCTTTCTCGCGATTCCGAACGAGCGCATCTACCCGATGGCCGCCGCGCACGAGCGCATCCAGGACAGCCGAGCCGATGTACCCAGTTCCGCCGGTCAGGAAGATGCGCATGGCTGCCCTATTCAACGTCGTCCTCACCCTTGGAGTCAATGAGGATCGGAGAAGGCGAGGGGACGAATGACGGAGGGGACGGAGGGAACGGAAAAGGCTTCAAAAACGGAGACGCGGAGAAACGGAGGGCAACGGAAGACTCGCCCCCCGGCTCTCCAGCCGATGGCGGCCCGGCCGACGGCCGGGCCGGGCGATCGACCGACGCCCCGCGGACACAAGCCGCGTGCGGATGTGGGGCGGCTTGTGTCCGTGGGGCGTCGGTCGATCGCTCGCCGCGCACGCGCGGCGCCATCGGCTCGGAACAGGTCATTGGTCGGTTCCGTCTCCGTTCCTCCGTGTCTCCGTTTTTGAAGCTCGTTCCGTTCCCTCCGTAACCTCCGTCGTCCGAGCAAAGCTCAGATATCCCAGATACGTTCCTGATTGTCGTAGTAGGTAATCAGCCCGTCTTCACTGACCTTGAGAACAGCCCCGAAACGGCCCGCAGCCATCGCCGCGGTGGTTCGCGCGCCTTCGACCGCAAGGCTGGAATGCGGTTCGACGGGTTCGGAATGGAGCAGGATGGCGCCGACGGCCAGCAATCGGCCCGAGCTGTCCATGACCATCGCGCCGTCCGTCTTCGCCAGTCCGGCGAGCACTGCCGGGTCGAGCTCCACAGCCGTGCGGCCGCGAAGCATGTGCAGCAGTTGCGGCCGTCCGAAGGTCTCCCGCGAGTTGGCATGCACGCTGTCCAGTTGATCGGCAGGCGCAACCAGCAGCGGCAGCGCCGTCTGCGGCTCCCGGAGGACGACGAACAAGGCGCCCTGACGCGCATCGGCAAGGTCGAACGCCGTCTGAAACAACCGTTCCGCCAGTGCGGAGTCCCCCAGCGACGTTTCCCACATGTCGTACTTCGCCTGGACGTCGAGCAGATGCCAGCGCGCATTGCGAAAGCTGAACATCGGCACGCCGTCAGCGAACACCTTGATCTCGTGGGTGGGGCTCAGGACGACGACGATGTTGCGGTTGCCGAGCGTGGCGCGGGCGTGCGGCCGGTACGCCAGCGGGCACGGCACTTCCAGCGCCACCGATGACTGGTAGCGTTCGATTTCGACGATGTCGAGGACGATGCCGGCGCTGTTGACGAGGAACAGCGTTTTGACGCCGTCGGACATCCGGTAGAAGCTCTTGATTCCTGTGAGGGCCGGCGAATACCGGTACCCAATCTCCTCAGGCGGCGGCTTGAGGCCGTGCTGCACGTCCTCGAGCCCTTCGATCACAAGGGCGCCCGACGAGATTGCGCGATTCTCGTAGCTCGAAAGCGCGGCAACGCGAAGGACCTCGATGGCGGTCGAAATCAGGTCGGTCCGGCCCTTGGACGGATCGTTGGCGGCGTGGGTTTCGAGGAACGCGCTGACGTAGCGATCCTCGATCGCGCCGCGAAACAGATCGCCGCGCTCGAGCATCTGCTTGGGATCGAAGATCGCCCGGTAGCGTATGGCGAGCACCGTGCCGATCGCCCGGGCGAGACGCACCTCGTGCGCCGTGAACGGACGGCGCGCGGGCACGTGCAGCACATGCCGCGATCCGAACCAGCGAATGGAGAGCACCGACGGATCGTTCGTCGGCTCGATCGAGAGACGGCCGTCCGACGAGAGCGACGGGATCGGCTCGATGTCGAACGTCGCACGTCCAAAGAACTGCCGGAGCGCTGCCTGCAACAGGTTGTCGTAAAGCGCGCTGGCAGCAAAAACCGGCGGGAGCGACATGCATTTCCATCATAATTCAGAGGAATGGCACGGCGCACGCTCGTCGATTTCTTCAGCGATCTCTCAGCGACCCCCGGCGAGTTTCTGGTTTATGACGACGGCTACCGAACCCGCTCCTTCAGTTACGCTGAAGCGGCGGCGGCCGCGCGCCGATTCGCCGCGCGATTGCGCGGCGACGGAATCGTCAAGGGTCAGGCGGTCGCGATCTGGAGCGAGAACCGGCCCGAATGGATCGTCGCGCTCTGGGGCTGTGTGCTCGAGGGCGTGGTCGTCGTGCCGATCGACTATCGGGCATCCGCCGCTTTTCTTCTTCGGGTCGCGGAGATCGTCGACGCGCGGGTCGTGCTGGTCGGCGATATCGTCGACACCGACTCGCTCGGCACGTCGCGCACGATCTGGCCCTTGTCTGACCTGCGGGAAACACCCCAAGCCGGGGCCCCCGCCTTCGGCAACCTACCCGCCGTAGCTGCAGCGAATGCGGAGGCTACGGCGGGCAAGCCGAGCCCCGAGCCCCGAGTCCCGGGTGACGAGCTCACAGCTGACGACACGGCGGAGATCATCTTCACGTCCGGCGCCACTGCAGACCCGAAGGGTGTCGTCATCACCCACCGCAACGTGCTGGCGAACATCGTTCCGATCGAACGCGAGGTCATCAAGTACCGTCAATGGGCGAAGCCGTTCCTGCCCATCCGGTTTCTGAACCTTCTTCCGTTGAGCCACATGTTCGGGCAGGCGATGGCGACTTTCGTCCCGCCCATGCTCCCCGGGCTCGTCGTATTCACGCGGAGCTTCTCGCCGGAGGACATCCTTCGCCACATCCACGACGGTCGCATCTCGGTGCTGGTTTGCGTCCCGAAGATCCTCGAGGTGCTGCGGGACTACATCATCCGCGTGGCGCCCGAAGCGGCGGAACCGCCGCCGACGAAGATGCACTGGTCCGCAAGGTGGTGGCGGTACCGGCGAATCCATCGCATGTTCGGGCTGAAGTTCTGGGCGTTCATCGTCGGCGCCGCGCCGCTCGATCCGGAGGTTGAGGCCTTCTGGGGGCGCCTCGGATTCGTGGTCGTTCAGGGATATGGCCTGACCGAAACGGCGCCGATCGTGACGTTGAACCATCCGTTCCACGCCGTGCGCGGCGCCGTCGGCAAGCCAATCGGGGGCGTCGACGTCAGGATCGCCGACGACGGCGAGATTCTCGTCCGCGGCGAGAACGTGACGCGTGGCTACTTCAACGCCCCCGAAGAAACACGAGCCGCCTTCCGCGACGGATGGTTCCACACCGGCGACATCGGAGAGATCGACGACAAGGGACAACTGCACATTCGCGGACGCAAGAAGGAAATGATCGTGACTCCGGAGGGGCTCAATGTCTTTCCGGAAGATGTCGAGCGCGCGCTGGATGCCCAACCCGGCGTCAAGGAATCTGCAGTCGTCGGCGCAGCGGTGCCGGGATCGACCGCCGAACGCGTTCACGCCATCCTCGTCGTGGAGCCCGGCGCAGACGTCGACGCGATCGTGCGCGCCGCCAATCTCCAGCTTGGCGACCATCAGAAGATTCGAGCGTCAGCCGTGTGGTCGGGCGCCGAGTTGCCGCGCACGGAAGGCACGCGAAAACTCAAGCGGCGCGAACTGAAGCAGTGGCTGTCCGGCGAGCACGGACGTGTCCCGGCGCAGGCCGCGGGCGGCCGCTCGGTGGCGTCGGTGCTGGAACGGTTTGCACCAGGCCGCACGATCACGGCGGCGACGACTATCGACGAGCTTGGGCTGAGCTCCCTCGAGCGCGTCGAGTTGATGATGGCGCTCGAAGAAGCGCTTCAGGTCACCATCGACGAGGCGAGATTCGCCGCGGCGCGGACGGTCGCCGATCTGGAGGCGCTCACCCGTCCACTCGACCCCTCGGCACCCGCTGCGGTCACGATCGCCGAACCGATTGACTTCCCGGCCTGGAACCGGACGCCAGTCGTGCGGGCGATCAGGCGCGCCAGCCTGCCGACGTGGATTCTGCCCTTGAGCCGCATTTTCGCAAGGATGACGGTCGAAGGTCTCGAGAACCTGCGCGACCTCACCGGCCCGGTCATCTTCGCGGCCAACCATCAGAGCCACTTGGATACGCCGGTCATCCTCGATGCGCTTCCGCCTCGATGGCGGTACCGCGTGGCGCCAGCGATGGCGAAGGAATTCTTCAGGGCCCACTTTTACCCCGACCAGTTCACGCGCAAGGAATACCTGGCGAACAGCACGAACTACTATCTCGCGTCGTTTTTCTTCAACGCCTTCCCTCTGCCCCAGCGCGAGGCGGGAACCAGGCAGACGCTCAGATACATCGGCGAGCTCGTCAGCAACGGGTATTCGGTCCTCATCTATCCCGAAGGCAAGAGGACCGAGGCCGGCGAGATCAACCGGTTTCAGCCTGGCGCCGCGATGATCGCGGCCCGGCTCGACATTCCGGTCATTCCCGTGAGGCTCGAAGGTCTCGACCGAATCCTTCACCAGCGCTGGAAGTTTCCCAAACGAGGGCAGGCGCGGATTGCGTTCGGTAAGCCTATGTCGTTGAAAGGAAACGATTACGTGGCACTTGCCCGAGAGATCGAGTCGGCCGTGCGACAACTTTGATCGACGTGCAGGACGTGCAGGACGTGCAGGACGTGCGGGACGTGCGGACGTGCTGGGGCTCGCGTCAAATGACAATGAGGGCGCCAGGATGTGCAAGAATGTGGCCTGTTGAGTTTGCGCCCAACAGTAGAAATGTGGCACAATCTTTGATTGAAAGGACCCTAATTGAGCAAGGATGATCTGATTGACGTGCAGGGCACGGTCGTGGCGGTCCACAGCGGCGGGTTGTATCGCGTGCAGTGCGACCAGGGCCACGAAGTGCTGGCCCAGTTGAGCGGCCGCATGCGCCGCTTTCGCATCAAAGTGGTTCCCGGCGACCGTGTGACGGTCGGCGTCTCGCCCTACGATCCGGTCCGCGGCATCATCACCTTCCGCGCTCGGTAGAATCGATTTGAGCTCCCACACAACACAACATCGAACGACGGGGCCCCGACGGCGACGCCGGCGCCCCAGCGGCAGCAGCGCACCGCGTCAGCAACAGCATCGCGCGCATCAGGCGGCACGGACCGCTCCGGTCCGCGAGCAGGCGGAGTACGACCCGCAGCCGGTCGCCTTCGAAACGCTCGGCCTCGAGGCCTCGCTGATCGAGGGGATCCGCGTGCGCGGCTTCGCCTACACGACGGCGATCCAGAGCGCGGTCATCCCGCTCGTCATGGACGGGAACGACGTGATTGGCTGCGCGAACACCGGCACCGGCAAGACGGCGGCCTTCCTGCTTCCGATCCTCAATCGCATGCTGAAAGCGCGCGCCGCTGCGCCGGAGGAGCGCGGATTCACCCGCGTGCTCATCCTCGCGCCCACGCGCGAGCTGTGCGTGCAGATCGAAGACGACGTGCAGGGTTTCACGTATCACACGGACCTGACGAGCATCGCGGTCTACGGCGGCGTGCCGATGGATCAGCAGGAGCGCGCGCTGAAGTCCGGCGTGGACATCGTCGTCGCGACGCCGGGCCGGCTGATGGATCACATGCGCAGCAACGCAGTGACCTACGACAAGCTCGACACGCTGGTCCTCGACGAAGCCGACCGCATGATGGACATGGGCTTCTGGCCCGACGTGCGCCGGATCGTCTCGGCGCTGCCCGACTCGGCGGCGCGGCAGACGCTGCTCTTCTCGGCCACGATGCCGGACGAAGTGTTCAAGCTGGCGGACGAGGTCGTGCGGCAGGCGAAGTACGTGCAGATCGGCAGCGCCGGCGGTCCGGCGTTGAGCATCACGCATACGGTCGAGAACGTGCCGGCGGGTCAGAAAGCCGAATGGCTCGCGAAGTTCCTGCGGCGGACTGACGGGCCGGTGCTGGTCTTCGTCAGGACGAAGTCCGGAGCCGAGCGCCTCGCGAGGAAGCTGGCGGCGGCAGGTCTCAAGGCGGCGGCGCTGCACGCCGATCGGACGCAGTCGCAGCGCACTCAGGCTGTCGAAGGATTCAGAAGCGGACGACACCGCGTGCTCGTTGCCACCGACGTGGCCGCGCGCGGCCTGGACATCGACGGGATCACGCACGTCGTGAACTACGAGGTCCCGTCCAATCGTGAAACCTACGTTCACCGCGTGGGGCGCACGGGCCGGGCAGATGCCACGGGCACAGCGCTCACGCTGGTGGCTCCGGAGGAAACGCGGGCGCTTCAGGCGCTCCAGCGTTCTTTCGGGCTTGAATTGCAGGGATGATGGACGACACAAAACTCGCCACGGACGGACATCTCACGATAGACGGCGCGGCGTCAATGCCCAACTCCGGCGCAGAGCCTGTGACGCCACAGACGAAACCTGAAGCGCCTGCCGCATCGCCGGCCGTCGAACGGTTCCGCTCCTGCCGCTGGCGCTCGACGCCGGATGCAGGTGAATTCTGCACGCATCGCGACGTACTGCCGTTCGCCGGCAAGGAAGGCTTCGTCGCCGACTCCTGGTGCCCGGAGTGCGCGTACTACAAGCTGCGGCGGACGCCGAAGAAGCGCGAGCGCGTCGACTACAGCTACTGAACTACTGAGAATGTAAAGGGGTCAGACCCTTTGCATTCTCAGCCATCACAGAATTCCTTCGCCAGCTCCACCCATTCGCCGTTCGGCGCGAGATCCTGATAGGCCTTCCAGTGCGGCTTCGCTTCCGGTGAGTGACCGGTCTTTTCGAGCGTCACCGCCAGGTAGAAATGCGCGTCGGGGTAACCGGGGTTGAGCGCGACGGCACCGCGATAGCACCCCAGCGCTTCGTGAAACCGCCCCAGGTCGTGATGGATGTTGCCCAGGTTGAAGTGGGCCTCGAAGCAGTCGGGGTCGAGACCGATGGCCCGTTCGTAGAGCGCCTGCGCCTCGATCAGCTCGTCACGCGCGTAGTGGATGTTGGCGAGGTTGACAATCGCGGGCACCAGGTCCGGATCGATCACCAGCGCCTTCCGGTAGGTCGCGGCGGCCTCTTCCATGTTGCGCTCTTCCCCATCGTCCAGCCGCGATCCCTCGATGAAGTACTTCGCGGCCAGCGCCGCCTGCGGATCCGAGAAGGGAAACATCATCGAGGCGGCGGAGCCGACGGGCAACGGCGTCGCAGAACCGACGTCGGGCGGCCGCGGTTTCGGCGTCAGGAGCGTGACGACCTTGGCGCGCGGCGTGTCGGGCGTCGCGTGAAAGTCGAGCACGAGCTGGCCCTGACGCTCCGCCGCCAGCGATCGCAGGATCACCCGCAGCGGCGTGCCGCGCTCGATCTCGAACGAGACGTGCTTGATGGTCTGAAGATCGGCGAACGAGTAGAAGCGCTGATCGCGGGGCTGAGAGTCGTGTCGGATGAGCCCCCACTTCTCCAGGTACCGCAGGTGATTCTCGGTAACCGACGGGTAAAGGCTCCGGATCTCGCGCAGACCGTACGGTCCGCCCGCCGCTGACGAAGACGACGTCATTAATTGGCGAAGATTAGCCACGAGGTGGAGGAAAGTCAAGTAGATTCCACACGCCATCACCAGCCACGTGTAGGCGCCGACCTTCCGCCGTAGACTTGGCGGAGGCGGTCAGGTCGGGCGTCTACGAATCAGCAACGTCGTAATTTGCGGCACGCCCGCACCTGACAGGTCGGGCCTACACTAGAATGCACCCATGCTGCTCGCCGGCGATGTGGGCGGAACGAAGACGCTGCTCGGGCTCTTTGCTCGCGACACGGCCGGCCGCAGGGTCAGCGCGGCCGACGATCGGCCGGCAGTGGTCGAGACCGGCGAGTTCGTCACGCTCGAATACGACAGCCTCGAGGACATCATCCGTGAGTTCCTGCGGGCGCAGAGCGTGGACGCGCGGGGGATCGAGTCGGCGTGCTTCGGCGTCGCCGGCGCCGTCACCGATCAGGTCGCGCGGCTGACCAACGTGCCGTGGCGCGTCGACAACGAGCGCGTCAGTCAAGACGCTGGGCCTCCGGCGCTCGACGATCATCAACGACCTGGAAGCGCTCGCGTATTCCGTCAACGTGCTCAACCCCGACGAGCTCGCCGTGCTGCAGCAGGGCGTTGCGATCCCGACCGGAAACGCCGGCGGTGATCGCCGCCGGCACCGGCCTCGGCGAGGCGTTGCTGCACAACGTCGATGGACAGTTCCTGCCTGCCGCGTCCGAAGGCGGCCACGCGGACTTCGCCGCCCGCACGCCGCGCGAGATGGCGATGGTCACCGAACTGACGCGCATCTTCGGACGCGTCGGCGTCGAGCACGTCATCTCCGGCCCCGGGCTCGCCAACATCTATCAGTTCACGCATCACTCCTTCGGCGCGGGCCCGATGATCACGCCGAACAGCATCGCTCCCTCACGCCTCTGCGACGGCGTCGGCGTCGTCAAGGATTCGGCGGACCTGCCGAAACGCATCAGCCAAGCGCCATGGAGCGCCGATGCCCGCAGTGTGTCGAGGCGCTCGAGATCTTCGTTGCGGCGTATGGCGCCGAAGCGGGCAACCTGGCACTGCGCTACGTCGCGACGGCCGGTGTCTACGTCGGCGGAGGCATCGCGCCAAAGATCCTTCCGGCGCTCGAGGAAGGCGGGTTCCTCGCGGCGTTCCGCGACAAGGAGCCGATGGCCCATCTCGTCGCCACCATTCCCGTCGCCGTCATCCTGAACGGCTGACGCGGGACTCCTCGGCGCCGCTGTTCACGCGTTGGATCGATCGACGATCGGCTTGTGAACTCGTGAACGACGCGTCGCCCCCTCGTCTGAACCTCCGTGTGAACCCTCGTCGTGAACTGTCTTGAACCCCGCCTGATATGGTGATATATCAGTCGCCATGCGCCGCAGCCTGGGACGGGTTCAGGCCGAGACCATCGCCGACAAGGTCTATTCCCTGATGCGACAGGACATCGTGTCAGGTGTCTTTCGTCCAGGCGAGCGCATTCATGAAAAGCGACTTGGCGCTCAGCTGGGCATCAGCCGGACTCCGATCCGGGAAGCGTTACTCAGGCTGGAGGCTGAAGGCGTCGTCGTCTGCAACAGTCGCCGCAGCTATAACGTCAGAGTGCTGTCGGTTGAGGACGTGCGCGAGATCTACGCAACGCTCGGAATCCTCGAGGGCGCCGCCGCCGCAGCGGTGGTGACGCAGTTGGATGATGCCGACCTGCGTGAACTGCGGCAATTCAATCGCCAGATGGCCACGGCGGCCGCCAACGGAGACTGGCAGGCCTTCGGCCTTTGGAACCGACGGTTCCATGAGGTCTTCCTGCTCAAGCTCGACAACCGTACGCTTCGCGACACGTGCAATCTCGTCCGCGGGCCACTCTACATCTTTCCGATCCCGCGTCAGACGTCGTCCGCGTGGCTACGCAAGTCCGTCGCTGAGCATCGGGCCATCATCCGCCTCGTGGAGGCGAGAGACGCGGAGGCACTGGGAGCGTACTTTCGTGATGTCCATTGGGGGTACGAGCGCAACCGGCAATTCATCCGCGACGCGTTCGATCACCACGGCGAAGCAGCGGTTGCGGAACGCGGCTTGTAATTTGGTTCTTTTTGGAGGGGGAGGCGAAATGCGACGGCTTCTGCTGGCTTGTACATTCGTGCTGGTCACCGCCGGCCTCGCGCTGGCTCAAGGGACGACCTCGCGCGTCACCGGGATCGTGACCGACGACTCGGGCGCAATCATTCCAGGGGCAACGGTCACGCTCACCAACGAGCAGACCGGTGTCAGCTTCGAAACTGTATCCACCGCCTCAGGCGCCTACGCCTTCGAGGCCGTCCAGGTCGGCGTCTACACCATCTCCATCCAGTTGCAGGGATTCAAGAAGTTCGTATCCTCCGGCAACCGCGTCAGCATCGGCGAGGCGGCGACCATCAACGGCAAGCTGTCGACCGGCACCCTCGAAGAATCCATCGAGGTGCGCGCCTCGAGCCAGGTCGTACAGACCGACACGTCGGGCAATCTTGGCACCACGTTCGATCAGCGGACCATCGAGAGTTTGCCAATTGTCGGTGGCCGCGGGCGGAACCCGCTCGATCTCGTGCTCACGCAGCCGGGCGTCGTGTCCGGTGCGAACACCGGCGGCGGCATCCACGTCAACGGCGCGCGCGATCGCTCCTGGAATTTCACGCTCGACGGCATCGATACGAACGAGTCGAGCGCAGGCGGATCGAACTTCTCGCCCCTGCGGACGAATCCCGATGCGCTGGCCGAGTTCAAGGTCCTCACCGGGAACCAGACGGCCGAATTCGGGCGTAACAGCGGCGGCCAGGTCGCGATGATCACCCGATCCGGAACGAACAGCTTTTCCGGCACGGCGTACTACTTCGACCGCAAGCCGGAATACAACGCCAACGAATGGGAAAACAACATCGACAACCTGCCGAAGCGCAACTTCACGCAGAAGGTGCCTGGCTTCAGCGTCGGTGGCCCGATTCGCCGCAACCAGACGTTCTTCTTTGTCAACAGCCAGTGGCTCAACGTCGAGCAGACGCAGGCGATCACGCGCACGGTGCTGACGCAGCAGGCGCGGCAGGGCCTCTTCCGCTACGTCGTCGGCGCGCGCAATCGACCGACCGGCGTCACCGGCGCCTCGGTCGACGCCAACGGCAACGTCCTCGGCGGCGTCAACGTCGCCTCCTACAACATCCCGGCGAACGATCCGAGCGGGCTCGGGCTCGATCCGACCGTCCTCGGGATCGTTGCGCAGATGCCTCTGCCGAACAACTTCGCGGTTGGCGACGGTCTCAACACCGCCGGATTCAACTTCGTCGCACCCGAAGAAGAAGAACAGTTGGACTTCGTGACCAAGATCGATCACATCTTCAACAACAATCACGGGGCCTTCGTTCGCTTCTCCAAGGGCTATCAGAACACGCTGTGCGACTCGGTCAACGGCGGCCAGCCCCGCTTCCCGGACGGCCCCTGCATCGTCAACACCAACCGGTCACCCTACAACTGGGCCGGCAACTGGCGCTGGAATCCAACCAGCAACCTGGTCAACGAGTTCGTCGTCGGCCAGAATCACTTCACCTTCGATTTCACGATTCCAACCGCGAACACTTCGGTGCCGACGTACCTCGCTCCCGGTTCCACGGCCATCGGCATCGGCGTCCTCACGATGCCCGAGACCTTCGATGTCGGCAACCTCCGGACGATCGACACATTCCAGATCGTCAACAACCTGAGCT
This sequence comes from uncultured Acidobacteriota bacterium, assembly GCA_963784195.1. Classification (GTDB taxonomy): domain Bacteria; phylum Acidobacteriota; class Vicinamibacteria; order Vicinamibacterales; family 2-12-FULL-66-21; genus CAVQAH01. The sequence goes on along the minus strand of CAWARA010000026.1, from coordinate 3,825 downwards.
GGCTGAAGGGGTCGCACAACATCAAGTTCGGAACGAACATCAGGCTTCAGAAGCATACGGACATCCGCGGATCGGTCAGCGGCGTGAACGTCGGGCCCTACGCCGACTTCAACCCGGCCATCAACACCGTCAATCCGACGACGTTCGGGATTCCCGGCAACATCAACACGCAGTTCGACCGGCCCAGTCTCGAATGGCTGACCAACTTCATGCTCGGCCGCGTCGGCACCCTGAGCCAGGGCTTCGTGCAGGAGGGTAATGCGTACGCCCCCGGCGGCACGACATTCAACTTCGATGCGCGTTTCCCCGAGATCGACGTGTATGCCCAGGATAGTTGGCGGCCGCGGCCGAACATCACCGTCGATGCCGGACTTCGCTGGGAAGCGAAGCTGGCGCCGAGCAATCCCGACGATCTGATCCGACGGCCGAACCAGAGTCTCGCGGTCGGCGAACCAGCCAGCAACACGGTCCGGTGGGATGAAGGCAAGCTCTACGACGATGACTGGAACAACTTCGCGCCGTCGATCGGCATCGCGTGGGATCCGAGGCGTGATGGCAAGAGCGCAGTCCGCGGTAATTACCGCATGGCGTTCGATCGCATCAACACGTTCCTCCTGTCGTCGGCGATCTTTCAGAGCATTCCGGGAATCACCACCGCGACGTCGAATGTCGCGTTCGGCCAGGGTGGTGGTCGTATTCGCTTCGGTCTTCCAGGGCTGGCGCCGACGCTGTCACCCGAAGCGTTTCTTCAGCCCCCGGCCGTCTCGACCAACAATATCCGCGTGATGGATCCGGAGTTCCAGACGCCTACGACGCATGCCTGGACCATCTCGTATCAGCGCGAGGTGTTCGCCCGCGCACTGCTCGAGGTCGCGTACGTGGGCCGAAAGGCCGACAACCTGTTCGGAGCCTATAACGTCAATCAGGTCGAGTACCGCAGCAACGGCTTCCTGGATGCTTTCAATACCGTCAAGGCTGGCGGTGAAAGCGCACTGATGAACCAGTTGGTGGCGGGCGATACTCGCCGGGAGACTGGCGAGTCCGGTTCAGCCATGGTGAGAAGGCTCTTTCCAACCCAGCTGTCCCTGAACTCGGTAGCAGAGGTCGCGGCCAGCCTAGGCAGCCGCGTTCAAGGCAACCGGACGCTTCCGGAGATCGCCGGGCTCGGCTCCTTCTTCCTGTTCCCGTACCCTCAGTTCCTCACTGGTGTGTTCGTGATCGACTCCGAGGATTACTCGAGATATCACGCCCTGGAAATCAAGCTCGATCGACGATTCTCCAACGGCTACAGCTACCTGGTCGGCTACACGCTGTCGCGCTCTCGCGATACCCGCTCGTTCGATCCAGCGTTCACGGTCGCCGCCACGGGATCGGGTCAATCGGCCTCGAGCACGCCGTTCAACGTCTTCGATCGCGACCTGAACTACGCGCTGTCGGACTTCGACCGCACTCACGTATTCCAGGCGCAAGGCGTTTTCGAGCTGCCGTTCGGCCAGGAGAAGAGATTCGGCGGCAACGTCAACCGGCTGACAGATGTGTTCATCGGAGGCTGGACGCTGTCGGGTCAGCTGGTCGCGCAGAGCGGGCGGCCGATGACCGTATACGCCGGCAGCAACACGTTCTCGAATGTCGTGCAGACACCAGCCAATTGCAACGAGTGTTCGCGCTCGCTGGGCGGCGTTCACGAGGAAGACGGGCTGATCTGGTACTTCACGCCGGAAGAGCGCGCGAAGTTCAGCGCACCGGGCGCCGGCGAATTCAGCAATGTCGGCCGCAATTACTTCCGCGGTCCCGGCGGATGGATCGCAAGCTTGTCGCTCGCCAAGCGCACGCGAACCTACGGCACCCAGCTCCTCGAGATTCGCGTCGATGCGACCAACGTGTTCAATCACCCGACGTTTGGATTCCCGACGCTGGTGACGACCAGCGCGACCTTCGGGCGGATCCGCAATACCGTTTCGAGCACGGCCCGACAGGTTGTGATCGGAGCCAGGTACTACTTCTAGGACGGGGGTCATGAGGGAGATGCCGCGGCTATCGGGGCGATCACGTGCTGTTCGATCAAATCGAACAGCGCGCGCCGGTAGCCGCGGCGTTCCTCGTCTGTGTCAATCGCGGACGTCGTAACCACAACCACACCGAGATCGCGGAACACGAAGATGTACTGCCCGCCGAAGCCCCACGCGAAGCACGTCTGACGGCCGCCGAGCTCGCGCATCCACCATCCATACCCATACCGCCGATCGGAGTCCCAGCGCGACGCCGTCCGGGGCTCGCAGGAGGTCTCGACCCAGGAAGCCGACACAACGTGCTTGCCGTTGTGACGGCCCTCGTTCAGATACAGCTCGCCGAAAGCCACCATCTGCCGCGGCGTCATGAGCATCTCGTTGCCGCCCATGAAGATGCCCTGCGGATCGCGCGTCCACTGCGCCAGCGTGACGCCGATCGGACGCATCAGGGCGGTCTGGGCGAATTGCCACGTGCTCATCTTCGTGATCTTGGTGAGAATCGCCGACAACAGGTGGCTGCTGCCGGTGCTGTATTCCATGTCGGTGCCGGGCTCGCTGACCATCGGACGATCCAGCGCATTCTTCACCCAGTTCCGGCTCCGCACCCACTCGCCATAGTTGGATCCGCTCGTGGACTCGAGGCCGGACCTCATCGTCAAGAGATCCTCAACGGTAATCTTCTGCTTGCGCGGATCGGCGGCACGGCGAAGCTCGGGAAAGTACGTGACGATGGGCTCGTTGACGCTTTTGATATGGTTGCGCGCCAGCGCGATCCCCACGAGCGCCGAGATGATGCTCTTCGACGCCGACTTCACGTTCGCGAGCCGCGTGGGTCTGACGCCCTTGGCGTAGTGCTCGAGGATCAGTTCGCCACGCCGGCTGACCAGGAGGCTGTGGAGACGAGGAAGACTGGCTGCTGCACGCGCCGCATCGGTCATGTCAGGACGGCGGGTGCCAGCGCGTTCCACCAGTGACGGTGATCCACGTCGCGCCGGTTGGGCGTCCGCACGAACGAGCCTCGCCGAGATGCGGCCGTCGAAGACGACATAGAAATCGGCCGCCGCACATCCCCGTGGATCGACGAGCTCAACCTCCTTCTTGCCGAAGGCATGCTCCGTCGACGGAACGTTCAACCTGATGCCGTACACGCCCGTATTGACGCCATTGAACACGTATCGCCCATCCGCGTCCGTCTTTGTACTCCGCTCTTTGCGACCGTCTGAGAGCGTGACCGTGTAGTCTTTCAGCGGCATGATGGGGGCGTCAGGGTCTCTCCGCTGAAACGTCACCCGTCCGAAGACGCGACCCGCCACAGACGGTTTGAATGCAGTCTTCAGGTACTCGAGATCCTCACCGGCATCCGAGATCGGCTTGGTCGGACTACAGATGCTGGTGTTCAACTGTTCGCCATTGCGGCGGGCAAACACCAGATAGCGAACACCCTTGATGAAGGTATAACCGCAGTCACCGCCTCCACTTCCGGTACGAACCTCCACTTCACGCGGAACCTCTTCTCGCCATGACTGCTCGACTCGGAACCTCACCAGCCGGTTGGCCGGAAAGGGGGAACTGGAGGGACCGGGCACGTCGGCGATCTCGATGACCTCCCCCGCGAACACGACCGGCGTATTCCACAGGGTTTCGCACAGGGGGGTGCCGCTGATGCACGAGCAGGCTCGAGCGTCGCGTGCGTCACTCACGACGATGAGCAAGGCGAGCAGTGCGACGGAGCTCAGAGGACGGTTCATACAAAGCTCCACACGACGCGAGCCTAGCGGCTACGCGGTCGAGCGAGTCTCGTGCCTCCGGCAGGCCC
>CAWARA010000025.1:0-366823 GCA_963784195.1 uncultured Acidobacteriota bacterium | reverse complement strand
CAGTTGCACGACGTCGTCAACGGCATCCGCGGGATGCTGGAAGAGGACCCTTCGGTCGACACCGAATCGGTGCGGGTCCGGTTCTTCCGGCTCGGAGCGTTCTCCCTGGACGTCGAGGTCGTCGCCTATCTCTTCGCGCGCGACTGGAATCATTTCCTGGAAATCCAGGAACGGTTGCTCTTCAACGTGACGGAGATCGTCAGCCGGGCCGGGACCGGAATCGCCATCCCGTCACAGTCGATGTCAGTGGCTGTCGCCCAGCACCCGCCGGCCTGCCGGATCGACGCCGGCGCTGTGAGCATTTGCAAAGCCTGTTCTGAACTCCGCGATCCACGACAGCAACGGAGGACGACCTGACGAATTCCAGCAAACGATCGCGACGGCCACGACGACCACGACGCTAGAAACTAATGATTTCGCGGACGTCGTGGCCGTCGTGGTCGTTGCGAGAGCCGTCAGCACCGTCTCACTCTAGTCCGGCCCCCCGAATTCTCATCCGATGGCCGCCTGACCGGGGATGGGGATCATCAGGCCTCCGAAATTGCGGGTGGCTCCGGCATGCCGTAGGATTTAGGTAGTTCCGTGCGGCAGAGGTGAGTCGTTCGCTGTCAGTCGATCGACTTCGGTATAGACTGAAGGCAATTCAGTCCGTATGTCAGAAGTGAATAAGGGGACGACCCTTCCCGCCCTTGGACCACGGGACTCCGAACTCGATACCCTGTCCCGGCTGGCAGTCGACTCGTTGCCGAACGGAGTGCTGGTGGTCCGATCCGACGGCACGATCGCCGTCGTCAACCGGGAGCTCGAAAGGCAATTTCGTTACACGCGGGCGGAGCTCATCGGCCGCCCAGTCGAGATGCTCCTGCCCGAGGGTCTCCGTCTGGCGCTCGAGTCACACGGCGCCGAATCCCCGTCGAGTTCGGAGACGACTGCGGCGGGCGCAATACGCACTCTGGTCGGACGCCGTCGCGACGGCACTCAATTTCCTGTCGAAATTGCGCTGAACCCGATTCAGAGCGAGCACGGACTCCTGGTACTTGTCGCGGTCGTCGACATCACCGCGCGGAAGGAGATCGAACGGTCGAACAGCCTGCAGATCGATGACCAGATCGCGTTCGAGCGGCTCGTTTCCGATTTGTCGGTGCAATTCATCAACCTCCCAGCCGATCGCGTGAACGATGCGATTCGCGACGCGCTTCGGGTGATCGGCGAAGGGCTCGATCTCGATCGCTGCAACTTCTTCAGGGTTCATCCCGACGGCCAGCTGACCGATCCTGTGAGCTGGGCGCGACCGGGCTATCCCGCCCGCGCCCGCGCCGCTCAAGGGCGAGGAGTCATCCCCGTGGTCCCTCGAGACCATGCGCGCGGGACGAATGATCTCCTTCTCGCGGGTGGACGAGATCCCCAACCCGATAGATCGGGAGACCTTTCGGTCGTTCGGGCATTCTTTCTGGCGCAACCATACCCCTCTCAGTCGAAGGTCAACTCCTCGGGGCCGTCGGCTTCAATATGATGCGCCAGCCACGTCAGTGGGATCGCCAGACGCTGCATCGATTGAATGTGATTGCTGCGGCCTTCGGCAACGTCCTCGCGCGCCAGAAGAGCGAGGAGAGCCTGCGGAACGCGCTCGTGGAGGTCGAGCGGCTGCGGGATCAACTGCAGGCGGAGAACCTGTATCTGCGGCGCGAAGTCGAGGACCGCCTCGGCACTGGGAACATCGTCGGGAGCAGTTCGGCGATCCGTCAGGTGCTGGCTCAGGTGCGGCAAGTGGCGGCCACGGACTCGACGGTGCTGCTGCTGGGAGAGACCGGCACAGGCAAAGAGATCATTGCCACGCAGCTACACGAGTTGAGCGGCCGACGGAACCGGTCGATGGTTCGAGTGAACTGCGCGGCGATTCCAACGACCCTGATGGAGAGCGAGTTGTTCGGCCGCGAAAAGGGCGCGTTTACCGGCGCGCTCTCGCGGCAGGTCGGACGCTTCGAGCTCGCGGACCACTCGACGATCTTTCTCGACGAGATCGGGGACCTGCCGCCGGACGTGCAGGTGAAACTGCTGCGAGTCCTGGAGGAGCGGCAGATTGAGCGCCTCGGCAGCCCGCGAACGATTCGTGTGGACACGCGAATCGTCGCCGCGACCCACCGGAATCTGGAGACGCGAATTGCCGACGGGACCTTCCGCGAGGACCTGTTCTACCGCCTCAACGTCTTCCCCATCCAGGTCCCTCCGCTGCGCGAACGGACCGAGGACATTCCGTTGCTGGTCTGGCGCTTTGTCGACGAGTTCTCCAAGGTATTCGGCAAGCGAATCGAGGCGATCCCCCGCGAGAACATGACCGCACTGCAGCAGTATGCCTGGCCTGGCAATATCCGCGAGCTCCGCAACGTGGTCGAACGGGCGATGATCGTGGCGAAGGGGACCAAGCTGACGATCACCATACCCACTGTGACGACGACCGCGCCGAAACGCAGCGTCAAACTGACCGACGTCGAGAAAGAGCACATCCGCAGCGTGCTGGAGAGCAGCGGTTGGCGCATCCGTGGATCTGGCGGCGCGGCCGACAAGCTCGGTCTCAGGCCGACCACGCTCGAAACGCGCATGGCGAAATTGGGTATCACGAGGCCCAAGACTCCTTAGCCACGCAAGGATCTGCCGCGAAATCCCGCAGGTCCCACGAAATCGCCCCACTTGGACTGGGGTTGCACGCGAGTTTCCCAGCAGTTCGACGCCAGCCCGGTACCGGACGACGGGCACGCCGTTTGCCTCAGCTACGGTCCTCGACGCTTTTTCGAGAGTTCGGGACGGGCTTGTCGCCCGTGTGCCCCTGGGGGAAAAAATGGGAATTGGTGCCGTGGTTCAACGAGACACATGGTCGACACCTGAATGCTCGCAGGTTGCTGAGAACCACGAATGCGGGACAGCCTCTCCGCTGGGAAACTCGCCCCGAGATGGAGCGGGAACCTCGCGGCAGCGGCGCAATCGTGGCGGAGAGCGAGGCGATGCGGCGCGTCTTGAAACAAGTGGAGCAGGTCGCCGCGACCGATGCCACGGTCCTGCTGCTGGGTGAGACCGGCACCGGCAAGGAACTCGTGGCCACGATGATTCACGAGCGCAGTGCGCGACGCGGCCGGCCGATGGTTCGCGTCAACTGTGGCGCGATCCCCGCCACGCTCATCGAGAGCGAGCTCTTCGGCCGGGAGAAAGGGGCGTTTACGGACGCTCTTACCCGTCAGCTGGGGCGTTTCGAGCTCGCGGACCAGTCGACGATTTTTCTGGACGAGATCGGCGACCTGCCGGCCGAAGTCCAGGTCAAGCTGCTGCGCGTGCTCGAAGAGCGTCAGATCGAGCGGCTTGGTAGTCCCAAGCCTATCCTCGTCAACGTGCGTGTCATCGCTGCAACCCACCGTAATCTCGAACAGCGCATCGCCGCTGGCGCGTTTCGCGAGGACCTGTTCTATCGGCTGGACGTTTTTCCGATCCAGCTGCCGCCGCTGCGGGATCGGGTCGACGATATTCCGCAGCTGGTGGCGCTCTTCGTCGACGAGTTTTCGAGGGTGTTCCAGAAGCCGATTGAGGAGATCCGTCGCGAGACCATCGCCGCTCTGAAACATTACGTGTGGCCCGGCAACATCCGCGAGCTGCGCAACGTCGTCGAACGCGCGATGATCGTGGCAAAGGGACCACGGCTCTCAATTCCTGTCCCGGGCTCGTCGCCGGCGGTGAGTAACCGAAGCGCAAAGCTGGTCGACGTTCAGCGGGAACATATCCGCGGGGTGCTGGAAGCGTCTGGCTGGCGTATTCGCGGCGCCGGAGGGGCGGCGGATCAGCTCGGCCTCCGGCCCACGACGCTCGAGACGCGGATGGCCAAGCTGGGATTGACGCGGCCGCGAGTGTCGTAGGCGAGGCGAACGGTTCCGGCTACGGGCGAATGTTGACGGCTGCGGTCAATTGAAACTGAAGCCGCGTCTCGGCCGGGAGCTTCAGATGCTCTTCGCCCCCGCTTGCCACCGCGGCGCCAGTGATCCCGCCCACGGCGGCGCCGATGGCCGCCCCTTCGCCGCCCCCGGCGATCCCGCCGACGATGGCGCCCAAGCCGGCCCCTCCACCGACCTTGCGAGCGGTTCGTTTGCCTTCGCCCTTGCCTTTCGCCTCGACGTAGGCGGTCGCCACGTCGTACATCAGTCCGCCAAAGCCGATGGCGTTGAGTTTCAGCGAGATCTTGTCGCTGCCCTTCATCTTTCCAGATTGCTCCACGTGAACGGCTTGAACGACGGCCGCCGCACCCCGCGGGATGACGACTGATCCGCCGATCATCACAGGGTCGTCGACAAGCGCCTTGAATTTTTGGCCGGCCTGGGATACGTCCACCTCGATCGCCTGGGTCAATCGCACGTTCAGCATCGTGCCGGCCGGGACCGTCACCGTCCGCGGCGCCGCAGCGGGCGCTGGCGCAGCGGCAGGCTTCGGTGCAGCCGCCGGCTTTCGGTGGCAGGAGGCGGAGGAGCCGGTTTCCGAGCCGAGAACTCGACGGCGACCGCGTCCTCGAGCGGGATCTCCGAGACGCTGCCGCTGTCGAGCAGTACACGCACGGTTTTGCTGTCGCCGCCGATGAACATGCCTTCGACGACCTTGCCGGATCGAAGCCGGACGCGGTCGGCCGAGAGCGACACTCCGGTCGCCAGCACGATCATCGCTGCGATCCATCGAGTGCTGCGGATTTTCATTTCACACTCTCTTTCGTCGAGGCGGCAATGGGAAGCGCAGCCGAGATCTGCAGATCGATGATGAGCAGCAGCTGGTGCTCGACCTGCAGAAACCGAAGCGCCGTCCGTGGGGACAATGCCGCCTTGACGCGCTCGTAGCACTTGGCCTTCACGGCCTGCCGCCGCGCCTCCAGATCGAGCGCCTTGCCCGCGAGCTTCTCGGCGACTGCGTCGGTGAGTGTTGGATAGTTCTGAGCATATTCAGCAATCATCGCGACGCGCTCGTCGCCGAGCTTCGCCATCTCGCTGTCGTATTCGCGGTAGATCGGCCAGAAGGCGGTGTTCTCGGTCTCCGTGAAACCCATCACTTCCGTGATGATCGCCACCTTCTGCGCGCGCACGTCGCTGCGGAGCAACTCTGCGTACGCAGTGAGATTGAGTGTTTTTGTCTCCCGGTCAGTGTTCTGCGGAGACTGCCCGAATACCGTCAGGCTGCCGGCCATCAGCAGCATACCTGTCGCCGTCCATCGTCTCACGGGGACCTCCAGGAGGTTGACGATCCACGCCGTTTAGGTCTTCTGCTTGGGCGGATAGTTCTTGAAGATCTTCTTCACGGCGTTGTTGATGCTCTTGTCACGCTTCTCGGGATTTGCCTGCGTGTTGACTTCCTTGACGCCCATGCCGCGCCAGGCGAGTTGCCCCTGCTTCGCATCGGCCACGTCAATCACGAGCGTGCCAACCAGGATGTCACGCACCTGCGTCGTCGACGTGCCACCCGCCCATCCGCCGCCACCCCATCCCCACCCGTATGCACCATAGCCGCCGCCATAGCCGGAGCTATACGTCGAGATGTCTTGCTGCTTATCGAACGCCACGTGGTACACGACGAACACATCCGGGTTCTCCGCCTTTGTGAGTCCCTTCGCCGCGAGTTCGGTTTCGATGGCGGCGACGATGCGGTCGTCGATCAGCTGCTGGCCGACCTTGGTTCCGTCCTTGTGCGCGTAGGTCTTGAAGGCGGCAAAGTTGGCCGATTTGTTGTAGTCGTAACTGGTCTTCTGCGCGATGAGCAGAGCCGGGGCCACCAGTAAGGCAAGGGCCGCGGTCACGATTCTCGTCTGCATACACGTATCCTTTCGTTTTTCGGTCATCGATATCGGGTCGCAGGTGCTGGCTGCAATCGGTGGGCCGCTAGAGGCGCTGTGTAAGGTCCTTGGAGGACGAGAGAATCCGATGGGAGGAGCCACTCAGGCGCCCCACGGCATTACGGAGGAACTCCGGCCGATCGGAGTACCGTCGTGACGAACGGGGGACGAGCATATCGATGCCTGCAACCTACACGATTGAAGGGGGCGTTTTCTGGAGCGGGCCGCCTCACCCCTGTCGGGCACGCTCCCTGCTGATACTATCGCATGCCTATGACGGTGCAGCATGAGCGGCGGCAACGTCTATCGCCTCGAGATACAGGGAACCCTCCGCAAGCAGGACCTGGAGCGCTGTCAGCATCGGCTGATCGAGGAGATGGACCGCGTCGGTCCCGTCAGGCTGTTGTTTCTTCTGGAAGGGTTCGAGGGGTGGGCCGCGCAGGATGACTGGCGCGACCTGACGTTTTACGTGAAGCACGGGGACGCGATCGAGCGTATTGCGATCGTTGGTGACGAACGCTGGCGGGGCGAGACGATGATGTTCGCGGGGGCTGACCTCCGGAAGGCGCCCGTTGAATTCTTCGGAGCAGGATCCCTCAGCGAAGCGCGCGGGTGGCTCGCGGAATGAGGCGGCAGGCCCGCCGGAGAACGAAAGGATCCAGTTTCATGACCAACGACAAGCAGCCGCGGCGGGCCGTGGCGGCCATCGCGGTGTTCAGTCTTTTGATACAGCCAACGGCACCCCTGGTCCTGGCGGCTGGCAGCCTCGGTCAAACAGCGACGAAACCTGCCGCCCCGTCGCAGCAGACACCGCCGAAACCGGCGACGCCGGCTGGAGCGACGGCCCCAGCCGGCCGCGGCCTCCGCCGCGACCACCTCGACACCACTCGATGGCGGCTGGCCGCGTACCTACGATCTGCCGAGCGGCGGCAACATCCTCATGTACCAGCCGCAGGTCGCGACCTGGGACAAGCAGGCGCACATCGTCGCCTTCAGCGCCGTGTCGTATCGGACGAAGACCGGCGAGAAGCCGGCGCTCGGCACCGTCAAGCTCGAGGCGGATACGAAGGTCGCCCTGACCGATCGGCTGGTGAACTTCCAGAACATGAAGATCGTCGAGGCGAATTTTCAAACGCTGGAGAAGGAGCAGGTCCGCGAGATTACGGCACTGATTGACAAGGCGATACCAGACGACGAGCGCGTGATCGCGCTGGATCGCGTGCTGGCCAACGTGGATAAGAGCGGGATCGTGCCGCAGAAATGTGGAAGGAATCAAGGCCGATCCCCCGACGATCTTCTTCAGCAAGGTTCCCGCGGTCGTGGTGAATCTCGATGCCGAGCCGATCTGGAGCCCCATCAAGGAGAACGACCTGAAATTCGCGGTCAACACGAACTGGGATCTGTTCCAGCATGAGCCGACCAACACGCTCTACCTGCGGAACAACGACACGTGGCTGAAAGCGACCGATGTCAAGGGCCCCTGGTCGCCGGCTGGAACGCTGCCGGGCAGCTTCAAGAAACTGCCCGACGAGGAGAACTGGAAGGACGTCAAAGCGAACCTGCCCGGTAAGCCGATCAAAGCGTCGGCGGTTCCGAAGGTGTTCGTCAGTCTCCAACCTGCCGAGCTCATACTCCTCACCGGTGAGCCTAGCTACCTGCTCGTCGCCGGGCACCGAACTGCTCTGGGTGAGCAATACCGAGAGCGACGTCTTCCGGATGGGAAAGGCCGGGCCCGTTTACTACCTTGTGGCAGGCCGGTGGTTCTCGGCACCTGATTTCACAGGACCCTGGACGTTTGCCACGCCGACGTTGCCGGCAGACTTCAAGAAGATCCCGCTCGAGCACGAGCGGTCGCGCGTGCTTGCGTCCGTTCCTGGCACCGATCAGGCCGCTGAGGCGGTTCTGCTGGCGCAAGTCCCGCAGACTGCCCGTGTCAACAAGAAAGAACTGAAGGCGCCCGACGTCGCGTTCCAGGGCGACGCGCAGTTCACTCCCATCGAGACAACGACCGTGCAGCGGGCGGTCAACACCGACAAGGACATTTTCAAGGTCGGCGATCTCTATTACATGTGCTACCAGGGCGTGTGGTTCGTCGGAAAAGCCTCCTCCGGACCCTGGGAAGTCGCCAGCTCGGTACCGCAGGAGATCTATCAGATTCCTACCAGCTCTCCAGCGCACCACGTGACGTACGTAACCATCGAAGAGGATAACGACGACGATTGGGTCGTGTTTGCCGCGGCCGCGGGCTACACCGGGATGATGGTCGCGTATGGCTGCACGATGTGGGGCACGGGTTATTACTATCCACCGTACTGGGGCTACGGCGGCTACTATCCGTATTACTACGGGCACTTTCCAACCTACGGATATTCAGCCTGGTACAACCCGTGGACCGGCGCCTATGGCCGGAGCGCCGGCGTCTACGGTCCGTACGGCGGCGCCGGTGTAGGCGCCCGCTACAATCCGCGCACCGGAACATATGCGCGCGGCGCAGCGGCGTATGGTCCCTACGGTGCGCGAGGGGTTGCACAGGCGTACAACCCGCGCACTGGAACGTATGCCGCGACCCGTCAGGGATCCAACGTGTATGGCAGCTGGGGATCGACCGCCGTGCAGCGCGGCGACGACTGGGCCAAGACCAACCGCTATACGAACAGGCAGACCGGCGCCACCACGCGCACGATCAGGACCGACGAGGGCTCCGCCGTCACGCGTCAGGGCGCTGGTGGCGGCCGCGTCGCTGCAGGCGATGGGGGCAACGTCTACGCCGGCAATGACGGCAACGTCTACCGGCGGCAGGACGGCACCTGGCAGAAGTACGACAACGGCGGCTGGAACAACACAGACCGACAGCCCAGCGGCGAGAGGCCGACGCCGACTGACCGCTCGACGACGCGCCAGCAGCCGACAGTCGATCGCGGAACGCAGGATCAGCTGAACCGTGACGCCGCCGCGCGTCGCGAAGGCACACAGCGAACCAATGACTACGGCAACTATCGCAGCGGCAGCGGCACGCGCGGCGCCGGGAGTTACCGCGGCGGCGGCGGTTCGCGCGGGGGAGGTGGGAGACGCCGATAGGGCAGCAGTGGGAGTTGACTGGAGGCATCGGCGAGGTTCACGCGTCAACCGCTTGCGCCTGGTCGAGCAGGTGTTTGCCAATGTCCTGACAAGAAAACGCAGCGAAGTCCTTGCGACGGGCGCCACGGTCCTGCTGCTCGGCGAAACCGCACGGGCAAGGAGTCGGTCTTCGTCCGAGGCCGGCAACCCATCCTGCATCGAGTACGTCGAAGACTGGTCGAGCGAAGAGGACCTGCGCGAACAAGTGGGCTCGGATCGTTTTCCGCGGCTGCTCGCGGTGATCGAGAAAGCCCTGCTGCCACCACAGATCCTGTTCGATCTACCCGGCGGGACACGAGGGCTCGACTACGTCTGGGAAATCCGACGACAAGGAAAGCGACCGGAAGGGAAGAGGCCGTTATGAACCGTCAAATCATTGCCGCCACGACACGTCACGCCTCACGGACGGTCCTCGTCGGTCTGCTTGCTGCCGTGTGGTTGCTGGCGTGCCCGTCGACGGCATCAGCGTCGTTGCTGTCCCCTGAGCTCGAAGACAAGCTGGCAAATTTCATCGCCATCTTCGCGCTCTTCTTCGTCCCGGTTTTGCTCATCGTCCTGTTCTGGATGGTGCACATCATGCCGGAGAAGATCGCGCACAATCGGCACCATCCGCAGCTCGAGGCCATCAAGACTTTGTGCCTCCTGTCGCTCGTGTTCGGCGGGCTGCTCTGGCCCATAGCCTGGTTGTGGGCGTACACAAAGCCCGTCGGATACAAACTGGCGTACGGAACCGACAAGCATCCCGATTACTTCAAGGAACACGGTCTTCCTGAGCCGGAAAGCCCCACCGCCGACATACGGGAGCGAGTCGCCGCGCTCGAAGCCAGCGGTGTGCCAGCCAGTGAGCTCGACGCCATTCGCACCGACCTGGAGGCGATCGAGTCGCGGCTGGCGGCGGGCGAAGGCCGGAGCGAGGTGGGCTAATGGAAGTAATTCTCCTCGGAATATACGCTTTTGCGGTCTGGCTGATCTTCATCAAGTTCAAGCTGCTGCCGTGGACCACGCCCTGGAAGGTCGGCGTCGTGATCTTCCCGGTGGTTTGTTTGGCGACGGTGCTGCTGCTGCTGAACATCTACGCGCCGACGACCACCGATGTCCGCGTGGTCAAGTACGTCGTGCCAATCGTGTCGCAAGTGAAGGGACGTGTGATCGAAGTACCGGTCGAAAACAACCGGCCGGTGAAGAAAGGGGACGTGCTGTTCCGGATCGACCCGACGCCGTATGAGAGCGAGGTTCGTTCGCTCGAAGCGCAACTGGTGTCGGATGAGGCGAAGGTCGGGGCCGAACAGGCGCGGCTGAGCGAGATGCAGACGCGCCTGACCGACGCGGAGTCGGGCGAACGCCAACTGGGCGAGCAACTCAACCAGGCGGCAGGAACCAGGTGCCTCGCTGCAGGCGTCGCTCGACTTGGCCAAGAAGCGTGTCGCGCAGAACACGGAGCTCGTCGCCGCCGGCGCCGGAAATCGTTTCGATCTGGAGCAGGCACAGACCAACGCGAACGAGCTCACCGCGCAGCTCGCCGCGGCCCGCGCGGCGGAGCAGCAGGTGAAGGAAAAGCTGTCGGGGCGGGTCAAAGGCGACCTCGCGACCGTGGCGGGCGTCAAGGCGCAGATCGCCACGGCGCAGGCGCAGGTCCGGGTCGCCCAGGCGCAGGTCGAGACGACGCGCGCCCAACTCGAGAACGCCCGCTGGAATCTGGAGCAGACGACCGTGGTCGCACCGGGGAACGGCACGATGGTGAACGTGATGCTTCGGCCGGGCTTTTTCGTGACCGGCGTGGCGTTCAACGAGGTGATGACCTTCGTCGATACGGATTACCAGATCTTTGCGCTCTTCAACCAGAACGAACTGCACCAGATCGAGCCGGGGAACGAAGCGGAGATCGCGCTCGACACGTACCCGGGCCGCATCGTCAAGGCGCACGTGGACTCGGTGATCTGGGCGCAGGGGCAGGGGCAGATTGATGCGTCCGGCGACCTCCCACGGACGACTTTCGTCGCACCGCCTGGCCGGTTCCCAGTGAAGCTCGTAGTCGCCGAACACGACAACGCGCTCTTCCTGGCAGCGGGCGCCCGCGGCGCCGCCGCGATCTACACAGAACATCTCTCGCTGATTCACATCATCCGCAAGGTGCTGCTGAGGACGTCGTCCTATCTCGACTACCTCATCATCAAGCACCATATCAGTCTCCACTGAAGGACGGCCCGATGGCTCCTCGTTCTCGTGTGAATGCCCGGCGCCGGCTTCAGGCCATTGGAGCTCTGCTCGCAACCGGAGTGGTGGCCATGGTGGCAACGATGGTGGCGGGTTGTGCGCTGAAGACGCCGCCTGATGCCGCGGCGGTGAAAGAGCAGGCGCTGCCCACGGTGCAGCCGCCGGCGCAGTGGACGGCAGCAGGCGCGGGCGCTGGTAACGTGTCCGACAACTGGCTGGCGGCGTTCCGCGACGATCAGCTGGCAGCGGCGGTCATCGAAGCCATTGCTTACAATGCCGACCTCCGCGTGGGGGCCGCGCGTGTCGAGCAGGCGCTGCTCCACGCCAAACTTGCGGGGGCGAAGCTGTACCCGTCGGCCGATCTCATCGCCCATGGTGGCACCAAGATGGGGGACGGCACGGGCCTCTCGGGCGTTGTCCTCAACGCCACGTGGGAGATCGACCTCTGGGGCCGAGTGCGCTACGGCCGGGCCGCGAGTGGCGCTCAAGCCGCGTCGGCGCAGGCGGACTTCGAGTTCGCGCGACAGTCGATTGCAGCACTCGTGGCCAAAAGCTGGTTCCTGGCCACCGAGGCGGGGCTGCAGGTCGAGGCGGCACGCGAGACTATCCGGGCGAGCGAGGAGCTCGTTCGGCTGGCCAACGAACGGGTGCGCATCGGGGTCGGCGGTCAGGAGGATGTGTTCATCGCGCGCGTCAGCGTTGGGACCTATCGCGACGCTCTCCGCCAGCTCGAGCTGGCTCGTGAGCAGGCGATTCGAGCGCTCGAGCTCCTTCTCGGCCGCTACCCGTCGGCCGCAGCGGCCCCCACGCCGCAGTTGCCGGGTTTCCCTGGCGAAGTCCCGGCGGGGCTTCCATCGGAGCTGCTGGAGCGGCGCCCCGATGTGGTCGCCGCGGAGCGGCGCGTGGCGGCCGCGTTCAACCGGGTTCACGAGGCCAAGGCGGCCCGTCTGCCGGCCATCGCGTTGACGGGCGGGGTCAGCTCGATCTCGAGCGACCTGTTCGTGTTGGAGGATCACGATAATCCTGTGTGGAGCCTCGGCGGCAACCTGCTCGTGCCCCTTTTCAGGGGCGGTGCCCTGAAGACGCAGGTCGAGATTCGCACCGCCGAGCAGAAGCAGGCGATCGCCGAGTATGCCGCAGTCGGATTGCGGGCATTTGGCGAGGTGGAAGGCGCACTCTCAGCGGAGATCGCCGCGCGCGAGCGCGAGCAGATCCTCGTGCAAGCGCTCTCCGACAATCAGCAAGCGCTCAGCGTGGTGCAGACTCAGTTCAAGGTCGGGAGTACCGATCTCAGGTTCGTCGAGCAGCGGCAGCTGGCATTGACCGCCACGCGCTCCGCGCTCATCCGTGTGCAGGCCGAGCAACGCGTGCAACGGGTGAATCTTCACCTCGCGCTCGGTGGCAGCTTCGAGGTGCCGCCGGCGCCACCCACAGCTCCTCCGGGCGGTTCACCGCCGCGATCACACTGACGGCTGGTTCACAGAGCGCCCCTTCAAGTGACCGCTTGAGAACAAGATCGAGATGGGCGACACACGTTCCGACGCGCTTGTGTTCTTCGGGGCGACGGGCGACCTTGCGTACAAGAAGATCTTTCCGGCGCTGCAGGCGATGGCCAAGCGCGGCCACCTCAACGTTCCTGTGATCGGCGTGGCCAAGGCTGGCTGGACCCTCGACCAGTTGCGCGCGCGCGCGCAGGAGAGCGTCGAGAAATACGGGGGCCTGGACCGTCCCGCGTTCGACAAGCTGTGCGGCGGACTGCGCTACGTCGACGGCGACTACAAAGATCCGGACACCTTCGAGGCGCTCCGACGCGAACTCGGGGGCGCAGAGCACCCCGCGCATTACCTGGCGATCCCACCCACGCTCTTCGGACCCGTCGTCGAACAACTGGCTCGATCGGGATGCGCGAAAGGGGCCAGAGTCGTCGTCGAGAAACCCTTCGGCCGGGACCTCGTCTCGGCGCGCGAGCTGAATCGAATCCTTCTCGGGACGTTCGTGGAGAAGCGACATCTTTCGGATCGACCATTACCTCGGAAAGCGCCCCGTCAACAACATGCTGTTCTTTCGCTTCTCGAATCCGGTCCTGGAAGCCTTCTGGAACCGGACACTCGTCGAGAGCGTGCAGATCACGATGGCGGAGGACTTCGGCATCCAGGGCCGCGGCGCCTTCTATGACGAGACCGGCGCGATCCGCGACGTCGTCCAGAATCACCTCTTCCAGGTGTTGAGCAATCTCGCGATGGAGCCGCCGGCGAGAATGGACAGCGAGTCGTTGCGGGACGAAAGAGTGAAAGTCCTGAAGTCCATTCCGCCACTGGAGGCTGAGGACGTCATTCGAGGACAATTCCGCGGCTACCGCGAGGAGCGTGGAGTCGCAGCCGATTCGCAGGTCGAGACGTTCGCCGCTGTCCGGCTCCGCATCGATTCCTGGCGGTGGCAGGGCGTCCCGTTCTACATCCGGACAGGGAAGTGCCTCCCCTTGACGTCCACTGAGGTCGTCGTTCGCCTGCGGCAGCCTCCAATGGTGTTCCCGAACGCCGCTCCCTTGTCGAACTATTTCCGATTCCGCATCATCCCGCGGGTGACGATCGCGTTCGGCGTTACGGTTATGGACGAGGCGGATCAGATGATCGGTCAGCGGGCCGAGCTGGTGGCGAGCCGGCAGCCTGGCGCTGACGAGAGGGCCGCTTACGAGCGCGTCCTTAGCGACGCTCTCGAGGGAGATCCCGACGCTGTTTGCGCGGATGGACTACGTCGAAGAGGCGTGGCGCATCGTCGATCCGGTGCTGGCGATGAACACGCCGGTTCGCGAATACGAGCCGGGAACCTGGGGCCCCACCGATCGTCCGCAGGACTTCGCACCTCCTGGAGGGTGGGCAAACTCCGCGATAGAAGAGGGAGCGTCGTCGCATGCCTGACGACCTCCAGTCGCGTCATGAAGATCGAGGTCCTGGCCGACGTCGAAGCGGTGGCGCGCCGCGCGGCCGAGATCATCGCAGGCGAGGCGCGGTCGGCGGTGAAGGCGCGCGGCCGCTTCGTGGCCGCCGTCAGCGGCGGCCGAACTCCATGGGCGATGTTGCGCGCGCTGAGCTTGCTGGACCTGCCATGGGAGAGCGTCCACCTGTTGCAGGTGGACGAACGCATAGCGCCCGCCGGGCACGCGGATCGGAACCTGACGCACTTGCGTGAGAGTCTGCTCGTACAGGGCCGGCCCGTTCCTGCGCACATCCATCCGATGCCGGTGGAATCTGCCGACCTCGACGAGGCGGCCCATCGCTACGCGCAGACCCTCGTCGAAATCGCGGGTTCACCGCCCGTCCTCGATCTCGTCCATCTCGGCCTGGGTCCCGACGGACACACAGCATCGCTGGTTCCCGGCGATCCGGTGCTCGACGTCACCGGCGCCGACGTCGCGGTGACCGGGGTGTACCAGGGACGGCGACGAATGACACTGACCTATCCGGTCCTCAACCGCGCGCGCCGTGTGCTCTGGCTGATCACCGGCGAGGACAAGGCGGCGATGCTCGTGCGCCTGAGTCGCGGCGATCCAGCAATTCCCGCCGGACGGGTAAGGCAGGACCACGCGGTGATCCTCGCCGACCGCGCGGCGGCACAGCAACAGGCAGCTGCTCGCCCGATCGAGTGATGGACCGTGGGAGGGTGTGAACGATGCCCGCCGAGAACCCGAAGCCCGAGATCGCGATGCGATCGGTGACGCCCCAGCACGGCACGAGCTTCCCGCTCGGCCCCACGTTCTGTCCGGGTGGCGTGAACTTCAGCGTGTTCTCGAAGCGCGCCACGGGCGTGCAGTTACTCTTCTTCGATCGGGTGGATGCCGCGAAGCCCACTCGCGTCGTCGATCTCGACCCGCGGACGCAGCGCTCGTATCACTATTGGCACGCATTCGTGCCCGGCATCACGGCGGGTCAGCTCTATGCCTACCGCGTGGATGGGCCGTTCGACCCTGAACATGGCCATCGCTTCGACCGCGACAAGGTGCTCCTCGATCCGTACGGAAAATGCGTGGCGCGGCCCGCAGGTTGGAGTCGCGCAGCGGCGCGTGGGCCGGGAGACAACTGCGCCTCGGCCTTGAAGAGCGTCGTCGCCGACGCGGCTGCGTACGACTGGGAGGGGGACCAACCCCTGCGAACGCCCTTTGCCAAGACGGTTGTCTACGAGATGCACGTCGGCGCCTTCACACGGCATCCCAACGCCGGCGTCGCGCCAGCGAAGCGTGGGACATACTCGGGCTTGATCGACAAGATTCCATACTTGCAGGATCTCGGCATCACCGCCGTCGAACTGCTGCCGGTGTTCGCCTTCGACGACCAGGATGCTCCGATAGGCGTGAACGACTGGGGATATCAGCCGGTCTCGTTCTTCGCTCCCCATCCCGGCTACAGTTCGGCGTCCGACCCGCTCGGCGCGCTCGACGAGTTCCGGGACATGGTCAAGGCGCTCCACCGTGCCGGCATCGAGGTGATCCTCGACGTGGTCTACAACCACACCACCGAGGGTGGCGCCGACGGTCCGACGATCTGCTTCCGCGGCTTCGCCAACGACACCTACTACATCCTCGAGGGCGACGGGTCGTCCTACGCCGACTACAGCGGATGTGGCAACACGCTGAACGCCAACCAGTCGATCGTCCGCCGGCTGATTCTCGACAGCCTCCACTACTGGGTCACCCAGATGCACGTGGACGGCTTCCGCTTCGATCTGGCTTCGATCCTGTCCCGAGACGAGCTGGGTCGGCCGATGGCCTCGCCACCACTGCTCTGGGACATCGAGTCGGACCCGGTGTTCGCCAACGTGAAGTTGATCGCGGAGGCATGGGACGCAGCGGGCCTCTACCAGGTCGGCTCCTTCATCGGCGACAGTTGGAAGGAATGGAACGGCCGGTTTCGTGACGACGTCAGGGCATTCCTGAAGGGCGATTCCGGAACGGTCCATTCGCTGGCGCATCGACTGACGGGCAGCCCCGACATGTTCGGACACGAGGAGCGCGAGGCGGAACAGAGCATCAACTTCGTCGCTTGCCATGACGGCTTCACGCTCAACGACCTCGTCTCCTATAACACCAAGCACAACGAGGCGAACGGGCACGACAATCAAGACGGAGCGTTCGACAACCTGAGCTGGAACTGTGGCGTCGAAGGACCTTCCGACGATCCCGCCGTGGAGCGGCTGCGCAACCGCCAGGTGAAGAACTTCCTGACGATCACGATGCTCTCGGTGGGGACGCCGATGTTGCTGATGGGCGACGAGGTCCGACGTACGCAGCGCGGCAACAACAATGCCTACTGCTTGAACAACGACACCACCTGGTTCGACTGGGACCTCGCGGTCAGGCACGCCGACGTACGCCGGTTCACGAAGGAGCTCATCGCCCTTCGCGGCAGCCGCAATCTGCCGATTGAGCGACTCGACATGACGCTGCAGGAGATGCTGCGGCACCAGCCCGTCACGTGGCACGGCGTCAGGCTGCACGCGCCAGACTGGGGCCACGACTCGCACACGCTGGCGGCGAGCGGATACCTGGTTGGCTACCAGGCGCAGCTCCACGTCATCGTGAACGCCTACTGGGAGGCGCTCGACTTCGAGATCCCTCCGCATGGTGACACGCAGACGGCGTGGCGACGTGTCATCGATACGTCTCTCGATTCACCCCACGACGTGTGTGCCTGGCGGGAGGCGCCGAAGGTGCAGCAGTCGACGTATGCCGTACAGCCCCGTTCCGTGGTGCTGCTGATGACGACTGCCCGGAAGGCCGATCCGCATCCGTAATGCGGGCGAAACATCTCTACGGTATCCTCATTCGTGAATGTGCCTGCCTCGCACGCTCGTGGAAGCGCTGATGGCCCTGAGCGGTAGCGGCCTCCTCTTGTACGCACTGTACGGACTCGCCGTCGGCACGATCTACGACACCGAAGAGCCAAGACGGATCGCATATGCGGAACGGCCCGTCACATTCGTCCTTTATGTTCTCTCCGTCATGTTGCTCGCCCTGGTGCTGATCGATCTGGGGTTCAGCATAGGTTTCTCGAGCCACGTGTCCCGCCTGCTTCCGAGGAGCTGAGTCGAGTTGACCCGAGCGCCGATCGCTATAATCGCTCGTGGACATCCTGTCGGCTGTCGTTACGCTGTTCCTCATCATGGACCCGCTCGGGAACATTCCGCTGTTCCTGTCGGTCCTGAAGTCCGTCAGTCCTGAACGGCGCCAGCGCGTCCTGCTTCGCGAGATCGCGTTCGCCTATCTCGTGCTGCTGGCGTCGCTGTTCATTGGCGGCATGGCCTTGCGGGTGCTCGGTCTCCGCCAGGAAACCATCAGCGTGGCCGGCGGCATCGTCCTGTTCCTCATCGCGCTGAGAATGATCTTTCCGATCGAAGGTGGCCACAACAGTGACGCGCTGGAAGGAGAGCCCTTTCTGGTCCCACTCGCCGTTCCCCTCATCGCAGGACCGTCGACGCTGGCGGCGTTGCTGCTATTGCAGCGTTCCGCCCCCGGTCAGATGGGATCGCTGTTGCTTGCGGTGACGATTGCCTGGGCTTTGAGCGGCGCGATCCTGCTCTCGTCGACGTTCTTCTACCGGCTGCTGCGGGAGCGGGGGCTGATCGCAATGGAACGTCTGATGGGAATGTTGCTCGTCATGGTCGCCGTGCAGATGTTCATGGACGGCGTCAAGGCGTTCCTGGCGAAGTGAGGACTTCGTTCAACACCTAAATTCCAACTCCCAAGAGCACGCCGTCGTTGGGGCGGAGGGTTTGGGATTGGGAGATGCTTGTTTCGCGCGTCCGACGTTTGTTTCTGAGAGAAACGCCACTGGCCAGGAGCCCACAGGAGCTCATGAGATCAAGAGGAAGAGAAGCCAGAAGTTCTCGTGACCTCATGAACTCGTGTTCAGACGCCGCGCAGCGATCGACGCGCCGACGCGCCAATCAGACATGTTGGGAGTTTGAGCTTTCACGGAAAGGAGACCGATGCCGTTCAAGAGTCAGGCGCAGAGACGCAAATTCGCGGAGCTGCTGGTCGAAGGGAAGATCTCGAACGAAACATTCGAGGAGTGGAACCGTGAGACCGGCAGCAAGAAACTTCCTGAACGGGTGAAGGGCAAGACGTCCGCTCGAAAGAAGACCGGCGCACGTGGGAGAAAGCGCAGCGCGTCCAGAAAGCGCCGCTAGGCTCAGGCTAGGTCTCCCGCTGAATGTGTCTCGCTGGTTTGTCGTGCCGCATCCCCAGGAACGCGGCGTGACGGAGATGTCCATCGGCGGTCCATTCGACGAAGCGGATCTGCGCAACGGACACCGGTTTCAGCCACCGCATCTCCACCATTTGCTCCGCGGTGATCCCGCCTCCCCAGCGTGAGGTCTTGCTGCTTGGCAAGTCGACGAACGGACAGCGCCTCACTTCAAGCGGCTTCAGCTCGTCGAACACCTCGCGCCTTACGCGCGGTGTGAACCCGGCGCGTACGCTGCCGGCGAATCGTAACGCCCCGGCCTCGTAGTAGCCGACCAGCACCGCATCGATCCCGTACGGACCGGGGCGGTAGCCAGCCACGACGAACTCCTGCTGGCGATCGAGCTTCAGCTTGACCCACGCAGTGTTGCGATCGCCTGGCGTGTACTTGGATCCACGGCGTTTGGCGATGACGCCTTCGAGCCCCAGGCCGGTGACTGCCTCGACCACATCCTGCGCAGTGCCAGGCAATTCGCTCGAGAGCAGGAGTCCGGAGCCGTCGACGAGTGCGGACAGCTTCGATCGCCGTTCCTCAATCGGCGATTCGGTGAGATCGACACCGTTCAGAAAGAGGAGATCGAAGGCGTAGAAGGCGATCGTGAAGCCGGAGTGTGCGCCGCCATGTTGAAGCGCCTGAAAGGACGGCCGTCCGCTGGGATCCACCGCGACGATCTCGCCATCAACCACCGCTTGTCGCGAGGGCAGGAGGCGTCCCGCGCTCGCGATCGAAGGATACGTTCGCGTCATGTCCTTATCGTTGCGGGATCGAAGCTGCACCTTCTCGGCATCCTTCAACAGCAGGGCGCGGTAGCCGTCGAATTTGACCTCGTAACTCCATTCCTTGCCCTCAGGGAGCGTGCTGACCACACGGGCGGCCATCGGTTGCACGAACCTGGGCTTGTCGCGATTGATCGGAACGCGAGGCACGGGCCGATCGTTGCTGACCCTGCGTCGATCTGCAAGGTCTCCTCATCGCTCGCGTGTTTTTCTGTGTTCTTCGAGCCGTCTGACTTCGTCCGGCGGGCGCTTGCGATGCTTGCGCGCCTGGTCGATCACCGCAGCGGTCCAGAGTCGCGCGGGGTCGAACTCGCTGACCGTGAAGCCCTCGAGCCACGCTTCCTGCCCGCACGTGTAACACTGCAACTGCGCGCGCCGCGTGTTCCAGGATTTGATGTCGACACGGTCTGAACCGCAATGACAGAAGAGGATGAGGCCACGGCGGGAGCAGTGTACGGGATGGCGAAGAAAAGTCGCAAAAGGGTTGCGGTGGCATACTAGGGCGCCAATCTGAAACCGGAGGCTTCCATGCGCGTTCTGCTCACGTTGCTGCTGGTACTCGGCATCCCGCTGGACGCTGCCGCACAGCGCCGGCCGGTCACGGTCGACGATCAGTTCCGCTTCATGGACGTCGGCAGCCCGGAGATCTCTCCCGACGGCGAGTGGATTCTCTACACGCTGACGACGACGGATGTCGCAGCCGATCGGCGGAACAGCGACATCTGGAAAGTGAAGTGGGACGGTTCGGAACGCTCGCAGCTCACGTTCACCAACGAGAACGAGAACGCTCCGCGCTGGAGCCCGGATGGCAAGTACATGTCCTTCCTGTCGTCGAGGCCTGGTCCCGCGAGAGGCACGCAGGTCTGGGTGCTCGATCGGTCCGGCGGCGAGGCGCGTCAGCTCACGCAACTGCGCGGCGGGTTGACGAGCTACGACTGGTCGCCCGACAGCAAGCGGCTGGTCATCGTCAAACGGCACGGCGACGAGACCGCTGACGAGCCGGCCGAGGGCGAGGCCCGTGGCGGCGGCGCGGCGCGGCCGCTGAAGCCGATCGTCATCGACAAGTATCAGTTCAAGCGCGATGGTCCCACGTATCTGGCGGGCAACGCGCGGAACCGCATTTTCATCTACGACATCGCTACGCAGAAGGCCGAGCTCCTGACGGCCGATCAAGATGCAAACGGCGGCTACGACGAGAGCGAGCCGGCCTGGTCGCCCGATGGCTCCAGAATCGCCTTCGTCAGCAACCACGACGCGAACTGGGAGCGCACGCGGAACGCAGACGTCTTTGTTGCCGAGGCGAAGCCTGGCTCCTCTTCACGCAAGCTGACGACGTTTGCTGGTGCAGATGGATCAGGAGGATTGGCCTGGAGCCCCGACGGGAAGTCGATCGCATATGGACAGGGAAGCGAGCCGAAGTTCAACTTTCACAGCCTCGCAAGGCTCGCGGTCGTAGCAGTCGATGGTGGGGCGCCGCGCGTACTCACAGAGACCCTCGATCGCGGCACCTCTGTCGCCGGTTTCATCGAGGACGGCAAGAGCATTCTGATCACCGTCACCGACGATCGCACTGTTTATCTGGCGAAGGTGCCGGTGACGGGTGGATCGCTTCAGCGACTGGTCAGCGGTCCGCGCGTGATCGGCCAGCCGTCCCTCGCAAAGGGGCGGATGGTCGCCACTTCCAGCACCTCCACCGAGCCCGGCGAGCTGTATGCCATCGAGGGCAGTGCGCTGCGCAAGTTGTCGTCTCACAACGACGCGGTCGTGTCCGGGCTGCAGCTGCAGCCCGCTGAGGACATCGCGTTCAAGAGCAAGGACGGCACCGAGATTCACGCGCTGCTCACCAAGCCGCTCGGGTATGTCGCCGGACGGCGTTACCCGACGCTCGTCCGCATTCATGGCGGCCCGACGGCTCAGGATGCCCACTCCTTTGCCTTCGAACGCCAGATCTTCGCCGCCAACGGCTACGTCGTCGTCAACATCAACTACCGCGGGAGCTCTGGCCGCGGCGCGAAGTTCAGCGAGGCGATTTTTGCTGACTGGGGGAACCTCGAGGTGGCCGACGTTCTGGCCGGCGTGGATCATCTCGTGTGCGGCCGGCATCGCCGATCCCGACAGGCTTGGAATCGGCGGCTGGAGCTACGGCGGCCTCTTGACCGATTACGTGATCGCCAGTGATACGCGTTTCAAGGCGGCTATCAGCGGCGCCGGCAGCGCGAACCACATCTCGCTTTACGGCCACGATCAATACACCTTCCTCTACGACAACGAGTTCGGTTACCCGTGGAAGAACCTCGACCTGTGGGTCAAGTTCTCGTATCCGTTCTTCAAAGCCGATCGGATCACGACACCAACGTTGTTCATGGGCGGGCAGGATGACTTCAACGTCCCGATACTCGGCAGCGAACAGATGTACCAGGCGCTGAAGACGATGAATGTGCCGACGCAGCTGGTCGTCTACCCGGGACAGAATCATGGGCTGACGAGAGTGCCGTTCCTGCGCGATCGGATGGAACGGTACCTGGCGTGGTACGGCAAGTATTTGAAGGGAGAGGTGGGGACGGCTGCGCAAGCGGGGCGTTGACGCGCGCTTCGCGCGCGCGATGGGCGATGGGCGAGGGGCGAGGGGCGATGATATCCTTCCTGTTGCGCTTCCGGATCGGCGATCCGGGGATCCAGGGGCGGTGCCCCACTTTTCAAAGGTGATTGAAGGTATGAGATTTCGAGTCCTGCGGCGCGCTGCGCCCGCCGTGATTGTCTGCGCGTGGTTGACCGCCGCTTGCGCCGATCGTGTTCCGCCGCCTCCGGGCCCCGACGTGTGGGCTGTGATCGATACCCGCGAAGTCAAGAAGGACGATGTCGAGCGCGCCTATCGCCGCATCGCGCCGCTGACGCCGGTGCCCTCCGAGGAGGAGGCGACCACGGCGAAGCTGCGCATCCTGAACGACCTGATCGATCAGGAGATCCTGCTCGGCAAAGCCGCCGCGTTGAAGATTGGGCCGACCGACGCAGAGGTGGACAAGGCGTTCGGTGAGCGCAGAAGCAATATGCCGGACGATGCGTTTCAGAAGGAACTGACGCAGCGGAATCTCACTGCGGACGACATGAAGGGCAGCCTCCGTCGCGAGTTGACGGTGCAGAAGCTTCTCGAACAGGAGGTCGGATCGAAGATCGCGATCACCGACGAGACGATTCGTCAGTTCTACGAACAGAATCGCGCGCAGTTCAACGTGCCCGAGACCCGGTATCGCGTCGCGCAGATCGTGGTGACGCCTATACCGGGCCAGGTTCGCAACCGGGCAAACGATGACGCGGCGACGCCGGAAGAAGCGCAGCGCAAGGTGCAGATGCTCCTCGGCCGGCTGAAGAGTGGGGCGAACTTTTCGACGCTGGCGGCCGAGCAGTCCGAGGATCCGCAGTCGGGGCCGCAGGGTGGCGATCTCGGATGGGTGCCGGTCTCCGCATTGGGCCAGGCTCCTCCCGAGTTCCGCAAGGCCGTCGTGAACGGAAAGCCCGGCAATGTGTCGGTGGTAACCGCCGGAGGCGCGTACAGCCTCGTGTTGCTCGCCGGGGTTGAGGAGGCAGGGCAGCGCGACCTCAGCACGCCCGGCGTCAAGGAAAGCATCCAGGGCGCGCTCCGCGAGCGCAAGGAACAACTCCTGAGTGCCGCGTACCTCGGCGCGGCGCGCAACGACGTGAAAGTGACGAACTACCTCGCGCGGCAGGTGATGAGCAGTCAGGTCTCGAAGCCTGGCGTGGCGCCTTCCCCCCCAACCAGCGGTTCGTAACGTCACCCGATCGACAATCGTCCTGGAGTCGTCGAACGCGATAAGCCGAGGCACCAACACCCCAGCCGCGCGCGCCACCGGTGCCGCCACCTACCCCACATACCCCCTTCGCGCCCGGACCCGTAACGTGCGATCCCGGGTCTCGACGCGGATGGTGTGCCAGCGGCCGTCGCGATGTCCTGGGCTCGGATACGCCAGGAAGTACTGCTTGCTCAATTCGTCGGCGATGCGAGCCGTCGCCGGATCGAGGTCCTTGGTGTCGCGCAAGAGTTCGGTGCGGCCGCCGCTGTCGTCGGTGATGTCCCGCAGGGCTGATTCGTTGACGCGGTCGGCGTCGACGCTCTTCTTCGATCGCGATTCATCGGGCGCCGACGGCCTGGGAGGCCGTGCTGTGCCAGGGCCCGGCACACCCGGGACTGGCGGAGGGTTGCGCGGCGGCGCCTTGCCGCCGGGCATGGGAAACGGGATAGGGAGCGGCCGCCGGCGCTGCAGGTAAATGTCCTCGTTCGGCGTTGCCCCGCCTGACGGTGCCAGCGTGGTCTGTGCGTCCATGCCGATCGCATAGACCAGCGCCTCGGACTCGCGGATCAACTGCTTCAACCGATCACGGTCGATGTGGCTGCTGGTGTCGTTGCCGTCAGAGATCACGAGCAGCGCTTTCTTGGGATGGCGTCCGGACCGCAGCAGTGGCAGCGCCTCGGCGACCGCATCGTAGAGCGCTGTAGCGCCATCGGGGCGGAGGTCTCCCAACCGCTCGCTCAGCAGCGCGCGATCCGACGTCCACCCTTCGACGAGGTGCGGCGTGTTCTCGAATCGATAGAGAAAGAACTCGTCGTCCGGTCCCAGCAGGTCGGTCAGGAATCGCTCGAGCGCGGCGCGCGCCGCTTCGATCTTGCCTCCGCGCATGCTGCCGCTGGTATCGAGCACGATTCCGAGGCTGACCGGCACGCGCTCGGCGCTGAAGTGGGTGATCTGGACTGGCTGATCGTCTTCGTAAACCAGGAAATCGCGCTGGCCGAGACCGGCGACAAAGCGGCCCGACGCGTCGGTCACCGTCGCGGTGACGTTGACGAGCTCGACGCCGGTCTGGAACCGGGCGTCCTGCTGACCCGCCACACGGCCGTCACCGACGAGCAACGCGGCGGCCGCCGCGCAGGCGAACGCGGCTCGGCGGCGAATCTTCTGGTGCGACACGGTGGTGCTCCCCGGTCACGCAGGGCTGGCTCACCGTATGATATCCGTTTTGTGCTTCACGTGCCGTGGTTCGTGGTTCGTCGCTCGAAGAGCTACAGGCGGTGGGATGAGCTTTTCGAGCCACGAGCGACGGACCACGAACCACGAACTACGGCAGTATGAAGCGCGGGACGGTGACCGTGACCGCCTGCGACGCCTGGCCGCCCGCCGCGTCGGTGGCGGTGATCAGGATCGTGTAGACCCGGCCGTCCCCCCGCAGCGACCGTTCGGCACGCAGCAGCACCTGCTGGGCGTCGATGACATCCCAGTCCGGCGCCGTCAGCCCCGCCAGCCCCTGTTGCATGACAGACCCGGTGACCGGCTCGTCGCTGCTCACGCTGAGCGTCGTGGTAACCGCCCCGCACGTGTCCGCGGCGGAGTAAGCGATTCCGACTGGCACCATTTGGTGTAGCGGCAGCAAGAGTTGAGTCCGGCTTGCCGCAGCTCCGACGATCGTGGGTGCGGCATTGACGAGGGTCACGAGTGCCGACGTCGAGTTGTTGGCCGGAACCGAATCGACTGTCGCGGCGCTGACTGTCGCGATGCTGGAGATCGACGATCCGTTGACCGCAGCGCAGCTCACGGTGGCGAGCAACGTCACCGTTTCCGACGCGCCGGGGTCGAGCCGCGGGAACGTCACCGCCGGTGTTGCCGCCGAACCACACACACCATCACCAGTGGCGGTGCACGACACCAGGCCCAGCTCAGGCCGCACGGTTGGGTCAAGCTCAACCGTGCCTTCGACTGATATAAGATTGGCCTTCTGCGCGCTACATTTCACGAAGACTCAGAGACACGATGACTGACAGACGTGTGTTCTCGCTGCTGTGCGTACTCCTGGCGTGCGCATCTCCCGCGTCGGCGCAGACGAGCGATCCGTCCGCGAACGCCGCCTCGTCAACCAGACCCAGTGATGGCGCGGCTCAGGCCGCACAGGCTGCACGGCCAAAAATCGGCCTGGCACTCGGCGGCGGTGCGGCGCGGGGCATCGCCCACATCGGCGTTCTGCGCTGGTTCGAAGAGCACCGCATTCCGGTCGACTTCATCGCCGGCACCAGCATGGGAGGGCTGATCGGTGGCGCTTATGCGAGCGGCCTCAGCCCCGACGAAATCACGGAGCTGATGAACAGTGCCGATTGGAGCCTGATGTTCCTGGCCGATTCGCCCTTCCGATACAAGACATTCCGCCGGAAGGAGGACGCCCGCGCGTTCCCGGGGCAGGTGGACTTCGGCTTGAAGGGCGGCTTCAAGCTGCCCAGCGGGCTGAATGCCGGGCAGCAGATCGAAATGCTCCTCGATCGCATTGCGCTGCCGTATTACGAGCTGCAGGATTTCGACCATCTTCCCACGCCGTTTCGCTGCGTCGCGACAGATATCCGAAAGGCCGAGCCCGTGGTGATTGGCTCCGGCTCCTTCTCGCGCGCGTTGCGCGCGACGATGGCGATTCCGGCGGTGTTCACGCCGGTCGTGTTCGACGACCGGCTGCTCGTGGACGGCGGCGCGCTGAACAACGTACCGGCGGACGTCGTCAAGGCGATGGGCGCCAACGTGGCCATTGCCATCAACGTCGGGTCGAGCACCGACGAACCACCGGTGCCCAGCACGCTGTTCGGCGTGCTGACGTCGACGCTCGACTCGATGATGACGAGCGGCACCCGCGTGGCTCTGAAATCAGCCGACTTGGTCATCGTCCCCGATCTCAAGGGTCTGACCGGCAGCGACTGGCGGCGCACCGCCGATCTCGCCGCGCAGGGCTACAAAGCGGCCGAGGCACAGGCCAGCGACTTGCTGAAGTATCAAGTGGACGAGGCGACTTACGCAGAGTGGACGCGCGCGCGCGCGGCCCGGCGCAAAGCCGATCCTGCCAGCGTCAGCCGGATCATCGTCGAAGGGGTTCCCGAGGTCGAGACGACTTACCTGACCAAGGTCCTCGAGACGCGCCATCTGGGGAAGCCGCTCGTCCGCACCGAGTTGGAGGACAGCATCCTGCTGATCTCGGGCAGCGATCGGTACGAGATCATCGCCTATAACCTGCGCGCCGCCGCGGATGGCCCGGAGCTGGTTCTCCGAATCACGCCCAAGAGCTACGGCCCTCCGTTCCTGCTGCCGGCGTTGGACGTACAGAACATCGACTCGAACTCATTTTCGATGAGCCTGCGCATGCGCCTGGCGATGTACGACACGCCGCTCCCGAACTCGGAGCTACGCTTCGACGTCGGGATCGGAACGGAGCAGACGGCCGCGGTCGAGCTGTACAAGATGGTGGGACACCGCGGCCTGTTCGTCGCGCCGCGCGCGTTTTTCTCACGACGCAGCCTGAACGGCTATCAGGACGGTGAGTTCCTCGCGGAGTACCGGGTGAAGCGCACGGGCGTCGGCGCCGACATCGGTTACACGACCGGCATGCGCACCGAAGTGCGGCTGGGATATGACGAAGTCGACGTCCGTGCCCGCCTGCGGATCGGCGAACCGTCGCTGCCAGAGGCGAACGGTTCGGACAGCGTGGCCTCGTTGCGCTTCGTGTTCGACGGGCAGAACAGCCCGCTCGTGCCGTCGCGCGGCGTGCGTACCAGAGCCGCCTTCCGTTACTACTTCGATACGCCTGACATCGTCGACGAGAACGACAACGTGCTGCGCAGCGCGAGCGACGTGCCGCAAGGCGAAGTGGTGGCATCGTGGTTCAAGCGCGTGGGCACGCGTCAGCGCATGTTCGTGAATGGTGGTGGCGGGACGTCCTTCGATCACGACCCAGGATTCAATCAATTCAGTCTGGGCGGTCCGCTTCGGCTCGGTTCCTTCAACAACGACGAGCTCCGGGGCGACAACTACCTTCTCGGCGTCGTCGGCCTGCTGCACGAATGGGCGCGGCTTCCCGACGTGCTCGGCGCGAACGTGTATCTGGGCGGATGGCTGGAACAAGGCTCGGCATTCAACGCCTGGCGCGATGCCGAGTACAAGGCGTCACTGTCGGCTGGCGCTGTGATGGAAACGCTCTTCGGCCCGGTGTTCATGGGCTACAGCCAGTCGTTGACCGACGGGGGCGGGCGGTTTCTATGTGTCGCTGGGGCCGTTCGTGCGCTGAGAGTGGGCAGCTGATGGAGGGACGGAGGGGACGGAGGACACGGAACGAGCTTCAAAAACGGAGACACTGAGACACGGAGTTGGTTATGTGGCGACCACCGGTCAGCGGCCGATGCCGGCCCGGCCATTGGCCGGGCCGAGCGATCAATCGACGCCCCACGGACGCAAGCTGCCGGCGGTGCGTGAGCAGCTTGCGTCCGCGGGGCGTCGATTGATCGCCCGCCGCGCAAGCGGCGGCATCGGCGGACCCGGTGACAGCCTCACCACCCATCAATCAGATCCGATTGCCTCCGTGTCTCCGTGTCTCCGAGTTGAAGCTCGTTCCGTGTCCCCCGTCCCCTCCGTCCCCCAGACCCCATTCCCTCGATGACTCTACTTCCAGCCACTCGACTTCCGTGTGAAGCGCGCCGGCAGTGCCGGTTTCTTCTCCGGTGGGGGTTCGGGTTCGCCTGACGCCTCCGCGATCTCCCTTTCGAGATCGTCCTCGTTGGGAAGCCCCGCGAACTGATCGACGAACATCAGTGAGTGCTGCGACGGGATTTCGAACTTCTTCCCGCACGTCTTGCACGTGACCTCGTCGTCGAGGCGCAGCAGGTAGTCGCGCAGCTTGGCGAACTTGGCGCGGTCGCCTTCATCCGCGCCGGCCGGCGGCCTGTCTTTCTTCGCGCGGCGCACCCAGCGGATGCTGTACTCACTGGTGCGCCGGCATTTCGGACACTGGAAGCGGCCGGGTCGAGTTTCGGGTTTCTCGTTGAAAAAGGCTCGTTCGTCGAGTGCCATGCCCCCATGTTAGCAACGATTGGGGAGCGGCGGCAGGGGGCACGGTTCCGATGGCTCACACGTGCAGGATCGTCCTCACGCTGCGGATGATCAATTCATTGAGCGGAACGACGAAGAGGACAAGGGGTGCCGTCGGGAGCGCAGTGGCGGCGGCGATGAGGAAAACCTGCGATCCCGAGATCGGCACGACACGCATGCTGCGGATCACGCCGAACGCGTTCGACAGGTCGGCGAGTGACTGAACATCTGCCGTGCCTAACAATGGCTCGTCGGATTCCGGCTGACGCCGTACCCATTTTGCGTCGAACTCGCGAACGTAGCGCGCCGCCAGCGGCGAGTATTCGAGGATGCCCTGCTGCTTCACGGCGATCAGTTTCGGCATGAACAGGAACAGCGGCAACACCGCCAACAGTGTCGATCCGACAACGGCACTCGACAGGGGAAGCACGAGCCGGTCGAGGCGAACACCGCCGTAGAGAATGCTCTCGGCATAGCTGGCCGTGAGCATCGCGCTCGTCCCGAAATTCAGCATGGCCAGGGCGGTGTGCGCGACTCCAAGAGGTCCCAGCCCTCCGGCCAGATCCGGATGCGTCGGAACCAGCTGCAGGTCCAGCCGGCTGATCGTCCAGAGCACAGCGCCCCAGATCAGGAGATGCACGCACCAGCGCCAGACCAGAAACTGAAACACCGGCAGGCTGACGACGCTGTAATAGTGGCCCGCAAGCGTGAGACCGCTGGTCTGCGCCCGCCAGGTCGAAACCTCGTCTGGAAGATCGGTTCGGAGGCCCAAACCAATCAGAATGAAGGTCATCGCCAGCAGCGCTGTTTCGAGGAGCCAGCTGTCGCGCACCCTCATGGCTCGCGAAAGCACAGCATTCAGACGCGGCAACTGCGAGTCGGGGATCACCTTTGACTCGACGAGGGCACCGATGGCTTGCCGGGCCCGGCGACCGAAGAGGGCCTGCGTCAAAAAGAAGAGCGGAATGGTCACCAGCAGCCTCACGTGAGTGCCGAGGCTTTCCAGAAAGGGGATCGTTGGGCCGCTCGTCACCACGCCGTCGACCGCCGACAGGATGAGCAGTGGGAGCCAGGTCAGGACGGCGAGGCCCAGGCCCAGGTAAATCAGACCGCGAGCGTCGTGGGGAAGCCCCAGCGACCTTCCGAGGCGGTAGAGTAGGCCGCCCTCGGGGAGCGAGAAGTCGATCAAACGGTTGTCAGCCAGCATGCGGATGCGGCATAGCATACCGCCGCGCGACTCCGGCCGACTGTGTGGCAGCGGAAGCTGGCGCTGGACGCCTTCCACGCCGCAGGCGCGATTACTGTCCGTTCGACGACGGACTTATAGCGAATTTATGCAAGGGATGCCAGCTGCGCTGAATCAGTGCGTAGACATCGCCTTTGATGGTCACCGGCATCACGACTGCGGTCCGGACCTCGCCGTTCTGGCTGAAGGTGTAGTCGAACCGTCGTCCCTGACCGTTCCAGAATCCGCCTTGCGCGATCGTGGCTTCGAACGCCTTGAACGCCTCCTGTTCTTCGTCGGGTGTTTGCTCGAGTGTGCTGCGGCCTTCGGCAAACCCGCTGCTGGCCGATGCGGCGACGATCATGCCGCTGCGGTCCGCCAACAGCATCGGAAAGGGGCTGACTCGCACCACATCGACGAGCTCGTCGAGCATCGTCAGCCCGAGCTCCCCCGTCATCTGCACCAGTCGTTGACGAGCCTCGTAGCTTGGCGTGTTGGCGCCGGTTTCCCAGCGGGAAACGGTCGCCTGATTGGTTCCCATGGTCGCCGCGAATTGTTCCTGGCTCTGGCAGAGCGCGTGGCGGAGCTGACGCGTGAGACGGCTCCAGTAGGGCGCATCCAGGGAGGAGAGGTCGTCAGTATTCTGTTCGGCTAGTTTCATAGGGTGGTGGGGACCGACGTGGGACGGACGTTTCGTGATCGCGAGCCCGGGCTGAATCGCCGCTGATGCAACTGCAGGTGCTGCCGACACGATCACGTTCACTACTATCAGCGGTAGTGGAAGCACCCGGCATCAAAGTATGATCCACGCCGCCGTTGTCTTACGCCAGTAGGATTCTTGGCGCTCCTCGCGCGGTCGACACGTCCGGGCCAGCCGCTGCGATTGGACAGGGCTCGAGCGGCTCGGCGGCGAACCGCTCTTCACGATCCCGCCCTGGGCAACCCTCTGTGAACACCTCCATGGCGGTGAGGACGCGTGACGGAAGGCTCGAGAAGTTGTACGGTCTGGAGATCTTTGGTTCAGCCGCCGGGAAACGGACGCCTCGGTGGTCGATCGTTCGCGACGTCCTCCAAAGGGTAAATTGACGATGGCCACGCCAACCTCGGAATCGCCCGGATCGCCCCTCGACCGGATGCTGCGTGTTTTCACCGACGTGAAAGCGGGCGAGGGAGGCACCGCGCTCCTCCTGTCCCTGAACATTTTTTTGATTCTGATGGCGTATTACGTGCTCAAGCCGGTCCGCGAGGCACTCATCCTCGGTGGCGGGTCGGCCGAGCTGAAGACTTACATGTCGGCCGCGCAGGTCGCCGTGCTCGCGATCGTGGTGCCGTATTACGGCCGATTGGTCGACCGGATGGATCGGCGCCGGCTGATCAACGTCGTCACGATGTTCTTCGTGGCGTGCCTGGTGGTGTTCTACGTGCTGGGGCAGATGCGGGTGCCGCTGGGGATGGTGTTCTTCCTCTGGATTGGCATCTTCAACCTGATGATCGTCGCGCAGTTCTGGTCGTTCGCCAACGACGTCTACACGAAGGATCAGGGCGAACGATTGTTCGCGATCGTCGGCTTTGGCGCCTCGCTGGGCGCGGTGTTCGGTTCGCGGTTCGCCAGCAGATTCATCGAACGGCTCGGCGTCTACGAGCTCATGCTGGTCGGCGCAGCATTACTCGTGATCGAAGTGATGATCACCAACTACATCGATTCACGCGAGACGCGACGTGGGGCAGGGCGGCAGAAAGCAGCTGCCGCCAAGGTATCCCCGGCGGCGGCCGTGCCCGAGAAAAGCGAAGGCGGGCTCAGCCCGTTCGCGATGGTTTTCAAAACGAAATACCTTCTCTTCATGGCCTTCATGCTGCTGTTCCTGAACACCGTCAACACGACGGGTGAATACATCCTGGGCAGCATCGTCAGAGACGCTGTGATCGAACAGGTCGGAGCTAACAATCCGGAGGCGATCGAGACGCAAATAGGCGCGTTTTATGCGACGTACTTCACTTACGTGAACATCCTCGGTCTGTTCCTGCAGCTGTTCGTCGTGTCCAGGGTCGTCAAGTACCTGGGCGTGTCGGTGGGCGTCATGATTCTGCCGGTCATCTCGCTCACGGCGTACAGCATCATCGTCTTTTTCCCGCTGCTGCGCGCGGTGCTCGCCGCCAAGGTGGCGGAGAACGCAACCGACTACTCGATCAACAACACGGTCCGCAACATGTTGTTCCTGCCGTGCACCCGCGAGCAGAAGTACAGCGCGAAGCAGGCGATCGATTCGTTCTTCGTGAGGATGGGCGACGTGCTCTCCGCGGCCATCGTGTTTGTCGGTTCTTCCGTCTTTCCTCTTCAACCGCGTGGTTTCGCGGCCATCAACGCCCTGATGGTCGTCGCCTGGCTCTACCTGGCGTTGCGGATTGGACAGCAGTACAAAGCGCTGGCCGCGTCCGGGAAGCCTCCCGTCACCGTGGCATAACAATCGACACGTATTGGAGCAGCCATGATCAACGATGAGAGAACAGGGCAGATCACACGGCGCGACCTTCTTCGCCGTAGCGGCATCCTTGCCGGCGGCATGGTCGTCGTCCCGCTGATTCCGGCACCGTCGTGGGCGGGGCCCTTCGGGTTCTTCCAGGCACAGGCGCAGACGCCGACCGATGCGGTGGCCGCGTACCGCGCGCAGATGGGCGCGATCCCCGTCGAGACGACGAAGCTCACCGACAGTCTGGCGATGCTGAGCGGCCCCGGCGGCAACGTGCTCGTCATCAACGGTCCGGACGGCAAGGTGGTCGTCGATTCGTTCGTGCTGCCGGCGTTCCCCAATCTCAGGAAGGCACTCGACGGGATCGGCCCAGCGCCCGTGCAGGTCCTCATCGACACGCACTGGCATCTCGATCACGCCGACAACAACGAGAACTTCCGCAAGGCCGGCGCCGCCGTCGTGGCGCACGAGAACACGCGCAAGCGCCTGACCGAGACGCACGATTTGCTCGGCATGCATTTCCCTCCGGCGCCGGCGGGTGCGCTGCCCACCGAGACGTTCAAGGATCGCAAGAGCATCGAGGCGAACGGCGAAAAGATCGAGATCGCTTACATTCCGCCCGCGCACACCGACACGGACGTGTCGATCCACTGCACGAAGGGGAACGTGCTGCACCTCGGCGACGTGTTCTTCAACGGCATGTATCCCTTCATCGACGCCAGCACGGGAGGGCATATCAATGGCACGATTGCCGCCGCCGATGCCGCGGTGAAGCGCACCGACGCGTCAACCAAAATCATTCCCGGACACGGCCCGCTGGGCGACCGCGCGGCGCTGACGAAGTATCGAGACATGCTGGTCACCGTTCGCGACCGCGTGCAGAAACTGAAGGCCGAGGGCCGAACGGCTGCTGAAGTGGTCGCCGCGAACCCCACCGCCGATCTCGACGCGACGTGGGGCAAGGGCTTCATGCAGGCGAAGGACTTTCTGGGGATTGTGTACGGGACGTTGCGGTAGCAAGGTCGTCGGCCGCGGGGCGGCGTCAAGAGGTCACCCCGCGAAGCGCTCGACCCATGCGACGTACCGATCCATCCATCGCTGCAGCAGCTTCGTCGCGTCAGCGCTGACCAGATTGCCCTCGGCGTCGAACGTCCCTTCACGCGCCTGAAAGAACACTTCCGGCTGGCCCATCGTCGGAACGTCCAGGTGCGCGAGAACGTTTCGCAGGTGTTGCTGCGCCATCGAGGTGCCTGGCGCGCCGCGCGACGCGCCCATGATCCCCGCCGGTTTGCCGAGCCACGCGCTCTGGCCGTATGGACGCGATCCCTGGTCGATCGCGTTCTTCAAAACGCCGGGAATCGATCGGTTGTATTCGGGCGTGACGAACATCAGGCCCTTCGCCGCCGAGAGCTCCTTCTTGAGCCTGGTGACCGCGTCGGCGGGCGTCTTCTCGTCATCCTGGTTGTAGGGTGGCAGGTCGTCGATGCGAATCAAGTCGAACGAGAACTCCGGGGGGCCTAGCTTGATCGTGGCGTTGGCCAGCCCCCGGTTCAAGGAGTCGCGGCGAAGGCTCCCGACCAGGACGGCGATGCGGTATTCGGTCATGAAGGCTGTCTCCCTGGTGCGAAAGGAGATCCCATCTTACGCCGCGAGCCTGCGTCGGGCTGTAGACCCTGACCGCCAGGGTGATCGACAATACCGGCGGATGACTTTCAACATGCTTCTCGCGCAATCGATCGGTGAATACGGCGGCGCCAGCGGCGGCATCGTCGGCGCCATCGAGACCCTGACCGGGCAGGTTGTCGGGACCGTGTCCGACAGCATCCAGCAACACACGATCCTGTGGGTCATCGGCGGGCTGGTCGCCGCCTTCTGGCTGTTCCGGCGGCGGTGACCCGCCCTTTCTCCTACCGCTCGACCGCGTCCCCCAGGCTGTCGCAGAGCGTTTTGAGCACCTTGAGGCGCGCGAAGTATTTGTCGTTCCCCTCGACGACGGTCCACGGGGCCGCGCGGGTGCTGGTGCGCTCGATCATTTCGTTGACCGCGCGTTCGTAGTCCGGCCACTTCGCGCGGTTGCGCCAGTCCTCGTCGGTCAGCTTCCACTGTTTGTACTTTGCCTTTTCACGTTCCTTGAAGCGACGAAGCTGCTCTTCCTGAGTAATGTGAACCCAATACTTCATGAGGACGATGCCGTGTTCGACGAGCTGATCCTCGAACTCACCGATCTCGGTATACGCGCGCTTCCACTCGTTCTCGGAGGCGAAACCCTCGACACGTTCGACGAGGACACGCCCGTACCAGCTGCGATCGAAAATGGTGAGGCGTCCGGCTCGTGACAGGTGACGCCAGAAGCGCCAGAGATAGTGCTGCGCGCGCTCTTCGTCGGTCGGCGCGGCGATCGGGATCACTTGGTACGACCGCGCGTCGAGCGCGCGGGTGATCCGCCGGATCGCGCCGCCCTTGCCAGCGGCGTCCCAGCCTTCGAATACGAGGATCGTCGAGATGCCTTTCGCCTGAGCCTTGCGCTGGAGAAGGTTCAGCCGGCCCTGCAGCTTTTCCAGCCGCTCGCCGAAGTCCTTCTTCGACACCTTCTGCTGCATGTCGAGGCTGCTGAGGATCGTGGGCGTTGCAGTGGACTGTGGCTTGACGGCGGTCGTGACGGCCTTCACGGTCGCCGTTGACTTCCTGGCTTGCGCGGCACTGGTACGCGCGAGCGCTTCGCGGACCGCGTCTCTGATCGCGGTCGCAACGGTCAGGCTGCGATACGCCTCGTCGACGCCCTCGACAATCGTCCACGGCGCCTCGACCGTGCTGGTCCTTCGGAGCACCCGCTCGCCGGCGGCCACGAACTTGCCGTACATCTTCCAATGCCGCCACTGCAGTTTGGTGACCCGCCAGCGCGTCAACGGATCCTTCTCGAGCGTCTCCAGGCGTTTCTTCTGGGCCTTCTTCCCGAGGTGCATCCAGAACTTCAGGATGAGGGCGCCGTCGCTCGTCAGCGTCCGTTCGAACGCCGCGATGCGATCGAGTTGCTTGTCGAAATCGCTCGCGCGGATTCGCCCGTAGGCGCGATTGACGACAGGCTGCGAGTACCACGCGCTCAAGAACAGGCCGATGCGGCCCTTTGGCGGGAGGTCGCGCCAGTATCGCCAGTACTCGGGCCGCTCGTGCTCTTCTTCGGACGGTGTTGTGTATGCGCGCGTCACGATCCAGCGCGGATCCATCCACTCGTTCAGCAGGTTGACCGTTTCGCCCTTGCCCGCACCGTCGACACCCGCGAACATGACGATGACGGGGAACCTGGCGGCGGTCAGCTGCTGCTGGACCTCGAGCAATTCACTGCGCAGGCCAGGCACCCTGGCCTTGAACGTTTCCTTCGGAATCGATCGTCCGAGCTCGGCCGCCTCAAACATGGTGCTTCATCCGTCCCCTCTGATCTTTCGCACGGCCTCGAGTGTCGCCCGCTTCACTTCCTCGACCGACCCGTGGCCCGGCACCGTTACGAGGAGGTTGATCAGACGGTAGTAGTCGATCACCGGGGCGGTCTGCCGATGGAACGTGACCAGCCGCGCGCGAACCGTTTCGGGGTTGTCGTCGGCGCGCTGATAGAGATGCTCGCCGTGGCACCGGTGAAACGGGCACGTCCGGAACGGGTTGGCCGTGAGGTGGAAGGGCACCTGACATTCACGGCAAATCACGCGTCCTGAGAGCCGCGCCACCAGTTCTTCGTCCGGCACCTCGACATAGAGGACCGCACTGATCTCGCGGCCCAGCGTCGCCATCATCTCGTTGAGCGCGATCGCCTGTTCCATCGTGCGCGGAAAGCCGTCGAGCAGGACGCCGTTGATGGCGTCTGGCTGGCTCACGCGCTCGCGCAGCATAGCGATCGTGATGGCGTCCGGAACGAGCGCGCCCGTTTCCATGTAGGCGCCGGCCTGCATGCCGAGCTCAGTCTTCCGCTGCAGGTGATCGCGGAAGAGATCCCCCGACGCCACGTGCGTCAGCCCCAGCTCCTCCTGCAGGTAAGCGGCCTGGGTTCCCTTGCCCGATCCGGGAGCGCCGAGAAGGACGAGATCCATCGCTCCGGTACCCGTGCACGAATCAGCTTGGCTTCGGGATCACGACGCTGCGCCGGTTGCGGACGTTGCTGTCGCGCTGACTGACGCGCACGTTGATCGCGTGACTCCGGCCGTCGCGATCCGCCTCCTCGGGTTGAACGCCGAGCAGGTAATACGCCGAGGTCTCGCGCATCATTCGCTCGATGGCGAAATCAGGACCAGTGTTGACTTCCATCAGCGTTCCGCCCGCCGACCCGTTGAAGAGGTCGAGGCCGCGCGCGTAGACGCCGGTCTCGCGCATCAGCGTCTGCGACACGCTGCCGGCTTGCGGCGAGAACGCGTCCAGGAAGCTGGTGTTCAGGTGAAGCGTGTACACGAGGACGCCCGCAGCCGCGGCTTCCTTGCCGACCTCCATGGCGTGCGTCCGCATGTAGAGACGGCCGCCGGTCCGATCGCCGGTTGGAATTCCGGCACTGACGACCACCAGGATCTTTCGTCCCTCGAGTTCACCAACCATCTTCACCACGGCCCTCAGCCCATCGAGGCTGCGCACCGCCTGCATCTCCAGCGTGCTGATGGACTCCGACATTTCCATCTCGACCTGATTGGGGCAGAACTGGTCGCCTGGCTGGCAATTGCGGTCGACCACACGCTTGAGCGCG
The DNA here is from genome assembly GCA_963784195.1 of uncultured Acidobacteriota bacterium. Taxonomy (GTDB): domain Bacteria; phylum Acidobacteriota; class Vicinamibacteria; order Vicinamibacterales; family 2-12-FULL-66-21; genus CAVQAH01. Next base: position 330,317 of record CAWARA010000025.1, on the reverse strand, counting down.
TCGCGATCGCGCGACGACGCATCGATCGCGTCCGACAGCGTGAACTGAAACTGCTGACGAGCCTTGAGGGCGGTGAACCCGACGATGCGGCTGACTGCCTCGTTGACGGTGCCGCGTTCACGCGTGGGGTCGATGACGACACCGGGCTGCGGGTAGCTGACGAGGCCCAGGTAGTCGTTCAGAGTAAGGCGCTTGATGAACTCCTTGACGGCGTGCGCCGCCGATGGCGCGTTGACGGCGCGGAAGCTGCCCTGATCGATCGCCATCACGTACAGATTGCCGGCGTTGATCTGTTTCGCGGCCGGTCCTCCTGCACCATCAGGGGCCGCAGGGTTCGACGGGTGAAGTGTACCGGTGGCCGAATCGATCAGCTGCGCCGAGACGACCTGGCGCTTCCGGCCGTCGATGGTGACCTCGAACTGTTCCGGCTTCAGGCCCGTGATCGGCTGCCCGCGTTTGTCCACCACCTGCACGTCCACCGAGACCAGCTCGACGCCCGAGCGGAACGCCGGCGGCTGTTGCTGCTGCGTGCCTGCCGGGGCTTGCATGAGGACCGCGCCCAGGACGGTGAGACCCAGGGCAACGGGAGCCGACCGCACGCTCATCGAATCCTCCTCCGGGCCGTCATTGCGCCCCTGCCTGCAACGCGGATTATAGGGTGGAACGGCGGAAGGCACCGATCCGCGAGACAATGCGTTGCGTGCGCGCGCTCGGGAGCCTGATCGGCGTCCTCGTGTTCTGGCTTGCGCCGTCAGTTGTGGCGGGGCAAGCGACGTCGCCGACCGGCGCCATTCAGGGCATCGTCACCGACTCGATCACCGGCGCGGGTGTAACCGGGGCGCTCGTCCGCGTCGACGGAACGTCCTTGTTTGTCCACACATCCGCCGATGGGACCTTCAGGCTCGACGCGCTGCCGGCGGGCGCGCAGTGGCTGGATGTGTCGCACACCGGTTACGGCCGCGCCAGGCCCCGCGTTGTCGTTCGCGCCGGCCAGATCGCCGACCTGACGATCGCACTGGTACCAGGTGCGACGCCGTATCTGGAAACAGTGGACGTGCGGCCGGGTGCGAATGCGGCTGATGTCGCGGCGCCATCGGCGCGCACGCTAGACGCTTCGCAGCTCGATGCCTTGCGCGGGGTGCTGGCGGACGATCCCTTCAGAGCTGTTCATGCCCTCCCTGGTGTGACGGCTGGTGACGACTTTCGCAGCGAGTTCTCCATCCGCGGATCCGATTCGCGGCACCTGGGCATGTCGATGGATGGCATTGCCATCCCGTGGCCGCTGCATGCCGTTCGCGGACGTACCGACACGGGCTCGATCGCCGTCATCAACAGCGATGCGCTGGATCGCCTGACGCTGGAATCGGGTTCCTACGCCCAGCGGTCCGGCACGCGCACCGGCGGGTGGATTGACTTCAGCCTCCGCGATGGATCGCGGAAGGCGTTCGACATGCGTGCGTCTGCAAGCGTGACCAACGCCTCGGTGCTCGCTGAAGGGCCGCTGGCCGGCGGACGGGGCGCCTGGCTGGCGACGATTCGACGCTCGTACCTGAACTGGCTGCTGCATCAGATCGATCCCGAAACGGATGCCGCGGCGCTCGGCTTTGTCGATTCTCAGTCGCGCGTCGTCTTCGATCTGTCCGGCACTCAGCAGCTGCAAATGTCGATCATCGCCGGACGGGCCGGATATGACGAGCACGACGAAACACCCGGAGCGAACTCGCTCCGCGACGCTGACAGCCACACCGTAGTCGTAACGGCGGGCCTTCGCTCGATCGTCGCGAACACGATGCTGCTGCAGCGCGTGGGTTATGTCTCGCAGGGCTTCGACAACACCGGTGAGTTCAGCCAGCCACTCGGCGAGGGCCGGATCCGCGAGTGGATCTACAACATGGGCGCGGCGACCCGGGTGTCCTCACGGATGCTCGTCGAGGGTGGCGTGGAAGTCCGCCGACAGCAAGAGTCGCGGGTGCTCCGGTCTTTCGCCCGGCAGGGCAGCGGCGTCGTCCCGGCAGGCGAGGACGCGTTCGACGGGGATAGCTGGCTGCCGGCCGCCCATGCACAGCTGACGTGGCAGGTGTCGCCGTCGCTCGTCGTCAGTCCCGGCGTGCGCGTGGCGCACTCGAGCCTCGTCGATGAGCCGAGCATCAACCCCTGGATGCAGGTCCTGTGGCGGCGCGGACGATTCGACGTCAAGGCCGGTGCTGGCGAGTACCCGCAGTTCCCCGAGTTCGACCAGGTGCTCGGGGCGAGCGGCACGCGGACGCTCGGCGCGGAGCGCGCCGCGCACGTCGATCTCACGCTCGGCGCAACGATGGGCGGGTTACGGTGGCAGGCTGCCGGCTACTATCGCCGCGAGCGCGACATGATCCGCCTCGAGGATTCCGAGCCGGTGCTCGTCGGCGACAGACTCGTGATGCCCATCGCGGCTGCCTACGAGAACGCGCTCGACGGATCTGCGCGAGGCGTCGAACTGTCTGTCGAAGGTCGCGTCCGCGCCCTGTCGGGATGGATTTCGTACGCCTACGGCCGGGCGAGTTATACGGATCGCCTCACAGGCGAGAGCTTCTGGAGCGATTACGATCAGCGGCACACGATCAATCTCGTCGGCCGCTACCGGCTGCCGAAAGCCATGGCGCTCGGCATGAAATGGCGCTACGGGAGCAACGTGCCGGTCGGCGGATACTACCTGCAGCGCGACGGAGCCTGGTTCCTGACCGATCGCCGCAACGTGTCGCGCTTTCCCACATACTCGCGTGTCGATGTTCGCGCCGATCGCGTGTTTACTCTGCGCGGCTCGCGCGTGACACTCTTCGCAGAAGTCGTGAACCTGTTCGATCGCACGAATCTGGGACCCTCCGATCCTTCCATTCGCGCGCGCACCCTCGAGGCTGTTCGCGTCACCGAGACGTTGATGCCGAGGGTGCCGGCGGTCGGGGTGACTATCGGGTTCTGATCGTAAGAGCGGCTGCTTGTCGGTTGAAAAGGAGTCCTCACGATCGCCGCTCAGCGGGAGAAACTCACGAATGGGAGACCGCCCCGATGCCGCTGCTGACGGCACCGGTCAACGATCACGACGGCCGCGACGTTCGCGACTTCGACTATTCTCGTGCGTTCAGGTCGTCGTGGTCGTCGTCGGTCGTCGCGATCGTTGCCGAGGACTTCGTCAACCTGTCCCTTCGTTGTCCATGGCAGTAGAAGATCGTGATTGAGCGCAAGGGCCGCTGAACAAGTTAGGGATTGGAAGTTGACGCCCTCATCCCTCCAGGTTCCAGAAAGCCCCCGTGAGCCCCAGGCGTTCGAGGAACGCCTGACCCTCGGCTGGCGTCCAGCGTCGCCAGTCAGGCGAACGTCGATCAGGGGAATACCAGACGTCAGCGAGTCCCTTGACCTGGGGCAGCGTCAGCGTCGCACCTCGGGGCTGCTTCCATTGCCCACGCCAGACGTCGATGTGCTCCTCTTCCCGGAAGAGCAGCATCGTCCGTCACGTGAACGCGACGTCGTCCCACCATCGAGCGGCCGGTAACGCGAAATGTGCGATCGATCCGTCATCGGGCAGGCGGTCGGTGTCGATGACGAGTGAGACACTGCAACATGGGCAGGACGTACGGATGCGGACCGCCTGTCCGATCATCGACCCGATCCCGAACGCGTCCCACACACAGTTGCCGAACGTCCGGTAGCGCTCGGTTTCGACCTCGAACGTCGTCGGCACGGCCGAGAACGGCATCGCCATGAGAATCTCGTCCGTGCCAGGCTGCAGCACGAGCATGTGATCCTGCGCCAGTTGCCGGAGCAGCGTCCGGACAACATCGGCCGACACGCCGAGCTCCCGCGACAAATCGGCAACCAACGGGACCCTGCCTGTTGATGTCACCCACTCATACACGTGCGCGCGAACGTCGACACTCGTGATGGCCACGGTGCCGATACGTTAGCACTACGGCCGTCGTACCTTGCTACCGATGTCGCATTGGTATCCGTCGCTCCTGGGCGACTGGTTTCATGGCGCGAACGTGGCTGATGCGCCCGGTCGCGTCGGCGGAGGGGTCACGTCAATCGTAGGCGAACGCGGCGATCAGCACCAGGAGTCCCAGGAAGGCACCGGCGCCCACAGCCGCGCCAATCGCAATCGCCCGCCCGGCGCTGCCCGGTCTGTCGGGTTCAACCGATCGAATCGTCTGCATGGCCAGTGGACGAGGGGGTTCCGGCACGCGGGCATGCTCCTGCAGCACGACTTCATCGTCGGTGACCTTCATCAGCGTGCCGCGCAGGCGATCGCCCGATGTGAGCGTCACACGCACGCGCGATCCGATCGGCAAGGCCTTCACGTAACTGGCGATCAGGGCCGTGTCGGGCGCTGCGCTCTGCGCAGGCTGTGCCACCTGATACCGGGGCCCGCCGGCGGAGGCGCATGCAGGCGCGCAGAGCAGAGCACTGAGGAGGATAGCCAGCGGCTTCCGAAGCAGGACATTTGTCATTGACGTCTCCCGGCTACGACATCGACACCGATGCCGAAGCGTATCGCTACTTCGTTGACGCCTCCGTCGAGCGTGAGGCGCAGGTCGTTGCGGAAGAACACCCACTGGTTGAAGTAGGCTTTGTAACCGACCAGCGCGAATGGGTGCACGTCGAAATCGGTCGACTCCGGGTGCACGTACCGTTGGTCCGGTTGGCGCGGGGAGCCCGGTCCCGACACGTACGGGTAGGAGGTCAGCTGTTCGCTTTCGCTGGTGGTCCAGATCAGGTCGACACCACCGCCGATGAAGGGATGGAACCAGGTGTTGCGAAAGAACTGATACTGCTGCGAGACAGCAACACGCCGGGTGCTGTACTCGGCTCGAGTCGAGGTGAACACCGGCTGGTTGTTTTCGAACCGTGTCGTATAGCCGTAGAGACTGGCGCGCGTGCTTCCGCCCGCCTCAATTTCGGTTTTCAGATGATCGGTCCAGTACCAGCCGCCGAATGCGCTGCCCAGCGTGCTGCGGTTATACCAGTCATCGTCGTCAGGGCCGATTGATTCCTTCGCGTTGAACCAGCCCAGCGAGCCTGCGGCGTCGGCGCGGACGATGGGCGCCGGGTTTCCCTGCGCCCATGCCGCGCTCGAACAGAGGATCACGACTCCACCTGCAATGACGAGCTGCGGGCACCTCATGCCCTGTAAGGCGAAAAGGGGAGCCAGGCTGGCTCGCCCTACGTCACCGCGGCTGGATCACGGCCATCAGATGGATGACATTGAGGCGGTAGTAAAGGCGGTCGTCGAACGACCCCATGTCTACGCGCGGGAGAAGCGGTTCGGTCGTAGACGCGATTACGCGGCGCGCGACGCGTCCGGGTGTGCGGGTGGTGCCCGCCACCTCGCCGAGACATTCAGCGAGCCGGAGCTGCACAGGACGGCTGAGGTGGCCAACCTCGCGCAGGAACACGCTACCCGGCTGGGCGAGTTGCAGGATCGGCGTCGCCTGAGAAGACCGCAGATCACTCGGGAACAGCGCCTCGAACAGGGACTGCTCCAGCCCCGGATCGCTGGAGGCACAGTTGATGGTCAGGAATGGCCCGTGGCGCCAACCGCTCGAGGAGTGGATGCGATAGGCCAGTGCCTGCGTAGCGGGCGCGCTGCCGGTCAGCAGCACTGGGGCAGCTGACCTTACCGCAAGGTGGATATCGTCCTCGAACCGGTTGACGGCATACCGCATGGACGTGTGCGGCGGCGTTGGCGACTGGATCAGGTCGGCGAAGTCGTTCATGGTTACCCTCGTGTCAGCGCAAGATACTCGTTCAGACAGGCGTCCGCTCTGAGCGGAGGCTTCGCAGAGCCGGAGCAGGCCCTGAGTCCGCAAGTGATGATGAATCAGTGCTTTGGCGTGGCGTCTAAGCGCGCGCAGAGGCCGGCTGTCGTGATACGCTAGGCCGCCAAGGGAGCATCGCAGTGGTCAGTCTGGCGCCACCAATCGATCGTATGGAGAACTCGGCGCCCGCGAATCGGTTTCGTTTCGGCGAGTTCGAGCTCGATACGAGCGCAGGGGAGTTGCGCCGCAACGGCGACCGTCTGCGAATCCAGCCTCAACCCTATAGGCTGTTGACCCTGCTTGTCCGTCGCGCCGGCGAGCTGGTCGCGCGGGACGAAATTCGCCAGGAGCTTTGGAAGGACGGGACGTTCGTCGACTTCGAGCAGTCGGTCAACTTCTGTGTCAGCCAAATCCGCGAAGTGCTGAAGGACTCAGCCGACCGGCCGCTCTACGTGCAGACGGTTCCCAAGCGCGGCTATCGTTTCATTGCGCCGGTCGAGACCGGCGAACCGCAAAAGAAGTCAGGCTCGGACGGCACGACCGTGCGGCTTCAGAAAGCGCTCTGGACGAACATCGCCGAGTTGAGCCTTGCCGAAGAGCGCCGCCGGCAGCAGTTGCGCGTTGCCATCATTGCCGGACTTGTCGTCCTCATCGTGGCCCTGATTGCCTTCGTCGTTCTGACGAAATAGGCAGGAAATCGAGACCCGCTGGGAAACACCCCATCGCCGCGAGGCGTAATTCACCACTTAGGCGCGCACGGCGCGCCTGCGAGGGAGCGGCGCGGGGCGTAGGGCCCCCGCAAGCGACCGAGCCGGGGTGTGGGGCGGAGCCCCACGTTAGGAGGATGAGCCGCCGTGTCTAATCGACGTCTACTCGCCCTTGGCGCCGCCGGGTCCGCGATGACGCTGGCCGGTGCTCTGAACGTGTACAATCCCGAAGCTGAAAAATACTGGCCGCAGTGGCGCGGGCCGTCCGCAACAGGCGTCTCGAAGAATGCGACGCCGCCGCTCGAGTGGAGCGAGACCAGGAACATTCGCTGGAAGAAGGAGATTCCAGGCAGCGGATCCGGAACGCCGGTGATCTGGGGCGACAAGCTCTTCATTCTGACTGCCGTTCCGGCGCCTGCGACAGCGCCTGCGGCAGGTCTCAGGCTTGTTTCTCAGCAGCGCCGCGAGCCCGCGGCCCCGCCCCCGACGCATCGTTACACGATCATGGCGCTCGACCGCCGGGACGGGAAGGTGCTCTGGGAGCGTGTCGCTCGCGAGGAAGCGCCGCACGAAAGCACCCATCAACAGTTCGGCACGTTCGCCTCCGCGTCAGCCGTCACCGACGGCGAGATCGTCGTCGCGTCGTTCGAGTCGCGCGGCATTTACGCGTACGACATGAACGGCAAGCTGCTCTGGCAGAAAGATCTCGGCGACAAGTCGATGCGCAACCAGTTCGGGGAGGGCAGCACGCCCGCCCTGCACGGCAATTCGGTCGTCGTCGTCTGGGATCACCAGGGCGAATCGTTCATCGTGGCGCTCGACAAGAAGACCGGCAACGAGCGCTGGCGTGCCGAGCGTAAGGAGATCGATTCGTGGGCGACGCCGCTCGTCGTCGAACACGGCGGCCGTGCGCAGGTCGTCACAGCCGGCACCAACCAGGTGCGCAGCTACGATCTCGAGACGGGGAAGCTCGTATGGTTCGGCGAAGGCCTGACAGCCAACCCGATACCCTCACCCGTGGCGATCGACGGCCTCGTGATCCTGACGAGCGGTTTCCGCGGCAACGATCTGCAGGCAGTCAAACTCGCCGACGCGAAGGACGACATCACGAAGTCGCCGGCCATCGCGTGGACGCTCGAGCGTGACACGCCATACGTGCCCTCGCCACTGCTGTACGACGGCATTCTCTATCTGCTCAAGGGGAATACCGGCGTGCTCTCGACCTTCGATGCGAAGACGGGGCAGCCGCACTACCAGCTGCAGCGACTCGACGCCACGCCCAACGTGTTTGCGTCACCAGTCGGCGCCGCCGGACGCGTCTATGTTCCAGGTCAGGAAGGGACAACCGCCGTGCTGAAGGCCGGCCCCGCGTTCGAGGTGCTCGCCGCCAACAAGCTCGATGACGGGTTCAACGCGTCGCCGGCACTGGTGGACAACGCGATCTATCTGCGGGGCAAGCGGTTTCTGTACTGTATTGCGGAGAAGTAGGTGAGGGTCAGATCTTGTTTTTTGCAAGAATGTCCTCTTCTGGGTAATTCCTCGAAAGAGGACAAACGTGCAAAAAACAAGATCTGACCCTGGGTCTACTGCTGCGTTCCCGCCGGTTTCCCTAACAGCCACTTGTCGAACCAGCCGACGATGTGCTGGAGGCGTTCGACGCGGTGCCAGGGTTTCCCCGAGCGTGACAGCTCGTGGCTCTCGTTCGGGAACCGCACCATCACGGTCTCGCGCTTCAGGTATTTCAGCGCCCTGAACAGCTGCTCGCCTCCGGCCGACGGGGGCGTGCGCCAGTCTTCGTCGCCGAGGATGAAGAGCAGCGGTGTCTGGATCTTTTCGACATGCGTGATCGGTGAACGGCGCGCGAAGTCGGCAGGATCCTGGAACGGCGGCTTGCGGAACCACGTCGGCTGGAACAGCGTGAAGTCGGCCGTGTACCAGAAGTTGGACCAGTCCGAGATGTCGCGCTGACTCACGGCCGCTTTGAACCGCGTCGTCTGCGTGACGACCCAGTTGGTCAACAATCCGCCGCCGCTGCCGCCGGTCACGCCCATGCGGGTCTCGTCCACGTAACCTTTCTTCAGCGTGTCGTCCACGCCCGCCATCAGGTCCTTGTAGTCGTCGCCCGGATAGTTGAACTGGATGATGTTGCCGAAGTCCTGACCGTAGTTCGAACTCCCGCGCGGGTTGGTGTAGAGCACGACGTAGCCCTTGGCAGCCATCCACTGAAACTCGTGAGTGAACGTGTTGCCGTATGCGGAGTGCGGGCCGCCGTGAATCTGCAGGATCATCGGGTACTTCCGCGACGGTTCGAAGGAGGGCGGCTTGAGGATCCATCCCTGAATCTTCTTGCCGTCGAAGCTCGGGTACCAGATCTCCTCAGGCTCGTTCATCGTGAGCTGGTTGAACAGCTCGTCGTTGAACGACGTCAGCTTCTTCGGTGCATCTGCCGTGGCGACGTCGAGCACGTGGAGGTCGCCGACCACCGTCGGCGTGGAGCGCACGAACGCAAAGCGCCGCGCGCCGGCGTCGGCCGTATAGGACATCACCTCGTGATTGCCTTTGGTGACTGGCTCGAGCTTGCCAGTTGCGACGTCGACGCGAACGAGGTTCGCGTTGCCATGCTCGCCAACCTTGATCAGGAGGCTGCGGCCATCGCGCGTCCAGACGGGCCCGGCGGGATGTTGTCCGCGCGGCGCACGCTGATCGCCGCCAATGCCACCGTCCATGTCGAAATCGAACGAGGCTGTCAGGTTGCGCGGCGTGCCGCCTGGGGCGTCGAGGATCCAGAGATCCGGCTGGCTGTACGAACGGACAGGGCTGCCGTGCGCGGTGCCGACGAACGCGATGCGCTTGCCGTCTGGCGCGATCGAGTACGCGCCGATGCCGCCGTCGATGCTGGCGATGCGCGCCGGTTCGCCGCCTTCCTTGGAGACCGCGTAGAGATCGCTGTCCTGCGGCTGGTAGTACGGATCGCGCTGCCTGTTGGAGACGAACAGAATCTGCGAACCATCGGCCGACCATTTGATATTGCCCGCCGCGAACTCGCCGGTGGTGATGCTGCGCGGCGTCGCCATGTCGCTCGCGTCAGGCGCGACCGCCACAGTCCAGATCTGGGCCGGCCTCTCCGGATCCACATAGCCAAACCCCGCAACACCATTCGCTCGATACACCGCGCTCGTCACGACGCGGACGTCGCTCTCGCGCGGCTTTTCGGCCTTCGGATCCTTCTTGAGATCGTCCGGTTTCGCTCCCGATGCAAAGGCAATCGTCTGGCCGTCCGGCGACCACTCAGGATTGCCAGCGCCGCGAGGGATGTCGGTCAGCACCCGTGGTTCGCCGCCAGCCATCGCGAGGGCATAGATCTGCGGCGGCTGCGGACGGCCATCCTTGTCGACCACGCGGGTAAAGGCGAGACGGCGGCCATCGGGTGACCACCGCGGTGACGCGTCGCGAAGGCCCGCGGTGAGCTGCCGCGGCGCCTCGCTGCCGTCCGCTTTGGCGATCCAGATGGACGTGTCGTACTGATCTTTCTTCTCGTCGACGCTCGCGCGGACGAAGGCGACCTGCGACCCGTCGGGAGAAATCTGCGGGTCCGCGACCCAGACGAACTTGAAGATGTCAGTTTCGGTGATCGGTCGGCGTTGTGCGGAAACGCTCACGGCGAGACCGAACACGATGACGAAGAAGGGGAGGATCGAGAGCGACCGGCGAAGATGTCCGCTGAGGTGGTTCATGGGTTCAAATAATGGCACGGTTCTGCGCCCCGCATCCAGCGGTAAATCTCCCCTTTCCCCCTCCGCCGGCTGCAGTCGAGCCGCCCCGACGCCGATAGAGTCGGGGGCAGACTGCACATGATCTGGTATTTCACGCGTGGAGCGACTCACATCGATCTGGAGGTTCACCGCCTGGGTGGCTCGACGGGATACACCTTCGCGGTGACCTATCCAGATGGCGCAGAACAGATTGAGAGCTTCAGCGATCCGGCGCGGCTCGTTACGCGCGTGCTGTCGTTTCAGCAGAAGCTGATCGCCGACGGCTGGATGCCGAGCAGCACCGACGGCGGGCCCGTCAGTCTCGGCCGCCGGCCCATTCGCCGTCGCCAGAAGTACCTCGTGTCCGCGCGGAAGACCGTCAGACGAATCCAACGCAGCGTCTCGCGCCGCCTCGCCGCCGCGTTCGGCCTCTAGCGTTCGTGAGTCCAGCCGGACTGAACCCTCCGTTTCGTGAACCCTCGTGTGAACCCTCGTCCTGAACCCCCGTCCTGAACCCCCGTCCTGAACCCCCGTCCTGAACCCCCGCGTGCTAGTCTCATCTCCATGGATCTGCGGCCGCTCACGCTTGGTGAACTGCTGGACCGGTCGTTTTCGATCTACCGCCGCCATTTCTGGCTGTTCGTGGGCATCATGGCCGTCCCGTCGATCCTGATGCTGTTGATTTCGATCACGATTCAGCTGCTTCAACCTGCGAACCCGGCGCTCGCGGAATCGTCGCCTGACGGGCCGCAACCTTCGGTCGAAATGCTGGCACTGTTCATCGGCGGTGCGCTCCTCGTGTTCGTCGGGCTGATCGTTTATTGGATCGCCTACGCGATCGCGACCGGGGCGGCAACTGTGGGTGTAGCCCAGTTGTACGACGGTGCGACCGTCACGATTGCGAGTGCCTACGCACCGGTGCGTGGGAAGGCGTTGACCATCGCATTCTTGTTGTTCCTGGTCGGGCTCCGCATCGGCGGGCTGATGTTCATCATCGGGCTGATTCTGGCGGTCGTCGGCGCTGGCCTCGCGGTCGTGACGCCGGTGCTCACGGCGGTCGCAGTCATGTTCGGCCTGCTCACGATGGGCGCCTTGACCGTCTGGATGATGCTCCGCTATTCGGTCGCCGTCCCTGCGCTCGTGCTCGAGGGTGCGACGGCGACCGAGTCCATCGGACGGAGTATCGAGCTGACCAAGGGACACCTCGGCCGCGTCTTCGTCGTTGTCCTGTTCTGTGTGCTCGTCACCTACGCGGCCATGTTCATCTTCAACGGTCCGTTCATGTTCGCTGCCGTCCTCGCAGGCCCCGAAACGACGACGGCGTTCTGGTTGAACCTGGCGGGAGCGGTGTTCGGCTCGATCGCGAATGCGTTCACAGGATCGCTCGTCATCATTTCGCTCGCTGTGCTCTACTATGACCTCAGGGTTCGGAAGGAAGGGCTCGACCTGCAGGTGATGATCTCCCATCTCGGCCGCGAGACGACCGACGCGCCGGCTGTACTGCCCGGCTGACTGGCGTGCGCCTGATCGTTTCGTGCCTTGTTCTCGCCGCCGCCATCAGCGTGCCGGCCCACGCCTCGTCTCAAACAGCTCCGTCCGCAGCCTACGATCTCCGGGGCTTTGCCGCAGAACTGCGCCGGATCGCCGCTGCGCTGGACAACGCCAGTGAAGGCGAGGCGATGCTGGTACGCCAGCAACTGCCGCCGCGATGGTTCGTCGAGAGTCAGTCCGAGCGTCATGAGGTTCGAACCGACTGGCTTCTCGAAGCCTTGCCCGCGACGCCCGGCGAGGTCCAGTCGTGGGCGGCGAAACGGACCAGGATTCGTGAGCGGCTCCTGACGCTCAGTACCGAGGCTTCATCGCTTGCCGACGCAGTGCCTGACGGTCGTGAGATGGCGGCGCGCCGATCGCTCGAAGAGATTCTGAAGCGCCGTGAGTTCGAACAGGGCGCCGCCGCAGCGTGGATGCGACGCCTCGAACAGTGGCTGCGCGATCTCTTTACGCGCCTCGTGGAGAGTCTTGGGTTGACTCCCCAGGCCGGCCGTCTGACCGCGGTCACGCTGGCGTGGGTCGCGGGTCTCGCGGCGCTGATCGGGCTGGGATTCTGGCTGGCGCGGGCGCTGGCGCAGCAAAGCCGCTCGGTGCGTCTCGCCTTGAACACGGCTGCGGGGCGGCAGCTCTCGGCGCGCGAATGGGCGGACCGCTGGTCTGTGGCCCTCCAGGCAGGCGATGCCCGCGAGGCGATTCGATTCGCCTACCATGCGTGCCTCCGGCGACTCGAAGAACAGGGAGTCTGGCGAACCGACCCCGCCCGCACCGCCCGTGAGTACCTTCGCCTGCTGCCGCCCCGGCACGATCGCCGTGAAGCGGTCACCGATCTCACGCGTCAGTTCGAGCGAGTGTGGTACGGCGACCAACCGCTGACGCCGGATGCCGCCCGTCAGGTCACCGCACATCTGGAGAGCCTGGGATGCCTGGCCGCCCGCCATTCGGCGATCTGAAGATCCTGATCGCGGCCGGTGCGATCACGCTGCTCCTGTCGATCGCATCATTCCTGATTGCGCCGGTGGACTCGGCGTCGTACGCGCCCGGATCGAGCTACTCGGCGCGTCCAGACGGTGCCAAAGCAGCGTTCCTGACGTTGAAGGACAGCGGCTACACGATCGAACGGTCGTTCGATCCGCTCACCGCGCTTCGCCAAAGGCCGGATCGAACCGCGCTCATTCTTGCGGCGCCAGCGGTGGGACCGTCGCAGCAGGACATCAGGGCGCTCCGGAAATTCGTCGAGGCCGGCGGTATCGTGCTGGTCACGGATCGTGACGGCGGGCCGTTCCTGCCCGGCGTGCCCGCACCGGGACGGCACGACGCTTTTCCCGACAACGTGATCAGCGTGCCCTCGGCCATCGTGAGTCCTCTTACGGCGGGCGTTCCCCTCATCGAAGTCAGGCGAGGTTCGAAGTCCCTGGCGCCAGTATCTCCATATCTGACGGTCTACGGAACGGATTCGTCGCCAGCGGTCGTGATGGCCCGCTTCGGCACGGGCACCGCCGTGTGGTGGGCGGACTCTCGCCCGCTCACGAACGAGGGCATCATTACGGCGGGTCACCTGGAGCTCCTGCTGAACATCGTCGGACCCCCTGGCGCGCGCGAGGTGATCTGGGACGAGCATTACCACGGACACGCCAGGTCGCTCTGGTCGTATGCCTCCGGGACGCCGCTGCCATTCGTCGGCTTGCAGATCGGCCTGCTGGCGATCGCGTCGATCCTGACGTGGTCCCGGCGCAAGTGGCCCATCCGCAATCCGGTCGAGGACCCGCGAACCTCGCCCCTGGAGTTCGTCGACAGCATGGGCGCGCTCTACGAGCGCGCTGGTGTAGCGAGGGCGGCGATTGCCACCGCTCGTTCGCGGGCGCGACGCGACCTGCTGACGGCGACGCGGTTGCCGCCCAATTCACCCGATCCCGTACTTGCGGCGGCAGCGGCGGATCGATTCGGCACCGACGCGCATACTATCGAACGCGTGCTGGCGAAGAGCGGCGCCGTCGACACGGATCCGCGCGTCGTCAACGAGGAGGCCGTCCGCATCGTGTCGGCGCTGCAGCGCATGGCGGGGACTGTGCGCGCGCCCGGCCGGCCGGGAAGGGTACGGACGCGCGGGTGAAGCCGCACTGACGCGCGGCTGAAGCCGCGCGCTGCTGGAGGAGAACAGAGCCGATGAGTCAGTCGTTGGAGCAGGTTATCGATCACGCTCGCCGCGAGCTGTCGAAAGCCATCGTGGGACAGACGGACGCGCTCGATCTCCTGCTGTTGACCGTCGTCTGCGGCGGGCACGCGCTGCTCGAGGGCGTGCCTGGTCTCGCCAAGACGCTAGCGGTCCGCGCGCTTTCACGCATCCTGCAGCTCAAGTTCCAACGCGTGCAATGCACGCCGGACCTGATGCCTGCGGACATCATCGGCGGCAACGTCTTCAACATGGCGACCTCCGCGTTCACCATGCACCGCGGTCCCGTGTTCACCGATCTGCTGCTCGTCGATGAAATCAACCGCATGCCACCCCGCACGCAGGCGGCGTTGCTCGAGGCAATGGAGGAGCGCCAGGTGACGATCGACGGAACGAGTCACCGGCTCTCGGATTCGTTCGCGACCTTCGCCACGCAGAATCCTGTCGAGTTCGAGGGAACCTATCCGCTGCCGGAAGCGGAACTGGACCGCTTCCTCGTCAAGATCCGCATCGACTACCCGGATGCTGCTGCCGGTGAGGAAGAGGCGATCCTCGAACGGCACCACCGCGGGTTCGACGCGCGCGCCGTCGATGTCATGGACCTTACGCCGCTCGACCCTCAGGCGCTCGCGGAGGCCCGGCGCCAGGTGTCTTCAGTCGACGTGCAGCCGCAACTGTTCCACTACATCGCCTCGCTCGCAAGGCGCACGCGCGAGTGGCCGGCGCTCACGCTTGGCGTCAGCCCGCGGGGTGCTGTGCATCTGATGCACCTGGCCAAGGCGCTGGCTGCTCTCGAAGGCCGATCGTTTCTCGTGCCAGATGACGTGAAGCGCGCCGCGGTGCCGGTGTTCAGGCACCGGCTGATTCTGAAGCCGGAAGCGGATCTCGAGGGGCTGACCGCGGACCAGGTGACCGCGGACGTCCTCGCCGCCGTTGAAGTGCCCAAGTGATTGCGACACGACTGGCGCCGCCTGTGGCGATGGCGGCCGGCCGCGCGGCCGGCCGCTGGGGATTTGGCCCTACACCACGCACCGTGCTCCTGCTCGCGCTCGGGCTCGTGCTGGTCATTCCCGGCTGGGTCGATCGGCGCGCGCTCGTGTTGATGGCGGTGTGGGACGTGCTCGTTCTCGCTCTTGCCGCAGTCGATCTTCGACGACTTCCATCGCCCGGACAGCTGACGGTGACCCGATCGTGGAGCGATCCACTCTCACTGGGAAGGCCAGCGTCGGTCGCCATCAGGGTCGCGAATCACGGATCGTCGGGGGTCGACGTGCAGCTCGCCGACTACACGAATCCCTCTCTTCGTCGTGACCTCGCCGTGATCGACTTTGCGGTCGCGGCACACGACGAGGCCGAACGGCGCTTCGACGTGCAGCCGCGCGAGCGCGGCGACATCAGCGTTGGCAGCGTCGCGATGTCGTGGCAGAGCGGATGGCAGCTCGCCGAACGCTGGGCAGAGGCTCCGGTCCGTCAGACGGTTCGGGTTTACCCGGACATTCGCGAAGGGCGCGACGAATCGCTCTACCTGATTCGGAGCCGTCAGGTCGCGCTCGAGAAGCGCCGCTCCGCCTATCCCGGCGCCGGCCGCGAGTTCGAAAGCCTGCGCGACCATCGCGATGGTGACGAATCCCGCGACATCTGCTGGACCGCCTCCGCGCGCCGCGGCAAGCTGGTCACCCGCGTCTACCAGCCCGAACGCAGCCAGGCCGTGTGGATTCTCGTCGACGCCGGCCGCCTCCTGCGCGCCCGTATCGGCGATCGCACGACGCTCGATCTGTCCGTAACGGCCGCCCTCACGCTCGCCCAGGTGGCCCTGGGGTCTGGCGACCGCGTCGGTCTGCTCGCCTACGGACGACGGCTGCAGCATCGCGTGGCGCCGGCGCGCGGCGCCGGACATCTGCGGACGCTGCTCGAAGCGCTCGCAACGGTCCATGCCGATGGTGTGGACGCCGATCATGCGACGGCGGCGGCAACCGTGCTGGCTTCACAGCGCCGGCGCGGATTGATCGTCTGGTTCACGGACGTTGCCGAGACGGCGGGAGTTCCCGAGGTCATCGAGCAGGCGATGACCATGACGTCGCGCCATGTGGTCCTTTTCGTCGTGCTCCGCCAGGCCGACCTGCACGATCTGGCCCAACGCTCACCCGATACGCCCGAAGACATGTACCGCGTGCTGGCGGCGCAGGAGACGCTCGAGCGGCGCGAGGCACTTCTACACGGCCTCCGTCAACGAGGCGCGCTCGTCCTGGAAGTCGGGGCGGAGGAGATGTCCGGCAGCGTGATCGATCGCTACCTGGAGGTCAAAGAGCGAGGCTTGCTCTGATCGTTCGTGCCGGCCTTCGTCAAATAGATCGCGAGCAGCACGAAGAGCGATCCGCCAATCACGAACTTGATCGCTGGCGTGATCGGTACCGGAGATACGAAGCCTTCGATGATGCCGGCAACGATCAGCAGTGGAATCACGCCGAGCAACAGGCGCACGGCCGTTCCGCCGTGAATTCGCAGCGCCTCGAGACGGGGAAGCGTTCCGGGGGCGAGCAGGGCGTGACCGAGCACGAGTCCGGCGCCGCCGGCGATGAAGATGGCGGGCAGCTCGAGCGAGCCGTGCGGCGCGACGAAACTCCACAGCGCCGTGCTCATGTCGGCGCGGTGGCAGGCAACGCCGATGACGCCAATCATCAGGCCGTTGAAGACCATCAGCCAGGCCGTCCCCAACCCTCCGGTGATCCCCAGCGCGAACGCGGAGAACGAGACGCTGAGGTTGTTCGTCATGATGGCACTCGACGCGAGCGGCTTCATCGCCAGGATCGAATGGGTCCACATTTCGCGGCGTTCGATCGTGTCCATCATGTGTCCGCCCAGGATGAAGCGCTCGAAGCCAGGATCGGCGAGGCACATCACCATGCCGACGAGGCCGCCCGCGAGAAAGCCGACAACCGCGGCGAAGGTGTATCGCCACGTCGAACGGAAGACGTCCGGAAAAGTCCGCGTGTAGAAACTGAAGATGTTGCGCGGAGGGGCCGGGCGGGCGGAATAGATCAGATTGTGCGCGCGCCCCAGCAGCTGATTGAGATACGCCGCCAGCTGCGCGTCCGCCTTGTGCTCGCGCGCGGTGGACAGATCCGCCGCGGTCTGACGATACAATAACGCCAGTTCGCGCAGGTCGGCGTGCGCGAACGATGAGATGCCGTGCTGACCGGTACTCGACGAGTGATTCGAGCCGCGTCCAGTGAGGCTTACGCTTCTCGATCCAGCGCGAGGACAGAGCCGTTGGCGGCATCGGACAAGCTTACCATCGACACTCCGGAGCACATTGCGCTGGAGTTCACGCTCGCGAGCGCCGGCAGCCGCTTTCTGGCGCTCGCGCTCGACACGCTCATTCAGGTCGGTGTGTTCGTGGGCGTCGCGCTGCTGGCGCTGGCAATTGCCGCGGCCGCCGCAATCACCGTGCAGGATGTCGCCCCGTGGATCCTGGCGGTTCTGGTCTTCTGCGGCTTCATCCTCTACTACGCCTACTTTGCGATCTTCGAGGCCACCTGGAGCGGACAGACTCCCGGCAAACGCGTCGTCGGTCTCCGGGTGATTGCAATCTCCGGACGTCCACTCGGCGTGTTCGAGGCCATCCTTCGCAACCTCCTTCGCCTCGTCGACCAGATGCCGTTCATCTACGCGGTCGGTATCCTGAGCGTCTTCCTGACGGAGCGCAATCAGCGGCTGGGAGATCTCGCCGCCGGCACGGTGGTCGTCCACGACCGCAAGGTCGATCGCGAGCTGGTCGAGCGCCCTCAGGCCTCGAGCGGTGTGCGCCTGGGCGCCGCGCGCTTGACGCCCGAGGAAATCCAGACAATCGAGACGTTTCTGCGGCGGCGGGACGATTTGCCGTACGAGATGCGCGATCGATCCGCGCGGCAGCTGGCCCGGCACGTGCGTGAGCGGCTCACCGTCGATCCGACGGTCCACTCGTCAGACGAGCGGCTGCTCGAGGACGCGGTTGCAGAATATCGGTCGGCGGGACGATTCCGGTGAGAGTCCCCAGCGGGGGGACGGAGGCGACGGAGGGAACGGAACAAGCTTCAAAAACGGAGACACGGAGGCACGGAGGCCAAACCGATCTCGAGGTGTGTCACCGGCTCCGCCGATGCCGCCGCTCGCGCGGCGGGCGATCAATCGACACCCCACCGACGCAAGCTGCTCCCGCATCACCCGCAGCTTGCGTCGGCGGGGTGTCGATTGATCGCTCGGCCCGGCCGATGGCCGGGCCGGCATCGGCCGCTGAGCAGTGACAACGCTGCAGCCTCCGTTGCTCCGTTTCTCCGAGTTGAAGCTCGTTCCGTTCCCTCCGTCCCCTCTAAGATCTCCGGTTGCGTAACTCGCGGCGGATCTCGTTCACGAGCGCTTCGGGATCGAGCAGGTCGTCGCCGAGAATGACGAGCGGAAGATCGAGGGCCGTGGCCTGCCGGAGCGCGGCGGCATCTGCCACGCGGGCGATCACCAGGTTTGGTCGCAGCGCTTCCATCACCCGGATCGCTTCATCGACGCTGCGCGTCGGTGCCACGGCGAAATGGAGCTTCGCGAGAATAGCCTCGCAGCGGGTGTTGCTGTCATCGTCACCGTCGACGAGCAGCACGAGCGGAGCGTAGCCGGGTTTGTCGGTTACCCGCCGCCCGCCGCGCCGGGTGCTGCGACGATCGGGGCCGTTTCGTTGTTCGGGAGTTCCCGGCACCCGGGGGAAGACGATGATATGGCCCATAGCTTGTGGGATTCTGTCCGCGAATCACGTCGTTCGTCAACGTCGAATGAGCCGAGGTTCTCCAAACACGGGAGGTCCAATGCTGACCCACTTTCCACAAGCCGTTCCCGAGATTCCGGTGAGCAACGTTGACAAAGCCGCGGAGTACTACGTGAATGTGCTCGGATTCAGTTTTGACTGGGGAAATGATGACGGCGGGATTGGAGGCATCTCGCAGGGGGATTGCCGAATGTTCCTCACGAACGCGCCGTTCCGCGCCGTCGACGGGCCGAAAGGCCCGGTGATCGTCTGGCTGAATCTCAACAGCAAACAGGAAGTCGACGAACTGTTCGAGCGCTGGAAAGATACCGGGGCGAAGATTATCGAGGCAGTGGAGGACAAACCGTGGAACCTGCGTGAGTTCAGGGTCGCGGATCTGGACGGCAATCTGCTGCGGGTGTTCTACGACTTCAACTGGGAAATGAGCGAGGAGGGCAGACGATAAGTCAGACCCCGACTGCTAATCGGTTGCCAGGGCCAGGACGGGGTCAATCGTGGCGGCGCGGCGGGCGGAGGGCCAGGCGGCGATGACGGCGATGGCCATCAGCGACAGCGCGGTGCCGGTGATCGTTGTGACATCCGATGCGCTGACGCCGTACAGGAAGGTCTGAACCCAGCGCGCCCCAGCGAGCGTGATTCCGGCACCTGCGATCACGCCGAGCATGGCTGGCAGGATGGCGGTCGTCATCGCGCGGCGGCCGACCGATGCCGGCCTCTCACCGAGCGCCAAACGAATGCCGTACTCGCGGCTCCGGCGGGCGACGCTGAACGCGGTGACGCTGTAGGCGCCAAGCGCTGCAAGGATGACGGCAATCGAAGAGAGTGTGGCGAGCATGATCGCTCTGAACCGCTCGAGGCCGACGGCATCGCGCAGGCGATCGTCGAGGCGGGCGACGTCACTGAGAGGAGCCGTGGGGTCGATTGCCTGCACTCTCGCCCGGATCGCTGGCAGGAGCGACAGGGGATCGCCTTGCGTGCGCACGACGACCGCCTGCGGCCGCCGGCCTGCGATGTGCCAGGGGATGATGAGCTCCGGCCTGGGTTCGTCACGCGGGCGCACGTGACGCACACCGTCGATGACGCCGACGATCTCCCAGCTCCTGCCCGAGTAGTTGAACTTCGTGCCGACCGGCGCGCCGCCGAGGACGCGTGCCAGCGGTTCGTTGACCATCGCGACGTTGGTGCCGCGAAGCTGTTCGTCGCGCGTGAGGAGCCGTCCCTGGCGAAGCCGGACACCGAGGGCGTCGAAGTAGCCAATCGACGCGAGGTTGACGCCGACCAGTACGTCGGTCGTGGTGCCCTGTGAGCGAATGCCAAACTGCCAACCGTACGACGTCATTGGCACAGCCACCGCCGAGCCCGCTGCTGTAACCCCGGGCAGGTCCCGAATCGCCTGTACGACCTGATCGTAGAAGAGCAGCGCCGCCTCGCCTGATGTTTGTGTTGGCGACGGGTTGACGTTGAAGACCAGCACGCCTTCGGGCCGGTAGCCGGTATCGACGTTGTAAAGCCGCGACACCGTGCGAACGAAGCTCACGCCCGCCGCGATGAGGACGAACGAAAGGGCAACCTGAAGCGCGACGAGCAGCCCGCGGCTGGCGCGCTCGCCACGGCTCGAGATCGTCCGCGTGCCCGTGAGGTCGCCGGACGCTCTGAGACGGCCCACGCGCAGCAATTGGGGAAACACGAGCAGGGCCGCAACAGTCAGGGCCAGGCCGACGGCGGGCACGATCATGCTGATGGAAATACCCGTCGGAACCTCACGCGGCAGCGGGTTCGGATACAGCGCGACGAAGGCGCGCACGAGTAGAGGAAATGCCGGCGAAGGCAACAACGGCAGCAGCGACAGAGAGCAGAAGCGTCTCGCCCGCGATTTGGCGGGCCAGGTGAAGGCGTCCAGCGCCAATCGCCGAGCGAACCGCGAACTCGCGGTTTCGATTCGCGGCCGATGCGGCCAGCAGGCTCCCGATGTTCGCGCATCCGATGATGAGGACGGCGCCAAGCGCCGCGGCAAGCAGTTGAAGCATCGGCGCGACCGGACCAATCAGGTCGTCACGAAGCGGCGACAGCTCGGCGTCCGTCTTGCCGCGGTTCGTGTCGGGGTACTCCCGCGCGAGATTCGTGGCTACCGCGCTCAGATCGGCGTCGGCCTGTTCGAGCGTCACGTCGTCGCGAACGCGGCCGATGACGGTGAGCCAGCCCGTCCCGCGCGAGCTTTCCCAGAACACGCCTTCGCGCGCGATCAGCGGAATCCAGATCTGATGCTGGTCAGAGGGAGTCTGCATTCCGACATCAGGCAGAACTCCAACGATCTCGTAGGCTCGATCGTCGAGTCGCAACGTCTGCCCGAGGACGCTTGGACTCTGGGCAAACTCGCTGACCCAGAAAGCGTGCGTGATGATCGCGACGCGCTGGCTTCCGGGATGAAAGTCCGAGTCGTGGAACATCCGGCCCAGCGCGGGACCAAGCCCGAAGACAGCGTGGAGATCGGAAGTCACCCTGACGGTCTCGGCCTCGCGCGGCTCGCCGCGGCCGGTCAACCGGTATTGCTGGTTCGTGTATGCCGCCAGTGCGGTGAAACTGCTCGAGCGCTGACGCCAGTCTTCGAAGTCGGGACGGCTCGAGGAACGTACGCCGCGCGCGATCGTCGGACCTGTCACGCGAACCCTGACAATCTTGTCGGGCGACTGGAAGGGCAGGGGCGCCAGGACGACGGCATGGATGATCGAATACGCCGCCAGCGTGACGGAAAACGCGACGGCCAGCGTCGCGACGACGGTCAGGCTGATCGCGGGATGCCGGCGCAGGAAACGAGCGCCCTGCGACAAATCGGCGAGGAGGCCACTGGTTGAGAGGCGTGCCCTTCGCACACGCCGCAGCCGTTGCTCGGCGCGCTCACGGCCGAGAGGACGAATGGATGCCAGCGCCTGGCCCCAGTACCAGCGGACCGCCGCCCGCCGCCCGGACTCGAGCGCGATGCGCTCGAACTCTTCCGCAGCGTCGGCCAGCAGGAACTCACGATCAGCGCGTGGCGCCGCCAGCCGCAGGAGCCATCGCGCGAGCCGTGGCGGAGTCATCGCTTGCCACCTTCGGTGACGGAGCCAGAAAGCGCAGGAATCATCTTGATCAGCATGGCCGTCGAGGCGCGTAGCGCTCGCTGGCCGGCGGGTGTCAGCCGCGCATGTTTGCGGGAACGGCCGCCTTGCACCGGCCGCGGATCTGAGATGCGAAAGGCCACGTAGCCCTTGTCGGCCAGCCGCGACAGCGTGGCGTAGACCGCCCCGATGGCCACGCGACGTCCGGCGCGCTTCTCGATCTCCTGGCGAATCGTCACGCCATAGGCTTCGTCTCCAAGAAGCGAGAGCGCAGACATCACGTAAAGCTCGAACTCGGCGAGGTACTGGCCTTTGGGCATGAACTGGTATTGTCTACAAACGGATATATATGTCAATGGTAATTGCATGCCGTGGTTCCCGCCTTCGCGCGCAAGACCGTGGCGCGCTTCGGCGAGGCCTCGCCGGAGCTCGTCGCGCAAGATAACCTGGCGACGAGCGGAGGCGGGCGTGGTTCGTGTCTCGCCGGAGGGCGGGGGCAATCTATTCGTGACGGAGCGTCGTTGCCGGATCTAGGCGCAGGACGCGTAGCGACGGGATCACGCTTGCCGTGATGGCGACGCCGAGCAGCAGGGCCGCGACGGCTGCGAAGGTGAGCGGATCGGTCGCGCTGACGCCCCAGATGAGCGAGCGCACGAGGCGGACAGTGCCGAACGAGGCGGCGAGGCCGACCGCGACACCGATCAGCGACAGCACGACTCCCGGCATGGCGACGGTGCGCAAGGCCTGCGGCATAGTGGCGCCGAGGGCCATGCGGATGCCCATCTCTCTGGTGCGCTCGACGACGGATGTTGCGATGAGGCCGTGGATGCCGATAGCTGACAGCAGGACGGCCACCAGCGCGAGGCTCAGCAGCAGCGCGGTGATGAACCGCTGCGGCGCGAGCGTCGCGGCCTTGACGTCCGACATCGGCTTGACGTCTGCAAACGGCAGAAGTGGATCCACCGCGTCCAGCGATCGCCGCAACGCGCCCGCGGTGTCGCGTGTGCCCATCGCCGACCGGACGATGAACGTGGGCGCGAACCACACATGGACCAGGTTCAGGAACGCGTCGTTGGTCTGCGTGACCGGCATGTAGACGAGCGGCATGGCATTGAGCGGTCCGTTCGATCCCCAGCTCGGTCGGACCTGGACATCGCCGACGACGCCGACGATCTGGCGGCTTGCGCCGGCGATCCGGATGCGGCGGCCGATGGGATCCTCGCCGTTGTAGTAGGTCCGCACGAAGGCGTCGCTGACGACGATCACTGGTGTTGCGCCCGTGCTGTCGGTCGCGTCGAAACTGCGGCCGCGGCGAACTGGAATCTGAAGCACCGCGAAGAATTCCGGCGTGACGTAGGTGGTGTTCGCGATCTCGCCCTGACGGGTCGCTTCCGGGCCGTCGAGGAAGCGGAATCCCATGTTGAGCAGCCGCCGGTACGGCACTTCGAGGGCGACCGCGGCTGATTCGACGCCGGGCGTCTGCCGAAGCTGGGTGAGCGTCCGGTCGAACAGCTGATTGACGCGGTCGGCGGTCCGGTACCGATTGTCTTCGAGCGATACCGCCGCGGTCACCAGCCCGTCCGGGCTGAAGCCGGCGCTCAGGCCTCGCAGATGCGTGAACGTGCGCAGCAGAAGGCCAGCGCCGACGAGCAGGGTGACACCGAGTGCCACCTGCGCGACGACGATCAGCCGACGCGGCGAACGGGCTGACGCGCCCGCGACACCGCGGGTACCGCGCAGGTTCAGCCCCGCCTGCACGTCGAGACGTGCAGCCTGCAGCGCCGGCGCCATGCCGAAGGCCACGCTGGCCACGAGCGACAGGATGATCGCCACGGCGATGCTGCGGGCATCGAGGGCGACCGGCTGCCAGATCTCGTAGGCATCGCGCGCGAGCCAGGTCAGGGCGTCGAGCGCCAGCACGCCGACAGCGAGGCCGGCTGCGCACCCAATGAGGGCGACCACGATGCTCTCGACGAGCAGCTGACGGACGACCGCGCCGCGGCCGCTGCCGAGCGCCATGCGCGTGGCGATCTCTCGAACCCGCAGAGACGATCTCGCGAGCAGGAGACCGGCGAGATTGACGCAGGCGATGAGCAACACGACTCCAACCGCTGCCCATAGCACGAGCAACGGCTCGCGCAGCGCAGCCGTCAACCCCTGCCGCAGCGGCATCGTGGCGAACGAGATCTGGCGTTCGTCCTTCGCCGGCCGTACCGCGCGCAGCTGCTCGCCAACCTGCGTCAGCTCCGTGTCGGCTTCCGCCCAAGCCGCGTTGTTTCGCAGCCGCAGCAACACCTGATAGTTCTCGCCGCCACCCTCACCGGTCGTGGTGGCTCGAAGTGTCGTCCAGAGATCGGCCGGCTCCCCGCTCTGAAACCCATCGGGCATGATGCCGACAACGACATACGGGGAGCCACGGAGCATGATCGCGGTGCCGATGATCGCCGGGTCGGCGTTGAACAGGCTGCGCCACAAGCTGGCGCTCAGGATCGTGGCCTGCGGCCCGCCGGCGGCGTCCTCGTCAGCGGTGAAGTCCCGTCCGGCAAGCGGCGGCACTCGCAGCGCCGTAAAGAAATTCGCGCCGACCCGCTGCTGACGCACGTAGCGCGCCTGCTGCACGCCGCCGGGGCCGGGCGCGACGAGGTTGACGCCGCTCGTCCAGGTCGAAAACACGGCGCTTTCGGCGCTCCGGACGTGATCGCGAATGAGCTGCCATGTCGTTCCGTCGACCGAGGTGCTGCGTCCCTCGTTTCCCTGCAGCCGTTCCACACGCGAGACGAGCGCCAGTTGATCGGACTGCGGATAGGGCAGGGGCTTGAGCAGGACGGCGTCCACCACGCTGAAGACGGCGGTGTTGACGCCGATGGCCAGCCCGAGGGTCAGGATGGCGGTCACGGTGAACGCGGGGCTCTTCCGCAGGATTCGGCACGCGTACCGTACATCGCGCACGATGGTCTCCAGCACGGGAATACTGTTCATGTCGTAGATCTGCTCCCGAATCGCCGCCGCATTGCCGAATTCTTTGGGAGGGATGAGAACTTGTCAAACCCGTGGGCCGTGGTTCGTGGGGCGTCGCTCGTGGCTCGAAGAGCTGTGTGCGGCGTCCGGGTTCTGCGAGCGACGAGCGACGAGCGACGAGCTACGCTACGATTCGCGAATACTTTTGATTTTGGCGTCCCGTTCGGAGGCGAAGCGCTCCAGATCGCGGCGCAGTTCGTCCTCTCGCTCCGCGATCTCCGCGGGATCGAAGACCGAGTTGACGGCCGATTGATGCATGATGCGGCGCTCGGCCACTTTCGACTCGTGCACGCTGCGCGCCTCGGCGATCGCCTCGCGCTGCTGATCGGTCAATGGTTTATCTTCGATACCAGCCTCCGCGTCTTTCTTGCGGAGGCGCTCCATCACGAGTTCCAGCGAGCTCTTGGGTTTGTCAGACATGGGTCACAGCTCTGTCCTGTCCATTATCCTCTGACACGCCATCGGGAAACGTGTAGAGTTCCGGGGCATGCAACGCTTTCGTTTCCGGCCGTATCGCCCCCTGATCGCTGGCATGCTGGCAGGCGTCACCATCCTGGTCTTCTGCGCGGCGCCGCCGGAGGCCCGCCAGGGGCCGGCCACGGCCGCGTCAGCCATGGTCAGCTCCGCTCATCCGCTGGCGACCGAGGCGGGCCTTCAGATCCTGCGCAGCGGAGGGAACGCCTTCGATGCCGCCGTCGCCGTCGCCGCCGCCCTCAACGTCGTCGAACCGGCGATGTCCGGTGCGGGCGGCTACGGAACCATCTTGATGTACAGCGCGGCATCGCGCGAGACCTGGTTCCTCAATCCGAGCGGGCGGATTCCGGCTGCAGTCAATTCTGACGTGTTTCGCGCGCCCTATCCCGACTATCTCCAGAATCGGCGTGGCGCGAAATCGGTTTCGACGCCGGGCAACGTCCATGCGTGGGAGGCGATGTCGAGGAAGTTCGGGAAGATGGAGTGGGCTCGCCTGTTTGGGCCCGCGATTCAACTCGCCACCGAAACTCACCGTGGGTCGTTGCTCGTCGCTCGTGGCCAGAGCCCATCTTTCGAGCTCGAGCACGAACCGAACCGGAACCACGGACCACGGTTCTTACGTCATATTCAACGTTCGCGCAGGATCGATACGCGTCGCGCGCCGTGCGGGCCCGTAGCAAGCTGCAAAAGACACGCTGGCGAGCAGGACGCTGACGGCGGCGAGCGTCAGCCCATCGGTCGTCGTCACGCCGAAGAGCATCGACTGCAGCACTCTGGTCGTGGCGACTGCGCCTGCGAGGCCGACGGCAGTGCCCAGCAGTGCGAAGCCGACGCCTTCTCCAACTATCAAGCGGACGATGTCGCGCCGGGTGGCGCCGAGCGCGATGCGGATCCCTATCTCGCGCGTCCGCTGCGCTGTGGTGTGCGAGACAACACCGTAGAGGCCGATCCCGCACAGCAGCATGGCCACGCCCGCGAAGATTCCGAGCAGCGTGAGGACGAAGCGCCTCTCGGCCAGCGCATCCGAGACGTAGGCGCTCATCGGCCTGACGTCGCTGACAGGCCGTCTTCCGCCGAGACTCTCGACCGCACCCTCCGCGGCGGCCGCGAGAAGCATGGGGTCGCCGGCGGTCTTGATCACGATCGTCATGTCGAACAGCGCATTGCGGTGGTAGGGAAGATAGACCTGCGGCAGCCCTTCCTCTGCGAGCGTCGTGGTGCGCACCGGCGAGACGATGCCGATCACCACGCCAGCGTCGGTTTCACGCGAGCCGCGTCGCAGCTTCAGCGGCTGGCCGATTGCGCGGCCGTCGGGCCACATTCGCCGTGCGAACGATTCGTCGACGACGACCACTGGCTGCTGGCGATCGATATCCATACGCTCGAAGTCGCGTCCATCCAGGAGCCTGATGCCCATGGCAGCAAAGTATCCGGGCATCGTCGTATGCGACGTGGCGATGACTTCGCGCGCCGCGTCGGCAGTCAGGAACCGGGTCGTAGTGGTCAGCGACTCGAACGGTAACGGGCGGACGGCGCTGACGGCCTGGACGCCAGGCAGCGCTCGCAGGTTGTCGAGTGCCGTCGAGTAGAACTGCCACTTCTTTTCGAACTCGGCAAATGAGCGTGGATGAAGAGAGGCTTGCAGCGTCAGCACGCGGTCGCTGCTGAAGCCGGTATCGACGGCATGGAGTGCGATGAGCGTGCGCAGCATCAGCCCTGCGCCGACGAGGAGCACGACTGAGACGGCGACCTCGACGACGATCAGGAGCGTGCGGAGACGTCGCGTGCGGCCGCCGGATGAAAGGTGCGAGCGTTCGCCGGTCTTGAGGAGCGGGCCGGGATCGGCTCGCATAGCCTGCAGCGCGGGAGCCAGGCTGAAGGCTACCGTTGCGATCGAGGTGATCGCGATCGCAAAGGCGATGGGCAGGCCTTCGAGGCTGTTCACCTGGACCGCTGGCAGGGTCGGCGGCCGCAACCACACGACCAGCGTTTCCGCCCACAGCGACAACAGCACACCGGCGGCCCCGCCGGCGAGGCCGAGCACTAATCCCTCCGTCACGAGTTGCCGCAAGAGGCGCGTGCGCGCGGCACCGATCGCGCTGCGCACGGCGAGCTCGCGGGCGCGGCCCGTCGTGCGCGCGAGCAGAAGGTTCGCGACGTTTGCGCAGGCGATCAGGAGAACGAAGCCGACGGCTCCCAGAAGCGCGAGCAGCGCGCCGCGCGCCGGCCGTGCCGTGTCGTCCTGAAGCCGGTCGATCGAGAGCACGAGAGGCGTGCGGCCGTACGCGTCCGGATGCGCGGCTGTCAATCGCGTGGCGATGGATGCGAGGGCGGCTCGCGCCTGTTCCAGTGTGATGCCGGGCGCCAGCCTCGCGATGGTGGCATGGCTTCGATCGCGACGATCGGCGTCGAACCGCACCGAGAACCACACATCGATTCGACTTGGGACGTTGGCGTCAGGGCTCATCAGCACCCGGAAGTTCGGCGGCAGAACGCCCGACGACGGTCAAGTCCATGTTGTTGACTTCGATGCTGTTTCCGACGAGTGCCGGATCGCCGTTGAACCGGCGCTGCCACAGCTCATGACTGATGACGACCGAGAGGATCCGGCCGACGCCGGTATCGATGCGTTCATCCAGCAACCGGCCAAGTTGAGGCCGCACGCCGAGCATGGGCAGGAAATCATCGGTCGCATTCGCCGCTGGGACCTGCTCCATCTGGGCGTCGCCAGTCGTGCTCGTCAGATTGCCGTCGACGGCGACGAGGCCACCAACCTGCGAGAACACGCTGGTCTCGGCACGCAGATCGTTGACCTCCGGTCCGGAGAGCACGGCATCCTGAGAGCCATCAGTACCGCGCGCCCTGATCACGACCAGCCTATCGGGGTCGGCGTAGGGTAACGGGCGAAGCAGAACGGCATGGACGACGCTGAAGAGTGATGTCGTGGCGCCGATTCCGATGGCGAGCGTGGCGATCGCGATGAAAGGTGAACGCGGGTGCGCGCCCCGAGAGGCGGAGCGCGTATCGAACGTCCTGCAACAACGTGCGCATGTCAACCTCTTGCAACGCGGATGCGTTCCGGGCTGCACGGAATCGGACAGAAACTGTTCACCTGCGAACATGCCGCCGAGCGGATCGCCGTGGATTCGACTGAATTCCCCGCTGTTGGTCACGCGAATTGCAGATCGTGCGCCACCGGCGCGGAGTCGTCTGCTAATCTCGACCGTCATGCACAGACGGGATGTGTTGTTCCTGGCCATCGCGGCCGCGGATATCCTCCGAGACGCGGATGAGACCCCACCGCGGCGAGTCCCCGCCTTCGCGAAGGCTACGGCGGGCAAGCCGGGACCCGAGCCCCGAGCCCCGAGTCCCGAGCCCCGAGTCCCTGGTGCTCCCCAGCGCCCGGTGGCGCATGCGTCAGCAGTCGAGCCGGCAGCGATTGCGGCGGGAGACGGGGAACTGGTGTATGTGGGACGCGATCCGGTCCGTATCAAAATCAGCCCCGGCGGCTCGTCCGGACGATTCGCGATGATCACACAGGAAGTGAGCCCCGGAACGACGATACCAGTCCATCTCCACGAGAACGAGGACGAGCTGATTTTCATTCAGTCGGGCACAGGGGAGGCGACGCTGGGGGACTCGACCGTGCCGCTGTCGGCCGGCTCCGCGTTGTTCGTGCCGAAGGGCACGTGGCACGGTGGAAGGAACACGGGCACCGGCACGCTGATGTGGATCGCCATCTACTCGCCCTCAGGTTTCGACGGCTACTTCCGCGAGATCGGCCGCAAGTCCCCAGCAGATCCCCCGCGCGCCCGCCCGCAAGAAGAGCGCGAGGCGCTCGACCGTCAGTACGGCATTCGCTATCGGCGCTGACCGCGCCGAAGACACCTTGGCACCGTTAGCACCCCTGGCACCCTTGGCACCGCAAGTCGGTGTCCGCCCCCGAACCCCCCTTCCCGTTTTCGGACGATCCGATGAGGGTTGATCGCCGTAAGTCGTTCATCTGATAGTCCCCAACGAGTGGCACATGCAGTGCTGACTGCCCCCGACAGCCATGGCACTTCATCAAATTTTTGTCGCGGTCCGCACCCTGATCAAACGCCCTGGGTATGCCGCCTCGGTCGTGCTGACGCTCGCGCTCGGCATCGGTGGCAGCACGATGATGTTCAGCCTGCTCGACAGTGCGCTGCTGCGGCCGTTGCCGTTCGCCGAACCCGACCGGTTGGTTGCGCTGATGGGCGTCGCCGGACCCGATCGCGTGTTTCGTGGCGCATCGTTTCCGGAGGCCATCGACTGGCGCACGATGAACGCCACGCTCGAGCACGTGGCTATTTACGACAATACGTCGCTCAATCTGCGGGTGGACACGGAAGCGGTTCGTGTCGATGCGGAAATGGTGTCGGCGTCGTACTTTCCGCTGCTCGGCGTGTCCGCGGCGATGGGCAGGACCTTCCTGCCCGAAGAGGACGCGGTGCCCGATCGTAATGCGGTCGCACTCATCAGCCATCGCTTGTGGCGCGATCGGTTTGGCAGCGATCCGGGCGTGCTGCAGCGCAGTGTCCATCTGAACGATCGGTCCGTTCAGATCGTCGGCGTCATGCCGGCCGGGTTCTCCGGCGTCTCCTTCGACACCGACGTGTGGGTGCCGTCCATGATGGTCTCGCTGACGAGCGCGCCGACGGTCGTTCAGAACCGCGGGAACCGGTGGCTCGTCGTGCTCGCCAGGCTCGCGCCGGATGTTTCTCTCGAGCGCGCACAGGAAGACATGACGCGCGTGGCGATGCTGCTCGAGCAGCAGTACCCGGACACCCACCGGCAACGGGGCGTTCAGGTCGCGACGTATCGCGGCTTCGTGCTCGGGCAGACTCGGCCAGCCTGCTCGCCACGCTCTTCGGCGCGGTCATCCTGTTCCTGGTCGTCGCGTGCACGAACGTGGCGAGCCTGCAGCTGGCGCGCGCCGCGTCGCGACGGCGCGAGCTGGCAGTCCGGATCGCCCTCGGGGCACGCCGGTGGCACATCCTCCGGGAGCTGATGACGGAGTCGATCGTGTTGTCGGTCGTGGCCGGGTTCATTGGCGCCATCGTCGCGACCTGGACCCTCGGCGGCGCGGTCGCGCTGATGCCGGCGGGTGCATTGCCGCTCTTCGTGCAGCCGTCGATCGACATGCGCGCGCTGGCCTTTGCCCTGACCGTATCGTTTGCTGTCGGTGCGCTGGCGGCTATCCTTCCGGGGCTCTCCGCTTCGCGGCGGGAGCTCGCCGACGCCCTCAAGCAGGGGGGCCGGTCGGCTGGCGGCGGCCTGGGCTCGATCAGACGGATCTCGTCGCAGCAGGCGCTGGTCGTCGCCGAGATCGCGCTGGCCATGACGTTGCTGACGGCCGCGGCGCTGATGGTGCGGAGCCTCGATCGCCAGACGCAAGTGGCGGTCGGATTCGAGCCCGCGGGCGTGACCATCGGGAGTTTGAACCTCCCGGCCTCGCGTTACACGCCTGACGCCCGCGTCACGTTCGTCGAGCGCTTGCAGGAACGCCTGTTGCGGATCCCGGGCGTTCGCAGCGCCTCGATCGGCTCCGACGTGCCGTTCACGGGATCGTCGGCCACGGTACTGCTGCCGGCGGGCGCAGGCCCTTCGGATCCCAGCATCCGCTACTACCGGCACTTCGTCACGCCCACGTTCTTCGACACCCTCGGCATCCCGATCGTGCGCGGGCGCGCTTTCACGCCGCAGGATCGACGAGGCGGCCCGCTCGTCGCGATCGTCAACGAGAGCGCCGCGCGGCGAATCGCGCCCGGCACGGATGCCGTCGGCCGTCAGTTCCGTCTTGGCAATGCGGGTGGACCAGCGGTCGAGATCGTCGGGACCATTCCAGACGTCCGGTTCCGCGACCTCACGACCGACTTGAGCGGCTCACGGACCGAGCCCGACGTCTTTTTCCCGTTTGCGCAGACGACCGACCGCAACATCCAGATCGCAGTGCGCACGGCCGACGGGTCACTCGCGACGATCGGTGTGCTGCAACAGGCGGTATCGGACATCGACGCGGGATTGCCGCTCTACCTGGTCAGAGACCTGAAGGACCTGGTTCGTCAGCAGACCTCCACGTCGCGCTTCGCGTCGGCGCTGTTGACGCTGTTCAGCACCGGCGCGCTGCTGCTGGCCGCACTCGGCTTGTACGGCCTCGTGGCGTACGTCGTCGGGATGAGCCACCAGGAGATCGCCATCCGCATGGCACTTGGCGCCAGCGCCGCCGGGGTGACGGCGTTGATCGTGCGCAACGGCATGGCGCTCGTGCTGTCGGGAATCGTTCTTGGAATCTTCGGCGCGCTCGGTGCGGCTCGCGCGCTGCAGAGTCAACTGTTCCAGACCTCGGCGACCGATCCGGGCGCTTTCGCTCTGGTGGCGTTCGTGCTGCTGACGGTGACGTTGATCGCCAGCGTGCTCCCGACGCGCCGTGCGGTCGCCGTGGAACCGCACGCGGCCCTGCGAGGCAACTGAACAAACCCTTCAACTCCCAACGCCACTCCAACTCCCAAAGGAAGCCGATCGAGAGCGGGGTGAAGACGAACCGACCAGCCAGTCGTACGCTTCTACACTGCCGTCTCGATCGACTCTCCTTGGGAGTTGGGAGTTGGAAGTTGGGAGTTGACACGATTCACCCTTACGGCTGGGGTCTGGGCATCTTCGCATCCATCATCGCGGCGTGATACGCGAACGATGCGAAGACGATCGCTGCCTGCTTCAGATCCGCTTCCTTCACCCGTTCGGGCGTGTCCACGTTCGTGTGATGCGTACGCACGTCGTAATCGACATAGTCCTGGATGGGATTGAAGCCAGGCAGGCCGACCGCTGTGAAGCTCAGGTGATCGGTGTTGCCGATGTTGTCGATGACGTTCCGCCGCGCCCCGAGATCCTTGAGCGGCTCCAGCCAGCTGTCCATCAGCGTGCGGACGTTCTCCTGGCCCTGGAGGAACCAGCCGTAAATCGGACCGGTTCCGGGATCGATGTTGAAGTACACCGAGAACCGATCGCGGACCGCGGCGTTGGCGTCGCCGTCGAGGTACTTCCGCACGTACTGACGCGACCCCAGTAGTCCTTGTTCCTCGCCAGCCCAGAGCGCGACGCGGATGGTGCGTCGCGGCTTGGCGCCGACCGCGGTCAGGATGCGCATGGCCTCGAGCGCGATTGCCGATCCATCGGCGTTGTCGGTCGCGCCAGGAGCGGAGTGGTAGGAATCCAGGTGCGCGCCCAGCATGACGATCTCTTCTCTCAGCTTCGGATCGCTCCCCGGCAGTTCAGCGAGGACGTTGTAGGCGTTCCTGTCGCTCAGGTACCGCGACTTCACGTTGACGCGCAGCTTGACCGGTATCCCGGCCTCCATCGTGCGCAGGATCATGTTGTAGTGCTCACCGGCCACGATGACTGACGGCAGCGCGTTCTCGCCCGCATCGCGCCCGAGCACGAACATCGTCCCATGCTCGCCGCGGCTGCTGCGCAGCATGACGCCGGGACCCGCTTCGCGAAGTATGCGGGCGCGCCGTTGCGCGGGACTCTCGCCGCCGGCGGTGTTGCCGCCGCGCCCGCGCCCTCGTCCCGTTCCCGCCGCTGCAGGTGGGGGAGACTTGTAGTCCGGCTCGCTCGGCTGCACGCGGTCCTCACGCACGAAGGACGTCTGCAACTCCTGTCCAAGCACGATGGCGCCCTTCAGCTTGCCCTTCATCGCCTCGAGCTCTTCGGGCGTCTTTCCGGCGATCGACACAGGGGCCGCTTCGATCTCCGCCGTCATCGACGCCGACCACGCTTCCGGGTAGCCGATCAACGGCATGTATCGCGGCTCGATCATTTCGAGTGTGAACTTCTCGAGCTGCCATCCCCTGCCGAAGTCCCAGGCCTCCAGCCGGGGGTTCTGCAGCCCGTAGCTGGCGAGCTGTTCGCGCGACCAGTCCGCCGCCGCTTTGTACTCAGGCGTCGCGGTGAGCCGCGGGCCCACGACCGTCACCAGGTGGTTGAACGTGGCGTACACCTTCGAGCGGTCCAGGCCTTCGCTGCGAATCCTGGCAACCATGGCGCGATCCACGGTGTCCTGCGCGGCAGGACTGGCGACCAGTATGAATGTGGCAATTGCGGGGGCGGAGAGGGCGGAGATGCGCATGGCGGGATTCTAGTGCAAAAAGATTCGTGGTTCGTGGTCCGTAGTTCGTGGTCGTCGCTCGTTGCTCGAAGAGCCGGTCGGGGTGTTCGACGAGCGACGAGCGACGAGCGACGAACTACGGTACTAGGCAGTGTGAGTTGGATCGCATTCGCGCAATCGTCTGAAGAGCAAGCGACGTTCGGGCTCGGAGCAGGGGAGCGCGAGCGCAGAGCGGTAGCACGCGGCCGCGGCGGGCAGATCGCCAAGATCGCTGAGCAGGCGCCCTTTGACGGAAGGGAGGAGGTAGTAGTTGGCGAGTGCGGGATCGTTCTCGAGCTCGGCGATCACGTCCAGCGCCGCTCTGTACACCGGCGACCCGCGAGAGGGCGACCGCTCGATTGAGTGCGATCACGGGCGATGGATTCAGCGCGAGGAGATCGTCGTACAGAGTCAGGATCTCGGGCCAGCGCGTCTCGTCTGGCGTGGCCGCGCCCGCGTGGACAGCCGCAATCGCTGCCTGGACGTGATACGCCGTCATCTCGGGGCCCTCAGAGCTCCGCTCGAGCTCTGCGAAGCCGAGCGCGACGAGCCGGCGGTCCCAGAGGCTTCGATCCTGTTCTTCGAGCAGCACCAGCTCGCCTGCACCGTCGATGCGCGCTGGCAGACGTGCGGCCTGGAACGCCATGAGGGCGACGAGCGCGTGGCTCGCGGGCGCGGCGACGGGTGAGTCCGCCACCAGCCGGCCGAGCCGCAGCGCTTCCCCGCAGAGATCCAATCTGACGAGATCGTCACCCGCGTGGGCGTTGTATCCCTCGTTGAACAGGAGATAGATGACTTCGAGCACCGACTCGAGCCGCTCGTGGAGGTCCCACCCGTGCGGCAGCTCGAGACCGACCTGGCGCTCGCGCAGCGTGCGCTTGGCGCGGACGAGACGCTGCGAGATCGTGGCGTCGCTGACCAGGAACGCGCTCGCGATTTCCGGCACGCTGAAGCCGCCGACCGTCTTCAGGCTGAGCGCCACGCGACCGTCGGGCGGCAGTGACGGATGACAGCACATGAACACCATGCGCAGCTCGTCATCCTCGACCGCCCAGCGTGCCGGTTCGCTCGTGTCGAACCGACGCGTCAGCTCGGCGATGATCTGGTGCGATCGCTCGCGGAAGGCGGAGTGCCTGCGCAGCACATCGAGCGCGCCGTTCTTGGCGACGCGGAGCAGCCACGCCCCGGGGTTGTCCGGGACGCCGCTGTACGGCCACTGCTGGAGCGCCTTGAGCAGCGCGTCCTGCACGACTTCTTCAGCCAGCTCGAGATGTTCCGGCCCGAAGACGTGGGTCAGCCAGGCGACCATCTGTCCCGCGCGCGAACGGAACAGATGATCGACGAGCTGATGGGCTGAATCCTGTTCTGGCTCTGGCCCCGCCATGGGTTCAGATCATATCGACCTGACGCACCTCGATCGTGCCGCCGTACTCGAGATGCGGGCAGTCGCGCGATCGCTCGATCGCCTGATCGTAGCTGGCCGCCTCGATGATGTAGTAGCCGCCGAGCACTTCCTTCGTCTCGCTGTATGGGCCGTCGGTGACGCGCACCTGGCCGTCGCGGCGACGCACGACCTTGCCGGGCTCGTCGGTCAGCTTGTCCCCGGCGTGCATCTGACCGGCCTGACGCAGCCTGTCGCCCCACGCCATGTACTTCTCGATCACTTTCTGCATTTGCTCAGGGCTCACATCGGCGAACGAAGCCGGATTGTCGTGCAACAGCAACATGTATTTCGGCATGAAAGGCTCCTCTGAGGGGGGTCAGGTCTTGATTCGCAGGCGTTTTCACGACCTGACCCCGCGCGGGCCGCGTCGTGCGCGGGCCAGATCGTGAAAACGCCTGCGAATCAAGACCTGACCCCAGGTTGCCAGAAAGACGAACGAAGGAAGGAAAAACAGACGGCGGGTCAGCGGACCCAGAGTTTGCGGGGCAAACGAATGACCGAGATTTCCCAGCGGCGGCCCCCGTCTTTCCGCTCCGCGATGGCGATAGATCGGCCGTCGTCGGACCACGCGGGCAGCGTGAACTCGCCGCGCATGAGACGGCGGGCATTGCGGCCGTCAGCGTCGGCAACCCAGAGATCGCCCTTGCCGTCGACGTAGGCAATGCGATTGAGTTCCGCGGGTGACCACGACCACAGCTCGCCGTCATAGGGCTCAGGACCCGTCCGCTCGTGGATGACCGTCGATCCCAGTCGAATGATGACGTTCGTCTGCGTGCCGCCCATATCGACAGCTTCGCCGACACGCCGCTCGAGGCTGCCGACGCCGAACTGCGGCATCTTGGTGTCGCTGCCGATCTCTATGCGGCCGAGCCCGGTGGGGCTGGTGCGGTTCGCCTTCTTCTTCCAGTATTCGAGCGATGATGTCGTCTGCGAGTCACGCTGCTCGAGCTTCGTCGATTCCGCGGGGACGACGAAGTATTGCGTCTTCAGCTCGCCGCCGAGTTCCGCGAACACTCCCTGAAGCAGCAGCGTCTCGCCGTCCCAGGTGATCTCCGAGACCATTCCGCCTTTGAGCTGAGGCCCGCTGATGGTGACGATCAGCTCCTTCTCCGCCTGTTCCTGCGGCGCAGCCGCCAAGGCGATCGCGAACAGAAGCACCAGTCTCATGCGGGGGACGATAGCATGTTCGGACGAGGGTTCAAACGGGGTTCAACGGGGGTTCAGACGAGGGTTCATGACGAGGGTTCATGACGAGGGTTCACGACGAAGGTTCACGACGAGGTTCGGCGCGTTCAGTCGCAAGTCAGTTCGTAGCTTGTAGCTCGCAAAGCAGAACCCTCGTCATGCTGAACCCCCGTGTGAACCCCCGTCTGAACCCCCGTCGTGAACCCCCGTCTGGCCGTTATACTCGCGCGCATGTTTCGCCCGACTCTGCTCAGCCTCGTTGCCGTCGTCGCACTTCAACAACCTCCGCCCGCGACGGAGGTGTATCTCGCGTCGCTGAAGGTGGAGAAGGACACCGTCACGCTGACGGCGCCGATCAACATTTCGAACAATCCCGGGTACGACAACCAGCCGTCGTTCACGCCCGACGGCGGGGCTGTGCTTTTCACGTCGGTGCGGGGCGACCGGAAACCGGATCCGGCGATCGGCGCGTCGATTGGCAGCGACATCTATCGCTACGACATCGCGGCCAAGCAGGTCGTGCAGGTCACCGACACGCCGGAGAGCGAGTACTCCCCGACGGTAACACCGGATGGGAAGCACATCTCGGTCATCCGCGTGGAGCCTGATGGCACGCAGCGTCTCTGGCAATTCACGATCGACGGCAAGCTTCCCGCGCTGGTGTTGAACGATGTGAAGCCGGTCGGCTATCACGCCTGGGCGGACGGGAACACGCTGGGCCTCTTCGTACTCGGTGAGCCTGCGACTTTTCAGGCCGCCGATGTGCGGACCGGCAAGGCGGAAGTGATTGCGAAGAACATCGGCCGATCGATTCAGCACATCCCGAAGGGGGGCATCAGCTACGTGCAGCGCGAGACGAAGGACGGCACGACCACCATGACAGTCATGGAGTGGCGGCCTGACTCGCGAACATCGGCGGCGCTCGTCGCGTTGCCGCAGGGCGCGCCCCAGGCCGATCTCGCGTGGACGCCGGACGGTTTGCTGCTGATGGCAAACGGCGGGAAACTATACGGCTGGCGGCGCGGGCAACCGGCGATGACGGTCGTCGCTGACCTCGAGGCCGCCGGGCTTCGCGGTGTGTCGCGCCTCGCGGTCAGCCCGCGTGGCGATCGGATCGCCATCGTCGCGCAGCCGTAGGGTCAGGGCCCCAAGAGCCAGCGGGCCGGCCGAGCTTGGGGGAACGGCGCTTGCACCCATCGTCCCGAAATTGGAGGTGAATACATGGGCTTGAGAGATACCTACGCTTATGCCATTCAGCAAGCCAAGGGGAAGTTCGATGGCAGCGCGGAAGAACGTGAAGGCAAGCTGTACTGGAAAGGAACGGTGAAATCCGAGCAGGAAGCCAACGAGATCTGGATGGCGATCAAGACCATCCCGACCTGGAAGAACGACATCGTGGCCGACATCAAGGTCGCGGGCGGCGGCGCGGCCGCGGCGGGCGCCACGGCCGGCGGTGGAGCGCGGACCTACACTGTGAAGGCTGGCGATACACTGGGCGCCATCGCCAAGGACCAGTTGGGCAGCGCCAACGCTTACATGAAGATCTTCGAGGCGAACAAAGATCAGCTGACCGATCCGGACAAGATAAAGCCGGGTCAGGTGCTCAGAATTCCCTGAGTTTCACTTTCCGGAGTTTGCCGGACGGGCCAGGGCGAATGTGCCGACCGCGCGCGGTTTGAAATTCCAATCGCCGGTCAGTTTGCCGTCCTTGACCCGTCCCGTCATCGTCCCCTCGAGCCCGTCTGGGGCTTTGATAGAGATGACCCAGACGCCTTCCTGCTTCTTGACCTCGCGGACCTCCCAGTTTCCGTGGCCGGTCTCCAGCGCACCCGACAGCTTGTCGTCCTTCGCTTTGAGATCCAAGGCAATCGGCATCGTGCCGATGTCGGCGTTCACGGTGCCGATCCAGCGTCCCGAGATTTCCTTGACGTCCGGAGCTGAGAGGGCGGCTGGAGTTTGCGCTGCCGCCATGGGCGATGCGCAATGGGCGATGGGCGAGAATGGGCGATGGGCGATGGGCAATGGGCGAAGGGTAGTGATGCATGGCCTTTGGCCGTTGCCGATGGTCCATTGCCCATCGCCCTTTGCCCATCGCCCATTGCCCATTGCCCATTGACCTTTGGTCCGGAAACGCATGTCATGACGACGATGGCGGACGCAGTGATCAGGCGCATTGGTGTCTCCTGGATAGTGGTGATCAGAGGGTACGGAGCGCGTGGAGTGGATCGACTCGTGTGGCGCGTCGAGCCGGAATCCAGCATGCGATGAACGCGACTGCCGACAAGAGGACGGCTGCCAGCCCGAGAGTCGCGGGGTCCGCCGGGCTCACCTGGAATACGAGCGTCGCGAGCAACTGGCTCGCCCAAAGAGCACCGGCAAGTCCCACTGCCACGCCTGCGGCAATGGGAACGGCAGATTGCCTGAGCACGAGCGTCAGAACCGCGTGCGGCGTCGCGCCGAGCACCATCCGGACCCCGAATTCGCTCGTCCGCTGCGCGACGCCGCACGCGATGACGCCGTAGATGCCTACGGTCGCGAGGATCAGCGCGAGCAGCGCGAACGACGCCAGGAGCGTCGCGACGAATGCCGGTCCCGCGATTGATGCGCCGAGGCTGTCGGACATCGATCGGAGTCCTGCGATGGCCACCTGTGAATTCACGTCGCGCGTCAGCGCGGGAATCGCGCGGACGACTGCGCCTGTGTGTCGAGGATCGGTGCGAATCACGACATGCATGGAGGAAGGCAGCCATCCCGATAGCAGCAGACGCGCCTGCCGGTGAGTGACGTAGACCTCCGTGCCGACGGGAGCGGAGAGACCCGCGTGCTTGACGTCGCTGACTACTCCGACAACGGTGACCCACGGGTTGTCTGGAAGAACGGGTCTGAAGCGCTGTCCCAAGGGGTCCTTACCGGCCCAGAACTTCCGCGCCAGCGTCGCGTTGACGACGGCCACCGGTTCCGACCGTTCGGTATCCGTCGCGGCGAGGAGACGACCTTTCAACAGCGTGATCCCCAGCGTCTGGAAGTAGTCGGGCGTCACGTGCTGGATGAAGTCGACCTGCGGCATGCCTTCGTGCCCCTGAACCGGGACGCCCTCGATCAGAAACGTCGTGTTGTTGGCGCGCCGTTGTGGCAAGCGACCGCTCATAGCTGCGGTGTCGCGTACTCCGGGAAGGCCGCGTAACCGCTCGAGCAGGCGTTCGTAGAGTGACCAGACATCGCTGTCGGCTGCGAATCGGCGTTCGGGAAGTGACAGCTGAAACGTGACGACATGCTCGGCGCGGATCCCTGGATCGACGCGCGCGAGATTCCAGAAGCTCTTGAGCAGGACGCCTGCTCCGGCGAGTAACGTCATCGCCAGGGCGACCTGCGTCGCCATGATGACGCGCTGCAGCGCGCGGCGATCGCGCGATCCTGACATCCCCCGGCTGTCTGCCTGGAGCCATGCGTGCGCACGTCTCGCATCCAGCCGGAGCAACGGAGCCAGTCCCGACAGGACGCCCGACAACGCGGACACGACGATGGCAAAGGTAAGGACAACGAGATCGATGGGGTTGGCCTGTTGCTGTGGCAGCATCGGCGCGGAGGCGACCAGCGTGCGTGCGAGCACGAACGCCAACGCGAGTCCGCAGACACAACCGACCGCGGCCAGGCTCAGGCCTTCGGCGAGCTGATCGATCAGGAGCCGGCGGCGGGAGGCGCCGAGCGCGACGCGGATCGCGAGCTGGTGCCGCGCGCCCTCGGCCCTGGCGATCAGCAGGTTGGCAACGTTCGCACACGCGAGCAGCAGGACGAATCCTACCGCCCCGAGCAGGATCATCATCGTCTTGCCGAGGTCGCCGACCGCGGCCTCGTGCAATGGCGTGATCGTCAACGGATGAAAGCGAGGAGCGGGGGAGTGTAGTTCGCCGGAGTTGACGAGCCACTGCGAGACCGCCGCGTCAACGTCGGCACGCGCCTGATCGATCGATACGCCGGGCGCGAGGCGCGCGACCACGCGGAAGGTGTGATCGGCACGAGGACCGGGCGAGGCCGGGTTGAGGTCGAGCGGCAGCCACACATCGGTCTCGCTGCCGAGGAGGTCGAAGCCTCGCGGCATGATGCCCACGACCGTACGACCCTCGCCTCCGAGATCGATCCGGCGGCCGAGCAGGTCCGGGTCCGCGCCGAACACACGCTCCCATACACCATGAGACAGGATGACGACCTGGCCGTTCAGGCCGCGCTGATCGTCAGCGGTGAAGGTCCGGCCGAGAGCGGCGGAGACGCCGAGCGCATTCATGAGGCCGGGCGTGGCCATGGCGACGCTGACGCGCCTCGGCTCCTGCCCGCCCAGCGCGTCGGTCTCGTACCGCACGCTCCCGACGTGCGACCACGATCGGGTGAAGCGCTGGAGTTCGATGACTTCAGGACCCGAGAGCCCCATACCTTTCAGCTGAAGGCTGCCGAACTCGGTCGTGACCGTCACCAGCGCTGCCGGATCCGGATAGGGCAGCGGTTTCAGAACCGTGGCGTAGACGACCGAGAAGATTGCGGTATTGGCCCCGATGGCGATGGCCATCGTGGCGGCCGCCAGCGCGGACTCGGCGGGAGATCGGAGCAGGGCGCGTACGGTCTGCCGGAACGCGTGCATCGGTGTGAGTGTTACATGTTGTAACAGTACAACTCAGACGGCGTCAACCGTGAAAAGGTTGCAGGAGCCTCCGGCCGGTTGCAAATGACCGGCGACGGGACGTACACTGCTAACGGTTACAGCGTGTAACAGGAGGAACATGGCGCGCGGCCGGCCGGCCCTGAGCGGCCTCGAACATCAGGTCATGCAGATAGTCTGGCGGAAGGGAACGGTGACGGCCGAAGAGGTGTGCGCGGCCCTCCCCGGGAGCCCGAAGAACGCGACCGTCCGGACCATCCTGCGGCGTCTCGAGCAGAAGCACTACGTCGGTCACCGGAGCGACGGGCGTGCGTATGTCTACGAGGCGCGCGTCGCACCGGAGCAGGCCGCCGCCGGCGCCGTGCGCCGTATCATCGATCGCTTCTGCGGCGGCTCGGTCGAAGCCCTCCTGGTGGGACTCGTGGATGCGCAGGTCGTCGACCCCGGCGAACTGCAGGAGCTGTCCAGGCGTGTGGCCCGGGCCCGCCGCGCCAAGAACAAGCAAGGCGCCTCAGATGTCTGACGTTTCACACACGCTCGTGGGGCTCGCGAGCGACGCGGCCATCAAGCTGGCAGCGCTCGTGCTCGTTGCCGATCTCCTGACCCGCGGGCTCAACCGCTCCGCACCGGCACTGGCGAATCGATTGTGGCTAGTGGTCCTGTCTGCCGGTGTGCTCCTGCCCGTGATCGGGTGGCTGACGCAGGCGGCCGTACCGATCGAGCCGAGCGCAGGTGTGCTGAATCGTGTCCCAACGGGGCTCCGGACACCGTCGTCGACAGTGTTCGCCGCCGCAATGCTGGCCTCTGGCGCGCTCGTCTTCATGGTGCGCATCACGACCGGTCTGGCTGCGATTCGCCGCCTGGTCGCCTCGAGCGACGACGTGTCACGCACCGAACAAGAGACACTTCGCCGTATGGCGATCATGCAGAGCCTTCGTGCGGACAGGTGTCGCTTTGCGAGCAACCCGTCGCTCTCGGTGCCCGTGACCGTTGGCCACTGGCGGCCGTGGGTTCTGCTCCCGGCAGACTGGCGGACGTGGCCGGCCGCACGGCTGGCGGCGGTGATGGCGCACGAAGGTGCGCACGTCGATCGTGGGGATTACCTGGCAGGGATTGCGGCCGCCCTCGTTCGGGCTCTGTGGTGGTGGCACCCGGCCGCCTGGGTCGCCGTCTCCCGTCTTCAGCTGTCCGCGGAGCTGGCCTGTGACGCGCGCGCATCGGCCATCGAAAGTCGCGCCGACTACGCCGGCCACCTGCTCGATCTTGCTCAGACCGCCGGCGGCCACCGCGTGCGATACGGCTGGACGCTCGGCGCGACATCTCGCCTGCGCGAACGGGTGGACGCGCTGCTCGACGAGCATCCGGCAGCACACCGGCTCGCCATCAGCGTGCGCGCCGCCATGGTGGCGATCGCCATCGTTCTTACGTGTGCGGCCGCCCCGATCCGCTTCACGTTGTCGCGAACAACCGATTTCGCACCAGGCTTCTCGTTCGACCACGACGCTCAGCACGACTCGATGCACGCGTCGCGTCACAATCACTGAACGCTTCGCAATCCGTGGTCCGTAGTTCGTAGTCCGTAGCTCGTGGCTCGAAGAGCATCTCGGCCCGAAGGCGCATTCCGAGCGACGAACCACGGACTACGGACTACGGACTACGGACTACGGACTTATTGTCAGTCTGATCCAACCGATATCCCGCTTTTCGCACGGTGAGGATGTGGCGAGGGATCGCGGGGTTGTCTTCGAGTTTGCGGCGCAGCTCGGCGATGTGCGTATCGACCGTGCGAGTCAGTACGGCCGACGAGTGTCCCCACACTTCGTGCAGCAGGTCGAGCCGTGATACGACAGCCCCCCGCCTTCTGACGAGCGCCACCAGCAGATCGAACTCCATCGGCGTGAGCGCCACCGCTTCGCGGCGGCGGAACACTGTTCGTGTCGACGGATCGATTTCGATGTCGCCGAAGCGTTCACGCGGCCGGTGGGCGTCGCGTTCTGGCCGCGCAGTTCGCCGGAGCAGCGCCGCGACGCGTGCCATCAACTCGAGGATGCCAAACGGTTTCGTGACGTAGTCGTCCGCGCCGAGGCGGAAGCCGCGAACCTTGTCCGCTTCCTGACCGTGTGCGGTCAGGATCAGCACCGGCATGTCGAGGCCATCGTCGCGCAGGCTTTTCAGCACGCGATATCCGTCGAGACCTGGCAGCATGAGGTCGAGGATGATCAGGTCGGGCCGCGTCGCTCGAGCCTGCGCCAGCCCCGATGGTCCATCTGCAGCGACATCGACCTCGTAGCCTTCGATTTCGAGATTGTTGCGCAGGCCGTAAGCAAGGTCCGCGTTGTCCTCGACGACCAGGATCGCCATTACGCAGGCACTCGGGAGTGTGATCCCGCGGGTTCGGTCCCCACCGCGGCCAGCGCCGCCGCACCCGGCAATTCAACGATGAAGCGGGCACCGCCGGCAGGGGCATCTTCGACGCGCACGGTGCCGCCGTGGAGCGTCACCAAATCGTGGACCACGGCGAGGCCGATTCCTGTTCCGGCAACGGCTGACGTGGCAGCGGCCTCGAGCCTCGAGTACGGACGCCAGATGCGCTCGCGCGCGTCGGCCGGCACGCCGGGACCCTGATCGTCGACGGCGATGGCGCCGAAGGTGTCGCGCCGGTCGATGGAGACGGTGATGGTCTGGTCCGGCGCGCCATATTTCACGGCGTTGTCCAGAAGGTTCAACAGGATCTGGCGCAGGGCGCCGCCGTCGACCGGGACCTCGACGTCGTCGCGCACGACGAGCGTGACCT
This sequence comes from uncultured Acidobacteriota bacterium, assembly GCA_963784195.1. GTDB lineage: Bacteria > Acidobacteriota > Vicinamibacteria > Vicinamibacterales > 2-12-FULL-66-21 > CAVQAH01. The sequence continues at coordinate 286,731 of CAWARA010000025.1, read as the reverse complement.
CCGAGCGCCCCGAGCGGGCCAGCGGAGCGAATGCTTCAATCAGCTCGCCCGCCAGTCTGGCCAGGCGCGTCGGCACGGGCGACAGGTGCTGCGTGCCACGCTCCGAGCGCGAGAAGTAGAGGACGTTTTCGACGAGGTGGGTCAGGCGGCGCGACTCCTGCTGAATGATTTCGAGAGAGCGGCGCCCTTCCGCTTCCGACCGGATCCGACCGAGCAGCAGCGTCTCGCTGAAAAGCCTGATCTGTGCGAGTGGCGTACGGAGCTCGTGCGACACGCTGGCCACGAAATCCCCACGGAGCCGGGTGAGGTCGTGCTCGCGTCGCAGTTGTTGAATCGCGACCGCGAGCAATCCTGCCGTCAACGCCAGCAAACCAAGCAGGAGCGGCACGCGGGAACGCGGCAACCCGCCGATGATGAGCTTCTGCGCAGCCTCGGGCCGGAGTGCGACTTGATAACGCAGGCTCTCGTACGGCGCTTCGAGCGTGCCCTCGTTGCGAACCCAGTCCGCGGGTGCAGACGCGGAGAAGACCGGCGCGCCGTCGTGGCTGGCGATCGAGATATTCAGTAAGTCATTCTTCTTGCCGGCGAGCGTCGGCGGCAGCAACGGCGACTGCTTCGAGATCTCCAGAAACGCGGGTGCGAGCACCATCGGATCCGCAACGAAGCCGACGATCGACGTCGGTGCCCCGAAGCGATCGTGCGCATGACCGGCGGCAATCGCCGATGGCGCGCCGTCAAGACGACCGACCTCCAGAAGATGACCGCGATGCGACGGGGGGATCCGCCGAGCACCGGTCGTGGTTCCGAGAATCCACGCTCGTGCTTCCGCGTCCGAGCGGTTCGCCGGTGGTCGTGAGCGCGCCGGTCCGGACGTCGATGTGGAAGAGCGTGCGGGCCGACAGGTCGTCACACTTGCACCCGGGGCCGGTCGCCAGCTCGGCCGGGTGGGGCAGACGTCCCTGCGAGGCCCCGCAGCCAATCACCGACAACCATTTATCGAACCGTGAGGCGAGCTCCACCTTTGCCGCACGCGAGAGCTGCCAGCCTGCGAATGCCACGTAATCGAACTGCACACGCCGCGCGGCTTCCTCGTGCGACCGGGCTGCCTGATGGGCTTGCCACGCGAGTGCCGCCGCAACCCCGAGCGTCAGCACCAGCAGCGACACGACGATCGTGAGGCGCGGCAGCCGGAAGTTCAGGCGGCTCAACATGAATGATCAGGATATACGGATATTGGAGAGCCATGGTCAAGCCGTCTCCATCTGTTCCTGACAGATTGCTGACATGCCGATGGCGCGGCGGGGTGCTGCGGCGCCCGAACCATGGGCTGGTATACTGGGGCCCGAGTTCGGTTCGTCTCGCATGCCTGATATTTCAAGGCGACCTCTTATTCTCCTGGTCGAAGACTACGACGACGCGCGGGAAATGTATCGGGATTACCTGGAGTACGCCGGGTTCCAGGTGGAGACCGCCCGCGACGGCCACGAGGCGCTGACCAAGGCCCGTGCATCGAACCCAGACCTCGTCCTGATGGATCTCTCCATGCCGGGCCTCGACGGATGGGAGGCCACGCGTCTTCTCAAAACCGACCCTGCGACGTCACACCTGACCGTTGTCGCGCTCAGCGCGCATGCGCTTCCCGCCGAAGGCGATCGCGCAAAACGGGCCGGCTGCGACGGGTTCATCGCCAAGCCCTGCCTCCCGCACGAACTGGTCGAGCAGATGGCAGCCTACCTGAGAGTGGAAACCGAACCCGCGCAGCGAAAGCGGCGCGCACGTGGCAGGCGGAGCTGAACAGTCGCGTGCTGCTCTTTGCCCTTGCCAGCCAACCGCCGTCCGCGAAAGGACCCCTCGTCCTTCTCGTCGAGGATCATGCCGACACGCGGCAGATGTACGCGGAGTTCCTGCGAGGTAGCTTCGAAATCCTGGAAGCCGGTACCGGCGTCCAGGCCCTCGAGATGGCGCGCGCCCGACCCCCGGCCGTAGTCGTCACGGACCTTTCTCTGCCGGGCATGGATGGGTTCGAGCTGATCGCACATATGCGCAGCGATCCGGCTATGAGGGCCGTCCCGGTCGTGTGCATCAGCGGGTATGGCGGCGAGGGGCACGAAGAGCGCGCTCGTGCGGCCGGGTGCGACCGCATCATCCAGAAGCCCTGTCTGCCCGATCGACTGGCGGATGCAATTGGTGAAGTGCTCGAGGGATCGAAACGGAGTCAGTCGTGAGCCAACCCACCATCCTCATCGTCGAAGACGACGCGGATACGCGGGACATGATCGGACGTTTTCTCGAGCTGGAAGGATATGCCGTCGAGACTGCGGCGAATGGCCGTCAGGCGCTCGATCGTCTGGATGCCGGTGCCCGGGCCTGCGTGATCCTGCTCGATCTGATGATGCCGGTCATGGACGGATGGGAGTTCCGGCGCATTCAGGTGAGCCACTCGACCCTGTCGAAGATCCCGGTCATCGTGTTCTCGGCTGCCGGCCGCGACCGGATGTCGCAGATCGATGCGAACGAATATCTGTCGAAGCCGGTGGACCTCGACGAGCTTCTCGATCGGATCAGTCGCTACTGCCGGCCCTTGCCGTCGGCATAGCGCGGGCGGCGACGGATGTCTTGCGCAAGCGCGCCAGCCGATCGGCGAGCTTTGCGGCTTGCCGTCCGTCGATGCCGTAAACATCATTCCTGAATTCGACGCCTTCCTTCGTCGCCGCCGCAGTCCAGTAACCGAGATAGACCGGAATCGGTGAAGCGAGCTTCACGTGGCGTTCTTCCGCGGCGTGCATGGCGTCTTCTATCGCTTCAGCCGACCATTCCGGCAAGTCTTTGAGGAGATACGCCGCCAGCTCCTGCGGCTTCTCCACACGGACGCAGCCATGGCTGAACGATCGCGCGACGCGCGCGAACAGCGAGTCGGCCGGCGTGTCGTGCAGGTACACGTTGAACTGATTCGGGAACATGAACTTCACCAGCCCAAGCGAGTTGCCGGTGCCCGGCCGCTGGCGGAACCGATAGAGATCGGGGTCGTCGAGATCGATATTCGTCGGATCGACGACGTTGCCGCGTGCGTCGATCACTTCCATGTTGTTCCGGTCGAGGAAGGCGGCGTCCTTCAGGATGCCGGGCAAGGTCTCGTTCTTCGCGATCCCGGGGGGCACGTTCCAGTACGGACTGAAGACGAGATACGTCATCGTGTCGTTGAAAATCGGCGTCGGCGTGTCCTTGCGGCCGACGACGACGCGCATCTGGACGGGGACGTTGCCGTTGTCCCAGACCTCGAGGCTGTAGGCCGGGATGTTGACGAGGATGTGCCTGGCGCCCAGCTCACGCGGCAGCCACCGCCAGCGCTCGAGATTCAACTCGATCTGCCGAATGCGCTGCTCGAGCGGAACGTTCAGCTCGGCGATCACCGATCGGCCCACGACCCCATCGGGCTCCAGCCCGTGACGGCGCTGGAAGCGCTTCATCGCTTCCTGCAGGTCGTTGTCGTATACGGCCTGATTTGCTGCAGCACTCTCGGGATAGTCGCCCGATCCGGCGAGCCGTTTCGCGAGGAGAGCGACATGAGGCCCGCGCTGGCCTGGCTTGAGCTTCAAGGACTGGGGAACCGCCGGCCAGCCTCCAGCGGCCGCGCGCTTGCGATAGTCGGCCAGAGCATCCCGCAGCGCACGATAGTGTGTCGAGTCCGGCGTCAGTGTCGTGAGCGACTGCTCGACGCGATTCTCGGCGAGTGCCTGCTCCAGAGTCGCGAGCGGGTCGAACTTCTCGGGGCGAATCTGCCAGGCAGGATCGGCATGCGCGAGATCAGCGACGCCGTCCGCGAGATCCGATGCGTACTTCATGTAGACGTAGGTCATCACCACATCGAGCCGGCCGGCCTCGACAGGCTCGAAGCCGTTCTTCGAGAGGAAGCCCTTCGAGGCTTCCTGATGACGGCCTTCGAGGAAACTTATGCCGTAGAGTTCAGGGTCGAGGCCTTCGCGATTGGCGGCGCGGACCGCCGCGAGAAGCGCATTCATCTGCGGGCGCGGCAACTCGTTCTCTATCCAGGCGAGCGAATGGTTGCGGCGCTCGTAGAAGGCGCGCGTGAGCTTCCACAGTCGCGTGCCTTCCGCGTCGGCGGTGACATAAGCTGGACGTGACTTGGATCCGAGCTCGGTTCTCAGGGACTCGCGCACCTTCGAATCACGATCGGCCTGCGTCGCCGAGATGCAACCTGCCACACGCGCCGATGGCGATTGTCATCATCAGGGCGCCGCTCACGGTTGCGCTCCGGCTCAGCCTCACGTGACCTCCACGGTCCAACTGAGCAAGGAGAATGCCGCGTCAAGGGGCGCGCAACGGCATGCGATGCCATGATTTACGGTCAGATGCCGGCCCGATCGGCTTTGGAGTGTGAACTTGGTTACACAGCGGAAGAACGCGCGGAGTAAGAAGAAGGGGACAGATGAGGCACCGATCGAGGACGTCAACCTGTCGGCGGCGGGCCTTCTGTACGACATGGCAGCACTGCAGCCAACCGAGCGCAGTCAGCTTGGTTACAAACGCGCTGCCCGCGCAATCGTGACGCTGCCAGTTGACGTCAGTGAGCTGGTGGCGTCGGGACGTCTGCAGGAGGTGCCGTTTGTGGGACCTTCGAGCGCACGGATCATCACGGAGCTTGTCCGCGAAGGCAAGTCGGCATCAGTCGAAGCGGCGCTCGCGGCTTCGCGGAAGTCGTCGAAGGTGGAAGAAGGGCGGGCGCTGAGAAATCACTTCCTGAGCGCGCACGCGATGGAGCGAGTGCATGCGGCGAGTCTGCCGGCGTCGATTGTCAGCAGGGCCAGCTACCGTGGCGACTTTCAGATGCATTCGACCTGGAGTGACGGTGCAGAGTCGATCGCGGCGATGGCCGACGCGTGCATGGCCAGAGGCTGGTCGTGCATGGGCGTCACCGATCACTCACACGGCCTGGCGATCGCGAAAGGCATGAGCATGGAGTCGGCGATTCAGCAACAAGCCGAGATTGACAAGCTGAACGCCGGATACAAAGGGCGCTTCCGGATCTTCAAGGGCATCGAGGCGAACGTGCTCGCCGACGGCTCGCTCGATCTCTCAGTCGAGGAGCGCCGCCAATTCGAGTATGTGGTGGCAGCGCCGCATGCCGTCTTACGCCGCATGGACGATCAGACGTCCAGGATGCTGGCGGCCGTGAATGCTCCTGGCGTCGCGATGCTGGGCCATCCGCGAGGTCGTGTGTATGGGGCACGCGGGGGAGTCGTCGCCGACTGGCCCCGGGTGTTCGCTGCCGCGGCCGCGAGACAGGTGGCGATCGAGATCGATGGCAACTGGCATCGCCAGGACATCGATTGGACCCTGGCCGAGCTCGCCCTCGACGCCGGGTGCATTTTCGGGTTGGACAGCGATGGGCACTCGGTTGACGAACTCAAGTTCACCGACTACGCCATCGCTCACGCCCGCCTCGCGCGCATTCCATCCACGCGCGTGATCAACTGCTGGACTGACCAGCAACTCGAAGCGTGGATGCGCGAAAGACAGGGATAGTGGCGGCAGCTACTTGTCACGAAGAGCTCACGCAGGGATCGCAGAGAGCAGAGCGCCGCAGAGACGTTCTGGCTAGCTTGGCGGACACGTCTGGCTGCGGGCGAAACCGGCCGCCGACGAAGTCAGGCCGGCTGGAGTGACGAGCGACCACAAATCAGAACGCCTGGAGGATCATGTGGCGCTCTGATTTGCGGTCGCTCGTCACTCCAGACGGCGACTGCGGCAGCCGCCGGTTTCGCCAGAACCTCTGCGGCCTCTGCCCTCTGCGATCTCTGCGAGAGCTTTTTGACAAGCCAAATCAGCAAGTCGCTTCAAACTTACCCGCGACGAGCCACGGCCGCCCGATAGTAGCGTGACGGCAGCGGATGACCGATCCGCGGTTCGATGAACTCGGAGGCGGCGATGACGGCGTTCAGGTCGACATGTGTCTCGATCCCGAGCCCGTCGAGCATGTAGATCAGATCTTCGGTCGCGAGATTGCCCGTTGCCCCGGGCGCGTACGGGCAGCCACCGAGACCGCCGGCGGACGAATCGAACGTGCTGATGCCCATGTCGAGTGCCGCGAGGACGTTGGCGAGCGCGGTCCCGCGCGTGTCGTGAAAGTGAAGCGCGATCTGCTCTCGAGCAATCTGGCCGGCGACGGCCTTCACGACATCCTCGACCTGCCGCGGATGCGCGACGCCGATGGTGTCGCTGACCGCAACCTCGTAGGCGCCCATCTCGACGAGCGCGTGTGACACCTCCGCGACGCGGGACGGAGGAACGGCACCCTCGAACGGGCATCCGAATGACGTCGACACATACCCACGGACCCGGATGCCAAGTTCGGCGGCCCGGTCGCAGACTTCCCGATACGCGTCGAGCGATTCGGCGATCGACTTGTTGATGTTGCGGCGGCTGAACGTCTCCGACGCCGCGGCGAACACCGCAACCTGCCGCACGCTGGCCGCATGCGCGCGCTCCAGGCCGGCGACGTTGGGCACGAGTGCCGTGTATTCGGTGCCAGCTCTGCGCGCGATTCCCCCGAAGACGGCTGCCGCATCCGCCATCTGCGGTACCCACTTCGGGCTCACGAAGGCGGACGCCTCGATGATGCGCAAGCCTGACGCGCTCAGCAGATCGACGAAGGTGATCTTGTCGGGCGTGCTGATCGTGCCGCTCTCGTTCTGCAGGCCATCGCGCGGGCCGACCTCGACGACGGTGACGTGTGAAGGATGCGCGTGCATGGGGTTGGGGTCGATTAGCCGGCTTCGTCCAGCTCGACGAGAATGGTGCCAGGCTGCACGAGATCGCCTTCGCGACAGTTCACGCTGGTGACGGTGCCGTCGCCTGCCGCCCGGACCGGCAACTCCATTTTCATCGCTTCCAGCAGAATCAGTGTCTGCCCCTTCTGTACGACGTCACCGGCCTTGACATCGATCCGTCGCACCGTCGCCGGCATCGGAGCGCTCAGAGAGCCGTGGTGAGCGCCGCCCCGTCTCTTACGGGCACCAGGTCGCTGCACCTCGAATTCATACACGCGGCCGTCGAGAAAGACCCAGCGGGTCTCACCGGCGGCGGTAAGCCACGCGTGACGGCTGCCGTCGGAGCTCTCGACTCGAACCCCGCCATCGGGAAGGGCCGAGACGGCGAACTCCGCGCCCTCAACCAACACCTTGCCACGATCCACGTCAGCCACCAGCTCGCGATCGCCCAAACGCAGAGTGACGCGCGTACTCATCGCTCAGCGTCCCCACCCCGACAGGGTCGTCCAGGGGTCCGACGTTGGGACCGCATCGGCAGTCGCACCCCGCGCGTCTGACGAGGGACGAGGATCGATCGCGGCAGCCGCGATGGCTGCCGCAGGGAGGTCGCCAGGATCCGCCAGCTCCGCCATGTGTGCATCCAGAAACCCCGTGTGCACACGGTTCGCCCGAAACGCCGGGTGATCCATCAGGCGCACCAGGAATGGAATGTTGGTGCGCGTTCCGAGGATGGGATAGGCCCGCAAGGCGGACCGCATGCGCTCAATCGCGGCATCCCGAGTTTCCCCCGACGTGATTAGCTTTGCCAGGAGCGGATCGTAGTTGACCGCGACGCTGTCGCCTTCCACGACGCCGGCATCGACTCGGATGCCAGGACCTTGCGGCTCGCGATACAGCAACAGGCGGCCCGCCTGCGGGAGAAACCCGTTGTCCGGATCCTCGGCATAGATCCGGCACTCGATGGCGTGCCCGCGTTGCCGGAGGTCGCGCTGCTCCCACGGAAGACGCTGACCTTCGGCGACTGCCAGCTGCGCCCTCACGAGATCGACGCCGGTGACCGCTTCGGTCACGGGATGTTCGACTTGGAGGCGCGTGTTCATCTCGAGGAAGTAGAACCGGGCCGCATCACCATCGCCTTCGACGAGGAACTCGATGGTGCCGGCGTTGCGATACGACGCCGCGCGCGCGGCGGCAACCGCCGCTTCACCCATTCGCAACCGCACGTCGTTCGAGACGGCGGGTGATGGGCTTTCCTCGACGACCTTCTGATGCCGCCGCTGGATCGAGCATTCACGCTCGAACAGGTGAACGGCATTTCCGTGAGCGTCGGCGAATACCTGGATCTCGATGTGGCGCGGCCGTTCGATCAGGCGCTCGACGTACAGCGTGCCGTCGCCGAACGCCGCCGTGGCTTCGCGCCGCGCCGCGGGGATGCCTTCAGCTGCTTCGCGATCATTGCGGGCGATCCGCATGCCCTTGCCGCCGCCGCCCGCGGAGGCCTTCACGAGCACCGGGTAGCCGATCGTACGCGCGGCAGCCAGGATCCCGGCGTCGGTCTGATCGGCAGGCGTTTCGCCGGGCACGACCGGCACGCCGGCTTTGATCATCAGCTCGCGAGCGCCGATCTTCGATCCCATCCGATCGATCGCGTCGGCAGGCGGCCCGACGAAGATGACGCCGGCTGCTTCGCACGCCCTCGCAAACGCCGCACGCTCGGAGAGGAACCCGTAACCGGGATGAACAGCGTCGGATCTGGTTTGCTGCGCCGCGGCGATCAGTGCCGGGATCGACAGGTAGCTTTCGGACGGCGGAGCAGGACCGATTCGAACCGCTCGATCTGCGAGGCGAACGTGCAGCGCATTGGTATCGACGTCCGAATAGACCGCGACGCTCTCGACGCCCGCCTCGCGACACGCCCGGATGATCCTGACGGCAATCTCTCCGCGATTGGCGATCAGGAGGCGCCGGATCGTCATCGAGCTACCGCGTCCACGGCGCCGGACGTTTTTCGAGGAAAGCGAGCATGCCGTCCTGACCTTCCGGCGACACGCGGTGACGGGCGATTGTTTCCGCCGTCAGGTCGCTGACCGCCGCGGGTTCTTTCCCCGCAACGGCAGCGATCAGTGCTTTGGCTCCTGCGATGGCACCAGGTGCAGAGGTCATCAGCTCACGCACGAACGATTCGACGGTCCGGTCGAGCTCGTCCGATGGCACGACGGAATGAACCAGGCCAATCTCACGCGCGCGCGTCGCCGGAAAACGCGCGGCGGTCAGGAACAGCTCTCGCGCTGCCGACTGACCGATCTTCGCGACGGTGAATGGCGATATCACGGCCGGAACGATTCCCAGCTTTGCCTCGGTGAATCCGAACACGGCATCGTCAGCGGCGACGACGATGTCGCAGACTGCGGCAAGGCCGGCGCCGCCACCAAGGGCCGCGCCGTGGATGCGGCCGACCAGCGGAAGCGGCAAACGATCGAGCGCGGCGAACATCCGCGCGGCAGCCCGGGCGTCGCGGATATTCTCTTCCGCGGAATACGCGACCATCTTCGACATCCAGCCGAGGTCGGCGCCGGCGCAGAAGACCTTGCCCGCACCACGAAGGACGGCGACACGGGCATCGGGGCCCGGCCGGACCGCTTCGGCCCAGGCCGTCATTTCGTCGATCAGTGTCTCGTTGAACGCGTTGCGGACGTCCGGCCGGTTCAACGTGACCGTTACGACGGCGCCAGTCTGGGTGACCTCGATGGTGGGCATGTCGCTCTACATCCGGAAGACGCCGAAGCGTGCGTCCGGAATCGGTGCGTTGAAGGCGGCCGACAGTCCGAGCGCAAGCGCCTGGCGCGTCTCGGCCGGATCGAGGATGCCATCGTCCCAGAGACGGGCGGTGGAGTAGTAGGGCGACCCTTCGAGATCGTACTTGTCGAGGATCGGCTGACGGATGGCCTGTTCCTCCTCTGCCGACAGCGTCTTGCCGTCGCGCGCGAGCTGATCGCGTTTCACGGTCGCCAGCACGCCGGCTGCCTGTTCGCCGCCCATGACCGAAATGCGCGCGTTCGGCCACATCCAGAGCAGCCGCGGTTCGTACGCCCGCCCGCACATGCCGTAGTTGCCCGCACCGAAGGAGCCACCGATGATGACGGTGAATTTCGGCACGACGGAGTTGGCGACGGCGTGCACCATCTTCGCGCCGTCCTTTGCGATTCCGGCACGCTCGTACTGGCGGCCGACGATGAACCCCGTGATGTTCTGCAGAAAGATGAGCGGCACGCTGCGCAGATTGCAGAGCTCTATGAAATGCGTGGCCTTGAGTGCCGATTCGGAAAAGAGCACGCCGTTGTTCGCCACGATGCCGACGAGAAACCCGTGAATTCTGGCGAAGCCTGTGACGAGCGTGGATCCGTAGCGTTCCTTGAACTCGTCGAATCGCGATCCGTCGACGAGCCTGGCGATGATCTCCCTGACCTCGTACGGCTTCCGCGTGTCGGCGTTCACGATGCCGTAGATCTCGCGAGGGTCGTAGAGCGGATCTTCGGGAGACGTGACGTCTCCGGGTAGTCGTTTCACCGTGTTGAGCGTGCTGACGATGGTCCGCGCAATGTGCAACGCATGCTCATCGTCTTCCGCAAAATAGTCGGCGACGCCCGAAAGCCGCGTGTGGACGTCGGCTCCGCCGAGCTCTTCAGCCGACACCTCTTCGCCTGTCGCAGCTTTGACGAGCGGCGGGCCTCCCAGAAAGATCGTGCCGGTGCCTTTGACGATGACCGTTTCATCCGACATCGCCGGCACGTACGCGCCGCCAGCCGTGCACGAGCCCATCACGACGGCGATCTGGGGGATGCGCTCGGCTGACATGCGCGCCTGGTTGAAGAAGATCCGGCCGAAATGTTCGCGGTCGGGAAACACGTCAGCCTGCAGTGGCAGAAACGCGCCACCCGAGTCGACGAGGTACACGCACGGCAGGCGATTCTCGAGCGCGACCTGCTGCGCGCGGACGTGCTTCTTCACGGTCATCGGATAGTAGGTACCGCCCTTGACCGTCGCATCGTTCGCCACGATCAGCACCTCGCGTCCCGAGACCCTGCCGATGCCGGTCACGATGCCGGCCGCCGGCGCATCGTCGTCATAAAGGGCCCAGGCCGCCAGGGGGGATAACTCGAGGAAGGGCGAGCCGGGATCGAGCAAGCGGTCGATGCGTTCGCGGACCGGCAGTTTCCCCTGTTCGCGGTGCCGCTGCAGGTACTTCGGCCCGCCTCCCTGCTTCACCCTGGCGGTGCGCTCCCGCAGCTCGGCGACGAGCGCTTCCATCCGGGTCTTGTTCGCCTTGAACAGGTCAGAGGCGGGGTCGACGTGTGATTCGAGGGTGTCCATTCACCAGCCGCAGCAATCCGTCTTGTGGCGGCAGGCCGGGCATCGCCATACGGCGTGCATCCGGAACATCTCCGCGCCACAGCGTTCGCACAGGACTTTATCGTCTTCGGGCGAGTTGCGCCGCTCCGTGGGGGCTGGCGCAGGCACGATGGCTGGCTTGTTGGGCTCCGGCATGCGGCGATTATAGCCGACAGGTTCCGGGAGCACTGCTGAGCTTGAGTCGGCCGGGGTTGTGTGTATAAAAACAGGACGGCTGTTCATTTGCACGACGCAAGCAAGCGAATCTGTATATTTTCGATGGGGTACAACACGTCACCGTTGTACTATGAGGGACTGCTTTCGGCCGCCGTGCCCATCCGGGAGCGGTCGGCGATGCTCAGCAGCCCTGCCCACTGACCGGACGGCAACTTCACACACGCAGTTCGAGCCGGGACCGAGAACGACATGACGACCAAGAAGAAGAATCGCGTGCTCGCGATCGACGACGAGCCTTCGATGATCGAGTGGCTGAAGATCCTGCTCGAGCACGAGGGCTACGAAGTGCGGACAGCCATGATCGGGACCCGGGGCGAGGAGATTTTCAAGACCTGGAAGCCCGACGTGGTCGTGACCGACATGATGCTGCCTGATGCGGACGGCCTCGAGCTGTTGCGCAAGTTCAAGCAGACCCATGCCGACACCGAGGTCATCGTGATCACGGGTCACGGCAGCGTTCCGAAGGCCGTGGAGGCGATGAAAGCCGGGGCGCACAGCTTCGTCGAGAAGCCGATCGAGCCCGACACACTCCTGGCGATGCTCGAGCGGGCGATCGAACGCCGCGATCTGGTCGGTGAGAACCAGCTCCTCAAACAGAAGCTGGAAGGGCAGTTCCGTTTCGGCAACATCATCGGCAAGAGCAAGAAGATGCACGAGGTGCTCGAGCTGGTGGAGAGCGTCGCTGGGAGCGATGCAAATATCCTCATCCAGGGCGAGAACGGCACCGGCAAGGAGCTGATCGCCAACGCGATTCACTACAACAGCAAGCGCGCCAAGGGCCCGTTCATCAAGATCAACTGCGCGGCGATCCCGAAGGATCTGATCGAGTCGGAGCTCTTCGGATACAAGAAAGGCGCGTTTACCGGCGCGCAGAGCGACAAGGAAGGCCTCTTCGAGATGGCCGAGGGCGGCTCGCTGCTGCTCGACGAGATCGGCGAGATGCCGCCCTACCTCCAGACGAAGCTGCTTCGCGTGCTGCAGGAACGCGAGTACCGGCCGATCGGCAGCGATCGGATCGTGCGCGTCGACTTCCGGCTGATCTGCGCCACGAACATCGATCTGGATGCGGCGCTGCGCGACGGCAAGCTGCGTGAGGACCTGTATTTCCGGATCAACACGATTACCCTGCGCGTCCCGCCGTTGCGCGAGCGGACCGAGGACATTCCGCTGCTCTGCGAGTACTTCCTCGAGAAATACCGCCAGCGGCACCAGCGCAACGTGAAGTCGATTGCTCCGGCCGCGTATCACGTCCTGATCCGGCACCGGTGGCCGGGCAACGTCCGCGAGCTCGAGAACGTCATCGAGCGGGGCGTTCTGGTCGCCAAGGGCACCGAGATCACCGTGTCGGATCTGCCGGAATCACTGCGCAGCGAGACGACCACGACGACCGAGTTCGTGATCCCGCCGCACCGGACGCTGGCGGAGATCGAGAAGATGGCCATCCTGCAGACGCTGCAGCGGACGAACTGGAACAAGCAGGAAGCGGCGCAGATCCTCGGGCTTTACAGGCCGACGCTGTACAGCAAGATGAAGAAGCACGACATCCAGGACGGCGGTAAAGCGGCCGCTCGTCGTCAAGCGTCGTCGGTCTGATCCGCTGGCCCCCAGCTTGCAGCTCAACGGGCGGCTATGCTCGACGCCGTCGGACGACTGATTCTCTCCTTTCTCGCCACAGCCGGCGACGCATCGCGCTTCGCTTTGCGCGCGGTGCGCGAACTGTTCACACCGCCGTTCGAGGTCCGCGAAACCATCCGTCAGATCTACGAGCTCGGTTTCCGGTCCGCTCCGCTGATTGCCGTGTCCGGACTGGCGGTCGGCGTGGTGCTGTCGATGCACACACGCGCATCGCTCGAGCGCTTCGGCGCCGAATCGATGATTCCCGCAGGGCTTGCGATAGCGCTCGTGCGCGAAACCGGCCCGTTGACCGCGGGTCTCCTGTTGTCGGGCCGAATCGGCGCCGGCATCGGCGCGGAGCTGGGGGCCATGCGCGTCACCGAGCAGATCGACGCACTGGAGGCGTCAGCCGTTGACGCATTTCGCTACCTCGTGGTCACGCGCGTCACAGCCTGTGTGATCGCCGTTCCCATCCTCACGACGGTGATGAACTTCTCGGGAATGCTCGGCGGCTACATCGCGGAATCGGCGGCGACGGGGATGTCCCTGCGCCTCTACTTCACGCGGGCCTTCTCGCTGATCGACATGACCGACTACATTCCGGCGACAGTCAAAACCGCCGTGTTCGGGTTCATCATCGCGACGATGTCCTCGTACCTCGGGTTCAACACCGAGTCGGGCACCGAAGGCGTCGGGCGCGCGTCCACGCAGTCTGTCGTGTACTCGAGCGTGCTGATCATCGTGTGCAACGTCGTGCTCGTCCGGCTGATCTTCTTCCTGTTCCCCGAGGTGGCTGGTTGACGCCCGCCGTGCGCCTGGAGCGCGTCTCGAAGTCCTTCGGCTCGCGCAAGGTGCTCGACGACGTTTCCTTCGAGGTGCCACGAGGCGGCGGCTTCGTGATCCTCGGCCGCAGCGGCACTGGCAAGAGCGTGACGCTCCGGCACATCGTGGCGCTCGTCCGTCCGGACGCCGGGAAGGTGTTCGTGGACGACGCATGAGGTAAGCGTGCTGAAAGGGACGGAGCTTGCCCGGGTGCGGCGCGGGATCGGCTTCCTGTTTCAGAACGGCGCGCTGTTCGATTCGATCTCGGTCGGCGAGAACGTCGAGTTTCCACTGCGCCGCCACACGCAACTGAATGACTCCGAGATCCGGGACCGCGCGCGCGGAAAGCTGATGGCGGTAGGGCTCGAGGCCGAATACGACAAGATGCCCGCCGCGCTGTCAGGGGGGATGCGAAAGCGCGCGGCGCTCGCGCGCGCGATGGCGCTCGATCCGCCGCTGCTGCTCGTCGACGAGCCGAGCGCGGGGCTCGACCCGATCACGACGGACGAGATCGACGCGCTTCTGTCCAACCTCAAGGAGCAGGGAGGCACGACGCTGATCATCGTCACGCACAACATTCCCAGCGCGCGCCGCCTCGGCGACACGCTCGCCATGCTGCACGGGGGACGGATCGTCGAGCAGGGTACCGCCGACGCGCTGGCGCAAAGCAGCAACGAGATGGTGAGGGCGTTTCTGACGTCACAGTACGCGGGATGACGGCATGAAGGGCAGCCGAAACGCACTCGTCGGGGCGTTCGTCATCGGGGGATTCGTCCTGTTTGCGGTCGGGCTGTTCATGATCGGCAACCGCAGGATGCTCTTCGGCAACACGTTTCATGCGTATGCCGAGTTCGCGAGCGTGGCCGGTCTGGACAACGGCGCCATCGTTCGGGTTGGCGGACTGCAGGCGGGTGAAGTGGAGACCATTCAGATTCCTGCCTCACCATCGGCCAGGTTCCGCGTGCGCATGCGGCTGCGCGGCGACCTGCGTCAGCTGATTCGCATCGATTCCCTGGCGTCGATTCAGAACGACGGCCTGGTTGGCAACAAGTTCGTCCAGATAGAACCGGGCACGGACAGGTCGCCGATCATCGAGGACGGTGGAACGATCCGCAGCCGGGAGCCGTTCGATCTTGCTGACCTGATGCAGCAGATGAGCGAGACCATCGTTACCGTCAACAAGACGATCGTAGACGTCCAGACCGAGCTGACCGAGGCGCTGACGGCCATCTCGTCGACGGCCAGGACCGCCGAGACGTTGATCGGCGACGTGGGCAAGGATGCCCGGTCGATTCTCGCCGCAACCGACAGCATGACGCACAACCTGAAATCGATTCTCGCGGGGATCAAGGAAGGAAAGGGAACAATAGGACAGCTGCTGAACGACGATGCCCTGTATCAGCGGGCGAAGCAGATTGCGACGGATGCGGAACGGGCGATGGCGAACGTTCGTCAAGCCAGTGAAGAGGCCCGTGCGGCGGTCGCCGAGTTCCGTGGGAAGGATGGACCCGTTCGCGGGCTGACGGGCGACCTGCAGCAGACACTGGCGTCGGCGCGTGAAGCGATGGCCAACCTCGCCGAGAACACCGAGGCACTCAAGCACAGCTTCTTCTTTCGCGGGTATTTCAATCGGCGAGGCTATTTCGACCTCGAGGACGTCAGCGTCGATGAGTACCGGAAAGGCGTTCTTGCGTCAGCGGGCCGACGCCCTCTGAGAATCTGGATTCGTGGGAACCTGATGTTCGAGCGCGACGCGCAGGGGATTGAGCGGCTGAGCGATGCCGGCCGGGCCCGGCTGGATTCGGCGATGGCCACCTTCATCAAATACCCGAAATCATCGCTGCTGGTCATCGAGGGGTACGCGCATGGGCTGACAGCTGATGAGCGGTTTCTCGTCAGCCGCAGCCGCGCGCAAGTGGTCAAAGACTACATTCTCGGCAAGTTCGGGTGGGATCCTGCCAGGACGACGATCATGGCGATGGGGTCGGAGGCGGACGATAGTCCAGATGGAAAAAGCTGGGATGGCGTTGCGATTGCGGCATTTGTTCCGGCGACGTTGCCCTGACATGGTTGGGCCGGTTGAAGGCCGATCGGGTGGCATAGGGTTTGATGGAGATAGATGGGGTTGGCTGGTTGCGGCCGCCGCGGCGGCCGTTTGGGAACGTGGAGTGACAAGGAGGCGACCGTGGATGAGCGATCCCGTGTGCTGATGGCGACCTGTATGGGTGCCGTCATTGGTGGCGTCTGGGGCTGGTTGTATCTGACCGAAGGCGGGCGCCGGGTCCGCAGTCAGATCGAGCCAAGGCTCGATGATTTCATGAACGAGCTGACCAACGTGCGCAGCACGGTGAACAAGGCGCGCACAGCGGCGAACGAAGGCTGGCGATCGCTCAGCGACATGACGGGTGGCGCGTCCGGCGGGCGGTGGTCGGCATAACCGCCGGCTGGGCATCTACCGGCGCCGGCCGGCTCGTGAGTCGCTTTCGATGCATCGCGCCGGCCGGATCAATGGAGGGACAGACAGATGGAGGGCAACCTCGCTGCGATCAGCGTGCCGTTGTGGGTCGTCGCAATTGCCAGTGCACTGCAGACGCTGATCCTGATCGGCGTGCTGATTGGGGCACTGAGGATGTACCGCGAGGTGTCGGAGAAACTGGCGGAAGTACAGGCGCGCCAGATCGACCCGCTGCGCGGTCAGGTCGAGCGTATTCTGGTAGACGTGCAGGCGATCGCGAGCCGCCTGAACACGCAGACGGAGCGCGTCGACCATGCGATCTCCGGCACGATGGAGCGCGTAGATGAAACCACCGAACGCGTGAAGCACAGCGTTCGCGGTAAAGTGGCGCAGGCGACAGGTGTCGTGATGGGCCTGCGCGCGGTGATTATGTCGCTGCTTGGAAACGGCTCTCGCACGGAGACATCCGCCGAGGCAACCGGTCGCGTGTAAGCAAGTCGCACGTCCGCACGTCGCACGTCCGCACGTCGCACGTCCGCACGTTTAACAGGAGGGTACATGGCTTACGAATACGATCGAGTAGAGAGAGAAGACGGCGGCTCATTCCTGATGGGCCTGCTGGCCGGCACGGTGCTGGGCGCGGGGCTCGGGATGTTGTTCGCGCCGAAGTCGGGAACCGAGTTGCGGAACCAGTTGTCCGAGCAGGCGGGAAAACTGAAGACGACGGCAGACCAGACCTATCATCAGGCTTCTGACAAGGTCAGCCAGATCGTCGACCGTGGCCGCGAGGCCTACGATCGCGCGCGCACGACGGTCAACACGCCAGGCGCATCGGCCACCGGAACCACGGGGACCGCGACGGGGACGACCGGCAGCGCGTACAGCGCTCCGGGCAGCACCAATCGGCTGTGACTCGAGGTGAGGGGACGGGACCAACACGCGAGGTCCCAGTCCCCGTCACGAACGCCATGACGGACGAAACCGCCCGCAGAGTCGCGAACGTCATCCTCGGCGCGGCGGCGCTCGGCGCCGCGTTTTACATCGCGCGAACGCCCCCGCTCCGGCGGGTCGCCTGGCGTCTCGCAGTCGCGGCAGTCACCGGAACCATTCCCGCGTGGCTCGCGCGCGAGGTCCGGGACGCCTGGTCGGAAAGCGGTCAGCGCGCGCTATGATCCCGGCGTGAGTGTGCAGGGGACGCGCAGCGCCCAGCTGCTCCGGCGGGCGTTCGCGCGGGCGCGGGCCGAAGTGAGGCTGACCGCGCTGGCCATCTGGCGGGGGCTGAAAGGCGTTTACAGCAGCCACGACCTGACCTTCGCCTCCTCGATCGCGTACTACGCCTTGCTGTCGCTGTTTCCTTTCTTCCTCCTCGCCTTCTCGATCATCGCCAGCGTCACCAGCAGCGAGAGCGACCGTGCCGAAGTGCTCGGGTTCGTGCTGCGCTACTTTCCACGCCAGTTCGAGTTCGTCTCGGAGCAGCTCGACGCCTTGCAGCGTGAGCGGCTGCGCCTCAGCGTCGCCGGCAGCGTGCTGATGATCTGGGCCGCAATGGGCGTGTTCGGGGCCATTACCTCAGCGGTCAATCACGCGTGGGGCGTCGAGAAGCAACCGAGCTATTTCAAGCACAAGCTGATTTCCTTCCTGATGCTCGTCGCCGCGGGGTTGCTCCTGCTCCTGGGGCTGCTGCTGGTGAGCGCAGTGGGGGTTGCCGAGGCAGGATGGTTCGCGACCGTGCTGTCGCGGATTCCCGAGCTGGACGTGCTGCGGAGCTTCGCGCTGCGCTGGTCGAGCACGGTCGTGTTCATTCTGATGGTCGGGCTGGTGTTCTACTTCGTCCCGAACGCGCGCGTGCGGTTTCGGGACGTCTGGGTGGGAGCGGTGCTCACCGGCCTGCTCTGGCGAGCCGCGTTGAGCGGGTTTTCGTGGTACGTCCGCGACCTGTCGCGGTTCAGCGTCCACGGTTCGATCGCTGCGGTCGTCGTCTTCCTGATCTGGGTCTATATCGCCGCGGTCATCCTTCTCTTTGGGGTTGAAGTCACGGCGGCGTACGCACGATTGAGACGGCATCGGCCGGACGAGATTCCGGCCGCGCCCGCTCCGCGCGTGTGAAGCCGCCTAGTTCGAGTAGGGCTTGTCGCTGTCGAGCACGGCGGACGTCAGCGACGCCGCCGCTTTCAGCAGGTTGAATTCGACCGCCGTCAGAGTATGGTTCGGATCGAAGAGCACCTGCAGAATCTGCGGGTGGCTTCGCCTCGCCCTGGACCTCGAAGTAAATCGATTCGCTTCCGTCCGACTGGCGGACACTCGGCGTCCTGCGGATCACGACATCACGCGCATCGACGAGCTTGCACACGCCGCGCGCGAATCGCTGCCTGGGTGACTCCGATGGATCGGTGTCTGTCAAGCACAGCCGCGACCAGGTCGGCCAGCGCCTGCTGCGCGCGTCGCTCCGACCGCGGCTGACCGCATATTCGCGACCGCGAATCGACGATCAATCTCACGATCGAATTGCGCTGCCGAGTAGTAGCGGACGCCGAGACCGCTGATCTTCCCCACTTCACTGCGAAGGAACCGGGCGCGGACCTGGAGAGCGGTGCCCTGTCCACAGAGCTGCAGATCGTAGCTGACGCCCGCGTGAGCTTATTCGTGGATTCGACGAGCAGGCCGCTGCTGGAGATGTTCATCAGGTGCAGGTCGAGACCGAATGGCGTGCGGATGCCGGCGAGCCAGGGCACGGCTCAGTCGGGCCCTTGCGTTCCGCACGGCGCCGGTCGTCGGCTGTCTCGAGTGTTTCGGTGATCCGCGTCGAGCGCCATCGGGGTGGCGACTTCAATCGTCTCGCCGGTAAGGCTCGCGAGATATGCAGCATTCGCCAGGGCCGCTTCCGTGTCGAGGCGGACTGTCCGCGCGCGCTCGAGGCCATCCTTGATCTGCATCGCCACCATAGCCGGGATCGTACTGAAGCCCGAGTTCCACGGGACGGCGCCGGAAGAACGAGGTGCGCACCTTCATGTTCGGCAGACGGTCCGTGAGCATGTCCAGCGCGGGCACGGTCAGAGTCTGCACCCACGGCGCCTGAAGTCGCTTCACGTAGTCCATCAGGTCGTCGCTGTCCTGCGGCGACAGCAGCGTCGGCGCCAGGATCAGATCGGGTGTGTTCTCGCTCAGGCTCTCGATGGCGGCGGCGACCGTGCCGACAATCTCGAGATCCACGTTGACGTGCCTGCGAACGAGCGCCGTCAGCAGATTCGCGCGTTTCTGGTCCGATTCGATAGCGAGGATGCGCTCCATGGTTTCTCTTGCCTTCCTTCGACATCGACATCGACGCCGCGCCTGGGGATGCGCTCGCCTTTGTGCGTGTGCCGCACAGCTTCGCAAGGCTGGTGCCTGCGCACGGACGAAAGTGTGTTTTCGCAAGTGACCGTGGCTCAATCGGTTAGTTTGTGCTTACAGCCTTCGCATCGGCGAGAGTCTAGCGGCGGCCAGAAATTCGTCTCCCGTATCTGGGCGGGCTGAAGTCGCGGGCAGACGGGTCTTCTTCGTCGACGGTTCCGCGGCGCCGGCAGTTCGCGGTGTACATGACAAGGCAGGGAGGTCCGTAGACCATCCCTGCTGCCTTTGGCAGGTCGTTGGGGCGTGGCGGTTGCTCCAGCGGAACGCCGGAGCGGCGGGCCGGAACACTTCGTTGTGACCGCGGATCCTGAACGAGACGCGGATCAACGCGAATCTTCTCTACGGGATCGAAGTGCGTCCGACGCTCCGCTAAGGAGCAACGCGTGTGCCATCGAAATGCCGGTGGTTATGGGCGAGGGAGGGCGAGACTTAGGTAGTGCACGTCATAACTGAGTAGTGCCCGCGTCACAGTCCGCCGGGAATATCGTCACGGGTGGGATCGACGGTGCCATTGGTTCGCGGTGCTGGATCAATCGGTCGAGATACAGGCCGGCCCTGTGATGACAGCGGCGGAAGCGGCGGGAGGCGTGAGCCGTCGCGCCGGCTCAGCGCCAAAGAGTTGAAGATGAATGCGGCGCCGAGCATCGCGAACGCGCCGCCGATGCCGATGCCGACCTCCGGTTCGCCTGCCGCAAGGGAGATGAGCATCATGAGCCCCAGTCCGAAGCCGATCATGATGATGCCGGCGCTCCGCGACCGCGCGGCACCGCGGCCTTCCGGCTGACCTGCCAGGCCGGCGCGCATTTCGAACGCCGCCGGATCGACCTCGGGCGGCGGGATGAGCCCGCGCTCGATCATCGCCAGCCGCTCCCGGTGCTGCAACTCGCGCTGCAACTGCCGGTTCTGCATGGCCATCCATAGGACGGCAATACTGCCCAGGACGATTAACGCGAACATTACCGCTACGAATCCTGCGTCGCTCACTCGGCCTCCTCAGGCACGTTCATGGACATTAGAGCAGCCCCGGAAGGCAATTGTTTCAGCCCCCCAGCCCGAAACAAAACCCAGAGCTCTCCGCTCTAAAGGGGGTGGAGAGGAGCCGTCTGAGGCGTGGGATCCGCATCAATCGCTGCCGGTTTCTATCAGGGAGGATGGCCGGGACCGCCGGAGCCGCCCCTCTGGAAATCGAGTGAGCACTCCACTACGCTTCGAATCAATCGTGCTGGCCACCGAACCGGTTGTTCGCCCGAGGAGATGACCCAACTGGACGAAGGCGCCCTCATCGAACGCTGCCGGGCGGGGGACGATGCGGCGTTTGGCGAGCTGGTCGACCGCTACAAGGATCTCGTCTACGGGCTGATCTATCGGCTGACGTCCGATCGCTCACGCGTCGACGATCTTGCGCAGGACGTCTTCCTGAAGGTGCATCGGGGACTGCCGTACTTCCGCGGCGAGGCCCGGCTCTCGACCTGGATCTATCGCATCGTCCAGAACGTGTGCAGCCAGGCGCGGGCGGCGAAGCTGCCGGAGGTGTCGTACGATCAAGGGGCCGACGGCCGGCCGCTTCTGGAACCTGCCACGGTGGACCGCTCGGCGCAGGATCTCGAGTTGCGCGACCGGCTCGAGAAGGCCATCGCGCAGCTTCCCGAGAGTTATCGGATGCTGATCGCCGCGCACTATCTGCAGGGCGTGCAATACGAGGCGCTCGCCGAAGCCTTGAACATCCCGCTGGGTACGGTGAAGACACACCTGTACCGCGCGAAGCGCCGGCTTCGCGAGCTGTTGACGAAGTGATCCGTCATGACGTGCCGAGAAGCCATCGATCTCGTGGAAGCGATAGCGGCCGGTGATGTCGCGCTCGAGGGCGCGTCCCGGGAGCACTTCGAGTCGTGCCCGCGCTGCGCGTCGGCGCTGGCATCGGCGCGACGTATCGAAGCCGTGCTGGCCGCGCAGGAGACGCCTGGCGCGCCGGCGGCGTTCACGCCGATGCTCATGAACCGGATCCGGCGGGAGCGATGGCGATCGGAGCAGGCCGTCGATCGGCTGTTCAACGTCGCGATCCTCGCCGCAGTCTTCCTGATGGCCGGCGGCGTCCTCGCCCTGCTGAATCTGGAAGACGTGATGGCCGTGGCCTCCCGTGTCGGGACAGTTCTCGCCACCGCATCGAGCGGCACGAGAACGTCAGGCCCCACGTTCAGTACTTACGTGGGCGCCATCGGACTGTTCATTTCTGCCCTCGGCATGTGGTGGTGGGCGGAAAGGCGTCTCTCACTCTAGCAATCTTGCCTCGTGTCCGTCGTTCGTGGTTCGTCGCTCGTTGCTCGAAGAGCAATGATGGACGCTATGCTCTCCGAGCTACGAGCTACGAGCCACGAGCGACGGCTACGAACCACGGCTACCAACGACTGTACGAATCACTGAATCATTAGAAGATTCTCTTTCCTGCTCGCGAAGAGCGCCGCGACCGGCCGGAAGAGGAGCGCGCTGACGGCTGCGGCAAGAACACACCAACCGAGCAGCATCAGAGGCGCGAGCCACGAGTTCCCCATCAGTCGCGTGGCGACCAGGACGATGATCGACGGCGGCGCTGCGCTCACCGCGAACGCGATCATGCCCAGCAGGCCTGCCGCGCCGTGAGCGTTGCTGCCACGGCCAATCCTGTTCAGATCGACTGCGCGAGGAAACGCCGCCGACAGGGCGGCCGCGGCCGGCGCCACGAGCAGGTACACCGCCGTCAGCCCCAACGGCAGGCACGCCCAGAGTGCCGGGTCGCCGGCGGGAAAGAGCACCAGCGCAAGCGTCACGCAGAGGGTGGCGGGCGCAGCCGCGATGATCGCGTTGCCGATCGCCTTGCCGGCGAGCAGATCGAGATCCCGCAGCGGCGACAGCAGCGCGAGCGTCAGGCCCGCACCGTCGATCGCGAACTGATTCATGGCGATCGGGAGGATGGCGAGCAGGCAGACGCCTGCCCCGAAGGTGGCCAGCCCGAGCCCGCTGTGCAGCGTGATGAACCCGAACTCGACACCCTCGAAGCTGCGCCGCATGATGAATGAGAACACGATGAACACGAGCAGCGGCGAAAACATGATCGAGCGGCCGCGCGGCGTCCGCAGTGCAAGGTGAACCTGGGCGAAGGCGACCGCTGAGACGCCGGCGGGAATGCCGGGGATCCGCACGACCCGCGCCACCGAGCGGGAACCGGGCTTGCGCGTGTTCGACGAGCCCGGCGACCCGAGGATGAAGCCAAACGTCAGCAGCCCGATGCTGTGCACGAGTCCGCTGGTGATGGCGAGCTTCGCTACCGATTCGGCTGCTTCACCGGCCCTGCGATCCAGCGCGTCGCTCGATGCCGCAGACAACAACTCTGACGGGGTCAGCGCGTAGAGGACTGACGACGCCGTTCGCAGCCATTCGGGCACGAGTCTCTCCTGCGCGGCCGCCTCGCCGCGCCGTTCAGCGCGGCGGTGCTGCGCATCCAGCATGCTCGGCAGCAGCCCGATGAACGGCAGGACGAGGATGAACACGAACGCCACCAGCTCGCCGCGCCGCCGGTCCCGGACGATCAAGTACACGATCATCGTCGTCAGAAACGACAGCCCCATGAAGGCTGGCGAGCACGAGGACGCCACACAGGAGCGCTACCAGGGCGGTGACTGGCGCGCCGCCGAGCGCGAGACCTGCCGGAAATGTCGCGACCATCGGCGTCACGAGCAGGATCCACGGATCGCTGACCGTCGCGGCCGCCTGCGCGACGTAGAGCGTGCGGGGCGGGATCGGCAGCAGGAGCAGGCGTACGGCATCGGTCTGCTCGGCCGACGGAAGCATGATCGGTCCGAGGATGCTGAGCGCCGTTGCTGTCAGCAGCAAGTAGCGGAACACCGTGAAGGCAAAACCCCCGGACTCGATGGAGGTCATCCCGTAGCCCGCGTAGAAGCCCAGCGCGGCCAGTACCATCGCCGTCGGGAAGAAGAGCGCCAGCGTAATGATGGGGCCGACTTGCTCGATGGCGACAGAGAACCTCTCGAGCGTGTCGCGGGCGCCGGTGCGCTCGAGTGAGTTCACGAGCAGGCGCCATCGCATCCAGGCGAAGGCGCGCAGGATTCTCAGCATGGGCAGCCCTAGATCCAGTCGAGCGCGGCTGGTGTCCGGTCGTCTCCGCCGACGAGATCGATGAACAGTTCCTCGAGATTGGTTGTGCCGCCGGCCCCGGCGCGGAGCTCGCCAATCGTCCCCTGCGCGACGAGACGGCCCTTCACGATCACGCCGATGTGTGTCGAAAGCCGTTCGACGATTTCGAGGATGTGCGACGTCAGGAAGATCGTGCCGCCGCGGCCGACGAACGACAGCAGCAGGTCCTTGATCTGTCGCGACGCGACGGCGTCGATACCTTCGAACGGCTCGTCGAGAAAGAGCAGGCGCGGTCCGGGCAGCAGGGCGGCGGCGAGCGACAGCTTCTTGCGCATCCCGTGCGAGAAGTCGGTGACCAGCGTGCCACCGGCGGACTTCAAATCCATCACGTCGAGCAAGTCGCTGGCGCGGCTCCGCGCGGTGTCGCGATCGAGGGCGTGGACCTGTGCGACGAACGACAGGGTCTCTTCCGCCGTCAGGCGATCGAAGAGTGCGAGATCCTCAGGTACGACGCCGATCTTGCGCTTGACCGCCACCGGATCGGCAAGCGGATCGATGCCCAGGATGCGCATCGTTCCCGCTGACGGCCTGAGGAGCCCGGTCAGGCACTTGATGGTGGTGGATTTTCCGGCGCCGTTCGGGCCGAGGAAGCCGTAGAAGCTTCCGGCGGGAACCGCGAGGTCGATACCGGCGACGGCGCGGAAGGAACCGAAGTCACGAGTCAGGCCGTGCGTCTCGACTGCGATGTCCATTTCGCCTGGGAAATTGTACCCGAACGACGTCCGCCGGTTGCGGCGCCGGCTGAAGTACCATGAGACAGCCGATGATCAGCTCGTCTTTTGTGTCCGGCCGGCGAGGGGCCGGTGAGGAATGAATCGTCTCGCCAATGAACGAAGTCCGTATCTGCTGCAGCACGCAGCCAACCCGGTGGACTGGTATCCATGGGGCACCGACGCGTTCGAACGCGCGCGGCAGGAAGATAAGCCGATCTTCCTTTCGATCGGCTACTCGACGTGCCACTGGTGCCACGTCATGGAGCACGAGTCCTTCGAGAACGACAGCATCGCGGAACTGCTGAACCAGGACTTCGTGTCCATAAAAGTCGATCGCGAAGAGCGCCCCGACGTGGACCGCGTGTACATGTCCTTCGTTCAGGCGACGACGGGCGCCGGAGGCTGGCCGATGTCGGTCTTCCTCACGCCGGACCTGAAACCGTTCTTCGGGGGCACGTATTTCCCTCCGTCTTCGAGGTGGGGACGGCCGGGGTTCACCGATCTGCTCGGCGAGCTCGCGCGCGTGTGGAAGCACGATCGCGAGCGCGTGGAGAAGGCAGCCGAAGAGCTGCTCGAACGGCTGAAGCTGGTCACCAACACCGGCGAACGCAGTCGTGGGGAGAGCGCAATCGCCGGTGTCGACGCGCTCGACGTGGGCATCGAGCAGTTCCAGATGACGTTCGATCGGCGCCGCGGCGGATTTGGCGATGCACCGAAGTTCCCGCGTCCTTCGGAGCTGCTGTTCCTGTTGCGGGAACATGCCCGGCGGAGCGCCGGCGGCGGTGCCCAGGCGCCGCTGCTGATGGTGACCGATACGCTCAAAGCCATGGCGCTCGGCGGCATGCGCGATCACATCGGCGGCGGCTTTCACCGCTACTCGGTCGACGCGGAATGGCGGGTGCCGCACTTCGAGAAGATGCTGTACGACCAGGCGCAGCTGGTTCTGGCATACCTGGAAGCCGCACAGGCAACCGGCGAGGACTTCTACGCGACGGTGGCAGAAGACACGCTCGACTACGTTCTTCGGGATCTCACCGACGCGGGCGGCGGATTCTACTCGGCCGAAGATGCCGACAGCGTGCCGCCGGAACAGGCGGGACAGCCCGGGGCGCACAAATCGGAGGGCGCCTTTTATATCTGGTCCGACGAGGAAATCGGCACCCTGCTTGGCAGCGACGCATCCGTGTTTCGCCGGCGCTTCGGAATCGAGCCGAACGGCAACGCGCCACACGATCCGCAAGGGGAGTTCCGCGGCCGCAACCTGCTCTATGTATCGGAGCCGATCGACGACGTGGCGGCACGAACCGGTCAGTCCGTCGAAGAGGTGATGGCTTCGCTCGGGCGTGCGCGTCAGGTTCTCTTCGAAGCTCGCAGCGGACGCCCGCGCCCACACCTGGACGACAAGATCCTCACCGCGTGGAACGGATTGATGATTGCCGCCTTCGCTCGCGCCGCGAGAGTGCTGCCGCAAGGACCGGCAGCGACGCGCTATCTCGATGCCGCGCGCCGGGCCGCCGCCTTCCTGCGCGAGCACATGTGGCGAGCCGGAGAGGGCCGCCTGTTTCGCCGCTACCGCGCGGGCGAGGCCGCGATCGACGGCTACGCCGAAGACTACGCATACCTGATCTTCGGTCTGCTCGAACTGTTTCAGGCGGATGGCGACCCCGCCTGGCTGGAATGGGCCGTGACGTTGCAGCAGCGGCAGGATTCATTGTTCTGGGATGAACCCCAGGGCGGGTGGTTCAGCACGACCGGCCGCGATCCAACGATCCTGTTGCGAATGAAGGAAGACTACGACGGCGCGGAGCCGGCACCAAGCTCGGTGTCGGTGCTCAACCTGATTACCATGAACAGCCTGGGTGTCTGCGGCGCCGCGAAAGCCGAGCGGACGCTCGCGCGGTATGGAACGAAGATCGGAAGCGCGGCGAGAGTACTGCCCATGATGCTCGCAGGGCTTTCCGCCTGGCATTCCGAACACGCGCAGGTTGTCATCGCCGGCGCCGCGGATGACCCCGCGACGCGCGCGTTGCAGCGGGAAGTCGCAAAGCAGTATCACCCATTTGCCGTGGTCGTCCCGCTTGCGCCAGGCAGCCGGCAGCGAGCCGTGGCGGCGCTGATCCCGTTCGTTGGCGCGATGACGGCGAGAGACGGGCGGGCGACGGCCTACGTATGCCGGAACTTCACCTGCCGCGAGCCGGTGACGACACCGGAAGCGCTCGCGTCATCGTTGTGAGGGGTAGGGCGCATGACGGTCAACATCAGCTTCAACGCCAATCAGACCCGTGCGGCGTTCCGCTTCCACCATCCCAAGGGCAACATCCTCACCTGCGAGATGCTCGCAGCGCTGCGTGCGGGGCTCGAGAACATTTCGCAGAACCCGCATCTGAAGCTCGTCACCATCGAAGGGGAGGGGCCGGAGTTCAGTTTCGGCGCGAGTGTCTTACGAGCATGTGCCGCACGAGATCGAACGCGCGCTCAGGGAGTTGCACGGCCTGGTCGTCGATTTGCTGGAGATGCCGGCGCTGACGGCGGCAATTGTCCGCGGCCGATGCCTCGGCGGTGGCTTCGAGCTGGCAATGGCGTGCGACCTCATCTTCGCGGCAGAGGACGCAGTCTTCGGCGTGCCGGAGATCAAGCTTGGTGTGTTTCCACCGGTCGCGTCCGTGCTGCTGCCAGCGCGCATCGGTCTTTCCCGGGCGATGCCGGCCATCGTGACCGGTGAGCCGGCGCCGGCGAGAGACTGGCAGGATGCGGGCTTGCTGACGCGCGTGGTGCCGGCGGACGCGCTCGACGCAGAGGTCGAGCGCTGGTTCGAGCGCCACCTCGTGCCGAAGTCGGCGGCCGCGCTGCGGCATGCCGCGGTCGCGGCGCGGTCGGCGACGCTCGAGACCGTCCGGACGACGTTGCCCGCAGTCGAGCGGCTATACTTGGAGGACTTGATGCAGACGCATGACGCGGTCGAAGGCGTCGACGCCTTCCTCGAAAAGCGTCCGCCACACTGGAACGACCGCTGACACGCCAGGAACCCTGATGATCTTCGACGTTGAAATCGTGCTGCGTGAGCGCAACTACGCTGTGACCGAACGCGTGCACCACGCCGGCATCGCGCGTGAATGGACCGAGCATGACGTGGAAACGGTGCTCAAGGAAATCCTGCTGGCCATCGATCGCGTGAAGAATCCTGAGAGTGAGAATCGTTACGTGGCGCTTCGCGGATTCAGCTGGATTGTCGAGCCAACCGACGCGGGCGTCGTCATCGCGATCGAGATCCCGATGGGCGCCGCGGTAGCCGGCCCATTCGACATCGAACAGAAGCATCTCGATCGCATGATCACGCGTGTCCTGACCGCCGCGTCTCCGGCCCGCACCGTCGTGCATTGAGTCGATCGTCGGTCCGGCTAATTCCGGACTGCAGGCCCTTGCACTCTTCGCCAGTGGGTTACGAAATCGCAGGCGGTCGTTCCTACCCAGCTCCATAAACCCCTTGTTTTCGGTGGGTTTCAGGCTCATCCGTTCCGGCATTGCCTTTGCCTCCGCATAGGGCGGGGGGAGGTAGGCCGGCGGTCCGCCGGCGGTACCATGAAACTGCCGTTCCGGGTCCTGGTCGTCGACGACGACGAGAATGCGCTGTGCGGAATCGAGGAATTGCTCCGCGCGGCCGACCATGACGTCACCACGTCGTCGAGCTACGAAGAAGCGAAAGCGCTTCTCGGCGAGTTCAACTGGGACCTCTTCATCACTGACGTCCGGCTGAGAAGCTACAACGGCCTTCACCTGGTGATGAAGGTGCGTGCCGACTCGCCTGACATCGCGATCGTCATCATGACCGGCTACGACGACGCGATGATGGAGTACGAGGCGCGCCGCTACAACGCCCAGTTCGTCCGCAAGCCGATCAAGCCGGCCGAGTTTCTCGACACCGTCGCGCTCAGCCTGAACACCGTGCGCCGCCAGCGCCGCTGGCCGCGCAAGCAAGTCGCGGGCGGGTTCCATGTGACCGCCGCCGGACGTCCGGCATCGGTGCTCGATGTCTGTTACGGAGGCCTCCGGCTCGAGGTGCCTGACGCGGCCGCTCTGCCTTCGAGCTTTGCTGTCGAAGTGTCGGGCATCGGACTCAATCTGGAGGTCCAGCCCGTGTGGTCGTATCCAGTCGCCGGCCGCCCTGGCCTGCTGTGCGGTGCGACGCTTGTCTCCGAGACGACCCCTGCCGCGCACACGTGGCGCACGATCGTCGATCGGCTTGGGGCTTAGCATCTGCCGTAGTTCGTGGTCCGTGGTCCGTAGTCCGTGGACCGTGATCCGGGTAGCTATCAGTGGCTCGCCACGTTTCAGCGTTGAACGCACCGAGGAAGTTCGGCATGCTCGATCGATCAGCACTTTCGCATGGACAACGGCAGGACGCCGCCGACGAGTCCCCGGAACGCTCGCGACGACCGCGACGACCACGACGCGGACAATAGTGTCGTCGCGAACGTCGCGGCCGTCGTGATCGTTGCCAATACCGTCACCACCGTGGGGCGGATCGTCTCCGTCACGTGCGTGCTACGCTTGCCGGCATGATCGTCAGAGCATTCGCGGCATTAACCGTCGTCCTCATTTGTTCCGTGCCCACCGGTTACGCCCGACAGGCCACTCAACCAGCATTTCCGCTCGAGGAGGCCACGTTCGAGCAGTTGCAGCAGCACATGCAGGCCGGGCGCTACACGTCACGGCGGCTCGTTGAGATGTATCTCGAGCGCATCGAGAAGATCGATCGCTCGGGGCCGACGCTCAGGTCGGTGATCGAGGTGAATCCCGAGGCGCTGGCGATCGCGGATGCCCTTGATGCCGAGCGGAAGTCGAAGGGCGCGCGCGGCCCGCTGCATGGCGTGCCGATCCTGATCAAGGACAACATCGACACGGCCGACAAGATGATGACGACGGCGGGGTCGCTTGCGCTCGAAGGATCCATCGCGGCGCGCGATGCGTTCGTCGCGGAGCGGCTGCGGGCGGCGGGGGCGGTGATCCTCGGCAAGACGAATCTGAGCGAATGGGCCAACTTTCGATCGACCAAGAGCACGAGCGGGTGGAGCGGACGTGGTGGGCAGGTGAAGAACCCCTACGTCCTCGATCGCAACCCGTGCGGATCGAGCTCGGGGTCGGGCGCGGCTATCGCGGCCAACCTCGCTGCGGCGGCGATCGGTACTGAAACGGACGGATCGATCGTCTGCCCCTCGACGGTCAACGGGCTGGTCGGCATCAAGCCGACGCTCGGCCTCGTCAGTCGCGCCGGCATCATCCCGATTGCGCACTCGCAGGACACGGCAGGCCCGATGACGCGCACGGTCGCTGATGCCGCGGCGCTGCTCGAGGCCATTGCCGGGGTCGACCCGCGGGACGCCGAGACGAAGCGGTCAGCCGGCAAGCCGGCAGCGTTCGTGAAAGCGTTGAATGCCGACGCCCTTCGCGGCGCGAGGATCGGCGTCGCGCGCAAGCGCTACTTCGGCTACAGCCCGGCGACGGATCGGCTCATGGATGGCGCGATCGCCGAGCTCAAGGCCCGCGGTGCCATCATCGTGGATCCCGCTGACATCCCGACGGCCGGCCAGTTCGACGACTGCGAGTTCGAGATCCTGCTGTACGAGTTCAAGGCCGATCTGAACGCCTACCTGAAGGCGCTTGGTCCCGCCGCCAAGGTTCATTCGCTCGCCGAAGTGATCGAATTCAACGAACGGGAGAAGGCCCGCGAGATGCCGTTCTTCGGTCAGGAGATCATGGTCATGGCCCAGAAGAAGGGACCGCTGACCTCGGCGGGCTATCAGAAAGCAGTCGCGACTTGTCGGGCGCTTTCGCGGACGAAAGGGATCGACGCCGCGATGACGAAGCATCGGCTTGATGCGATCGTGGCGCCGACCGGAGGCCCCGCGTGGCCGATCGATCTGGTGAACGGCGATCACTTCCTCGGCGCGAGCTCCACGCCGGCTGCGGTAGCCGGGTATCCGAACATCACCGTTCCGGCCGGGCACGTGCTTGGGCTCCCCGTGGGCATCTCGTTCATCGGCCGACCCTGGACCGAAGCAAAACTGATCGGCCTGGCCTACGCCTACGAGCAGGCCACGAAACATCGTCAGCCGCCCAAGTTCCTCCCGACACTCGATCTATCGGTCACCCGCTAGAATCGACGGTCATTCGCGAAGGGTGACGGCCGGGTCAATCCTCAGCGCGCGCCGCGCGGGAGCGGCGCACGCAAGCGCCCCGGTAGCCGTCACGACGGCCAGCACGAACGCCACCGTCGTCGCGTCCGCGGCGCTCACGCCGAAGAACTGTGCTTCGATCGCGCGTGAGGCCAGAAACGCAGCCGCACTCCCGAGACCGAGACCGGAGGCGATCGGCGCGACGCCATGGGTGAGAACCAGCCGGGCCACATCGAACGGCCGCGCACCCAGCGCAACACGCAAGCCAATCTCGCGGCTCCGTTGCCCGACGGCGAACGCCACGATGCCATACAGCCCGAGCGCGGCGAGGGCGAGGGCGGTTGCGGAGAATCCCGCGAGGAGCATCAGATTGAATCGGCGTTGCGCGACGGTCGTGGCCAGAAGCTGATCGAGCGTTCGAATCGACGCCACCGGCTGCTCACGATCCAGGCGCCCGACCATGTCTCGCGCCGCAGGGACGACCGACAGCGGATCGCCATCCGTACGGATCACGATCGAGTGCCGGAGCAAAGTCTCGGGGAACTGCGCAACCGGATAATAGGCCGCCGGCGCAGGATCGGTTTCAGGTCCCGATTGACGGACGTCGCCGACGATCCCGATCACGCGCGCCGCGTACGGGTCCCCCCATTCCCTCATCGTCACGGAGAGTCCCAGCGGATCTGTGCCGTCCGGCCAATAACGCTTGACTGCCGTCTCGCTCAGAATCACAACGGGTGCACCGGTGCGGGAGTCGGCGTCCGTGAACAGGCGGCCGCGTTTGAGCGGGATCCGCAGGGCTGAAAAGAGCCCTGGCGATGCGGTGATGATGTCCGCATAGAGCGATTCTCGGGCGCTGCTGCCTTCAGGCACCATCGTCGTCCTGGCCGTTCCCGTCATGGGCAGCGCACCGGTGGCCGCGGCTTCGCGCACACCGGGTATCGAACGCATCGCTTCGGCGAGACGCCCCAGAAACTCTCCCTGCGCGGCCGCGCCGCGGTAGCGGGCTGATGGAAGCGTCAGGTCGAAGGCGACGACCCCCGAGGGATCGAAGCCCAGTTGCACGCGCGTGACCGACAGGAAGCTGCGGCCGAGCAGGACGGCCAGCGTCAGCAGGATGACCGTAACGCCCACTTGAGCCGTGACGAAAGCCGCACGCAGCCGTGATTGCCCCCGCGTCTCTCCATGACGATCGCGGAGGTTGTCGACCGGAGCGCGGACGGACGCGCGCAATGCCGGCGCGGCCCCGAACACCAGGGCAGTGACGAGAGAGAGGGCAAGGCCGAAGAGAATGACCGACGGCGTCACGCTGATCTCTGACGTTCGTGGCAGGGTCGCAGGGAGCACGTTGCGAAGAGCCGGAATACTCCAGACGCCGAGCACCGTCCCGATTGCACCTCCGGTCAGGCCAAGCAGCAGCGCTTCGGTGGCAAACTGCCGGAGGAGTCTGATCCGTGGCGCCCCGAGCGCTGCGCGAATCGACAGCTCTCGCGATCTGGATGCACCCTGCATCAGCAGAAGGTTGGCGATGTTGGCGGCGGCGATCACGAGCACGAGGCCTACGGCGG
The DNA here is from genome assembly GCA_963784195.1 of uncultured Acidobacteriota bacterium. Taxonomy (GTDB): domain Bacteria; phylum Acidobacteriota; class Vicinamibacteria; order Vicinamibacterales; family 2-12-FULL-66-21; genus CAVQAH01. The sequence goes on along the minus strand of CAWARA010000025.1, from coordinate 254,397 downwards.
CCCACAACATGAGCAGCGCCGGACGAATGGCCTCCGTCATCCGCTGTTGGAGCGGCGTGATCGCCAGGTTCAGTCCGGCATCCTGGTCGCCGGTATCAGCCTGAATCTGGCTGGCGACGACGGCGAGCTCCTCCGCGGCCGCCGCGATCGTCACGTCGTCTCGGAGCCGTGCGATCACGGTGAAGAGATGCGCCCGGCGGTTGCGCAGCAATGGTGACGCCGACGAATGTGGAATCCAAATCTGCGGGCTGCCTGGCGCGAAGGCTCCCGGCGGCATCACGCCGATGACTTCGGTCGGCACCGCGTTCACGAGGACGACACGGCCGAGCGCGCGGGATCGGTCACCGAAATGGCGCTGAGCGATGCCGTCGCTGAGAACAACCGTGGGTGACGATCCCGCGGCGGAATCCGCCGGACCGAAAGACGCGACCCTGGGCTGCGGGGAGGCCCAACACGGTGAAGTAGTCAGGGGAGACCTCAGCAGCGATGACCTGCTCCGGCGCATCACCCGCGCTCAGACCCGGGGAGTTCAGGCGGTAGGCGGCGACGCTGCCAAGCGACCGGGACCTGGCTTTCAGGTCCACGAAATTCGCGCCCGTCAGGTTGAGAGCTGCGGCAGCGTGCCGCTCTTCGACGCGCACGACCCGCTCGGGCCGGGGGAGCGGCAAAGGCTGCAGCAGAACCGACGAGACGAGCGTGAAGATGGCGGTGTTCGCGCCTATTGCGAGGCCGATCGTGGCAAGGGCGGACGCTGTGAAAGCCTTGTGCTTCCACAGCATCCTGAGGGCAAACCGCACGTCGAGCAGGAGGGTGGTCATGACCTCCTTGGACGGGATGATGCCCGACCGGGTTGGCTGCTACTGCGGCGTGTTCGTGTCCTTTTTCTTCTGGTCCTTCTTCAGGTATTTGTCGTACCAGGCGACGATCCGCTGCTCGAAGTCGATGCTCTCTGCGGTGCTGTTCGGGGGCCGGTGTCCGCCGTTGACGTAGCGGACCCATTCGACCTCTTTTCCAAGCCGCCGCAGCGCGTAATACATCTCGCGAGACTGACTTGCGGGGACGTTCGGATCCTGGTCGCCCGTGATGTTGAGGAGCGGCGTCTTGACGCGATCGGCGCGGAGGACCGCCGAATGCTCGAGATAGCGTTCCGGATACTCCCAGAGCGTGCCGCCGATTCGATCCTGGCTCTTCTCCGGCGCGTGCGTGTTGCGAACGCCGAGCCGGGGGCTGTCGGTGTAGAAGCTGACCATGTTCACCTTGCCCGAGATGTTGATGGCCGCCTTGAACCGGTCGGTTTGCGTGATGAGGAGCGCCGTCGCGTACCCGCCGTAACTCGTGCCATGGACTCCGAGCCGGTCGGGATCGGCCACCCCCATGTCGATGAGCTTGTTGGCCGCAGATGTCACGCCCTTGACCCACGCCTCGCCCGGCCGGCCGATCACCAGATTCACCGACGGATGAAACACCGCGTAGCCGTGGTTGGTAAGGAATGCGGCCCGACTGTTGAACCCGTTATCGAAGAAGGTCTCGTAGATCTCGAACACCGTTGGATACGCCTGGCCCTTCTGGTAGCCGACCGGGTAGCGAAGCACCCCGTACAGCTGCTTCCCATCGACATCCCGATACGGCACCAGCTCGGACTTCGGCAACGCTTTAGAGGACATCCACGGATTGAGGTCGCTGAGTTTCTTGACGGCGGAGAATCGCGCATCCGCGACGTGCAGTTCGGCCGGACGATCGCCATCCGACATCGTGAACAGGAAAGTGCTGCCGTCGCGCGATAGCCTGACCCCGCCGTAGAGCCGTCCATCACGGACGACGGGCGTCATCGACTTGCTGGCGACGTCGATCCGCACGATGCCGCGCTGCCATTCGCTGCGTGCAGCCCATGTGGCATAGAGGGCCGATCCATCCGGCGTCCAGTCGATGAGCGACAGTCGAGGATTCTTCTCCTCGTCTTCGTCCATCGGAACGACCAGATCCCTCGAGGCTGTTGCGACGGTGGCAACGTACCAACCCTTCCGGCTCGTGATGAGCAACTTCGAGCCATCGCGGCTGAAGCCAACCACGGAGAACGATTCCTCTTCCTTCTTCTCCTTCTCGGCGTCGCTCGGACTTCCCGCTGGTTTGTCCGCGCTCTTGTCGGCCGCGGCTTTTTCAGCCTCCGCATCGGCCTTCGGCTTGGGCGTCAGGCTCCGCGCTTTCGAGCCGTCGATTCCCTGCACGAAGACTTCGCCCTTCTTCGCATAGGCAAACCAGCGCCCGTCGTCCGACCATCGCAGCTGCACACCCTTCAGCTCGCTGGCAGGCATCAGGACCTTGCTTTCACCCGTCTTCGCGTCGACGTACTTCAAAACGTTCTCGGTGCCGCCGATCGTGTCGTAGTCGGTCTTGGCGGTGACGTCTTCCATCACAGTCAGGAACGATCCGTCGCGTGACGGCTGATAGCTGGTGAGCTTGTTCTGAGGAATGGCCGCGCGAACGGCTCCCGTGCGGACGTCGATCGCCGCCACCGACCGGCTGCGGGTATTGCGATTCAACGCATCCCACTCGAGGAACGGATCGCTCGACTTGTGCACCACGACCGGACCGTCGGTCAGCACCTTGAACCGCTGCCGCGCTTCACGATCGAGCTCCGGGTTACGCAGCGCCGCGAAGACCGCGCTCCCATCCGGCGTCCATGCAATGGTCGAGTTGATGGCGATCGTCTCCGCGCCTTGCAGCTTGACCGCTGTGAGGCCCTTCGTCGCTGTGTTCCACACGTGCAACGCCGTCGTCGGGAACCCGTCCGCCGTAGCCGGGTCGTTCGCCAGAAGAATGGCGAGCTGCTTGCCGTCCCTCGACCACGCCACGTCCCTGACGTTCACCAGCTGCTTGAAAGGCGTATCCACCGCGCCTGTTCGCGTGTCGATGATCTGAAGGGTCACACGGCTTGGCGCCAGATAGGAAGGGTCACCGTATCGGCGGTGATCAGTCGTCTCGTTGTCGAGCGGTCGGCGGATGCTCGCCGCGATCCGCTGGCCGTCTTCGGTGACATCGAGAATGCTGATCGATGCGACTTTGAGCATGTCCTCGGCGGTGAACGCCGACGAAGACTGTGCCGCGGCAACGTGCGGGAGCGCGAGCAGGAGAACGACGGCACACACGAACCTGGGATGCAGGAACAGCCGGGTGTATCGGGCCATTTACTCCTCCGATCGGCCCAAAGTATACCCGGTAGGCTCGTTCTGTTGACTACGTGATTCGCAGCGCGCTGATGGGATCGACTCGCGTCGCGCGACGGGCCGGGATGGCGCACGCGGCGAGGGCGATGAGGGTCTGAGTGACGGCCGTCAACACGAGCGTCACGGCGTCCGACGGGCTCACACCAAAGAGCATGCTGGAGAGCAGTCGGCCCGCAACGACAGCACCCAGAACGCCGAGCACGACGCCTGGCACGGCCAGCCTCAACCCCTCACCGATGACGAGGCCCATCATCGATCGCGGAGATGCGCCGAGCGCGGCACGGATGCCGAACTCTCGCGTGCGCTGGCCGATCGCGTAGGAGGTAACACCAAAGAGACCGAGCGTTGCGAGCATGACGGCGAGGATGCCGCAGATTGATGAGAACCCTGCCGCGGTCCGGGAGGGCCACAGGGGCATCTCCATGCGTTTCGTCATGGTCTTCACGCTGACGGCAGCCAGGTCCCTATCGAGCGCAGCGATTTCGTCCTGCACAGGGCCGGCCACTTGAAGGGGATTGCCGTGCGTCCGAACCACCACAGTCACGCGCGCGCTGAATTCGGATGGGCGAAATGGCCGATACAGGTACGAGCCCGGTTCTTCGTTCATCATCCGGTGCTTGACATCCCTCGCGACGCCGATCACCTCCAAGTGGCGGCCGTCCTTTCCCTCGCGAATCGAGCGGCCCACCGCTCGCTGATTCGGCCACAGCCTGTCGGCCATCGTTTCGCTGACGATGACGCCAGTCGCGCTGCGGACGTCGCTTTCTGAGAACTCTCGCCCTTCCTTGAGCGGGATTCCCAGCGCGTTGAAGAAGCCGTCGCCAACGGCGTAGACGACCGCGGATCGGCATTGCGGTGTGGAGCAGTCAGAACCGTCGGCCACGACGTCAGTGGTTTTCGCGAACCCGACGTAGAACGGTACCCGGTCCGCCGCGGCTGCGGCGCTCACGCCCGGAAGGGCCCTCACGCGGACGAGGAGATTCTCGAGCAGGAGCCGGGCACGGCTCTCGTCGTAGTTGCGCGAGCTCGGATCCAGCTCGGCAATCAACGTTCGATCGGTGTCGAATCCGGGATCCTCCGCCGCCGAGTTCCAGTAGCTGCGCACGAAGAGCAGGGCGGCGCCCAGAAACAGCGTCGAGCCCGCGATCTGCGCGATGACGAACGCGTTGCGCGCCCGCGACGGCCGCGCGCCGCTCTCCGATTGCGACCGGATCGACCGCAGCACGTCGGCCTTCGTCGCGTGAAAAGCCGGCATGACGGCGGGGAGCACGCCGGCGACGATCACCATCGCGAGCGTGAATCCGATCAGCCGCCCATCGATCGACATGTGCACGCGCTGGGGGATTGGAGACGGAAGGCTGAATGTCGAGAGCAGGTCAGCGCTCCATGCAGCGACGACGAGGGAGGCGATTCCACCGAGGAGCGCCAGAACGAGACCTTCCGTCACGAGTTGTCGAAGAATCCGTCCGCGACTTGCCCCCATGGCTGCGCGGATACCGATCTCGCTCTGCCGCTCGACCGCCCGGGCAAGCAGGAGCCCGGCCATGTTGAAGCAGGCGATCAGCAGAACCACGCCGACGACCGCGAGACCGATATAGGCCATCCGTGCGAGGCTGCGAACCTGTGGATTGCCGTCACGAACGGGGATATACGTCAGCTTCGTCCGATCAGGGGCGTCAGCACGATAGAAGGAAAGGCTGACGGCGAGGCCGTCCAGATCGGCCTGCGCCTGGGCAGCGGTGACGTCCGGCCGCAGCCGTCCCGCAGTGCCGAGCCATGCGCGTGGCGTGCCCTGGAAGTCCTGCGGCAGGTCGAGCGCCGCGATCTGTTCCAGGGGAATCCAGATGTCCGGCTCGTACAGGCCACCGGGACCCTGAAATTCGTCCGGGAGCACGCCAATGATCGACACGTCGCGCCCGTTGATCGTCACCGTGCGGCTGGCGATCGTGCCGCCGCCGAGTGTGTCGAACCAGAATCGATGGCTGACGACGGCGATGATGTCGCTGGTACGGGTGTCAGACTCGGTGAAGATCCGGCCGAGCTCCGGTTTGACCTGCAGGATCGATAGATAGTTGCCGGACACGATCAGCGCCCACACCTGCTGGTTCCGGCCGCCGTCCCGCATGGCGAGCGGCGTCCGTCCTTCGGCGACGATGCCTTCGAACGTCCGGTTCGCCTCCGCGAGATACCGATAGTCCTGGAGCGAGAGCTGCTGCGTTCCGTTGACCGCACCAGGAACGATCCAGCCGAGTGTTTCGGAGTTGGCAAAGCGGAACGGCTTGAAGAAGAGGGAATTGAATGCGTTGAAGGCAACGGCGTTCACGCCGATGCCAATCGACAACGTCAGCACGGCGAGAACCGTGAACGCTGGCCGCGCCGCGAGCGTGCGCACGGCGTATTTCAGATCCAGCCAGAAAGAGTCCATCTGGCGACTAGACGGACGGCCCCGACGTTCGGTTCCAACCTTCGCTCACGCCTGCCAATTCAGCGTGCGCTACGGTTGGCAAGCCCTGCGAAGGTTGTCCACCGTAGCGCGCAGCGCGAAGGTGGACGTCGACAACCTCTGATAAGCTCCAGCGCGTGAGCTTCCGGCGAGCGCTCGGCCCGTTCGACGCGACGATGGTCGTGATCGGCGGCATCATCGGGTCGGGCATCTTCATCAATCCCTACATCGTCGCTCAGCGTCTCGACAGCAGCGTGCTCGTTCTGGCCGCGTGGGCCGCTGGCGGGGCCATCGCGCTGGCCGGCGCGTTCGCCTACGCGGAGCTGGGCGCCTTGTTCCCGCGGGCGGGGGGCCAATACGTCTACCTGCGAGAGGGTCTGCATCCGCTCGCTGGCTTTCTCTACGGGTGGGCGCTGCTGGCACTGATCGAATCGGGGGCCATCGCGGCCGTTGCAATCACATTCGCCACCTACGCTCTGCGCCTCGTGGGCCGGCCTGACGCGGCGACCGTTCCGTTGGCCATGGCCTCGATTGTCGTGCTCTCCGTCATCAACTACTTCGGCGTGAAGCCGGGAAGCCGGCTGCTGAACGTGCTGGTGGTGCTGAAGGTGGCGGCGCTGGGCGTCCTGATCGCCGCGGGGGCGTTTGCGCCGGCGTTCGACGGCTGGCTTTCGGCGTCACGCGTGTCTTCTGCCGATTCATGGACCGTGGGCGTCGCGTTCGGCGCCGCGCTCGTGCCGATTCTGTTCGCATACGGCGGTTGGCAGAACGCCAACTACGTTGCAGAGGAGATCGAGAACCCGCGCCGGAACCTGCCACTCAGCCTCGTCGCCGGCACCGTTACCGTGGTCGCCGTTTACGTGCTGGTCAATATCGTCTACCTGCGCGCGCTCGGTCTCCAGGGACTGGCCTCGACGACCACTCCGGCGTCGACCGCAGCGCACATCATGTTCGGCACATGCGGGTGACACGTTCGTCACCGCAGCGATCGCGATCTCGACCTTTGGTTTCCTGAACCTCGCGATCCTCGCGCCCACGCGCGTCTACTACGCGATGGCCGCCGACCACGTGTTCATGCCGGCGCTCGCGCGCCTGCATCCACGCTATCGGACGCCGGGCGTGGCGATCCTGCTGCAGTCGACCTGGTCCTGCGTGCTGGCACTGACCGGCCGCTACGAGCAGCTGCTGAACTACGTCGTGTTCGCCGACTGGATCTTCTTCGGGCTGACGGTTGCCACCGTGCTGGTCTTCAGGCGGCGTCTCCCCATCAGCACGCGTCCCCCCGGATCGTTCCTGACGCCCGGCTATCCGATCGTGCCGGTAGCGTTCTCACTCGTCGCCGTCGCGGTGGTGCTGAGCGTGATTTGGGCCGATCCGCAAAGCGCGCTGAGAGGGTTTCTGCTTCTCGCCCTGGGGATTCCGATCTACTACTGGTACGCCGGCAGGAAGGTTGAAGCGGTGGCAGAGAATTCCGGTCGAAGCTAAAGGCAACGGACGGCCCACGGCGTTTGCGATTGCCGTCGGCGCGTTACGCCTAAGGGTAAAGCCTCTCGATCCGCCATCCCGCTCCCTCGCGCGTATAGGCCACTCGGTCGTGAAGGCGGTCAGGGCGGCCGTACCAGAACTCGATGCGCCGCGGCTCCAGGCGGTAGCCGCCCCAGAAGGGCGGTCGTGGAATGGTCTGTCCGGCAAACCGTTGCTCGGTTGCGCGGTATTCCTCTTCGAGCTGCTCGCGACTGGGAAGCATCTGGCTCTGGGCCGACGCCCAGGCACCAAGCTGGCTTCCGCGCGGGCGGGAGTCGAAATACGCGTCGGATTCGTCGGCCGGCAGCCTGCGGACCGTGCCTTCGATCCGAATCTGCTCGTCCAGCGTCGGCCAGTGAAAGCACAACGCGGCGTTGGGATTGGCATCGAGCTCCCGGCCCTTGCGGCTGCCGTAGTTCGTGTGGAACACGAACCCGCGCTCGTCAGCTCCGCGCAGCAGGACCATGCGAACGGAAGGCCGGCCGTCGGCGTCCGCGGTACCGAGGGCGACGGGCGCCGTGTCGACCTGGTGAGCCTTCGCTCGCTCGAGCGCGTTCTGAAACTCGGTGATGGGATTTGCGCTGGCCATAGCTGTTCAGAGCTGCTCCGCGGATTCTTCGAGCGCGTCGAGCACCCGGGCGAAGGCCGCAACGTCGCGGGGCGACAGGCGCTCGAGCACGCGCGCCTCGAACGCCGCGAGGTGCGCCGAGACGCGTCGAGCCAGCACGCGACCCCGGGCCGTGAGGCTGATCACGAACGTCCGTCGATCGCGTGCGTCGGTGCGGCGGTCGATCATGCCGCGCTCCTCCAGGCGGTCGAGGATGCTCGTCAGCGTCGAGCGCTTGTGTGCGAACGCGCGATGCAATTCCGCCACCGTTGCGCCATCACTGGCAGCGAGGTGCGCCAGGATGTGCGCTTCACCCTGGTTCACGCCCGCGCCGAGCTGTTCGATGTGCAAACCGATCCGATGCGTCGCGCGATGGACCTGGGGGATGAACTGCAGCGGCATGGAAGGGGAATTATACGCCCCCGCTGATAGGCATCAGGTCCGGCGGCACCCAGTCCGCCCGCGCGGTGGCACTCGACAGCACGTCGTCCGAGTAGTACCGGGCCAGTGCCCGCGTCGTCGCGAGCGCCGGGCAGACGGCGATCAGCGCGTCGACGTCCGCGGCCCCGGGGTAGGAGCGCCTGGCAGCCACGATCAGCTCGAGCCACGCGCGCGTCATCGTGTGGTGGAACTTCTCCGCTTTACCTTTCGCCGCCGCAAACCGGCGCAGCCCCGCCATCAGCCTGTCGAGCGCCTCCGCTTCGCCGTAGCGGTCGAGATAGAGACAGGCGAGCCGGACGTGCGACCGATGCGGCAACTCCGTCAACGTCCCCGCCTCGAACCCAGTGAGGAAGTCATCGTCGCTCATGTCCCAAGTATAATCCGAAACGGAATTATACGAAACCGTAATATAACTGGACCTGTCCATGCCGTCCCGTGGCACGTCGCACGTCAGGCACGTCAGGCACGTCAGGCACGTCAGGCACGTCAAGCACGTCCACCCGTGCCACTGTGTTATCTCCCATCCCCGACCGCATACCGCATCTCGACGCCGAGAAGCGCCATGCACAGCGGGGCGATATCGACGGAGCGCATCTCGCGCGGCAGGATCACCGGCGCCGGGCCGGCGACAATGACGGGGCAGTAGGAGTCGAGGGCGTGGAGCGCGCCGTGCGAGGCTCCGCCGATGTGAGCCTCGTTGCCGGGCACCTCGAACTCGCAGCCTGGCCTGGCGGTGATCCAGACCTCGCCCGATTTCTCGAGATCGAGCACCCCGGCGATTCGCTCGAACGCATTCGGATAGCTGCGAAACCACAGTCGCTTTCCGTCCTGCTCGAAATCGAGGACGTCCGGGTCGCCGCGCCAGCTCCACGCGGCGCCGAAGTGGTCCTCCGCGTGGGTCCATCCACCCCGCCCGGCGTGGCCGCGGACGAACTCCAGGCGGCCGGCAGCGCCGGCGACCATGTAGGCAGCCGATCGGTCGTGCCTGAGGTCGGCGTTCCACATCACGAGGTCGATTCGATCGTCGGCCAGCGCGGCGAGCGAGATCTGATCGATGAGGTCGGTCGTCGGGTGACGCACGTAAATCTGGGCTGCGCGCATGTTCGGGCAGATCATGATCTCGTCGCGTTTGCGCCATGGGCGGCCGAGCGCCGCCTGACGGAAGTTCGAGAGCGTCCGGTCGAGGTGAATTGCGGCGCGGTCGCGCTCGCCCAACACGTCACAATGACCGTGGTCCGACGTCACGACCACATAGGTATCGGCCAGCACCTGGTCGATGCCTCCGGCGGCCTCGAACGCTTCACCGAGCATCCGATCGACCTGCGCAACGACGTCGAGCGCGGCGTGCGGGCCGACCTTGTGACTGCGATAGTCGTTGTCGGCGAAGTAGGCGACAGTGAAATCTGGCAGTTCGTTCCGCGACATCAAGTCCTGGAGCATGACACCGGTCGACACGTCGTCCATGCCGAAGCGGTGGAGGGGGCCACCCTTCTTCGACAGACGGCCACCGTGCGCGACCCTCGGGCCGACGAAGTCACCAAGCGCCAGCATCGACGGGCCGTGGACGCTCGCGGCCACCGGGACGCCGGGCATGGCGGCCAGCGATACCGGCACGCGCGCGAGATGTTCGACAATACCGCGGAAGACCAGATAGTTAAGAGACGCCGTCCGGCGTCCGGTGCGTTCGATCATCTCGAACATCGTTGGCGCGCGGAGCCGATCGCCGTTCAGGCGGAGCAGGAAGTCGCGCACGAACTCACCGAAACCTTCGCGCGCGATGACCCAGAAGTCATCGCCGTAGTAGGCGACCTCGTTGCGCTCCTCGTCGTACCAGGACGCACCTGATATGCCGTGTTCCGCGGGATAGCAGCCGGTGACGATCGACGTCGTCGCCGCCGGAGTGATCGAAGGGAAGATGGTCACCGACCGGTCGTGCAGCGTGCCCGCGTTGGCGAGACGCTGCATGACCGGCAGCCGGCCGGTCAGAATGGCCGGACACACGACGCCGGGAGTGGCGGCGTCGATGACGATCAGTAGTGTGCGCATGCACGAGTAGCGAGCGCGTTCGCTACTTATCCTGTTGTTCCGTCGTGAACTGCCAGCGCCCTTCCTTCAGCATGCGGAGCGCCTCATCGACGGCTGTCTTGAGCTCGCGGTCGAAGCCGCCAAGCTCGTCCTCCGGAGTGTTCTCGACCCAGACGTCTGGCGGCACCCCGTAATTCTCCAGGTTGATGCCGTAGTTGTTCGGCTTGGTCGGGTCGTAGGTGACCACGAGGGAGCCAGGCGTCCGGATGGTGCCGCCGTTGATCAGTCGGTATGACCCCGTAGCGATGACGCCGCCCGACGTCGGGTTGCCGACGATCTTGCCGAGACCGAGATCCCGGAATCCCATCGGCGTGACTTCGCTATCCGATCCGGATCGGTGGTTGATGAGCATGACCTTCGGTCCGGCGATCGCCTGTCGCGGGCGCCGTCCCCAGGTGCGCGATCCCCACCGGTTGTTCCAGGTACTCATAGGGCCGGCGCTCGAGGATGTCGAGCAGCTCCTGATCGATATTGCCGCCCCCGTTGAAGCGGATGTCGACGACGATGCCCTTCTTGTTCCAGAACTGGTTGATCTCGTTCTGGAACTTGCGGAGGGACGGCTGGTTCATGGCACGGATGTGCACGTACGCGATCTGGCCGTTCGACTCCTTGTCCACGAACTCCCGGCTCTTCGCGACCCACTCCTCGTACTTGACGTCGGTCAGGCTCGGGCTGGTCTTGATCCGCATCTTGCGCTCGCCGGCAGCGCTGTTTCCGGACGGAGGCGCAGACGCCGCGGTGATCGTGACGTAGTCGTTGAGCGGGCTGTTCAGCAGCTGCCAGTAGTTGTCTCCGGCCTTGATCGGCTTGCCGTCGACCGCCAGCACGTAGTCGCCCTTCTTGAGATCGATCCACTCCTTGTCGGCCGGGCCATCCCGGTAGATGTGCGAAACGCGATAGTAGCCGTTTTCCGGGCTCAGCTCGAAGCCTGGATGGCGGGTCGTATAGGCCTCGGGCATCTCGCGGCTCGGCGGCCCGCTCACGCCGGTGTGCGACGCGTTGAGCTCGCCGATCATCTCGTTGGCCAGGTCGTAGACATCCTGGTTCTCGCCGACGTACTTCAGGAGCGGCTCGTACTTCTTCTTGATCGCCACCCAGTCGCGGCCGTGCATCTTCTCGTCGTAGAAGCGGTACTTCATGACGCGCCAGGCTTCGTCGAGAATCTGCTCCCACTCTGCGCGCTGATCCACCTTGACGGCGAGGGCGAACGCCACCCGGCTCTTGCGCCGCTCACCGGTCATCTCCATCTGCCAGATCTCGTTCTCCTGCGTGTAGAAGACCTTGCGCCGGTCGCCCGACGGCACGAGCCCAACGAAAGCGCCTTCGGTGACGCGCTTGCGATCGGTGCCGTCGATGTTGATGGAGAAGAACCCGGGTCCGCGCTCATCGGTGCTTCGGAAGTAGATCAGACGGCCGTCTGCCGAGAGGAAATACGTCTGGATGGCCTGTTCGCCGCGCGTGAGCTGCACGGCCCGGCGTCCGATGCCCTCGGCCTCGACGCGAACCGCTGCCGGCGGGGGCGGCGACGGGGGTGCGTTCTGCTCGCGGCGCTCGGGCCGGGCCTTCTTGAGACGTTCTTTGACGAGCGGATCGTCCGGATCCTCGCTTTGCCGAAGGAGCGGGACCGAGAAAAGATGCGTGACGCCGCCGTCACGATCGGAGAGGAAGATCAGGCGTGTCCCGTCCGGCGTGACGGTGCCGCGGGAGTCGGCGAACGGGTTGGCCGTCGCGTTGTGCTCGGCCTTCGTCGCGATCTCCATCAAGAACACTTCGGCGTTCTGGTCGTCGTCTCGCTTCGTGTAGACGAGCCACTTGCCGTCAGGAGAGAAGCCCGAGAGCTGATATCCGCCAGCCTGGTTGTAAGCGAGCTCGGTGCTCGCTCCGGAGTCGACGTCGGCCATGAACAGACGATTGCCACCGCCGTACGCGATCTTCTTCGAGTCGGGAGACCAGAAGCCCAATTCCTTGAACGACGCGTGCGCCGACACCTTCCGGCGGGTGTTCGCGGTGCGATCGAAGACCCAGACTTCCTGCTCCTTCGACTGATCCGAGAGGTAGGCGATGTACCGGCCATCCGGCGAGAACATCCCGCCCTGATCCCGCCACGCCGAATCGGTGACCTGCGTTTTCTCGCCGACCTCGCTGTCGGTCGGCACGATGAAGATCTCACCACGCTGATCGACGACGAGGTAGTCGCCCTCGTGGTTGGGCGCGAACCCTTCCGCGCGATTGCGGACGTTGGTCCAGGTAATCAGGTTGTCTTTCGGATCGAACGCCATGTCGATCGTGACCTTCTTCGGCGATCCGCTCGGCACGTCGACAGTCCACAGCTCGAACTCGTTTTCGTAGGCGATGACCTTCCCGTCCGGGCTGATCGACGGAAACTGCACGCCGTCTTCCTTGTGGAACGTGACCTGGGCAGGTGAGCCGCCGGTGCTCGCGATCTTCCAGATGTTGAAGATGTCGCCGCGCTCGGACGCGAAGTAGATCATCCCGTCCGCGCCCCACATCGGATAGGTGTCCTGCGTGTGGGTCTTGAACTCCTTCAGGTTCGCATCGGTGAGCTGGGTGATCTTCTTCGTGCGCAGGTCCTGGACCCAGATGTCGTCCGCCCGGTTGCCGCGATAACCCTTCCGCCAGTAGGAACCGCCCAGACGTGTAAATGCGACCGTCGATCCATCCTGCTTGATCATCCCGGTATTGCCCGTGTCCATGTCCATCGCGATCGGCAGCCCGCCGCCGACCGGGACCTTGTAGAGCGGGCTACGCCAGGGGCTCGTGCTGCGCTGGCTTGCGAACACGATGAACGCGCCGTCTGGCGACCAGGAGAGCACGGTGTCGCCGGTCGTATTGAACGTCAGCTGGCGAGGCTCGCCCCCCGCGGCCGACATCACGAACACGTCGTCGTTGCCCATGCGGTTGCTGCTGAACGCGACGAGCTTGCCGTCAGGCGAGAAGCGCGGAAAGCTGTCGCGGGCGACGTGCGCGGTCAGGCGCGTGGGATTGGTTCCATCCTGGTTCGCAATCCAGATGTCGCCGTGATACGAGAACACCAGACGGCCCCCGGCCACGTGCGGGTAACGCGCGAACTTGATTGGTTCAGCGTTGACGAATGCCGGCAGCGTCATGGTGGCGAGCGCAACGAGCAAAGGTAGGGCGCGGGCGCTGAATTTCATGTGCTTCTCCTCGATCGCAGTCCTGGGACGAGCGGTGGGCTCATTGTAGCGGACCTTCGCGCGGCCGACCAGCCTTGGGGAGTTGGGAGTTGGGAGTTGGGAGTTTCTGTGATGTGGGCGCGGATCTGCGACCCCGCAGTCCAGCCTGCGCGACTCGCCCGAACGCCAGTCCACGCTTTCTCGTCAAAACCCGCGAAGAAGTGCTGGCATAGTCCTTGACCGTCCAGCGCCAGGGTTCCCACGAGAACCAATCATTCGAACACCCTTGGGGAGGCATATGGAGCAACTGATTCAGGACCTTCGCTATGGCCTCAGGACCTTCATCCGGCAGCCGGGGTTTGCCCTGACCGCGGTCCTTGCCCTCGCCCTGGGGATCGGCGCGAACACAGCGGTCTTCAGCGTCGTGTACGCGGTGTTGCTGAAGCCGCTTCCGTACCCCGATCCTGCCGCGCTGGTCTACATCCACGACACCTATCCCGCGGTGACGTTTGCGTCGGTGTCGGCCGCGAAGTACGTGGCGTTGCGCGAACGGAACCGCACGCTGGAGTCGCTGGGCGCGCAGACGCCGGGGAGCGTCACCCTTACCGGCCGGGGCGAGCCCGAGCAGGTCCCCGCGACGCGAATCACGGCGGACCTCTTCCGGGCGTTCCGTATCGAGCCGGCTCTCGGGCGATGGTTCTCGGCAGACGAGGATATGCCGAACGCGAGCCCCGTCATCGTGCTGAGCCACAGCCTGTGGCAGCGGCGGTTTGGCGGCGATCCGAAGGTCATCGGGCAATCGATTACCGCGAACGGTGTGGCGACGACGGTCGTCGGCGTGATGCCGCCGGACTTCTATACGTCAGCGCAGGCGTGGGTGCCGCTCGGGTTTGGGAACGCGCCGGCTCCCGGTGGAAATTTCCTCCGGCTGACCGGCCGGATGAAGCCGGGCGTCTCGGTCGATCAGGTGCAGCAGGATCTCTCGAACGTATCGGCCGCCTTCAACCGCGAGAATGGCCTTCAGCGCGACGTCAAGGTCTGGCCGCTTCACGAGATCATCGTCACCGACAACAAGCGAACGCTGCTCGTGCTGCAGGGCGCCGTCGTGTTCGTGCTGCTCGTCGCCTGCGCGAACGTCGCGAACCTGTTGCTCGCGCGCAGCGTGGGCCGCGAGCGGGAGCTCGCGATTCGCGCGGCGATCGGTGCCGGCCGCGGACGCCTCGTTCGTCAGCTGCTCACCGAAAGTCTGTTGCTGTCGATTCTGGGGGGCGCCGTTGGCGTCATCCTCGCCAGCTGGTTGCTGCGGTTGTTCGTCGCGATGGCTCCGGCAGGCTTTCCCCGGGTCAGTTCGATTGCCATCGATACGGGCATCCTCACCTTCACGCTCGTCGTCGCGATGGCGACGGGCCTGATTTTCGGCGTGGCTCCAGCCCGCCGGGGGTTCCGCACCGATCCGAACGACAGCCTGCGCGACACGGGTGCGCGCGGCGCGACGAGCGGCAACCGTGGCGCCAGCCGGTTGCTCGTCGTCGCCGAGATAGCCGTCGCGCTGATGCTCGTCATTGGCGCGGGCCTGATGGTCAAGAGCCTGTTGAAGCTCCAGTCCGAGCGAACCGGCTTCCGGGCTGACGGGCTCCTGACATTCGAACTGAATCTGCCAGCCGCCCGTTATCAGCCTCCGGCGATGGCGGCGTTCTACCAGCGAGCGCTCGGCGAGATTCGCGCGATCCCCGGCGTGCAATCGGCGGGCGCCATCAACTACCTGCCGCTCGCGAACTTCGGGTTCAACGGCAATTTCGCCATCGAGGGGCAGCCGCCATTTCCGCGTGACGCCGCGCCGGTGGTCGAATACCGAGCGGTCACACCCGGCTATTTCGGGACGATGGGGATTCCGGTGGTGCGAGGCCAGGACTTCACGGACCAGGACAATGCCGCCGGCCGGCCGGTCGTGATCATCAACCAGACGATGGCCGAGCGCTACTGGCCCAACGGGAATCCCATCGGCAGCCGCGTGCAGCTCACGTTCGATTCCAGCGCCGTCTGGCGGGAAGTGGTTGGCGTGGTCGGTGACGTGCGCTCCTGGAGGGTGAACACGAGGCCAGTGCCGGAGAGCTACGTGCCGCACACGCAGGCGCCGACGGCGGGCATGGGGCTGGTCGTGCGTCTCGACGGGATGAACCCGGCGCAGGTGCTGCCGGCGCTGCGTCAGCGAATCGCTGCGATCGACTCAGCGCTGCCGCTCGTCCGCGTCAGGCCGATGACCGACATCGTCGCCGCGTCCACCGGGGAGACGCGGCTGTCGTCGGTCCTGACGAGCGTGTTCGCGCTCGTCGCGGCGCTGCTCGCGAGCCTCGGCATCTACAGCCTGATTGCCTATTCCGTCGCGCAGCGCTCTCGCGAGATCGGCATTCGCGTCGCGCTGGGTGCCGACCGGTCGTCGGTAGTTCGCATGGTGGTGGGTGAGGGGTTAACGCTTGCGGCGATCGGCCTGGTGGTGGGCGTGGCGGGTGCGTTTCTGTTGACGAGGACGCTGAGGACGTTGCTCTACGAGGTGAGCCCGACGGACCCGTCAGTGCTCGCCATGACGTGCGCGGGCCTTCTGGGCGTGGCGGCCCTGGCGTCTGTCGTCCCCGCCATCCGCGCGCTGCGAGTGGATCCGGCGATTGCGTTGCGGGCCGAGTAGTCGGGGTCTTCGGGGCATACATTTGTCTGCTTGGTACTTGCCACGCTTCGAGCAGTTGGGCTCGGTTGACCGGCTGATACTTGTCACGAAGAGCTCACGCAGGGATCGCAGAGGGCAGAGACCGCAGAGTGGCCGCAGCCGTTCTCGCACGTTCAGCAGACGGGGCGAAACCGGCAGGCTGGCGTAGCCAGCCTGGAGGAGTCGCGAGTGATCGCAAATCAGAACGCCTCGCGATCAAGTGGCGCTCTGATTTGCGATCACTCGCGACTCTTCCCGCGCCTGCGGCGCGGCCGGTTTCGCGGTGTCTCTGCGATCTCTGCCCTCTGCGCTCTCTGCGTTGAGCTGTTTTGACAAGCGTACCAAGCTGAATTCCGAGCGAGCGGAGGACGAATGTTCGTGCAGGACTTGCGGCAAGCGGCTCGTGCGATGGCCAAGCACCCGGGGTACCTCGCGACGGCCTTGCTCACGCTTGCCCTCGGCATCGGCTTCAGCACGGCCACCTTCAGTGTGGTCAACGCCGTCCTGCTCCGGCCCCTTCCATACGCAAACCCCCACGAGCTGTTGACCCTTCGCGAGCGGCGGCTTCCGCAGTTCCCCGAATTCTCGGTGTCGCCCGGTCACTATCTCGCATGGCGTGAGCACGCGACGGTGTTTCAAGGCATCGGCGCCTGGCAGGTCCAGCTCCGCAACCTCGACACCGGCTCGACGGAACCCGACCGCGTGCGGGTCGACCGCGTGTCAGCAAACCTCTTCGCGCTTCTTGGCGTGACCCCGGTTGCCGGCCGCGCGTTCAACGAGGCGGACGACGCCGTGGGTGCGCCGGCGGTGGTGTTGATCTCGCACGGCGCGTGGCAGCGCAGGTTCGGCGGGGCGGACGTGGTGGGGCAGATCGTCCGCATGGATCGCGAGCCGGTGACCATCGTTGGTGTCATGCCGGCTGACTTCGTATTTCCGTCTGCCGAGACCGAGATGTGGCGGCCCTTCGCGATGACGGCCGCCGAACGCCGCAGTGACGGGAGCCATTACCTGTCTGCTATCGCGCGCATGAAGCCGGGTGTGACCCTGGAGCAGGCGCGAGCGGACCTGACAGCCGCCTTCGCGCGGCTAGTGCAATCGAGGCCGGACGGCAACAACACCGGCTGGGAGATCCTGGCGTTCTCGATGCACGAGTATTCCGTGCGCAACGTGCGTCTCGCGCTGTGGGTACTGCTTGGAGCCGTGTCGTTCGTTCTATTGATCGCGTGCGTCAACGTCGCCAACCTGCTGCTGGCGCGCGGCGCCTCGCGGCAGAAGGAGCTGGCGATTCGTGCCGCGATCGGTGCGAGCCGCGGCCGGCTGATTCAGCAGCTGCTGGTCGAGCAGCTGGCGACGGCTCTGGTGAGCGCGATGGCCGGCGTGCTCGTGGCCGCGTGGCTGCTGCGTGCGCTGCTGGCGCTCATTCCGAACGCGCTGCCGCGTCAGGCGGACATCCAACTCGACACGCACGTCCTGGCCTTTGCCCTCGGCCTGGCCCTGATCACGCCGGTGATCTTCGGACTGTTTCCGGCGCTCCAGGCCTCGCGTCCGGAGCTGCGCGAGCTGCTGGCGACCGGCGGACGATACGGCACGAGCGCGCCGGCACGGCGCATCCGCCGGGGCCTCGTCGTCGCGGAAATCGCCCTCGCCATGATCCTGCTTGTCGGGGCCGGCCTGTTGATCCGGAGCTTCGCCAACCTCGCGGACGTGTCGCCCGGCTTTGCGCCCGACCGTGCAGTCGTCGTCGGCGTGAATCTGCCCACGGATCGCTATCAAGCCGGCGAGCCGCGTGAGCGCTTTTTCGGCGAGCTTCTGACGCGGCTGCGCGCGCTGCCGCAGGTCTCAGCCGTCGGATTCTCCCAGAGCATTCCGATGGTCAACGATTTCGTCTCCGGCTACGAGGTCGAAGGGCGTCCAAGCCCCGACGGCAACAATCCCACCACGAATTTCTATGCTGTCAGCCCGGGTATTTCGAAGCAATGAGGATCCCGCTCCGGCGCGGCCGTCTGATCGCGGAAGAAGATCGGCGCGGGTCGACGCGAGTGGTGGTGATCAATCAGACGCTTGCGGATCGCAGCTTTGCGTCCGAGGATCCAATCGGGCGCCGGATCAAGGTTTCTCAGGGTGATTCCGAGTGGCGCGAAATCATTGGCATCGTCGGCGACGTCAAGCAATACGGGCTCGGGGAGCGGGACAGCGCGCAGGTCTACGAGCCATACCCGCAGCATCCGTATTTTGCCGGCTTTTCGATCGTCGTTCGGACCGGCGTCGCAGATGCGACGTCGGTGGTTCCCGATCTGCGATCGGTCGTTCGCAGCCTCGATGCCGAAATCCCGCTCGCACGGGTGCGGACGCTCGACGATATCGTCAGCTCGTCGATCCGGCCGCAGCGGTTCTCGACCACCTTGATCGTGCTGTTCAGCGGGGCTGCGCTCCTGCTCGCTGCGATTGGCGTTTACGGCGTCATGGCCTACACCGTCGGATCGCGAACGCAGGAGTTTGCGATCCGAATCGCGCACGGTGCCGGCAGAGGGGACATTCTCAAGCTCGTGCTGGGTGGCGCTGCGTCGATGGCTGGTCTCGGCGTCGCGGCCGGCCTTGTCGCCGCGTGGTTCCTGCGACAGGTCATCGAGAAGCTCCTGTACGGCGTGTCTGGCGAAGACTGGACGACCTACGTCACCGTTGCCGTCATCCTCACGGCCGTGGCACTGGCCGCGAGCGCGCTGCCCGCGCTGCGCGCCACGCGCGTCGATCCGATGGTTGCCCTGCGGGGCGACTGACGCGGCTGCTTACCTCGAGCAGCTTCCGTTCCAAGCTCATCAGATTCAAGTCGAGTACACTCGATGGCTGGCTGATCGCCGGAGGCGAGTGTGTCAGATCAAAAACAATCGAGAGCGCGAGCGAAGCGTCGCGTCATGCGCGCCGCCCTCGCGATCGTGCTCGGACTGTGCCTGCCGTCCGCAACGTCCGCCGCAATACAGCAGAAGAAGACCACCACGAAGCGCGCCCCCAAAGAAACGTCGCAGGTTCCGGCGTCGCTGCTTCGCGCCGTCCGTTCGACCGTCGGCGAAGCCGCGCGCGTCAAGAACGTCCGATCGCCGCGGAGCAGCGTCGTGCGCATCATTCTCGATCAACCGCTCGTCAAGGAAGCCGACTACCGCACGGCGCTCGTCGGAACCTGCGGCGAGATTCTGAAGGCGAAGGCAGAACGGATCGCCACGACGCTCGAAATCGTCAGTGCTGACGAACGTCAGGGCTACGTCTATCGGCCGACCAGCAACTGCGGCGAGGTGATCGAGGCAGACGACGATCGACGGCGCATGATCATTCTTCCGCAGACGACCGTGTTTCGTGCGACTCGATGAGGCGAGAAAAATTCAGACTGGAGATCGTTTACTGCGCGGTGTAGACGATGAGCGCGATCAGACAGGCGAGAGCGATCAGCAACATCCATTCAACCGATCCGGACTTGGTTTGCGCCGCCATACCGGTGAGCATACGCCTCTGGTGAAGTGTCAGTCCAGCTCAACATGTCCAGGTTTTACGACTTCTTTACCAAAGTGCGAGGCCGAAGGATCGTTGACTGTTGTGCGTATATACAAGCGCGGATATAGCGACTACTCACACACGGTTCTACGCTAGTTGACTGGACCAGCTTCCAGATTCCTGCAAACACATCAGCGTCTCGGCTCCGTTTTACAAAACTGTATTCGGCTTGGAATCAGCCAACCCTGCGACCGTGTCACGCCGTTCGATGTTGGCGCAGGAGAACGTAGTGTCCGGCTTAGCCGGACCTTGTGCCGTCGTTGACAACGACGCGCGATCATCCAGGAGCCTTGTTCGGTTTTGCCCCCGACGCCGTTGATCCCCAGTAAAGCCCTCAGATTGAGGGCTGCAATGTTCCAGGACGACATATGGATACGGTTCAAGGCGAGCGCAGCAGGGATAGCCGCCTGAGCCTCGGCGAGGCCTGGCGGCTGCATAAAGGGACCAACGTGGCTGTTTGCAGCATTGGATCGCACGAGTTGGGGTGGAAGCTGGTCTTGCGCGGGGGGCCGATGCTCTTTTCGAAGGTGTGCCGCTCGATAAACGAGGCCCTGTCGACGCAGGAGCAATGGAAAACCGCCATGGTCGAGCGCGGCTGGAACGCGGATGGCTGAGCGCCGGACAACGGTCCCCGTTACGCTAGGGATCTTCCTGAGTCCCGTTTCGCGGGAATTGCCCTATCGTATGGCTCAGCCATGGACGCGCCACACGCCTGCCCGTTCTGTCTGGACTCGGATCTGTGCCGTCTCGCCGCGACAGGCTCGGCGCTGATCGCCTACCGTTGCTACAATTGCCAGCGGGTCTTCTATACCGCCGCCGATGCGAGAGTTCAGGCCTACTACGGAGAGATGGAGCAGGCCCGGAACTCGCCGAAGCGCCCGCGCAAGTCGTCGATTCACTGACCAATCACCGATCGCGTCAGACGCGATAAGTTCTTGTCGTGCGTCACGGGCGTCGGAGTGACCGTCGGCGAAGCCACGTGAGCGCGTGCCCCCGGCCTCAGGCCCGCACACCCGTCGCGGCTCATCGTAGAATCCTAGGGACGCCGGGGTGGCGGAACTGGCAGACGCTCGGGACTTAAAATCCCGTTCCCGTAAGGACGTGTGGGTTCGATCCCCGCCCCCGGCACCCAATTTTTTCAGGAAGTTACGCGGACGCTGCGGCGGGTGAGTTCCTGATCTGGCTTCACTGTCACGATACTGTCACGGTGGGCGATCGCTAGCTTCCCGATCGCACTCCGGAGATCCGCTTCGTTGACGATGTCGTAGCGATCGAACACCGATCGCGTCTTGTGCCCGTCAGCGCCATCGCCGTTTTCTCCGGCACACCCGCGCGCACGAGGTTCCGCACCGCCGTTCGCCGGAAGTCATGCGGGATCTTCCCCGGCAGCCGGCCGCCTTGCAGGCGGCCTTCCAGGCCTTCCGGAAATAGCGGATCGGGTTACCCGTGTGGTGAAACACGTACGGGCAGACGATCTTCCTGCGCTGGCGGAGCCGCGATCCTCTCGTCAAATCTCCCCCCTGATTGGCCTTTAGGCCTAGGGGACCCTCCGGATAGATCGTCTGCTTAAATGGGTTTATGATCGCGGCTCCGTTAACAACCCAGCGAGCATGGAAGCCGCGCTCCGAGACGAGAGGCCGATTTCACAGAACTGCATTCGGTGCGGTCAGCCGATGGCGTTTCACAGCGAGCGATACGAAGTGGACGAGCAGCGCCGTCCCGATCACGTGCGCGTCTACTTCTGCCGAATCCACGGCTTTTTCCACTTCAGCGACCACAAGCAGATCACGCCGGGCATGTAGCCCATCGCCCGCAGTTCGTCCAGGTTTGGCGTGTTACGATCCCGCCGGTGAATACGCTTCAGCGTGAACACTGGCCCGGCGAACCCGCGCGCCTTGGTGAGTCCTGGCGTCTGCACAAGTCAGGCTGTGCGCCTGCGAAGGAAGCCGTCTGCCGCCTTCAGTCTCACGTGTTCGGCTGGGAGTTGATCCTCGAAATCAACGGCTCGTTATACGCCTCGCAGGTGTGCCGCAACAGCGAACAGGTTCTGACCACCAGCGAGCAGTGGAAAAAGGCCATGATCGAGAAGGGGTGGACGTGACCGACCACCACCACTCACACCCGATCCGCTTGTGGCTGTCCACCCACGAAAACGGCTGGGAGGCATGGATTGCTCAAATGGGAGACGGCACGTTTACCGCCTGGGCGTGCCTTGCCGGACAGAACGCCGTCGCCACGTACATCGAAGACAGTTTCGACCATGCCTGCGCGTCGGCGATGTTCGATCTGTCGCGGCTGTCCAATCATCACTCCTGTGGCCCGAATTGCATATCCTGGCGCGAGCGGTCAACACCCGATGATCCGGATAGTCACGACGAATTGGACTGAACTTGATTCGGCCAGCGCCGAGGTCGTGCGCAGCCAGGATGCCGTGCTCGATCTGACGGAGCAGTGGAGAAGGCGCTGATCGAGAAGGGTTGGCGTTAGCAAGTACCGAACTGCCATTTTGCCCGCTTAATCGGTCCAATGCTATCTATCGACGAGGAGAAAATGTCAATGAGTCGATGGAGAACTTCGATCATCACAGTGGCCGTGGCGCTGACGCCAGTTGCGACTGGTATCACGCAATCCACAGGAGTCAAGATAGAAGGCCGGGGTGACTCTGTATCGGATGTCGTATCGCTACAGAAAGGGCTCCTCATGGTCGGCGCGGCACACAAGGGGGAGCGGAACTTTGTCGTCCAGCTGATGTCGACCGACGGCGAGAAGACCGAGTTACTTATCAACACCTTCGGGAACTACGAGGGTGTTCGCCTCATTCCGATTGACGCAGGCCGCTACAGATTCCAAGTTCGCGCAGAGCAGGCATGGGTCCTGATGCACGAGCAACCCGATCCGAAGAAGCCAGGTACGCCGCTGCCAATCACCCACCGCCATAGTGGGGACTCGCCCTTAGGCCCGTTCGACTTGAAGCGGGGGCTGTTCCGTGCCGCATTCACACACGAGGGCGGGCGGAATTTCAATGTCAGGCTGTACCGTTCCGACGGTGAGATGGTAGGTTTGTTAGTGAACAAGCTCGGTGCCTACAACGGGTGGGTCACAGAGGTCATTCGGGAGCCGGGCCCCTATTGGCTTGCGGTGCAGGCGAGTGGAGCATGGTCAGTGAAGCTGGAGATGGACCAATCAAAGACGGCCCGAGCCTTGAAGCAGCTTATCGACGTCCGCCTTAGTGGTGGCGAGCTTCGACAATGCGCCGCTTCGTTTCTGATTCCATAGCCTCGATGGCGAAGAGACAAGAGTTCTTGACGGCCGTTTTCGTCCGGCTCAATCCGTTCTGTGTGGAAGCCCATTGGCTGCCCACGCTTCAGGCAGTTGAGCGAATGGGAGGCTCGCGCCGAGTCGGGGCCATGGAGCCAAAATCATGCGCTAACCTCAGCCGGCGATCTTTTGGCCTTTGGTCCAGTATCCTCACATGCGCGCCGACCCGTCATCGGTCGAAGTTCGGGAGGCGTCAGCGGTTGTCCGTGCAATCTCCGCCTGCACGGCCGTCCACCCTCTGCGGTCTGGCGCTCTAGATTCAGGTTTGACCGTCCAACAGGTCGCTGACGAGATGAGATCCGAGATACAAGCGGACCTGGTGCCGCCTGCCCAGACGCCACAACTCGCAACGCCAGTCGCCGTCCCGCCAGAGTTCGCACTCACGGCGTTCGTGGTTCATCGGAGGTTCCAGGGAAACGCGCGGAGTATACCCGCCGAATCTGTGGATAACATCTGTGAATTGCTGTGGAGAATCTGTGGAAGCTAAGTAGGGGAAGAGACCGACCGCATCTGCGCGATTCGAGTTATCGCGGGCCCGTTCAAATAGGTCGGCGCTGGGCGACTACACGGGACCAAAACGGTGACGCCGACCGCGATATGCTGGTCAGCTACTAGCTGAGAGTCGTCGGTGGCGCTTTCGCGTTTCTATTGGCGGCGCCCCCGTCCAGCGACGTGTAGAGCGTCGCGATCAGGGCATAAACCGACGCGCACGAATCCGAAGGGAGGACGCGCGGCACGAACGACGGGATTCAGCGCCGCGAACCATTCCATATCGCCCGCGTGTCCGCGGGGCGCTGGCGAAGTCCTGGGTTTGGCCGTTCAGGGAACAAGAACCTGCTGGACGGTGACCGCCATGAACGGTACCGCGCACGTCATCTCGGCGTACAGCCGAAACCTGGTAGGGTCCTGAGGAATCTGTTTCCCGTAGTTGGAGGTGACGTTGTGCTGGACCCAGACGCGAGCGCCGACGCCGAAGGCATACGTCCGGCCTCCTTCCACGAGAAACCTCGTGCCGAGCGCCGAATTCACGTAGCTTCGCGTGAGCGTATGGCGGATGTTCGCAAACCCAGTCGTCCCGGCATCCTGCGCGAACGAATCGAAGACGGTGACCTCGTTCAGGCGCAACAGCTCGTACGATCCGGAGAGCACAGGGCTGCGGACCCATTGCGCCACGAGCAAACTGGTGCCGAGGTGCACCTGGCCAGCGATCAACTGAGGCCAGAAATCTACGAACATCCGGTACGCCACCGAGCAATAGACGTCGGGCTCGTATGTCACGTAGCTCAACCGGCTCGTCGGCGTGTAAGTGATCGCGACGCCGGCGTCCTCGATCTTGAACGAATCGGTCGTTGCCGCGGCTGCGTAGGCCATCATGCCGCCGGAATCCCGGCTCGCCGTTCCGACGCCGGTCCCAGCCGTCCAGTCATGGCTGTAGAGCCGGTTGTCGGGTGGTTTCGGGCGGCTCGACGCCTGCTGATCGCGCGGAACGTACAGCGCATCCGGCCAGGTGAAGCCAGCTACCCGGTCAAAATCCAGGAACCCCTTCGCGGCGATCTTCGAGCCGCCTCGAACCGCGGCACCGATGATCTCCGGCTGCAGGGCCTTGATCTGCCGGTCCTTGACGGTGGCGCTGGTCACCAGATTGTCGAACGTGCGCCCCAGCCGCTCCTCCCGTGGCGTGGCCCGCGTGTAAGGAATCGCTTCGAACGCCCGTGCCCGTACGCCGCGTTTGGAACCCTTGCGTGATTGCCGAGCTTTTGCCATGCGCGGAATTATGCGTCGGCGGGGCGGCAGTGGCAACTGAACCCTCCAGCCGTTGATGCTCCAGTCTCACATCTCTCGACGCGAGGACGGTAGAAGACATTGTCGACGCGTTGTTATGGCTTGCGGTGCCGCGCAGCCCGGTCGAATGACAGGTGCCTACGATCTGAACGGCCGATGCCAGCATGAAGCCTCGGCGCGTCAAGTCACTGTCGCTGCAGTCGGCGCGGATCGTTGACGTCAGTGACCGAACGACCTGAACGTTATTGCCGTCCGCCATCGCCTAATCCTCCCATCGATGGACGCGGTAGTGATGGCAAGACGCTGACCGTCGACCCACCGACGTGACGAGGCCTTCAACAACGGGGCGGTTCGATCGATGAATTGGGTTGGCGATTTCAGCCGTGTAGAATCAACGATTTGGAGATGGTGGACCAGATTTTCACCAGTTGGAACCCATTGGTAAGCTGGATGTGGCAACTTGAGGCCCTCAGGCGTGCGGCATAAGTGTAGGAGCCCAGAGCCTGCGATACAGCTCGGCGGCCCTTACAACCACCTCGCCCAACACTGGGGTTGATCGTGGGTAAACCGCCATGGGTCAGATCTCCACGTGCCGAAACGGCGCAGTACGTAGCCAGAGATCGTCCAGCGACGAGAATTCCAGGAGCGTTGCTCGACATCCACACGGGCCGCAATGTAAAAAACCGCGCCGTGTAGAATCGACTTGCGACGACATGCCAGACACAATTGCTCACTATCGCGTGGTGTCCAAGCTCGGCGAAGGAGGCATGGGCGTCGTCTACGCCGCGACCGACGAACGGCTCCAGCGTCGCGTCGCCCTCAAGATGGTGCGTGGCACCTGCGATCAGCCGTCGCGTGAGCGCCTGTGGCGCGAGGCGCGCGCAGCGGCCAGCGTGTCCCATCCGAACGTGTGTCAGCTATACGAAATCGGCGAAGCCAACGGCGAGCTGTTCATTGCCATGGAGTTGCTCGAGGGCGAACCGCTGTCGGCACGGCTCGCCCGCGGGCCGATTCCGCTGCCTGAGAGTGTCGACATCACCCTCGCGGTGCTTTCGGCCTTGGAGGCGATTCACGCGCGCGGCATCATTCACCGCGACCTCAAGCCGTCGAACATCTTCCTCACCGCACACGGTGTCAAGCTGCTCGACTTCGGTCTGGCCCGCGCGGGGCAGGAGGTGAGCGAGCAGACGCAGGCCGGCATGACCATGGCGGGCACCGTCATGGGCACGCCGCACTACATGTCGCCGGAGCAGCTCACCGGCAGTCCGTTTGATGGACGCTCCGATCTGTTCGCCCTCGGCGCCATACTCTTCGAACTGCTCGTGGGAAAGGCCGCGTTTCCCGGCGCGACGATGGCCCAGGTGTTCCACGCCGTTATGTACGAGCCACTGCCCTCGCTCGATGGATCGCCGGCGCTGGCCGCCGTCAACGGGATCCTGCATCGGGCAACTTGCAAGAAGCCCGAGGACCGCTACGCCGTCGCCGCCGCCATGGCGCAGGAGCTTCGTGCCGCCCGAAGTCTGAGTGACTCCGGCGTCGCGCCAGTCGCGCGCACAATGACGCGCTTGATTGTGCTCCCCTTCCGGATGCTACGGCCCGATCCCGAGATCGATTTCCTATCGTTCAGTCTCGCCGACGCGATCACCGCGTCGCTCGGCAGTCTCACGTCCTTGGTCGTGCGATCGAGCCTGGCCGCCGCCCGCTTCAAGGCCGAAGCGCCCGAGCTGTCGGCGCTTGCCACCGAGCTCGATGTGAACGCGGCGGTGACCGGGACGCTACTCCGCGCCGGCAGCGAAGTGCGCGTGGCCACACAGCTTGTCGAGGCGCCGGGCGGCCGGCTGCTCTGGTCGCGGACGACGCAGGTCACGCTCAACGATATCTTTCAGCTCCAGGATGATCTCACTCACCAGATCGTTGAGTCGCTGTCGCTGCCGTTGTCGGCGCGCGAAGAGCGGCTGCTCTCGCGCGACGCGCCAGCCAACGCGCGATCGTACGAATACTTCCTTCGGGCAAACGAGCTCGCCTCGGATCCAAAGAGTTGGGCCATTGCGCGCGACCTGTACGAACAGGCCGTGCAGGAGGATCCGCGGTACGCGCCCGCGTGGGCCGGGCTCGGCCGTGTCCGTCGCCTGATCGGCAAGCTTGGCGGCGGGAGCAGCAACGAGTTGGCTGGTGCGGAGGCAGCGCTCAAACGGGCCCTCGTGTTGAATCCCGACCTGCCATTGGCGCATAACCTGACGGCACAACTCGACATTGACCATGGCCGCGCGCGCGAGGCGATGGGGCGGCTCCTCAACCAGGCCAGCCGACGGAGGACCGATCCGGAGCTATTCGTCGGCCTCGTCTACGCGTGTCGGTACTGCGGGCTACTGGACGCGTCGCGTCGCGCCGACGAAGCGGCACGGTGTCTCGATCCCGTAATCAAGACGTCGGTGATTCATACGCTGTGGATGCTCCGGGACTACAAGGCCGTTCTGTCGAGCAAGGTGGAAGCACCCTTGGTGGTCGGCTTCGCCCTCGTTGCCCTCGGGCGTGAGAACGAGGCGCTGGGTTTCCTGGCGAGTCGCGAGCCCAAGTTGCCGCCGAAACTCCAGCAGATGATTGGCGTGCTGCGCGCGCTTCTCGAACGACGATCCGCGGACGCCCTGGCGGCGATACAGGCCATCGCCTCGTCTGGCTTCCGCGACCCTGAGGCCCTCTACTACCTCGCGCGCCAGGCCGCTCACCTCGGGGCCGGCGAGGACGCCGTTGCGCTGCTCAAGAGCGCAACGGCCGCGGGCTTCTGCTGTTATCCGTTGCTCGTGTCCGACGAGTGGCTGGATCCGGTACGGAGTTGGCCCGAGTTTGCCGACGTGCTCGCTCAGGTGAAGCGTGAGCACGAGTTGGCGGCTGCTGCGTTTGCCGCTGCTGGCGGCGACCGGATTCTGGACGTGCGCTAACGCTTAACATAGCGCCCAGTCGCCTTCAGGCTTGGATCTGTTGCCTGGTGGTTCGATGTGGTGTTGAGGCAGGCACGGGTTAGGGGCTGTCGGCCGCTAACCCGTGTGTTCGAACCCGAACCCGGAACCCGAGGCGTGGGTCGCAACATGACGACGGGACGTTTACCGCCTGGCCTGCCGCGCGACTGAGAACGCTGTTGCAACGTACATCGAAGATAGCTTCGAGCATGGATGCGCCGCTGCCTTATTCGATCGCCCATCGCCCATTGCCCATCAAGCCGGCCCTTGCGGCCGGCCAGCTAGCTTCCGCCGAAGGTCTGCGTCCAGTAGGAGCCGTACTGCGACCCGGCGCGAAAGGCGTAGCCCACGCCGATCGACCGGTAGCTGCCGTTCATGATGTTCTGGCAGTGACCAGTGCTCCCCATCCAGCCGTTGACGACGGACGCGGGAGACCCGTACCCGGCCGCAATGTTCTCGGCCA
This sequence comes from uncultured Acidobacteriota bacterium, assembly GCA_963784195.1. Classification (GTDB taxonomy): domain Bacteria; phylum Acidobacteriota; class Vicinamibacteria; order Vicinamibacterales; family 2-12-FULL-66-21; genus CAVQAH01. The sequence continues at coordinate 226,154 of CAWARA010000025.1, read as the reverse complement.
GGAAGGATCCGGTATAGCCGGCGGCACGGATGCGATCGACGTACGTCCGGCCGTCGAGGCTCGTGTGCGAGAAGTAGTTGTTCGTCGCCATGTCCTGGCTGTGACCCTGCGCGGCGAGACGCAGATTTGCGTTCATGGCAAGGGCGGCGACTGGTGGATACGCCGTGCCGCCACAGGTCGCGCCCGCCGCGCGGCGCTGGTTGACGATCGTCAATACCTCGTTTTCGAACGCCGTTGCGGATGGATCGGGCGGCGGGGGGATTGGTCGCACGACAAGGCCCATCGTTCCGCTACGGCCGCTGGCAGTCGCGGTCATAGTCGTGTTGCCCGCCGCCAGCGCGCGTACAGTTCCTGTGTTATCGATGCTGGCCACACTGGTGTTGCTCGACTGCCAGGTTGCCGAGACCGTGCCGCTTGTGCCGTCGCTGTACGTCGCAGTAGCCGTCATGGTGGCCGTTTCACCCACCGTCAAAGTCGCCGCAGATGCTGAGACATTGATCGCAGTGATGGTCCGTGCTGGCGGACTTATGGACGTGTCCCCCTTACCGTTCACTTGCCAACCGCCAACATCGCCAAAGTAAACCGGCACAAAGCTGGCGGCCTGCCCGGCACCATTCATCAACCAGGCCGCCACCCAGGTCGACGGTGAGTGTTGCAGGAGGATGTCATCAATGCCGTCGCGATTGAGATCTGCGGTACCGACAACTTTCCAACCGCCAACGTTGCCAGAGTAAACCGGCACGAAGCTGGCGGGCTGCCCGGCACCATTCATCAACCAGGCCGCCACCCAGGTCGACGGTGAGTGTTGCAGGAGGATGTCAGCAATGCCGTCGCGATTAAGATCTGCGGTACCGACAACTTTCCATCCGCCCAGGTCGCCAGAGTAAACCGGCACGAAGCTGGCGGGCTGCCCGGTGCCATTCATCAGCCACGCCCCCACCCAGGCCGACGGTGAGTGTTGCAGGAGGATGTCATCAATGCCGTCGCGATTAAGATCTGCGGTACCGACAACTTTCCAACCACCCAGGTTGCCAGAGTAGATCAGCACAAAGCTGGCAGCCTGCCCGGCACCATTCATCAGCCACGCCCCCACCGACGTCGACAGTGAGTGTTGCAGGAGGATGTCACCAATGCCGTCGCGATTAAGATCTGCGGTTCCGACAACTCTCCAAGCCCCAACGTCGCCAAAGTAAACCGGCACAAAGCTGGCGGCTTGCCCGGCACCATTCATCAGCCACGCCCCCACCCAGGTCGACGTTGAGTGTTGTAAGAGAATGTCGCCAATCCCGTCGCCGTCGAGATCCGTGGTCTCGCGCGCCGTCGCCGACGTTGATGACTGTTCGATCGTTGCGACGGCTGACGCTGGTTCTGGCGGAGAGCTCGGAGACCTGGCCACGAGCGTAACGCCCGTGACGACCGCACCGAGTACAACCGTCGCCAGCCAGACCATCCGCACGTGAGACACACCTCGGGTCAGCGCGTCCAGGACCATGCCTGGCGTCGGTTGCTGAGAGGACCCGCGTTTGTGGGTTCGAGCCGAAAGCCTCATCGTCTAACAGCTGTGATATTGCCAGGGTGTGCCCGTGAGTGTAACCGCGACCGCCGACGCGGTTCAACGCACGAATGCATGAAAACTGGCGCATTTTCGTGCATTCTTCGCAGTGCGCGAGTCCCCTTGAAAGCTGCAAGGCCGTGCAGGTCCGATCCCCGCCGGCACCAAATGAGTCAGGGAGTTACGAGTTCCACCCTCTTGTCCAGGCGAAGCGGCCCTCAAGCGGACCTGTTGGCGAGTTGACTGTAGGCCCGATTGATTTCCTTGGATTTCTCGCTGGCGAGATCTCGGAGCTCAGGGCCCAGCTGCGCCACCTTGTCCGGATGATATTGCGCAATCAGAGCGTAGTAAGCGCGTCTGATCTCTTCAGGTGACGCGCCGCGCGACAATCCAAGGACAACGTAAGGATCCTGGACAGGTTTCCTGGGCCATCCGGATGCTGCGCCTTCTGATTTTCCTGAGTGTCCTCGTACGGTCGGCGAGTGCTTACCGTCAAGCCATCGCAGAAGTAGCGGTCCATTGATAAGCGTCATCGCCTTGCCGCGTGCGAACGTCGAGGCGCTCTCGCTGAATCGAGCCGTGGTGATGACGAACCCATGCGCTACGCCGGCGTGCAGCATTGCGCCCAGGAAGTCACGGAGCGTGGGGGAATCGATATCGTTTCTCCAGCACCTGCATTGAACGGCGAGTCGCGCACCATCTGCTTCCAGGAAGAGGTCAATTCCATCATCGGTGCTGCGGTCAACCGAGCATCCCAGCTTTTCGAAGAGCGATCCGACAAGAGTCTCGACTTCCGTTCCGCTCAGGGCATGGAGTTGCTCCATGGTGCGCAGCTGTCTGAGTCGCTCCTCTTCGGCATACTTACGCCGCGCCGCGTATTCACGCGCTCGGGATTCAGCAGCTTCACGAGACTGCCGGTGTCGTCCCCCTTGTTCCTTGCGGACGCACGCTGAACATACGCCAGCTGCGTTTGTCGTTGCATCTCCGCAACGGCTACAGGGTTTCGTGCGGAGGTGTTTCAGAACCTTGTGCGTGATTCGCCATCCGATGAGTGCAACGAGAAACAGAATGATCAGCCAAGTTGCCCTGTTACTGCCTGTGGATGCGCCATCTGAAGTTGGCCGACGTGCGACAGGTGAAATGGGGCGCGACTTCGCTGGCAGGTTTCCACTTGCCTGGCCCGAACCTGTCGCTCCCGAAGCATCTGCCCGCGGAGCGCTCACCGATCGGTCCAGTTCGCAGGCGCTCTTCACGATGCCAAGCTCGTCTACACTGAGAAGCTGCAGGTCCGGTGGACCGCTGTCCTGCTTCACCGCGTGAGCGGAGGCGGATGGTTCCGTGACGAGGGCAGCGACCAACACACAGAACCAGTAGGCCGACCGTCGCATGATGAGAGCCAATTTTAGCCCGTCAAGGAACGGGCGCCTAGTGGCCCTAAGCGTCGCCGATCACCGATCCTGCTCGCGCCGCAGGACGACCGTGAGATAGGTGCCCGCCCACCGGCGCTCCTCCCAGCGAAAGCGCTGAGTCCACCGGCGAAGGTCACGCTCACTGATGCGGATGTGATCGGGCTGGAGAGGCCACCCGGCGACCGCAGCTCGCAGTTTCGCTCGGACGAGCGCGGCGCGGGTGGGGAAGCGGCCGTCGACGTACGTCCCGTTCGTAATGTCCGCCCAGCTCGGCTCCATGTCTTCCATGCTGAGGAGCAGACCGCCGCCGGGACGCACCACTCGCGCGCACTCGGCCAGCGCGCGCAGAGGATCGGCGAGGTGGTTGATGCTCCAGAACGACAGGACCCAGTCCAGGCTCGCGTCCGGGAACGGCAGGTGCTCGGCGACGCCGCGCACGAATGGCGGCGGTGTGGTCAGGCAGGGAAACTCATCGGCGATCAGGTGCCACGGTTGGGCGAACCAGGAGGTCGAGGGATCGAGCACCGTGTAGTCGGTGGCTGCCGGCAGGTAGTGGCGCACCAGCCCGTAGCCGCCACCAATGTCGAGGACCCGGCCGGCGCAGCGCGAGAGGTGGCCGCGGTAGCCATCGAGATCGCTGCGATATGCGAGCCGGGCGTGCGCCGGGTCAGCCGACAGCTCATCGTACGCCTGTTCCATCTCCCGCTGGCGTTTTGACCACTTGTCGAATTGAGTTGCCCAACCGTCCGGCAGCAGGTCAATCCAGCGTGGGTCGCGTTGCGGGAAACGACGGCCGCAGGCCGAGCATCGCAGCTCGTCCTCTGCGATCAGAGGTTGCTTGCACGAGGGACAGACGAGCCTCGCGATGAGTGATGCGTTCATGAGCCGGAACAGGTACCGCCATCTTATCTGTCCAACCTCACGACTGTGCGCGCCACATGACCCATCCGGGGTCCGAATTGCGGATCGGCGTGCTCAACCCGTGAGGCTACGGCGCGATGATCGGCTTCTTCAGGTAGAAGACAGTTTCTGTCTGGAGTTCCGAGTGAAGCTGGACCTGCCGGCGAGTGACCCCGACCAATTCCCATCCGTCTCGCCCGAGCTGCGTGAGACCACTGACCTGCAGATTGGAATCGTTGGTGACCGGGTCAGCCATCCTCACAACCCGGTACTCGAAGCGCGCGATGGTCGGACCGGGACGGTCCTGCCACCCGTCCACGAACGTCATCGCGGCCAGGCACACTGCGAGCACCAGCAGCCATTGCACATGTTTGCGCATGTAGACCTCCAGTTGATCTTTCCGAATCTGACGTCGCCGGTTCCATGAAGGCCGGTTGAGGAAGGCCTGTTGAGCTCGGTGCGATCGGCCGAAAACCCTCTGGCGATATGTCGAATTACTGGATTGTTGTACGGCGCGAAAACGAGGACCTGTACGACACGCTCTCGGTTGCCTTCAGGGGCCGGACCGGCTTTCGCGTGATCGTCGATCGGCGGGGGCGGGACACAAGGCGGCGGCCGCGCGATCGGCGCGGCCCGCAGACGCTGTGGGGCGCCGACGAGTTCATGGTCGCCGAGCGCGTCGAGCCGTTCTGAACCGAAGCGAGACGGCCCACGCCCCCCCGACGATCGCGGGGATGGGGGCCGCGCGGGCACTAACGCTTGATGACTTTGTAGCCCTCGGGCACCTCGAAAGTCGAGTCGGGGATCGCGTCGGTCGAGATCGTCACGGCTTCGGTCGTGATCGAGTTCCCACCCATCTTGGCCATCATCGCGGCCATCGCCCCCGTACCCTCGAACTTGAAGTTCATCTCCTGGGAAAGCGGCACGCCCAGCGACGCCATTTCGCGGTGCATGGCGGCAATCCCCTTGGCCTGACCGGGCTGTGCCTTCGCTGTGCGCGGGTCGCCGAAGAACAATCCCTTGTCGGCGGCGGCTTTGAAGAACGCCGCGAAGTCCGCCGCGCCCGGACCATTCTTCACCAGGCAGATTGGCCCAGCGAGGACGAAGGTGACTTGCTCGGGTCCCATGGTGGTGGGTACCGACACCTGCATGTCGTGCACCGTGCACGTGTAGCCAGCGATCTGCCGTGTCTGCTTCGTCGGCGTGATGCTCGTCTTGACGTCAGAGATCGGGAGCTTGGACATGTCGGCCACGAGCTTCGTCATGTCGTGGACTTCGGCCTCGCGCCGCTTGTGATTGAGGACGATCATCTGCTGCGTGTTGGCGTCGATGATGGTCGAGGTCTCGTTGCCACCGGCCACCTGATCCATCCGCATCCGCGTGCCCTTGATGTACTGCGAGCCGTCGCCGGATGACGCCATCATTCCCTTGCCGGTAACCTTCTGCTTGATGGTCACATCCGCGGCCGCCGGCGCAGCCATTGCCGCGCACAGCACGAACACTCCAGTCACTCGAACCCGATTCATTGATCCTCCCTGAAGCCGGGGGCTGAAAGTACTGTCGCAAAGTTCGAGAGGGCGCGCAACCCGTCGAGGTTGCACGGGTTAGCAAAATTTCACACTTTCTAAGGGCTGAGGTGGCTAGGAGCGGGGCAGAGTGAATCGCCAGCCGCAATCCGCACACTTGTAGAGCGCCAGATGACGCGTGCGGACCATTGTTTCGGCTCTTGTCGAGGCACAGCGCTGACATCGCGGCCGGGGGCTCTTTTTCGGGAGCCCCTGGTCCCGTCCCACACCCAGAATGGCCTCAGGAGAAGGCGTATCGGGCCTGCTCACCGGAGCGCCCTTCGGACGGCGTGGACCTTTCGACAAATCTGGCATCTTGAACGGTTGAGCTACTGGCCAAACCGGGGGTTAACGATGCTGCTGTATATCGAGCCGAAAGTATACGTCACACCGAACGAGACATGGTACTCATATCCGCTCTGCAGTTCCCTAAGCTCGAGCAGAATCTCCTCAGGAGTCGCCCCGCGCCGAGGCAGCGAAATCTGGTCGCGGATGCGCGACGCGTTCACCTCAGCCGTAACCGAGAATCCTCGCGCCACGCGCCACGAGACCTCGCCGTCAGCCTCGAGCCGCGACAATTCCGGATCGTGGAGATACTGCGACCATTCGATCCTCGCCTGCAGGCTGCCCCAGCGTTCCGTCTGCTCGAAGGCGGCGGAGATCTCGTGCTGAAGCAACGTTTCTTCCGTCTGTCCGAAGATCGTCTCTTCGTAATAGCGGGCGCTCCGCGGTCCGATCGCGTACTGCAGCCGCAACTGCCGTCGGGTGTACTCGGAATAGGGAAAAACGTTGTACTCGATTGCCGGCGCCGCCTCGATCGCAAACTCGGTGTTCTCGAACGTCGACGATCCGAGGAATCCCTGCGCGCCGGCCGACCAGTGCTCGCCGAGGGCCTTGACCACGAGCCAGTTGAAGTCACGCTCGCGGCGCTCCACTTCAAACGGTTCGTCGTCGTCGATATCGAAGCGCTCCTTCTGATGCTCGATCTCTCCTCCCATGGTGATCTTCCAGTCAGGCGTGATCCGGTCTGCGCTGATCGAGGCGCCGAGCTCCCACTGCCGCTGTGACTCCTCAGCGTCGAAGGATGTCGATCCGCGCAGGCTGAACACCCAGTTGTTCCATCGATCGCCGACGACGGCCGGACGCAAGCGTTCCGATCCGAGTTCGACCGACACGTCGAGGCGCTGCGGGACGCCCTCGGCCGTCACGTAGTCGAGCAGTCCGACGCGGAGCGCGTTCGCCAGCTGACGCCGCACCACATCATCGGGATCCGAGCTGGTCGTCACAGCCTTCAACGATCGCTTCAAGTGTGCGTAGGAGCCCAGACCTATGAGCTCCAGCGTGTACTCCCGGCCGCCACTGCCCGTCTGTGAGTCCGTGACGATGACGTGGACGTCGGCCTCGGTTCTGTCGCGCACGTAGTCGACGAACTCGATTTCGGATCGAAGGTAGGCCGAATAGCAATCCGCGCTGCAGTCGAGAAACACCTTGAGTTGCGGTTGACTGGCGGGCTTGACCGGCGGTTGTGGCGTTTGCACGCGAGGAGTCGAGGCGGCCGACACGGTCGACAGCACGAGCACGAAGGCAAGAACCAGAATCAGCTGTGGAAGGACGTGAGTCACGCCGCAGATTCTATAAGACTCTGCGCGTATTGCGCCGCCGTTGCGATCCTGGAGATCGTGTTCTGCCTTGTGGTGCATGGATCGACACACTAGGATCGGGCGATGGCCTGGTTGATTCTCTTGATGGCGGCGCTCCTCGAAGTGGGATGGGCGATCGGCCTGAAATACACGCACGGCTTCACACGTCTCTGGCCCAGCATCTGGACGGGCGGAGCGATGGTGATGAGCATGTATCTGCTGGCAACGGCGGCCAGGACACTACCCATCGGGACCGCGTACGCCGTGTGGACCGGCATCGGGGCAGCCGGTACTGCGTTTCTGGGAACGATGCTGTTCAGTGAACCGGTGACCGCGGCGCGGATCGCAGGAATCCTGATGATCGTCGGCGGGGTGTTCCTGCTGAAACTCTCAGCCTGACACTCGAGTGATCTGTGCGCCGGGTGCGGCTATTCAGCCGTGTTGATGCGCAATGCCATCATCGTCGCATCGTCGAAAGGCTCGGCATCGCCGCGGAAGCGGCGAACCGACTCTTCGACCCGCTCCAGCACCGCGTCGATCCCGAGCTTGTGTTCGGCTGCAAGCAGCGACTGCAGACGGTCGGCACCGAACATATCGCCACTCTCGTTCTCCGTCTCGACGAGGCCGTCGGTGTAGAAGAACAGCAGATCGCCCGGGGAGATCTCGATGCTGGACTCTTTGTAGCCCTTGCCCGGCAGCAGCGCGATGGGCAGGCCTGTGGAGGTCATCGGGCTGATGCCGCCACGGCTCTTGAGCACGAACTGCGGGTTGTGGCCGGCGTTCACATAAATCAGGAGGCCGCGCGGCACGTCGAGAATTCCGAGAAACAGGGTGAGGTACACGCCGCCCGGCGTGTTGGCGTCGATCTCGCTGTCCAGACCATCGGCGAGCTTCGCCAGCTCGGTCTCGAGTGGCAGTCTTGCACGCAGGGTGGCCTGCACGTTGGCCATGAGAAGAGCAGCGCTGACCCCCTTGCCGGAGACGTCGCCGACGAGGAGCGCCAGCCGTCCGTCGGGCAGCGCGAAGTAGTTGAAGAAGTCGCCGCCGACCTCGCGCGCCGGAATCGACACGCCTTTGATTTCAGCCGCTCCCAGCCGCAGCGGTTCGCGCGGCAGCATCTCCGTTTGAATCAGCCGCGACAACTCCAGCTCGCGGTGCAATCGCTCCTGTTCGACGACGAGCGCCTGGTGACGTTCGAGATCGCCCGCCATCCTGTTGAACGCCGCGGCCAGCTGGCCGAACTCGTCGCTCGATCGAACGGGCACGCGGGCCTTGAAGTCGCCGCCCGCGAGCTGCTGCACGCCGGCGTTCAGCGATGACACGTGCTGTGTCATGCGATGCGAAATGGGGATGATCCCGATGCACGCGAGCGCAATGACGGCGAGGCCCATCGACAGGTTGCGCCACGACATCCGGCGAATCTCACGGAGTGACTCGCCGATCGGCCGGGCGATCCCGAAAATCAGCCCGCTCGGCTCGGTGCGCGCCACCACGATCCAGTCGCCGATCCGTCGCGGCTTTCCGCCGGCGGCGGCTTTCGCCGCATCGATCACGCCGAGCTCCGTGAGCTTCGCGCGCTGACCCGGATCGGGCGTGTAGAAGTTCCCGCGCGTGTCCACCGCAAACGGAATCTCGCCTTGATCGCGCCGCGCGAGCGCAAGCACCGAGGGCATCGTCTTGTCGAGATTGAGCGTCGCGTTCGCTTTGCCGACGATGCGGCCGTCTTTCTTGAGCGCCACCTCGATCTGTCGGCCTTTGACCTCCATCTGCAGCCGTTCGCATCCTTTGTGGCGGCTTCGGCCTGCTTGGCGATCGACTCGGCGGCGATGGCAAGCCCGGCCTCAACGGCCGGACCGGTGGCAGCAAGCACCGTGTCGATGAGCGGACCGAGCTCGACGCCCTTGGCGGCGGCGCCGTCCTTGGCCCTCTTCGAGGCCTCGGCCATGATCTTCGGCACGTCCACCACGATCGTCCGGGGTGGTTGAGCAGGAGGCGGCGGTGGCGCGGGCGGGGGCAGTGGGCCAGTCACCGGCCGCTTCGCGCCGGGCGGTCGTGGCGGGGGAGGAATCCGGTGCGCCATCTCCGTTGGTTCCTTCCCTCCGGCGGTCGAGAGCGGAACCATGCCTTCCATGGGCTCGATCTCGACGCGATCGACCAGGGCGGCGGCATCGCCGAGCATTGGCGTCACCCGGTCGTGGAGCGGTGCCTCGGGATCGAAGCGGCGGCCATCCGCGGACGACGCCTCGAACAGGCGATCCATTCGACGCCCCACCGCGCGAGTGACGCTTTCCATCCGCTTGCCGATCTCGACCGCGGTCTGCGCCGCCTCACGTTCGGCTGCGCGCTCGAACGCGCTGACCGTCGAGGCGTACCAGAACGCCGTCACCGCGCTGAGCGGTACGACCGACAAACAAAGAAACGCAATGATGAGCCTGGTGCGCAGCGACATTCGTATCGTCCGGCCTTGGCCGAACCCTTGCGTCCGCTTTAGCTGTAGCGTCCGCTTTAGCCGGACCTCCGTAGTGTCCGGCTTCAGTCGGACCCGCGTGTGTAGTGTCCGGCTTTAGCCGGACCCTTCGCGACTTCAGGTCCTTTCGAAGTGTAACGCACCGTACAGTATTCTGGTTGAGTAGCGACGGAACGGAGAAAACAGACATATGCGCAGATTGTTGGGTTCGATGGTTCTGTGTGCGTGCACGCTGGCGATCGCGGCCCCTGCCGCACTCGCTCAGAGTGACGAGGCGTTACGGCTGGCGAATGCGGCCACGGTGTTGAAAGAGATTCTCGGGATGCCGGACAGCATCCCCAAGGAACTGCTCGACAAAGCGGAATGCGTGATCGTGTTCCCGTCGGTGTTGAAGGTCGCGCTCGGCGTCGGTGCCAGCTACGGGCGTGGGGCGCTCGTGTGCCGGAGCGGGCAGGCTTTCGACGGTCCCTGGGGCTCACCGGCGATGTTTGCCCTCGAGGGTGGCAGCATCGGATTCCAGGTCGGAGGTCAGGCGACGGATTACGTGCTGCTCGTCATGAACAATCGGGGAGCAGAATCGGTGCTGACCAGCAAGGTGAAACTGGGCGCCGATGCATCAGCCGCGGCCGGTCCGAAAGGCCGGACTGCCGGCGCGGCCACCGACATCGTGATGCAGGCCGAGATCCTGACGTACTCGCGCGCGCGGGGGCTGTTCGCCGGCGTGTCGCTCGAGGGCTCGACGCTGCGGTCTGACGGTGATGCGAATCAGAATCTCTACGGTCGGAAGATCGATGCGAAAGAAATCGTGCTCAAAGGCGCGCCGATGCCGTCGTCGGCCAAGCCGCTCATCGACCTCCTGAACCAGACGTCGCCGAAGAACCTCTCGAAGTAGCCTACCTGGCGGGCCGCGGGAAGGGTTGTGGCGTGTAACGGCCGCTACCCACGATTGCTCTCGCGGCCCGATTCCACATCTTCTGATTGTCTGCTGACCTGGAAGCGACCGAGCCAGCCGATCGGCTGGCCGATCGACGAACCGGCTCAGGCGGCATGCTTCGGCGGCTGCCGGATATCGTCTGGACTCTTGGTTCCGGCGTCGGTTCGGCGGGTATTCGGACGTACTCGTGCTCGATTTGAATACGGTCGGTCGCTGGCGGCTGAGAAGCCGGACCATTGGCACCACTGGGCGTTTTCGTGACGATCGCCGCCCAGAGTGTGAATACGACGGTCGCAACCGCGAGGATTCTGGTCCGCTTCCTCATGATCCCTGGTACGACGAGCCAGGATCGTGCCACTCGTGCTACCTTGGCTCATGCATCCCTGGCACGACAGTTATGTAGACGATGCGCTTGTCGAGTCGGCGTTTCCAGTCATCATCGAAGTCCCGAAGGGCAGCAAGAACAAATACGAACTCGACAAAGAGACGGGCCTCCTCCGGCTCGACCGCGTGTTGTACAGCTCGGTCCACTATCCCGCCGACTACGGTTTCATTCCTCGCACGTTCTGTGATGACGGCGATCCGCTCGACGCGCTGGTTCTGAGCCAGGAACCGGTACAGCCGCTGACGATCGTCGAGGCGCGCGCCATCGGCGTGATGCGCATGCGGGACGAAAAGGGGATCGACGACAAGATCGTCGCCGTGAGCGTTCGCGATCCGGCGTTTGCCGACTACACAGACAAGGGCCAACTGCCGGCCCACATGCTCCGGCAGATCCGGCGGTTCTTCGAGGACTACAAGATCCTCGAGCACAAGCAGGTCGTCGTCGAGGACATGCTTGGCGTGCCGGACGCGGTGCGCATCATTCGCGAGGCGCTGGACCTGTATCGTCAGTTGCGCCGGGGCGAACTGGCCAAATCCGGCCCCCTCCGCGCCTGAGTTTCCCCTTGGGCCCTTCCGCCCGGCGAGACACGAACCACGGACCACGAACCACGACTTTCTTAAATCAGTCAAGGCACAAACCTTCGATTCGTCTGGCACGTCAAAGCACATGAATCAGGGAGGGGGAACGTGTCGATGTCCGATCTGCTGAGGGATATCCGGTACGGCATCCGGACGCTGCTTCGATCGCCTGGCTTCCTGGTGACGGCTGTCCTGGCCCTCGCCGTCGGTGTGGGTGCGACCACTGCGATCTTCAGCCTCGTGCGCGGTGTCGTGCTCGATCCGCTGCCTTACGCCGCTCCCGACCGCCTGGTCACGCTCTGGGAGGTGAACCGTGAGCGCGGGCTCGATCACGAGCCGGTGTCGCCGGTGAACTTCATGGACTATCGCGCGCTGGGCCAGGCGTTCAGCGACGCGGCTGCCTGGTGGCGTCCCGAGATCACCCTTCACGACGACGCGGCGGAGCCGGTGCGTGTCAACACGATCGAGGTCAGCGGGAACTTCACGTCGGTGCTCGGCGTGAGCCCGGTTCTCGGGACCGGTTTTCCGGAAGGCGTCCTGCACTCCCGCGAGCGCATCGTGCTGATCAGCCATCGTCTCTGGCAGACGCGCTTCAACGGCGATCGGGGAATCGTCGGCAAGTTGATCAGGCTGAACGACAACAAGTACGAGGTCGCCGGCGTCCTGCCAGCAGGTTTCCAGTTTCCCGGCGACACGGACATCTGGCAGCGATTGGGCTGGGACCTGACGCGGCATAGCCGCGGCGCGCATTTCATGGAAGCGGTCGCCCGTCTTCGTGACGGCGCGTCGGTTGCGCAGGCGCAACGGGAAATCGACGGGCTGACGACACGGCTCGGCGCGGAGTTCACTGGCACCAACCGGGGATGGCAGGTCCGCGTGATCCCGCTCCACGACGAGGTCGTGGGCTACTTCCGGCCGGCGCTGTTCGCGCTCCTCGCCGCCGTCGGTCTGCTCCTCCTGATTGCCTGCATCAACGTGGCGAGTCTGCTCCTCGCCCGGGCCGCGTCCCGTTCTCGTGAAGTTGCCGTGCGCGCGGCGATTGGCGCGACTCGCCAGCGTCTCATCCGGCAGTTCCTCTCGGAGAGCCTTCTGCTGGCTGTATTCGGCGGTGTCACCGGAATCGCGCTGGCCGTTGTTTTCATGCGCGGGATCGTGGCGATCACACCATTCGACATACCCCGGATTCACGAGATCGGCATCGACGCTCGCGTGCTGGCGTTCGCGCTTCTGCTGACGCTGTGCACCGCCGTTGTGTTCGGACTGCTTCCGGCGCTCTTCACCTCACGCGCCGACCTTCAGCAGGTTCTGAAGGAGGGCGGCCGCAGTCAGGCGGGCAGCGCCGGTGGCCGGCGCGCGCACGGGTTCCTGGTGGCGGCGGAGATCGCGCTCGCCGTCATGCTGCTTTCCGGCGCGGGGTTGCTTTATCGAAGCGTGGCGCGGTTGGCCGCGGAGGACCCCGGTTTCCGCCCTGCCGGGATCGTGACCGCAGGCATTCAGTTGACGGGAGCGGCCTACAGCAAGTGGCCGGAGGTCGAGCAATTCCACTCGGCACTGGTCGAGTCGTTGCGACAGCAGACGGGGGTGAAAGCGGCCGGCGCTACGAATTTCCTGCCGCTCGCGCCTGGATGGAGGATTCCGTTCCTCGTACGTGGCGTGCCGGCGCCGCCGCGCGGCGATGAGCCCACGGCTCAATACCACAGCGTGTCGGAGGGCTATTTCGAAGCGCTGGGCGTGCAGCTCCGCCGCGGCCGTTTCTTCGATACCCACGACACGGCGCAGTCCAGGGGTGTCGTGGTTATCAATGAGTCGCTCGCACGGCGCTACTTCGCCGGTGACGAGGCGGTGGGAAAGACCATCCTCTGCCTGACGACGAACATCGGCCCGCTCGGCGCCTCGATGATCCAGAACCGCGAGCACGAGATCATCGGCGTCGTGGCCGACGTGAAGAACAGTTCGCTACAGGGCGCGGCGGAGCCGGCGATGTATTACTCGACGCGTCAGTTTCCGTTCAGGCACATCTACCTGGTCGCCCGCGGAGATGATTCGAGCCGGGTCGGCGCCGCGATTCGTGACGCCGTCAAGCGCGCCGACGCGTCGCTGCCCGCGCCAGAGCTGATCACGATGGACGACGTGGTCGGCGAGTCCGTGAAGCGGCCGCGCTTCTTCATGTTCAGCATGTCGGTGTTTGCCGCCGCGGCGCTGTCGCTGGCCGCCCTCGGCATCTTCGGGCTCCTGTCCTACACCGTGACCGAACGCCAGCAGGAACTGTCGATTCGCATGGCGCTCGGCGCTCGCCCATCCGGCGTCCTCTGGATCGTGCTGCGTCATGGCCTGACGCTCGCTGCCCTCGGCAGTGTGGCCGGCGTCCTTGCCGCATTTGCGGCTGTGCGAAAGATTGGCAGCCTGGTTCCGGAGGTCTCGCAGCCAGACGCGGCCACGCTCGCAGTGGTCAGCGCGGTCGCGCTGACGATCGCGCTCGCGGCATGCGCTCTTCCAGCCTGGCGCGCATCACGCATCGATCCGCTCGAAGGGCTCAAAGAATGAGCTCTTGCCGCAGTCCGTGGCTCGTCGCTCGTAGCTCGACGAACGCCTCGAAAGGTCTTCGAGCTACGAGCGACGAGTTACGAACCACGGCGAGATACCGAGCGTTTGTGAAGGCGAAGCAAAAATGGAGAAATTGAAACAGGATCTCGTCTACGCATTGCGCAACCTGCGCAAGAGCCCTGGCTACGCCGCCGTCACCGTGCTCACCCTCGCGCTCGGGATCGGCGCCAACACCGCGATCTTCAGCGTCGTGAACGCCGTGATCCTGAGGCCGCTCGCGTACCCGAATCCGGACCGCCTCGTGTTCATCACGAGTCAGTTTCCAAATCTGGGCTTCGACAAGTTCTGGATTTCACCGCCGGAGTTCGTCGAGTTCCGCGACCGCAACAAGTCGTACTCGAGCGTCGGTGCCTACCGGACCACCGCGATTAACCTCGGGACGCAGGAGCAGCCGCGCCGCGTCAACACGGCCGTCGTATCGTCCGAGCTGATGCCGGTGCTCGGCGTTCCAGCGTTGCGGGGACGGCAGTTCGTTCGTGAGGACACGCTGCCTGGTGCGCCGCCCGTGGCGATCCTGTCGGAAACGCTGTGGCGGACGTCGTTCGCCGGTGACGAGAGCCTCGTCGGCCGGACGGCGCTGATCAACAGCGTCCAGGTGCAGATCATCGGGATCATGCCCCGCGGTTTCGACATTCACGACCAGCAGATTGACGTCTTCCTGCCGCTGACGCTCAACCCGGCCAACCCCGGCGGGCGGGGCAATCATGGCCTGTATCTGATCGGACGGTTGAAGGATGGAATCAGCGTCCAGCAGGCGAACGCCGATCTGGAGATGATGCTGGCGCAGTGGACCGAGCTGAATCCGGGCACGCACGTACCGACGAAGGACAATCACCGGCTGCAGATCGAGGGATTGCAGGACGAGGTCATCGGCGGAATCAAAACGATGCTGTGGGTGCTGCAGGGAGCGGTGGGGTTCGTCCTGCTGATCGCCTGCGCCAACCTGGCGAATCTGTTGCTCGCGCGTGCTGAATCGCGTCAGAAGGAATTCGCCGTCCGGTCCGCGCTTGGTGCCAGCCGCACGCGGTTGCTGCGCCAGTTCCTGACCGAGGGCGTGGTGCTGGCGCTCATCGGCGGAGCGCTGGGTGCCGTGCTCGGCTACGGCGGCCTCAAGGCGCTGCTCGCGATCAATCCCGATAGCGTCCCGCGCGCCGCCGAGATCACGCTCGACCCGCGCGTCTTGCTCTTCACCGTCGTCGTATCAATCCTCACCGGCGTGCTCTTCGGTATGGCGCCGCTCCTGAATCTTCGCGAACGCGTGGTCAACATCTCGCTGAAGGAGTCCGGCCAGCGCTCGACGGCGGGCAGCGCACGCTCCCGAGTGCGCAACAGCCTGGTGATGGCCGAAGTGGCGCTCGCGGTGGTGCTCGTAATCGGCGCCGGCCTGCTGTTGAGAAGCCTGTGGAACCTGATGAACGTGGACGCCGGGTTCAACCGGAGCCGGCTGCTGACGTTCGGGCTCGTGCTGCCGCCGAGCACGTATCAGAATCCGCAGCAGGTCGTCGACTTCTTCCGGCGCGTCAACGATCAGATGCTGCAGCTGCCCGGAGTGCAGAGCGCCGCCGCGATGCAGGGGCTGCCACCGTTCCGGCAGGTCAACGCGAACGACACTGATTTCGAAGACTACACGGCGCCGAAAGAAGGGCCGTTCGAGAACGTCGACTACTACCAGCAGGTCACGCCAGCATATCTGAGCACGATGGGGATTCCGATTATCGAAGGGTCGTGACTTTGCGCTGTCCGACGTCACCGGTCACCGGAGTGGCGCTGGTGAACGAGACGCTCGCAAAGACGTTCTTTCCCGGCAGGAACATCGTCGGCCGGCGAGTCAAACCTGGATCGAGCGCCCAGCTCCCATGGTTCACCATCGTCGGCGTGGTGAAAGACGTCAAGCAGGGCGGCGTCGGACAGAAAACCGGCACCGAAATCTACTTTCTCGCGGATCAGGGACCGAGCATCGTCAACGCCGCGCCTCGCAACATGAACATCGTCGTCCGATCCGATCGGCCGGCGGAGTCGCTGGCGTCCGACATCCGGCGTGTCGTGCAGTCGATGGATCCCGCTCTTCCGATCATCAACCTGCGCACGATGGACGAAGTCTTCGAGGAGACAGTGGCACAGCCCAGATTCCTGGCGCAGTTGCTCGGGATTTTCGCCGGCCTCGCCCTCGCCCTTGCTGCTGTCGGGACCTACGGCGTTCTGGCGTATGCCGTCAGCGAGCGGCGGAAGGAGATCGGGATTCACATGGCGCTTGGCGCGACCCGTCAGACAGTTCTTCGCATGGTGCTGGGGCGCGGATTGAAGCTGACCGTTGCCGGCCTGGTCGTCGGCGTCGGCGCGTCAATGATGCTCACGCGTTTCCTGCAGGCGCACCTGTTCAACGTCCGGCCCACCGATCCGTCCACGACGCTCGCCGTCATCGGCATCATCACCGTCGTCGCGCTCGCGGCCTGCTATCTGCCCGCGAGCCGGGCGACGCGGGTCGACCCCATGGTCGTACTCCGCGACGAGTAATCAGGCGGCCCTGAGCCCAGTCGAAAGAAAGTTCAGCACATTTTCGATACACCCTCGGGGGGTGAGTTGTAGACTGTGCCTCCATGCAGGCCACCGCCACTCCCCAGGCCGATGCCGCAGGTTCCCGCTGGGGACTGGTCATGGCGGGTCTGCTGGTGGTGGGCGTCCTGTTCGGCCTGATCGACGCCGCCCAGGTGTACCTGCGTTCGAGCCTGCAGGGACGACCCTACTCGTGGGGGATGGCGATCCTCGACGCGATGCCCAGCTGGATCCTGCTGGCGCTGCTCGCACCGGCCGCCATCGCCATGGCCGGAAGGTTCCGCCTCGATCGCGCGCCTCGCGGCGTGGCGATCGCGGTACACATCACGGCAGCGGTTGCGTTCGCGGTCATGCACCAGGTCGCGGTCGCGTCGTTCACCGCGTGGCGATTCGCCGACCTGCATTTCACCCCGATCGTCTGGAAGCTCCTGACGTTCTATTTCCTCATAGACTTTCTGATCTACTGGGCGATCGTCTGCATCTGGTATGCATTCGACTACGCCCGGGAGCTTCGCCAGCGCGAGCTCGCAGCATCGCAGCTGCAGGCCAGCCTGTCGCAGGCACGCCTGCAGGCGCTTCGCGCGCAGCTCAATCCGCATTTCCTGTTCAACACGCTGAACGCGACAACCGTGCTTGCGCTGAAGGGGCAAGGGGAAGCCGTCGCGCATACGTTGACGCTGTTGAGCGAAATGCTGCGATTGAGTCTGGACGCGACGCTGCCGCAGGAGATTCCGCTGGCTCACGAGCTGCAATTCATGGATCGCTATCTCGAGATTCAGCAGGTCAGGTTTCCCGATCGGTTGTCAGTGGATCGGCAGATCGATCCGGATGCGCTCGATGCCCTCGTGCCGGCCATGCTGCTTCAGCCGCTCGTCGAGAACGCCGTGATGCACGGGGTAGCCGCACAGCGCGGGCATGGCACGATCAGCATTCAGGCTGCGCGCTCGAACGGCCGCCTCATGCTGCGCGTGCACGACAGCGGACCGGGATTCAAGACAGGAGATGTGGTCGAAGGCATCGGGCTGCGCAATACCAGGGCGAGGCTCGAGCAGCTGTACACGTCCGCACAACAGTTTTCCTACGGGAATGACGAGCGCGGGGCGTGGGTGACGGTCGAGCTGCCGTTCCGGGAGTACGTCGCGCCGGAGAGTTCGGAGGACCAGGTATGGATCGCGCAATCCGTGCGTTGATCGTCGACGATGAGCCGCTGGCGCGCGAGGGCGTTCGCCTGCACCTCGCCCGGCATCAAGATATCACCATCGTGGGCGAAGCTGGCGACGGCGACGAAGCCGTGGCCCTCATCGACGATCTGAAGCCGGATCTCGTGTTTCTCGACGTGCAGATGCCGGCGCTCGACGGCTTTGCGGTGCTGGAATCGATCGCGGATTCGCACCTGCCGGTCGTGGTGTTCGTGACCGCTTACGACCAGTACGCCTTGCGGGCCTTCGATACGCATGCGTTCGACTATCTGTTGAAGCCGTTTCCGGCAGCGCGTTTCGACGAGGCCCTCGGCCGCGCGCGCGGCGAGATCGCATCGCGGGGATCCGATGCCACGAGGCGCCGGCTGCTCGAGCTGCTCGCGGCGCGCGCCGTCGAATCCTACGTCACCCGATTCGTCGTCCGGCACGGCGAACGGTTTCTGCTCGTCAAGGCCGACGACGTGCATTCGTTCGAGGCCAGCGGCAACTACATCCGCCTGCGGACGGATCGCGGTACGTATATGGTGCGCATGACGATGGGGGAGCTCGAGAAGAAGCTCGACCCGTCGCGCTTCGCGCGTATCCACCGCTCCACCGTCGTCAACATCGAGCGCATCAAAGACATTACGCCAGCCTGGCACGGGGATTTCGAGGTCCAGCTCGCAGACGGCCACCGATTGCGCTTGAGCCGCAACTTCCGGGAGCGTCTGCTGCCGTGACCAGTGACCCCGAAGACGACATCGATCGTCTCATTCTCGAGCTCAATTCGACGACCGCCCAGAGCACCGCGGCAACTGCCGGCACCGATGCGTCGCGGCTCGAACGATGGCTGCGGCTGCTGGCGTCGCGGAACGGATCCGATCTGTTGCTCGTCGCTGGTGCGCCGCCGGCCGTGCGCGTGGACGGCAAGGTCGTTGCGCTGGGCGAGGGGCCACTCGACGGGGCCGAGATCGAGGATGCGGTCATTCCGGCGCTGTCTCCACACGCGCGGCGCGTGTATCGGGAATCACGGATCGCCGACGCATCGTTCCGGATCGCCGACGTCGGCAGGTTTCGCATCAACCTGCACCGCGAGCGGGGCAGGGCCGCTGCCGCCGTCCGGCTGCTCCCGACGCGCGTGCCTCGACTCGCGACCCTCAACCTGCCGCAGACGGTCGAGCTGCTCGCGCAACTTCCGCGTGGCCTGGTCCTGATCGGCGGGCCGACCGGCTCGGGCAAGACCACGACCCTTGCGGCGCTGGTCGAGGAGATCAACCGGCGCGACGCACGGCACATCGTGACGATCGAGGATCCGATCGAGTACCGAGCACCAGCACCAGGGCAGCCTCATCGAGCAGGTGGAAATCGGCGTCGACGCGCCGGACTTTCCAACCGCGCTGCGTGCCGCGCTCCGCCAGGCGCCGGACGTGATAGTCGTCGGCGAGATGCGCGATCCGGAGACGATGAAGATTGCGTTGTCAGCCGCGGAGACCGGACACCTGGTTCTCTCGACCGTTCACACGACCGACGTGGGTTCCGCGGTTTCGCGGATCGCCGACTCGTTTCCATCCGAACGCCAGAACACGATCAGGCAGGAACTGGCGATGGCGCTCGCGGCCGTGCTGACGCAGACGCTACTTCCGCGGCAGGGAGGCGGCCTGGTGCCGGCAGCTGAGCTCCTCATGGTCGGCTACGGTGCGCGTCAACATATCCGGAAGAACGCGCAGCAGCATCTCCATCAGGAGATCACCATCACGCGCCGTTTCGGGTCGTTCAGCCTCGAGGAATCGCTGGCGCGCCTCGTCAAGGACGGCATGGTGGAGTGGCGCGAGGCACAGAGCCGAGCCGTGCACGTGGAGGAATTCGAGAAGCTGCGCCGCGCGGCTGAAGGCGCGCTCCAGGAGCGCGGAGCTTCAGCTCCGCGTCAGAGCGGCCGCCCGATCCGATCCTGGAGCTTCTCCCGGTAGCCGCGGCTGAGCGTCAGCCGCGTGCCGTTGCGCAGGAACACCACGTACTCGCCGTTGAACCACGGCTGCAGTTCCTTCACGCGCTCGATGTTGACGATGTGAGAGCGGTGGATCCGGAAGAAGATGTCCGGATCCAGTTTTGATTCGAGGGCGTTCATCGTCTCGCGGAAGAGATGCGCCTCGTTGCCGACATGGAGCTTGACGTAGTTGCCCGCCGCCTCGATCCAGTCGATTTCGTCGGCGCGGACGAAGAACACGCGGCCGCCGGCCTTGATGACGAAGCGCTCCAGCCGGTTGGCGGCCGGCTTGAGATCCTGGACGAGCTCCAGGAGCCGGCGCTCCAGATCGCCGCTCGATCGGCGGTCCATCTGCTGACGGGCGCGCGCGATCGCCTGCCTGAAACGTTCGCGGTCGAAGGGCTTCAGCAGATAGTCCAGCGCATGGACATCGAACGCGCGCAGCGCGTACTTGTCGTAGGCCGTCACGAAGATGACCAGCGGCATGCGCGCGGCGCCGACGGCTTCGATGACGTCGAAGCCGGTCGCGCCGGGCATCTGCACGTCCAGGAACACGAGGTCCGGCTGCAGCCGGCCGATCGTCTCGATCGTCTCGGTGCCGTTCTGGCACTCGGCGACGACCTCGAGCCAGTCCTCAGACGAAAGCAACGAACGCAACCGCTCGCGCGCGAGCGGCTCATCATCGGCGACTACAACGCGTGTTCGCGGTTGGTTCATGCCACGCGGGAGGCCGCCCCGTCGTTGCCGGACGGCGCCTGGGTGAAGGGGAATTCCATGCGCACCGCCAGGCCTTCCGATCCGTCGGAGAACTCCAGGGTGTGCTCATCGCCATAGAGACACGCGAGTCGATCCCGGGTATTGCTCAATCCGACGCCGCTGTTCAGCCGAGCCTTGGCGCCTGCCGACAGGCCGACGCCGTTGTCGGCGACCTCGATCGACAGCGCCCCGTTGCGCCGTTCGGCGCTGATTTGGATCAGGCCATGTCCCGCCCGTGGCGACACGCCGTGCTTGATGGCGTTCTCGACGAGCGGCTGCAGAATCATGCGCGGCACCTCCGCGTCGAGCGTCTCGGGATCGATGTTGAAGCGGACGGTCAGGCGATCCTGAAAGCGCGTCTGTTCGATCTCGAGGTACTTCTGAAGGAAAGCGAGCTCTTCCTGCAGCGAGACGCCGGGCTCCCCGGATCGGTCGAAGGTCAGCCGGAGCAGGTCGCTCAAGCGGCTGATCATCCGGTCCGCCGCCTCGGGGTTCGAGTGCACGAGGGTCGAAATCGCATGCAGCGTGTTGAACAGGAAATGCGGGTGCAGCTCCGCTTCGAGCGTTCGCAGGCGCGCCTCCATCAGCCGTGTCTCGAGGTGGGCCGCCCGCAGAGACCGTTCCTGCGACTCCCGGTAGTACGCCAGCGCGTAGCTCAGACCGATGATCGAGGTATAGGTCATCAGGGTCCAATCCAGGTTCGTGAGGTACAAGCGCTGGATAAACGAGGTCCAGGCTACAGTCGGCACTTTGCCGGCGTTCGGCCAAAGTGTCACGCGCACCGCCATCATGCAGACGACGTGGACCACCGAGAAGGTCGAACGCCGTCGCCGCGTGCAAGGGCAAGAGGGCGCAGCCAGTGCGTGGAGGTGCGACGGAGATAGTCACCGAGACGGAAGAACGTGGGGGTCAGCGCCGCGGGAACGTACCAATAAACCAGGTTCAGAATGAGGATTTCGTAGAACGCGACATCAGCCGGCCTGAGGTTCAGGGTCGACAACCGGTACGATTGAAGAGCCGAAAAGCACCCGAGGAGCGTGGCGGCGCCGAAAATCCACTTGAGGGGCGGCGTCCATGCTTTATGCATTCCGCCAACTATCCGACCTCAGGCGCAATCCGTCAAGAGATGTCACGCTTTCGTGACGCAGATTTTGGACACACCAAACCCGTCAAATGCATGTTCGTCACGCATTAGGCCGCCTTGTCACCAGTCGGCGGGAATTGGTACCAAAATCTATCCGCTGCCGATGCAGTTCTCCTTTATTCGATCGCCATCACAATCAGCGTCGCGTCGTCCTGAAACTGACCGCCTGCGAACGCTGCTACGGCATCCGAGAGTCTGGCCTGTAGAGCGGGTGCGCTGCACGACCGGTTGGCGGCGGCGATTGCCTCCAGCCGTTCTTCACCGAATTCCTCGTCCGAGCCGTCGCGGGCCTCCGTGATGCCATCTGTGAAAAGGACCAACCTGTCACCGGGACGAATCGCAACTTCGCCCTGGGAGTACGTGCCCTCAGGGAAGATGCCCAGCACTGGACCACCTGCCGCCGGACGCTCGACGTCACCGCTGGCGCGCACCAGCATGGGCGGGTAGTGGCCAGCATTTGCGTAGGTGAGCGTGCCCAGCTCGGTGTCGACGACACAGTAGATGAAGCTGATGAACCGGCCTTCCGCGATGTTGCCGCACAGCACGCGATTCACTTGCGCGCAAAGCTCCGCTGGGCGCGCCGCGTCGTTGGCGAACGCCCGCACGGTAGCCTGCAGGTTGGACATCATCAGCGCCGCAGGAATGCCTTTGCCGACCACGTCGGCGATCGAGACAGCCAGCCGCGTCGGGCTGAACTGGACCGCGTCGAAACAGTCACCGCCGACGCCGGAGGCCGGCTGCCACGAGGTGGCGATCTCGAGATTTTCGAGCTGCGGCATGGATGCCGGCAGCAGCTTGCGCTGGATGCGCAGCGCTTCCTGCAGCTCGCGTTCCTCGTGCTCGATGCGCTGGCGCCGGGCGCGTCCTTCGTCGATCTCCGATCGCAGCGTGGCCACGAGCTGCGAGTTGTCCCAGGGCTTCTGGACGAAGTCGCGGACGCCCCGACGCATGGCCTCGACTGCGAGGTCGACCGAGCCCCAGCCAGTCATGACGACGACCGGCAGGAGCGCGTCGAGCTCCTGCACGCGCGCCAGGAGATCGATCCCTTCGCGGCCGGATGTCGTGTCGCCCGTGTAGTTCAGATCCATCAACAGCAGGTCGAACCCGCGCGTCGCCACCGCCTCGATCACGGCCTCGGGCGACGTGACGGTCTCCATCCCGATGCCCTCGTTCTTGAGCAGCAGCCGCAGGGCGTCGAGAAGGTCGGCCTGATCGTCGGCGATCAGAATCCGCGGTTGGACGTCGCACGAGGTCATCATGACGGGCGGCGGATCTCCAAAGGGTATGCCACGGGCGAAATTGCGAGTTTCTCCCCTGTTTTCACGGGCATTTTGGATGTGCGCGCCCCCGCGCGCGTCCTGGCGATCTGTTCGTTTTCGAACAACCACTTCCCGGAACCGTGCCTGATCGGCCCGTAACCTTACAGTCGAGGTCGTTCGGACCGATACAGCGGATGCCATGTTGTGGTTCTTCGAGAAGCAGCAGTCGCGGCTGCATTACGAAATTCGAAGGCAGAGCGACGGGCACAACTACGAACTGATCATCACCTATTCAGACGGACGAACCGAGGTCGAGGTTTACGAAGATCCGGGTGAGGTGGTTGCGCGATCGGAAGGGCTGCAGCAGACGCTCGCGCAGGAAGGGTGGGAGAGCCCTGGCCGCAGGGCGCGGCACCTCACTCCTTATCGTGATCCTTCCCGCGATCCTTCTCGCGCGTCGTAGTTCCCGGCCGGCGCACGCTGACATCGCCGCCAAACGACTCCAGCTCCACCTCGGCGCTCCCGCTGCCGAGCACGTACGTCACCCTCCGGCCACGGCGTCCTTCGCCTGATCCCTTCAGCCCCAGGTTGTTCACGAAGTCACCGTTGTAGGTGCGGACGACGAACGTGGCGCTCGCGGTTTCGGGGATGGTGAGCACGATGTCGCCGTTGTGTGTCGCGAACCGGTAGCGGCCGCCCGCTGCGAGATTGCCTTCATACGAGACGTCGCCATTGACGGTCGTCACCTCGACGACCTTCGCTTCGACCTTGGCGAGCGAGATCGATCCGTTGGTGGTTTCTGCTGCGATGTCGCCGCTGGCGCCGGTGATCTTGATCCCTTCGTTGACCGAGCTGACGTTGATACGTCCGCGCGCGCCCTCGACGATCACTTCGCCTTCGATGCTCTTCGCGGTGACGAACCCTGTGCCGCCCTTGATGACGATGTCACCGCGGACGGTTTCGACCGCAACCTCGGCCTGCGCGCCCTCGACGCTCACGAAGTTGTACGTGCCCTCGACCTTCACCGGCATCCAGGTGGGCGCCGTGATCTCCATGTCCACCGACGCGACGCCAGTTGAGCTGCTCGAGCCGACCGCGACCACCGTCTCGGAGTTGCGGATGTTGACCTTGGTTCTCGAGGAGTGACGGGCCGTGACGCGGACCGCGTTCTTCTCCCAGACCTTGACCACGACCTCGCCGGCGAAGTTGTTGACGCTGAGCCTCGCACCCTTCACGACATCGACCGTCTGGTCGGTGTCTGCGTTGCGCTGCGCGCGATTCTGCGCCCCGGCGGCTGCCGGCACCATCAGCGTCAGTGCCAGGACCCACGTCATCGCACGGCGAAACGTGCCAACTTCCAACTTCCAACTCTCAATTGACATGTCTATCCTTCAGTCGTGGCGAGCGCGCTGGCGCGCCGCAGGAGCGTCAGCTTTCGCTGACGCGCAGTCGCCAGATGCGCGTTGAGAAACATGTTGGCCGGGTCCGCCTCGAGCGCCTGCTGGCTCTGCTCGATGGCCCGATCGATCGCCTGCAGGTTCGCTTCGAGCACGCGAATCGTTTCCGGATCCAGCCGTCCGCGGCCGACCTCCAGCGTGCGCTCCAGATCCGCGACCGCTTCGTCGTACTGCGGGTCGGCGAAATTCGCCGGCGTCATCGGCGTGCGCGGCCGCTCGACGGCGACGATCCCGCGATCGGTCTGCTCGCCGCCGGCGCGGAGCAGCCACACCATGCCGCCCGACACGATCATCAGCGCCAGCGACGCGGCAATCGCCTGCGGAACGGTGAAGGAAATACGTCGCGTGGCTCCAGCAGCGCGCGGCTTCAGCCGCGCGACCATCGACGCGTCAGCTGCCGCGCGGCTGAAGCCGCGCGCTGCTGGGGAAATCTGTTCTTCAATTCCAGGCCACAGGTCCGCGGCCGGAGGCACGTCGGGCAGCGCCTGGGCGTGTGCACGGACCTCGCGGAGCTCGTCGAGGACGATCCGGCACGCCGCGCACGAGCGCAGGTGTGCCTCAATCTCGCGCCGCTCCAGCGCACCGAGATCTTCGTCGTCCAGATACTCCGACAACCGATCGGTGAATGCGTCTTCCATGATCTGCCTCTGACTCGTGCCGTTACGTACGGTCGCCGCGCTCCTGCCGGCCGCCGAGGTGCTTGCGCAGCATCATCCGCGCGCGGTGCAGCTGGGCCTTCGACGTGCCCGCTGAAATCTCGAGCATGGTCGCGATCTCGTGATGCTTGTAGCCTTCGACGTCGTGCAGCACGAAGATCTCGCGCGCGCCGTCGGGCAATTTCATCAGCGCCGTGTCGAAGTCCATCGACAGATCGCTGCGCCGCGGCGGCGACGACAACGTCTCGAAAATCTCCTCGCCGTCCTGGAACCGCTGGCGCTGCGTGCGTTCGGTCCTGAACCTCTCAATCACCACGTTGACCGCGAGCCGGTGCAGCCAGGTGCTGAACGCAGCATCGCCCCGGAACGTCGACAGTTTCTGCCAGACCCGGACGAAGACATCCTGTGTGAGCTCGTCGGTGTCGCGTCCGGCAGCCATCCGCCGCACCAGGCTGTGCACTTTCGGCAGGTGGGTGCGATAGAGCTGCTCGAACGCGCGGACATCTCCATCCGCGGCGGCAGCCACGTAATCGTGCGCATCGGTGCCGCTACGGGCGGCCCTGTCGTCCTGCTGGGACCGCAGCGATGATGCTCCTAGAAAGGCGGTGAAGGCCCCTGCGCCAGGCATCCGGGCTATGTCCGCCTGCGTCGCGCTTACCGCTCGCAAGCTCCTCTCCTGCACTAGCTTGGACGGGGGGCCTGCGGCGGAAGGTTTGAAGCCCGGCTACCGGAGTACGTCGAATGGGTCTATCGGAGTGCCTTCCCACCACCGCTTCTGCTCGGTGAGCCGGAAGATGGCGAAGTGCAAGTGGGGCGTGTCTTTAGGGGCATTGCCCGAGGTCCCGACGTAGCCGATGACCTGTCCCTTTTGCACGCGATCCCCCTCCTTCAGCCCGTCGGCGTAACGCTCCAGGTGGGCATAGTAGTAGGAAAACCGCTCGGACGGGTCGAATTGATAGATCGTGTTGCCGCCGGTATTGCTATGGAACAGCCGGGCAATTGTGCCCGCCTCGACCGCCCGGACTGGGGTGTTCCGCGGCGCCAGGATGTCGATCGCCTCGTGCCGCCGCGCCCCCGACCCCCGAGAGTCTTCGAACTGACGGGTCAGCGTCGCGCGGTCGACGCCGTCGACGGGCATGAGCAGATCCCGATTCTCGAGCTCGCCAGGGCTCGTAGGCTCCGGCCCAATGGTGGTGCCGGTGGTTGCCGCGACTTTCTCATGTTCTTGCGGAGGTGGCTGCAGGACTGCGTGCCCGCCGTGATCGTCGGGCCGATCTTTCCAGCGCTCCACGGCGTCGGGCGCGTGCACGGGCCGCTGAATCGACATCGCGCGGGAACCGATCACATTCCCGTACTCCCACACGAGCAGCGACACGGCGAGCGCACCGGCAAGCACGCCGCAGGCGCCGCCCGCCGCGAACGTTTTCACATCGTGCAGCCACGCGTGTCGAGATCGTCCGGTCATTCGTGTAAAGATGACGCGCGTGCCGGGCTTGACGAGCCCGGCGAGCTTCAAGGCATCCCAGTTGGTCAGCCGCACGCAGCCATGCGACGCTGTCTTTCCGACAGTCGACGGTTCCGGCGTGCCATGCAGCCCGTAGTGATCCTTCGAGAGGTCGATCCAGACGACGCCGACCGGATTGTTCGGGCCGTTCGCCAGGGTCGCCTTCGAATGTGACGGGTCCGCATCCCAGAACAGATCCGGGTTGTAGTGGAACTTCGGACTGAACTGAATGCCGGTGACCTTCCACTCGCCGATCGGCAGCGGGTCGTGTTCGCTTCCGGTCGTGACCGGCGCATAGAAGATGACCTGCTGGCTGTCGTTCTTCACGATGAGCGCGCTCGAGGCGCGGCTGACCGTGACGACGACCTCGGGCTTGACGACGGGCGCGGTATCGGCCGATCGCGTGCGCCCTGACGTGCCAATCGGTTTTGCCGTGTTCGCGCCGTTTTTCGGCGCGGCCTCGATGCGCGGCACCGGCACTACGAATGGATCGACGTTGGGGACCTGAATCGCTTCGCCGGCGGCGAATGCCGATTGCGGATTCAGACGTTGCAGCAGCGCCGGCGTGGAATGAAACCGCTCGGCGAGCGCTTCGAGCGCTGAGGCATACGTCAGTGACGGCAGCTTCGCCTGATCGGGCAGCTCCGGCGGGATGCGCTCGGCGAATGGGCCCGCCGCGTCAGCGTCGGTAATCGTGTAGCTGACGATCGCGTCAGCCACGGGTTCCGGATCCTTGCCGTGCTGTTGGCGATACGCCTCTGCGGCCTTTCGCGTGTTCGACCCTGGCTGGCCATCGATCACGCCTGGCGAAAAGCCGGCGCGATCGAGAGCCACCTGAATGGCGAGGCCGTCGTTCGCCGCGTGCGCAGGGCGGTGACTGCGCATGTGCGCAGGTGCGCGATGTGCGCAGGCGCGCGAGCGCGTCAGTGCGCACGTGCGCAGGGGTGCTCACAGAAGGCTCGGCGGAGGCGGGTGCCAAGGTGACAAGGTGCAGCGCGGCGGCGGTGAGTGCGGCCAACAGCATGTTCACGCTCCTGTGGTCGTGCGATCGACGGTTCGGCGGTCGCCGCCGGCGCGCCGTTCGTTGATTGCGTCATTGATGACGTCGGGGCCTAGCATGTCGATCTCGACGACACGGAACGGGCGCTGGGGATACAGCTCGCGCATCAAGGTGTTCGAGACGTTGAATACCGGGACGTTGTTGCGCGTACGGCCCTCCGGCTGTCCGTGATGGGCGTGGCCGTGGAACACGGCGCTGACGGGGAAGCGCGTCAACGGCTCTTCGAGACGGCTGCAGCCGAGGAATGGGAAGATCTCGCGCGGCTCGCCCTCGACGGTCTCCTGGATAGGGGAGTAGTGGAGCACCGCGATGAGCCGATCGTTGCGGAGACGCGCCAGCGCCGATTCCAGCTTCAACGCTTCGTCCACGGCTTCGTGCACGAACCGCTTGATCGTCTCTTCGCCCCAGGGGCCGAGCGCACGGCGCCCGAAGCCGCCGCAGAATCCCTTGACGCCGGCGAACCCGATGCCGAGGAGCTCCGTCGTATCGCCGTCGAGCGGAGTAATCCCGGCGTCCTTGAGGATCGCTTTGATCGTGTCCTGCTGGCCTGATTCGTAGTCGTGGTTCCCGAGCACGGCCACCGCCGGGATCCTCAGTGTGGCAGTGAGTTCCTTCGTCAGCGCCCGGGCTTCATCTGCAAGACCGTAATCGGTGAGATCGCCGCACAGAATCAGGATGTCGGCGTCTTCGGTGATCTGCGCGAAAAGCGGCTGCAGAGCGCCCGGCGTCGCCGATTTGCCGTAGTGAAGATCACCCAGCGCGGCGATGCGAACGATCTCTTTGGGTGAGGCCATGTCCCTCCCAACGGACGTCTGGACGGCCTCGGAGGGCCCTCATGACCCTGCCGGGGCCGTCCAGAGAAGGAAGAGCAAAGCCCGTTCCTGAAGCGGCTCAGCCGTTGAGCGCGGCCAGTTGCTCGTCGATCGCCGCAATCGCCTGTTCCAGCATGCGGCGGTGTTGTGGCGCCGTGGCGCGTTCGAGATCCGCTGCAGCACGCGACCGCGTGAGTTCGAGGGTCTGACGACGCGCCGCGGTCTCGCGCTGTTCAGGCGTCAGCGCTGGTCGCGGGGTTTTCTGACGCGCCGCTTCATCCTGCTGCGCCTCGATCGATTTGGATTCCCAGCCTCTGGCCATTTGTTGTCTACGTGTCGTCGACGGGTCGTTAACACTTGTCCCCGAAATCAAGACTATCAGAGAGTGCGGGTGCCGGCGATGGAACCGGGATCCGCGGAAAACGGTCTATATAATAGGGATACGTTCACACGGGGGTTCATGACGGGGGTTCATCACGGGGGTTCATCACGAGGGTTCAACACGGGGGTGCATGACGAGGGTTCACGACGGGGGTTCACCACGGGGGTTCACGACGGCGCGCACGCTGATCCGATGGGCGTGCATCGTGGCGATCTGTGCGCTCGTCAGTGCGTGCTTTTCGGTCGGCTGCGGGGTTGAGCGCGAGAGTGCGCCGAGTGCCGACGCGGCACGGCCGGCGACGGTCCCGGCCGATCCCACGGTGGCGCCCGCGCGGCCGAAGATCGTCGCGCTCGGCGACAGCCTCACTGCGGGTTATGGACTCCTCGAAAGCCAGTCGTATCCGGCACTGCTCCAACAGCGGCTCGATGCGGAGGGCTACAAATTCGAAGTGGTCAACGCCGGCGTGTCGGGCGACACCACGGCTGGCGGACTGCGGCGGCTGGATTGGGCGCTCGACGGTAACGTGCGCGTGCTGATCGTGGCGCTCGGCGGCAACGACGGACTCCGCGGACTCTCGGTTGACGAGATGAAGAAGAACCTCACGGCGATCGTCACGCGCGCACGCGAAAAGAACGTCGTCGTGATCCTCGCAGGCATGGAGGCGCCGCCGAATTACGGTCAGGAGTACGCGACCGCGTTTCGATCCGCGTTCCGCGAGATTGCCGGGCGCGAGCGTGTCATCGTGATTCCTTTCCTTCTCGACAAAGTCGCGGGCCAGAGCCAGCTGAATCAGGGTGATGGCATCCATCCCAACGAGCAGGGGACCCGCATCGTCGCCGAGACCGTCTGGTCCGTGCTGCGCCCGCTGCTCGATCAGATGGCGACCACCTCATGATCGAACTTCACGGTGTGTCCAAAACGGTGCCGAGCGGCAGCGGCACCCTGACCATCCTGCATCCCCTCGACCTCACGATCCAGGGTGGATGTGTCGCCGCCATCACCGGTCCCTCCGGCAGCGGCAAGTCGACGCTGCTGGGGCTGATCGCCGGTCTCGATTCTCCGTCTGAAGGGCAAATCGTGATCGACGGCGCGGACATCACCGCGCTCGGCGAGGATGCGCTGGCCAGGCTCCGCGGCACTCGAATCGGATTCGTCTTCCAGTTCTTTCACCTGCTGCCATCGCTGACCGCCCTCGAGAACGTCCTGGTGCCTCTCGAGATCGCCGGCGGGCGGGGGGCGGCGCGGCGCGCGGATTCGCTGCTTGCCGAAGTTGGTTTGTCCGAGCGCCGTCATCACTACCCGTCGCAGCTGTCGGGGGGCGAGCAGCAGCGCGTCGCGATCGCACGCGCGCTGGCGAACGATCCACCGATACTCCTGGCCGACGAACCAACCGGGAATCTGGACACGGCCACGGGGCACCAGGTGATTGAGCTCCTGCTCGGAATCAACAAGACGCGCAAGACCACGCTGATCCTCGTCACTCACGATCCTGAGCTCGCGGCGGTGGCCGATGTGACGATCGCGCTCAGAGACGGCCGTATCGTCCGGAACACGACACGCGAAGCTGCCAGCATCACATAAGGACACTCAGGCGATGCTTTTCGTCGTCCGCATGGCGGCCCGCGAGCTTCGCGCTTCGTGGCGCCGGCTTCTCTTCTTCTTCATCTGCGTCGCAATCGGCGTTGGCGCCATCGTGGCGCTCCGATCGGTAATCCAGAGCGTGCGCCTCGGCCTGATGCGCGAAGCGCGCGCGATGATTGCCGCCGACGTCATCGTCCAGACGAATCGTCCGTGGACGCCGGAGTCACGCGAGGCCGTCGACAAACGTCTCGCGGCGGCGCCGGTTCTCGAACGCACGGAATCGGTCGAAACCACGACCATGGTTCGCGCCGAGAAGGGGGCCAACGTCGCGCGGATGGTGGAGCTGCGCGCAGTGGAAACAGGGTTTCCTTTCTACGGCACGCTCGGGCTCCAGAGTGGCCGGGCGTACAGGCACAGCGTGATTGAGAACCAGGGCGCTCTCGTCGGGCCGGAGTTGCTCGTTCAGCTCGGCGTGGCGGTCGGCGATCGCATCGTGATTTCCGGCCGTCCGTTTGAGATCAGAGACGTCATCACCCAGGAACCGGGCCGGCGCGTGGGTGCCTTCACGTTCGGGTCGCGGGTGATCATCGACCTGAAGGATCTCCGGGAGACCGGCCTGTTGACCGTCGGCAGCCGCGCCAGCAATCAGATTCTGCTTCGAGTGCGCGACGACGGCGTCGTGCCGCTCACCAGGACGCTGCGTGAGGAGCTTCGCGATCAGTTCATCAATGCCCGCTCCTACAAGGCACTGGAAGACGACATCGGCGAGGATCTCGCACGCGCGGAGAACTATCTGAGCCTCGTCGGCTTCGTGATCGTGGTTCTGGGCGGTATCGGCGTCTGGAGCGTCACCCGCGTGTTCGTCAAGCAGAAGATCCGGAGCGTCGCCATCCTGAAATGTGTTGGCGCCACGACGCGGCAGGTCCTGGCGACCTACGTGGTCCAGGTGGTGTTGCTCGGCCTCGCCGGCGGTCTGCTCGGCGTCGCGCTCGCGCAGGTAGGCATGATGTCGATCCCGGCGTCAGTGGCGGCGGCCCTCGGCGGCATGACGTACGGACTGACCTGGTCAGCGGTCCTGCAGGGCGTTTCGGTTGGATTGCTGGTGTCGCTACTGTTTGCGCTTGTCCCGCTGCTCGAAGTTCGCCGCATCAAGCCGTTGCTGCTGTTACGCGGGGGTGAGTCTCTTCCGCCTCCCGGAGCGGCCGCGCGGCCGCGAGCCGGCATCAAGAAAACCGTCGTCGACTTCTTTCGCGGCCTCGACTGGCTGCAGGTCGGCGCCGCGTTCCTGGTGACCCTGGGCCTGGTCGGCGTCGCGTCCTGGCAGGCGGCGTCGCTCAAGGCAGGCGCGATCGTCTCCATCGGCTTCGCTGTCGTGGCGGTCGTGCTTTACGCAGCCTCATGGGTCGTGGTTCGCGCGGTCATGCCTCTTGCGTCGACTCCCTGGTTTCCCATGCGCCACGCGGTGTTGAGCCTCAGAAGGCCAGGAAACCAGACGCGGGTGATTCTGCTGGCCGTGGGGCTTGGCAGCTTCTTCGTGCTCGGTGTGCGCGCGCTCCAGGAGAACCTGATCTCGGAGTTCTCGGTGGAGATGGACGAGCGCGGAGCGGACATGTTCCTGGTCGACGTTCAGCAGGATCAGGTCGAAGGGGTGCGCACGCTCGTGCGGGAACGACAGGATCAGGGCGCGCCCGAGCCGCGTCTGGTCCCAACGCTCCGGGCGAGGGTGACCGGCGTCCGCGGACGGGACGTGAACCTCGACAGCTACGCCGATGTCCGCGGCCGCGGGTCGCTGGCGCGCGAGTATGTGATCACCTACCGCCCGAATCTCGAACGCAACGAAGAGATCACTGGCGGCAAGTTCTGGGACGCCGACACGTCGTCGACCGGCGACAACGAGGTCTCGATCGAGCAGAGCATCCACGAGCGCTTCGACATCAACGTCGGCGATGTCATGCGCTTCGACGTCATCGGCAGGACGATCGAGGCCCGCGTCACGAGCGTGCGGCGCGTGGAGTGGGAAGACTCGCGGAGCGGCGGGTTCATGTTCGTGTTCAAGCCAATCGCCCTCGCCAACGCTCCGCACTCGTTCATCGGCTTCGTCAAGGGACCGTCCGATCCGACCGCGCGCGCGCGCTTTCAGCACGAGCTGGTGACGCGATATCCAAACGTCACCGCCATCGACGGACGCGAGATCATCGCCCGGATTCAGGCGGTCGTCGAAAACGTGGTCAGGGCTGTCTCGATCGTCGGCGGCGTGGCGCTGTTCAGCGGCGTGCTGATTCTGATCGGCGCCGTCGCGATGACCAAGTTCCAGCGCGTGTACGAGGCCGCGATTCTCCGCACCCTCGGTGCCAGCACCCGGACCCTGGGCATGATGCTCGCCCTCGAGTACTGCGCGCTGGGCCTGCTTGCCGGCCTGATCGGTGCCGCCGGTGCCTTCGGGCTCAGCTGGGCCGTCACCAAACACCTGTTCGAAATCCCCTGGCGGCCCGCACCAGGACTGCTGGCCATCGGCACCCTGCTGACGATGGTCCTGGTCGGAACGATAGGCGTGCTGTCGAGCGCGGATGTGCTGCGACGTAAGCCCCTCTCTACGCTGAGGGCGGAATAAGTGCGCAAGTGCGCGAGTGCGCAAGTGCGCAAGTGCGCACGTGCAGCCCCACCTGCGCACTCGCGCACGTGCACTTGCGCACTCGCGCACCTGCGCACGTGCACTTGCGCACTCGCGCACCTGCGCACGTGCGCACTTGGTAGTCTTGAGGAGGTGTCGTGATTAGCCACGAAATCATCGGCGACGACATGCAGGCGGTCATCATCACGATGGGCCAGGGCGATCAGATCCGTGCCGAGGCTGGCGCGATGATGTACATGACCGACTCGATCGAGATGGACGCGAAGATGGAGGGCGGGTTTCTCGGCGGGCTGAAGCGGAAGTTCCTCGCGGGCGAGAGCTTCTTCATCACGCACTTTCGTGCCACCAGCGGGCCTGGCCGTGTCGCCTTCGCGGGGCCGTATCCGGGGAAGATCGTCGCGCTCGATCTGCATGGGCAGCCGTTGCTGTGTCAGAAGGATGCGTTCCTCTGCGCGCAGGGCGATATCGACATCAGCATCGCGTTCACGAAGCGCATTGGCGCAGGGTTCTTCGGTGGTGAAGGGTTCATCCTCCAGAAGATCGAAGGCCCTCGCCTGGCCGATCGCATTCACGCGGCTTACCGTGGCGATCGCGACGAAGTGAAGCGCGACCTGGGCGGCATGCTCGGCGGCCTGGGCGACCTGATCGGCGGCGATCGTTAGCGATGGCGACAAACGTCAAGTCCCAACCTCCAACTCCCAACTCCCAAGGAGATCTCAGCCGATCGACTCTGTGGCTTTTGGGAGTTGTCGCGACAGCACTTTCATGTTCTCTGTCAGCGCCACTCCTGTCGGCCCAACCCCAGACTCCATCGAAGTCCGACATCACCGTGACCCTGCTCGGGACCGGCAATCCGCGGCCGGCGCCCGATCGGTTCGGGCCGTCGATTCTCGTTGAGGCTGGTTCGGAACGGCTGCTTGTCGATGCTGGCCGCGGGAACACGATCCGGTTGTTCGAGATCGGCGGCGGCGCGATGTTGTCCGGCATCACCGGTGTCTTGCTGACGCACCTGCATTCGGATCATGTCGTCGGGTTGCCGGATCTCTGGCTGACGGGCTGGATCTTCGGACGTCCGGCTCCGCTCCAGGTCCTCGGCCCGCCGGGCACGAACGAGCTGGGCGCCGGCCTCGAGCGCGCGTACGCATTCGACGTTCGCATGCGGCGTGACGTCGACGAGCGATTGTCTCCCGACGGCGTAAAGCTGGAGGTGCGTGAGGTCCAGCCGGGCGTGGTCCTGGAGCGCAATGGCGTGCGCGTGACGGCCTTCGCTGTCGATCACGCACCGGTGGTGCCCGCGTATGGGTATCGGGTCGACTACCGCCAGCGCTCGGTCGTCTTCTCGGGCGACACCCGCTATTCGGATGCGGTGATTGCCGCATCGCGGGGCGCAGACGTCCTGATTCACGAGGTCGTCAGCCCGGAGGTCGAGCGCGCGCGGACGCAGGTGAAAGACCCGGCCGCGGTCGAGCGCATCATTGCCCACCACACGACACCCGAAGAGGCCGGCCGCATCTTCACCGCCGCCTCCCCGCGGCTCGCCGTGTACTCGCACATCGTGCCGTCGCCGGCCACGGCGACGGACCTGATTGGACCGACACGGCGGACCTGGAAGGGTCCGCTCGAAGTCGGCGAGGACCTCATGCGCATCTCCATCGGCGACCGGGTCACCGTGGACCGCCGCGCGCCATCCCTGCTAAGATGAGGTTTTGCCGGGGGAGGCAAGCGAGGCGCCTATGGAGAAGCAAGCCATGGAACAATCCCCGTACAAGGAAGCGCTTCTGCGGAAGCGGGGCGAGATACTGTCGTCGGGCGGCGGCGTGAAGCCGCTCCAGACCACGATGGAAAACAACTCGCGCCAGGGCGACCTGGCCGATCAGGCAAGTGGCAACAACGAAGTCCACATTCAGCTCAAGCTGAAACAGACGGACGCGAAGATCCTTCAGGCCATCGAAGAGGCGCTCTACCGGATGGAAAAGGGCACCTACGGTGTCTGCCGCGATTGCGGTGAGCCGATCGCGCCGGCGCGCCTGAACGCGATTCCGTGGACTCGTGTCTGCATCACCTGCAAGGAAAAACAGAGCTCGTGAAAGCCAAGGAACTGCTCGACCTCATCAAGGAATTCCACCGCGAGAAGCTGGGCATGTTCAAACGCCACGTAGCAGCTGCGCGCTACGTCGGCAACTACGATTTCAACAACACCTACCAGTACATCATCGCGCGCGAGGACATGCACGTCGCCTGGGTCAGTGATGCCATTCTCGATATGGGCGGGACGCCAGATGACGTGTCCGACCCCGAGCTTGAAGGTTGAGGGCAAGGGAGATGCGGCCCAGTCGAAAGTGATTGCCGACGATCGCCAGGGCGCGGCTGACTTCGTCGCGCGCTGGCGTCCGCGCATCGATCATCTGAACCACGCGCGACACAGGACGATGCTCAACGTCATCCTCGGCGAGACACTCGAGCACAAGCGCTTCTTCGACCAGGCGCTGGCCGGGCGCACCGACCTTCTCGGCCGCCGTGCGGACGGCGCTGGAACGCCGGGTGTCGTGCTGCCGACGCGCTGGGTGGAGTAGACCTGCCTTCGCGCCGCGTCGCGATCGCCCTGGGCAGCAACCTCGGCGATCGCCGCGCTGCCATCCTGTTCGCCGCCGAACGTCTCGCCACCGTCATCTCATCTCTCACCCTGTCCGACCTGGTCGAAACCGAGCCCGAGGGCGTGCCCGATGCGGCCGATCAGCCGAACTACCTGAACGCAGTCCTCGTCGGCGACACGACGCTCGACGCCCGCGAGCTGCTCGACCTGCTGCTGGAAATCGAACGCGAGCGCGGGCGTGAACGCCTGTACGCGGGCGCACCGCGAACCCTCGATCTCGATCTGTTGATGGTCGGTGATGAGGTGATCGATGAGCCCGGGCTGCAGCTCCCGCACCCACGCTTCCGGGAACGCTTCTTCGTGCTTGGTCCGATGGCCGAGGTGGCGCCGGATCTCCGCGATCCGGTGACGGGGCTGAAGGTGGGGGAGTTATTGAGACGTTTGCTGCGGGACGAAAGCCGGTGAGGGGAAGGACGCTAGGAGCTAGGAGCTAGACTAAGAACGCTCAGCTCACGAACGTTAAAGGGGCGGCCACCTGCGGGTGGCCGCCCCTCCTAGCTCCTAGCTCCTGACTTCTAGCTTCTGACTACGTGCTCTTCTTGTAAACGCGCTTCGTTGGTCCACGACCGCCAGTGCCCTCGATGGTGAGGACGCCACCAGCCAGCGACCAGGTCTGCGATCTGCTCACCGCGCTCCGACTTGGTCGTGATGACGAGCTTGTTGCCATCCCACTTCGCGGATGCTTTGGCGGTCATCTGACCCATGGTGATTTCGGACTCGCTGCCGTCGAGCTTGTAGGCGGTCGTCACTGGGCCATCCTGCCCCTGACGCTCGATGGTGAGCGTGTCAGCCGTCTGCTTGACGGTCATCGGACCGCCGCCGCCTCGCTGGCCGCCACCACCGCCGCCGCCACCGGTGCCGGCTGGCGGAGCGCCACTGGCCTCGGGATCGAGCGTCCACGTGCCGGAGAAGTCCGGCTTCTGCGCGAACGCCACGGTCGCCACCGCGAGGACCGCGGCCGCGATTACTGCAACTCTTGCCCGCTTCATGCGTGTGCTCCTTTGAATAATGAGACTGCCCAACCCCGTCTATTTCCCGTCACGACCATAACAGCGAAGAGTATCTGCACACCGTTGCCCGTATCAACACTCCCGTCCAGCATAAACCAAGTGCGAACGTGCGCTGGTGCGCGAGTGCGCAAGTGCGCAAGTGCAGGTGCGCACATACTGCGTTGGAACGTTGGCCGGCGCGTCGCACTTGCGCACTTTTAGGCACCTGCGCACTTGCGCACTTGCGCACTCGCGCACTTGCCCCCCTAACCTGACAACTTACTCGAACCGAAGCGCCTCGATGGGGTCCAGCCGAGCCGCCTTGCGGGCCGGGTAGAAGCCGAAGAAGACGCCCGTAGCCGCCGCGAATCCGAAGGCCATCCCGATCGCGTTCGTCGGGATGGATGTCGGCCACTCCAGCGTTCGCTCGAGCGTTTCCGAGAGCGCGAATCCGAGGCCGATGCCGAGAAGGCCGCCGAAGAGGCTGATGACGATCGCTTCGACCAGGAACTGCAGCAGCACGTCGCGGCCGCGTGCGCCGATCGCCATGCGCAGCCCGATCTCGCGTGTCCGCTCGGTGACCGACACCAGCATGATGTTCATGATCCCGATGCCGCCGACGATTAACGACACGCCGGCGATTGCCGCGAGCAGCGTGGTCATCGTCCGCGTGGTTTCGGTTCTGACCGCCGCCATGTCCTCGAGCGTACGGACCATGAAGTCGTCGGGATCGCCCGCCACGAGCTTGTGACGGATGCGGAGCGTCTCGCGGATCGCCTCGGCGACCGGAGCGGTGTCGGCCGTCGCTGCTGACACCGTGATGTTGTTGATGTGCTGCTGTCCCTGCAGTTTCTTCTGCACCGTCGTGTACGGCGTGAACACGACGTCGTCCTGGTCCTGGCCCATTGCCGACTGTCCCTTCGACGACATCACGCCGAGGACCTTGAACGGCTGATTACGGATGCGGATCATCTGGCCCGTCGGGTCGACATCAGGACCGAAGAGCGTATCGGAGACCACCGATCCCAGGACCGCGACCTTCGTGGCGGCACGGACGTCCTGTGTCGAGAAAAACGAACCGTACTTGGGCTGCCAGTTGCGGATGCTGGGGAAGTCGACGTCCGTACCCTCGACGCGCGTGTTCCAGTTCTGGTTGCCGGCGATGATCTGGCCGCGGCTGTTTGCGCCGGCGGCGACGTACTGCACCCCCGGAATCGAGCGCACCGCCTCGGCATCCTCCGGCATGAGCGTGTTGGACATGCCCTGGCCCTGACGCACACCGCCCTGAGAGAAGTTGCCGGCGTTGATGTTGATCATGTTGGTGCCGGCCGACTTCACCTGTTCTTCAATCGTCGACTGCGCTCCGCGGCCGAGCGCCACCATGGTGATGACGGCGCCGACGCCGATGATCATGCCGAGCATCGTCAGAATCGTGCGCATCTTGTTGCGGTTCAGCGCCTTCAGCGCGATCCGAAGGGTCATGATTATGGACATCTGGATTCTCCGGCCGGCCCTCCGGCTCTCAGGCGGTGCCGCCGTGTTCTGCTGGCGCGGGATCGGCCGGGACGGGGGCCTCATCGAGATCTTCGGGCGGCGGCAGGGCGGCAAGCTCCTGCTCGGCGTTGCGCCGCCTGGCGATCGTCTGATCGACCTGGATTCGGCCGTCACGGAAACGAACCAGGCGGGTGCCATACTCCGCGATATCCATCTCGTGCGTGATCAGGATGATCGTGATGTTCCGCTCTTTGTTGAGCCGCTGAAAGATCCCCATGACCTCGATGCTCGTGCGCGTATCGAGGTTGCCGGTCGGCTCGTCAGCCAGGATGATCGATGGCTCGTTGATCAGGGACCGTGCGATCGCGACACGCTGCTGCTGACCGCCTGACAACTGGTTCGGGTAATGGTGATACCGATCGCCAAGGCCGACAGCGGTGAGGGCAGCCATGGCACGCTTGTGCCGCTCGGCCGTCTTCATCTTGCTGCCGCCGTTGTAGAGCAACGGAAGCTCCACGTTGTCGAGCGCCGTCGTCCGCGAGAGCAGATTGAAGCCCTGGAACACGAACCCGATCTTCTTGTT
The DNA here is from genome assembly GCA_963784195.1 of uncultured Acidobacteriota bacterium. Lineage (GTDB taxonomy): Bacteria > Acidobacteriota > Vicinamibacteria > Vicinamibacterales > 2-12-FULL-66-21 > CAVQAH01. The sequence continues at coordinate 187,443 of CAWARA010000025.1, read as the reverse complement.
GCGAACCGCCGCGAGGTCGTCCTTGGACATCCGCGAGACATCCTTCCCGTCGAGGAAGTACTGTCCGCTCGTCGGCCGATCGAGACAGCCGAGGATGTGCATCAACGTGGACTTCCCGGAGCCTGAGGGTCCGGTGACCGCGACGAACTCGCCCGCCTCGACATCCATGTTCGCCCCGCGAAGCGCACGGACGACGACCTCACCGACGTGGTAGGTCTTGACGAGGTCACGAACGGAAATTACTGGCATATCGTTACAGCTGTCCAAGTGCGCACGTGCGCGAGTGCGCATGTGCGCAAGTGCTTAAGAGCGTAAGTGCGCAGGTGCGAGTCGCCTATACAGCGGTTCGGCGCCACATCAGCAACGTGGCACGACTTGTCGCCGCGTAACGCGCACTTGCGCACCTGCGCACTGCGCACTGCGCACATGCGCACTTTGATACCTACCGCCCCCGCCCGCCGCCGCCAGGCCCACCGCCGCCGGGTCCGCCGCGCTGGTTGTTGTTGCCGCCGCGCTGGGGACCCATCAGGGGGTTCTGGCTGCCTTGCTGTCCGGGGCGCTGCTGCTGTTCGAGGCCGGTCGTCAGGTTGACGACGACTTCCTGGCCTTCCTGCAGCTCGCCGTCGAGCAGTTCAGAGAACGTGCCGTCGGAGACGCCGGTGCGTACCCGGATCGGCTTCAGCTGCTTGTTGGTGAACAGCCACACGCGGCCGCTCGTTTCGACGGTTGGCAGCGGCGCGAACAGTGAGTCGATGGTTGACGCCCCGCTCGTGACGGCGGAGCCGCCGGTGACGCCGCCGGCAATTCCCCGGCTCATGTCGCGACGCCCGGCGCCTTGCTGCTGCGCGTTGGTCTGACCGCCGCGTCCGCCGCCACCCTCGCGATTGGCGCCGCCTTCGCGCATGCGCGCCTGCCAGCGCTCGCGCTCCTCGGGAGTCATGTTCGCCATGCGTTCCTGCATCCGGCGCTGACGCTCCTCCGGGCTCATGTTCGGATCGAATCCGCCGCGGCGCGAGCCGCCATTCTGATTGCCTTCAGCGCGGTCGCCGCCGCCGCGGGCTTCAGCGCTCCGCCCTCGATTGCCGTCGGTCCCGGCCGCCGCCTGCGCAGCCGGTGCGGAGGGCGGTTGAGCGGATGCCCCGGCGCCCTGACCCTGTCCTGGCGCGCCGCCTTGCGGAGCGGCGTTCGCTGAGTCACCGCGGCCGCGTCCCCCTGGTGCCATGCCACGGCCACCGCCGCCGCGCTGCAGTTCCTGAGGCATCGGCTGGTTGAGCGCGATGAACATTTCCTCGGTCGGCCGGAAACGCAGCGCTGCCGCCGGAACGCGAAGCACGTTGCTGCGCCGTGCAATCTCGATCTCGACCTGCGCCGTCATGCCGGGCTTGAGCTTCAGCTCCAAATTCGGCACCGCGATCACCGTCGAGTACACGACGACGTTCTGGACGACCGTCGGCTGCAGCCGCACCTGTTCGACGGTTCCGATGAAACGGTCGGTGGGGTAGGCGTCGACACGGAACGTGACGTGCTGGCCAGGCCGCATGCGGCCGACGTCCGCCTCGTCGATGTTTGCGAGCACCTGCATCTTCGTCAGGTCCGCGGCAATCTGGTAGAGGACCGGCGCGTTCATGCTCGCCGCCACGGTCTGGCCGGGATCGACGCTGCGTGAAATCACGATGCCGTCGATCGGCGACAGAATCACGGTGTGATTGAGGTTGACCTGTTGCGCGTTGAGGTCGGCTTTCGCCTGTGTCAGTCCCGCCTCGGAAGACTTGATCTGCGCTTCGAGCGTCTTGACATTGATCTCCGCCGTCTCGAGCTGATCGCGCGGGATCAGCTGCTTGTCCCACATGGCTTTGGCCTGCGCGAACTTGCGCTCCGCGTCGGTGATGCCCACCTTGAGCCGCTCGACGTCAGCCTCGGCGCGGACGACGCTTGCACGGCGCTGCTCGATCTGCGTCTGAATCAGCGACGGATCCAGGCGCGCGATGACCTGTCCCTTCTTCACGATCTGGTTGAAGTCGGCATACATGTCCTGGACGAGCCCCGACACCTGCGTGCCGACGTCGACCGTGGTGACCGCCTCGAGGGCGCCCGTCGCCTGGACGACGTCCACGACATCGCCGCGCGTCACCGGCATGGTCATCGCGCTCGGCTCGGGGCCGCTGCGGCGCATGTAGTAGGCGCCGGCACCCGCGCCGACACCGACAATCACCAGCAAAAGAAGAATCAGTTTTTTCATTGTCATGCCGCTATGAATGCTTCGGCTCGCCCGAGCGCAAGCCTTTGAACCCTTCCTCGAAAAGCGTGTAGACCGTCGGCACGAACACCAGCGTGATGAGCGTCGAGGCCGTCAGGCCGCCGATGACCACACGCGCGAGCGGTGCTTGCAGCTCGGAGCCTTCACCGAGGGCCAACGCCATCGGCACCAGTCCCAGGATCGTGGTCAGGGTCGTCATCACGATCGGCCGCAGACGGGTCCTGCCGGCCCGCTCCACGGCATCGCGAAGCGGCATGCCGTCGCGGCGTCGAAGGACGTTCGTGTAGTCCACGAGCAGAATCGCATTACTTACGACGATGCCCGCCAGCATGATTACGCCGATGTAGGCCTGCATGCTGAATGTCGTGTTCGTGAGCTTGAGCGCGGCCACCACGCCGATGGCGGCGAGCGGCACCGAGAACATGATGATGAACGGGTCGCGCAGCGACTCGTACTGCGACGCCATGACCGCGTAGACGAGCACGACGGCAAGCATCAGCATCACCTGGAGCTGACGGAACGCCTCTTCCTGCTGCTCGACCTCCGCGCCGAAGCCGACCGAGAACTTGTCCGAGATGTTCCGCACGGGCTCCATGAGCTCGTCGACCGCCTTGACCGCCTCGCTCAGCGCGACTTCCGGCTCGGCAGACACGCGCAGGATGCGCTCCTGGTTCTTGCGCTGGATCTCGGTCGGACCTGACTGGTTGCGCAAGCCGTGAGCAGGTTCTTGGCCTGCATCACCTGTCCGCTCGGAGCATTGATCAGCACGTCGTTGATGTCTTCGACACGCTCACGATCCTCTTCGCGCAACCGCACGATGATCGGATATTCGTTGCCGTGCTGACGGAAGAACGCGGCCTGTGTGCCGGCAACGTTCGTGCGGATGCTGTCGGCGACGTTGGTCACCGACAGGCCGAGCAGTGCGGCCTTCGGGCGGTCGACGTCGATCGCCAGCTCGGGACGTCCCTCTTCGCGGCTGATCCGCGCGTTGCGCACGGCCGGGACCTTGTCCATCAGGTTCTTCGCCGCCGTCGAGATGTCGCGCGCCGTCTGCAGGTCGTCCCCGCGAATTTCGAGCGAGAGGCGGCTGTCTCCGCCGCCCATCATGCGGTTCATCTGCTGGTTGCCGCCTGACGCCCGGGTGCTGATGATGACGCCGGGGATGACGCCGCCGAGCTGACGATTGAGATCGCGCGCGATTTCTTCGCTGGTTCGCTGCCGCTCGTGTTTGTTGACCAGCCGGAGCGTCGCATTGACACGGTTGCCGCCGCCGCCCATGAAGCCGCCGCCACCGCCGCTGGTGATCAGCACTTCCTTTTCAGGCACGTATTCGTTGAGCAGCGACTCCAGCCGCAGCGCGACATCGTGCCCGCGTTCGATCCGCGTGCCGACCGGAAGTTCCGCCGTGACACTGACCTCGCCTTCGTCAGCTTGCGGCATCAGCTCGACGCCAATCGTCGGAAGGATCAACACCGCCAGGACGACGAGACCCGTGCCCACGCCGAGGACCGTCGGCCGATGCGCAAGCGAAGAGTGCAGGACCCGCGTGTAGAAATCGTCCAGCCGGTCCAGCCAGCGCTCGCTGATGGTGAACAGGCGGCCGCTGAGGCCCTTGCGCTGTTCGACGGGCACCGGGAGCCTCAACAGCCGCGAGCAGAGGACAGGCACGATCGTCACCGCCACGAACAGCGACATCGACAACGAGAACATGACGACGTACGCCAGCTGCTTGAAGAGGATGCTGGACACGCCGGTCAGGAAGAGCAGGGGCACGAACACGGCGATGTGGGTCAACGTGGAGGCGAGAATGGCCGACCAGACCTCCTCGCTGCCCTCGATCGACGCCTGCATTCGCGACTTGCCCATCTCCATGTGCCGGAACGTGTTCTCCAGCACGACGATGGCGGCATCGACGATCATCCCGACGCCGAGCGCCAGACCGCCGAACGTGAGCGTATTGAGCGTGAAGCCGCCGAAGTAGAGCAGCGCGAATGTGCCGATGATCGAGATCGGAATCGACGTGCAGATGATCAGCGTCGAGCGGATGTTGCGGAGGAACACGAAGATGATCAGGATGACCAGCCCCGCGCCGAGCACCGCCGCTTCCTGCACCGACGCGATCGAACGCTTGATGAAGACCGAGCTGTCGTCGAGCACCTGCAGTCGCAGGCCGGGGATCTCGTTGTTGATCCGGGCGACCTCGACACGCACCGCATCGGCAATGGCGACGGTGTTCTGGCCCGACTGCTTCGTGACGCGCAGGCGGACCCCCGGGTTGCCGTTGATCCGTGTGAACGAGCGGAAATCCTCGGTAGCGTCGCTGACCTTGGCGATGTCTTTCAGGTACACCGGAACACCGGTGCGCGTCATGACCACGAGGTCGCGAATCTGATCGAGGTTTTCGAACTGCCCCTGGCTGCGCAGGAGATACGTGCGGTCGCCTTCGTCGATCTCGCCGAGCGGAACGTTCTGGTTCTCCGAGCGGAGCAGCTGGATGATCCGGTTCACGGGGAGCTCGAGCGCGGTAATCTTCTCCTTCGAGAGCTCGACGTGAATCTGGCGGCGGAGGCCGCCTTCGACGCTGACCGATGCCACGCCGGGCACGCGCTCGAGGCGCGGCGACAGATCGTTCTCCGCGATCTCGCGCAGCGTCACGCGGTCGAAGTTCCCCTCGACGCCGATGCCCATGATCGGCTGGGCGTTCGCGTCGAACTTGAACATGACCGGGGCCTCGGCTTCTTCCGGCAGCCGTCCGCGGACGCGATCCAGGCGGTTGCGCACGTCATCGGCCGCTTCGTTCAGGTCGGTGCCCCAGGCGAAGTTCAGCGTCACGCGGCTCGACCCTTCCGCCGAGGTCGATTCGAGACGCTCCACGCCGCTCGTGGCGCTCACGGCCTGCTCGATCGGGCGCGTGACGAGCTCTTCCATCTCGAGCGGTCCGACACCCGGATAGCCCACGCGAACCGTCAGGCTCGGGTAGGAAACGTCGGGCATCAGATCGACCGGCAGCCGGGCGAGCGACATCAGCCCGAGCAGCATGATCACCCCGCAGATCATGAACATCGTGACGGGGCGTTCGATTGCCGTGCGGGGGATGCTCATCGCGTGCTCTCCTGCCGTGGCGGCTGCTGCCCGGAGTTCTCGCCTCCGCGGCCGCCGCCTCGTTGCTGCTGCTGGGTGTTTGCCGGCACGATCCGGTCGCCATCTTTCAGGCCGCCGGCGCCGGTCGTGATGACCTCCGCGCCATCGCGCAGGCCGGAGGTGATTTCGATGGCCTCGCCGTCGCGGATGCCGGTCTCGACGGGAAGGAAGCGCGCCGTCATGCCGCTCGACTCGTTCCCGCGCGCGGCTGGCTGGGCTCCCTCGGGCTTCACGGCGACGAAGACGCCGTTCTTGCCGTCGACGGCCACCAGCGCGCTCCGCGGGACCGTGAGCGCGTCCGCCCGCTGGTCGACCGTCAGCTGCACGCGTGCATACATGCCCGGCTTCAGCCGAAAGCCGGCGTTCGGCACCTCGATTTCGATTTCAGCGGTGCGCGTCGCGGGATCGAAGACCGGCGCGATCCTGCTCACGCGGCCCCTGAATTTCTCGCCGGGGAACGCGTCGACCTCGACATTGGCGCCGGTGCCGGTCGGCACGCGCCGAACGTCGCGCTCGACGAGGTTGGCGACCATGCGCACGCGGCTGATGTCGACCACCGACACGACCGGCGCGTTGGTGCTGGCAAAGGCGCCCGGATCGAGGAGTCGCTTGCCGACGAACCCGTCTACCGGCGAGACGATGATTGTGTTCGACAGCGTAATCTTGAGCTCGTCGAGCCTGGCCTTGGCCTGTTCGAACTGGGCTTTCGCGAGATCGACCTGGGCGAGCGCCGCCTGGTACCGTGCCTCGGTGTCGTCGAAGGTCTGCTGCGGCAGGAGCTGGCGCTCGAACAGGCTGCGTGAGCGATCGAGGTTCGTCTTGGCAAGCTTGAGGTCGGCCTCGCGCTGGCGAATCGAAGCCTGTGACACTTGATATGACGCCTCGGCGCCGCGCACCTGTTCCTGAATCTCGCGGTCTTCGACGCGCGCGATGATCTGGCCCTTCTGACGGGTCGCCGAGCTTGACATTGACCGTCTGCAGCCGCCCGTTCACGCGCGGCACGACCTCGACGGTCGCCTCGCCGATCAGATTGCCGACGACCACGATCTGCTCCGACACCGGAGCGCGCTTGACTGTCGCGAATTCCACCGGCATCGGTGGCCGATGTTGCCGCGGCCGCCGCCAGGCCCGCCAGACCGGCCGCCGCCGCCCGTGCCGTTCGACGCACCCGCGGGCCCCGCAGAACGGTTGTAGACGACCATGCCCCCGAGGGCGAGCACGGCGACGATGACAACGAGAACCCCTTTACGCATTGCTCACCAGTCCGTCTCGATGCATTACCGCGGGCTGACCTGCACGCGCTCGAAGTCGACGAGCGCGCGGCGATAGTTGAGGAGCTGGCGCAGTTCGCTGTTTTGCGCGTCGTTCAGATCGCGCTGCGCCTGGACGACCTCGAAGTTGGTCGCCATGCCGACATCGAACTTGCTCTGCGCCGCCTCGAGCCGCCGCTCCGACAGCTCGCGCGACGCCTGGGCGGCCTGCAGCGACTCGAGCGCGTTGGTGACGGCGAGCGCCGCGCCGGTGACCTCGGTGGCGATCTGCAGCTCCGTCGTTTTCACCTCCGTCTGGTTCTGCTGCAGGATGATCTGCTGCCGCGCGACGTTGGCCTCCGCCGCGCTCTGGCCGATGGGATACGTGAAGTCGACGCGCACCGTCCACGTCGGCGCGTCGAAGGCGCCGATGTTCCCCAGGGCATCCCAGTACCCGCCGGGAATGATCGGATCCAGCGGCTCGCGAGGGATGCTCGTCCCGCCGCGTCCGACGAGCTGGTAGATGCCCACGAGGTTCAGCCCCGGCAGCGACTGATTCTTGAGGCTGCGCAGCGTGACGTTCGTGGTTTCGATGTTCTTCCGGCTCGTGGCCAGGTCCGTGCGGTTCTGCAGCGCGTTGCTGACCGCACCTTCCAGGTTGATCGGCTCAGGCTGTGGCGACGGGCGATCCACGGGATTGATGGTTGCCGTCCACAGCTCGTCGTCGGTGCCGCCGACAATCAGCCGCTTCAGCGCCAGTTCGCTGTTGCGCAGAATGGCCTGGGTGTTGACGAGCTGTTGCCGCCGCGTCGCTTCCTCCGCCTGGGCCTGCACGACGTCGATCGGCGCCATCGTGCCGATTTCCACGCGCATCTTGTTATCGGCGACCAGCTTCGCCGCCAGTTCCAGCGAGCGCTGCGCCGCCTCGACGGCCTGGTACGCAAAGACCAGCTCCCAGTACGCGTTGCGCACCTCCGCGACGGTGCTCGCCACCGTCGCCCGCAGATCGAGATCCGCGATCTGCTGCTGGATGGTCTGCGTCTGCAGCTGCGTGCGCGTGTTGTCGATCTTGAAGTTCTGGAGGATCGGCTGGTTGTACTGCACACGGAACGTCGAGCCGAACGTCGGATTGAACAAGCCCTGTGTTTCGCGTCGAGAAGTCGCGGGAGTTGTTGAACGCTGACCGAGTAGTTGCCGCCGCCCCATGGCACGTTCTGCTGGACACCGGAGTTCCACACCTGCGTGTCCGTGTTGACGACCAGGCCGCCTTCCACGCTCGTGGAGGGCAGTTGCGTCTGCGAGTTGTTGCTGACCGTCGACGTCAACAGCGGCCGGTACGCCGCGCGCGTGGCGGCGATGGAGTAGTCGAACGTGCGCGGGGTCAACCGCTGTGACGCGAGCGTAAGGTTCCGGTCCAGCGCGCGCGCCACCGCTTCGTCTGCCGTCAGGTTCACCGCCGCGCCCTGAATCGCCGGCTGGACCTGGACGCCTTCCGGCGTGGTCTGCGTTTGCGTCATCGCCTGCTGGATCAGGGCTTTCACGTGCTCCGGCGACGGTGGCGGCGTTGGCTGTTGCTGCGCAGCGGCGGGCGCTGCCAGTGCGATGGAAAGAACGGCCGCAATACGGGTTGATGCGGTCTTACTCACGAAGTGCCTCCCAAGAGTGGACGGTCGATGATCAGGGAACCAGAAAGTATGGCACGAGCACACGGCTCAGTGATGGTCCGACTTGTCGGACTGTTTGCGCCGCGCCTCGGAACGCGCTTTCAGCAGGGCTTCGAGCTTCGGACGCTGTTGCATCGTCAGAACCTGACGCATGCGGTAGAGCATCGTGGTTCGCGTCGTCGCCAGCTCGGCGCGCATCTTCTCGACCTGCGTCACCTTCTGCGTGAAGGTCACCATGTCCATGGTGCTCTCCTTGAACATCTTCATCAGGTCGTCTTCCAGACGCTCGAACTCGCGCCATTTCGCGCGCTGCGACGGCATCGTGGACTCGAAAATCTTGTCGATCTGACTCGACTGTTCGTCGCTGAGGCCCAGCTCCTTGCGGTCGTCCGGATTCAGCCACCACTTTCGGCGCTGCGGGTCGTCCTGCTGGCGAGAGTCGCGCTGCTGCGCCGGTTTCTCGGCTGAGCCTGGTAGGCATCCAGGGCCGACGGAATGACCATAGCCGCCGATACGAGAATCCACGTCAGTTGCCTTCGCATTGTCGTTCAACTCTCCAGGCGTAAGTACATGGCCTATTACGACCCCACTCCAGCAGTTGTTTACTGCGGATGAGCCAGTCGGGAGCGCGCTCAGACGCACGGTCTCGGTGTAAACCGTGTGTTGTCAGATAATTGTGGCTGGCAATCGCTTTGCTAGCAAGAGCGGAACACGTCCGGACGTTCCAGACTGTCGGGACTACGCGTCCGAGCCTGAATCGGACCCCGGATTGGCGAACAGCTCCAGCTTCTCGATCACCTGACCCACGATGTTATTAGGCGTGGAAGCTCCGGCTGTCAAACCGACCACGACACGGCCGCCTGAGGGCAGCCATCCCCGGGTCACGGCCTCGCGGTTGGCGGTCGTTGACGGCATGCCGACAGGCCGGTGGTGCACCTCGTCGGCCGACACCAGGCACTCGGGATCGGCGATGTGGAACGTCCGCACCCGTTCCGCGCAGATGCGGGCGAGATTGCAGGTATTGCTGCTGTTGTAGCCGCCCACGACGACCATCACGTCGAGCGTGTGCTCGCCGAGCAGCGCCGTAATCGCGTCCTGGCGCTCCTGCGTGGCGCTGCAGATCGTGTCGAAGGCGCGAAAATGGGTACCCAGGTCCGCTTCACCGTAGCGGTCCTTCATCGCCGCGCCGATCATCTCGCCGATCTCCAGCGACTCGGACATCAGCATCGTCGTCTGGTTGGCGCAACCGACGCACTGGAGGTCGAGATCCGGGTCGAAGCCCGGCGACACGGCGTCGGTGAACTTCGTCAGAAAGGCCTCCCGATCGCCACCGTCGCGGATGTAGTCGCAGACGATCTGCGCCTCCTGCCGGTCGAGCACGACCACGTAGCGCCCGTTGGGGTACTTGAGCGCCTGGGACGCCGTGGCCCGCGTTTCCTCGTGCTTGACCTTGCCGTGGATGATGGCGGTGAACCCGTCCTGCGCGTAGCGCACGACGTTCTTCCAGACGTTCAGCACCGATCCGCACGTCGTATCCACGAGCGTGCAGCCCTGGTCGGCGAGGTGCGCCATGTCGCCGACCGTGACGCCGAACGCCGGCAGGATCACCACGTCGTCTTTGCCGAGATGCTCCCAGCTCTCGCCGGGATCGCTCAGGAATCGGATTCCCGACGCGCGCAAGCGATCGTTCACATGCGGGTTGTGAATGATCTCGCCGGTCAGAAAGACGTTCTGATGCGGGAATCGCCGGCGCGCCTGGTAGGCATAGTCGACCGCGCGATCGACGCCGTAACAGAAACCGAACTCGCGGGCGAGGTGCACCGTCAGGCGGCCGCTGTCCCTCCGAAAGTCGTTGCCGCGGACCTCGTCGACGAGCGAGCTGTGATAGGCGGCGGCGAGCTCTCCCGCGACGGCCTCCTTCATGTCGAGGCCCTTGCGGAAAATCAGGGGCTGTGGAGATGACACGAAATCAGTTTACCGGTCGAAATCTCGCGCGCGCGGCGTGAAGTCGTCAAGGGCGCGCAGGGAGCTGTCGCGCACGCTGCGGGCGGACAATTCCGTGTCGCCGTAGATGAACGCCTCGTCGATCGGACCGATGATGCTCACGGGCGTCACGTTGCCGGGCCGCACCGGTGCGCTGTCCGCGACGAAGGAGCCAGCCGAGCGGTGGGCCGGCGCGAACGCGCGGCGGAAGTCGACGAACTGACCAGCCGCCACACCAATCAGGAGTCCGGCCGCCGCCGCCGTCGCAACCCAGCGCTGGCCGGCGCGGCTCGGCGAAATGGCCGGCCGGGTGGCCTTCGGGAACGCGATGACGCGGGCGGGCCGCTCGAGCGCCTCGAGCCGGCGGAGGATTTGCGTCTGCTGCGCGGCGAGCCGTTCCGCCGACATCACCTGATCCGCCTCGGCGTACGCGTCGTCTTTGATCTCGTCCAGGAACCGCGTGAAGTCGGCGTAGCGGTAGCGGCACTCCGAACAGGCGCTGAGGTGCGGGTGCGAGGCCGTGCGTCCGTCCGCGACTGCCGACGTCCAGATCTCGGCCAGCACGTCGTCGGTCAGGTGCCGGGTTGAGGCCCAGTGAGAAGTCATGCGGTCAAGGATTGACACGGCGCTTTTCTCCCGCAGCAGATCCGGAGGACTCCCGGGCCGCTTCGGGTGCGAGCAGCGTTCGCAGCCTGCGAATGGCCCGGAACAGATGCACACGTACCGTCGATTCGTTGAGCCCCGTGAGGGCGCTGACCTCGCGCGACGTGCAGCCTTCGTAGTGACTCAACATGAACACCGATCGTTGCCGTTCCGGCAACTTCGCCAGCGCGGCGGCGAGCCGCTGGCGGCGCTCGCGCGATAACAACTGATCCTCGGGCGAGGGCCCGCTTCCAGCCACCCGCTCGGCGAAATCCGTGTTGGCATGCGGCGACTCCGGCATCGCCACCAGCCAGCGTTCGCGTCGCGTCCGAGCCTTGATCCGATCGAGGCATCCGTTGATCAGGATGCGCGTGAACCAGACTTCGAACGGGAGCTCTTCGCGGAACGTCGAGAGATGCGAGTACGCCCTGACGAAGGCGTCCTGCACCGCTTCGTCCGCCTCGGCCGAGTCGCGCATGTAGTGGAACGCGATCCGGCCCGCCCGCCGCTGATGACGCGCGACGAGCTCGGCATACCGCTCACGCGCTTCCGCGTGCCGGCCGTCAGCCTGGAAGGCTTTGACTGCCGAAGCCGTAGCGCTGTCGGCTTCCCTTGCGGGACTCGCCGCGGCCTGAGCTCCTGTCATCAGATTACGCCCCACCGCCTCAATCGTTTACCAGCCGAACCTATTATACCGGCGCCGCCATCGCGAGGGCAGATCCCGATTTCCGAAGGCCGTCTTGTTTTGACGCAGTAAACTGTTTCGACAGAATGTCTTACGAGCAGGTTTTCAGGGCTTTTTCGCGAGTCGTCATCTGACCCATGCAGCCCCGCGCGTCCGAATTCGTCTTCGCCCGCCTGCGCTACGAGTCAGGAGACTGGGACTATAACCCGAAGGTTGCGGCAAACGTGCTCAATTCGGTTCTGGAGTACACGACGATCCCGGTCTACCCGGAAGAAATCGTGATCACGGCGTCGTCAGACGAGCTGATGTCGTTCCCGTTCCTGTTCATGACAGGGCACAAGCTCGTGCGCTTCAGCGCCGGCGAGCGCGACAGTCTGCGCGCATTCGTCGAGAGTGGGGGATTGCTCTTTGCGGACGACTGCAACCACGACGTGAACGGACTCTTCGCGCGCAGCTTCGAGCAGGAGATGAAGACGATCTTCGCCGCGGCTGGTTCGATGCCGAAGATCCCCGCGCGCCACCAGATCTACCGCAGCTTCTTCACCTTCGACGACGGGCCGCCGACCACGTCGCACGAGTTGAACGGCTGGGGGGACGAGATCGTGCACGACTACCTGCGCGCGGTCGTCCACAAAGGGCGGATCGGCGTGCTCTACAGCAACAAGGATTACGGGTGCGAGTGGGACTACGACTGGCGCAACAAACGATTCCAGCGCGAGGACAATACGCGCTTCGCGGTCAACGTCGTTGTCTATGCGATGACTAGCTGATCGGAAATCGGAATTCGTAATCGGAAATCGGAAATCGGAAATCGGCAATCGGATCGGCAATCGGAAAATCGGCCATAGCGATTTCCGATCTCCGATCTCCGATTTCCGATTTCCGATCTCCGATTAGCTAGAGGCGGCTCAGGCGGGCACCAGGAAAGTAGTACTTGAGAACCGCCTCCGGGCTCTCGCCCTTGCGCAGGCGGGCGAGCGCGCCGGCCTGGCAGAGGCCGACGCCGTGACCGAAGCCCCGTCCAGTGAAGAGGAGCTTGTCGCCGCTGCGCCGGACGTCGAACAGCGTGCTGCGAATCGTCCGCTCGCCGAACGCCTGGGTGAGCACGCGCCGCAGATCCTCGCCACTGACCGAGACGTCGCGCGTGCCGCGGATGCGGACGTTGAGCGCCCGTCCCGACTTGTCGCGTTTCTCGATCTCGATGGCGTCGAGCCGCTGGCCGACGCTGGTGCGCGCATCTTTGTTCAGGGCGGTGCGTGCTTGCGCGATGGTCGTGGAGTAGTCCCATTTGAGGTGACCGGCCTCGCCATCCGGACGCGCCAGCAGGTAGCGGCGGCCGCTGCCTCCCCAGACGTCCTCGGCGGCTGCGGTGTGGCCGCCGCAGTCGGAATGGAACACGACCTCTGCGGGCTGGGACTCGTAGAAGAGCACGGCGCCTCGCGTCTTCGACAGCGCGGTTTCCGCCGCGCCGCGCCAGCGGGAGGTCTTCAGCCGTCCGGGCTCGTAGATCTGACAGTGCGTGCTCGAGCAGAGGTCGAAGCCATCGGCGCCGTGACGTCCGCGGTTCGTCAACGCGAACGTCCGGCTGATAATCGACTGGACCTCGAGCATACGTTCGACCAGTGATGTCTCGGCAGCGGCCGGCGCGAACTCGCTGAGGGTGGTGGCCTGAACGTAGTCCTCCACCGGCACCATGCGAATCACGGTCCAGCCCTTGTCAGTCGTCCTCACCCTCAGATCGCGGGAGAGCGAGGGACGGCCGCCAGGCAGCGAAACGTCATGCCCGGCCGCGCACGCGAGCGTGCCGAGGAGAAGTGAGACGATACTGAGGGTCCGAAGAACTTGCATATTCGTATTTCGGTCCCAGAACGATCAACTTGTAGGCCCGACCTTCCGCCTTCGCGCGAAGCGCTACGGCGGACTCGCCGTAGCCTTGGCGGAGGCGGTCAGGTCGGGCGTGCTGAATTGACCCTTGACGGTCGAACAGGAGTTACGTGTCGCGAGTTCTCGTAGTAGACGACGATCCGGGCGTGCGCGAAAGCATGAGCCGGACGCTGGCGCAGGCGGGTTACACCGTGCGCACGGCGGAGACAGGAGAAGCGGCGTTCGAACTGGCGCGCGATGGCGCATTCGACGTGATCCTGTCGGACATGCGCATGCCGGGCATATCGGGGATCGAAGTGCTCCGCAAGCTCAGGGATGTCCGGGTCGATTCCGCATTCATCGTGATGACCGGTTTCGGCACCGTCGACACCGCCGTCGAAGCGATGAAGCTCGGCGCCGTGGACTTCGTGCAGAAGCCGTTCTTCCGTGACGAGCTCCTGATGCGCGTGCGCTCGGGGGTCGAGCGTCGGCAACTCGCGCGGCAGGTGCAGCTTCTTCAGCGGCAGCTGCCCGCGGACGGATCGCTCGAGGGGCTGATCGGCGACAGCCCCGCGATGCTGAAGATCAAGGACGTGATCCGCCGCGCGGCGGCCGCGCCCGGGACGGTGCTGATCACGGGCGAGACCGGAACGGGGAAGGAGCTCGCCGCGCGCGCGATTCACGCACAGAGTGCCCGCTCGTCGCGGACGTTCGTCGCGCTGAACTGCGCGGCGGTCGCGGAATCGCTGCTCGAAACGGAGCTCTTCGGACACGCACGCGGGGCGTTTACCGGTGCCGCCGGCGCGCGTCAGGGACTGATCGAGCACGCCACGGGCGGCACCCTGTTCCTCGACGAGATCGGTGCGATGTCCAGACCGCTGCAGGCAAAGCTGCTGCGCGCGCTGGAGTCGGGAGAGGTCAGGCGGATTGGGGAGAACGAGAGCCGGACCGTCGACGTCCGTTTCGTGGCAGCGACGAATGTCGATCTGCGAGCCGCGGTCGACGCGGGGGACTTCCGCGAGGATCTCTACTACCGGCTGAACGTGCACCACGTGCACCTGCCGCCGTTGCGCGATCGGCCCGGCGACGTCGCGCTGCTGGTCGAGCATTTTCTGGCGCGATACGGGCGGGGCAGCGGGATGACCGATTGCTCACCGGCGGCCCTGGAGGTGCTCACGGGTTACAGCTTTCCCGGTAACGTGCGGCAACTCGAACACATCATCCAGCGCGCTGTGGCCACCGCGCGATCGGCATCGATCGAAGTCGGCGACCTGCCGGAGGAGTTGCTGGCGTCGGTCCCGGCGGCGCCGTCGAGCGAAGGCACGGTGGCCGCCGCTCGTGACCGCGCCGAGCGCGACATGATCGTCGCGACGCTCACCCGTCACCGCGGCGAGATCACCGCAGCGGCGAAGGAGCTGCAGGTGAGCCGCACGACGATGTGGCGGCTGATGAAGAAACACGCCATCAACGGCTAGGCCACTCTCTCTGATGTTTCATTCTTGAAACGTGTGTGCGTTTCATCGGCGGAACGCGCACACGCCTTTCTTCCCCCATCCAGATCCAATCGGCGCATTAAATAGCTGAAAACACAGACAGATCGCGTGTAGCTCTCAACGGCGGAGCTTGCGGCGTGTGTCTTGCGACACTGAGTGCGGATCCGGCTCTCGTGTGCGGATTGTGAGCCTTTGCGAGGGAGATAACCATCCGTATGACAGCGTATCGGCCTGTAGTGCTTCTCGTGGATGACGAGTCTGGCACCGTGGATCTGGTTGGGCGGTTCGCCCAGCGTGCGGGCTTCGAGGTAATCCCCTGCGCTGGCGGACGCCAGGCTATCGCGCAACTGCGGACGCATCGCGCGGACCTGGTGATGGTCGACCTCCGGATGCCGGACGTGGAGGGCCTCGACGTGCTCTACGCCATCCGTGATACCGATCCACACTGCCAGGTCGTGCTGATGACCAGCTATGCCTCTGTGGAGACCGCTGTCGAGGCCATCAAGCTTGGCGCCATCGACTATCTGAGCAAACCGATTGACTTCAACCGCCTCGAGCGGCTCCTCAACAGCGTCCGGGACGAATCGGAGCGCCGCCGGAGCGTGCTTTCGCTCGAAACCGACCTGGCGCGCCATCTGGAGTTCCTCGGTATGGTCGGCCGCGCGCCGGTGATGCTCGACCTCTTCGCGACGATTCGCCGCCTCGGCCCCCACGTGCGCACCGCGCTCGTCACTGGCGAGTCCGGCACGGGCAAAGAGCTCGTGGCCCGCGCGCTGCACCAGCTCGGACCGCGTTGCGACAAGCGGTTCGTCACAGTGAACTGTTCCGAGGTGGGCGAGCTCTTCGAAAGCGAAATGTTCGGGCACGTCCGTGGGGCATTCAACGGAGCCACCGAGAACAAGACCGGACTGCTGGAGATGGCCGACGGCGGGACGCTGTTTCTCGACGAGATCGGCGAGCTGCCGCTGGCCATGCAAGCCAAGCTGTTACGCGTGCTCGAGATCGGCGAGGTTTTTCGCGTCGGCTCGATCGAAGCGAAACGCGTGAATACCCATGTGATTGCTGCAAGCACCCGCGACCTTCGGGTCGAAGTTGCCGCCGGACGATTCCGAAGCGACCTGTACTACCGTCTGAACAACGTCGAGATCCGTCTGCCGGCGCTGCGCGATCGGCGCGAGGACATTCCGTACCTCACCGCGTCGTTCGTCCGGGACGCGTCGGAACGGCTTCAGAAGCCCTTGATGGGGCTGACACCCGGCGCCGAACGGCTACTCAACCAGGCGCACTGGGAGGGCAACGTGCGAGAGCTTCGTCACGTTGTCGAGCGTGCGTGCATTCTGGCCGACACCGAGTTCGTGACCGAACGGGAGCTCGCGCTCAGCATGCCGCCGAGGGTCTCGGTCTCGGCGCGAAGCGCCGTTCGCTCCTCACATTCCTCATCGGCACCCCACGGGCAGACCGACGGCGACCTGCTGGTCAACGTCGAACGCGAGCACATCCAGCGGGCGCTCGTCCGCGCCGGCGGCAACAAGAAAGCGGCCGCCAAGATGCTCGGTCTCAGCCGGCGCGCCCTCTACCGGCGCCTCGAGCGGCTCGACCTGGCGGCGACCATTTCGCGCCGCCGCGATGTCACGCTGGCGGTGGTATCCTCCTGATCGACGCGTCCGTGGTTTGACTTGAGTCCCGCCGTCTTTGTACGATCCTGCGGTTTGGATCTACGCGAGGCTGCGCCTCAGACCATCGAGGCTCCGCCTCGCTAGGTCATATCGTTTGATAACGCCGCGCAGACGCGCGGACGGCCTTGCCGAAAACCTGACTCAAACTCGGTCAAGGCCTCTGGTAACCACACTAGGTCAACGCACGCCAACGGGTGCATTTCCACGCGAGAGGGCAGGAATGGCGCAAGCGCAGCAGGGGACGGGTCTGGAAAGTCACGGCATCACGAATGTGTCTCGGGTCTACTGGAATCTGAGCGTCCCGGCGCTGTACGAGGAAGCTGTCCGACGTCGCGAAGCGGCCATTTCCATTGACGGTCCCCTTGTCTGCCGCACCGGTCAGCACACCGGGCGGTCTCCGAACGACAAGTTCATCGTGCAGGAGCCGTCGAGCGCCGAGCGCGTGTGGTGGAGCAAGGTCAACCGTCCCATCGATCCCAAGCACTTCGACGCGCTGCATCACCGGATGCAGAACTACGTCGAAGGGCGGGAGATCTTCGTGCAGGACTGCTATGCCGGCGCGGATCCGCGCTACCGCATGCCGGTCCGGATCATCACCGAACAGGCGTGGCACAGCCTGTTCGCCAAGCACATGTTCATCGACGTGCCGGATGCGATCGGCGCGCCCGCACACGAGCCGGAGTTCACGGTCATCGACATGCCCGGGCTCCACGCGGAGCCGGCCACGCACGGGACCAATTCGGAAGTCTTCATCATCCTGAACTTCAAGGCCAAGACCGTGCTGATCGGCGGGACCAGCTACGCCGGCGAGATCAAGAAATCGATCTTCACCGTGATGAACTACGTGCTGCCCCTGCGGAACGTGCTGTCGATGCACTGCTCGGCGAACGTCGGATCGCAGGGCGACGTCGCGCTGTTCTTCGGACTCTCAGGTACCGGCAAGACGACGCTGTCGAGCGATCCGGAGCGGAACCTGATCGGCGACGACGAGCATGGATGGAGCGAGGATGGCGTCTTCAACGTCGAAGGTGGCTGCTACGCCAAGATGATCAGGCTCTCGGCCGAAGCCGAGCCACAGATCTACGAGACCACGAAGCGGTTCGGCACCGTGCTCGAGAACGTCAAGATGGACGCCAACACGCGGCGTCTCGATCTGGACGACGACTCGCTGACCGAGAACACGCGGGGCGCGTACCCACTTGAATTCATCGACAACGCGGTGAGCTCCGGTCAGGCAGGACACCCGCGCAACATCGTCATGCTCACCGCCGACGCGTTCGGCGTGTTGCCGCCGATCGCGCGGCTGACCCCGGCCGGGGCGATGTATCACTTTCTGTCCGGCTACACGGCAAAGGTGGCGGGAACGGAGAAGGGCGTCACCGAGCCGAAAGCAACATTCAGCACCTGCTTCGGGGCGCCGTTCATGGTGTTGCACCCGACGGTGTACGCAAAGTTCCTGGGCGACAAGATCGCGCGCCACGATGCGCGCGTCTGGCTCGTCAACACCGGATGGACGGGCGGACCGTATGGCGTGGGATCGCGGATGAAAATCGGGCACACCCGCGCCATGATCCGGGCGGCGCTGTCGGGCGCGCTGGACAACGTGCCGTACCAGACCGACGCCACCTTCAACCTGGACGTGCCGCAGACATGCCCCGGCGTTCCACCTGAAGTGCTGAAGCCGCGCAACACCTGGGCCGACCAGGCCGCGTACGACGAGCAGGCGCGGAAGCTGGCGCGCATGTTCGCCGACAATTTCAAGACCTTCGAGGCGGACGCCGCCACGGACGTCAAGGCGGCGGGACCGCGCGCCTGAGGGCACTCGCGATCGTCAATCGATGTTCGAACCCGTCATCGGTCTCGAGATTCACGCGCAGCTCCTGACCGAGACCAAGATCTTCTGCGGGTGCAGCACCGCATTCGGCGCGCCGCCGAATACCAACGTGTGCCCGGTGTGCCTGGGGTTGCCGGGCGCGCTGCCGGTGCTGAACGAGCGGGCGGTCGAGCTGGCCGTCCGCGCCGCGCACGCCCTGGGATGCACGGTGCATCCCACCTCCGTCTTCGCCCGGAAGAACTATTTCTATCCCGATCTGCCGAAGGGCTATCAGATCTCGCAGTACGAGCGTCCGCTCGCGACCGACGGCGTCGTCGAGTACGAGGCCGCCGAAGGCGTGCGGCGTGTCGGGATCGTTCGCCTCCATCTCGAGGAAGACGCCGGCAAGTCGCTGCACGAAGGATTTGCTGACTCGGATCGGCGCACGTATCTGGATTTCAACCGCAGCGGGGTGCCGCTCGTCGAAATCGTGAGCCGTCCGGACCTGCGGTCGGCGGCGGAAGCGTCGGAGTTCTTCAGCCGCCTGCGCGCCATCCTCGTTGCCATCGGCATCAACGACGGCAACATGGAAGAGGGCAGCTTGCGCTGCGACGCCAACGTGTCGATCCGCCCCGCGGGGACCACGACGTTCGGTACCAAAGCCGAGGTAAAGAACCTGAACTCGTTCCGGCACGTGCAGCGCGCGCTGGAGTACGAGATCGATCGTCAGACTCGAGTGCTGACCGAGGGCGGCCGGGTCGAGCAGGAAACCCGGCTCTGGGACGTCGCGGGAGGACGCACGATGTCGATGCGCAGCAAGGAAGAAGCGCACGACTACCGGTATTTCCCCGATCCTGACTTGCCGCCGCTGGAGCTGTCGCCGGCCTGGATTGCACAGATCCGCAACAGCCTGCCCGAACTGCCGGAGGCCACACGCCGCCGTTTCATCGAACAGTACGCGTTGCCCCCTTACGATGCAGCTCTGCTGACCCAGTCAGCGGCGCTGGCCAGCTATTTCGAGGAAACGGCCGCGGCTGCCGGGAACCCGAAGGCGGCGAGCAACTGGATCATGGGCGAGCTCACGCGGAAGATGAACGAGGTCGGGGTGGACGTGGGCGCCGTACCGCTCACCCCAGGCGCGCTTGCCGGCTTGATCCGGCTGATAGACTCGGGAACGATCTCCGGGCCGATTGCCAAAGATGTTTTTGAGAAAATGTGGGCAACAGGCCGTCCTGCAGACGTTATCGTGTCTGCGGAGGGTCTCGCGCGCATCGACGACGAGTCGGCCCTCGAGGCAGCTGTCCGCGACGTGATGGCTGCCAATGCCGGCGCGGTGACCCAGTATCGCGCCGGAAAGCAGCAGACCTTCGGGTTCCTGGTCGGCCAGGTCATGAAGGCGACGAAGGGGAAAGCGAATCCGGCGCTCGTCAACAGTTTGATGAAGCGGTTGCTGGACCAGGCATGATCGAGGCGCACAGCATCTCCAAGATGTACGGGCGTGGCGTGTATGCGCTGCGCGATCTCTCGCTTCGCGTCGACAAGGGTGATTTCGTCTTCCTGACGGGCCCGAGCGGCGCGGGCAAGTCCACCTTGTTGCGCATGCTGCTTCGGCAGGACGTGCCCACGGAAGGCCAGCTCGTCGTCGGCGGCCGCAACCTCGCCACGCTGACGGCGAATCAGGTCCAGTCGTATCGCCGGTCGCTCGGGTTCGTCTTCCAGGACTTCAAGCTGCTGCCCAACAAGACCGTGCTCGAGAACGTGGCGTTCGTGCCTCGCGTGCTCGGCATGCCGATGACGCAGCAGCAGCGGCGCACCTTTCAGGTTTTGAAGTGGGTCGGGCTGCAGCACCGAATGAACGCGTTTCCGATGGAGCTGTCCGGCGGAGAACAGCAGCGCATCGCGATCGCGCGATCGCTGGTGAACGATCCCATCGTCATTCTCGCCGACGAGCCGACCGGCAACCTCGATCCCGATTTGTCGCTCGAAATCATGAACCTGTTCCGCGAGATCAATGCGCGCGGTACGACCGTCATCGTCGCGACCCACGATCGGGAACTGATTCGCCGCGTCGGACGGCGGGCGCTGACGCTCGATCACGGACGGATTGTTGAGGTCGCCTGAGTAGTGCCTATGCGCGGGGTGAAATACGCATTCAACGAAGCGCTGGCCAGCCTGATGCGGGGGTGGCGATCCGCGGCCCTGGCTGTGCTGACGATTGCGGCTGGTCTGTTCGTCCTCGGCTTCTCGCTCGTCGTCAACACGAACCTGCAACGAATCGTCGGCCGCTGGGCGGAAGCGGCCGAGCTGTCCATCTTCCTGCGCGACGACATCACTCGCGAACAGCTCGCGGCGGTCGACGACGTGATTGCGAAGAGCGAGCTCGCCGCCGAGCGCCAGTACGTGTCGAAGAAGGATGCGGTGAAGCGCTTCAGCGAGGACTTTCCTGACCTCGCGCCCACCGCTGAGTCGCTCGAGCAGAGTCCGTTCCCTGCGTCGTTCGACGTGAAGCTCAATCAACGTGCACGTGATGCGGATGCCGCCGTCGACACGTTGGCAACCACGCTGAGCGGGACGCCGGGCGTTGCGGACGTGCGCTACGACAGGCGGTGGTTGAGTCGCGTGAACTCGGCTGTTCGGCTCGTGCGGGGCGTCGCGCTGCTCGTCATCGTGATGCTCGCCGTTGCCGCGGCGTTGACGGTGGCGAACGTAGTCAGGCTTGGCGCCTACGCCCGCCGTGACGAAATTGAAATCATGCAGCTCGTCGGCGCGCCCTTCGCTTACATTCGCGGTCCGTTCGTCGCCGAGGGCCTGCTCCAGGGTGGTGCCGGGGCACTCCTGGCGATGACGCTTTTGTGGTTGGTCTTCCTGGCCGGCCGGGCCCGGCTGGGCCAGCTGGCAACCGAGGGCCTCGGTGTTGGTCTGACCTTCATGCCTGTGGGCCTTTGGCTGCTCCTTTTGGGGGGCGGCATGCTCCTTGGGTGCATCGGCGGGCTCGTCGTCGCGCGCAGCGTCCGATAGGGCGCCTGCGCAACACCGTTGACACGGGTCGTTTCCCGCGTTTACACTCGTTTCATCCACACCAATATGAACCAGGCGAGGAGTCGCATGGCACGGTTCGTCAGCCCCTTAGGGATTTCGAGCCCACCTGTCACCGTTCTTACCGACTTCTATCGCGAGGAGTTCATTCGTCATCGCGAATGCCTCGCGGCCCAACGTGAATACTTCTCGGAGCGCGCGATTACCGACGCCGATCAGGCGATCGCGAGAATCCTTGCGAAGCTCGAGCAGCTCTGCGCGAAGGACGACGCCGATCGTGTGCTGACCGAGCTGCTGCGAAAGTTCAACGCCGTGACCGGCCTTTCGAGCTGGTCAGATCCATCGCAGTTCCACTGAGACCCGCCCTCGATCGTCTTCGAAGTCACACTGAATCCATCCTTCGCATCGCTATCGACGCCATAGATCCGTCGCGCCTCGTTCGCGACGCGTCAGCCGCCGGCCTCCTCGATCGGGTCGGCGATGCACCCGTGCATCTCGTCGCGGCGGGGAAGGCGGCGTCGCCGATGGCCGCGGCCTTGTCAGGCATGCTCGGCGATCGGCTGCAAGGCTGCGTGGTCGCTGGACCTCGCGATGCCCGCACGATCGTTCATGCGCGCTGGACCGCATTCGATGCAGGACATCCAGTGCCCAACGAGGCAAGTGTCGCCGCTGGTATTCATGCGCTCGAGACGGCGCGGGCGATTGGTGACGGCTGGCTGGTGGTGTTGTTGTCAGGAGGCGCGTCAGCGATGCTCGCCGTGCCGGCGCCGCCGCTGACGCTCGACGAGAAGACGGCTGCGACAAGCGCGCTCCTGCGCGCCGGGACTCCAATCGATCGGTTGAACTGTGTGCGGAAACATTTGTCGGCGATCAAGGGCGGGCAGCTGGGTGCGGCTGCTGCGCGCAGCCTGACGCTGGCGATCTCCGACGTGCATGCACCCGTGCCTGACGATCCGTCGGTCATCGGCTCGGGTCCGACGGTCGCGGATGCGACGACGTTCGCCGATGCGCTCGACGTCGTCGATGGCGTCGACGGGTTTCCGGAAACCGCCGTCGAGTACTTGAGGCGGGGAGCAAGCGGACGAGTGCCTGAAACGATCAAGCCCTCGGACTCGCGGCTTGCGGAGACGCACTATGCCGTCATCGGAGGCCGGCTGACCGCGATGTCTGCAGCGGCCGCCGAAGCTTCCTCGCTCGGCTATTTCGTCGAAGCGATGCCCGATCCGATCACCGGCGAGGCGCGCGAGGCGTCGCTCGAGTTCGTCCGGCGCGCGCATGCCATCGCACGACACGCCGGACGTCCGTTGTGCGTGCTCGCGAGCGGCGAAACGACCGTGCGGGTGACGGGCGATGGGCTGGGCGGCCGGAACCAGGAGTTCGCGCTGGCCGCGACCCCGTTCATCGCAGGTATCGGCCGCGCAGCGATACTCGCAGCCGCAGGCACGGACGGGATCGATGGACCCACTGACGCCGCCGGCGCGATCGTCGGCTCGTCCACCCTCGAGCGCGCGCAGCGCGCCGGTCTCGATTGGGAGACCGCGTTGCGAAACAACGACGCGTATCGATTCTTCGAACCGCTCGACGATCTGATCAAGTGGGGACCGACAGGCACCAACGTCGGGGACATTCTCGTGATGCTGATTGCCTGAATCTCAGACTCCCAAGTTGGTTGTTGCCGAGTAGAATGCCCCCATGTCACGCAACCGCCTGATCCTCTCCGCAGTCGTGGCGGCCATTGTCGCGTTCGGGTTCGGCTACCTGCTGGGCGCGTCGGGGCGTTTCACGATTCAGAACACACTCGACCAGGTCCAGCAGCAACTCGATCTGTCCGAGGCGCGGGGAACGATCCTGGAAGCGCGGGTGAGCTTGTACAACGTGAATTTCGGGGATGCGGCCAAGCGGTTCGATGACGTCGAAAGCGCCGTTGCGCCGCGCGCGGGAGCGGTATCAGCAGGTTGGGAACAACGCCGCCGCCGGAAGCATCGCGGCGGCGCTGGAGCACGTCGAAGAGGGGCAGCGGTTGGCGGTCAAGCTCGATCAGGCTGCGAATGCGAAGGCCAACGACGCGCTCGAAGCGATCAAGGTTGCGACGTCGCGGTGACGGCTTGACGCGCAGCTAAAGCTGATCCTGACCTGACGCGCAGCTGAAGCTGCGCGCTGCTGGTGAAACTATTTCATGATCGTGGCCTTGACCTCGACCATCACTTTCCGATTGCTGAGGGGATCCGCGGCCTGCGAGATGACCGTTGGTTTTCCCGACTCCAGCAGCAGCGACATCGACTGATTCAGCTGCGTCCGCGGCATGTCCTTGCTTTCGTTGGCGGGATCGAGCTTCGGGGAGTACTCGATAGTCAGCGTCATCAGAATCACGGTGTTGTTGACCTGGATCCAGGGCCTCGCGTCCACGTTCAGAATCACGCTTGTCCGGCCTTCGACAGGCGTGATGACCGAACCGCTCGTCCGAATGCTCCCGCGCTGACGGTCTCCCACGATCATACTGACCACTTTCTTTGCAGAATCCGCGGCGGTGGTCTGGTCCGTAATGGTCAGTTCCAGGCTGATGTTCCGCATCGAGGCTGGCGCGGCCGGCTCCGCCTCCTTGACCTCGACAGGCTTGGCTGGTTGCGCAAGGGCAGGCGATGTCGACAACAGGGCTAGTCCTGCGGCAATCATGAATCGCTTCATCATCGGTCCTCTCTTGGAGAAATGCTTCCGCCGTCCGGCGGCAGGGGTTCAACGGTGATCGGCTTGATGCTCAACTCGCCAATCGAGATGTCGCGCGTCGCCAGACGTGTCGCGTCGAGCGTAGCGATCGCCAGGGGCGCTACAGAGTTCAAGGGCTCGAGCAGCATGTCGTCGGGATCCTCCAGCGATGCGGCCTGGACCATGCGCGTTTCCAAGCGTTGCGATGGGCCGCTCCGGCGACCTGATTGCGCTGGTGGGTTGCGCGTTGCCGCTGGCACCATCGGCGCCGCCGGCGGTATGAAACTGGGGGGCGCCGTCGCCGTGCGCGACAACGTCGCTGGCGAGGGTGGCGCGGGAGCCTGCGGGCCGCGCTGGACGAGGACGATGGCGATCACGAGTACGGCCAGTGCGCCCGCGAAAGCCGGAATCGAGCGCGTCCAGAGTCCCGAGCCCCCAGTCCCGAGCCCAGAGCCCCGCCGTTCGATGATCCGCTCCTGCACACGGCGACGAAATCCGGGCAGCGGCTCGGCGCTCATCATGTCGTGCACGGCTCGATCGATTGCGTCGTCCAGGTCTCTCTTCGTCATCGTCTGCACTCGAGGGCGCTCATGACTCTCGATGCGCTTCCAGCTTCGCTTTCAACAGCCTTCTCGCTTCCGACACGCGCCATTTCACCGTGCCGAGCGGACAGCCGAGCATTTGGCCGATTTGTTCGTAGGTGTAATCGCCCGAGCCCGCCAGCAGCAACGCGTCGCGAAGCTTCTTGGGCAGGGCCGCTATCAGGCGGCGCAGGCGCCGCTGCAGCTCGAGGCCCGAAAGCTCCTCTTCCTGAGACCGGCGCCCGGAAGGCACCGTCTCGACGAGATCGAGGGCATCGTCATCGAAGCCGGGAGTCGCCGCGGTCAGACGAAGCCAGCGCGTCACGCGCTTGCGGCGGTCGATGGCTTTTCGCCAGGTAATGGCCAGAAGCCAGGTACGGAACGCGGCATCGCCCCTGAAGCTGTTGAGCTTCCTGTAGGCGGTCACAAAAGCCTCCTGAGCAACGTCGTCCGCCTCGGCTGCCGATCCGACCGCGGCCAGCGCGGCGCGGAACACCGCCCGCCGATTGCGGTCGACGAGTTCACCGAAAGCCTCGGAATCCCCAGACTGCGCCCTGCGCACCAGGTCGAGGTCGCTGACCTCGGTCGAGTCGCTCACGGTCACGTAGTCAGTAGACTGGCGCACGGTTGCGCTGGTTGGAATTAATCGTTATTGAGGACAATACACAGATGTTGAGTCACGAACAGTTGCTGGCCATGATCCGGGAGAAAGTCGATCACCCAGCGACGCCGCGCGAACTGTTGCAGCGGTTGAAGATACCGCGCGATCAACGGGCGGAATTGACGCGCCTCCTCAAGGACCTCGTCGCCGACGGGGCTCTTATTCAGACGCGGGGAAACCGCTTCGGCCTGCCGGACAGGATGAATCTGACCGTCGGCCGCATCACGACCCACCCGCGAGGGTTCGGGTTCGTCGTGCCGGATCGGCCGTCGGAGGAGATCACCGGCGACATCTACATTGCCGGCAGCAACCTGAATCAGGCCATGCACGGCGATCGTGTCGTCGCGCGCATCGAGCGCGTGACCGACCGCGGTGCCGAAGGACGGATCCTGCGGATCCTCGAGCGCGGATCGTCGACGATCGTCGGCCGGTTCGACAGCGACGAGTCAGGCATGGGTTTCGTCGTGCCGTTCGATCGGCGGCTGATCATGGACGTCCAGATTCCCGCAGACGAGCAGGCGGCGGCCAAACGCGGTGACATGGTCACCGTGGAGATTACGCGCTGGCCGACGCCCGCCCGCGGACCGATGGGCCGCATCGTCGACATTCTCGGTGATATCGACGCCCCGGGTGTCGACACCGAAATCATCATTCGCAAGTACGGCATACAGGACGAACACGGTCCTGAAGCGGTCGCTGAGGCGACACGGCTCGGCGGCGCCGTGCGCGCGGAGGACATCAAGGGCAGGACAGATTTCCGCGGGCGCACCACGGTCACGATCGACGGGGAGCACGCGCGCGACTTCGACGACGCGATCACCCTCGAGCGGCTGGCAAACGGCAACTACTGGCTCGGAGTTCACATCGCGGACGTCGCGCACTATGTTCGCGAAGGGACGGCGCTCGACGAAGAAGGTTACGAGCGGGCGACGTCCGTGTACTTCCCTGAGCGTGCCGTGCACATGTTTCCCTCGGAACTGGCGACGGGACTGTGCAGCCTGAACCCGCATGTTGATCGGCTCGTGCAGTCGTGCCTCATGGAGATCGATCGCCAGGGTACGGTCGTCCGATACGAGCTGCATGACGGCGTCATTCACAGCGACGCGCGCATGACCTACACCGACGTCAATCGCATACTGACCGAGCGCGACGCCGCCACCCTCGAGAAGTACTCAGGGCTGGTGCCGTTGTTCGAGCAGATGCAGGACCTGTTTCAGATCCTGAACCGCCGCCGGCGCCGCCGCGGTTCCATCGACTTCGATCTCAAGGAACCGGAGATCGTGCTCGACGACGAAGGGCTCGTCGAGGAGATCATCGCGATGGAGCGCAACGTTGCCCACCGGATCATCGAAGAGTTCATGCTCGTGGCCAACGAGACCGTTGCGGAACACCTGTCCGAGCACGACGTGCCGTCGCTCTTCCGGATCCACGAGGAACCGGATCCGCTCAAGGTCGAGCAGTTCGAAGAGTTCATCGCGACGCTCGGGTATGGCCTCGGCGCGCCGGCCGACAACGTCCGTCCGCGGCACTTTCAGAAACTGGTCGAGCGCATGCGCGGTACGCCGGAGGAGAAGCCGATCGCGTTCCTCATGCTGCGAACGATGCAGAAGGCGCGATACGATCCCTCGAACCTCGGACACTTCGGCCTGGCTGCGGACAGCTACACCCACTTCACCTCGCCCATTCGGCGATACCCCGACCTGATCGTGCACCGCACGCTCCGCGAATCCCGGCAGGGCCTCATGAACGAGGAGCGCAAGGCGGAGCTGATCGAGGACATGCCGGACATTGCGCGCCACACGTCCGAACGCGAGCGCCGTGCGGACGACGCCGAGCGCGAGCTCGTGCAGTGGAAAAAGGTCCGGTTCATGGCGGACAAGGTGGGGGACGAGTTCGAGGGCTACATCACTGGTGTGACCGCCTTCGGCCTCTACATCGAGCTCATCGAACACTTCGTCGAAGGCCTCGTCCACGTGTCGACGATGGCCGACGACTACTACCGCTTCGTCGAACGGGCACACATCCTGCGCGGAGAGAACTTCGGCAAAGTGTACCGGCTGGGCGACCGGGTGAAAGTCCAGGTCGTGAAGGTCGACATGGAACGGCGCCAGGTCGATCTCGGGCTGACCGAGATCCTCGACGCCGTTCGGCAGTCGGAACGGAATCGCGGACCGCGTCGGAGCAAGGCCGAACCGAAGCGGGAACGTCCGCCTCGGAAGAGCGAGGCGCGGAAGAAGAAACAACGGCCGGGCAAGAAAGAACGCGCGGCAGGAAAGCGGCGAGGGCCCCGCTGAAGCCGGGCGCTGCATATGTCTGATTCGATCGTCGTCGGCACCGCGGGACACATCGATCACGGAAAGAGCTCGCTCGTTCGCGCGCTGACCGGAACCGATCCCGATCGGTTGAAGGAAGAGAAGGCGCGCGGCATCACCATCGATCTCGGGTTCGCCAACCTTCAAAGCGGCGGGGTCAATTTCGCCTTCGTCGACGTCCCCGGTCACGAGCGGTTCGTCAAGAACATGCTCGCGGGTGCGGGTGGCATCGACCTCGTGATGATGGTCGTCGCGGCCGACGAGTCCGTGATGCCGCAGACCCGGGAACACTTCCAGATCTGCCGGCTGCTCCACGTGCCAGCCGGGCTGATCGTCCTCACCAAGACCGACATCGCAGGGCCGGAGATGACGGAGATCGCCGCGCTCGAGGTGCGGGAGCTCGCGCAACGGTCGTTTCTGCAGGATGCGCCGATTGTCGCCGTGTCGTCGAAGACGGGCGAGGGGCTGGAGGCGTTGACGAAGACGCTTCGCACGCTTGCAGACGCGGTACGCGGGAAGAGCGCGGATGGCCAGGTCCGGCTCCCCATCGATCGTGTCTTCACGATGAAAGGCTTCGGTACCGTCGTCACGGGGACGTTGCTCTCGGGCACGCTACGCGAGGATCAGGACCTCGTGATCCTGCCGCGCGAGCGGCGAGTCAAGGTTCGCGGTCTGCAGGTCCACGGCCAGCGGGAGAATCGCGCTGAAGCCGGCCGCCGGGTTGCGGCGAATCTGGGCGGCGTCGACGTGACCGACCTCGAGCGGGGCGATACGCTCTGCGAGCCGGGCGCCGTCACGGTGACGCGCCGGATCGATGTGACGATCGAGCTGCTCGACGATGCGCGGCCGTTGAAGCACGGGGCGCGGGTCAGGTTTCACCAGGGGACGAGCGAGCTGTTCGGCCGCGTCGCTCTTGCCGGAGCACGCGGGGCGTCGGGTTCAGCCGCCGAGCTGGAGCCTGGCGGCTCGGCGTTCGCCAGAATCCGACTCGAATCTCCGGCCGTGGTGACACGCGGGGACCGGTTCATCGTGCGCGCGTATTCGCCCCCGATCACGATCGGCGGAGGCGTCGTCCTCGATCCTCAGCCGCCGCGCGGTGCGATTCGCACCTCCACGGGTCTCGACCGTTTTCGTCGCCTGGAAGGCGATGCGGATGCGGTGGTGGCCGCATTCGTCGACGAAAGGGGAGCCTCGGGTCTGGAGCGCCACTCGCTGGTCAGCCGCGCTGGCCTGTCACCTGCGGAAGCGGGCCGCGCCGTCGAGCGGCTCACCGGTGACGGGCGCATCGTGGCCATCGAGGACATCCTGCTGTCGCGGCGCGTGCTCGACGGCCTGTCCGCGCGCCTCGTCGCCGAGCTCGAGACACATCACCGAGGCCAACCCCTGTCCGCGGGCCTTCCGCGCGAGGAGGCGCGTGACAAGCTGTTCGGACGAGCATCGCCCGCTGTCTTCGATTTCGTGGTTCAGCATCTCGTCGCTGCGGGACGGGTCGTCGCGCGCGACCGCCTCGCGCTGGCGAGCCACCAGGTGTCGCTGTCGCCGGAAGAAGCTCGTGTCCATCACCAGCTCGAGGAGATATTCCGGGAAGCAAAGTTGGCCCCGCCAGACGTCGCCGCAGCGGCCACAACGGCCGGGGCATCAAAGGATGTTGCCGATCGCGTGCTGAAGCTCCTGCTGCGTGCGCGATCGATAGTGAAGGTCGATACGCTCTACTTTCACGCGAGCGTGCTGGAGCAGCTGAAAAGCGACGTGCGAGCGCTGAAAGCGCAGCCGAACGCTCGCGTGGACGTGGGGGCCTTCAAGGAACGCTACGGGATCTCACGGAAGTTCGCGATACCGTTGCTGGAGTTTCTTGACAGGGAGCGAGTCACGAAGCGGGTGGGAGACGCCCGCATCGTGTTGTAGCGGCGAGTTGGTAACCGATCGAGCTCAGCGGTCTTCCCGGGTCGCATCCTTGAAGTTTCGGATCCCTTTGCCAATGCCTCGGCCAATCTCGGGCAGGCGGCTTGCTCCGAAAATCAGGATGATCAGAAAGACGATGACTACTAGTTCGGGAATGCCCAGACCCATGGCGGCTCCTTCGTCGTCGCGCGGGGTACTCTCCCAGTCTATCACCATTGCCGCGGTGGCTGCGGCGCTCGCCTGGGACGTCAGACCAGCCGCCTCGCAATTCGCCTCCGGCGTCGCTGCGGTCGAGGTCTACGCTGCGGTCACCGACGGCAAGGGCGAACCCGTGCGAGACCTGACCGCGGCGGACTTCGAGATCCTCGAGGACGGGCAGCCGCAGACGGTGTCCACGTTCGTGGCTGGAGACTTTCCGCTCACCGTCGCCGTCGGTCTCGACCGGAGCTTCAGCGTGGCCGGTGACCGGCTGGCAGCGATGAAACGGGCTACCGTGACCTTCCTCGACGCCCTTCGGCCCGAGGACGAGGTCATGCTCCTCAAGATCGGCAGCACGGTCGAAACAGTGAAGGACAAGGCATTGGTGCGCAGCGACGTCGAACGGACCGACGCCTTCGGGACGACTGCGTTGCACGACGCGATCGTGGCCGCGATCGACGCCGTCGATGCCAGCCGCGGACGCCGCGCGCTCGTGCTGTTGTCCGATGGCAACGACCGATACAGCCGCGCCACAGCGGGGGACGTCCTGACCCGCACCCGCGCTGCGAACGTCATCGTCTATCCCATCGCGTTCGGCCGGGATCGGCCGGAGCTGTTCGCGGAACTTGCCGCGCTGACCGGCGGCCGCTCGTTCAACACGAGAAACGAACGCGACCTGTCCGCCACTCTCCAGACCATCGCCCGCGAGCTGAGGTTTCAGTATCTGCTCGGCTACTCGCCGTCGCGGCCGCTCGCCGCCGGCGCGAACGAGTGGCGATCGATTGCGATCAAGGTGAAGAGACCGGGACTGCGTGTCAGGGGTCGGGATGGTTATCTCGCCAAGTGATTCGTTGTTGTCATCCGTTGTTTCGTGGCCCGTAGTCCGTGGTTCGTTGTTCGTCGGTCGTTGCTCGGAGGGCTAATGCGCCGCGCCTTTGCTGCTCACAGCTCTTCGAGCGACGAGCAACGAACCACGAACTACGGCAGGCGAGGACTTAACAAGTAAGATAACGTCGTGCCCCACCCCATCGTCCTCGCCTTGTTCCCAAGTCCCAGTGCAGCTGCCGCGGCAGCTCGTGCGCTGCACTTCGCCGGCATAGGCCGAGAACACATTTCGGTTGTCGCTCGCAGCCACCAGGAAGAAGGGGAGCTGGCACGTGCGCTGGACGCCACGCCGGGCGTCGATCTCGAGGACTCGCGGCCCGCTGCGGTGCTCGGTGAGCTGAGCGGCCAGGTGCTGGCAGCCATCGCAATGGTTCTGCCCGGGATTGGTCCGATCGTGAGCGCCGGTCCGTTGGCCGCCGAGCTCGGTGAAGTCGCCGGCCACGCTGCCGGCAGCCTGTCCTCGGTGCTGACCTCCGCCGGTGTTCCGTCCACGCGCGGCGAAGACATCGAACGCGAGGTCCAGGCCGGATCGATCCTGATCGCCGTTCATGTCGCCAGCGATGACGTCGCCCCGGTCCGTGAGATTCTCGTAGCCGGCGACCCGACCGATGTTACGGTCGCAAACTGGGAACCGTGAACCCCCGTGTGAACTTTTCGTGTGAACCTTCGTCGTGAACCGTCGTGTGAACCCCCGTCGTGAACCCTCGTGAGGCCCAATGTTTACGATCGGCGTCTTTCAGAATGTGACCTGGGCGGCGCCAGGGATTGAGGCGCTCATCGGCGCCGGCTTTGCGATCGAATCGTTGTCGGTCGTGGCGAAACCGTCAACCGAGGCGCGGTCCTTGATCGACGCGCGGTTCACCGACGTTCGGAGCATGCAGATTCATCGGCTGGGCGAGGTGCTGGTCCGTGGCCCGCTGATTTCAGCACTGCAGGGGGAGGATTCGGGTCTGGAGCGCGGCGGCCTGACGGCCACCATCGGCCGCGCCGGGTTTCAGTCGCACGATGGGCACATCTACGAAACGCTCGTCGACCGCGGCGGTATTCTCGTGGCCGTCCACAACCTGCCGCGGGCGGCTGACGCGCTCGCGAAACTGCACGCCTACGGAGGCGGCAACGCGGCAATCGGCGCATGGGCTGGCCGCACAAGAGCCGTCCAATTCCGGTAACTGCTGTCACCTTTTACGTCCGGCGGACTCTCTTTTACGTCCAAGAGAAGAGGGTAGTGCCTCGCGCCGATACAGGGGCTTGTACGCTAGAGCCGGTCGCGCTAGCTGAGGCACCCATATTGCTTCTTGCGCTATACGGGTTCGTCAGCCACAATGAACGTAGAGCCGGGTCAGGCCGATCGTCCGATGTCTGCAATCTATCAGGGCGCCAGCCCCAACTCGAGCTTTCTGGCGGGTCAAGTTCCCGGCGGCAAGCGAGATACAGGCCGTATCGGCAATGCACTCAGCGTCTCGGTGGCGACGCACGTAGCTACGGGACTGCTGCTGCTGTTCGGGGCGCTCTGGCTGCCGGCCTCAGTCCCCGGCACACCGAGCGAGCTCAAGCTCCCAACTGAGATCGTTTGGCTCGCCGCGCCTGGTCCAGGCGGAGGCGGTGGCGGTGGCGGTAACAAGTCACCCGAACCACCCAAGAAGGCAGAGGCTCCGGGCCAGGACAAATTGACGGTTCCGGCCGCCAAGCCTCCCAAGCCGATGCCCGAGCCACCCAAGCAGGTGGCTGAACTTCAACCGCTCACGATCCCGGCGCAGCCCATGGCCACCGGTCTGGAGCAGGCGCCTGGAACGATCTCCAACATACCGACGCTCCCCACGCCCTCGCAGGGCAGCGGGAGTGGCGGTGGCGCAGGCACTGGCAATGGAACGGGTATCGGCCCAGGACAGGGCTCCGGCCTTGGCCCAGGATACGGCGGGAACTTCGGCGGCGGCGCGGCTCGCCCTGGCAACGGCATCACCTCGCCCCGACTCATCAAGGAAGTCAAACCGAACTACACGGCCGACGCGATGCGCGCGAAGATCCAGGGCATCGTCACCCTGGAAGCGGTCGTCATGCCAGACGGCACCGTCGGTCCTGTTCGCGTGACCCGCTCGCTCGATTCAACTTTCGGTCTCGATCAGGAAGCCGAACGCACCGTGCGCCTCTGGCGCTTCGATCCCGGCAAGAACCGAACAGGCGAAGCCGTGCCGGTCCTCGTCGAGATCGAGATGACCTTCACGCTCCGCTAACGCCACAAATCGGAAATCGGAAATCGGAAATGGGAAATGGGCGAACGGCTGTGCGCAATCGGCTTTCTGATTTCCGATTTCCGATTGTCCGATTTCCGATTTCCGTTTTCCGATGATCAGCGCCGCCGCGGCGTGATCGCGTAATCCACCCAGCACCACTCCGGCTCGGCACTGACGTCGAAGTAGTCGGTCAGCTCAGTCGTCGTACGTGCGGTTGCGGCCTGATAAGTCGGATCGAGCGCCCGCGCGATCTGCATCCGGACGTCCTGCATGTGCAGCGTCGTCGCCCGATCAGTCTGACGGCCAAGTGCGCCCTCCAGATCGCGGTCGAGCGTCTTCAGTTCGCCTCGGAAGAACGCTCGCGCATCGTCTGACTGCGCCTGCGCGCCGTTGATGCGGTTGCTGAGCGTGTCGACGTACGCCCGCTGCAGATTACGGCGGTAGGCATCAATCGGGGTGTTCCCGCCGGAATAGAGCTCGCTCCAGACACCGCGGCGCACGTCGGCGAGGAAGTCGAGCGGATCGTAGGCTGCCGTGCCGTCGATCGCGCTCTGTTCAACCATCCGCAGCACGCGGGGGCTGCTCAAGAGCGAGTTCAACACGCGCGTCTGGCTCGCCTCGATGCGATCGAGCAAGCCGACCGGTTCGATTCTCCGCAGGATCTCCGGATTGATCGCCCAGGCAGGCACTTTGAATGCGTTGTCGAGGAGAAACTTGACCGCGTTCTCCTGCTTGACGCGCGGGATCAGCAGGAAGCGCACGCCGTTCTGCCCGATGTGCTTCTGCTGCGAGTTGTAGCCGCCGACGATAGCGGCGACGTGGTTCATTTCGAGGGACCACTGTCCGAGCAGCCGGGCGTAGAGCTCCTCGAGATCCGCATACGGTTCACCGGGGCGCGTGGTCGTCGCCGTCATGAGCATGCCCGCGACGCGCTCGAGGTTCTTCATTCCCAGCGTCGTCGATGCGACCGCATCCTCGTCACCCACTGCTTCGGTGAGCTCGCCAGGATCCGATCCGGCGGAGCCTTCCGTCGAGAACCGGAGCCACGGCGTCGCGTCCTGCTGCCGCGCCCACTCGTCGAGCGTCTTCTTCTCGGCTTCCGGCGACGTCGCACCGGGAATCGGCTTGTAGCCCCACATCGTGGCCCACTTGTCGTAAGGACCGATCTTGGGCACGAGATCCTCGACGGCGATCTTGTCTTCCGGTTGCGCAACGTAGTTGAAGCGCGAGTAGTCCATCAGCGTGGGCGTGTGGCCGTTCTCCTTCACCCACTTCGCGTCGCGAACCCGCGCCGCGGGATACATCGAGCTGGCCTTCATGTTGTGCTGGAAGCCGAGCGTGTGTCCGACCTCGTGTGCGGCCACGTACTCGACCAGACGTCCCATGAGGTCGTCCGGCAGTGGCAG
Source organism: uncultured Acidobacteriota bacterium (assembly GCA_963784195.1). Lineage (GTDB taxonomy): Bacteria > Acidobacteriota > Vicinamibacteria > Vicinamibacterales > 2-12-FULL-66-21 > CAVQAH01. The sequence continues at coordinate 153,061 of CAWARA010000025.1, read as the reverse complement.
CGTTCTGGCTCGCGGATCGAGCGCGCCGGCCTGAACGAAGTACCAGTTGCGCGCGAGGTTCATGACGTTGTGGTAGAACTGAATGTCGGTTTCGAGGATCTCGCCGCTGCGCGGGTCGTGGACGTGCGGACCCGAGGCGTTTTCGATCGTGGACGGCAGCCAGCGGATGACGGAGTAGCGGGCGTCCTCAGGACTCCAGTCCGGATCCTCCGTCGCTGACGGCGCCTCCTTCGCGATGACCGCGTTCTTGAAGCCGGCCGCTTCGAACGCGATCTGCCAGCTCTCGACACCCTTCTTCAGGTACGGCACCCACTTGGCGGGCGTCGCCGGATCGATCCAGTACACGATCGGCTTCACGGGTTCGGACACCGCGGCAGCCGGGTCCTTCTTCTCGAGGCGCCAGCGCGTGATGTAGCGGCGCTGCGGCGCGCGGTGCTCGTCCTTGCCGTAGTCCAGCTTGCTGGTGGAGAAGTAGCCGACGCGATCGTCGAAGAGCCTTGCCTGCATCGGCTTCTCCGGCAACAGCACCATGCTGTAGTGCATCAGCACGCTGTGGCTGCCAGGGCGCAACGTGGGCGCGCCACCGCGGCCACCGCCTGGTGTGGGCGGACCGCCGCGTCCGCCGCCGCCAGGCTCCTGCGGCGGGTTGTTGTAGGTGTGCGTCGCCTCGACTTCGATGTTCTCCGGGAACGAGACCGTCCTCTCGACGAAGGAACGCGAGGCGTCGAACGCGCGCGCGCCGACACGTGTTCGCCCGCTGAATTCGGGAACGTCGGTGGTGAAGAGCCGCGTCACGTCGATGACCGCCGCGTCTTCCTTCCCGATCGCTTCGATGTTGAACGCCATCACGATGGGGTTGTAATTTGCGGCTTCGACCGCCTTGGCGATTGGTGTCTGCGGATCGGCAACGACTTCGTACGACACGGCCCTCAGCAGGATTCTGTCGCCGCGGCGCTCCCACCGGACGACGCGATTGCCTGCCGCCTGGCCGCCGTAGCCGGCGCCGAGGGTTGTTTTGGCGATCTGGCTCACCCAGAGGAACTCGCGGCTGAGCGCGCTCTTGGGGATTTCGTAGTAGACGCGGTCCTTGATCCGATGCACCCGGAACACCCCGTCGTCCGACCTGGCCTCGGCGGTAATGACCCGCTCGTAGGGCCGGATTTCAGGTTCCGCCGCGCGCCCGCCGCGCCCGCCGCCCTGCGGCGGTTCCTGTCCGCCGGTGGGCGGATCCTGACCCGCCGCAAGACATGGCGTCGCAACAAGTGCGAGCGCCACGACCAAAGTACGCACATTGCGCATGCTCAACCTCCATCAAACTGACAACGGTTCAGAGCGCCGGTTCACGACGAGTGTTCAGCACGGTCGTTCACCACGATGGTTCAGATACAAAGGTTCGCTGACGTTCACCACGAAGGACCTCAAAAACGAATCTGTTAGGACCGCGTCGTGAACCCGCGTCCTGAACCTCGTCCTGAACCCTCGTCGTGAACCCTCGTCGTGAACCCCCGTGGGATGGCGTTTATACACCAAGCCGCTCGGATGGTGCGATACTGCCGTCCATGTACAAACGTCTTGGGCCGATTGTTCTTGTCGTCCTGCTCGCCGGCGCTGCGGGGAATGCTGCGGCGCAGGCGCCGAACTATCCCGCGCCTGTCGAGGGTGACTTCGTCGCCCAGAACTACACGTTCAAGAACGGCGAGACGCTGCCTGAAGTGAAGATCCACTACCGGACGGTCGGCACGCCCCGCAAGGATCCGGACGGGGTGGTTCGCAACGGTGTCCTGATCCTCCACGGCACCGGCGGAACCGGTCGCGGGTTCCTGGGCGCCGGGTATGGCGGCCGCCTGTTCGGAAAAGGTCAGCTGCTCGACGCCGAGAAGTACTTCATCATCCTCCCCGACAATCTGGGTCACGGCCAGTCGAGCAAGCCCAGCGACGGCCTGCGCATGAAGTTCCCGAAATACGGCTACACCGACATGGTGACGCTGCAGCACCAGCTCGTGACGAAGGGGCTTGGGCTCACGCACCTGAAACTGGTCATGGGCACCTCGATGGGCGCCATGCACGCCTGGATGTGGGGCCACATGTATCCGGACTTCGCATCCGGGCTGGTTCCCCTGGCGAGCAACCCGGTGGAGATTGCCGGGCGCAACCGTGTGTGGCGCAAGGCGCTCGTCGACGCGATCGTCACGGATCCGACCTGGAACAACGGCAATTACACGGAGCCGCCGCGGGGCATGGCCAGTGCAGTCGGATTCCTGCTGATGGCGACCAGCGTGCCGATGCAATGGCAGCGGCAGTATCCGACCGCGGCGGAAGCGGACAAGTTTCTCGCCGATCGCATCGCGGCATCGATGAAGTCGACGGATGCGAACGATATGATCTACTACTTCCGTGCGTCGGAGGATTACAACCCGGCACCGCATCTCGACAAGATTACGGCGCCGCTGCTGGCGATCAACTCGGCGGACGATTTCGTCAACCCGCCCGAGCTTCCAATGATGCGCGAGCTCATCGGCAAGGTGAAACGTGGACGGTTCGTTCTCATCCCCACGTCGGAACAGACGCGCGGCCACGGGACGCACTCGCAGCCACAGATCTGGGGTGCGGAGCTCGAGAAGTTCCTGGCCGAACTGAGGTGAACAGAGAGATGCGCAGTCGTATCAGCTTCGCGGTGTTCTTCGTCGTTTCCAGCGCTCTGGTCACGCTCGTCCACGCAGGGCGGCAAGCGCAGCAGGGCGGCGATCAGTTCCTGGACGGCATTGGTGAAACCGGTCTCGCAGCCCGCTACCAGCTCACCGACAACGTCGAGGACTCGTCGCGGAACCAGTTCCATGCGGCGCTGCGCGGCACTGGTGGCGCCTTCGTCGAGGATCCGCAGTTCCGCCGGGTGCTGCTGTTGACGGGCGACGGCAGCCACGTCCAGCTGCCTGGCCAGACGCTCGAAGGCGAAGACACGATCACGGTCACCGGGTGGCTCTTCCTGCCCACGGGTGCCTCCGGACAGGTCTTCGATTTCGGGCAGAACGCCGCGAACCGGATGTACGCGACGGCAACACGGGCCGGGTTTCGTGCCGGGATCGTGTCCGGCGGCAAGGTCAGTGGCGAAACGGCCCCCAAGGCGGTTCTGGAGAACCAGTGGATCCACTTCGCCGTGGTGCTCGATCCGGCCGGACGGCAGTTGATCGCCTACGTCGACGGCTCGCGCGCGGGTGAGGCGTCGAACGTGACGGTCAACGCGGCTCAGATCATCAACCAGACCACGGCCGCCTCGAACCGGCTCTTCCTGGGACGATCGCAGGACGACCAGGAGCCGACGCTGCACGGCCGGCTGCGTGACGTACGCCTGTATCGGATCGCGCTGACCGATCAGCAGGTCGCGACGATCCGCAACAACGCGATCGCCGGGCGCCAGAGCACGCGCGGGCGCGGACAGACCGCGCCGATCATCTCGACGGCCGCGATTCCTCGGGAATCGCCACTGGCCTCGCAGATCTCGCAAGTGCCCGACGTCTCGGTCGAAACAGTCGTCGGGATCCTGCCGCGGCTGCCGTTCTACGTCCCGGCCGTTTACCGGGACAACGCCAAGGGGCCCGAGGTACGAGTGATCTGGCCGTCGCCGGCGGACACGAGCCAGGTCGAGAGCCCTGGCAGCTACTCGGTGACCGGCACGGTGCCGGGAACCACCTTCGCGCCGAAGGCGACGGTCATCGTCAAGGCGCGCGTCGGAACGACGACGCCCCCCAGCCGGCTGGTGGAGACGTTTCCACTCAGCGAAGTCGTGCTCGATCGCGACGCGAGCGGCCGCGAGACGCCGTTCATTCGGAACCGCGACAAGTTCCTTCGCGGCCTGGCGGCCAGCAATCCCGATACATTCCTCTACAACTTCCGTGACGCATTCGGCCAGCCGCAACCGCCGGGCGCGCTGCAGCTCGAAGGGTGGGACAACCAGACGACGAGGCTGCGCGGCCATGCGAGCGGGCACTACCTGACGGCGATCGCGCAGGCGTATGCGAGCACCACGTATGACGAGGCGCTGCGGGCGAACTTCCTGCAGAAGATGAACTATCTGATCGACACGCTCTACGACCTGTCGCAGAAGTCGGGCAAGCCGGAGAAGCCGGGTGGTCCGTCTGTTGCCGATCCGGTTGCGGTACCGCCCGGTCCGGAGCGGAGCGGCTATGACTCCAACCTGAGGGCGGGCGCGATCCGAACCGACTACTGGAACTGGGGCGTGGGGTTCATCAGCGCCTATCCGCCCGACCAGTTCATCATGCTCGAGAAGGGTGCGACCTACGGCACGCAGGACTCGCAGATCTGGGCGCCGTACTACACGCTCCACAAGATCCTCGCCGGCCTGCTCGACAGCTACGAGGTGGCGGGGAACAAGAAGGCGCTCGAAATTGCCCGCGGCATGGGCACGTGGGTGCACACACGGCTGAAGGCGGTGCCGCCCGAGACGCGCATCAAGATGTGGGGCCGCTACATCGCCGGCGAGTACGGCGGCATGAACGAGGTGATGGCGCGGCTCTTTCGCCTCACCGGGGATCGAATCTTCCTCGACACGGCGAAGCTCTTCGACAACACCAGCTTTTTCTTCGGCAACGCAGAACACGCGGGCGGGCTCGCCCGAAACGTGGACACGATCCGCGGGAAGCACGCCAACCAGCACATCCCGCAGATCACGGGCGCGCTCGAGACGTTCCGCGGAACGCAGGAGATGCCGTATTACCTGATCGCGTCGAACTTCTGGGAGATCGTCAACGGGAGGTACATGTACAGCATCGGTGGCGTGGCTGGCGCGAAGACCCCGAATAACGCCGAGTGCTTCACCGCCCAGCCAGATTCGCTCTGGGAAAACGGCTTTGCCAACGGCGGCCAGAACGAGACCTGCGCCACGTACAACCTGCTCAAGCTGGATCGCCAGCTGTTCATGTACGACCAGACCGCGAAGTACATGGACCATTACGAGCGCGCGCTCTACAACCACATCCTCGCCTCGGTCGCCGAGGCGGACGCCGGCAACACGTATCACGTGCCGCTGACGCCAGGCGCGCAGAAACGGTTCAACAACGCCGAGATGAACGGCTTCACGTGCTGCAACGGCACGGCGCTCGAGAGCAACACGAAGTTGCAGGACTCGATCTACTTCCGGAGCGCGGACAACCGGACGCTCTACGTCAATCTCTACGTGCCGTCGACGCTGACGTGGCGTGCGCACAACGTGTCTGTGCAGCAGGTGACGGATTTCCCGAACGCGGATACGACCAAGCTGGTGGTGAAGGGCAGCGGTCAGTTCGATATCAAGGTGCGTGTGCCGGGGTGGGCCACGCGCGGGTTCTTCGTCAAGGTTAACGGCCGCGACCAGTCGATCAAAGCCGAGCCCGGCACCTACGTGTCGGTCGGCCGGACCTGGCGCGCCAACGACACCATCGAACTGCGGATGCCGTTCCGGTTCCACCTCGAGCCGGTGATGGATCAGCCGAACGTGGCGAGCATCTTCTACGGACCGGTACTGCTCGCGGCCGAGGAGTCGGGGCCACGAACCGACTGGCGCAACGTGGGGCTCGATGGGAAAGACATCGGCAAGAGTTTCTCCGGAGATGCGGCCACGCTCCGGTTCACGGCCGATGGAGTGACGTTCAAGCCGTTCTACGACACGTACGGGCGTCACTCGGTGTACCTCCACGTGACGCTGAAGTAGGAAGGAAAGAGGGCCGACCTGAAGTGATCCAGTCGTCCGACGCGGTGCGGGTTGCGCTGACGCCAGCCCGTGCCTATTCGGAGCTCGTCGCGCAGCCGCACGCCGCATCCTCCTGGTTTCACGCGCTCGCAGGCCCCGCGTTGTACGGCCTGGTTCTTGGCACCGCGCTCAGCATTGCCGCCACGCATGTGGCGTCGATTGTTGGTGTCGTGAGCGTCGCGCTGTTCTGGAGCTTCGTGCCAGCCGTGCAGCTGTTCACCGCGTGGATCGTCTGCAGAAATCCTTCGGTCCGGATCGAGCTGCCGCGTGCGATCGAGTTGTTCTTTCTGACCCACCTGCCGTGGTCGATGTGGCTGATCGCCGCGGCCGCAGGTACGTTCTGGTTCGGCCGCTGGCCCCACTCTCGTTCAAGGAGTAGTGGTCGCGGCGCTGGTGCCTCTCGTGTGGACCCCGGTGATGATTGCCGCCTTTTGCCGTGCAGTGCTCGGCTGCAGCGTGCGCGACGCCCGCCGCCGTACCGCGCTTCACACCGCGATTACGTGGGGCGTCATCCTGTTTCTGTCGATCCTCGCCGATTCGACCTGGGCGCGGTTCGGGGGCGGGGCATGACCATCGCTCGCGGCTCGGCAGCGCTCGTCTTCTGCGTGGGGCTCCTCGCCGGGACGCTTCTCGATCGAGGCGAGCCTGCCGGCGCGGCGGGGAGCGACATCCTCGCTGCCGATCTGCACGTGCACGGAGGACTCCCGCTCGATGCCACGTTGCCGCCGTGGGAGCTTCAACGTGAAGCGCGACGACGGGGGCTGGACGTCATCGCCATCGTGGGTCACAACCAGACGGCGGTGACGCTGTTCGAATCCATCTTGTCGAGTGACGTGATCGTGCTGCCGGGGGTCGAGGTGGGCAATGCGGGCCTTCATCTGATTGCGGCCGGCGTAAGGGAGACGATCGACTGGCGGCTGAGGGCCGATGAAGCGATCGACGCGACGCACCGCGAGGGAGGTGTGGCCATCGCGGCACACCCGGTTCGACGGTCGTGGCTCACCCGCAACGAACGGGCCCTGCGAGAGCTTGACGGCGTCGAAGCTGCGCACCCGTTGATTTACTTCGAGCCTGACGGCCGGCAGGATCTGATCGAATTCTGGTCGCGCGCGAGCGCCGCCAAGCCCACCGTCGCGCCGATCGGATCGTCCGACTTTCACGGGCTGCCCGACATGGGCGCCTGCCGCACGTACCTGTTCGTGAATGAGCGAAGCGCCCGAGGCGTCCTGGAGGCGATCCGCAACGGCCGCACGGTCGCTTCGGATGGGCGAGGGGCTCTGACCGGTTCCGCTGATCTGGTGAAGGCAGTTGAAGCGCACCTCGCGACCGTGCCAGTCCCTCTTCGTTCGATCGGAGAGACGCTCGTCTCCGGTACTGTTCTTCTCGCCCTCGTTGCACTCCTGATTCTCAAATAAAAAGGGCCGGCTGGTTTCGTGCCAGCCGGCCCAACGATTCGACGTCGACGTACCGATCTGTCGACGCTCGCCTTAGTACATTCCGCCCATGCCGCCGCCGCCGGGCATACCGCCACCAGCCGATTCCTTCTTATCCTCCGGGATCTCGGAGACGAGCGCCTCGGTGGTGAGCAGGAGGGACGCGATGGACGAGGCGTTCTGGAGCGCCGTGCGGACGACCTTCACCGGGTCGATGACGCCCGCCGCCACCAGGTTCTCGTACTTGTCGGTGGCCGCGTTGTAGCCCTCTTCGCCCTTGGCTTCCTTCACGCGCTGCACGACGATCGAGCCTTCCTGACCGGCGTTGGTCGCGATCCAGCGGAGCGGCTCTTCGATCGCCTTGCGGATCAGGTCTGCGCCGACTTTCTGATCGTGATCGAGCTTCAGGCCCTCGAGGGCCTTGCTGGCGCGAATGAGCGCCACGCCGCCGCCGGGAACGATGCCCTCTTCAACGGCTGCCTTGGTCGCGTGCATCGCGTCTTCGACGCGCGCCTTTTTCTCCTTCATCTCGGTCTCGGTGGCCGCCCCGACCTTGATGACCGCGACGCCGCCGACCAGCTTCGCCAGCCGCTCCTGCAGCTTCTCGCGGTCGTAATCCGAGGTGGTCTCCTCGACCTGCGCGCGGATCTGCTTGACGCGGCCCTCGATCGCGCTCTGGCTGCCCGAGCCTTCGACGAGCGTGGTGTTGTCCTTGTCGATGGTGACCTTCTTGGCTTTGCCGAGGTCGTCGAGCTTGATGTTCTCGAGCTTGATCCCGAGGTCTTCGGTGATCGCCTTGCCGCCGGTCAGGGTCGCGATGTCTTCGAGCATTGCCTTGCGGCGATCGCCGAAGCCTGGCGCCTTCACCGCGGCGGCCTGGAGCGTGCCGCGCAGCTTGTTGACGACCAGGGTCGCCAGCGCTTCGCCGTCGACGTCTTCAGCGATGATGAGGAGCGGCCGGCCGGCGCGCGCCACCTGCTCGAGCAGCGGCAGCAGGTCCTTCATCGAGCTGATCTTCTTTTCGTGAATCAGGATGACCGGGTTCTCGAGCGCCACTTCCATGCGCTCCGGGTCGGTGACGAAGTAGGGCGACAGGTAGCCGCGGTCGAACTGCATGCCCTCGACGACCTCGAGCGAGGTCTCCATCGACTTCGCCTCTTCGACCGTGATGACGCCGTCCTTGCCGACCTTCTCCATCGCCTCGGCGATGATCTTGCCGATCGTCTCGTCGCTGTTCGCCGAGATCGTGCCGACCTGGGCAATCGCCTGGCCGCTGACCGGCTTGGCCAGCTTCTTCAGCTCGTTGACGACGACTTCGACAGCCTTCTCGATGCCGCGCTTCAGCTCCATCGGGTTGGCGCCGGCGACGACGTTCTTCGCGCCTTCGCGGAAGATCGCCTGCGCGAGCACGGTCGCCGTGGTGGTGCCGTCACCCGCGATGTCCGAAGTCTTGCTCGCCACCTCGCGAACCATCTGGGCACCCATGTTCTCGAGCGGATCCTTCAGGTCGATCTCCTTGGCGACGGTCACGCCGTCCTTGGTGATGGTGGGGGAGCCGAACTTCTTGTCGAGCACGACGTTGCGGCCCTTGGGGCCGAGGGTCACCTTGACCGCGTTGGCGAGGCTGTTGACGCCGCGCAGGATGGCCTGGCGCGACTCCTCACCGTAAATGATCTGTTTTGCCATGTTGATTCAATCTCCGTTATTCAGAATCACGATCTTGCTGATCCGGGGACGCTTGCTGACCCGGGCACGCCCGACCTGAAGATCGGGCCTACGAATATCGCTGGTGGCGTTTAGGAATTGATCACGCCGAGGATCTCTTCCTCGCGCATGATCAGATATTCCTCGCCATCGAGCTTGATCTCCTGGCCGGAGTACTTGCCGAAGAGCACCGTGTCGCCATCCTTGACGTCGAGCGGCGTCACCTTGCCATCCTTCTCGACCTTGCCCTTGCCGACGGCGATGACCTTGCCCTGCTGCGGCTTCTCTTTGGCCGAGTCGGGGATGATGATCCCGCCGACTTTCTGTTCGCCTTCATCGATGCGCTGCACGATGACGCGATCGTGCAGGGGACGGATCCGGACCTTCGTCTGCGTTGCTGCCATGGTGTTTCTGCTCCCAGTTTGCTGAAAGGGCGGGGTCTACCCGCTGGCTGTTGCGCGGCCCCGGCCCGACCGCCGGAGGGTATCCGGAGTAAGGCCGTCGCCGCCCGAAACCGGCGTAAAACCGGTGTAAATAAAGCCTGTTGGCCATGCGGCTTAGCAATCAGCCTAGCCGACTGCTAATTGTATAGGAAGGGTCTCTCGGGTTGTCAAGCAGTCTCGAGTAGCGACTGCTAATACGGGTGCCGTGGTCCGTGGTTCGTGGCTCGTGTCTCGCCGGAGGTCCGGATGGCTCGTGGCGAACAGCTCAGTTAGCTCTACGAGCTACGAACCACGGACTACGGACCACGGCACGCGCAGCGCGCAGAATTCACGCGCTGCGTTTGATGCGATATTCGACCATCTTCCTCGCCACCGTGTTGCGGTGGAGCCCGAGCAGCTCCGCGGCGTCGCCGACGCTGCCTTTCGATCGCTGCAGCGCGCGCGTGATGAACATCTTCTCGAACTCACGCCGCGCGTCGTCGTACAGCACGCCCTTGTCGAGCATTTCCTGTACGATCTTTTCGAGTTGATCCCGCACGGCCGCTAGACGAGCTCACGTCCGGACATCAGGCGATAGGCTTCGACGTATTTCTCCCGCGTGCGTCGGACGACGGGGTCGGGAAGCGACGGCACCGGCGGCTGCTTGTTCCACTTGATCTCTTCGAGGTAGTCGCGCACGTACTGCTTGTCGAAGCTGGGCTGGCCGTGTCCGGGCTCGTATTGATCCTGCGGCCAGAAGCGCGACGAGTCGGGCGTGAGCACTTCGTCGATGAGCACGACGTCCGTGTCGCCGATTGCGGCGACTTCCAATCGGGCCGCCTCCGCGCCTTCGTCGCTACGGCGGGCCAAGCCGAACTCGAATTTCGTGTCGGCGATGATGATCCCGCGTGCCTCTGCGTGTTTCACGGCGCGTGAGTAGATATCGAGCGTCAGCGACTTGAGCCGCGAGATGAGCTCGGGGCTGGTGATGCGGCCCGCTTCCTCTTCGCTGATGTTGATGTCGTGGCCCGTTTCAGCCTTGGTCGCCGGCGTGAAAATGGGCTCGGGCAGACGGTCGGACTCGCGCAGCCCCGCCGGGAGCTTGATGCCGCAGACGCTGCCGGTCTGCTGGTATTCCTTCCAGCCCGATCCCGACAGGTATCCGCGCGCCACGCACTCGACCTGGACCGGATTGGTGCGGCGGACGAGCATCGAGCGGCCCCGGAGGAGATCGGCGTGCCGCCGTGCAGGCGCCGGAAACGCATCGACGTCCCACGAGATCATGTGATGCGGCACGAGGCCGCCGATCCAATCGAACCAGAACGCCGATAACTGCGTCAGCACCTTTCCCTTGTCGGGAATGCCGGAGCCGAGCACGTAGTCGAACGCCGAGATGCGATCGGTTGCGACGATCATCAGATCGTCGCCGATCTCGTACACGTCGCGGACTTTTCCGCGGCGATGGAGCGTCAGACCTTCGAGGGAAGTGTCGATGAGCGGTGCGGTGGATATCACGGGTAGCCTCGCGAAAGAAAGCGAAGGGTATCACACCACACGAGGGTTCAGGATCCTGGTTCGGTCGAGGCGGACATTAGTCTGATGTCGGCACGCGTGGCGCGCAGCGTGATCGTCGGGCCGCCGCCGTTGATTTTGCCGGTTGCAGTCTGGTCTTTGTCGGGCTCGGCGTTGGCGAGCTTGATCTGGGACTGAAGTTCGGGTGCAAGCGTGATCTGGCCGCTGGTGGCGACGGCATCGAGTTCGACACCACCGGCCGGCAACGTCACTTCGATCGGCTCGTTGCTGTTGTAGATGGAAAGAGCCGTGGGCCGATCGAGCCGGACGTCGATCTCGGCGCCGCGACCGTCGATGCGCGCTTCGCTGCGCAGATCTCGCACCCTCAGCTGACCGGACACGGCGTTGATGCGCAACACGCCCTTGATGTCTCCCAGCTTCTCGAGCGTGACGTCGCAATCGTTCGAATCGATCTCGAGCGGACCGACGATCGCCTCGGCCCGGAGGTCGCCGGCCTGCAGACGCAGGGTGGCTTCTCCCCGGACCTTGGTCAGCTTGACGTCGCTGCCGCGGGTCTCGAGGCGCAGCGAGCCGACGTCCTCGATGACGAGGTCGCCGCCGCGGTGGGTGATCGTCAAGCGGTCGGCGATGTTCTTGACGATGGTCTCGCCGCGAGAGGTCATGACTTCGGCGGCGGCGACGTTCTGGATCTCGAGCCGGCCGCTGTTGGGCTCTATCCGAACTCGAAGCCTGGACGGAACACGCAGCACCAGCGTCGCGCGCTGTGTGCCCGGATTCGGAAATTTCATCGTCGCGGTTACGGCGTCGGCGGCCGCCCCGAGGACGAGCTGGACCTCCTTGGCGAGCGCCTGAGCTTCAGCATCGTCGACGCCATCCGAGGTCGCCGTGAGCTCGGTCGCGATGTCGGCCCGATCCTCACCCAGGACGGTGACCCGGGCCTGGTTGATGTTGATTCGAAGCTCGTTGGTCGCCGGTTTCAGGGCCTGCTCAGCTTTCGTCACGAGCTCGGCGCGGGCGGGCCGTCCGCGAACTTCGCGCCTCACCGAGTCGATGATCCGGGACAGGGAGAAGCCCTGTTGGCCGGGCGCGGACTCGGTCTTGGTGAGCTGGTAAATCAGCGTCCCGAAGACGACGAAGCCGGCGATGAGCAGTAACTCACGTTTTCCCATAGACTTGGCGCAGTTTTCGTAGTAGAGTTCCGCGGGTACTGACGACCGGCAGCGGCCAGATCCCGCGCGTCACACCCCACTCGAATATCCCGGATTCTAAACCGTTACCGCCCAGAGCATGCGTCAACGAGCGCGTCACGTCCTGATAGTTTTCCTGACGATCGGCCTGCTGGCGTTCTTTCTCCGGGATGCGAACATGAGCGAGGTCTGGGCCGAGACCCGACGGGCCGATGCCCGCCTGCTCCTGCTCGCCCTCATCACCACGGGCCTCACGTACGTCCTGCGCGCGTATCGCTGGCAGTATCTCCTGGCGCCTATCGGCCCGACGCATTTCAGAACCGCATTCCGAACCACCGTCATCGGCTTTGCCGCCACGTCGCTGTTGCCGGCCCGGGCAGGAGAGGTCATCCGACCTTATCTCTTGGCGCGGCGCGAGGGGCTGAGCGCCACTGCGGCATTTGCCACGATCATCCTCGAGCGATTGCTCGACCTCCTGGCGGTGCTGATCCTGTTCGCCCTGTTCGTGCTGCTCGGTGCCTCGGGTGTCGTCTCCGGAGATCCAGCCCAGTTCGCACGCGTGAAGTTCGGTGGTCTGCTCGCCGCGGGCGGCGCCGTTGTGGCGTCGGCCGTGTTCTTTGCCCTTGCCGGTCATCCGGAGCGTCTCGGGCGCCTGACGCTCAGCGTCGAGCGCGTCCTTCCCGGCGCAATCGCTCGGGCCGCCGCCCGGTTCGTCGAAACGTTCGCGCAGGGATTGGCAGTGATGCGGCAACCGGGTCAGCTGGCCTTGGCGCTGGTGCTGTCGTTCCCCTTGTGGATCTCGATTGCGGCCGGGATCTGGCTGACTTCGCGGGCATTTCATATTACGTTTCCCTTTACGGCTTCGTTCCTGGTGATGACCATCCTGGTGGTGGGCGTGGCCATGCCGACCCCGGGGGCGATCGGCGGTTTCCACGCCGCCTACCAGATTGCCGTGACGACGTTCTTTGCCGCGCCGACGGATCGGGCCATCGGTGGGGCCATCGTTCTGCACGCCATTTCGTTTCTCCCGGTGGCAGTGGTGGGTGTCTTGTTCATGATGAGCGAGGGGATTACGCTGTCGGGTGCCCGGAAGCTTGCGGAAGCGGCTGAGGAGAGCGAACACGGTGGCACCGCATCTGCAGCCGGGGCCGACGTCGACGAGAGGCGTGTCCTCGAGACGAGACAGGCCGGCCATGGCTCCCCTGCGGTGGGTCGTGGAGTGCCTGAGGCAGCGCCTGCACGGCGAGGCCATCGGTGAAGTGTCCTTATTGCGGGCATCTGGGTGACAAGGTCGTCGATTCCCGCGAAAGTAAGGAAGGGGAAGTTATCCGGCGGCGTCGCGAGTGCCTGGTCTGTGCCCGGCGATTCACCAGTTATGAGCGGATCGACGAGATTCCGTATATGGTGGTCAAGAAGGATGGCAGCCGAGAGCGATTTGAACGGCAGAAGCTGCTGGCCGGCCTGCTGAAGGCGTGCGAGAAGCGTCCGGTGAGCGTGGCGTCGCTCGAGGCTGTCGCGGATCGCGTCGAGTCCGCGCTTCAGGACAAACCGGAGCGCGAGATGAGTACGGAGGAAGTGGGGGCCTTCGTCATGAACGAACTGCGGCGGCTCGATAAGGTCGCCTATGTCCGGTTCGCGTCGGTCTACCGCCACTTCCGTGATATCGGGGAGTTCATGTCCGAATTGAAGGACCTCCTCAACACGAAAGAGTGATCGTCATGCGCCATGTTTGCGCCGCGCTCGCACTGGGAGCATTCGTGCTCGTCGGGGCAGCCCAGGCGTCCGCTCAGACAATTCAGGTCACCCCGCTGACGCGCGAAGACCGCGTCCTCGTGACGTTCCGGTTGACCGACGCCTTCACCGAGGAAGTCCGGGCCGCAATTCACAGCGGGCTGCCTATCACCTTCGTCTACGACGTGCAGTTGAAGCGTGGGGTGTCGTTGTGGCTCGATCGCACGATCGCGTCGGCGACGGTGACCGCAACGGTTCGCTACGACCCGCTGACGCGGCGCTACCTGCTCACCCGCCGGGAGGATGGGCGAATCGACAGGACGCAGACCGTCGAGCGGGAAGAAACGGTTCACCAGTGGCTGACGGAGTTCGAGCGGCTCCCGCTCTTCAGCGCCGGGTCACTCGAGGCGAACGCCGAGTACTACCTGCGGGTCAGGGCGCATACGACACCCCGGAACACCTCGTTTGTGTGGCCATGGGGCAGCGATATCGCCGGGCTCGCCAAGTTCACATTCCTCAAGTAGCGCTCAGCCCGCTTCGCTGCAGAGCTCATCGCTGACAGCCGACGTGTCATGACATCCGTCCGCGAAGCGGCCTCGCCTCGGCTCCCGGCAGAAGCGGCCCACGCCGAGCGTCGTCCGTTCCGCGACAACCCGCGCCTGATCCTCTTCGGGATCGTCATCCTGCTCGCGGCGCTCGTCGCGATGCTGCGGCTCGCCGATCGCTCGACCGAGCTGAACCCCGACTTCTTGAGCGAGGTCGTTCTTTACGCCCTGTCGGCGGCCGACCTGACGATGGTTGTGGTGCTGGTGTTCGTGCTGGCGCGCAACATCGTCAAGCTGGTGGTGGAGCGCCGCCGGGGACTGCCGTTCTCGAGGTTCCGCGCCAAGCTCGTGCTCGCGCTGCTCGGGCTGACGATCGTGCCGTCCCTGCTCGTCCTGATCGTCGGTGGCGAGCTGATTCGCAGCAGCACGCAGTGGTGGTTCAGCCCGCCGATCGACGAGGTGTTGCGGTCGGCCACGCAGATCGCTGGAGACTACTACGGTGAGCGCCTGGCACGCGTCAAGGCTCACGCCGAACGGATCGCGCAGTCGATCCCCGCCGCCGCCGTTCAGCATGGTGACGCCGGCGCCGTCCAGCGCGCGATCGGCCAGGAGATCCGCGAAGGGCGCGTCGGGCTCGTGGAGGTCTACCGGCTCGAAGAGCGGAACGGCGCCCGGCCGGAAGTCGTGCCCGTTGCGGACATGCAGTCGCCCGCCTTGCCGCGTGGATACCTCCGCGCGACGGCGGACATGCTGGCGGCGAGGGTTGCTTCGAACACGGGCGAATTGCAGACGCTCGAGCCCCTGGACGAAGGCGGCGAGCTCGTCCGAGCCGGCGCAAGCATCAAGGGCCCTGGGGACCGTGTGATCGGCGTCGTGGTGGCGAGCGATCACCTGTCGGGGGAGCTGGCGATGCACTCCCGGCGGATCCGGGACGCCTACGAGGGCTACAACAAGCTGCGCGTGATGACGCGTCCGTTGCAAGGCGTGTATCTATCCGTGTTCCTCATGACCACGCTCATGATTCTGGTGAGCGCAACGTGGACAGGTCTATACCTGGCCAAGCGGATCACCCGTCCCGTGCAGCGGCTCGCTGCTGGCGCGCGCGAGATCGGCGCGGGCCATCTCGATCATCGCATCGAGCCGGAGACGAGGGACGAGTTCGGCTCGCTGGTCGAAGCCTTCAACGCGATGGCGGGTGAGCTTGCCGCGAGCCAGCGCAAGCTCGAACACTCCAGGGTCGACCTCGAACGCAAGAACGACCAGCTCGACGAGCGTCGCCGATACATAGAAACGGTGCTCGAACGCATCGCGACGGGCGTCATCTCGCTCGGACCTGACGGGCGAATCGAAACGGTCAACTCGGCGGCGCTGCGCTTGCTCGAAGTCGATCGCGCAGTGATTGGTGCGCGCGCCTCAGAAGTGTTTCAACGCGCGGACCTGCGGCCGCTGGAGGCCGTGCTCAAACACGCTGCCAGTGGAGGCGCGCCCCCGTCCGCTCAGGAAGTGGCCGTCGCGCGTGAAGGACGTGAATTGCACCTCGCCGCAGCCGCGACGCCGCTGATGGGGGAGGATGGCGGGTACGCCGGCGCGGTCCTCGTGTTCGACGACGTCACGCCACTGATTCGAACGCAGAGGGTCGCCGCGTGGCGCGATGTCGCCCGCCGTCTGGCGCACGAAATCAAGAATCCGCTGACGCCAATTCAGCTCTGCGCGGAACGCCTGCGCCGTCATTTTTCGTCCGCACCCCAGGCGACACACGAGCTGGTCGAGGAGTGCACGACCACAATCGTCGGGGAGGTCGAATCTCTCAAGGCACTGGTTGACGAGTTCGCGCAGTTCGCGAGGATGCCTGCTCCGCGGACGGTGCCGTCCGATCTCAACGGGTTGCTGACGGACACGCTGATGCTCTACAACGGCCTGTTTCGCGAGATTCAGATCGAGAAGCAGTTCGTCGACGGTCTTCCCCCGGTTCGTGTGGACGTCGAGCAGGTCCGCCGCGTGATCATCAACCTCGTGGACAACGCGATCGAGGCGCTCGCCAATCGACAGGCTCATGGCGACCTCGACCCAGGTCGAGGCGCCGGTGGCAGCAGCGCGCGCGCAAGGCCGGACGGCAGTGCGCCACGAATCGTCGTCGCAGACCCAGCACGACCCGATCAACGCCGTCGCGCGCATTGTCGTGTCCGACAACGGCCCCGGGATTCCCGCCGGCGACCGCGACAAGCTGTTCATGCCGTACTATTCGACCAAGAAACGCGGCAGCGGCCTGGGACTGGCGATCGTCCGCCGCATCATCGCCGAGCACGGCGGCAGCATCGAGGTCGAGGACAACGCGCCGGCCGGGACGCGGTTTACGATTGAATTGCCACTATAGGACCTCCAGCAGCGCGCCGCTTTAGCGGCGCATCAGACTGCTTCGAGCCAAGGTGACGCGCGGCTGAAGCCGCGCGCTGCTGGAGAATCAAAATGAAACCCACCGTCCTCATCGTCGACGACGAAGCTGGTGTGCGAAGCGCGCTGAGCGGCGTGCTGCGCGACGAGGGGTATGCGGTTGATGCCGTCGACAGCGGAGAAGCCTGCCTGGATCGGGTTGCCCGGGTACCGTACGACGTGGTGGTGCTCGACATCTGGCTTCCCGGAATGGACGGCCTGGCGACGCTCGCGCGGCTGCGTGAGCGGCGCATGGATTCACCGGTCGTCATGATCTCGGGCCACGGCAACATCGAGTCGGCCGTGCGGGCAATCAAGTTGGGGGCGTTCGATTTCGTCGAAAAGCCACTCTCGCTCGAGAAAACCGTCCTCGTGGTCGGCAACGCGGTCCGGCAACGCCGCCTCGAAGCGGAAAACCGGGCACTGCGGGCGCACGTCGACAAGCGGCTGACGATGGTGGGGGAGAGCTACCTGATGGCGCAGCTGCGCGAGCAGATCGCCATTGCGGCGCCGACGAATGGTCGTGTCCTGATTTACGGCGAGAACGGCACCGGCAAGGAGATGGTTGCGCGCAGCATCCACGCGCTTAGCCGGCGTCGTGGCGGGCCCTTCGTCGAAGTCAATTGCGCGGCAATCCCCGAGGAGCTGATCGAGAGCGAGCTGTTCGGGCACATGAAGGGCGCTTTCACCGGCGCCGTGTCCGATCGTCGCGGAAAGTTCGAGCTGGCTGACGGCGGCACGCTCTTCCTCGACGAAATCGGCGACATGAGCCTGAAGACCCAGGCCAAGGTGCTGCGCGCGCTTCAGGAACAGGTCGTCGAGCCGGTTGGCGGTGCAAACAGTGTCCGCGTCGACGTCCGGGTGCTGGCGGCGACGAACAAGGATCTGACGGCGGAGATCCGCGCTGCGCGGTTCCGCGAGGATCTCTATTTCCGCCTGAATGTCATCCCGATTTTCGTCCCGCCGCTGCGCGATCGCGCGGATGACATCCCGCTGCTTGCCGACCACTTCATGGCGGAGCTCGCGCGTGAATACGGCCGGAGACCGAAGAAACTCGATGGCGCTGCCGCGGTGTCGCTGCAGGCCTACCGTTGGCCCGGCAACGTCCGCGAGCTGAGGAACGTCATCGAGCGGCTCATGATCATGGCCCCCGGCGACACGATCGGCGCCGGCGACCTGCCATTCCTCGACAGCGCCGCGCTGGTGGTCAGCGAGGCGGGAAGCCCGGAGCCCCTCCCGCTTCACGAGGCACGCGAGCGCTTCGAGCGCGACTACATCCTGCGCGCCCTGGCCGCCCAGCACGGCAACATCTCCCGGACCGCCGACGCGCTCGGCGTCGAGCGCAGCAACCTCTATAGAAAGATGCGCGCGTTCGGGATTGCGCCTGCCACGGCGCGTCGAGGGCGAGGACGAAGGGGTCCTCTCCTGAACTGCGGCTGTCGCGTGAGATTTCAGACCTGCGAGCTACGAACCACGATCCGCGAACCACGGCAGTCTTCAATCTCTCAGCTTGTTCTCCAATATCTGATTGACCCCGAATCGTTCCAGCTGCAGGTAGAACTCCGCGGCGCCGACGAGCGCTGCTGACGGGACGAGGCCGACGATCTCGCTCTCGAGAATCGTAACGCCGTAACGCTCGGCCTCCCGCTTCACCATCTCGAATACCCGGAACATGGGGGTCTTCTCGTAGTTCGTCAGGTTGATCGAGACCTGGGCGAGGTTCCGGTCCTCGACCTTTACACCCATCGCTTTCACATACCTCAGGCCGCCCGTGCTGTGACGGATTGCCGCGGCGATCTTCTTGGCGACGTCCAGCCGATCGGTGTTCAGGTTGATGTTGTAGGCGATGAGTGGCATGCGCGCGCCGATCACCGATGCGCCGGCGCTCGGATGGGGAGCGGCCGGTCCGAAGTCGGGAGCCCAGCCTGGCGACGACATCTTGGAGGCCAGTCCCTCGAACTCCCCGCGTCGGATGTCTTCGAGATTCTTGCGAACCGGGTTCGCCGAGGCCTCTTCGTACAAGAAGACGGGGACTGCGAAGCGCTCGGCAACGAGCGCGCCGACCTCTTTCGCGAGTGTCACGCAATCCGCCATGGTCACCCCCTCGATGGGGACGAACGGCACGACATCGACGGCGCCGACACGCGGATGCTCACCGGAGTGCTGACGAAGGTCGATGGCGGCCGTTGCCTGCTCGAAGAGCGCGAGCGTGGCGGTCTTCAACGGTCCCGCGTCGCCGACGAGCGTGAAGACAGACCTGTTGTGCGAGGCATCCGACGAGTAATCGAGGAGGCGAACGCCGGGAACGGCCTGGACGGCTTTCACCATGCGCTCGATGACATCGGCGCGTCGGCCTTCGCTGATATTGGGGATGGATTCGATGATGGCCATGCGACTGAAAGTTGTAGCACACCACCCGCGATGCACGCGAAAGATCCAATTCGGCGGATAACCGGGTCCAAGGTACCAGTAGCAATAGTGACGAAGCACACTTTTGCAGGTGCGCAAGAACCTGATACCGCGTTTGACCGCCGGAAACTCGGGCTCATCTCGCGTGCACTTTGGTGTGACCAGTGACGAAATCAGGGACAACTCCTTGCAAAGCCGCACCGAGCCGGGGCGAGTGCCCGGTCCAATCGGATACGCGAGGAGGAACGAATGAGAGCATGGCTTCGAGTCGCGAGTGCGTTGCTCGCGCTGTGGGTGTGTGCGACGCCCGCGGCCGCGCAGACGGCGCAGGTCGGCCAGGTGGCCGGCGAAGTGAAAGATGCCAGCGGAGCGATCTTGCCGGGTGCGACGGTGACCTTGACGAGCGAGGAACGCGGGTTCAGCCGGACGACGGTGAGCGATGCGCAGGGGCGCTATCTGTTTCCGGTCGTGCCGCTCGGCAAGTACAGCGTCGAAATCAGCCTGGCTGGATTCGAGAAGGTGCTGCTGACCAACAACCTCGTCGAATCCGAACGCACGACGAACATCCCGGTGTCGCTGAAGCTGGCGACGCAGGAAGTCGCGGTGACGGTCACGGGGGAGACACCGATCGTCGATGCGACGAATCAAACGGTCCAGACTCGCCTGCGCTCGGAGGAGTACAACAAGATCCCGATGGCGCGGTCGTATCTGAACCTGATCGGTCAGGCGCCCGGAGTAGTCGGCACGGGGAACGTGAACTCGCACGGCGGGCTCACCAGCAACAACCAGTTCCTCATGGACGGCGTCGACACGACCGACCCGACGACCGGCACGTTCGGCACCAACCTCGCCTTCGAGACGATTCAGGAAGTCGTGGTGCAGACCTCCGGTGTGTCCGCCGAGTACGGCCGTGCAATCGGTGCGGTGGTCAACGTCATCACCAAGTCCGGCACGAACAAACTTGAAGGTCTCTTCAAGTACATCGCGACCAACGACGAGTGGAACACGCAGAACACCGCCGTGAACGAGGTCACCAACGCCTCGCTCGAGCGTGTGAAGTTCGATCAGGTCAATCCCACGTACAGCTTCGCTGGCGGTGGCCCGATCGTGCGTGATAAAGCCTGGTTCTTTGGAACCTACGAGCGCGCGGAAAATACGACCGCCCAGCAGCAGACGTTGCTCGGGGAGAACTTCCAGCAAAGTACCGTCAACGACTATCTGGACAATGCGCCTGACCGGACAGCTCTCGCCGACGCAGAACGTGTGGTTCAAGTACTCAGACGCGCCCACGACTGGCTTTGTCATTGACTATACCGTCAACAACAACGGTGCTCGTGGTGCCGCGGAGCGATACGCGCTGACGGCGCAGGATCAGGGCTCCGACCAGTGGGCCGCGCAGTGGAGCGGCGTATTCGGATCGAGCTGGACCGGCGAGGCGATGTATGCCGACTACAGCTCGCTCATCACGGTGGCCCCGTTCGAGATCAGCCCCCTTCACGATGGCGCGGCGCATCTCAGCCAGGCTGACAGCTTCTACTACAACGGCGGACAGTTCGACGGATTCGTCGACCGGCCGAGAAAGCAGGCCGCTCTCGCCGCGACACACTACCGAAACATCGGAAGCAACAGCCACAACTTCAAGATCGGGTTCGACTGGCAGAACACCAACTCGTCGAATCTGTTTCAATATCCGAACGGCCAGCTGTACATCGATACGTCGTTCGATCTGGCGAGCCGCGCGTTCGTGCCGAACATCCGTCAGGACTATCAGGGTGGGCCGTCGACGTCGAAGGGCAATACATATTCGCTCTACGGGCGCGATAAGTTCGATGTCGGATCGCGCGTGTTCATCGAGGCCGGCTTGCGCTTTGAGTACCAGACCGGCGTCAGCGACGTGAATGCGGACACCGTCGACACCAAGACACTGTCGCCCCGCATCTCGAGCAGCTACGACGTGCGTGGCAACGGCAAGACCCTCATGGTCGGATCGTACGGCCGGTTCTATCAGGGCCTTCTGCAGGGCTTCTCGGACTCGTTCGCGAGCGTTCCGCAGCAGACCAACTACGACAACTTCGTGTGGAACGGGTCGTCGTATGTGTTCAGCAACCGCGTTGAGCTGGGCGCATCGGAGTTCCAGCCGAATCTGGACCTCAAACCCACGTACACCGACGAGTTCACCGTGGGCGCCGAGCAGCAGATCGGCCAGACCATCGGCGTTGGCGTGCGCTACATCCATCGCGACTGGGGGAATCTGATCGACGACGTGTTGCGGTTCCGTGCCGACAACACCATCGACCGCGCCGTCGTCAACGTCGATGAGGCGGAGCGCACCTATCGCGGAATAGAGTTCACGTTCAACAAGCGGTTCTCGAACAACTGGAATGGTGCGGTGAACTACACCTACTCGTCAGACGCGCGGGAACAACTTCGCAGAACAACTTCTCGGCGCTGGACGACTACGAGGATGCGATGTGTCGGTCGGCGGCGGACACGGCGCTGGGCGTCAACGGCATCTTCCCCTGCAGCGATCTGCAGCCGAACTTGTATGGAAGCCCTGCCTTCGATCGGCCGCACCTCTTCAAATACAGTGGCGCATACAGCCGGCCGATTGGCCCGGTCCGCGCGACGATCGGATTCGTCGGACAAGCAACGTCGAAGACTACGTTCACGCGTTCCCGCAGCGTCAACGTGCTCACACCTGGGACGACGACGAACGCGGGACCGACGCTCACGTACCTCTACGAACCGGCCGGCAACAACCGCGTGGGTGGCCTGTTGACCACGACCGATTTGCTGCTCGAAGGCACGTTCCGGATGTTCAGAACGGCCGAGGCGGGGATCCGGTTCGAGAGCTTCAACCTCTTCAACACCGAGGAGAAAATCAACATCGGAAACACCGCATGGTGCGAGTTGACGACTGGGGCGACCTGCTCGACGGCACGTGCCAACTTCGGTACCGCGACGACGCGCGCGCACTACCAGGCGCCGCGGACGATCCGGTTCTCGGGCGTTCCGGTTTTAACCGCGATGTCAAACGGGACGCGGATCTCTGTTCGCGTCCCGTCCCAATTCCGGGGATCCGCGTCCCGTGTCATTCGGGCGATCTGGAGCGGCGCAGAGCCATTGGGCCCTGCGCCGCTTTTTCGTTTGACGGCACCCCCGCCACGTTTCATAATCCTGCATACTTCTTCTGCGTAAGTATTTGCATCGATGAGCGATCCGCTGCGTCACGACCGTCCTCCCGTCTCGGGAGACGTACCCGAGCGCGATCGCGACGCGCGCGTCGAAGAGCTCCTCCTCATCGGCCTCGATCACTATTTCGCCGGACAGCACGAGCTCGCCATCAGCGTCTGGACGCGGGTGTTGTTCCTCGATCGGGGTCACGCGCGGGCCAAGGCCTACATTGAACGTGCGCGTGGTGCGGTTTCCGAACGGCAGCGGGAAAGCGAAGAGCTGCTGCACTCCGGCGTGGCCGCATTCAATCGTGGAGACTCCGGCGCTGCGCGGCGCTTGCTCAAATCGGCAGTGGAGCGGGGGGCCGCATCCGAAGAAGCGATCGCGCTGCTCGAGCGGCTCGACCGCCTGGAGGCCGCCACGTCGCCCGCTGACCGCGCCTTTGTCCGGCGCGCCGTCCTGTCCGCATCGGATCGTCAGAGCGAGGCGGACCCCGCGCACGGCGGACAATCGAGGCTCGCCTGGATTGCTACCGGCCTCGTGTCTGGCCTTGCGGTCGCGGCAGCCGCCGCCTGGTTGTGGACCGGCGCGCACGCGTGGCAGCCCGCTGGAGAAGCGCCGCCGCCGGTCAGCGTCAGCCCGACGAAGCTCGAGCCGCTGCTGGTGCCGAGTGCGGCCGAAGCGTCGATCAATCGCGCCGAGCGGTTGCACTCGAGCGGACGCCTGCACGATGCGCTGGACTCGCTCGACGCCGTTCGCCAGGGCGATCCGCTGCGGGGCCGCGCCGATGCGTTGCGCGCGACGATCCAGCGGCAGTTGCTCGAGGCGGGGCGCGCCTTGCGACGCCAGCGCAGCCAGACTACGGGGGCCCCGCGTCAATGAGATGTCCCAAGTGTCACTACATCAGTTTCGGATCTGCGACGCGCTGCCGGAACTGCGGGTACGACTTCTCACTCTCCGAGGAAATCACTCCCGATCGATCTGCCGATCCAGGGCGGTAACGAGCCCATCGGCCCGCTCGGCGATCTGCCGCTCAGCGCGAGCGCGGTTGTCGCCGCAGACACGCAAGTCCGGCCGGCGGCCGAGCGCGAAGCCTCTCCCGCCGAAGCCCTGGCGAAGGCGGAACCGGGCCCAGCTGCCCGCGCGGCCGTGTCGCGCCTCGACCTGCCGCTCTTCACGTCGGACGATGCGCCCCTTGTGACGCCGCCAGCGGTGCCGCGAGCACCGCTTTCGGTGCGGCGCCCGGCGCCAGTGCTCGCCAAGCCGAAACCCGAACATCCATCCGCGCTTGAAGCGCCGCAACTCGATCTCGACGACGACGATCCGCTGCCGCAAGGACCGCGTCCCATCATCATGCCGCGGCGGGACCCACTGCCAGCAGCCGTTCGCGAGCCAGAGCCTGTCGCGGTCGCCACCACCGCGTCGGCTTTCCGGCGTCTGGTTGCCGGCGTAATCGATCTCGCGATCCTGGCGGCGATCAACGCGGGGGTTCTCTATTTCACGACCCGCGTCCTCGGCCTGCAGTTCGAGAATGCGTGGGCTCTGCCAAAGATGCCGCTCACGGCGTTCCTGCTACTGCTCAACGGCGGATACTTCGTGCTGTTTACTGCCGCGGGCGGACAGACGATCGGGAAAATGATCGCCGGCATCCGCGTCGTCATGCATACCGGCGATGAGAGGACCGCGCGCGTCGGCTTCGGGACCGCAGTGGTGCGCGCCGCTGCGTATTTTGCATCGCTGCTGCCTGCGGGTCTCGGCTTCGTGCCGATTCTGATCAGTCCGGACGGGCGAACCGTCCACGACCGCCTCGCGGACACGCGCGTCGTCAAAGCGTGACGCGTCTTGCCGTTTTCATTGCCTCGTTCGGCTACTGCGGGTACTCTCCGATCGCTCCCGGCACTGTGGGGTCGGCCGCAGGCCTCGTCGTCTATTTGCTGGTGTGGTGGACGCAGTCACTCGCGGTCGAGATCGGTCTGATCCTGTTGCTGTTCGCGGCCGGCGTGTGGTCGGGCACGGCCGCAGAGCGGTACTTCGGGGGCATCGATCCCGGTCCGATCGTGATCGACGAGGTGGTCGGTATGTTGATCACGCTGGCGTTCATCCCGGTTGGTCTCTCCGGGGCACTGCTCGGGTTCTTCATCTTCCGGGTGTTCGACGTCATCAAGCCCTACCCGGCGGACCGCTTCGAGGCGATGCACGGCGGTCTCGGCGTGATGGCTGACGACGCGATGGCGGCGATCTATGCGAACCTCGTCCTGCGTGGCGTGCTGTGGCTCTTTCCAGGCTGGGTAGCATGAGCAGCGATCGCCCTCTCAGGACGGCGGAGATCATCGCGGTCGGCTCGGAGCTTCTGGGCTCGACGCGACTCGATACCAACTCGTTGTTCCTTTCGGAGCGGCTCGGGTCGTTGGGGATAGAGTTGCGGACCAAGGCTGTCATCGGTGACGACAGAGCCGGTCTTGCGATGCTCTTCCGCGCCGCGGTCGAACGGTCGGATGTGATCATCCTGACCGGCGGGCTGGGGCCGACCGATGACGACCTGACGCGCGATGCGGTGTCGGATGTCCTGCAGTTGCCGCTCGAAGAGCACCCCGAGATCATCACCAAGATCGAGCAGCGATTCGCGCGGCGCGGACTCCAGATGCCCGCCGTGAACCGGAAGCAGGCGCAGGTCCTCCGCGGTGCGACCGTCCTGGACAATCCGCACGGAAGCGCGCCCGGTCAGTTCCTCGAGCATCAGGGCAGGGTCATCGTCCTGCTTCCGGGGCCGCCTCGCGAGCTGCAGCCGATGATGGACAACTTCGTGGCAGGTCCCCTCGGCGCGCGCGCGACGAAGGAGCGGCTGTACCGCGCGCAGTTCTTCGTCGCCGGACGGTCCGAGTCGCACGTCGAAGAACTGACGCAACCCATCTACTCGCGCTGGCGCGACAACGACCCGAAGATCGAGACCACGATCCTCGCGGGGCCCGGGCAGATCGAGCTGCACCTGACGATGCGATCGGACGACCCCGTCAGGGCGGAAGCGACCGTCACCAGGGCGCGCGATGAGCTGATTGCAGCAGTCGGTCCCGACGTCTTCAGCAAGGACGGCCGGCACATGGAGCAGGTGGTCGGGGACCTGCTGAAGGATCGCGGCCTGACGATCGCGGTGGCGGAGTCGTGCACTGGTGGCTTGCTCCTGTCGCGACTGACAGATGTGGCAGGGAGCTCCGCGTGGGTTCGAGGCGGCGTCATCGCGTACAGCAACGACGTGAAAACACTGTTCGCCGATGTCGCGACAGACCTGATCGCTGCACACGGTGCGGTGAGCGAACCCGTCGCCGTTGCGCTCGCGGAAGGCATCAAGAAGAAGCTCGGCTCTGACATCGGCATCGGGGTGACGGGCATTGCCGGTCCGTCAGGCGGGACTCCGGCGAAGCCGGTCGGCACCGTCGCGATCGCGGTGGTCATGACGGGCGTCCCGGCAAAGGTCAGGACGTTCTCATTTCCTGGCGGCCGCGCCCAGGTGAAGTTCCAGTCAACGCAGACCGCCCTCGACATGGTGAGGCGGATGCTGGGGTGAGGGGGATGAGGAGAGTCCCCCTGACCCCTGATACTGATGCGCGTGTTCTTCGGGATCGAGCTGGCGGAGGATATCAAGGCCGGTGTCGGGCAGCTGGCTGACCGGGTCCGCCGGCGCGTCGAACAGGCCGCGCCGCGGGCGGCCATCCGGTGGGTTGATCCAGAGAACCTGCACATCACGCTCTGGTTCGTTGGCGAAGTGAAGGACGATCGGCTGGAGGCGCTGACGTCCGCGACGCAGGCGCAATATGCGACCGAGGCGTTTCGTCTGGAGCTCTCCGGAACGGGCGCGTTTCCGCCATCAGGGTCGCCGCGCGTGTTGTGGATCGGGTTGACCGCTGGGGTTGAACACCTGCGCTCGATTTACGCCGAACTTGGACGCCGTCTCGCTGCGCTCGGTCTCGAGCCGGAACGGCGCGAGTACTCGCCACACCTCACGATCGCACGCATCAAGGACATAGAGAGACGCGACGCGGCGTCCCTGCGCGGCGCGCTCAAAATGCCCACGGACCTCTTCGCAACTGACGTCAGGGCGGTGACCTTGTTCAGAAGCCGGCTCTCTCCGAAGGGTGCACGGTACGAGGCGCTGTTGCGATGTACCATTGTCATGATGCTCGCCGTCCTGCTGGGTACCTTGCCGGCTCGGTCCCGTTCGCCTTTCTGCTGGCGCGGCGGGCGGGCATCGACGTCCGGGTCGTCGGCAGCGGAAATGTCGGCGCGGCCAATGTGATGCGCGCCACCGGTATCGGCCGGGCGATTGCCGTCATGGCGCTCGATGTGGCGAAGGGTGCGGCAGCCGTGGCGCTCGCGCAGTTGACGAGCGGAGGCGCGGCGCTGGCGGCGATGACCGGCGCCGCGGCGATCGTCGGACACATCTATCCGGTCTGGCTCAGATTTCACGGCGGCAAAGGCGTCGCCGTCGCCGCCGGTGTCTTCGCGGTGCTGGCTCCGATGGCGACGGCTGTTGCGGCGGTGATGTTCGTCGTCACCGTCTGGGCAACCCGGTATGTGTCTCTCGGGTCGGTTGCTGCAACATTGGCCCTTCCGCCCGCCGCGTGGCTCATCGGTGCACCAGCGGGTGTCGTCAGCGCGGCATCCGGCAGCGCCGCGTTGATCCTCTTCCGTCACCGGACCAACCTTCGACGGCTGCGCGAGGGAACCGAGCGCCGCATTGGCGCACGGCTCGACAAGCACCACCAGCAACTCGGACGTTGAACACGATGAGCGAGCGCGAGCAGATTGCGGTGCTGGGTGCCGGCAGCTGGGGAACGGCGCTCGCCGTGCACCTGGGGAAGCAGGGGCACGATGTCCGGCTGTGGGCCCGTGACGGGCGGCTCGTCGATGAGATGACCAAGCAGGGGACGAATGCCAGATACCTTCCCCAGCTGCGGCTGCCCGAAATGGTGACGTCCACGGGTAACATGGCTGCCGCCATCAAGGGTGCTCGCTTCGTTGTCTTTGCCGTCCCTTCCCACGGCCTGCGCGCGGTCGCGAGCGACGCGGCCGAATCCGTCGAACGCAATGCCGTCCTCGTCAGTGCGACGAAGGGTTTGGAAACGAACTCCCTGAGCCGCATGTCCAGAGTGATTGACGAAGAGGTCGGAGGATCCAGTCCCGTTGTCGTCTTGTCGGGACCGAGCTTCGCCGCAGAAGTGGCTCAGGGCCTGCCGACAGCCGTCGTCGCCGCATCATCCGACGCGGATGCATCAGCGCAGGTGCAGCACAGCTTCCGTGGGAACACGTTTCGCCTGTATGCGAGCGACGATGTCGCGGGCGTCGAGATGGGTGGTGCGATGAAGAACATCATCGCGATTGCCGCGGGCGCCGTCGAAGGTCTCGGCCTCGGTCACAACTCGATGGCCGCGCTGATCACGCGGGGCCTCACGGAGATCTCGCGGCTCGCGTGCGCCGAAGGCGGACGGCGCGAAACGCTGTCCGGTCTGAGTGGACTCGGCGATCTCGTCCTCACGTGCACCGGCGATCTGAGCCGGAACCGGCACGTGGGCATCGAGCTCGGACGCGGGCGGTCGCTCGACGAGATCCTCACGGGCATGCGCATGGTCGCCGAGGGCGTCAGAACGACCGGCGCGGCCCTCGCGCTCGGCGCGCGCCACGGGATCGAGCTGCCGATCACCGCCGAGATGGCGGCAGTCCTCGACGGCCGGCGATCGCCGAAAGCAGCGGTCGAAGCGCTCATGGGACGGAGACAGAGGCTCGAAGTCGATGGCTGATTATCCCGTAGTTCGTAATTCGTAGCTCGTCGCTCGAAGGGCAGCTCGAGCGCCGGTTTGTTCTTCGAGCGACGAGCTACGAACTACGAACCACGGCGAGAAGCCGTTCTCATACCCCGGACTTGGTGTTAGTGGAGAAAATGGGTTTTTTCGACAAGATCAAACAATCGCTTACGCGCACGACGCAGCAGTTCGTCGAACGGTTCGACGAGGCCGTCAAGCGGGCGGATTCACCGGACCAGCGCAGCAGGCCGGTCGACGTCGATACGATCGAAGCGCTCGAGGAAGCGCTGATTTCGGCTGACGTCGGGGTGGCGGCAACGGAACGGATCATCGACGCGGTTCGCTCGCGGCGCAGCCGCGGCGAGTCGCTGCGCGATCTGGTGAAGGCGGAGATTCTCTCGATCCTCAAAGGCGCGGATCAACCCGCAGCGAACGGCCACCGGCCGCACGTGGTGATGATCGTCGGCGTCAACGGCACCGGAAAGACGACGACGGTCGGCAAACTGGCGCGGCTCATCAAGGACTCGGGCAAGGCGCCGCTGATTTGTGCGGCGGATACATTCAGGGCGGCAGCCGTCGAGCAGCTCGAGATCTGGGCGAATCGCGCCGGCGTCGATTTCATCCGCGCCCGCACGGGCGCCGATCCCGCGGCGGTGGTCTTCGACGCGATCGCCGCCGGCAGGGCCCGGAACCGGGACATCGTGCTCGTGGACACCGCCGGCCGGCTGCACACGCGCGTCAACCTGATGACCGAGCTCGACAAGATCCGCCGGGTCGCCTCGCGCGAGGTCGAAGGCGCTCCGCACGAAGTCCTGCTCGTCCTGGACGCCACCGTCGGCCAGAACGGTCTCGCGCAGGCGCGCGAGTTCATGTCGGTCGCCGGTGTCAACGGGATCGTCCTCGCGAAACTCGACGGCACCGCCAAGGGCGGCATCGCCGTCGCAATCGCAAACGACCTTCGTCTGCCAATCAGATACGTCGGTGTCGGCGAGGGCATCGACGACCTGATCCCGTTTTCACCAGAAGAGTACGTAGAAGCATTGTTTCAGGAGAAATGGTAGGCCGCCCCGGTGTACCCGCTCCTGTAGGCCCGACCTTAAGGTCGGGCGTCTTCGAATAACCCCGATGCCCGGCGATATCCTCCGATGCCCGGCGATATCCTCCACATGACCCGTGCCCTCGCGCTCGCCGAGCGCGGGCGGGGACGCACCAGCCCGAACCCGATGGTTGGCGCGGTGGTCGTGGACGATGAGGGCGTGATCGTCGGCCGCGGCGCGCACGAGTTCGCGGGCGGTCCGCACGCCGAGATTCACGCCCTGGCCGATGCGGGTTCCCGCGCGCGCGGCGCGACGCTCTACTGCACGCTCGAGCCCTGTAGCCACACCGGCCGCACCGGCCCCTGTGCGCCGCGCGTCGTCGAGTCCCGCGTGAGGCGTGTCGTCATCTGCACTGAGGATCCGAATCCCCGCGTGGCCGGGCGCGGCATCGAGCATCTGCGCGCGAATGGTATCGACGTGACGGTCGGCGTTCTCGCTGACGAGGCCGAAGAACTGAATCGTCCGTTCTTCACCAGGATGCGTCTTGGCAGGCCACTGATAACGCTGAAGGCGGCGCTCAGCCTCGATGCGCGCGTGGCGCAGGCGCGCGGCGTACGCACGGCGATGACCGGCCCGGCTGCGAACCGCCGCATCCATCGGGAACGGGCAGAGATAGATGCCATCGGGATCGGTTCGGGCACGCTCCTCGTCGACGACCCCATCCTGACGGCACGCGGCGCGTATCGCTACCGGCCGATGACTCGCGTCGTCTTCGACCGCCGGCTTCGGACGCCGCTCACAGCGCGGCTCCTCTCGACCCTGTCCGCAGGCCCGGTCATAATCATGAGTACGGCCGACGCAATGGAGAGGGCAGAGGAGCACGCACGCGCGCTCGAAGCGCGTGGAGCGGTTGTCGAGTCTCTGCCGGCGTCGAATTCGAGCACGTTTCTCGAGGGAGCCGTTCGCAGGCTGTCCAGCTGCGAGTGCAACTCGCTGCTGGTCGAAGGGGGCCCGGCGCTTCACACGGCACTCTGGAATGCGGGCCTCGTCGATCGAATCGAGTTGTTCGTGACACCACACGTGTTCGGGCCTGAGGCGCCGGCATGGGATGCGGTACCGCTGGGCGCCGTTGCAAATCTGAAGAACCGCTCGGCCCAGCCGCTGGGCGACGACGTGGTCATACAGGGGTATGTTCACAGGGCTGATTGAGTCCGTCGGCGAAGTCGAGCGCGTCGTGCCTTCGGCGGCCGGTCAGCGCATTCGCGTCCGCACGTCGCTGGCCAGCGAGCTGGCTCCCGGCGACAGCGTGAGCGTCAACGGTGTCTGCCTGACCGTCGTGTCAACGGACGACGGCGCCGTCGCTGCCGATGTCTCGCCCGAGACGATCAAGGTCACGACCCTTGGCCAGCTGCGGCCTGCGACACTCGTCAATCTCGAGCGCTCACTGCGCGCCGATGCCCGCCTGGGCGGTCATTTCGTTCAGGGGCACGTGGACGCAACGGCGGCCATTCTCGGCCTGGAACAACAGGGCGACGCTTACTGGTTGACCGTCTCGTATCCGCCGCCGGTCGCGGCGCTGATCGTCCACAAGGGTTCGATCGCTGTCGATGGCATCAGCCTGACCGTCGCGGGCGTGGGAACCGACAGGTTCAGTGTGCAGATTGTTCCTTTCACGTTTCAGCACACCAACCTGCGCAGCGCGCGCGTTCGCGATCAGGTCAATCTCGAGTGCGACATACTGGGGAAATACGTCGCGCGAGCGCTCGAGGTCAAAGCTGAACTTCCAACTTCCAACTCCCAACTCCCAAAGGCCTCCGGCTGAAGCCGACACTGAGGTTGGTATTGGGAGGTTCTGGTTGGCGAGTTGCGCCGGAGCACATCGGGTCCCGCTAATCACATACGTTGGATGTTGTCGAGTCGCAGCGCCAGGAAAGACCTATGGCAAAACAGAAGAAGCGGCGCACGAGCCCCTTCGCATCTATCGAAGACGCGGTTGATGCGTTTCGCCGCGGCGAGATGATCATCGTCGTCGACGACGAGGACCGCGAGAACGAAGGGGACCTGACGATTGCCGCCGACAAGGTGACCCCGGCAGCGATCAACTTCATGGCTACGCACGGCCGTGGGCTGATCTGCATGCCGATGACGGAAGAACGGCTCGCAGAGCTCGATATTCCGCTGATGGTGTCCAGGAACACCGCGCGGTTCGATACTGCGTTCTGCGTGTCGGTCGAGGCCGTCGGGGTCACGAGCACGGGCATCTCGGCGAGCGATCGGGCGGCGACGGTGCTCGTCGCGATCGATCCGTCGACGCGGCCCATCGATCTCGCGCGCCCCGGGCACATGTTCCCGCTCAGGGCTCGCACCGGCGGCGTGCTGGTGCGCGCCGGGCAGACCGAGGCGGCCGTGGACCTGGCGCGTATCGCGGGTCTGTATCCGGCCGGTGTGATCTGCGAAATCATGAATCCCGACGGAACGATGTCGCGCGTGCCGGAGCTGACGAAGTTCGCGAAGCGGCACAAGCTGCTGATGATCACGATCGCGGACCTGATTCAGTACCGCATGCGCACCGAGGCACTCGTCAGGCGGGTCGCGTCCGCGAACCTCCCGACTGATCACGGCGAGTTCAAGGTGATTGCATACGAAAGCGTCATCGACCGCGAGACGCACGTGGCGCTGGTGAAGGGCGACATCGCCGACGGCGAGCAGGTGCTCGTGCGGGTCCATTCACGCTGCCTGACCGGCGACGTGTTTCACTCCTCCCGGTGCGACTGCGGCCCGCAGCTCGACGCCGCGCTCGAGCGCATTGGCCAGGAGGGCAGAGGCGTGTTGCTCTACCTCAATCAGGAAGGGCGCGGAATCGGCCTCGCCAACAAGATCCGCGCGTACGAGCTCCAGGACCAGGGCCTGGATACCGTCGAGGCCAACGAGCGTCTCGGCTTCAAGCCCGATCAGCGCGACTACGGCATCGGCGTCCAGATCTTGAAGGACCTGGGCGTTTCGTCGATGCGCCTGCTCTCGAACAATCCCCGCAAGCTCGTCGGTATCGAAGGGTACAAGCTGTCCGTCGTCGAATGGATTCCGCTCGAAATCCCGCCGTCAGAGCACACGCGGCGGTATCTGAAGACGAAAAAAGACAAGCTGGGGCACAAACTGTCGTCTGTTTGAGTTGAGGAAGGCCGTGGTCCGTAGTTCGTAGTCCGTGTCTCGCCGGGCGGCGTTCCAGCGACGAACCACGGACCACGGGCTACGAACCACGGCAGGGTCCGCAGGTTTCGTGTTACTATAACCGTTTGCGTCTGAACCCCTTAGGGCTCCCCGGTCAGTGACCCGGACCGCTCGGGGCGCTCCGGCGTTCCAGAGACATCCATGTTCGACTCGCTCAGCACACGCCTGCAGGACGTTTTCCGGTCGCTGCGTGGTGAGGCTCGCCTCACCGAGCAGACCGTCGAGGCGGCGTTGCGCGAGATCCGGATGGCGCTGCTCGAGGCGGATGTCAATTTCAAGGTCGCCAAGGCGTTCATCGATCGCGTGCGGGATCGTGCGGTCGATCAGGAGGTGCTGCGGAGCCTGACGCCCGCACAGCAGGTCGTCCGGATCGTTCGGGACGAAATGCTCGCGCTGTTCGGCGACACGACTGGCGGGCTGCCGTCGTCGCAGGCGCGGCCGCGCATCATCCTGATCCTCGGCCTCCAGGGATCCGGCAAGACGACGACCTCGGGCAAGCTGGGACGATGGTTGGCGAAGCAGGGACGGCATCCGCTGCTGGTGTCGACCGACGTGCGGCGCCCGGCGGCGATTCATCAGTTGTCGGTGGTGGCGAAACAGGCTGGCGTGAAGGTCTACGAGCCAGAAGGCGAGATGGACCCGGTGCGCCGCACCACTGGCGCCGTGGCCGAAGCGAAGAACAGCGGCTTCGACGTCGTCATCGTCGATACGGCCGGCCGACTGCACATCGACGACGAGCTGATGGACGAGCTGCAAGCGATCAAGGCGGCTGCGCAGCCGACGGATCTCTTGTACGTCGCGGACGCCATGACCGGCCAGGACGCAATCAAGAGTGCGGGCGAATTCAACCGGCGGATCGGCGTGTCGGGCGTCGTACTGTCGAAGATGGACGGTGATGCCAGGGGTGGCGCCGCACTGTCGGTCGTTGGCGTCGTCGGCGTGCCGATCGCGTTCGTAGGCAGCGGCGAGCGGCTCCAGGATCTCGAACCGTTTCATCCGGATCGTGTGGTGTCTCGCGTGCTCGGCATGGGCGACGTGCTGTCGCTCATCGAAAAGGCCGAGGAAGCGGTTTCGGTCGAGGATGCGGAGAAGCTCGAGCGCAAAATCCGCGAGGATGATTTCACGCTCGAAGACTTCCGCGACCAGCTGCGGACGATCAAGAAGATGGGTCCGATCGAGCAGATCCTCGGGATGCTTCCGGGCATGGGCAACCTGAAGGAGGCGCTGGCGCAGCGCGACGCCGTGGATGAAGGGCAGCTGGGGCGCATCGAGGCGATCATCAATTCGATGACCGCGAAGGAACGGCGCAACCATGCCATCATCAACGGCAGCCGCCGGAAGCGCATCGCCAAGGGCAGCGGGACCAAGGTCGAGGAAGTCAACCGCCTGTTGAAGCAGTTCGTGCAAATGAAGAAGATGCTGAAACAGCTCGGCGGCATGGCCGGTCTCGGAAAGAAACGCGGCGGCCTGGGGATGATGAAGTCGTTGATGCGATAAAAGCACGTGCTACGTGCGACGTGCTCACGTGCGACGTGCTGAGGAAAGAGGAGACATGCTAGCGATTCGATTGAGGCGTACAGGATCCAAGAAGCGGGCGTTTTTCCGCGTCGTCGTGACCGACTCGCGGTCGGCGAGGGACAGCAGCTTCGTCGAGGTGCTCGGACACTACAATCCGCGCACCAAGCCGGAGTCGCTCGACCTGAAGCGCGATCGGCTCGACTACTGGATCAAGGCAGGCGCGCGGCCGTCGGATTCGGTGCGGACGCTCGTGGCACGGATGCCTCCGGCCCCCGCGGCCGTTGAACAGCCAGCATCGTGAGCCGATCTCGAGACGTTGTCGAAGTCGTGGCCAAAGTGTTGGCCGATCATCCGGACGCCGTCCGTGTGACGGAGCGGCAACACCGCGGTCAGACGCTCGTCGAGCTGTTCATGGCGCCAGGCGATCTGGGACGCGTGATCGGCCGGCAGGGGCGCACGGCGGCGGCACTGCGGACGCTGGTAGCGGCGACGGCAGAACTCGAGGGATCGAAGGCTACGCTCGAGTTCCGTGACGATGAAAGGCGAGGGTGAGGCGGACGATCTCCTGCTGGTGGGCCGGGTGGCCCGGGCGCATGGCAATCGCGGGCAGGTCATCGTCAACCTCGAGACAGATTTTGCCGAGGATCGTTTCACGCCGGGACGAGTCCTGCTCGTCGGCGCCGGCAGTGAGGTTCAGGCGAGGCGGATCCGAGACGTCAGGTTTCATCAGGGGCGCCCGATTCTGACGCTGGACGGCGTCGAGACGATGAACGACGCCGAAGCGCTGGCAGGTGCCGAACTTCGGGTCGAGGCTGCGTCGCTCGCGCCGCTGCCGGCTGGGACGTTTTACCATCACGATCTGGTTGGGTGTGAGGTCACCGAGACGCGGGGACGCGTGCTCGGGCGGGTAGCGGCCGTGGAAGGGCCGATGGAGCGCAGTTGGCTCGTCGTCGACGGCGGCCGCGGCGAAATCCTGATTCCGCTCACAGCCGAGATTTGCGTCCGCGTCGATCCCCGCGCGCAGCAGATCGTCGTGGATCCACCCGAGGGGTTGATTGAGCTGAACGAGCCAGGTTCCGGCTCGCCCATCGACAGGGGCTCAGGGCGACCCTGAGCGGAGTCGAAGGGTCGAAGGCGTAGGACATGACGCCGGCGTAAGTCCGGCGAGCGGAACGATTGTGAAGTTCGATATCGTCACCATCTTTCCGCGCATGGTGGAAGGACCGCTCGCCGAGGGGATTATCGGGCGTGCCGTCCAGCGAGGGCTGCTGGATGTGCGGGTGCACGACCTTCGCGAGCAGACGACGGACCGGCATCGCGTCGTCGATGACGTGCCGTTTGGTGGCGGGCCCGGCATGGTCATGAAGCCGGAGCCATTTTTTCGGGCGGTGGAACAGATTGGCCGCGACCGGGGACGCCCGGACGCAATCGTGCTGACCTCGCCCGATGGGCGGCGTTTCACGCACCGGGAAGCGGAACGGCTGTCGACGCTGCCGCACGTGATCCTGCTGTGCGGCCGGTACGAAGGCGTCGACGAACGAGTCCGGCGGCATCTGGCGACAGAGGAACTGTCGATCGGCGACTACGTGGTCTCGGGCGGCGAGCTGCCGGCGCTGGTGATCGTGGACGCCGTGGCCAGGCTGATCCCGGGTGTCGTTGGCGATCAGGAGTCGGTGGCGCGCGACTCGTTTGCGCGCGGGTTGCTGGATTTTCCCCAGTACACGAGGCCTGCGGATTTTGGTGGCCTGGCGGTCCCGGAAGTGCTGCTCTCGGGGCACCACGCAGAGATTGCGCGCTGGCGGCGTCGTGAGGCGCTGAGGCGCACGCTGGCAGAGAGGCCGGACCTGTTGGACAGCGCGACGCTGGACCGGGACGACCGGCGGTTGGTCGACGAGCTTGTCGAGGAACGTGAGAAGGGAGAATGGTGATGACTGCGGTAGAGACCGTCGAGCGCGGACAAATGACCCAGCGCCCGGCGATCAAGCCGGGCGACACGGTGCGCGTGCACGTGAAGGTGCGCGAGGGTGACAAAGAGCGCATCCAGGTGTTCGAGGGCATGGTGATCGGCATGCATCGGGGCGGCGCGCGCGCGACGTTTACGGTGCGGAAAGTGTCGTTCGGACAGGGCGTCGAACGGATCTTCCCGCTGCACTCGCCCGTGATCGACAAGATCGACGTAGTGCGTTCGGCCCGGGTCAGACGCGCGAAGCTGTACTTCCTTCGCAACCTGAAGGGCAAGGCCGCGCGCATGAAGGAACAGAAGAGGCCGGTTTAAGAGCGCAGGGCGGCGGCGGATGGTCAAAGTCCGGGCCTTCAGAACCGTTGAGAACTCGATCCGCAGGATGGGGTTCAATTGTGTCGCGGGCGTGGACGAAGTCGGGCGGGGTTGCCTCGCCGGCCCTGTCGTCGCGGCGGCCGTCATCCTGAACCCCGATCGCTATATCCCCCGCGTCTGCGATTCGAAGACGGTGACGGCGCTCGAACGCGTCCAGCTCTATGAGCGGATCACGAAGACTGCGATCGCGTGGAAGGTGGCGGCGGCTGAGTGCGCGGAGATCGATTCGATCAACATCCATCAGGCGTCGCTGCGGGCGATGCAGCGCGCTGTGAATGGGCTGGTGCCCTCTGCGGATTTCGTTCTCGTTGACGCGTTCCGGATTCCGGACCTGCTGATGCCGCAGCGCGCGGTGATTCACGGCGACGCCCGTTGCACGGCCATTGCCGCCGCATCGATCGTCGCCAAGGTGACGCGTGACCGCCTGATGCTGGAGCTGCACAACAGGGATCCTCGATATGGGTTCGACCGGCACAAGGGATATGCGACCAAGGACCATCTCGCGGCCGTCAGCGAGCACGGCTACTCCGAGGTTCACCGGCGCTCATTCCGGCCGCCGACGTTGTTCGATGGCCTCGACTGACGTGCTTCATCCTGTCTCGATCTGTCGGGCCCCTGGAGACGTCCGTTGGCCTTCGATCGCGAAGACTCGCTGAAAAAGGCGGAGAAGCTCCTCCGCCAGGGCCGCCTCGACGCCGCCATCGCGGAGTATCAGCTCGTGGTTGAGGATCAGCCGCGAGATTGGAACACGGCCAATACGCTCGGCGATCTCTACGCGCGTGCCGGGCAGGCCGACATGGCCGTCGCGCACTACAGTCGGATCGCCGAACACTTCATGCGCGAGGGGTTCTACCCGAAGGCCGCCGCGCTCTACAAGAAAATCCTCAAGTTCAATCGCGACGACGAGCACACACAGCTGCAGCTCGCGGAGATTTCAGCCAGGCAGGGGCTGTTCGCGGATGCGCGGACGTACCTCAACGCCGTGGCCACGCGCCGGCGCAACAGGAGCGACCGTCGCGGCGAGGCGGAGATCGTCGTCCGGCTCGGCGAGATCGATCCGGCGGACATTCCAGCCAGGATGTCGGCAGCGAGAACGCTCGAGGAGATGGGCGAGACTGCCACAGCCGCGGCGCGCTACAAGTCGATTCACGATGATCTGATCGAGAAGGGGCAGACGGCTGAAGCGGTCGCCGCCCTTCGCCAGTTCGCGCGGCTGAGTCCCGACGATCGGGACGCCCGTGCCGCGCTGGCCAAAGCCGCGCTCGACTCCGGCGACCTCTCGTCTGCTCGCGAAGTGCTCGACCGCGAAACGGCCGGAAAGGATCCGAAACTCCTGATCGCGCTGGCGGAGGCGGAGCTTCGCGACGCACAGTTCGATCGCGCGCGCGATGCGCTGTCGACCGCGCTACTGGCCGACCCCTCCCGCCGGCAGAATGTCGTCGAGCTCGGGTGGGCAATGATGAAGGCCGACCGTGAAGCGGCATTCGTCTGCGTGGACGTCGGTGTCGATTCCGCAATCGGTCAATCAGATTTCTCGAGCGCCGCGACGATCCTGCAGGACTTCGTGTCGCGTTCCCCCGGCCACATTCCCGCGTTGCTGAAGCTCGTCGAGGTCTGCGTGGACGGCGGGCTCGAGTCTGCGATGTACGAGGCGCAGGAGCGTCTGACCGACGCGTATCTCGAGTCCGGGCAAGCGGGCGAGGCCCGGGTCATCGCCGAAGATCTGGTCGCCCGCGAGCCGTGGGAAGCATCGCACATCGATCGGTTCCGCCGCGCCCTGGTGATGTTGAGGGTATCTGAGCCGGACACGGTGATCGCCGAACGTCTCAGCGGTCAGGCGCCGTTCATGGCGACGGATCACTTCGTCGACATGTCCGAGTTCGAGAAGCCCGCGCCGGCGGCCGAGCCGCCCGCACCAACACCGCCTGTCACGCCGGCACCCGCAGTTCCCGCGAACAACGCTCAGGCTCCCACTCAGAAGCCGCCTGCGGCGGCCGCGGCGAAGCCGGCTTCGGCTGACGAGATCGACCTGACGGGCGCGCTGGGCGGACTCGGCGGCGAATCGGATGCACTGGCAGAGGAACCACCACGGCCGACCCTGGACAGTGTTTTTCAGCGGATGCGCGACAGTGCCAGCGGCAACCCTGATTTCTCGGAACAGCACATGACGCTGGCGCGAACGTTTCTCGAGATGGGGCAGTTGGACGATGCGATCGCGGCGTTGAAGACGGCGTCGAAGTCGCCGGCGCATCAGTTCGACGCCATGTCGCTCCTCGGCCGCTTGTATGGCGACCGGGGTCAGATGGCGGAGTCCATCGAGTGGCTGGAACGCGCGGCGGAGGCGCCCGCCCCAGGGCCGGACGAGGCGCGGGCGCTTCTCTACGACCTCGGGCGCACTCTCGACGAGGCTGGCGAGGTTGCACGGGCCCTGGCGGTTTTCCTGGAACTGCAATCCGATGCCGGCGACTATCGGGACGTCCCGTCGCGCATCGACCGCCTTGCCCGCGCGCAGGCTGGAGGCTGACATCTCGTTCTTCACGCGCCTCCTGTTCGCCGCGTATTTCCTCGAGGCCGGGCTGATTCTGGTCATCACGCCCTGGATGGCATTCTGGGATCAGAACGTGTTTCTGGGTGCGTACCCCGCGCTCCAGGCAGCGCTGGCGAGCCCGTTTGCCCGAGGCGCCGTGTCGGGTGTTGGTGCCATCACCACCATCGCCGGCATTGCCGAACTGACTTCCGCGATCATCTGGCGGTTCCGGGCAAGCGAAGAAAGCTCCGGGCCGGTCGCCTGACGTACGAGGATGCCGCGGCTGCCTCTGATCGCCATGGTCACCAACCGGCGGCGCTATGGAGGCGATCAGGCCACGGCGCGTGAGCGGCTGATCGAAGCCAGCCGCCAGGCCGCGGCAGCAGGCGTGGATATGATCCAGATCAGGGAGCCCGATCTGGACGATCGCCAGCTTGCCGGGCTGACCGCGGAAATAGTTGCGGCGACGGCCGGCACGCCATGCCGCGTGGTCGTGAACGCGCGGACCGACATAGCACTCCTCGAAGGCGCCCACGGCGTGCACCTTCGTGGGACGTCACCGTCGGCCGCGCGGGTTCGCACGATTGTGCCGCCTGGGTTTCTCGTCGGTCGCTCCGTTCATTCGGTGGACGAAGCGGAAGAAGTCGAACGCGCGGGCGGGTGCGATTACCTGATCTTCGGCACGGTGTTTCCGTCGGTGACCAAAGGGATCGATCATGCGGTCGCCGGTGTGGATATGCTCGCGGCTGTCTGCGCGCGTGTGCGTCTGCCGGTACTGGCAATTGGCGGTGTGACCGTTGAACGTGCCGTCGAGGCCGCGGCGAAGCGGCGCGGCCGGGATCGCGGCGATCGACCTGTTTGCGGCGTTGCCCACTTGCCGAACGATCCGAGTGGACTAGCGCAGCGTCGTGGCGCAGCGGCGGTGGGTCGCATTCGGGCGGCCTTCGAACGACGTGACAGCGTCCGGTCTGTTCAGCACGGACCCGGTAAAGTAGAGTAGCGCTGCAACCGATCATCGACAGTTTCTGATCATCATGGACGTCGGGTCTCGATCACCCCTCCTCGATCTGTTTCGCCGCGGCGAAGTCGCCCGCGATCTCCGGCTGCTCGCCGCGCAGGGTGCGCTGGCACCGCGTGCGTTCGAACAGCTGGCGCTATTGATTCTGCTGACCGACGACAACGACCCGGCCGTGGCCACGCGGGCGGCGGCTACGCTCGACGCTTTGCCGGCCGATGCGCTGCGCGCCTTTCTGGCGCGGCCTGAGGCTGCCGAGTTGCGCGCGTTTTTTTCGGCACGAGGCGTCCAGCCCGCAACCGTGCCCGCTGCCAGCGGAACGGAGCCGCTCGTGGACACGTCGGGCGACTTGCCCGTCATTCCCGAAGCGGAAGACTCCGACCCGGAGTCGGCATCGCGGGTGCTGTCGACGCTGCCGATCATGGATCGGGTGAAGCTGGCGATGAAGGGGACGCGGGAGCAGCGGTCACAGTTGATCCGCGATCCGAACAAGATGGTGGCTGCCGCCGTGCTGACCAGCCCCAAGCTGACCGACGCGGAAGTCGAATCGTTCGCCAAGATGGCGAACGTGTCGGAGGAAGTGCTGCGCGTGATTGGCACCAACCGCAACTGGCTGAAGAACTACGGCGTGATGCTGGCGCTGGCGAAGAACCCGAAGACACCCCTCGCGCTGTCGATGCAGTACCTGCACCGCCTGAACGAGCGCGATACGAAGATGCTCTCGATCGACCGGAACGTGCCTGAGGTGCTGCGGCTGGCGGCCCGCAAGGT
This sequence comes from uncultured Acidobacteriota bacterium, assembly GCA_963784195.1. Classification (GTDB taxonomy): domain Bacteria; phylum Acidobacteriota; class Vicinamibacteria; order Vicinamibacterales; family 2-12-FULL-66-21; genus CAVQAH01. Next base: position 112,524 of record CAWARA010000025.1, on the reverse strand, counting down.
GATCGTCAAGTCGCTCAAGTAGAGCGCGGCGATTTTGCCGGACTTTCCAAACTCCTTTCGCATCTCCGCCAGACCCTGCATGTAAACCGTCGCGCGTTCTCGTTCCTTCTCGCTCTCCATGGACTTCAGGATGTCGATCGCGCGATCGAAATCCTTGAGGATCGTGGCGCGCGTCGTCTTGAAGTAGATCTCTCTGATCTCGGCGAGCTTGTTCCCGTCGGTCATGCGGCTCCTCGGCTTCGGCGTCGGCGCAGCGCACGACGGAACTCATCCACAGGTCTGGTGTTCAGCACGTCGTCTTTGGTCAGCCAGGCGCGGCGGGCGACGATCACGCCCCACCGCGCATTGCCGAGCGCGACCGGCGAGTGCGCATCGGAATCGATCACCAGCTTGACGCCCCGATCGCGCGCCAGACGTGCATGATGTTCGTCGAGATCCAGGCGGTCGACCTGGCTGTTGATCTCGAGCGCCACCCCGGCAGACGCTGCGGCGGAGATGATCGTCTCCATGTTCAGCGGGTAGCCGCCACGCCGCAGAATCAGCCGCCCGGTCGGGTGTCCGAGAATATCCACCCACGGGCAGGCGATTGCCTTGAGGATCCGGTCGGTCATCTGCGCTTCGTCCTGATTGAAGGCGGAGTGGACCGACGCGACGACCACGTCGAGCTGCGCCAGACAGTCGTCGGCGAGGTCCATCGTGCCGTCCGGGCGGATATCGCACTCGATGCCGGCGAGGACGGTGATGCCTTCCAGGCGCGAGTTCAGGGCGCGGACGCGGGCTGCGTGCTCGAGCGCGCCGCGTTCGTCGAGGCCACCGGCCATCGCCAGCGCCTGACTGTGATCCGTGATGGCGATATACGTCGAGCCGTTGCTGCGCGCAGCGACCGCCATCGTTTCCGCGTCCGCCTTGCCGTCGGTCGCCGTCGTGTGCATGTGCACGTCGCCCTGCAGGTCCTGCGGCGTAATCAGGGCAGGTAGAGCCCGCCGTTCGGCGGCATCGATTTCGCCACGGTTCTCGCGCAGCTCCGGCGGGATGAAGGCGAGGCCGAGCGCTTCGTAGATCTCCTCCTCGGATGCGCCCGCGATCGACGTGCCATCCTCGCGGTACAGCCCGTATTCGTTGAGCTTGAGGCCCATGCGAATGGCGCGATCGCGTAGCGCGATGTTGTGCGCCTTGGAGCCGGTGAAATATTGCAGCGCGGCGCCGAGACTCTCCCGTGGCACGAGCCGCAGGTCCACCTGGAAGCCACCCCACATGTGCACGCTCGACTTGGTGCTGCCGCGGGCGAGAACGTTCTCCACTGATGCGTACGACGTGAAAGCCTCCATCAGGGAGGGCGGAGCGCCGGCCGCGAGGATATCGAGGTCCCCGCACGTCTCGCAGCCTCGCCGAAGGCTGCCGACCGGCGTGATGACCGCGTCGGGTGCGTGCTCGCGCAACGTCACGACCAGCGGCGCGATCGTGTCATGCGCCTGCGGCATCAGGCGACGGCCGGTGAAGCGTGACTGATCGTCCAGCGCCTTGAGGATCAGCGATTCCTTCTTGGCGCCCATGCCCTTGATCCCGCGCAGCCGACCCTCCTGCAATGCCGTCCGCAGCTGATCGAGCGTGCCAATCTGCAGCTCTCGATAGAGCAGCGCGACGGTCTTCGGGCCGACTCCCTGCAAATTGAGCAGGTCCAGGATCGTCGGAGGGAATTCCTGCAGCAGGGTCTGGTGATAGGCGATGGCCCCGGTCTCGAGCAGCTCGGCGATCTTCGCAGCGAGGTCCTTGCCGATGCCAGGTATCGCAAGGCGTTCGGACGGGCTCAGATCGGCAATGCGTTCGGCCGTGTGGATGATGGTTTCGGCGGCGTTGCGGTACGCGCGGATCTTGAAAGGGTTTTCCGCCTTGATTTCCAGCAGGTCCCCGATTTGCGCGAAAACGCGGGCGATGGCCTGATTGTCCATCGGTGTGAACGATGACCGTGAAGACTCGCGTCAGGTGGCCACGCGAGTTTCGACCTTGAGCCCCTTATGCTCGACGCGGCAGTCGAGGACCTTGGCGCCAGCCGCCTGCAGGGCCGCGGCGATCGCCGGAACGGCCTCGGGCGGACCGATGCAGAAGAGGCAGCCGCCGCCGCCCGCGCCGCAGACCTTGCCACTCCAGGCGCCGGCCTTACCAGCCGCCGCGAGCATCGCGTCGATGGTCGGCGTGGTCACCCCAGGTGCGAGACCTTTTCGGTTCTCCCATTCATCGGCGACTTGCTTGCCGACTTCAGGCCAGTCGCTGCGCTCGAGGGCCGGCCGCATCTTCGCCGCGATGTCGCGGATGCGGCCGAAGCGTTGCTGAACCTCGCGGTCGCCATCGATGTGCCGCTTGGTGACCTCCCAGTTATTGATGCCCGAGTTGCGGCTGGCGCCTGTGTACGCCACCACGACGTGGCGGCTCAGCTCGTCGGCATCGACCGGCAGAGCGACGCGCTTGACTCCATCCACGCGCAGTTCCACTGCCGAAACGCCGCCATACATCGCCGGCCGGTAGTCCTGCACGCCGGTGGGAACGTCGATCGCCTGCGCTTCGACGTTCATGGCGATCTGCAGTAGCTGCTCGTCGCTCACACGCTGCTCGGTCCACGCCGCGAGCGCGCCACAGACTGCGATGTTCAGCGCCGACGAGCCCGCGATCCCGGCGCCCACGGGCGATTCCGATCGGGTGCGCACTTCGAGGCCGTCCACCTGAAAATAGTGCAGCAGCAGCCCGAGCAGCTTCAGATCATGATGGCCTTTGAGCTCGCTCCAGTGATCGACTTCGACGCGCCGGTTGGTATCGTCCGAGGCGATCAGGATGCGTCGATCGGAACGGGGGGCGATCGAACAGTGGGCGCGAAGGCTGAGTGCCGCATTGAGCGTCTGCGCGCCGTCGTGGAAGAGATACAGCGGCCAGATGTCAAGTGTGCCGCCGGCCAGATCGATGCGCGTGGGCGCCGAAGACTCGATGTACACGCAGCAGATTATAGGATAGTCTGTCAGCCACGACGGATTGGTCGATTACGGGTTTCCCTTCAGGTCATGAAGTGACAGCATCACGACGTACGTTCCTCAAGGGCGGTGCAGCTCTGCCCGCGCTCGGATTTCACCTCGAGCCAGCTGCACGGCCAGTCGCGCAGCACTCCTCGTTCGATCCATGGGTTGAGATCCACGCGGGACATCTACGAGCGAATGCGGCCGCGGTCCACAAGCGCTCAGGGGTACCGATCCTGGCCGTCATCAAGAACAACGGATATGGCGGCGGCGTCGTCAATGTCGCGCGGACGCTGGAACCGCTGACATACATTCGCGGCTTCGCCGTGGTGAAGCTCCATGAGGCCGTTGCGCTGCGCGATGCCGGCGTTCGCAAGCCGGTTCTGCTCATGGGGCCGGTCGACGAAGAAGGTCTGCTGCTTGCCGCCCGTCGTGATATTGCCGTGATGGTCTACACGCCGATTGGACCATCGCTCGAGCGGGCTGCGGCGCGGAGCGGACGTGACTTCACCGTGCACGCGTGCGTAGACACGGGGCTGGGGCGTGTCGGCGTGCCGCACGAGCAAGCACTCGACCTGATCCGCGGTCTGGCAGCGGCTCGCCGCGTCCGGATCGGCGGGACGATGATGACATTCACTGAAGACGAAACCTTCGACCGCGAGCAACTGCGACGGTTCCAGGCGCTCGCGGCGCGCCTCGACGAAGCGCGGATTCCGGTCGGAGCGAAGCACGCAGCATCGACTTACACGCTGTTTCAGCATCCTGACGCGTTTCTCGACATGGTACGCCCCGGCATGGCTCTCTACGGCATCTACCCCGAGGCTGCGTTCAGAAAGACAGGCGCGCTCGACCTGATTCCTGCGCTCGCGCTGAAGGCCCGCGTTGCGTACGTGAAGCAGCTGCAGCCAGGTGACAGTGCAGGCTACAACCGTGCCTACGTTGCGGACCGCGCCGTCTGGATCGCCACGCTGCCCGTCGGCCACGCGGATGGCCTCCCACGGGCCGCGGCGAAGGGAGGACGGGTCCGCATCGGTGGAGCTCTCTACCCGATCGTGGCGTCCGTGTCGGCCAGCCACACGATCGTCGAGATCGGACCGGAGCGTCGCGTCGAGATTGGCGACGAGGCGACGCTATTCGATTGGACGGACGGGTCACGTCCGGAGGATCTCGCGGCGGCATGTGGAGCGTCGGTCTACGACCTGACGATGCACCTGAATCTTGGGTTGCCGCGAAGGATCGTTCAGGCGTGACATGCCGCTGAGCGCTGGTCGCCGCCTCGGTCCATATCACCGGATCGCGTCGCGGATTCTGTCGCGAGGCAGAGCCGAATGGCTATAATCATGTCTCTGTGTCACTTCGAGACATTCGTCGTCACATCGGTCAACTTGCCATAGCCGGATTTCCTGGCCATTCGATTCCATCGGACCTCAAGGCGCTGGCGCGTGAGTTCGATCTCGGCGGAATCATCCTGTTCGCGCGCAACGTCGAAGCGCCGGACCAGGTCGCCGACCTGTCGCGCGAAGCGCAGACGCTCGTACATCCCGACGACGGCCTGCCACTGTGGGTGAGCGTCGATCAGGAGGGTGGGCGAGTGGCGCGGCTGCGCGCGCCGTTCACGGTGTGGCCGCCCATGATCACATTGGGCCGCAGTGGTGACGAGCGCCTGGCTGAGCGGTTCGCGAAGGCCCTGGCGGCCGAACTCAAGGCCGTGGGAATCTCGCTCGACTACACGCCGGTCCTCGACATTCACACCAATCCGAGCAATCCGGTGATTGGCGACCGCGCGCTGGCCGAACGCGCGGAAGATGTCGCGCGACTGGGCCGCGTGATCATCTCGACGCTCCAGGCGGAAGGCATCGCGGCGTGCGGCAAGCATTTTCCAGGGCACGGCGACACGGCCACTGATTCGCACCACGAGCTGCCGCTGATCGAGCATCCGCCCGATCGGCTGGATGCCGTCGAGCTCGTGCCGTTCCGCGCGGCGATCGATGCCGGGGTGGCGTCGATCATGACCGCCCACATCCTCATTCCCGCGTATGACGACGAGCGTCCCGCGACATTGTCGCCGCGGATCGTGGATGCCATCCTGAAGAAGAAGCTGGGCTTCACAGGCCTCGTCCTCAGCGACGATCTCGAGATGAAGGCGGTCAGCGGCAAATACGGGATTCCGGAGGCGACGGTCGCGGCGATTGCCGCGGGATGCGATGCGGTCCTCATGTGCGGTGCGTCACAGGAGCAGCAGGCGGCCGCGCTCGAGGCGATCATTCGGTCGGTCGAGGATGGCACGCTGCCCGTCAAGCGTGTTGAAGACGCGCTCGCGCGTCACCGGCGGGTCAAGGAGCGCTTCCTTGCGCCGGCCCATCCGCGGCCGCTGACCGGCAGCGCGCTGCGCGCCGCGCTCGGCCGGGACGAGCATCAGGCCATTGCCGCCGAGATGGCCAGGTTCGCCTGACGCATGCTGAAACCGCGAGCGCTGCGGCGCGGAGACCGTGTCGCCCTGGTCGCCCCCGCGAGTGGATTTGCCAGAGACGAGTTCGATGCCGGAATTCGCGAGCTGTCGGCAATCGGATTCGAACCGGTGTTCGACGAGCGCGTCTTCGAGAGGAGCACGTATCTGGCGGGGCCGGCGGCGACCCGCGCCAGCGCCCTTCGCGACGCGTTCCTGGATCCGTCGATCGCGGCGCTCATCGCGGTGCGCGGCGGCTATGGCAGCGTCCAGATACTGCCGCTGCTCGATGCGGACGAGATCCGTCGCCACCCCAAGATCTTCATCGGTTACAGCGACAACACGTCGCTCCTGACGTGGTTCACGCAGACATGCGGCCTGGTTGCGTTCCACGGCCCGATGATCGAGGGACGCTTCGCGCGTGGCGCCGCAGGGTACGACAGGGACACATTCGAACGGTGCGTGTGTAAGCCCGAGCCGCCCGGTGCGATCACGCATCCGAACCTCGAGTCCCTGCGCGGGGGAGACGCGACAGGCATGCTCGTTGGCGGAACGCTGACCCAACTGGCAGCGTCGCTCGGCACGCCCTACGCGTTCGACCCGCCCGCCGGATGCATCCTGTTCCTCGACGAGGTGGCCGAACGCCCGTATCGCATCGACCGGATGCTCACGCAGTTGAGGTTGAGCGGGCTCTTGAACCGGGCGTCGGCGGTGGTGTTTGGCGAGCTCCCGCGATGTGACGAGCCCGGTGGGTCGCTCGGCATTCGCAGTGTCATCGGTGACGTGATGGCCGATTTTCGCGGGCCTGTCTTGTACGGACTGCCCTCCGGGCATACCTCCGGGGCAACCCTGACGCTGCCATTCGGTGTGGCTGCGAGGGTCGTCACCGGGATGCAGCCAGCGGTGATCGTTGAGGAAGCGGCGGTGGTGTAGAACGTGACGCGCATTCATGTGATTGGTATCTGTGGAACGGCGATGGCAACGCTCGCGGCGCTGCTCAAGAGCCGTGGGTTCGACGTACGCGGCTCCGACCAGAACGTCTACCCGCCGATGAGTGATTTTCTGGCCCAGCAGGGCATCACGATTCTGCAGGGCTATCGGGCTGAGCACATCACGTCCGAGCTGGACCTGGTGGTCGTCGGCAACGCCATCTCCCGCGGCAACCCCGAGCTCGAAGAGGTTCTCGATCGCAAGATCCGCTACTGTTCGCTGCCGGAGGCGGTGCGCGACCACTTCCTGTGGGGTGCCCGATCGGTGGTCATCGCCGGCACGCATGGCAAGACGACGACGACCTCGCTGGCGGGATGGATCCTGGCACATGGCGGCGCGGACCCGAGCGTGTTCGTGGGAGGGATCGCCGAGAACTTCGAAGGCAGCTATCGCATCGGCGGCGGCCGCGAGTTCGTCATCGAGGGCGACGAGTACGACAGCGCCTTCTTCGACAAGACAGCCAAGTTCCTCAAGTACCTGCCGGACATCGCCGTGGTCAACAACATCGAGTACGACCATGCCGACATCTATCCTGACCTCGCCTCGATCCGTCTCACGTTTCAGCGATTCGTCAATCTCGTGCCGAGGCGCGGGCTGCTCATTCTCGGGGCCGACAACGCCGAAGCGCTGGCGCTGAAGGAGAAAGCCCGCTGCCGGGTCGAGACCTTCGGTCTGTCCGACGGCGCAGACTGGCAGGCGCATGACCTGAAGGTCGGGTTGGACTCGACGCAGTTCGGCGTGCGGCGCGGCGGCTCGTCGATCGGGACGTTCGAGCTGCCGATGCTTGGCGCGTACAACGTCAGGAACGCGCTCGCCGCGATGGCGGTCGGCGCCGCGGTCGGCATCAGCACCATCACGATGGCAGAGGGTCTGCGGCGCTTCAAGGGCGTTCGTCGCCGTCTCGAGCACCGCGGAACGGCCGGCGGCGTGGCCGTCTACGACGACTTCGCGCACCATCCGACGGCGATCGCCGAGACGCTGGCGGGCGTCCGCTCGGCGCATCCCGACCGCCGCATCTGGGCGATCTTCGAGCCGCGATCCGCCACCTCGTGCCGCAAGATCTTTCAGGCCGATTTCGCGCGCGCGTTCTCGGCCGCCAGCAAGGTGCTGCTGCCCGCGGTCTTTCGTTCCAACCTGCCCGACGACCAGCGATTGTCGGCAGAGCAGCTGGTGTCGGACCTCCAAGCCAGCAACGTGGACGCGCGGTACATTCCACAGGTCGACGACATCGTGAAGACCGTCGAGCGCGAGAGCAAGTCCGGCGACCTCGTCGTCATCATGTCGAATGGCGGCTTCGACAACATCCACCAGAAACTGCTGACGGCGCTCGAGCGCCGTGCCGCCGGCTGATTTCCGATGTTCGACTTCGAGATACGCGACGCCGGCGACTCTGCGTTGATCGTTCAGCTGCCGGAGCGCATCGATCCGGTTATCAATGGCTGGTGCGTGGCGCTGGCACGAGCGATCGAACAGCGTTTCGGCCGGACGGTCCGCGATGTCGTGGTCGGATACTGCTCGGTAACCACTTATTTCGATCCACTCACGATCGACGTCCGCTGGCTGGAACAGGAGGTCAAGCACCTGGCGCGATGGCTCGACCCTGACGAGCGCGAGGAAGGGGCGGAGCTCACGATTCCGGTGTGCTACGGCGGGGAGTTCGGTCCGGACCTTGCGGACGTGGCCCGCTTCGGCTCGTGCTCGGAATCTGAAGCCATCGAGCTGCACGCCACGGGAAGTTACCGCGTCTATCTCGTCGGCTTCGTCCCCGGGTTCGCCTACATGGCGGAGGTCGATTCGCGCATCGCTGCACCACGGCGCAGGGCACCGCGGTTGTCGGTGACGCCGGGGTCGGTTGGCATCGCGGGCGGGCAGACCGGCATCTATCCATCTGCGACTCCTGGCGGGTGGAACATCATCGGCCGCACACCGGTCAAGCCATACGACGTCACGCGCGAGCATCCGTTTCTCTTCAGGTCCGGCGATCGGGTTCGCTTCGAGCCGATCACCGTCGAACAACTGAGGCGGCTGGAGTGCGGTGAGTGATGCCTTCCATCCGCGTCCTTCGCCCCGGCATGTTGACGACGGTGCAGGACCTCGGCCGATGGGGACTGCAGGGAAGTGGTGTGCCCGTTGCCGGACCGATGGATGCGTATTCGCACAGGCTGGCCAACCGGCTGGTTGGCAACGACGACAATGCTGCGGCACTCGAGATCACGTTGATCGGTCCCGAGCTGGAAACCGACAGCGAGCTGATATGTGCCGTGGCCGGCGCCAGGTTTGCGCTCTTTGCCGGCGATGCGCCGGTTCCGATGCATCAGGCGTTCACGGTACGACGGGGCGAGCGCCTCAGATTCGGCCCGCGGACCGCGGGCGCGCGGGCGACGCTCGCGATTCGTGGCGGATTCGATGTCGACGCGCCATTTGGCAGCTGCGCGACGAGTCTGATCAGTCAGATCGGCCCCCTCGACGGCCGAGCGCTGTCCGCGGGCGACGTGCTCCGCGTCCGGTTTCCCCTTCGGTCGTCGAGGAGGGACGTGATGGCCGTTCCGCTGCCGCTTCCGCGGGGAGGCGCGCGGCTCCGTGTGATCCGCGGACCGCACGAGGCGATGTTCCAACCCGCGGCGTACGACGCACTGTTCGGTTCACGCTTCATCGTCACGACGAACTCCAACAGGATGGGATACCGTCTCGAAGGGCCGGCGCTCGAGCACGCCGACGCGGCGGACATCCTCTCGGACGCCACGCCCGTTGGCTCGTTGCAGGTGCCAGCGTCGGGACAGCCAATTCTGCTGATGGCCGATCGTCAGACCACTGGCGGCTACGCGCGCATCGCGACGGTGATCTCCGCGGACCTTCCGATCGCAGGACAGCTTGCCCCAGGCGACTGGATCGAGTTCGAGCCGTGCGCCAGGAGTGCGGCCATCGATGCGCTCAAACGTCAGCGGGCCAGGCTCGAGGGCCACGCTGGTGCATGACGATTTCGATCGCCGGCTGCGCGCCGCGTTCGGAGACGCGCGCGTGCAGCGCAATGCTCGCCTCGCTCCACTGACGACGTTCAAGGTCGGCGGCCCCGCCGACTGGTTGCTCGACGCACGCAGCCCCGACGACATCACGCGCGCCATTCAGCTGGCCCACGAACATCGAGTTCCTGTGACGATGCTGGGTGGAGGCTCGAATGTGCTCGTGGCCGAGGCAGGCGTTCGCGGGCTAGTCCTTCGCATTCATGGCGGCGATGTGCGTTCGCTTGACGACACCAGCATCCGCGTGGATGGCGGTGTGACGATCAACGGCCTCGTGCGGTGGACGATCAGCCACGGATGTGCAGGCCTCGAGGCGTGGGCAGGAACGCCGGGCACCGTCGGCGGCGCGATCCATGGCAACGCCCATTTCCGCGGCCGGCTGATCAGCGAGCATGTCCTGCAGGTCACGCTGGCAGGCACGGACGGGGTCATCACCGAAGTTCCAGCGGGTGAGATGGAGTTCGGATACGACTACAGCCGGCTGCATCGAACCAAAGAGGCGGTGCTGTCCGCAGACTTTCGCGTCACGCCGGGCGAGCCGGGAGCGTTGCGGGCTACGGCGCGGGAGTCGCTGGCGTTTCGGAAGCGAACCCAGCCGCTCGAGTCGGCCAGCGCGGGCTGTATCTTTCAGAACCCCGATCCGTTGCGGGATACCGTGCCGGCGGGGATCCCAGCCTCCGCAGGAGCCCTGGTGGACAGCGCAGGACTGAAAGGCGCAACGTCGGGTCAGGCGATGGTATCAACCACGCACGCCAACTTCATCGTCAACCATGGCGGCGCGTCCGCCGATCAGATCCGTGATCTGATCGAGCGGTGCAAGCGCGGCGTTCGCGACCGATTCGGTGTCGAACTAAGAGAGGAAGTCGTGTTTCTCGGTTTCGAGGACTGACGAGGACGTTCGATGGCGACACTGAGGATCTCGGGTGGACGGCGGCTCTCCGGCCGCCTGGCTGTTGAGGGCAACAAGAACTCCGCGCTGCCGCTGCTCGCAGCATGCCTGCTGACCGATCAGGAGTGCGTGCTCGACAACGTGCCGCGGATTCGGGATGTCGAGGTGCTGGTCGACATCCTGGCCGGGCTCGGCGCCACGATTTCGGGCGTAGGCACCTCGACGCTCCGCGTGAAGTGCGAGAAGGTCCTGACTGACCGCCCCGATCCATCGCTCGTTGGCAAGCTTCGCGGATCAGTCCTGTTGCTGGGGCCGCTGCTCGCCCGCATGGGGTCGGCGCGGCTTGCGCCGCCCGGCGGTGACTTTCCAGCCAGGCGGACGATCTCGACACATCTGCAGGCGCTGGCCGCGCTTGGCGCAGTGCCACGCGACGAGCCTGGACATTCGCTGGAGGTGCCGTGGGGCCTCTCGGGTGCGTCGTTCTATCTCGATGAGGCGTCGGTGACCGGGACTGAGACGGCGCTGCTTGGCGCCGCAGCGGCAAAGGGCCGCACCGAAATACGCCACGCCGCCACCGAACCGCACGTCGTCGAGCTCTGCCGGTTTCTACGGACGATGGGAGTCGGGATCGAGGGAGAAGGCACGTCGACGATTCGCGTCGAGCCTCCGGCGCGGCTTCGTGGCGCGGAGCACCGGCTGGACGGCGACTACATCGAGGCGGGAAGCTGGGCCGTCGTCGCCGCAATCACGGGCGGCGACCTCGTCGTGACTGGAGCACGGGCCATCGACATGGAAGTGATCGCCGCCCCCATGAAGAAGATGGACGTGCGCTGCGCGTGGGACGACGAGAAGCTCGTCGTCGAGCCTTCGACGATGACGGCAGCGCGCCGGATTACGACCGGCTTGTGGCCAGGGTTCCCGAGCGACATGGTGAGCCTGGTGACCGTGCTCGCGACACAAGCTGAAGGCCGGACGCTCGTGCACGACTGGCTCTACGAACTGCGGCTGTTTGCGCTCGAGCAGTTGAGCGGCATGCGCGCCGATCTGTTCCTCTGCGATCCGCATCGCATGATCGTCAGCGGACGGACCAGGTTGCGCGGCAAGCAGCTGGACAGCCGCGATCTGCGATCGGGAATGGCGCTGATTGCAGCGGCGCTGGCTGCGGATGGCGAGAGCGAAGTGTCGCCGCTCGAAACAGTGGAACGCGGGTATGGATCGCTGGTTGAGCGCCTGAAATCGCTCGGCGCGCAAGTCGAAAGGCACGAGTAGGCCCGACCTTCAGGTCGGGCGTGCCGCTTATTACCCTACCCACCCCCCGGCTTCTTCGGCGGCACCATGGGAACCGGGGTGCCCGGCAGCGTGGGCAGGCCTGTGGTCGTCGGCTGAAGCGGCTGCGGGAACGGCGTCGGCGCCGGCACAGGTTGAATCGCCGGGGTCTGTCCCGGAGGCCGCATGCCCGGCGGAAGGTCGATTTTCGGCTCCGCATCGCGTGGATCACGTGGAATGACGGGCCGGGGGCCCTCCGGCTCTGTCGAACCTGACCCGAAGTCGCGGCCCACGCGGAACGGTCGCAGATCGCTTTCAGACAGATCCAGCACGCGAACGATGTGCGGCGTCAGCGTCATGATGATGTCGGTCTGACGCGCTTCTTTGCGGTTCGCGGCGAACAGGCGGCCGATGAGCGGCAGATCGCTCAGGCCTGGCACGCCTGACGCGATCGTCCGCTCCTCGTCGCGAATCAGCCCGGCGAGCATGTTCGTTTCGCCGTCCTTGAGCCGGATCGTCGTGGTGATCTCGCGATTGGCAAACGTCGGCAGTCCACCGAAGCCGGTGCCGGAGAGGGCGCTCAGCACGACCTTCAGCGACAACGAGACCTCGTCGTCGTGGTGCGTGCGCGGCGTGATGTCGATATTGACGCCGATCGGCTCGTAGACGAACGAGGTAATCGGCGTTTGATTCACGCCGCCGGCGGCAATCGGGGCGAAGACGGTCAGCGGAACCGGGACTCGCTCGCCGAAGCGCGCCTGCGCGGCCAGCCCTTCCGACGTCCGCAGCTGCGGGTTCGCCAGCGTGCGTGTGTTCGCATCGTTCTTGAGCAGACGATAGTAGATGCCGGGCACACCCGCAAGAAACACATCGGCGCTGGTGAGGTTGCGGAGATCCTGCAGCGTGAATCCCGGACGGTTGACGTCGGCGGATCCCGAGATGCCAATCGGCGGCTCACCCGGCGACGCGATCTGCAGCCCGTACTCGAGCAGCCGCGTGCGGTCGACCTCGAGCAGCTCGACGTCGATGACCACCTCTGCGCGGGCCTTGTCGATCGCGGCAATCAGCCGGCCCGCGGCCGCAATGCGCTCGGGCGTGTCCTTCACCGAGACCGCGTTCGTCGCCGTGATTAACGAAACCTGTCGCACGTCGACGACGACGCGAAGGAGGTCGAGACTTCCTTCGGATCCGCGTTGCTCAGATAGAAGGTCTGGACGACCGCCTCTTCGTACTCGCGCCGTTTCACGGGAGTGTCGGGCACGATCGTGATCGTCTTCTGGGCCGTCACCCTGTAGAACGTGCGCGTGCTCGCCGCGACCGACGCAAGCGCGTCCGCCAGGCTGGCGTTTCGAAGATCGACGCTGATCGTTTCCTCACGGAAGGAGGGATCGAAGACGACGTTCAACCCGGCGAACCTGGCAATCGCGGTGAACACCGCACGGCTGCCGGCCTGACTGAAGACCAGCGAGTCGGGGAGCTTCGTGCCCTCCGGAAGATCGAGTCCCGGCGGCGGAACCACGCGCGCGCGCTCGACGAGAGCCTGAAGCTCGGTCTGATCGCCGCGAGCCACGGCGACCCTGGTGCGAAGACGCTGGCGGGTCTCGCGCAACGCGCTCGCGACATCACCGGCGGTCGGGTTCAGCTCCGACGCCAGCTGGAATTCGACGAGCGCCTCTTCGTGGCGCTCCGAGGCGGCAAGACGGCGGCCCCGGAAGTAGTGTTCCTGAGATGCCCGCACCTTCGCGCGATCGAGCGCGACGCGGGCGTTTGTATCGTTCGGGTCGGCTCGAAGGGCCTTGGTGTACTCGACGACGGCGAGGTCGTAATTGTCGGCGCGCTCCGCCTGCTGACCCAACTTGAACGACGACGTCGTGGCACACCCGGCCGCCAGCGCCACCAGAAGGGAGAGCGCCAACCACCTGTGCCGCTGCGATCGCTCAGCCTTTCGTCCGGCCTGCATGGATGACTTCGGCTCCGGGCGGAATCCTGAACACGAACGTTTTATCGGCCAGATTGACGTTTTCCTTGAAGTTCGTGAACACGAACGTCGTCCGTCCGCCCTGCTTTTCGGCTGCCGTAAGGCCGCGCAGCTGAAGGGTCTTGCGATCGACCGTCAACTCGAGCCAATCGTAATCGGCCTGTTCGCGCTTGGGGACGAGCCGGAGCACGTACGTGTCCGGGGCGCCGCCTGTCCCGAACGACGGGGTGAAGTCGCGGGCGAGGTCGCCTTTCCCAAGCAGGAACAGCGCTGCGCTCGATACGTCGTCGCCCTGTGGCATCTGGCTGACCGTAACCTGATTGTTCGTGATGTCGTGGAAGTAGATCGTGGTGCCGTCCGAGACGAACAGCTTTTTCTCGGGCGACTTGTAGTCCCAGCGCATCCGGCCCGGTTTCTTCACCTGCAGCGAGCCCTGCTCGACCAGCTTCCGCCGGAGCACACCGCCTTCGTGCTCGTGAGTGAAGTCTGCCGAGAATGTCGCCACGCCGTCATATTTCTTTTGCAGAGCGGCGGCCAGCTCGCCGGGGGATGGGGATTGCTGTGCAATCGCGGAGGTCCGGCCAAAGCCGGAGACCACGAGGGCCAGCGCAATGCAAGAACACCAGTTACTGGTCATTTTCCTGGACGTCGCCTTGGGTGTCGCCGACCAGCCTCCGAAAGGCTACGGCGATCCGCCGGAGCGCCGTAGCGCGAAGGCACAGCGCACCGGAATCGATGTCAGTTGAGCGGGCTGGCTCCCCAATGGTATCACCCGTCGAGCCGGCCCTGTGGTGCGGCTGACGACCTGACGACCTGGACACCAAAGCGAAGCTCATCGGCGCGCGGAGCGTTTTCTGGCTACGAAATCCCTGATTTCCTCGGTTGGGCGGGTATTCAGCACGTGACGCGGTTCGACCCAGCCTCTGCGTGCGGTCCCGACGCCCAGGGACATCTGACGGTCCAGAGCCGAGGCCCGATGGCAGTCGCTGTCGATCGCGAGCGTGACGCCGGCTGCGGCCGCCGCCCGTGCGCGCGTCCCGTCGAGGTCGAGGTGGCTCGGCGCACCATCGATTTCGAGCGCCGTGCCGCATTCCACCGCCGCCGCGTAGACGGCGTCGTAGTCCATTTCGTAGCCGGCGCGGACGCCGACGATCTGATTGGACGGATGGGTCAGGATGTTCACGAGCGGGTGCCGAATGGCCCCGACGCTCAACTCGGTGACCCTGGCCGGGCTCAGTCCCGCACCGCTGTGCAGTGAGGCCAGCACGATGTCGAACTGCGCGAGCAGACGGTCGTCGAAGTCGAGCCGTCCGTTCTCGAGGATGTCGACTTCCACTCCGTGAAAGATCGTCATCTCCGGGTACCGATCCCTCAGGCGGTCGATCTCGCTGCGCTGCTTCGAAACCTGACTGGCACGGAGCGAACGCGACGCACTGGAATTCTCTGAATGATCCGTGATCGCGATGTACTCGTAACCAAGCGACGCGCACTTCGCGACCATCGTCGCCATCGGATCCTGCCCGTCGCTGAAGGTCGAGTGCATGTGCAGGTCGCCGCGGATGTCGGCGCGTTCCACGAGCGTGGGGAGCGATCCGGCGGCGGCCGATTCGATTTCGCCAGTGCCCTGTCTCAGCTCCGGCGTGATGAACGGCAGGCCTGCGCTTGCGTACACGTCCGCTTCGTCACCGCAGGGGCGGTTGTCGCGGCGCCGTTCGGTGACGGCGTGGACGTGCGCCGGTGATCCCGTTGCCTCGAACAGCACCGTCCCGTAATCGCCGGACGCCGCCACGAGAATCTCGATTTCGGCCTGCCGATAATCGATCGAGATCGCCCTCTCGCCGCGATGCTCGATCGCGCCAACGGCCGCGAGGCCGCGCAGGGAAGCCATCGCCGCCTTCGGATCGTCGGCGAGCGCGACGAGCACGATGGCATCCACGATAGGCTCGACACGGCGCATGTCTCCGGCCGGGGTAATTCTTGTGATTTCGGGACAGCGCGCGGCGATGTCGTCGAGCAGCCCTCCGACGACTGCCCAGGCACGGCCGAGCGTAGTGCGGGGGTCGAAGCGGATGGTCACCCCTTGAGCGCGCCAGGCGCCGGTGGGGCCGCCGCCTGCGGGGCGGGCTTCGTATCCGTCGGCAGCTTGGCGTTCATCCAGTCTGCGATCCCACCGGTCAGAGCCATCGCACGAAAACCCAAGCCGATCAGCTGGAAGGCCACGCGGGCGCTGACGATCTCTCCGGGGTCGGAGTCGTAGACGACGATCTCGCGTTGAGGCGAAAGCGAGGACGGGTCAGTCGCACCGGGTACGAAGCGGATGGCGCCTGGCAGCTTCACCGTGCTGTGTTCGTAGGGATACTTGAGGCGCGCGTCGAGGATGAGGGGATGGGAATCTGCGGGACCGTCCAACCGCTGTTTCAACTCTTCCTTGGAAATACGGGGCACAGCCACCGAGGTATTCTCCCCAGCGGCTGCGCCGAGTGTCAACAGGCCGTGGCTCGTCTAGGCGCGCGTTCCGTGCGAAGGCTGGTGCGCGTGCGAGTCGTGCACGACCCATCCCTGCGATCGTCGTCCGCAGATGAGGCACTTGAGGAAGATCGCGCCTCCATCACACGAGATGCTGTAATCGTGACCCGTAACGTAGCAAGCGATCCAGTTCCACATATGTCACCTTGCCGGAAAGGCTGTCGCAGTTTGATAGGGCCGATGGCAAGCGTGATGCCAGTGTCGCGTAACGGGTCGACGGCAGCCAATTCCGTGAGATTTCGTGGATCGTGAATGTGGAGAGATCGCGGTTTACAGAGTCCGCGCCAGGCAGAATTCACCGCAGCATTACGAATGTGCAAGGCTTTGCTCGATGCGATCTAGCGAGTGAAGTCCGCGGCGACCGGAGTGGTTTCGTCGGCGCGAACCGTCACGGTGACCTTCTTCTCGCCGTGCTGTGGGTGCTTGAAGACGAACTCGCGCACGCCGAGCGGCACGCGCATGTTGGCGAGTGGCGTGTCGCCAAGCTTCTGGCCATCCAGCCAGACCTCTGCCCAGGGGACGGCGTTGATGCTGACCGTGCCCTTCGGCTCGACGGTGATCGATCGCACCTCGCCGGCGTCGACCGTCAACTTCCTGCACCGTCTTGAAGCCGAGGTCGCGATTCACCAGCGTCAATTCGTGCTGGCCAGGCGAGAGCATGATTCGATCGATTTCGGTCGTTCCGAGTGACTTGCCGTTCTCGGAGATCTCCAGGACGATTGGCGCGAAGATCGCCACCCAGCCGGAGAAGATAGGCACGTCCACAGTAACCGTCTTGCCGGAGGCTACGCGAACGGTCTTCATCACTTCGCCGCTTGTCGAGATGAACGTCAGGATGTGACGTCCCGCGGAAATTCCCGTCAGCTTCAACGGGCTTTCACCCACAGGTTTTCCGTCGAGCAGCACCTTGGCACCGGCGGGTTGCGTCTCGATGTTGATGTCACCCTTGCCGGCGGCTGGTGCAGTCGCCGCAGCCGGAGCGGGCTCCGGCGCCGGGGCTTCCGCAACCTTCTTCGGTTCAATCGGCGTTGCGCTCTTCGACGGGATATACGCGCGGCCCACCATGATGGCCCCGGCGACGATGAGTACCGCTGCCACGGCCAGCTTCCACGGAAATGGCCCGTGGCTCGCCAGTGTCGAACATCGGCCCGCGATCGATTGGTGGAGCCATCGTCTCGCGGCTGCGCCCGGGTACGTAACCAGTGGGCGCGTCGGTTTTAATCCGGAGCGGTGCGGATGCTGGACGCTGAACGGGCTGCACAGGCGCAACAGGCGCCTGCACCTGCACGGGTGCTGGAGGCGGCGGCGGCGCGATCGGCTGTGGAGCGGGCGCACCGAACACCGGCATCGGAATCGGTTTCGCAGGCGGTGCAATAGCCGCCGGAACGACTGCCGGCGGCGGTGTGCCCAATCGGCTGCGGCGGCGGGTAGTAGACCGGTGGTGGAGGCAAAGTGTGTCCGAGCGCTGGAACGACAGGCCGTGGCGGCTCCGGAACCGGAGGCTCGAATTTCGCCGCGCGATCGGGTGCCACGAGCCAGCCTGACGGTGTCGGCTTGGCAGGTTCGGCCTTCGCGGCGACCGCTGGCGGTACTCCGGCGGTGCGGGCGCAGGTGGCGGCGCTGTCGTCGAACGCAACTTGTCTTTCCGCGCGCGCGCCGACTTGTACTGCTGCCGTTTGAGCCGGCGCGACGAAATGCTGGACGGTTCCTCGGTCGTCGCCTTTTCGTGGTCGTCTGACGGGGCTCGAGGCTCGGCGGTCTGTGGTTCGACCGGCATCGGTGCAGGTGCGTAGTGAACGGGCGGCACTTCGACCGCCACCTGCACGGGTGCCGGCTCGACTGGCGGAGGCGGCGCGAGTTGGGCCGGTGCGGGAGGCAACACAACGTCAACCACGCGCGCCGCGGGCTCACTCACCGGCGGTTCGGGGTCGACCATGAGGAGCTCGGGTTCCGGGTCCTCCGTAATCACGAACTGCGGCGGGGGAGGTGCGACCGCGACCGGGTCTTCGAACAGCGAGAGCTCCACTTCGAGCGACGCGTCGTCCGAGTCCTCTTCGAGATCGTCATCCGAGTGTTCTTCGTGCGGTTCGCCGGCGTCGTCGAGAACCTCGATCGAATCGATCGCATCGAGCGCGCTCGCATCGATCAGCATCGGGTTCCTGGCGGAACGAGGAGCGTAGTCTTCTTCGACGTCATCCTCGAAGAGCTGTTCGTCGTCCGGACCGCCGCGCGTCGACGAGAATGCGTTATCGGTCTGCTCGGTGAAGTCCACGAGGGCCTGATGACAGGCAGTCAGACCGATCTCCCGCCTCAGCAGCTGCCGTACTTCTTCGAGTGCTTCGATGGCGCTCGCGAACGGACGGCGGCCCGGGAGCGGCAGCGAACGCTGCAGGAAACGCTGCAGCCCGCTGGCGAACAGATGACTGCCGCGGATCTGGGCAACGTCGACGACCTCGATGAGCAGCGCAGGCAGCGCGTCGGGATACTCGTCTTCGCCAAGCCGGCGCCCGAGCACAAGCATCACCGCGCTAAGCGCAGCCTGAGAGATGTCTGCGACGACGTCGTGGCGGACCGGGCCGGAGGAGGGTGGCGGTGAGGCGAAGCCCAGCTCCGTCCAGAGCCGGCTGCGGGAGAGGCCCAGGCGTTCGATGACGGCGGCGAACGAGCAATCGAGGAACACGATCTGGCCCGCGGGTGTGATCACCATGCGGGTGGGATCGACCAGGCCGTGCGGGCCACCGGTGGTGGCGTGGAATGTCGAGAGGGCCGGCAGCGCCTCCAGGAGGAATCCGAGCGCCACGTCGACGCCCGGCACGAGGCCGGCTTCGTGTGCAGTTTCGAGCAGATCCGACATCCGGCTGCCCGCCACGAATTCCGAGAGCACGCCGAGATCGCCAGACTCCGAATCACGCTCAACGGAGAACGGGCGCGCGAACCGCTCGTCCTCGAAGTGGGCGAGCTCGTCGACGCGGTGGCGCAGGGCGCTTTCGAAGGCGGACAGCTCCGGCCGCAGGCGGAGCCTCTCCATCATGGCGCCGGTTTCGCGATCGATCGCGAGCAGGCGGCGTCCGAGGCCGTCGACGTGGCCGGACGAGGAGATGGAAGAGGGCAAATCGGTCAGAGGTGCCGACATTTGCAGGAGCGCGAACGAGTTTGCAACCCGCGCACCAGCAGACCAATTTCATGCCGTGTGCGGTAACGCACTCATTTGTCTGCTGTTGCCGGGAATCCGTCGGTCGGTGGGCGGTCGGGCCTGGTGGGTATGTGACCTCTTCGTGATCACTGATCCGAATAGTGTAATGCGCGAGGGGGACGTCACCGGGCCTCGGTGCTCCGGCTCGGTGCTCGAAATCTGAAGTCGGATCAAGCGGCGCCGGTGCTGCGGCGCGCGACCATCGTGACGACGAGGCCACGCAGTGCCGCTGAGGCGAGCGCATGTGCCGCGGACAGGCGTGACAATTCGTCGAGCTCTTCGGCAGGAATATCCGCGTGCACGTCGAGGGCTTCGATGCGATCGCGTATCGCGTGCAGCGCATCCGCCGTCGCCACCGCACCGCGAAAAGAGGCTTTGAGGGCGGAAATCTCGTTCGGATCAGTCATGGTGCGTTCACTTTACTTCAAGCGACTGCACGGATAACGACAGCGCTTCGATCGACCGTCCGACCGCCGCGCCCGATCCTCCGTGTTACAATATTTTGTTCGTGTCATTGTGCAGCCATGTGCTGTGCATCCCCGCGGCACGATGTATCATGAAGTGGGCGCATAGCTCAGCTGGGAGAGCGCGTGGTTCGCAATCACGAGGTCGGGGGTTCGATCCCCCCTGCGTCCACCACCCTTCGCTCGCGTGAATCGCGAGCGAGCTACGGGTGGCAAGCCAACCTTCGCTCGGACTACTGGCGAAGGTTGTTACCCACAGGCGAGGTTACGACACCGACAGGCGAAGGGTGTCCACCGTAGCGGCGTTCAGCGTTAGCTCCGAGCCGCGGAGGTGGACTTTCAGCGACGTAGAGTTGAATCCGACTACCTGTCTGAACGCAGCCTATCAGCGTCAACCCTAGTTGTCGGTCTCACCCTCTCGCCGATTTGACACGCGCAGAATTGGGCCGTCGATTTTCGCGCGTGCGTCGGCGTTCATCTTGCACCGTGCTGCTGCATGGACGGGATGCGATCGGTCTACATCCTGCAAAGTGAGACTGACGTTAGTCGCTACTACACTGGCCTGACGTCGAACATTTCTGTACGACTGGCCGCGCACAATGCGGGCCGCTGCACCCACACCGCGTCGCATCGACCGTGGAAAGTGATTGTCCTTCTGAACTTCGCTGATGAAGAACGCGCGATCCGATTCGAGCGGTATCTGAAATCTGGGTCCGGCTGCGCGTTCGCGAAGCGCCATTTCAGATGACACAGCGAACGCATGCTCAACGATCTTGTGTTGATGATGGTCGCCTCGGTCGTGAGAACCAGTATCGTTATCCAAACGAACCCCAGCAGTATACTCAGCGGAATGTCCCGACAGCTCCCGAACCGATCCGGGATCAAACGCATTGGCATCCTGACGGGCGGCGGCGACGCGCCCGGGCTCAACGCGGTCATCCGCGCCGTGGTGAAGTCAGCAGCGAACTATGGATGCGAAACGATCGGTATTGAAGACAGCTTCGACGGCCTGATCGAACCAAACCGCAGCCGTCCGCTCACGCCGCGCGACGTGACCGGCATCCTGCGCATCGGCGGCACGATTCTCGGCACGACCAACAGGGGCAATCCCTTCGCCCACCCGATCGAGACTTCTGGCGGACGCGAGACTACTCCGATCGATGCATCGAGATGTTCCGCGAGCTCCGCCTCGACGCGCTCGTCGTGATCGGCGGCGACGGTACGCTGTGCATCGCACACGCAGTTCGCGCAGCGCGGCATCCCGCTCGTCGGCGTTCCCAAGACGATCGACAACGACATCGTCGAAACGACGAACACGTTCGGATTCGATACCGCGGTGAGCTTTGCCACCGACGCCATCGACCGCCTGCATACGACCGCCGAAGCGCACCGGCGCGTCATCGTCGTCGAGGTCATGGGACGCTATGCGGGGTGGATTGCACTCTATGCGGGCGTCGCTGGCGGTGCCGACGTCATCCTGATTCCGGAGATTCCGTACGATCTGACGAAGATCGCTGAACGCATCAAGGCACGCGATGCCTATGGCGCCCGGTTCAGCATCGTGGTCGTTGCCGAGGGCGCGCAACCTGTGGGCGGCAGCCGGTCGATCGTGTCGGAAGGGACGCCGGCCATCGCGGAACGCCTCGGCGGCATTGGCGCACTCGTCGCCGCCGAGCTCGCGCCACTGGTTGGCAAAGAGACGCGAAGCGTCGTGCTCGGTCACCTGCAGCGCGGCGGCGCACCGACGTCGTTCGATCGACTGCTGGCCACGCGATTCGGTGCCCGTGCCTTCGAGCTGCTGCTCGAAGGCAGTTCGGGCACATGGTGGCGTTCCATCCGCCCGACATCGTCGCCGTGCCGCTCGACAAGATCGTCGGCCGGACCCGCAACGTACCTGTTGATTTCGACGTCGTGCGCAGCGCCCGCGCACTCGGCGTGTCGCTCGGCGATTGATCCGCCTTCGCCAAGGCTTCGGCGCGCAGGCCCGCCTTCGCCAGGGCTTCGGCGAGGCGAGCTGCGGGCGCTACAGCACGTCGAGGTATTTCAGCGCACCGCCCGTATTGAACAGGACAACCGTCTCGCTCAGGCTTGATCTTCCGCGGCCTTGACGAGGACCTTGAGCGCTCGCAGGGCCGCGCCGCCTTCCGGTGCGGCGCTGATGCCTTCCTTCGACCCCAGCTCGCGCATGTCCGCGACCATATCGGTGTCGCTGACGGCGATCGCCGTACCGCCGCTTTCCCGAACGGCGCGAAGGACCAGGAAATCGCCGACCGCTTTCGGGACCCGCAAGCCGTCGGCGATGGTCCTGGCGTTCTGCCACATCTCGGATCGTTCGGCGCCCTGATCGAACGCCCGCACGATCGGCGCGCAATGTTCAGCCTGCACCGATACCATCTTCGGCCGCCGCCCGGCAGCCTTCCATCCGATCTGTTCCATCTCGTCGAAGGCCTTCCACATGCCGACCATGCCCGTGCCGCCGCCGGTTGGATAGATGATCCAGTCAGGGAAGTTCCACTCGAGCTGCTCGCCGAGCTCGTACGCCATCGTCTTCTTGCCTTCGATCCGGTAAGGCTCCTTGAGCGTCGAGACGTCGTACCAGCCGAGCGGCTTGCCTCTTTCGGCGGCAATCCGGCCGGCATCGGTGATCAGGCCGTCCACGAGATTCACCGCCGCGCCGTAGAGCTCGCACTCGCGGATGAACGGGACCTTGACGTCCTTCGGCATGAACACCTGAGCGGGGATGCCGGCCATTGCGGCATACGCGGCCATCGCATTGGCGGCGTTACCTGCCGAAGGTATCGACATCGTGCGCGCGCCCAGATGTGCCGCGCGCGTCACTGCAGCCGACAGACCACGAGCCTTGAATGAGTTGGTCGGGTTGAGCGACTCGTCCTTCACGAGCACGCGCTTCAGGCCGAGCGAACTCCCCGAGCCTCTTCGCGTGCAACAGGGGAGTCCAGCCCTCGCCAAGCGTCAGCGGCTGTTCACCGTCGAACAGCGGCATCAGCTCACGATAGCGCCACATGTTTGGTTCGCGGCCTGCCAGCGATTCCCGCTGCCACGCACGCGCCCGCGTCAAGTCGTACCGGGCCAGCAGGGGAGCGCCGCACGTGCACAGATGCTGTTCCTGCCGAGGGTCGTAAGGGCCGGCTCCGCACGGAACGGAGCATTCCAAATGTGTGAAGTAGGACATGACACGTGTCAACTCCCAAAGCCCAACTCCCAACTCCCAAAGGAGAGTCGATCGAGAGAGTGGGGTGGAAGACGAATCAGACAGCTATCTCGGTACGGCTTTCACTCCACTCGCGCGATCTGCGTGTTTTGGGAGTCGGGCGTTGGGGGTTGGGCGTTGTCACTTGTGCAGCAGCTCCCCGTCTTTCTTCTTCTGGAGCTCGTCGAGCGTGGAGATGTGTTGATCGGTGATCTTCTGTACTTCGTCAAGGCCGCGGCGCTCGTCGTCCTCTGAAATCTTGTGATCCTTGAGGAGCTTCTTGAGGCGGTCGTTGGCTTCCCGGCGCACCTGGCGCACGCCGTTCCGGCCTTCCTCCGCGTACTTGTGCACCAGCTTCGACAGTTCCTTGCGCCGTTCTTCCGTGAGCGCGGGAAGCGGAATGCGCACGACCTTTCCATCATTGGTCGGATTCAGCCCGAGGTTGGCCGTGCGGATTGCCTTTTCGATCGTCGCCATCAGCGCCGGATCGAACGGCTGCGCGACAATCAATGTGGGCTCGGGGATGGAGAGGGAAGCCACCTGGTTGAGCGGCATGTGCGACCCGTAAGCCTCCACATGGACGGTGTCGAGGATCGTCACCGACGCCCGGCCCGTCCTGACGCCACCGAGCTCCCGCTTCACGTGCTCGATCTGGCCATCCATGCGCTTCTTGACTTCCGCGAACAAGCCCTTCAGATCACTGACGTCCATGGTTGTCCCTCGTTGCGGCGCGGAGCGCTTATGACGCCCTCACGGTCGTGCCCACAGGCTCGCCCATGATCACGCGGCGGAGATTTCCGGCGGTGCGCAGGTTGAAGACGACGATTGGCAGCTTGTTGTCCATGCAGAGCGAAATGGCCGTGGCATCCATGACCCGCAGCCCCTGCTCGAGCACCTTCAGGTAGGAGATCTCCCCGTATTTGGTGGCCTCGGGATGAAGCATCGGGTCGGCCGTGTAGATGCCGTCCACCTTCGTGCCCTTGAGGATCACATCCGCCTTCATTTCCATCGCGCGCAGCGCCGCAGCGGTGTCGGTCGTGAAGTACGGATTGCCAGTGCCGGCGGCAAAGACGACGACGCGCCCTTTTTCGAGGTGGCGGACGGCGCGCCGCCGAATGAATGGCTCAGCGACCGCGCGCATCTCGATGGCCGTGGCGACGCGCGTGGTGATGCCGGTGTGCTCGAGCGCGTCCTGGAGCGCCAGCGCGTTGATCACCGTCGCCAGCATGCCCATGTAGTCGGCCGTCGCACGGTCCATCCCCCGCGCGCTCGCCGCGAGCCCGCGAAACAGGTTACCGCCGCCGATCACGACACCGGTCTGCACGCCCAGTTGCTGGACTTCGCCGATCTCTTTGGCAATCTGGGTGGCAACGGCGGGGTCGATTCCGAAGGGCTGCTCCCCCATGAGAGCTTCGCCGGAGAGCTTGAGGAGGACACGATGGTACACGGGCACGGACATATCCGGCCGATTATATCGAATTGAGCTTCGCGTGCCGTGGTCGGGCTCGGGCTCGACGGCGTCGATCGTGCGCGATCCGTCGGATCAGAATCGACCGACACGGACGCACGGACCACGAACCACGATACTGCAGGCCAGGCGCGCGGAGTGCGCCTGGCCGTTCAGCGATTAGCTCGTTTCTCCCAGCTTGAAGCGAACGAACCGCGGGATGGTGATGTTTTCGCCCATCTTGGCGATGGCCGCCTGGACGACCTGGCCGATCGTCATCTTGGGATCGCGGATCGACGGCTGGTCGAGCAGGCACACCTGCTCGAAGAAGCTGTTCAACTTGCCCTCGACGATCTTCTCAATGACCTGCTCCGGCTTGTTCTGGCCCTCCATCTGCGAGCGATAAATGGACCGCTCGCGCTCGAGGACGTCGGCCGGGACCTCGTCGCGACGGACGTAGGTCGGGCTGGCTGCCGCCACGTGCATCGCTATCTCGCGAGCGAGGTTCTGGAAGTCATCGGTGCGCGCCACGAAATCCGACTCGCAGTTCACTTCCACGAGCACGCCAATCTTGCCGCCCATGTGAATGTAGCTGCCGATGAGCCCTTCGTTCGTCGAACGGCCCGCTTTCTTGGTCGCCTGGGCGAGACCGCGTTTGCGAAGAATGGTGGTCGCCTCCTCGATGTTGCCGTTCGCTTCGGTCAACGCCGCCTTGCACTCCATCATGCCCGCGCCGGTCAGGTCGCGGAGCTTCTTCACCATCGCTGCCGTGATTTCCATCGCTGTTGCCATCTCCTGCTCCGTACAAAAAAAAGCCGGCCGCACTATCCGGCCGGCCGAACTCTGGAAGAATCTCCGAATCAGACCGAGGCCGGAGTGGTGGCCTGTTCCGGCCGCGACTGACGCACGGGACGCGAGCGCCGGCCGCGTTCATCGGCATCATCGCCCTCGTCTGCCTGCGCCGACTCGCGGATCCCGCGACCCGACAGCACGGCATCGGCAATGCGCGACGCGAACAGCCGGATGGAGCGCAGGGCATCATCGTTGCCCGGAATCACGTAATCCACTTCGTCCGGATCGCAGTTGGTGTCGACGACGCCGATCACGGGAATCTTGAGCTTGCGCGCTTCGTCGACGGCGATCTTTTCCTTGCGCGTGTCGACGACGAAGAGCGCGTCCGGCAGGCGCGACATGTTGCGGATGCCTTCGAGGTTCTTCTGCAGCTTGCGCTTTTCCTTCTCGAGCTGCGAGATCTCTTTCTTCGAGAGCGTATCGTAGCGGCCGTCGGTCTCCATCGCCTCGAGGTCACGCAGGCGGCCCAGGCTTCGCTGAATCGTCGTGAAGTTGGTGAGCAGCCCGCCGAGCCATCGCTGATTGACGAAGTACATGCCGCAGCGCTGGGCTTCTTCTGCCACAGCATCCTGAGCCTGCCGCTTGGTGCCGACGAAGAGGACCGTGCGTCCTTCGCTTGCGAGGTTGGTCGTGAACTGTTCGGCTTCGCGGAACAGCCTGGCGGTCTTGGCGAGGTCGATGATGTAGATCCCGTTGCGCTCCCCGAAGATATACGCCTTCATCTTCGGGTTCCACCGCTTCGTTTGATGTCCGAAGTGGACCCCCGCCTCGAGCAGATCCTTCAACGCGATGCCGGTCAAGCTGCCTCCGTCCTTTCCTAGCGTTTACTGAACTGGAAGCGCTTCCGCGCCCCCTTCTGTCCGTACTTCTTGCGTTCCTTGATGCGCGCGTCGCGCGTCAGGAATCCAGCCTTCTTGAGCCGCTGCCGCAGCTCGACGTTATATTCGACGAGCGCGCGGGCGATGCCGAGCCGCAGCGCACCGGCCTGGCCGGCCGTGCCGCCGCCCTTGATCGTCGCCAGCACATCAAACTTATCGGCCGTTTCCGTTACCGCCAGCGGCTGCTTGATCTGGGTGCGCAGCGCCTCGGTCGTGAACGCCTGTTCGAGCGGTTTGTAGTTGACGGTGATGCCGCCCGCACCGGGGCGAAGGAATACGCGGGCGGTTGACGTCTTCCGGCGGCCCGTGCCGTAGTACTGAATCCCTGCTGCCACGTTATGCGACCTCGCGCTTAGTGAGCTTGGCCAGCGGCTTCGGCCGCTGGGCCTGGTGCTTGTGTTCCGCACCGGCGTAGACCTTGAGTTTGCGCCACATGGCCTCGCCCAGCTTGGTCTTGGGGAGCATGCCGCGCACGGCCTCTTCAACCATGCGAACGGGGTTCTTCTGACGGACGTCCTTGGCGCGTTCCTCGCGCAACCCGCCCTCGTACCCGCTGTGATAACGGTACAGCTTCTGGT
This sequence comes from uncultured Acidobacteriota bacterium, assembly GCA_963784195.1. Classification (GTDB taxonomy): domain Bacteria; phylum Acidobacteriota; class Vicinamibacteria; order Vicinamibacterales; family 2-12-FULL-66-21; genus CAVQAH01. Next base: position 85,784 of record CAWARA010000025.1, on the reverse strand, counting down.
CTTCCTTGCGACCGGTCAGCCGGATCTGCGCCGCGTTGACGATGACGACGTGATCGCCGGTATCGATATGGGGCGTGTAAATAGGCTTGTGCTTCCCCTGCAGAAGCCGGGCGGCTTCGGTCGCCACGCGACCGAGGACCTGGCCCTCCGCATCAATCAGGTGCCACTGCCGCTCGACACTTCCAGCAGTGGGGACAAACGAACCCATGAAATCCCTTTCGGCCTTTCCGCTGCGCGCCGCAGCGGACCCGCCGGAACCGTTGGCGGGCACTACTGACTGGGCTGACTCCTGCCACCCGCCCGAAATCCAGGGCAAGCGGAGCCGGTCGGCCTCATTCAAAGGACGGCAAACCAAGAGGATACCGGCGATTCTGGGGGTTGTCAAGCCGAGGCGGACGCGCGCGTGGAGCGACCATTCTAACCCACCCTGCCGAGCGTCCCGGGCGCGGTACGCAGGTCCTGCCATTACACATTCGTCACCACCGCACAGTTTTGTCGAACAGCCACCTGTGCCGGACCCCCGCCGCAATGCCAGAACTGCGCATTTCTGCCTCTTTTGGTAGCCGAGCCAGCGTGGCACCCGACTTGCCCCCCGGACCATCCGACTGGTCAGTCAATCGACGGTCCCGGGTGTGCCCGGCGCCCATTTCTACAGGGTTTTTCCAGAGATAGGACAACGCGGTGTTGCGTAGAGCGAGATCACTTGTCGGTCTGGACATCGGGTCGAGCGCCGTCAAGGCCATCGAGCTGAAGCCGTCCGGCAAGGCGTACAAAGTGACGGCGTTTGGCAGCGAGCCCGTTCCGCCGGACAGCATCGTCGATGGCGCGATCATCGACGGCGCGGCGGTGGTGGAGGCGATCCGCCGTCTGTTCGACAGCCGCAACATCAAGACGAAAGAAGTCGCCGCGTCGCTCTCGGGCAATGCGGTGATCGTCAAGAAGATTGCGCTGCCGGCGATGACGGAAGCAGAGCTCGCCGAGTCGATCTACTGGGAGGCCGAGCAGTACATCCCGTTCGACATCCAGGACGTCAACCTCGATTACCAGATCCTCGATGCCGGCAGTGGGGCCGCCGGGAAGAGCACGATGGACGTGCTGCTGGTCGCGGCGAAGAAGGAAAAGATCGCCGACTACACGGGCGTCATTGGTCAGGCCGGCCGCGCCGCGGTCGTCGTCGACGTCGACGCCTTTGCGCTGCAGAACGCGTACGAGGTGAACTACGGGTTCCAGCCCGGCGCCGTCGTGATGCTGCTCAACGTCGGCGCCAGCGCGACGAACATCAACATCCTCCAGGGCGATCAGTCGGTCTTCACCCGCGACATCGCCATCGGCGGTAATGCCTACACCGAGGCCGTCCAGAAAGAACTGAACCTCGCCTTCGAGCAGGCCGATCAGCTCAAACGTGGCGTGCCGGTCGAGGGCGCATCGTTCGAAGACGCACGTCCGGTGCTGCGAGCGGTCACCGAGAACGTGATGCTCGAAGTCCAGAAGACGTTCGACTTCTTCAAAGCGACGGCTGCGTCGGAGAAAGTCGATCGCATCGTCATCAGCGGTGGGGCGTCGAGGGCCGAAGGTTTCATCGAGATGCTGACCGAGCGCTTCGAAGCGCCGGTCGAGCGTGTTCGATCCGTTCAAGAAAGTCGCCTTCGACGCGAAGAAGTTCAACGTCGACTCCGCCGAGGAGATAGGGCCCACGGTTGCGGTCGCGGTCGGCCTCGCGCTGCGTCGGGTGAACGAGAAATGATTCGCATCAACCTTCTCGCCGTCGAACGCCAGCGCACGAAGAAGACCCGCGTTCTCATCCCCGCGGCCCACCGGGTGACCGTCGGTGCGAGCGTGCTCCTCATTGCCACGGTGACCGGCATCGGCTGGTGGTTCTGGTCGCTTCGTCAGGCGTCCCTGCGCGTCGACGCGGAGATCTCCAGGGCAGAGACCGAGACGGTCCAGCTCCGGGGCGTGCTCTCGCAAGTCCAGAAATTCGAGACCCGCAAGGCCCAGTTGCAGCAGCGCGTGAGCCTGATCGAGCAGCTGCGGAAAGGGCAGTCGGCCCCGGTGCACGTGCTCGACAACATCAGCCGGAGCCTGCCAGACCGCCTCTGGCTCACCGAAATGAAGCAGACCGGCGCGGAGTTCGTGATTGCCGGGTTCGCCACGTCGCTGACCGCTCTCTCGGACTTCGTCGGAAACCTCGAGTCGACGAAATGGTTCAAGCGGCCGGTCGAGATCGTCGACAGCCAGGTGCAGTCCGACGTGAAGACGGGCGATATCGTGCGGTTCTCGGTCAAGGCGACGTTCAACGATCCCGACGCGCCGGCGACGCCGGCGCCCGCAGCCAAGCCACCCGTCAGACCGGGCGGGGCCAGCGGTTCGCGGTAACAGGCAGGCATTCATGGAACTGTCGCTCAGCAAGCTTCCCTGGCAGGCGCAAATCGGCGCGTTCGTGGTGGTGTGTGCCGGCGCGGTGTTCGGCTTCTGGAACTTCTACGTGGCCGAGATGCAGTCGGACATCAGCATGCGGCAGTCACGCCTGACCGCGCTGAGGGCCGACATCACCAAAGGCAATCAAGCCGCCCGCCGGCTGCCGGAGTTCCAGGCTCAGGTGGATCAGCTCGAAGATCGCCTCGAGAGCCTGGCCGCCGTGCTGCCCGAGCAGAAGGACGTGGCGGACATCCTTCGCCGCCTGCAGGGCCTGGCGGCGCAGTCGAACCTGTCGATCCAGCGCTTCACGCCGCAGCCGGCCGTGCAGCAGGCGCTGTACGCCGAGGTGCCGTTCAAGCTGCAGGCAGAAGGCTCGTATCACAGCCTCGGACACTTCTTCGATCGCGTCAGCAAGTTCCCGCGAATCATCAACGTCAGCAACATCTCGATCCGCGCCAACAACGAGAAGGGCTCGGAGGCCACGATCGTCGCCGAGTGCATCGCCACGACGTTCGTGCTGCAGGAAGGCGTAGCGAAGCGTAGCAAGAACGTTCCCAAGCAGCCCGGGGCTGCGGCGCCGGCGGCACCGCCGGCGGCAAAGTGAGGCGCGCGATGACACGACTGGGGCTTCTTGGCGTGATGCTCGTGCTGGCCGGCTCGGCGGCCGCCGCGCAGAGTGCTCCGCCCGCCGGGCAACCGGCGCAGCCACAGCCGGCGGCACCGCAACCGGCAGCGCCGCAGCCGGTCGAAGCAAGACGAAGCCTGGCTATTCCTACGACCCGGACGGCCGGCGCGATCCGTTCCAGAGCCTGCTCGGACGCGGCAACGACCCGCAGTCGAATGCCTCGCGCCCGTCAGGTGTGGCGGGGCTTCTGATCAGCGATGTCGCCGTCAAGGGCATCCTCCGCGATCGCGGCGGCTTCGTGGCGATGATTCAGGCGCCGGAAGGCAAGACGTTCCTCGTGAAGCCGGGGGACAAGCTGTTCGACGGAAGCGTCAAGGCGATCTCGCAGGACAAGGTGATCTTTTCGCAGGACGTGAACGATCCGCTCTCGCTCGTGAAGCAGCGCGAAATACCCAAGGCCGTTCGGCCAGCCGACGGGCGCGGCGCCTCGCCCGGTTATTGATGGATGTGTCGGCGTGATGCCCAGACAGACGGAACTGACAGCGATCAGCTGGAAAGAGTCGAATCGATGACCGCGCACAAACGAGATGGGGACCGCCGGAGCGAACCGCCACAACGGATCGCGACGGTTGTCGCGGCCACGGTGATGGCCGCGGCAGCGAGCATCCTGCTGTCGGCCGCCGCCGCGCCAGTCAAGCTGGTCGGAGTGTCAGCGCAGGGCAATGCCGTGCTGATCGAAGCCACCGAACCGGTGGCCTACTCGGTGAACCGGCCGGACCCGATGACGGTCGTGATCGACATGCGCAACGTCAGCGTGAGCGACGCTCGCAACGACGTGTCGCGCCAGGGGCCGATTGCCGGCGTGCGTCTGGAGCAGGCAAACGGTGTCGATGGCCGCTCGGTGGCGCGCGTGCACCTGTCGCTCAGCAAACCCGCCGAATATCGAGTGCGCAGCGCGCGGAACACCATCCGGGTCGAGTTGTCGCCCGCCGAGGCTGCAGCCGCGCCGTCACCTGTGAGGCGTGCGGACGCTGCGGATGCGAGTTCCACGTCTGCCTCGCCTGCCATCCCGCGTCCGGTTTCACCCGAACCCAAGCCGGCCGTGGAGAAGGCGAGCGTGCCGGCCGCGCCGAAACCGATGGCGGGTCGGCGACGTCGGTCCTGGCGAATCCGGCCGCGACGGGTGGTGTGGCTGCTGCCCGGATGCTCGAGAGCGTTCGGACGAACCGCTCCGCCGCGACGACAACGGTCGTGCTCGCGGGGGATGGGTTGCTGACGCCCGCGCGCGTCGCCGAGAGCGAGAACGCGCCACGCCGGCTGGTTCTGGATTTTCCGAACGTCGGATCGAAAGCGCCCGCCGCAGACGGAGATCGACTCCGCTCTCGTGAAGAAAGTCCGTGTGGGTTTGAACAGCCACGAGCCGCTGGTCACGCGCGTGGTGATGGAAATCGACGCCTCCGCCACCTACCACGTCGAGCGGTCGGGTGACGGCGGACGCGATCTGGCTGTCGTGTTCGGACGCGTGCAGGCGCCGGCAACGGTGATGCTCGCACCCCAGGAAGTTCCCGGCGGAGCCGTGGAGCCGGAGCCGCCAATCTCGATGGAGCAGGCGATCGCGAATGCCGCAGCCATCACGTCACCGGCGGCAGGGCCGGTGACGACCCTTGTCGCCAAGCCGGAAGTCGTGACGCCAGCAGCGCCAGCACCGGCACCAGCGCCGAGCTCACGCTCGAACGCGCCTGCGCCGGCGAACCCTGTTGACCCGATGTCAGCGTTGAATCTCGTCGGGCCGCCGGCCCCGCGCAAGTCCGAGTACGTCGCGGCGCCACGCCCGTCGCCTCTGGTCGCGCCACCGGCCGCGCAGGCGTCTACGCAGCAGGCGACGATTCCGGTGCCGCCCGCGACGTCCGTCGCGCCGCCCGTCACGGCCGCGGCGCCGCCCGCGCCGCAGCCACAGGCCACTCTGCAGCAGCAGCCGGTTCCGTCACGCCCGCTGGTCACCGCGCAGACGCCGGCGCCGCAGACGCCCACGACACCATCCGGTGGTCAACCCGTTCCGGGCCAGGCCGACAAGAAGTACACCGGCCACCCGATCAGCATGGACTTCCAGGGGGTCGATCTTCGCGCGGTGCTTCGCGCGTTTGCCGAGCCCAGCGGACTGAATTTCATCATCGATCCGGACGTGCAGGGATCGGTCGACATGGTGCTGACCGAAGTGCCGTGGGACCAGGCCCTGGAAGTCATCCTCCGCGCCAACCAGCTCGATTACACGGTCGACGGCACGATCGTCCGCATCGCGCGGATCGAGACGCTGAAGCGCGAGAACGACTCACGCCAGGCGCTTGCCAAGTCCGTTGCTGACGCCGGCAGCCTGCAGGTCCGCACCTTCTCGTTGAGCTACGCCCGGGCGTCATCAGCGGCACCGCTCATCAAGAAAGCGGCGCTGTCGCCGCGCGGCGACGTGCAGACTGACGATCGCACCAACACGCTGATCATCACGGACCTGCCAGCAAAGCTCGACATGGCCGCGAACCTGATCTCGACGATCGATCGCGCCGAGCCGCAGGTCGAAGTCGAAGCGCGAATCGTGCAGACGTCGCGGAGACTTCGCGCGCGCCATCGGCGTGCAGTGGGGACTCAATGGGCGGGTGATGCCCGATCTCGGCAACACGACGAGCCTCGCATTCCCGAACCGCGGCACGCTCGGCGGCCGCCTCGGCACCCAGTCGCCGGTCGATCCGCGCGCGACGAATCTCGAGCAGACGGGCAGCGTCATCAACATGGGCGTGCCCGACGCCTCGACCGCCATCGGCCTCGCGCTCGGGGCGGTGAACGGCGCCTTCAACCTCGACGTCGCGCTCTCGGCCCTCGAGCGGACCGGCAAGGGTCGCGTCCTCTCGACGCCGCGCCTGACGACGCAGAACAACATCGAGGCGGAGGTCGCGCAGGGCATTCAGATTCCGATTCAGACCGTCGCCAACAACACCGTCACCGTGTCGTTCAAGGACGCGGTGCTCGTGCTGAAGGTCACGCCGCAGATTACGGCAGCCAACACCGTGATCATGCAGCATCACCATCGAGAACGCGACGCCCGATTTCAGCCGCCAGGTGAACGGCATTCCGCCGATCGACACGCAGCGCGCCAACACGCAGGTGCAGATCGACGACGGCGCGACGACGGTGATCGGCGGCATCTTCGTCAGCCAGGAGCAGACCTCGAGCGAGAAGACGCCTGTGCTGAACCGCATCCCGCTTCTCGGCTGGCTGTTCCGGCGTGATCGCGTCGAGGACGAGAGCCGCGAGCTGTTGATCTTCATCACACCTCGCATTCTGAAGGGCTAGGACATGGATTCCGGAGCACGCACGAACATGAAGATTCGCCGTAAGGCCGTCTGGGGATCGGGGATCTGGTTTGCCCTGCTCGTACTGCTGGCGCTGACCGCGTCGGGCTGCGGCGAGATGACGCGCCAGGGCACGTCGCCCGCGTATCTGATCATCACGAATCTCGAAGGGTCATCCGGTGCCAAGCCCGACGAGTTCGGCAACACGCTGCATTCGGACGTCGTCACCGTCGTCGACAACGTGCCGACCATCTTCAACGATTCGGCGCGCGTCTCTCTGATTCTCGCGATGCGGGATCCGGGATCGCCCACGCAGCCAACCGAGCCGACCTCAGCCAACTTCATCACGGTGCAGCGCTATCGCGTCCGCTACGTTCGCGCGGATGGCCGGAATACGCCCGGGGTAGACGTGCCGTTCGGGTTCGATGGCGCGATGACGTTGACCATCGGTACAGGTGAAGTAACCGGCGGGTTCGAGCTGGTGCGCCATATCGCCAAGAAGGAAGCACCGCTGGCAGCGCTCGGTGCGAACGGCGTGATCATCACGACCATCGCCGAGATCACGTTCTTCGGCTTCGACCAGACTGGCCGTGAGGTGAGCGTGACCGGCCGGATGCTCGTCGACTTCGGCAATTTCGCGGATCCGGAATAGGGCAGCGACGCACAGGACGATTCGGTGAGCTCATAATATGACGCACGCATCCATATCAACCAACGGTTCCGGCTCGCGCGCACGCGCGGCAGCCCGGATCGTTCTGGCCGGACTGATCGTCACGGGGGCAGGCTGCACCCTGAAAGAGCAGGAGACGCCGGCGCTTTCCGGTCCATCCGAGTTCGCTCAGTCCATCACCGTTTCGGTGTCGCCGGACGTGCTGACGCAGGACGGCTCGTCGCAGAGCCTCATTACCGTGTCGGCCAAGGGCATCAACGGCGAGCCGCTCCGCAATATCTCGCTGCGCAACGAGATCACCGTCGGCGGCATGGCCGTGGACTTCGGCAAGCTGTCCGCGCGCAACGCGGCGACCGGCGCTGACGGGCGCGCGACGTTCGTCTATACGGCTCCGCCTTCGCCGGCGGTCGCCGTCGACGCCTTCACCGTCGTCGACATCCTGGTCACGCCGGTCGGCAGCGACTTCAATAACTCGTCGTCGCGCACGGCGGCGATCCGGCTGGTGCCGCCCGGCTACGTCGCGCCGCCAGACGGCCTCGTGGCCGACTTCACCATCAGCAATGCGAACCCGCTCGACCACGAGACCGTGATCTTCGATGCGTCAGCGAGCAGATCGCACGCGAGCAATCCGATAACGAGTTATCGCTGGAATTTCGGAGATGGCGCGACGAGCTCGGGCCGGGTCGTTACGCACGACTACGACGATGCGGGGACTTACGCCGTGCGGTTGACCATCGGTGATGCGTTCGGCCGCGAGGTGACGACGGTGAAGAGCATCACCGTGGGCGCCGGCAACGACCCGACGGCTTCATTCGTCGTGTCGCCGACCGCCCCGCGAGTGAACACCCAGGTCAACTTCAACGCTTCCGGATCGCGCGCGGCGATCGGACGATCCATCGTCAGCTATCGCTGGGACTTCGGCGACGGCACGCCGATCGTCACCACCGGCGGACCGACGGTCGGACACACGTTCACGCTCGCGCAGAGCTACACCGTCACCCTGACCGTGACCGACGATTCCGGCAAGACCGGCTCGGTCAGCACGGCCGTCACGATCACCCCGTAGCGGGTTCAGAGCTGAAGGGCAGAACACGATGTCCGACAACCCCCGCATCGACGAGCTGAAGCGCCGGGTCCAGCAGGACCCGGCGTCGATCGCCTTCGCCGCCCTGGCTGACGAGTACCGTCGCGCCGGGATGTTCCACGATGCGGTAGAGACGTGTCGCGCCGGCCTGCAGCGTCACCCCGCTTACGTCTCGGCGCGGGTCACGCTTGGGCGTTCGCTGGTCGAGCTGGGGGAATTCGAGGAAGCGCGGCAACACCTCGAGCAGGTGCTGCGCAGCGCACCCGAGAACCTGGCAGCCATCCGTGCGCTCGCCGACATCCACCGCCGTAACGGGGAGCCGCTCGAGTCCGCCATTCAGTCTGCTGTCGAGGCCTCGTCTGCAGCGCAAACCGCGGCCAAGCCCGAAGCGTCGTCAGCGCCGGACTGTGAAAGCCGCACCCGCAATCCCCGCTATACAGGTCGCGCCTGTCGTCGAGACCCGAGGACCCGCGCAAGCGGCATCTCCTGTTCCGGTCGCACCCGCACCGGTTCCCCTCAAGCCGGTCGCCGTTCATGCCGATAGTCATCCATCGATTGCTCTGGTGACCCGCGCCAGCGAACCTGACGTGGAGGAACTGGAGATCGCCGACTCTGGCGACGATGGCTGACACGCACCTGCCGGTGATTCACGAGCTCGAACAGCTCCTCGCCGGGATCGAGCGCGCCAGACAAGCGATCGACGCCCTCGGCGCCTGACACCGGCCCGCGCGGTCTGATAGCCTTCCAGACGATGATCACTCGTCCGTCCACGCATTTCCTGCCACGTCTGTCTCGCGTCCGGGGTGAACTGCACGCGGCTGCACTCGACGCGTTCGTCGTCACGCACCCGGCGAACATCCGGTATCTCACCGGCTTCAGCGGGTCGGCGGGGCTGGTCGTGATCACGCAGACCCGGTGCGATCTGGTAGTGGACTTCCGATACGGCATTGCCGCCCGCGCCGCCATCGCGTCGAGCCGGGATCTCGAATCCGCAGTGAAGGTCGTGATTCCGCCGGAGAGCTATGACGACACGCTGGTGGCGCTGTTGCGGGAGTCGGAGGCGTTCAGGATCGGGATCGAAGCGGCGTACATGCCGGTGAGCCGCTTCAACCGGCTGTCGATGGCGCTGGCCAACGGCGTGCCGACGCAGCACAGCACGCCTGATCCCTGCCCGATTCTCGTCCCGACCGAGCGACTCGTGGAACGCGGCCGGCTGATCAAGGACGCCGACGAGATCGGGACGATGAAAGAAGCCGGCCGGCGAATCGCCGCGGCGGCGCTCGAGGTGCCGGCGCTGGTGCGCGAGGGACGCTCCGAGCTGGAGATCGCGTCGGATATCGAAGCCATTTTGCGCAGGGTCGGGTTCGAGCGGACGGCGTTCGAGACGATCGTGGCGTCCGGTCCCAACAGCGCGCGGCCGCACGCGAGGCCCGGTGCGCGCGTGGTGACAGCAGGCGACGGGGTGGTGCTGGACTTTGGAGGCGTCTACGACGGATACTGCGTCGATTTGACCCGGACCGTCCAGATCGGTCCGAGCCGCCCCGAATTCCGCCGTCTTCTGGAGGCCGTGGCCGAAGCGCAGACGGCGGCGATTGCGGCGGTGCGGCCCGGGGTTCTGGCGAGCGAGGTGGATCGTGCGGCGCGTGACGTGTTGACCCGGCACGGGCTGGGTGAAGCGTTCGGGCATGGCACCGGTCACGGGCTCGGGCTCGAAGTTCACGAAGAGCCGCGCGTCGGCCGCTCTGTGACCGGCCTGCCGGAAACGCCGCTCGAACCAGGCATGGTGTTCACGGTGGAACCGGGCGCATACGTCGAGGACATCGGCGGCGTGCGGATTGAAGATGATGTGCTCGTGACCCAGGCGGGATGTGAAGTCATCACGCGTACGGCCAATCGTTGACGGGACGGGAAGCCGGTCATCGATAGACAGCAATGGTGACGGTCGGGCCAACCATCGGAGGCGAATGGATTTCGGAGATATCGAGCGGATTCTGGAGCTGGTCAAGCAGCATGACCTCGCGGAGTTCGAGTTGGAGCGGGAGGGACTGAAGCTCAGGATCCGCAAAGCGAGCGCCGGTTTCGGGCCGATGGCCGCCCCGGTGCAGATGGTGCAGGCACCGCCAAACTACGCCGCAGCTCACGCGCCGGCTCCCGTGCCTGCCGCCTCACCCGACTCACTAGCCGACGGCGACGATTCCCCGCTCGAGTTCGCCGTTGTCAAATCTCCCATCGTCGGCACGTTCTACCGATCTCCCGAGCCAGGCGCCTCGTCCTTCGTCGAGGTCGGCCACCGTGTGAAGAAGGATCAGGTGCTCTGCATCATCGAAGCGATGAAGCTGATGAACGAGATCACGTCGGAGTACGAAGGCGAGATCGTCAACATCTACGTGGAGAACGGCAAGCCGGTGCAGTACCGGTGAGAGGCTCTTCGCGATCAGGACCACGTGACGGAGAGCGCGGGGACCGAATCACAACGATGTTCAAGAAAATCCTGATCGCCAACCGCGGTGAAATAGCCCTGCGGGTGATCTGCGCGTGCCGCGAGCTCGGTATCAAGACGGTAGCCGTGTACTCGGAGGCGGACGAGAACTCGTTGCACGTCCGTTTTGCCGACGAGGACGTCTGCATCGGTCCGGCTCGCAGCAGCGAGAGCTACCTGAGCGTGCCGGCCGTTCTGAGCGCCGCCGAGATCACCGGTGCCGACGCGATCCACCCCGGTTACGGGTTCCTTTCCGAAAGCGCCTATCTCGCCGAGGTCTGCGAGGCCTGTCACATCAAGTTCATCGGGCCGGCGCCGAACGTCATTCGCCTGCTGGGGGACAAAGCACGGGCCCGTCGCGCCATGAAGAAAGCGGGTGTGCCGATTCTGCCGGGAAGCGACGGACCGGTCGAGAGCGAAGAGAAAGCACAGAGGGTCGCGCGCGATCTGGGCTACCCGGTGATCATCAAGGCGGTCGCCGGCGGTGGCGGACGCGGCATGCGCGTCATTCGCGCCCAGGGAGAGCTCAGCAAGGCGTTGAAGACCGCTCAGCGCGAAGCCGAGGCGGCCTTCGGCGTCGGTGACGTGTACATCGAGAAGTACGTGGAGAACCCGAGGCACATCGAGTTCCAGGTGCTCGGGGATCATCATGGCTCGGTCGTGCACCTGGGCGAGCGGGAGTGCTCGATCCAGCGCCGGCATCAGAAGCTGCTCGAGGAAGGCCCTTCCGTCGCTGTCACCGAGAAGATGCGCCGCCGTCTCGGCAGCATCGTCGTCGATGCCGCGCGTGCCGTGCAGTACACGAACGCCGGCACGTTCGAGTTCCTGCTCGACGACAAGCAGAACTTCTACTTCCTCGAGGTGAACACCAGAATCCAGGTCGAGCACCCCGTGACCGAGTTCATCACGGGCGTGGACATCGTCAAGGAACAGATCCGGATTGCGGCAGGCGAACGCCTGTCGTTCAAGCAGGGCGACGTGACGTTCACGGGCCACGCCATCGAGTGCCGCGTGAACGCCGAGGATCCAGAAACGTTTGCCCCGTCGCCAGGCACGATTCGCGCCTACAGCGTCCCGGGCGGACCCGGCGTTCGCGTCGATACCTACGTGCATTCCGAATGCACGATCCCGCCGTACTACGACTCGATGGTTGCGAAGATCATCGTGCACGGGCGCGACCGGCAGGAGGCGATTGCCCGCATGCGGCGGACGCTCGAGATGACGGTCATCGAAGGCATCAAGACGTCGATTCCGCTGCATCTCAAGATCCTGGCCGATCCGGACTTCATCGCCGGCCGCCTGGGCACCGGGTTCATGGATCGCTACCTGACCGAAAAAAAAACGTCAGGTAACCGGCTCGCCGAAGCCGTTTGAGTGTTTCCGTTCGAGTTTCCAGCGCTCTATCCCATCGTTGACACGGACCTCTGCGCCGCACGTGGGACCGACCCCATCGCGCTGGCCGAGGCCTGCCTGCGCGGCGGCGCGAAGATCGTCCAGCTTCGCGCCAAGCAGGACACAGACGCGGCGTTCCTGTCGCTCGCCGACCGGCTGCGAACCGCAACACGCCAGTACGGTGCGGTCCTGATCGTGAACGATCGCCCGGATATCGCGCTGATGTCAGGAGCCGACGGCGTGCATGTCGGTCAGGAGGACCTGTCCGTCGACGCCATTCGACGGCTCCTCGGGCCGGCCGCCCTCGTGGGCATCTCCACGCACGACCAGGCACAGGTCGACGAGGCGCTGACGACGACGGCCGACTACGTCGCGGTGGGGCCGGTTTTCAGCACCGAAACGAAGACCACTGGCTACGATCCGCGTGGCCTGAGCCTCGTCCGCTATGCAGCCCGCGGTGGCAAGCCGGTCGTCGCCATCGGCGGAATCACGCTGGATCGTGCGGCGCAAGTCGCCGAGGCCGGCGCGTCAGGTGTCGCGGTTATCTCCGACCTGCTCTCCGGCGACCCGGAGGAGAGGGTCCGGTCCTTCATCGCAGCCCTTCGATAAAAGCCCTGCCGCCCCGGACTTTCTTACGCGCAAATCGCGCGAAGATCCGCGTCGATCCGCGTCCCGTTAAAGGGAGATCCGCGTCGATCCGCGTCCCGTCAAAACGAGATCCGCGTCGATCCGCGGCTGGGCTGGCTCGATCCGCGGTGTATAATGCCGCGGTTTTTTAGCCTTGCCTGAATCAATGCAGGTCGGCGTGTGCCCGACCTCGCGTGGAGGGTGAATGGATTCGAATCTCCTGAAGACCAAGTCGATCGAGCAGCTGGTCGGCGACGCGGAGCACGGCGCCAAGGCGTTGAAGCGCACGCTGTCGGGATGGGACCTGACGCTGCTCGGGATCGGCGCGATCATCGGGACGGGCATCTTCGTGCTGACCGGCACGGCGGCCGCCAACCAGGCGGGGCCCGCGATCGTGCTGGCGTATGTCGCCGCCGGGCTGGCCTGCGCGTTCGCCGCGCTCTGTTACGCCGAGTTCGCGGCCATGATCCCCATCTCCGGGAGCGCGTATACCTACGCCTACGCCACGCTCGGCGAGATCTTCGCGTGGATGATCGGCTGGGACCTCATCCTCGAATACGCCGTCGGGTCCATGACCGTCGCGGTGGGCTGGAGCGGGTACTTCCAGCGGATTCTGGCGGGCTTCGGCCTGCACCTCCCGGCCTGGATGAGCGCCGCCCCCGCGACCGGCGTGGAGGGCGCGCTGATCAACCTGCCGGCGATCTTCATCGTGCTCGTCATCACGGCGCTGCTGGTGATCGGCGTGCGCGAGAGCGCGCGGTTCAACGCCGCGATGGTCGCGGTCAAGCTCGTCGCCATCGTCTTCTTCCTCATCGTCGGCGTGGGCTACGTGAACCCCGCCAACTGGTCGCCCTTCATGCCGTATGGGTACCAGGGCATCTTCGCCGCGGCGGCGGTCGTCTTCTTCGCCTACATCGGCTTCGATGCCGTGTCGACGACGGCCGAGGAGGCCAAGAACCCGAGCCGCGATCTGCCGATCGGCATCATCGCGTCGCTGGTGATCTGCACGGTGCTCTACCTCGCGGTGGCCGCGGTCCTCAGCGGCATCATCCCCGTCGTGCAGTACAAAGACGACGCCTCATTCCTGAACGCACCGGTCGGCTACGCGTTGGCGGTCATCAACCAGGGGTGGGCGGCGGGGCTCGTGTCGGCCGGCGCCGTCGCGGGCATCACCAGCGTGCTGCTGGTCATGCTCATGAGCCAGCCGCGCATCTTCTTCTCGATGAGCCGGGACCAGTTGTTGCCGCCGGGCGTCAGCAAGGTGCACCCGACGTTCCGCACGCCGTACATCACGACGATCATCACGGGCGTGATCGTGGCGATCGTGGCGGCCTTCACGCCGATCCAGGTCCTGGGCGAAATGACCAGTATCGGCACGCTCTTCGCCTTCGTGATCGTCTGCGCGGCGGTCATGATCCTGCGCACGCAAGCGCCCGGATGCCCACCGGCCGTTCAAGGTGCCGTTCGGCGATCTGTTTCCGATCCTGGGTGTCGTGTCGTGCGTGTACTTGATGGTGAACCTGACGGTGATGACCTGGGTGCGCTTCCTGGTCTGGCTGGACCTCGGCATGGTGATCTACTGGTTCTACGGCCGCACGCACAGTCCGCTCTACAGCCAGGTGGAAGCGGCGGCGCGAACGTCGATGCAGGGCCTGGGGAACTTCCTGAAGATGGCCGGCTACATGCTGCTCTTCAATGGGTTCTGCATCACGCTGCTGGCCTACCTGACCGAATTCGGCATCACGACCGAGGAACTGGCGAAGTGGCACGAGCTCGACGCGTTTCTCTCCCGGTTCGGCGGTCACGTGAACCCTGAGATCGCCGACGCGCTCGGCATCCGGATCCTGTTGCTCGGCGCGGTCTTCACCGCGATCGGGTTCGTGCTCGCTCGCGGGCAGAAGGCCCCGACCGTCGGCGCCCGTCGATGAGCGCGCGGCTCCTGGATGGAAATGCGGTCGCGGCCGCGATCCGGGAGTCGGTTCGCCCCGACGTCCAGGCGTTTACTACACGGGCCGGGCGGCCACCCGGCCTCGGCATCGTGCTCGTCGGCGACGATCCGGCTTCGGAGATCTACGTGCGCAACAAGGTGCGCGCAGGCAGTGATTCCGGCCTGCGCGTCGACCTCGAGCGCCTTCCCGCCTCGGCAAGCCTCGACGAGCTCCTGGCAACCGTTGACCGGTTGAATCGCAGCGACGCCCACGATGGGATCCTCGTCCAGGCGCCGCTGCCCGCGGCGATGGGGAAGGGGGCCTCGCAACGCGTGTTCGACGCGATCGATCCGCGCAAGGACGTCGACGGCTTCAATCCCGTCAGTGTGGGGCGCCTCGTGCAGGGGCGCGCGTTGCTGACGCCGTGCACGCCCTCTGGTGTGATCGAGATGCTCGATCGCAGCGGCATCCGCATCGCGGGATCGCGTGCGGTAGTCATCGGCCGGAGCGAGATCGTCGGCAAGCCGATGGCCATGCTCCTCCTGCACCGCGACGCGACTGTCACGATCTGCCATTCGAAGACGCCCGACTTGCCATCCGTCGCGGCGTCAGCGGACATTCTCGTGGCGGCGATTGGCCGGACCGGATTCGTCACGAAGGACTTCGTGAAGCCCGGTGCGACCGTGATCGACGTGGGAATCAACCGCGTGACCGATCGGGCGCTGGCCCTGTCTCTCTTCGGCGAGGGCTCGAGCCGCCTCGCCGACTTCGATCGGCGGGGGTCGGTGGTCGTGGGTGACGTGCATCCAGCCGCAGCCGAAGTCGCCGGCGCGCTGACGCCCGTTCCCGGCGGGGTAGGACCGCTGACGATCGCCATGCTCCTGAAGAACACCGTCGCGGCGGCGAAGGCCAGACACAGCAGCGATTGAGCCATGGTTCGAGCGGCGCTTACCGGCGGGATTGCGACAGGCAAATCGTTTTGCCTCGCGCGGTTCGCCGAGCTTGGCGTCGCGACCGTTGACGCCGACCTGCTCGCGCGCGACGCGGTCGCACCCGGCTCCCCAGGGCTGGCGCTCGTCGTCCAGCACTTCGGTCCGGCGGTCCTTCGCGAAGACGGCTCCCTCGATCGCGCCGCACTCGGCCGCATCGTGTTCGCCGATCGCGCCGCACGCGCGGACCTCGAATCCATCATCCACCCGGACGTCTACCGCCGTATCCGCGAGTGGTCCGCCAACCTGCCGCCCAACACCCGCATCGCAATCGCGGATATCCCGCTACTCTTCGAGACCGGCCACCATCACCAGTTCGAACCGATCATCGTGTGCGCGTGCACGCCGGCAGAACAGGTGAGGCGGATCATGGCGCGCGACGGCCTGAGCGAAGCCGACGCGCGAGCGCGCCTGGCCGCGCAGTGGCCGATCGACGAAAAAGTCGCGCGCGCCCACTACGTCATCCAGACCGAGGGCCCCCACAGCGAGACCGCGCGGCAGGTCAGGCTGGTCTACGAGAGGCTCAACCTGGAAGGTTGAGGATCGTCAAATTCCAACGCATGTGGTTAGCGAGACCCACTGCGCCGAAGCACATCGGTCCACGGCGCCTCGGCCGGACGCGCGGAAAAATGCACCTCCGGCGATTGCCTGACGATGGCCGCTCCGGCTCGGGTGGTCCGGGCGCCGGCGCCCAATCAGTTGGGCCGACGGGCGATCCGCGGGCGCGGTGGCGAATCAGCGCCTCCGCGGATCGGAGCGCCTGCGGTGCATTTTTCGACCTGACGCCCCGCGCTGGCCGCATCGCGCCGCGGCCCGACGTGCTCCGGCGCAGTGGGTCTCGCTAACCAGAGACATCCCACCTTCCAATTCCCAACTCCCAAATGTTCTTGAATTGCGGGCTCTAGCTTCAGCGCGGCTGCTTGTCGGTTTCAACAGGAGTCTTCACAAATCTCAGCTCACCCGTGTGATGACGAGGCGAGGGCATCGTGGACTCAAGGGCGACCGGTCTCACGGCACTGGCAACGATCACGGCGGCCGCGACGTTCGCGACATCACTATGGTCTGTGTCGTGTGCGTCGTGGTCGTCGCGATTCGGTCCCGGACTCGTCAGCCGTCCTTCCCGGTCCACAGCAGACAAGCGCTTCGCGTCGCCTGATCTTGTCGGCTCGAATAGATCTCGTTAGCGGGTCAATTTGCGTCGGAGCATGTCGGCCCGCGGCGCGATGCGGCCAGCGCGCACCGTCAGTTCGAAAAATGCACCGTAGGCGCTGCCTGCCGCGAAGGCACCGATTCGCCACTGGCGTGCGGGTCACACGGTTGCCCAACTGATTGCGCGCCGGCGCTCGAATCACCCGAGCCGAAGCGGGAATCGAAAGTCCATCGCCGGAGGTGCATTTTTCCGCGCGTCCGGCCGCGGCGCCGCGGGCCGACATGCTTCGACGCAAGTTGACGCGCTAACCAAAGACGTTCGAACTTGGGAGCTCGCGCGCTCAGCTAGTGAGCGTGGCCTCGTTGTCCTTGGCGGGCGCGATGCGTTCTTCGACGAACGTGTTCCATTCGTGGCAGTGCGGGCACTGCCAGAGGAGCTCGGTGCTGCGATAGCGGCAGCGCACGCAGATGTGCGCGTCGAGGTAGAAGACCGAGTCGCGGGTCAGCTCGACGTAGCGGTTGACCAGCGACTGCGGCAGGCTCAATTGCGAGAGCGTCTGCCAGATGGCCTGATGTACCGCGAGCGCGTGGGGGTTCTGGACCAGCGCTTCGAAGAGCAGGTCGAGCGCTTCGCGAGCGCTGCCGCGCGATGACAGGTGGCGCGCAAGCGCGAGACGCGCGCGCCAGTCCTGCTGGTTGGCGTCGATCAACCGCCGGCAGAGCGCCGGGAATCGTCCTTCTTCCCCCACATCCTGATACGCCGCTTCCAGCCTCGAGAAGGCCAGGTAAGCGCGTTCGGGGGACTGCTCGATCAGGCGCTCCCACGCAGAAATGGCCGTGGGCAGATCCTGTTGCTGGACGTCGAGATCGCCCAGATTGAGATACGCCGGAACGGTGCGCGAGTCCAGGTCGACCGCGGCCTGGAATCGTGCACGCGCTTCGGCAAAATCTCCGCGCTTGACGGCGTCGAGGCCGATCTCGTTCTCGAGGAACGCCAGGATCTCGTGGTGACGCGCCTGCGACGTTGCGGTGTCGCGCCCCGACAGCTTCTGACGTGTCGAGTACGCGTCGCGCCACTGGTGCTGTTCCTCGTAGAGCTTCTCGAGGTTGGCGAGCGCGTACTGGTTGTCAGGATCGAGGCGCAGCACCTCGGTGAATGCTTCGAGCGCGCGATCGACGAACCCGCCACGCTTGTAGTCGAGACCGAGACACAACAGCACGTTGGCGTGCTCGAGTTTCCGAAGGTCCGGGCGCTGCAGCAGTTGCTGGTGCTCCTGAATCGCGCGCCCGACCTGGCCCTTCTCGCGGTACAGGTTTCCGAGGATTAACCGGATCTCGAGCGGATCGCCGGCCGTTTCGGCAGCCCGCGTCAGCTCCTCGATCGCCGGCTCGATCTGGTTTCCGACCAGGAAATTCAGACCGAGCATGTAGTGGGGAGACTCCCGCGTGCGCCGCCGATCGATCCAGCGGCCATCTTTGAGCTTGTAGCGCTCCCAGGCCTTGCCGATCGCCAGGCCGAAGAGCAGCGCCACGAGCGCACTCAACAAGGGTATGTAGCCGTCCATCACGCGTACTGTTCGACGATGCCGTCCCACCGCTCCTGGGCGCGGAGGACGAGCTCGATCAGATCGCGGACCGCGCCGCGGCCGCCGCCCGACGGGCTGACCCAGTCGACGCGCTCGCGGACCTCCGCGGCGGCATCCGCTGGGGCTGCCGAGAGGCCGACGCGACGCAGCACTGGGATGTCGAGCAGGTCGTCACCCATGTAGGCAACCGCGTCGTCCGTTACACCCGCATCCTGAATGATCTGTTCGTAGCTTGCCAGCTTGTTCGTCACACCCTGTGACACCGTCCGGATGGCCAGCTGAGCGGCACGCTGCGCGGTGGCGCCGGACATTCGGGCGGACAGCAAGCCCACCGTCAGGCCCGCGCGCTGGGCCCAGACGATCGCCGCGCCATCACGAATGTGAAAGCCCTTCGATTCCGAGCCGTCGGCGTGCATGATCACCACGCCATCGGTCATCACGCCATCCACGTCGAACAGCAGCAACCGGACCCGTGAGGCTTTAGCCTGAAGCGTCATGCGGTGTTCAGATCATCTGCGTGCGCCACAGATCGTGCAGGTGGATGACGCCTTCGACCGCGCCGGCGGCGTCGACGACGACGACCGATGTGATCTTGTGCGTTTCCATGATCTTCAGCGCTTCGACGGCAAGGAGATCCCGGGCCAGGGTGATTGGCCGTGGCGTCATGGCCTCGCCGGCTGTCAAGCCAAGGACGTCCGTTGTCCGGCTCATCAGGCGGCGCAGGTCGCCGTCGGTAAAAACTCCCACCAGGCGTCCCGTGTCGTCAACCACGCATGTCATGCCGAGGCGTTTGCTGGACATTTCGTGAAAGACATCCGGCATGCGCGTGCCGGTCGACACGATCGGTGCAGCCTTCCCGCTGTGCATGACGTGCTCGACGCGCATCAGCCGCCGGCCCAGTTTCCCGCCAGGATGCAGCGACACGAAATCTTCCTCGCGGAAGCCTTTGCGAACCAGCAGCGTCATCGCCAGCGCGTCACCGAGGGCGAGGGCGGCAGTGGTGCTCGCCGTCGGCACCAGGTTCATCGGGCAGGCTTCCTCGTCGACGGAGCAGTCCAGCGTGACGTCCGCCGCGCGCGCCAGCGTCGACTTCACGTTGCCGGTGATGGCGATCAGCTTCGCGCCGATCCGGCGTATGGCTTCGAGCAGCCGCACGAGCTCTTCGGTCTCGCCGCTGTGCGACAGCGCTATCACCACGTCGTCGTCTCGGATCGCGCCGAGATCGCCATGGATGGCTTCGGCAGGGTGGAGGAACCAGGCTGACGTGCCGGTGCTCGTCAACGTCGCGGCGATCTTGCGGCAGATGATCCCCGACTTGCCCATGCCGGTCAGGATCACTCGTCCTTTGCAGTCGAACAGCACCTGGACGGCGCGTTCGAACTCCCCATCGATTCGGTCGACGAGCCCGAGGATCGCGTTCGCCTCGGTGCGCAGGACCTTTCTGGCCAGTTCGAGCGCGGCGTCAGTCTTCGTGCCCATTCAACGGCTCCTCGCGAGCGCCGGTTCGGCTGCGACGATGGCGTGGATGCGGACGAGACGGGTGAGCAGCGGTTCGAGCAGGTCGAGTTGCAACGCGTTCTGCGCGTCGCTCTTCGCCTGAGAGGGACGCTCGTGCACCTCGAGGAAGAGGCCATCGACGCCTGCCGCGACGCCGGCGCAAGCCATCGGCTCGATGAACTCGGCTTGACCGGCCGTCACACCGTCACCACCGCCCGGCAGTTGCAGGCTGTGCGTCACGTCGTACACCACCGGGTAGCCGAAACCTCGCATGATCGGGAACGCCCGCATGTCCACCACGAGATTGTTGTAGCCGAAGCTGAAGCCGCGTTCGGTGACGATCACATTCGCGTTTCCGGCCGCGGTCACCTTGGCGATCGCGTGACGGATATCCGCGGGCGCGAGGAACTGACCTTTCTTGATGTTGACAACGCGCCCGGTCCTGGCCGCGGCCGTGAGGAGATCGGTCTGCCGCGAGAGAAAGGCGGGAATCTGAAGCACGTCCGCGACCGTCGCGGCGCGGGCAGCCTGGTCGGGCTGATGAATGTCCGTGAGAATCGGGACGCCAGCCTCCTCGCGTACCTTGCGTAGAACCTCCAGCCCCTCCTCGATTCCCGGACCACGGAACGAGGTGACCGAAGTACGGTTCGCTTTGTCGTAAGAGGCTTTGAAGACGAACTGGACGCCGGCGCGCTGGGCAATGTCTTTGATGGCTTGCGCGAGCCCAAGGGCGTGTGACGAGCTTTCGATCACGCACGGGCCGGCGATCAGCAGGAGCGGGCGGCCCGCTCCGACTGTCAACCCCGCGAACTCTATCGGCTTCACGCCGCCTAACCTACCACGGACTCGGCCGGGTGCTGCCGTCTGCTGCGTTTGTGCTCGTAGCTGGCTTCGACGAACCCGGCGAAGAGCGGGTGCGGGCGGAGCGGCTTGGACTTGAATTCGGGGTGGAACTGGACCGCAACGTACCAGGGATGCGTGGGCAGTTCGATGATCTCGACGAACTTGCCGTCGAGTGAGCGGCCGACGATCTGAAGACCCTTGTCGGTCAACGCCTTCTCGTACAGGCAATTGAACTCGTAGCGATGACGGTGGCGTTCGTGGATGAGCGCCTCGCCATAGAGTTCCCGCGATCTCGATCCGGCCTTCAGATCGCACGCATACGATCCCAGCCGCATCGTGCCGCCCAAATCGTCCACGCCGAGCAGGTCGCGCAGCTTGTAGATGACGTTGGTAGGCGTATCAGGCGCGCATTCGGTCGAATCGGCGTCAGCGAGGCCCACGACGTGGCGTGCGTACTCGACCGCCGCCCACTGGAAGCCGTAGCAGATGCCGAAGTACGGGATCCGGCGCTCGCGGGCGATCTCAGCCGCGCGCATCATGCCGCGTGTGCCGCGGTCGCCGAAGCCCCCGGGCACCAGGATGCCGTGGGCGCCATCGAGCAGCTGCTCGCCGCCCGGTTGCTCGAGCGCCTCCGCTTCGACCCAGCGGATGTTCACCCGCAGCCGGTGCTTGAACCCGCCGTGATACAGCGCCTCGTTGAGGCTCTTGTACCAGTCCTCGTAGCCGACGTACTTGCCGACCACGTGGATGGTGATGTCGTCGCTCGGGTTCCGGATGCGATCCACCAGATCGGCCCAGGCGTCCATCTTGGCCTCGGTGCGCGGCAGGTGCAGGCGGTCGAGGAGGATCCGATCGAGGCCTTCGGCAGCGAGGACCAGTGGGACTTCGTAGATGCTCGCGACATCCTTTGCGGTGATGACCGCTTCCTCGTCGACGTCGCAGAAGAGCGCGATCTTTCGCTTGATGTCCTGATCGAGGAAGCGATCGGTCCGGCAGAGCAGGATGTCGGGCTGGATGCCGATCGCCCGGAGGTCGCGGACGCTGTGCTGCGTCGGCTTCGTCTTCAACTCACCGGCGGCCCCGATGAACGGGACGAGCGTCAGATGGATGTAGAGCGTGTTCTCGCGGCCCACGTCCTGGCGAAGCTGGCGGATCGCTTCGAGGAACGGCAGGCTCTCGATGTCGCCGACGGTACCGCCGATTTCGACGAGCACGATGTCGACGTCCCTTGCTACGGCGCGGATGCTGTCCTTGATCTCGTTGGTGATGTGCGGAATGACCTGCACGGTCCGCCCGAGGTAGTCGCCGCGCCGTTCCTTCTGAATGACCGACAGGTAAATCTTGCCGGTCGTCCAGTTGTTGTTGCGCGTCGTCGGATGATTCGTGAACCGCTCGTAGTGTCCGAGATCGAGGTCCGTTTCCGCGCCATCATCGGTGACGTAGACCTCGCCGTGCTGGTACGGGCTCATCGTGCCGGGATCGACGTTGATGTAAGGATCGAATTTCTGCAGGGCGACCTTGTAGCCGTGTCCTTCGAGCAGCGCGCCGATCGAGGCAGCCGCGAGGCCCTTGCCGAGCGAGGAGACGACTCCGCCGGTAACGAGTATGAATTTGACGGGACGGGCGCCAGGTTGTGGCGCGGGCTGGGAGTCCGAGGTCGCGTGCGTCTCACCCATGTGATCGTTGTGCTCCATCGTTTACTATCGCCGCCGCGCGGCGGTCGCGTATGTTCGCCGCTACGCGGCGTGCAATCTGGCCATCAGCGTCTATGTCGCCGCCAGCGGACGGTACTCCGGACCTGCCGGTCCGCCGCCGTTCGCGTCGCGGAACTGCCGCCTCACACGCTCGAGATCCTCAGGCGTGTCCACTCCAACCGAGTCGTACCGGGTTTCCAGTGCCTTGATCCTGATCCCGTGTTCGAGAGCACGCAACTGTTCGAGCGCTTCGGATTGTTCCAGTGCGGTCACGGGCAGCGACGCGAGCTGCAGCAGACAGTCGCGCCGGTAGACATACAGCCCGACATGCCGCCACGCATCCGCGGGCTTCGACCCCGCACGAACATGGGGAATCGGCGCCCGCGAAAAATACAGCGCGTAGTCGTGGCGATCGACGACCACCTTCGTGACGTTCGGATTCTGCAGCTCCGCGGGATCCTCGATGCGGCGGCGGAGCGTGCTCATCGCCAGCGCCGGATCTCCATCGAACGCGGAAACCGCCTCGTCGATCATTGCCGGTTGCAGGAGAGGTTCATCGCCCTGAACGTTGACGATGAGGTCGCACGAAATCGACCGCGCCACCTCCGCGATCCGATCGGTGCCGCTCTGGTGCGCCGGTGACGTCATACGCACGCTGCCGCCAAACGCGCGTACCGCGCTGGCGATCCGCTCGTCGTCCGTGGCGACGACGATCGACGACACGGAGCGGGCGTCCGCAGCGCGCCGGTAAACGTGCTCGATCATCGTACGGCCGTCGATTTCCGCGAGAGCTTTCCCCGGAAGCCGCGACGACTGATATCTGGCAGGAATGACGGCGATAACAGAGACGGAACGTGTACCCGCCGAAGACCCGGAGGATGAAACAGGGGGCACGGCAAATCTTACCACAGATGCTCACCGTGACACGGTCGTGCACCGTGCGCAGATCGACTTCAGGTGACGTCAGGTCGTCGCGCGGATCGCGGATCACAGTCGATTGACTGGACCACGAAACGTTCGCGGGTGGACACTCATGTACGGACATGAGTCGAGGGCTCGAGGTTTAGAGTGACGGATCGGCGCCAACAGGCTTCACCGGCCCGACTGTGGTACCATGCTGCCGGTACGAACATGACTCCGACGCGAGTGGTCGCGTATTTGGGGACGGGCGTGCTGGCGCTGGCGTGGTTGTCTTCGGCCGCCGGTGTCGGCGAACAGACCGTGGCGCCGCCCGTGGCGCCGCAGCCGGTTCAAACCGCCGGGACGGAAACCCTCGCGAGTGATGTTCAGGCTCAGGCCACCCGACTGCGCGAGCGGTTATCTGCCGCACCCACACCGCAGTCTCCTCACAGAAACCCATTCGCGTTTGCGCCGCGTCCCGAGCCGAGGCAGGCACGCCCGGCGTCGGCGATTGCGCCCGAGCCGATCGTCGTGCCGGATCCGCCACTCTTGCTCGTTGGCATCGCTCAAGACAACAAACCAGAAGGCAACGTCCGCACCGCGATCCTGACCGCGGACGGTGGAGAGGTCTTCATCGTGGCCGTCGGCGACCCCATCGGTGCGCGTTACACGGTGAAGGCGATCGGCGCCGATGCCGTCGAGCTCACCGACCTCATGACGAACAGCACGCGGCGGATCGCACTGCGATAGACGCCTGCGATCCTGTCAACTTCCAACTCCCAACTCCCAACTCCCAAGGTGTACGAGCGTACTCGACTCGGCGTCAGGTTCTCAGTCTTTGGGAGTTGGGAGTTGGGCGTTGGGAAGTTGACACTATCAGCTCACCGACGCCAGTCGTGCCTCTCGAATACCCTCGACGTTCCTGATGTCCCTCAACGACTCCAGCAATCGCTGATCCAAGGCCGGGGCATCGACGTTGACGATGCCGGCTGCGCCGTCGGCGTGACGGCCGAGCGCGAAATTGGCGATGTTGACACCGTGGCGGCCGAGGATGGAACCCACGTGTCCGATCACGCCCGGTTGATCGACATTTCGAATGGTCAGCAACGTGCCTTCCAGCGGAGCCTCGACCTCGACGCCATCGAGCAGCGTGATCCGCGGACGACCCGGCTCGAAGACCGCACCTTCGAGCCAGCACTCGCCGGTGCTCGTGTGCAGCTTCACCGACAGCATGTTGGCGAACGTCCGGGGCCGTGAGCTGCGCGACTCGACTATTTCGATTCCGCGCTGGCCGGCGACGTCGCGCGCGTTGACGATCGTCACTGCGGAGGACAGCATCGGCTTGAGGAGGCCGGCGACGGCCGCGCTCACGATCAGCTCGCCATGCGCGCTGACGAGCGGGCCATAGTGACGGATCCCGAGCGCGCGCGTGCGTCCCTCGGCGAGCTGAGCGGCTAGCGCGCCGAGCCGTTCGGCGAGCAGCAGGAAAGGTCGCAGCGCCGCCATGTCTTCCGTCGAGATGGCAGGGAAGTTGACCGCGTTACGAACCGTTCCGTCCATCAGGTAGTCGCGGACGGCGGTCGCAGTATCGATGCCGACCTGTTCCTGCGCTTCGTGAGTCGACGCCGCGATGTGCGGCGTGGCGATCACTTGAGGAAGCTGCGTCAACCGCCAGTCGATCGGCGGTTCCTTTTCGAACACATCGAGTCCGGCGCCCCCGACGTGTCCCTGGGCGACGGCGTCCGCGAGCGCCGCCTCGTCGATCAGCTCGCCGCGAGCGGTGTTCACAATCCGTACACCGCGCCGGCATTTGCGCAACCGGTCGGCGTTGAAGAGCCCGCGCGTCTCCGCGGTCGCTGGCGCATGGAGGCTGATGTAGTCGGCACGCTCGCACACACCGTCGAGCGACAGCAGCTCGACGCCGAGGCTGGCCGCAACCGTTTCAGAAAGAAACGGGTCGTGGGCGACGAGTGACATGCCGAACGCCTTCGCCCGTGCGGCGACCTCGCGTCCGACGCGTCCCATCCCGACCAGGCCGAGCGTCTTGCCCTTCAGCTCGGCGCCGGTCAGCGACTTCTTGTCCCAGACGCCGCGTTTCATCGCCGCGTCGGCCGTCGGCACCGCGCGCGCGAGGCCGAGCATCAGCGCGAGCGCATGTTCGGCCACGCTGATGCTGTTGGCGCCCGGCGCATTCATGACGAGAATGCCGCGCGCGGTTGCCGCCGACAGATCGACGTTGTCCACGCCGGTGCCAGCGCGGGCAATTACCCGAAGGCGCGGCGCCGACTGCATGAGCCGTTCGTCCACCTTCGTCGCACTTCGAACGATCAGCGCGTCGGCGGACGCGAGATCCGGCGCGAGCGCGTCGCTCGATCGGCCTGAACGTGAATCAACGGTCCAACCGGGAATACTCGTGAGGATTTTTACCGCGGATGCGGGGAGCTGGTCTGCAATGACGACGTGCATAACCCTTCATATATAATGTGCGGCTGCGCGGGCCGCGGGTACAGATGGATCTCGCACCACGATGGTGCAAACCGCAGGAAGCTGCGGATTCATGCGGCTCGAATGGGTCGCTCGCGACTGTTTTCCACAAACTTTTCCACAGTTTCTGTGAAGATCCGGTAACACGCGCCGGTGATGTGACCTAATTCCGCCGATGCCAACATTTACGCTGCTGAAGCCACCGACCGAAGGCACACCAATCACCCGGAACAACGGGCGCCTCGTCGTTCCCGACAACCCCATTATCCCGTTCATCGAGGGTGATGGTACAGGTCCCGACATCTGGCGCGCGTCTGTCCGTGTTTTCGACGCCGCGGTGAAGAAAGCGTTTGGCGGCCGCCGACGCCTGGCATGGTTCGAAGTGCCCGCCGGCGAGAAAGCATACAAGGATCACGGCGAGTGGCTGCCGAACGACACGCTCGAGGCTGTCCGCGCCTACAAGGTGGCCATCAAGGGTCCGCTGACCACACCGGTTGGTGGCGGCATCCGCAGCCTGAACGTCACGCTCCGGCAAGTGCTCGACCTGTTCGCGTGCGTGCGGCCGGTTCGCTACTTCGCCGGAACGCCCGCTCCGGTCACCCACCCCGAGCGTATGAACGTCGTCATCTTCCGCGAGAACACCGAAGACGTGTATGCCGGCATCGAGTGGGCAAAGGGCACGCCCGAAGCGCGGAAGATCATCGAGTTCCTCGAAAAAGAAATGGGCAAGCGCGTCCGCCCGGATTCCGGCATTGGCATCAAACCGATGTCCGAGACGGGATCGAAGCGACTCGTTCGTCAAGCGATCCAATACGCGATCGACAACAAACGTAAAACCGTCACGTTGGTGCATAAGGGTAACATCATGAAGTTTACCGAAGGCGCCTTCCGCGACTGGGGGTACGAGCTTGCAACGACCGAGTTCCGCGATCACGTGGTGACCGAAGATGAGGTGGCCAACGGCGCGTCCCGCGAGGGGAAGATTCTGATCAACGATCGCATCGCCGACAGTGTGTTCCAGCAGGTGCTGACGCGAACGTCGGACTACGACGTGTTCGCGACGCCGAACCTCAACGGGGACTACCTGTCGGACGCCTGCGCGGCGCAGGTCGGCGGGCTGGGCATGGCGCCCGGCGCCAACATCGGCGACGAGATCGGCTTTTTCGAAGCGACGCATGGCACGGCGCCGAAGTACGCGGGGAAGGACATGATCAACCCTGCGTCGGTGCTGCTGTCGGGCGTCATGATGTTCCGCTATCTGGGATGGGTCGAGGCGGCCGACATGATCGAGCAGGGGCTCGAGCGCACGATCCAGCAGAAGAAGGTGACCTACGACCTCGCCCGGCAGATGCAGGGTGCGACGGAGCTGAAGACCTCGCAGTTCGCAGACGCGATTATCGCCAACATGTAGTCACCAGCAGCGCGAAGCTTCAGCTTCGCGCCATACGCCAGTCCGAAGGACTCAGAATGAATCGAAAAGTGACAGTGGTTGGGGGCGCCGGCAATGTCGGCGCGACGGTGGCGCGTGCCATCGCCGATAAAGAGCTGGCGGACGTCGTCATCATCGACATCGCCGATCAGAAGGCCGCGGGCGTCGCGCTGGACATGCTCGAAGCGTGTCCCATCGAGGGCTCCGACTCCCGGGTCGTCGGTTATGGCGCCACGGACGAGGGCTGGAAGCAGACCGCGAACTCTGACGTCGTCGTGATCACATCAGGTGTGCCGCGCAAACCGGGCATGAGCCGTGACGATCTGCTGCAGATCAACTACAAGATCATGCAGTCGGTCACCGAGAAGATCGTTCAGTTCTCCCCCAACACGATCATCGTGCCGGTCGCCAACCCGCTCGACGCGATGTGCCAGGCGGTCTACAGGCTCAGCCGTTTTCCACGCGAGCGCGTCATCGGCATGGCCGGTGTTCTCGATTCGGCGCGGATGCGGACGTTCATCGCGATGGAGCTCAACGTCTCGGTCGAGAACGTTCATGCCTTCGTCCTCGGCGGACACGGCGACACGATGGTTCCGCTGCCGAGGTTCTCGACCGTTGCCGGCATTCCGATCACCGAGTTGCTCTCGAAGGAACGGATCGACGCGATCAGCAAGCGGACGGCTGACGGCGGCGCCGAGATCACGAAGCTCGTCGGCACCAGCGCGTGGTATGCACCGGGGTCAGCAGCGGCCGAGATGGTCGAAGCGATCCTGAAGGACAAGAAGAAGATCCTGCCGTGCTCGGTCTTCCTGCAGGGCGAGTATGGAATCCAGGACCTGTTCGTCGGCGTCCCGGTGAAGCTCGGCGCCCGCGGCGTCGAACAGATCATTCAGATCAAGCTGACGCCGGAAGAAGACGCGGCGCTCAAGAAGTCGGCGGGGGCTGTGAAAGAGCTGGTCGACGTGATTAAAGTCTGAACACTTACGTCTCCGTGGTTCGTCAGTTCGTTGCTCGTCGCTCGAAGAGCCCGGCGGGTCGATTTCGCCTCTACGAGCTACGAGCGACGATCCACGAACTACGGCAGGGTGCTAGTCATTCGCCACCAGCATCGCGCGAAAGTACTCTCGATTCATCCGCGCGATGTTCGTGATCGCAATTTCCTTCGGGCAGACCGCCTCGCACTCGCCTTCGTTCGAACAGCTCCCAAACCCTTCGGCGTCGTGGCGGTCGACCATCGCCACGACACGGCGGCTGCGCTCGGTCTGGCCCTGGGGCAGCAACGCGAGGTGATTGATCTTCGCGGATGTGAAAAGGACGGCTGACGCGTTCTTGCACGCCGCCACGCAGGCGCCGCAGCCGATGCACGCCGCCGAATCCATGGCCCGCTCGGCAGTGTCCTTCGGGATGAGGATGGCGTTGCCGTCCTGCGCACCCCCCACGTTGACGGACGTGTATCCGCCCGCCTGGATAATCCGATCGAACGCGGTGCGATCGACGACGAGGTCCTTGATCGGTGGGAAGGCCTTCGCCCGCCACGGCTCGAGGACGATGGTCTCGCCGTCCTTGAACCTGCGCATGTGCAGCTGACAGACGGTCGTGCCCGGATCGGGTCCATGCGGCACGCCGTTGATCAGGAACCCGCACGCACCGCAGATCCCCTCGCGGCAGTCTGAATCGAACGCGATCGCGTCTTCACCCTTCCGGATCAGCCCTTCGTTGACGACGTCGAGCATCTCGAGGAAGGACATGTCCGGCGAGACGCTCTCGGCGACGTAGTCGACGAGCTGCCCCGTTCGGTTAGGGCCGTTCTGCCGCCAGACTTTCAGATTGATGCGCATGGTTTCAACGATTGGGCTTATCCGAACACGCCCGACCTGAAGGTCGGGCCTACAGGTGTCGCGTATCGAACGCGGGCCGACGAACCACGAACCACGAACCACGAACCACGGACCGACGCGTCATTTGTAGCTTCTCTGCGTTGGCTTGACGTACTCAAAAACCAGCTCTTCCTTGTGCAACACCGGCGGTTTGCCGTCGCCCGTGTACTCCCAGGCGGCGACATACGAGAAGTTCTCGTCGTCTCGCAGCGCCTCGCCGTCGGGGGTCTGGCTCTCCTCGCGGAAATGGCCGCCGCATGATTCGGTGCGGTCCAGCGCATCGCGCGTCAAGAGCTCGGCGAACTCGAGGTAGTCGGCGACGCGGCCCGCGTACTCGAGGTTCTTGTTCAGATTGCTCTTCGGACCGGGGACCGACACGTTCTGCCAGAACTCCTCGCGAAGTTGAGGGATGCGCTCGAGCGCCTTTTTCAGCCCCGATTCGGTGCGCGCCATGCCCACCTCGTCCCAGAGGAGGGCGCCGAGCTCCCGGTGAAGTTGCCGCGGCGTCTTGCTTCCGCGGACACCGAGCAGCGTGTCGATTCGTTTCTGGACTGCCGACTCGGCTTCGGCGAAGCCGTCATCGTCGGTCGTCACGGCCGGGAAGCTCGTTCCAGCAAGGTAGTTCGCCAACGTGTAGGGAATGACGAAGTAGCCGTCAGCCAGGCCCTGCATCAGCGCGCTGGCACCGAGCCTGTTCGCCCCGTGATCGGAGAAGTTCGCCTCGCCGAGCACGTGCAGGCCGGGGACCGTGCTCATCAGGTTGTAGTCGACCCACAGACCGCCCATCGTGTAGTGGATCGCCGGGTAGATCCGCATCGGCACCGCATAGGGATCCTCGGCGGTGATCTTCGTGTACATGTCGAAGAGATTGCCGTAGCGTGCCTTGATCACGTCGCGGCCGAGCCGCTTGATGGCGTCCGCGAAGTCGAGATAGACCGCAAGGCCACTGTCTCCGACACCTCGCCCCTCGTCGCACACGGCCTTCGCGTTTCGAGAGGCCACGTCACGCGGCACCAGGTTTCCGAAGCTCGGATAGCGCCGCTCGAGGTAGTAGTCGCGCTCGGCCTCCGGAATCTGTTGCGGCGGCCGCGCGTCGCCCTTGTTCTTCGGCACCCAGACGCGCCCGTCATTGCGAAGGCTTTCGCTCATCAGCGTGAGCTTCGACTGGTGCGTGCCCGAGACCGGGATGCAAGTCGGATGGATTTGCGTGAAACACGGGTTCGCGAAAAACGCGCCCCGTTTGTGCGCGCGCCATGCGGCCGTCACGTTCGAGTTCACGGCGTTCGTCGAGAGGTAGTACGCCGTCCCGTAACCGCCGGTGCAGAGCAGCACCGCGTGCGCGGCATACCGCTCGATCGCACCGGTGATCAGATTGCGGCAGATGATCCCGCGCGCCTGGCCGTTGACGACGACGAGATCGAGCATTTCCCTGTTGGCAAACGACTTGACCGTGCCGATTTCGACCTGGCGCATCATCGACTGATAGGCGCCGAGCAAGAGCTGCTGGCCGGTCTGGCCGCGCGCGTAAAAGGTCCGCGAGACCTGCGCACCGCCGAAGGATCGGTTGTCGAGCAGGCCCCCGTACTCCCGGGCGAACGGCACTCCCTGCGCAACGCACTGGTCGATGATGTTGACGCTCAGCTGCGCCAGCCGGAACACGTTGGCTTCGCGTGAGCGGTAGTCGCCGCCCTTGACCGTGTCGTAGAACAGCCGCTGGATGCTGTCGCCGTCGTTCTGATAGTTCTTCGCGGCGTTGATCCCGCCCTGCGCGGCGATGCTGTGCGCGCGGCGCGGACTGTCCTGGATGCAGAAGCTCAGCACGTTGTAGCCAAGCTCGCCGAGCGACGACGCGGCAGAAGCGCCGGCGAGGCCCGTGCCGACGATGATGACGGTGTACTTGCGGCGGTTGGCCGGGTTGACCAGCTTGGACTCGAACCGATGGCGATCCCACTTCGCGTCGAGCGGCCCCCGGGGAACCCTGGAATCGAGAGTCATGGTCAGTGCGTCAGGTAAACCCAGATCGGAATGATCGCCAGTCCGCCGCCGATGATCACGGCGCCGATGATGCCCCACGTGACGATCTTCCGAGTGTAAGTCGGGTGATCGAACCCCAGCGACTGAAAAGCGCTGGCGATCCCGTGACGCAGGTGCAGCGCGACCAGCAGCGTGCAAATCACGTAGAACGCCACCCATACCGGCTGCTGAAAGACTTCGATCTCGGTCCGATACAGGTCGCGAACCGCGTCGCTGCCTTCCACCAGGTAGAAGCTGCCGAACTTGAACTGCCGGACGTGGATGACCACGAAGATAGCGATCACCAGACCCGAGAGAATCATCGTGGTGGACGCGACGCTCTTGCGGCTCGTGTGCCCGGCCGTTGCCTTCTTCGCGTACGGCACCGGCCGCGCCGCCTGGTTGGCGAACCACATCCGGATCGTTTTGTAGATGTGCAGCAGGAAGATCGAGCAGCAGGCCAATCTCCACCGGAACCACGAGCGGATTCGAGATCAGCGCATGCGCGTACTCGTTGAACGCTTCCTGCCCGAAGAAAATAATCGCGTTGCCGGCGAGGTGCAGAACCAGATACGCGAAGAGCAGAAGGCCGTGACGCCGATGAGGAACTTGGTGCCGACCGAGGAGGAGAAGAACCGCCCGAACCGCGAGGCCATCGCAGATCCATTGTACTCGCGAATCTCGCTTTCACGGGACGCGGATCGACGCGGATCACGTCTATCACAGGACGCGGATCTGCGATCGTGTTTACGTGCGACGAACCACGCCAGCGAACCTCCGTCATGAACCGACGTGCGAACGTTTGTCGTGAACCCTCGTGTTGAACCCTCGTCGTGAACCCCCGTCCTGAACTATCATTCGATACGATGAAGATTCACGAGTATCAGGCGAAGGCGATTCTGGCGAAGTACGGCGTCCCGGTGCCGCAGGGCGAAGTGGTCTTCAGCGCCGCGGAAGCCAAGACGGCGGCACAGAAGCTTGGTGGCGGCACGGTTGTCGTCAAAGCGCAGATTCATGCCGGCGGGCGGGGAAAGGGCGGCGGTGTCAAGGTCGTGCCGAATCCTGCCGAGGCCGAGAGCGCGGCTGGCAAGATGCTGGGCATGCGTCTGGTGACGTATCAGACCGGCCCCGAAGGCCAGGTCGTGCAGCGTGTGCTGGTCGAGCAGGGATTGAAGATCAAGCGTGAGCTGTACCTCGGTCTCGTGATCGACCGCGCGACCGAGAAACCGGTCTTGATGGTCAGTCAGGACGGCGGCGTCGAGATCGAGAAGGTCGCCGAAGAGACACCCGACCGCATCTTCAAAGAGTTCGTGCACCCCGGAACCGGCCTGGTGCCGTATCAGACCCGCAAGCTGGCGTTTGCGCTGGGCCTCGAGGGCGCGCAGATCGGTCAGGCGGGCAAGTTGATGTCCGCGGTCTACGACACGTTCAATGCGACGGATGCGTCCCTCCTCGAAATCAATCCGCTCATCGTCACCGAAGAAGGCCACCTGCTCGCGCTCGACGCGAAGATGAACTTCGACGACAACGCGCTGTTCAAGCACCCCGACATCAAGGACCTGCGCGACACGGCCGAAGAAGCGCCGCTCGAGGTCGAGGCCTCGAAGTTCTCGCTGAACTACATCAAGCTCGATGGCACCGTCGGCTGCATGGTCAACGGCGCAGGCCTGGCCATGGCGACGATGGACATCATCAAGCTGGCGGGCGGCGAGCCGGCCAACTTCCTCGACGTGGGTGGCGGCGCGAATGCCGAGCAGATCCGCAACGCGTTCAAGATCCTGATGTCGGACAAGAACGTCAAGGCGGTCCTCATCAACATTTTTGGTGGCATTCTTCGCTGCGACGTGCTCGCCGAGGGTGTCATCGCGGCGGTCAAGGAACTCGGCGTGCCGGTGCCCATCGTCATCCGGATGGAAGGCACGAACGTCGAGAAGGGCAAACAGATGCTCAAGGACAGCGGCCTGAACTTCACGACCGCCGACACCATGAGCGAGGCCGCTGAGCGAGTTGTTGCACTCGCGAAACAAGCGTAGCGTCCGGCTTTAGCCGGACCATTTCACACACCAACTATGGCCGTACTCATCGACAAGAACACCCGCCTCATCGTCCAGGGCATCACCGGGCGCGAGGGCACGTTTCACGCAAAGCAGGCAGCGGCCTACGGGACCAAGGTCGTCGGCGGTGTGACGCCCGGCAAAGGCGGCACGACGCACGAAGGCTGGCCTGTCTTCAATACCGTGGCGGATGCCGTGAAAGAGACCGGAGCGAACGCATCCGTGATCTTCGTCCCGCCGCCGTTTGCGGCCGACGCCATCATGGAAGCGGCGGATGCCGGGCTGCCGCTTGCGGTGTGCATCACCGAAGGCATTCCGACGCTGGACATGATGAAGGCGTTGATGGTCGTCCGCGCCTCGAAGACACGCCTGATCGGCCCGAACTGCCCGGGCCTCATTACCGCCGGCCAGGCCAAGGCGGGGATCATCCCGGGCCACATCTGCAAGGAAGGGCGGGTCGGGATCGTCTCGAAGAGCGGCACGCTGACCTACGAAGCGATCCATCAGCTCACGAAGCTGGGCCTGGGGCAGACCACCTGCATCGGCATCGGCGGCGATCCGCTGATCGGCACCAGCTTCATCGACGCGCTGAGCCTGTTCGCCGGGGATCCGGCCACGGAAGCGGTCGTCATGATCGGCGAGATCGGCGGCACCGCTGAGGAAGAGGCCGCGGCGTATATCAAGGCCAATTTCAAGAAGCCGGTCGTCGGCTTCATTGCCGGCCAGACCGCGCCGCCAGGACGACGAATGGGGCATGCGGGCGCGATCATCGCGGGCGGAAAGGGAACCGCGGCCGAGAAGATGGCGGCGCTCTCGAACGCCGGCGTCCATGTCGTGAAGAGCCCCGCCGACATCGGCGCCGCCGTCCAGTCCGCCTTGTAGCGTCGCGGCTTCAGCCGCGCGTCATAAGCTATAATTCATTCAGGGTATTCTGGTTTTCCCCTAACAGTTCAGCTGCTTCGCCGCGGAGGACATCAACGCATGTCGCCAAGTGATCTCGCGGTCCAAGAGGCCGCGGTCCCGTCCGCCACGGTCCGAGTCGTCAACGACTTCAGTATTCAGGTCGCCACGGTCAACGGGTCCGGCAGCCAGACCGCCAATCTGGTGTTGCTCCGCTCGATCTTTCAGAGCGGTGTGCCGGTTTCCGGCAAGAACATGTTCCCGTCGAACATTGCCGGCCTGCCGACGTGGTACACGATACGCGCCAACAAAGACGGCTACATAGGCCGGAAGAAAGAAACAGATTTCCTCGTCGCCATGAACGCGGAGACGGCCAAGGAGGATGTCCTCTCGCTCGAGCCGGGCGCGGCGGTGCTCTACGACGAGCCGCTGAAGCTCAACGCGCTCCGCAACGATCTCGTGTTCTACCCGGTGCCCTTCGACAAGCTGGTGGCAGACGTCTGCAAGGACGCGAAGCTCCGCCGGCTCGTCAAGAACATGATTTACGACGGCGTGCTGTCGAGGCTGCTGAACATCGAGCTCCAGCAGATGGAACACGCGTTGAAAAAGCAGATGGGGAAGAAGGCGAAGGCTGTCGAGCTGAACATGGGCGCGCTCAACGCCGGCTTCGCGTTCGCCGAGAAGAACCTGACGAAAGGCGATCCGTACTGGATCGAACCGATGGACAAGACGTCGGGGATGATCCTGATCGAGGGGAACGCGGCCGCGGCGCTCGGCTGCATGATGGCCGGCGTCACCGTCGTGGCCTGGTATCCCATCACGCCATCCTCTTCACTGCCTGAAACGCTGATCGGCTACATGCGGAAATACCGCATGGACAAGGAAACAGGCAAGGCGACCTTCGCGATCGTTCAGGCCGAGGACGAGATTGCGTCGATCGGCATGGTCATCGGTGCAGGTTGGGCGGGGGCCAGAGCCATGACGTCCACCGCCGGACCCGGCATCTCCCTGATGAGCGAATTCACCGGCCTCGCGTACTACGCCGAAGTGCCGGGCGTCATCTTCGATATTCAGCGTGTGGGCCCCTCGACGGGCCTGCCCACGCGCACGGCGCAGGGTGACATCATCACGACGGGCCTGCTGTCGCACGGGGACACCAGGCACATCATGCTCATCCCGTCATCTGTGGAAGAGTGCTACACGATGGCGATGGATGCCTTCGATTTGGCCGAACGGTTCCAGACGATCGTCTTCGTGATGAGCGATCTGGACCTGGGCATGAACACGTGGATGTCGAATCCGTTCCAGTATCCCGACGGCCCGATCGACCGCGGCAAGGTGCTCGACGAGGCGACGCTGAAGCGCCTGGGCGAGTGGGGCCGCTACAAGGACGTCGATGGTGACGGGATCCCGTACCGCACGATCCCAGGCGACGGCATGCCGTCGTACTTTGCGCGCGGGTCGGGCCACAACGAGCGCGGACAGTACAGCGAGCGCCCGGACGACTACGTGAACAACCTCGATCGCCTTGGGCGGAAGTTCGAAACGGCACGCAAATACGTGCCGAAGCCCGAGGTTGTCGACGAGGCGACCGAGATCGGGATCATCGGCTACGGCACGAGCCACTGGGCGATCGACGAGAGCCGCGTCCAGCTCGAGCGAGAAACCGGCATCAAGACCGCGTATCTGCGCCTGCGCGCGTACCCATTCACTGACGACCTGACAGCGTTCATCGACCGCTACAAGCGCATCTACATCGTCGAGCAGAATCGCGACGCGCAGATGGCCGGCCTGATGCGCCTCGAACTGTCGCCGGCGCGGATCGACAAGCTGCGCAGCGTGCTGCACTACAACGGCCTGCCGATCGATGCCCGGTCGGTGACCGACGCCATCCTGATTCAGGAAGGCCGGAAGGACAAGGCGAGCGTGTCGCGTGCGGTGGTCTCCGGCGGCCTGGCTGCCGGGAAGGGTGAATGAGAATGGGCAATGGGCAATCGGGAAAATCGGCAATCGGCTAGGGGGCTAGCTGACGAGGCGAGATATTCACATCATGGCGACAACCACACCTGAACCGGCGAAGAAGACGAACCGCATCGGTCTGGAAATGCAGCCGTATCGTGGCGGCAAGACCACGCTTTGCGCGGGTTGCGGCCACAACGCGATCTCGGAGCGGATCATCGACGCCTTTTTCGAGATGGGCGTCGATCCGCGCCAGGTCGTCAAGCTGTCGGGCATCGGGTGCTCCAGCAAGAGCCCGGCGTACTTCCTTGGCGCCGCGCACGGGTTCAACGCGGTCCACGGAAGAATGCCGTCGGTGGGCACTGGTGCCATTCTGGCGAACCGGAAGCTGATCGCGATCGGCATCAGTGGTGATGGCGACACAGGCGCGATCGGAATCGGGCAGTTCGTGCACCTGATGCGCCGGAACCTGCCGATCATCTACATCATCGAGGACAACGGCTGCTACGGGCTCACGAAAGGACAGTTCTCGCCGACTGCGGATCTCGGTTCGAAGGCCAAGACCGGGATCGCAAACGACCTGCCGCCCATCGACACCTGCGCCCTTGCCATCCAGCTCGGCGCGTCGTTCGTCGCACGCTCCTTCTCCGGCGACAAGAAGCAGCTGCTGTCCATCCTCAAGGCGTCGCTCGGCCACCGCGGCACGTGCATGATCGACGTGATCTCTCCCTGCACTACCTTCAACGATCACGAAGGCTCGACCAAGAGCTACGCGTACGCCAAGGAGCACGACGAGGTTCTCGGAGAGGTGAGCTTCGTGCCGTTCTTCGAAGACATCTCGGTCGAGTACGACCCAGGCACGACCAGGGCGGTCGAGCTGCACGACGGATCGAAGCTCTATCTGAAGAAGGTCGCCGAAGATTACGATCCGACCGACAAGTTCACGGCGATGCGGCTATTGCACGAGACGTCGCGAAGGGGCGAGTTTGCGACCGGAATCCTGTATGTCGAGCCCGACAAAGACGACTTCGTCACGTTGCTCGACCTCGTGGACGAGCCTCTGGCATCATTGCCGCTCGAGCGGACCCGGCCGGGCCGCGAGGCGCTCGAGGAAGTGATGGAGTCGTTGCGTTGACTGCACACAACTCAGCACGTGCGCGACCGATGCGCAGGTGCTGAGCGCACTTGAAATTCCCTATGCCTAGACGACTGCTGGCCCTTCTCTGCATCGCGACGCTCAGCGCGCCCGCCCTAGGGCAAGGGAAGCGGCCGCTCAATGTCGACGACATCTTCAAAGTCCGTGACGTGCGCGACCCGCAGCGGTCGCCGGATGGGCAGTGGGTGGCCTACACGGTCACCAGCTCGATCCAGGCGACGGACAAGAACGATACGGATGTCTGGATGGTCAAGTGGGATGGCAGCGAGCAGGTTCAGCTGACGTCCACGCCCGACAGCGAGTCGCGTCCACGGTGGAGTCCTGACGGCAAATATCTGTCGTTCGTATCCTCACGGCAGGGCACGAAGCAAGCGCAGGTCTGGTTGCTCAACCGCTTGGGCGGGGAAGCCAGCAAGCTGACGGAGGTCAAGGGCGGGGTGTCCGACTACGCCTGGGCGCCAGACAGCAAGCGGCTCGTCCTCGTCATCAGCGATCCCGATCCGGCCGTAGCCGCGGCCGAAGACGAGAGCGAGAAAGCCAAGGAAGGGCCAGCCAAGACGCCAAAGCCGATCGTCGTCGACCGCTATCACTTCAAGTCTGATGGCGACGGGTTCCTTCGCGGTGAACGGACGCACCTGTATCTCTTCGACATCGCGGCGAAGAAGGCCGAGATCCTCACGCCCGGCACGTTCAACGAAACATCTCCCGCGTGGTCGCCCGACGGCAATCAAATCGCGTTCATCCGCCTGCACGGCGAAGGTGATGTCGACAAGACCCCGAATCAGGACCTGTTTGTCGTCGAGGCGAAGCCGGGAAGCCAGCCTCGCCGTCTGACGAACACGGCGATCGAGGAAAACGGCCGGGTCTCGTGGAGTCCGGATGGAAAGTCCATCGCGTACCAGCTCGGTGACGAGCTGAAGTACTCCGCCTACGATCAGGCCCGCCTGGCGGTGATTCCTTCCTCTGGAGGCGAACCCCGCAGCCTGACCGACGCGATCGACCGGCCGATCAATGGCGCCACGTGGTCGAAAGACGGACAGAGCCTCACGTTCGTCGTCGTCGACGATCGCGCCCAGCACGTCGCCAGGGTTCCCGCAGCGGGCGGGAAGGTCGAGACGCTCGTGAGCGGCCGTCAGGTCGTCAACGGCCTGTCGGGCGGCAGCGACGGCAACTTCGCCGTGCTGGCATCGACGGCGACAACGATGCCGGAAGTGTTTGCGCTCGAAAACGGCAAGCTGCGGAAGCTGACCAAGCACAACGACGAATGGATGGGATCGATTCTGACCGGCACAACCGAGGACTTCACATCGACCAGCAGCGATGGCACCGAAGTTCACGGGATCATCGTCAAGCCGCCAACCTGGGCAGCCGGCCGTCGCTATCCGACGCTGTTGCGCATCCACGGCGGGCCGAACGGCCAGGACGAGCACTCGTTCAGCTTCGAGCGCGAGCTGTTCGCCGCCAATGGCTACGTCGTCGTTGCCGTGAACTACCGGGGAAGCAACGGGCGCGGCGCCACGTTCCAGAAGGCGATCTACGCCGACTGGGGGAACAAGGAAGTCGTCGACCTGCTGGGGGCGATGGATCATGTCGTCAAGATCGGGCTTGCCGATCCCGACAGGCTGGGCATCGGCGGCTGGAGCTACGGGGGGATCCTGACGAACTACGCGATCGCCACCGACGCGCGCTTCAAGGCGGCGATCAGCGGCGCCGGCAGCTCGAACCAGATTTCGATGTATGGAACCGATCAGTACATCACGCAGTACGAGCACGAGATCGGTCCGCCGTGGAAGAGCCAGGATCTCTGGGTGAAGATCTCGTATCCGTTCTTCAAGGCGGATCGAATCAAAACGCCGACGCTGTTCCTGTGCGGTGAAAAGGACTTCAACGTGCCGCTGCTGGGCAGCGAGCAGATGTATCAGGCGCTTCGCAGCCTTGGCGTCGATACACGGCTGGTGATCTACCCGAACCAGTACCACGGCATCACGACCCCCAGCTACAAGAAGGATCGGCTCGAACGCTACCTCGCGTGGTACGACAAGTACCTCAAGCCCACCACGACGTCGACGTCAGCGGGCCGCTAGCGCCACAACGGCACTAGCCGCCTTCGCTTCCGTCGACGTTGGCGCCGATCGCATCCTCGCAAACGGCAACCGGATCGTTGGGCAGACCGTTCTCATCGATCGCCGGCGCGTTCGCGTTGCCCTGATTCGGCTGATCCGTCGGGCGATCGCCTTCGACCGCTCCAAGATGATTCTCGCCGGGATCGGGCGTGGATGCCGACCTGTCGATGGTTGATTCAACGTCTGTTATCGGTCATGGTGTGATCTCCGGGAACGTTGCCCATTGCCCATCGCCGCTTCGCTACCTCGACCGTGCCTCTTGGGTGACATATAATTCGCCGGATATGACTACGGAACGTACACTGGCCATCATCAAGCCCGACGCAGTCGCGGCGAAACATACGGGCAGCATCATTCG
This sequence comes from uncultured Acidobacteriota bacterium, assembly GCA_963784195.1. GTDB lineage: Bacteria > Acidobacteriota > Vicinamibacteria > Vicinamibacterales > 2-12-FULL-66-21 > CAVQAH01. Next base: position 46,209 of record CAWARA010000025.1, on the reverse strand, counting down.
ACGCATCGAGGAATCGGGATTCCAGATTCGTGCCATGCGGCTGGCGCACCTGACGCAGAAAGAAGCGGAAGGGTTCTACGCCGTCCATCGGGAGCGGCCGTTCTTTGCGAGCCTGACCAAGTTCATGTCGTCGGGCCCGGTTGTTCTGATGGCGCTGGAAGCGCCGGATGCGATTCGCAAGTGGCGTACGCTCATGGGTGCGACCGATCCTGCGAAGGCCGATGCCGGGACCTTGCGCAAGGAGTTTGGCAAGTCGATCGAGACCAACGCCACGCACGGTTCCGACGCGCCTGAAACGGCGGCGTTCGAGCTGGGCTACTTTTTCCCGGGGGTGGATCTGGCGAGATAGGAGGGGCCGATGGGTAAGTTGCTGCTCATTGCCGGCCTGATCATCGCGGCGGTCGGACTGCTGATGATGATGGGCCTGCCAATCGGACGCCTGCCCGGCGACATCGCCTGGCGTCGCGGCAACGCCACGTTCTACTTTCCGCTCGTGACATCCATCATCCTGAGCATCCTGCTGTCGCTGGTGCTCTACATCTTGAATCGCTGATGACATCGCGTGACGATGGACTGGCGACCGGCGACTCGCGGCTGACTAACGACTCACGACTAGCGACTGACTGACGACTAGCGACTGACGACTAGCGACTGACGACTAGGAGACTGATTTGGCCATTAAGTCCGACAGATGGATCAAGCGGATGGCGCGCGAGCACGGCATGATCGAGCCGTTCGAGGACCGCCAGGTGCGCAGCGGCGTCGTTTCGTTCGGCCTGTCGTCGTACGGCTACGATATCCGCGTCGCCGACGAGTTCAAGGTCTTCACGAACATCAACAACACCGTCATCGATCCGAAGAACTTCGATCCGCGGTCGTTCGTCGACATCAAGTCGGACATGTGCATCGTCCCGCCGAACTCGTTCGCGCTGGCACGAACGATCGAGTACTTCCGCATCCCACGCGACGTGCTGACGGTCTGCCTCGGCAAATCCACGTACGCGCGGTGCGGAATCATCGTCAACGTCACGCCGTTCGAGCCTGAGTGGGAAGGCACGGCGACGCTCGAGATCTCGAACACGACACCGCTGCCCGCCAAGATCTACGCGAACGAGGGCATCGCGCAGGTTTTGTTCTTCCAGAGCGACGAGCCGTGCGAGGTCTCGTACGCCGACAAGCAGGGCAAGTACCTACGCCAGCTCGAAGTCACGCTGCCGAAGGTCTGACGACATCAGGACTTCCACTGCAACCTCCAACTCCCAACGAGATCAGAGTCGACGACAGAGCGCCTTGGGAGCTGGAATTTGGGAGTCGACCGCTCATCGTCTCTCAACCCATCACCTTCGGCAACACCTCCTCCGCCGGCGCCGCGATCACCAGATCCAGCTCCGCCGCCGCTCCAGTGCTGGCAGGATTGATCTCGACCGTCCACGCGCCGTGTTGTTTTGCGGCGTGCACGAGACCGGCGGCAGGGTAGACGAGCGACGATGTGCCGACCGATAGGAAGACGTCACACTCGAGCGAGGCTGTTGCGCGCCTGAGCACGCCTTCATCGATCGACTCGCCGAACCACACGACCCCCGGCCGGGCCAACGCACCGCACCGAGGGCATTTGACGGGCAATTCCGGGAGCGGCACCGTCAGATCGTCCCAGGGTTCGCAGCAGCCATCGACACATCGCAGCTGCCAGATCGAGCCGTGAAAGCGGACGATGTCGTGTGAGCCGGCGCGTTCGTGAAGGCCGTCGACGTTCTGCGTGATCAGCGTGAAGCCGGGCCGTCCGTTGAGGCCCGCGAGGGTGACGTGCGCAGCATTCGGCTTGCACGTCGAAATCAGGCGCCGGCGCCAGTCGTACCACTCCCAGACCAGCCGTGGATCGCGATTGAACGCCTCGGGCGTGGCCAGGTCTTCGGCTCTATAGTTCTTCCACAGACCGCCGTCGCCCCTGAATGTCGGGACGCCGCTCGCCGCAGACACTCCGGCGCCAGTCAGGACCGTGATTCGTTGCGCTTTCCGCAGGCGATCCGCGAGCTGTTCGAAGTGAGATGTCACCACGGTAGAATTCCCGAGTGGCCAATTCCATTCTGCAGCGCATTCCGGTCGTCGCCGGACTGGCTTACATCGAGCGCACGCGACGCATCCAGGGTCGCGTCACGGCAACCCTTTCCGCCGAGCGGGAGAACCGTTACTTCCTCCACGCAATTGCGGTTCACGTGGATGGCGGCAAGGTGGGTTATGTGGCGCCCGAAGTCGCACGGCACTACTACGAACCTACTCTTGCGTGGACCGGTGCGCCGCTGACCTGTCCGGGCCGCTCCGGCTCAGCGTCCGATCATCACACATCCGGCGTCGAGATGCTGTTGGACTTCACCGACCTGCCGCTTCAGCCTGTGGACTAATGGAACGTAACTCCTGGGTCGGAACCGGCCGCTCCGTTGTCGCGACCGGCTGATCACCGTCGGAGGCTCGTTGAGAGTAGTACTGGCATTGTCGAAGAACGCCTCGCTCCTGGCAGCGATCATCATCCTGCTGCCCGCGCCCAGGCCCGCGCCAGCTCAGGCGCAAGCCGGTTCATTACCACCATCCGCCCAGCGCGCATACGACGCGGTTGCTTCGCGCTTCGATGCGGCCGCTGCCATGGAGGTTGTCAACTTCATGAGCGGATCGTGGCGGCTTGCGGGCAATCCGGGGTTCAACGCCTCGATCGATCACATCAGAGATCTCCTCATCAAGACCGGCTACTCTGCGGACACGTCGGGGGTCGGCCGGATCCGCGTGGACGAATACCCGACCCGATCGCCAGGGTGGGATTACTCGGTCGGGACCGTGTCGATCCTCGGGGCTGACGCTTCGGCCGCACCTGAAGTCGTGATCTCGCGAGAGCGCGATCGCGTGTCGCTGGCGATCAACTCGTTCCCGACGGTCGAGGGCGGAGTGACGGCGCCGCTCGTTGACGTGGGTGCAGGCGGGGCAGCGGACTTCACCGGAAAGGACGTCCGCGGCGCAGTCGTTCTGGGCGATGCCGCCCTCGGGCAGCTCTGGCAGCAGGCGGTCAAAGGTCGCGGTGCGATTGGCGTCATCTCGACGTCGATCGCGCCATACATCCGCCCTGCCGATCCCGCCGCCTTCACGCGCGAAGAGCAGAAGGACGTCCTGCAGTGGGGCAACATCCCCTACGATGCAAACCTGAAGGCGTTCGGGTTCAAGGCCAGCTGGCGCGCGGCGTCACGTATGCGCGACCGGCTCCGTGAGGGTCCGGTTCGCGTGCGGGTCGACGTCGAGGCCAGCTTCTCTCGAGGTCCCAACCGGTCGCTCGTCGCGGAAATTCCGGGACGCACCAATCCCAACGAGCGAATCGTGATGGTGGCGCATATCCAGGAGCCAGGCGCAAACGACGATGCGAGCGGCTGCGCGACCTTGTACGGATTGGCGCGGGCAATCGCCGAAGCGGTTGCGAGCGGCGCGTTACCAGCACCCGCGCGCACGTTGACCTTCATGTGGGTCGACGAGATCCGCGGTTCTGAGCAGTGGCTGGCGAATCGACCCGCGGAGGCGAAGGGCGTGCAGTACATGTTCTCGATGGACATGACCGGCGAGGACACGTCGAAGACCGGCGGCACGTTCCTGATCGAGAAGCAGCCAGACCCTTCGGCTGTCTGGGAGCGCCCCTCCGATCCGCATTCGGAATGGGGAGCGAGCGAGATCAAGCCGGAAACGCTGAAGGGAAGCCTGCTGAACGATCTGCACCTCGCGGTGTGCCAGCATCGGGCACGCGAGACCGGCTGGGTAGTGCGCACGAACCCCTACGAGGGCGGCAGCGATCACACGACGTTCACCAACGCCGGCATTCCTGCGTTGCTCAACTGGCACTTCACCGATCGCTACTACCACACGAACCAGGACACGCCCGACAAGGTCAGTCCGGACGAGATGCGTCACGTCGGCGTGTCCGTCGCGACATCCGCCTGGCTCCTGGCATCCGCTGATGACCGCGACGGGATGGCCGTCGCCGAGCTCATCGAGTCGGCCGCCCTGCGGCGCCTTGCGCTCGAGCGCGAGCAGGGCGCGAAGCTGATAGCTGAGGCGACAGATCGTGCTGCCGCAGAGGCGCGCGAGGGCCAGGTCATCGCCGCCTGGGTGAAATGGTACTCAGAGGCATTCGACAGCGTGTCGCGTCTGCCCGTGCGCGGCGCCCCATTCGCCCTCCGCGCACGAATAGCCCGCGCGAAGACACAGCTGAGTTCGGCAGCCGTCGGCGGACGATGATCGTGGTGTCCGGCTTCAGCCGGACCTTGTCGTAGCGTCCGGCTTCAGCCGGACCTTGGCGATCAGGATTCCATCGATCACGTTTGCGATCGATGGATTGACGTGGTACCATTGGTATTCCTCTGACGCGGGGTGGAGCAGTCCGGTAGCTCGTTGGGCTCATAACCCAAAGGTCGCGGGTTCAAATCCCGCCCCCGCAACCATCACAACTTGCAGCGAGAGGTCGCCCGTTTCTGGCGACCTCTTCGCATTTTGGGCCGCGCCCAGCATCGCCGCCAGATTCCCTTTCAGCTCGACTTGAAGTCTTGGCTCGCCGAAGCGCGAGTCCTCGCCGGCGCGCGAAGGCGGCTCGCCCTGGTTCGGCGTCAGGACGATGGCGTCGATGAGGCCTCGAAGCGCCTCAGAGGCTTCCGTGCGGGTTTCTGGATGCTCCAGGGCCTGAGCCAGCGCGGTGATCTTCTGACGGTACAGGTCGGACGTCGAACCAATGGACAGAACCGGTCACTCGTGGCCCTTGACATCGTTTTGCTGGCTGCTCCAGAAACATCTTGGCCGGCGCACTTCCGAGCGGAATTCGAGCGGCTTGCCGCACGCTTGGCGGCGCATCGCATCGCCGTAAAGCCGTGGCTGTTGTCGTGGGAATACCCTAAGGTCGTTCCAGAGTTGTAAAGTACTTGAGACTTAGTACCTGGCCGGCCGGGCCTGTGCTATCGTGGGCTCCGGCGTACAGGACGCCGCCGGTCCGCGGGCAGGACTGAGTCCACCTGAATACACGTCGAGTCACACTGACCGGTTCGTCTGACGAACCTCCTCAGCCCGAACGAGCGGACAACGGGCGCGCATGAAGGAGGCTCGTATGCCCGCTCGCCAGTTCCCGTTCCGTCCACATCTCGATCAGCTGCGCAACCAGGCGAAGGATCTGCTGCGCGACGTCCGCGCGGAGGCGCCGTCGGCGCTCGACGACTTCCGCGAGTTCCATCCCGGGCGGATCGATCCCGCGATCGCGGCGCTCGCCGACGCGCAGCTCGTCCTCGCTCGCAGCTACGGGGCGTCGAGCTGGCCGCAGCTCGCCGCTGCCGTCAAGGCGATCGACGCCATTTCGCACGACGACTTCGAGGCGCTGCGCGAGGTCGCCGCGGCGCACCCGGATCTCGCCCGCGACCGCGATCGGCCGCGCGACGGCTGGCACGCGCCGCTGGCGAATGCCGCCGACGCCGCGATCCGACGGGTGATGATGCAGCTGCGCGAGCGCGGCGTGGATTCCGCCGACGGTCTTCTCGCGAGGCCGGATTTGCAGCCGGTGCTCGACACGCTGCGGCTGCTCGGCCGCCTGGGCGGCAGTCCGGCGGGGGACTGGGTTGGCGGCTCGGTGGAAGTGCTCCGCGGATCCGACTTCGCGCTGTTGGTCGAGATCGGGGCCGACGTGCGGGACAAACTGGGATGGACCGCGCTGGCGCTCGAGACGTACGCGCGATATCCGGCAGGAAAGCATCGCATCCTCGAGGTGATGGCGTCGCAGGGCGTCCCGCTGCCGGACTCGCCGTCGATGGCCGTGCACCGCGGGCGCCTCGATCTGCTCGAGCAGCATCTACGCCGCGATCCGGCGCTGCTCGCGCGCACGTTTTCGCACGAGGACATCTATCCGCCCTCGCTCGCGTGCCACGACGAGCAGAAGCTCGCGCTGCACGGCGCGCCGCTCGCCGGCGCGACGCTCCTGCACATGGCGGTGGATTACGAGGACCTCGACGTCGCGCGATGGCTGCTGGACCACGGCGCCGACGTGAACGCGCGCGCCGATGTCGACGCGGATGGCTTCGGCGGCCACACCGCGCTCTTCAGCTGCGTGGTGACGTACAACGCCGGCCGGAAGGACGAGCCGCTCGCGCGTCTGCTGCTCGAACGCGGCGCCGACCCCAACGCGCGCGCATCGATCCGCAAGGAATTGGCCTTCTCGCGCGACCCGTCCCCGCACGAGTACCGCGACGTCACGCCAATCGGCTGGGGGCGCCGGTTCCACGATCAAGGCATGGTGTCGCAAGGCGCGCTGCGACTGATCGCCGAGCGGGGCGGCCACGAGTGAAGTTCCTAAAAAATGCCCCAGAACAGCTCACGCCGCGCCGCTCTACAGCTGCAAGTACCGCTGGTTGCGCGCCCCCGCAACCAAAGATACTTGCAAGGAGAGGTCGTCGGATTCCAACGACCTCTCCGTTTGTACGGTGGCCCCAAGCATGGCTGCCAGATTCCCCCGCAAGTCGATCTGAAGGGCCTCGCCGGCTTTGTCAGGCGTGAGCACAATGGCGTCGCAGCAGCGGCTTCGGCTCGGTGATGGCAGAGTGCTCGCGCTGCAATTCCTTGCCAACGGGAATGCAACCACGGCAGAACAGCACCCTCATGCAGGTGGTGGGTCATCGACCAAGTTCCGAGCGAGCGCGGCATCGTGCCCTCAAACGACTTCGCGACGGCTTGGACCTCCAGTGGGTGACGGACTCTCGAGAAGACTTGCACCGTCGCTAGAAACCGGCTCCGAGCTACGCTGAACCCGAGATCAGGCCGCGTCTTCTTCGTCAGTCAAACGGATCGGGATCTCCACGCCGTCCGCAAAGCGTGCCGCGATCACTAGCTCGCCGTTCATGGCCTCGATGAACTTGCGTAGCGTCCCCACGTAGAGTTCCGTCCGCCGCTCCATCTTCGATACCTCTGCCTGGCTCACACCAAGCAGTTCGGCCATCGTCTCCTGTGTGAGACCTCGCGCCTTCCGAAGCTGCGAGAGGTGCAGATCGTCGGACAGGCGTCGCGCCTCCTCCTCCATTCGACTGCGGGTGTCCGGCTTCGTGCGAGCCTTGATGTCAGACCACTTGTGACGCTTCATGTCAGCCCTTCCCGTTCCAGTTCCCGGAGGTACTCGTCGTAGAGCCTGTCGGCAATCGGAACGTGCTCGTCGTACCAGCGATCGTTTCCGGTCTTGTCGCCGCCCAAGAGGAGAATCGCCGCTCGTCGCGGTTCGAACGCATACAGCACTCGGTACGGCCGTCCCTCGTGCTGAATTCTGAGTTCTCGCATGTGGCGGTGCCGGGACGTCGCGATGCCCGACGAATATGGGAATGGGAGCGACGGTCCATGCTCTCCCCAAAATCGGCCGTTTCTGGAGTCATGCAAATGAGTTCGAAGCCCGACGGCGTTGCACCTGCGATTCCACCGGGGCGATTTGAACCCCGGTCTGGCCCTCTGTCGTTGTGCAATCGCGACTTGACGGGCATTGCGGGTAAGCCGTCGCGCGAGGAACCCTCGGCGAGTTCGAATCCCTGCCTCCCAGCCACCGAATTTCTCCTGTGTTTTCAATGGTTTCCAGCACAGGGTGTTTTTCAGTTTCGAACTTAGGCCGTCCGCGTCCCGGCAATTCCTGCGCACTGACGACCATCAAGGTCGCGCCGGTTGATAACCCCGCGACAATATCTCGGGCGCGTGTCCGGCACGCGCACCCGCGGACCGATGTAGGTCGACGAGTCGTTTGGCCTGGTCGATCGTTCCTCCGATCAACCCGAGCATCATCGGTAGCCTGAGGCGAATCGTCAGTCATGTGACCGGCCTGATGAGCACGCCGCGCCGCCAGTTCTCTCCGACCCAAGGGAGCAGAAGGAACAGAACAGCGTTCGCCAATTGGGTCCCTACCAGCGCCGCGCTACCGAGGTTGCCATTGATGAAGAGCATCAATGGCCCCGTCAGGATGATGTGGAAGATCACGCCATTGACGAAGATGAGCGCCAGAGCCTTGTAGGTCAACCGACCGGTGCCGAAGCAGGCGTGGATGATCCAAGCCGATATCGGTACGAACAGAATGAGCGCGGTAAGCGTACCGGGGCCAAAGCCAGCTCCTGCCAAGAGCGGCATGATATGGAAGAAAAGGTTCACGAAAATCACGCCGTAAAACGCGAGGCCAATGAGCGGATGTCGGCGGCTCATGAACGCGGCTATCGGCGCCACAACCCAGATCAGCGGAATGTTGACTGACAAGAAATACGCTGCAGGGATCGGGCAGTCCGGGGGGCCGGGCAAGTTCAAAACGGAGCAAATCTCAGCGGGGAATTGCGTCATACGACCGAACACGTCGATGCCGTATTCCTCGACGTTGTGTAGCAAGTAAATCGCCACCGCCAGCCACGATAACCAAACACGGTCATGCCATCTGAATGAACTCGGTTCGCTCTGCAGGAGACGAGTGCCGAATAGCAAGAATAGAAACACAATCGCGGCTCCCCCTCCGATCCACGGGAAGAGGACAATAGCAACGTCGGTCCAATTTTTATCCATTGAGGCACCGCTCAGGGGCAACGACTACCACGCGGTCGCCTACCGGACCGCCACTGGCCGCAGCAACTCAGGCTTGAAGAACCGGCTCGCGATTGCCGCCAAGATGATCGGCGTGAAACCGATCACAGCGGCATAGACCAGCAGGCCCGCATTGCCGATCGCTCCGATTTTGTAGAACCCATAGCCCACGAACAGCAGGACATGCGTGACGGCTCCGGCACCGAACGCCACGCCGACGACCTTGCCGCTGTACGGTCCGCGAATCGCGCAGGCGTAAATGACCCAGATGGACAACGGAATAAACAAGAAGACGCTGCTCCATAGGCCGGTGTTGTAACCGCCCTGCAAGATGCCCCCCGCGGTGTGCAGAAGTCCGTTGGCAAAGATCAATCCCCAGAAGCTGAGGCCGATGAGAACGTTGCGTCTGCCGAGGTATGCCGCTAGCGGCGCCCCGAACCACATCAGAGCGCTGTTTACCACCGGATAGAAGGACAGGGGAATCGGGCAGTCCGGGTACGGCGGAAATCCCATGTTCTCGCAAATCATTCCCTGGATTGAGTAGTCGAAGCCCAGCACCGGCAGACTGTATTCCTCGAACTGATGCGCCAGGTAGAGCGGCGTGGCGAGCCACGCGAGCCACACTACATCACGCCATCGCGATACCGCCGTGTTGCCACGGAATGTGTCGGTTATCAGCAGGATGGCGACCACCGGGATCATCGCACCCAACCCTATGAACGGCCAAAAGGTGTAGAACCAGTGCTGTTGCATTGTTGACCTCAGTGCTCGATAGGAGAAACGTTAAAGCGTCCTTTTCAGTAGCGCGGGAAGTTCTGTTCGACGGCGTTTCATGAAGTCGCGAAGCCCCCTGGGCGTGAGACCCAGTGCCTCCGCGATCATCGGCTGCGCCACGAACGGGTACAGGCAACTGCCGACGAGGGTCACCAGGAACTGATCAGCCGGGACAGGCGCGATCTTTTTCCGCCTGGCGCGTTCGTTGATCTGCTGTTCCACACGCTCAAGCGACCGTCGCGCGGCCTTCCGTCGCTCCGCCGAGTAGAAGTCATCGACGAAATCAGGATGTCGCGCCGCTTCGCTAATGACGTAGCCGAGCAGATATGGGTGCTTGGCGAGCCTGGTGTGATAGGCATCGACGAATCGTTCGATCTTCTCGTCGAGCGAGATGTCGGACCCCAACATCTGGAAGATGCCGGGAACGAATGACGAGGCGATACGAAGCCAAACGGCGCGAGCGAGGTCGGCTTTGGACCGGAAGTGGTAATGCAGCAACGCCTTGTTGACGCCTGCCTGATCGGCGATGTCCTGCATCCGCGCACCGTCGATGCCGCGTCGCACGAAGACCGCGTCGGCGGCGTCGAGGATGCGGGTCTTGGTGTCCGCTGCGGTTTGTCCAGATGGTTTAACCACGCGGTCAACTAGGCAATCTCAGTGCCCCTTCCAAGTCACGATTTTTCGGCCGTTTTGGGGGAACTGACGATTTCCACCTCCGTTCCGCCACGGCCAACTGTCGGGGCCACGGTATTTCGAGGCGAGCCGGGGCGACCCATGGTTGGAAGACGCCAGGAAGCTAAGGTACTTCGGCGTTAAGCGACGGCATTGCTGCTTGCAATCGTTAATTAGGAACAGCGGCCGACGCGGCGCAGTCTGCGACGACGATAACAGGTGCCTGTTTCGTCATCGCGCAGCACTTCAGAGGGTGTCCGAAATTCGTATACAAACTTCGGACAGCCGCCTGATGCCGAGTTACCAGTAACCTTCTGAGGGACGCAGCTTTGAGGGGTGCCACGTCTCACGCTGCTGTCAGCAGCCAGTTGCGAATTCCGTCCCAGACACCCAGCCACACAATTTCCCCTCTGTTTTCAATAACTTACAGACGAGGGCGATTTCGCTATCGAACTCACCCTCGCTTGATTGATCGTAAACGTCGCGCGTTCCTGCGGGTTCGCGTCGACGACCGCTGCTTCAGCTCGTCGCGAGAGCTTACAGTTAGCGTCGGCAAATGAAGATGAGTGAACGTGGAACGATCGTCGCGATCGCGCTGATCGCGTCGATGTGCGTCGGATGCTCGTACGGCCGCACCATCCGAGAAACTGCGCCCGCCGGGACGCGTCTCCAAGGCGGTGACGTACTCGATCACTTCGTCCCTCACATCTCCACCGCACGTGCCAATGAAGGCGTCCGGGTGAGCCTCTTCCTGCGGGAGCGTCGCCGCGCCACGTCTGGTCCCGTGGTCCTTCTCGTTCACGGACGTGCGGCGGCCGCGCTACCCTCCTTCGACCTCCAATACCGGGATTACAGCTGGCTGGCTTATCTGGCTGATGCCGGCTTCGACGCCTTCGCTCTTGATCAACAAGGCTACGGGAATTCGTCGAAGCCTTCTGTCATGGACGATCCTTGCGACACTTCCGCTGACAACCAGGCGAAGTACCTGGTTCCGAATCCTCTCGCGGCGCCTTGCCTGCCTCGGTATCAGCAGCCATTCGGCAGCTTCGCGACCGATTGGGATGAAATTGACACGGCCGTGGAATTCATCCGTTCGCTTCGCGGCGATCGCGCGCTCAAGGTCAACCTCGTGGGCTGGTCGCGGGGTGGAATGAGAGTCATCGGGTATGCGGCACTTCACGCCGACAAGATCGACAAGGTCATCGCGCTCAGTCCGACGCGGTTTCCGCCGTCAACAACCGTAGAACCCTATCCGACGAACATGACGGACGAGCGTGATTTCTTCGCCGCCTGGGACAAGCAGATCGATTCCAACAATTGCCCCCAACAAGTCGACCCGTCCATTCGCGCGACATTGTGGCAATCGACGATTGCGCAGGACAAGCTGGGGAGCGGCTGGGGAGCGTCAGGAGTTCGACGCTCTCCCGCGTTCAGCGCGGCGGGATGGACGCCCGATCTTCCCGGGCGTGTCCGGGCGCCAACGCTCGTGATCCGTGGCGCGCTCGACATTCAAGCGCCGGAGCAGGCAACCCGCGCGCTCTACGACGCGCTCGGTGGTCCTAAGCGTTACCTGACTGTGAGCTGCGGAAGCCACGAAGTCGTCTACGAGAGACAGCACACCACGGTGCTGCAAGCTATTTCCGCGTGGCTCCGCCGGTGACGGGCCGGCGGCTGCAATATCCACTCCCGTTATTCCTTGCGCAGCACCTTCGCTCTGCACAGTGATCAGGAGCAATCCAGTGGTCGTTTTCACGCGGCACGAACCAGCCAGTTGCGGAAATCGTCCCGAACACCCAGCCAATCACTTCAAAACACTCCAAGTCTTTCCATCGACCCGCGTTGTCCGGTTCGCTGTCAGCTGGCTCCGGTCTTGTGCCTGAGCGGCGTAGCCGACAGAGCGCCGCCAACCTCCGCGACCGCAGTAGTTTAGCCAGAACCACGCGAGTTCGAATCCCAGACAGGTCGTCCCGCTGCCCGCCGCTAACACGCTGTAGAATGCTGGCAACTTGTGGCGATTAGGCGGATGGTCGGCTCCAAAATGAACAGACGTTAGCACTCCAAGAAGAACTATGTGCGACATTCCCACCGATCTGTCGCGACGCCGATTGGTCCGACTAGTGTCACTTGCGACCGGCGCTCTCACGGTTACCGGTGTTTCCACACTGTTTGCGACACAGGATGGCGTTCTGCGCGAGACGGCCGACTTGGTAACCGGCCCGTTCTACCCTCGTGTAAAGCCAAGTGATAAGGATGCCGACCTGACGCTTGTCCGCGGACATCAACAGCGGGCTGCCGGTCAGCTCGTGCGACTGAGCGGCCGCGTCACGAACCTGAAAGGAGAGCCGCTGCGCAACGCACCGATTCAGATCTGGCAGGCAAACACGCACGGGCGGTACGCACATCCGTCGGACCCGAACACGCGGTTGGCGCTGGATCCTGACTTCCAAGGGTACGCGCTGCTGCGGACCGACAACGAGGGTCGATACCGATTCACAACGATCAAGCCGGGAGCCTACCCAACGCCTCGAGGCGACATGCGAGCGCCCCATATCCATTTCGAGATCGAAGGGCAAATCGACCGTAAGGTGACACAACTCTTCTTTCCCAATGAGCCGTTGAATGACAAGGACCGTCATCTGAACTCTGTCCGTCGGCCCGAAACGTTGATCGCGAACGTCTCGGCATCCTCGACCGGTTCCGAGCTCGTGGCGCGTTGGGACATAGTTGTGACCACGGGATAGGTGTGCTCGGTTAGATCGGCGCGGTGCGCGCTATGCCGCTGTGCTCAGACCGCCCGAATCACCCAGTTGCGGAAATCGTCCCTAACACCCAGCCAGACTTCGATCGCGCTTCGCGCGAGCGTCGTCCAAGTCGGGCGCGACGTAGTTTCTGCTAACAGTCGCGCTCTTACCGCAGCCACACGGCCGACCAATCGCCGTACGTTGGGCGTGCCGGCGCGATTGCCTCCGGGATCAGTTGCCGCTCGGTACCGCCGTCGCTGATGAAGATCCTCGAGGACGGACCAATCCGATCGCGGGTTTTGGTGTAGATGAGCCGGCCGTCCGGCGTCCAGTCCGGATCGTACGCGGGACCGGCCACTCGAACGTGCGCGCCGGAGCCATCCGCCCGAACGACCTCGATCTCTCTTCCGAATCCGAGTTGCCTCCCGAAGGCAATCTCAGACCCGTCGGGCGACCAGGCCGGCATCCAGCCGTCACTGAGGGGGCCCGGGGAGTCGTAGCCTGGCGCGGGGCGGCCAACGCCCGGTCCGCCGACCTGCCGGGCGCCAGAGCCATCCGCGTTCACCGTCCAAAGGCCCATCGTTTTCCAGACGTCAGACACTGGAGACTCCCCTGAAATATAGAACAAAATCCGCTGTCCGTCGGGAGACCATCTCGGATGCAACGAGTCCAAGCCGCCGCTGGTGAACAGGGAACGGCGGTTCGAGCCCTCAACGTCCACGACGTCGAGATCCGAGTCGCCGCGCCAGTTCTTGAAAGCGAGCGACCGTCCATCTGGCGACCACCCCGCTTCCGAACCACCGGCCGCAATGAAACGACTCCCCGAGCCGTCCACGCCAATCACATGGATTTCAAGCCGACCCGCGGTGAACGCAATCCGGCGTCCGTCCTTCGCCCACGCGGGCTGGCCACCCGCGACCAACGGCGTGACCGCCGAGCCGTCCTCATTGGCGAGGTAAATCCGTTGCGTGCCATCCCGGTCGCTCACGAACGCGATAGGACCGGTGGATTGTTGACCTTGCGGACCGTTCGCCGAGCCTCCGGGCTGCGTCGGAAGCGCCCTGTTGTCGCACCCGACGAGCAGGACCCCGAGGACCACCGAAGCCGCGACTGCCGTCCGACGCCGCCATCGATTCTGTGATGTGCTTGTCACATCCGGTCAAAACACCGTGGTGACGACAACCGGACAAGGCTGCCGGCGGACGCCAGGCCGTCCGATCATGGCCCTTCCTGGTGTTTTCTCCTAGAATGTCCCCACCGATCCAAGGCGGTTGCCCCAGCGAAGGGAGGAGCGTGTTCCGACCGCGCAGCGTGCTCTCGCTTTCGATGCTGTGTGTGCTTCTACAGGCGCCGGCCGGACTCGCTCAAACGATCGGCACGACGACCGGCGCCGCGGAGGGCCGCGTGGTGGACGTGACCGGAGCCGTTCTGCGCGGCGTGATCGTCACCGCGGCTGGCGATGTCCTGCTGGTTCCCATTGCCATGACGTCAGCGCCGGACGGTTCCTACTTCTTTCCGACGCTCCCCCCCGGCCGCTACGAATTGACTTTCGCGCTCGACGGCTTCGAGACAGAGCGGCGCGAGGGCATCCTCGTGAGCCTTGGCGTCACGACCACCGTCAACGTCACGCTCGGCCCGGCCACGCTCCAGCAGGCCGTGACCGTCGAGGGCGGCGCGGCCGTCGTCGATCGGCGCTCAACCATGATTTCAACCGTCTTCGACGCCGGCGAGCTCGACCGTCTTCCCGGCAACAGGACACTGGCCGCGATTCTCGCGGCAGCGCCGGCGGTGCAGCTCACGCGTTTTGACGTCGGGGGCAGCACGGCCTTCGCCCCAGGCCCGTGGAGCGCGTATGGGACGAGCGGCTACAGCGTCCCGATAATCGAAGGCATCAGTGTCCCCGGGAGCAACCCGCCCGGCTGGCTGCTCGACTACGGCACCTTCGCCGACGTCTCGATCGGCACCGGCGCCTTCGGCCCTGAGGCGCTGGTGCCGGGTGTCACCCTGCAGGTCGTCACCCGGTCCGGTGGGAATCGCTACACGGGCATGCTGTACTCCGGCTACGAGAACCGCGCCTGGCAAGGGCACAACATCGACGGCAATCAGACGGCCCGTGGTGCGCCGGTCGCCGACGGCGTGCCGGCGAGCGAGACGAACCGGCTGCTCCAGTATCACGACGTGAGTGGCGATATCGGCGGGTATGTCCTGAGGGATCGGCTGTGGTGGTACGCGTCGGCGCGCGACCACGGGTCATCGGCACGACAGGTGAGCTTCCCAGTGGCACCGATCGATAACCGCGTGACGTCGATCACGGGCAAAGCCACCTGGCGCGTCAGAGACGGCCATCGCATCGTCGGGTTCGCGCAGGGCGGGCGCAGCCGTCAGCCAATCCGGCTCGACGGGTTCCTCAGCCCATCCACAGCGCTGAACACGAGCGTCGACTCTACGCTGGAACAGTTGGCCACCGGGCTGGTCTGGAAAGCCGAGTGGAACGCCATCGCCGGTCGAGCGGTATACGTCGACGCGCGCGTAGGCCAGTTTGCCGCGAGTCGCGCCGAACGCCCGAACGGCTCGTCGCCACGAACGGAAGATCTGTTGCGCCCCGAGGTTTCGGGCGGAAACCGCGACTGGCGTGAAGACCCTCGAGTCGACCAGGCGTACGGATCGGTCAGCTACCTTCGGGAGGGTTGGGGCGGCCGCCACGAGCTCACGGCGGGCGTTCAACTTCTGCGGTGGACTGTCGCCGAGCGCTGGCTGCATGCGTACCCTGGCGACGTGCTGCACGTGACCCAGAACGGCACGCCGCGCCAGATCTACCTCTTTCAGACGCCCTCGAGATCCGAGAGCGGACAGTGGTCGTACGCGGGCTACGCCAGTGACAGGTGGCAGGTCCACGATCGTGTGACCATCAACCTCGGGGTCCGGCTCGATCGCTTCCGTGCCTTCCTGCCTGCGCAGGAGCATCCGGCCGGCCGCTTCAACCCGACGCTGCAGTTGTTCGCCGCTGTGCCGAACATCGCCGACTGGACCGTCGCCGCTCCACGGCTTGCCGCGAGCGTCGATCTCCGGGGAGACGGCCGAACGGTCCTCAAGGCGAGCTACGGTACCTACTGGCTGCCGCCTGGGCTCGACCTGGGGTTCAACGTGAACCGTAATGGGCGCGTGTGGTGGCAGCGGTTCAAATGGGCGGATGAGAATGGCGACCGCCTGTGGCAGCCGGGCGAGGAGGGCGACCTGCTGGAGACTCGTGGAGGCGAGTCTGAAGGGTCAATCGACCCGAACCTCGAGCTGGCGTACCTTCGCGAGTGGACGGTCCGCGTAGATCAGGAGGCCGTCGCCGGTCTTTTCGTCGGAACCGGCCTGGTCTGGCGTGGCGAACGGCAGCAGGGCGGGCGCCAGCGAGCCTCGTGGCCGTTTGAGGCTTTCACTGTCCCGGTGACACTGCGAGATCCGGGACCGGACAACGAATTCGGAAACAGCGACGACGGCGCGAACATCACTGTCTATCAGCTGCCCTCGGACCTCGTCGGACAAAGCCGGATCGTCGTCCGCAACGCGCCGTACGGTGACAGCGAGACCCTGACCTGGGAAGTAGTGGCGCGGCGGCGGTTCAGCCGGCGATGGTCGCTCCTCGCATCGTTTGCGCACATGTGGAATCGCGACCACGCGGGCGCGTATCTCGGGCAGCCGGTGCGAGCCAACGTGTACCCGGCGACGCCGAACGACCTCATCAATACGGACGCGCGCGGCCGCCATGCGTATCGTGACTGGTCCTTCAAGGCCCACGGCACGTACCCGGTCCGTGGGGACTGCTCCTCACGCCGCTCGTCAGGCACCAGTCCGGCCAGCCGTTCGGCCGCACGCTCAGGACCACGCTCAACTACGGCACGATTCGCGTTCTTGCCGAGCCGGTCGGCACGAGGCGCCAGCGTCACGTCACGCTCGTGGACGTCCGCGTCGAGAGGATCGTCCAGTTGCCCGGCGGTCGGCGTCTAACGGGCTTCGTCGACGTCTTCAACGCCTTCAACGCGAACCCTGAGCAGAACTTGAGTTGGGAAACCGCGACCTTCCTCCAGCCGCTCGTCATCGTCCCGCCGCGCATCGCGCGTGTGGGTTTCCGGCTCGACTGGTAGCTGTTGCTACCGATTCCGGCAGACCGAGCCGCGCCGGATCGCCTGAAAGCGCGGATCGCCGCGCAGGATCTTCATCTCCGCCCGGTTCATCCAGGTGGCAACCCGCCACGAGTGCGGGTTGATCGTCACCGCGCGGTCGAGCGCCTCGAAGGCGCGATCCTTGTCCCCGAGGCCGGCGTAGATCCAGAATTGTTTCGCCGGCAGGAACCCGGCTGCCAGCGCCTCGGCCTCGTTGCGCCGGCCCGTGACGGCATACAGGTAGCCGAGAAAGACCGAGTTTTGTTCCGGCTTGCGCGAGAGGATCGGGAGGGCGTCAGCGGGACGCCCGGACAGGATCAGCGCCCGGCCGAGCTGGGCATCGACGAACGGGAAGTCCGGATCCTGTTGCAGCACCCATTGGGCGCTCTTGATGGCTTCATCGTAGAGACCCGCTTCGACCTGCATGAGCGCCAGGGATCCCCGGACCTCGAGCGACAGCGGCGCCACGGCACGCGCTCTGGCCACCACGTCCAGAGCGTCGTCCACACGTCCAAGCGGCAGTAGCAACGCCACCGCGTAGTCAACATAGAGCGACCCCTGGCTCGGGTCGATCTCGAGTGCCTGCTGGAAGGCGGCTTCTGCGCTCGCCCATTGGCGATCCCGCACGTGCAGCTGCCCGAGCGCCGCTTGCGCATCGGCGAGCAACGGGTCGAGGCGGATGGCTGCGAGCGCAGCTTCTTCCAGCCTGGGTGACACGGCGCCGGCCTCAAACTCGGGACCGAGGCGAAAGAAGTCGCCGAGCGAGCGCGCCAGCGCCGCGACTGCGGGCGCATACCCGGGATCGCGGGCGACGATCTGCTCGAAGAGCGCGGCGGCTTCGAGCGCGCTGGTCTTGTTACGCCTTTGTTGCAGGCCGCGGGCCTTGAGGAACAGCAGCTCGAGCGCCGGATCGGTCTGATAGCGTCGTTGACCGCCGCCGACTTTGAGGCGCAGCTGGTTGACGAGCGATCGGGCGAGGTCCTCGAGCGTGCCGAACACGTCACCGTCGGGGCGCTCGAACGTGTCCGCCCACACAGCGCGCTCATTATCATCGAGGTCGAGGAGGCGCGCGTTCACGCGGAGCCGGCCGTTTGCGACGAGGACGGACGCATCGAGCACGAAGTTGGCATCCGCGAGCCGGCCAACCGCCGGAACGTCGCGCCGTTCCCCAGTCCGGCGGAGACACCGAGCGAGCGTATCGTCCATCCGTCGATCTGCGCCAGACTGCTGACGACTTCGTCCGTCAGGCCGGCGGACAACGCGTCGCTTCCCGGGTCGGCGCTCAGGTTCTGAAACGGCAGGACGCCGATGACCGGCGGGCGGATCGGCCAAGCGCTCCACGTCAGCAGGGCGACGAGCGTCGCCGCGACGGCGGCGAGCACAGCGCGGCGTCGTCGCGTCGCGCGGGTCAGCGCCCGCAGGGCCGTGGCGAGCGCGTCTGCTGTCTGGAACCGGCGCTCGGGCCTCGGATCCAGCGCGCGATCGATGACGCGCGCGAGTCCGGACGGAACAGTGGTCCGAGCAACGCGGATCTTCGTGCGGCGGCCGGCCTGATGCGCACGGTGGAGTTCCCCGAGCGTGGCTTCGTGCACGGGATACGACCCGGTCAGCAGATGGAAGAGCAGCACGCCGAGGCTGTAGACGTCGCTGGCCGCCGTCGCCGCTCCCACGCTGAAGAGTTCAGGCGCCAGGTACAGCGGGGTGCCCGCGAGCGCCTGCCCGTCGTCGTCCAGCTCCCGCCCCGTGCCGAAGTCCATCAGCACGATGCGCCCGTCGTCGGCTTGCATCACGTTCTGCGCCTTGACGTCGCGATGCAGGAGCCCCGCGGCATGGACGGCCGCAACCGCCCGTGCGATTTCCACTCCGATGTGCACGACCTCGTCCGGCGTGAAGGCCCTGCCCGACTTCAGCAGATCCTCGAGGGTGCGACCGTGCACGAACTCCATCCAGAGACCGATGCGCTCGCCAATCCGCTCCGCACCATGGATGGTGACGACGTTCGGGTGCTTGACCCGGGCGAGCAGCCTGCCCTCGCGGATGATGACGCCGCCCTTGTCGGCATCGGGTGACGTCGTCAGAAGTTTCAGCGCCACCTCGCGGTCAAGGCGCGTGTCCCACGCGCGGAATACCTCGCCGAAGGCGCCCTGGCCGACTCGTTCGAGGAGTTGCAGGTGGCCCCAGGTCTCGCCGTCTCCGGGCAGCGCCTGGCGGTGCACTTCAGCCACTGACGCGACGAGCCGCATGTGCTGTATAAGCGGTCGGATGTCGGCATCAGCGCTCGACTCGGCGGTGGTCCAGTCCACGTCGCCGCCGTCGAGGACGGCACCGGCGAGATCGTCCAGCAGTTTCTCGCTCGGAAGCATGTGACGAGACTCTCAGGCGCGCGCGCCCGTCAGGATGAAACACCCCGCGGCGGTTTTCCGGACATGGCCACCTGCCTCGCTCCAGCTACGTGCCCGGGAGGTTCATCTGGCGGGTCAGGCGTACGAGCGCACGCTGCCCGGCCTTACGCGCCGCGTCCGCGCTGGGCTTCCCCAGGAGGTCCGCGAGCTCGTCGTACCAGTACCCCATCTCCACGCGCCCGATGATCGCCTCGCGCTCGTCGGGCGTGAGCGCCGCAAGGGCGCGCTCGTACCGGTCGACTGCCTCTCTGCCGATGGCGGCTTCGAGTGGCGACTGCCCGGCAGCGACTTCGAACCCATCGAGGTCGGTCTCCTCCGGCCGGCGGCCCTTCTTGCGCAACTCGTTGCGGACTCGATTGAGCACGGCCTGGCGCAGGTAGGCCTGCAGCGCACCCGGGCCGCGCACTTCGAACACGCTGAGCCTCCGGAACGTCTGCAAGAGCGCGTCCTGCACGAGGTCGTCCGTGTCGGCGAGGTCCCGCGCCCATTGCGGCAACCGGCCCCGCGCCCACCGCCGGAGAGGCCCCAGGTGGCGGGCCAGGAGACGGTCGAGGGCCTCTTGGTCGCCGGCCTGGGCGCGTTGCACCAGGCTGAACGTCGACTCGGGATCGATCGTTCGCGTCGCGGAGGTCGGTTCATCCCCACCAGGACGTTCGTCGGGCATATAAGTGTGCCGGGTGGCTGGATTCTACTGCGAATCCCTGCCCGCCCTGTCTGAACCCGCGCGCCGCCGTGTCCGCTTTTCGGCCGGGCGTTGTTTCCTTGGGTACCAAGGAGCCGGTCATGCCGAAGCCCATGCGCCAATTTGCCAGCGGATTGCGTTCGCGCTTCAGCAGGACGGAATCTACGTCATCGACAACAATGGCTCGGGCCTGCGCAGGATCTGGAGTCAGGGCAACACCATGTACCCGGTTGACTGGTCACCGTTCGGGTCGAAGGTCGCCTTCATGGCCTGCTGTGGAACGGACAAAGGGATCTTCGTGATGGACAGCAATGGATCCCACGTCACCCGGCTGATCGGCCACGAGTTCGCGGGTGAAGGATGCGGAGATGTACTGAATATCTGCGGAGTCTACTCTCCCACGTGGGTCGCCCGACGGACACAGGTTGCGTTTGCTTACTGGGAGGGCTATGTAATGAGCAGCGGTGTGGCCATCATCAACGTTGATGGCACGCTGCGATTCCGGAGAGATGAAGATGCCGGGGCCGCCACATGACATGGCGTTTCGAGGTCGCGCGCGGCGCCGTCGGTCTTCTCGGACTGATCCTGATGCTCGCGCTGGGGTCGCCGGCGTGTTCGGACGATTCGCCGACAGCCCCCTCGCCGAGCGACCCTCCGCCGGGTGCCATCACCGAGGTTCCGGCGTCGCTGCCGCCGCGCACAGCCCTCGAAAACGCCATCAAGGATCACTACGCCCGTCGCTTCAATGAGCCGGTCTTCCGTCCCGCGATCGTGAACGAGGCGGGCTACGTGAATTGCTCGGGGCAGGGCCACCTCACCTCGACATTGTTCCTGCGGGATTCGGCGCAGCCCGGCATCTCGCGCGTGAGAGCCCTGTACACGTCACGCGACGGCGCGCAGGTGGAACGTCAGTTCGACGGTGCGTTTCTCACACCCGCCGGCGTGTTTCGAGTGCTGGTTGCCGTGCTGACCTGGCCGGACACCGTCGTCGAGGCGGACCGCGGGCTCTGGGAAGCCGCGCAGGCGTCGATCAACGCCGATCACGCGGCGTTCGCGGCCGCGCGCGGCTTCAGCCCCGTCGTGCGGTTCGACTCGACGAACGTCTTCCTGCCGGGGCAGGAAGTGGCGAATCCGCGGGACCGGCAGAGCGTGATCGCTGCACTTGCCGCCCGCGGCATCGACGTCAGCAGTTACGACATCCTGATGTCCGTGCACATCGAGCCATCGGTTGGCGCCGGCGGCGTCGCCTTCCCCAATGCCAGCGTGAAGCCGGCGTTCCTCGCTATCGGCAACTTTTCGTCGTTTCGAGCTCCGCTGACGCCGGACGCCTATCGATCGATTGCGAGTGCCGCCTATCATCACGAGGTTGCGCATCACTGGGGCTGGCCCGGCACGCATGACTGGACGTCTTCGTGCGGCAGTATCACGCCGTCGTACCGGCCTCTCATCACGGAACCGAAGCTCTTTGGCTGGGAGGACCTCGACGCCGATCGCGTCCCGGAGATCCTCGACTCCACGCCATACGGCCGATCGAGGTAGTCGTCCTCACCAGTCCAGTCTGAACCCCGCCCGCGATCCGCGGCGGGACGATGACGAGCGAGCGCAGGAAGGCGGCACCCGTTTCCCAACTGAGGTTCTGCAACGGATTGGCGTCGAGCGCGCTGAAGACCTCGACGAAACCGGTAAGTCGGCTCCCGCCGAGCCCGAAGGCCTTGTCGAGGCGCAGGTCGACGAGGGTGATGTTGTCCTGACGACGCGTGCCGACCGGCTCGGCGAGGACACGGATGCTCCCGTAGTTGACATGAGGGCGTCGAGCCAGCCGACGATGGCCGCAGGTACCCGCGCTGTGTTGCGGGTGAAGGTCGGTGCCCGCCGGAGGACTGTGGTGGCGTCCACGGCTATGCGGAACTCCTGCGGATCATCGCCGACCCGATCATGAGGAGCACGAGTCGACGTTGCAGTGGATTGGACACAACTTCGATCCCGAGGCGTTCGATCCGGCCGCAGTGACGTTCCACGATCCGAAGAAGCGTTGGAAAAAGGCGTTCGAGCGCGACCGTGAGTGACCCGCAGAAGGCCGCACGGTCGCGCTTTGGAAACGAGTAGCCGATTGGCATTCGCACAGAGCTCATCGTGGCCGCGGACCGGTCCGTCGTGATTTCTGGGGACACGTCGCCCGCCGACAGCATCGTGGACAACTGCAACGGGTGCGACGTGCTGATCCACGCACTGACGCGGATGATGGCAACACGTCGAGTATCCGCTGTGCAGTCGTGCGCGCTCCTTCCCGGCGAACCTCTGCCATCGAGACTAGCCGTGGAGCATGCTCCGCGGCTCCACGTTGACGATCCCGCGTCGCGCCGATGATCGTGACTTGAGAAGGTGGAAGCCCAGGACCCGCCCGAAAGGGTTGACCGTGCATCGCCAGCCACAGGGCGAGATATGCCGCGCTCTGGCTTTTCGTTGGATCAGGGGTCCCGTCATCGCAGTCGCCGTCGATGTACAGGACGTGCACTTGATCGAGGCCAGCCGACTTCATCAGTGCTTGGGTGGTTCCAACGACGATGCTGCAATCGCCTCCGATCAGCAACGGCACGTGGCCTGGTTGGTCCAGAATCGGCACCAGCCGATCACTCAGGATCTCCCAAGCGATGCGCGGTCCCGGCCAATTACGGATCGGCGGAACTTCATGGTGGGGTAGATAGCTGGGCAGGGGGATGTCGCCGCCATCTATCGCTTCGCAACCCGCCACCTGCAGTTGTGCTACGAAACCGGTGTCTCGATAAGGCTGCGCATCGTGCTCACTGCCCGGTGTCAACGATCCGGTGCGATATGGCACACCGAGCACATGGTAGATCGCGCCGCCAGCGAGCCGTGACGTTCCAGTGTGGGTCATGCAGACCACTAATTTTTCTCTTGGATGCAGGTTTTTGGCAACGCCTCGCAAGACCGTCAGCGGTCGGGTTTCGCCGTGCGCGCGCTCCATTTCGAGAGGGCACTCGGAACTCGGCTCGATTCGCCGCGACGCTGCGACAAGGGTCTCTCAGGATGAAAGCACCGCGACGGGGCTGAGGCGGCCCTCGACGTGAGCCGCATGGCCGTTGCCGCGGGCCGGCCGATCCCCGCCAACCAAAGCAGTCCGGCCACCGTCCAACCCTCCATGGTAGGCCGTCTACCAACTATAGTAGGCTGTCTACCATGGCAGATCGGAAGGTCGTCCAGGGCACCCTCGAGTTGCTGATCCTGCGGACGCTGGTGTTCGGCCCGCTCCATGGCCACGGGATCGCCCGGCACATCCAGCGCACGTCCGAGGACGTGCTGCAGGTGGAGCACGGGTCGCTCTATCCAGCCCTGGCCCGTCTGGAGAAAAGCGGGTGTATCACCTCGAAGTGGGAGCCGGGTGACCGCGGGCGCGAGATGCGGATGTACCGGCTGACGGCCAGAGGGCGCAAGCAGCTGGCGATCGAGCAGAGCCGGTGGGACGCGGTGGTTCGGGCGATGGCCAGGGTGCTCAAGCCCGTGTGAGGCGCGATGACGAAGGACAGAGACGGCGAGCTCGAACGCGAGATCCGCACCCACCTCGACCTCGAGGCGGAAGAGCGCATCGCGAACGGGATGCCCGAAAGGGAGGCGCGGGACGCCGCGCGCCGCGCGTTCGGCAACGTGACGCGGACGCGGGAGGACGCACGAGCGGTGTGGACGCGGCGCTGGCTCGACGAGACCGTCCAGGACGTCCGCTACGCCTGGCGCACGCTGCGCAAGAGCCCGGGGTTCACGTCGATCGCGGTGCTGACGATCGCGCTCGGGATCGGCGCGAACACGGCGATGTTCTCCGTCGTGAACGCCGCGATCCTGCGGCCGCTCGGGTACCCGCAGCCGGAGCAGCTCCGGATGCTGAGCACCGGTTCCGGAGATGGCAAGCCGGGCCCGGTGTCGCCGGCCGAGTACTTCGAGCTGACCGAGATCAGCCAGTCCTTCTCGGTCGTCGGCGCGTTCGTGACCGGCGAAGTGAACCTCGCGGCGCTCGATCGGCCGCGGCGGGCGTCGCGCGCACGCGTGAACGCCGAGCTGCTCGAGGCCCTCGCGGTGCCGCCCGAGCGCGGCCGGTGGTTCCGCCGCGACGAGACGCGCGGCGGCGGTCCGGCGGTCGTCATCCTGTCGCACGAGGTGTGGCGCACGGCCTTCGGCGGACGCGAGGACGTCGTCGGTCAGTCGATCGACGTCGACGGCATCAGGCATCAGGTGATCGGCGTAATGCCGTCCGGGTTCGACCTCATGGACAAGCGCGTCGAGCTGTGGCTCCCGCTCCAGCTTGCGCCCGCGATCCGCCAGTTCCGCGCGAGTCATTTCCTGTCGGTGCTGGGCCGCTTGAAGGACGGTGTTACTTCGCAACACGCGGAGGCGGAGCTGGCGTCGCTCATGAGGAGCTGGAGTGCGCGCGCGCGCGTGAGCGGACACCTGTTCGCGCCAGGCGAGCACGTCCTGCAGATGACCCCGGTGCTGGACGCGGTGGTCGGGTCGTCGCGCCGTGCCTTCTGGGTGCTGCAGGCGGCCGTCGGCCTGGTGCTGCTCATCGCGTGCGCGAATCTCGCCAACCTGCTGATGGTCCGCGCCGAAGCTCGTGGCCGAGAGATCGCCGTGCGGGCTGCCCTCGGTGCCGGCCGGCGGCGGCTGCTCGCGCAGTTCGTCGCCGAAGGGCTCGTGCTCCTCGGGCTGGGCGACGCCCTTGGCCTTACCGTCGCGTGGGCCGGCGTACGCGCGTTGACGGCCGCCTATCCGGAGAGCGTGCCCCGCGTCGCGGGCATCGGCATCGATCCGGCGGTGCTCGGCTTTACGCTGCTCGTGTCAGCCGTCACCGGGGTGGTCTTCGGCCTGGCGCCGCTGCGATATCTGTCCGGGCGCACCGGCCGTCTCCTGAACGACCGGGCATCCGGCGCGACGGCGATCCGTCCGGCGATGCGCCGTGCGCTCGTCGCCGGCGAAGTCGCGCTGGCGGTGCTGCTGGTGGTGGGTGCGGGGTTAATGGTGCGGACGGTCCGCAACCTGATGAGCGTCGATGCCGGATTCGATCGATCCCGGCTCGTGACATTCGGCGTCGCTCTCCCGGCGGCGACCTACCCGGCGTTCGATCAGCGCGTGCAGCTCTACGGCCGCTTGCTCGATCGGCTCCGCGCTCTGCCCGGCATCGAGGGCGGCGCGGCCGTGTCGGGCCTGCCGCCCCAGCGGGAATTCAACGGCTTCGGCACCGACATCGAGAACTACACCCCGCCGCCGGAGGGGTCGGAGCTGGTGGGGTACTACCAGACGGTCACGAACAGCTACTTCGACGCGATGAGGATCCCGATCGTGCGCGGCCGCGCCTTCGAGGAGACCGACGGTACGGGCGCGCCCGTGGCGATCGTGAACGAAGCGTTCGTCCGCACCTTCTGGAAGGGCCTCGACCCGATCGGGCGGCGCGTGAGACCGCGCTTCGGTGACCAGACGCCGTGGGTCACGGTGGTGGGCGTGGCAAGGGACGTCAAGCAGGCCGGGATCGACCACCCGACCGGTACTGAGCTCTACGTGCTGCTCAACCAGATCCCGCGCATCTTCCCGGCCGTCCAGGGTGGCCGCCTCGGCAGCGGTTTCGGCGACGCCAGCATGCACCTCGTGCTGCGCACCACATTGCCGGCTGCCGCGCTGCAGCCACCGATCGCGAACGCCGTGCGCGAAGTCGATCCCGCGCTGCCGATCATCCGGTTGCGCGACATGGAGGACGTCTTCCGCGATTCCGTACGCCGCACCCGCATGCTGATGCAGCTCCTGGGGGCGTTCGCGGGCCTGGCGCTCCTGCTGGCCGCGATCGGCACCTACGGGGTGCTCTCGTTCATGGTCGCCCAGCAGCGGCGCGAGATCGGGATCCGGATGGCGCTCGGGGCCGAGCGCAGCGTCGTGCTCCGCGCGGTCATGGGCGACGGCCTGAAGCTGGCGTGCGCCGGCCTCGTGGCTGGCCTCGCGGGCGCGCTCGTGCTGACGCGGCTGATGGAGACGCTGCTCTTCGCGGTCCGCCCGAACGATCCGGTGACGCTGGCCGGCGTGGCGGCGCTCATCGCCGCGGTGGCCGCCGCCGCCAGCCTGATCCCCGCGTTCCGTGCCACGCGCGTCGATCCGCTCCTGGCGCTCAGGGACGAGTAGCAATCAGCGCTCCCGCCGTGGCCGGCGCCGCCGCGCCGTGACCGGTCGCGGCGCGGGCCCGGTCCTCGTCGCCGCACGCCGTCGCCGTGCGGCCGTGACGGCGGATCAGGTGCGCGCCTGGTTCGACACGTGGGCACGACAGCGGTTCGCGGGCACCGAGCTCGATGCGAATTCCGTCCCTGACACCCAGCCAATCACGTTGAGTGTCCTGCGGAACTTCACGCGAACCGCCGGCGTATATTGCTAGCATTGTATGTTTTCTTCCACGCATCGGGGCCGCGCTAACTGATGCGCGATACCCTCGGCGAATTCGAGCAGATGGTCCTGCTCGCCATCCTCCATCTCGGCGAGGACGTCTATGGCGTCCCGATCGTCGACGAAATCGCACGGCGCACCGGTCGCGAAGTCGCTCCAGCCGCGGTGTACGTCACGCTTCGCCGTCTGGAAGAGAAGGGTCTGCTGGCGTCGTGGATGGGTGAGTCCACCGGTGAGCGTGGCGGCAAAGCTCGACGGTACGTGAGAGTGACTCGAGCCGGGCTCGAGAGTTTGCGCGCGTCACGAAAAGCGCTCGACAGCATGTGGCGCGGCCTCGACATCGATTTGCGAGGTGCGCGATGACGCCACCCGCGAGCGGGGGCCGGTTCAATCCCCCGCGCGTCGCGCGAGCGGTCGTCGAGCGCGTACTGCCGGCCGATGTCCGTGAATCGATCGCCGGTGATCTGGACGAATTCTTTCAGCGCGATTGCCGCACGCACGGTCCTGGCCGCGCGCGGCTGCGATATTGGAGACATGCGACCGCGTTGACGATCCGTTTCGCGATCGAGCGCGGCCGGGACTGGCGCACACAACTTATGCACACACGAATGTCGTGGATGGACCTGAAACTCGGCCTGCGGATGCTGGTGAAGTATCCAGGATTGACGATTGCCGGCGGGCTGGCGATCGCGATTGCGATCGGTCTTGGCGCCGGATGGTACGACGTCTCCCGCGATTTCTTTCGTCCAACCATTCCGCTCCCCGAAGGCGACCGCATCGTAGAGATCGAAATGCGCAATCCGCGCATCGTCGGTGATGAGCGGCGGTTGCTGCACGACTTCATGATCTGGCGACAGGAGCTCAAATCGGTGGAAGAGCTCGGCGCGTATCGCACACTCGAGCGATTGCTGTCGGTGGGGCGGGCGAATCCCGAACCGGTGACGGTGGCCGAGATTTCGGCATCGGCCTTTCAACTCGTGCGCGTACCTCCAATTCTCGGCCGTCCCTTAATCGAAGCCGACGAAGCCCCGGGTGCACCAGGCGTGGTCGTGCTCGGTTATCACGTCTGGCAGCAGCGATTCGGCGGCCGCGCTGATGTGATTGGGCAGAATGTTCAACTCGGACGCGCGACGAGCACGGTAGTAGGTGTGATGCCGGAAGGCTTCGCGTTTCCGATCAACCATCGCATGTGGGTACCGTTGCCACTTCGACCCAGTGGTTATGCGCCTCTCGAAGGTGCACCGGTGCGAATCTTCGGCCGAATCGCGAAAGGCGCAACGCAGGAGCACGCCAACGATGAAGTCACCGCCATCACCGACCGCGTGCGCGCATCTTCGCCGCACACACACGAGCACCTGCGGCCGCGCGTGCTTGCGTATGGGGGTGAAGCACCTGGCGACCGCGCGTCGATCATCGAACTCGTCGTCCGCCATGGTCCCATCCTGCTCGTGCTCTTCGTCGCGTGCATGAACGTCGCGACGCTGATTTACGCGAGAACGGCGACACGCGAATGGGAGATCGCATTGCGCTGCGGGCTTGGTGCGAACCGCATGCGCATCATCACGCAACTGTTCATCGAGGCGCTGGTTCTTGCCGGCGTCTCGGCGGCGATTGGTGTGGCCGCGGCGCATTGGGCCGTGACGTGGGGCGTGACGGCGTACTACTCGAGCCTGAGCGGCGGCGCGCCGTTCTGGATCGAACCGGGATTGAAGCCGGCGACGATCGTTTATGCGATCGTCCTCGCCATCACCGGTGCGGCGATCCTCGGCGTGCTGCCCGCGATCAAAGCCACCGGCATCAACGTGCAGGCGCAACTCCGTAACCTTGCCGCGGGATCAACGCTGCGCTTTGGCGGTGTGTGGACCACGGCGATGATCGCGCAGGTCGCGGTGACCGTGATTTGTATCCCGCCGGCCATGGGCATCGGGGAAGAAGCCTGGCGCGATCGCCGAATCCGGGCGCAATTTCCCGGACATGAGTACCTCGCCGTGCGCATAGGTCTCGATCAAGACATGGCGGCCGGCGAATCGGACGCCGAATTCGCAGTGCGAGCGAATAACACGTACGCCGAGCTCGAACGGCGACTCGCGCAGGAAGCCGGCGTCACCGCGGTCACGTTCGCCGAACAGCTTCCAGGCATGTATGGCGAAGTACGTCGGGGGGAATTCGACGCGGCGGCAGGATCTGAACCGATTCCGATACCCAATCTTTGGACCTCGACGGTCGCGCCCACGTTCTTCGCCGCTTTCGATCGCCCGATCGTGGCCGGACGCGGCTTCACCGAGGGCGATGTTTCGGCCGGCGCGCGAAACGTGATCGTGAATGAAGCGTTCGCGCGGCGTTTCATGAATGGCGCGAGTCCCGTGGGCCGTCGCGTTCGATACGCGATCGCGGACGCGGCGGCGCCCGAGGAGTGGCTGGAAATCGTCGGCGTGGTGCGCGACATCGGGACGTCGCCCACGGATCTGGGTGAAGCGCCGTTCGTATTTCACGCGGCGCGGCCGCGCACGATGTCGCCGCTGACCATGGGCATCCGTGTCGGCACCGATCCCTCGACCTTCTCCGAGCGCGTTCGCGCCATTGCGTCGACCGTTGATCCGGGCTTGCGGCTCGAAGAGATGCGGCGGCTCGATGATTGGACGTGGCGTGTCGACCTGCCGGCGATGGTCTCGGCGTCAGCGCTCGCCGGTGTTGTGGCGCTTGGGTTGTTTCTGTCTGCGGCGGGAATCTTCTCGCTGATGTCGGTGACAGTGGCGCGGCGGACACGCGAGATTGGGTTGCGGTCGGCCCTCGGCGCCAGTACCGGGCGGCTGCTCGTGGGGATCTTCTCGCGCGCCGTTCTCCTCGTCGGCGGCGGCATCGTCGCCGGAAATCTCTTCATCCTGTCCGTCGTGGCGATGGGTGGCGAGGCGGGGATGTCGTTCGTGCTGAACGCCCTGATGCGAACATCGGCGGTGATGCTCGTCGTTGGATTGCTCGCGTGTGTTGAACCCGCACGCCGGGCGCTGACGATCGATCCCACCACCGCGCTACGAGACGTGTAAGTGTCTCAACTGAAACTCGTCGCTCTCATCGTTCACGACTATGACGCTGCGATTCGTTTCTGCGTCGATGTTCTGCCGTTCGAATTGGTGGACGATCACCTTCGGGTCGATCCAGGGCCCGTAAGTGCTTGATTCTACAGAGAGAGATGCCCGAGCGATTTAAGGTGCACGCTTGGAAAGCAAAGCGGGCGAGCCACACGGAACCATTCCGAAGCGCGTTAACGCACACGCGATCACCTGCTTAGCGCTCCCAAACGATCACTCGGTGTGCGTCCGTAAACCGCGATGTTCGTCGAGGTTCTGAGCCTCACGTACCCGAAACCACACGAAAATCCTTTAGTTGGCGGTATCCACCCAGCTGCTTGCCGACCCTGCGGCTCGTCTGGACCGAAGTCGAGGTCAACTGAGCCGTCGGTGTTGACCTTGAGCCTGTCCGTCGAACTCAGAGCCGCCTTGTGAGGCGGTCCGTCTCCTACGGGTGTAGTATTCAGGCATGCCACGAAAGGCGTCGGCGCCGCCTCCTCGTCTGACGGCGCTGCAACTGACCGTCATGCAGGTGCTCTGGTCGCGCGACGAGGCGTCGGTGACCGACGTCCAACGCGCGATGACGGGACGGCGGCTCGCGCTGACCACGGTGGCGACGATGCTCGTCCGGCTGGAGCAGCGCGGACTCGTCAGCCACCGCGCCGAGGGCCGACAGTACATCTATCGATCGCGTGTGTCGCCGGCCGACGTCCGGGAGACGGTGACGCGCGAGCTGTTGCGCAATCTGTTCGACGGCGACGTCACGGCCTTCGTCACTCAGTTGCTCGACTCGCGCAAGCTGACGCGGGAGGAAGTCGCCGATCTGCAGCGTCTGGTACGCAACAAGGCGCGCCGCTGATGGAGCACATCCTGACCACCTGGCTCCTGACGTATGCCGTGCACGGCGCGATGTTCACGGCGCTGGCGTTCGTCGCCGAACGCACCCGCTGGGGAGCCGTCGCGTCGCGCCGCGACGCGTTCTGGAAGCTGGCGCTCGTCGGCGGGGTCGTGACGTCCACCGTGTTCGTGGTGGCAGGGTCGGCGCCGTCCGGCGCGGCGGTTCGCCTGTCGCCTCAGGGCGCGATCGCACCGGCGCTGGACAGCGACGGCGTGTTCTGGCTCGCGACGGCGTGGATGGCGATCACCGCGTTACTGGCGCTGCGTGCGGGACGCGCGTGGCGCCTGGGCATAAGCCACGTCGGACGACGGCGAGTCATTCGGCGGGGCCCCGCACCCGCGCTCCTCCGGGAGATTCTCGGTCCCGCCGCCGATCGCGTGACGTTATCGTGCAGCCGCACGCTGCGCGTGCCGGTCGCGTTCGCGCGTGAAATCTGCGTGCCGGTCCGCGCGTTGCGCGAGCTGCCGCACGACGAGCTCCGCGCGCTCCTCGCGCACGAAGCGGCGCACGTCGTCCGCCGCGACGCGGCCTGGCTGGCAATCGCCGCCGCCGTGCGCGCGCTGGGATGGTGGCAGCCCCTTAATCTCGTGGCCGCGGCGCGCCTGCGGCTGGCCATGGAGTTGTGCTGCGACGAGCGGGCTGCCGCGCAACCGCACGAACGCGCGGCGCTGGCGCGCTGCCTGATTACGGTCGCCGAATGGAGCGTGGAGGAGTATCCCGGGTTCGCCGCCATGGCGAGCCGCGGGTCGGCGCTGCGGCGGAGGCTCGAGACGCTGCTCGACGACGCCCCGCGCCGTCATCGGCGGAGGGGGCCCTGGCTCGCGGTGACGTCCGTCGCCGTGCCGGCCGTGTGCCTCGCACCTGTCGTCACGACCGCCGACCTCTCGCGCGTTCCCGCGGCCGCGGCGCAGTTGGTGAGACACGCGCAGGTCCCGGAGGCCCCGGTCGCGGGGGCCGTTCCGGCCCCCGGGCGCGCCGACCTGCGGCCGGCGCGGCGTTCGTCGAAGACGGCCGCCGCGGCGCCGCCGATTGCCGCGGCGACCGATCGAACCGCAGTTCCCGAGATCGCGGTCGACAAGCCACCCGCCGCGACGCCGGAATCGATGCTCGCCGGCCCGGATCTCGAGCCCGAAGCGGTCCCGGCGCCCCCGTCGACCCGTCTCCGAGACGCGATTGCCGCCGCGCGAATCACACCCGAACCGGCGCCGCGGACGCGGCTGGACGTCCCGGCTCGCGAGCGGGGCGCCCTGAGCCGGATCGCGCAGCACATCGGGTTCGACACCACACGTCCGAAGCTGGACGTCCCGGATCCCGCGCGGCTCGCTCTGAGCAGAGCGCAGCAGATCGCGTTCGACACCACACGCCAGAAGTAGGAAATCCTCCGGCCCGCCAGACTACTACAGCTGTAGTAACGTCTAATACTACAAACGTAGTGATAAGGCGAGGAGGATGGCGATGGGGGCGGCGCTCGCGTTCTCGGCGTGGCTCGGGTTGGAGGCTCTCCAGGGCGGACCCTCGATTGGCGGCCGCGTGCTCGACGCGCAGACGGGCGACCCGGTCGCCGGCGCCGCGATTGTCGTCGACGGCCGAACCGCCGCGGCGGCCGGCCCGGACGGCGTCTTCTCGGCGCCGGCCGGTCCGGCGCGCCGGGTCGACGTGCTCGTCACCGCGGTCGGATACGCGTTCGTCACCCGCCGCGTCGACGTGACCGCCGCCGGCGCGGATCTCGGCGACGTCCGCCTCAACCGCGAGTCCGCCGGCGTCACCGAACTCGTCGAGGTCCGTGGCGGCCAGACCCTCGACGCCGCGCCGGCGCGCACGCTCACGAAAGTGGATCTGCAGACGCTGTCGATGGTAATCGTCGACGATCCGCTCCGCTCCGTCCACGCGCTGCCGGGCGTCGCGGCCAACAACGATCTGAAAGCGGAATTTTCCCTGCGGGGCGCCGGCTTCGACCAGGTCGGCGTGTACCTCGACGGTGTCAGCACCGGCGGGTTCGTGCACTTGTTGTCGGATTCGGGGACGACGGATCAACTATCCCTGTCGGTCGTCAACCAGGACACGCTGGCGTCCGCCGCGCTGACGCCGGGCGTCAACGACGCGCGCACCGGCGGCGTGACCGCCGGCGCGCTCGCGCTCGACACGCGCGAGGGCAACCGCGATCGCCTGACGGCGCATCTCTCGACCGGGTTCATCGTCTCGTCCGGCGTGCTCGAAGGGCCGCTGCCGCGCAAGCGGGGCTCCTGGCTGGTGGGCGGGAGGACCACGCGGCTCGACTACCTGCAGCGCGCCGTCGATCGCGTGGCCGGCACCAATGATGACGACGATGGATCCCATCTGGCTTTCGGGGATGTGATCGGCAAAACGGTGATCGACCTGTCGGCCAGGCACCAGATCACCGCGTCGTGGCTCGCGGGCGCGTTCACGAACGACGAGCGCGACGGCTCTGGCGCGAAGTCGTCGAACCGG
The DNA here is from genome assembly GCA_963784195.1 of uncultured Acidobacteriota bacterium. Taxonomy (GTDB): domain Bacteria; phylum Acidobacteriota; class Vicinamibacteria; order Vicinamibacterales; family 2-12-FULL-66-21; genus CAVQAH01. The sequence continues at coordinate 13,331 of CAWARA010000025.1, read as the reverse complement.
CTCGGTTCGGTGGCGTGGCGGGCGGTTGTGAACGGCCGGCTGTTCACCCGCGTGCAGGGATTCGTCCTGTCGACCGCGTATCGCGAGCATGACGCCGTTCGTCCAGTGACCGTGGAAGACGGACAACAGAGCGCTGGACTGCGCGCCGACGTCACCTTCCAGGCCTCATCCGCCCATCAGCTGCAGGTTGGAGTCTACGCGCAGCGCGTCCGCGCACATGCCGGTGGCGTCGAGTCTCTTGGCGGCTTCGACGCGAGGCGGAGCGAGCCGTCGTGGTACGTCCAGGATCGCTGGACGCCGTCGGCGCATGTGTCGATCACGGCGGGCGCGCGCGTGGACAGCACGGCCGGCGAAACCGTGGCGGCGCCGCGTGTGCTCGCCGCCGCCGTGGCGCGGGGCTGGACGCTGCGCGCCTCGGGTGGGACGCAATATCAACTTCCGCCGCTCGCCGCTCTCCACGGACTGCTGGGAAACCCTGCGCTGCGGATGCCGCACGCGTTCGAGATCGACGGAGGAGTCGAACGTGCGGTCGGGGGCGGGCAGACGCTGACCGTCGACGTGTACCGCCGCCGAGACCGCGACGCCCTGTTCGCGCTGGCCGAGCCGCGCGTCGAAAACGGCCGCGTCATTGCGCGCCTCAATCCCTTTCAGAACTCGCTCGACGGCACGTCGCGCGGCGTCGAGGTGGCGATTCGCCGCGGGAGCGCCCGCCGTCTCAGCGGATGGGTGGCATACGCCTACGGGAACGCGCGCATGATCGACGACGTCGACGGTCTCGCCTTTCCGAGCGATGACGACCAGCGTCACACGCTGAACGCGGTCGGGTCGTTTCGTCTTTCGGGGACGCTCGCGCTTGGCGCGCAGTGGCGCCACGGCAGCGGCATGCCGCGTCCCGGGTTCCTGACTCAGGACGGCGGCACGCTGGCACTCGGGTCCGAGCGGAATCAGGTTCGCCTGCCGCCGTACGACAGGCTCGATCTGCGCATCCGCAAAGTCTTTCTCTTCCGATGGGGTGTCTTCACGCTCTCGGGAGAAGTGCTCAACGTGCTCAACCGCAAGAACGAGTACAACGTCGAGTCGACGCTCCTCTCGCTTGCGCGGACCGGCCAATTCAAGAGCGGTCTGCGGACCGGGTTCCCCGTCGCCCCGTCCATCGGTCTGTCGGTGCAGTTCTGATTAATGACGAGCAGATGAAAGGACAGGTTGAGCACGGACGCGCGAGAAGCTCAACGGCGGCGGCATTCCAGTCTTCAGCGTGTAGTGCTCGGCGGCATTCAAATCCTTGAGGCGCGAGACCTCAATCACGTCATTCAGCTTGTCTCACAGGTTCCAGGCTTTAAATATGGACTTGGACCGATCGAGATTCGGCCAGCGGCGGATATCAGCGAAGTGATGAAGGCAAGTGAGCAGCGACGGCGACAGAACAAGAGGACAGCTCCTAAGCGGGCCGATAACTCCTCGGAGACGGGTACCTGGTACGGAATTGCTTTAGCGCGGATGACAGCCTTCGCGCGAACGATGCGTTGGGCGAGCGTTGCCGGCGTAACGAGAAATGCGCGGGCAATCTCCTCCGTTGTCAGGCCGCATATTTCGCGCAGAGTGAGCGCAACCTGTCCTTCCGGAACCATTCAGGTGTCGAGTATCGGGTCGACGAAAAGGCAGGGAGGCTCGTCTCCACACGCAGTACCATGCGCCCACCATGAAGACATTCATACCAGCCGTTTTGCTTGCCGGAGCGTCTCTCTGGGCGGCTGTCCCGCCACAGACACCGCCTGCGCCAGCGTCTGCCGCGCAGCCGACGCTGCAGTTCAAAGAGCTTCCCGAAGACACGAAACTGAAAACTGGGTCAGGGGCCACGTTTACGGTAAGCAAGGGCTGGCACGTCGCGCAGACGGAATCGATGATCGTGATCCAGGAGCCGGAGCGCGAGCTGTCGGCGGCGTTTCTCGAGATTACGGCGCCCACCGTCGAGGAAGCCATCGCACAGGGCTGGAAGCGCTGGAAGCCGGACTTCGCCCGAACGGTGCGAATGACCGCCAAGCCCCCCGCCACCCAGGGATGGGATGAGATCGCGCAGATCGCCTACGAGACGGGCGCCGAGGAGCGCCGGATCGTCACTGGCGCGGCTCGACGGAAAGGGAAGACGTACTACGTCACGTTGATTGACGGCGCTGTCGCGGCTGCCGAACGGCGCGGGGCGCAGCTCAATATCGCCGTCGGCAGCCTCGACGGTCGCCGCGCGCGCCGAAGAGAATCTCGCCGGCCGTCGCGCGCACGCGCTCGATGCCGCCCGCCTCGAGAAGCTCGTCGCATTCGCCGAAGAAGGACGCAAACAGACGAACGTGCCGGGCGTCGCGCTGGCAGTCGTGCAGGACGGCAAGATCGTGCTCGAGAAAGGCCTCGGCGTCCGCGAGCGAGGCACGAACGAGCCGGTCACGCCGTCGACGCTGTTCATGATCGGCTCGATGACGAAGCCGCTCACGTCGCTGATGATGGCGCGGCTGGTCGACGGCAAGAAGTTCGCGTGGGAGACGCCGATCACGAAGCTGATGCCGACCTTTGCGCTGGGCGATCCCGAGGCGACCTCGCGTGTGACGATGGCGCATACCGTGTGCGCCTGCACGGGGCTGCCGCGCTGGGACATGGAGTTCATCTTCGAATCGAAAGGATCGACGCCGGCGTCGCGCATCGACCTCGTGCGCGCGATGAAGCCGACGACCGGTTTTGGCGAGACGTTCCAGTACAGCAACCTCATGGTGGCCTCGGGCGGGTACGTCGCCGCGATGACGGCAACCGGTCAGAAGGATCTCCGGCGCGCGTACGCGGATGCGATGACGTCCGAGGTGCTCGGCACGGTCGGCATGACGTCGACGACGCTCGACCTCGACGCCGCGCAGAAGCTCGAGCACGCGCGTCCGCACGGACGGACGTTGACGTTCGACACGCAGCCCATTCCTACAGAGTACGAGCGCGGGGTCGATTCGGTGATGCCCGCCGGCGGTGCCTGGTCGACCGTGCACGACATCTCGCGCTGGCTGCTGCTCGAGCTGGGCAACGGAAAACTCGACGGCAAGCAGGTGATCAGCGAGGCGAACCTGCTCGAGAGACGCAAGCCGCGCGTCAAGATCAGCGCCAAGCAGTCGTATGGACTCGCGCTGTTCATCGACGAGTCGCGCGGGCTCACGGCCATTGGCCACGGGGGAAATACGTTCGGCTTCAGCGCTGACGCAACCTTCTTTCCCGAGCACGGCGTCGCGTTCATCATGCTGACCAACGCCCAGGCGGCCAACGCCTACATCGCCGCCGTCCGCCGCCGGCTCGTCGAGCTGCTGTTCGACGCGAACGAGGAAGCCGAACAGGGACTCGCGTTCGGCATCAAGCAGCAGGCGGAGGCGATCAAGAAACAGCTCGCCGAAATCACGATGACACCAGAAGCCGCCTTCATCGATCCGCTCCTCGGCACGTGGACCAACCCGCGCCTGGGCACGATTGAGTTCCGGCGAGAGGGTACAGGCGTGATCCTCGATGTGGGCGAATGGAAGTCGACTGTCGGCGAGCACAAAGATCAATCAGGCGTGCGCAGGCTGATTTCCACCGGGCCGCCCTTCGCGGGCTTCGCGTTCTGGCCGCAGACGACCGAAGCAAAGCCGACGCTCCTATTCGAGACCGCGCAGCAGAAGTACGTGTTCGAGCGGGCGCCGGGCTCGACGCGCTAACGGAACCATCGCGCCTCGACGCACCTTTTCGCGGCTCTTTCCCGCCTTCCACGTTCGTGACAGCTGACGCAAATGGGTTTTACATCTTTCCAGGAGACCTCGCGAGCGGTGGCGGCGTGTGGCTGTCTGGCGGACCTACGCCCGTCTTTGTAGAAAACAAAGGCTACCGCGACCCCCCTGAACTCACACGCTTCCCTTGGGTTTGCCCTCCCGGCTATAGCTGTAGAGAGGTGCTGGTCAACGGCGACACGCGCTTGGACGTCGAGCTCGTCCGACGCTGATGCTGTTCAGGCTTGTTTTTCGCCCAACCGGAGCCGTTGACATGCACGCACAACGGCAACGACTGCTGACACTGGCGCCGGGTCGAATACGTCGCGTCGTCGAGAGGACGCACTTCTTTCGGGAGGCAAAGCCATGAGAACGGCGTGCACCGGGCGCTGACGCGTGATCACTTCTGCAGATCGATCAGGACGATGTCAGAATTCTCCCGGATACGGTCGAACACGATCGCTTTCCCGTCGGGCACGATGTCGAATGTCTGTATCCGGCCGCCGCGATCACTCAGATGCGTGAGCTGACGTGTGGTCTTCGTCGCCAAGTCGAGCAGCCAGAAGTCCGGTGCGGCACCGGTCGGCCGGAAGACGAGACCCTTACCATCTGGCAGGAAGCGATAGCCGCCTGCACGAACGCGGACGGCCGGCAGATCGACGGACGTGCCGTCCGGTCGCACCCAGGTGAGCGCAGTCTGACCGGCTACGAGTGGGCCGCCGTACGCAATCAGGCTCCCGTCTGGCGACCAGACAGGATTGACCGCCTGACCGGTCACGATCCGAACGGGATCGCCGCCATTCGCCGGGATCTTGAAGAGCGCCGGTCCATCGGCGTCCAGGCCGCCTGCCACGATCCACGATCCATCGGGCGACCAGTCGGCAGCGGCCTGACCCGGCGCGCCTTGTATTTCGATCGAGGGCGCCAGCGTTCGCACGTTCGTGCCATCCGCCGACATGATGACCAGACGCCGCAACCCTGCGCGCCTCACCACGACCACGATGTGTTGTCCGTCCGGGGACACGGCGGCAGGCTCCGACAGCGGCATGTCGGCACCCCTGACGACTTCCGACGTCTGCCCTTCGCTCACATGCCACAAGCTGTCGCCAACGCCGCCCGTCGCAAGATAAAAGAGGGACGCTCCGGCGAACCGCGGCGCCAGCGCGCGCACCGTGGACACGGGGTACGGCTGCACGTCGCGTTCGTCGACGGGCCGATCGACCAGCGGCACACGCCAAAGGCTCGCGCTCGGGTTCGCGATGGTCGCCACGATGCGCCTCCCATCGCGACTGGCCGCTACCGAGGTATAGCGCTCGAGATCGGAACTGACCCTGCGCGTGGCCCTGCTCGGCACATCGAGGGTCCAGAGCGCCGGGCCAGTTCCGTCCTCCGCACGCGCGGTGTAGATCAGCGTTCGCGCGTCGAGCGGCGCAAGAAAATTCACCGCAGCATTCTGGTCGGTCAGTCGCTCGGGCGCCTCGCCGGATGGCTGAATCCGCCAGATATCCATCTTCTCGGTCACGTCCATGCCATGCACGAAGTAGATCCACTGGCCATCCGGCGACCACACCGGATTGTGGCTATGCATGCCCTTCTGTTGACTGAGAAAAATCTGCCGCGCGTCCGCTCCGGTCCGGTCGGCCACGAACAGAGGATCTCCATTGCCGTTCATGAAATAGGCGAGCCGCATGCCGTCCGGAGACCACGCCGGAGTTTCGGATTTTTCGCCGAGGAACGGCCGGGGCTTCCCGCCGAGCAGCGGCATGAGCATCTTGGCTTCCGTTCGTGGCGCGACCGACGATGGGTTCTGTCCCCGGGCCTCTGTCGGACTGAACCAGATCTCAGCGCCGTCACCTGAGAAGCCGAAGGAACGGAGAAGGGTACTCGGCGAATCGAGCGGCGGTCTGTCTTGCGTGAGATTCGTAAACTTCCAGGTGCCAACCGGACTCACCCAGAGATCGAATTGCCCCTCGCGATCCGCGAGGAAGGCCACGAACCTGCCGTCCGATGAGATTTCCGCCTGACTCTCGGTGCCTGCCCAATCCGTGAGGCGTGAGAATCGCGCGGTCGCAAGTGGATTCTCGATCGCAGTCGGGCGCCGCATCTCCCACACGGTGACGCCCGCGGCAAGCGCGGCGACCACGGCCCACGGGAGCCATGTCTTCCAGGTGCGTGATGGCGGCTGGAACGGTTACATCGGCGGTGCCTGGAACCACTTCGTTGATCGCGTCGATCTCGATCCTGACGTCGCCGACATCTCTCAATCGCTGCTTCGAATCCTTGGTCAGGCAGCGGAACAGCAGTCGTCGGATGGCGACGGGAGTTGCGGACGGAAGCGCCGACCAATCAGGTTCGCGCTCGAGTATCTTCGCGATGGTGTCCGAGGCGGTGTCACCCGCAAACGCGAGCGCGCCCGGTCAACATCTCGAAGAGGACACAACCGAATGCCCAGATATCAGCGCGCTTGTCAACGTTGTGACCGCGGGCTTGCTCGGGACTCATATACGCGGCGGTGCCGAAGACCGCACCGGCCCGCGAGTGACTCGGATCGGAACCCAGGCTGTCGGGAGTTGCGACCTTCGCCAACCCGAAGTCGAGCACCTTCACGGCGCCATCTGGCGTGATCTTGATATTCGCGGGCTTCAAGTCACGGTGGACGATTCCCTTCTCGTGTGCGGCCTCGAGTGCCTCCGCGATCTGCCGCGCGATCGTGAGGGACTCACTGACCGAGAGGCCGGGTACGTCGCTGCCGGGGGCGCGCCCTGGACGTGCGATTCGTTCGGCGAGGGTCTCGCCTTCCACCAGTTCCAAGACGAGCGCGCGCACGCCGTCGGCCTCTTCGACGCCGTAGATGGCGCCGATGTGCGGGTGATTCAACGTGGCGAGCATCCGCGCCTCGCGCTCGAAGCGCGCGCGCCGTTCGGGCTCCGCCGTGAACGCCGGCGACAGCACTTTGATCGCAACCTCGCGCCCAAGCGTCTCGTCGTGCGCGCGGTAGACCTCGCCCATGCCACCAACGCCGAGCAATGAGCGGATCGTGTAGGATCCGAAGCGCGCGCCAATGAGTGTGCGTTCTGGTTGATCGAGCCCGGCTGATCCCGCCAGCACCGCTGCCGGCACGCTCATGAATCCTTCGGCGCTGGATTCCTGGGCGAGCAGCGATTCGACCTCGCGCAGCAGTCCTTCATCGCCCTGACACGCGTTTGCCAGAAACGCCCTGCGCTCCTCGGCATGGTACGCGAGTGCGGCGTGACAGAGATCCTCAACCTGCCGCCATCGGTCAGATGACATCGTGCGTACCGCCTCGCAGTTCGCGCAGTAACCACAGCTTCGCCATTTTCCAGTCGCGTTTCACCGTATCTCGTGAGACCTGCAGCGCCTCGGCCGTCTCTTCGATCGTGAGTCCACCGAAGAATCGCATCTCCACGACCTGACTCTTTCGCGCATCGACCGCCGCGAGCGCCGTCAACGCTTCGTCGAGCGCCACGAAGTCCTGGTCCGGCTCGCTGGCTACGACGAGCGCCTCGTCCAGCGTGACGCGCACCGCGTCGCCGCCACGCTTTTGATAATGGCGTGCGCGCGCGTGGTCCACGAGAATGCGCCGCATCACGCGAGCGGCAACCGCCAGGAAATGCGCGCGGTCGTGCCACGCCACATCTTTGGCATTGATGAGCCGCAAATAGGCTTCGTTGACCAGCGCCGTCGCCTGGAGGCTGTTTCCCACGCGCTCGCCGGCCATGCACCGTCGCGCGATCTGGTGAAGCTCCCGCTGGACGAGCGGAATCAATCGGCCGAGGGCGGTCTCGTCGCCCTGACCCCATTTCAGAAGCAATCCGGTGGCCTGCGTGGGGTTGTCAGGAATGTTGTCATTTTAAGCCCTTTCGACGGGTGCACCGGTTTTTGGCCCATTCCCGCTCTACAGGCAGGAGGTTGTCATGTATTTCACTGGTCGATCAGTATTCGGAACTCTGGTGTTCGTCGGGGGCCTCATCGCCCTGAATAACGGGCCCGACCGCGTCCACCCATGGTCTGGCGTCGCCGTGGCCGCCTCAAACACTGTGAACGCGGGAGGCACGAGCGAGGACGGCGAGATCTGGGTCACCGCGCAAAACACGCACGAGCTGAAAATCCTGCTGGGGATGGGCGGCATCGAGACTGTCGTGCTTCCTGCCGGGACGGCGCCGCACACCATCAGCTTCTCGCCCGACGGCTCCTACGCGTACGTCTCCAACATAGGGAATGGCGACCTGACTGTCGTGCGCGCGGACGACCGCCAGATCGTGGCGACCCTGGACCTCGGGCCGACGTTCACCCACGCGACGAAGGCGTCTCCCGATGGCACTGTCCTCCTGTCCGCGAATCCCACAACGGGGATCCTCACCAAGATCGCCGCGGACGAGCAGGCGGAGACCTGGACACCCGTTGCGTCGCTCAACCTGGCGGCGACGCCGATCGGGCGGGGGCCGGTGTGCGTCATTTTCCGCGCGGACGGCGAGCGCGCGTATGCGTCGCTATTCGGAGCCGCCGGTGGGATTGCCATCGTGGACGTTCCGACGATGACACTGGTGGGCACGCTGCCAACGGCGGGGTCGGTTTCAGGCTGCGGGCTCGTGAACTCGAATGACGGACGCACGATCTTCTTGCACTCGGCCGGCGGCACGGGTCACTTCTATCGACTCGACACCTGGACCGACACGCTCTACGAGGACACGAGTTACGGATCGATTGGTTTGGACCTTCATGGCCTCGCCGTCACCGCCAACGAAAAAACCGCCTACATTACGGCGCGGGGCGCGGCAGACGAAATCAAAGTCTTGAATCTCAATGGAACCGATGTGACCACGATCCTGATCGATCCAAGGCCCGGCATGGCGGATCGACCCGACTCATTGGCGCGGAAGGGCAGCAACCTGTACATCACAGTACGATTCTCAGGCCAGGTCGCCCGGATCAAAACCCAGACGGGCAGCGTGGAATACATCGACGTCGCGCCACCCGCCACAACCGGTTATGCGGTTCACGGGATCGCGGTTCGGCCTTGAGGGACCGCGCAACGAGCGTCTGTACCTTTCTGGCGGCCCGTTACCGCAATTCGCAACGCCGATCTCGAGACAACGGGGGGACAGTGTCCGGAAGGAGGGATATCGACTTGCCCGCGACCTACCGGCCGGACCCGTGAACGGCTGGATCGTTGCCGCTGTGAATGGCGATACACGATTTGACATCATACTCTGTCCGGCGGTGACTCTTACCTCACGCGGACTGGCATTCGACCACGTGGTAGAGTTCATGCGTCACGGATCTGCCAAGTCCGGGCGTTTCCGCGGACGCTCGACAGGGGCCCCAGCTATGCTGCTGCCCAGGAGAACTCCAAATTCAGATCGTTGCGTGCCCCCGCAACCAGATTTGAAGGGCCGCGTTGCCATTGCAGCGCGGCCCTTTCGTGTTTTTGGTTGAAAGGAGTCGATGAGGCGCTTCTGCCCAACTCGCCTGAACTAATCGCTCAACCCGCAGATCGAGGTGCTCGGCGGCCCGACTGGGATACCAGGCCGGGCTGCCCGGGTTTCTGACGTCTCAGTGCCGGCCTGGCTCCCCCGGCAGGACCTGGAGCAGCACGTCTGGACCCACAGAGAGCTCCCCCGTGAACGGCCGGTCATGGGAGGAGATCAGCACGACTGAGAGCGCCACCCCGGTCGCAAAGAGCCCCATGGCAAAGGCTGCGCTCGCTCGGTTGTCACTATGGACCATGGCGATTGCGAGCAAGGTGCAGACGGCCTGTACGAGCAGAGCGGTCCACTTGACCCAGTTCACGGTCGATTGGCTGACAAGGATGCGCTGCCGGCGTGCATCAAAAGCGTTCTGCACCGCGGCGAGGATCTCACGTTGTGCCGCCACTTGGCCGTCGCCGCGTGGCGTCAGGGCGAAGGCTCACTTGCAACGCCTCGGCCAGAGGGGCCGGGGTCATCGTCAGCGTGGCGCGTCGGCGGGCCATCGCCGGCCATTCCAGCGTCACGGCGTCTTCAATCTGGCGCTGGACGAGCACGCGCAGCTGCGTTTCGGGCTCTCCAGGGAAGCTCGCAGCCAAGAGGACGATGGCGCGCAGCGCGCTCGCCTCACGGTTCACCGCTGCGTGTGCCCGATCGAGATCACCCCAAACCTGTGCGGCGATGAATGCCACAAGGAGACCGAAGATGATACCCAGCGGGGGCAGCATGCCAGGCGAGATCGCCTTGAACGCACGTGCCCGCTCGCCGACCGCGAGAGCCATGACGAGCCAATAGATCCCCGCGGCGACTATGTAGGTTACGACGAATACCACGAGGGCCATCCACCCGAGCGGGAGGCTGTGTAACCAATCAGTCATTCGCGACTCGGTCCCTAGGCCAACGCTGATGAGGCCGATGCAGGGATGCCTTCGCGTGTCGGTCTGATTTTCTCTTGGAGTCGACGGCTCGTTCCCATCGCGTCCATGCGGACGGTTGTGACGACCGCACTCGCGACTGCATGTGTCTGTGCGCGCGGATGTTAGCATGGAAACCGCCAGCAGCTACTGTGAACATGGTTAGCCGTGAACGCCGCGTTGGATGCGGCGGACCGGCGGAATCCAGAGGCGGAACACCCGCAGAAACATTGGCGGAATCTGTCGCCGCTTTCGCCTCAAACAACCACGGCCGTTTACCGAAGCCCTAACAGCTAGGCTCAGCGCTCCGGACTGCCCTCAGCGTTTAGGCCAACACGGTTCATCTCCCTTGCCGTTGGCGCTGGCGGAATGCCTGCGGCGTTTCATTGCGCCATCGTCTGAAGGCTCTATCGAAGGCGGCAGGTTCCGAATAGCCAAGCAAGTACGCCACCTCGCCGATCGAGAACCGCGAGTCGCGCAGGTAGCGCTCGGCCGCCTCCTTGCGGGCCAGGTCGAGCAGCTGGCGGTAGGAGACTCCTGCAACAGCAAGGCGGCGCTGAAGTGATCGCGCCGACGTAGCAAGTGCCCGAGCAATCGTCTCGATGCGCGTATCGCCGCCTCCGAGGCGCGGCGCGAGCGCGCGGCGCACATCAGCAGCGACATCTTCCATTGGTGGCAGACGCGCCATTGCCTCGTCGGCCTGTCGCTGGAGCAAACTGCTCAAGAGACGGTCGCGGCGCCGAAGCGGAAGTTGCCACGTTTCCCGCGACAGGGCCCACCCATTCCAGGACGCTTCCGCGTGCACCGGGCAACCGAGCACGCGTTCCATCTCGACAACATCATCAGGTGTGTGGGAGAAGCTCGCGTAGGCGGCACGAAACTGGTTTTCCGTCTGCTCCCGAAAATGCAGCAGGTTGAGCGTTACCGTGAACTCGGCTGAGAAGGGCGTGTCAGAACCTTCGAGTGACACGCGGATCGGGTCCTCCTGCTCGTGAGCCTCAGGAACGGATCGAGCCTCGGCGAGACGCAGATAGCGCCCAAGACGGGTGACCCCTTCGCCAACGTTCTGAGACGTCGCGATCAAGTAGTCGACCAGCGGGAAAGCGCCAAAGGGTGTCACGGTCGCCACCCGCATCCCCGCATTCTTCATCGGGACGCTGTTCCAGCGCGCGGCTGAACACGGGACCCCAGACAGAAAGCGGTATGCGCGCGTCGGGGTCTTCCAGCACCGTTCGATGGACACCCGCGTCGGTCAGCAGGCGCTCCATACGATAGCCGAGACGTTCCATTGCATCGACGAAGACACCCAGGTTCCTCGCCGCATAGGACGACAGAACAGGACCCGCGTGATCCGTCGTTTTGGCGCGCTGGGTCAAGCGATCGGCGCGTACGGTCATGGTCGGCGACGGCACTTCGCTGACATGATTTTGCCACGCACCGCTGCAAGGGCGAATGGTTGAGGTCCAGCTGTCAGCGCGACCATATGACTTCCCAGAGCCGCTATGACGTCGTCATTGTCGGCGCGCGGTGCGCCGGCGCGACGCTCGCGACGTTCCTCGGTCGGGCCGGTGCGTCAGTATTGCTCCTGGACAAGGAGCGGCTTCCAAGCGATCAGATTCAGTCGACTCACACCATTCATCCACCCGGCCTCGACGTGCTCGACGACGTGGGTGTTGGCGACGCCGTTCGTGCCTTCGCGCCGCCGATGCATATCGTGCGGCTGCGGAAAAACGATGCCATTGTCGACTACCGGTTTTCCGGAGCGAGAGCTGAGTACTGTCCTCGTCGAAAGCGGCTCGACGGGCTCTTACAAGACGCGGCAGCCGCGGCTGGTGTCGAAGTCCTTGACGGAACGCGTGTCATCTCGGTCGTGCGAGAGGGAGATCGCGTGGTCGGAGTGAGGGCCGCGAACCCGGCGGGCCAAGAACGTCTCTTCCGGGCGAGTCTCGTCGTGGGAGCCGACGGCCGCCATTCCGCAGTCGCACAGCAGGTGCAGGCGGAGGAGTACCTCGCATACGACGCGCCGCGAGCGATGTATTGGGGTACTGGAACGCGCCCGCATTCTGGCAAACCGATCCCGCCTATCGATTCGGGATGTATCTCGCGAATACCGATGGTCACATTCGTGTGATCTTTCAGACCGATCATGATCAGCTTCTGATCGGTAGCCTGCCCCAGGTCGAGGAGGCCATGTCGTGGCGCACCGATGTCGACGCCGCGCTGATCGCCGATCTGGCCTCCGATTCGACAACCGGTCCACTGATCGCGGGCTCGGCGCCTGATGGACGCATCCGTGGGACCGTGAAGGAACGCTATTTTTTCCGGAGAGCAGTCGGAAACGGGTGGGCGCTGGTGGGTGATGCCGGGCATCACAAAGAGTTCGTCATTGGCGACGGCATCACGGAGGCGCTCCTCCAAGCACGCAGCCTCGCCATAGCCATCGCGCAAGGAACGGACGCCGCGCTGCATCGCTGGTGGCGGGCACGGGATGTCGAGGCGCTGCCGTACTTCTTCCTGGGCCGGGACGAAGGGGCCCCAGGGCCTCCGCTGGCGCTTCAGCAAGTCGTCTTTTCGCATGTGACGAAGAGCCCCTCGCTTCAGGCGCGAATGGCGGCGACGATGGAGCATCAGCTCTCGCCGCTCGAGACCTTCTCGGCTCGACAAGTGCTCGGGTGGACGCTTGGGGCGGCGGTCCGGGGATCACTACGGGTCATACCAGAGTTCATCGCGATGGCGAGGCGGGGGTCAGCCAACAACCGCGAGCTGCGTCTGCGGCAACGGTTGCTGGCTGAGGCGGAGGCATCCGAGGCACAAGCCACACGGGCGGAGTCAAGTCAGACCAGCGAGTCTGCCACGAGCCGCCCGAGCACTTAGCGGGCTGAGCGCCGACTTTCAGCAGGTTGATGGATGCACCTCACCGAATTCTGATCGTTGGGAGGCCCGATTGCTTCATTGGATTACGTGATGCCCTCGTTGTCCTCTCGCTGCAGAACCAGCAATGGGTAGTTCGCCGGGCTCGCGCTCTGGCTGCGGCCGGAGGAGCCCTCATGCGGTGGCGCTAAGCCGGTGCCGACGATGGCGAGCGTTGCCCCTGGGCTAGTCGGTGACAGTGGCCCGAATGTCGGCAGGAGGCTCGTCGGCGGCCGACGTCCTTACCGGTGATGCCG
>CAWARA010000024.1:0-68511 GCA_963784195.1 uncultured Acidobacteriota bacterium | reverse complement strand
GGAGGGGACGGAGGGAACGGAACAGGCTTCAACTCAGAGGCGCGGAGAAACGGAGAACAACGGAACCAAGAATTTGACGGCTCATCCGGCCGATGCCGGCGCTGACGACTGACTGGCCGCACCCCCAGAGGGTGTCAGGAATTTCGTGTGTGGGGCATACCATGAGGAGCGACCATGCCCCGACGCCGCAAGACCCTGCTGCCTGATGCCCCGCTGACGCCGGTTCCCGACGAGATTCTCGATCAGTTTGTCCGCCAAGGGCCGCTCACGGCCGAAGAGCTCGAGGCAGCGGTCCGACGCTTCAAGAAAGCCATCATCGAACGCGCGCTGGGCGGCGAGTTGAGCCACCACTTGGGCTATCCCCCGGGCGGCACGAAGCCCGACGCCACGACGAATCATCGCAACGGGACGGGCGGCAAGACCGTCCTCACCGACGACGGGCCGCTGGCACTCGACGTCCCGCGCGATCGCGAGGGGACGTTCGAGCCGCGCCTGGTCGCGAAGCACGAACGGCGCTTTGCGGGCTTCGACGACAAGATCCTGGCGCTCTACGCGCGCGGGATGACGGTCCGTGAGATTCAAGGCTTTCTGGCAGACATGTACGCCGTGGAGGTGTCACCGGAGCTGATTAGCACGGTGACCGACGCGGTCGTCGTGGAAGTAACCGCCTGGCAAAGCCGCCCGCTGGAGCCGATGTATCCGGTCGTATTCTTCGATGCGCTGCGGGTCAAGATTCGCGACGAAGCGACGGTGCGTAGCAAAGCCGTCTACCTTGCGTTGGCCGTATTACCGGACGGGACCCGCGACATTCTCGGGATCTGGATTGAGCAGACCGAAGGCGCGAAGTTCTGGATGAAAGTGTTCACGGATCTCAAAACGCGCGGCTGCCAGGACATTCTCATCGCCGTCACCGACGGCCTCAAAGGGATGAGCGAGGCGCTGGCTGCGATCTTCCCCGCGACGACGCTGCAAACGTGCATCGTCCATCTGCTGCGGCACAGTCTCGACTACGCGAGCTGGAAAGAGCGGAAAGCCTTGGCCGCGGCGCTGCGGCCGATCTACACGGCACCGAGCGCGGACGCGGCCGGCGCGGCGCTCGACACGTTTGAACGGAGCCCCTGGGGCACCCGCTTCCCGACGGTCGTTGCCTCCTGGCGGCGAGCCTGGACCCACGTCATTCCGTTTTTCGCGTTTCCTCCTGAGGTCCGGCGGGTGATCTACACCACCAATGCGCTGGAGAGCGTCCACGCGCAACTCCGCAAGATCATCAAAACGCGCGGCCATTTTCCGACGGACGAGGCGGCGACGAAACTCCTGTGGCTGGCGCTGCGCAACATCACCCGCCGCTGGACGATGCCGGTCCGGCCCTGGCGGGAAGCGATGTCGCAATTTGCGCTGCTCTATCAGGAGCGGTTTACCGTTCGGACCGCGTAGAATGGCCGCTCGCGTGGCATCCGACAACTACGACGCCGCACCCGGCGCATGGACGCTGATCGGGATAGGGGGACACCTCGCGATGTCACCCCTCCCACACCACCGGGCATACGGGTCCGTACCACGGCGGTTCGGCCGGTTGAGCCGTCACTGCGGCTCGAGGTAGGGCAAGCCGAGCGAGTCGAAGTAGACGCCGGGCAGTGCCCAGCACAGCGCCGCCGTGATGGACACGCGCCACGGTCCACGGTTGCTGCGGGCCGTGAGAATCGCATCCTTCGCGTTGACGCCTCGCTTCCGCAGCTGTCGGAAACGAGTGCCGGGTCGCTGCCACTGTTTCCACACGACGGCCCGAAGCCGCCGGCGAATCCATTTGTCAAGACGCCGGAGAATCGTTGGCGTTTGGCAGAAGCCGAAATACGCCCGCCACCCGAGCACGTACGCAGCGAGTTCCTTGACCATTTGGCGCAGGCTCACGCCGCGCACGCGTCGGGTCAGCGCCCGGACTCGTGCTCGAAACCGGACCAACGTCTTGTCGGCGAGACGCCGCTTCGGTCGTTGGCCGTGAGTAAAGCTGAAGCCCAGAAACGTCCGCTCTCGTCCCGCCGCCACCGCACTTTTCGTCGCGTTGACTTTGAGTTTCAGCCGCGTCGTGATGAAGCCAGTGATGCTGGCCATCACACGATGCCCCGCTCGCGCGGAACGGACGTACACGTTGCAGTCGTCCGCGTACCGAACGAAACGGTGCCCGCGAGCTTCAAGCTCGCAGTCAAGCGCGTGCAGCACGATGTTCGACAGGAGTGGAGACAGAGGCCCTCCTTGCGGGGTGCCCTCCTCCGTCGCACTGAACAGCCCGTTCTCCATGACCCCCGCATTCAAGAACGCGCGGGCAAGCTTCAGCACGCGTGTATCCGTCACGCGCTGAGCCAGCCGACCCATCAAGAGGTCATGATTCACTCGGTCGAAGAATTTTTCGAGGTCGAGGTCCACGACCCACCGATAGCCGCTCGCCAAGTGTTCCTGCGCGGCCGCTACCGCCTGATGTGCCGACCGCCCCGGCCGAAACCCATAGCTGTGGTCGGAGAACGTCGGGTCGAAGATAGGCTGCAGCACCTGCAGCACCGCTTGCTGGACGAAGCGGTCGAGAGCGGTGGGCACGCCCAGTTTGCGCACGCCACCATCCGGCTTCGGAATCTCGACACGCCTGACCGGCGACGGTGTATAGGTGCCTTGCAGCAACTCCTCCCGATGCTGTGGCCAGTGCGCCCGCAGGTAGTCCGGGAGTTGCTCGACGGTCATCCCGTCGACACCCGGGCTCCCCTTGTTTGCCTTGACGCGACGCAGCGCTTTCTTCAGGTTGTCTCGCTCACACACTGCCTCCATCAACGAGCCGATGATTGCCGGGCGTTCGGGCTCGCGCTTCGCCACCACCGATTCGGCATCGTCACGCACGGTCGCCGAGGAGTCTTCCTCATCCGCCGACGTGAAGACCAGCTGGAGCTGTTCGGTCAGCCGCTGTTCGGTCATGAGTCCTGCGTCCTAGTCGCCACTCCGTTTATCCCCTCGCGGGGACCGTTCAGGCCTTCGGTTCCGTTTCGGGTCGGCCTATCTGTTGCTCCGCCTTTCGGCATTGGAGTGCCTCACTAGCCTTGCCGACGACGAACCTACTATGCCGTCTGCTGACTTCTGCACCGCGGTCAGGGCCCCTCACGGGTTCCTCAGTCCACGCGGACACGATGCAGATCTCCCGAGGTAAGCTTGACCGCCTTCACCGCACACCTGCCGAATCTACAGCCCTGGTCTTGATGGGTACGGGACTTCGCAGATACGGGCCTGCTCGTCCGACCAGAGATGCCTCATATTCGGTTTCTGTCCGTCAGGTCGCGGCTTTGCTTCCGCGCTTCTTTCAGACGGCCCCTCGCGGGTACCGCCCTTGCGCCTCGCTAGCCCTTCATCCCCACCAGATCTTGGGCAGAGGACTTTCACCTCCAAGCTGTCAAACATGCTCGGCACACCCGTCCCTGCGGACGCACAGAACGCGCCCACAGGGACTTGGAAAACCGCACAGCGCGCGGTTTCCCACAGCGCCCACACGCAGGATTGGTTTGAGGGAGAAGAAAGAACAGAACCGACTACGTCAACCCGCCCCACACACGAAATTCCTGACACTTCCCAGCCAGATCTGTTTACCTCCGTTGCTCCGCGTCTCTGAGTTTAAGATTGTTCCGTGTTCTCCGTAGCCTCCCTCTCCTAGTCCTCAGTCCACTCTTATCCGACGAACACAAGTGACTCACCACTCAAAGCCCCCCGCTGAAATCGCGATCGATGCGTCACTGGTTCGAGCGCTGCTCGAGGAACAACATCCCGACCTCGTGCACTTGCCGCTCGTCGACAGCGGCGAAGGCTGGGACAATTGTCTCTTCCGTCTGGGCGGCGACCTGTGTGTGCGACTGCCCCGTCGCGCGGCATCTGCAGGCTTGATCGCGCACGAGCAAACGTGTCTTCCGAATCTGGCAGCACGATTGCCGCTGCCGATTCCGGTCCCGCTGCGAATCGGCCGCCCCAGTGGCCTGTTCCCGTGGCCGTGGTCCGTTACACCCTGGTTTCAGGGTCAGACCGCGTTGCTCACGCCGCCGCATGACCCGCAGGCGACGGCTGTCGCCCTGGGTATGTTCCTGCGTGCGCTACATCAACCCGCGCCCGCAGACGCTCCGCAGAATCCCTGGCGAGGTGTGCCCCTGGCTGCTCGTGCGGCGACTTTCGAGGAGACCCTGCAACAGCTGGACGGTCTCGTCGATCGCGGTGAAGCGCTCGATGTCTGGCAACGTGCACTGTCCGCGCAGCCGTGGCATGGACCGCCGGTCTGGATTCACGGCGACCTTCACCCAGGCAACCTGCTCGTCATCGACGGCCGGCTCTCGGCTGTGATTGATTTCGGCGATCTGGCGGCAGGCGATCCTGCCGTCGATCTCTCAATCGCGTGGATGTTGCTGCCGCCGTCGGCTCGTCCGGCGTTTCGTGCATTCGTTCGCGACCAACGCAGCCCGGTCAACGAGGACCAGTGGATGCGCGCACGCGGGTGGGCCCTCGACGCTTGGCCTCGCCTTCCTGGCGCATTCGGGGGACGATGGCGGATTGCGCGCGCTGGCTCGAGCGACGATCGACGCTGCGCTGAACGACTCCGTGCCGTGAACTCGATCAAATTGCCGGCGCGTGAGTTATCATCCGCCGACTTCGACCGTGACAGACATCGTTGGACTGATACCGGCCGCCGGCCGCGGGAAGCGCATCGCGCCGCTTCCCTGCAGCAAGGAGCTCTACCCCGTCGGGTTCCGCGCCGATGCCCAGGGCGATCTTCGTCCCGAGCTGGCCAGTACCCACCTGCTCGACAAATTCCGGCGGGCAGGCGTCGCCCGGGCCTACGTGATCCTGCGCGACGGCAAGTGGGACATCCCCGCCTATTACGGTGACGGCCGGAACGTCGGGCTGCATATTGCCTACGTCGTCATCGATGGTTCGATCGGCCCCCCCGATACGCTCGACAGGGCGTACCCCTTCGTCGCCAATCAGACCGTGGCTTTCGGTTTTCCCGACATCCTGTTCGGCCCCGACGACGTGTTCGATCGTTTGCTCGAGCACATGCGGCGCACGGATGCGGACATCGTGCTCGGTTGCTTTCCCGGCGATGACGTCACGCAGCTGGACATGCTCGGCATCGACGACGACGGGAGGATTCGTTCGATCGATCTGAAGCCACCGTCCTCCGATCTGCGCTTCACGTGGATCTGCGCCGTGTGGTCGCCCGGGTTCAGCCGCTTCATGCACGACCACGTCGAGCGAGCACGCGCGACTCATGCGCGGGACGCGCTCGCATTTCGCGGCATCGATCCACAAGGGGATCTGCCGGTGGGCGCGGTCATCCGCGCAGCGATCGAGAGTGGCCTGCGGGTTCACGGCGTGAGGTTTCCCAACGAGAGATTCATCGACATCGGAACGCCGGAGAACCTGATCCGGGCACTGAAGACGAGACTCGAGAGACACAACGGGCCGGCATGAGCGGCGTCATTCATTCCCTCTGGTTCAAGCCTGCCGGGCGGACCTTCGACCGCCTGGCCGAAGTCGTCGACCGACTCGCTCGCGAGCGTGGTGACACGCCTTTCGCCCCTCACGTCACGCTGGTCGGGAATCTCGCGGGAACGGAACAGGAAATCCTGCGGCGAAGCGAAGCGCTGGCACAGCAGCTTCGCCCTTTCACAATCGAGCTCACTGAGCCCGCGTACGGGCACGAGCACTTTCAATGTGTGTTCATGCGCGTGAAGGAAACATCACCGGTCATGGCCGCGAATTCAGCCGCCAGACAGGCTTTCGATCAAGCGCCGGGCAACTACATGCCTCACCTGAGCCTGGTGTATGGCACGTTGGCGGATGCAAAGAAGCTCGAGATCATCGCGCAGCTGCCCGATCTGCGCCTGTCGTTCGAAGCAGCGGCCGTTTACCTGATCAGAGCGGACAGCGACGATCCGAAGGACTGGCGCGAGTTGGCGGGTTTTCCGATCGAAGGGTAACCGCATCTCGTGGTTCGTTGCTCGTCGCTCGTTGCTCGAAGAGCCCGGCCGAGACTCAAGGCCTTACGAGCGACGAGCTACGAACCACGAACCACGGCTATCGCCAGGTGCGATCGCCGAGACGATCGACAGGTTCAGCGCGCTTCCGTCAGCCGAATCGACTGCCCGATGCGCTCGAATGTCTCCTGAAACGCCTGCACTTCGCCTTCCGGCACGATGGTCAGGTAGTAGAACAGGCTCCCATCGACCAGGAATGTCGTGTAGAGATCGATGCGTTCCTGGCCGCCGAGCGGAGACGGGTTGACGAGCGGCGTGGCGATTCCCGAGCGTTGTGAGATTCGGACGGCCTGCTGCGATCCTGCGAGACGGAGCTGGGGATTGCTCTGCACCACGGCCTGCAGCCAGGCGTTCGTCGCTTCGCGCAAGTCGCGCGATCCCGCGCGGGAGACGCCGAACTCGATGCCGTGGCTGAACACGGTCTGTCCGTTCAACTGACCGTACCCGTTTTCCGGGACGACCTTGATCGCACTCCTCGACGTGAGGCTGATCCAGTTCGACGGAACCGCGGCTTGAAAGACGCCGCCACCACTGAGGTTTCGGTACTGCGCTGATGGGCGCGGCACCGGTTGCCCGGGAGTGCCGGTCGATGGCACCTCACCGCCATCGCCGCTCTTCGCTTTTGCCAGATCGCCCATGGACTTTGCCGGGGGCAACGAGGCGAACGTCGACTTGATTGGCTCGAACTCACGCTCGTCGGCGGCGTCCGCGACGGTCAGCAACGAGGCTTCGTTGTTGATGTACTGCGTGCGGTTCCCAGGATTCGGATGGCTGCTCATCCACTGGGGCCCGCTCCCTCCGCTCTTCGATTCGCGCTCGATCGTCTCGAACATTCGGCCCAGCGCGCGCGGGTCGTACCCGGCGCGCGCCATGATCTGCGCGCCGAGGAGGTCGGCCTGCTTCTCGAAGTCGCGGCTGTACCTTCAGAAGCAACGTGCCCAATCCGAACTGGCTGCCTTGCGCGATCGCCGATCCGGCCGCGCCGCCGACAACCGCGCCACCCACCGCACCAGCGAGCTGCCCGAGCTGCAGCCAGGGATTCTGCGCCTTGGACGCGTTGGCGGTGCCGTGCCGAAGCAGGACGTGGGAGAGCTCGTGCGCCATCACCCCCACGACCTCACCCTCGCTCGCCGCAGCGTCGAACATGCCACGGTGCACGAACATCGGTCCGCCCGGAAGCGCAAACGCGTTGATCTCTTTCAGATTGACCGGCGTGAATGAGTATTCGTAGACAGGTTCTTTGAGCTCGGCCGGGGCCGCGGCCACAAGGCGATCGCCGAGCGACGTCAGATAGCGGGCGATTCGTTCGTTGGTGATGATCGGATATTGCTGGCGAATCTCGGCCGCGGCTTCGCGACCGAGCTCGACGTCCTGCTGCGGCGTGTATCGGTTCTTCGGCAGCTTCACGACCGTCTGCGCGAGGAGACCCGTGACCGTCACGGACACAACCAATATGTGAGCCACTACGCGCGCTGTTGTGATTCCAACCGCCATGAAGACTTTCCCCCAGCATCTTTGGGACACGTGATGACACACCTACTCGGCCCTCAGCACCTCGACAGCCTGCACGCGAACCACCCGCAGGGCAGGTCCAATGCACGCCAGCGCTACGACGAGCAACAGCGTGGCAATCGCCGCGACATACGCTTGCGGATCGAGTGGCGATACGCCAAACAACATGCTCCGCAGGGCTCGCGTACCGAAGTACCGACAAGCCCAGACCGAGCAGCACGCCAAGTGTGGAGACCGTCACGGCGTACCGCGTGACGAGTCGCACGATGTCCCCTCCTGCCGCCCCGAGCGCCAGCCGAATGCCGAACTCTCGCCGGCGCTCGATCGTGGCCTGCGCGATCAGACCGTAAAGGCCGAGAGCGGCGAGCGCGAATCCAAGCGCAGCCAACAGGCTGAGCATCCATGCGAACACCCGCTGCTGGCTCAACTCGCGGTCGATGCCAGCCGTCAGCAGTCGCGGCGCCGAGAGCGGTATGGCGCTTGCCGTGCGTGCGGCTATGGCATTCGCGGTTTCCCCCACCCGGTGAACCGGAAGCGACGACTTGATCATGTAGACGCCGCTCGTGCCTGCCGAGCGGAACTGCGCGAACGGCAAGTACAAGAAGGGATCCGGCTCGCCGGCAATGGACCGCCAGCGAGAGTCCTTCGCAATGCCAACGATCGTCAGCTCCCGTTCGGGATTTCCTGCGACCTGAGCGAGCCGCACTGTCCGCCCTATGACGTCTATCGTGCGGAACAACTGCTGCGCCAGCCGTTCGTTCACGATCACCGGCCCATGCCCGCCGTCCGCCAGCGCTTCGTCGAGAGTGAACGACCGCCCGCGCACGATCGGAATTGACAGCAATCGGAAGTAGCTGTCGCTGACGCCGTTCGCCGCGACGCTCAAGGGCGTGTCGCGATCGCCTCCTGGTGGAATCACGCCAACACTCGATCGCGCACCTTCGAATGGTGCGCGTGTCGCCAGGCTGACTGTCTCGAACTCGCCGATCGCCTGGAGGGCGGGCAGCACTTCCCTGTGATAGGCCAGGGCCCGACGGCTGTCGTACCCATGCTGGTCCAAGCTGAATCCAACGACGTTCACATCGTCCGGATCGAGGCCGAGGTCGACGGCACGCAGGTTCCGCAGCGTCGACACGAGCAGCAGTGCGCTGACCAGCAGAGTGAGCGAGAGCGCAAGCTGCAGAACCCCCAGACTGCCTCGCAGCCTCGGCGCGCGAGTCCACGTGACCGTTGCGCGGCCGAGGGCCGATAGCCCGCGAGTCCGTGTCACCAGCCATCCTGGCGCGAGCGCCGCCAGTGTCCCGGTCGCGACGGCGACAGCCACGGTGAGGCCGAGCACGCGCACATCCATCGGCACGGTGAAGCTCATGCCGGGCGGCCGCGGAAAGAGGAGCTGCTCGATCAGCTGTTTGAGGTACACGGCCAGCACGAGGCCGAGCGTCGCTCCCGCGACGGAAAGGAGGCAACTCTCCATGATCTGCAGTCGCATCAACCGTGCTCGGGACGCACCGAGTGCCTGACGGATCGCGATCTCCTGCTCACGCCGGGCCGCGCGGAACATCAGCAAGTTCGCGACGTTGGCACAGCCAAGGAGCAGGAGCACCGCACCGACGGCCATCATGGTGCTGACCACGGCAGCCGTGCGTGCTCGTGTCAGCGGCGGCAGACCCAGGCCCGGAAATACCCGCGCCGCTACGCCGGGAGATCTGTTGCTCTCAGCCGGGCCAGCATCTGCGAGCGGCCTCGCCAGCCCTGTCAATTCGCTCTCGACCTCGGCGACGGTTCTCTCCTGTGCCACCCTGACGACGAACCCGTAAAAGAGGTTGTCTCGCGATTCCTTGACATGGTTCAGATGTGCCCACGTCGCGCCGGTCAGCCACGCGTCGATGCCCCCGGTGTTCGAAATGCCGCCGAACGACGGCGGAGCCACGCCGATGACCGTGAACGGCCGGCTGTTGAGCGTGACGGATTTGCCGAGGGCGCCTTGCGGTGATCCGAATGCTGAATACGCAAGCCCGTGGCTGATCACGACGACCGGCGAGCCGAACGGGCCGCGATCTTCGTCCGGTGTGAAGCTTCTGCCGGCGTCGAGCCGCACGCCGAGGACATCGAAGAAATCTGACGTGACCACGGCGGTGCCGGCTTCCCGGGGCAACCCGCCAGCCACCGAGAGACTCGAACTGCTTTCTTGAACGCCCGCGATGCCGGTGATGGTGCGCGCGCGCGATCGAATCTCCGCAAGGTTGTCGTACGACACTCCCGACGGGCTGAAGCCCACACTCCGGCCATTCTGACGCCATTGCCCAAACCACACCACGGCCAGCGAACGCGCGTCCGCGACGCCCGGGTGCGGCCTCCACAGCAACCAGTTACCGATGCTGAGGATTGCGGTGACCGGACCGATTGAGAGCGCAACCGTGAGCAGGACGGTGAGGGAGAATACCGGGGAGCTGCGGAGCGTGCGTCCCGAATGGCGAATGTCCTGCCAGAGAGGTTGCAGCGTCAAACGGTCACGCATGTTCGCTCCCTCCACTCGTGTCCCGAATACACCCTACCGCGAACCGCCTGATTTTGTAACATGCGACCCGACGTCGGCTTTGAAGACACTCGGCCGGCAAATCGCGAACAAGGTTCTCAACAACGCATTCGCCACGCATCCCGGCTTCAACGTGTAATCGACGAATCGCTCTTCGCCGCGGCCCGTCGAAGCTCGATCAACCCCTCCAGTGTGCGCTCCGGTCCCGGCGAACCCTCCGGAGGGGTCCAGTCAAGCGGTGACCCGGCTGCGATAAGCAGCCGCGCGACGCCAACATGATCGGCCCGCGAATGCTGCGAACTGCTGCGCCCTTCGACCGCCCAGACCAATGGCGGCGCCGAGAACATGCCGTCGAGCGCGTTCACGTCGGCGCCGTATTCCAGTAACACGCGCACCGCATCGACATGGCCACCCATTGCCGCGCGGTGCAGCGGGGTGACGTGCTCCTTGTCCTTCGCTTGCGGATCGAACCCGCACGCGAGCATCGTCTCGAGGACCGCGGCATTGCCGCTGTCAGCCGGATGATGCAGCATGAGGTGGTGCTCGGGCCGAAGCTCGGATCGCAGCGCGGGATGGGCTGCCAGGATCGCGTCGGCCGCGGGGCGATCCGCGCGCGCGCAGGCAGCGATGAAGCGTTCGAGCGTCGACAGCTCGTCGGTCGCGCCGTGCTCGAGCAGCCACGCGGCGATCTCCGGGTTGCCATGGAGCTGCGCAAGTTTGTACGGCGTGGCACCGTCCCCGCGGCGGCGGGACACATCGGCGCCGTGCTCGACCAGACGCTCGACCATCGGCACGTCCCAGCGCCGGGCGGCCACGTGAAGCGGCGCCTCGCTCGCGTCACCCCATGCGAGGTTGGCGTCCGCACCATGTTCGAGCAGCCACCGTGGACCTGCCGGATTGTCGGTCCACAGCATCATGTACACGAGCGGCGGCACGCCGCCTGGAATGCCGTTCACGTTCAGGCCATAGCGAAGCAGCAATTCGAGTGCATCGAGATCGCCGCGGGCGCCGGCAATGTGCGTCGTTACACCATCCGTCGGGTTGGCTCCTGCCTCGAGCAACATCTCCGCAAGCGGCAGGTGTCCGATGGCGCAGACCGCACCCCACAATGCCGTTCGAGGAAGCTCGGGGTGCCAGTTCCAGTGGTACTCGGCGTTGGGATTCGCGCCGAGCGCGCAGAGACGGCGGGCGATGTCGACGAGTCCCTCGAGACGGGCCGGGACACCCTTGTGCATGGACGTGTGGCACACGTAGAGCAGCGGCTCCCAGTTCTGCGGCCCGCCTGGCTGCAGCGCGAGCTCAGGATGGTTCCTGAGCCGATCCTCCACCGCCACAGCGTCGCCGAGGACGAGAGCCGTCTGCAGCGTCGCTGATGCCAGACGGGGATGGAGCGCGAGAAGCTGCTCCGCGCGACCGGTCGCGCCGCCGGTGGCGCAGCGGATGAACTCGTCGACCGCCGCGTCGAACGACAGCGTGCGCGATTCGACTTCTTCGCGCAGGGCGTTCCAGGACGCGAATCCGTACTCGCGTGCCACCGCCGACTGGGCATCGTGCAGCGCCAGATCCGAGGCACCAACCTCGTCGATGGACTTGCCGGAGAGCGAGGGCAGAACGGCGAATCGACGGAGCGCGTTCGGGTCGCGCGCCCTCGCTGCGTCGAGCAGGGACTTCGCTTGCTTCTTCAGTTGTTCGAGGTTCGGACGTGCGGGGAGCTCGCGTGACGGCATACAACCTCCATGCTTCAGCCCTGTGGTTCGCAGACAGGCAGCACGGCGGTGTAGTGGCCGTTGGTCGAGCAGCTATGACGGTGGGCTTGGCCCTTCGCGCGAACCCGCGGGCGCCCTTTCAGCGCACAACATCACACTAGTCCCCGGCATTCGCGCGTGTCAATGTTCCTCTTGTCTGGCTGTTCGTCTTGTCTGGCTGTTCCTGTTGTCCGGCCCGAAGACGAAGGTCGAGGAGACGGAGAGGACCGAGTGCACGGAACGAGCTTCAAAAACGGAGACACAGAGCAACGGAGGCAAACGGAGCCGAGACGCGCCACCAGCGGTGCAGCCGATGCCGCCGCTACGCGGCGGGCGATCGACCGACGCCCCGTGGGCACAAGCTGCGTGTGACGTTGGGCGAGCTTGCGCCCGCGGGGCGTCGGTTGATCGCTCGGCCCGGCCGATGGCCGGGCCGTCATCGGCTCGGAACGCCGAGTTGAGCGTGAACTCCGCGCCGCTCCGCGTCTCCGTGTCTCCGTTTTTGACGCTCGTTCCGTTCCCTCCGTAACCTCCGTCTCCTTAACCTCCGTCAGCTCCGAATTGCATCTCCCACCCTCCCCGCGGCCACACGCGCCCGGAATGACGACGTAGAGGCTCAGGTGTTACGTGCTCACAACGACTCCTCTTTTTCTTCGGTGCTCGACGACGGCCCCGGGCCGGGCGACGACGGAGAGTTCGGGTTCAGATGAAAACGACACGTCCGCCACGCTGACGGGGGCGATGAAGCGGAAGCCGCGCCTCACGAGCGTCTCGATATAGGTGGGGGCTGAGGGGTTGTCGGCAAGGGCGGCCCTGATCTGCTTCATGCAGGAGTTCAGCCCGTAGTCGAAGTGGACGAAGGTGCCGTCGGGCCAGATGGCGCGTTGAAGCTCTGCACGGCTCACGAACTCGCCGTGGCGCACCAAGAGGTGCGCGAGCGCCCGTGCGGGTTGTGGGCGCAGCCGCACACGCCGCCCTGATCCGCAGAGCTCCCCCGTCGCACAATCGAACTCGAAAACACCGAAGCGGTAGAGAGCCATCCTGAGTACCTCCTGGCCACCATGGCAGATCCTCGGCCGCGGCCATGCTCAGGATGCAGAACAGAAAGGCGGAAGTCCTCAGGGTTTCCAGCGGAAGCCCTCAAGTTTGGCAAAGGATTCAGTCGGGGGCTCGGGACTCGGTGCTCGGGGCTCGGCTGACTGACCAGACATCGATTGGGATGAGTCCGAGTCCCGAGCCCCCGAGTCCCGAGTCCCGAGTCCCCGAGCCCCGAGCCCCGAGCCGCTCAGCGCACGGTCCGGTCGAGCTCCGAAAACCAGTTGAGCACCAGGTTCATGCGCGTCAGCGGAACCGCGCCGGCTGTCCGCCTGAGCCACACGAACTGGTCGCCGGTCCGCTTGAACAGGATGATGTCGGGGTGCGTAAAGAGCGCGACTGGATCGGTTGCGACGGCCTGGCCATCTGGCCACTCGAGCGCGGCGCGCATGAGGCTGGAATCGTGGAGAAAGAACAGCTGGCGCCCGTCGGCGGACCACGACGGCCAGGTGCCGCCGCCAACCGACACCTGCGAGCGCGCGCCGGTCTGGATACTGGCCACCTCGACCTCGAACATGCCGGAGACGCTGGTCTCGTACGCCACATGCTTCCCGTCAGGCGAGAGCGAGGGCAGCAGTTCCAGTCCCGGCGTCGCGATGACCGGCCGCCGGTGACCCGTCACCCGGTCCCAGAGCCAGATGTCGCCGGAGGTCTCCGGATGCCGTTCGATGTAAGCCAGCCACCGCCCGTCGGCCGACCACGAACCTGGAGCACTGGAGAACGGGCTCTCGAAGAGCACCCTCGGGGCCTCCCCTGACTCGATCGCAACCGTGTAGATGTTCGCGACCCCTGTGCGGTTCCAGGAGAATGCGATCGTCCGGCAGTCGGGCGACCAGACGGGTTCGAAAGCGGATCCCTCGCGCGTGATCTGCGTCATCGCGGCGCGGTCGAGGTGTCCGGTCCACAGATCGGTCTGGCCGCGAGTGAAGACCGTGGCTGCCAGGCGGTCGCCACACGCAGCGAGATAGTTGAATGCCCGGGGCGGAATGGGAAGGTCGGTCGCGCGGCCCTGGCCGTCCACGCGCGCAACGGTTCGCTGCGAGCGCTCCGGAATATCGTCGATATAGAGAAGCGATCCACGTGGCGAGATCGCGAACTGCGCCGCGCCGGTCGTTCCCATCATCACGGAGGGAAGTACGCGGACTGGCGTGCCCTGCGGGCTGATGCTCGGATGGATTCACCCGAACCGCGTACAGATCGCCGTCGCGCAGGAACAGCACGTAGCCGCCGGACGCGAAGCGGCCGAACGTCGCCTTCTCCGCTATCACGCGCTCCGCGCCGGACGTCAGCGAGATCGCCACCACCGCCGCATCGTCGGCAGACGACCGCCACCTGGTGGCAAGGATGGTCTGATCGTCGAGCCGGTCGGGCCATCGATAGGTCGTGCCCTCGGGGAGCGTGACGGCAACTGCGGGCCGCCCGCCCGACGCGGCGACGCGCATCAGCGGACCTCTCCAATTTGGGGCAAAGACGATCTCGTTCGCAGACACCCATGCGCCCCCGACGCCTGTCTCCGTCGCGCAAAGCACCTGTGGCTCGGGACGATCGCCTCCTGTGACCCGCACCTTCTTGAGACTGCCCTGAGCGAAGAAGGCGACCCAGTCTCCGTCGGGCGAAAAGAACGGACCGTGCGCGCCTTCCGTGCCGGGAAGCGGCACCGCGTCGAACCGGTTCATCTCGCGCAGAAACAATCGGACGTTGGCCGGCGCGCCTCCCACGTAGACGAAGCGCTCTCCGTCAGGTGAGAGCGTGACCACCGGGTGGGCGTTGAGGTTGGGAACCGGCGCCTGTTCTGAAGGAAAGGCGATGTTGACGCGAACCGAACGCTCGGGGGCGGAAGGCCGGCGGGCCATCCAGGCCCACACGCCACCGAGGGTGAGGAGCACCACCGCGCAGACGAGGCCGGCGATCGTCGCCCCGCGCCTCCAGGTGGACGACGACGTCTGCGCCGCCGCAACGTCGTTCGCGCGGCTGAATCCTTCGGGCGTTTGCGATCTGTCTTGAGGCGTCGAGGACGGCACATCGGTCGCGATCGGCGCGATGAAACGGTAGCCGCGGCGATGCACGGTCTGGATGAACTCGGGCTTCTGTGGATCATCGCCGAGCGCCTGGCGGATGAGCCCGACAGCCTCGGTGAGCGAGGTCTCGCTCACGTGAGCGTCTTTCCACGCGACGTCCATCAACGACTGCTTCGAGACGATGCGGCCGGCGCGCTCGACGAGATGCCGCAGGATTGTCAGGGCGCGTGGCGGCAGCCGGACTTCTTCTCCGCCGCGGGAGAGCAGCCCGTCAGAAAGGTCGAGGCGGAACGGGCCGAAGTAGACGACCGATCGCGCGCTCGGATGAAAGACCAGCGTCCGCGACTGATCGTGCTCCTGCATGACTGGAACAATTGTATCGATCGCGGACGCCTGCGAACCTACTGGGAAGACTCAGCCGCCCAAGTCAGAAAGAAATCAGGTCGCGATCATCCCGGGGTCTGCCCCTACGTGTTCTTCTGTCCATAGCCAGCGGTGGATGCCGCCGGCACTGGAGGAGGAGACAAGATGCGTCAGGTGAATTTCTACATGGCGATGACGGTCGTGGTCGGGTCGCTCGCGGTAGCGGCCGCCGCGCGGGAGGCGCCCGAACCCCAATGCAAGGCGGTACACGCGGACCTCGTCGAGGTCCGATCCACGGAGGGCTGCAAGCCTGAGCACTCGTTCTGCTTCCTGGGCGAAGTGGATGGCAATCATGGACTCCGGGGCACGACGTACTTCAAGGGCGACGTGAGCGCGTTCTTCCCGTCCACCGCGCCGACCTTCCGGAGCTACGTCGGATCGTTCGAGTACATCACGCCGCAGGGCACGCTCACCATGAAGGAGATGGGCCTCACGGAGCCTCCGGCCATCAGCCCGGACAGCAGCGGCGTCGTGAACGCGTATCAAACGGTTGTGTCGGGAACGGGCGAATTCGCAGGTGCCACGGGATATCTGTTCGTGAGCGGCTTCAACCGCAACCAGACAATCGTGACCACCGTCAAAGGCGAAATCTGCAAGCCGGCACAGGTGGAATAATCAAGCTGGCGGCCTGCGCCGAGCAGGCCGCCCGTTCCCCTGGCGACCGCCTGGCGCGACGACGACCGCGTCCGTTGCGCCTCGTTCGGCCCGTCACCGATCTATTCCGCCTGGAGCACGCGGACCGGATCGATGCGTGACGCACGGCGAGCGGGAATCCAGCCGGCGGCGACGCCGACGGTGACGAGGACGACGCCCGCGGCGATCAGCGTTGCGGGGTCGTTGCGGGGGACGCCGTAGAGCAGCGCCTCCACGTAGCGTGAGGCCCACACCGTCAGCACCACACCCGCCGCAATCCCCATTCCGACGAGAATCACAACGCGCGCGAGCACCATGCGCACCACGTCCTGCGCCGCGGCGCCGAGCGCCATGCGGATGCCGATCTCCTGACGGCGCTGAGCAACCGCATAGGACATGAGGCCAAAGAGGCCGAGGCCGGCGAGCACGAGCGCCAGCACGCCGAAGAACCCGGACAGCATCGCGAGCAGCCGCTCACGCGTCAGCGAATCGTCAATCTGCCGCGCCAGCGGAGTGAGCGTCACGCCGAGCGAGGGCTCGACGCGGGCAACCGCTTCGGTGACGCCGCGCGCAAGCAGCGCGGGTGCGCCGGACGCAGCGCGCACGCTCAATCGCATGGTCGCCGGCATCTGACGCGTCGGCTCGTCAGCCCACTGCGCCACGGGCACGTAGAAGGTCGGCGGCAGCTCGTCGCGAAGACGGCGATACGTCGAGTCGGCAGCGACGCCCACCACCTCCATCCAGGGCAGCGGTCCATCGGGGCCAGGAAACGCGCTGCGGAATCGACGGCCGATCGGCGGGCCGCCGGGCAATAGCCGGCGGACGAACGTCTCGTTGACGATGGCCACACGCGGCGCGCCGGCCCGGTCACGCGCGTCGAAGTCGCGGCCCTGCGTCAGGCGGGAGCCGTAGGTGGCGAACCAGTCGGGCGTTGATCATGCGTTGATGTAGGCCGCGTCTTCAGGCGGTTCGACAGCCCGCGATTCGAACGGATCACGCGTCTCTACGGCGCGCGCGGCGTCGTCGCGCAACGCGGCACGATCGCCACGGACTACACGGTTGCCCGTGAAGCCGCCGCTGCGTTCTACGACCGGCTGCGCGAGCTCTTCGCTGAGCGCAGGAGCATCACGACCTTCGGCCCCTACTCGCCCGGCCAGGCCGTGGCGATGAAGCGGCTCGGGATCGAGGGGATCTATGTCGGCGGCTGGGCGACGTCGGCAAAGGGCTCGACCAGCGAGGACCCGGGGCCCGATCTCGCGAGCTATCCGCTGTCGCAGGTGCCCGACGAGGCGGCGGTGATCGTGCGCGCGTTGCTGACTGCCGATCGCAACCAGCAGTACCAGCGCTCGCGGATGACCGGGGCTCAGCGGCAGGCGGCGCCGGTACACGACTACCGGCCGTGGATCATCGCGGACGCCGACACCGGCCACGGTGGCGATCCGCACGTACGCAACCTGGTTCGCCGCTTCGTCGAGGCCGGCGTGCCTGGGTATCACATCGAAGACCAGCGCCCGGGCACGAAAAAGTGCGGCCACCAGGGGGGTAAGGTGCTGGTTTCGTCCGACGAGCAGATCAAGCGCTTGAACGCCGCGCGCCTGCAGCTCGACGTCATGGGCGTCGCCGGCATCATCGTCGCACGCACCGACGCCGAAGGCGCCAACCTGCTCGACGGCCGGGGCGACGAGCGCGATCAACCGTTCATCCTCGGCGCGACCAATCTTCGAGTACCGGCGTACAAGGCTGCTTCCTCGCAATGATGCGCCGCTTCCACGACGCGGGGGTCGAGGAGCTCAACGGTCACCTGCTCTACGCGCTCTCGGATGAGGAGTACGCCGCCGCTGACGCGTGGCTCGAGCGCACTGGGCTCGCGTCGCTCGTCGCTGAGGGGCTGGCGACACTGAAGGACGGAGACGACGGAGACGACAACCGGATCGAGGCCGTCTTCGACGACGTGGAGTCGCGGCTGGTCGAGCGCTGGGAGGCGGAGGCCGGTCTCGAGACCTACGGGGAGGCGGTTGCGGAGGTGCTCGCCTCCAGGTCAAATGAGGGAGAGACGCTCGACCTGTCGCCCGACGAGTGGCGGCGCTTCGCCGGCCGCGCGTCGTTCTACTCCGCGCGCGAGAAGGCACGCGCGCTCGGCGTGCAGATCGTCTGGGACTGCGAGCACGCCAAGACACCAGAAGGCTATTACGAAGTGCGCGGCGGTATTCCGTACGCGATCGCCAAGTCGCTGGCCGCGGCGCCGTTCGCCGACATCCTCTGGATGGAAACCAAGTCAGCGGATCTTGACGACGCCAGGCAATTCGCCGACGCCATCCACGCGGACTTCCCCGACATGATGCTGGCCTACAACCTCTCACCGTCGTTCAACTGGGACTCGACAGGCATGAGCGACGATGAGATGCGGCGGTTCCCTGAGGAGCTCGGCGCGATGGGGTTCGTCTTCAACTTCATTACGTACGGCGGGCACCAGATCGACGGTATCGCGGCCGAGGAGTTCGCCGCCGCGTTGAAACAGGACGGCATGCTGGCGCTCGCCCGCTTGCAGCGCAAGATCCGGCTCGTCGAATCGCCGTACCGGACGCCTCAGACGCTGGTCGGGGGGCCGCGGGCCGACGCCGCGCTCGCCGCCTCATCGGGCCGCACCGCGACGACCAAGGCGATGGGCAAGGGCTCGACGCAGCATCAGCACCTGGTCCAGACGGAAGTGCCGAAGAAACTGCTCGAGGAATGGCTGGCGGTCTGGAGCGCCCATTACGAGCGCCCGGAGAAACTGCGCGTGACGCTGCGGCCGCAACGCGCCGGGTCGGAGTTGCTCGAACTGGCGATCCAGGCCGATGGCGACGAGCGGCTCGCGAACGTCGTCTTCTCACCCATCCAGGACCGCCGCGGCCGGAGCATCCTCTCGGTGCGCGACCAGAATACGTTCGCCGAAGCGCTGCGCCAGAAGCGACTGATGACGCTCGTCCATCTATGGCTGGTCCATCGCTACAGGGCCGAATCGGTCCACTACGTCAGTCCGACCGAAGACAATCAGTACCAGACAGCCAAGATGAAAGCCCACGGTATCTTCGTAACCGTCAATACCGAAGTTGGCCAGATCATCGTCGCCGACGTCGATCACGCGCGCGTGGAGGCACTCCTCGCCCCCGACCGCATCGTTCTCGGCAAGCTGATTCGCAAGCAGGGCTGAGGCGAGGTCGGTCCGACGTCGAAACCGGCTTAGTTTCC
The DNA here is from genome assembly GCA_963784195.1 of uncultured Acidobacteriota bacterium. Lineage (GTDB taxonomy): Bacteria > Acidobacteriota > Vicinamibacteria > Vicinamibacterales > 2-12-FULL-66-21 > CAVQAH01. Next base: position 49,265 of record CAWARA010000024.1, on the reverse strand, counting down.
CACGTCGAGCCGCGGTGATGTGCGCGATGGATCGATCTTCTCAGACGGCTCGCCCGACAAAGCAGATGCCATTGCCGTCAGGGTCGCGGACGATGAAGTCGCGTCCGCCCCACGCCTGCTTTTTGAGCTTCTGGTCGAACGTCGCGCCGGCCGTTACGTACTCGGAGTAGAGCGCTTTCACGTTCTCGACCTCGATGAAGGCGGTGATGAATCCATCCCGGTCCTGCGCGCCGACCGCGAGCACGGGCTCGTGCACGAATTTGAGATGGACACAGGCACCGTCGCGCGACACGGAGCCGTAGAACGCCGGGTGGCCGTGCAGGAAGTCGATCGAGAAACCCAGGGTATCCCTGAAGAACTCGGCGGACGCCTGCACGTTGACGACGAAGATCACCGGCACGGCGCGCGTGAGTCGAGGCGTCGGCGACAGGGGTTTGGCCGCCGTGGGCTCGTTGGTCACGGCGACCTTCAATGCCGACCAGCTCGCGTAGCCCGCCTCCAGCGCAATGATCTCCTGCGCCTCGCGGAGCGGGAACTCGAGCGCAAGCGCCTCGCGGTCGGTCAGCGCCTTGTAGCGCGCGAGACCACGAATGCGCCCCCCGATTGAATAATTGCCCTCGCGATGCCAGCGAACGAGCTGTTTCGCCTGCTTCTTGTAGATCTCGAGACGGGACATGGACACACCCTCCCTACGCGGTTGCTGTAGGTGGGCCGTGCCCTTTCGGCGGGAGCCGATGCGCCCTACGGAGTGAGATGCGATGCGTGGATGCGCCCGGCCACGGCACCGCGTGGTCAGGCCCTCGTGTTGCGCAAGTGCATCGTAATTGGCTCTCCCGCCCGCGTCAACAGACGGTCCGGCGCCTACTCGGACCGCATCGCCACCATCGGCTGGACAGAGGTCGCGCGGCGGGCGGCCGGAAGGCCGGCCAGAATTGCGACTGAAAAGGCGATCGCGGAAGCGCCCGCATAGATCAGCGGCTCCATGACGCCGAGCGGCGTCGGCCCGACGGTGAGCGGAGTGCCCATCACGTCTTCCATTGTGCGAATAAGAACCGCCGCAAGGAGGAGGCCGCCAGCGACGCCAGGGATCACCAGCTTCACCACGTCCGACAGCATCAGGCCGAACACGCGTAGACGCGAGGCCCCGAGCGCCATCCGAACGGCCAATTCGCGTGTTCGCGTCGCCACCATGAACCCCACGACGCCGACGATGCCGAGCGCGGCCAGGAGCAGCACAACACCGCCGACCACTCCCACGGCGGTGGACTCCGAAATCAAATCGGCCATGCTCTTGTCGACGAGGTCTTGTCCGGTCACGATGCCTGGGAACGCCACACCGGGCAACGCCTCAACGCCCAGCTCGCGGAGCGCAGTCTCCAGGGCGGCCTGTAACTTCGGTTCGTCGCCCGGTGCGCCCCTGGCGATGAGAAACACCGTCGGCGTGAGTGCCTCCGGCAGCGGCAGCAGAATCTGCGGCCGCTCGGTGGTCAGTTGTGACGTGGCGAAGTCCGCACTCACGCCCACGATCGTGAACTCCTGCTCGCGGCTCTCTTCCAGCGTGACCGTCACGCGCTGTCCAATCGCCTCCGTGGCTGGAAACAGTTGCCTGGCGAGCGGTTCGGAAATCACCGCGACAGGCGCCGCCATGATGCCGTCCTCGGCCGTGATCGTCCGACCTCGAAGCAGCGGCGCGCCGATTGTCTCCAGGAAATTTTCGCCGACGCGCGTGACCTGCGCCGAGACAAACTCCCCTGCATTCGCGCGGGCGACACGAAAGATTCTGTAGTCGAAGTCAACCGGCATGCCCTCGGCCACAGCGACAGAGCGAACGCCGCTTGCCTGCCGGAGATTGTCGCGAACTTTCCGGATGGAAAAGCGGGCCTCTCGCTCCGGTCCGACTCGCGCCGGCAAACGCGCGGCTGCCAGTCCATCGGTTTGAAAGCCCAACTCGGCCGTCCGCACGCGGTCGAGCATCACGCCGCTGACGACGAGAAACGGCACGGCGATGCCGATTTGAACAATCGCCGCCACGCGATGCACGCGAATCGTCTGGCGTCCCCCACCGCCGGCATCCTCCTTCAGCGCGTGAATCAGATTGGGACGGCTGAAGCGAATGGCTGGCAGCAACCCGAAGAGCACGCTCACGAGCAGGCACAGTCCAGACGAGATCGCGATGCCAGCCGCGTCCAGATCGACCTCCTGAGGAACCGGCGCGCCCATGTACCAGCCAATCATGGCCGGAATACCAAACAGCACGAACGCGCTGAGCCCGCCTGCTGCAAACGCCAGCAATATCGCTTCGAAGAACAAATGCCGCATGAGACGTCGCCGGCCGGCACCGAGTGCCGCGCGGATGGACAACTCGCGCTCACGGTTGGCGCCGCGAACGAGCATCATGCCAGAGATGTTCAGACACACGATCAAGAGCACCGTTCCCGCCAGGCCGAGGAGGACGCTGGTTACGCGTCGCGACTCCGGACGACCGGCGGCACCCAACGAGATGTACGGCTCGACTGTCGCCGCCTTGAATTCATTCGATGCGGGATACCGCCGCGCCAAACCGGATACCGTCGCCGAGACGAGCCCATTCGCCCTCGTGATATCCACTCCAGGGGCGAGTCGACCCTGGATCCGCACCCAGTCCACAGCCCTGTCGTCTCGAAGCTTCGGATCCGCCCTCAGACGCGGGTGCCGCTCCAGGGGAATGAACAGCAGGGAACCCGGCGCTTGAAAGAAGTGGAAGTGGCCACGAAAATCGTCCGGCGCGATCCCGACCACCGTGTGCGGGACGCCATCGATCGTCACGGATTTGCCGATGATCTCGGGATCGGATGCCATCCGGCTCCGCCAGAAGTCATCGCTCACCACGACGCGCGGCTCGGCCGATGGCGTGTCGTCGATCGCGGGATCGAATCCCGGTCCGCGCGCGAGCGACACGCCAAGCGTGCTGAAGTAGTTGGTCGACACGTACAGCGTCGCCACACGAGGGAGCGCCGCGCCGTCCGGAGTCGGCTCGCCGACCTGGCTGGAATCCTCGGCCCACCCCGTGATGGCCATACCGGTTTCGGTGTCGCGCAGCGCCTGATAGTCCGGATAGGACCACTCTTCGAGCGCCCACACGCCGGCTTTGGCGCGCAGCGGACCGAGCGGGAGCACCAGGAGCTCGGTCAGCCCGTTCGTGTTGATGCCGCGCGCCGGCGCCGTGATCGCGCGAACGAAGGTCGCGAGCGCGACCAACGCTCCCATGCCGATACCGAGCGAGATGACGCAGACCAGCGTGAAGCCTTTGTCTTTTGCGAGCGACCGTGCGGCATGCACCAGGTCGCGGCTGATCGAATGGAGCGCCTCCAGACCGCGCGCGACGGGCGACTGGCCGCGGCGCTGGTTCTGTTCATCCCGATCGAGGGCTGTCCGACGGAACAACGAAGCCATTCGCGTGAGTATCCTCCGAATGTGGCGATCATCGATCGGTCTGTCCACGACCGACGCCAGGACGTGAAACCCCACCTCTGCTCCAGCAGCAGTTCGAAGACCGGAGGACGAACGCACTGATCGGCTGGTTGCGCCAGCTTGACACCCTGAGACGGGTGCGGAGGTGTATTTGTTCACGGCTGTCCTGGGCGGCAACGCTTTCGCGCCACCCTGAACGCGCGCCGCAGTCATCAACGGCCGTCAGCTGCCGAGGACTGCTGCGGCGATTTGAACGAACAGGATCTTCGTGACGGTCACCGTTGGAAACACCATCGCGTAGGCGACATCGGGCCGCTCCGTGGGGACGGCGCGGTTCGCGTACACCAGGATGGCGGGATTCCCGGTCACACCGGAGATGATGCCGAACAGATCGTCGGCTGGAATTGCGAACAGCCGTCCCGCGATCATCGTCACCACGATCAGCACGACCATGATGATGGCGCCGAGCAGGAGTAGCGTGAACCCGCTCCTCCCCACCGTCGCGGCGAACTGGGGGCCCGACGCGATGCCGACCTGCGCCAGGAACACCGTGAGCCCGAAGTTTCGCAGCACCATGTTCGCCGAGAGCGGCAGCGTCCATACGATGCCGGCGGTGCGACGGATGTGGCCCAGCCCGAGCGCAACCAGCAGGACCCCGGCGAGTCCCAGCGTGATCCGGCCGACTCCGGGAATGGGAAGCGGGATCAATCCGACGAGGAGGCCCATCGCCGCGCCGACACCGAGAGAAATGTAGCTGAAGTCGGCAACGCCCTTGATGGAATCGCCGAAGAAGCGGCGCACGGCATCGAAATCCGCGCGACGGCAGAGTACGCCGATGCGGTCGCCGAATTCCAGCATCAGGTCGTCGTCTGGCAGCAGATCGACGTCACCCCGTCGCACGTGGATGTAACTGTAGGCGAAGCCGCCGGGAAGTTTCAGGCTGCCGAGGGGCATTCCCACGACGCCGCCCCTGGACGCGAAGACACGGATGTAGTCGAGCGAGGTTCGATCCACTGTGATCGACGCGGCAGCCTCGCCGACCAACTCGAGCGCCTGTCCAATCGCCGCAGGATCGCTCCCGACGAGCAGGACCACATCGTCCGCCTGGATCGATGGTCGTCGGATCCGGGACGCGGTTCTGCCCGCCGCTCCGGATCGCCACCGCCAGTACGCCTTTCGGCAGGCTCTGCTGAAGATCGACGAAGCGCCGTCCGATGAGCGTCGCGTTGCGCACGCGGACCTCGACCGGTTTCATCAACCGGTCCGCTGGAGCGGCGATCTTCGGTTTGAAGATCGCGAGGTACACGTACATGCAGAGGATCGGTCCGGCGACGCCAAGCGGATACGCGAGACTGTAGCCGACCGCAGCGTCCTGGTTTCCAAGCGCGTCGAGAACGGCCTGCAGCGCTGGGGTACTCGTTGTGGCGCCCGCGAACATCCCGAGCGATTCCGGCAGGCCCGCGACACCCATGCGCTGGATCGCCAGTGTGACCGCCGCCGAGGCGGCCAGACCACAGAGTGCCACGGCGTTGGCTCTCAGTCCCGATGGGCTCGTGAGTCCGCGATACCATTCGCCGCCGTACTGAATGCCCACGCAGTAGAGGAAGAGCAGCAGGCCGAGGGTACCCAGCATTCCGGGCGGCGCTGCCTTCGGCGCAAAGGCGCCGATTGCCAGACCGACAAACAACACGGCGCCCGAGCCGAGCGCGAACCCCTTGAAGTTGACTTCGCCGACCAGGTAACCGGCCGCAATAACCAGGAACAGCGTGGTCATCGGCGACGTCTCGAGAAGCGTTCTGATCCAGTCCACGCAGTTCCTCCCGTTCGCCGTCACCTTAGCGCAGATCTGGCGAATCGCATGAGTCATTTCAGCGACAGCACGGTTGGCTTGCCCTCCGAAGCTCGCCAAGGGGAGCGAAGGGTGTTTGACACATCCTAATCCGAGTATTCGCAATGCGGATCGCCTTGCCGAACCGTTCTTGGGCGTCGAGGAGCGTCGTCTTCTGAAAGAGGCCGGGTCCGACATACTGCTCGCCGCATTGGCAATGGACACCGAAAGCGCGTGGGCAATGCTGGGGAACAGAGGCGCACTTGCCCGTGCGGTCCACGTGCGGACCCGTCACATCGACGACGTTGTCGAGAACAGTCTCAAAACGGGCATCAGCCAGATCGTGAACCTGGGCGCGGGGCTGGATTCTCGTGCTTACCGAATCGATGCCCTGCGTAGCGGACGCGTCTTCGAGCTCGACCTCCCGGCAACGCAGGAATACAAGAAGAAGCGCGTGCGCGAGATCCTTGGCTCGTTGCCGGGCCACGTTTCGTACGTGCCGATCGACTTCGCAAAACAGGACTTGGCGATCGTACTGAATAGCGCCGGCTTCGATCGAAAGGCGAAGAGCCTCTTCATTTGGGAGGGTGTGACGATGTACATCCCCGAGTCGGCGATCGATGCGACGCTCCGGTTTGTCGCCACGAACGCCGCACCGGGCAGTCTTCTCGTGTTTGACTACTTCCTCGAGAGTGGGTTGCGGGCCCCAACGCCGTCTCTTCGAGAAACCACCGGCCGAGTGGCCGCCGTGGGGGAACCGTTTGTGTTTGGGATGCCGGGCGACGATGCCCGTTCGTTTGTCAAACAACGAGGACTGACGGTGGTCACTGATTTCGGCTACGGTGAGCTCGGCACGCGCTACTTGCCCGAGGGAAGCAACCTGCCGGCACGTTCCGTCAATCGCATCTGCACCGCCGCAGTGCCATAGACGGCTTCGACCTCATCGCCCGTAATCGTTCAGCGCCGCAACCAAGATCGATCACTCTGGGCCCGCGCACCTCGCCGAGGATCGCGGAAGGTGGCTAGATATCGAAGAACAATACAAGACTTGCCTAATATCGATATGTGAGTTATCGTTTATCGATATTTGGAGTTCTTGGAGGGCCACAAAATGTCGCGAACTTACTCAGCGGCGCTGCCGATCACGTACCTCGTGCTGCGGATCCTCATCGTAGTGAACTGGCTGATGGTCCCCGTGATCCTCGCTCTGCTGTTCGTCATCCCGAACGAGCAATGGATCATTAGCGCTTTAGACCTCTCGCCTTCGCTCGAGGCAGATCGGGTGGTCATGGGCCTGCGCGCCATCGCCGTGCTCGGTCTCGTCACTATCCCGCTGAACTACGCCATCCTCAAACGGCTGCTCGCGATCGTTGTGACGGTTCGCGCGGGCGACCCGTTCGTCGCCGCGAACGCGTCCCGATTGCAGGCGATCGCCTGGTCGCTGCTCGCGCTGCAGCTTCTCAGCCCCGTCATCGAAGCGATCGCCAAGGGCATTTCGACTCCGGCGCATCCGGTCGATATCGATGCCGGTTTTTCGATCAACGGCTGGCTCGCCGTACTCCTCACGTTCCTGCTGGCCCGCGTGTTCGCGGAAGGCACGCACATGCGCGAAGACGTCGAGGGGACGGTGTGATGGCGATCGCCGTCAAGCTCGACGACCTGCTTTACGACCGACGGATGACGCTGACCGATCTCGCGGATCGGATCGGAATCACGCTTGCCAATCTGTCGATCCTCAAGACCGGGAAGGCGCGCGCGATTCGCTTCTCGACGCTCGACGCAATCTGCGAGGCGCTCGAGTGCCAGCCTGGCGACATTCTGCGCTTTGAGCCGGAGCAAGTAGAAGAAAAACGGCCGGCACAGGCGAGCAGACGGAGCGTAAGCCGATGAGCGAGAAACCGCTGCGCCTCTGGCCCGGCGTTGCCGGGGCCATCATCGTCGTGTTCGCGCGCTTCGTCATCGCGCCGTTCGTGGCGGGCGATGCCCTGATCGCCCTTCTGGCAGGAGCGGCCGGCGCCGGGCTCATCCTTCTCTGGTGGCTCTTCTTCAGCCGCGCTCCGTGGTTGGAAAGGATCGGCGGGGTCTTGCTGATCGCGCTGGCCGCCGTCATGACGCAGCTCGTCGCACATCCGTCGATCGGCGGCGCGGGGGGAGGGATGTTGTTCGTGTTTCTGCTTCCCGCGACCGTCCCGCCATTCCTGGTTGCGGGGGCCATCCTGTCCCGGCGCTCCTCGCGGGGGGTTCGATGGGCGACGATGGCGGTGGCAATTCTCCTGGGCAGCGGCGTGTGGGTCCTCGCGCGCACCGACGGCATCAAGGGGGAGGCGAATCCGCAGCTCGCATGGCGATGGACTCCGACTGCGGAGGAGCGACTGCTAACTGCAATAGAGGCGGCTGACGCCACTGCGAAGCCCCCGGTTCCCGCCGGCGATCTCGCCGTGGCGCCAATCCTTTGGAGCGGCTTCCGTGGCCGGGAGCGCAACGCCGTGCTCGACGGCGTGCGCATCAACAGCGACTGGAACGCGGCGAAGCCCATGCAGATCTGGCGCCGCAGGGTCGGGCCAGGATGGTCGTCGTTCGCCGTCGCCGGAGAGCTGATTTTCACACAGGAGCAGCGCGGCGACTACGAGCTGATCTCCGCCTACAGGCTGAGCACGGGCGAACCAGTGTGGCGTCACCAGGACGCGGCGCGATTCTACGAGGCGGCTGGAGGCGCAGGACCGCGCGGAACACCGACGGTACACGACGGCCGTGTCTATGCCATGGGCGCGACCGGCATCGTGAATGCCCTGGACGCGAGAACCGGCGCCCGCATCTGGACGCGCAATGCGGAAAGCGACACGGGGGCTCGGCGGCCGGACTGGGGGTTTGCATCGTCGCCGCTGGTCGTCGGCGATGTTCTTGTGGCGGCGGTTTCGGGACGTCTTGCCGCTTACGATCTCACGAGCGGCACGCCACGCTGGACGCAGAAAACAAGCGGCGGCGGCTACAGCTCTCCACAGCCCGCGACGCTGGCCGGCGTTCCACAGATCCTGCTGATGAACGGCGGCGGCATCACCAGCGTCGGGCTCGACGGCCGCATCCTCTGGGCAAATCACGCCGAAAACGGGATTGGCATCGTCCAGCCACGGGTGCTCGATGACGGCAGTGTGCTGGCGCCATCGGGCGAAGCGCTGCGCGGTCTGGGCGTGCGCCGCCTCGCGGTGTCGCGCGACCCCGACGGCTCGTGGAAGGTCGAGGAGCGCTGGGCGTCGCGTGGGCTGAAGCCGTACCTCAATGACTTCGTGGTCCACAAAGGACACGCCTACGGCTTCGACGGCACCATCCTCTCGGCCATCAACCTCGAGACCGGAGAGCGCGTCTGGAAGGGCGGCCGTTACGGGGCCGGCCAGATGCTCCTGCTCCCCCAGCAGGATCTTCTGCTCGTCGTGTCGGAGGAGGGCGACCTCGTACTCGTGGCAGCCTCCCCCGACCAGCACCGCGAGATTGCGAAGTTCAAGGCGATCGAGGGGAAGACGTGGAACCATCCCGTGCTCGTCGGAGACGTGCTGCTCGTGCGCAACGGCGAAGAGATGGCGGCGTTCAGGCTGGCTCGGTGACGCGCGTGCGTCTCCCCTGCTCAGGTCCTCCACGGAGGACGACTGGGGGCATTGTTCCCGACGTGTGGTCTGGCTATGATGCCGCGGGGGTCACCTGTGGATCGCGCGATCGAGCCCACCTCGTCCGCTCACTCCTTGTCAACGCGGACCCGCGTGGCCGTGCTGGGTATTGTGTTGGCGGTCTGCTTGCTCGACACCGTGCATGTCTACCTGGGTGCCCGCGGCGGAGGCCGTGACGTCTCATTGATCTCCGTCGTCTACCGAGTCACGTTGTTCTGGCTCATCTACGCCGCGCTGCTGCACTACGTGTTCAAGTTCTCGATGGCATACCCGCTGAACCTCAGCACGTGGAAGAGCCCGCTGATTCACGTTGTTGCGGCGATCGGGTTCGGCTACGTACATCTGTTCATCTATTCGATGACGTTTGCGTTCACGCCCAGCCGGGTCAATGCCGAGGTCACGCTCGGCACCCGAGTGTTCCGGCTGGTGCGGACGAACTTTTCGAGCGACTTTCTCACCTACTGGACCTTTCTGCTCGCCGTCTCGGCGGCTCGCTATCACCGCGATTTGCGCGATCAGGAGCTGCTGGCGGCTCAGACCCAGGCCCGGCTCACCGAAGCCCGGCTCGATGCCTTGAAGGCCCAACTCGATCCGCATTTCTTTTTCAACACGTTGAACGCAATCTCCGCGCTCGCGCTACGGGGGGACCACGCAGCCGTCGTCGATACGCTCACCCGCCTGGGCAATCTGGTCAGAATCTCGCTCGACAGCAAGCGGCCGCACCAGATCGCGCTCGAGCAGGAGATGGAATTCCTGGACGGCTATCTCGAAATCGTGCGGCTGTCGATCGGCGAACGACTCACCGTCGAGTACCGACGTCACGCCGGAGGCCCGAAGGGCGCTGGTGCCCAGCATGATCCTGCAACCGATCGTCGAGAATGCGATTCGCCACGGCATTGCAGCACGGCCCGGCGCGGGCCGGATCACGGTCGCAGCATTCCGCGAGACCGACGCGCTCCGCATCTCCGTCGTCGATGACGGGCCAGGGTTTCGACGGACGGCGACGCCGGGCATCGGCCTGCGCAACACCGAGGCGCGGCTGTCGGAACTCTACGGGCCGAAACATCAGCTCGTGTATGACTGCTCACACGACGGGGGCGCGTCGGTCACCATCACGCTGCCCTATCATCCCCGCCTTGCTGGCGCTCCAGTGGATGCGAGCTTCGTCTCATGATCAGGGTGCTGATCGTCGATGACGCGCCGCTGGCGAGAGAGGGTATCCGGCTCCGCCTGCAGGACGAGCCGAACATCGAGGTCGTCGGTGAGGCGGCAGACGGCCCGACCGCCGTCGCCGCGGCCCACGCTTTGGTACCCGATCTGATCTTTCTCGATGTGCAGATGCCAGGGCTCGATGGCTTCCAGGTACTCGAGCGGCTCGCCGACGTCCACCTGCCGGCGGTGATTCTGGTGACCGCGTTCGAGTCATACGCGATCAAGGCATTCGAATCGCACGCCCTCGACTATCTGCTGAAACCGATCGACGGCCGACGGTTCCGCGATGCACTGGATCGGGCGCGCCGCGCCGTGTCGCATGCAGACGAGCTCCAGCGGCTGCACCAGCGGATCGCCGATCTGCTGCACGCGTACGGCCACGAGAGTGCAGCCGCGACGCCGGAGACCCCCGCCGTTGTCCCGCAGTTCCTGACGCGCGTCGCCGTCAAGGATCGAAACCGGTTTCTCCTGCTCAATGTCGGCGAGGTCCACTTCATCGAATCAGCCGGCGACTACGTCCGGCTCAACGCCCGCGGCCGGTCGTTTCTCGTACGGATGACGTTGTCGGAACTCGAACGCCGGCTCGATCCGCGCTCCTTCGCTCGTATCCATCGCTCAACGATCGTCAACCTCGATCGCGTTACCGAGATCGCGCCGCAGGTTTCCGGTGACTTCGACGTGGTGCTGAACGATGCTCGCGTTCTTCGAATGAGCCGCAGCTACCGCGACCGCCTGCTCTCCTGATACCGGTTTTGCGACGAACGGCAATACCCCGCGGTGGGCCGCAACCGGGCGCGCCGGACGGCCGGTGGACGCTGTTCGTGCTCGGATTTTGCGTTCGCCGCAACTGTTACATATTGACAACACGCTAGCGCGACCCCATAATCCGCCGCATTCTATGGTCGGACCATTGACGCGGACGATCGCGTCGGTCAGACGTGTTGATTCTCAACCGCAACTGAGAGTAGTCCTAATGACTCGATCGGTCAGCTGCTGAGTTGTAGCGCTGTGGCTGTGTCCAGCGCGATCCTGCTGGGGATGGCCGCCGGGGCCACGGCCGCGGCGCAGGCGCAAGTCGCAAACTCCTCCTGCGACAGCTTTCTGCCTGCGCCGCGGCACGTCAATGGCAAGCCGGTCGGCCCGGCCTCGTGCCGCATGATCGAAGCTCAGGGCACCATCGGTGACAGACCCTCCGTTCGCATCGACATCGGGCTCGACGGCGCCGTCGAAGGCTATCTGACCAAGACGGGGGACTACAAAGAGTACCTGACCAACGTGCCCGATCTGGTCTTCCAGCAGACGGCCGACCCGGGTCCAATCTACCTCGCGGTCGCCGCCTATCGCCGCGATCACGGCGCCGGGATGAGCATCGTCCTTCCCGCCGATCGGTCGGCGTGGAACGGCAAGGCCTTCGTGACCGCGCACGGCCGCGGCGTGTCGTTCAAGCAGGGGAACCTGCGGGTGTGGGACAAGAATCTCGAGCCGGCGAATCTGGCCCGCGGCCTCGATGCCTACGAACTCCAGATGGTGGCGCAGGGATTTGCCGTGGTGAAGACGCGGCGGACGTCGGCCGAGGGGCTCGGCGAGATCTTGGCCACGCTCGAGGACGGTTCGACAGTCGACTATGCCGCTTTCAACGACACCGCGCGCTATATCATCGATTTCGCCGCTGTCGCCCGCCGCGTAATCGAACAGCGCCTTGGCCTGGCACCGTCACGTACCTATCTCTACGGCCACTCGGCCGGCGCCCGCATCGGCCGAGGCATCAACTACACGGGCGGACTGAATCAGTCTGACGGCCGCGCCATCTTCGACGGCTTCCTGCTCGACGATGCTGCGGCGGGTGGTTGGCTCCCGGTAGTGATGAAAGACGGCAAGGACATCAGCTTTGCGACCGCCGCAGACAAGGCGGCGATGATGCCGCAGCTCGAGATCGCGCACCAGATGTACAACAACATCTGGCCGTCACGGAAGCCCGCCTACATGTCCTCGAGCTATCTCGAGAACAAACGGAACAACGCGCGCATTCTCACAGAGAAGGGGCTGACCGCGAAGTTCCGGACCTACGAGGTGCGCAATATCAGCCACAACGGCCGCGGCGGCGGGCTCGAGCTGTCGAGCATGATGGATCGCTTCATCGGCATGCTCGACACTTGGGTCGACAGGGGCACGGCGCCGCCGCCGTCGCGCTCCGATTGGCCAGCGATCGGCGACGTCGATCGTGACGGTGTCGTCGAGCTGCCGGCGCTCGACTTTCCAGCCGCGGCCTGTCCGCTCGGCGTTTTCTACCCGCCGACCAGCACTGCTGGAACGACCACCATCGCCGCATTCACCGGCAAGGGCCTCGAACCGCTCGATCGGGGCCAGGTCTTCGTCGACATGAACCGGAGCGGCGTCTGGGACTATCGCGAAACGCCGACGCAGGCGTGGCGACGCCTCGGCCTTCTGTCGGCGACGGAACAACTGACCCGCGAGAAGTACGTCGCCTGTATCAAGACCGCCGCTGAACGCCTGCGCGCTGACGGCTTCATCTCAGAAGCGACTGCCGCGACGTTCCTTCAGCAGGCGGCGACGGCCGACCTCGATCCCAAAGATCCCGTCGCGCCGCCACCGCGCCGCTGATACCGGCTTGCGCTGCCGCGCGACATACCGCGTGATCTTTCGATCGTGTGCTACGTGTCCAAGGAGTGCCAGGCATGACTCTACGCAAGACGTCTCGAATTGCCGAACTACAACGAACTCAATATCGTCGAGAACAACTTCCTCAACGAGTTCAGGCAGGCACAAGCCAACCTGCAGGCCAACATCGCTGGCGGTCGAGGCAATTCATTCGCCTTCTTCGGACCTGGCACGAACACGTCGCCGCTTCCGACGTATCTCGCGTACCTGACCGGTTCGTCGCAGTCAGGAGATCCGTCGCGATATACCGCCAGCCAGTTCACCAACAACACCTTCGTCAACCGGTTGGCGATCTACAATCCGAACGTCGCCGGGGCAGCCGGCGACCTCAACGGCGACGCCGGCCGTCGCGGGAACGCTCTCAATGCCGGGGTGCCTGCGAACTTCTTCGTCGTCAACCCCGATTTACTGGGCGGGGCGACAATCACTGGTAATGGCGGCTACACGCGATACAACTCGCTGCAGGTCGAGCTGCGTCGGCGGCTCGTGAACGGCTTCCTTGTCGGCGCGAGTTACGTCTACGCAAAGGCGTTCGAAGGCGCGCGCATCTCGTTCCGCTCGCCGCTGGTGGAGAACGTCGGCGAAAACGACATCCGGCACGCGTTCAAAGCCAACTGGGTCTACGAGCTGCCGTTCGGCAACGGCCGCCGCTTTGGCACGAATGCCTCCGGCTTCGTCGAGAAGCTGATCGGCGGCTGGGAGTTCAACGGCGCAGGGCAGGTGTTGAGCGGTGACTCACTCTCGTTCGGCAACGTCCGGGTGGTGGGTATGACGCTCGATGAACTGCAGGACGCGTACAAGCTGCGCTTCGACGATGCCAACAAGCGGATTTACATGCTGCCGCAGGACATCATCGACAACACGATCCGCGCGTTCAGCACGAGCGCGACGTCGACCACGGGGTACGGCGGTCTCGGACCGCCGACCGGCCGCTATCTCGCTCCGGCCAGCGGGCCCGACTGTATCCAGGTCGTTGCCGGCGACTGCGCGCCGCGCAACATCTACGTGACCGGCCCCATGTTCGTCCGCTTCGACATGAGTGTGGTCAAGCGCACGCGGCTGACCTCACGGCTCACCCTCGAACTGCGCGGCGAGGCGCTGAACGCGTTCAACAACATCAACTTCACGCCGGTCGCGCAGGCGAGCAGCAGCCAGACCATCAATCAGGTGACCGCGGCGTATCGCGACACCGGCAACACGCAGGACTTCGGCGGTCGCATGATCCAGCTCGCGGCACGGATCTCGTGGTGACGAGCGTCAGGAGGCAGGCCATGAAACGGTGGAGCATGGGATTGGTCGCGGCGTTGGGGATCGTCATGGCGCCGGCCGCCGCTGTCGAGTTGCAGCCGGCCGCAAAGACGGCTTGCAACGATTTGTTGCCGGCGGCGCGCGAGGTCAAGGGCCGCAAGGTCGGCCCAACGTCGTGCGAGATGGTGGAGTCACAGGTCGCAGTCGCGGGCAAACAGATCGTCCGCCTCGACATCGGCCTCGACGGCACTGCCGAAGGCTACGTCACGAAAGCCGGCGAGTATCGCGGCTACATGACCAATTCGCCGGAACTGGCCTTTGCGCAGACAGCCGATCCTGGTGAGCCGGTCCTGGCGTTCGCCGACTATCGCCGCGCGCAGGGTGCAGCGATGTCGCTGTTCTTCCCCCAGGATCCGGCGGCGTGGAACGGCAGGGTCTGGGTGATGGCGCACGGTGCCGGACCCGGCACCGACCGCTCGTGGGATGCCGGACTCGGGGGTAACGCTGCGCGTGGCGCGGGAGCTTATCCCGAGGAATTGCTGGCGCGCGGGTTCGCCGTCGCCGTCACACGCCGTGCCGCCAACGCCGTCGCCCTCGGCCGCAATGCCAGTCCACCGCCGACGGGTGTGCAGGCGGTACTCGAGGACGGCACCAAGGTCGACTACGTCGCCTTCAACGATTCGGCGACCTACATCAAGGACTTCACCGACGTCGCCGACAAGTTCCTCGAGCGCCGGCTCAAGCGCCTGCCTACACGACGCTACTTCTATGGCCACTCCGCCGGCGCGCGAATTGGCCGCGGCATGAACTACACGGCTGGCCTCAATCGCCGCGCCGATGGCAAGCCGTTCTTCGACGGCTTCTTCGTCGACGACTCGGCTGCGGGCACCTGGCTGCCGGTGGTGATGAAGGGTGGCAAAGACGTGCTGTTCACGACCGACGCAGAACGCGCGGCAATGGTGCCGCAGTTCGAGGTCGCCCACCAGGGCTACAACAACATCTGGCCGACGAAACGGCCCGACTGGGTGTCGGAGAGCTATCTCGAGAACAAGCGTCGCAACGCGAAGATCATGCAGGACAAGGGTGTGGGTGCAAAATTCAGGATGTACGAGGTGCGGGGCATCAGCCACGCTGGCAGCGGCCCGGGACTGACCATCGCGCCGATGTGGGGGCAGTTCTTCGCCATGTTCGACGCCTGGGTCGACAAGGCCGTCGCGCCGCCGCCGAGCCGCTCCGACGTCGCCGACATCGGTGACGCCGATCGTGACGGCCGGATCGAGAACCCGGCGATCGCATTTCCGCAGCTCGCCTGCCCGATGGGCGTCTACTACACGACGACAACGACCGCGACGTCGATCGCGTTCGCGCCATACACAGGCAGCGGGCTCGAGCCGCTCAACGAGGAGAAGATCTTCGTCGACATGAATCGCAATGGCGTCTGGGATCGACGGGAGTCATTGCAGCAAGCGTGGCTGCGTCTGGGCCTGCTCAAGCCGGATGAGACGATAACGCGCGAGAGGTACGTCGCCTGCGTGCAGCAGAGCGCCGAGGCCTTGCGCCGAGACGGTTTCTTCTCCGAAAAGACGGCGGCCCAGTACATCGACCACGCGAAGAAAACTGACCTGCAGCCGCAGGAGATTCGACGGTCGAATCAGCGATGACTGGTCTGACGAGGTCGTGATGCACGTGCGCGTTCGTCTCTTGCTCCCGGCTGCCGCCTTGTATGCCAGCGTCGCGTTGAACGCGGCGCCTGCTTCCGCGCCGGTCGGCTGCGATCAGTTCCTGCCGCCGCCACGCGACGTCAAAGGCGCGAAGATCGGGCCGCAATCGTGCCTCATGCTGCAGAGCGAGGTCGAGCTTGATGGCCAGGTCTTCCGCCGCCTCGATTTCGGACTGAACGGAACCGTCGACGGCTTCATGACGAAAGACGGTGAGTACAGCCCGTACATCATCAACACGGCGGATCTCGTCTATCCGCAGTCGGGCGACCCGGGCCCGATATTCTCGGCGATCGCCACCTACGAGCGCGACAAGGGCGCGGCGATGACCATCGTCCTGCCTCGCGAGGCGGCGTGGAACGGCAAGGCCTGGGTGACGGCGCACGGCGGCGGTCCGTCCTTCGTCGCCGGCTCGTTGCGCGCGTGGAATCGCACTGCCGATGGCGAGCCGCAGCGCGCTTTTACCCGATACGAGCTGCTGATGCTCCGTCAGGGGTTCGCCCTCGTGAAGACCCGTCGCACAGCGACGCAGGCGAAGACCGGGCTCAAGGGCGACATCCGGGCCGTGCTCGAGGACGGCACGGTCGTCGAGGATGCGTCGTTCAACGAGACGCCGCAGTACGTGGTCGATTTTGCGGTCGTCGCGCGACGCGTCATCACCGATCAGATGAAGCGCCCGCCGTCGCGGACGTACTTCTACGGGCACTCCTCTGGCGCGCGCATGGGCCGCGCCCTCAATTACACGCCCGGATTCAACCGCGACGCCACCGGACAGCCGATTTTTGACGGTTTCCTCATCGATGATTCCGGCGCAGGCGCGTGGCTGCCAATTGTCTTCAAAGGCGGATCGGATGTGATGCTGCAGTCCGCCGCTGACAAGGCGGCAATGGTGCCGCAGCTCGAGGTCGCGCATCAGATGTACAACAACATCTGGTTGCCGGACGTGAAGAAGCCGGAGTGGACGACCTCGAGTTACCTGGAGAACAAGCGCCGCAACGCGACCATCCTTCGCGAGAAGGACCTGTGGCCCAAGTTCCGGCTCTATGAAATCCGCAACATCAGCCACTCCGGAAATGGCGGCGGGCTGGACCTGGCTTTCTTCATGGATCGGTTCGTCGCAATGCTCGACGGCTGGGTGGACAAGGGTGTCGCGCCGCCCCCGACACACTCTGACGTGACCGATCTTGGCGATGCCGATCGCGACGGCAAGAACGAGCATCCGGCAATCGACTTTCCCGAAGCCGCTTGTCCGCTCGGCGTCTACTACCCGCCGACGATGGTTGCCACAGGGATCAACTTCGCAGCCTTCAGCGGCATTGGACTCGAGCCACTCGACCGCAGCCGGACGTTCGTGGACATGAACCGCAACGGCGTCTGGGATCGTCGCGAGACACCGACCCAAGCGTGGCGCCGGCTCGGCCTGTTGCGCGACTCGGAGGAGCTTACTCGAGACAAATACATGGCGTGCCTCAAAGCGGCGGCCTCTTCCCTCGAGGCCGATGGCTTTATCTCCTCCGAAGCCGCGGCCGCGACGCTCGAGCGCGGATCGAAGGCGCCGCTGCTCCCAAAGGACGACCGATAGCGCATCGCTCGTCCTTAAGAGCCGGAGCGCGGCCGGCTGGCGGCGCCGGCTGGGGTACAACTCACTTGCAGCGAGGCACTTGGCCGCGCTACGTGTTGTGGAACGTCCCAGACAGCGTTGCCTCCTCACACGACAGCTTGACAAGCGAGGGGCTCGGGGCTGAAGATGTGCGCTCGAATCATTGGTAGGACCAAAGGGTCGGCCGCGGGTCGCGTCCCAAACCATCTTCACAATATCGGGCTCGTCACGGCGTGCCGCGAACGGGCAACCCGCAGGACTTCTGGCGGACGCTTGATGCAGATCGTCAGGCGCATCACCTGGTGAGCCGTACCCTCATCAGCACCTCCCCGCTCGAGGGCACCGGCGGTCACAGACGAAAGCAGGAGATCAATGATGCAGCGTCGAGGGGGTTCGCGGTTCCTGGTGGCCTCCGGCCTCGCTCTCCTTGCGGTGGCCTGCGGCAGGTCGGACTCCAAGGCGCCTGCGGCGGATGCGTCCCGCAGCAGCCGCCGCGCAGACGAAGTACCCGGAACCGCGCTGGCCGTCGTATTTCAAGCCGCCGGAAAAGGTGGAGGATCTGATGCCCGCGGCCCGGGCGCTGGTCCGCAACCGTTCGGGGCTGCAGGGCAGCGGTCTGGGTGTGCTCAAGTCGGGGGAATCGGTCCTGATTGTCATCAATGCCAGCGCCGACCCGCTCGTCATCGAAGCCGTCAAGCGGGCGCTGATCGAGCGCGAGGTCAACCCGCACTTCAAGACGCCAGCCGAGCTCCAGGGCGGCCCCGCCGGGGCGGGTGGCCGTGGCGGCAGGGGCAATCGCGACGCCGAAACGATCCGTAAAGCGGGCATCTACCAGGCGTCGTCGTGGATCACCGGACAGTTCCCCGACCCATCGAAGCCACGGGCGTGGCTGAAGGAGCGCCGGCCCGACCTCTACAAGGAACTGTTCCCGGGAGAATCAGAGGGTAGCGCGAGCGCTTCGGCCGGTTCCCCGCAGCGCGGGCAGGCGCCACCGGCTTCGCCGGCCGGCCCGCCGCGCCTGAGCACCGGCGACGCAATCAAGGCCTACCTGACAGCGCATCCGGAGGTTCGCGGGGTCTTCTGGGGCTCCGGCGGCACCACCGGCTTGCGGCGACAGCTGTTCCCGATGCAGCAGAAGTACCTCGGGACGTTCCTGGTGGACAATGTCTACGACCTGCAGAGCATGATGTCGACCTACCCCGGCGACGTCTGGCAGCTGGCCGAGGAGCAGTTGCTCGAGCCGATCGCGTACGCCTCCGGCCTCGAAATCACCGACCCGGAGGGCACGAACATTCGCGCCGACATCACCGAGGACATGGCCCGGCGGTGGGCGCAGGGCGTCTACCAGCGCGGCCACCTCTACATGTTCCCCAATCAGGCGACCGGACGCTTCGGGTACTCGATGGTCGACTATCCCGCGTTCAACCGGGAGTGGCTCGCGCGCGAGCCGATTGCGAAGGTCGAGGGAGTCATCGCGGGGACGCAGGGCCACGGCGGGTTCTTTCCGCGCTGGGAGGTCGTCTTCAAGGACGGCTTCATCAGCGAAGTCCGGGGCGGCGGTCCGCAAGGCGACGCCCTGCGTGAGTTCCTCAATTACCCGGGCCTCAACGATCTCGTCTACCCGTACCACACGACGCCCGGCTACTGGTACCTGTATGAGATCGCCTTCGGGTTCCACCCGAAGGGTTTCCGCCATCCGCTGCAGATCCAGAGGAACGGCAGCACGATCGGCGAGCGGATCAGGAGCGGTGTCATTCATTGGGGCCTGGGCATCCGCCTGTGGCATGATCCCGATGCGCCGACCGAGTCGAAGAAGTGGGCCGAGTTCACCGAGAAGCACAACGTGCCGCGCGATCACGGCTGGCACACCCACACCTATTTCACGACCTACAAGCTCAAGCTGCGCAACACCGACAAGTGGGCGACCCTTCTCGACAAGGGGCGCATGACGAGTCTCGACGATCCGGAGGTGCGGGCCCTCGCTTCACGCTACGGCGACCCCGACTACCTCCTCGCGGAGGACTGGATCCCGGAGGTCCCAGGCATCAATGCGCCCGGCGACTACCTGAAGGACTATGCCAACGCACCGGGCAATTACGCATTCGACACGATGGAAAAGGCCATGAAGGGCACCTACGACAAGTACTTCCCGAAGCCGGGTGCCAACATCACCATTGCGCCGTCGGCCCCGCCGAGCAAACCGGTCACGGATCCGGGCGGCGGATCGTAGGACACGGCTCGGACCCCGGGGACATCGTGCCGGGGTCCCTTTCTTTCGAAGGAGCATCAGGTATGAACCGCACGTTCGTCGCGGATCTGGCCATCGCGGTGTGCGCCGCAGCCGTTTCCGCCATCTCGGTTGTTGCCTCGCCAGACGCGCAGACCACCCAGAGGCCGCCGTCGAAGCCAGTCGCGCCCGCGCAAAGCGGCGGCGAAGGGCATCGCGTGCGACGAGTTCCTCGTCCCCCAGCGCACGGTCAAGGGAAAGGTCAACCCGCGTGAGTTCAAGGTTGGCCCGACGTCGTGCCTCATGATCGAGGGCAGTGTCACGGTTGCGGGACGGCAGTTCGTCCGCCTCGATCTCGGCCTCGACGGTACCGTCGACGGCTACGTCAGCACCAATCCCAAAGGCGACTACCGCGGCTATCTGACCAACGCTCCCGACCTGGTCTTTCCGCAGACCGCCGACGCCGGCCCGATCGTGCTCGCGATCGCCCGCTACAGGAAGGATCACGGCGCCGCGATGTCGGTGATCTATCCCAGCGACAGGAGCGCGTGGAACGGCAAGATGTGGGTGACCGTCCACGGCGCCTCGGGAACGACAGAGATCCCGTGGGACGGGTTCGACCCACGTCTGAGCTCCTACGACGAGCAGATGCTGTCGCGCGGCTACGTCCTGGTCAAGACCCGTCGAACGGCGAACGCTGATGGCTTCACCCGCTCGCCCGGCCAGAAGCCGACCGGTATCGCAACCGTGCTCGAGAACGACAGGACCTTCAACTACGCCGGGTTCAACGATACGCACCGCTACGCCACGGATTTCACGATCGTCGCCGAGAACCTGATCAAGAAGCGGCTCGGGCAGGCGCCGACGCGGACCTATTTCTACGGACATTCGGCCGGTGCGCGGATCGGCCGCGGCCTGAATTACGTCGCCGGGCTGAATCAGGGCCCGGATGGAAAGCCGCTCTTCGACGGCATCTTCGTCGACGACTCGGGTGCCGGCACCTGGCTGCCGATAATCATGAAGAACGGCAAAGACGTGCTGTTCACCACCGAGGCCGAAAAGGCGGCGATGGTGCCGCAGCTCGAGATCGTGCACCAGATGTACAACCGGATCTGGCCGACCAATATCGCGCTCGGCGTCACCAACAGCTATCTGGAAAACAAGCGCATCAACGCCCGGATGATGCGTGACAAGGGGCTGACGCCGAAGTTCCGCGCCTACGAGGTCCGGAGCATCAGCCACAGCGCCGGTGGGCCGAACCTCGACGTCTCGCCGTTCTTCGGCGACATGTTCGACATGCTCGACGCCTGGGTGGACAAGGGCGTGGTGCCGCCGCCGCTGCGCTCCGACTGGGAGGAACTGGGCGACGTCGATGACGACGGGGTAGTCGAGAACCCCGGGCTGAGTCTGCCCGAGGTGGCGTGTCCGCTCGGTGTCTACTACCCGACCAACAGCACGTCAGGCAGCATCCTCTTTGCGCCGTTCACCGGCACCGGTCTCGAGCCGCTCGACAACGCCAAAGTGTTCG
Organism: uncultured Acidobacteriota bacterium; assembly: GCA_963784195.1. GTDB lineage: Bacteria > Acidobacteriota > Vicinamibacteria > Vicinamibacterales > 2-12-FULL-66-21 > CAVQAH01. The sequence continues at coordinate 28,116 of CAWARA010000024.1, read as the reverse complement.
TCGACATGAACCGCAACGGCGTCTGGGACCACCGGGAGAACCCGACCCGCGCCTGGAGGCGTCTCGGCCTCCTGCAGTTGAAGGAAGAGCTCACGCGCGAGAAGTACGTCGCCTGCATCACGGCGGCCGCCGGGAAGCTCAAGGAGAACGGGTTCATCACCGATCAGACCGTCGCCGGCTACGTGTCCCGAGCGCAGACGGCCGACCTGGCGCCGAAGGACCCGCCGGCGAGCACACGCAGGACTCAGGGCCAATAGCGGCTCGGCTGCTATGATTCCTTCACCATGCTTGTCTCGCGGCTCAAAGACCTCACCGGGGTGGCTGCCGTGTTCGCCCTGCTCGTCGGCGGCGGGGCGCTCGCCTATGCCACCTGGTCGAGGCCGCTGCTGATCGGCGACGCGGCGCTGACGGCCAACGATGCCGACGGCGCCCTCGCCGCCTACGCTCGCGCGGAAGGGCGGTTCCGCTGGCTGCCGATCGCGCAGCACATCCTGCCGCGCGATTACGAGCGCGCCGTCTATAACCAGCTCGCCCTGCTCTATCAGAGCGGCGATTACGACGCCGTGATCGCCAAGGCCGAAGCAGCGCCGGCGGGAGCGGCGCCGAGGTTCTGGACCGGATGCGCGCTCTTCTCGCTGGCGGCAACGGAGGGAAAGCCGGAAGCCCGCCTCGTCTGGCTGACGCGCGCGGAAGGCGAGTTCAAGCAGGCGCTGGAAGCGGCTCCCGATGACTGGGACGCGAAGTACAACTACGAGATCACCGCCAGGGTGGCGGCTCAGCTGCGCACCAAGCCCCCGGAAGAGGCCGAGACGCTGATGCAGTTGCTGCGTCCGCAACAGAAGCAGCTCAAGCCGGTCCGGAAGAGTGGCTGAGACGATGCGGGTGCTCCATCCCGAGATGGCGGCGTGGCTGCTTGCCGGCCCCGTCGTGGCCGCCGCATGGCTCCTGCATACCCGGTACAAATGGCGCCGGCGTGGCGCCGTGGAGACCTCTCCGGTCGCGGACCTCTCGAGACGATCCACCCGCAGCCACGATGCGCTGGTCCTGGCGCTGAGCCTGTTGACCATCGTCGCTCCTGACCGGCGCCATGATGCGGCCGCAGGTGCTCTGGGCGCTCCGCACTCCCGAGTTCGAGCGCCAGGATCTGATCCTCGTCCTTGACCGCTCGGTTTCGATGCGGGCGCGGGATATCCGGCCGTCGCGACTGGGCCGCGCGATCGACGAGATCAAGGCGCTGCTGCAGCACAAGCCGGAAGCGATCGACCGGGTCGCCCTGGTCGGGTTTGCCACGACGTCAATCGCACTCGCCCACCCCACCAGCGATCTCGAGAGCATCTTCTTCTATCTCGATTGGGCGCGCGATGATCCGACGCCGATGTATGGCACCAACATCGGCGGGGCGCTGATGAACGCCCTGGCCGTCGCGCGCCGGGATCAGCAGCCGGGGGTCCCGCCGCTGTTCGTGGTCATCTCCGATGGCGAAGACGACGGCGACGAGTTCGAGCGTGCAATCGCGACCTTTCGCCGTGAGAATCTTCGTGTCCACGCCATCGGCATCGGATCCTCTGAAAGCGTGCCGATGCCGGTTGCGACCGATGGCGACACGGAGGAGTTCCTGGAGGATGACTCCGGGAAGGTCATGATGACCCGCTTCGACGAGACGACGCTGCAAAAGCTCTCGGCTTCGACCGGAGGACGTTACTTCCGTTCGGTGACCGGCGGCGAGCTGCGGGCCGCCCTCGAGGGTGCGGTGACCGCCGAGCGGCGGCGGATCGGGTGGGCCACCGTCACGGAGTACCGCGACATCTATCTGTTTCTGCTGGCCGCCGCCGGGATCTCGGCTGCCGGCCTGGTGATACGTCTATGAACCCGGTGGCGTCCGCTTTTCCAAAGCCCACGATCGAGGCGGCCCTGAGCACCGTCGAGGTGCTCGAACGTGAAATCACCAACGTCATCGTCGGCCAGCCGCTGCTCGTCCGGCGGCTGCTCACGGCGCTGTTCGCCTCGATTCCGTACCTGGTACACCCGCAGCGAAACGCGCTCGGGCTGCGGCCATGTGCTCCTCGAGGGCGTTCCCGGCGTCGCCAAGACGCTCACGGTGACGACGCTGGCGCACGCGATTTCCGCGCGGTATCAGCGGATCCAGCTCACCCCTGACATGCTGCCGGCCGACATCGTCGGCACCCGCATCTACGATGCGACGACGGCGACGTTTCGCACCGAGCAGGGTCCGGTCTTCACCAACATCCTCCTCGCCGACGAGATCAACCGCGCCACGCCCAAGACTCAGAGCGCGCTGCTGGAGGCGATGCAGGAACGGCAGGTGACACTGGCCGACACCACCTACCGGCTCGACGATCCGTTCTGGGTGCTGGCGACGCAGAATCCGGTCGAGCAGGAAGGCGTGTACGTGCTCCCGGAGGCGCAGCTGGACCGGTTCTCGATGATGTTGCGTGTCGAGTACCCGACCCCGGCTGACGAGATGCGGATGCTGCGCAACACCAACCGTCGGGTCGAGCTGGAGCGGCGTATTACCCTCGCCGACGTCGTGCAGATCCGGGAGTTGATTGTCGAGGTGGTCCACATCGACGATCGCATCAGGGAATACATCATCCGGCTCGGCTGGGCGACGCGGGACCCGGGGCGATTCGGCCGGCCGGCGCTGCAGGAGATGCTGACGCTGGGAATCTCGCCGCGCTCCTACCAGCACATCGTCGCTCTGGCCCGGGTCACCGCATTTCTGCACGGCCGGACCTACGTGCGCCCCGGCGACGTGCAGGAGATTCTGTGCGACGCGATCCGGCACCGGCTCGTCCGCAGCGTGCGCGCCGATGCCGAGCACGTGCGCGCCGACGCGATCGTCGAAGAGATCCTGGAGGCCGTGCCGATCCCGTGATGATGGCCGGACTCCACTGTACAGGTCGTCGAGCCCGGAGCGGGGTCGTGCGGTCATGATCCCGCCGGACGTGCTTCGCCAGCTGCGCTACCTCGAGATTGCCACGGCCAAGAAGATCCGGACGCCGCGGCTGGGGCCGTACACGAGTCCGGCGCGTGGAGCCGGCTTCGAGTTCGATCAGCATCGCCGCTATCAGCCCGGCGACGACGTTCGTCGCATCGACTGGAACGTCACCGCCCGACTGAACACGCCGTATTTGCGGCAGACCCATGCGGAGCGGGAGCTGAACGTCATCCTCGCCATCGACCTGTCGCGGTCCATGAGCGTCGGGTCGAGCCGCAGCTCCAAGAAGGAGGCGGTCACGTTTATCACCGCGTCGCTGCTCTTTTCCGCGGCCGGTGACCACATCAACACCGGATTCCTGGCGTTCTCGGACCGCGTGCTGACCTGGTCGGCACCGCGTCGCGCCACGGGACGCGCCTGGCGAATCCTGGAGGACGTGTGGGCGCTCGAGCCCGAGTCAGGACGGACCGCGCTGCTGCCCGCCCTGCGGCATCTGGCTGCGAACCTGAAATCGATGAGCGTGATTTTCCTGATCTCCGACTTCATCACCGAAGAGGACGTCTTCGGCAGCCAGGAGCTGCGCATGCTCGCGTCGCGCCAGGACGTGATTGCGGTGATCGTCGAGGATCCTGCCGAAACCGCGCTGCCCTCCGGGGGCGGCTACATCCGGATCCGCGACGCGGAAAGCGGCGCCCCGCGCACGGTGGCGCTCAACGATGAATCGCGCGCGTCGTATGCCCGCGGGGTGGCGCGCCGACGGACGGCACTCGTGGAGGCCTGCTACGGGATCCCGATCGATTGTGTGTTCGTACGCTCCGACGGGTCGGCGACGGAACCGCTGCTCGAACTGCTCGCGCGCAGGAGGAAGGCATGACCAAGGGGACGAAGACTGTAGCCTTACTGCTGCTGACGTGGCTCGGCGCCTTCGCCGTGGTCGCCAGCGGCCAGGATCTCCGCGGCGGCGACCCGGGTGGCGGACCCGCACGGCCCGCCGAGGCGGTGGCGCCGATCGAGGTGCGCACGACCGTCTCGCGGACCGCCGTCTGGGTCGGCGATCGCGTGGTCTACACGATCGAGCTGCGGTGTGCGCCGGGTATCGACATCCTCCTCGACGATCTCCTCAAGGAGCGTCTCCGCGTCGAGGGTGGCGAGATCGTGGCGGTGAACCCGGAACGGACCGATGCGAACGACCGGATCATTCACCGCATCGCCTATACGCTTGTCACGTATCGGGTCGACGTGACCGCCATCCACGTGGCCAGTGTGCCGGTGCGCTATTACGCCAGGGGCCGCGGCGGGCGGCCCGGGGATGCAGCGCCGGCCGGCGAGATCAACGTCCCTCCGCTCAGCGTGACGGTCGGCAGCACGGTCCCGGTGATCGAGCAGGCGATCGCGCTGCGGCAGCCTGCCGGCGTCCGGCCCGCGCCGGCGGCTCTTCGATTGGCACAACCCGTGGGCCTCGGTCTGGTTCTGCTGGCGATCGTGCCGGCCGCGTTCTCGGTTCTCGGAGTTACGCGTCACGCCCGCCGGTGGTACGGGGCGTACGCGGCCCGGCAGAGCCACGGCCGTCACCGCGGATCGTTCGACCGGATCAAGTCGCTGCAGCCCGGAACCGATGAAGAGCGCGTCGAGGCCTACAAGCAGCTCGACGAGTTCCTGCGCGATCATCTGGCGATGAGCACCGGACTCCCGGCACACGCGCTCACCCCAGCCGCCATGAAGCGGCGGCTCCAGGAACGGAACCTTCACATCCCGTCCGACGCCATCGAAGCCGTGCTCGAGGCGTGCGAGCGGGCGCGCTACGCCCCGGACCCGCCATCCGCGGCAGGGTGGGCGGACGTCGTCCGTGACGCCGAGTTGCTGCTGGACACGTCGCGGCGATGAACGGTCTCGACTTCCGGCATCCCGAGGCGGCCTGGGCGCTGCCGGTGCTGGTCCTCCTGCTGATCTGCTGGCGGGCCTTCCGACGTCCCCTGTTTGCGACGATCGGGATCTCGGCGCTCCTGACTGGCCGCGAACACCGCGCCTCGCGCCTGCGCCGTGCTCCCGCGGTGCTGGCAGCCGCCGCCCTGGTCGCGATCGTGATTGCCGTGATGGATCCGCTTCGGCCGTTCGCCGAAGAGCGGGTCGAATCGCGCGGCGTGGACATCGCTCTGGTGCTCGACCTCTCGATGAGCATGCAGGAGGCGATGAGCACCGACACCCGGGATAAGGCGGACCGCCCGACGCGCCTCGAGGTGACGAAGAAGGCGCTCTCGGACTTCATCGCCCGCCGCCGCGACGATCGCATCGGCCTGCTCGTCTTCTCCGACAACGCCTACGTCCTCAGTCCGCTGACGCTCGACCACGCGGCGCTGCAACGGCACGTCGCGACGATCGACGGCCGGACGCTCTACGGCGAAGGCATGACGGCCATCGGCGAGGGGGTGGCGCTGGCAAGCACGCTCCTGGCCCGGCAAGCCCCCACCGATCACCCCCGGGAGCGGATCATCCTGGTCCTCACCGATGGCGAGAATACGGCGGGGCGGGAGCCGATTGGCGCGATGCTGACGGCGTTCGACGGTGGCAATCAGATCTACCTTGTCGGCGTGGACCTCGCCGAGGACGTCAAACACAAGCCGGAAGTCCTCCGGCTGGTCCGCACCGTCGAAAGCCATGGCGGTCGCTACTTCACCGCCGACAGCGCCGGCGAGCTGGCCGAGGCCGCCCGCGGGGTCGACGCGCTCGAGCGGGGCGTGCTGGTCAGCACGCGATACGTCTACGACATTCCGGCGTTCGAAGCGTTCGCGGCCGCCGCGGTCGTGCTCGTCGTCGCCGCCCTGCTGCTGCGCACCGTCCCGTACTTCGTCGATCTCACCTGACCGTCCCGGACGGCGTCCTGCCGTCCCTCACCCTGACCGCGTCGCCGGACAAGGGCGTCCTCGGCCGTCCATACACGAGGTACTCGGTGCGGGACGTCTGCTCGCAGCCCGGCGTGCTCGGCGATCATTCGCCGGCGTATCAGGAGGCGGCGTTTCGCCGTCGCTCTGGACGTCTGTCGTATTACTGCACGAGAGAAAGCGCACTCTGGCGGTGGCCGACTGCGCTGCAAGAAATCGGTCTTTCGACCTGCCGCAATCGGATCTACGTCAGCCGAATCAGCCACTGCCTCAGCCGTCTCACGGGAGATCCTTCGCCTTCACGGCAAAGAAGCGATGCGTCTTGAGTGGCATGACTCCTTTGGGAAAGCAAGTGGAGAACCTCAGGCGCGTGCGATCTCCGCGATTGCCTTCACCAGGACGTCCAGCTCCGTCGGCTGGATGAACACGTGCGGCGTTATCCGAACGCCCTGCACGCCGATCGCAGGGTTGTCGATCGCGGTCGTCCAGATCTGGTACTTGTCGAGGAGCGTCTTCGCGAGATCGGCGGGCGCGACGCCCTTGATGCCGACATTGGCAATCGCACAGGCGCGCGCGGGATCCGACGGCGTGTTCATGATCACGTTCGGCAGCTCACGGACCTTCGAGGTCCAGTAGCTCTGCAGGTACCGGAGCCTGGCCTCCTTGCGCTGAATTCCGATCGAGTTGTGGAAGGCGATGGCGTGCTCGATCGTGAGATCCGTGTGCACCGGATGCGTGCCCGTGTGATTCAGCTTCATGATGTCGGCGTCGTCGGTCATCCGCCAATCGCCGTAGATCGGCCAGAGGCCGGGAATCTTGTCCTTCCTCACATAGAGAATGCCGGTGCCGAGAGGGCAACCGAGCCACTTGTGGAGGGACGCCGCGTAGTAATCGGCCCCGGTGTCGGGAATCCTGTAGTCGAAGTGCGCGAACGCGTGCGCGCCGTCCACGAGCACGTCCACACCACGCGCGTGCGCCATGTCCGCGATCTTCCGCACCGGCAGGATGTGTCCGGTGATGTTGATCATGTGCGACACCATCAGCAACCGCGTGCGCGGAGCGATCGCGTTCGCATACACGCTCACGATCTCATCGTCGGTCGCGCGGATGCGGAGGGACGCTCACGAGTCGATTGACCATGCCGTAGCGACGGGCGATGAGGCGGAACTGCGCGAGCATGTGGCCGTAGTCCTGTTCGGCCTGGACGGCCTCGTCACCCGGCTTCCAGTCGTAGCCGTTGACGACGGTGGCGATCGATTCAGTGGTGTTGCGGGTGATGCAGAGCTCCGCCGGCGAGCATCCCGAGAGCGCCGCGAGCTTGTCCCGTGCCGCCGCCTTGTCCGGCACCTGCGTCGTCCGCAGGTAGTAGGACGCCTGGTGATTGACCTCGCGAACCTTCTCGACAAAGGCCTCCAGCACCGGCGTCGCCTGCATGCTGTAGTAGCCGCTCTCGAGGTTGATGTAGTCCGGCTTGAGCCGGTACTTCGGATCGAATCGCCGCCCAGAAAGCCTCGTCCTCAGCCAGTCGATCGACCTGGATCTCGGCGAATCGCGCCCACATGCGGTCGCCGAGCAGGAGGCCGAGGCCGGCCGTCCCTGACGTCCGCAGGAACTCGCGCTTGTTCATCGGTAGCCACATTCTACGACCATTCCACACGGCCCGGGATTGCAGCCATGACGCCATCAACGGTGGTGCGGCGGTATAGTGATGGCCTTGGCCCGATGCCCCGCTTGACCGACAAGAACGAGATTCGCACCCGCCTCCGCCGCGACCCCGCCTGGAGCGTGTATGCGCTGGGCGATCTCGAGCCGCCGATGTTCCCGAAGACGCAGTGGTTCGTGCCGGATCTCACGCTCGTCGTGCAGGACTACGGTACAGCCATCCTGTTCGCGATGGGCCCGGGCAGTGTGCGCGAGGCCCTCGCATGCGTCGCCGGACCCGTGCATCTGCAGGTGCAGCGCGACGCATTGGACGAAGTGGCACGCCATGCGGCGGTGTCGTCACCGCGGCTGATGTGGCGAATGACGTGGACCGGTGATCGCGTGGCTTCGCCGAGCGCAGTGACCTCCCGGCTGAACGCGACCGACGTTCCCGCACTCCAGGCGCTGTACGCCGACGGGGAGTCCTCGGGCGAGTCGCCCGACTTCTTCTTTCCCTCGATGGTGGCCGACGGCGTGTTCCGTGGGATCTATGAAGGCACGGCGCTGGTCGCGGCTGCCGGAACGCACATACTGGCTCGCGAGGAAGGTGCGGCAGCGATTGGCAACGTCTACACCCGGCGCGACCGCCGTGGGCGCGGACTCGGAGGCCTGGTGACGAGCGCGGTGCTCGGCGAACTCGCCGGCGTCGAGACGATCGGCCTCAACGTCCGCGCCGACAACGACGCGGCACTGCATCTGTACGAGTCGCTCGGCTTCGCGCGTCACTGCGAATTCTACGAGGCGCTGGCGATCCCCTGAGGGCATCGCCACTACGCCGCAAAGATGCCAATGGAACGCTCAACGCTTGACCCCGGCGGCACGCTGCTCGTGTGAGGCACGGAGATACCGGAGGTACGCATTGTCCGGATCCTGCCTCAGTGCGGTCTCGAGGAAGGCGCGTGCGTCGTCAAGACGGTTTGCTGCGGCAGCTTCGTGCTCGCTCCAGATCGAGTGCGTGACTTGCTCTGCCGTTCGGAGTACTGCCGCGTCTGCGAGAGGAGCAGTCAGGTAGCTGTCGATCGGCTCCCGGTGCTTCGTGATGTCGTTGTAGCGCATGGGATCGACCGAATAGAAATTGAAGTACTCAATCCTGGGACGGTCGTCGGTGACGATCGGTCCGTCACCGATGAAACCCTCCAGGGCTCGACCGGCGGCGACGAAGGTTGCGGCAAGATCCTCAGGAGAGTGAAAGCCGATCGCCGCCATGTCGTCGCGCAGCCCTGGCAACTGCATCCTGCGTCGCCACTCGCCAAGATCGACGTTGAGAGGCTCCATCGAGCCAATGGCCACGCCCTCCATGCGGTTTGGGATCCACAGCGACACGTACGGAAACTCCGCCATCATCGTGCGGATCATCATTCGAGGAATGGCCTGACGCGAGAAGTCCAGCGGCATCCATTGGGCGACGACCCCGCCCGCCGCAAGGCGTCGCTTGGCAAGGGCGTAGAACTCCTGAGAATACAGATTGACGACGCCAGCGTCGTGCGGCGGCGGTGGCTCGAACGTGATGACGTCGAACGTCTGAGAGGAGCGAAGCAGATAATGCCGGACGTCGGCCACGACTTTGTCCACACGAGGCTCGAGGTGGAAGCTGTGATTCAGCGGCACGAACAGCGGCGCGAAGTCGAAGACGGCTTCGGACAGATCGACCGCGACAATCTTTCGCAGCTCGGGGTGGAGGGTCAGGCTACCCACCGTCGTCCCGGTGCCGATGCATCCGATAAGAGCCGACCGGGGATCTCGATGGAGCAAAGCCGGGAGATGTGCGAGCGTGGCCATGTAGCGCCGGCCGGGCATGGAGTTGTTGGCGTAGCTCCAGCCGTTGACCAGCAACTGTTGAAAGGCGCCCGTGCCCTCGGACTGATAGCCCAGCACGACGAAGGTGGCGTCGCGGGTCTCGCGAAAGGCAAGGACCCGGGCTTCCTCGAAGGCCGTTTGTGCCGCGGTCAGATAGTGCGGACCGAGAATCCAGGTGCCCGCGCAGACGAACACGATTCCCCCGACGGAGAGTCGGCGGAGGCGCCCATCCCCACGCAATGAAGGCTGAGAGGCAACGACCACCAGGAACAACAGCAGGTTCAGCACGACGATCAGGGTGAGGCTGGCCTGAGTGCCCAGGTATGGCACGAGCACGAACCCGGCGGTCAATGAGCCGAGCGTTCCGCCGAGCGTATTCAGGGCATAGAGGCGGCCAAGCCGGCGTCCGAGTACTGATACGTGTTGGATGGTCAGCTCGCTCGCCAATGGAAGGCTTATGCCGATCAGCGTCGTCGGCACCAGGAGCACGACCACGCAGAGAAACATGGTCTCGGTTGTCCCGGCCAACCAGTCGAAAAGGCCACGCTGGCTGTTGAGCGGCTGCATCCATTCATTGAACGCCAATGCCATGTTGCGCGAGCGTCCGAGGAGCCCCACCGTCAACAATCCGCCCACGGCGATCAGGAGCTGCAGTCGGGCGAAATAGGCCAGCAGGCGATCCTTGCGAGGCGCCAGAAACCGGGCGCAGATGAAAGCACCGAGCACCAGCCCAACCAGATACGTCGCGAGCATGGCCGAAAAAGCGAACACCGTATGCACCTGGAAATTGGCAAGGACACGGAACCAGAGGACTTCGTACGCGATCGATGCGAATCCACTGACGGCGAAGACTGCGACCAGGACAGTAGTACGCCACGAGGAGTCTGTGGGAGCTGGCGGCGCCGTCTGCGGTGCGGCGTCTGACGTCGTTGCCGCCGACGGCCCGTTCCTGGCCGCGCGACGCGTCAGCACGCCGGCCAGCGCCGCATTCGACAGATAGATGAGAGACCCCACGAACGCCGACTGCAGGACTCCGAGCGCGCCGATCAACACGAAGCCGACTGCCGCGCAACCGATGGCCGCTCCAAGGGTGTTGACGCCGTAAAGCACGCCAATCCGTTGCGCCAGGACCGTGTGCTCGCGGACGACGTGCTTGGCAAGAATCGGTAGCGTCGCCCCCATGAGCATCGTTGGCAGCACGAGCGTGCCGAAGGAGAAGACGACTGTGAGCAAACCGCCTTTGAATGACGGATCGCCAACAAGCGGCGCCAGACCGGGTGCCCAGGCGGACCAGTTCGAGAGAAAGAGGGTCACGAGGATAGCGAGAATGCCCAGAGCGAGCTCGAGCAGGGCGTAGGCCCCCAGCGGTCGTCGAACCCGGTCAGCCAGTTTCCCGCCGAGCCAGCTCCCGAGCGATAGTCCGAAGAAGAAGCCCGCGACCGTCATGCTGACGGCAAACGTCGAGCTGCCGAGCACGAACTGCAGTTGCTTGAACCAGACGACTTGATAGATGAGGGAAGCTGCCCCCGAAGCGAGAAACATCACGTAAATTGCAGCCACGAGGTCTCCTGAGGTAAAGCAGGCCATCGGCGGCGACGCGCGGCGATCGGCATGCGACGAGCGGCGGACTGCGCCCTTCAGGGCGCGAGCACCCCGGTTCGCTTATCGGCGGTAGTCGCCTCGAACTTGAGGAAAAAATAGTCGGCCGGTGAGTACCGATGGGAGCAGTTCGACCGACGGCCTAGAGGCTGGAGCCGTTAATCTCTGACGATCCTACGGCACGGAGGCGGCCATGAGCGAGACGAAGGAGCGCGCGACTCTCGACTTGTCGAAAGGGGTTGCCGCCTCGGCACTGAGTGACGGCGGCATGATCCTCGGGCGCGTGGGAGACGAGGAGGTGGTATTGGCGCGGTCGGGCACCGAACTGTTCGCCATCAGGGCGCACTGTTCGCACTACCGAGGGCCGCTCGTGGAGGGGCTCGTTGTCGGTGACACGGTGCGCTGTCCGTGGCATCACGCGTGCTTCAGCCTCCGCACGGGCGAGGCCCTGCGCGCGCCCGCGCTGGATCCGATTGCATGCTGGCGCGTGGAGCGGGAGGGGGACCGGATATTTGTCCGGGAGAAGTTGCCAGAGGCGCGACCAACACCGGCGTCGATTTCGACCCGCCACCTGCCATCATCGATCGTCATCGTCGGCGGAGGGGCGGCGGGCGTGGCCGCCGCCGAGATGCTGAGGCGCCAGGGATACGACGCTCCGCTCACGCTGATCAGTGCCGATGCTGATCCGCCTGTCGATCGGCCGAACTTGTCGAAGGATTTCCTCGCTGGTGAAGCGCAGGACGATTGGATCCCGCTCTGGCCGAATGACTTCTACGTGGAGCAGCGCATCGAGCTGGTCCTCGGCCATCGTGTGGTGTCAATCGATCCGGCCCGGCGGACCGTGCGTCTCGACGATGGATCTGATCGCCCGTATGGCTCGCTGCTCCTCGCGACCGGTGCCGATCCCGTGCGGCTGACGATTCCCGGCGCGGACGACGACCATGTGCGATACCTCCGCTCGTTCGCGGACAGCCGCGCGATTGTTCAACGGGCCACAACGGCCCGGCGTGTCGTCGTGGTTGGTGCCAGCTTCATCGGTCTGGAGGTCGCGGCGTCACTGCGGGCCCGCGGCATTTCCGTCGATGTTGTCGCGCCAGAGAGCACCCCGCTCGAGCGGGTTATGGGCGTCGAGGTGGGACGGTTCGTCCGATCGCTGCACGACGCGCAAGGCGTCATCTTTCACCTTGGCCAGACGGTGGCGCGGGTTGATGGGCGGACGGTGACGCTCAGCGGCGGCGTCACGCTCGACAGCGACTTCCTTGTCATCGGCGTCGGCGTCAGTCCGGCGTTGGCGATCGCGGAGCAAGCCGGACTGGCAATGGACCGCGGCATCGCGGTGAACGAGTACCTGGAGACGAGCGTGCCTGGCATCTTTGCCGCCGGCGACGTCGCCCGGTGGCCTGACTCTCATTCGGGCGAACGCATTCGCGTCGAGCACTGGGTTGTCGCCGAGCGCCAGGGGCAAGTCGCCGCACGCAACATGCTTGGCGGGCGCGAGCGATTTGACGCGGTGCCGTTCTTCTGGAGTCGGCACTACGACGTCTCGATCAAGTACGTTGGTCATGCAGAACGCTGGGACGAAGTCGTCATCGACGGCTCGCTCGAGGCGCTCGACTGCTCGGTCGAATACCGGCGCGGCGGGCGGACTCTGGCGATCGCGACCATCGGGCGCGATCGGGCGAACCTGGAAGGCGAGGTTCGGATGGAGCGCGATTTGCCCATCCGGGACTTGCCCTGAGCGAGACCTGCGGTGCGCCGGCTCGGCAGGACGATACGTTCGCCATACTCAAGGGACTTCACCTGACAGGCGGCGGGCGTGAGGTGACTCCTCCCTTCCGCCCGATCGTTAGGAACAATCCGCCCTCGCGTCCGAGCGTGCGCATCCACGCGATCTGTGTGAGCCAGCTTTCGAGCCCCCAGTTGTCTGCGGCGGGCTGTGTAAAGCTTCCGGGGCTCAGCGCTCGGCTTTACCAGCGGGGGCTGTCGCATGAGGCGGCGGGATAGGATCCGCTGGATCGGGCAAGTAGACTCGCGACAGGTAGTGCAACGCGATACCGACACCCCAGCGGTTCGGGGCCGTCCAGACCACCAGCGCCGCCAACACAACCAGCATCGTCAGGCCCAGCGCACGATGCGAACGCACCACTCCGAAATAGATCAGTACGATCATTGCACCGATTGGCAGCCGATCGCCGATGATGGTGAAGGCCCACGTATCACCGGAATTGCGAACGAAGACCAAGCCGCAGATTGCACAGCTTTCAAGATGGGACCACCCGGAAAACAGTCGCCCTTCGCCGCAGTGCGGGCAACGCTTCCGCAGTCCGCGCCTCAGCGCCGTGTAGATCAATTTCGAGCGGGAAGGTGTCATACACAAACGAGTGTGTAGATTGTCGACCAGGCAGCTCTACAAGCACCAGCCGAGTCTCGGTTCAGGATTGATGGGCAGCAAGCTGGGGATGATCGTCGCATAGCCAGGACACTACCCAGGGATCGGCCACATCGTGTTCTCGCAGGCGTTCCAACCTTTGCACCGGGCATGTCTGTCTAAGAAAACGTCTGTCATGGAACCGCTGAAACAGTCGCAGCTACCGCCCGCGATCGCGCCGGGCCTGTCCATGCGATCGGTGTGTCGCGATCTCGGGCAGGACGTGCGCTACGCGGCGCGCGTCTTCTCGAAGCAGCCCGCCTTTGCCGCAGCCGCGGTCCTGACGCTGGCGCTCGGCATTGGCGCCACCACCGCGATCTTCAGCGTCGTCTACGGTGTGTTGTTGAAGCCTCTGCCTTTTCACGAGCCCGAGCGGCTGGTGAGCCTGCAACAAATCGCGCCGCACGGGGCCGGCACGAATCACGGCCCTGGCACGTATCTGACCTATCGCGAGAACCACCAGGTATTCGAGGGGATCGGCGCCTGGGATCCGACTGAGCTGTCGATCACTGGAGGCGGCGATCCGGAACGGGTGCAGGGACTGCTCGTCAGCGCGTCGATATTGCCTCTGTTGCGCGTGCAACCCATTCTCGGTCGCACCTTCGGCGCCGAAGATGATACGCCCGGCGCGCCGCGGCGAGTAATGCTGACCCATGGCTACTGGCAGCGCCGTTTCGGAGGCGCGGACAACGTCGTCGGCCAGCAACTGGTCATCGACGGCAGGCCGGCTGAAGTCATCGGCGTGCTGCCGGCGTCGTTCAAGTTCCTTCGAACGCGCCCTGCGATCGTGCTGCCGATGCCGCTTGATGTGAACGCGCCGCGCAGCATCAGCTTCGGGTTTCAGGCGCTCGCGCGGATGAAACCGGGCGTCACGCTCGCCCAGGCGAACGCCGATGTCGCGCGCATGATCTCGCTCTTGCCGCCCGTGTTCGCGCGATTGGAGCTGCGGCCGAACGTGCGCCCGCTCGCGGCCGATGTGATCCGCAACGTCGGACAGATTCTGTGGATTCTGCTGGCAGCCGTCGGCGTCGTGCTGCTGATCGCCTGCGGCAACGTCGCGAACCTGTTCCTGGTGCGCGCGGAAGGGCGCCATCAGGAGCTCGCCGTGCGTGCCGCACTCGGCGCCAGCCGCGGCCGGATCGCCCGCGCGCTGCTGTCGGAGAGCGTGGTGCTGGCGCTCGCGGGCGGCCTGCTGGGTGTGTGGCTCGCACAGGCGGCCATTGGGTTGCTGCGTACGATTGCGCCTGCGGAGCTGCCACGTGTCGACGACATCGGCATCGATTGGATGGTGTTGCTGTTCACAGCGTCAGTCTCAGTGCTGAGCGGTGTGCTCTGCGGCGCCCTTGCCGTCATCCGATTCGGGAAGCCGAGCATCGCTGCGCTCAAGGAGGGAGGTCGATCGGCCAGCGACGCTCCCGGCCGCCACCGCACGCGCGATGCGCTGGTCGTGGGACAAATCGCATTGGCGCTCACGCTGTTGATCGTGTCGGGTTTGATGATTCGAACGTTTGTCGCGATGCGTCAGGTCGACCCGGGGTTCACGCGCCCCGAGGAGGTGCAGACGTTCGTTCTCGCGATACCGGCAAGCTTGATCAGCGATCCACAGCAGGCGGTGCGCACGTTCGAGGGCGTTGCCGAACAACTGGCGCGCGTGCCCGGCGTCACCTCGGTTGGTCTCTCGTCTTCCATCACGATGGACGGAGAAGACAACGGCAACTACGCCGCGATTGAGGAATTCCCCGACCCGGAAGGGACGATGGTCAAGCTCCGGCGGTTCAAGAGCATCGGGCCCCGGTATTTCGAGACGATGGGCAACCGGCTGGCCGCAGGGCGCTCGATCACATGGAACGACATCCACGAGCAGCGGCCCGTCGTCATCATTTCCGAGCCACTGGCGCGCGAGTACTGGGGAGAGCCAGCGAAGGCGATCGGCAAGCGCATCCGCGGCAGTTCGTCGCAATTTCCGTGGCGCGAAATCATCGGCGTGTCCGGTAACGAGCGCGACGATGGACTGACGCAGCCGCCGACGGCGATCGTCTACTGGCCGTTGCTGAATGAGAGCTATCGGTGGCGCACGATGGTGTACGCGGTACGGTCAACGCGCGTCGGCGCACCAGGCTTCGTTCGCGAGCTCGAGCAGGCGGTCTGGTCAGTCAATCCGAATCTGCCGCTCGCGACCGTGCAGACACTCGAGGAAATCAAAGTGAGCTCGATGACGCAGACGTCTTTCGCTCTGGTGATGCTGGGCATCGCCGCGAGCGTCGCGCTGCTCATTGGTATGGTCGGCATCTACGGCGTGGTTGCCTACGCGGCGGCGCAGCGAACGCGCGAGATCGGCGTCCGGATGGCACTCGGCGCCCAGATCGGGGATGTGCGGAAAATGTTTCTCCGGCATGGGCTGTGGTTGACCACCATCGGCATTGCGATCGGTATCGGCATCGCGCTCATGCTCACGCGCGTGATGTCGACGTTCCTGTTCGGCGTGGGCCCAATGGATCCAATCACATATGCCGCGGTGTCCACCGTAATCGCTGGAATGACGCTGGTGGCCACCTATCTTCCCGCCCTTCGCGCCTCGCGTGTCGATCCCGTCGTCGCCCTGCGGGCGGAGGCGTAGTCCGATCTTTCCGATTGTCAGCTTGAGCGCGCCTGTAGTTAGTCGGGGCCGCTAAGCGATCGGCAAACTCTTGACCCTGGCGTCACTCTTGTTAGGCACGGAGATACCGGAGGTACGCATTGTCCGGATCCCAGCGGTCGTCGAACCCGGTCGGCCAGTTTCCCGCCGAGCCAGCTCCCGAGCGAAAGTCCGAAGAAGAAGCCCGCGACCGTGTCTACTCCTTCCGCCCGATCGTAAAGAACAATCCGCCCTCGCGCCCGAGCGTGCGCATCCACGCGATCTGTGTGAGCCAGCTTTCGAGCCCCCAATTGTCTGCGGCGCGCGTGAACAAATCCTCGGGGGTGTCGTCGAAGACCGCGCTCGGATACGTGCGCAGATACTCGACGCCCTGCTCCGCGAACCAGCGCTGCACTTCGGCGATGGTGTGACGATGCTCCTCGGGATGCCGGTACTGATCTCGCAGCCACGCCTCGCGGCGCTCGGGATCGTGCGAGCGATCCCGAAGGATCGGATCGAAGGGCACGACGCGATAGCCTGACACCCGCGCCACCGCACGCCTCAGCCGCGTGGGAATGCGCGCGATCGCGTTGTAGACACCGAGCACGATGACACCGCCCGGACGTGCCAGCTCGACCAGTTTGCCGAACGACGCGCGCGGGTCGCGCGTGTGGTGGACGACGCCCGACGAGTAAACGAGGTCGAAGGCGCCGCGCTGGAGGCCGGACTGACGGAGATCGGTCTCGACAAACTGCACGCGCTCGAGACCGAATCGGGCGGCTGCGGCGGCGCCGAGCGCGAGCGATGCGCGCGTGAGATCGGCGCCCACCACCATGCGGTCGGCGCTCGCGAGGTACAGACACATCTGGCCGGTGCCGCATCCGACGTCCGCAATGCGCGCGTCTCCGGGAATTGCGCGGTCGAGGAGCCGGACGAAGGCATTGCGCTCTGCGCGCGCGCGGAGGCTCTGCAGACTCTCACGCGGCGGATAGCCCGGGAACGGCGCGCTCTCGTAGAAGCGGCGCACCGTCTCGGTCACGCCATCCGAAGGCAATCGCAGATTGGGGACACCGTCAGCGACGTCGAAGCGCGTCGCGCATCCAGTGCACGACCACTCGGCTGAGAGCGTGCCGCCGCATGCCGGGCAGGCGACGAGCTCCCGAGCGTCCATCGGTCAGAAGATCGCGTAGATGAACGGCGCGAGCGCCTCGACCGTCCCGGCGAGGATGAGGATCAGACCGAAGACGCAGAGGAAGATCGCGAGCGGCGCGAGCCAGCGGGCGCCGGAGTCGCGACGCCACAATCCGCGAGCGAGATCGGCGATCGATCCGGGCGTACTCGCAAGGATCGTCATGCGTCGACGGATGTTGCCACGTTTCTTGATCATGCGACGTACTCCTTTGCCCGTTTCGCGGACGCGGTGGCGCGCTTGGTCACGACGGCCGACCCGGCCACGAGCGCGTCGATGCCGCATCGGCGGAACGTCGAGTAGCCCTCGAGTGCCGTGTTGACGATGGGCTCGCCCGCCACATTGAAAGAAGTGTTGAGGAGCACGGGAATCCCGCGGCGGCGTCCGTAAGCCTCGAGCAGTGCGTGCAGCCGCGGCGCCATGCTGCGCTCGAGCACCTGCACCCGCGCGGATCCGTCCACATGCGTCACGGCCGCGAGCTCGGCGCGCCATTCGGGCCGCACGGGAAACACGCCCGACATGAAGCGCGCGAGCCGCGCGCCGCCGGCGGGCAATTCGAAATACCGATCCGCCGCTTCGGCAGTGACAACCGGCGCGAACGGCCGGAAGTCCTCGCGATGCTTGATGTCGCGATTGAGCCGATCGCGCATTCCGATCGCGTGCGGCGCGGCGAGCAGACTGCGATGGCCGAGCGCGCGCGGCCCGTACTCGCTGGCGCCGTCCATCCAGCCGACGATGCGGTTGGCGGCGAGATCGGCGGCGACCCGTTCGATGAGCGCGGCGTCGTCGAGCTCGTCCACGTGCTGATCGTCTTCCCGCGCCGCCCGGGCGAGATGAGCGGCATCGACCGCCGGGCCCCAGAACGGATGATCGGGCACGTCCCGATCGGGGTTCTTGAAGTACAGGCGATCGGCGTAGAGCGCTGCGCCGAGCGCACAACCAGCGTCACCGGGCGCGGGCGGCACGAACACGCGCTCGAATCCGGATTCCGCGAGGATGCGCGCATTGGCCACGCCATTCAACGCAACCCCTCCGCCGAAGCAGAGATCCGGCAGCTTCGTTTCCTGCTGCAGCGCGCGCGCGATCTCCACGAGCGTATCCTCGAGCACGCGCTGCACGCTCGCCGCGATGTCGGCGAATCGCCGGCCTGCGGCGGTCTCGACGTCGATCGGCTCGTAGGACGGACGCGGCGGCCCGAAGAGATCCACGAACTTCGACGAGTACGATCGCGTCGCCGTCGTCTGGTACTCGAAGTACTCCGGCACGATCGTGAACGCGCCGTCCGGCGTGCGGCGGATCACCTTGCGAACCTGATCGAGCATGGTGGGACGGCCGTAGGCGGCGAGCCCCATCACTTTGTACTCGTCTTCGTTGACCGCGAAGCCGAGGTACGCCGTGAACGTCGAGTAGAGCATGCCGAGCGAGTGAGGGAATCGGATCTCGCGGAGGAGGGAGAGGCTGGTTCCCCCGGTCTGAAGACCCGGGGCTCCGAGGTTCTCGCCCCGGGCTCCAACGCCGGCCGTGAGCGTCGCCCATTCACCAACGCCGTCGGCGGTGAGGATGGCTGCGCGTCGTGACGGCGATGTCAGGAACGCGGCGGCTGCGTGGGCCTCGTGGTGCCCGGTGAAAAGAATCTTCCTGCGATCGACACCGAGGTGCGACGCGATGACGCCGCGCACCCAGACCTTTTCGCTGAGCGTGTTTTTCATGGCGTGCGGAAACGATCGCCACGATCGCGGGAATGCACGCAGCGTGCACGTGAGAATCCGGGCGAACTTGAGCATGCTGCGCTCGTAGAACACGACGGCATCGAGATCGCCGGGGTCGAGCTTCACGTGGTCCAGGCACCACTCGATCGCGTTCAGTGGGAATCCCGCATCGTTCTTCCGTCGTGACAGGCGTTCTTCCTGGACCGCAGCCACCGGAACACCGTCCACGACAAGCGCGGCTGCCGAATCGTGGTAGTGCGCGGAGATGCCGAGAATCTTCATATCAGTACTGGCTGGTCGGCGACGCCGGGCGGTCGGGCGCAATCGCGCGCCAGCCCGGCGTCTCGCGCCGCTCCGCACGGCGGGCGGCCCACGCGAACGGCGGCAACAGAATGAAGTAGATGCCCGTGAGCAAGGTATTGCCGATGAGTCCGGCGATCGCGGCCGCGACCCGCAGATAGCGATTCCAGAGCCTCGTGCCGCGCGCACGCCAGACATGACGTCGCTGAAGCTCCGGTGTGAGGCGTCCGAGCTGCTGGTAGCTGTAGTTCATGTGAAAGACTTCATCGCGCAGGACTTCCTCGAAGATCGCGCGCGTCGCCGGGTCATCGTCGACGCAATCCTTATAGATCGCAAAGCGTCCGGCCGCAGTTTTTTCCGCGATGTGGAGAAACGCGAGCAGTCTCGGATCGCCCTGGTCTTCGACGACGAGGTCATCGAGTCCGTGTCCGCCAGGTAACGGATTTCCGGAAAAGAATCCGCCCTCGCGCAGGCCCCGCTGCCGGAGCAGTGCCTCACCACGCTCGCGGAACAACACGCCGTGATGCAGTTCGTCGATCGCGTGCTCGAGGTAGAGCCGGCGCAGCAATGGATCGGGAGTGACTTCGGACGCGCGCAGGATGTCGCGGCCGCCGTCGGTTTCCACGTCTCCGAAGATCAACAGCTTCCGGACACGCCGATCGTGATCGCTCCACACCCACTTGTGCAGAGGCCGAAGCAGCCGATCCAACGGCGCCGATCGGGTGCCAGCAGACATCGGTAGCTTCTACATCTAACATAGTCTTCGCAAATGACCGTACTGGTTTTCTGTGACTGACCGGGCACCGTCGAGCTTGTCGCCGCGACGCGCGATTGCGGAAGTGCTCGTCGCACTGACCGGCATCGGACTCATCGTGCTCGCGATCGTCCTCACGCAAAGCTGGTTCGACCATCACCTGCTGCCATCGTTCTATCTGATGCGCCGCTGGTACGTGTTCCTCCAATCGTCGTCGCGAGTCGCGCTCGCGCTGCTGGGCCTGTTTCTGCTGCTCGTTGCGCGCCCTCGCATCGGTCGACTCGCGGCGCAACGCCCGTCTGCCGTGATAGCCGCCGCGATTGCCGCCATTCTCGCGATTGGCGCAGGCCAACTCGCTCTGACTTGGCTGCATCCGTCGACGGAGTGGCTGCTCGCGTCCACCGAGCCGTTGCGGCGTCCCGATCCGCGACTCGGCTGGACGTTCGTCCCGAGCCGCGAGGGGCACAAGACCGTCGGCGGACGAACGATCTCCTTCGCCTTCGACGCTGCCGGCTATCGCGTGCGGAGCGTCAACGAGCCCGTCGATCCCGCGCGGCCGACGATTATCTTTGCGGGCGAGTCGGTAATGCTCGGAGAAGGGCTGAACTGGGACGAGACGATCCCGACGCAGGTTGGCGTGCTGATGGACGTGCAAAGCGCGAACCTCGCGGTGCACGGCTACGCGACCGATCAGTCGTACCTGCGCGTCGAATCCGAACTGCCACGCTTCCAGCGGCCCGTCGCGCTCGTCACGCTCTTCATGACCGCGCTCCTCGGCCGGAATCTCGACGACAATCGTCCGCATCTCGGACCGGGATTGATCTGGCTTCCGGCGGTCCCGCACGCGCGGCTGATGTCACTGGCGACGCTCATCGTGCCGTATCGCCGCGAAACGACAATCGAGCGCGGCATTGCGGTGACGTCCGAAGTGCTTCGCGCGACTGAGGCGCTCGCCACCGCACGCGGCGCCACGCCGCTCATCGTCGTCCCCCAGTTCAATCGGGAAGATGACGTCGAACGCACGTTACGGCGGCGGATTCTTGACGATCCTGGATTGGCGTACGTGTTCGTGGAGTTCGACGATGGGTGGCGAATTCCAGGGGATTTGCACCCCAACGCGCCCACCGCTCGCAGGATCGCAATGGCGATCGCCGATCGGCTTCGGGCCATTCCAACGTCAGCGAGCACCCGCGACTGACTCCTATGAAGGTCCCCTGCGAGCGGCCCGCTTGAGGTCGGCTGCGCCAACCTTCAACTCCCTCATCTCGTCTAACCCGCCGTGGCCCGGTTGCCGTGACCAACCACGTCTGCCCGCATCCGGGCTCGCGCATCGGGAGGCTGAACATGGCGTCGTTCACGAGAGATCTGCGATATGCGCTGCGGATGCTGCGGAAGAGCCCCGGTTACACGTCCATCGCAATGCTGACGTTCGCGATCGGCATTGGCGCCAACACCGCAATATTCAGCTTCGTCGACGGTGTGTTGCTGAAGCCCCTCCCATATCCGGATTCGGACCGCATCGTGCGCGTGATGGAAAAGCCGCCTCAAGGCGAACGGAACTCGATCTCGACGCTCAATTTTCTCGATTGGCAGCGCGACAACACGGCGTTTGACTTTCTCGCGGCGCAAACGGGCGGCGGCGCCACGCTGACGGGCGTCAGCGAGCCCGTGCAGCTGCGCGGCGCACGCGTCTCGGCAGACTACTTTCGCATCTTCAGGATCGAACCTGCTCTCGGACGGACGTTCGCGCCCGGTGAGGATCAGCTCGGCAATCACCGTGTCGTGATCCTCAGCCACGCGCTCTGGGTCAGCCAGTTCGGCGCGGATCCCGGTATCGTGAATCGGCCGATCCTGCTCGATAACCAGCCGCACACGGTGATCGGCGTGCTGCCGAAGGGCAGCGCGTTCGACCGCGCGTTCAATCAGATCTGGCGGCCCTGGCGTTCGAACCGTCGAACATGACGCGCGACTTTCACTGGCTCGTGTCGTTCGGGCGGCTGAAGCCGGGCTCTCCCTTGACCAGGCGCAATCGGCCATGAGCGGGCTCGGCGCTCGGATCGCCACGGAGTTCCCGGCGTCGAACAACGGCTGGGGCGTTGTCGTGGAGCGCTATGCCGACACGCTCGATTGGACCAGACATGCGCAGGGCGCTCCTGGTGTTGATGGCGGCGACCGGTTTGTCCTCCTGATCGGATGCGCCAACCTCGCCAATCTCGCGCTCACGCGCGGCCTGTCCCGCGAACGTGAAGTCGTCGTCGCGCCTCGCTGGGCGCCCGGCGCGGGTCGCTGATCCGGCAGTTCCTCACGGAACACGTCCTGCTGTCGGGGCTGGTGGCGCGCTCGGACTCGCCGTCGGCTACGGCTTGATGCGCGCGATGCTCACGCTGCTGCCGCCCTTCTCGTTTGCGCGTGAGATCGCCATCGGCATGGACGCGCGGGTGCTGGCGTTCGCCATGGTCGTCGCGATTTCCACGGGCATCCTGTTCGGCCTCGTGCCCGCCATTCAGGCCACACGTCCCGATCTCGCCTCCGCCATGAAGGACGACAATCGATCCTCCAGCGGCAGCCTCGCGCGGCGTCGTCTTCGCGACGCGCTCATCGTCGCCGAAGTCGCACTGGCGTTCGTGCTGCTGGTCGGATCGGGGCTGATGATGCGCAGCTTCTTCCGGCTGATGAATGTCGACGCCGGCTTCGATTCGACGAACCTGTTGACGATGCAGCTGCCGATCCCGACCGATCGGTTTCCCGATGCCGATCAGGTGAACAGGTATCTCAGGGAGGTGCGCGCTGCGGTCGAGGCGGTGCCCGGCGTACGCGAGACGGCGTACAGCTGCGCGCCGCCGATGCAGGGCACGTGTTTCGGCATGCCCATGCAGATCGCCAATCGACCGACCGTCGATCGCGCCAACCGTCAGGGCGGGTTCTTCAAAGTCGTCAGCCCCTCGTATTTCTCGACGCTGGGCATCCGGATCGTCAAAGGCCGGGCGCTCTCGGATAGTGACACGCGAAGCTCGCCGCCGGTGCTGGTCATCAACGAGCGATTTGCGCGCCGCTACTTTCGCGACGAGGATCCGATCGGGCAACACATCCTGATCCAGGAGATCGTCCCGGGCAAGACCGAGCTCGGTTCCGAGATCTCGTGGGAGGTCGTCGGCATGATTGGCGACGAGAAAATCGGCGGGCCGGCCGACGATCAGTCCGCAGGCGTGTACGTCTCGCACGAGCAGAGTCCCGTCTACGGCATGGTGCTCAGCGTTCGCGCCAGCATCGATCCGCTGACGCTGCAGAAGGCCATCACCGCGGCGATTCATTCCGTCAGCAAGGATCAGGCGATCATCAACGTCCGCACGGTCGACCAGATTCGCGATCTGGCCATGGCCGGCCGTCGCCTCCAGTCGGTGCTGCTGAGTGTCTTTGGCGCCGTCGCGCTCGTGCTCGCCGGGCTTGGCGTCTACGGGGTGATCTCCTATTCGGTCGCGCAGCGCACGCGCGAGATGGGGATCCGCGCGGCGTTGGGGGCATCCAAACAAGTCTGCTGCGCCTCGTCTTCCAGCGCGGCGCGTGGCTGACGGCCGTTGGCCTCGCGCTCGGCCTGGCCGGCGCATCGGCGCTCACGGGACTGATGGGCAACCTGCTCTACAACGTCAGCCCGCGCGATCCGGCGACGATGACGGTGGTGGCGTTCACGCTGGCGGCGGTTGCTGGCCTGGCGTCATACGTGCCCGCGCGGCGTGCGACGAAGGTCGATCCGGTCGTGGCGTTGCGATATGAATAGACGTTTCGAATACCCTGGTGTCGCAGCGCCAGCTACGATAAACATCCCTTCGCGGTGTCAGGCTATCGTCCGCGTATGAGCGTGGAGGCGAACACTGCTCCCCACTCAACTGGAACTCGGCCTACCGGCCTGACGCCAGTGTGCTATAGCATGGCGCCGTCCTCGTCCCCCTCGGAGGTGATGCCAGGTTCAACAGGTCAAAAGGAGCGAATGCACCATGAGCCGAAGGCTTGTCGCTCGTACCGCTTGTCGATCGCCCTGTCGCTCGCTATCGCGAGCCCCGCCATTGCTCAGCTGCAAGGCGCCCGCATCGTCGGCACGATCTTCGACCCGCAGCACGCCGGGATTCCCGGCGCCACCGTCACGGTCACGAACTCGCCACCAACGTGGCGAGAACGGCCTCCACCGATCGTGAAGGCAATTACGTCGTGACGCCGCTCGATCCGGGTATCTACAAGGTGACCGCGGCGGTCAGCGGTTTCCAGACCACGGTGCGGAGGGCGTCGAGCTGACCGTCGGCCAGGTGGCGCGCGTCGAGCTCACGCTCGCCATCAGCTCGCTCGCCACGGAAGTCCTGGTCACGACCCAGACGCCGCTGCTCAACACGGAATCGGCCACGCTCAGCCAGGTGATCACCAACGAGCAGATCGTCGACCTTCCGCTCAACGGCCGGAGCTTTCACGAGCTCGCCCGGTTGACGCCGGGTGTGGCCCTGCTGGCGCCGAGCGGCAACTCCCAGCTGGTGCGCCCGGAGATCGTCAACGGCAACATCATGGGCGGCGTCAGCGGCCGTCAGACGCGCTTCCTGCTCGACGGGGTGGACATCACCGAGGAGCATCAGGGCGGGACCTGGATCCAGACCTCGGTCGACGCGCTGCAGGAGTTCAGCGTGCAGCAGAACGCCTACTCGGCGGAGTTCCACGGCGCCGGCGGCACGTTCAACGTCATCACCAAGTCGGGCACCAATGGGTTTCACGGCAGCTTGTTCGAGTTCCTGCGCAACCAGGCGTTCGACTCGAAGAACTACTTTGCGCAGCGAAGGAGAAACTCGAGCGCAACCAGTTCGGCGGCACGTTCGGCGGCCCGGTGGTGATTCCGGGCCTCGTCGACGGCAAGGCAGGACGTTCTTCTTCGCGAGCTATGAGGGGCAGCGGCGGAACTGGGCGGGCGAACGTCACCATCGTCCCGACGCGCGGCCCAGCGCCAGGGCAACTTCCAGGGGCCTCGCACCAATTTTCGATCCACTGACCACGGCGGGCACGACCCGCACGCAGTTTACGGGCAACGCCATCCCGCAGAACCGGATTCGCGCCGGCCTCGGAATTCTTCCTGCGCTACATCCCACTGCCGAACGGCCCGAACAACACCTGGGTGAGCAACCCGATACGTCGAGTTCAACCAGGATCAGTTCACCCTGCGCATGGATCACGAACTGACCGCAGATCACAGGCTGTTCGGTCGATTCAGCCGCCATTCCAATCACGAGCTGCGGCCGAGCACGTTCCCGGCGCTGGGTGCGACCGAGTTATCGGGACCCGCCTGCAACCTCGCCGTGTCGTTGACCTCGAACTTCGGCACGTCGATCGTCCACGAGTTCCGTTTCAGCCGGATGTACGGCGAATACCGGTCGACGGTGTACTTTCAGGGGCAGGGTTCCGATCTGCTGGCGAGCGCGGGCGTCAAAGGGCTGGAGCAGGCGCAGGACCCGGCAATCCCCAGCCTGCCCGGAGTTCACGTTCTCGGGCTACGCCGGGATTCTCGGGCAACGCCGGCGACGGCCGGCCGAAATGGCAGGATCGCGGCGAGTACCAGCTCACCGACAACGCTGACGTGGGTGAAAGGGCCGCACATCATGAAGTTCGGCGGCCGGATATTCCGCCGGAACATCCTGTTCACCGACGCACGGGACCATAACGGCGTCTACGGGTTCACCGGCGTGATGACCCAGATCCCGGCATTGGCGGCCGGCACGGGCGACGGCTTTGCCGATTTCCTCCTCGGCTATCCTGCGAACTCCACGCGGTCGAACCCTGCCACCTGGTGGGGCGGATATGGCACCTACTGGCACGTCTTCTTCCAGGACGACTTCAAGGTCCTCGAACGTCCTGACCCTGAACCTGGGGATGCGCTACGAGTACACGCCCTGGCTGACCGGCTACCGCGGGCAGGCGGCGGCGTTCGACCCCACGCGCGCCGAGTCCGATCATCGTCTCGAGCAAGACCAGCGAGATCGATCTCAGCTCGCAGCGGCTCGCGGATGTCGGATATGCCCTGTTCTCGCGATCTGATTCAGACCAGCAGCGAGGCCGGGCGTGCCGCTGAACATCACCAAGAATGACAACCGCCAGATCGCGCCGCGGCTCGGCTTTGCCTGGCGACCGTTCGGCGACAACATGGTTGTCCGCGGCGGCTACGGCATCTTCTACGAAGCCGAGGGCACCGACGGCCGGCTGAACTTCAACTTCATCCCGTTCCGCGTCAGCGAGACCGTGACCGCCGCGACCAACGCCGTGCCCGCGCGCACGCTCGCGGATTTCTGGCTGGGTGCTCCGGTCGGGACATCGCTCGGCGCGGTCACCTGGGTGCCGCTGCCGCTCGAGGCCTGGCTGGGCCGGGATCAGCGGTGGAACATCGGCTTCCAGCGGCAGCTATCCAGCCTCACGGCATTGGAAGTCGACTATGTCGGCACGACCGGCGACCACCAGACGGCGGCAGAGAACATCAATCTGCCCCCGGCGGGCGCCGGCAGCGTGCAGGCGCGCAGGCCCTACCCGCGGTTCGGCAACATGTCGATGCAGACGCAGGCGCAGTCGAGCGACTACCACGCCTTGCAAGTGAAAGTGCAGCAACGGCCGTCCAGGGGGTTCTGGTACCTGGTCTGTACACCTATGCCGAGGCGACGCGCCGGGTGCCGGCGCCGGAGATCGGCGGCAATTACACCTACGAGGTCCAGCCGCAGCCGTGGGACATCCCTCACCTGTTTGCGGCAAGCTCCGGATACGAGCTGCCTTTCGGCAAGGGGCGCACGTTCCTCACTGACGCGGGCCCGCTCACCAATGCCATAGTCGGAGGGTGGCAGCTTCAGAGCATCATCACCTACCGCAGTGGCCTCCCTACACGCCGACCATCTCCCGCGACGTGGCGAACATCGGCGTCGGCGGCCAGCGGCCGAATCGGATTGGCTCGGGCAAGCTGGAGAACCCCACCATCGACGCCTGGTTCGACAAGTCCGCGTTCGTCGATCCCGAGAATTTCACCTTCGGCAATTCGGGGCCAGGAATCCTGCGCACGGATCACCAGTGGAACGTGGACCTGTCGTTGTTCAAGCGTTTCGACATTCGTATGGGACAGTCGCTCGAGTTCCGGGCCGAAGCGTTCAACGTGCTGAACTCGGTTTACTTCAGCGGTCCAAGCACGAATATCGACACGGCAGCCGGCGGGCGGATGACGAGCACCTCGAACCAGGCGAGCCAGGTTCAGTTCGGGTTCAAGTACGTTTTTTAGCCGGGGGCTTCGCCGGCGGTTCGCCCCCCGGGCCCCCCATCGCCGTCGCTCGCGGGGCCCCGATCCCCCGTCCGCTCCGGCGGGGCGCGCCTCCGGCGCCAGCCGGCCGGGAGGGTGTGGCGAGCCGCGCTACGGCTCTGCCAGCAGGAGCTGAAATGAAGAAGGCGCTGATACCGATTCTGGCCGCCGTGCTCCTCGTCCCGGTGCTCGAGAGCGCACGGCAGTCTCCACCCGCGGGCTCGCCGGCTCGGGCGGTCTTCCTCGATCCGGCAAAGCCGCTCGACGAACGTGTGGACGATCTGCTCCGCCAGCTGACGCTGGCGGAGAAGACGTCACTCCTCGGGACAACCGCGCCGGCAATCGAACGACTGCACGTGCCGGCGATGAACGGCAGGAGCCAGAGCCTGCACGGCATCGTGTGGACCGAGCCAACGACGATGTTCCCGGTGCCGATCGACACGGCGCCGCACGTGGAATCCCACGCTGGTGCACGATGTCGCGGCGGCCATCGCGGACGAGGGGCGGGCGATCAACAACTACTGGCCGACGGTTCAGGGGAAGATCGAGCCGACGGGAGGACAGGGGCAGAGCGTCACGGTCACGGCGGATGGCAGGCGGCTGCGGCACAACGGGCTCGTGTATCGCTCGCCGGTCATCAACATCAGCCGCGATCCGCGGTGGGGCCGCATCTGGGAGGCGTTCGGCGAGGATACCTGGCTGACCTCGCGGATGACGGTGGTGTACGTGAAGGGCACGCAGGGGGACCATCCCCGGTACCTGAAGCTGGCCGCCACGCTGAAGCACTACGCCGTCAACAACGAGGAACGCGACCGGACCAAGATTGACGTCACCGTCAGCGAGCGGATGCTGCGCGAATACTTCCTGCCGCACTTCAAGGCGGGCATCGT
>CAWARA010000023.1:0-112460 GCA_963784195.1 uncultured Acidobacteriota bacterium | reverse complement strand
CGTCCGCGGACGCGATCGCGTCGACACCGACATCACCGAACGCCTGAATGACGACAACCTGGGCATCAGGTGTCCTCACTGCAAGTGGCGCCCGACGAAACACGACACGTGGGGTTGTGCGCCGGGATGCGGATATTCGTGGAATACCTTCGAGACGCGCGGCGAGTGCCCGTCCTGCGGCAAGCGCTGGACGAAAACGCAGTGCACGCGCTGCGGCCAGTGGTCAGATCACGACGCGTGGTATGAGGACAAGCCGCAGGCTTGACATCGGAAATCGGCAATCGGAAATCGGCAATCGGAATTCCGTATATCGATTGCGCCATTCCGATGCTCCGATTTCCGATCTCCGATTTCCGATCTCCGATCGCCCCGATTTCCGATCCCGTGAGGCGCTAGCCGACGGTGAACGGCGCTGACGCGCTGTTGCCGCCCCACTCGACGCGGAGCGCGCCGCCAGCGGGCGTATCGTCGATCGAGATGGTGAGCTGCTCGACCGGCGCCTTGGTTTTCGTGAGCTTCATCGGCGTCCTGCCGAGCTCGAGCGCGGCCTGGTAGGGAACACCCCACTGTGCCTGGCCCTTGTCGCCCAGCTTTCCAACAATCAACAGCCATTCCTTGTCGCCTGGCTGCGTATTGATCGTGTAGCTGCCCGGCGCGAGGCTGACCGTTCCGAACTTGAGTGGCTTATCGGTCGTGATGATCGTGGCTTCGTCGGCGCCGGTGCGCCACGGCTGGCCGGGCGGCATCATCTGCGCATCCGCACGGCCCTTCAATGACGGGCGGCCGTACGTGATCGAGATCTTCGCGCCGTCGATGGTGTAGTCGGTCTTGACGTGCGGGCTACCCGCCTTGCCCGGGTGTACTTCAGTGGTCTTCTGCGCCAGCACGGCGGTGCTGAATGCGGCGGCCAGCGTTGCGGCCGCGAACGTGAGAGCAGGTCGTCGCATGTGTCCTCCTGAGACAGTGTCGCCTGTCGAATCAACTGCCGATCCTACTATTTTTTGGTGCGATCATCTGCTGCTGGGACGGATGGGACCTGGTGCGATGGCGAGCCGCCGTAGTCCGTGGTTCGTAGTCCGTGTCTCGTCGAACGACTAACCGAGGCCACCGGTTTTCGAGACACGGACAACGAACTCACGGACCACGGCGGCCCAGCACCCATCAGATGATTTTCTGGCCGAGAGCGGAGGAGGCCAGCTCGGCGGCCAGCGTCGCCGTCGTATTGCGATCGTCGAGGATTGGGTTGACCTCGACGAGATCCAGCGCGCGGAGCAGGCCGCTGTCGGCAACCATCTCCATCACCATGTGCGCTTCACGGTAGTCGAGGCCGCCCTTGACGGGTGTTCCGACACCGGGGGCGATCGTCGGGTCGCAGACGTCGAGATCGAACGACACGTGGACGCCGCCCGTGTCCTTGCCGGCGATCGCAAGCGCCTGCTCGACGACCGATGCGATGCCCGCGCGGTCGATGTCCTTCATCGTGAACACGTGCACGCGCGACGCACGCACGATCTCCTTCTCGCGTTCGTCCAGATTCCGGATCCCGATCAGGACGGTGTGTTCGGGCAAGACCTTGGGCGTCACACCGCCGATGCGCGAGAGCTCCGCCGGCTCGGGACCGAGGAGGGCGGCGAGCGGCATCCCATGGACGTTGCCGCTCGCCGAGCTCGCGGGCGTGTTCATGTCTCCGTGTGCGTCGACCCAAATCAGCCCGATCGGCTTCGACTCGCGCCTGACGAATTCGGCGGTGGCAGCGACGGAGCCGGCGGCCAGGCTGTGATCGCCGCCGAGCACGAGCGGGAGCGCCCCTTTTTCGAGCGCCGTCAGCGACGTCTTGTAGAGTTTTTCGCAGACGCGCGCGATTTCGCGGATGTACTTCTTCGCCGGATCTCCGAACGACTTCACCTCCGGAATCGGCGCCACCAGATCCCCGTCGTCCACGACCGTGACGCCGAGCGCCGTGAGCCGTTCGGCCAGTCCGGCGATGCGGAATGCTGAGGGCCCCATGTCGACGCCGCGGCGGTTTCCGCCCAGGTCGAGCGACACTCCGATGATGTGCACGGTCGACATCGGGCTGAGTATAGTCGGCTGTCTTGACGAAAACCCTAACTATCGAATATCGTGTGGGTTGCGGCGGTCGACCGACCGTTTGCGCTGCGGACGGTCGATCGACCGTATCCGTTGCGGACGGTCGTCCGACCGTATGGGGTGAAGGAGCGTTCGATGAAACGGTTCGATGTTGGCGCCCGGGTCGTGGAGCCCACGTACGGGTTGGGATCGGTGATTGCGGTCGAAGATGCGTACACGCGCGTGCAGTTCGACGAGCATGGGGTGAAGAAGTTTCTGACCAGCATGTCCCGCCTCGAGCCGAGCGACGAGCCCATTCCGGCCAATCTGCGGACTGGAAAACCTCGCAAGAAGCGCGTCACGAAAAAAGTCGCGGCGACGCCCGAAGCCACCGACGAGTAGACCGGTCTAGCGTTTCAGCGACACCGACATTCCCTCGCCAGACGGCGACACGATTGTCGTCCAGAGCGAGGGATTCTTGTGTACGGCGTCGAGAAAATCCCCCATCTCGCTGCGCTTGTTGACGACGTTGTGGGCGACGAAGAGCCCGCCCTTGTCGAGCCGCGGGTAGACGATGTCGAGGAAACGCTTGTAGTCCTTCTTCCAGGCGTCGAGGAAGACGAAGTCGAAGCTGCCGGCCACCTTCGGAATCTCTGCGAACGCGTCGCCCGAGACGACCTGGACCACATCGGCGAGGCCGGCACGCTGAATGTTCGTGGTCAGCTCCTTCGCGCGCGCCGCATCGTATTCGATCGTCACGAGGCGGCCGCCTGTTTCGCGAAGGGCGAGGCCGATCCAGATCGCGCTGTATCCGCTCGCGCCGCCGATCTCGAGCGCTTTCTTCGAACGGTTCGACGCGACGAGCACGCGAAGGAACCGTCCGTCTTCTTCCGACACCGCGAGCTGACCGGTGTCGCGTGCGCGAATATCAGCGAGCACCTTCGCCACGTCCGGCGACTGCGCCGATGTGCTGGTCAGAAGGGCGCCCGTCACGAGCACGCACGCAATGACTCCCGCAGCAATTCTCAATCCCAATTCAACCTCTCCAGGCACCGCCTCCGCCAAGCTTCGGCGCGGCAGGGGACTACGAAGTTTACTACTCGAAGCGGACCGCCTGCGCTGCCGCCGCACGCCCATCCGCCACGCAATCGGGAATGCCGATCGACTTGAACCCGCTGCCGGCGAGCAGCAAGCCCGAATTCGCGGCAAGGCGCGCCTCGAGTGCAGCGATGCGCTTCAGGTGACCGACGTTGTACTGCGCGCTCGAGTTCGGCCAGCGGTAGACGCGCGCCAGCGTTGGCGGACCCGAGATCCCGAGCACGCTGGACAGATCCCTGATGGCAATCTCCGTCAGGCCTTCGTCACCGATCGTTGCCGCGCCGGCGTCGTGGACGCCGCCGAGAAACGCACGCAGCAGGATCGATCCTTCCGGCGCGCGGCCAGCCCATTTCGAGCTGACCCAGGTGCACGCGGTAATCCGCAGGTCGCAGTGAGCCCTCGCGACGACGAAGCCGCTGCCGGCGAGCGGATGCGAGACGCTTGCGCGCGGCCAGCCGAGTACGACGCTTGCAGTCGACACGTGCCGTGTCTCGCGGACGAGTTGCGCCGCTTCCGCGTCGATCGGTGCGAGCGCATCTGCAGTCACGTGTGACGGTGTGGTCAACACTACAGCCGCTGCTGTCAGCGTCTGGCCGCCCGCCGTCACCTGCCACCGGTTGCCGGTTCGTTCGATGACGGTCGCCGCCGTTCCGAACCGGATGGTTCCCGCAGGCAGCCGCCGTTCGATCGTCGTCACCAGCTCTCCCATTCCTCCCGCGAGCGACCGGAACAGCCCTTCGCTGGCATTCGCGCGGCTCTCACGAAACGCGTCGATCACGCTCCCGTGACGCGCTTCGGCCTCGACAAGTCTCGGGAACAGCGAACGGATCGACAGCGATTCGACATCGCCCGCGTGGATGCCGCCGACGAGCGGCTGAGCGATCAGATCGACTGTCGCCTCGCCGAACCGCCGCCGGAAGAACGACGCCACCGATTCGTCGTCGCTGGGGTCGGCGCGTTGCACGGCAGGCTCGAGGGCGAGCCGCGCTCGAGCCGCCGGCGACAGCAGATCGAAGCCAGCCAACCCTGACCACGTCGTGGGGATTCCGAGAATGGACGGCGAGGGCAGTGGAAACAGATCCCCGTCCTTGAGGACGAACGCCGTGCGCGGCGAATTGGTCGAGATCATCCTCCCGCCAAGACCGAGCTCGTTGCACAGCTGTATCGCAGCCGGTTTCTGAACCAGCATCGAATCGGGTCCGGCGTCGATCGTGAACCCGCCGATCTGCTCGGTCAGGATCAACCCGCCGGCGCGGTGAGACGATTCCAGCACGACGAAGGGCACACCACGCTGCGTCAGCTCGTACGCGGCCGCCAGTCCGGTGATGCCTGCGCCGATGACGACGATCATGTCATTTCGAATTCGTGGTTACGTGCCGTGGTTCGTCGCTCGTTGCTCGTGGCTCGAAGAACCCGTACAGCGCACGTTGCTCTACGAGCGACGACCCTTCGACGTTGCTCAGGGTCGGCCTGAGCCTGTCGAAGGCCGAGCAACGGATGACGAACTACGATCGTGCACGTGCCGCGCGAGAGTCTGCACCTGTTCGAGGCTGGTCTCGGGAAGCACGCCGTGACCGAGATTGAAAATGTGGCCGGGCCTGTTACCGGCGCGCCGCACGATCTCGTCGGCGGCTGACAGCATGCGATCGGTGGGACCCAGGAGGACCGTGGGATCGAGATTCCCCTGCACGCCGCGGTCGTGACCGACGATCGCCCATGCTTCGTCTATTGGCTGCCGCCAGTCCACGCCGATCACGTCGCCGCCCGCTTCGCGCATCTCGCGAAGGATTGCTGTCGTGCCGACGCCGAAATGCAGGAGCGGCACGCGATGGTTCGCGCCGTCGCGCGCAAGCTCACCGAAGAGCCGCGACGAGTGCGGCTTGGCGAACTCGCGGTAATCGTCACCGCTCAACATGCCGGCCCACGAGTCGAAGATCTGGATCGCCTGTGCCCCCGCCTCGATTTGCGCGCGCAGGAAGCCGGCCATGACGTCAACCAGCAGGTCGCAGAGACGATGCCAGGCTTTCGGATTCGAGTACATGAAGGCCTTGGTGAGCGGATAGCTCTTCGACGGCCCACCCTCGATGGCATAAGCCGCAAGGGTAAATGGCGCGCCGCCGAAGCCAATCAGCGGCACCCGTCCGGCGAGAGCGCGCCGCACCAGACGGATCGTCTCGAGGACGTGTGCCAACGCCTCTCGCGGCTCGACGCGGCGCAACCGGTCGACGTCGCCTGCCGCTCGGATGGGATTCAGGATCTGCGGGCCTTCGCCCTTGACGAAATCGAACTCCAATCCAATCGGCGTGAAGGGCAGCAGCAGATCGGAGAAGAGGATGGCCGCGTCGACGTCGATGGCCTCGACGGGCTGCAGCGTGACCTGCGCCGCGAGCTCGGGCTGCTGACAAAGCTCCAGCAGCGAGTAACGCTGCCGCAACGCGCGATAGACCGGCATGTAACGGCCGGCCTGACGCATGAACCAGACTGGTGTCGCATCGACCGGCTCGCGCCGGCACGCACGAAGAAATCGATCGTTCACGTGTGCCGTTGAATTACGCGTTCACGCTGATACGAGCGTGCGGACGAGGGTGACGAGGTCCTCGATATAGAGCGGCTTGAAACGCAGGGCAGCGCCAAGCGTCTTCAGCTCGGACTGGATTGGATCCGACAGAAAGTAATCGCCGGTTACGATGGCGACCGGCACGTCACCGAGGTGAGGCTTCGCGCGCAGCACCCGGAGGAAGTTCAGGCCGCTCGAAATCGGCATCCGGAGGTCCAGGATGATTCCGTCCGGCAGGACCTTGTCTGCCAGCTCCAAGCCTGCCTCAGCATTACCCGCCGTCGCCACCTTGAAGCCCTCCATCTTGAGGATCCGGGCGAAGGTGTCGGTCACCGACAGGTCGTCGTCTACGACCAGAATCGTACGGGTGGAGGACTCGGCAGGTGTGGTTTCAGCCGACGCAATCACCGCATCATTTTGATGGCAAGAGACATAAAGGTCAAGGGACGGGCTGGCGAAGCGCCCCGTGATCTCTATATAATTCCGACCGGGTCTGTCTATAATTGGCGGTTCTTTTCAATCCAGGCGCGTGATTTTACCGCCCGGGAGGTCCAGTGAGCCCCATCCTCGTCCGTCCGGTCCGCGAGCAGCTCGAGCATGACCGCGTCATCAGGCTGCTTCAGGTCCGCCTCAAGCGCCGTCACGACGTCGTCGCCAACATCGGCGAGGACCAGACGGTGCCGGTCCGGATCGGTCAGATGGTGATCTTTCCCGACCTGGTGCTGACCTCGACGGATCGCGGACGGAAGCTGATGGGAACTGTCGAGGTCGAGACGTCGGAGTCGGTGAATCACCTCGAGGCGAGAGCACAATGGGCCCACCTCGGCCGGGCGAAGGCTCCGTTTCACCTTTACGTTCCGGTTGGCTCGGTCGACATCGCGAAGAGGCTTGCAAACGAGAACCACGTGAACGTCTCAGAAATCTGGAGCTACCACACGCTCGGCGATCAGACGCGCTTCACCCTCGTGCATCGCTCGACCGTCGAGACTCGTCCGGCGGCGTCGGAACCGAGGCCCGCACCGTCCAAACCATCGAACGAAGCCGCCAAGAAAACTGCACCAAGCCGCTCGGCCGGGACGAAGAAGCGCACCGCGGCGCCCGCGCCGCGGCGCGCGGCTGGACGCGGCAGCCGCACGAAGACGGCCGCCCGCAAAACGACGTCGTCGAGATCGGCCGGCAGTCAGAACCAGAAAAGGAAATAGCCCTGCCTTATCTGCGGTTCAGCCGCGACAAGCGTGGATACGAGAACACATTCGTCGTGCATGCCGAGAAGCGGCGTGGACGATCGCGCTCTCGTATCCTTTATTGGTTTCGCACGCCGCCTGGCGTGAAGGTCGGCCGCTCGGCACTCGACGAGGATGCCATTCGCCTGATCGAAGAGCACAACCCGGCGGTCGACTTCGACTGGACGCGGATCCTCAAGGGCGGCGGGGAACCGAGCGAACCGCGGAAGCCCGAGCCACCTCGCCGCGAGATGCGGCAGCGGGCGCCGAACCAGCCGCCGCCGCGTCGTGAGCCGGTCAGAGAGAGCACGCCGCCGGCCTCCGTTCCCGAGCCCGGCTTTGTTGACGGAACCGGCGTTGTTGCCGCGACGGGATCTGTTGCCGAAAACGACACAATCGAGCAAAGCTCCGACTCGGTCCTCGAGAGCGTCAGCGCGTCAGCGGACGTCGTCGAGGAGTTGACGGCTGAAACCGCTCAGACGGCAACGGTCGTCCCCGAGCCCGAAGAACCTCCCACGCCAGCGCATGCCAGGCTCGGAGCCGAAGCGGTGATCCGCCTGCGCGGGCGATACTCGGAGATCCTGACGCGGATTAGCGAACGGGTTCAGGATCCGGCGAGGCGAGACGAGCTGAAAACCGGGGCCGAACGTCTTAACCCCGACAGCTGGGTCACTGAGGCTGAGGTGCAGCTCGGGCTCGAACAGTACGAGGCGGTGTTCGAATCGCTGAGGGCGGTCGTTGGCCGACGCAGGCGCCGCCGGCGACGGCGCGGGGGCCGTCCCGAGGGTTCGAGTCCGCAGGCCAAACCCGGAGCTCCCCCGGATTCAGAGACCCTCACCGATGACGACCCGCCGGAAGACGGGGACGAACCTGGTTCCGGCGAGCTGTAACCCCCGGTATAATCGAGCCATGCAGCCGAAACACATGCGACGGGTGGTGTGTGCGTCCGCG
Source organism: uncultured Acidobacteriota bacterium (assembly GCA_963784195.1). Lineage (GTDB taxonomy): Bacteria > Acidobacteriota > Vicinamibacteria > Vicinamibacterales > 2-12-FULL-66-21 > CAVQAH01. The sequence goes on along the minus strand of CAWARA010000023.1, from coordinate 104,564 downwards.
CTGGCCGCGGCCGTCGTGGCAGCGGCTGGCGTCAGCGCCCAGAACCCGCCGCCTGCTTCCAAACCAGTTCAACAGCCGCCTCTCAGGCCAGACGATCCGCAGGTCATTCGAACCGGCGTCGAGCTGATCACGACCGATGTGATCGTGCGCGACAATCGCGGCCAGTTCGTCGCCGACTTGAAGAAGGACGAGTTCGAGCTCTACGAAGATGGCGTCCAGCAGCAGGTCATCTCGTTCCACCTGACGCATGGCGGCCGTACGTTCAACGTGGCGGCGCCCCCGCCGCCGCCGGCGCAGGAAGGCATCATCCTGCCTCCGTCCCGGCCGACGAGCGATGCGGCGGGCCGCATCTTCATCATCTTCGTCGACGACCTGCATCTCGACTTCCGCAACACGGGACGCATCAAGGATCTCTTCACGAAGATCTCGAAAGAGCTCATTCACGAAGGTGACATGTTCGGGATCGTCTCGACGGGACCGTCGTCGCTCTCCGTGGAGCTCACCTACGATCGCAAGCGGCTCGACGCCGCGATCAAGAAGATCTCGGGCGCGGGGCTGGCGCCGAAAGACATCCTCGCGACGCCCGAGGGCGCGCAGGGACCGCCGGAAGTCCGCTACCGCGCGCACGTCGCGTTCTCGACGGCGTACGACCTCATGAAGAACCTCGAGCAGGTGCACAACCGGCGGAAGGCCTTCATCTACGTCAGCAACGGATACGACTTCAACCCGTTCCAGGAAACGCGCAAGAAGATGGAGGCGGAGCAGTTCGCGCGCCCGAACAGCGATGGTTCCGACTCCAACAGCGACTACAACCCGTTCATGCGCCAGGGCAACCAGTTCGCTGAAGCGGATCTCGCCGCCGAGCTCTCGGAACTGACACGCGCGGCGAACCGCGCGAACGCCACGATCTACACGATCGACCCGCGCGGTCTCGTCGGCGGTCCGGATCTCGACGAACAGATCGACATGGTCGAATGGCAGAACTACGTGCGCGAGTCTCAAGACAGCCTGCGCGTGATCGCCGAACTGACGGGGGGTATCGCCGTCGTCAACCAGAACGACTTCGACAAAGCGCTGAAGCGGATCGACGCCGAAACGAGCGACTACTACGTGATCGGGTACTACTCGAACAACCCCGATACGCGAAAGCGTCGTCGTCAAATTGAAGTGAAGATCGCCCGCCCGAGCCTGGACGTTCGCTATCGCACCGAGTACTCGCTGAAGCCACCGCCACCGCCGCAGACTCCACCGAAATAGCTGATCGCGAGGGGCTTTTCAAAAATCGAAAGGCCCCTGTTTACGCCGATTTTTCCGCCCGCCTCCTAACCCCAGCTGGTATACTCGCCAGCGCATTCAGCCTGTTTGCCAGCTCTGAAAGAACAACAGTGTTTCCGTCAAGAAGTAAGTGGAGAGGGAAATGAGAAACCCGATACTCATGTGCGTCTGCCTGTGTGTCGCGATCGTCCTTGGTGCGCACAACGTCGCCGCCCAATCGCAGGCGACGACCGCCGAAATCAATGGGCGCGTCGTGGACTCGCAGAACGCTGTGCTTCCGGGCGCGAGCGTCACAGTGAAGAGCCCCTCCACCGGATATTCACGGACCGTCGTGTCGAATGACTCCGGCCTGTTCAGCATCCCGCTGCTCCCGCCAGGTGAGTACGAGCTGTCGATCGAATTGGCCGGTTTTCAGACGATAACCCGCAAAGTGATCACTACGGTCGGCGGCACCTTCACGGTGAATCAAACACTGACTGTCGCAACCGTGACCGAGACCGTCGTGGTTGAAGCCTCGTCACCCATTGTGGAAACGAGCGCAACAGTTCGCACGACGACCGTGGGCGCGGACGCGATCGCCAACCTGCCGATCAACGGGCGACGCTTCCAGGACTTCATCACGCTCACCCCGACGGTCCAGGTCGATCCGCAGCGCGGCCAGCTGTCATTCGTAGGACAACGCGGCATCAACGCGAACGTCAACATCGACGGCGCCGACTACAACCAGCCATTCTTCGGCGGCATCCGGGGCGGCGAGCGATCGAACAACGCGTTCACCGTGCCGCAGGAAGCGGTCCAGGAGTTCCAGGTGATCGCGGCCGGCTATTCGGCGGAGTTCGGCCGGTCAACCGGCGGACTGGTCAACGCGATCACGAAGTCAGGCACGAACACGCCGCACGGGTCGGTCTTCTATTTGAACCGCAACCGTGATTGGGCTGACGAGAATGCGTTCGGTCAGACGGCTGCGCCGACGCAGCAACAGTTTGGTGGATCGATCGGCGGACCGATTCGGCGCGACCGGCTTTTCTATTTCGCGACGTACGAACAACAGGACTTTACGAACGATCGCGAAGTGGTCTTCAACCTGACCGGTGTGACCAGAAACGCTGACAACGCAGAGGCTTTCGATCTCTATCGGAGCCTTGAAACGGGGTTCGAAGCCACCAACGATGCCAAGTCTCTGCTCGGACGCGCCGATTATCAGTTCGAAGGCGGGCGGCGCGTCACGTTCCGCTACAGCTACAGCAACAATGAGGCGCTGAATTCGAATGCCACTGGCAACGCGCTGGATTCCACGACGATTAGCGCACTCTCGAACAACGGCACGGAGAAAGACAACACCAATACCTTCCTTGGCCAGTACACCAGCCCTATCAGCAACACATGGCTGTTCGAGACTCGCGCTCAATACTCGCGTGAAGAGCGCCCTCGTGAGGCGAACGAGCTGTCGCCGACGGTCCAGAACGCGGTAGGCAACTACGGCACCGTCAACTTCCTGCCGACCACGCAGTTCGACTGGCGAGTGCAGGCCGCTGCGAACGTCACGGCGCTCAAAGGAAGCCACACGCTCAAGGTTGGGACCGAGTACAACCACGTGTTCGTCGACCAGCTGTTCGGCTTCAACCAGTTCGGGCGCTGGACCGTCAATGGCGGCGCCGCCGGCGTGCTGGAGGTCATGAGTGTCGGTGGACCGACAGCCAACCGGTTCGACGTGCCAAGAAGCGGCGCTGGCACCACGGCCACGTACCTCAAGCAATTGGGCAACCTCGCGCTGGATTTCTCGACTGACGAACTCGCGTTCTACGCGCAGGACACGTGGAGACTGTCGTCAGCCTTCACGTTCAACTACGGATTGCGCTGGGAGGGCGCGTGGAACCCGACGCCGGAAGCCAACAACGACTTCATGCTCAACGCGCTGAACGGATTCCAGTTCCCATTGGGCACGGTCGATCCGACGCAGATCCCGGATCAGCTCAGTCAGTGGGGTCCACGCGTCGGCTTTGCATGGGACGCGACTGGCGACGGGAAGACGGTGGTACGCGGCTATTCCGGTGTGTATTATGCGCGGACCCCGGCGATTATCTGGGCGGCGCCCATGAACAACTTCCGGTACCCGCAGGTGATCTCTCCGTTCAGCTGCCGTTCACTGTTCCGGCTGGCAATCCGAACAACACGCTCTATCGCCAGCTGCTGCTGATCGGCATCAACCTCAATAACACGCCGCTGGATCAGCTGCCGACCCTCACGACCGACCAGATAACGCAAATCGGAGCAGCGCTTGGCTTGTCGGTAAATCCGTTCCTGGGCGCTCAGCCCATTCTTGTCGACGAGGACTACAAGAATCCGCGAGCCACCCAGGTCGGCTTCGGTGTGGAGCGCGAGTTCTTCGCCGGCGCCACAGCTGGCGCAGAGTTCACCTACGTGAAGACGGACAACCTGCAGCGGAACCGTGAATACAATCTTGGCCTCCCCACGCCGACAGGCGTCGCGCAGCGCCCGGTGTTTCCAAGCGCGAGGCCGCTGGCAGACCTGGGCTCAGGTACAGCTCCGGGAACCGAGCGCCGAATCCGAGTTCACTGGCCTGACCCTCACGTCCCGCGTCACGAAAGGATGGGGTTTGATCAGCGCCAACTACGTGCTCAGCAAGTCGATGTCCGATGACGACAACGAGCGCGATTCGGGCGGCGTGCAGTTCGAGAACACGTACGATCTCGGACCGGAATGGAGTCCTTCGCGGCTCGACCGCCGGCATCAATTCAATGGGTACGCGCTGTTCTACCTCCCGTTGAACTTCGATGTGTCGACCAATTTCCGGTTCCTCTCGGGAGTCCCAATCGATGCCGCGTTTGGCAGCGACGTCAACGCCTCACTCGGAGGACCGGACCGCCCGTACAGCGCGCCCGGCGTACCCTTCGAGCGCAATGCGTTCCGAAACGAGCCGTTCAAGGAAGTGAACTTCAAGCTGCAGTGGGGGCTGCCGTTCGGCAACGGGTCGCGATTGCTGCTCTTCACGGATGTTTTCAACGTGTTCAACTGGGACAATATCCAGTTGGCGGGCGCGGCGGTCACGAATTATTGTGCGGCGCCAGTGCCGGCTGATTGCGGTTTCGGCGAGCCAACCAATCCCACGTTCCTCTCGCTGACAGATACGAGCGGCAACCTGATTCGGACCAACAACCCCGGACTGCCGCGGCAAATCCAGTTTGGAGCGCGGTTCCAGTTCTAACGAAGCCGCGTCTCACACCCTTCCGCTCCGCTGACGGCGCCAGAACATTCGGCGCCGCGGCGGATGTCCGCGGGTGTCGCGTTTTGAGAGAGCGCTATCTGCCGCACGCTCACAAGAGGCCACGAGAGGCCTGAGAACCCAGAAGTTCTCGTGACCTCCTGACTCGTGTTCACGAGCCGCGCAGCGATTTCTATTTGCGGAGAGCGGCTTTCGCGCGCTCGATCGCCGTTCCCAGATACTCTTCGTCGAGCTCCACGCCGATGAAGTTCAGGCCCAGCTGAGCGCAGGCGACCGCGGTACTCCCCAACCCGAGAAACGGATCCATCACCAGGTTCAGCCGTGACAGGCCGTGAAGGCGGAGGCATTGATCGGGCACGCGCGGCGGGAACGTCGCGGGGTGCGGACGGTCCTTGTCGCGGCTCTGAATGGTTTCGTACGGGATGAACCAGGTGTTGCCGCGGCAGCGCCGGTTGCTGCCGCCGGTCCGCCAGCGCGCGATGTTCGACGCGTCCTGATAGGGAACGCCGATCGCCTGACGGTCCAGCGGCGTCCGTCCCTGCGGCGTGAAGTGAAAAATGAACTCGTGGCAGTCGTTCACGAACCGGGGGCTGTTGATCGGCTTGTAGTGGCCGACGGCAAGGTCCCGGTCGAGGGCGGCGCCGGTGCCTGCCTGATCCCGGTCGATCGCGATCGACTTCACCCAATGGATCGTGTTCTGGAGCGTCAGGTGACGCCGGGCCGTCTGCGCCACGTCCATTGCGGTCCACGGGTCGGTAGGCTTCGCGCCGACGTTCAGGAAGAGCGAGCCCTCCGGTTCGAGCGCGCGGGCAGCCGCCCGAATCCAGGCTTCCGTCCATTCGAGGTAGTGCTCGCGGGGCAGCGAGTCCTCGTAGCTGCGGTACTCGACACCCAGGTTGTACGGCGGTGAAGTTACCACCGCCGAGATCGACCCCGGCTCGAGCGCCCGCATCAAGTCAAGGCTGTCGCCGAGATAGAACCGCAGAGAGGCGCCTCGGGTCTCCAGTGTTTTGTAGGGGCGGGGAAGCCGCGCCGGCTTCCAGGCAAGTGCCATCGTTCGAAAGTCTACAGGATCGCTGGCGTAGAAAAACCTGCAAAGCGAGGCGACGAAGCGTATCGTAAGGCGCGCACGGCGCGCCTGCGAGGGAGCGGAGTGGGCGACAGGGCCCCACGCAGCGCCGCCTTCGCCGGCCGCGATCAACTGACGGCGACCGGCTACGGCGAGCCTCGCCGTAGCCGTGGCGGAGGCGGGACCGAGCCGGGGTATGGGGCGGAGCCCCATGTGAAAGAGACGAGGCTGAAAAAAGAAAATGCTGATCCGCCACCGTGGGCACGGTGGGGAAATCGGCGTCGCGGCTCGCTGGCCGCGACTGTCGTCTAGGACGCTCTGGCGGTCACCACGCCGAACCGCGCCGCCGCCAACGTGTGGTTGCGGCGATGCCCGTGCAGGTCGCAGGTCACGCCCTTCTCCTCGACGTACGTGATCTCGCGGTTGGTCGCCACCTCACGGTAGTGGCCCGTGACGCACCCGCACGAGAGTTTGTTGAACCCGAGGAGACGAACAAGGCTCATCATCGAATATCCCTCTGTCAACCACGCCGAGCAATTAACGTACCGATGAATTTTCATTGAGCGGCCGTTCGGCGAGCTGACGTTGGATCGTTAGACGCCGCAAATTCCCGCAGGTTTCACGATGTCTTTCTTCGATCCCCGCAGCATGACAAAAACGTGTCCGGAAAAAGTCTGGCTAAAAGAGGGAAAGGTTCTGCGCCTGACTTGAATTCGGATGACCAACTGTTTGGATCGCGCACTATGATCGGACGCATGTCGCGTATCGCCATCCGCATTGTCATCGCCGTCGTCGTCACCGCATTCGGCGTGTCGTCCGTCGTCCACGCGCAACAGCCGTCCACACAGGCACCCGCATCGGTGGGTGAGCGGTTGATGGCCGAGCCTGCCGTGAAGGCGGCCCTGGACGCCGTTCGCCGGAACGAGCCGAAGATCGTCGACGAACAAATTCGTCTCTGTGAGATTCCCGCGCCGCCGTTCAAGGAGCAGAAGCGGGCTGAAGCATACAAAGCCGCGTTCGAAGCGCTCGGGTTGAAGAACGTCCGCATCGACGCGGTCGGCAATGTTCTGGGTGAGCGGCCGGGCCAGTCGGCGCGACCGCACGTCGTGTTCAGCGCCCACCTCGATACCGTTTTCCCCGAGGGCACCAACGTGAAGACGACGAGATCGGGGAACCGCATCAAGGGTCCGGGCATCGCGGACGACTGCCGGGGCCTCGCCGTGCTCATCGGCGTGATTCGGGCAATGAACGAAGGCAATCTGCAGACGCCGGGCAGCATCACGTTCGTCGGCACGGTCGGGGAAGAAGGGCTGGGCGACCTGCGGGGCGTCAAGCACCTCTTCAACCAGGAGCTGAAGGGCCGCATCGACACGTTCGTCTCCGTGGATGGTGCCGGATTCGGTATTACGCATACGGCCGTCGGAAGCCGGAGGTATCGCGTCACGTTCAAGGGCCCGGGCGGGCACAGCTACTCGGCGTTCGGCATCGCCAATCCCATTCACGCCCTGGGACGTGCGATCGCCAAGATCGCGGAGCTGCAGGTACCGACCCGCCCCAAGACAACCTTCAACGTCGGCCGGATCGAAGGCGGCACCTCCGTGAACTCGATCGCCTTCGAGGCCTGGATGGAAGTCGATCTTCGGTCCTCCGACAAGGCGGCGCTCACGGCGCTGGATGCCGGCTTTCACAGGAGCGTGGACGAGGCGCTTGCCGAGGAAAACGATCGCTGGAGGAATCAGGGACGCCTGACGGTCGACAAGAAACTCGTCGGGGATCGGCCGGGCGGCAATGTCGGAGCAGAGGCGCCTACGATCGTCGCGGCGCTTTCGGTTTCACGCGCGCTGGGGATCAAGGCGACGCTCGACGAAGGATCGACCGACTCGAATGTCGCGATCAGCCTGGGCGTGCCTGCCGTGACCATCGACGGCGGTGGAGCCTCGACGGGCACGCACTCGCTGGACGAGGAGTTCGACACGACCGACTCGTGGCAGGGGACCGCCAGGGCGCTGCTGCTGGCGCTGGCCCTCGCTCGCTAGAAATGCAAGTGCGCAGTGCGCGAGTGCGCCGTGGCACGGCGTGCTCTAGCCTGAGGCCTGGCCGGCGATCGCCGTGAATCGCTCGAGGTCGAGCGCCCGCTGCTTGGCAGCCGCCGACCGGCAGGCCCGGATCCGGGCGATCACCACCAGGTGGAACACCGCCAGCACTGCCAGTTCGATTTCGGTGCCTCCAAGGGCCGCCGGCAGGTAGTTCACGGAAATCGCCAGCGCGAACAGCCGTCCGTGCAGGGGATCCGGGCCAGTTCCCGGAAACCGCTGGCCAAACGCCATGGCGACGTGCTCCCACTCATCCGCACGGTCTTCGTGGAACACCTGCAGGTAGCGGCCTATGCGTTCGACATTGGTATGGAGGGCGAAGATCGCCTCGAACCCCGCCGCCAGCACCAGGAGCGGGACGAGCGTGCTGAGCGCGACGGTAATCACGGCGCCCGTGGCGATGGCCGTCGCGGCCCAGCCGATGATGATGATGGGGAAGAGCACCATCCGGGCGGTCCCGCGCTCCCGAATGCTGGCCCTGAGAGCCTGATATTCTGCCTGGTGCCTGACTTCAGTCGCCAAAATGCGCTCCGCCATGGGTGCTGTGGAACACTAATATACGCTGCCAGAGCAGGTTGGGCCGCATTGACCGCATTGATCTGCTGGCACCCGTCTTGATACTGGTGAGCTCACGCGGTCGTCGGGCAGCCAAAATTACAGGGTTGGCGGGCAGTATCGTCAGCCGAGTTACATAAGTGGTTGCGACAGATGGACTTTGCTGCTAAACTCCCCGTTGTAATCTTTTCACGCCGTCACGGTTGTCCCCAGCCAGCCAGTGTCGTTCCGGAGGTTTCGTGCGCGTGATCCGTCCTCACGTGGCCCGTGCGTGTGTCTTTGCGCTCGCGTTGTGCGTGGGCGTGCCGACCATCGTCCTGGGAGCCCCGCAGACCACGAAGAAGGCGACCCCCCGCAAGACCACGACCGTCGCCAAAAAGAAGCCGGCCTACTCGGCCAGCTCGTCGGCGGCCCGTCGGGCGCGGTTGACGCGCGCGCGTGCAGCAGCCCGGGCGAGGGAACAGGCGCGGCTGCGGCAGCTTCAGGAGGTGATGACGCCTCGCTACAAGACGGACGAATCCGGTGCGCTGGTGCCGGACGTGCGTGCGGCGGCGGCCATCATTTTCAATCCGGAAACCGGCCAGGTTCTGTGGTCCGAGAACGCGCAGGACAAGCGGTCCATTGCGAGCATCACCAAGGTGATGACCGCCATGGTGTTCCTCGAAGACAATCCCGATCTCACGCAGGAGATCACGATCGAGCGTGGCGACACCTACGCCGCCTCCACGACATTCCTGCGCGCCAACGAGCGGATTTCCCTGAATAACGTCCTTCATCTGACGCTGATCGCGTCCGACAACGCCGCGGCCAGGGCGCTTGCCCGCGTCTCGCATGGCGGCACGGCGGCGTTCGTCGAGCGGATGAACGAGAAGGCCATCGAGCTCGGGCTCGAGAGCACGACCTTCGCGGACCCGTCCGGGCTCAACCCCGAGAACGTGTCATCGGCCTACGATCTGTCACGGCTGATCTCCGTTTGCGTCGGTCGACGAGCGCATTGCGCCGGTCATGCGGACGTCGGAATACAAGCTGACGACGAGCCGCCGCACGATCACCATTCACAGCACCAACCGCCTGCTGATCGGCGGCGACGTGGACGTGATGGGCGGGAAGACCGGCTTCATCTCGAAGTCGGGCTACTGCCTGGCCACGCTGCTCCGGCTGCCGCAGGCGTAGGGCAATCAGCAGGTCGCGGTCGTCGTGCTCGGCGCCTCGTCGAACATGGGCCGTTTCTGGGAGACCAAGCACCTGATGACCTGGCTCTCGCAGAAGGCTGGCGATATCTTCAGTAAGGATCAGTAACGCGTCGTGGTTCGGCGTTCGTAGCTCGTCGCTCGAAGATCGATGATCGTTGCGACGAGGTTTACGAGCTACGAACCACGAACCACGGACAGAAAAAACGCGCGGCCCAAGCCGCGCGTTTTTATTTGTACCCCCGCTGCATAGCAGCCGCATCCAGCGCCAGCGTCGCAACCGAATCGACGACTGGCATGACCGGACGGGACGCACGGCGCGCGTCGTAGGCTTTCAGGTACCGCTCGCACACGTCGCAGGCGTAAATCCTGTACTGACCGTCGCGGCTGGCGAACGACGTGATCCGCGAGCGGTCGTCGTTCAGGCAGAACGGGCAGGTGAGCTGCGCAAACCGCCATCGGCCGGCGCACCGGCTGCATATGAGCAGGCGATCGGCGGCCGGCGTGATCACCGCCAGGTCCGGCTCTCCGCCGCACAGCGGGCAGTGCCCACCCTCCCAATCGGCAAGGTCGCTCCTGGCCATGATCGCTTCGGCGGCGCGGACCAGGAACGGCCTCATCGTTTGCGAAATTACCGTCTCCAGCCCAGCTTCAGCGTCGAGACCGGAAGCGCCCGGCCGCACCGAGTCGTACCACACCCGGATGGCCGCCGGCAGCTTGTCGGCGTCTCGCGCCAGCGCCTCGGCGCGGCGGTAATCGTCTTCTTCCAGCGCCTCGTGCGTGCGCATGGCGGCGGCCGTCGCGCGCAGCAGGAAACGGACATCGTTCCAGTCGACGACCAGATGATCGAACTGCAGGATCGGGCCGTTGCCGAGCAGGTTGTTCAGGTATTCGGGCTCGAGTTTGATGGACGGCAGCCGGAGCCGGGACTGGACGCGGCGCTGGAGCTGAATGAGTTCGATCTGGAGATTGGCGGCGGCCGCGAGCTCGGGTTGATCGTCCTTCAATCGCCGCAGCTCGATGACCTCGCGAGGTTCACTTCGGCCCGGCGGGCCCTGAGGATCATTCACGTCGACCGATATTAGCAGAGCCGGGATCCATCTTCACCCACCCCATGAATTCAACAAATTGGATGTTCGTCTCGACGCCATCCGTCGTCTGTCCGTCCCAAGCCGCTTGAAATCGGGAAAAAACAGGGTAGACTCTCGCTCCTGATACGTGCGGCTGGTGTGCACCACGATTGCATGCGGCACGCTCCGATAGCCGTACGTCCCACGTCAATTCAAAGGAGTCACCGTGGTAATCAGGTCCACCCTGTTCCGCAGCGTGGTCTGTCGAGCGCGTCCTCGTCGCGTTCGTCGCATCACTGCTGCCGTCGCCTGCCCATCGCGGACGGGGTCAAGGAGACACCCAAATCCGCGAGCCTCCAGACCGAAATGACCAAGGTCGTTCAGCGCGAGCTGGCCAAGGAAGCCGCTCAGCCTCGAATGGCACGAACGGCTGCGTCTCGCGTGCGGGCGCAGAGCGCCGATCCTGCCAAAGAATCTCCTTCGTTCTTCAAGACACGCACGGGGGTGATTGTACTCGGAATCATGGCGGCGGGTGTGGGATATGCCATCTACTCGGCCAGCGACGACCGCATCCATTCGCCGGGCAAAGAGTAGGGAGTGGGGAGGAGTCATCCTATGAGACAGATGTCGCGTCTTGCCGGCATCCTTCTGCTCGCGTGCGGGCTGATGGGAACGACCGCGTGGGCGCAAACGCAGACCGGGACAGTCGAGGGCCGGATCGTCGACCAGCAGGGCGCACTCCTGCCGGGCGTCACGGTCACACTCGCGGGCCCTCAAGGAACCCAGACGACTGTCAGCGACGCTGAAGGGAATTACCGCTTCGTCGGCGTACAGCCTGCGACGTACTCGTTGAAAGCGGAGCTCTCGGGCTTCCTCGCACAGGAAGTCGGCTCGATTGCGGTGGGCATGGCTCGCACGTCGACCGTAGATGTGACGCTGCGGCTGGCGGCCGTCAGCGAGAACGTCGAGGTCCGCGCAACCGCGTCACAGGTCGACGTCAGGAGCACGGCCACCGAGACCAATCTCAGCGCCGACTTGCTCGAGCGGATGCCGATTTATTCACCCACGGCGACTGGCCTGTTGAATTCCGCACCGGGCATCAACAGCAGCTCCGCGTACGGCGCGCAGGGAAGCTACGGCAACGCGCTGTTGCTCGACGGCGTCGACACGCGCGATCCCGAAGGCGGATCGGCCTGGACGTTCTACAACCAGAACCTGATTCAGGAAGTCCAGATCGGTGGCCTGGGAGCACCCGGCTGAATTTGGCGGCTTCACCGGCGCGATCATCAACACCATCACCAAGTCGGGCACGAACAGCTTCTCGGGCCTGTTCTCGATGCGGTACACGAACGATTCGCTCGCGGGCGACAATCTCGACGACGAAATCCTCGGCGCGAATCCGACGTTGGGCGAAGCATCAGTGCAGAAGAAGCTCGCTGATTACACGGTCCAGATGGGAGGACCGATCAAGCGTGACAAGGCGTTCTTCTTCGGGAGTGTGCAGCGCTACTACGCGACGACCGACCCGTCAGGGCCGGTCACCGACTCGACCGACATCAGCCCGCGGCTTAACACGAAGTTCACGTTCCAGCCGACGCCCGCGGACACATTGATCCTCGGGTTCCAATATGACCAATACAATCTGGACGGCCGTGTCGGGAATTGGCCAGCTGCTCAAACAACGGATCGACAGACGGTCACCGAAGACGCGCCGGAGTGGGTGTGGAACGCCCAGTACCGACGGGTGTTCGGCACGAGCGCGCTCCTGGAAATCAAGTTCACTGGATACGATGGTTACTACTATCTCGATCCCGTTGATCCCACCCCCTACACGGTGGACGGCGATACGGGGGAGTACTGCTGCGGTGGCGGCGGCGGTGTGTACTACGCCGATCGGTGGCGAAATCAGTTGCAAGCGTCGCTGACGAAATACGCAGAGAAGTTCGGCACCCATGCGTTCAAGTTCGGCGCCGAAATCGAACGCAGCGAGGCGCGATCGCAGGGGCAACCGTATGGGCCGGCCGGCTTCTACACCTACATCTTCGAGGGACAGCCGTATCGCTACACTTACGGATACGACCTTACAGGGCAAAAACAAGCGGACCTCGGCTGTATGTCCAGGATCAGTGGAACGCGAACCGCGTAACCTTGAACATTGGTCTGCGGCTCGATCACATCAGGGGCAACAGCCCCATCCTCGATGAGGATGTGTACACGCCTGATCTCTCGGTCGGTCCTCGCCTCGGCATCGCGTACGACCTCACCGGCAAGAACACGATGGTCGCGAAGGCGTTCTACGGCCGCTATTTCGAAGGGACAGCCACCGGGTTCTACACATCGGCGACCCCCGGTGTGGACGATTACAGCACGACGGTGGTGAACCCGGATGGCTCACTGGGCGAGACGACGGTGTTGATTCCCGGAATCGTCTACGGAATCGACAATGACATCGGGCATCCAAGAACGGACGAGTTCAACGTGTCGTTCGAGGCACAGCTGACCAGCACCCTGCGCTTCACGGCGACCGGAATCTGGCGGGAAACCGGCGACTTCGTCAACAACGTCATCAACGGCTCCGTCTGGCGGGCGACTCAACGCACGAACCCGCTGACTGGAGAGCCGCTGACGACCTACTTCTGGGCGAACGCAGCGCAGACCGATGAGAACTTCCACATACGCAACATCGAGGGCTTCCAGTACATCGCTACGGACGGAAGCACGATTGATACGGCCGATCCGCGGCGCAACTACAAAGGTCTCATGCTGCTTTTGTCGAGTTCGCTACGACAGCGATTTGGCTACCAGGTGTCGTACGTGCTCTCGAAATCCGAGGGGAACGTCGACAACACCGGGTTCGGCGCCTGGCTGGGTGGAACCGCTTGGAACTCGCCTAACACCGCTGTCACTAACTCGTTCGGCGAACTGACCAACTCCAGGCGGCACGAGTTCAAGGGCTATGTCTCGTATCAAGTGCCGAAGGTTGAGGTCATGGTATCGGGCATTTACACCGGCCTCAGTGGACGGCCCTATACGCCGTTCCAGCAATTCGCCAGCGGCCAGATCAACCTTCCACTCTCGTCGCGCCGGCAGGTGTTCCTGCTGCCACGCGGAAGTGAGCGGAACGACTTCTTCAACCAAGTGGATCTGAGGGCTGAGAAGTACTTCCGCGTGTCAGGTAATCGATTCGGCATCTACGCCGACATTGTCAACCTGTTCAACACGAACACGGTGACGACGAGGCAGACCCGCTATCCGACGACGTCGATCTCTGGAGAAGTCATCGACTATGGCGCGCCCACCGTCGTGCAGGGCGCGCGGCAGGTCACGTTCGGCGGACGGTGGATGTTCTAGAACAAGCGCCGTGGTTCGTGGTTCGTGGTCCATCTCCCGGACCACGGCTTCTTCTCACAGCGTCCGCTCTTCTTCATGCGCGTCTCGAGCTCCCGGCCGCGCTCCGCTTCCTGCGCCGCTTCCCGCGGCCGTCCCTGCCGGTTGTAAATATCTGCCAGCACATAGTGCCCGAGCGGGGCCATCTCTGATTTCGGCGCCAATTCCAACCCTTTTTTTGCAAGCCGCGCAGCCTCATCGAGGTTGGTGCCGGACTCGAGATACGACTTCGCGAGAAACAGGTGGCCTTCGGCGAAGCGTGGGTTACTCTCGATGGATTGTTTGAGCGCGCCGATCTGTCCTTCCTTGTCCCCGACCTGCTCGTACAGCCGGAACAGATTGAACGCCGCCATGTAATTCTCGGGATGCTGCTTCAGCTCCTCGAAGTACTCGCGTTCCGCCTCTCTGATCTGACCCCGCTGTTCGGCGAGCAGTGCGAGGTTGAAGTGCGCGAGCCGTAGCTCCGGCTTGATGGCCAATGCTTCACGAATGAGCCGCTCGGCAGTAGCGCTGTCGCCTCGCTTCAAGGCGACGACGCCGAGCGCGTTCTTCGCCGCGGCGACCTTCGGATCGGTCTCGAGCGCATGCCGGAATTCCTGTTCGGCGCGCGGCAGGTCGCCGCGATCCAGCCAGATCTCGCCCATCTGATAGCGGACGTAGGGATCCTTTGGATCGATTTTCAGATAGTGCTCGAACCCCGCCAGCGCCGCATCGTCGTCTCCGAGACGGCGGTACGCCTGCGCGAGGTTGATCACGGCGAGGTCGTAGTCAGGCTTGAGGCTGAGCGTCTTCTTGAAGTGCTGAACGGCGGTCGCAGGATCACCGTGGCGGAGATACTGGTTGCCCATCATGAACCAGGCATCGATCACCTCCGGATCTTGCCGCAGCACTTCGTCCAACAGCGCCTTGATTTCCTTGAACGCCGCTTGATCGTCAGATCGTTCACGCGCCAGGTCCGTGGCAGCACCAAGTTTGTTGAAGAGACCGATCTTGTCCTTAGGATCTGCTCGCCCCGTTCTCGGTTGTGACGCATCAGCCACAAACGAACCCACGTACCCGAGTGCTGCCAGCCGCTCGCGCGCTTCGGGATCGACGTCGGCGGCCGGCAGTTGGGCATCGGTCTTCTTGAATTGCTCCTCCATCGTGCGCAGCTGCGCGATCATGCGGTCACCCAGCGCCTGCCGCTCCGTGAAGAGGTTCGTCAGCTCACCCGGGTCGCGATCCACGTCGTAGAGCTCCGGCCGCGGCGCATCGATGACCTTGTAGCGGCCAGACCGTAGCGCGCGCAGATCGCTCCACCCGTAGTGGTGCAGGGGATACATCGCCTCCGAGTAGGCGTCGAGGCCGAGCTCGGACTTCTTGCCGCTCATCAGCGGCACCAGGCTCACGCCGGAGATCCCTTCCTGAGGTGGCGCGCCGACCAGGTCCAGCACCGTGGGCATCACGTCGACGCTTCGAACCGGATCTGCGACGCGCCGTTTGTATTCCTGGCCGAAGGGCGTGCGGATCACGAACGGCACGTGCGTCACGCTGTTGTAGATGAAGAAGCCGTGATACGCCTCGCCGTGGTCGTCGAGGCTCTCGCCGTGATCGCCGACGACGATGATGATCGTTTGATTGTAGACGACCCGACGATTCCAGCTGTGCGATCAATCGTCCGACCTGCGAGTCGGCGAATGAGATTTCACCGGCGTACAGGCCGCCCAGTGTACCGCGTGAGAAACGGCTCCGGCGGGTTGAACGGCGCATGTGCATCGTAGAGGTGTACCCAGGCGAAGAACGGCTTTCCGGGATCCTGCTGGATCCAGGGAAGCGCCTTGTCCATCACCTCATTCGCGGGCCGCTGGATGCTGCCGAGCGAAAAACCCCGCCGCTGGCTCACGTCGAAGTCGTCGAAGAACGTGTCGAAGCCCTGATCGATCCCCCATTTCGAATCGAGGACGTAGGCGGCAACGAACGCTCCCGTCCGGTATCCACGCGCCTTCAGCCGCTCCGCCAGCGTGACCTGCTCAGGGCCCAGGAAGAACCCACCGTTATCGCGAACGCCATGCTCGGGCGGAAACGCTCCGGTGAACATGCTCGAATGCGCGGGCAGCGTCAGGGGAGCGACCGATACGGCCTGTTCGAAGAGCACGCCTTCGCTAGCAAGCCTGTCGAACACCGGCGTTTCGACATCCTTCGCGCCATACGCGCCGATTCGATCGGCGCGCGTCGTGTCGAGGGTGACGACGACGACGTTGAGCGGATCGCGGGACGTTCCACCGAAAAACGTTCCCTGACGCCCGTCGCTGATGCCTCCCGGCCGCAGGCCGAAGAACGCTGCAGCAACCGCCGCCGGCAGTCCGAGCGCAACCAGAAACCACGGCCAGCCGCGGCGTGACGTTGGTGGATTGGCGAGAGACCGTTTCGACGAACTACCCACGAGGTTATGGTGTCTGCGCCGCGGGAGCGGCGTCAATAGGGCGCGCGCCCTGAGCTTGTCGAAGGGCCGAAAAAAGATGAGGCCTCCTCCGTTGCCGAAAGAGGCCCCCGAGCCACTTCTGAACCGGAAGACTCCTCCTATCTTCCGGAACATCAGCGACAGGACTCGCCCCGCCGTGTAGCAAGTTCTCTGCCGCGATTGGACCATCACACCGATCGTCACTCGCGCAGATCTCGGCGCATTTCTCATAATCTGCTGTCGCAGCGTCCGGGAAGATCCAAGGCATCGGAGGTGAGAGCCCGATTGGTTGAAGTCGGGCTGATGCGGCCGAAGGGTTTTACGAACTCCGTAACCGCGGATCAGGTTTACGGGACGCGGATCGGTTCACGTTTACGGGACGCGGATCAGGTTCACGTTTACGGGACGCGGATCAGGTTCACGGGACGCAGATTATAGCGGCTCTGCTTCAATTGGACACACTCTCTGCGTGAGCTTTGAGACAAGTACACGGACTTTGGCCAGACGAACGTGTCGCAATCGCCGGTTGCGGATGCGCGTGCTACACTAAAGGTTTCCTGATTACGAGGTTTTCAAGTTCTAGATGTCTGAAGAGAAGAAGTCCGCACTACGCAAGTCCACCGAACGGCCTACAACCAGCAAGAGACGATCGACGAAGAAGGATCTTCCCGCAACAGCGGCCGAGACACCGCGTCCTGGCGTATCGCAGGCGGGTCCAGACATTCCCGTGCCTCCGGCTGAACCGGTTGCCGCCAAACGCGCCCCGCGATCACGCGAGACCAAGCCCAAGGCAGCGACTCGCGCGAGAAAAAAGACCGTGGAGAAGGCGCCAGTCGAGATCCCAGTTTCCAGAAAACCGCGAACCACTTGCGACCCCGGCGGCGGAGCCGACCGTCGGCGAATTGCCGCTCTCGATCGTGCTCGTTACCCCCGAAGCGCATCCCTTCGCGAAAACCGGCGGGCTCGCCGAAGTCGCCGGCGCGTTGCCTGACGCGCTCGCCAGGGCCGGCCATTCGGTGACGATCGTGCTTCCTCGCTACCGCGGGATTGCCACGGCGGCGCAGGGCGTGACGCGGCATCACATCGACGTCCGAATGGGCTCGGATTCGCAGCCGGTCACCATCATCGAACAGCCGTTGAAGCCAGGCGTGACCGTGGCGCTGGTCGACGTGCCGGAGCTGTTCGATCGTGACGGGCTCTACGGAAACGCCGCCGGTGATTTCCCGGACAACGCCTGGCGCTTCGCGGTCTTCAGCCGCGCCGCGCTGGAGTACATCCGCCACAAGGGTGTCCGCCCGTCGATCATCCATGCGCACGACTGGCAGACCGGCCTCGTGCCGGTGTATCAAAAGATGCACTTCGCGACGGATCCGATCCTTGGCGGCGTGCCGACCGTCTTCACGATTCACAACCTGGCGTTCCAGGGCGTGTTCCCGCCGTCGACGCTGGCAGGCCTCGGGCTCGGGTGGGAAGTGCTCGACGTGCAGGCGATGGAGTACTGGGGGCAGATCAGTTATCTGAAGGGCGGGATCAACTTCAGCGAGAAGATCACGACCGTCAGCCCGCGCTACTCGAAGGAAATCCTTCAGCCAGAGATCGGCTTCGGCTTCGACGGCATCCTGGCTCGCCGCGCGCAGGACCTCGTTGGCATTCTCAACGGCATCGACACGGATCGCTGGAACCCGGCGCGCGACGAGTTCGTGCCTGCGTCATTCACCGCGGACACCCTCGACCTCAAGCGGAACGCCAAGCGGGCGCTGCTCGAGGCCGCCGGCCTGCAGACGAACGATGCCGCGCTCGCCCGTCCGGTGATCGGCCTCGTCTCCCGCCTCACGGATCAGAAAGGGTTCGACCTGATCGCTGCGGCAATCGAGCCCCTCATGCGGCTCGACGTGTCGTGGGTGATGCTCGGCAGCGGCGAGCGCCGTTACGAGGACCTGTGGCGAGCGGCCGCCGCGACCTACCCGGGACGCGTGTCGGCGACGATCGGATTCGATGAGCGTCTCGCGCACCTGATCGAAGCGGGCTCGGATATGTTCCTGATGCCGTCGCGCTTCGAGCCCTGCGGTCTGAACCAGATGTACAGCCTCCGCTACGGCACGGTCCCGATCGTGCGAGCCACCGGTGGTCTGGACGACACGGTTCAGGACTACGACCCGTCGTCCGGGCAGGGAACCGGGTTCAAGTTCCGCGACTACACGCCCCCGGCTCTTCTGGGAGCGGTCGAGCGCGCCGTCGCTACCTTCCGGCACCCGGAAGCCTGGCGGGGGATTCAGCAGGCCGGCATGCGGCTGGACCATTCCTGGGACGCTTCAGCCCGGGAATATGTCAAAGTGTATAGGGCCCTGCAGCCAGCCAGTGGCAGACTGGGAATAACTCGATAGTTCTCAGTGGTTTAACATATGCTGGCGCAGGACGCTTTGAGAAGAGGAAACCTGAATGGCATCTGAAAAGGTCCAGACCCTGACCGACACCAATTTCGATGACTCCGTCATCAAGGCCAACAACCCGGTTCTCGTCGACTTCTGGGCCGAGTGGTGCGGGCCATGCCGACGCCTCGCCCCGACCGTGGACGAGCTCGCCACGGACTATGATGGCCGCGTTGTCATCGGCAAGTTGAACGTTGACGAGAACCCGAACGTCGCGTTCCGATATAGCATCCGCGGAATCCCGACGTTGTTGCTCTTCAAGGGCGGCCAGATCGTGGAGCAGGTCGTCGGGCTGGCGGACAAGGACGCCCTCAAGAAACTGATCGACAAACACGTTTAGGCGGATCGGCGGTCACCTGTGCGCAACGTCATCATCATCGGATCCGGTCCGGCTGGTCTGACCGCCGCTCTCTACGCCTCCCGCGCCAACCTGCAACCTCTCGTCATCGAAGGTCTCGAAGCGGGCGGCCAGCTGATGCTGACGACGCTCGTGGAGAACTGGCCGGGATTCCGGGACGGCATCATGGGCCCGGATCTGATGGCGGAGATGCGGACCCAGGCCGAGCGGTTCGGCGCCGAGATCATCCGCGGCAACGTCGCGAAGGTCCATCTCATCAACCACCCGTTCACGGTGACGACCTCCGACAACAGCTATCAGTGCCGGTCGCTGATCATCGCCACCGGGGCTTCGGCGCGACTGCTGGGGTTGCCCTCCGAGCGCAAGCTGATGGGCCACGGCGTCTCCACGTGCGCGACGTGCGACGGGTATTTCTTCCGCGGCAAGCCGATCGCGGTCGTCGGCGGCGGCGACTCCGCCATGGAAGAAGCGATCTTCCTGACCAAGTTCGCGTCGAAGGTCACGGTGGTTCATCGTCGCGGAACGCTTCGCGCGTCGAAGATCATGCAGGACAAGGCGCTCGCCAACCCGAAGATCGCCTGGGAGTGGAACAGCGAGGTCGAGGACATCAACGACACCGCGCAGGGCGCCGTCACCTCGATGGTGCTCCGGAACAACGTCACCGGCGACCAAAAAGAGCTACCGGTCGATGGTGTGTTCGTCGCAATCGGTCACACGCCGAACACCTCGCTGTTCAAGGGGCAGATCGAGATGGACGCCAACGGCTACATCTGCACGCACACCGGAACCCGGACGAGCGTCCCCGGCGTATTCGCCGCCGGCGATGTGCAGGATCACGTCTACCGCCAGGCGGTTACCGCAGCAGGATCGGGCTGTATGGCGGCTATCGATGCGGAGAAGTATCTCGAGGGGTTACCGCAACATCTCGGTGAAGCTCAGATGAGTGCTTGATGTGAACGCGTGTCGTAGTTCGTAGTTCGTGGTCCGTGTCTCGCCGATCGCCAGTCTCTCAATCAATCCATCCGCCGCCTACCACCTCATCCTTGTCATAAAACACAACAGCCTGACCGGGCGCAACGGCTGTCTGAGGCTCATCGAAGGTGGCCTGCACTCGATCGCCGTCGAACGGCTCGAGGGTCGCGGCAGCCTCGCGATGGCGGTAGCGGATCTGCGCGGTCACGCGCGTGCCGGTAGCGGGCGCATCGCCGGCAATCCAGTTCACGCCTGACGCCGTCAGTGTGGTTCGCTCGAGGGCGCTTCGCGGACCGACGGTCACGGTTGCCGCCGACGCGTCGATGCCGACGACGTAGAGCGGAATAGGGGAGGAAAGACCCAGGCCCTTCCGCTGACCGACGGTGAAGCGGTGGACTCCGGCGTGACGTCCGACGACCCGGCCGTCGGCGTCGCGGATGACGCCAGCCGCGGGCGCCGCGGCGTGCCGCTCGACGAATGCCGCCTGATCGCCGTCCGGCACGAAGCAGATCTCGTGGCTGTCGTGCTTGTCGGCGACCGGAAGTCCGAGCTCGCGCGCGCGGTCGCGAACCTCCTGCTTCTGGAGAGCGCCGACCGGGAACATCGCGTGCGCGAGCTGAGCCTGCGACAGCGTGAAGAGAAAATACGACTGATCCTTCGACGCGTCGACACCGCGCAGAAGGCGATACGTGCCGCTGTCCTCGTCGCGGATGACGCGCGCGTAGTGACCGGTGGCCACGAGCGCGGCCCCGAGCCCCTCGGCGCGCTCGGCGAGCGTGGCGAACTTGAGGTCGCCGTTGCAGTGCACGCACGGGATGGGCGTCCGGCCGTCTGCGTACTCGCGCACGAAGTTCGAGATCACCTGATCCTGGAACTGGCGCTCGAAATTCATGATGTAGTGCGGGATCCCGATGCGCGCCGCCACGCGCCGGGCATCGTGCAGGTCGTCGATCGTGCAGCAGGTGCCGAAGCGGACGTCGCCACCCTGCTGATCGTACAGCTGCATGGAGAGACCGATAACCTCGTGGCCCTCCTGCGCCAGCAGCGCGGCGGCCACCGAGGAATCGACTCCTCCTGACATGGCGACGACTATTCGCATGATTTGCGGCAGGGTTGTTCGGGGTTATTCGATGCACGCCCGACCTAACCGCCTCCGCGACGGCTTCGGCGAGTCCGCCGTAGCTTTAGCGAAGGCGGAAGGTCGGGCCTACGACGCGCGACCCGCACGCGTCAACTTCCGCAATTTCTCCACAATTCCCGGTAACTTCTCGAGAAAGAAATCCACCTGCGCGTCGTCGTTTCCGGCGCCCAGGCTGATTCGAATCGAGTTCTGCGTGCGATGGCTCGGGAGGCCCATGGCGCGCAGCACGTGCGACGGCTCGAGGGTTCCCGACGAACAGGCCGACCCGGTCGAGACGGCGATGCCTTCGAGGTCCAGCGCGATCAGCAGCGACTCGGCCTCGATGCCCTCGAAGCTGATGTTGGTGGTGTTCGGCACGCGCGGTTCGCGGGCGCCGTTTACAGCGGTTCCCGGGATGCGGCTTACGATCGTTTGCTCCAGCCGATCGCGCAGCGCCGCGAGGCGCGGGGCTTCGTACTTCAGCTTTCCGACTGCGAGCTGAGCGGCCACCCCCAGGCCGACCAGCGCGGGGACGTTTTCGGTTCCGGCGCGACGATTCCGTTCGTGCTTGCCACCCGTGAGGATCGCAGTCACGCGTGTGCCGCGCTTGATCCAGAGGGCGCCCGCCCCCTTTGGCCCGTTGAATTTGTGTGCAGAGAGCGACAGCAGGTCTGCGCCCATCGTTCGGACGTCCACCGGGATCTTCGCAACCGACTGCACGGCATCCGTGTGAAAGAGGGCACCGCGTTCGTGCGACAGGGCTGCGAGCTCGGCAACCGGCTGCACGGTGCCGATTTCGTTGTTCGCGTGCATCACCGACACGACCGCCGTCGTGTCGGTCAGCGCCGACGCGAGCGCGTCCGGGCTGACGATCCCGGTCGTGTCGACGGGGAGCAGGGTCGTCGTCCACCCCCGGCGCGTCAGGGCCTTCAACGTATTGAGCACGGCCTCGTGCTCGATGGCCGACGCAATCAGGTGCTTGCGTCCCGTCGGCTCCAGTGCTTCGGCGACGCCCCTGAGGGCAAAGTTATCGGCTTCCGTTCCGCCGCTGGTGAAGACGACCTCCGAAGGATCGGCCCCAATCAGGCTCGCGACCGACGTCCGCGCCTCGTCCAGGCGAGCCTTGGCCATTTGCCCGAAGTGATGGACGCTCGAGGCATTTCCGAAGTCCTCCCGCAGAGTTGCGCCCATGATTTCTGCGACCGCCGGGTCCACAGGAGTCGTCGCATTATGATCAAAGTAAAGCCGCATGAGGGATCTACCGATATTACCATTTGCGCTAAGTCTCAGCAATAAAAGGACTAGACAAGCACGAGAGCGCCATTTATACTGGCTCAACCCTGCTGCCCCAGCCCCGAGACTGAAGTCACCCTGCGAACGGTTCGAAAACTACTTCGGATAGGTGGAGATTGCCCATGTGGAAACGGGATGAAGCGGTGAAGCCGACTGCGCCCGCCGGGTCCAGCCCGGCACCGACACCTGCGGTCGGCACGACACCGCCGGCTGCTGATGCGGTGCGTACGACGACCCCCATCACACACAGCGAGCCCCAGCGCGGAATGGAGAAAACCACTGTGAACATTGGAAAATCTGTCGTAATCAAAGGGGAGCTGAGCGGCAGCGAGGACCTCACCATCGAGGGGCAGGTCGACGGGAAGATTGAATTGCGACAGAACGTGCTGACGATCGGGCCGAACGGCAAGATCAAGGCTCAGGTCTTTGCGAAGTCCGTCGTCATTCTCGGCGAGGTCACCGGCAACGTGACGGCAACCGAGAAGGTGGACATCCGCGACAACGGCTCGGTGGACGGTGACATTGCCGCGCCGCGCGTGGCGATCGCCGAAGGGGCGCATTTCCGTGGCAGCATCGACATGCAGCGCGCGGGCGCCAAGCCAAGCGAATCGAAGTCCGAATCCAAGCAGGCGGCGGCTTCGTCGGCCGCACAGACGTCCGGTGCCGCTGCGGGCGCTTCCCGCTAACCGCACTGACCACCCAAGGAGGATGATCGGATCCGTCGCCCCTGTGCCGACTTTTGCGCGGCGCGGCGGCGATCGTCCTCACTGGCACCCATGATTTCAGACATCCTCAAGTGGGGCACCAAGCGGCCCGAGGCTCCTGCCGCCGGGACGCAGGGCGTACGCGGCGACGCACCAGCCGTTCCGTCCAAGGGCCTGCCCAAATTCATCGCCGGCCTGTCCCAGATGGACTCGCCGGTGCTGCTGGACTTCGGTCCGGTCATCGGCTCCAACGTCGAGTTCTTCGGCGAGCGCCTGGGCTGCAAGCTGTTCATCGAGGACCTGCTGGCGGACATCGACCGGCACACCCGCGGGGGCACGCTCGATACCCTGCCCGACGCCATTGCGAAGCGCTTCAGGCATGGCGACGCGAGCGTCGACGGCATCCTGTGCTGGGATATTTTCGACTTCCTCGACAAGAAAGCGGCAACGGCGCTGGCCACGCAGATCGTGCGCATGCTGAAGCCAGGCGGTCTGGTCATGGGCTTCTTCTGCTCGTTGCCGGTCGACCAGGCGGCGCTCACGAAGTATGAAATCGTGGACGAGAAATCGCTCCGCCACCGCCCCCATGCCGGATCGGCCGGCCCCAAGCGCGTTCTCCAGAACCGCGACATCATCAGGATGTTCGAGGGCCTCGTCGTCTCAGACTCCTTCCTGCTGAAGACCAACACACGGGAAATGCTGCTGCGGAGGAAGTAACAGCAGTATCCTTCCCACATGGTCCGGCCCGTCATAGCGCTGCTGACGGATTTCGGGGCCCGCGATCACTATGCGGGGACGATGAAGGGCGTGATCATGGGGATCTGCCCGGACGTCATGATCGTGGACATCACCCACGACATCACGGCCCACGACGTCCTCGAGGGCGCACTGCAGCTCGCCGCCGCCTACCGGTACTTTCCGCACGGCACCATCTTCCTGGTCGTGGTCGATCCCGGCGTTGGCTCCGCAAGGCGGGGGATCGCCGCGGAGACCGCCGACTACCGGTTCGTCGCGCCTGACAACGGCGTGCTGACAGCGGTATTGCGCGACGACGCCCCGCGCAGGGTCGTCGAGTTGACGGAACGCCGTTATGCGCGGCCAACGGTGAGCCGGACGTTCGAGGGCCGCGATCGCTTCGCGCCCGCGGCGGCGTGGCTCGGCAAGGGCATCCAGCTGTCAGCGCTGGGCCGGCCGGCGAACGACTACCATCACCTCGACATCCCGCGCCCAGCGGTCGCCGACGACACCCTGACCGGCGTCGTGCTGCAGATCGATCGCTTCGGAAACCTCGTCACGAACATCGACCGCCGGACGTTCGACGCCTTCGCCCGGCACCACCCAATTCAGATCGTCGCCGCCGGACAATCGGTAGGCAGGCTCGTCTCGACCTACAGCGAGATTCCCCCGGAGGAGGTCTGCGCGCTGTTCGGCAGCTCCGATCACCTGGAACTCGCCGCGCACGCCGGCAGCGCCGAAGCGCGGTTGGGGATTGGGAGGTTTGCGGCGGTTGTGATTAACCGGGGGGAAGGCTAAGTGCGCGAGTGCGCAAGTGCGCGGGTGCGCGGGTGCGCAAGTGCGCGGGTGCGCAAGTGCGCGGGTGCGCAAGTGCGCGGGTGCGCAAGTGCGCCGTGCTTCGGCCAGCCGACATGCACCGAGCACTTGGGCACTTGCGCACTTGCGCACTTGGGCACTCTGCGCACTTGCGCACTTGTGCACGTGCGCACTTGCGCACTTGTGGCACGTGCGCACATGCGCACTTTGAATACTCGAAGTACAATACTGCGTTCATTTTAGCCAAGGAACGCCATCATGATTGACTTCGATTTGACGGAAGAACAGCGGCTGTTGGAACAGTCGGTCCGGGAGTGGGGCGCACGGGAAGTGGCGCCGAAGATTCGGGAGCTCGATCGCGCGCACAAGTTCGATCGCAACATCCTGCCGCAGATGGCCGAGCTGGGGCTGCTGGGCGCGTCGGTGCCGCAGGAATACGGCGGCGCGGGGATGGATTACGTCAGCCTGGGGATCATCAGCGAAGAGCTCGAGTACGTCGATACGTCGCTGCGCGTCATCATCTCGGTGCACGCGGGGCTCAACTGTCTGTCGTTGTTGACGTGGGGCACAGAAGATCAGAAGCAGCGCTATCTCGTGCCGCAGGCGCAGGGGAAGAAGATCTCGACGTACGGGCTCACCGAGCCGGCGGCCGGCAGTGACGTCCGGGGCATTCAGACGACCGCCGTGAAGAAGGGCGATCGGTACCTCATCTCGGGCGAGAAGATGTGGATCTCGCTCGCCGACGTGGCCGACAACTTCCTCGTCTTCGCCTGGTCGGATCTCGAGAAGAAGAAGCAGCGGGATCCCTCCGGCATCAGCGCGTTCATCGTGGAACGCGGGTTCAAGGGATTCTCGAGCGGCACGCTCAAAGAGAAGTGGGGCATCCTGGCGGGCAACACCGGCTACTTCAAGATGGAAGAAGTCGAAGTGCCCGAAGCCAACGTTCTCGGCCGGCCGGGCGAGGGGTTCAAGATCGCGATGTTCGCGCTCGATCAGGGACGTTTCACCGTCGCGGCGGGCGCCACCGGCCTGATCCGCGCGTGTCGCGATGCGAGCGCGAGTTACGCCAAGGAGCGCAAGACGTTCGGCGTCGCGATCGCGGAGCACCAGCTGGTCAAGGAGATGATCGCGCAGATGGAGTCCGACTATCAGGCCTCGCGTCTGTTGTGGCTGCGCGCCGGCTTCCTCAAGAACAACGGCCGCCGCAACACGCGGGAGACTGGTCTCGCAAAATGGTTCGCGACGGTCGCGTCCGAGCGAGCCGCGGGCGACGCGGTGCAGGTCCACGGCGCCAACGGATACTCGGACGAGTATCCCGTCGGACGCTTCTACCGCAATTGCAAGGGCGCGGTGATCTACGAGGGCACGCGCGAGATCCACAAGATCATGCAGGCGGATTACGTGCTGGGGATGCGTCAGGACAAGCCCACCCGGTGCGAATTGCCGCCGTTTGCGGAGAAGGTTGGCTCGTAGTCTCGTTCGAGCCACCGTTGCTGATTCGAGACACGCCCGACCTAAAGGTCGGGCCTACACGCACGTGGTTTGAGGCCACCGATGAATTCCGACCTCTCTCTTGAATTTCTCCGGGTTGTCGAACAAGCGGCGATTGCCTGCGCTCACACGATGGGGCAGGGCGATCGGCACAAGTCCGACCAGGTGGCGGTCGAGACCATGCGGAAGTGCATGGACAGCGTGCCGATCGACGGCACGATCGTCATCGGCGAGGGCGAGCGTGACGAGGCGCCGATGCTGTTCATCGGCGAGCGGGTAGGCCTGGCAGCCAAGGATGGCCACAAGGGTGTCGAGCTCCCCAAGGTCGACATCGCGGTCGATCCGCTCGAGGGCACGAACCTGTGTGCCACCGGCGCGCCCAACGCGATCGCCGTGCTCGCGGCATCTGACCGCGGCGGCCTGCTCCACGCGCCCGATCTCTACATGGAAAAGCTGGTCGTCGGACCGAGCTCCAAGCATGCGGTCAGCCTGGACGCGCCGGTCGCCGAGAACCTGAAGGCGATCGCGCGCTGCCTCGAGCGCGACGTCGAGGACCTCGTCGTCACCGTGCTCGACCGTCCGCGCCACGAGGAGCTGATCGAGCAGATCCGTGCGACCGGCGCGCGCATCCGCCTGATTACCGACGGCGATCTCTCGGCGGGCATTGCCGCGGCTGTCGTCGGCAGCGGCGTGCACGCCGTCATGGGCATCGGCGGCGCGCCCGAAGGCGTGCTGACCGCGGCCGCGATGCGCTGCCTGAACGGCGAGATCTTCGCGCGTCTCGTGGTCAGCAAGCCCGAGCACGAAGAGCGCTGCCGCGCCATGGGCATCTCCGATTTCCGCAAGATCTACACGTCCAAGGATCTCGCGTCCGGCTCGAACATCATCTTCGCCGCCACGGGCGTCACCGACGGCACGCTGATGCGCGGCGTCCGGTTCTTCGGCGACGGCACGCGCACCTTCTCGCTGGTCATGCAGAGCAACCCGCCGCGGATTCGCTTCATCGACACCATTCACGTCGAGCAGAGCAGGATGGTGAAGGTGCGATTCTGATCTGCGCGGACTGAGATGGTCCCTTCCTGGCGCAGGAACCTGTTCGCCGTCACCGCCGCCAGCTTCATCGGATTCACCGGGTTCACGCTGGTGATGCCATTCCTGCCGCTGTACTTTCAGCAGCTGGGGATCACCGACGTCGGCGAAATCGCCCTGTGGTCCGGCCTGAGCCTCGGCGTCACGCCGGCGGTCACCGCGCTGATGTCGCCGCTCTGGGGCCGGCTGGCAGACCGGACCGGGCGCAAGATCATGGTCGAGCGATCGCTCGCGAGCTTCGTGATCGTCATGGCGGCCATGGCGTTCGTGACGCAGGCCTGGCACATCTTCGCGCTCCGGACGATTCAGGGACTCTTCGCCGGCTACGGCGCGATGACGCTGGCGATGGCCGCCGACTCAGCGCCGCGCGATCGGACGGCGCAGGCGATCGGCATCGTGCAGACGGCTCAGCGGCTGGGCCCTGCGCTCGGTCCGGTGATCGGCGGAACGGTCGCCCAGATCGTCGGCCTGAGGCACGCGTTCTTCGTCACGTCCTCGTTCTATCTCGCGGCGCTGATCCTCGTGTTCCTGACCTATCGTGAACCCGCTCGCGCCACGCACGAGAGCCACGGGAAACATCACCGCGTGACGTTCCGCAATGTGCTGGCGTTCGAGAATTTCATCCTGCTGATGGCAGTCGTCTTCAGCCTGCAATTCGTCGATCGCAGCTTCGGCCCGATTCTGCCGCTCTACGTTACTGACCTGGGCACGCCGGTGGAACGCGTCCCGATTATCTCAGGGGCGCTGTTCTCCATTGCGGCTGTTTGCGCTGCGGTGGGGAACCATCTCTGCGGCGGATTGCTGAAGCGTGCCTCCCCGCGAGCCGTCATCGCGGGGTCAGCCTCGGCGGGCGCTGCAGGCACGCTCCTGTATACGCTGTCCGGCAACACCGGGTTGCTGTTCTTCGGCTCGGCGATCTTCGGCGTTGCAATCGGCGTGGCCACCACGGCGGCTTACACCGCGGCCACTGGTGTCGTGCCGTCAGGCGCACGCGGCGCCGGCTTCGGGTTGTTGACGACCGCCTCGCTGATCGGCCTGGCGATCAGCCCGATCGCCAGCGGCCTCCTCGGTGCCGTGAGCATCCGCGCCGTGTTCCTGCTGGATACGATCGCGCTGGTCATCCTCGCCGGCCTGGTGCGCCGGCTGATGGCGACGTCACCAGCCACGACGACGGCACCGCCGACCGCGGAGGAGGTGTGACAACGTCCGCTGTCGGATACTCTGGACGTCGAACTCGACGAATTCCGGGAACGGCCGGCTGGCTGCCTTCGGCTCGTCGCAGTCGAAGGCTCGTGAATAGATTGCGCCGGGGCGCCATGCGTGCTAATTAACGTCGCTGACATCCGGAAATCGCCGTGGCCATCGCATGCCGCCGTCGACGTCTTGCGACGCGGCGGAATCGTGGCGTTCCCGACCGACACGCTCTACGGCCTGGCCGTCGACCCACGACATGACGCGGCTGTAAGGCGGCTGTTCGAACTGAAAGGCAGGAACGCGGCGTCGGCGGTTCCGCTGATCGCAGCGAGCGAGGAGCAGGCGCGCGCCGCGGGACAGTTCGGTGACGTTGAAAGCCGTCTCGCCCGCGCGTTCTGGCCCGGACCGCTCACGATCGTCCTTCCCGCGCGCGCCGGGCTGTCGACGCAACTGCTCGCCGGCGGCGCGACCGTCGCGATTCGCGTGCCAGCGCATGACCTCGCGAGAGCGCTGGCCGATGGGCTGGGCTTCTGCGTGACGTCCACGAGCGCCAACCGTTCCGGCGAACCGCCCGTCACCGATCCAGCTGCCCTCGACCACGCGCTCGTGTCAGGCGTTGATCTCGTTGTCGATGATGGTGCGACGCCGGGTGGGCCGGCATCGACCATTGTCGAGGTCACGAAAGATGGGCTGCGGCTCGTGCGAGCGGGCGCTGTCGCGTTTGACCGCGTGGTAAAATCGCTAAGGTGATGCGCTCTTCGGCTCCGCGTCAAAACACTCCCGACGTCAGGGAGCGCGCGGCGCTCGTCGGGTTGTTCAGCGGTCCTTCCAGACAATTCGATCCCGAACATTCGCTCGACGAGCTCGCCGGTCTTGCGGCTGCGGCGGGCGCGCAGGTCGTGCTGCGCGTGTTGCAGGATCGGCCGAAGCCGGATCCCGCGACGTTCCTCGGCAGCGGCAAGGTCGAATCGCTCGCGGTCTCGTGCGACGAGGTCGGCGCGGACGTCGTGATCTTCGACAACGAGCTGTCGCCGGCGCAACTCCGCAACCTCGAGAAGGCGCTCGACTTGAAAGTGCTCGACCGCACCCAGTTGATTCTCGACATCTTCGCGCGCCGCGCGCGAACTCGTGAAGGGAAGCTGCAGGTCGAGCTCGCACAACTGAAGTACCTGATGCCTCGTCTGGTCGGTGCGAATGCCGCGCTCTCCCGTCTGGGCGGCGGCATCGGCACACGAGGCCCTGGCGAGACGAAACTCGAAACGGACCGCCGCCGCATCCGTCACCGGATCAGCATCGTCTCCAAGGACATCGAGGGCGTTCGCCGGCGCCGCTCGCAACTGCGCGAGCGCCGTCACAAGTCAGCGGTCCCAACCGTGGCGCTGGTCGGTTACACGAACGCCGGCAAGACCACGCTCTTCAACGCGCTGACCGGTGACGAGGCCGTCGCGTCCAACGCGCTCTTCGTCACGCTCGATCCGCTGGTGAGAAAGGTGCGGTTGCCGGATCGGCGCGAGCTTCTCGTGTCCGACACCGTCGGGTTCATCGACAGGCTCCCGCATTCATTGGTGGCGGCCTTCCGCGCAACGCTCGAGGAAGTCGCGGCGGCCGACCTGCTGCTGCACGTGATCGATGCGTCGAGCCCCGATCGCGAGCGGCACATGGCAGCCGTCAGGACCGTGCTCGCCGAGGTCGGCGCCGAGTCCGTTCCGTCGATCGACGTGTTCAACAAGATCGATCAGCTCGACGCACCGGAACTGGCGAGGCTGAAGGCGGTCTATCCAGGCGCGCTCATTGTCTCGGCGCTGACCGGCGAAGGGCGCGAGGATCTGGTCGCTCAGATGGAGTCGCGGCTCGCCCTCGACACCGCTCGCGTGACGTTCGACTTCGATGCCGCGTCGGCAGCCGATCGCGACGAGATCTCTCATCTCTACCGCGTCGGCAAGATCCTCAGCCATGTTGCGACGAACGGTCACGTCTCGATCGAGGCCGAGCTTCCGAGGCGCGTTCTGGATCGGTTCCGGAAACGCGCCGACCGAGCCTGACATGGTCAGCATGCTCGTCCGCTCGATCGCAGGCCGCATTTCCTTGTCGCTACCCGGGCCTTTGTCGTTCCTCGCGGTCCTGTCGCTCCTCGCGGGCGCGGCGGCGTGCGCTCCCAAGAAGGTCGATCTGCCCGATCCGACCGCTGCGGCGAAGTTCCCCGATTTCGTATTTCCGGTCGTCCCCGAGGGCCTTGGCACACCGCCCGTGCTGGAACGGCACAATGCCGGCTGGCTCTGGCTTCAGGCAGGCGATCTGCGCGCGGCGGAACGCAACTTCGACGCAACGCTGCAGCTGATGCCGCAGTTCTATCCGGCCGAGGCGGGGCTCGGGTGGGTCGGTCTGGCGCGCAAGAATTCCGATGGCGCCGTGACGCATTTCGACCGCGCGGTGGTGGCGAATCCGCGCTACGTGCCGGCCCTCGTGGGGCGCGGCGAAGCGCTGCTGTCGTTGGGCGACCGGGACATGGCGCTCAAGAGCTTCGAAGCCGCGGTGGCCGCCGATGCCAACCTCACGCAGCTGCGGAGCCGCATCGAGGTGCTTCGGTTCCGCGGGCTTCAGGATGACGTCTCGGAAGCGCAGAAGGCGGCTGAGGCCGGACGCCTGCCGGAAGCGCGCGCGGCGTATCAACGCGCGATCGCATCGTCCCCTCAGAGCCCGTTCCTCTACCGCGAGCTTGCGGTCGTCGAGCGTCGGGCGGGCGACCTGCCCGCGGGCCTTGGACACGCGCAGAAGGCGGTCGACCTCGAGCCGACCGAGCCTCGCAATTTCCTCGCCCTCGGCGAGATCTACGAAGCCCAGGGCGAGCTCGTCAAGGCGGTTGAAGCCTTCGACGCGGCCCACGCCCTCGAGCCTGACCCCGGAATCGAGCGACGGATCGACGACCTGCGCGAGAAACTGTTGCTCGCGGCGATGCCGCCGGAGTTTTCAGAAATCGAAGCGTCGCCCGGCGTCTCGCGCGCGCAGCTCGCGGCGCTGCTCGGCGTCCGGCTCGACGATCTGCTCAAACGCGCGCCACGACGGACGTCTGACGTCATCACCGACACTCGAGGCAGCTGGGCCTCGCCGTGGATTCTGCTGGTCGCTCGCTCCGGGGTCATGGAGGTCTACCCGAACCACACCTTTCAGCCGGCCAACGCGGTCCGGCGCGCAGACCTCGCACAGGCCTGCAGCCGTGTCCTCTCGTTGATCGCGGCTGAACGACCCCGCCTCGCGGAAGCGTGGCGCACCGCCCGTCGGAAGTTCCCGGACGTCTCACCGGGTCACCTCGCCTATCCCGCCGCATCGCTTGCGGTCGAAGCGGGCGTCATGGTGCCCCTGGGCGATGGGAGCTTTCAACTCGCGAGGCCCGTCTCCGGGGCCGAAGCGGCCGCGGCGGTGAAGAAGCTGGAAGAGCTCGCCGAAAGCGTCACCCGATGAACCTCACGGCCGCCAACCAGCTGACCATCCTCCGGATAGTCATGGTTCCGGCCTTCGTCATCCTCCTTTTTGTACGGCTACCGCGGTTGGGCTCTGATAACATTTTTCGCTGCCGGCATTACGGATTTGTTCGACGGGTTGATTGCGCGGCGGCGCGGCCAGAAGACGACGCTTGGGGCCTGGCTCGACCCGATGGCCGACAAGCTGCTCCTCGGCTCGATGTTCATCATGCTGACGCTGCCCGATATCGGGTCCGCGAACCGCTTGCCGCTGTGGTTCACCGTGCTGGTGATCAGCCGCGATGTGGCGATTCTTCTGACCGTTGCGGTCGTCAACCTGGCGGTCGGTCCACGGACGTTCAGGCCGTCGGTGTTCGGCAAAATCGCGACGGCCACGTATGTGCTGACCGGCGTGGTGACCCTGTATTTCAACTACCTCGGACGCCCGTCTGGCGTCGTCACGATATTTGTATACGCGTCACTCGCCATCACCCTCGTTTCCGCATTTCACTACGTTGGTCAGGTTGTAAAACTGGGGCATTGAGGCATCACTGCCGTGGTCCGTCGTTCGTAGCTCGTCGCCCGAAAGGCCAGATGTAACAACGGGTTCTACGAGCCACGAGCAACGGACCACGGACCACGACAGTGTGCAATTCCGTAAACTGCATCACTATCATCAAGGCGCGCCAATGCTTGAAGCGTTCAAGAAAGGCCAGTCGAAACCCGCGCAGCAGCAGGCGCTGGACCTCGAGAAAGTCATCGCCACCTCACGTGAGGAGCGCGCGGCGCTCAGCACGATGCTGACCCAGATTCAGTTGCAAAGCTCGAAGCTCGCCGCCGCCGGCAAGGGGCTGCAGGACGTCGAGCAGCTCGTCACGAACGCGAACGAGCGGATCGATCAGGTTTCCGACCGGCTGAACACGGCGGAAGCGCACTCGAGAGTGCTCGAGACGATCGAGAGCCGTATCCGCACACTCGTTGAGACCGTCTCCAGGGCGGAGGAAGAGACCTCCGCCCTGATCGGCCCTGACGGCCGGCTGCAGCAGCACCGCGAGGCGATCGAAACGCTGTCGGCCGAGGCCGCTGACGCGCGCGAGAGCCTCGAGGCGCTCAGGAGCGAGCATGCCCTGGTCATGCAGATCCGCAGCGATGTCCAGAAGTCGTCGAAAGATGCGGCCGCGGCCGCGACAAATGCGGCCGTCCTCCAGGAACAGATCGACAAGCTCGCCAGCCTGTCGTCGGACGTGACCTCACGGTTGCAGCAGATGGAGGAGGGCTCGGTCGAGACGCACAAGCGGACGGCGGCGACAGCGGAGATCGTCCGCGACGTCGAGAAGCGCCTGAGCGTGTTGCCGCAGCTCCAGGAGATGAGCCGCGCCACCGAGGAGCGCCTGACCGGCTTGAACGCGCTCGCCGAGCACGTCTCGCAGAAGGTCAAGGTCCTCGAGAATCAGAAGCACATCGTCGAGCGGGCGGTTGTCGAGTCGAACCGGCTGAACGAGATGATCTGGAACATGGAGGTCCAGATCAAGAAGCTGGACGACGCGGCGCGGCATGCGTCGGCGATCGAGGAGACGGTCGACAAGGTCGAAAAGGTCGCGCGCGACGTCGGGTCACAGCTCGATGCCGGCATGCGCGCGCGGGACGAGTTTGCCCGCGAGATCAAGCAGCTCGAACAGGCTCGTTCGACGCTGTCGGACGTCGTGCGTACGCATATCGATCGAATCGAGGTCGAACGCGGACAGCTGAGCGCCTTCGACGAACGCGTGAAGGCCTTGAGCGATCGCATCGGCAACCTCGAGCTTGGCGTCGAGAGTCTCGCCGAGCGGGAAGGACGCGTCACCTCCATCTCAGCGCGCGTGGACCAGTTGTCGCGCGACATGACGACGTTTGGCGATCGGGCCGATGCCGCGCTGGAGAAGCAGGCGGCGCTCGACGCGCTCGAGAAGTCATTGGCCCAGGTGGATGTCCTGGCCCGGAGCACCGCGACGCGTTACGAAGCCGTCGCCGCCAGCCGTCAGCATCTCGACCGCGTCCGCGAAGAGATGGATGCGTTCCACACGACCCACGCCGAGGCCGTGCGGATGCGCGACGCGCTGAACTCCGATCGCAGGGCGCTCGAGGGGTTCGTTCAGCGGATGAACGAGTTCAGCGCCGAGGTCCCGGAGCTGCAGGCCCGGATGGACGGCGTCGTGGGACGCATGGGCGTCCTGGAAGAAGCCAACCGCAAAGCGGACGCCCTCGCGACCGCGGCCGACGCCCTCGAACAGCGAGCCACTCGGCTTGGCGCCCAGCGTCAGCTCGTCGAGCAGGTCGAACACCGCCTGGCGAAGCTGAACGAGCTGGTCGCGGAGACCGACCGCAAGCTGAAAGACCAGCACGCACGGCGCGCTGAAATGGAAACGCTCGAACACGAGATCGACCGCGTGTCGATTCGCGTGACGGAGACACGCCAGAAACTGGACGACGTGACGGCAATCGAGGAGATGCTGGCTCCGCTGCACGACAAGCTGGCGACGTTCGAGGACCGCATTTCGCAGGCGTCGGGCCGGGTCGAGTCGCTGCGGGTCTCTGACGCCGAGCTGGTTGGCCAGGAACGCCGGCTCGTCGAGCTGCTCGCCGAGAGCCGCAACGCTGCCGCCGCGGCCGCCGAGCGTCTCTCACAAGTTCACTCGCTCACCGCGCAACTCGAGAAGTCACAGGAGATCAAGGACGATCTGTACGCCGAGCTGGCGCGCGCCGAAGCCAGGCAGAAGGAAGTTTCGATTCACATCGAAACGGCCGACGACCAGCTTCAGCAGCTCCAGGCGACAGCCGCCAGCGCCGAGGCTCGCCGCAAACAGCTCTCGATGGCGGACAAGCGCATGATGGCCGTTCATTCGCGTCTCGAAGAACTGCAGGGGCTCACCGAGGACGTCGACCGCCGGGTTCAGGAGCTCGGACAGCGCGAAGCCATCGTCGAGGCCGTACGCCGCCAGGTCGAAGCCGTTCACGCCGTAGGCATGAAGAGCCGCGCGGATCTCGAGTACGTGGAGAGCCATCGCAACGAGTTGGCTGCCTTGCGCGAGCGCGTGGACGAGCTGATTGGATGCATCGGCGAGACGGAGTCGCGCATCGCGTCAATTCATGGGCGGCGGCAACTGGTCGACGAGGTCCAGGTCAAGACGAGCGTGATCCTGAACATGCTCGAGGACGTCCGCCTCAACGTGGAAACGCTCGGCGAGCAGCGCGCCGTGATGGATCACGCGATCGAGAGCTGCAACCGCCTCGGCGAGATGGTCAGGGAAGCGCAGTCCACGATCAAAGGTCTGCAGACCGAGCGTGAGCTCGCCGAACGGATCCAGACGGGGATCCGGCAGCTTCGCGCCAAGACCCCGTCCGCAGAGAAGAAGAAGCTGGCCTGATCGTCCGGCCCGACGGGCTCAGCTCTGGCTGACTTTTTCCTTGAAGTAGGCGAGGGTCTTCCGCAGCCCGTCCTCCAGCTTCACCTTCGGCTCCCAGCCGAGCAGCGTTCGCGCTTTGGTGATGTCGGGCTGACGGACCTTGGGATCGTCCTCGGGCAACGGTCGGTAGACGATCTTGCTCGAGGCTCCCGTGAGTCGCAGGATCTCGCGCGCGATGTCCTCGATGGTCATCTCGTGGGGGTTGCCGATGTTCACCGGCTCGTTGACGTTCGACTCCATCAGTCGAATGATGCCCTCCACCAGATCCGTGACGTAGCAGAAGCTGCGCGTCTGTTTCCCCGATCCGAAGATCGTGATGTCCTCGCCGCGGAGCGCCTGGCTCATGAAGGCCGGGACCGCACGTCCATCATGCAGCCGCATGCGCGGTCCATACGTGTTGAAGATGCGCACGATCTTCGCGTCTACCCCGTGATACCGGTGATAGGCCGTCGTCATCGCCTCGGCGAAGCGCTTGGCTTCGTCGTACACACCGCGCGGACCGATGGGGTTGACGTTGCCCCAATACGTCTCCTTCTGCGGATGCTCGAGCGGATCGCCGTAAACCTCAGACGTCGAGGCCAGAACGAAGCGCGCCTTCTTCGCTTTTGCGAGGCCGAGCGCCTTGTGCGTGCCGAGCGCCCCGACTTTCAGCGTCGGAATCGGCAGCTCGAGGTAATCGATCGGGCTTGCCGGGCTGGCCCAGTGAAGGACCGCGTCCACGGGCCCCTCGACGTAAACGTAGTTGGTGACGTCGTGCTTGATGAACAGGAAATCGCGATTCGCCAGATGCGCGATATTGGCTGTACTGCCGGTCGAAAGATTGTCGATGCCGACGACCGAATGTCCGCGGTCGAGCAGTGTTTCAGCGAGATGCGAACCGATGAATCCCGCCGCTCCGGTAATGACGATTCTAGGCATGAGAGTGCTTCTGAATTCCCTTCAGGACGGTCAGCCACATGATCTTGATATCCAGGCCCACCGACCAGTTTTCGATGTAGTAGAGGTCGTACTCGATGCGCTTCTCGAGCGAGGTGTTGCCGCGCCAGCCGTTGACCTGCGCCCAGCCGGTAATCCCTGCCTTCACCTTGTGGCGCAGCATGTACTGCGGAATGCGATGCTTGAACTGCTCCACGAAATACGGCCGCTCGGGCCGCGGCCCGACGATGGACATGTCGCCGCGGAAGACGTTCCAGAACTGCGGCAACTCGTCGAGATCGAGCCGGCGCAACCAGCGGCCGACCGGTGTGCAGCGCGGATCGTTCTCGCGCGCCCAGACCGGCCCGGTCTCGTCTTCAGCGCCCTCGTACATCGAACGGAACTTGTAGACCTGGAACGCCTTGCCATCGAGCCCCATGCGCTCCTGCGTGTAGAACACGGTGCCCTGCGACGTCCGGCGGATGAGTGCCGCGATGATCAGGAACGGGAGCGAGAGCAACACCAGCGCGATGCCGGAGATCACGACGTCGATCGAACGCTTCAGGACGCTGTTGAACCCCCGCAAGGGCACGTCGTTGAGGCTGATGATCGGCACGCCGTCGAGGTTCTCGAGGCGGGCGCGCAACGCGATGAACTGCAGAAGGTCGGGAACGACGTGCACGTCGACACCCTCCCGGTTCGTCGCCTCGACGAGGCCGAGCATCTTCACGTGCTCTTCGAGCGGCAGCGTGACGTAGAGGTGGTCGATTTTTTCCTGGCGCACGACCTCGTCGGCTTCGGCGAGCGTGCCGAGCAGCGGCAGGCCGCGATAGCCAATGTGATCGCCCGAGCGATCGTCGAGGAAGCCGACGACCTTGAACCCCAGCTCGCGATGCTCGAGGAGCTTGTCGGCCACCATGCGCCCGAGATCGCCCGCGCCGGCAATCAGCACGCGTTTCAGCCCGATGCCGGCGCGCCAGCGTCGTTCCAGCGCCTCCCTGACGATTTCGCGCGACGCATATGTCAGGAGGACGTTGATCACCAGGAACAGCAGCCAGACGCCCTGCGACACCTCGTAGACGCCGGCGGCTTTCAGAGCGTCCGACAAGTAGTAGGTGCGGTAATAGAGAGTGCCGATGATCCCGAGCACGACGGCGAGCGTGCTGCCGACGAACACGGCAAAGAAATCGTCCACGCGCGAGCGGCCGCGGCGGAGGCGGTAGATGCCCTGGATGTGGAACGCGATCGGTACGAGCATCCCGATCCAGGGCAGCAGGCGCGCGTACCAATCGAACTCGGGCACGCCTTGCCAGACGGGGAAGCCGCCGAAAAACCGAACGAGGTACGCGAGCGCGAAGGCGGCCATTGCGATGACCGCGTCGGTGAGGACGTAGAAGAGGACGAGCAGGCGGTTATACCGCCGCATCATTGTTCGTCCTCGCGGGCGGCAGAGTTGCCACTATGGGGACACCTTGCGGCGGCAGCGACATCCTCGCGGGCGGCAGAGTTGTCACTTTGCGGAAATGGCGCAGCGTTCTCGGCGTCGATCGAGTCCCCGCGTTCGCCAGGGCTCCCGCCTCCGCCAAGGCTTCGGCGCGCAAGCCGGCGGGCAGGCCGAGCACCGAGCACCGAGCCCCGGCCCGGCTCGTGCCAACGGCCTCATCCACCGCCCGCTTGAACTCGCTCATGAATCGGTCGCGTGAGAAACGCAGTGCGTGATCCCTGATGGCCTGGGCGTCGAAGGAAATTCGACGCGCGCGCGTCAACGCGTCAGCAAAGGCAGCGGCTGTCGCGTCCTCTGCCAGGATGCCGGTCTGGCCGTCTATCACCGTTTCCCTGGCCCCACCTGACGCCAGCGCCACGACCGGCGTTCCGCATGCCTGTGCTTCGACGGGCACCATTCCAAAGTCCTCGACTCCCGGCAGCAGGACGGCGGCGGCACGCTGATACAGGTCCCTTACGTCCTCGTCCGATCGCCAACCCAGAAACTCGGTCGCCGGCCCCGCCAGGCGCTGAAGCCGGGCCATCTCCGGGCCGCGCCCGACCACTTTGAGCGGCGCCCCGACGCGCCGGCAGGCCTCGATTGCCAGTTCGACCCTTTTGTACGGGACGAGGGCAGACACGACGAGAAAACTGGGGTCTGGCTCGCGGCGGTCGGCGGGACGATAAAATGCCGTATCTACAGGAGGATACACGACAATCGACCCGCGATTATAGTATCGGCGGATCCGCCCGGCAACATAGCGGGAGTTCGCCACGTAGCGGTCCACGCGTCCCGCGGTCGTACGATCCCACCGCGCCAGGCCGGCAAGCACCGGCTTGAGGATCCGGTTCCGCAGACGGCCCACCTGCTCGGCACCAAAATACGCGTCGAACTGGTCCCAGGCGTAGCGCATGGGGGAGTGGCAGTAGCAGACGTGCACCGCCCGCCCCGCGCGAATCACCGACTTGGCGGCGCAGTGGCTGCTGCTGATCACCAGGTCGTACCCATCCAGATCGAAGAGCTCGATGATGGCAGGGAAGAACGGCAGGTACTGGCGGTAGGCACGGCCGGCTGACGGGAACCGCTGCAGGATCGACGTCCGGATCCGGCGGGATTCGAGACGGGGCGACAGCCTGCCGGGCACGCGCACCAGGGTGAAGATGGGCGCCTCCGGATAGAGATCGCAGATCGCCTCCAGCACCTTCTCGCCGCCGCGCATGCCGGTCAGCCAGTCGTGCACGATCGCGACCCGCGGTGCGGCTGGTGACTCTCGTTGCGAGGAATCCGGCGAACGCTCAGTGCCGTCGCGGTTCGTCAACCTGCGAGCACCTCGTCGTAAATCGCGCGCACGCGCCGCGCCGTGTGATCCCAGGAGAACTCACGGGCACGCCGCAACCCTCTCGCCCGAAGATCATCTCTGAGACCCGCATCGTTCAGCACGCGCTCCATCGCCGATGCAATAGCGTCGGGTTGATACGGGTCGATGAGCAAGGCCGCGTCGCCGACGACCTCCGGGAGCGAGGAGACGTTCGAGGTGATCA
Source organism: uncultured Acidobacteriota bacterium (assembly GCA_963784195.1). Classification (GTDB taxonomy): domain Bacteria; phylum Acidobacteriota; class Vicinamibacteria; order Vicinamibacterales; family 2-12-FULL-66-21; genus CAVQAH01. The sequence continues at coordinate 65,200 of CAWARA010000023.1, read as the reverse complement.
CGGGCGTCCCGCTGGCCATGGCCTCGAGCGGCGGCAGGCCGAAGCCCTCGTAGAGAGACGGGAAGACGAACACCGCCGCGAGGCGGTAGAGGACCGCCAGCGTCTGATTCGAGACGAAGCCGAAGAACCGGACGTGCTTGTGCAGCTTGTGCTTGTGCACCGCCCGGCGCAGCGTCGCGTACTTCGAGATCTCGTCCCCGATAATCAGCAGCTTGACGTCGTCGAACCCCTGGCTGTTGCGGAGCGTGTGGAACGCGTCGATCAGCCGCTCGAGATTCTTGTGCGGCTTGATGTTGCCGGCGTAGAGCACGAACCGACCGTCGAGTTGATAGCGCTCGCGGATGCGATCGCTGTCTTCCGGATCCGGTGGCGACCAGAACCGTTCGTCGATCCCGTTGTAGATCACGTCGATCTTCGATTCGGGAATGTGGAAATACTCGAGGATGTCGCGCTTCGAGGCCTCCGAGACGGTGAGGACCCGGCTCGAGCGGTGCGTGGCGACCCACATCGAGGTGCGCGCATAGGCGTAGCCGAGACGGTTCGGCAGATACTGCGGAAACCGGAGGTGGATGCAGTCGTGGATCGTGACCACCGAGCGGCACGGTGTCAGCGGTGGCAACACGTAGTGTGGTGTGTGGAACAGCTTGATGCGCTCGCGCCGCAGGTCGAGGGGAATCGTCACCTGCTCCCGGATCGAGTAGCCGGGCGATGCATCGATGACCGCCTGAAAATTGGCGCCCAGCTCGCCCGCGACGTTCCGATCCCGCTGGTGGCAGAGCACGACATAGTCGGTCGCCTGATCGAGACGCGCCAAGTGCCGGAGCAGGTTTCGAACGTAGGTGCCGATTCCGTAGTCACGCCACTTCCGGGCATCGATGGCTATCCGCACAATCCGCAAGAATGGTATCAAAAGGCGGCGGGAGACACGGTTTTTCGGGGGAGCGTTCGTCGAGCATCCTTCACTGTCACGCTGTCGACGGTAACCAAGATCAAGAGCTCACGCAGGGATCGCAGAGGGCAGAGAACGCTGGGGTCGGGCGACACCGGCCGCGCCGCAGGCGCGGGAGGAGTGGCGAGTGAGCGCAAATCAGAACGCCGCGCGATCATGTGGCGCTCTGATTTGTGCTCACTCGACACTCCTCCAGCCTGGCTTCGCCAGGCTGCCGGTGACGCCTCGTCGGCTTCACGAGGCCAGAACACCCTGCGTTCTCTGCCCCTCGGCGATCTCTGCGTGAGGTTTTCGTGACAAGTCTCGAACGCCACTACGCGTCTCGAGCGCCCCTACGCGCCCGGTGGCAACGCCCCCTTGAGCCGCAGATAGCCGCGCAGTATTCGCGCCCAGCCAGGGTGGTGCTTCTCGTAGAACGCAAGCTGACTGCGGCGATAGGCGACGTTCATCTGAGCCGGTGCCGTTGCACGTGAACGCCCGCGCAGGTGCGTGATGCTGACTGATGGCGCGAACAGGACGCGGCGGCCGCGCGCGCGGATCGCTGCGCAGAAGTCCACGTCCTCCGTGTAGAGAAAGTACCGCTCGTCGAGGAGACCAACGGCTTCGGCGTCCCGGCGGTGAACGAGCAGGCACGCGCCGCTCACCCAGTCGACGAAGCGCTCGGTCGCGGCGGTCCGCGACACCCATCCTTCCACGGGCCCGAAGCGGCGGTCGTAGAGCCCCCAGATCGCTTTCTGTCGAAGCTCCCCGAAAGGCGAGATCATCGGCCCCCACGAAATCTCGGTCCGGCCTTGCGCGTCCAGCAACCGTGGACCCGCGACTGCCGCGTCGGGATGGGCCAGCAGACGCTGAACGAGGCCGTCGATCGCGCCGGCGGGAACGATCGTGTCGCTGTTCAGCAGCAGCACGAGATCCCCGCTGGTCGCCTTGATGCCTACGTTGTTGCCGGCGGCGAACCCGACGTTTCGATCGAGGGCCACCACCTTGACGGCGGGGAAGCGGGCTTTCACGGCGTCCGCGCTCCGGTCGGGCGACGCATTGTCCACGACGATCACGTCGTGCGCGATCGCTGGCGGAGCAGCCTCCAACGATGCCAGACAATTCTCGAGATCGGCGCGGGCGTTGTAGCTGACGATGACGATCGAGAGGGTCATCGGCGCGCGATCCTCTCGATCTCCGCGAGCGTCTGATCGGCCGCGTGCTGCCAGCTGTAGCGAGCCAGCACGTCACCGGCGCGGGCGAGCAGCGGCTGCGCGCTCGCGGGCTCAGTCAGGAAACGCCGGATCGCCGCTGCCGCGGCCGCAGGGTCGTCGCGACGGACGAAGACAGCGGCGTCACCACACACCTCGCGGGCGACCGGCGTATCGAGGAGGACGACCGGCACGCCGGCGGCGAGCGCTTCGAGCGGGGTGAGACCGAATCCCTCGTATTCGGACAGGAACGCGAACACACGCGCGCGCCGATACAAGCCGGCCAGCACCTCGTCGGACACGTAGCGCATGAACTCGGTTCGCCCCGCAACGCCGTGCTGATGGGCGGCGTCCGGAAGATCCTGTTTTGGCCAGGTCCGATCGTCGCCAACGATCGCCAAACGCGCCTGCGGCATATCGCGCGTCGCCTGAGCGAAGGCGGCAATCAAATCTGGAATGCGCCGGCGGTTGAAGATAGACCCGACGTAAAGCACGAGCGGATCGCGCTCGTTGTTCGCCGCCGGGGAGGCGCGAGGCGTCACGCCCGGAGGAATGACGCGCAGGCGCGACGGGTCGACGCGCAGGTACGACTCGATCTCGCGCCTCGAAAACTCGGAGTCGGTGAAGATGATCGACGCCTTGTGCGCCGCGCGACGCGTGAGCCAGCGTCGCCGGGCACCCTCGCCGGCGCGGAACCACTCAGGGTGCGCGACAAACGAGATGTCGTGAATGGTGACCGCGAGCGGCACCTCCGTACCGAGGGGCGCCGTGTACGCGGGCGCGAAGAACACGTCGGGCCGATCGCCGTGAATCGCAGACCGCAGGTAGGTCTGTTCCCACCAGGTGCCGCGGCCCCGGCCGGTGATTCGGAGCTCGGTCGCACCCGGGGGCAAGGCGAGGGGCAACGGCTCGGGCGCGTAGAGCAGGAACCGCCGGGCGCTCGCGTCGGGCCGGCTGGCCCAGCGCCGAAGCAGCTCGCCGAGGTAGCGCCCCACGCCGGTTGCATCCCCGAGCAGCTCGCGGGCATCCACGCCAATGCGCAGTGGCCTGCCCGCCGGCTTGTCCGCCGGCTTGTCCGCCGGAGCCTTGGCGGAGGCGGAAGCCTCGGCGGAGGCGGAAGCCTTGGCGAAGGCGGGCGTCATTGTTTCCGGGGCTTCCGGGCGGCCCGGCGCTCGATCGCCGCCGCATACGCGTCGACCACGCGTCGGGCGGTCGCACGCCAGGTATATTCGCGAGCGCGCAGCAGCCCCCGATCCGCAGATGCCTGCGCGCGTGCGGGATCGGTCAAGAGCGCGTGAATGGCGCGCGCCAGGCCGTCGGTGTCGTCTGGTTCGATCAGGGTGCCCGCGCCATCCAGCAACTCGGGAAGCGCGCCCCGGTTTGCGGCGACAACCGGCAGGCCCACGGCCATCGCCTCGAGAACGGGTAGCCCGAACCCTTCGTTCAGGGACGGCAGGACGAGGACGGACCCGGAGCGATACAGCTCCTGCCGCTCGGAATCGGTCACATACCCAAGATGCCGCGCGCGGCCAGCCAATGGCGGCTCGGCGAGCTCGGCGAGCAGCGCGGTGGACTCCGGCGAAACCCCGCCCGCCAAAACCAGCTGCGGAGCATCCGGCATGAGCGCGAGCAGTTTTCGATAGCCAGCCAGGAGTGCTCCCACATTCTTGCGGGGTTCGATCGTGCCAACGAACACGATTGGACCTCGCCGCGAGGCGTCGATCGGCGACAGATCCCGCCCTTTCCAATCGGGTGCGCCGGGCGGACACACGGTGATGCGGCCCGGCTCGACATTCAATCTCGCGTGAACCTCGCGTGCGGTGTAGTTCGAGACGACGATCACGGCGTCAGCGCGCCGCGCGTGCAAGGGGGTCAGAGACGGGTAGTCCCTTCTGATTTCGGCGGTGGTGCTCTCGGGCCGGTCGAGGAAGTAGAGGTCGTGGACGGTGACGACCTGCGCGGCGTCCCTGGCGGGGATCAGGAGGGGGTGCATCGAGTGTGCGACGTCGGTGCGGCCGGCCAGCGACTCGATTGGCGGCCACTCCCACTGGTGCCACGCCCGATTGAGCAGGCTCACCGGGACCCGCACATCCACTTGACGGGCTCCGGGCACCACTCCCGCTGCCAGGCGGTCCTTCCACGAGCTGGAGAACAGGGTGACCGAGCCGCCAGCCTCCGCCAGAACGGGGGTCACAGCCGCCGCGAGCTGATGCGCGTACTCACCCACGCCTGTTCGTTGACGAAGCGCGGGTCGATAGTCGATCAGGACGCGCACGCGCGCTCATCGTAGCACGGCCCGTTGCCGAACCGAGACAAAGCTCAGGCAAACCCTTTTGAGTCAATAGATTGACAGCTTTTTGCTGCTGTGTTAGTTTTAGGGGTTTGTTTCCGCTGAGGAGCCTCGCACATGAAGATTGCCGTGGTGGGTAGTGGGTATGTCGGCCTGGTTGCCGGAGCGTGTCTAGCTGAGAACGGGAACGATGTCGTCTGCGTCGACCGCGATGCTGCGAAGATCCGCATGCTCCAACGTGGAAAGATACCCATCTACGAGCCCGGCCTCGAGGAAATGGTCCGCCGGAATCGTGCCGAGAAGCGGTTGACCTTCACCACGGCACTGACCCAGGGCGTCCGCAACTCGGAGATCATTTTCGTAGCCGTCGGCACGCCGACCGGGGAGGATGGCTCGGCGGACCTCCAGCACGTCCTCGGTGTCGCGCGTGACGTCGCGAAGGCCATGAACGGCTACAAGGTCATCGTCAACAAGAGCACCGTTCCCGTCGGGACGGCGCAGCGCGTCCGCGAGATCGTCCGGCGGGAAACCACCCATCCGTTCAGCGTCGTGAGCAATCCGGAGTTTCTGAAGCAGGGTGCCGCGATCGACGACTTCATGAAGCCCGATCGCGTCGTGATCGGCGCCGAGGATCCCCGCGCCGCCGACATGATGCGCGAGTTGTATGCGCCGTTCACCCGAACCGGCGCGCCGATCATGATGATGGATTGCGCCAGCGCCGAACTCTGCAAGTACGCGGCGAACGCGATGCTCGCCACGCGCATCTCGTTCATGAACGAAGTCTCCAATGTCTGCGAGGCCGTCGGCGCGAACGTCGATCTCGTGCGTCTGGCCGTCGCCTCCGACCGGCGCATCGGCAGCTCGTTTCTGTTCCCCGGGGTCGGCTACGGCGGCAGCTGCTTCCCGAAGGACGTGAAGGCGATGCTGCACTTCGCCGCCAATCACAAGTACAACTTCCAGATCCTGCACGCGGTGGAAGAGGTCAACCAGCAACAGAAGCTCCGCCTGATCGCGAAGATGCAAGCGCACTTCGGCGCGCTCAAGGGCAAACGCATCGCCGTCTGGGGGCTGGCCTTCAAGCCGAAGACGGACGACATGCGCGAGGCGCCGGCCGTTCCCCTGATCAAGGGATTGCTGGCCGAAGGCGTCACAGTGACCGCCTACGATCCCGAAGCGATGAAAGTGGCCAAGGGCATCTTCGGCTCGAAGGTCACCTTCGCCGAGAACAGCTATGCGGCGCTGACCGGCGTCGATGGGCTGGCGATCGTCACCGAGTGGAACGAGTTCCGGGAGCCTGACTTCGCGCGGATGCGCAAGGTCATGCGCAAGCCGGTCATCTTCGACGGCCGCAACATCTACAATCCCGAAACGATACGCGCCCAGGGCTTCACCTACCTGTCGATGGGCCGCCCATGAGCGGCGTACTCGTCACAGGCGGAGCCGGCTACATCGGGAGTCACGCCGTCAAGGCGCTCCTCGCACGCGGCGAGCGCGTCGTCGTTTTCGACAACTTCGTTGCCGGCCATCGTGAGGCCGTTACGCGAGCGACGGCTGTCGTGGAAGGCGACATCCACGACACGAAAGCCGTGAAGGAGGCCCTCGTCACCCACAAGCTCGACGCGGTGATGCACTTTGCGGCGTGGCTGTCGGTCAACGAGTCGGTCGGCAACCCGGCCGGCTATTACCACAACAACGTGGTCGGGACGCTGGCAGTCCTGCAGGCAATGGTCGACGCGGGAGTTCATCACTTCGTCGTCTCGTCCACCGCCGCGGTGTTCGGCAACCCCGAGCAGACGCCGATTACCGAGCTCCACCCGACGCGTCCCATCAATGCGTACGGCGAGACGAAGCTGGCGATCGAGCGGGCGCTGCCGCATTACGATCACGCGTATGGTCTCCGCTCGGTGGCCCTTCGATATTTCAACGCCGCCGGAGCCGATCCGGAAGGCGAACTGGGGGAGGACCACGCGCCCGAGATTCACGTGATTCCTCGCGCCATCGATTCTGCTCTCGGGCGGGGACGGTTTCAGATTTTCGGCGACGACTACGCGACGCCCGACGGCACCTGCCTGCGCGACTACGTTCACGTGACCGATCTCGCGTCCGCTCACGTTCTGGCCCTCGATTCGATCAGGTCCGGCGCGCGGTCGACCGTCTACAACCTCGGCAACGGACGTCCGACATCCGTTCGTGACGTCGTCGACGCGGTCGCGCACGTCACTGGACAAAAGGTGCCATGGGAAGCCGCGCCGAGGCGGGAGGGCGATCCCGCGATCCTCTTTGCGTCGAGCGATCGGATCAAGCGTGACCTCGGCTGGCAGCCGAGGTTCGAAGATCTTCACGTGATCGTCGAGACGGCCTACCGGTGGCGCTCGTCGCACCCGAACGGCTACGCGCGAGGAGCTGGCGCCTAATGTCGCGACTCAAGGGGCAGCTCACCGATCCGCTGCTGTCCGTCGTCATGCCCGTCTACAACGAACGGGCGACGATCGAGGAGATCATCAACCGCGTTTTCGCGGTCCCGATCCGGACGGAGCTCATCGTCGTCGACGATGGGTCGAAGGACGGGACGCGCGAGATCCTGACGCGTCTGGCGGCCGAGCGGCCATTCAAGCTGATCTTTCAGCCGAAGAACGCCGGGAAAGGCAACGCGCTCCGGCGAGGGTTCCAGGAGGTCACCGGCGATATCGTCGTCATTCAGGACGCCGATCTCGAATACTCGCCGGAAGAGTTCCCGGAGCTGATCCAGCTCATCTGCGAAGGCCGGGCCGACGTCGTCTACGGCTCGCGCTTCCTGGGCCGCCATCGTGTATTCCTCTTCACGCACTACGCGGGCAACCGTCTCCTCACGCTCATCACCAACGTGCTCTACAACACGATGCTGACGGACATGGAGACTTGCTATAAGGTCATGCGAACGGAGGTTGTCCGCTCGATGACCCTGGAGTCGGACGGCTTCGGGATCGAACCGGAGCTGACCGCGAAGATCTTCAAACGGCACTACCGCGTCTACGAGGTTCCGATCACCTACGACGGACGCGGATACGAGGAAGGGAAAAAAATCACGTGGCGCGACGGCGTCGTCGCGCTCTGGGTGCTCGTGAAGTACCGATTTACAGAGTGACCGCATTCCATCGACTGCTCGGGTATGCGCGCCCCTATCGCGGGCGCTTCATGGCCGCACTCCTGGCCATGATGGTGTACGCGGTCGCCTCTGCCACGCTCGCCCTGCTCATCAAGCCGCTGACCGACAAGATTCTTCCTCAGCGAGTGGATGCGTTCTTCTGGGGATTCCCGATCGATCTCAAGACGTGGGGAATCGCCGTCCTCGTCGTTTATCTCTTCAAGGGTCTCGGCGCGTACTTCTCCGCGTATCTGATGACCGACATCGGGCAGCGCGTGGTGCGCGACCTGCGGAACGAGCTCTTCGGCCACATCCTCAAGCAATCGGCGGGGTTCTTCGGGCGGCGGACGAGCGGCCAGTTGATGTCGCACATGACCAACGACGTCAACCAGGTGCAGAACGCCGTGTCGGAGACAGTCGGGGATCTGATTCGCGAGGGTCTCGCGCTCCTTGGCTACACCGTCGCATTGTTCTATCTGGACTATCGCCTCGCGCTCGTCGTCGTCACCGGAACGCCGGTCGTCGTGTACCCGCTCGTGCGGCTCGGCCAGCGGATCCGCCGGACGTCACGGCGTAGCCAGGAGCAGCTGGAGCACCTGTCGCACGTGACGGCTGAAGCGTTCACCGGTCACCGCATCGTGAAGGCGTTCGGCGCCGAGGGACACGAGGGAGGCCGGTTCCGCCGCGCCGCCGAGCGTTTGTATCGGACGAACCTGAAGGTGACGAGCACGGTGGCGGTGCTCCCGCCGCTGATGGAGTTTCTTGGCGGCGTGGCGGTCGTTGGCCTGATCTGGTACGGCAGCCACAACATCGCGGCCGGCCGCATCACGCAGGGCGACTTCATGGCGTTCGTCGTGGTCGCGTTCCTGATTTACGCGCCGATCAAGCGCCTGAGCCGCGTGAACACGAATCTGCAGCAGGCGATCGCCGCGTCGGAGAGGATTTTCGAGGTGCTCGACACGGATTCGGAAGTCGCCGAACGGCCGGGCGCGACCACGCTGCCGCCACTCCGGCAGTCGATCGAGTACCGGGACGTCAGCTTTGCCTACGAGGATAATTCAAAAAACGTAGGCTCCGGCAAATACGTGCTGCGCGATGTGTCCTTTCCGGTCGCAGCCGGTCAGATGATCGCAATCGTCGGGTTGAGCGGTGCGGGAAAGACAACGCTGGTGAACCTGCTGCCGAGGTTCTACGACGTGACGTCCGGGGCGGTCCTGATCGACGGCATCGACATCCGTGACGTAACCCTGCGATCGCTGCGTGCGAACATCGGCATCGTCACGCAGGAAACGGTGCTCTTCGACGACACCATCGGCGCCAACATCGCCTACGGGTCGCCGGGCGCCTCGCAGGCGGAGATCGAAGCGGCTGCCCTCGCTGCTCATGCGCACGAGTTCATCGCGGAGTTGCCGGAAACCTACGAGACGAGGATCGGCGAGCGAGGTCAGTTGCTGTCGGGCGGGCAGCGGCAGCGCCTGGCGATCGCGCGAGCGCTGCTCAAGAACTCGCCCATCTTGATCCTGGACGAAGCCACGTCCTCGCTCGACGCCGAGTCCGAGCGACTGGTGCAGGAGGCGCTCGCCAACCTGATGCGGAACCGGACGTCGTTTGTCATCGCGCACCGGCTGTCGACAGTCAGGCGTGCTGACAAGATCATCGCGTTCGAGGCGGGACGCGTCGCCGAGATCGGCCGGCACGACGAGCTGCTGGCCCGTCCGGATGGCGTGTACGCCAAGCTGTATGCGCTTCAGCTGTTCGGAAAGGAGCAGCAGGAAGTCACGCGATGATCAAGAGCATGACAGGCTTCGCCGCGCTTACACGAGACGACGAGCTGGCAACGATCGGCGTCACGATCAAGTCGGTGAACCATCGGTTCCTCGACCTGCAGCTCAGAGTGCCTCCGTCGCTGGCGCCGCTCGAGAACCGGATCCGAACGCTCGTGCAATCGCGCGTGGCGCGAGGACGCGTGGAGGTCGGCATCACGCTGCAGCAGCGCCGCGCCTCGTCATACGAAGTCGAGCTGAACGAGCCTTTCCTCGAATCTCTGAAGGGCGCGGTCGATAAGGCGCGCGGGCGTGGGTTCGTCGACGGCGCGCTGACCGCGGGCGAGCTGCTGCGGTTTCCGCAGGCGCTGACCATCCGCGAGAAAGCTGACGAAACCCCGATTGAGGAGTCGCCGCTCGCAGCCCGAATCGAGGAAGCCTTGACGTCGGCGTTGGACGAGCTGGACACCATGCGCGTTCGCGAAGGCGGCTACCTTCGCGTCGATCTCGACGCGCGGAAGAGCCGGCTGGGTCAGCTGTTCGAGCAGGTTGCGGCGGCGGCTGAAGAAGGCCTTTCGGGCCTTCAGACACGCCTCGCTGAGCGCGTTCGAGAGCTGCGCGCCGAGAGTCTCGCCGACGAAGCGCTCGTCGCGCAGGAGATTGCCCGATTCGTCGGCCGGTCGGACATCACCGAAGAGGTCGTCCGGTTCCGCGGCCACCTCGAGCATTGGCAGTCGCTCAGCGACTCGCCGGAGCCGTGCGGACGGAAGCTCGACTTCCTGATCCAGGAAATGAACCGGGAAGTGAACACCGCGGGATCGAAGGCTGAGGGACCGGCTGTGTCCGAGCTCATCGTCACGCTCAAGGCGGATCTGGAGAAGATGCGGGAGCAGGCCCAGAATGTCGAGTGACGCGGCCAGCCCGGCGCCGCGTCGCGGCCAACTGTTCGTCGTGTCGGCGCCGTCCGGAACGGGAAAAACGACTGTCGTGGAACGGCTCGTCCAGAAAGTGCCCGACCTGGCGCTCTCGAGGTCCTACACGTCGCGAGCGGCCCGTTCAGGCGAAACCGACGGCGTGGACTATAATTTCATTACCCGCGCACGTTTCGAGCAGATGATTGCCGACGACGCCTTTCTCGAGTGGGCGGATGTCTTTGGCAATCTGTACGGCACCGGCGACACAGGATTCGGAGCAGCATCTGGCGGCGGGTCGCGACCTCGTTCTTGTGATCGACGTCCAGGGCGCCCGCCAGGTGCGGACCCGCTGCAAAGACACGGTCGGCATCTTCGGTACTGCCGCCATCGTTCGGCATCCTCGAACAACGCCTCCGCGGACGCAGCAAGGACTCCGAGGAGGCGATGCAGCGACGCCTCCAGACTGCCCGCGACGAGGTCGCGGCCTTCGTCGAGTACCGACTACGTGGTCGTCAACGACGAGCTGGAAGGGTGTGTCGGACGGCTTCAAGCCATCATGACAGCCGAACGCGCAAGGCTGCGCTCGGTAAGACCTCTCGCCGAGCGCATCGTCGAGACTTTTGAAAGGACTGACAGGTAATGGATCGATCGAAGGGAACCAACGCATTCGAGTTCGTGGTGATCGCCGGCGCGCGTGCCAAGCAGTTGATTCGCGGCTGCACGCCGCGGACGACCGGCAACGAGAAGCTCGTCAAGCTCGCTCAGAAAGAAGTTCGAGAGGGCAAGGTCGAGCGGGTGCCATTGCCGACTGCCACTGACTGACGACTGACGACTAGGAGGCGAAGAGTGGCCTTTATCGCGCTCGGCGTGAGCGGCGGCATCGGCGCGTATAAAGCCGTCGAGCTCGCGCGTGATCTGCAGAAGCGCGGGCACGACGTTGCGGCGATCATGACGCGATCGGCGCGCCGGTTCGTCGGCGAGGTCACGTTCGAAGCGATCACCCGGCGGCGGGTGATCACCGATCAATACGCGCGCGGAGCGAACGCCGACATCGAGCACATTTCGCTCGCCTCGGACATCGCGTTGCTGATCGTCGCGCCGGCAACGGCGAACATCATCGGGAAGTTCGCGAACGGTATTGCCGACGATTTCCTCACCTCACTCTACCTGGCGACCAGAGCGCCCGTGCTCATGGCTCCGGCCATGAACACGAACATGCTGGAGCACGACGCGGTGCGGCGGAATCTCCAGATCCTCGGCGCTCGAGGCGTGCGGTTCGTCGAACCAGGGGCAGGTTATCTCGCGTGCGGTTGGATCGGAAAAGGCCGGCTGGCCGAGCCTGAAGCGATTGCCGAAGCGGCCGAGCGCGTGCTCGCGCCCGCGGGCTCCCTGCTGGGACGGCTCGTGATCGTGACCGCAGGCCCCACCTACGAAGACATCGATCCCGTCCGTTACATCGGAAACCGTTCGAGCGGGCGCATGGGCTATGCCGTCGCTGCCGAGGCTGCCCGTCGCGGTGCGCGGGTCGTGCTCGTGTCAGGCCCCACGCCGCTGCCGCCGCCCGAAAGCGTCGAGATCGTCCGTGTCCGCAGCGCGGCGCAGATGAAAGATGCCGTTCACGATGCCGCCGGCGCGGCCGACATCGTCGTGATGGCTGCCGCGGTGGCGGATTTCACGCCTGTTGACGGACAGGCCGGCCAGAAAATCGAGAAGAATGACGGCCCGCTGGAGCTGCGGCTGACACCAACCATCGATATCCTCGCAGAGCTCGGACGCGCGCGGCGGGGCGCCTCGCGGCCGCTGCTGATTGGTTTTGCCGCCGAGACGGGCGATCCCGTCACACGCGGCCGCACCAAACTCGCCCGGAAAGCAGTGGACATGATCGTCGCCAACGACGTGACCCGCGAGGACGGCGGCTTCGACTCGGACCTCAACGAAGCCACGTTGATCACCGCTGATGGTGAAGAACCCTTTCCCCTGGGACCCAAGACCGACCTGGCGTCACGCATCCTCGACCGCGCCGAGCAGCTCCTGCAGGTGAAGGCGGAGTAGACACGTCGACGTGCAACGAACAAATGACCCTCTCCAACCTGATCGATCACCTGCGCTTCTACGAAGAGCTTGGTGTCACCGGCATCAACCGCGATGTGCGGTGGCGTCAACGTGAGGGGTCCGCGATCCAGCGTCCCGCGGAAGCATCGACCACGATGGATCCCACAGTGATTCCGGTCACGCTTGCGCGCTCCCCGCAGGAAGCGCTGGACATGATCCGGACGGAGATCGGCGACTGCACCCGCTGCAAGCTGCACACGCTCGGGCGGCGGCAGATCGTGTTCGGTGTGGGCAACCCGTCAGCCGATCTGATGTTCGTCGGCGAGGCGCCAGGTGCCGACGAAGATATTCAAGGCATTCCCTTCGTCGGCCGCGCGGGTCAACTGCTGACCAAGATCATCGAGGCCATCGAACTCCGGCGTGAGGACGTGTACATCGCCAACGTCATCAAGTGCCGCCCGCCGGAGAATCGTAACCCCGATCCCGACGAGGTCGACACCTGCGAGCCGTTTCTGATCCAGCAGATCGATGCCATCAAGCCGAAGGTCATCGTCGCGCTCGGAACCTTCGCGGCCAAGGCGCTGCTCAAGACCCAGGACTCGATCTCCAGGCTCCGCGGCCGCGTCTACGATTACCGCGGCGCAAAGCTGATCCCCACGTTCCACCCGGCGTTTCTCCTGCGCAGTCCCGACCGCAAGCGCGATGTCTGGGAAGACATGAAGAAAGTCCGCGCCATCCTGCAGGCGCCAGCCGACGACGCCGACGGGTAGAAGTCTGCCCATGCGCCTCGTTCGCGTCGCGGTGCCGGTCCCCGCCCTCGACAGCCTGACTTACAGCGTGCCCGACGAGTTTCCGATGCCGCCCATCGGCGCCCGTGTCCTCGTGCCGTTGGGGAGCAGGGTGATGACTGGTTGTGTGCTTGATCACGCGCCGTGGTCCGTAGTTCGTAGCTCGTCGCTCGAAGTTCCAACCTCGATCGGAATGGCCGCCGAGCATGCGGCAGGCGACTCGGCGTCAAGCGCTCGGCGAGACACGGACCACGAGCCACGCCCGCCTGCGCTCGTCTCCGGACGCTCATCGGCGACGAGCTCCGGCGAGGTCTCGCCGAAGCGCGCACGAAACGAGCGCGCGAAGGCGGAAACCACGGCAGATATTAAGCAAATAATCGACATCCTCGACTCCACCCCCTTCCTGCCAGCAGACGTAGTGAAGCTGACAGCATGGGCGTCGGAGTACTACGCGGCTGGCGTCGGCGAGGCGATGGCGGCGGCGATGCCGCCGCGGGCGTGGATCGAGTCGGAGCGCTACGCGCAGATTACGGACGTCGGGCATGCGCGCATGCTCACGGAGCGGGGAAGCCGGCGAGACATTCTCGAGTCGCTGGTTGATGACAAGCCTGTGCGGGTGGACGCGTTGGGTACGCGCAAGGGGAGTCACGCGGTGCTGGCTGGCCTCGAGCGCGATGGGTTGATCGCGCTGACGAAGCCGCTCAAGGGCGCGGCGGCCGCCTTTCGAACGGTCAGGGTTGCCGCGCTGACGGCGCAGGGGCACGAAATCGCCGGTCGCGACGCGGCAGACGAATCGACGATCAGGCTCGGCACGAAGCAGCGCGAAGCGCTGGCGCTGTTGATGGGCGCACCGGAAGGGCTCGAAACCTCGGAGCTGTTCGAGCGCGGAATCGGCGGGCCTACATTGTCCAGGCTGTCAACTGTTGGCCTCGTATCGCTCTCGCGTCGACGCGTCGATCGCGACCCGTTCGAGCAGGCGGCCCAGCCCGTGCCGCCGCGGCCGCCGGTGGAACTGACATCGGAACAGGCCGCCGCATTCGAACGGCTGGGCGGTCTGGCCGCCTCACAGCAGTTTCACGCGGCGCTGCTCCACGGGGTGACCGGCAGCGGCAAGACGGAAATCTATCTCCGGCTCGCCGACGCCGTGCGGCAGCAGGGGAGGAGCGTGCTGCTGCTCGTGCCGGAGATCGCGCTGACGCCGTCGGTCGCCGGTATCTTCCGCGCGGCGTTCGGTGAACGGGTCGCCATTCAGCACAGCGGCCTCTCCGATGGGGAACGTTACGATCAATGGCACCGGATCCGCCGCGGCGACGTCGACGTGGTGGTGGGCACGCGTTCGGCGGTGTTCGCGCCGCTGCGATCGCTTGGCTTGATCGTGGTCGACGAAGAGCACGACGGGTCCTACAAGCAGGAAGAAACGCCGCGCTACAACGGCCGTGACGTGGCGGTCATGCGCGCGCGTCAGGCCGGCGCGCTGGTTGTGCTCGGCTCGGCCACGCCCTCCATGGAGAGCTACCAGAACGCGCTCAGCAGCCGCTACACGCTGGTGACGCTCGAGAAGCGAGTGCTCGATCGTCCGCTCGCCGACGTGCGGATTGTCGACATGCGCGAGGAGTACGCGGCGGCCGGCCCTGACGTCATCCTGAGCGGCGCGCTGTGCGATGCCCTCGCGGAGCGGCTTCAGCGCCGCGAGCAGGCGATCGTGCTCCTGAACAGGCGCGGCTACGCCAGCTCCGTGTTCTGCCGGCAGTGCGCGGCGACGGTCGAATGCCCGAACTGCAGCGTGTCGCTCACCGTGCACCGCGCCGCCAGGCGCGCGCGGTGCCACTACTGCAACTACTCGATGGCGCTCCCCAAGGCCTGCCTGAATTGCGCCGGCCCGTTTCTGGAGCAACTGGGCTTCGGCACAGAACGCGTGGAAGCGGAGATCGTCGCGCGGTTCCCCGAGGCGCGCGTCGCCCGCGTCGATCGCGACACCATCCGTAAGCGCGGCGCCATTGCCGGTCTGCTGTCACGGTTCGCCGCAGGCGAGCTCGACATTCTGGTGGGCACGCAGATGATCGCGAAGGGTCACGACTTTCCGCGCGTCTCGCTCGTCGGCGTGATCTCGGCGGATGTCGGCCTCGGGCTGGCTGATTTTCGAGCGGCCGAGCGCACGTTCCAGCTCCTGACCCAGGTTGCCGGCCGCGCGGGCCGCGGCGAAATCCGGGGACAGGCCATCGTCCAGACGCTGTATCCCGACCACTACAGCATCCGGCACGCGTGCAAGCAGGACTACGTGGCGTTCTTCAACGACGAAGCAAATTTCCGCCGCGCCATGCACTATCCGCCGTCCGTCGCGCTGGTCAACGTGGTCGTCAAGGGCCGCTCGCTGGCCGCGGCGATGCAGGACGCTGGCGGGATCGTCCAGGCGCTGCGATCCCGAAAGGACTCGTACCGCGTGCTCGGCCCGGCCACCGCGCCCCTGAGCCGGATCAAAGGCGAGCACCGCGCGCAGCTGTTCCTGAAAGGCACGCACCGGACCGCCATGCGTGAAGCCCTGGTCGCCGTACTCGAGGAGCGGCCCGAGCTCAGACGACGGACGATCGTGGATATCGATCCTATGAGTGTGCTGTGAACAAGCTGGTATACGGAGATGACGGAGGACACGGAACAAGCTTCAACTCGGAGACGCGGAGACACGGAGATCTCTCTTCGTGCTGATCGCGGACACCGCCGATGCCGCCGCAAGGCGGCGTGCGAGCGATGGACACCGCGAGGGCGCAAGCCACGGTGTCGACAGGAATGTGGCTTGCGCCCTCGCGGTGTCCATCGCTCGCTCGGCCCGGCCGATGGCCGGGCCGGCATCGGCTGCAGCAGCAAAAAAGTAGTGAGCCTCCGTGTCTCCGTTCCTCCGTTTTTGAAGCTTGTTCCGTTGCCCCCGTCCCCTCCGTCAGCGCCCGGTGACGCTCCCGAAGTCGTATTCCGTCACAAGAATCGGCGTGAAGCACACGATCAGCATGACGAGGGCGAAGACGGCAATCGCGCGCCGGCCGTTGTCCAGTGGTTCGGCCTCGTGCAGGACGCTTGGATGACGCGGGCCCAGGATGACGAACATCACCAGCATCAGGACCGTGAGCACGATCCAGTTGATCGAAACGAACGACAGCACGATGGCCGCGCCGAGCGTGAGCATCGACAGCGGCGTCGACAGGCGCCCCAGGGTGGCGTAGGTGATATGTCCGCCATCGAGTTGACCGAACGGAAGCAGATTCAGCGCCGTCGCAAACATCCCGAACCACGCGGCAAACACGAGCGGATGGCAATTCAAGCTCTGGTTCTCGCCGATTGGCCCCAGAATCAGGTAGGTCGCCCACTTGAACAGCAGCGGTTCGCCGAAGGTGAGCCCGGCGCCCTGTGTCGGTGGCGGAACGATCTCGGACATCGAGAGGCCGAGGCCAAGCAAGGGAAGCAGCACGACGAAGCCGGCAATGGGGCCGGCGACGCCGACGTCGAACAGGGCCTTTCGCGTCGGGAACGCTTCACGAATCTTGATGACCGCGCCAAGCGTGCCGGTGAGGAACGGCGCCGGGATGAAGTACGGCAGCGTCGCGTCGATGCTGTAGCGGCGGCAGTACAGGTAATGACCCATCTCGTGGGCCAGCAGAATTGAAAGGACTCCGCCGCTGTACCAGAGCGCGCCGGGGAGAAGCGGTAGGATCGCGTCCATCAGCCCGGAAGCCTGTGGCAGCGGCCGCTGGCCGATCTGGCTTGCAAACGACGATTCGAAACCAAGACCGGCGAACGTCGTCGTCACGACGGTCATCAGGAACCACAGACCGTGCTTCCAGTAGTTATGCTGAAATCTCAGCCGTGGCGGCGGCGAATACCGCTGGACGTACGGTGCCGGAGCGAATCCGCCTGGTTGGAACGCCGGAGACTCACCTGAGAACGGGGTGGGAGTATCGTCAGACAAATTCGGAGTGCGCCCTGGTCTCCGGGCGAGGCCAGCCTCAGCCTCCGATGTTCTGGAGATCTTTGCCCGGCTTGAAGCGGATCGTTCGACCGGGCGGTATCCGCACTTCCTTGCCGGTGCGGGGGTTACGCCCGATTCCTCGCTTCCGGGGCTTCACCTGAAACACACCGAAGCCGCGCAGTTCGATTCGTTCGCCGCGCTGCATCGAAAGGCGCATCGCATCGAACACGGCATCTACCGCCACCTCGGCCTTGACCTTGGTGATGTCGGCGATCTTCGACACCTCGTTCACGATGTCGACTTTGATCATGCTTAGGCGCTCCTCAGTGTTGATAACTACTATAATTAGTTACACTTACGCTGTCAAGCGCGGTCCTAAATAGACATTTGGCATGCCTGGAAAACGCCTTTCAACCGTCGTGCTGGTCGGCCGGCCCAACGTCGGCAAGTCCACACTCTTCAATCGCGTGGTCGGCTCGCGACGCTCGATCGTTACGGCGATTGCCGGCACGACACGAGACGTGATCGCCGAGCCCGCAGAGTGGCAGGGCGCTGCGTTTACGCTCGTTGATACTGGCGGGATGTTCGGCGCGAGCGAAGATCCGCTGCATGAGCTTGTCGTGCAGCACGGACGGCCCGCGATCGCATCCGCAGACGTGATCGTGTTCGTCGTGGATGGACGTGAAGGTCTGGTTTCCGGTGACGAGGAGATCGCTACGGCCTTACGGAGCGTGAAAGCGCCGGTGATTGTTGCAGTTAACAAGACGGACGACAAGCGCGCACGCGGCCGCGCACTCGAGTTCTATCGTCTTGGATTCGAACCGGTTGTGGAGATCGCCGCCGAGCATGGGGAGGGCACTGGCGATCTGCTCGATGAAGTGATCAGCCGGTTACCCACACGGCGCGAGCCTGCCCGCCCGTCGGAGACCGAGCCGATCGCCGTCGCCATCGTCGGACGCCCTAATGTCGGTAAGTCGTCGTTGTTGAACCGGATACTGCGCGAGGAGCGATCGATCGTCAGCGACATGCCGGGCACCACGCGCGACACGGTCGACGCGATGCTCACGTGGCATCGCCGGAATTTCAGAATTGTGGACACGGCCGGTATCCGGCGTCCGGGCAGGGTGGCGCGATCGGGCCAGCTCGAAGCGGTCAGCGTCATCGTCGCGAGGCGTGCGATCGAGCAGGCGGATGTCGCGGTACTGATGATCGACTCGACGGAGGGCGGAACCGACCAGGACGGCGCCATCGCCGGCGAGGCTGAAAAAGCCGGCTGCGGCATCATCATCGTCGCCAACAAGTGGGACCTGATGAAGGGCCGGGGCGCGGACTTCTCGAAGACGTTCGACGAGGATCTCCGTCGTCATCTCAAGTTCCTGGAGTACGCGCCGATTCTCCACATCTCGGCGTCGACTGGCGAGCGGGCCGGGAAGGTGCTCGAGACAATCGACAAGGTCGCCGAGGCGAGAACGCGGAAAATTCCGACCGCCGAGCTCAACCGCTTCGTGCAAGCCGTGACCGCAGTCCACCCGCCCGCGAGCCCCGGCCGCCGGCACGTCAGGATCCTCTACGCCGCGCAGACCGGCATCGAGCCGCCCTCGTTCGTGTTCTTCACGAACGTCGCCACGGAGTTTCACTTCTCGTACGAGCGGTTTCTGGTGAATCGACTGCGGGAGTCGTTCGGCTTGATGGGGACGCCGATCAGGATTCAAGTCAGGAAGAGCTAAAACAGTCATCAGTCGTCAGTCGTACAGTCGTCAGTCAGTCGCGACTGACTGGATGACTAACGACTGATGACTGATGACTGACATATGCCGCGCCGAAGCCGAGCGCGATGACAACCCCCAGGTACCAGAGGGCCAGAGGTCCTCTCCACGATCCGAACTCCGTCGTGAGCGGCGCCCTGAGCAGGATGAAATGCGTCGTCAGCGTTGCTACCGTCGCGAGCAGGCCGAACCGGATGATCATCAGGATGAACATGCCGGTGATCAGGGCGCCGATCGCAAGATCGAGACGTGGCGTTCCCGGTGAAAACATCCCTGAGACGACAACCGGCTCGTAGATGATCAAGCCGGCGAGCGCCGCCAGCCACCAGTTCCGAAGCAGCATCCTCAGCGCGACGAGACCCACCATGCCGAGCATGGCGGAAGAAATCGCGTCAACGACGTTAGCCAGCATGCCGCCGAACACGAAGCGCATGCCCATCAGCACGCGAGGGTTCGGGCTGATCGGCACGGGCTCGGGAAAGCCGAAGAGCGGGGGAAGCCAGTTGTGCGCTGCGTAGAGGACGGTCATCAAGAGACCGGCACAGACGCCGATCAAGACGTCCAGGGCTACGCGCGAATCCCGGAAACGCCCGCTCAACAGACGTGTCCATCCGATCAGGCTGTCAGGTGAGGATCGCCGCACGTACGGCTCGAGGCCGAGGTACGTCAGCCAAAGCAGGCCGGCCTGGAACAGCGCGCCGCCGACAGCGTTGAAAAATCGCTGTACGTCCTGTCCGGGAAACCCGGTGTGCGACGCGCCGAGCAACCAGCTGGCGAGCGTCGCCAGGAACAGAAACGACGCCGCGCGGAACGCGCCGTGACGGTCGCCACGTCCCAGCTTCACGTTGCCACGCGCGAGCACGACGCCGGCCAGCATGAGCGCCGGCATGACGACCATGGCAATGTTGTTGATGATCAGGTTGAACAGCGGCGTCGCGGACTGCGGTGTGCGTGCCGAACGCGACCAGGGACCGGAGACGACGAAGTACACCGGCCTTCCCTCGAAGGCAGCGGCCTCGACCCTGATCATGTGGTCAGGCTGTTCCGGCACGCGGCCTTCCCAGGCCTTACGCTCGTCAGCGAAGACAACCGGCACGATCGCGGGCTTCACGGGCGTGAACGTTTCCATCGGCAGCTGGGCAGCCGAGAAGAGCGTCGCCCAGTCCGGCTCGTTCTTCGCCTTGCCTTGCTCGAGCGGTTGCGGAACGGCGTGAAACTCGCCGAGCCGTCCCGACGCGTCGACAGCGACGACCGTCATGCCCGCCACCGTTCGCGGCGGATTGGTGATCGATACGTTGTTCTCGAGCCCAAGTGGAACGAGGTCTCGTGGGCTCGTGCGATACCACAGGAAAAAGGATTCCGGCCGGCCCGCGCGCAGCGCGTTCCAGCGATCCGGCGCGGACGATGTGTTCCGAATGAAGTTCACGTAATCCAGCGACATCCCGACGCCCCACGCATAGTCGTAGCCGGCGCTCGTAGCCGAGGCGGGCCAGCGCTTCCTGCGCGCGATCGAGGAGCGCTTCCGGCGGCTTCGGCGTCGGCACGCGATTGATCAGCATCACGCGCTGATAGAGCACGATGAGCGCGACCAGCGACAGCGCAATCCACAGCGACGCCAACGCCGTCATGCCGAACGACAGCGCGTCGCTCGTGCCGGCTGCTGCCACCATCTCCGGCGAAGGCGTCTGACCCGCGGCCAACGCTGCCGCCAGCGGATCGCCGCCAGGGAGTGCGGCCGCGACCGAGAGGGCAGATGACGGGCGAACTGCCGGATCGGGCTGGAGGCAGCGCATGATCGCGCGCTCGATCTCCGGATCGAGATCGCGAACGATGGCCGATGGCTGCGGGAAATCGAGCTGCTCGCGCTTGTGAATCAGCTCCGCGAGGTTCTTGCCTTCGAGCGCACGCTGCCCGGTGAAGACTTCGTAGAGCACGAGCCCGAGGGCGTAGATGTCACTGCGTGCGGTGACCTCTGCGCCCGAGATCTGTTCGGGCGCCATGTAAGCTGGCGTGCCCGCACGCAGGACCTCACCGGACGCACCAGCCAGTCCAAAGTCAGTGATGCGGACTTTCCGGCGCTGTCGAGCATCACGTTGGCCGGCTTGAAATCGCGATGGATGACGCCGCGCTCGTGAGCAGCCGCGAGGCCCGAGCAGATCTGCCGCGCGACCTCGATCGCACGGTCCTGCGGAAAGCGTCCGATGCGCTTCAACAGCGATCCGAAATCTTCACCGTCGACGTACTCCATCGAGAGAAACGTGTGGCCGTCGGTTTCATCGATGTCGTAGACGCGGCACACGTTGGGATGCGCGACCTGGCGCGCCATGCGCACTTCGGTGTGCAGCTGCGTGAGCCGGGCGGGATCGCGGTCGACATCCGCGGGGAGAAACTTGAGCGCGACCGGCTGTCCGAGCTTCAAATCGTCGGCGCGATAAACCTCACCCATGCCGCCCTTCCCGAGACGGCCAAGCACTCGATACCTTCCGCCGAGAATGGAGCCGGGCTGAAAGCGTCCGTGATCGATCGAGCCGGAGCTTGCCAACCAGCCCGACGAGGATGAGATGGGGGAGGAGGCTGACGACGGGACCGGGCGCGCTGGGGGCGTGGGGTCCACGTCAGCAGCAGCCGTCGGCAACGGCGCCAGACGCGTCTCGTCAGTGCCGCGCCCGACCTGAGCCGGCAGCGGCTCGCCATCAGGACCCGCGATCCGCACCCGGCACTGCGGACACATGCCCCCCGATTCCTCCGGGAGCACGACCGCGCCGCAGTGCGGACAGGTCAGGATTTTCGACACCGGCCCCCGAATTATATTGCCTCGTAGCGTCCGGCTTCAGCCGGCCCCCCTCATCGCCCGACCCTCGAATCACGCGGCTTTAACGCGACCCTCTGCTATACTTCACCGGAAGACCGCTCGGACTGAAGGGGAAAGTGCGCGTGCGAGGTCCGGTCACCGCATGACGCCGGACGCTAACTACCTCGAGTCGATGGCCCAAACGGACAGGGTAGAAATCCCCAACCAATCGCTGTTTCGGCAGGCGGAAGTTTGCGAGATCGCAAGCGTCCAGCCGTACGTCCTGCGATCGTGGGAAGCGGAGTTCCCCGATCTCGGCGTGTCGAAAACGCAAGGGGCCCCGCGCGTATACCGGCGGGAAGATGTCGAGCGCGTGCTGCGGATCAAGCAGTTGCTGTTCGCCGAGGGTCTGACGCTCGCCGGCGCGCGACGCAAGCTGCAGGAAGAGCGTCCCACGGCCGCCGACGAGCCGGCGATGTCATCGCTGGCCGAGTTGCTCGGCAAGGACGCGCGCGAGCGGATCGTGCAGGTCAAGCAGGGCCTGCGCTCGCTGGCCGCAATGCTGTCCCGCCGCCCCGGCGGCAACGGCCCGGAGGACAGCTCGTTCGAGCTCAAGTCGACGAAGACCTCCGCGCCGGCGGAGTCCGCGCTGCGGTCGAAGGCCACCGCCAAGAAAATGGCCGCGAAGGCGCGGAAGAAAAGGTAGTAGCATCCGGCTTTAGCCGGACCCCTGCCGATCACGGGATGTAGCGCAGCCTGGTAGCGCACCTGACTGGGGGTCAGGGGGTCCCGGGTTCGAATCCCGGCATCCCGACCAAAATCCCTAACAAAAACGCTGAAATAGAGACGGCCCGCCGATGTGACGGGCCGTTAAGTAGCGGTTATGTAGCTAGGTAGCGATGCTGCTGCCTACTGAATGTGTTCCATGCGCCGGCCCGTCACGGCCGTATACGCCTGCTTGATGGGTGGGCCCAGATCGGGCATCTCGTCTGCGTGCTGCTGTTTTAGGTGGGCCCAGATCTCTGCTGCCTCTCGCAGTGAGCACGGGCGTAACGTCCAGACTTCTAAGAGGCCCGTGGAATCTGTCCGCACAAAGAATGCGCTCGCTGTGGCTTCGTCGTGTCGCATCCCGCTAAAGATCATACCGGCCGGTTGGCTTGCACGGCCCTGCTGGATGTTCGCCACGATAGCCGCCGGCAACGGCGCCAACAGCGCAGCCAGGGCCTGATCGTCGTCCCATCTCGCCGCCGCTCGATAGATGCCATCCATGTCACGCCTCCCTTCGCAGCCGTCGCAGCACGCGCAGCAGCCAGCAGCCCTGCACGAAAACGATAAACGTCATTCGGCCCCGCCTACGCCGAGCCGTTCGACGAGCGTGTGGAGCATCTGTTTTGCCGGCGGGGTCCGTCTGGCGGTAATGCTTTGATGATCGTCGCTTCGTCGGCGGACAAGGTTTTCGGATCGCGCCCGATCTTCACGCGGCCATATAGCACGTCTCCGAGAGAGGCCGGCGATTGTCAGCGGGTAGAATAGCTGGCACAAGAGCGATGATGCATCACTCTCGCCTACTCACTGCGGCGTGTCTGTCTGTTGCCTTGGCGGTGCCGACGCTTGAAGCCAGTGAGTGCATCAGCATGAGTGCGCGCACCATGAAAAAGGAGGCCGGGCTCGTCTTTGAGGGTACGGTCTCCAAGGTGGAGGAGTTTGAGAACAACGTAATCGAGGTCACGATGGATGTCCATCGCGTATGGAAAGGCGAGGTAGGCAAGCGGGCGACTATCCACTATCCTGCGGCGCCAGCCGGACCGGATCCGTCCTTAACTCCCCGAGCGACGACATGGTTGAAAACTGGCGAACGATTTGTAGTGTTCACGACGAATGTCACGGCCGAAGGGCGGCCCAAGCTGGCGCAAGATCGAGCCTTTTGGGTCGCTCCGTGCTCTGGACTCCATAAGCCCGACACCGGCCTCATCAAGCAGCTTGGACGGTCGCGAAAACCAAAAGGCGCCTAGCCGAATTTCAAAACTGACCCCACCACCGAAAATTTCTTCCACGCGAGCCTTCAACCATGAACACCGTCCTGCGCCAGATTTGGAACGGCCGCCCCGAAGAGTTGCGCGAGCTGTTCACGCTCACGAAGCCAAGTGGCGCCCGCGCCTCGTGCGAATTGCACTCACACATATTCGGGTTCGAAGTGAAGCTCACGATCAATGACGGTCTAGTGCGCTCGCGGGTCTTGCGCGATCCAGAGCAGATTCAGGCCATCGCCGACGAGTGGTGCTCCGCGATGCTGCGCGAAGGCTGGCAATGACCGAGACATCCGCATACTGGCTCGCGCGTGCTATTGCCGCGCTGATCGGAATCGTTGCGCTACTCTCCTGGTGCGGCTAGGTATCCGCGCTCACCAAACCCACTGACTTGCTCCGCGCGGCGTATGATGGCCTATGCACGGGTTCTTTCACTTCAGCGACCGGAAGCAACTGACGCCGGGCCTGTAGCAAAACTCCACGATCACAAATCTGGCAAATCCGACCAATCGCTTGCGACAAATCTGACGCCCACCAGAACAACCGCCGCACTCTAGCCGTAAACCCTTGATTTCTGCCCATGCGCGGAGGCATGCCGCATGCCTATGTCATGGTCATGCTGTAGCCGGCCGAACCGGCTGCCGATATTGTCTGAGAATGAGCGTGCGGCCGTTCCTCCCCCGAACGGTCCACGCTCACCGATCCGTCGCCCTGACTCCGCATAGTGGCTTGGTCCTCGCGCATCGTCCGCCGCGATAACGGTGTGATTGCTAGGAGGTTCCATGCGGCTGCTTCTGTATGTGCTGACGGCGTGGGTCGTCCTGTCCATCCCTGCGGCCTTGTTTGTCGGCCGGCTGTGTCGCCTATCGGAAGATCCGTTCGACGCCCCCCGCCGTCAACTCCGTCCACCACCGCTTGAAGTCTCGTCTACGGGTTCGGGCTGCTCGCCCGTTGACAACTGCGGCTGTCGCCTTTGATCGAGAAAGGGTTGGACGGATTGCGTTTCAGCCTTCGTCTGCGGCCCGTCTCCGCGACGCAGGTTAGGTGGTCGGCCCTGTTCGCAGCAGGGCCGGCTACCGCTCTTGTCTGCTATAATCAACGGACTCCCCCCACAAATCCACGAGCTATGAAGAACGTCCTGGCGTCTTTCGTCACGGTGTTCATCGGAATCACCGCAGGTTCCTGCCTATTGGCAATAGAGGCCCTCGAATCCGACGGCAAACGACGAGCGGTTTCAGCAACGCAGTCCTGATGTCCAGTGCCCAATCACCCTTGCCCGCGCTGCTCGGCTAACACTCCCCGGTTGGTCCAAGCGCCCAGCCAATTCGCGTCGGTGAACTACTACCGCTGCCCCGAGTGCGGCCACGTCTGGACCGTCGCAAAAGACGGGTCCGGGCGAATCGAGCACATCACAACTCCACCAAGCCAATAGGGCTGCATCGCACCTCAGCCACTACCCACGCCTTCAGGCACTTTCGCGGCTAAACCTCTTCGACTAAGCAGACTACAGAAATGGTGATGGCACCAAATCTGCTAAATAAGCCATTAAGAGGGGGCCTCGTGGAAAAGCTGACCGCTGACGACCTACAGTTGGAACGTATTCGTCTGAATACGCTCAGCGACCGCCTTGAACAGACCCTAGTGGAGTCCCGCTCTATCCGTGAGCTAATCGAGAACGCCGCGCACGAGATCATCTCTACGCCTTGCGCCAACTCCTCCAAACCCGGTTCCGCCCTCATTCCGTTCAGCCTCAGCCATCGGCTGAGACTTGTTCGCCCAATGGGATGATCGACAAAGGGTGGACGTGACCGACCACCACCACCACCAGCACACAGAGCCGATCCGGTTGTGGGTCTCCACCCACGATAACGGCTGGGAGGCGTGGGTCACGCAACATGACGACGGGACGTTTACAGCATGGGCCTGCCGCGCGACCGAAAACGCCGCTGCGGGCTTGTACATTGAAGATACCTTCGAGCATGCATGCGCCGCTGCCTTGTTCGATCTTGGCCGGTTGAGCGGTCATCAGGTATGCGGCGCAAGTTGCACCATGTGGCAAGAGCGCGAATAGCTTTTCTATGATCAGTTGCGCGACCTGCTGACCAACCCACCGGCACCCACTGGCACCCGTTAGCGCGTTCGCGTGATCACAGATCTGGCAAATCCGACCAATCGTTAGCGACAAATCTGACGGCCGCCAGAACATCCTGAGGAGATGGCCGCAACCCTTTGTTTTCCGGCCATTCGCGTCGGCATGCCGGCCCTACGATACCGACACGCCGCTGACCACACACGCTCTGCGGTGGATGACGGGTGTGGATGTCATAAGGCCGTTGATCGGTGCTTGGGCCGTCAACGTGTCCCCACCCCTCTCGGATCATCGCGTCTCGCCACTCGTTTGCGATCCTCTGGATGTCGGCGGGATCGAGGACGACCTGACTTCGTATGAACGTGTCGTTCACGAGCACACGGATCTCCCAGCCGAGCGATGCGTCCAGAGCGAACAGACGGCGCGGACGCGGTCACCCTCGTGAGGGTGATAGTTCGCGGATCTGCTCTGGTGGACCGTTCCAATGCTCTCGTTGTGAGATGGACACTGGCCGATCACCTTCACACGTGCGTTTGCTAAAGCGACGCAGCATGTCGGCCCTGCGATGACCGACACGCCGCTGACCACACGGCGCGGGCGAGGCGGGAGCGTGTGGCTGCTGTACATCGTAACCGAGCGGCGTTCGTTCGATCTACGTGTGTCAAAAGCGCACAGCTCAACGGACAACGTCCGCGAACAGTAGGCTCGCGATATTCAGTTGAAAAAGAGCCTGCTGATCGCTAAAGGCCAAGCACCACGTTTCGGTGGGGCCACCCTGCACCCAGCCCATTTTCCATGCGACGACCCATCCGCGCGCAGAGTGCGATAAATCATGTGCTCGCCAATCGTGGCGCGCATGTTCCAGGGAAGTGCCAGGAGATCATCTCAGTGCGTCATGTACTTGGTCGGCAGCACCGGATCATCCGCCTCGGTGAGCGGTGCCGCTGGCGTGTCGCTGCCACCCATGATCGCCATCAAGTCATCGGCGCCCCGGCCTGACGCTGCTGCCGTCGCCATGACCTTCAGCAAGTGTGATTCGAACAAACGGCGGTTCACGACTATGCGCACGCTCGCGTTGCTGCCACGTTCACCATTCCGCGTCGGAGACGTGTCTGCGGTCCGTCTGGCGCGAGAAGAACCACGGAGCCGACCGTCTACAGGGTGACGAACGGAACGGCTCCAGGCGGGCGCTGGTGGGCTTGCGAACCTGATTACGGCGGCACTCGAGACCGGCTGTCGGAAAGGGGAGCTGCTTAGCCTGCAATGGCATCAGGTCCGATTCTCGCCACGCGCGGAGATCTTCCTACCGGCTGGCAAGACGAAAGCGAAGCGCGATCGACGGATCCCCATGTCCACGGTGCTTGCGGCGGTGCTCACACGACGGCGCCTCGATCCGGCAGGGGAGCCGATCCCGTCCGAGGGGTTCGTGTTCGGTGATGAGATCGGCCGTCGTCGGCACTCGATCAAGACCGCATGGCGACTGACCTGCCAGCGGGCGAAGATCGACGGGCTGCACTTTCACGATCTGCGGCGGGAGGCGGGCTCACGTTGGATGGACGCCGGCATTCCGCTGGCGACGATTCAGCGATGGCTCGGCCACGCGAATATCAGCCAGACGAGCACGTATCTCGGCGCGAGTCTCGGCGGCGATGAGCAGGACATGCGAATGTTCGAAGAGCGGATCGGGCGCACGGCTAAGTCGCAGGATGTAGAATCTGGCATCGCAGCCACCGCCGGGAATCAGCAAGACGCGCCAGTCACAGCATCAACGACGATTCACTGATCACTCACATGAAGCTGTGTCCCTATTGCACGAAGGAAATGGAACTCTCCGCACTGGTGTGCCCCCATTGCGGACGTGACTGGAAGACCGGGGCTGGCGCCGCACCAGAAGTTATCCCGCGGCAGCCCCGCCCGACAGAAACGCCTGGCGCTAAAGCGGCGGCCTTTTGGTGGTGTGTGGCGGTTATCCTGATCGTGGTTCTAGTCGGTGGCTTCTGCGCTCTTATACCGAGATTCACTAGCAGGTCCGTGTGACATTCAGTGACACAACCGGCGTCACAAACGGATCTCAACCGATCCAATCGGACACCGGGACGACCGAAAATGCTCAACAACACCCGATCGTTCACTAACCGGCAGGGCTCGGAAATAGTCTGGGGGTCAGGGGTCCCGGGTTCGAATCCCGGCATCCCGACCAATGTTTACGGGATTAAACGGCTCGGCTACTCGCCGGGCCGTTTTTTTAGGCAGACACAAGTTATGGCCGGGCAAGCGCCCCGTCGTCAGCGATCCGTTTTCCGTCGTCCGGGAGATTTCCGTTTCGGTGTCGGCGGTTCGACGTTGACGTGCCAGACGTGGCGACACTTGGGACATTGGCAGTACGTCCCGGTCAGAGTCTGGACGGTGGCACGAACATCGGTCGCACCACAGTTCGGGCACGTGTAGCAGGGATCGCTGTTCATACCAACACCCAACCGAGAATTTGGCGAACGCCAGCCAACGAACAATTCACCAATGTGCCGTCTCTAGCCCGCTTGCTCAGGCCGTTGCTGGATGTCATACCGGAAGCGAAGGCTCAACGTGTCGACCGTCTCGGGGGGAACGGCGATCACGTCGAGCCCTCAAGCCCACACGATATTGGTAGCCTGATCCGTCAGTTGCACTCTGGCTGATACAACGCATGCGATATGCCAGCACGAGATCGCAAAATGTTGGCGTTTCTCGTGACGTCTTCCGTGACTTCTGGTGCGCGACGGATTTGTCGACTGGAACAGGCCAGTTTTGCCAGACTTGTGATCGATGTCGGGCGCTAGGCTTGACCGATTCCCCCCGTGCAGTAGGGGCTAGCGACGCTCCGTAATAGCAACACGGCGCTAGCCTGCTAACGGGCGTGACCCTTTAGGCCTAGGGCCTTTCCCCGATGGATCTACTGTCAGGGTTGAGCCTATGATCCGCTCTTCCCAAACATGGAGACGGCACAATCGCCACGCGCGAGGCCGATTCCGCCAGATTGCCCGCGGTGTGGGACGCCACTGAGCTTCCACAACGAACGGACGGAATCTGACGAACGAGGCTGTCCCGACCACGTCCGCGTGTCTTCTGCTACAAGCACGGATTCTTCCGCTTTAGCGACACAAGGCAGCTGACGCCGGGACTCTAGCTGCTGCTGCGTTCATTCCGGCATTCCGTATCAGGGATTGAGCCAGTATTGAAAGGTTGGCGACGGAGCCTACTGCAAGGTAATGGAGACAGCCACGTACTGCAAACTGCCGCGCGTGCTCATCGAGCTCGTGCGCGTGATCGCACGAGCGTGAGGGCGGCGTTAGCGAGCAGACCTGTGAGCGTTTTTCGAAGGCTTTACCGAAGATCCTCAACCAACACGGTCCAGTCCACATTTCACGGAATTGATCTTGAGGTAGTGCTTGCCTGCGCTGCGCACGTACAACGTGTCCTTACCGACACCCTGCTTGTTGGCAGCCAGGCTGACGAGTTTGTCATTCTCGTCATGGACGTAGATCTGGAATATTCCGGCGCCTTCCTTTTTCTCGTTCTTGGTTTCCCATGTGATGCGCCATTCGCTCTGAACAGAGAACGTCTCGGTTTCCTTGATGCCCGAGCCGGACCAGCCCGCTACCCACTGCCACGCTGGCATCGACATCAAGAACGCAGTCAAGGCCGCAACAGCGAGGAACGCCGATCGCCCGATCGTCATCCGTTAACTCCTTTTGGAGGCGTCCTCGCGGCGAGTCAGCTCCAGCCCTCGGTGAGCATCGCGCGCTGCCATTCCTCGGCCGTCGCCTCAATCGCGGCCGTGAACATCGGCCGATGTTAGCGACTGAACTGTGGGTAGGGGACCAGGGATGGATCGTCCGCGTCCGCTTCGAGTAGCCACACACGGCGGTCGGCGAAGTATCGGAACAACTCCCGATTCTGGATTACATCCATCTCCCGGGCCCACACAACAGGGGCCTCGTCGATGTCCGCCTCGTTGTAGACCCATTCATGATCGGGCTCATGGCGAGCGGTGTATCGGACGAGGATGAGATTTCTCCCACCGCCCTGGCGCAGCTGCGACAGCAGTTGTCCTCTTCGAAGCGCCCAGCTTGGCTCGACCCGTATCGGCAGAGTAAATGACTTCCACAGGTGATACACGCAGGCCAGCAGGAATACCCAGACGACGACGCGCCCGACCGGAACGTCGCGCCATCGAAAGAGCCGCACGTGGCGGAGTGACTGGACGAGCAACAGGAAAACAAGCCCCGTAGCGGGTGCGGCGTAGTGAGCAAACATGTGCGTCTCGAGGAGCAGTCCAATTCCAAGGATCGCGCACGCGAGCGCGACGAAACGCATCCACCGGCTCCTCAGGACCCACGGGAGTGCCAGCAGGAGAACCGCCGGCGGCCGTCCGAGATAGAAATTGAACAGCTCCTTCCCCTTGCGGCGGAGCTCATGCAGAAATCCTGGAAGAGTGTGTTGATACTTGTAGTATTCAAGCTCTTTCATCTGAAAGGCTCGCATGACCTCGTGCGTGTACTCGGGCATCGGTCTGGGCTGCTGCCAGAGGAAAAAAGGCTTCATTGCGTACAGTTTTCTCGTGTACGTAGTACGGGAGTTCGAACGCTCGTCCCGTTACGCGCCAGTTGTAAAAGGCCATTACCGCGACGGTGCACGCGACCAGGACGCCCGCCGGCACCAGGGTGCGAACGAGCGCCATCCGCTTCAGCGAATCGCGCTCGCGAAGCAGGCACGCGCCCAGCAGAGCCAGGGCTGGAAGGCTGAGGACGAGTCCCTCGTAGGGCCGACTGTTGGCAAGTACAGATAACCCGATCCCCATCAAGAGTGAATCTCTGACTCGTGGGCGTCGGAGAAGGCGTCGCAGGGCGCCGAAGAGGAGCGCGCCGCCGAGCGCGGCGGCCCACCCGCCCCAGTAGCCTTGGCTCCAATAGCTTGGAATGCCGATCCGCGCGAGAACAATGAACCCGCCGAGTAAAGCCCATGGCGGCGGCACCCAGGCGAGCAGCATCCAATATATAGCAGCACATGCGACCGCCGCACTGAGCCACACACCGACGACCGGATGTCCGCCAACCACCTGGCCGATGGCAAGAACCAAACCCTGCGCAGGCGGATACTTCGACGCGTACGTCGGACGCTCAATGATGTGCATGCTCTCGAAATGGATCCACATCGGATGCGTCGGGTTGGTCAGGCGACCGTGCGCGAAGGTATCGGCTGCCAGGAGATAACTGAACTCGTCGTGCGCGACTGGCTCCGGAATGTGAGTACTCCACGCGGCCAAGGCGCTCCCCGCGAACGCCAGTCCTCCGATGATGCAGATGCAGAGGGCCCTGTGTCCCGCGGCGCGCGAAAGCCATCGTTCGGGAATCTGACAAAGGCGATCGAGTGGAGTTCTCATAGATCGTCGGCACGGATCCTGAACCCCACCATCGGGTGAGCAGGCGGAACGGACCGTAAAGGGTGAATATTCCTACGACAGAGACGACTGCGGCAAGAGAGCGTGACTCTCGAATGACTCTGGGGCCATGGGGCGTGGGTTCGAATCCCGCCGTCCCGACCAATCTCAATCCCCAACAGCCAACCCAAACTCGTCGGAAAACGATATGTGGATACCGGTGACGCCCCGCGCCGAACCGATCTAAGCTGAGGCCAATGGCCTCGATACCCCGATTCAAGGACAAGGTGGCCCTGATCGTCGGAGGGGCGTCAGGGATGGGGAATGCCGTGGTGCGGTTGCTGCGTGCGGAGGAGTGCAGAACGCACGTACTCGACGTCAAGGAAACCGCGGATGGTGCATTCCAACAATGTGATGTTCGCGACTACAGCCAGGTTCAGCGCTGTGTTCGGAACGTGATAGAGCGCGAGGGCAGGATCGACCTGTTGTTCGTCGCCGCCGGCGTGCATCTGTTTGCGAACATCGAGGACACCAGCATCGACGAGTTCGAACGCGTCCTGTCCATCAATGCAAAAGGACCCTTCTACGTCCTGAAGGAAGTGCTTCCGGTCATGAGGAAACAGCGCTACGGCAATGTGGTCCTCATGGGATCGGACCAGGTCTTCATCGGGAAAGGCAGCAGTGCCGCGTACGGGATGAGCAAGGCGGCCGTGGGTCAGCTCACCAAGAGTACAGGCAATCGACTACGCCAAGTACAACGTCAGGGTGAACTGCATCTGCCCGGGCACGATCGATACGCCGATGGTCGGGCCGACCGTCGAGCGATTCCATCAGGTAAGCGGCCTGTCAATCGACACGATCAACGAGATGCTGCGGACGGCCCAGCCGATTCAGCGACTGGGAACACCCGAGGAGATCGGGCGTGCCGTGCTGTTCCTCTTGTCGGACGAGTGTGCGTACATGACGGGAGCCCTGGTGAGCGCTGACGGCGGGTACACCTCCCAGTAGGCTCGCCCAATCACTGCTCTGATCACCGTTCGTGGCGGACCTCCGCGCTCCGCGCGTCCCCCCCCGGCCAAGTTCGTGCCGCAGAGCGCCCAGCGAGCGTAAGTCAGTGCGGCCTCTCCTCACAGCTGACTTCGATCGCCTCCGGATTGACACTACCCAACCGTTTGGCGATAAATGTGGGCGCTTCGCCGGATTGCGAACTCCGGGAAAGACGGCAGGGTGGAACCGCCGTCATGATCAGCAGAAATGCCTAAAACGGCGAATCGAGCGGCGGAGCGGACCCGGCGCCAGGGCAAGGGAAGCGCAAGCCTGGTGGCCGCCGCCGGCCATTCCCACCCCCACTCGGGCTTGTCGCGTTGGGCGCTGATTGCTGGGCTCCTCGTAGCCGTTCTGATCGTCTATGCGCCTGCGTTGACGCTCGGCTTCGTCAACTTCGACGACCCGCAGTACGTGCTGGACAACCCGCACGTCCGTTCAGGGCTGACGTGGAACGGGATTGTCTGGGCAGCGACGGCGACCTACGCCGGCAACTGGCATCCGGTGACGTGGCTCTCCCACATGACCGATGTCCAGCTGTATGGCGTGACCCCCCGCGGCCATCACGCGACGAGCGTCGTCCTTCACCTGCTCAACACGCTCCTGTTATTCGGCCTCCTCAGCCGAATGACGGCGCAGCCTCTGCGCAGCGCCGTGGTCGCCGGACTGTTCGGCGTGCATCCGCTGCACGTGGAGTCCGTCGCGTGGGTTGCCGAGCGCAAAGACGTCCTCAGCGGGTTCTTCGCGATGCTGACCTTATGGGCGTACGTCAGGTACGTCGACACCGGCTCCCGCGCCCGCTATGGACTGGTCGCCCTGTTTTTCGTGCTGGGACTCGCGAGCAAGCCGATGCTCGTGACGTTGCCATTCGTGCTGTTGCTACTGGACGTGTGGCCGCTCGCACGACCGCGGGAGTTCCGGGCGCTCGTCCTGGAAAAGGTCCCGCTGTTCGTCTGTGCGCTTGTGTCAGCGGCCGTGACCTATCTCGCCCAGGAAAGTGCGGGCGCGGTGCGCACGTTCGAAACGCTGCCCGCAGGACGCCGGCTCGCCAACGCCATCCTCGCCTATTTGAGCTACATCGGTCAGATGATCTACCCGGTCAACCTGGCTCCCTTGTATCCATATGCGCCGGGTGAGTCCGTCCTCCAGGTCGCCGTTGCCGCCCTGACGTTGATTGGACTGACCGTGCTGGCGCTTCGCGCACCAACGCGATACGCCTATGCCACGGTTGGATGGTTGTGGTATCTCGGCATGCTCGTGCCGGTCATCGGGCTGATCCAGGTGGGAAGCCAGCCAATGGCAGACAGGTATACCTATCTGCCTCTCATAGGTCTGTTCATCGCGATCGTATGGGGACTCCCAGACTTGCTGCAACGTGCACCGGCGAGGCGACATATGCTCACGGCGGCTGCAACGGCCGCCACGGTGGTGAGCATGGTTCTCGCGCGCCAGCAGGTTGCCGTTTGGGCAAACAGCGTCGACCTCTGGGAGCACACGCTGCAAGTGACACACGACAACTACCGCGCGCACAACAATCTCGCCCATGCGTTGGTGGCGGCTGGAAAATCGGAGGAGGCCTTTTCGCACTACGAGGCGGCGCTGCGCATCAATCCCGACTCGGTGGAAGCACACACGGGGATCGGGGCGATT
Organism: uncultured Acidobacteriota bacterium; assembly: GCA_963784195.1. Taxonomy (GTDB): domain Bacteria; phylum Acidobacteriota; class Vicinamibacteria; order Vicinamibacterales; family 2-12-FULL-66-21; genus CAVQAH01. The sequence continues at coordinate 31,392 of CAWARA010000023.1, read as the reverse complement.
CTGGTCCCGGCCGGCAGGCTGGACGAGGCGATCGCGCACTATCGCCAGGCCCTTCGGGTCAATCCCACCGATGCGATCACGCTGGCCAATCTCGGCGGCGCGCTCGCCGAGCAGGGACAAGTCGCGGAGGCCGAAACGCACCTGCGCGCTGCCGTCGCGGCAGCGCCGGATCTGCCGGAAGCTCGGAGCTACCTCGGCGTCACGCTCGCCAAACAGGGCAGGACGTCTGAAGCGATCGAGCACCTCGCCAGAATGACCGAGCTGCAGCCGAACGATGTCGTCGCGCGCCGGCACCTTGGTTCCGCGCTCGCGATCGAGGGGCGGACGGCGGAGGCCATTCAACAGTTCGAAACAGCCATTCGCCTGGATCCCGCTGATGCCCGGTCGCGAACCGGCCTGGGTGAAGCACTCGACGCCGCCGGCAAGCTGGAAGCGGCCACCCTCGAATACGAGAAAGCCGTCCGGTTGAACCCGGCGCTCCCCGAAGCGCGGGCTGACCTGGGCAACTCGCTGGCGCGTCTCGGCCGTGTGGACGAAGCGGAAACCCAGCTCCGCGAGGCCGTCCGCCTCCGTCCTGACGATTCGGCGTCACGTTACGATCTGGCTGTCGTACTGTGGAGGAAGGGGCAGGTCGCAGCCGCGCGGCAGCAACTCGAGACCGTCGTCCGTCAGAATCCCACGCACGAACCCGCACGCCGGATGCTGGCCGACCTTACGCGGCTTCCGGCAGGCTCGCAGTCTCCAGGATCCCAACGATGATCGCAGGCAAGAAGGTCGTCGTCGTGATGCCGGCGTACAACGCGGAGCGCACGCTCGAGCGGACGTGGCGCGAAGTGGTGGCCTTCGATTTCGTCGATCTGGTCATCGTGGTGGACGATGCGAGTCAGGACAGGACGCTGGCGTTGGCGCGGCAGCTGCCGAAGGTCGTGGCGCGATCGCATCCGAGCAACCGCGGCTACGGAGCGAACCAGAAGACGTGTTATCGGCTCGCGCTCGACCACGGCGCCGACATTGTCGTGATGATCCATCCGGACTACCAGTACACGCCGAAGCTGCTGCCGGCGATGGTCGATCTCGTGGCGAGCGGCCTCTACGCGTGCGTGCTCGGGTCGCGCATCCTCGGCGGACAGGCTCTCGAAGGCGGCATGCCGGTGTGGCGCTACGTCGCGAACCGCGGGCTGACGTTGGTCGGAAACCTGCTGCTCGGAACCAAGGTCTCGGAGTTCCACACAGGTTATCGAGCGTACTCGCGCGATCTTCTCGAGCAGTTGCCGCTCGACCTGAACTCGGATGATTTCGTGTTCGACAACGAAGTGCTCGCGGAGACCGCGTGGCTCGGCTACCGGATCGGGGAAGTCTCGTGTCCGACGCGCTATGCGCCGGATGCGTCCTCGATCGACTTCGTCCACTGCGTCATGTACGGCCTCGGGTGCCTGAAGACGGCGTTCGACGTTTCGCCTGAGCCGGCTGGGCATCGTTCGCTCGTCGCGATTCCCGCGCGAGCGCTGGATGCTGCTCGACAGCGCATCGTGCAGCGGTCAGTCGATACGGAATCTTCGTTGAGGTAGGCAGAAAAGAAATCGCCGGTTCCCGCTCGCAGTAGATGGGAGGAGTCATCGGCTGCGCGGCGGAGAACCGGCTATCGAGAGACCGGCCAGGAGCCCCTGGCCGGTCCCCACGTAGTGCCAGCTACCAGTTGAACCGCGTGACGAACTGAATGACGCGCGCCTGGTTGTTCCCTGTCAGCTGGGTCACCTCGTAGTTGTTGAGCGTTGATCCGAGGCCCTTGTTCGGATTGGTCGACCCGACCTGGCCCGACGGGATGAAGTTCACGTTGTTGAACGCATTCAACATCTCGAAGCGGAATTCGACGTTGGTCCGCCCGACGACCGGGACCCGTTTCGCGATGCTGACGTCGTAGTTCTGGAACGTCGGACCGGTGACGACGAGCGACCGCACGCCGCAGTCGCCGAAGTCACCGCTGGCGTTTCCGGCGATAGGCGCGTCGATCTCGATGCAATCCGGACCGTTGGCCGGCGCGAAGTAACGGCCGGTCGGCAGGTTACCGCCGGCGTAGCCGGTCGGGTGCGTCGCGCTGACGTTGAACGCCCGGATCGTGTTGTCGATGACGTCCTGCGGAAACATCCAGATCTTCTTTCCCGCGTCGTCGAACCGCATCTTGAAGAAGCCCTGCACATCGTCGGCGGTCATGCCCACGAGCCGGACGTTGCCCAAGGTCGACCAGACGGCCGCTCTGGATTCGAGCCACCATGCTCAGCGACCAATCGCCGATGAAGCGATTGACGAAGCCATTCACGTTGCCGCCAAACCGCCGGCCCTGGCCGAAGGGCAGATCGTAGAGCCCGGACAGCTTGAAGACGTGGGTGATATCTCCCGGGTCGCCGGCGTCGCGAATCATGAAGATGTCACGCCGGAATGTCTGCCACGAGTGAGACCTGCTGGTTGCCGAAGGCGTAGTTTGCGTTGAATTGGAGACCGTTCGCCAGCCGGCGGCGGAGCTCGAGTTGCAGCGCATGGTAGTCGGACGTGGAGGTGTTGGTCGTCAGGTCCGCGCCCCCGATCAGATCGGGGTTCGTCAGGAAGAAGTTCGCGGGAATCCGGCCGGAGTTCGCCGCGTTGGTGCGCTGCTGGGCATTGTTGTAGAGGTTCTGCGCGAACGTGAACGGGTTCGGGTTGAACGTCGCGAGCGGCGTCAGGAAGTTGTTGTTGGTCCTGAAATTCGTCGACGTGTACGCCGCGGCGTTGGTCGGATCGCCCGCCCCCTGGAAGTAGGCGAACATGATCGGCAGCGGCACCGTTCCCGTGTCGGGCCCGCGGTAAGCGAACCCCTGAGTTGCCTGGCCTGCCGCGACGTTGGCGCGCAGGTTGGCCTGCGCCGCGCGGAACTCCTGAATGAACCCGTTGTCGAAGATGTTGATCTCGTTGTAGTTCAACGTGTCCCACAGCTCGCGCCCTCTCGTCCCGACGTAGCGGATTTCAACCGCCATGTTGCGGCCGATCGCGCGCTGCAGACCGAGGGTCCAGGAGTCCGCGTACGGAACCTGAAGGTTCGGATCCATCAAGTTGACGTCCTGCGGTCACAAGATCGGTCATGGGATACACGGGCGCCGGCGGGAAGGCCGGAGGCCCCAGGTTCCCGTTACGGAACAACAAGGGAGTGCCACCGAGATTCCCGAGGGCCTGGTTCCGCGAGGTGTCGAGTGTTACGCCGGGATTGGCGCCGATACTGGTCGGAGAAGTTGGCCATCCCCTCGCGGCTGAACGCCCTCGTGTAACCCGGCACGAAGCACCGAGTCACCCTCGTTCCGGCCGAACATGGTGCCCATGAGCCCGGCACCGCCCTTGAGCGTCCACGCCACGCCGACGCTCGGGGCCCAGTTGTTGTAGTCGGTGTTGTAGGCCGGCGTGCCCTCGCCGAAGTTGATAAACGTCGTGGGCGCACCAGGCTGATTGCCCGCCTGGAACAGGTTGCAGAACGTATCGGGGTTCGTCCCCGACCGACCGCAGAAGCTCTCGGCAGTAGCGGTCGAATAGCTGTTGTTGCGCGGCGTGAACGGGAACTGCAGCTCGTAGCGGAGGCCGGCATTGATCGTGAGATCTGGCCGGATGCGCCACGAGTCTTGAAAGAAGAACCCCGCCTCGCGCATGCGCGCGCGCTGCGTCCGCAGGCCAAGGAACGCATATTCCTGCGTATCCTCGTCCAATCCCGCGTTGCTGCGAGAGCTGCGTCACGCGCCCGGTGATAATCGCGTAGAGCGCCTGTGCCTGGTTCAGATGATCGGCCGAAGCACCCGGAAAGTTCGCCGCGCTGAACATGGCCAGTGCCGGATCTCCGGTAACCAGGTTGGGCAGCGCCGCCGCCGTCGATCCCAGGGACAGGTCTGGCACCAGCTGCTGATTCTTCAGCCACAAATCGTATTGCGTCCACGATCCGCCCATGGTCAAGCTGTGCTTACCGCGGAGCCACGATAAACGTGTTCTCGATCAGCATGGTTGAAGCGTTTCGCGACGACGGGGTGGCCGCGCCGGACGCGTTGTCCGGATTCATGCCCAGCCGTGGTGGGGAAGAGGATCCGATAGCCGCCCTGATCGGCGACGGAGGTCCCGCCCCACATGTCGGCGGTAAACTCTCTGAAGAACGTGACCGGCGCTCCACTCCACGCGACCAACACTTCGTTGACGATGTTCGAGCTTAGCGTCGAGCGAAGCGAATTGCTGAGCGCATAGCGCTCCGAGACCTGGCTCGCCGCGGCTGGAAATCCTGGAAACTGTGCATCGCGGTTGTTCAGCGTGTCGGGGTTGGTATTGAAGCGCTGGTAGTTGAACGCGTTGCTGAAGCGGTGCTTCTCGGTGATGTTGTAGTCGATGCGTGTCGTTGGGTAGCGTACAACTGAATCGAAATTGCTGTTGTACCGGAGGCGATCGAGGTTCGCATCAATTGCCTGGACCGAGCCACCCGACGTCGAGCTGCGAATGTCCCGCAGGAGGTTGGCAACGAGTGGATCTGCCGTCGACGTCAGGCCGTTGGCTGCGGCGAGCGCCAGCAGGTTGACCTGCTGCGCCGCCCCTCCGGTCGGGATATAGGTGAAGATGCCCTGCTGCGCGAGCGGGTTGAGAATGTTACGGTCGCGCGACACGCCGCCCGGGCTGGGGACTTCTTCGTAGTTGACAAAGAAGAACGCCTTGTTCCGCCCGTCGAACAGCCCTGGAATCAGGATTGGGCCGCCGGCGCGCACGCCCATCTGCTTCTGCCTGAGTCTGGTCTTGGCGATCTCGGCGCGGTTGTTGAACCAGGTGTTCGCGTTGAGCTTGTCGCTCCGGTAGTAGTAGTAGCCGCTACCGGTGAACGTGATTGCCGCCCGACCGCGTCACGAACTTGATCTGCACGGCGCCCTGACCGGCGCTGGCTTCCTGCGTCGCCGTCGTGACCGTGATTTCTTCGACCGCGTCGAGCCGCGGGTTCACGATGGCGAAGAAGCCGTCAGTGCTCCTGAGCGTATTGTCCTGAACGTTCACACCATCCAACGTGATGTTGATCACGCCACGCGGCAACCCGTTGATCTGCGACTGACGGTTTCCACCAGGCGAAGTGACGCCCGGCAGACTCGTCACGAAGTCGAGCGCCGCGCGACTGGTGTTCGGGAGCTTCATGATCTGGTTCGCGTTGATCGTCGAGGAGATGACGGTGGACTGGGTCTGGACGATTTCGGACCTGGACGACACCAGCACCTGCTCTTCGACGCCGCCGACTTCGAGCACCGCCCGAACGCTGGCCGGCGAACCGGCAGTGAGGACGACGTCGTTGGCGACGAATGTCTTGAAGCCCTGGAGCGCGACCGTCACCGTGTAGGTGCCGATGGGCAGGCTCGGGAACAGATAGGCGCCTTCCGCGTTGCTGACCGCGGATTGCGTGACGCCGGTTGCGTTGTGTTTGATGGTGACTTCCGCGCCGGGAACGACGCCGCCGGCGGAGTCAACGACGATCGCCGGAAATGGTCGATGTCGTGGCAGCTCCCTGGGCGAAGGCCGAAGCGGCCAACGCCAGGCTGAGGCACACGACCAGTGTGACAAGCCTGCATCTCATTGCGCATCCTCCTCCTGATACCGCAAATTCGAACACACGACCGGCGTTCCCCCGACAACCCTGAGGTTCGAAACTCGACCTGGGACTGTGGCAGAAGCTACGCCTGCTGCCTGGTGACTGTCAAGCAGAACTTGATGGTCGACGGTAGGTTTATTGTGACGAATTGCCTGAAAAGCGGTTTCGTCCCAGAGCTGGGGCAGTCTCGGGATGGGAGGGATGGCTGGTGGCAGCCGTGATCAGAATTGCCAGCCTCGCCGGCGGCAGGTGGGAGGAGCACCTGCGTGCCGGCGAGAACCGGCAGAGAAAGCCGGCCGGGCTGTGCGACCCGGCCGGCTCGACGGCGTGCCCTTACCAGTTGAACCGTGTAACGAGCTGAATCACGCGCGCGGTGTTCGCGCCGGTGAGTCCAGTGACCTCGTAGTTGTTGAGGGTAGCGCCGACGTTGTTGACGATGCCGCTCACTGGAACGAAGTTCACGTTGTTGAACAGCGTTCAGCATCTCGAAACGGAACTCGAGGTTCGTCCGTCCCACGACGGTAACCCGCTTCGCCACGCTGAAGTCGTGCATCTGGAACATCGGACCGGTGACGACCAGCGAGCGCGTACCGCAGTCGCCGTAATCGGCGCCGTTATCGATCTCGATGCAATCCGGGCCGTTGGCGGGCGCCAAGTACCGGCCCGTCGGAGGTCCACCGGCACCGTATCCGGACGCAGAGGTCGCGCTGACGCTGAACGCGCGGATGGTGTTGTCGATGACGTCCTGCGGCAGCATCCACACCTTCTTGCCGGCATCGTCGAACCGCAGCTTGAACATACCCTGCAGATCGTCTGCCGTCATGCCCACCATGCGGACGTTGCCGAAATCGATGAGGCGTCCGCTCTGGATGCGCGAGACCATGCTGAGCGACCAGTCGCCGATCAGGCGATTCACGAAGCCGTTGACGTTGCCGCCGAACCGGCGGCCCTGGCCGAACGGCAAATCGTAGAGCCCGCCGATCTTGAAGACGTGGGTGATATCTCCCGGATCGCCTGCGTCGCGAATCATGAAGACGTCGCGGCGGAAGGTCTGCCAGGAGTGGACCTGCTGGTTGCCCAACGCGTAGTTCGCGCTGAACTGAAGACCCTGCGAGAGCCGACGGCGCAACTCGAGCTGGAGCGCGTGGTAGTCGGACTTGCCGACGTTGGTCGCCAGGTCGCGCCGCCACCGGGATTGTTCACAGTGACCCGAGAGGTCCGGGTTCGCGACGAAGAAGTTCGCCGGAAGCCCGACCGGATGCCGCCGGCATTGTTGCGTTGTGCGGCGTCCGCGAACAGGTTTTGCGCGAACTCGAAGGGATTCGGATTGAATCTCGCGAGCGGCGTCAGGAACGTGTTATTGCGTCCTGAAGTTTGCCGAGGTATACGCCGCGGCGTTGTTGGGATCCCCGGCGCCCTGGAAATACGCAAACATGGTCGGCAGCGGCACCGTCCCGGTGTCTGGCCCGCGGTAGGCGAATCCCTGAGCCGCCCGACCCGCGGCCACATTGGCCTGCAGGTTCGCCTGAGCAGCCCTGAACTCGTTGATGAACCCGTTGTCGAAGATGTTGATCTCGTTGTAGTTCAACGTCTCCCACAGGTCGCGCGACCTCGTACCGACGTAGCGAACCTCGAACGCCATGTTGCGGCCAACTGTCCGCTGCAGACCGACGGTCCAGGAGTCCGCGTAGGGAACCTGGAGGTTCGGATCCATAGGTTGACGTCCTCAGTCACCACGTCGGTGAGCGGGTATTGGGGTGTCGAAGAGAACGGCGGAGGCGCCAGGTTCCCGTCACGGAACAGTAACGGTAACGCACCGATGTTGCCGAGGCCCAGGCTTCGCGTAGCCTGAATCGTCACGCCTGGGTTGGCACCAAACCGGTCTGAGAAGCGGGCCATGCCTTCACGGCTGAACGCTTTCGTGAACCCGCCGCGGAGGACCGAGTCGCCTTCGTTGCGGCCGAAAATGAGGCCCGTTAGTCCAGCCGATCCTTTGAGCGTCCAGGCCACGCCGGCGCTCGGCGCCCAGTTGTTGTAGTCGGTGTTGTAGGCCGGCGTGCCCTCGCCGAAGTTGATGAACGTCGTGGGCGCGCCCGGTTGGTTGCCCGCCTGGAACAGGTTGCAGAACGTATCCGGGTTCGTCCCCGACCGGCCGCAGAAGCTCTCGACGGTGGCGGTCGAATAGCTGTTGTTCCGCGGCGTGAACGGGAACTGCAGTTCGTAGCGCAGGCCCGCATTGACCGTCAGGTCCGGCCGGATGCGCCACGAGTCCTGGACGAAGAACCCTGCTTCCCGCATGCGCGAGCGCTGGATAGAGTTGCCAAGGTATTCGTACTCACCACTGTCTTCACCCAAGGCCGCATTCGCGGCGATCTTGTCACGCGGCCGGTCAGGATCGCGTAGAGCGCTCTGCGCAGCGGCTCAGCTGCTCTTGCGAAGCGCCCGGGAAATTCGTCGGCGCCGAACATCGCCCAGCGCCGGATCGCCGTTCCCGACCGACAGCGACAGGTTCGGCACCATCTGCTGGTTCTTCATCCACAGGTCGTATTGCGTCCACGACCCGCCCATGCTGAAGCTGTGTTTGCCCCTAAGCCAATTGAGGTGTTTTCAATCAGCAGCGTTGAAGCATTCCTCGACTGAGGATTGAAGTTGCCCGACGGATTGGCACTGGCGGGATTCATTCCAGCCGTAGTGGGGAACGGAATCCGGAACCCGCGCTGATCGGCAACCGACGTCCCGCTCCAGTTGGTCGGGGCTCAGCTCTCCGAAGAACGTGACCGGCGCGCCGCTCCACGCCACCAGCACTTCGTTGACGAGATTGGTGCTGAGCGTGGAGCGCAGCGAGTTGCTGATGCTGTAGCGTTCCGACTTCTGCCCGGCTTCGACCGGGAAGCCCGGGAACGCCGCGTCCATGTTGTTCAGCGTATCGGGGAAATCCGTGAAGTACTGGTAGTTGAACGCGTTGCTGAAGCGGTGCTTGTCGGTGATGTTGTAGTCGATGCGGGTCGTCGGATAGCGGCTGATTGACTCCGTCGCCACGTTGAACGAGAAGCGCTCGAGGTTGTCGTCGAGAGGTTGAATCGAGCCTCCCGCGACAGCGGTCCTGATGTCTCGAAGGATGGCCGATAATCGTCGGATCGGTCGTCGATGTCTGGCCGTTCGCCGCGGCAAGCGCCAGGAGGTTGACCTGCTGCGGCGATCCGCCTGTCGGTATATACGTGAAGAGGCCCTGCTGGGCGGTAGTCCTGAGAATGTTCCGGTCGCGGGTGGTTGCGCCCGGCTGCCGGAATTCCTCGTAGTTGAAGAAGAAGAACGCCTTGTTGCGGCCGTCGAACAGCCCCGGGATCACGATCGGGCCGCCCGCGCGCACGCCGGCCTGGTTCTGCTTGAGCGGAACCTTGGCGACATCGTTGCGATTGTTGAACCAGGTGTTCGCGTTGAGCTTGTCGCTCCGATAGTAGTGATAGCCGCTGCCGGTGAAGTCGTTGCCGCCTGACCGCGTCACGAACTTGATCTGCACGGCGCCCTGGCCGGCGCCGGCTTCCTGCGTCGCCGTCGTCACCGTGATTTCTTCAACCGCATCGAGACGAGGGTTGACGATGGCGAAGAAGCCGTCCGTGCTCCGCAGCGTGTTGTCCTGCACGTTGACGCCGTCGAGCGTGATGTTGATCACGCCACGCGGCAGCCCGTTGATCTGCGACTGCCGGTTTCCACCAGCCGTCGTCACGCCAGGCAGCATCGTCACGAAGTCGAGCGCGGCGCGGCTCGTGTTCGGCAGCTTCATGATCTGATTGGCGTTGATGGTCGAGGAGATGACGGTCGACTGGGTCTGAACGATCTCAGACCTCGACGACACGAGGACCTGCTCTTCGAGACCGCCGACTTCGAGCACGGCGCGAACGCTCGCGCCCGAACCGGACGTGAGCACGACGTCGTTGGCGACGAAGGTCTTGAAGCCTTGCAGGGTGACCGTGACGGTGTAGGTGCCGATGGGAAGGCTGGGGAACGAATACCCGCCTTCAGCGTTACTGGTCGCCGCTTGCGTGACGCCCGTGGCAACGTGCTTGATCGTGACTTCCGCACCGGGCACCACGCCGCCGGCGGAATCAACGACGACCCCCGACAGGGCCGATGTAGTGGCTGCACCCTGGGCGTAGACCGATCCGGCCAACGCCAGGCTAAAGCACACTACGAGTGTGACAAGCCTGCATCTCATGCGAATCCTCCTCCTGATACCGCAAGACGTACAAACATCCGCCGGCAACTCCGAAACCTCGGGGTTCGACCCGGCCGGATGGGCTGGCCAAAACTACGCTGTGCCGAATATGGGTGTCAAGCGGATCTTGAGGATAGATTGCCTGTTTTCAGGGATGAACTGCTCATTTTGCGGGTTTATCCCTAAGGCCTCAGACTAAATGTCAATCCTTTGACGGACTTCGGGTCCAGCCTTACGGAATAGGAAATTTGGGAACAGTCATGGGCGATGGGCGATGGGCGATGGGCGATGGGCGATGGGCGATGGGCGATGGGAAATGGTGCGATGCGCAACGCAATGGGCAATGGGCAAGGGCTAGTGCAAAGATTGGTCAACTCACTCATGCGCAGATCCGTTTCTCATGGCCCAACGCCATCGCCCATCGCCCATCGCCCATCGCCCATCGCCCATTCCCATCGCCCATTGCCCATCCTCTTAATGCATCTGGTTCCTCACCATGGCCGTCGGCCTGGGCAATACCGCCCTCTGGGAGCCCGACGAGCCTCGCTTCGCCGAAGCGACGCGCCAGATGTTCGAGCGCGGTGATTTTCTGACGCCGTGGTTCAACGGGCGGCCCCGGTTCGAGAAGCCGGTGCTGATGTACTGGCTGCAGGCGCCTGCGGTTGCAGTCCTCGGCCCTACAGAAACGGCGTTCAGAATCCCGTCGGCGCTTGCCGGTCTTCTCACGCTGCTCCTCGTCTATCGAATCGGCGCGCGGCTGGTCAACCCCAACGCGGGTGTGATCGCGGCCATCGCGTTGGCCACGACGTTCAGGTTCGTGCTGTACGCGCGTCAGGGACTGACCGATGTGCCGGTGACGGCGCTCGTCACGCTGGCCATCTGGTGCTTCATTGTTGGAAATGGGGTTGGAAATGGGGTTGGAAATGGGGTTGGAAATGGGGTGAATGACGGCCGGCGGGGACTCGTGCTTGCGGGATGGGCGGCGACGGGGTGTGCGGCCCTGATGAAGGGGCCGGTCGCCATCATCGGTCCGCTCGTCTGGATCATCTACGCACGCTGGACAGAGGGGTGGCCGGGCGTGAAGCGCATGCGCATCATCGAAGGTGCCATCGTCGCGGCGGCCATCGCGCTGCCGTGGTTCGTCGTGATGGTGGCGCTTCATGGCCGGGCGTTCGTGGACGTGGCGCTGGGGTACGAAGTGGTCGCGCGCTATATGTCGCCCGATTTCCCGGGACGTGATCGTGGCTTCTCGTACTTCTGGGGCGTCTGGCTCGGCGACGCGGCACCGTGGTCGCTCTTTTTCGTGACGGCGACTGTCTGGGCCCTGTCCCGCTGGTCCACGCTCGAGGACGGAACGCGCCGCGCAGTCCAGCTCTCCATCGTCTGGTTTCTCACCGTCCTGCTGCTGTTTTCCGTGTCGTCCTACAAGCTCCCGCACTACATCATTCCGGCGTATCCTGCGACGGCGTTGCTCGTGGGGGTGTTCGCAGATGCGGTGATGCGCGGGGCAGTAAGCGCGACGTGGTTGTGGCGTGTGCCGTCGGCACTTGCCGCGGTGCTGCTGATTGTCGGGGCAACACTGCTCGGTCTGCTGCTGCGCCGTGCGTTCGACCTGCCCGTGTCGGATCCGTCCTTCGTCCTCGTCGGGATCCTCGTCGCCGGCGCCGTGGCGATCGCCATCAACCTCGTGCTTCGGCGCGATCAACGCGTCCTCACCGCGCTGACTGCCGCCCTGGTGGCCGGCTACGCGTGGACGATCATCGTGATCTCACCTCGAGAGCTACGCAGGTTCCAGCCGATCCCCGGTCTCGCGCGCAGCGCGCAGCAGATTGCCGAGGCAGGGGAGCCGCTCGCGGTTGCGGGCAACTACGGCGCGCCGGGCCTCGTCTTCTACGCCCGTCACGAGGTGGAGCAGTTGACCGATCGCGAGGACCTGATCCGGTTCCTGTCGGAGCCGGGTCCACGTCATTGCGTGCTGCCCCTGAGCGACTTCGAGGCCGTCCGCAGCGAGGTACCACAGTCGTGGCGGATCGTCGATCGAGGCGAGGTCTTCAGCGTGCGCATGCGACGGCTTGCTGGAGCGTACGCCTGAGCGCGCGGGCCGGACGCTCGTCCTCGTTTCCCAGCAGCGCGGAGCTTCAGCTCCGCGTCACTAACGCCATCGCCGACTCCGTCCCTGACGCGGGACTGAAGTCCCGCGCTGCTGGCGACAGACTGCCGAATGGCCGAGCTTGACCTACGGATGGGGTTAGGTAAACTCCCAATACTCCTCAACACAATCTCGGTGGGCGCGGGGAAGGGTGCGCCGAGTCGTGGGTACATTTACCGTCCAGCCGGGTGAGCGGGTGCTGTGGTGTCTCCGGCGCAGAAAAACTGACGTGCGGTGTGTGCTGCGGGCACTCAGCAAGCCCCTTGAAATCCGCGTGGTACAGGACCGCGACCTGGTCCTGACCGAGCTATTTCAGGAGGAGTGGCTGGCTGTGAACTGGGCGCGCGTCTACGCGGAGCGGCTCAAACAGCAGGGATGGTTTGACAGCCCCGGTGACTGATTCAGCCGAACAGCACCACAGCCGAGCCCCAGAGCAGAACCGCGGCAACGGACGCCACGGTCAAATCCTTCCAGAGCGGGGGCGCCTGTTCGGCGATCGGCGGCTCGTCAACGTCTTCGAGGACGCGCCAGCGGGGTTCAATCCGCCAGTGCTTTACGGTCCACTCGTCGTACTTGCGAGCGTTCACAGAGTCCTCCGGGGCTGATCGAGCGCGCTCGAACGCAAGGCGGCTGCCACGTTCACGCTGGGCGCACCACGCAGAATTCCACCGATTTCTGAATAGGTTGTCGGCCCCGGACTTCGGTACCCGTAGCGATCCGGACGCGAACCGTCGTCAAACGATGCAGACGGGTGCACTCCGCTGATCCAACTCCCGAAGCCGTGCCGTTGACGTCTCTTCTGGCGTAGTATGTGTGAGCCAGCCGGCGAGGACCTGCCGACCGGGGGTCAGCCGCGTCTGCGTGACAAATGCCTCCTTCCGCTCCGCCGGAACGACCCTGACGCTACTCGCGCTCGCCGTCACGCTGTGTGCTGCACAGGCTGGCGGAACCGCTCAGCAACCACCGCCACCGACGCAGACGCCGCCACCCTCACAGCAGTCGCAACAGCAGCCGCAACCGCCGGTGTTCCGCACCGAGGCGAACTTCGTCCGGGTGGACGTGTATCCCTTGAAGGATGGCAAGCCGCTGCAGGGCCTCAAACTCGAAGACTTCGAGGTGCTCGAGGACGGCGTCGCGCAAAAAATCGAAGTCGTTCGAGCACGTGGTGATTCGCTCGGCGGGGCCGCAGGAGACCCGGCGCGAGCCCAGCTCACAGCGCGAGTCACTGCAGGAGGCGACGAATCCGCGCAACCGGGTCTTCGTGATCTTCCTCGACACCACGCACGTCTCGGTGAATGGCTCGCACGCGATCAAGGAACCGCTCATCCAGTTGATCGACAGGATTCTTGGTCCAGACGATCTCGTCGGCGTGATGACGCCCGCCATGGCTGCCTCTCAGGTCGTCCTCGCCCGCAAGACGCAGGTCATCGAAGATTCGCTGCGCACGAATTGGCCGTGGGGGCGGCGGTTCAGCCTGATGAACGACGAACGGGAAGAGGCGTATGAGATCTGTTATCCGCTGACCGACGGGGAAGCCAAAGCAGGTCGCCGGCGCTCGGTCCTTGCCGAGCAGATGATTCGGCGGAAGCGCGAACGCGCCACGCTCGAGGCGCTCGAGGATCTCGTGCGTTACCTTCACGCGATCCGTGAAGAGCGCAAGGCGATCCTGGCCGTCAGCGAGGGCTGGCTGCTTTACCGCGAAGACCGCAACATGATGACCCTGCGGAAGGACGGTGAGTATCAGGAGCCCATTCCATCGACCGACCCGATTGTCGTCGGCCCCAGAGGCCAGCCCGTCACGAAAGACCCGCGAAACATTTCCGAGCGGTCGCTCTCGAAGAACGAGTGCGACACCGACCGTCTGCGACTGTCCACGATGGACAACGATCAGTACTTCCGCGACATCATGGATCAGGCGAACCGCGGGAACTCCACGTTCTACCCGATCGATCCCCGCGGACTCGCGGTCTTCGACACGCCGATCGGACCGACGGACGAGTATCTCCCGCCGCACATGGACGCGGTCAGCTTGAAGACGCGTCAGGAAGCGCTGCGCACGCTCGCCTCGAACACCGACGGGATCGCGGTGATGGACAGCAACGACCTGAACGCCGGCCTGAAGCGAATCTCCGACGATCTGACGTCGTACTATCTCCTTGGCTATTACTCCACGAACGCGAAACTCGACGGCAAGTTTCGCAACCTGAAAGTGCGCGTCAAGCAGCCAGGCGTCCAGGTGCGCGCCCGCCGCGGCTATCGGGCGGCAAAGATCGAGGAGGTCACGGCCGCGAGAAAGGCGGCGGAGCCGCCGGCGTCCTCCGCACCCGCATCGGCCGTGGGCGCCGCGCTCGGAACGCTCGGCCGCATCCGGCCCGACGCACGATTCCGGATCAACGCAGTCGGGTTGAGCTCGGGCAGCGGCGGCACGATCTGGGTGGCTGGCGAAACCTATCCTCAACCTGGCGACCGCACCGACCTGACGGCCGCATCGACTGCTGACATCGAGGTTCGCGCCGGAACGGTCACGCAGACAGCGACGGTCACGCTCAAGCCTGGCGAAAAGACGTTCGTGACGACTGTCACGCTTCCGTCAGTGACGGAGAAGACGGTCGACGTGCGCGCGCGCCTGAAGACCGACGGCACGATCACACCCGCCACCGATGCGGTCCAGACCGAGCTCGGGCCCACCGCGGCGCAACCGCTCGCATTCAGGCGCGGACCCTCGACGGCCAACCGGCTGATGCCGGCTGCGGACTTCCGCTTCAGCCGCACTGAACGCGTAAGGCTCGAGATCCCCGTCAGCGCGGACGCGAAACCCGGCGCCGGCCGTCTGCTCGATCGCAACGGCGTCGCGCTTCAGTTGCCGGTGACGATCGGCGAACGCACAGACGCCGAATCCGGTCAGCGGTGGGTGACGGCGGACGTCATGCTGGCGCCGCTGGCCGCCGGCGACTACGCGATCGAAGTCACGACGTCGCAGGGCGGCGCTGATGCGAAGCTACTGACGGGGATACGGGTGGGAAGATAAACGTGAGTGCGACGTGCGACGTGCGACGTGCTGTGCACGTTGCACCCAGCACTATTCCGTCGCGAACACGACCATTTGCGGAAGTCGATAGAAACTCCCAGCACCCAACACGCAGTTGCTCCCAACGAGCGACCCCCAGTCGCACGCGATTTCTCTTTGACGTCGACAGAACAAAACCGTAATACACGCTCAAGGAAATCGATCGGCTCAGATCGCCGTTGGGAATTGGAAGTTGGGAGTTGACGCACGCGCTAGGCATAGGTAGCCTATACATATGTCACCTGATCCTATGTCGAGGACCGAGCTCGTTCCCGGAACTTTGATTCTCCTCGTGCTCCGCGTCCTGGACTCGGGTCCGCTCCACGGCTATGCGATCGCGCAGCGAATCAGGCAGGTCTCCGGCGAGGTGTTGCGGGTGGAGGAGGGATCGCTCTATCCCGCGCTGCAGAAGATGCTCAGGAAGGGCTGGGTGCGGGCTGAATGGGGCATGTCCGACACCGGGCGCCGTGTGCGCTCGTATCGTCTGACTGCCGCCGGGCGCACGCAGCTGGACTCCGAACGGGCCGGCTACGACCACGTGAACCGTGCCATCCAGGCCGTCCTGAAGCTCGCCTGAAAGGGCCGCCAAACATTCCCCCGAAAGTTCAACGATGATGGAACTGCTGCGGCGTATCTCGTACCTGTGGAACCGCCGCCGTCTCGAACGGGAGATGGCCGAGGAGATGGCCTACCATCGCGAGTTGATGTCGCCGGACCGCCGGCCGAGTTTCGGCGACGAACTGCGCCTGCGCGAAGACGCGCGCGAGATGTGGGGCTGGACCTGGCTCGATCGCCTGCATCAGGACCTGACCTACGGCGCCCGCGTGCTCCGCAACGCCCCCGGCTTCACGCTGACGGCGATGCTGGTCCTGGTTCTGGGCATCGGCGTCCCGTTGAGCGCCTTTCGTGTGGTGCTGACCGATCTTCGAGGAGGCTCGGTACCGGACCCGGATTCGCTCGTCCATCTGACGCGCCGCGCGCCGGGCGCGCACATGACGAGCCTGACGTATCCCGAGCTGGCCTTCTATGCCGCCAACGCGACGTCGTTCCGCAACATCATCGGCGTATCGCAGCGCAATCCGGCAGTCTTCAGCGAGGCCGCAGCCGGCAGCGCGCCCGCGTCCATACCGGAGCCGGTCAACGTGGCGTTTGTCACCTCCAACTACTTTCCCGAGTTCGGCATCGCGCCCGCGCTCGGGCGCGTGCTGACTCCCGACGACGAGCGCGCGGATGCGGAGCCGGCGGCGGTCATCGGCGAGTCGTTCTGGCAGCGGCGGCTCGGCGGGGATCCCGCGGTCATCGGCCGAAGCATTCGTGTGAACGGCAAGCTGCTCCGGGTGGTCGGCGTGATGCCGCGCTCGGCCAGGACCAGCGACGACGTCTGGATGCCGCTGGTCGTGCAGCCGTATGTGGTCGAAGGCAGCACGCTGCTCACCGACTGGAACTCGGCCCTCGATCTGTATGGACGTCTCCTGCCCGGGGTGTCTCCGCAGGCGTCGCAACAGGAGACGCTCGCTCTCGCCGCCAGCCTGCGCGAGCAGCGGCCCGATCACGTCTGGAAGGACGAGTATCTCGAGGCGCGGCCGATTCTCCAGTTCGACAGCAACAGCGAGGAGTTCAAGATAGCGCTGACCGCCACGGCGCTGGTGCTGCTGCTGCTCGTCGCGGCCTGCGCCAATCTCGGGACACTCGTCCTGGCCCGCGGCGTGACGCGCGAACGCGAGATTCGCGTCCGCATGGCGCTGGGTGCCAGCCGTCTGCGTGTCGTGCGCCAGCTGTTTACCGAATCGCTCCTGCTGGCGGTACTCAGCGGTCTGTTTGCGCTGCTTCTCAGCACCGTCGTCTTGAAGGTGATTCAGCTGCAGCAGAATTCAGCCGCAAGCGTAGTTCCGGATTGGCGCGCGCTCGCCGCCACATTCGGCGCCGCGATGCTGGCAGCGCTGGTCTTCGGGCTGCCGCCGGCTTTTCGTCTCGCCAGCCTGGTGCCGCGTGCCGGACGGGCCAGCACGATATTCCTCGGCGCACAGGTGGCCGTGAGCGGTCTGCTGCTCGTTGTGTCCAGCCTTCTGGTCAACAGCGTGCAGCGGCTTGGCGCCACCGATCCCGGCTTCGACTACCGCCATCTCGTTTGGATTTCGCCGGGCCTGAACGCCCATGGCTACGAGGGACCCGCTGCGCAGGCGTATTTCGATCTGCTTCGTGCGCGGACTGCCGCATATCCGGACGTGAAAGCGACATCCCAGGTCTGGCTCGCGCCGTGGAGCAACCTCCACATGGGAGCGAACTGGCAGGGGCGCCAGTACGCGGGCAATCACGTGGATCCGCAATTTCTGGACACGATGGGGATGCGCCTCGCGCGTGGCCGCAACTTCCGGCCGGGCGAAGACGGCGTGGCGATCGTCAGCGAAGCGACGGCGCGCGTGCTGTGGCCGGACCCGGATTCAAACCATGTCGCCCTCGGCAAATCGCTGCCGTGGGGTACTCAGAACCAGACCGTGATTGGCGTCGTGCGAAACGCCTCGACCACCTACGTCGGCAATTCCGAACCCCTGGAGTTCTACCTGCCGCCGTCGCGAAACAACGCGCCGGAGTCCGTCCTGCTGGTCCGTGTCTCAGGCTCGCCGCGCGATGTCGTCCGGCGTCTCCAGGACACGGCCCGCAGTCTCGACGAGCGGCTGCAACCGACGGTGCAGGTGGTCACGGAGACGTACGACAGGGAAGTGCAGAAAGCCTCCGCCGCCGTCGCGGTGATCGCCATCCTCGGTACCGTGGCCATCCTGCTCTCGGTCATCGGGCTCGCCGGCCTCGCCGGTTACACCGTGGCGCAGCGCACCCGCGAGATCGGCCTGCGCATCGCGCTCGGCGCCCGCGCGAGCCACGTTGTCGGCGCCATTCTGGCCCCGATGCAGCCGTCCGATCGTGATTGGTTTCGTCTGCGGCGCGCTTGGCGGCTCGGCTGTGGCCACAATCCTGCGGAGCGGAATTCCGACGATGTCAGGGATCAATGTGTTCGATCCGCTGCCATACGTGATGGCGATGGCATTTTTCGCGGCGGTCGTCGCACTCGCCATCCTGGCACCAGGACGGCGCGCCACCCGGATCGATCCTGTGCGGGCGCTGCAGCACGAATAAAAGTGCAGGGTGCAGGTGTCTTGCTCACGCCGCTTGGAACGTGACGTTCAGAAATTCTGCGGGCGTTTCACGGTTCTCGAGACGCTCGGCAATGACGCGGAGGGCAAGAGCTTGGACGCCGGCAACGGCTTCGTCGCGGTCCCGACCGTAGCACAGGACGCCGGGGAGGGCCGTCACTTCGGCGCATCCAGCGTCCGTCTTCCTCGCGTTCGAGCTCGATCGTGAAGATCACACCAATAATGTACCATCCGCTCCGCCATCGGCCAAGGTCTACTCTTTGAGGCCCGCCTTCCGCCTTAGCGGCTGCCACCTCGGTGACCACGGACTAAACTGACGCCGTGCAGGCCGGATCTCCCGACGACACTGGCATCTCGAACCCTTTCGTACTTCGCATCGGACTCAGCCTCGCTGGCCGGGCACTCAGACTCATGGGCTCGGCGGCGTTCCTCATCTTGCTGACGGTGGCGTCGGTGTTGCCGGCTGGAGCACAACCCCTGCCCCGGAACATCCTGCTGTTGACCTCCTATCAGAGTGACTCGTTCACGTTTCACAACGAGGCTTTTCGCACGGAGCTGCGTCGACTGCTGCCGGAACCACTGAACTTCCTCGAGTTCCTAGTCCGGCCCGCCGCGTCGGGCCAGGTTCCTGAGGAAGAGCCCCTCGTCAGGTATCTCCAGTCAACCGTCAGTGGGCAGCGGCCGGATCTTGTCGTGGCGGTGGGCGGGCCGGCCGCTGTGTTCGTTCGCACGCACCGGGAGCGGCTTTTTCCTGTCACGCCGATTCTCGAGTCTTCTCTCGACGTCCGATGGTTGCGAGACCAGATGCTCAGCTCCAACGAGACGGCCGTGGCGATGTCGCTCGATTTCCCGGGAATGTTCGAGCACGTCCTGACTGTTCTTCCTGGCACCAGACGCGTCGTGGTCATCATGGGGAACTCTCCCCTCGAGAGATTCTGGCGTGGTGAGTTGGGCCGCGAATCGGAACGGTTCGTTGGACGACTCGAGTTCGTCTGGTTCGACGGACTGTCGCTTCAGGAGATCCTCCAACGTTCATCGAACTTGCCTGATCACTCCGTGATCTTCTTTCCGCTCTTCTCGGTGGACGGCGCCGGTGTGGCCCAGTCGCAAGAAACTGTGCTCACGCAACTGCACTCGCGGGCGAATGCTCCCATCTTTGGCTTGTACGACTTTCAGGTGGGCCGCGGGATCGTCGGCGGCCCGTTGGTGCCGACTACTGCGCTGGCCGGGCGGGCAGCCGAGGTGGCGCGGCGCCTGCTGCGGGGCGAATCACCTTCGACCATCACAACGGCGCCGATGTCCATGACCGCGCCGACCTACGACTGGCGCGAGTTGCAGCGTTGGGGGATCAGCGAGGCCCGGCTGCCTCCGGAGAGTACCGTCCAGTTCCGACAGCCGAGCATGTGGGGGCAGTACCCGGGACTACCTCGTCGCGACAGCGGTGGTATTTGCCTTGCAGACCGCGCTGATTGCCGGTCTGGTGATCCAGCGCGCCAGGCGCCGCCGCACAGAACTGGCCCTGCGCGACAGCGAGCGCCGCTTCCGCGAGACGGCCGAGCGCAATCAGGATCTCGCAGGCCGCCTGATCAATGCCCAGGAAGAAGAGCGCTCGCGGATCGCGCGCGATCTGCACGACGACTTGAGTCAGCAGCTCGCCGGCGTCAGCATGATGTTGAGCGACATCGACTCTGAGCGTGTTGGCACCCCGACCGTTCAGTCGCTGCAGGGTCGCGTCTCGGCGCTGGCCAGGAATGTGAGGAGCCTTTCGCACGAGCTGCACCCCGGCGTGCTGGAGCATGCGGGCTTGGTGATGACATTGAGGCGACACTGCGCCGAATTAGCGCACCGTCACCGTCTCGACATCACGTTCAGCGCAGGCGGTAACCTCGATTCGCTCGGCGCTGCGACCGCGCTCTGCCTGTTTCGCGTCGCCCAGGAAGCGTTGACCAACGTCGTCAGACATGCGGACGCACACGCGATCGGCGTACAGCTGACGGCGAGTCACGAGGCTGTCGAGATGCGCGTCGCCGACGATGGCATCGGGTTCGTCCTCAGCGAGCGCACGCGAAGCGGACTGGGACTGCGAAGTATCGACGAACGCGTGCGGCTCGCCAGTGGCCACGTGACCGTCGAGTCACAGCCCGGACAAGGCACGACGCTGACGGTACGGATCCCGCGGGCGGCCGTGCAACCGAGTCGCCCCGATGCGGTACCCAGCGGTTGATCAATGCGTGCTGGTTGCCTTACCCGACGCCATTCCATTCGAGGGGCGGATCGAAGGCTTCGCCTACCGGTCCCACGCCGATCACGATCTTGCGGATGTTGCCGGTGAACGCGTTGTCGTACGCCTTGTAGTCGTGCGTCACGGGCGTCAGGTCGTCCATGCCCACGTCCGCTGTCTCGGTACCGGTGAAGAACGGGATGGTGCGATCGATACGGCCTGATGTCACTTGTTCGCCGTCGATGAACATGTCGCCTCTCCCGCCGGCGCCGGGCACCTTCCCGCCGTCGTAGATGAACTCCCACCGGAGAGTGACTCTGCCGGCTGGGAGCGGCTTAGGGACCGTCACTTCATACGTCTCGCGACCGAACCAGTTGTAGGCGAACTTCGGTTGGCCCTTGTGCACGTACAGGCTCCATCCGCCAGTGTGACCGCCGTGCGCGATAATCACGCCCTCGGCCCCACCGTTCGGAATCTCCAGTTCAGCGGTGATGGTGTAGGAGCGGTTCTTCATGTTGATGAACGCGTTCTCGGACAGTCCGATCATTCCTTCGTAGAGCGTCAATGACGTTCGCGGCCCCATGAGGTCGGGGCGTCCGGCAATGGACGCGTTGAACCGCTCGAGAACGCGATCGTCGAGCGGCAGGACGTTGTATTTCACCGCTTCGGTCATGAAGAGCGCCTTGAGTGCCTCGACCTTCTCGGGAAACTTGGCCGCGAGATCGTTCGTCAGACTGAAATCTTCTTCAGCGTTGTACAGCTCCCAGTTGTCGTTCTCGAAGGTGGCCCGCGGCGCTGCTTCCCAGAAGGCCTTGTGCAGCGTGGTGGCGTACCAGCCGTCGTGATAGATGGCGCGGTTGCCGCCGTATTCGAAATACTGCGTGGTGTGGCGGGATTTCGCCTTGGCATCGTTGAACGTGTGGAGCAGGCTGGCGCCCTCCATCGGCTTTTGCGTCATGCCGTTCACGACCGTCGGCTGCGGCAGGCCCGCGGCCTCCAGCACCGTCGGGGCCAAGTCGATGACGTGCTGAAACTGGGTGCGAATCTCACCCTTGGCTTGGATCCCTTTCGGCCAGTGGATCACCGTGGCGTTGCGCGTTGAGGAAAAGGTCGCATGCCCCTGCCCGCCGACCATCGGCGTGCAGCTCGCCTGACCCCATGGCATGGCGTAATGGCCGCTGGCTTTCGGCCCACCCAGGTCGTCGATGTGCTGCAGCAGGTTCTCCATCGTTTCGGGCACGCCGTTGAATAACGCGAGCTGATTGAACGACCCGATCGGACCACCGAAGGGCGAACCGCCGTTGTCGCCGGCGACCCAGACGACCAGCGTGTTGTCCAGCTCGCCGAGGTCCTCAATCGCCTGAATCAATCGACCGATCTCGTAGTCGGTGTGCTCGGCCATGGCAGCGTAGACTTCCATCTCCCGCGCCAGGACCCGCTGTTCCTCCGGCGTGAATGAGCTCCACGGCCTCGCCATTGCTGGCATCGGCGCGAGCTTCGTGTTGGGTGGGACCGTGCCCAGCTTGATCTGCCGGGCCAGCGTTTCCTCGCGGAGCTTGTCCCAGCCCTGGTCGAACTTGCCCTTGTACTTGTCGATCCATTCCCTGGGCACATGATGCGGATCATGCGTGCCCGCCGCCGCGTAGTAGATGAAGAATGGTTTGTCCGGCGTGAGCGACTGCTGGCTGCGGACCCAGACGATCGCCTTGTCGGTGATGTCGGTGCTGACGTGATAATCCGGATCGCGGGGCGTCGGGATGCGGGTCACGCCATCGTACAGCGCCGGGGAGTAGAGGTCGGACTCGCCTTGAAGAAACCCGTAGAACTTGTCGAAGCCAGAGTGTGCCGGCCAGCGGTCCATCGGCCCGGAGACACTCAATTCCCACGGCGGCAGCTCGTGGGATTTGCCGAACATCGCGGTACCGTAGCCGTTCAGCCGAAGGATTTCGGCCAGCGGTGCGACGGACTGGGGACGCACGCAGTTCATCCCTGGAAACGCGGTGCCCATCTCGGCCACGCCGCCCATGTTCGCGCTGTGTGAGTTGCGGCCGGTGAGCAGGGCCACACGCGTTGGCGAGCAGACCGGCGCGGTGTGCATGTTGGTGTAGCGCAAACCACCATCGGCGAGGCGCTCGAAGGCTGGCATGTTGACCGGCCCGCCAAAGCATCCCGGGTCCCCGAACCCGAAATTGTCCATCAAGATGATGACGACGTTGGGTGCACCGGCCCCCTTAGGTGGCTTCAACTCGAAGCGAGGCGGCGGCGTGGCCTTGCGTGCATCGATTTCTGTAATCGCCGGATGCTCTGGCTCGGGCAGCGGCAGCACGGTTCGATCGGGCTGCCCCGGAGCATCTTCTGGTTTCTTCGCCATCGGATCGTTCCTTCCTCTCTCGTGACGCCGGCGTTACCAGCGGTAGATCCGTGAGCAGGCCTGCTCACGACGTCCGATTAATTGGTCGGTAGACCGTGATGTCAGCATTGCCCAGAGGGACCTTATCACCGCCGGCGTTCTTCACCGTGTCGGTTTTGTAACCCACACAAGCGGCGCGATGACGTACACGTGCGGGGCCGGCTGCGATCCGGCTTTGAGACCGGTCGGTCCTTTGATGTGTTGAACGTTCAATTGAGCGCCGGCCAGCGATCCTTCACAGTTGCTTGAGTCGTGCGATCTCGTCTCTCCAACCGCTCAAGGCGCGGCTGACGTACCGCTCGCCTGCCAGCGCGGCGCGAACCGCCGGCACCAGTTCGCGGCCTGCCGTCTCCTTCAACACGTATCCCAAGGCACCCACCGACAAGCCACGTTCGACCATGAGGGCGTCCTCATGCACCGTCACGAAGACGATGCGAGCCTCCGGATTGTGTCGCCGGATCAGCCCCGCGGCGTCGATCCCGGTGAGGCCCGGCATATCGATGTCCGCGACAATCACGTCCGGCGACAGCTCCGCCGCGGCGTTCACGAGCGAGCGGCCGCCTTCGACCAAACGGATCACGTCGAAGTGCTTGATGAGCAGCGTCCGCAGCTGTCCTGCTGTCTCCGGGTGGTCGTCAGCCAGCAGCACTCGCGAGCGCAGCGGGGCGGGTGAGGAAAACGACACCGGGCATTATGGACCGAGGCCATCGCGCGAGGGAGAGGGGTATGACATCAGCGCGGTACGGAAAGCGCGCCGAGGAAGGTACGAAAAACTACGTACGAGCCCGACCCGTGTCGGGCCTGTCGTTCATCAGTCCAGATTCAGCCGATGATCGAGCGCGTATCTGACGAGTTCAGCAGTGGAATGCAGATCGAGGTTCTTCATCATCTCGTACTTGTGCACTTCGACCGTGCGTACAGACAGCCCGAGATTCGCAGCAATCTCCTTCATCCGCTGCCCCTTGACAATCAATCGCAAGACGTCGCGTTGTCGGACAGTGAGCTGGGTTGTTGGCAGATCGCCAGGAGCAGCCATCCGCTCCATGACGCCTCGCGTCAGCGCTGGTGTCAAATACACCCGGCCCTGCAGGGCCTGCTGGATGGCCATCACGACTTCGCAAGCGGCGGATTCCTTGAGCAGAAATCCTGACGCGCCGGCTCGCATGGCGACAGTCGCCAGGTCCGGATTGTCGTGCATCGTGAGGACGATGACTTTGCTGTCGACTTGCTCAGCCTTCAAACGAGCCAGCACGTCGAGGCCGCTCAGGCCGGGCATCGAGAGATCCGTGACGATGACGTCGGGACGAAGCCGCTTGGCCGCGTCGATGAGCATGTGGCCATCGCGCACGGTGCCGACGACGTCGAAGTCGTGCTTGCTGAGCAGGGCAGCCAGTCCCTCGGAGACTATAGCGTGGTCGTCCGCGATGAGGACCGTGGTTCGAAGCCTCATCTTTGCCGCCTGTGGGGCACCACTCGAGCATCAATCTTCACGATCGGCCTTGTCGAAGGGTCGGTGGTCAGACGTGTTTCGCCCGTTCCTTCCGCACGTCTGCTAGCGGGTTGGCAATGGCAATCCTATCACCTCAGTCTTTTGCGAAGTCCTTCGCCAAGAACTGACCGTTGCTGAAAAACGCGTCGCACCTGGCGATGAAGGGCGCCCCGGCGAAAGCGCTCCAGGACTTGGCCGGCCACGCGAACGGAGCGGGGCGCAGGGGCCCCCGCGAAAGAACGTGTAAGGGGTCTGGGACGAAGTCCCCAGATCAAGAAAGGTAAGCGGGCTACGGGGATCGAACCCGTCTAACTGGCTTGGGAAGCCAGGACATTACCACTATGCTAAGCCCGCATCGGAGTCAATCTTAACACTTCAAAGTCTCTGACGCGCAGCTGAAGCAGCGCGCTGCTCAGCCGCGGATGAACGCCAGGACTTCGTCGCGCTTACGCTCCATCAGCTCAGGCGTCACCGCTTCGAGATTCAGGCGCAGCAGCGGCTCGGTGTTCGACGGCCGCACGTTGAAGTGCCAGTCCGGAAACTCCGCAGACACGCCGTCCATCGTGTAGACCCGGCCCTCCGTGTAGCGCGCCGACAGGCCGTCGATCTTTTCCTGGACGACGCGCATGTCGCTCACCTTGGTATTGATCTCGCCCGAGATGAAGTATTTCTCTCGCAGCGGCGCCAGCAGTTCCGCGAGCGTCATGTTCTTCTTCGACATCAGCTCGAGGATGAGGAGCGCGGGGATGAACCCGTTGTCGGCGTAGAAGTTGTCGCGGAAGTAGTAGTGACCGGTGACTTCGCCGCCGAAGATCGCGCCTTCCTCGCGCATGCGCCGTTTGAAGAAGGCATGGCCGACGCGATTCATCAGCGCAGACCCGCCGTACTTCGCGACGATGTCCTTCACGGCGTAACTGGCGCGGACGTCGTAGACCACTTTGGCCGCCGGGTGCTTCAGCAGGAACGACTCGGCGAGCAGGGCGGTGACGAAATCTCCCGCCACGAACTCGCCCGTGCCGTCGATGAAGAAACAGCGATCGGCGTCGCCGTCCCAGGCGATGCCGATGTCCGCCTTGTCCTGCAGCACGCGCTCCACGATGTGCGCGCGGTTCTCCTCGATCAGCGGGTTCGCCTCGTGATTCGGGAACGTGCCGTCGACCTCGAGGCACAAGGGCTGACGCGGCAGGGTAGCCGCGCGAACAGCCTCGGCGCCACCATGCCGGCGATTCCGCTGCCGCCGTCTGCGACGACCTTGAACGGTTTGACGACCGAGGCGTCGATGAACGACATCACGTGATTCACGTAGTCGTCGAGCATCTCGCTCTCGCCCAGAGTGCCGCGCGTGGCCGGCGTCGCGGGAAGCCGGCCCTGGTTCACCATGTCGCGGATATCGCCGATGCCGGCATCACCGCTCAGCGGAAACGCCTCGCGCCGCACGAGCTTGATGCCGTTGTATTCCTTCGGATTGTGCGACGCGGTGATCTGCGCGCCGCCATCATGGCCGTCGCGGGCGACGGCGAAGTACATCATGTCCGTGCCGGCCATTCCGTAGTCCACGACGTCGGCGCCCTGCATCCGCGCGCCTTCGATGAACGCCGCCGCTACCGACGGCGAGGACAACCGCATGTCACGCGTGACGGCGATGCGCTTCGCCTGGAGATAGGCCACGAAGCCGCGGCCGATCAGCCGAGCGGCGTCTTCATTGATCTCGCCCGGGTACAGACCGCGGACGTCGTACGCCTTGAAGATTGCCGGATTGATGGTCATAGCCTGCTGTAGTCGGTGATGACGGTCTTGTCGCCGAGCACGACCGGCGTCTCGAGCAGCGCATTCCGGCCGATGTGACAGTTGCGGCCGAGGATTGAGCCTCTGACGACCGCCTCGCGGCCGATCCAGCCGTTCGCCCAGACGATCGCGCCATCGAGCACGGCCGCTTCCTCGACGTGCGTCTGACGTCCGACGACGGAGTAGGGAAGCAGCTTGGCGCCCGCCTTGATCACGGCGCCTTCATCGACGAAGCACGGGCCGTGCAGCTCGACGCCCTCCTCGACGCGCGCGCCCGGCGCGACGAACTGCTGGTTCGGCCGGCCAGAGAAGGGCAGCGCGTTGTAGAGACCGTCCATGATGTCGCGATGCACCTGCAGGTACTTCGCCGGCGTGCCGATGTCGATCCAGTAGCCGTCGTAGACATACGCGACGAAGGTCTCGCCGCGCTCGATGAGCGACGGAAAGAAGCTCCGCTCGATCGACCACGCCGTGTCTTTGGGGATGCGATCGAAGGTATCGGGCTCGAGCACGTAGATGCCGGCGTTGATCGTGTTGCAGGTGATCTCGTCTTCGCCAGGCTTCTCCAGGAACCGCTGGATGTTCCCGTCGCGATCGGTTTCGACGAGGCCGTAGGCGCGCGGGTTCTCGACCGGGGTGAGCACGATCGTCGCCTTCGCCTTGCGCGATCGGTGCAGCTCCAGCACGGCAGCGAGATCCACCTGGGTCAGCACGTCGCCGTTGAACACGACGACCGATTCGGTGAGGTTGTCGCCGGCGTAGCGCACCGCGCCGGCCGTCCCGAGCGGCATCGGCTCGACCACGTAGCGAAGCTTGACGCCGAGCCCGTCGCCATCGCCGAAGATCTCTTCGATGCGACGGGGCTGATAGTTGAGGCTGAGGATCACCTCATCTATCTCCGGCACCTGTTTGAGCAGGTCGATCTGGTAGTACAGGAACGGCCGGTTGAAGATCGGGACGATCGGTTTCGGTGTATGGACGGTCAGCGGACGCAGGCGAGTGCCCTTGCCGCCGGCAAGCAGAATGGCCTTCATGTCAGCCCTTCATGATATCCCAGCGCTGAAAGCTGTTAAAATCTGGCCATCCATGAATCTGCCGAATGCGCTGACCCTCGGCCGTATCTTTCTGGTGCCGCTGCTGGTCGTCGTATTGCTTACGAAATTCGAAGGCCGGATGATTCTGGGCTTTCCGAAAGAGCTCGTCGGCGCCGCGATCTTCGGGCTGGCGTCGCTCACAGACTTTCTCGACGGATATCTGGCCCGCCGCCGCAAGCAGGTCACCACCCTCGGTCAACTCATGGATCCGCTGGCGGACAAGCTGCTGATTACGGCAGCGCTTGTCTCGCTGGTACAGATGGACCTCGCCCCAGCCTGGATGGTGGCCGTGATCCTCGGCCGCGAGTTCGCGGTCACCGTGCTTCGCAGCATCGCCCACGCCCGCGGCGTGGTCATCTCCGCGTCGCCGCTCGGGAAGTTCAAGATGGCCTCGCAGGTCACAGCCATCCTCGCCTTGATCCTCGGCCAGGAGCTGCTGCAGCAGTTCTTCGTCATCGGCACGATCGCCCTGTGGGTGTCGGTCATCACGGCGGTTGCCTCGGGCTTGGACTACTACCGCCGCTTCAGCCACGTGTTGACGATGCAGAGCGGACAGCACGCGGCGGTGGAGGAGAAACCGGCCCCGGACGGGGCGCGGCGCTTCAAGCAGGTCCGGCTATAGCCCCTTCTTGACCTCGGCCGACATCAAGGCCTTGATCTCGTCGATACGCTTCTGCGCGTCGACAAGGTACTCGCTCTTCTCGAATTCCTTGACCAGCTGCTCGAACAGCGGGAGCGCCTCCGGTGGTCGCCCCCCGCGCATGAACGACTCCGCGAGATAGAAATACACGGCGTCGCGGCTGGAGAACTCCGGATCGTTCTTGAGCACGCCGCGGAAGCGCTCGATCGCGCCCGGGTACCATTTCGTGCGGAAGTAATGCAGGCCGACGCGGTACTCGGACTCGCTCAACCGGTCGCGCGCCTCGCGCAGCTTGGCGCGAACCTCGCTCGTCAGCTCGTCGTCCGGGTACCGTTCGAGGAATACCGAGAGCTCCTTGATCGCCTCGCGCGTCTCGGTCTGATCCCGAAGCGGCGCGCGCATCTGGTAGAAATGCGTCATGCCGAGCTTGTATTGCGCGTAGCCGGCGCGCCTGTGCGTAGGGTAGAACGCCAGGAACTCGCGGAACTCGTTCTGCGCGAGCACGTATCCCTCGGCAGTCCCTTCACCGATGTACGTGTCGCCGATCCCGAGCTTCGCGTCGGCGCGGAACGGGCTCTGCGGGTAGGCGTCCACGAGCTGCCGGAAATACTCGCGCGCCGTGAACCATTTGCGCTCGTTGAGCGAGGCGGTGCCGCGTTCCTGCAGGAACTTGTCCGGCTCGGGTGTGCCGGTGGGAACACGCGTCGATTTGCCGGCGCACGCGCTCGCCAGCACGAGCAGCGCCAGCGGCGCCGCGGAACACAACTTTCGAACGAGCCGCTCGGTCCTCACACGACCAGCGGTGTGCTTGCAAGCCATCGATACTCCGCTTCCAGTCCCTCTTCCAGCGACACCCTGGGGGCAAATCCGAGATCGGCGCGAGCCAGGGTCGTGTCCGCGAACGTGTCGCGCATGTCCCCCTTGGCTGACGCTTCGCGCCGGACGGTCAACGGCTTGCCCGCAAGCCGCCCGATGATATCCAGCACGTGATTGATCGATACGCGCGAGCCGCCGCCGATGTTGTACGCGCGGGCGGGCACGCCTCGCGTGCCGGCCGCAATCGTCGCCGCGACCGCGTCGCTCACGAACGTGAAGTCGCGCGTCTGTTCTCCGTCGCCATACAACGTAATCGGCTGATCGGTCAGCGCCGCACGAATGAAACGATTGAACGCCATGTCCGGACGCTGCCGCGGGCCGTACACCGTGAAATAGCGCACGGACGTCGCCGGAACCCCGTGATTCACGACGTACAAGTGACACAGCTGCTCGGCCGCCAGCTTGGTGACGCCATACGGGGAGACCGGCTGCGGAAGCGCATCTTCCCGCATCGGGATGCTGACGTTGTCGCCGTACACGGACGAACTCGACGCGTAAACGAAACGCTCGAGCGGGCGGCCGACGCACGCCTCGAGGAGCCGCTGCGACGCGTCGACGTTGTTGTCGGTGTAGATGCGGAAGTCGCGCCCCCAGCTCTTGCGCACGCCCGCTTGCGCCGCGAGATGAAACACGTGCGTCTTGCCCTCCAACAACGCCGGCAAATCGGTGTGCTGGATGCTGCCCTCGATGAACCTGAAGCCCTGCCGGCCGGCATTGACGGCGAGATTGCTCTCCTTGATCTCGCGCGCGTAGTAGTCGGTGAAGCAGTCGAGGCCTGTGACCTGCGCGCCACGGTCCAGCAACGACTTCGTCAGGTGCGACCCGATGAAGCCGGCAGCGCCGGTTATCAGCGCCCTCATGCGAACACCTCGCGGACGCGGGCGGGGAGCCGGCACGGCCGGCCGGTCGCGTCGAGCGCGGCGTGCTTCGTCCACCCTGATGCGGCGATCACGCCATCGGCCAGCTTCACTTTGTACAGGAACTCCATGCGAACAGGTGACAGCAGCCGGCCGTGCGTCGTGATCTCCAGTTCGTCGTCGTAACGCGCCGGCCGCTGATAGTCACAATGCGCCTCGATCACCGGCAGCGAGATACCGGCGCTTTCCATCTCGCGATAGCTCCAGCCAAGACTGCGCAGCAGATCGGCGCGCGCCACTTCGAACCACACGAAATAGTTCGCGTAATAGACGACGCCCATCTTGTCCGTCTCGGCGTAGCGGACGCGGACGACGGAACGGGACTGGGGCATCGTCCCAGGCTGAGGCATTCAGTACCCAGCCCTCTGCATGGCCGATTCGCGCAGTTGCCGGGTCGCCCGTTCTGCGTCGCCGGAGCCGAAAATCGAGCTGCCGGCGACGAGGATGCTCGCGCCCGCCGCCACGATCCGTCCGGCATTGGACGAGTCGATGCCGCCGTCGACTTCGATGGGGGCGCGGTTCCCGGCCCTGTCGAGCAGCTGACGCACGGCACGAACTTTAGACTCGCTTCTGGGGATGAAAGTCTGACCGCCGAACCCGGGGTTCACCGTCATCACGAGCACGTGGTCGACGTCCGCCGCGACCTCCTCGAGCACGACCACCGGGGTCGCCGGATTGATCGCCACGCCAGCTTTGACGCCCAGGCTCTTCACGAAGTGCAGCGTGCGGTGCAGGTGATAGAGCACCTCGGCGTGAACCGAGATCATCGAGGCGCCGGCTTCCACGAACGCCTCGACGAAGCGGTCCGGATCCTCGATCATCAGGTGCACGTCGAGCGGCACCTTGGCGACGCGTTTGATGGCTTTCACGACCGGCGGGCCCATGGTGAGGTTCGGCACGAAGTGCCCGTCCATGATGTCGATGTGCAGCAGATCGGCGCCGCCGCGCTCCGCTGCCGCGATCTCGGTGGAAAGCGACGCGAAGTCCGACGCCAGCAACGATGGCGCGATCAGCACGCTCACCGGCTGACCTCGATCGAGATCGCTTCTCCCGGCGCAATCTGGAAGCCGGCTTGCGGGGCCTGCCGAAGCACGACGCCGGCCGGCACTCCCGGGTACGGATGATCGCCGACGACCGCGACGCGGAAACCACGCGCGCGCAACACGTCAGCGGCGCGATCGCCGTTCACGCCAATAAGGTCGGGCATCACGTACGTCGCGCCGCGCTCGCCGCGGTTGACGAGCAGCGCCACACGCTCGGACTTGCTCTTCGCCGGTGGCGTCTGAGCGACGACCGTGCCCGCGGCGTATTCCGCCGACCGGATCTCCGAAATGCTGCTCACAATGAAACCGTCCTGCTGCACACGCATCTGCGCGGTGCGATCCGATTCTCCAACGAGAGCCGGCACGATGCTCGAGCGCGGTCCCGCGCTCACCCAGACCTTCACGCTGCGCTCGCGGCGCGTGCGGATGCCCGCCGCCGGATCCTGCGCGAGAATCTGTCCGGCCGGCACCTTGCCGTCGACGCGGCGCCCTTCTTCGACCTTCAGGAGAAGTCCCGCGTCAATCAAGAGCACCGAGGCCTCGTTCACACTCTTGCCGTTGAGCTCTGGGACCTCGACCTCGCGCGTCTTGATCGCCACACGCATCGCGGCCGCCGCGAACAACACGTAGGTCACGAGCAAGGCGCCGCAGACCAGAAGCAGCTTGCCCGCGCTCCACACGCGGGTCCTAAGAGCCATGAACTCTTGAGTTTAACA
>CAWARA010000022.1:0-163526 GCA_963784195.1 uncultured Acidobacteriota bacterium | reverse complement strand
CGGCTTCGATGTGCGGTCGTACCTGTCGGACTTCACACATGGAACGTCGGTGCTGGCCGTTGGAGATCAACCTGGCGACTATCGCGCGCTTGCCGATCTCGCGCAGCGTCTGACGGGACGTCGTCCGATCCTTGTTGGCGTGTCCGAGGGCGCCGGACTGTCGGTGCTCGCCGCGAGCGATCCTCGAAACTCGGCAGGCGGTCGCCGGCGTGATCGCACTGGGTCTGCCCGACACAAACGAGCTGGGCTGGCGCTGGAAGGACGCCGCGATCTACGTACACACGCCGTGCCGAACGAACCCACCTTCCGGGTCTCCAGCGTGATCGACCAGGTCGCTCCCCTGCCGCTGGCAGCCATACATCCGCAACCGGCGATGAGTTCGTTCGCGTTGCTGACGTGGAGCGACTGATGAGCTGGCCCGCGACCCGAAGAAGCTGTGGATCATCAACGCATCCAACCATCGATTCAGCGACAATCTGAATGAGTTCGACGCGCGGCTGACCGAGGCGGCCCAGTGGATATTGGAACACCAGCAAAACGGCTAGACGCGATCCCGATGGCCATTCCCTTCGTGAACGCGATCCCGCGCGTGCTCTCGGTGATCACGTTCCTGAGCGGAACAATCCTCCTCTTCTCGGGCGCCACACCCGCTGCGGCTGAACGTCTGGCCCTGCTCGACAAGATCCTGCCGCTTCGGGGTCATCGAGACCTCGCATTTTCTTGGCAGCCTCGTCGGCGTTGCGTTGCTGCTGCTCTCGCAGGGACTCGCTCGTCGCCTCGACGCGGCTTACTTCTTCACCGCCATCGCCCTCTCTGCCGGCATCGTGACATCGCTGCTGAAAGGCGCTGACTACGAAGCGGCCACCATACTCGTGGTCGTCTTGTTGCTGCTCGGATACTCGCGGCCGGCCTTCAACCGGCGGGCGGCACTCTTCGAAACGCGGTTCTCGGCTGGGTGGCTGGCCGCCGTCGGCGCGTCCATCGCGGCTTCAATCTGGCTTGGTCTGTTTGCCTACAAACACGTGGAGTATTCGAGTCAGCTCTGGTGGGAATTCGAGCTGCACGGCGATGCGTCGCGTTTCCTGCGCGCCACGGTCGGCGTGGCGATCGGCCTCGTGCTGCTGACGCTCACGCGTCTTTTCCGTCACGCACCGCACGAGCTCGAGGTCCCAACGGACGCGCAACTCGCGAAGGCCGCAGAGATCATCGCGCGGCAGGAGTCACCTTCGGCGTTCCTGGTCTACCTGCGCGACAAAGGCATCCTCTTCGATGACGAAGAACGTGCGTTCGTCATGTACGGAGTTCAGGGTCGCACGTGGGCGGCGTTGGCGCCGGTCGGTCCACCCGAGCGGCTCGGGTCATTGATCCGCTCGTTCATCGCACGCTGCGACGACTTCGGCGGAGTGCCGGTCTTCTACGAGGTCCCGAAGGAGCAACTCTATCGCTACGCCGATTTTGGATTGACGTTCGTCAAGCTCGGCGAGTGCGGTGCAGTGGATCTCAGTCAGCTCGTGCTGGAGAGCCCAAAGGGCGCCCGCTACCGTCAGGCGGTGAAGCGCCTCGAGAAACAGGGCGCCACGTTTCGGGTTGTCGATCCCGGCGACGTGACGGGAATCATGAATCGGCTCGCGTCGGTTTCGAATGACTGGCTGGCCTCGAAATCGGCAGCCGAAAAAGGATTCTCACTGGGATTCTTCGACGCTGACTATCTGGCGCACTTTCCAGTAGCCGTGGTCGAACGCGGCGGGAACATCGTGGCCTTCGCCAGTCTGTGGCCCGGTCCAGGCAAGGTGGAGCTGTCGCTCGATCTGATGCGCTACGCGCACGATGCGCCTCGCGAAGTGATGGAATCGCTGTTCGTGCACGTGATGCTGTGGGCGCGCAACGAAGGCTATCAACGATTCTCGCTCGGGATGGCGCCGCTATCAGGCTTCGAACAGTCGCCGGTGGCACCGTTCTGGAACCGGCTGGGAGCGTTCCTGTACGATCACGGCGGATCGCTCTACAACTTCCAGGGTCTTCGCGCCTACAAGGAGAAGTTCGATCCGGTGTGGGAGCCGCGATATCTCGTCTACCCCGGCGGACTGAAGCTGCCGAGGATTCTTGCGGACATCGCGGCCCTCGTTGCCGGCGGCTATCGCCGCCTGCTGGTCAGGTAACCTCCGGAACGACTCAGAACGACCAGCGAACCCCAATCTGAAACTGACGTGGATCCGCCGCAGCCGTTGGTTGGCCAAACGACGGCAACGGCGTCGTCCCTGGTCCGAACGTGTTGTTCGGGATCAGAAAGTTCGATCGGTTCAGCACGTTGAACGCGTCCACGATCACTTCGAGACGATGCGGACCGCGAATCGTGAAAGCCCGGCTGACCCGCAGGTCGAGCGTTGCCGAATCGAAACCCTCGCCCGTGTTCCGGCCGACGCCGGCCGGCCGATCGTTTGCGTTCGTATCGTTGTTTCGATCGTTGCCGGTCTGGACGTTGAACGGCGGCGCTGACGCATAGCTGAACAGATACGCGAACTGCACGCCTTTGATCGCTGGCGCCGTCCCGCTCAAGACCACCCGATGGCGTTGATCGTTATCCGACCGGCCCCAGTCGTCATGCACGTTGAAGTTGTCCTGCGGCGTGCTGAAAAACGCATTACCCGCGTCGTCGAGCGCCTTCGAGAACGTGTACGACAGCCTGAGCGTGCCCCACGGCCCTTGCTGGCCGTTGAGCGCCAGAGTCATGCCGTCGTACTGCGACTGGCCGATGCTCTGGAACTGACCGTTATTGCCAAAGCGCGGATCGGGACGGCCAAGATTCGGATCGCCAATCGCGGCGGCCTGCGCCGCCGTCAACGTCGGCACGTTCAGGTTCCTCGACATGATGATCCGGCGGCCGGTCAGGTGGAGATATCCCGCGCTCGCCGACAGGCGCGCGCCGAGCTGACGCTCGATCTGCAGGCTCACCTGCCGCCCGAGCCCGCCCTGAATATTGGGATCGATCGTCGTGATGTTGGTCAGCAGGCTCGCCGGGAATCGATCGAGAACGTTGGGGAATGCCGGTGCACCGGCCTGCCCAGGCAACAGGAGCGCCGTGCTGTATTTCACGCCGTCCCGCTGAAGCGCATTCGAGACCGCGCGCAGCGGGATACGGTCGAAGTACAAGCCGGCCGAGCCGCGAATGATCGTCCGGCCGCCGCCGGGGGCGAACGCGATACCGAGACGCGGCGACACGTTGTTCGTGTCGGTCTCGACGAGATCGTCGATCCATTGAAGGTCGTAGCGAAGGCCGGCGTTGATCGTCAGGTCACCACGCGGCCGCCATTCGTCCTGGACGAAGACGCCGAGATTCGGGTTCGTCTGGAACTGTGATACCTCGCCGAATGCCTGCTGGTAGTTCGTGTACCGGCCTGCCTGGAAATTCGCGAGCGACGAGAATGCGTAGATACCCTGCAACGCGCCGGGGAATTCGATGTTCAACCGCTCGTAGAGGAACGTGCCACCCGTCTTCAGCAGATGGTTCCCGCGCTGCATCGTGTAGCTGTCGGCGATCTCGTAGACGTCGAGGTCACGTCCGGTCGGCGACGTGGTGGAGGTGCCGAAACTTGCAACCCCCGAGATGGTGACGGCCGGCCCGATGACGTCGTTCGGCGGCGCCGCAAGCCGGCTGCGCGTCGCCTGGGCGCGGAACTCGTTGACGGAAGCGCTGGCAGTGGTCGTCAACCAGTTGACCGCGACCGTCTGATCCCGGTTGTCGAGTGCCGTGCCGCGGCTGACGGCGTTCAGGCCACCGACGCTGCGAGCGTTCTCGCTCGAGACGTCGTACAGGCTGTAGCGCACGGCCAGACGATTGGCGGTCGACAACGAGTGATCGACACGGCCGAAGAGGTTGTTCGTGTCGTACCCGGTCTGGAATTCGCCAGCGCCTATGCTCGGTCCCCTGTACCCGACCGTGTCGAGCACGTTGTTGATGGCGGCGACGTTCGTATCCGTGATCGTGATGATGCCCGTCTTGTCGGACTGCGTTCGCTCGAAATTAGTGAACCAGAACGTGCGGTCCCGAGTCAGAGGGCCGGAGAACGTCAGGCCGAATTGCGCCTGGCTCAACGGATCTTCGCGTGTCGCAAGCGGATTCCGCGCATCGAGCAGATCGTCGCGGAAGAACCCGTACGCGCGACCGTGCGGAATGTTGCTGCCAGAACGCGTGACGACGTTGACGATGCCGGCCGATGCGCGGCCAAACTCCGCGATACCCCCCGACGTGACCACCTGGAATTCCCGGATGACGTCTTCTGCAAAGTACGTCCCGGCCAATCCCGCCGCATCGTCGTTGGCAGAAACGCCGTCGACGATGAACGTGTTGTTCAAATTGCGCTGGCCGGCCACGGAGATGCCTGTCCCAGGCACCGCGGACGTCTCGGCGAAACGCTCGGTATTTCGCTGAATCGTGCGCGAAACGCCAGGCGCCAGGAGCGCCAGATCGAGATAGTTGCGACCGTTCAGCGGCAGTTCGTCGATCTCGCGGGGAGAGACGAGATCGGCCAGTTGAGTTCTGCGCACTTCCAGCACCGTTGGACTGGACGCGACGTCGACCTGCTCGTCCACCCCGGCGACGGCCAGCGCGACCGACACATCGCGCGCTTCGCCCACGCTCAAGGTCAATGGAACGGTCTTCGGCGCAAAGCCATTGGCGACAATGGAGAGCTCGTAGGGACCAACAGAAAGCGAAATGAACCGATAGACGCCGCTGCTCGACGTCGACGCTTCCTGGCGCTGGTTTCGCTCGAGGTTCAACATCGTCACCGTCGCACCGGCGATTGCCGCGCCGCTGGGGTCGCTGACGCGTCCGGACACGCTGGCGGTGGTGATGGCCTGCTGAGCGAAGACAGCACTACTTGACAGAAGGAACAATGCGAAGCCTGCCAGCGGCAGGCTGAATCCACGTAACATCGAAACACCTCACCGGGTATTGCGCGCGCATGAACGGCGCGCGAATCTCAGCCTTTGAACGAAGGAAAGAGGCGTTCAGGCCCGGGGAGGTGGAGTGTCGGCTGGCGGCCAGCCATCGATTGGCGCGTGAACGGCCAAGTCGGCGGCTGAACGGATCAACGGGTCAGGAAGAAGGGAAAAGGACTCGACCGGGATGCCCCAGGTGGCAAAGAGGACCCCGACGGCAGCCATCGGCCCGCTGCACGTTCCTGTCATGACGCATTCGGGCTCGCTTTGCTGGTGCATGGGGCACGGCGAGCCGTCGGCCGAGCGCATGGGACAGTAATTTGCGGGGGTTTGCTTCTGGCAATGTTCCGTGCGGGCTTGCTCCGGCTGGCAACAGCAGGCCTTCAGCGCGAGCGCCGACACAGATGTGCACTGGAACAGAAGCCAGGCCACGATCCACGTTCGCATCTGCCGGCGCAGGACCATCGTCGAAGACCAACCCCTACTCTATCAAAGCCGGCCTGCGCTGTCACAGGAGCTCAGGAGATCAAGAAGAAGAGGTTGGCGAGCAGCGATCAACGAGCCGACGCGCCAATCAAATACGTTGGGAGTTGGGAGTAGACAGCGTCACGAGCCGTCTAGAGCCAGCCCGAACGTTTGAACCCCACGTACAGTCCGCCGCAGGCGAGCCCCATCGAGATCAGCGAGACGTAGTAGCCATACTTCCACGCCAGCTCCGGCATGTTCGCGAAGTTCATTCCGTAGATGCCGGCGATCATCGTTGGAACGGCAATCATCGCGGCCCACGCGGCCAACCGCTTCATGTGATCGTTCTGAGCGACTGACATGAGCGACAGGTGGGCTTCGAGCGCGGTGGTCAGCAGCTCGCGTTGAACGTCGATCGTCTCGTTCATGCGGATGACGTGATCGTAGACGTCGCGGAAGTACGGCCTGGTGTCGTCGGGAATGTTGGGCAGCTCGAAACGCATCAACCGGTTGCAGACCTCGACGAGCGGCGATATCGCGCGGCGCAGCGACAGCAGATCGCGCTTCAACCGATAGATTTGCGCGGTCGCGCCGGCGCTGCGTTCGTCGCCCAGGATGACCTCTTCGAGGTCTTCGACCTCGTCTTCCAATGAAGACACGATGGGCAAGTACTGGTCGGTGACGAAGTCCATCAGCGCATACAACACATACGCGGGTCCCTTGGCGAGCAGCTGGGGCGTGCATTCGCAGCGCGCGCGAAGGCCTGCATGGGATCGCAGCGAGCCGTGGCGGACGGTGACGACGTAGTTCGGGCCTACGAAGACGTGCGTCTCGCCGAACTCGATCTGCGGCGGCGTTCCGTGCCGCTGCGCCGTTCTGAGCACGACGAACACCGACCCTTCGTAGACTTCGAGCTTCGGCCGCTGGTGTGCGTTGTAGGCATCCTCGATGGCGAGATCGTGCAGGTGAAACTGACGCTGGACCTGGCGGAGGAGTGCCTCGTCTGGCTCGTAGAGGCCCAGCCACACGAACTGGTCCTTTCGTGTGAGCGCCTGCTCGATATCCTCAACCGGGAGATCGGCTACACGGACACCCGCCGCGTATGCCGCGCAGTTGATGACGCCCGAAGCGCCTGGCGACGGTTCCATCGCGGTCAACTGCATCGCCTCGATTATAGGCCCGATGTCACAGTCAGCTCACCACGCCTCGACCTGACGACTGCGATCCAGACTCGCGAGGTGGCTGCGACCACCAGCACGACCATCAGAGAGGGTCGTCGATATTTGGATCCAAACCGGAGCAGGCGCGACTTGACGTCCGGGCTGCACAGGCGTAGGTTGGTTGGTACGCCTAAGGCGCGAAAGCGCCGTGGGGGACCCAGCGGCGCGATACCCGCGCCAAGGGGCGTATCCGGATGACCCTCCGGTAGAGGACTCCAACCTCGAGCCCGTCAGCTAACCCCGCCGGCAGATTGGAGTGTCTCGTGCGAAGCAACACCCGCCAGGCTCTGCCCTCGTACGTTCGAAACTCTCTCACCAAGACCACACGCAGGCCACGAGCTCTCCCTCGACCGTAGCCGCGGCATCACCCTGGTCTGTTTTCTGTCGCCGCGGCGGCGCGGTCGTGCTCGTCCAGCCGGACGTGCGGCGACACATGAGGAGAGTTCGTCATGCGTGACACATTGAATCTGATCGTCGAGCCGGATCAGCGACGGTTCGCCGCTCGCGGGGGACTGATGGCGCTGATCCTCATCGTTCCGTTCGCCGGAATGATTTGGTACGCCGGCGCGCGGAACCCGTTCACGCCTGCGGGATACATCGGCTACCTCACCAAGGGCGCCGTGTTCGGCCAATCCCGGTTCTACGGCACTCAGCGCGGGCCGACCTCGCCAGGACGAACCTGGCTGCTCGAGGTGACCAACGTCAGCGTGACGCCGTACACCTACACCGAGGACTTCACGAAAGACGACGCGGTGCTGAGCCGCGACAACCTGAAGATCAGCTTCCGCGTGCACACCGTGTGGAGGGTCGACGATACGAAGATCCCGCTCTTCATGGAACGCTTCAGCACGACGGTTGCCGCGCATGGGCAGGAGCGCGAGCCTGACGCGATCGTGAAGGTCGCCTATGCGAACTTCGTCCGCGAGCCGCTGAAGACCTACGCCCGTGACGAAGTGCAGCGGCGCAACGGCCTGGACGTGAAGGAAGCGCTGATCCCCATTGGCGATGCCGTGCTCGAGCGTATTCGCCGCTACGCGGCCGAGAGCCCGTTCATCATCGGAAGTGTGGTGGTCGGCAACGTGCAGTATCCGGAAGAAGTCGCCAATGCCGTGTCGCGGAAGCTGGCAGCGACGCAGGAGCTGCAGCGCATGGACACCGAGATCGAAATCGAACGGAAGGAACGTACGAAGCGGGAAGTCCAGGCGCAGGGCATTGCCAACGCGATGGCGATCATCCGCGGCCAGCTCAGCCCGATGTACATCCAGCATGAAGCCATCGAGGCGCAGAAGCTGATGGTCAACTCGCCGAATCACACGGTCGTCTACATTCCTGCCGGCCCGATGGGCGTGCCCATCACCGGCACCTTCAG
This sequence comes from uncultured Acidobacteriota bacterium, assembly GCA_963784195.1. Taxonomy (GTDB): domain Bacteria; phylum Acidobacteriota; class Vicinamibacteria; order Vicinamibacterales; family 2-12-FULL-66-21; genus CAVQAH01. The sequence continues at coordinate 155,531 of CAWARA010000022.1, read as the reverse complement.
CGCCACGGCACCGCAAGGCCCCGCAGCGGCGCCCAAAGGAGGACAGTTCTGATGCGCAGCGCGACACCACGCTTCATCCGCGCCCTGCGCCTTGCCGGCCTCATCCTCGTCCTGGCCGTCGCGGTACGCGCTCCTGCGGGTGATGGCGTGGCTGCCGTGGCAGGTGGACGCCGTGCTCGCCGCGCTGGCGGTCCTGGCGTTCGCCTACTGGTATGAAGGAGAGCCTTCGACCGGCTCAGGCCAGGGCGATCCTCGATGATCGTCTCCCAGTCGACGGCGACCGGAACGCAACCATCGCTTCAGCCACTGGTTTTTCGAGGGCGTGCAGCCGCCCGTCGGGCCGCACGTCGCTCGGGCGCACCAGTCGCCGTGGTGGAAGGTCATGTGCCTCACGGGCGTGGATTATTTCTCCACGCTCGGCTATCAGCCAGGCATTGCGTTTCTCGCCGCCGGCCTGCTGTCGCCAATCGCGACATTGTTCCTCGTGACCCTCACGCTGGCTGGAGCGCTGCCTGTCTACAGCCGCGTCGCCGCGGCCAGCCCGAACGGTCAAGGCAGCATCGCGATGCTCGAGGATCTGCTGCCGAGATGGAAGGGCAAGGCGTTCGTCCTGGTGCTGCTCGGCTTCGCCGCAACCGACTTCGTGATCACCATCACGCTGTCGGCGGCGGACGCCACAGAGCACATCATCCACAACCCGTTCGTCCCGCCGGCACTCGATCATCCGGTGGCTGTCACGCTCGTCCTCCTCACCGCCCTCGGCGCGATCTTTCTCAAGGGTTTCAGGGAAGCCATCGGCCTGGCCGTGGGCATCGTCGCGGTCTATCTGTTCCTGAACGTGATCGTCATCGGTTGGGGACTGGTGCAGATCCTGATCCACCCGGACTATTTCCCGCGCTGGACCAACATGGTCATGGCGCGTCACGGCAGTCCGTTCATGATGGTGGCTGTCGCACTGCTCGTCTTTCCAAAGCTCGCACTCGGCTTGTCGGGGTTCGAAACAGGCGTGGCGGTGATGCCGCTCGTCGAAGGCGATCCGCGGGACGATTCCGACAGACCGGCGGGCCGGATCCACAACACCCGCAAGCTGCTCCAAACCGCGGCGTTCACGATGAGCGTGCTGCTCGTCGGCAGCTCGCTGGTCAGCACGTTTCTCATCCCGCCCGAGGCGTTTCAGCCGAACGGCCAGGCCTCTGGCCGCGCCCTGGCGTATATCGCGCACGAGCATCTCGGTGAAGTCTTCGGCACGATCTACGACGTCAGCACGATCGCGATTCTGTGGTTTGCCGGTGCCTCTGCGATGGCGGGGCTGCTGAACCTGGTGCCGCGCTACCTGCCCCGATACGGCATGGCTCCGGAATGGACGCGAGCGAGCCGCCCGCTGGTCGTCCTGTTCACTGGGATCACGTTTCTCATCACGATTCTCTTCGACGCCAACGTCGAAGCGCAGGGTGGGGCGTATGCCACGGGCGTGCTCGTGCTGATCACGTCAGCGGCGGTGGCGGTGACCCTGACGCTGCGACGTGAAGGCAGCCGCCGCACGCCATACTTCGTCGCCGTCACGATGGTCTTCATCTACACGACGATCGCGAACATCATCGAACGGCCGGACGGCGTGAAGATCGCGTCGTGGTTCATCGTCACGATCATCGTGACGTCGCTGATCTCGCGGGTACTGCGGTCGACGGAGCTGCGGATTCATGGCGTCGAGCCAGACGCCCTCGCCCAACAGTTCATTCGCGAGGCAAGGACCGCTCCGGTCAGGATCATCGCGAACCGGCCGGACACGGGAATGGCCGACGAGTACGAGCACAAGCTCAAGGAAGCACGAGAGTCACATCACCTGCCACCGCGCGATCGCGTGCTGTTCGTCGAGGTGCGCCCGCGGGACGCGTCGGACTTCAGCGACGTGCTGACCGTTCAGGGTGTCGATGTCGGTGGCCACCACGTGCTGAAGTGCGCGAGCCCGGCCATTCCGAATGGCATCGCCGCATTACTGCTGTTCATACGCGATCAGACGCAGCAGATCCCGCACGCGTACTTCGGCTGGACCGAAGGAAACCCGATCGCCTACCTGCTCAAGTTTCTCGCCTTCGGCGAGGGCGACACCGCACCGGTCACACGCGAAGTCCTCAGGCAGGCCGAGCCAGATCCGAAGAAGCGGCCGCGGATTCACGTCGGGTAGCGGCTCTCCGAGGTCCGGCTGAAGCCGGACGCCACGAGCAGCCTCAGGCGGAGGCGCGCTTTCGGCGGCGTGACGACTGCGGTCGGCGGTACGACCTCCGCGCCTGCCTGGCGAGCGCCTTGCGGGAAACGGTGCTTCGTGGCTCCCGCTTCAACGCGCGTAGCGTCGCGCGCGACCGCTTAGCCGACGGCTTTCGGCGGCTGCCGCTCTGCCCCGCTCGGTACGCTCTCTGAGCACTCTTCCGCGTCCGCGCCGATGTCCGGCCTTTCTTCGGCGGCGGAAGCTTGACGCCAGCTCGTCGGGCTTTCGACAATCCGATGGCGATCGCCTGTTTCGCCGAGCGTGCTCCGTGCTTCCCCTCGCGAACGTGTTCGATCTCCTCGCGAACGAACTCACCCGCCTGAGTGGTCGGCGCTTTCCCTTCTCGTTTCGCCTTTCTCGCCCGCTCCACTGTTCGTTTCTCCGGCATGGGGCCTCCTTTCTTTCGGGACTCGGGGCTCGGGACTCGGGGCTCGGGGCTCGGGAGCTCCGGCTCGGCTCGGGAGTCAACAGTCGGGCGGACCGTGCTGGTTCAGCGCTGTCCAACGAAGTTGAATCGGAAAGTTTGGCCAAATCCCGAGCACACGTATTGGCCAAGGCTCCGGCGGGCATGTCGAACCCCGAGTCCCGAGCCCCCGAGCCCCGAGCCCCGACGACCATCCGATTCGATGCACACCAACTGCCACGACACCTTCAGCCGAGCTCTGAGACTGGCTCCAGCACGTGGCTTGCAAATGATTCGGCCGGAGGTCAGCACATGGCGAAGTATGGGAAGTCTGCGCAGAAGAGAGTGAAGTCGGCGATGCGCCGGAAGAAGAAAGGCACGCTCAAGAGCGGGTCGGGACGCAGGGTCACCAGCCGCAAGCAGGCGATTGCGATCGGCCTCAGCGAAGCGCGTGAGAAGGGTGCGAAGGTTCCGCCGCGCAAATCGTCTTCTCGGAAGAGAGCTCGCAAGTCCACATCGACGCGGAAGAAGCGGTAGCGACATGCCCTCTGCGCGGTCCAACGCGATTCGCTACGCAGTGGTCGGGCTGGGGCATATCGCTCAGGTGGCGGTGCTGCCGGCCTTTGCGCATGCCCGACGCAACTCGCGCCTCGCCGCGCTCGTGAGCGATGACCCCAGGAAGCTGAAAGCTGTGGCGAAGAAGTACGGCGTACGGAACACATATGCGTACGAGGACTACGAGCAATGCCTCGAGCAGGTCGACGCGGTGTATATCGCGCTTCCCAATTCGATGCACGCCGAGTACACGATTCGCGCCGCCGCGGCTGGCGTGCATGTCCTTTGCGAAAAGCCGATGGCTGTCACCGTCGACGAGTGCGAGGCGATGATCGAGGCGTGCGACAGGGAACGCGTCAAGCTCATGATTGCGTATCGGCTGCACTTCGAGGAGGTCAACCTGAAAGCCGTGGAGCTCGTCCGCCGCGGAAAAATCGGCGAGCCCAAGTTCTTCAACTCGTCGTTCTCGATGACCGTCAAGGCGGGCGACATTCGCATGCGCAAGGACATGGGTGGCGGCACGCTCTACGACATCGGCGTCTACTGCATCAACGCCGCCCGTTATCTCTTCCGCGCCGAACCGAAGGAGGTCATGGCGATCTCCGTCAACAGCGGACCCGCGAAGCTGAAAGAGATCGACGAATCGACCGGAGCGCTCCTCCGTTTTGATGGCGAACGCGTCGCCGCCTTCATCACCAGCTTCAATGCCGCCGACATTGCCTCCTACCGGATCGTCGGGACCAAAGGACAGCTGCACGTCGATCCGGCTTACGAGTACGCCGAAGGGCTCGCGTACGAGCTGACCGTGAACGGGAAGACGACGCGCAAGCGGATCGGCAAGCGCGATCAATTCGCGCCGCAGCTGCTCTATTTCTCGGACTGCATCCTCAAGAACAGGACGCCCGAGCCTTCAGGCGAGGAGGGTCTTCAGGATGTGCGCATCGTGCTGGCCCTCTACGAGTCTGCGGAAACCGGCAAGGCGGTGGAAATCCCGCCGTATCAGCCATCGAAGCGGCCAACGGCTGACCAGATGATCACCAGGCCGGGGGTGAGGAAACCGCAACTCGTCAAGGTCGAGAGCGCGAGCGAATAACTCGGTCAGTATTCGACGAACGCGTTGTCCGGATAACAGAACAGCCAGCGTTCACCCGGTTCCGCGGATGCGATAACCGGGTGACTCGTTGCTTTGGCGTGCTTCGTGGCGTGACGGTTGGGCGAGCTGTCGCAGCAGAGCGTCGTGCCGCAGGTCTGACACGTCCGCAGATGCACCCAGCGGGCGCCGATCTTCACGCACTCTTCGCACTGATGGCGTTTCGCCTGCGTCACAGCCGCTAGCGCAGCAATGTGAGCGCAGGCGTCATCGATATCCATTCTTAATCCGGGGGGCTTCGCCCCGCCGGCCCCCCATCGCCGTCGCTCGCGGGGACCCCGATGCCCCTCGCTCCGCTCCGGCGGCCGCGCTGACGCGCGGACCTCTCCTCTACCGCAGCGCCGTAGCGCGTCCCTTCAGGGTCGACGCGAGCGCCTTCAAGCGCGCGGCGTCAGACCCGGTGGCTGAGCCGGCATCGCTTTCGAGCTGACCTGCGACGGTCTCGAGCTGCGCGCCAGCCTCTTTCTTACGTTTGTCGGCCTGCTCGATCGCTGTCTTGACTGCCTCTGCGCGGTCCGGCTGGATGGCCTTGTTGCGTGTCAGCTGATCGAGATACGCACGGGCAACGGCGGAGCTCGCCGGCCACTCGACCATTGGCTGGTCCTGCGCGTTGAACACCTTCTCCTGAAGCTCGGTCGCGGCGGCCAGCTCGTTCTCGGTCAAATACTCGCTCGGCTTCAGCCGCAGCACGTCGACCCCACGGGCGATCTCGGTGCCATAGATGTTGCCGTTGTACCAATAGGTCGACCAGTGACCGCCGGTGATCAGGTCGGTGGCACTGATCGGACCGCGGTCGAAGAACGCGATCTCGACCGGCTTCGTGGAATCGGTGAAATCGAAGACCGACACACCGCCCTGATACCAGCCCTGCACCATGATGTCGCGGCCCGGCACCGGAATCAGCGAGCCGTTGTGGGCGACACAGTTTTCGGTGTCGGTCTGCGGGGCAGGAAGCTTGTAATAGCTCGCGAAGCGCAGCTTCTTGTCGACGATGTCGAAGATGGCGTTTGCGCCCCAGTTGGCCTGATCCGTCGAGCGGCAGCGCGGGCGCGTGCCCCCGCCCCACTCGTCAGTGAAGATCACCTTCGTCCCGTCGTTGTTGAACGTAGCCGAGTGCCAGAACGCAAAGCTCTTGTCTTCGACCTGATCCAGGCGGACCGGGTTCACCGGATCCGAAATGTCCAGCAGGATCCCGTTGCCCGAGCAGGCGCCGGCGGCAAGACCGAGCGCCGGGAAGACCGTGATGTCGTGGCACCGGTTGGTCTCCGAGGTCTTCTGGGTTCCGGGGCCATGGTCGCCACCTCGCCACAGACCGGCGATGTCGCCAGTCTTCGGATCGGCGAAGATGCGCGGGCGATTGACGATCTTGGCCTTCTCCGGGGCGGCGATGGGGATCTGAATCACGTCGATGCTGAAAAGCGCGGTGTTGGTGTCTTCCTTCGGATCCGCCTTCGAGCAACCGTTGAGCTCGTCAGCCGCGCGGACCGATCCGGTTCCCGACCCGTAGACGTAGATGTTCTCGGTGTCTTTCGGATTGGTGACCAGCGTGTGCGTGTGCGATCCGCGGCACGTTTGAACCGCCGCCACCTGTCGGGGCTTCTTGATATCGCTGATGTCGAACACACGCACGCCGCGGAAGCGATCCGGACTGACAGGAGCCTCGACGCCCTGCGTCCCGCAGTCGACCCGGCCGCGAGTCTGTTCGACCGACATCACCAGGATGTTGCCGTGCACCGAGAGATCCCCTTGTCCGCCCGGGCAGACGACGGACGTCACCAGCTTGAGCTTCTTCGGGTTCTTGATGTCGTAGATGTTGAATCCGTTGAAGTTCCCGACGAACAGGTGGTTTCCTGAGAACGCGAGGTCGGAGTTGGCGAAGTTCAGCCCCGCCGCGCGCCGCGCTTCAGGAGTCCCTGGCTTCGGCTCTTCGGGTTCCTTCTCCGGAACCTTCGGGTCCTTCGGCTCCTCTTCAGGGCCTGACGGAACCCCCGCCGGCTCTTTGGGATCGAAGAACCCTTCCGGCTTCGGAAAGTTGGCGATCAGCTCCATGTTCCGGGCCGCCTGACCGGCATCCTTCAAGCCCGGTTTCAGCCCGACGCGCGGATCGCTCCGCGGATCGCTCCCGTTGTGGTTTCCGTTCGTGGCGTGCTGCGCGTCGGCGACGATGACGGCGGACGCCAGCAATACCGCGAACAACAGCCCTTTGGCGACAACGGATCTCATGGCTCAAACTCCTTGGACTTGACGAGCATACTGCTCATTCGATCGATTTCCATCCGCTGATCCGAATCCACGTCCGACGCGAACGCGAATATCTCCGATTCCTGGCCGGCTCCGGCGGTCGCGAAGAGCTCCTTGACCATCACGAGCGCCCCCTCGTGATGTTTGATCATCAGCTCGAGAAACAGCCGATCGAACTCCGGGCCCCTGGCCGCCGCCAGGCGACCCATTTCCTCTGCCGTGAGCATCCCCGGCATCAGCTTGCCGCCGTGATGATGCGCATGCGGATCGGGAAGCGGCTGTCCACGGCGCTTGAGCCACTCCTGCATCATCCTGATCTCGTCCGCCTGAGAGGCATCGATCCTGGCGGCCAGCTTCCGCATGTCGTCGCTGTTGGTCCGCGTCGACAGCAGCTCGGTCATCTCGAGCGCTTGCGAGTGGTGGCCGATCATGCCCTGCATGAACTGCACGTCCGCCTCGGTATGCTGGACCTGCGACAGATCGACGGCCTTCTCGGCGCTGATGACCTTGCTCGCCTCGCCCGGCGCGCCCGGCTGGATAATCGGCGGCCCCGATTGCACGTTTGCCGAGCGACACGCCGCGGATCCGGCGATAACGCCGATCAAGACGACAGGAATGAGCCGACGGGTCAAGGTGGTCTCTATATTATGGCTGTAAAACGTTGTGTTCACGGGACGCGAATTAACGCGGATTCTCGCGGATTGGCGATTCGGCGGCGACCCGTTGCGACTTCAGCGCCAGTGCCAGCTGATGAGTCGCGGAACCCTGGGAGCCGGTACACGCGCCGGAGAAGCCGATGCCGGCCCGGCCGACGGCCGGGCCGTGCGATCGACCGGCACCCCGCGGGCACAAGCCACGGGCGAATGGTGGATCGGCTTGTGCCCGCGGGGTGCCGGTCGATCGCTCGCCGCGCTCTGCGCGGCGGCATCGGCGGGAGCGCGTGTGGTCTGGCCACCTGACCCGCGCGAATCCGCGTCCCGTCATTCGCGAATCCGCGTCCCGTCATGTCGTGAATCCGCGTCCCGTCACTCCTAAATCCGCCTCCCGTCATTGCCGAAACGGCTGTCGCCGCCGATACATATCGAGGCGTTGCTCGAACTCCGGAACCATTTCAGATCGAACAATCCGGGCACGGTCCAGGGCGCGGCGCATCGTCTCGACTGCCGCGTCAAACTGCCCGGTTTCAGCTTGCGCCGCCGCCAGGGTATCGAGCGATTCGGGGTCCATCCCCTGCGTGATCCGAGCCGCATGCTCGGCAAGTCCCCGTGCCCTGCTCCCGTCACGCAGGCCATCCGCGGTACTCGTCGCCAGGATCCACCCCACCCGATTGAGCAGCATCACATCGTCCGGCCGAACGCGAAGCGCGGCATCATAGTGACGCACGGCCTCGGCCAACGAACCTTGCGCCGCGTACGCCTCGCCGAGATTCCGGTTCACTTCCGCGTTGTCTGGCGCCAGCTCGAACGCCGTGCGCAGATGCGGCAGGCCTTCGTCGAACCGCCGCTGTGCCGCGAGCGCAACGCCGAGGCCGAGTTGCGCTTCTGCCCGCCGCGGGTCAGCCGCCACCGCCTGACGCAGGTGTTGCTCGGCCTCTGCGATCCGCCCCTCAGCAAGGAGGATCGTCGCGTAGTTCGCCCGCGCGCGGGCGTTCGCCGGACGCTTCTGCACCGTGTCGTACCAGATCCGCTCTCCGGACTGGTATTCGCGGTTGCGAGCGAGGGTTATCCCACACAGCGACCGCAGCGGCGGCCAGCACAATGACGGGACGCGCAAATCGCGGTGCCACAGCCCTGTTCAGCGCCGCGGACACTGCGAACACAACCAGCGCGATCACGCACGCGAGCGTTCGAGTAAGCGGCTATTGCAGCAGTGGCGATGAGCCAAGCCGCGTCATGTGGAGGCGGAGCGACCGGAGGCGGCGCGGCGAGTCCAGCTTGGCGCGAGGCCGTCCGCGCGGCGATTGGTTGGACAAAAAAAGGGGCGGAGCTAATCGGCTCCGCCCCCACTTAAACCCTGGACTCGACTAGAAGCGCAACGTCGCCTGCACGCGAATCGTGCGGGCGCCGAGGTACTGGTCGGCCTGGGAGTACCGCGCATCGGGCCTGAGCCCACGGCTGACGGCGAGCGCGGCATGGTCGAAGCCCTCGAAGAACTGGGCGTCATTGATGCCTGCGATCTGGTCACGGTAACGCGTCTGGAACAGTCGCGTCACCGTGTCCTGGTCGAACAGGTTGAGGACGTTCAGACCGACGTTCATCCGCGTACGTCCCGGGAGCGGGACGTCGTGCTGGAAGAGCAAATCGGTCTGCGTATAGATCGGGGAACGGCCGAGATCGCCTCGCGCCTCGTCGAAGATTGGCACGCTCTTGTAGTTAATGACGCTCTGCTGAAACGTGCCGCTCGCCGCACGGTATTCGAAACCAACCATCGTGCCCCAGGGCATGTCGTAGGTACCCTGGAACTTGAAGTAGTGGGGCCGATCCGTCTGCAGCCTGCCGTCGATGGGGTTGCCATGCGAGTCGAACGACATGTACAGACCATCGAAGAACCGATTGACGCTCGGGCTGTTACGACCGTTTTCGTCGGAGCTGGTCAGACCTGAGTAGTTGCCCCGCAGGTTGCTGTAGGTGTAGCTGGTATTCATCGACCAGCGGTTCGACAGCCGCTTGCGCAAACGGAATTCGACGGCGTCGTAGTCGCGTTTGGCTGGCGGCTGCGCGGGACACGTCGGGCACGTCGCCGCGAGCGTGTACTCGGCAATACCGAAGCCGGGGTTGGCGATCATGAAAACTTCGCCGACGCCGGCAACCTGAATCCCGACGTCTTCAATCGTCTTGTCCAGCCACTTGTGGGCGTAGCGCACGCCAACCGACATGGTCGACGTCAGCTCGTGATCCATCCCGAGGGTGAACTCCTGCGTCCGGATCGGCTTGAGATCCGGATCGATCAGGTTGTCGTTCGGATCGTTCGACACGTGCCGGCGATCGGCCTGCTCGATGAACGTTCCCGGGCAACCCGATCCCTGGGGACCCTCACAGTTGATGGCCGGCCAGTTGAAGGAGTCGAGCGTGTAGTGGTAGTCGATCCAGCGGTCGGCGCCCCAGGCGCCTCGCGGCATCTCGAGCTTGCTGATGTCGTAGAACATCCCCCAGCTTCCGTATGCCTTCCACTGCCCGTTGCCCTGGATGTCGTACGCGAAGCCGACGCGCGGCGCGAGCTTCTCGGACAGACCGAACTCCAGGCTAGGGTTCTCGGGACGATAGGAGGGGATGGTTTCCCCGTCCGTGCGAAGCCCGAGATTCAGCGTCAATCGATTGTTCAGCGTCCAGGAGTCCTGGATGAAGAAGCCGATGTTGTTCGAGTGGATCTTGCCTTCGGTGTAACTGCGCGCGACTGTGTAGTAGCCGTACGCCCCACGTACCTGTCGTGGCGGATCGTCCAGCGTAATCCGGTTGGCGTTCCAGTTCAGCGTGACGGTCGGTGCCTGGGCACCCTGCAGGACGTCGTTGCTCAGACGCTCCCACTGCACGCCGGCCTTGAAGGTGTGGCTACCCGCGAAGTTCGCGTAGTAAGTGCCGTCGAGATTGACGGTGAACCGCCCGTACTTGTCACGCACGTTACGCGTGCTGGCCGGAAGGTCCGTGTACCCATTGAGCTGCTGCAGCGAGGCCGGGATTTCCGGGAACGGACAGCTGCTCGATCCTGCCGCACCCGTGCAGGTATTGGAGGCCCCGAATGAATGACGAAGCTCGGACGAAAACACCGTATCGGTGACCTGGAACGAATCCGTCCCAAAGTACCCAATGGCAGTGTTCACGAAGAACTTCGGAGACACGACCCACGCGAGCTCACCACCGTATGTGTCGTTGGTGGTGTTCGTGTGGAGCGGGTTCGGGAACAGCGTAGGATTCGAGTTGCTCGTGCCGTTCGGCTCGATGGTGGGCAGTTGGTCGTCCCGACACCGCCGTACCCGCGAATATTGCCACCGGCGAACCGAAGACGCGTGTTGGTGCTGAGCTGTGACGTGACGTTGTAGACCAGATTGTGGTCTTCACTGTCATTGTCGAACGTCGCCAACTGGTTATTCGAGTTGAACGTCACCGTGCGCTCGCGACGGCTGACCTGCGGGCCATACCCGACGAAGAACCATGCCCGATCTCGGAAGATCGGTCCGCCCAGATCGAGGACCGGATCCAGGTCGTAACCCGGGTCACGCGGCGTGACGATGTACTCGGCGAGCGTCTGGTTGGCCGGGTTCAGGCGCAGTGTCGGGCGAACGTCTCCCGCCCAATCCTGGCTCGAGTAGTACGCGCCGACGTCGCCACGATACACGTTGCTGCCCGATCGGGTGACCGCGTTGATCACGCCGCCGGTGGTCGCCCTGAACTCCGCGTTGTAGCCGCTCGACTTGACCGAGACTTCCCCGAGGAAGTCCACGAGCATCGGCTTGGCGGAAACGCCGGTCCGCAGGTTGGTCGTGTCCTGACCGTCGACGATGTAGCGGTTCTCGGAGCCAGTCGCGACTGAGGAAATCCACCAGCATCCGCTTGGCGGCAACGCCAGTCCGCAGGTTCGTCGTGTCCTGACCGTCGACGATGTAGCGGTTCTCGGAGCCGGTCGCGCCGTCGATCGACAGGCCCGCCTTGGACTCGTCGTTCGTACCCGGCGCGCTGGTGAGCACGCTGGTGAAGTTTCTGCCTTTCGGAATGCGATCGATGATTTCTGAGGGCAGGCTCAACGTCGCAGCGTTCTGCTTCACGTCGATGATCGGCGATTCGGCCGTCACCGGAATCTCTTCAGAGACGCTGGCGACCGGCATCGGGATGTCGAGCTTCAGGATCTGCCCGAGCGCAAGCTGGATGTTCTCGACCTTGGCGGTCTTGAAGCCGGCAAGGTGCGCGGTCACCTCGTAGACGCCAGGCGCCAGCGCGGGGAACCGGAACATTCCATTGGTGTCGGACGTCGCGGTCGCAACGCCGACGAGCGCGGGGCTCCGCGCTTCGACGGTCACACCGGGCAGCACAGCGCCGGATGTGTCCTTGACGATGCCTTCGATCGAGCCTCGCGTCTCCTGTGCGGCAGCAGTGGTCGCACCGAACAGGAGCACCGCGAGCAAGGCACACACGTATCCTTGTCGCCTCATGTTCATCCTCCTCCTCACATGCACATAAAGCCGAGATTCCGTCCGCCTTCGCGCGCATGCAGTTCGCGCGCTTCGACGAGACCAGAACCCCACCCCAAGTGGGGTCGCCCAGCCTAACGGCCGGGCTTAGTAACAGACAAGGAACTATAACTTGGGGATTTAGGTGGGATCAATTGACATTATTCCGGGTTTGATGACTTTTTCGCGGTTTTGAAACGCCAAAAAACCGGGGACGAAAAAGTCTTCCCCGCTGTGATGGGTTTCGTCCCGAAGTTCGTCCCTGTGGAGGGTAAAAAGTCATCTGGTCCGGCTGAAGCCGGACACTACGAGGTAACTCGCGCAATGGATCGCCCGTGCCGCCAAGCTTGTCGCATGAATCGCCGACGCGCTTCAATGTCCATTGTCTACCCGCCGCTCCGGCGGCATCGATGCCATCAGATGCCACCGCTCACCATCCCACTCCCACGCATCACCAAACACGTTTTCCCCGTCGTGACCACCATACAGCACACCTCGCCGCCGCCGGCTGTCGTAGGTGAATGACGTGTGATTCCGTGCTGGCGGGCCAGGCACGTCGAGGCGCGACCAGTGGCCGCTGCCGAGAGTCCAGGTCTCGTCGACGCGCACCTTCCCCGTCCATCCTCCAAAACGCACCACGAGACCTCGCGATCGATCGAAGGTCATCGCCGGATTGAAGCGCCCTGCGACCTCGCCTGCGTCCCGCCGGGTCCATCGAGCACCGTCCCACTCCCACGTCTCTGGCGACGCACCGGATCCTCCGAACAGCACCACACGTTCACGGCGTGCATCGTAGGCAAGCGCCGCACCGTTACGTGGCGAGGGACCGTCCGCCGCCATCTGGATCCAGCGCTGGCCATCCCACTCCCACGTATCGCCGAGGCGGACGGTCCCTGAAGCCGCTCGAGAGTAGCCGCCGAACAGCACGACACGTTCGCGCCGACGATCGTAGGTGACCGCCGCTTCAGCACGCGGCGGCGGACCGGGAACGTCGATCCGCGACCAGCGGCCTCGCTGCCAGATCCAGGTATCGTTCAGGAAGGTGGCCGTGTCGTCGGGCTTTCCGAAGAGCACCCGGTTGCCGCCGAAAAGCACGGCGTGGTGCGCACGCTCGTGAAAGGCAAACGCATGAAACGTTCGCGGTCCAGGTCCGTCCGTGCTCAGCCGCTGCCAGCGTCGACGATCGCCGTCCCATTCCCACGTGCTCGCCGTGACGCTCGACGCGTCGGCCCCGCCGTACAGAATGACGCGGCCGCGATCCGCATCGTAGGTCGTCGCGTGACCGTTGCGCACGCCGAGTTCTGCATCTGAAGCGCGCGGCTCCTGGACACCCGAGGGCGCCGGATGCACAGAGGCGAACGCGGCGAATAGACAGACTGTCAGATACCTGCCCACGGTCGCTCTATATCAGAACGACCGTGTGGAAGCGCGGGCCATGACGCGAAACGCGCGCCGGGCGATGTGAGCAGCCGTTTCGCTGAGGAAAAACGCCCTTCCTTTGACTCCCGAGCCTCCGTCAGGTACTCTGGTAGTGCTTTCCTGAGCCCTGCCGCCGCGCCGATCACGGTGCACTTCAGCCTCACCAAAGCCACCTTCAGGCGAGGCGAACATGTCTTTCAGTTCTTCCAGGCGGTCCTCCGTCCGACACGCGCACCTGATTCACCAGCGTCTGATGCGCTGGTTGCCGTCGCCGAAATCCCTCGGTTTCGCTCTCTGGCTGGTCCTGATGTTCGCCGCGGAAACGGCAGCGTGGTTCACGCTGGTTCCGGAAAAGATCCTGTTGTGGACCTTCATCCAGATCAACTGCCTTCTGATTCTGATGTTCGCGACGGGGCTGGCCAGCGCGATGAATGGCAGGGCGGAGCCGTCCGTCACGCAGATCCTCAACGACATCGAGCGCCCGGCAGGGAGGCGCAAGGCAGCCGGTCTGTGACGTGTTCAAGCTGATTGTCTCCGTGCGGCGGGGCTCTGCGTCCAACCTGCCGGGGGTGTGGGGGAGTCATTCCACGATCGAGCAAGCGAGGGCGGCCGCTGCCGAACTACTGCGCAACGATCGGGTCGTGCGAATCGCTATCGTGCGTGACGAGGCTCCGCCGGCGTTCGTGCAGTGGCTCGAGCGATGAGAGCCATCGACGCATGATATAGTTGAGATCCTTTCCTGAGTACCGGCCAACACCAGCCGTCACCTCACTAAAGTGACTGCGGCGGGCGTTCCTGCCCGGCGGAGCCTTGTCCCAACCAATCACGGTGCGGTACACCGCAGGGATGCGTCCATGACTCGCTCGCTCCAGAACAGATTCACACAGCTCGTCGCGATGATGTTGCCGTGCACGGTCCTGATGTCGCTGGTACCAGGGCTCGGAGGCATCGGACCATCGACGTCCGCCGCCGTGGTGGCGCTGATGACTGTAGGAACCGCCATCATCGTCCAGACGTGGAGGAACGGGCAGCCGGTCGGCAGCATGGGACAGTTGATTCACGAGACAGACATGATGCCCCTGCGAGTCCCTACGCTGACCACTCCAGAACTCTCTCCCGCAGCCCGCTGGGATGCGTGGGAGAAGCGCAATGAGGGTTTTGCCGAGACGGGACAGGATCGCGCGTTGCTGACGCTGAGTATCGCGATCACAGCCGTGCTCCTCTACGTCCGTCTCTCGTGAATTCTCGCAGGAATCGGAGTAATTCAGGAATCGAGGCCGCAGTGCTTCTCTTCGCAGGCCTGGCGCTCACGTTGACTGCATGTCATCATGTGGAGAGGCCCCTTCGACAAGCTCAGGGCAGGCCGCGAGGGCGTCTGGCGGAAACCCGCTGCCAACCTCGGGTCGATGAGCGATCAGTGGCTGAGCGAGCACAGGGCCTCGTCCATGAACTGAACGCCAAGGCTACGAGGGTTCACACGGGGTTCACGATCGAGGTTCACGACGAAAGTTCGCTGGCTGCGACACGCGTCGAGCCTAGCGAGACGGCCGGCTCGATCGGCGGATCGCAAGTGATCGATCAGACTGGGCCTCGCGCGGGCGGCGCACGAACATGACAACTACAATGGGTCGATTAACAGCGGGCGGCCTGGATGCACTGATCCTGCTCGGAGTCGTCTTGTGCATTCCCTTCGTCATTCTACTGATCGGCATCCCTATCGCGCTGGTGATGCGCCTGGTTCTCGAGCTTGGCCGGCTCCTGTGAGGCCGATGGCGCAAACAGTCGCTCGCAAAGGATGGCCTGCCAGCCGAAGCTCGCGCAAGGATCACGCGAGCGAAGGATGGCGCGCCCTGCAGGACTCGAACCTGCGACCTCCTGGTTCGTAGCCAGACGCTCTATCCAACTGAGCTAAGGGCGCGTAGCCGCAGGCACGGCGCGCGCTCGACGCGGCCCAAGCCCGGGTCACGAAACTCGCATTATATCACCGGCACAGGATCGACACTCGTCAACTCCCAGAGTCTGGACCGACTGCGAACGCGCCGACGGCCATGGCAACGAACACGACGGCCGCGACGTCGCCGAGTTCGTGATCTCGTGCGTCGTGGTCTCGTCGTCGATCGTTCGTCGAGCTCGTTCACATCCCCGACCCAACTCCTTTTCCGCGCGTCAGCCCGTGCCCTTCTTCGAACATGCCCGGGAGCGCGATTGGCAGGCGGCCCGCCGATCGGGGCCTCGCCGGCGATCGCACGAACGGCTGAGGCTTCGGCGCGATCGTAGAAATCGTAGGTCAGCAGCATCGCCGGCAGATCCGGCAGGAACGTCGCGACGTACGGGTTGCCGAAGAACGTCGTGATGAAGGGCTTGTTGGCCGACGAGGTCTGGCGGGTGATGTCCTGGAGCAGGCGCTGCAGCGCGGGCGTGAGGTCCATGCGCCCGCTGAACGATGCGGTGCGCACGAACACGGACGCGATCACGGCGTCGAAGCGCGGCGCCATCGCGCGTACCAGCTCGATCTCCGAGGGCGTCGCCCGATCCGAGAGCTCGATGGCGGTGACGTTCTGCCACCGCTTCCGCAACTCGGGGATGAACGTGCGGCTCGGCGCGGCGATGCGCCAGCCGGACGGATAGTCGAGCACGGACAGGTAGAGCACGTTGGCCCCTGCCGGGAGCCGCATCGGTACCTGATTGCGCGCATCCTTGATCAATGTGATCGATCGCTGGCTGACCTCGTCTGCGACCGCCTGGTTCGCACGCGTGCCGAGCGTCGTCGCGACCGAGTCGAGGTTCACCGTTCGGTTGCGGTGCAGTCCCGCAGCAGCCTTCGCGCGAAGGATGCGCTCGACGGACGAGTTGACCTGCGCTTCGGGAATGCGCCCGGCTTTCACCGCATCGCGAATCGCCGCGAACGCTTCCCCGTCGTTCGGTGAATGCAGCACGAGATCGTTGCCGGCGGCAACGGCGCGGACGGCCGCTTCACCAGGCTTGTACATGTCGGTCACACCCTGCATGCCCATCGAGTCGGTGTAGATCAACCCGCGGAAGCCGAGGTCCTTGCGCAGCACGCCGCTGACGATCGGCTGGCTGAGCGTCGTGGGCGTGCCGGGCGTCGGGTCGAACGCCGGTATCTCGATGTGCGCGGTCATCACCGCGTCGGCGCCCGCCGCAATACCCGCCTTGAACGGCGGGAGCTCAATCTTCTCGAGCCGATCGCGGGGGTGCTTGATCACCGGCAGCCCCAGATGCGAATCCACGTCGGTGTCGCCGTGACCCGGAAAGTGCTTCAGCGTCGCCATCACGCCCGCGGCCTGCAAGCCGCGGATGTACGCGGACGCAAGACGGCCGACGAGCTCGGGGTTCTCGCCGAACGACCGCGTGTTGATCACCGGATTGCGCGGGTTGTTGTTGACGTCGACCACCGGCGCGAAGTTCACGTGCACACCGAGCGCTCGCGACTCTTCGGCGGTGACGCGGCCGGCCTCGTACGCCAGCTTCTCGTCACGCGCGGCACCGAACGCCATCGCCCGCGGAAACGCGGTCGCACCGGAAATCCTGAAGCCGACACCCGCCTCGAAGTCGGCGGTGTTGAGCAGCGGCACCGCGGAGATCGCCTGCAGGCGATTCAGAACCGACGCCGCTTCGAGCGGCTGCCCCAGGATGACGGTTCCGTACGTCGGATTGAGGAGCACCGACGGCGCCGCTTCGGTTCCGCCAAAAACATGAAATCCGCCGACGTGATACTCGTGAACTGCTTTGACCAGCTGATTGAACTCGTCGGAGTCCGAGCTCATGAAGGTCGACTGGAACGACGAGACCAGGAGCTGGCCCACCTTCTCGTCGAGCGTCATCTTCTTGATGGTCGCCTGGACCCACTTGTCGGCGGCCTTGTCGATCTGGATGGATCCGGCGCCTGCCGAGCTGCCAGCGACGCGGCCATCGCAACACGACGAAGCTCGCGCCCATGTCGAAAGGTCATGCTGAGATTCTAACAGGTGCCTCAACTGCCGGATTCAGCCGTGACGCGTGGCTCGTGTCAGACTCGAGGAACCGCGTCCGTCCAGATCCGGGCCTTTCGAGTCCACGATCGCGACCAGCGACGAAATCCACGACCCGGCAGATCCGAGCCCAATCCGCCATTATAATCAGCGGCGTGGGAGTCGAGGATCACCGTCAGGGTCAGCCCGCGTCGGTTCGTTGCTTCGTGCTCACGATCAGCGACTCGCGGACCGAAGAGACCGACACGAGCGGCAACGCCATCACTGAAATGCTCGAGTCGGCGGGACACGAGGTCGTGGGCCGCCGGATCGTTCGGGACGATCCGCCCTCGGTGCGCGGCGCGGTCAAGGGGCAGGTGACGAACGCGGAAGTGATCATCACCAGCGGCGGCACCGGCATCACGACGCGTGACGGCACCTACGAAGCGATTTCAGCGCTCCTCGACAAGCAGCTGGACGGATTCGGCGAGATCTTCCGCATGCTCAGCTATCACGAGATCGGCCCCGCGGCGATGATGAGCCGCGCCTGCGCCGGCACGCTCGGGCGCACGGCGGTGTTCTCGCTGCCAGGCGCCGAGGCCGCCGTCCGGCTCGCCATGTCGAAGTTGATCATCCCGGAGATCGGTCACGTCGTTCGCGAACTGCGGCGGTGATCGCCGACCCGGCCACCGGCTCCAACCGACATGCGACCCATCACTGAAACCATTTCCCTCGAAGAAGCGCGCGACCTGCTCTTCGAAGCCGCTGTTCCTATCGAACGGACCGAACGCATCCCGCTCGGGGATTCGCTGGGCCGTGTCGTCGCTCGTGCGGTCACGTCGAAAGTCGACGTGCCGCCGTTCGATCGGGCCGCGATGGACGGGTACGCCGTCATTGCCGAAGATACCTTCGGCGCCGGGCCGTACGATCCACGCACGCTGCACTGCGTCGAACGTGTCTACACAGGCCAGGTCCCCAAGCGCAGCCTCGCCCGCGGCGAGTGTATCGAGATCGCGACGGGTGCCCCGCTCCCCGCCGGCGCCGACGCGGTCGTGATGGTCGAAGAAACCGAGAAGGAATCGGACGATCGGATTCGCGTCCTGACGCCGGTCTATCCGCGTCAGCACGTCGGGCGGCGCGCCGCAGACATCGCGGCAGGGCAAGCGGTGCTCGCAGCCGGCGATCGCCTGATCCCCAGCCGGATCGGTGCGCTCGCCGCCACCGGCATCACCGAGGTCGACGTCTACGATCGCCCGCACATCGCGATCCTCTCGACCGGCAACGAAATCGTCGAACCTGGTTCAGCGCTTGGCCCTGGCCAGATCTACGACATCAACCGCTTTACGCTGTCGTCGATCATCTCGGCACACGGCGGCGTTCCGGTGGTCTACCCGACCGCACCCGACACGCTCCAGGACCTGACCGCGGCGGTCCGCACCGCGGCGTCGGAAGACATGCTGGTGTTCTCGGGGGGCAGTTCCGTCGGCGAGCGTGACCTCATCATGGACGTCCTGCACACGTCCGGCGAGGTCGTGTTTCACGGCATCGCGGTCAAGCCTGGCAAACCCACGGTGTTCGGCCGCATCGGCGGACGGCCCGTGCTCGGCATGCCCGGCTATCCCACGTCGTGCCTGTCAAACGCCTACATGCTCCTGGTGCCGATGCTGCGGCGGATGGCACGGCTCCCCGAACACCGCGCGCACACCGTGTCCCTCCCGCTCGCGCGCCGCATCGTCTCGACCACCGGCCGCCATCAGTTCTACACCGTACGCATCGTCGATGGCTCTGCTGTTCCTGCCTTCAAGGCTTCCGGCGACATCACGAGCATGTCGCAGGCGGACGGCTACATCGAAATTCCCGCACAGACGGATATTGTTGAAGCTGGAGAGACGGTGGAAGTGAAGCTGTTCTGAGCGAGTCCGTGGTCCGTGGTCCGTGGTTCGTGTCTCGTCGCTGCTCCTGATGTTCGGCGAGACACGGACCACGAACTACGGACCACGGCACGCAAGGGTCTTTCTATTTAAAGCGCTTGTTCACCGCATCCCAATTCACGACGTTCCACCACGCATTCAGGTAGTCGGGACGGCGGTTCTGATACTTCAGGTAGTAGGCGTGTTCCCACACGTCCACGCCCATGATCACCTTCTTGCCTTCCATCACCGGGCTGTCCTGATTCGGCGTGCTCTCGATCGCGAGCTTGCCCCCGGCGTCGATCAACCAGGCCCATCCGCTGCCGAAGCGGCCGACGCCAGCCTTGTTGACCTGTTCCTTGAACGCGTCGAAGCTGCCGAACGACGACTTGATGGCGTCCGCAATCGCTCCCGTCGGCGCGCCACCTTTCCCCTTGCCCATGATCTCCCAGAACATCGTGTGGTTCGCGTGACCGCCGCCGTTGTTGCGTACCGCAGTCCTGATGTCCTCGGGGACACTGTTAATCCCCTTGAGCAAGATCATCGATGCTCTTCTGGTGAAGCTCCGGATGCTTGTCGAGCGCAGCGTTCAGATTCGTCACGTACGCAGCGTGATGCTTGTCGTGATGAATCTTCATCGTCTGCTCGTCTATGTGCGGCTCCAGGGCGTTGTAGTCGTAGGGCAAAGGGGGAAGTTCGTGCGCCATTTCGTCAGCTCCTTCTCAACAGTGCACGTGCAGACGTGCTCGTCACGTGCGGACGTACTACACGTGCGGACGTGCTCACGTGCGGACCCGTGCGGACGTGATACGCGTCCCGTGATCCGCGTGATTCGCGTCATCCGCGATTCGCGTGATCCGCGTCCCGTGATTCGAGTGATCAGCGTTAGACCTCTAGCATGCGATCGAGCGAGAGTCGTGCCAGCGACTTCTCAGGCTCGGGGACGGTGATCTGGTTGTGGATCTTCCCCTCGACAAGCCCTTCGAGCACCCACAAGAGATGGTTCGGCGAGACGCGGAACATCGTCGAGCACAGGCAGCCAAACGGGTCGAGCGTGACGACGGTCTTTTCTGGCGCCACTTCGTGCGTGAGGCGATTGACGAGGTGGATCTCGGTGGCAACGGCCCACACGCTGCCCGCGGGGCTGTCGCGCACGGTGTTCATGATCTGTTCTGTCGACCCGATCGCATCTGCCGCCTGGACGACGTCGAAGGTGCATTCGGGATGGGCGATGACCTTGCCCTGTGGGTACTTCTTTCGGAACGCGTCGATCTGCTGAACGGTGAAGCGTGTGTGGACCGAACAGAATCCCTTCCAGAGCAGCAGCCTGGCGGACCTGACGCGATCGGGTTCGAGCCCGCCCCAGATCTCGTTGGGATCCCAGACGGCCATGTCGTCGAGCGGCACGCCCATCCTGAACGCGGTGTTGCGTCCGAGGTGCTGATCGGGAAGCATCAACAGCTTGTCGCCGCGTTCCCACGCCCATTTCATCACGCCGGCGGCGTTCGTCGACGTGCAGACGATGCCACCGTGCTGGCCGCAGAAGGCTTTGATGGCGGCGGATGAATTGATGTAGGTGACGGGAATCACGCCCGCGCGTCCCGATTCATCGGCGTCGATCTTGACGCCCATCTCTTTCAACTCGCGCCAGCAGATGTCGAGCTGATCGGGCGCGGCCATGTCGGCCATCGAGCATCCCGCGGCCAGATCCGGAAGCACCACCTTCTGATGTGGGCCGCGAAGGATATCCGCGCTCTCGGCCATGAAGTGGACGCCGCAGAACACGATGAACTCGGCCTTGCCGCGGCTTGCGGCCGCGCGCGCGAGCTTCAGTGAATCGCCGGTGTAATCGGCGAACTTGATCACTTCGTCGCGCTGGTAGTGGTGACCGAGGATCACGAGCCGTTCGCCGAGCGTGCGCTTCGCTTCCGTAATGCGCGCATCCATCTCGTCGTCGGACAAGCGCAGGTACTGCTCCGGAAGCGGCTGGCGCTCGCCAATGCTGGCCTTCTCGACCTCCGTAAGCAGCTTGATGTCCATTCTTAATCGGGTGTCGTGACTTCGTACCTTCACCGGACACCCCGGTGACTCGCTCGCTCGCCCGCGACTGTTATATCGAGACTACATGAGCCCGGAACGACTTCCGGACCGTCCGGCGCATCGGGACCGGTAATCACGTTGTACAACGTGTCCCGCTCGATGGGCTCTCGGCCGGCGGCACGGATAAGCTTGCGGATGGCCGACGTGGTCATGGCCTCAGGCGTCCTGGCGCCCGCCATGTGGTAAATCTTCTCTTCCTGCACGGTTCCATCCAGGTCATCCACGCCGAACCAGAGCGCGATCTGCGCCACCTCGACACCGGTCGCAATCCAGAACCCCTTGATGTGGGGGATGTTGTCGAGCATCAAACGCGAGACTGCGTGCACGCGCAGCGTGTCGGCCGCGCTCGGGGCGGGAAGCTTGCGCATCTGGTTGTTGTCGGGGTGAAACGCCAGCGGAATGAAGGCCTGGAGGCCGCCGGTTTCGTCCTGCAGCGCGCGGGTTCTCAGCATGTGATCGACGCGCTCGCCGTTCGTCTCGATGTGGCCGTAGAGCATCGTGACGTTCGAGCGCATCCCCAGGCCGTGCGCCAGCTTGTGAATCTCGAGGTACCGATCGGTCCCGCATTTGTCGTGGCAGATTTTGCGGCGCACTCGTTCGGCGAAAATCTCGGCGCCTCCACCCGGCAGCGAATCGAGACCCGCGTCGCGAAGCTCTTCGAGAATCTGCAAATCGGTCTTTCCGTAGAGATCCGAGAAAAAGGCAATCTCGACGGCTGTAAAACACTTCAGGTGAATGCCCGGCCTGATCCGTTTGAACCCGCGCAGCAGCTCGAGGTAGTAGTCGAACGGCAGGTCGGGATGCAGGCCGTTGACGACGTGGATCTCGGTGAGCGGCTGGTGGGCGCGCTCGCGAAGCTTGTTCCAGGCCTGCTCGAGCGACATCGTGTACGAACCGGCATCGCCAGGCTTCAACCGCGCAAACGAACAGAAGAGACAACTCGCGACGCAGACGTTCGTGGCTTCGAGGCGGATGTTGAAGTTGTAGTAGGTGCGCGCGCCGTGCCGTTTCTCGCGCTCACGATTCGCAAGCCACCCAAGCGCCAGCAGATCGGGACACTCGAACAGACGAACACCGTCGTCGAACGTCAGCCTGACGCCCGCTTCGAGCTTCCGGTCGATGTCCTCCAGCCCCAGCTGTGCGATGCGCTTCTGCATTTTCTCTTTATGCGCATGGGGCCCCACCCCACGCCTCTACGCGCTTCGCGCGACGGCCTTCGAGCCTTGTCGCACGTACAGAGCACGGCGGCCTCGTGTCTCCTAATGTCAACCCCATAGCCTGCAGCCGGATCGTGCGCGCCCGCGGCCCGTCGAGCTCAGCGACGATCACGCGCTGCCACTGGCCGAGGACGAGCTCGCCGCCTGTCACTTGTAGCGTGAGGCTGTGGCCGAGGAGCATTGCGCGCAGGTGCGAGTCGGCATTCATTCGATCGCAATCCGAATGCCGCGGGTCGTTGTGCATCCAGTCGTCTTCCCTGGCGACCGCGCGATCGAGAAAGCGCTTGATGTCGGCGTGCAGGGCCGCCTGCGCCTCGTTGATGAAAACCGCGCACGTGGTGTGGAGCGACCAGACGCTGACCGTTCCTTCCTTGAGCGCCCGACGTGCGAACGAAAGCCATGACCCGATCGGTGAGGTCGGTCAGCTCGATTCGTTCGGTGGTCTGAATCGTGACCGTCTCCGCGTGCACCACCAGCCCGCCCGCCGTAGCCGAGGCTCCCGTCAACGGGCTGACACGCTTCGTGACCGTCGAACTCTTGCTCATGCGCTGCTCTGTGTATCGTATCTCGGATTGGAAAACACTCCATCTTACTGGAAACACGGGAGAAGCGGCAACGCGTGCTATACTCGACGGACAACTGACGCGGGTTAGAACAAACGTCTAACCCAATCCCGTCGGCCACGCGAAGTGGGTGAGAGACCCACGCGGTGCCGCCACTGTAAGCGGGGAGCTCCGAGGTCCCGGGCCGGGTAACCGGCCGTCACTGCACGATCCAGCGGAGCGCTGAAAAGCGCGACGCATCATTAATGGAGTCGTGCGGGAAGACAAGGCCTCGGGCGCGACGATCCGCAAGCCAGGATACCTGGCCGCCGGGGACGTCCTTTTAGTCGGCGCGAGACCACGCCGAAAAGGAGCCTCGAGTGCGCACGCATTTCGTTCGTCCGGCCTTCCTGCTATTCCCTTTACTGACCTTTGCATCCCTGGCTTCCGCCGCGCAGATCGCGCTGACCGGAGTTGTCGCGGACGCCTCGGGCCAACCACTGCCGCGCGCGGTCGTCTCGGTGAAGAGCGACGACCGCGTGGTCGCGACAACGTTCGCCGACGAGCGTGGCGCGTTTCGGGTTCATGGAGAAGTCTCAGGCAAATGTAGCGTCGAAGCGGCGCTCACCGGCTTCAAGGCCATGTCGGCCGCCTGCTCGACCGATCCGATTCGCCTGACGCTCGCTGTCGCACCGATTCAGGAATCGATCGTCGTGACCGCCACGCGAGGTGAAACGCCGTCCGGGCAGCTTGCCTCGAGCGTCACCGTGTTCGATCGCCAGGACCTCGAGCGTCGGCAGTCGCCGCCGGTGGCCGATCTGCTTCGCACCGCTGTCGGCACGACGGTCGTGCGGAACGGCGGGTACGGAAACGTGACGTCGCTGTTCGTCCGGGGCGGCGAAAGCAACTACACGAAGGTTCTGCTGGACGGCATTCCGCTGAACGAACCGGGCGGAACGTTCAATTTCGGCAACGTCACGTCGGAGCATCTCGAACGGGTCGAGCTCGTGCGCGGCGCGCAGTCGGCGCTCTTCGGATCGGATGCAATGGCCGGTGTTCTCCAGATGTTCACCGCAGCGCGCGCAGGGCAATGACACGCGCGTGGCCATGACGGCCGAGGGTGGGTCGTTCGACACCGGGCGCGGATCGATCAGCGTGGCTGGCGGCGCTGGAAAGTTCGACTACTCTGTGGGCGCCGCCAAAATCGTCACCGACAACGACGCTCCGAACAACGAATACGACAACACGACGTTGTCAGCGACCGCGGGCGTGCAGCTGGCGCCTGCCGCGACGCTGCGGTTCGTTGCACGAACCGAGTTCGGCGACGTTGGCGTGCCGGGCGCCATCGCGTACGGGCGTCCCGATCTCGACGCCTTCTTCGATCGAAACGATGGTGTCGTCGGCGCCACCTTCAGTCAGGAGATCAATGCGGCGTTGCGCCACCGGGCCACCTACGCCTTTTCGATGACCGACTACGACTCGACGAACCTGGTCGAGGATCCACCGTTCACGCCGCAGTTTGGCAGCAGCGTCGGAGCGTTCGAGTTCACCGATTTTCTCTACGACCTCAACACCGATGAACGTCGTCATCACGCCGCCTACCAGGCGGATTGGCGCGTCGGCGGCAAGGGCACGCACCTCATCACCGCAGCGTTCGACTGGGATGGCGAGCGGGCAACGTTGACCAACCGGCTGGCCGAATCCGAGGTCAAGGCGAGCCGCGACAACTTCGGCGTCACGCTTCAACACCAGGCGCTGTGGGACCGCACGTTTCTGACGCTTGGCCTGCGTCTCGAACACAACGACAGCTTCGGCGGAGCGGCCGTTCCGCGGCTGTCGCTCGCCTACATTCTCCGGCAGGCGAACGGCGGGTTCGGTCAAACGAAGGTGAAGACGGCGTACGGGGCTGGCATCAAGGAACCGACGATCGCCCAGTCCTTCAGCCCGAGCCCGTTCTCGCTCGGCAACCCCGATCTCGAACCGGAACGATCGCGGAGCTTCGAGACCGGCGTCGAGCAGCGTCTCGCCGACGATCGGGTCAAGGTCGAACTGACGTATTTCTACAACCGGTTCAGGAACATCATCTCGACCAGGACGATCAGTTTCACGCCATTCACGGCGCAGTACTTCAACATCGGCCTGACCCGCGCGCAGGGAACGGAGCTGACGTTCGTCGCCGCGCCCGCTCCGTCGATTCACGCGACCGTCGGCTACACGTTCCTCTCGTCAGAGATTCTCGAGAGCACGGCGCCGACGAATCCGGTCTTCGCGGAAGGACAATGGCTGTTCAGGCGGCCCCGGCATTCAGGTTTTGCCGAGATCGTCTGGACGTGGCGCGATCTCACGGTCGACGGCATCGGCACGTTCGTCGGCCGCCGCGTCGACAGCGATTTCTCTTCGCTCGTCCCGGCAATTACGTCCAACGACGGCTACGCGCGCTGGGATCTCCGCGGCAGCTACCGCATTACGCCGGTGTTCTCCATCCTCGGTGCGATCGACAACCTCACGGATACCGAATACATGGAGCCCCTGGGTTTCCATGCGCTCGGCCGCGCCGCGCGCGCCGGCGTCCGCGTCACGTTCTGAGCCATCCAGTTGATGACCATTTCGCCAACCGTTCGTCGCAACGACCGCGCAGGTACGCAGAACCCGCAATTGGTGGCTGGCACCTTCCCCGGGAAGGTGCCAGCCACCTTTCGAGCGGCGGTCTCCTGGAGCGGGGGCAAGGACTCCTGCACCGCGCTCCACCGGATGCACGAAAAGTACGACGTCGTATCGATGTTGACGATGTTCGATGAAGAGGGGGCGCGGAGCCGATCGCACGGCCTGCGGCCGGAGATTCTCGAAGCGCACGCCGCGCTGATGGGCTTGAAGTTCGTCAGCCGGCAATGCTCATGGGCCACCTACACGGCATCCTTCACCGACGCGCTGCGTGAACTTCGCGACGATGACATCACGCATGTCATCTTCGGTGACATCATGTTCGAGGAGCACCGGCGGTGGGCCGAGGAGGTCTGCGCTGAGGCCGGGCTGATCGCCATCGAACCGATCTGGGGTGAGCCAACGTCGTCGATGCTGCGGGAGTTTCTCGAAACTGGCGGCGAAGCCATGATCGTGACCGCGCGCGCCGGATTCCTCGATTCGAGCTGGCTGGGACGTCCGCTCACACTGGACCTGCTGACCCACTTCCCCCGGATCGGTGTGGACCCCTGCGGAGAAAACGGCGAGTACCACACGCTCGTGACCAACAGCCCCTTGTTCCAGCGTCCGCTGCAGGTCCGGAGCACTGGTCATGTGCTGCGATCGGGCTGCTGGGCGCTGGACATCGAACTCGTGGACACCGTAGCGCCCGTAGCGGGAGGCGTCGTTGCTTCGCGCGACTGATGTGTCGTTCAGCTACGGACCCAATCCCGTCCTCCGGCGTGTGTCGGTCGATGTGGGCGACGAGGGCTTCGTCGGCATCATCGGGCCGAACGGCTCGGGCAAGACGACGCTGCTCAGGGTACTCTCCGGAACGTTGAAACCTGAGAGCGGACGAATGGTCCTGGACGATGCCGACGTGTCGGCCATGCCGCGGACCAGCCTGGCGCGACGCATGGCCGTGGTGGCGCAGGAGACGCACCTCGCCTTCGACTACAGCGTCCTCGAGGTCGTCCTGATGGGACGCTATCCGCATCTCGGCCCATTCGAGATCGAGGGTCCCGCCGACATCGCGATCGCGCGCCACGCGCTTGCCGCGACCGGCACCGACCATCTCGAGGATCGCCAGTTCTCGACGTTGAGCGGCGGCGAAAAGCAGCGCGTGATCATCGCGAGCGCCCTGGCGCAGGTCCGCAGGGCTGACGGCGGATCGCGAGGCACGTTCCTCTTGCTCGACGAGCCTACCGCTGCACTCGATCTCGCCTATCAACTCGAGGTTGCCGCGCTCCTCAGAGATATCCAGCAGCGCATGCCCATCGGTGTCGTCGTGTCCACACACGATCTGAACTTTGCCGCCACGTTGTGCCGCACGATGGTGATGCTGCGGAACGGCGCCGTGATCGCTGCCGGACCCACGGAAGAAGTATTGACGCGGGAGAACATTCGCGAGCTCTACGGCGTCGACGCCGATGTCCACCGGCACGAGGACGCCGGACATCTCGTCATCGTCCCTCTTCGCCGCACCGTGCAATGACACAGCCGATCCGGCGCAGAGTGCTCGTCGCGATCCTGGGTTTCGGTTCGCTTGCCACCGTCGCGATTCTCCTTGCCCCGCTTGCCGGCTCCACTTCGATCAGCCTGCGCAAGGCCTTCGACACGTCGATCCCGTTCAGCGACAACGTCGATGCGCAGATCTTCTTCGTCGCGCGAATGCCGCGCACCCTTGCAGGCGCATTGGTCGGCGCAGCGCTGGCGGCGGCTGGTGTCGTCTTTCAGGGCCTGCTGAGGAATCCTCTCGCCACACCGTTTACGCTGGGCGTCTCGGCCGGCGCGGCGCTCGGCGCCATGCTGGCCATCACGTTTGGATGGGCTGTCGAGTGGGGCGGTGTGTCCGCTGTTCCGATCGCCAGCTTTGCCGGCTCTCTCGGGGCCGTTGCGATCGTGTATGCGCTGGCCCGCGCGCGCCAGCGCGGTCTCTCGACGAACGTTCTGCTGCTCGCCGGCGTCACGCTGAACGCGTTCTTCTCGGCGCTGATCCTCTTCGTGCAGTATCTGGCCGACTTCGCCGAGACGTATCGCATGCTGCGGTGGCTCATCGGCGACCTCGACATCGCCAGCTACCGGCCGCTCCTGGGCTCACTGCCGCTCGTCATTGTCGCCTTCCTCGTCTTCGCCTGGATCGCGCGTCCGCTGAACCTCCTCAGCTTCGGACCTGTGGAGGCGGAGACGCGCGGCGTCGACGTCACCCGCGTTCAGCGCGCGGCGTTCTTCAGCGCATCGTTGGCGACGGGAGCCGCCGTCTCGATTGCCGGGCCGATCGGATTCGTGGGAATCATCGTTCCGCACCTGGTCAGGCTCATCGTGGGATCCGATCATCGCGTCGTGTTGCCGGCCTCGGCGCTCTTTGGCGCGGGATTCCTGGTGGCCTGTGACGTCGTGTCGCGCACGGCGATGGCTCCGGTGGAGATTCCCGTCGGTGTGATCACGGCGCTGATCGGTGGACCGTTCTTCCTCTGGCTGCTGGTGAAAAAGGCTTGACGATGAGGATTCTGAGACGCGCGGTCGTGGTCGTGCTGGCGTGGGTGTTCGCGGCTGTCACCCCTGGCGCAGTTCAGCCGCAGGCTCACCCGCAGCGCATCATCTCCTTGATCCCTGCGGTCACTGAGATGCTGTTCGCCATCGGCGCGGGCCCGCAGGTGGTCGGCGTCGGGAGCTACGACAATTTCCCTGCCGAAGTGCAGAAGCTGCCGCGTGTCGGCGCCCTCCTCGATCCAGACATCGAGCGGATCATCTCGTTGAAGCCTGACCTGGTCGTTGTTTATGCGACGCAGTCCGATCTGCAGAAGCAGCTGGAGCGCGCGACGATTCCGATCTTCCGTTACGAACACGCCGGGCTTGCGGATGTGACCGTGACCATCCGTCAGCTCGGTGACCGGATCGGCCGGTCGGCCGAGGCCACCAAGGTCACGCAGCAGATCGAGCGCGCGCTCGATGACATCAGACGGCGAACGGCCAACCGCCGGCATCCGCGCACGCTGCTGGTCTTCGGCCGCGAAGCGCTGGCGCTGCGCGGGATCTACGCAAGCGGCGGAGTCGGATTCCTGCAGGACATGCTCGTCGTCGCCGGGGGCGACAACGTGTTCGCGGACGTGAAGCGCCAATCGGTTCAGGCGACGGCGGAGCTCGTCCTCGCGCGGCAGCCCGAGGTCATACTCGAGTTACGCGGCACATCGCTGACCGACGAGATGCGGCGCAAGGAAATTTCGGTATGGCAGTCGCTGTCGGCGGTGCCGGCGGTCAAATCCGAACGGATCGCGTTCATCGCCGATCAGCGTACCGTCGTGCCGGGGCCCCGCGTTGCCGAGGGCACCGAACTGCTCGCCCGCGCGCTGCATCCCGAGGCGTTCAAGTGAAGATTCTCGTTTCCTGGAGCAGCGGCAAAGACAGCGCCTGGATGCTGCACGTGTTGCGCAAGGAAGCCATCGGCGAACCTGCCGCGCTGCTGACGACGATCAACGAGACGGTCGATCGCGTCGCAATGCACGCGGTCCGATCGGACGTGCTGCGCGCGCAGGCTGACGCAGCAGGACTGCCGCTCATCACCGTTCCGCTGCCGTCACCGTGCTCCAACGAGGTCTACGAAGCGCGAATGGCTTCGGCGGTCGGGAAGGCGGTTGCCGACGGGTTTACCCACGTGTCATTCGGCGATTTGTTTCTCGAGGATATCCGTCGCTATCGCGAAGATCGTCTCGCCGGCACGGGGCTGACACCGATTTTTCCGCTCTGGGGCCGTCCGACCGAGACGCTGTCGGAGGAGATGATCGACGGTGGTCTCGACGCGTACCTGACGTGCCTCAATCCGCGAATCATGCCGCGGGAGCTGGCCGGCCGCCGGTACGATGCCTCGCTGATTCGCGACCTGCCGCCGGGTGTCGATCCGTGCGGCGAGCGCGGCGAGTTTCACACGTGCGCGGTCGGCGGGCCGATGTTCTCGGAGGCGGTACGGGTGAAGACCGGCATCACCGTCGAGCGCGACGGGTTCGTGTTCACCGATCTGCTGCTGGCCTGACGCCTGTCAACTCGGCAATCCCCCGGAAGTCGTATTGTGACGGCTGACGGCCCTTGCAACGATTCGACGGTCACGACGTCACGACGTCATGGCGAGTCGTGGTCGTCGTGAGCACGTTCTGGTCGTCCCCGTCCTCTTGATCGACTCGAGCTCCGTGACCGTAGCCATTTTCTTGCGAGTTGGAGGTCGGAAGTTGATCCCGCTGCGGTCGTCTCAGGCAGCAAACTCCACCGTGACCCGCTCCGGGATCAGGCCCTTCTCGAAGGCCTCGGACATCAGACGCTCGAGCCCGCGCTTTCCGCGGTCGCCATACGACAGGGTGAGGTCGTTGACGTACATGCCGACGAAGCGGTCGGTCCTGGCCCGATCGAGTCCCCGGCCGAACTGCAGCGCATACTCGACGGCGGCTTCACGATGTGACAGCGCGTAGGCGATGCTGTCGTGGAGCATTCTCGATATCCGCGAGATCATGTCTGGACCGAGATCGCGGCGGATGATGTTGCCGCCCAGCGGCAGCGGCAGCCCCCCGGTCCGCTCAGCCCACCACTCGCCGAGGTCCACGACCTTGCGAAGCCCGTCATCGGCGTACGTCAGCTGCCCTTCGTGAATCAGCAGACCTGCCTCCGCCTTGCCATCGAGCACGGCCTGCTGGATCTCGTCGAACGGCACGACGACGAACTGAAAATCCGGCTCGTAGATGCGCAGCGCCAGGTACGCCGTCGTCAGCGTGCCCGGTATCGCAATCCGCGCGCCCTTGACCTCGCCCGGTCCGTCTGTCTTCGAAACGACGATCGGACCATAACGATCGCCCATGCTGGCGCCGTGCGGCAGCAGCGCGTACTTCCCCGCCAGGTGTGCGAACGCATGAAACGAAACGGCCGTGACCTCGTACCGTCCCTCGAATGCCGCGCGGTTCAACGTCTCGATGTCCGCGAGTACCTGGTCGACGCCGATTCCGGCTGTGTCGACGTTCCCGCTGGCAAGTCCGTAGAACATGAACGCGTCGTCCGAGTCGGGACTGTGCGCGACGGTGATACGAGTCTCTGTCATGGTCCTTCTCGATTGGGCAAAAGCCTATCGTATCGCATGTTCGCTGCTCGGCTCGGCGAGCGTCGCAAGCAACTGCCCGACATCGTCAGGACCGTCGATCTTGAAGTCGGCGCCGCTCACGCGATCGGAGGCGGCTATGGAGAGGCCGCGATTGCGGAGCACGCGGAAGGCATCCTCGTCGGTCACGTCATCACCCACGTAGACACACGTGACGTCCGCGTGCTGCGCTCGAACGCGCTGGTGAATCCACTCGACGGCGTCGCCTTTGTTCCACGAAATGTTCGGCAGCAACTCGACCATCGCCGCCCCGGGCATGACCCGAAGTCTGCCCCCTTCGACGTGTGGCCGTGCGACCGCCAGCAGTTCGTCTCGTGCGCGCGCCGCCACAGCGGCGCTCGCGGATCTGAAATGCGCAACGAGCGAGATGGACTTCGCTTCGACGAATACGCCCGACAGGCCTCCGACCGCGCGCCCGAGCGCTCCTTCGAGACTTCGGAGCAGTTCAGTCGCTGCGGATGCGTCGGGGTGGACGAACTGCTCGCCGCCACCCTCGATCTCGAGCCCGTGAAGGCCAGCGCAGAACGTGGACGTCGGC
Source organism: uncultured Acidobacteriota bacterium (assembly GCA_963784195.1). Lineage (GTDB taxonomy): Bacteria > Acidobacteriota > Vicinamibacteria > Vicinamibacterales > 2-12-FULL-66-21 > CAVQAH01. The sequence continues at coordinate 124,242 of CAWARA010000022.1, read as the reverse complement.
AGCCCGGCCCGGCGCCTCACGTCATCGAGGCGGCGTCCGCTGACGACGGCGATCGTCGCCCGCCTGGCAATCGTCAGCAACTGGTCGCGCCGATCGTCGGCGAGCCAGACTGCCGACGGATCGGGGTGGAAGGGACACAGCGTGCCGTCGAAATCGAACAGCAGCAGTAGATGATGTGTGCGCGCGATTCGCCCGATAGCGTCCGCTGCGCGACGAACGTCAGGTTCCGACATTCTCGGTTTGCTCGAGGCTCTCGAGGATATCGGAGGCCCAGACGAAGATGTCGTGTCCAGCCACGACGCGGCGAAGGGAACGCATCCGCGCCGCGCGCTCGGGCGGCTTCATGGCTATCGCCCGCTCGATCGCGCCTGCGAAACCCTCGATGTGATACGGGTTGATGGTCACCGCCTCCTTCAGCTCCTGTGCCGCGCCCGTCATCTCGCTCAGCACCAGCACGCCGTCGAGGTCGTTGCGGGCTGCGACGAACTCCTTCGCAACGAGATTCATCCCGTCGTGGAGCGAACTGACGACACAGAAATCCGCGAGCCGATACAGGGCTACGAGTTGCCTGATCCTGAGCGCAGCCTTGCGGTACCTGATCGGACCGTGCGCAGCGGACCGGCCATGCCGTGTATTGATCTCTGCGATTTTCTCATCAATCTGCCGTTCGATCTCGGCGTAGGAATCGATGGTCGAGCGGGAGGGCACGCCCACCTGCACGAAGGCAAACCTGTCGCGCAGGTCGGGACGCATCGTCAGCAGCCGGTCGATCGCTTCCAGACGCTCCGGAATACCTTTCGTGTAGTCGAGCCTGTCGACACCGATGCCGATGATGTCGAGTCCTGCCTCGTCAAGGCGGAGTTCGCGGACGAGCTTTGTCGATTCGCGGTTCAGCGTCGGATCGTTGGCCGCTTTCTGGATGCGATCGAAATCCACGCCGATCGGCGCGACGGCCACCTGCGTGGTGTGATCGTCGATGGTCACCTGCGAGGAAGTCATCGGGCTGTCTGCGCTCTGACGCGATTCGACTCTGGCCGTCAGCTCGTCGCGGACGCTCACGAGGAAATTGCGTCGATCGCGCTCGAGTTGAAAGGCCAGCAGGTCGTTGGCGAGCAGCCCGCGGACGATCTCGCGGCGCCATGGACACATGCGCAGACGATCCGGATCCGGCCATGGAATGTGCCAGAAGAGGGCGGCGGGTGAATCCGGGACACCGGCGTTTCAGAAAACCGGCCGTCAGGGCCAGATGGTAGTCCTGAATGAACACCGGTGCTGAGGAACCCCGAAGCTCGTCGGCAATCGCATCAGCGAACCTGGCATTGACGGCGCGATACTCGGCCCAGTCGTCCGATCGAAAAATCGGACGCACGTGGGCAATGTGACACAGCGGCCACAAGCCTTCGTTCGCAAACCCGTTGTAGTAGTGCCGTTCCTCCTCCGGGAGAAAGCCAGATACGCCGGAGCGTATAGGTTTCCTCGCCGGGGGGCACGCGCACGCGATCATGTTCGTCGACGACGGCTCTATCAGCATCGCCGGATCCGTGGGCGACCCAGGTGCCGCCGCGTTCACGCATCAGGGCGTCGAGCGCCACAGCCACGCCGCCAGTACTGGGCGCGGCGGTGATGGAACCGTCGACACCACGTGTATGAACGTACGGCTCCCGGTTCGAGACAACGAGAAGGGGACACCGCCGGGCTGGGGGAGCGACGTGGTGCATGCGCTTCGGAACGCAACGATGTTGCCACCGCAGGACACCGGCACGGTTGCTCAGCCATTCCGGCTCAACCTTAAGGATGCCCGTGCATGCCAGATGAGTTGGCGCGAACGCCTCGCTGCGGTACGCTGTCGCGATGCCCCAGCCTCCGCCCGCGACGGATCGTCGCGAGATGCGCCTGCTGCTGGTCACTATCGCCGTCTCCGTCGGTATGTTGTTGCTGTTGGCGAGGTTCCGGTTCCCGGACGAGGCCTCGCGACAAACGGTTGAGCCGGCGCCTGCACCGCTTGCGCGGCTGGCCGCTTCGGCAACCTACGACGAGCTCGCCAGCATCATGGACGACCTCGAGCGGCGGGTCCGGCCCACCGTTCTCCCGCTCGCGGTACAGGGGGCGCCTTCGGTCACATACGTCGCGGCGGTCCGCTTGACCGAGGACCGTGCTGTCGCGATTCTATCTGCGGACCGTCGGCTCGCTGACGTCAACGGCACTGCGCCCACCATCGTCGCCCGTGACGCGGCGCGTAACCTGATAGTGGTCGACCCGAATTCACCGGGCGCCGTCGTCAGTTTCCCTTCCGCGCCAGCGAGACCGGGGCCTCGCTATGTCGCCGTCGCCGAAGCCACCGCCCTGGCTGCCGCTGTACGCCCGGTCTTCATCGGCCGCACGGATCTCTTCTCCGATCCTCGATGGTCGGAACCGGTGCTCTCGGTGGCAGCGGTCCAGCAGACCCTTATGCCAGGGTCGGCGGTGTTCTCGCTCGATGGTGCCTTCGTCGGTCTGGCGAGCGAGAGTGGCGGCGCGGTCACGATCATTCCGGGAAACATGCTCAGAGACTTCGCCGCTGCGGCCCCGACAACCGTCAACTCGCAAAGCGCGTTGCCGATCGAGGTCGAGCCGCTCACCCCCGCGCTGGGACGTGCGGCCGGTGCCAACAAGGGGGTCATCGTCAGCTACGTGTCCGCCTCGGTTCCAGCTGGCTCGAACATCGCGCCTGGAGATGTCGTCCAGGCTGTCGATGGAATCGGCATCACGACGGTCGAGGGATTTCAGCAGGTGGCGCAGAGCCGGACTCCCGGTGCCCGAGCCACGCTGAATGTCGTGCGGCGCGGCAAGCCACACACGGTAGCGCTCGAGGTCAGCGAGGTCGGCTTTCGCGAGCCCTGGACCACGCCGAACCGGCACGGTATCGTGCTGCGCTCGATACCGGGTGTGGGCTCCGAAGTGATCGTGGTTCAGCCCGGATCGCCTGGCGAGCGCGCGGGGCTCAAACGCGGAGACGTGATCGTTTCGCTCGACGCGCACACCGCACCCGAGCCATCGCGAATCGATCGAGCATTTGCGGCGGCGCGTTCTGCGGACGTTGTCCTGCTGACCATTCAGCGAGATACGGCTCACCGGGTGCTGGCGCTGGAGAGGCAGTGACGCTGGCCAGTCTCGCTGGCCGGCTGACCGCCGGTCTCAGGACGCGGGCTGCCCTCGGGATGCGGCCGCTCACCGCGCCCGTCATCATTTTCATTTCACTGGGCTTTCTGATCGGCCCGCAAGTGCTGGGCTTTCTTCCGGCTACCGCACTCGCGGGGCTGGATGTCGTCGTGTCGATCGGACTAGCGACCCTGGGAGTGTTCATCGGCCTCGCCGTCGGCCGCGAGGGCATGGCTGCAAGGCGCTTGTTCGTCGCCGCCAGCGTGGAAGGGTGCATCACGATCGCAATCGTCGCGTGGGCCGTCATCGCCCTGCTGGGCGTCTGGCAACTGCCGACGAACCTGCCGCCGGTCCTCGTGGCGATGGCATTGGGCTTGTGTGCCTCGGCTTCAGCGGCACCCGCGACCGATTCCGAGGGCGACGCCGCGGGACGCGTAGCTGGCCGCGTGGCGGACCTCGACGACGTGCTGCCGATCGTTCTGGGCGGTGGGCTCATCGTGCTGGCAGGACCGACGCCACGCTCGGCGCTCGATGGTGCGCTGCTGACAATCGTCCTCGGGCTGGCGATTGGCGTTGCCGGATGGTTGCTGATCGAGCGCGCGGAAGGCGCGGCCGAACGTGGAGTTTTCATCATCGGATGCCTCGCGCTGCTCGGCGGATGCGCGGCGTACCTCGGGCTCTCACCGCTTCTGACAGGCCTCGCTGCCGGCTGGCTCTGGGTCCTTGCACCGGGCCGCTGCGATCTGCTGATGGCGGGCGAGCTTCGCAAAGTCCAGCATCCGCTGATCGTCCTGCTGTTGATCGCGACCGGCGCCAGCCTCGAGCCCTCGCTGGCAGGCGTCTGGTTGTTTGCGCCCTACCTGGTCTTCCGCCTCGCGGGCAAGCTGATTGGCGGATGGACCGCGTCGCGTATTGCGGCGGGCGTCGCGCCTTCTGACCTCGGCTCGTACCTCATTCCTCCCGGCGTGATTGGCGTGGCGTTCGCGCTCAACCTGAATCAGGTTACGCACGGCGACGCGGGCGCCATCATTTTCGCCGTCGCACTCGGTGCGCTGGCCTCGGAACTGCTGGCCTTGTTCGTGACACCGCGACACGGAACGGCCTGATGCGCCGCGTCTTCGCGCTCATCGTCACGGTTGGTGTGGTAAGCCTCGTCGTCTCTCGCGGCAGCCCGGACTTGTCGGCGGCCAGAGCGACCGGCCTTGCGCTCGGCTTCGCGTTGATCGCGGCCGCGCTCACGGGCGCCTTCTTCGAGAAGATTCATCTGCCTCGCGTCAGCGGCTATCTGATCTTCGGTCTGCTGTGCGGCCCCTATCTCGGCAACATCATCACGCGCCCGATGGCCCGCGACCTCCAGATCGTCAACGGCCTGGCGATCGCGCTGATCGCGCTGATCGCTGGCCTCGAGCTGAACTACGCCCGGCTCAAACCACGTCTCGCCTCGATGACGAAGCTGGGCGTCGTCACCTTGCTGCTCCTGTACGCCACGCTCGGACCGCTTACGTGGCTCGCGTGGCCGGTGCTGCCTATCGCGCCAGAGGCGACGGGTGCCGCACGCCTGGCTCTTTCAATCCTGCTGACGACCATCATCGTCAGTTTCTCGCCGACGGTGACGATTGCGGTGATCGCCGACACTCGCGCGCGGGGCCCGCTCGCCGAAACCGTACTTGCCACCGTCGTCATCGCCGACCTGGTCCTGATCGTCGTTTTCACGGTTGCCATGCAGATGGTGCGCTGGGCCACGGGCGCGTCCGTGCCTGGCGACGTCAGCCTGCTCGTGCGGCTGTCGTGGGAAATCTTTGGCTCGCTGGCATTCGGCGCCCTGCTGGGCGCGTTGTTCGCGATCTACCTTCGGCTGATCGGACGGGAGATCACGATCGCGCTGCTGGGCCTCTGCGTCGTGTTGAGCGAGCTCGGCCCGCTGCTTCATTTCGAACCGCTTCTTGCCGCGCTCGCCGCAGGGCTCGTCGTCGAGAACATCACGCCGTCCGGGGATCAGCTGAAAGAGGCTGTGGAGCGCGGCGCGCTTCCGGTGCTGGTCGTGTTCTTCGCGGCTGCGGGCACATCGCTCCAGCTGGATGCACTGGCGATTGTGGGATTGACCGCCGCGGCCGTGTCAGCGGTGCGGCTGATCGCCATACGGGGCGCCGTCGCCGTAGGTACGCGTGTGTCAGGAGTGCCTCGCGAGATCGGAGACCCGGTCTGGATGGGCCTCGTATCCCAGGCGGGCGTCACGCTCGGCTTGACGATCCTGGTCGCATCAGAGTTCCCCACCTGGGGTGCAAATGTGCAGTCGCTGATGGTCGCCCTGATCGCGTTGCACGAGCTCGTGGGACCTGTGCTCTTCCGCGCGGCGCTCGCCCGTGCCGGCGAGATTGGAAAGATGGATGAGGGAGCTCCGGTCAGCGAGCAAGGCGAACTCGATGCGGAGCCGCTTCATGCTGATTGATGCGTGGGGACGGGGGACGGAGGTTACGGAGGGAACGGAACGAGCTTCAACTCAGAGAAACGGAGAAACGGAGATTTCTTTTTGTTTTAGAAATTTCCGAATCTCCGTTTCTCTGAGTCTCCGAGTTGAAGCTCGTTCCGTTTCCTCCGTAGCCTCCGTAAGCGTTCAGCGTCTCAGACTCCGGACAACCGTGCCGACGCGCTCGATAGCGAAATCGATGTCGCTCTCGGTCGTCGTTCTGCCCAGTCCGAACCGAATCGAGGCACCAGCCTGATCGCCGACGGCGCCGATCGCTTCGAGAACGTGTGATGGCGCCTGGCTGCCGGAGCTGCACGCCGATCCCGTGGAGACGGCAAGGTCACCCAACGCCATCAGCAGCTGCTCGCCTTCGACACGATCGAAGCTGACGTGCAGGTTGTGCGGCAGCCGATGCGTCATGGAGCCGTTCACGCGGACACCATCGAGAGCCTGTTGCAGTCCGTCGAGCAGCCGGCCGCGCAACTGGCTCAGCCGGCTCGACTCCCGGTCCATCTCGGTTCTGCAGATCTCTGCGGCCTGGCCGAGGCCGACGATTCCAGGCACGTTGAGCGTGCCCGACCTCAAGCCGTTCTCGTGGCCGCCGCCGTCAATCTGGCACTCCAGCTTCAACCGTGGCTTTCGGCGGCGTACGAACAGGGCGCCTGCACCCTTCGGCCCGTAGTACTTGTGCCCGGTGAGCGACAGCAGATCGATTCCCATGCGCTCGACGTCGAGCGGAACCTTCCCCGCCGCCTGCGCCGCGTCGGTATGCAGCAACGCGCCGCGCTCGTGGGCGATCCGGCTGATCTCGGAAAGCGGCTGCAGCACACCAATCTCGTTGTTCGCGGCCATCACGGACACCAGCACCGTGCCATCGGTGACCGCGGACGACAGCGTGTCCAGGTCAATCAGCCCGTCCGGTTTCACGCCGAGCCGCGTGACCTTCCAGCCTTCGCCCTCGAGCCGCTTCACCGAATCGAGTACCGACTTGTGCTCGGTGGCGACCGTGACGATGTGGTTGCCCTGATCGCGCAGGGCACACGCCGCACCTTTGATGGCCAGGTTGTTCGACTCGGTCGCGCCGCTCGTGAACACGATCTCGGCGGCCGACGCGCCAACCAACGCCGCGACCTGCCCGCGCGCACGGTCGATGGCTTCCTGCGCCTTCCATCCCCACGCGTGCTGGCGGCTCGCCGGGTTACCGAAGTGATTCGTGAAGTACGGCAGCATCGCCTCGAGGACCCTCGAGTCGACGGGCGTGGTGGCGTGGTAGTCGAGGTAAACGGACATCTGATCGTGGTCCGTGGTCCGTAGTTCGTGGTCCGTGGTTCAACACCAGCAGCGCGGCTCTTTAGAGCCGCGTCAGCGACCATCTACGGATTGCTTAAGAAGGCCTGGCTCGGGTAAACGAAACCGGACTGGCCTCAACCTGCGGCATCGCCTCGGCGGCATCCGCCGAGATTTCCTGAAGCGAACAGGTCGACAGCGCGGACAAGGATTCTGTCCTTGATCCGCCAGAGCGGATCGCGGACGCTGCACTTCGCGTACTGACCGCAATTCTCGTCCTCGGTCGAGCAGGCCGTGACCGTCAGTGGCCCGTCGATCGCCTGGATGATGTCGGCAACGGAGATCAACGTGGTCGGGCGGCCGAGACGATAGCCGCCGCGCGTGCCCTGGTGAGACGTCAGGAGTCCGCGTCGGGCCAGCCGCTGCAGCACCTTCGCCATCAGCTCGATGGGAATGTCGTACTGCTCCGCGATCTCGCGGGCACTGGCAGACGCGGAATCCGGCCGCATCGCGAGATGTTTCATCGCGATCAGTGCGTAGTCAGCTTTTTTCGATAGTCGCAGCATGGCGTCACCATAGTCCCAATTGCAGCTTGGCGGCGTCCGACATCCGATCCTTGTCCCACGGTGGTTCCCAGACGACGTCGACGCGTGCGTCGGTGACGCCTGGCACATCCTTCGTCTTGGCGGCCACTTCGACCGGCAGCGATTGCGCAGCCGGGCAGCCCGGCGCCGTCAAGGTCATCCTGATTCCGGCCACGCCGGCCGCGTCCACGAACACGTCGTAGATGAGGCCGAGCTCCCAGATGTTCACTGGGATCTCGGGATCGAAGACCGTGCGAATCGCCTCGACGATCAGCGGTTTCAATTCCTCGGTCTTCGCCGGATCCGGCACGAGCCCAGACGTGTCGTTCGAGGAAGCGGGTGTCCCGGGAACCTCTGGAATCATTTGCAACGGCTTCATGTCATTCGGTCGAGGCCGCCGCGTCGCGATCGAGGGCGGCCTTCAAAGTGTGCCACGCCAGGCTGGCGCATTTCACGCGCACGGGGAACTCCCGGACGCCCGCCAGCACCGACAGTTTGCCTAGATCCTCGACCGCGATGTCCGGCGCGGTCGTCACCATCCGGTGAAAGCGCTCGAAAAGGGCGCGGACCTCGACGACTGGCTTGCCTCTGACCTCGTCGGTCATCAGCGAAGCCGAGGCGCGCGAGATGGCGCATCCGCTTCCCTGGAATCCGACCTCGGTCACCACGTCGCCATCGACCTTGAGATACAGCATCAGTCGATCGCCACAGAGCGGATTGTAGCCTTCCGCGTGATGGCTTGGCTGATCGAGCACGCGAAAATTCCTCGGCCGCCTGTTGTGGTCGAGAATGACCTCCTGGTAAAGATCGCTCAGGTCAGCCATAGCTCATCCAAAAAGCTGGCGAACGCGGACGAGCGCGCCTGCCAGTGTGTCGATCTCGCTTCGCGTGTTGTACATCGCCACCGAGGCCCGCGCTGTCGCCGGAACGCCGAAACGCTCCATGACCGGTTGCGCACAGTGGTGACCCGTACGAATCGCGACGCCTTCGCGATCGACGATCGTTCCGATGTCGTGAGGGTGAATGCCCTCCATCACGAACGAGAGCACGCTGGCCTTTCGCCTGGCCGTCCCGATCAGCCGCACGCCGTCGATGGCGGTCAGCGCCTGGGTGCCGTACTCGAGCAGATCCGCTTCGTGCCGCCCGATTTGGTCGAACCCGACGCCGGTCAGGTAATCGAGTGCAACGCCCAACCCAATGGCGCCGGAGATGTCGGGTGTTCCAGCCTCGAACTTGTTCGGCAAGTCGTTCCAGGTGGAACGCTCGAACGTCACCGACCGGATCATGTCGCCGCCTCCGAGAAATGGCGGCATGGCTTCGAGACGCTGTTCCTTGCCGTACAGCACGCCTATTCCCGTCGGACCGTAAAGCTTGTGGCCGGTCGCCGCATAGAAGTCGCAGTCGAGAGCCTGGACGTCCACCGGCATGTGGTATGCGGCCTGCGATCCATCGATCAGGACGGCCGCACCTTTCGCGTGCGCGATGCGCACGATCTCGTCAACGGGATTCACCGTTCCGAGGGCGTTCGACATGTGCGCGACCGCGACGAGACGCGTGCGCTCGGTGATCGCCTTGTCGAGCTCTTCGATGATGAGCTCGCCTCGATCGTCGATCGGCGCAACCCGCAGGCGCCCTCCAGTCGCCTCGCAGAGCAGCTGCCACGGAACGATGTTCGAGTGATGCTCCATCGCGGAGATCAGCACTTCATCGCCGGGACCGACGTTCGCTCGCCCGAACGACTGCGCGACGAGGTTGATGCTCTCGGTCGCGTTTCGCGTAAACACGATCTCGCGAACGCTTCGTGCGTTGAAGAACGCGCGAACCTTCTCGCGGGCACCCTCGTACGCTTCCGTCGCCACCTCGCTCAACTCGTGAACGCCGCGATGGACGTTGGCGTTCATGTCCATGTAGTACGCGGACAGGGCGTCGAGAACAGCCTGAGGCTTCTGCGTGGTTGCGGCGTTGTCCAGGTAGACGAGCGGGCACCCGCGCACCTTACGCCGCAGAATCGGAAAGTCGGCGCGGATCTGGCTGACGTCGAACTCGCGGCGAGCGCCGGCAGCCACAATCGTCATGCCGCGTCCAGTTCCGCCAGGTCGCGAGCGAGCTGAGCGTAGAGCTCGGACTCGAGCGCCTGCTTCAGTGGCTCGACCTGCACGCGGTCGAGAATCTCGCCGGCAAACGCATGGATCAGGAGGTCTCGCGCCTCGAAGAACGTGAGGCCCCTGGCCTGAAGGTAGAAGAGCGCATCCTCGTCGAGCTGCCCGATCGCCGCACCATGCGTGCACTTCACGTCGTCCGCAAAGATCTCGAGCTGCGGCTTCGTGTTGATGACGGCGTCGTCGGTCAGCAGCAGCGCGCGGTTCGTCTGCTTGGCGTCGGTTTTCTGCGCATCCTGGCGAACGATGATCTTCCCGTTGAACACGGCGCGGGCCTTCCCGCCAAGGATGCCTTTATAGATTTCGTGACTCGGGCAATGCGCCTTGGCGTGATCGATCGTGGTGTGATTGTCCACGACGCGATCGCCGTCCGCCAGGTACAAGCCATTCAACGTGCACTCCGCGCCCTCACCGTCGAGAACTGCGAACACGTCGTTCCGCGTCAGCTTTGCGCCAAGCGTGAACGAGTGCGATGAAAAGGTCGCGCTCCGGGCGGCGTGCACGTGCATGCTGGCAACGTGGAACGCCCGCGAGCCCTCTTCCTGAACCTTGTAGTGATCGACGACGGCGTTTTCGCCGAGCACGACTTCAGTGACGGCATTCGTGAAATACGCGCTGTCGCCGACGCCGACGTACGTCTCGATCACCCGTGACTGGCTGCGCTCGCCGGCAATCAGGAGCAGCCGCGGATGCGACATGCGCGGAGCCGACATAGATGACGGGCTGCCGGTGGAGACGAACACGACCTGAAGCGGGACGTCCAGCACCACGCCATCCGGAATTTTGACGAACGCGCCGTCGTTCAAGAACGCCGTGTTCAGCGCGGAAAACCCTCTCGATCCGAACTCGGCGAGCTGTCCCAGGAATCGTGCGACAGCGTCCCCTTCCTCGACGATCGCCGATGCCAGCGACCCGAAACGCGCGCCTGCCGGCAAACCGCTGGTTCGCGACAGCTCAGGAGAAAAGTGACCGTCGACGATCACCAGCCGGGTCGCGGCGTCCGTATAGACGAATCCCTCCAACTCCGCGGCTGTCGGCCGTCCTTGCGCTGCGAGCCGGAACTCCGTCGACGCGATCGCGGCCACGCTCGTGAAGCGCCACTCTTCGTCGCGCGTTGTCGGGAAGCCGAGCGCCGAAAAACGCGCGGCGCCGCGATCCCTGAGCTCCTGGAGCCACCGCGGCCCACCCTGCGGGCGTTCCTCGATCTGCTGTAATCCACGGCTGAAGCTTGTCCGCTAGCTGCGTCATGATTCCGCTAATGTTCCGTTCCGCTATCCGTTGCCCGTTTGCCGATTTACCCGATTTCCGATTGCCCATCGCCCATTTCCAGATGCCTAAGCCTTGACCGGCTCCGCGGCGGCCTCAAGCCATCCGTAACCCTTGCGCTCGAGCTCGAGCGCCAGCTCCTTGCCGCCGGACTTGACGATCCGCCCCTGGCTGAGCACGTGCACGAAGTCGGGAACGATGTAGTCGAGGAGCCGCTGGTAGTGAGTGACGACGATGAACGCGCGCTCGGGCGTGCGCATGGCGTTGACGCCGGTGGCCACCGTCTTCAGCGCGTCGATGTCGAGGCCGGAGTCGGTCTCGTCGAGAATCGCCAGCTTTGGTTCGAGCAGCGTCATCTGGAAGATCTCGTTCCGCTTCTTCTCGCCGCCCGAGAAGCCCTCGTTGACGGCGCGGCTCAGCATGTTCTGGTCGATGTCGAGCAGCTTTGCCTTCTCCTTGATCAGCTGCATGAATTCCATCGCGTCCAGCTCTTCGAGCCCCTGATGCTTGCGTTTGGCGTTGAGCGCAGCCTTCAGAAAATACGCGTTGTTCACGCCGGCGATCTCGACCGGATACTGAAACGCCATGAACACGCCGTCGCGGGCGCGCTCGTCGGGATCCATGTCCAGGAGATCGCGTCCCTCGTAGAGCACTTCGCCGGTAGTCGCATCGTATTCGGGGTGTCCCGAGAGGACGCGCGCGAGCGTGCTCTTTCCGGATCCGTTCGGCCCCATGATCGCGTGCACTTCGCCGGCGTTGACCTTCAGATCGATCCCCTTGAGGATCAGCTGATCGGCGACACGCACTTGCAGATTCTTGATTTCAAGCATTTCTGTTTATCTTCTTTGATGACGCTATCCGACTGAGCCTTCGAGCGACACACTCAGCAACTTCTGCGCTTCGACGGCAAACTCCATCGGCAGCTCGCGGAACACTTCCTTGCAGAAACCGCTGACGATCATGTTGACGGCGTCCTCGGTCGCCAGACCGCGCTGCCGGCAGTAGAAGATCTGGTCCTCGCCGATCTTCGACGTCGAGGCTTCGTGCTCCACGCGAGCGGAGGTGTTCTTGATCTCCAGATACGGGAACGTGTGCGCGCCGCACTTGTCGCCGATGAGCAGCGAGTCGCACTGCGAGTAGTTGCGCGCGTGCTTGGCGTTCTTCCCGATCTTGACCAGGCCGCGGTACGTGTTCTGACCGTGCCCAGCAGAGATTCCCTTCGAGACGATCGTGCTGCGGGTGTTCTTCCCGAGGTGGATCATCTTCGTCCCGGTGTCCGCCTGCTGCCAGTTGTTCGTCGTGGCAACCGAGTAGAACTCGCCGATCGAGTTGTCTCCCTGCAGGATGCAGCCAGGGTACTTCCAGGTGATCGCGGAGCCGGTCTCGACCTGGGTCCAGGTAATCTTCGAGCCGCGGCCGGCGCACAGGCCGCGCTTCGTCACGAAGTTGTAGATCCCGCCCTTGCCGTCCTTGTCGCCTGGGTACCAGTTCTGAATCGTCGAGTACTTGATCGTCGCGTTGTCGAGCGCGACGAGCTCGACGACGGCGGCGTGGAGCTGGTTTTCGTCGCGCATCGGCGCCGTGCAGCCTTCGAGGTAGCTGACGTAGGCGCCTTCTTCAGCGACGATCAGCGTCCGCTCGAACTGCCCGGTATCCTTGGCGTTGATCCGGAAATACGTCGACAGCTCCATGGGGCAACGGACGCCCTTGGGAACGTAGACGAACGAGCCGTCGCTGAACACAGCCGAGTTCAAGGTCGCGAAGAAGTTGTCGGTGTAGGGCACGACCGAGCCGAGATACTTCTTCACGAGCTCGGGATGCTCGCGCACGGCCTCGGAGAACGACATGAAGATCACGCCGTACGACTTGAGCTTCTCGCGGAAGGTCGTCGCCACAGAGACGCTGTCGAATACCGCGTCGACCGCGACGCCGCTGAGCATCTTCTGTTCTTCGATCGGGATGCCGAGCTTGTCGAACGTCTTGCGGACCTCAGGATCGACTTCGTCCAGGCTGTTCAACACCGGCTTTTTCTTCGGCGCGGAGTAATAGACGATGTCCTGATAGTTGATCGGGTCGTACTTGACGTTCTGCCAGGTCGGCTCCTTCATCGTCAACCAGAGCCGATAGGCTTTCAGGCGCCATTCGAGCAGCCACTCGGGCTCCTGCTTCTTCTCGGAAATCATCCGGATCACGTCTTCGTTGAGACCCTTCGGGATCGTGTCGGTCTCGACGTCGGTGTAGAAGCCGTATTTGTACTCGCGCGTGGCGAGCTGTTCGATGGTCTCAGTTGATGTTGACATGGCAAATACTTCCAGCATTGGCCGCGGTAACGGCTACCGAGAGCCCCCATTCGCCTACCCGAGAGCCGATTCGCGTGCCGCAATTGGCAGCCGCACCAGAAGCCCGATTGCCACCGCATGGTAGCGCTTGTAACCAGCGGCGGCCCAATGGGCCGCCGCGAGCTTAAACAGAAAATGACGTCCCGCAGCCGCACGTGCTCTTCGCATGCGGATTGCTGAACACAAAGCCCTTGCTGACCAGGCTGGTGTCGTAGTCGAGCGTGGTGCCGTCCAGGAAGCGATGGCTCTTCGGATCGATGAACACTTTTGAATCTTCGGGACCGCTGAACACCAGATCGCCCTCGCGCGGCGTGGCTTCCCAGGCGAACGTATAGCTCAACCCGGAACAGCCGCCGGCCTTGATGCCGATGCGCAGACCCCCCTCAGGAAAGCCGTTTTTCACGGTCATTTTCCTGATCAGCTTTGCGGCGTTTTCGGTGATTTCCAGCATTTTTGGGCCCGAACTCGAAGGTCGTTGCTCTGTCACGGGCAAAACTACGACCAGAACAGTCCTATTTTAGTCTTTACGGTGGGTGGGATCAACTATTCGCACCGTGTGACCTCCCCTGACAAGCCTTTCGTTTAAACTTCGTCTAGCGTGGACTTGACCCTGGTATTCGTGTGCCTCCTTGCCCTGATTGCCGGGGTGGCACTCTGGCTCATCCTGCGCGCCCGGGAGGATCGGGCGGTTGCCATGCTTCGAGTTCAGCTCGGGCAAGACGCCGCCTCTGGGGCGGCGCGGGCTGACGAGGCATCACGGCGGGCGGCGGAACTGCACACGCAGCTCGCCAGCCGCGAACTGGCGCTAGCCCGGCTGCAGGGCGAACTTGCGGCGGCCCGGGAGGAGGGGGTTCGGATCCAGGCGGAGCTGGATGCCGAACGCAAGGCGAGCGAGTCCAAGCTCGAGCTCCTCCGTGACGCCGAAGTCAAGCTTCGCGACACATTCACCGCCCTCTCGTCCGAGGCGCTTCGCCACAACAACCAGTCGTTCATCGAGCTCGCGCGCGCATCGCTGGCGGAGTTTCAGCAGTCGGCGCGGACGGATCTCGATGTCCGTCAGAAATCGATCGAGGAGCTCGTTCAGCCGATCAAGGAGTCGCTCTCCAAGGTTGACGGGACGCTGCAACTCGTCGAGCAGAACCGCGTCGGCACTCAATCCGCCGTAACTGAGCAGTTGCGCTCCCTGCTTCAGGCCCAGCAATCGCTTCAGATGGAAACGGGGCGGCTCGTGCAAGCCTTGCGCTCGCCAAACGTCCGCGGGCAGTGGGGCGAACTGCAGCTGCGCCGGGTCGTCGAAGCCGCCGGCATGGTCGAGTACTGCGATTTCGACCTGAAGGAATTCGCCACGGTTGACGGCGTCCGGCTGACCCCGGACATGATCGTCCGGCTTCCCGGCGGCAAGAACGTGGTCGTGGACGCGAAGGTCCCGTCGTCTGCCTATCTCGACGCGATGGAAACCGAGGACGAGGTCCAGCGTGACGCGCGGCTGAAGGACCACGCTCGTCAGGTCCGCGATCACATCGTCCGGCTCGGAAACAAGACCTACTGGCAACACTTTCAGCCGGCGCCAGACCTCGTGATCATGTTCGTCCCGGGAGAGACGCTGCTCAGCGTCGCCATGCAGCGCGACCCCGCGCTGCTCGAGTTCAGCCTGGCGCGCGGCGTCATGCTCGCGAGCCCATTGACGCTCATGGCGCTCCTGCGCGCAGTGGCGTACGGCTGGCAGCAGGAGAACGTCGCGAAGAACGCGCAGGAAATCAGCGACCTCGGCCGGCAGCTCTACGATCGCATCCGCGTGATGGCGATGCACTTCGAAGAGGTCGCACGCGGGCTGATGCGCTCGGTCGACGCCTACAACCGTGCGGTCGGCTCGCTGGAGAGCCGGGTGCTCGTCACCGCGCGGCGGCTCAAGGACAAGGGTATTACAGCGCCGGAGGAGCTACCCGAGCTCGACACGATCGATCACACCGCCCGGGCGATCGGATCGCCCGAGATCATCGGCCTCTTCGACGATGAGCCGGTCGAGGGAGTGATTGTGAAAGAATGATCCAGCAGCGCGGGACTTCAGTCCCGCGTCGCTGACGCGGAGCTGAAGCTCCGCGCTGCTACCGAACAGCAGTCGTCAGCGTCACGATCGAGCGAATCTCAATCTCGCCTGGTGATACCGGTGTGGTGCGCGCTTCCTGGGCGGCGGTGGCCATCGTCATCATCATGGGTCGCGGCCCGCCGCCGATGCTGCGCTGTTCCTCGATCTTCAGCACGCGCTCGACTTTCATGCCGGCTCCCGCTGCTGCGGCGTCAGCGCGCTCACGGGCGTCGGCAACCGCCATTTTCAGCGCCTCGCGCTCCGCGGCCGCACGGTCCTTGAGGTCGAACCGCACGCCGCTGACATTCGTGACGCCGGCGCCAATCGTGATGTCGATCACGTCGCCCAGCTTCGGCAGGTCGTCGACCCTGACCTCCAGCGTGTTTCGCGCGACGTAGCCACGGAGCGTCTGTTTATTGTTCGTATAGTCGAACTCCGGCTGCAGGTCGAACGACGCCGTCTGAACGGCATCCGGCGGAATACCCGCCCCCTTGATCTTCTGCATGACCGCGCTCATGACCGTGGCGTTGGCGCGCTGAGCTTCCTGAGGCGTTTTTGCCCGAGATTCAGCAGCCACCGTAACCCAGGCGCGATCGGGCGCGCGCTTGATGACGCCTTCGCCTGTCGTCACGACGGAGGGCGGCGGCGGCCCCGGTGGCTGCTGTGCCAGCACGGTCGTCGTCAACATCAGAAATGCGGTCAAACCGGCGAATGCGTTCTTCACGAACCCCTCCGTTCTTTGATCACCTGATCATAGTTCCGGATCCTCACAAAAAGACGTGATCGTGGTTCGTGGTTCGTAGCTCGTCGCTCGAAGAGCCCATAGCGACGGCCGATACGAGCAATTCGAGCGACGAGCGACGATCCACGAACCACGGACAGGATTTCTATTACACTCGCCAGTATGAAGTTCGACGCTTTTACGCTCGAGCGATTTCAGTCGATCTGGGAGAACCGGGTTGCCTGGAACGTCGCCGAAAGTGGTGTGCACCCGCTCCGTGTCGAAGAGATTGCCGAATCGGCTGAAGACCGTGCGTCGGTGCTCGGTCTTCACATGCTCTATCCACAAACGAACGGGACGCCGGAACTGCGAAGCCACATCGCCGCGATGTATCCAGGCGCGACGCCGGATCACATTCAGGTGACGAATGGCGGATCGGAAGCCAACTGCATCTCGCTGATGCACCTCGTCGAGCCGGGCGACGAGGTGGTCATGATGGTGCCGAACTACATGCAGGTCCACGGACTGGCTCGGGCCTTCGGCGCGACGGTCAAGCCGTGGGCGCTGGTGCCGGAGAGTGGATCCAGCCCACGCTGGAAGCCGGACCTCGCGGCGCTCGAGTCGCTCGTCACCACGAAGACACGCGTCATCCTGATTTGCAATCCCAACAACCCGACCGGCGCGACGATGACGGTGGACGAGCTCGACGCGATCGCGCGCATCGCGTCGCGAACGGGCGCGTGGATTCTGTCGGACGAGATCTACCGCGGCGCAGAGCTCGAAGGCGATGAAACGCCAACCATGTGGGGGCGCGCCGAGCGTGTGATCGTGACGAGCGGGCTGTCGAAGGCCTACGCGCTGCCGGGCCTGCGAATCGGCTGGGTCGCAGGGCCAGCATCCACCGTCGACACGCTGTGGGGTATTCACGACTACACGTCGATCGCGCCGGGCGCCGTCAACGATCGTCTCGCATCAATCGCGTTGCGACCCGCACGCCGGCAGCTGCTGCTAGCCCGCACGCGAGGGATCATCCGCACCAACTATCCCATCGTGAAGCGCTGGATCGAACGGCGCGCGCCGTCGCTGAGCCACATCGCGCCGCAGGCCGGAGCGATCGTGTTCGTCCGTTATCAATATCCGATCCGATCGGCGGAGCTCGTCACGCGTCTGCGCGACGAAAAGGGCGTGCTGGTCGTCGCCGGCGAACACTTCGACATGGACGGATATCTGAGGATTGGATTCGGGTCCGATCCGAAACATCTCGAGTCCAGCCTCGCGCTCGTCGGCGAATTGCTCGACACGCTCGTGCCAGCGGCGGTCTCCGAGCGTCATTGATGCGCGCTGATCTGGCGCTGGTCGGTTTCGGGAACGTCGGCCGGCGATTTGCCCACCTGCTCGAAGAACGGCGCGGTCAGCTTGCCGACGACTACGATCTCGACTGCCGCGTCGTGGGCATCGCCACGGGCCGCCATGGCGCCGTGTTCAATCCTTCGGGTCTCGACGCGATCTCCGCAGCGGCAACGGTTGCCTCGAACGGGGCGTTATCCGGCGGGCAATCAGAAGACGGAAGTGAAGCCGTCGACGGATCAACGGCCCTCATTGAACGACTTCCACATTCGTCTGCTCCGCTCCGCGTCGTCGTGGAAACGACGACACTCAACATCAAGGACGGCCGGCCGGCGCTGGATCACGTCGAGGCGGCGCTCCGCGCGGGGCTCCATGTCGTCACGGCGAACAAAGGGCCGGCAGCATTCGCCTACGAGCGGCTGCGCGACATGGCGGCGACAGCCGGCGTGTCGTTCCTGTTCGAAGGTGCCGTCATGGACGGTGTGCCGATTTTCAATCTCGTGCGCGAGACGATGCCCGGCGTACGCGTGACAGGCTTTCGCGGCGTCATCAACACGACGACCAATCACATCCTGACCGCGGTCGAGAATGGCGAGGCGTTCGGCGCAGCGCTGGCGCGGATGCAGGCTGAAGGGATCGCTGAAGCGGATCCGTCGCTCGACCTGGACGGTTGGGATGCGGCCGCCAAGGCCGCCGCACTTGCGAACGTGCTGCTTGGGGCGCGTGTTACCCCGCACGACGTCGAGCGCACGGGCATCGATGCGTCAACAGCAGATGCCGCGCGCACGGCGAAGGACCGCGGCCGCCGGCTGAAGCTTGTCGTGTCCGCAAAGTCGGGGCAGCGTCCCAGTGTCAGGCCGCAAGAGCTGCCCGCAGACGATCTCCTGGCGAGGCTCGGCGCCATGGAGAACGCACTCATTCTCGAGACAGACTTGCTCGGCGATGTCGCCGTCGGTCAACTGACGGGAAACCTGACGTTGACCGCGTACGCGCTGCTCTCGGACCTGATCACGATCCGCCGGCGGTGCGCAGCGCGTTACGAAGCGCCGCTTCGTCGAAGCCTTTGACCGTCGTGCCGTTGATCACCGTCAGGGGAATCGTACGGAAGCCCAGCTCCAGCAGATCGGCATACGCCGCATCGTCTTCCTCGACATTGCGTACCGTGAAGACATGGCCTGCGCGTGAAAGAAACTCCTTCACCTGATCGCAGGCGCGTCAATGCGAACCGGAATAGACAATGATGTCGAGGGCCATGAGTTGATTGTATGCCGTTGAACAATGCCGGCTCGAGTCCGGGCCCTCTCGATGGGCTGGTCGTCGTCGACCTGACACGCGTCCTTTCCGGCCCGTACTGCACGATGCAGCTCGCGGACATGGGAGCACGCGTCATCAAAGTCGAGCAACCGGGCCGCGGCGACGATACGCGCGCGTGGGGACCGCCGTTCATCGGCGCCGAGAGCGCGTACTTCCTCAGCATCAATCGCAACAAGGAGAGCCTGACGCTCGACCTCAAGTCCGGCCGAGCCGTGCTCGAACGCCTGCTCGACCGTGCCGACGTCCTGGTCGAGAACTTCCGGCCCGGAACCATGGAACGACTGGGGCTGGGATATGCGGCCGTCGCCGCGAGATGGCCGCGGCTGGTCTACTGCTCGATCTCGGGCTTCGGACAGACGGGGCCGCGGCGCGATCAACCGGGCTACGACGCCGTCGTACAGGCGGAGGGTGGCCTCATGAGCATCACCGGGGAAGCCGACGGCCCTGCGTTCAGGCTCGGCGTGGCGATCGCGGACATCGTCAGCGGCATGTTCGCGGCGCAGGGAATCGCGCTCGCGCTGCTGGCGCGCGCGCGAACCGGCCGCGGTCAGCACGTGGACATCGGCATGCTCGACTCGACGGCGGCGCTCCTCACGTATCAGGCTGCGATCTACTTCGCGACCGGCCAGCCGCCGACGCGCATGGGGAATCGTCATCCGACCATCGTCCCCTACGAAACGTTCGAAGCGTCCGACGGCGAGTTCGTGCTGGCCGTCGGCAGCGAGGGTCTCTGGCGACGGTTCTGCGAGCTGCTCGATGCGCCGGGGGTTGCGGAAGACCCGCGGTTTGCGACGAACCGCGACCGCGTCAGCCACTACGAGATTCTGCGGCCCCTGCTTGCCGAGCGAATCAGGCAGCGCTCGCGCGCGGAGTGGATCGAGCGATTGATGGCGGCCGGCGTGCCGTGCGGATCGGTCCGGGATGTGAGCGAGGTGCTGCGCGATCCGCAGATGACGGCGCGCGAGATGATCGCCGCGGTCGAGCACGCCGCACTTGGGAGCGTCCAAGTGTTGGGCGTGCCGATCAAGTTGTCAGAGACGCCGGGAACCGTGCGCACTGCCCCGCCAACCCTCGGTCAGCATACCGATCAGATCCTGCGTACGGACCTCGGTTTCAGCGATGCAGATATCACGCGCCTGCGCCAGAATGGCACAGTCTGAAAAAGGTGGCTGGCACCTGGCCCGGGAAGGTGCCAGCCACCTATTGCGGGGATTGCGCGGTCGGGTCCGGCTGAAGCCGGACTCTACGACACGGTTACCGCTCGACTAGTTTGGGGATCTCGTCGACCACCATCTGCACGACATCTGAGTCGGTCAGCGACGAAATCGCCGTCGTGACCGATCGCTCCGACGTCAGCTGACGGCGGCCGCGGCCGCGGCTCATACGCACCACCACGACGGGCGGATCCTGTGAGGCGTCGAGCGCCAGCTCTATGAAGTCTTCGCCCGATCGCTCGGACGCCAGGCGCACCGATCCCGCCGGAGTGAACACCGCAAAGCGATGGCCCTCCGCGACCAGGACGTTGGCGATGGTCTGGAACGTGGGAACGGCGACCTGCTCGAGGAACTGATCGTAGGCGCGGCTGGCGGCGTCGGCGCGCTCGCGCCGCAGCGATGAGTCGCGGCGGGCCTGGTCGATCGCGGTGCGCAGGCGCCGCCGGACTTCCGAAACTTCCATCAGCTCACGCTAGCCTCTCCGCGAACGACGTGTCAACGCCTTCCCGCGTGAGGGCGGCAATCAGGGCCGCGCGGTCGGGGGCTTTTCGATACGCCTCGGCAGCATGAACGGTCCCTTCGCGCACGAGCGTCGCGAGCGAATCGGTCAGCGGCATCATCCCTTGATGGCGCCCGCCGTCGAGCGCCGAGGGAATCTCAACGTTCTTTCCTTCGAGAATCAACGTCGCGACCGCCGGCGTATTGACGAGCAGCTCGCGTGCCGCGGTGCGCCCGCCTGCCAGCTTCCGCAGCAGCATCTGCGAAACGACGGCGCGCAGTGACGCTGCCAGCGACGCTCGTGCCTGCAGCCGCTGGGTCTCGGGGAACAGGTCGAGCAGGGCCTTGATCGCATCCGCCGACGACGATCCGGTCACCGACGCGAACACGAGCCGGCCTGACTCGGCTGCATCCAGCAGCGACGACGCCACCTCCGCCGAGCGCACGTCTTCGACGATCAGCACGTCCGGATCTTCTTTCAACGCCCCGGCAACGGCCGCCGCTGCTGATTGCTCGTCGCGCACCTCACGCTGGCTGATGAACGACCGGCGGCTTTCATGCGTGAAGCCAATCTGCGACTCGATGCTGATGATGTGATCGCTGCGCGTCCGGTTGATCAGGTCCACGAACGCCGCGAGGAGCGTCGACCGTCCGCTCCCGCGTGGCCCGGTGATCAGCACGAGCCCCTCGGTCTGGGCGCAGAGCTCGCGAACTTCCGGGGACAACGCAAGGTGGTCAGCGGAAATCGAACGCGAGGAGACCATCCGGAAGATCAGGCCCGGCCCGCGATGATCCTTGAACGTCACGCACCGGACGCGGCCCACGTCGGCCACGTCGGAGGTCCATTCGACGGGACCTGTCTTGGCGCTTTCCGCCAGTTGCGCGGGCACCATTCCGGCGACGAGTCGCTCGACGTCTGGCGCCGACAACAGCTGACCGTGATCGAGCGCGCTGATTTCGCCGTCGACGCGAATCATAGGCTTGGATTGCGCGACGACATACACGATCGATGCGCCGCGCTCGGATGCCGCCTTCAGCACCTCGAGCAGACCCGCGTCGGTGACCGGCGCACCTGTGGGTGGCGTTTCGGGTTTGGATGCCGTCCGCGGCATCGCGGCGGCGGCAGCCCTCCGCCTATCCGCTTCAGCATGACTCGACTGCATTTCCACTGTGACTTCTCCCTCGGTCGCACCTGCAGCGGCTGACACGGCAGCGGCGACGCCGGCTATCTGCTCAATTGATTGTTGTTGCGTTGGAATCTGAAGACTGCCAGAGACCTCCGCGTCCTGCTGGATGCTGGCCGCGACGAGCGGTGCAGGTGGCTCCGCGAATTCAGGGACGACGATCGGTTCTACTGAAGACGCCTCCGGCGCAGGTTCGTACGTCTTCGGCTCGGCTTCTTTCACGATCGCAGGCTGAGGCTCGGCGGGCAACGGCTCCGTTTCGACAGCCGCTTCGTGGATCTCCTGCTGATCGATCGCCGCGCCTGACGCCTTGACAGCGACGAGTTCCGGAGCCACCTCGACTCCTGCGACACATTCTCCTGGATCTCCTGCGGCACACTCTCCTGAACCGCTGGCAGCTCGTTCAACTCCGCAGTCAGGTCCACGGCATCATCGGACCCGTCTCGTCCTCGAGATCCTCGAGCTCGCCTGCATCGGCGTCCTGCGAATCTTCCGCATCATCGTCGACAATCTCGAAGCTGGGTGACGCCATGGCTGCGTCCGCGGAGCGACCCAGAGTCTCGCTGGTGCCGTCTGACGCCATCAGCGCTGCAGCGGTTGCGGCCAGCATCGCATCAACGTCCGCTTCCGTCGGGGCGTGCTGCGCCTCGGCCTCGACGAGCTCGATTCCCACGTCGTCCGTCGACGATGGTTGTGAGGTCGCGGCTGCAGACGTGTCGGCAGACTCGACAGGAATTACGACGTGCTCCACATGCTCGGGCACGTGCTGCCCGACTTCGTCGAGCACGGGAACGCGTTCCTCGATTCTGACTTCCGTGACGACTTCGATCTGCGCGATGTCGCCTGGCGCAGCTGCGTCGTCGACGGCGGCTGACGGGTTCTCGCTGAAGACCGGCAGCTCCTCGACGCCAACAGCGACCGCGACACTCTCGGCCGGTCCGGCGGCGGCCATCTGCGCGGCCTGCTCCGGTGTTGTGACCTGTTCGACGACGTGCAGGGGATGGCGGCGCAGCTCGAGCCAGATGTCATCGCCGCCACGTGCAGCGACGACGGTGAAACGATCGGCGTTGCCGGGCGGCGGGACGATTTCGTGCTCGACCGCGCCGAGCTCGTCGAGCGACCGGCGCTCGTCGGCGGGAAGAATCTGCGTCACCATGCTCATCACCGCGTCGGGCGTGAGCACCCGTGACGACAGCTCCACCTGGCCCCAGGCGAGCGGCCCGCGGTAGGCATTCATCGACGAGGACGTTGTCACCACGTACGGCTTTTCTCCGACGTGCATGACGAGGGCATCTCCCTCGAGACGAACGATGGCGTCGAGTAACGATTCGAGAAGTGTCACACGTTGACCCGCAGCCCGTTGACCGGGAATAGTCCCCCACGACAGTTTCGGCCGCGGGGATACGCCTCTTTAATTGCCGGGGCGGAACGCCCCTTCATTGTTATGCCGCGGCGAAGAACCGGCTTCGTAGATCCGAACGAGCTCGATCAGCTTGTACCCGCGCGTCTGATATGGCGGAATTACGCGCTCAGTGCGGAGGTACTGGATCATGCCCTCGTCTTCGTAGTCGGGTACGCCGATGCCGGGGAGGCTTTCGAGAACCGACGAGAGCGTGGTGATCGTCATTCGCGAGGAACCGGGCGCGAACGCGATGAACACTTCGTTGCTGATGAAGCTGTACGACGCCTCCGAGCGCGACGCCGGCGCATCCTCGACCTTGATGAAACTGATCGCCGGATGGGTCTTCAGTGCATCTACGAGCAACTGTGTAAATGCACCTTCGCCGGACCAGCCAGTGGCGTCCAGCTCCATCTGAAGAAGAATAATAACACGGCCGTAGTTCGTGGTCATCGCTCGTCGCTCGGAAAACCCAGAGGCTCTACGAACGACGGCACGTGATCACAACGTGCAATGACGAAAATTGAATTGCGTGATGCGTTCGTGACGCCCGAGCAGAAGCGGACGTATGTTCGCCGGCTGTTCGCGACGATTGCGGATCGCTATGACCTCATCACGCAGCTCCTCTCCTTCGGGCAGGATCGGCGGTGGAAGCGGACGCTCGTCGCGCTGGCGGACGTGCGGGCGGGCGCGCGGGTGCTGGACCTGGCGTGCGGGACCGGCGACATCACGTACGAAATCGCCGCCCGCGGTGCGGATGCCACGGGGCTCGACGTCACGATCCGGATGCTGGAGCTCGCGAACGCGAAACGTAGCGGAACGCCGGTGCACTTTCTGGCGGGCGACATGATGGCGTTGCCGTTTGCGGCGGCGCAGTTCGACGTCGTGACGAGCGGCTACGGCATCCGCAACGTTCCGACGATTCAACCAGCCTTGAGCGAGATTCATCGAGTGCTCCGGCCGGGCGGCCTGTTTCTCTCACTCGATTTCAACCGGCCGCAGAATGCGGTCGTCCGTGGCGTGTACCTCGGCTACCTCACCGTCGTCGGATCGGCGCTCGGGCTCGCGCTGCACTCCGACCCGGATACCTACCGCTATATTCCCGAGTCCATCCGGCGATACCCCGGCGCGTCAGCCGTCTGCGATCTCGCGCGGACCTCCGGGTTCTCTCAATGTGAATGGATCCCGGTCCTTGGCGGGCTGATGGCCATTCACCGCGCCGTCAAGTAGCGTCGCGTCAGCGGCCCGGCGAGGGCAGCACGAGGATCTTGGACGCGGCGCGCGCGCCGATCGTCGTGCGCTGGCCGGTTTCGCTCAGCACCGTCACGCTGTCCGACGCCTCGTCTCGCGATTCGATATCGATGCGGTGGCCCGGCTTCAGGCCGCGTTGCTCGATGAACCTCAGGAACTCGGCGTCCTGGTCGGTCACGCGCGTGACGACCAGCGATGTGCCGACCGGCGACGACAGGAGGTCTTCGTACGTCTGGGGCGGGAGCGTACCTTCCGGACCCGGAATCGGGTCGCCGTGCGGATCTACAGCCGGCCGCCCGAGCATCTCGTCGATCCGGTCGATGAGGCGTTCCGACACGGCGTGCTCGAGCCGTTCAGCTTCGTCATGCACTTCGCTCCAGTTCATCCCGAGAATCTGAACGAGGAACTGCTCGATGAGCCGATGGCGCCGGAGAACGAGGGCTGCCAGCTTTTCGCCGGCCGGGGTGAGCCGAACCCCCATGTACGGCTCATAACGGACCAGCCCGGACTCGGCCAGCGTCTTGACCATCGTGGTGGCGGTCCCAGGCACAACTCCCAGCGCTGCAGCAATTTGGCCCATGGGGACCAACGCGCGGGAGTCGTCGTGGGCGGCCTGCGCGACGTAGATCGCCTTGAGGTAGTTCTCGACGGTCTGCGACGCGAGCATGGGCCGTAGATTATCACCCGGCGACGGGCCGCTTTTGACTTTGGCTAGGGCATTGGCTATAATTTTGATTAATCAAAATTGAAAGTTGGGAGTGCCGACAAGCACATGACACCAGCTCTCGTCGTCGCCGGAACGGTCGTGATACTCCTCGCTGCAGTGCTGACCGTGATGGTCGTCGAGCGCCGCGAGGAAACGCGCAAGCGCACCCGGACCGAAGACGCGCTGAAGCATCTTTTCGATCAGGAGTACCGCGGCCGCCGGGGTTCATTCGCCTCGCTGAGCGGGGCGTTGCGACTCGACGATCGCCGGCTGATGCAGTTGCTGGGACGGATGCAGCAACAGGGACTGGTCGTCGCGAGCGGTCAGGAATTCGAGCTCACCGCAGACGGCGAACGCGTCGCGCGCCAGGTGGTTCGCGCGCATCGCCTGCTCGAGCGCTACTTCGCCGACGAGGCGCGACTGCCTCTGCCGCAGATCCATGCCGCAGCCGAGCGTCAGGAACATACGCTCACCCCCGATCAGGTGGATGCGCTGTCGGCGTCGCTGGGACACCCGCGGAAGGATCCCCACGGCGATCCGATTCCAGATCGCGACGGCGTCATCTCGCCCCCTGGCGACACGCCTGTGACGGCGTGGCCGAAGGATCAGTTCGGACGGATCACGCATCTCGAAGATGAACCGCCGCTGGCGTACGCGCAGATCCTGGCCGAAGGCCTGCGCATCGGCCAGATCGTCAAGATTCTCGAATCGACACCGGAGCGCATCGTGCTCACCGACGGCGAGGGTGAGTACCGTCTTGCGCCGGCCGTCGCGACCAACGTGTTCCTCGCGCCCGCGGCGCATCCATCTGCAAATGATCTGATTCCGCTCGCGGATCTGCCGACGGGCGAGATAGCAGAGGTCGTGTCGCTCGATCCCTCGTGCCAGGGCTTCAGCCGCAGGCGGTTGATGGACCTGGGGTTCACACCGGGAGCGCGGCTCGAACCGGCGCTGCAGACGTTCGTCGGCGATCCTCGTGGCTATCGCGTGCGCGGCACCCTCGTCGCGCTTCGGCAGGATCAGGCAAAACAGGTCATGGTTCGCCCTGTGCCGCGTGACGCCGAACAGAATCTGGAGAGAGCACAGTGACGTCACACAACTGCGAGACGTGTCCGGCACACGCGCAGCTCGAGCAGATGGGGCTGAAGGTCGATCGTTTCGATCGCGTGATCGCGCTCGCCGGAAACCCGAATACCGGAAAGTCGACGCTGTTCAACGCGCTGACGGGCCTGAAGCAACATACCGGCAACTGGCCGGGTAAAACGGTCACGCGCGCGGAGGGCGGCTTCGAGTTCAACGGCAAGAAGTACAAGCTCGTTGATCTTCCCGGCACCTACTCGCTGCTGTCAGCTTCGCAGGACGAAGAGATCGCGCGCGACTTCCTGCTCTTCGGCAGCCCCGACTGCACGATCGTCGTCGCCGACGCGACTGCGCTCGAGCGCAACCTCAATCTGGTTCTCCAGGTTCTCGAGATCACGGGCAAGGTCGTCCTGGCGGTCAACCTGATGGACGAAGCGCGACGCAAGGGCATCGAAGTCGACGTGCGCACGCTCGCCCGCGACCTCGGGGTTCCTGCGGTGCCGGTTGTGGCGCGCACTGGCGAGGGACTGTCCGCGCTTCTGGCGGCGGTCGAAGGCGTCATCAGCGGTGAAACGACAACGCATCCGAAGCGTTCCGAAGGAACCGCCGAGTTCAACGCCGCGATCGCCGAGCTCGTCCCGCTCATCGAAGCGACCGCGCCGGGCGTGCCGAACGCCCGCTGGATCGCCATCCGGCTGTTGGACGGCGACGATCGCGTCGAACGCGCGCTCCGGACCGGCGAGCTGGCGGCGCTCGTGACCAGGCAACAGGCTCCAGACGATCGCTTCAGCCGGAAGATTGCGCTTCAGGGGGCACAGTGAGTACCTGAATCCAACGCGCTGCCGCTGACCGGGCTTCGCGCGCCAGCGCGTGAAACCAGGCAGGGGTCCGCTCCGGATCCCGAGCAGGTGATCCGTCGCGCAGAACAGCTGCGGCAGGGATTGACCGGCAACTTCCGTGACGAGGCGGTCAGCTCCATCTACGTCGAGGCGGAGAAGATTTCGCGACGCGCGGTTCGCCACACGGGCGACCGCCGCAGGTTCGACCTCGATCAGCGCATCGACCGGATCGTCACGTCACCGATCTTCGGGTTGCCGCTGATGCTCGGCATCCTGGCCGTCGTGTTCTGGCTGACCATCGCCGGCGCCAACGTGCCCTCGGCGATGATCGCGTCGGGGTTCTTCTGGTTCGAGGATCGCGCGGCGGCCCTCTTCGATGCGGCGGGCGTGCCCTGGTGGATCACCGGGTTCATCTGGCACGGCGTGTATCGCGGGCTGGCGTGGGTCGTGAGTGTCATGCTGCCGCCGATGGCGATCTTCTTCCCGCTCTTCACCATCCTCGAGGATCTCGGCTATCTGCCGCGCGTCGCGTTCAACCTCGACTTCCTGTTCCGCCGCGCTGGCGCACATGGCAAGCAGGCGCTGACGATGGCGATGGGATTCGGCTGCAATGCGGCGGGTATCATCGCTACGCGTGTCATCGACTCGCCGCGCGAGCGGCTCGTCGCGATCCTTACCAACAACTTCGTGCCCTGCAATGGACGTTTCCCGACGCTGATCATGGTGGCCACGATCTTCGTCGGCGCCGCATTCCCGCCGGTGGTGGCCTCCCTCGCCGCCGCCGGGGCGGTCGTCGGCGTCGTCATTCTCGGCGTCGGATTCACGCTGCTGATGTCCTGGATGCTGTCGCGGACCGTCCTGAGGGGCGAGGCCTCGGCGTTCACCCTCGAGCTGCCACCTTATCGGCGGCCCGGCATCACCCGGATTCTCTACACGTCCCTGATCGATCGCACGCTGTTCGTGCTCTGGCGCGCCATGCTCACCGCCGCGCCGGCAGGCGCCGTCATCTGGCTGCTCGGCAACATCACGGTGAACGGAACGAGCCTCGCAACGCACTCGGCCAACGCCCTCGCGCCGCTCGGACACGCGATCGGGCTCGACGGTGTCATCCTGCTCGCCTACGTGATCGCCATCCCGGCCAACGAGATCGTCGTGCCGACGATGCTGATGGTCTACATGGGCGGGCCGATGATGACGGAGATCGATTCGCTGGCGGAGCTGCGAACGCTCCTCGTGGATCAGAACGGCTGGACGATGCTGACGGCCGTCAACCTGATGCTCTTCGCGCTGCTGCACAACCCGTGTGCAACCACGATCCTCACTATCTACAAGGAGACACTGAGCGTGAAATGGGCGGCCGTCGGCGCGCTGATGCCGCTCGCCGTCGCGTTTCTCGTCACGTTCCTTACCGCCACAGTTTGGCGTCTTTTTGCGTAAAAGCCGTTAGACCGCCTGCCGTAGTTCGTGGTCCGTAGTCCGTGTCTCGCCGATGCGCGGGGTCACTCAAGCGTTTCGACAGCCCCCGATCTTCGACGAGACACGAACCACGGACTACGAACTACGGCACGTGTTCTTGACACTTATTCGCTGTAAGCCGCGAACGAGCTCGGCGTCTCCCACACCCGCACGGCAACGACCTGAAACCCCAGCTCGCGCGTCGTGTCGAAGATCAGCTTGGCGATCCGCTCGACGGTCGGATTGCTCTCCAGGATGAAAACCGGCTCGCCGAGAGTTTTCAGCGGCGGCACGAGCGGATCGTCGTGCCGCAGAATCATCTTGTGATCGAGCTCGCGATCGATCCAGCCTTTCACCAGACGCTTGATGTCGGAAAAATCGGCGACCATGTTGCGCCGATCGAGGCGATCGGTACGGACGTCGATTTCGGCAACGGCGTTGTGGCCGTGCGGGTGCTTGCACACGCCGTCGTAGTCGAGCAGGCGGTGTCCGTAACAGAATTCGATTCGTTTGGTGACCAGGTACATCGGGATGTCTCGGATCGCCCGCTTTCGCTGAGCTTCGGCAGCGGCGCAGCGCGTGAAAGGCAATCGTAGTGGAACGATTTCGAGACGGTCAAGGTTCGGCAGTCCTGTTCTCGGGCGGACTGGACAGCGCAGTCCTGCTCGCGCTTGCGGCACAACGCGGTCCCGCGCAGCCCCTTTACGTCAGCGTGGGGCTCGCGTGGGAGCGGGACGAACGGGCGATTGCCGAGGAACTGCTCGCGACGCCCCCATTTGCGGGCGCCGTTCGTCCACTGGTCCCGCTGCAGTTCGAGATGACCGATGTCTACCCGCCCGATCACTGGGCCGTTCGCGGTGAGGCGCCTGGTTACGACACCCCTGACGAGGACGTCTACCTTGAAGGCCGGAACATCGTGCTGCTCGCCAAGGCATCGGTGTTCATGTCGCGCCACGGACTCGAGCGCGTCCTGATCGGACCGCTCGCCGGCAATCCGTTCCCCGATGCCAGCTCGGAGTTCTTCGATCAGATGTCGCGCACGCTGGCAATGGGGCTGGCCAGGCCACTCGCGATCGAGACACCACTCGCGCAGATGCACAAGGAAGATGTGATCAAGCTGGGATCGTCACTCGGCGTGCCACTCGAGCTGACCCTCTCGTGTATGCAGCCAGTCAACGGCATGCACTGTGGCAAGTGCAGCAAGTGCCGCGAGCGCCGCAACGGCTTCAGGGATGCTGGAGTGGACGATCAAACGGTGTATCTGGCTGGTTGAGACACTGATCCGACTGCGACAACATCCCAACAGCCCAACTCCCAACTCCAAGGACGAGCTCGATCTGAGAGAGTCGGGTGTGAACGGCGACCGCGCTGGCTTCCTGGTACGCCGTTCCACCCAGCTCTCTCGATCGACTCTCCTTGGGAGTTGGGAGTTGGAGGTTGGGATTTTGACTGCTCAGCTTTGCCGCAGCCTGATGGCCCCGTCGCCGGTGCGAATCCGGATCTCGCGGCCGCCGTCGCCCAGCCGGCCGCGAAGGGTGCGGCGGCGGCGTTCACGTTCACCATCGCCACTCTCGGCGTTGGCAACGGAGAGCTCGTTGCTGATGGAACCATCGCCGGTGTGGGCGTCGAGCTCCGCGTTGAAGTTCGTCGGAAGATACAGCGTCACGGAGCCGTCTCCCGTCGTCATCTCCCAGTTGCTCGCCATGCGGCTTTCCGGTTCGGCGCGATAGACGATCGAGCCGTCGCCGGTGTGCAGCCGGACGCCGGTGAGGCGGCCGGTGACGTTCACCCCACCGTCGCCCGTGTCGAGATCGAGCGTGCCCTCGGCGCCGTTCACCGTGATCGATCCGTCACCGGTGTTCATCACCAGTTCGCCCGACACTTCCGCGGCGCGAATGCTGCCGTCACCGGTGCGCAATTCGAGGCGCCCGTTCACGCGCTCGATGCTGATCGATCCATCTCCGCTGCGAGCTTGAATGTCGGCGCGGGCGGGCACCGACACGATCAGCTTGGCGCTGGCGCCGACGTGAAAGCCGATGCCGCTGAAGGTTTCGGACCGTGGACTCTTGACCTCCAGATCGATACGGTCGCCCTGCTGAGAGGTGCGGACCTCCAGCGCGTCGACCGCCTCTTTCGTGGCTCCGCGTTTCTCCACTTCGACCAGCACGTCAGGCCGATCCCAGGACCGGATCTCGATCGACCCGTCGAACGTCGCCAGCCTGAGGTCAGGCTTGCCGGCCACAGTGAACCGTTTTTCCTCCCGCACGATCTGCGCCTGTGAGTCGACGTTGACCACACAGGCAGATGTTGCGACTGCCAGAGCCACGAGGGCGGGCGGAAGAACGGAGTTCATACCGCCATAGACGGGCTGAGCACGTCCGCCGTTCCCGCGAATGCATCGGAAAATCGCCAGTTTTCCGCGCTTGCGAATTCGAGTCGTCAAAATCATGCGAATTCTCGAAGAAAAGGCGAGGTCCGCCTCGCGCGAAGGCGGAAGCCGGACGCTACGTGCGCACCCACACCTGCTGGCCGCCGACGAAGGTATAGCGAACCCGTAAATCGGCGTCGAGGACGGTCAGGTCCGCGGTCGCGCCGGTCCTGACCATGCCAAACCCGTCGAGCTTCAGCGCACGCGCGGGGGTAGTCGAGCACATGATTGCCGCTTCGACCAGGGTCATCCCCGCCCTCCTTACCAGCGTCTCGAATGCGCGATCCATCGTCAGCACACTGCCCGCGATGGTGCCATCCTCGAGGTAAGCCGCATCGCCGACCGTGATGATACGCCCGCCGAGCGCGGCGCGGGATCCTCGCGGCAGGCCCGCACCGGCGGTGCCGTCGGTGATCGCCATCACACCGTTCGGCGACTTCGCTGCGACTGCCAGCCGAACGACCGACGGATGCACGTGCACTCCGTCGCAGATCACTTCAGCCGTGATCTCGGAGCGCTCGAGTGCGGCGCCGGTCAGGCCTGGCGCACGATGGCTGATCGGAGTCATGCGGTTGAACAGGTGCGTCGCGTGACGAGCTCCGGCGTCGATCGCCGCAATCGCCTGCTCGTACGTGGCGCCCGAATGTCCGAGCGACACGCGATGCCCGTGGCTCACGAGCTGCCGGATCAAGTCCATCGCACCCGTCGAGCTCGGGCGCAAGCGTCACGATCCCGACTTCGGCCCGCGCCGCGGCGATCGTCTCGACGATCGCACGGCCCGAAAACTCTCCGTCTCGATCAGACGATGGAAGGCGAAGGCACTCGAGCGGTTGAGCGCCTTTGAACTCCGGGTTGATGAAATTGCTCTCGAGATGCGCCGGCAGCACCCGCGCCGCGTCGGCGGGCCTGTTGAGGCGTGCGAGCCTGACGTCTTCCAGCATGTCGCGAAGTTTTTCTGGCGAGCACGCGACTGACGTCGGACAGAAGGCCGTCACGCCATAGCGCGGCAGCCGCCTCGCGATTCTTCTGACCGCGTCCACGCCATCCAGCGTGTCGGTCCCCTCGGCACCATGCACGTGGACGTCGATGAACCCTGGAACGAGGCAATGATGATGGAGATCGATGTGCTCGTCCGTGCCCGATGACGACCGCGTGCCCTCGACGATGTCGACGATGCGATCGCCGTCGATGACGACCGTGCCTGGATCGAGTAGCCGGTCGGGCAGGACGACGGTGGCGCCCGAAAGAAGGATCATGAACGTTGACGATCAGCCTGGCTGCGAGAGAAGTTTGCGCCCTTCGAGCGGAAGCGGCCCGGCCCCTTCGGCCCTGAAAAGATCGCGATCGACATCCTTGAGCAACCGGCGCAACCACCGCTCGTCGGGCGCGGAGAGCACGATCACGCCCGAGCCTTCAGCGGGCGGAAAGCGGCGATCGTCGATGTAGTCGTGGTCGAGCGTGACGAGCGTTCGCCCCAGTTGCCGGGCGAGGCGGAAGTGCTGGATGTCCGGGGCGCGCCGCAGCTCTTCGTCCTCGAGCACGAACAACACGTCCCAGCGCAGCTCGGTGCGCATGAATGTCACCACGCCAAAGGGGATGTTGGCGTCGGCGTAAACACGCGGCGCGTCGGCGACGCGCGCGAGGTGCGGGCCCAGCTCCGAGGACAACGTGCCCACGATCACCTGTGCCGATCGACCTCAGCGGGTTCCTGCGTGATCTCGCGAGGCTTCGACCGGGCGTCCTTCGCCTGACGAACAAGGTCTGCGACCATCGCGTCGCGCTTGTGGATCAGTTCGCGTCTCGACCGGCGGCCGCGCTCGGAGCCGACGGCGTACTCGCAGAAGAGCGGAAACGCAATCGTCGAGTCGCAGTAGGCGACAACCGTGTCGGGCAGAACGCCGGGGTTGACCTTGCCCCAGCTCACCGCCTCGGCGGGTGTTGCGCCGGAGAGGCCGCCCCAGACGACCTGATCGGTCGTGATCTGGATGAAGTAGTCGTTGCCGCCCTTGGGAATGCCGTACACCTCCCAGAGCGTGGGCTGACCCTGCAGGTAGAAGT
Source organism: uncultured Acidobacteriota bacterium (assembly GCA_963784195.1). Classification (GTDB taxonomy): domain Bacteria; phylum Acidobacteriota; class Vicinamibacteria; order Vicinamibacterales; family 2-12-FULL-66-21; genus CAVQAH01. The sequence goes on along the minus strand of CAWARA010000022.1, from coordinate 91,422 downwards.
TCTTCGGCGATCCCCCTCCGAGAATCACGCAACCGTTCTGCTTTCCGGCAAGGATGATCGCGCAGACTTCGTTCACGTCCTTGTTGGGATCGATCATGAACGTGCTGCCGTTCATCAGCTCGTGGTAGGCGATGTTCATGCCGATGGAACTGTCGCCCGGGGACGAGGTGTAGATGGGCACGCCGGCGAGCGCGGCGCGCGCGACGACGGAGTACTCCTCGCAGCCGGGGTGACGTTCGAGCAGGTCGCGGCCGAGGCGATAGTGGAACTCCGAGGTCGAGAGCGGACCGGACAGCTTCGAACGGACGAGAAAATCGCGGATGTACGCGTCGGTCTCGAGCAGCACCGTCGCCGGAAACAGCACGTCGTAGATCCGGATGATGCCCTGCTCGTAGAGCTCCACGTCGTCCAGGAATGGCGAGCCCCGGTGAAGCGTGAAGTTCAGCGCGTAGTGGAGGTCGTGATACAGGTTCGCGCCCGTGCTGATCATGAAGTCGATCAGCCCGCGGTCCATCATCTCGATGACGCAGCCGCCGAGCCCGGCGGGAGTCAAAGCGCCGGCCACTGTCAGCCCGATGGTCGTGTCGCTTTCCGGCGCGAGCATTTTGTCGGTGAAGATGTGGCAGGCCTCCGACAGGCGGCCGGCATTGAACGCCTGAAAGCCCCCGTCGATGAGTTCCCGGATCTGGTCACCTCCACGAGGCCTGTAGTAGCGAATCGGCTTTCCACTGAGATAGTTGGCAGGGGTTCGGCCAGGCGCGCCGGGCGAACGATGGGGCATATCGGGTAGCTTAACGCAGTTTCCCGCACACATGTGTGACGCGCCTGTAGGAATGGCCGGGATCGGCCGAAAAGCCTTAACGGCGGGGACCTTCCGGGACGAACGTAGCTGACGCGCAAGGTCACGCCGCTAACCAATTCGGGACTATCACGTGGACAACATAACCGCCCATGGACGGCGCACTGAGCCGTCCGAGATCGAAGCGCGCTTCCAGGCGCTCGTGCAGTCGCCTCTTCGAGCCGCCTTGCTTCGGTTTCTCTGCGCGCGGCCGTCGGAGGGGTTCGACGTCGAGGCGTTGATGCAAACGTTCGGGCGCATGCGGCTCGACGTGGACAACTGCATCCGCGAGCTGGTGGCGTTCGGGGTCGCGCAGCGCGCGGCCGGCGGCGGCACGCCGAAATACATGTTCGTCCAGCCGCAGCAGGAGGCAGTTCGCGATCTGCTCGACCAGTTCCTCGAGCGGCGAGCCACCGTCAGTCACGAGGACCTCTCCCCCTCCGTTCAGCGATTCCGCGAGATGATCGGCCGGGACGAGAAGATGCTGGTCGTCTTCGAGTGGATCCGGACCGCGGCGAAATCCGACATCTCGGTGCTGATCCTCGGGCCGACCGGCTCCGGCAAGGAAGTCGTCGCGCGGATGATTCACGAGCTCAGCCGCCGGGGCACGAACAAGTTTCAGGCGGTCAACTGCGCGGCGCTGCCCGACACACTCTTCGAGTCTGAAATCTTCGGATACGAAAAGGGCGCGTTCACTGGAGCGCACGACCGCAAGCCAGGACGCCTCGAGCTCGCCAACAACGGAACGCTCTTTCTCGACGAAATCGGCGACCTCTCGATCGTCGCCCAGGCCAAGCTGCTGCGCGTGCTCGAGGAGCGCCGGTTCGAACGTCTCGGCGGGAACACCTCGATCGAAGTCAATTTCCGGCTGATCTCGGCGACGAACCGGCCGCTCGACGCATTCGTGCGCGACTCGCGGTTCCGCGAGGATCTGTACTACCGCGTCAACGCGTTCTCGATCCGGCTCCCGTCATTGCGCGAGCGGACGAGCGACATTCCGGTGCTCGCGCAGCGGTTCCTCGCGCGCTATTGCGCGGCGAACGGTCTGACGCTCGACGGCAAGTCGTTCTCCAAGGAAGCCGTCGACCTGTTGATGCAATACCATTGGCCGGGGAACATCCGCGAGCTCGAGAGCACGGTGTCGAGGTCGGCGCTGTCGTCACCTGGCCGGGTCATCCGCCCTGGCGACATCGAATTCCTGCACGCCAGCGAAGCCCCTGTGGAGACGTCGTCGGAGAGGCTGCCGTCGCTCGCCGAGGCCGAACGCGCGCACATCGTGCGCGTGCTCGACAGCACGAGTTGGAACAAGAAGCAGGCGGCGTCGGTGCTCGAGATCAGCCGCGGCACGCTCTATCGGAAGATCGTCGAGTACGGCCTCGAGGGAGACACGAAGTCGTCGAAGCACAAGGCCGCGCGGCGCGTCTCGCAGTAAGGCCAGAGAACTGTCGGTGAAAGCGGGCCGGCATGACGCCAGTTGTGCAAAAACGAGACATCGCGAGAAGCCCAAAAGCCCCAAATCATCCATATTTAGACACGCGTTCGGTCTGTAATGTCCCGAAACAGAACATTACGTGCGCGGAGAGTTTCGTGCGACCCGCACTTGCCTCCTGGCTTCAACGCCGTAATATCAGCAAGGACATCAGTTTAAAGAAAGCGTCAGGCGTGTGCGGCAGCGCGGCAGAGCGCTTGCAGAGCGGCACCCTGTTCCTAGGCCCAAAGAGAGACCCCGGATCCATGGTGTTTCGCGTTCTCTGTCCGCTTGTCGTGGTGACACTCGTCGCCAGTGCGGCGTACGCCGCTGGTCACGCCAGCGACGACAAGCTGGATCCTCATCTCCGCCAACGCGCCAGCGCACAAGCCGGCACGTCGCGCGTCATCGTGCGGACGGTGGACGGCCGACCCGCGACCTCACTCATTAGAGCCGTTCATGGCCTCGCCGGTTTGTTCCTGCCCTCGATCGGCGGACAGATTGCCCGCATCCCCAACTCGTCGCTCCGCGCGCTGGCAGGCTTCGACAACGTGGCAGCCGTCAGCTTCGATCGTCCCGTGCACGGCACGTTGGAACGCACGGCAGCCACGATCGGCGCGCGCTGGGTCGCCGAGCATCTCTCGCTCGATGGAACGGGAATCGGTATCGCGACGATCGACTCGGGCGTCACAGCGCAGCACGACGATCTGCCGCCCGGGCGCATCGTGGATTTCGCCGACTTCGTCAGCTTCCGCGATGTTGCGTACGACGACTACGGACACGGCACGCACGTGGCCGGCATCCTGGCGGGGAGCGGACAGGATTCGGCGGGCCGCCGTCAGGGAATCGCGCCTGGCGCGAGCCTGGTTGTCCTCAAGGCGCTCGACGGCGCAGGCGGCGGTTCCATCAGCAACGTGATCGCTGCAATCGAGTACGCCATCGCGCGGCGCGAGACGTTCAACATCCGCGTGATCAACCTGTCGGTTGCCGCGGGCGTCTACGAGTCCTACACCAAGGATCCGCTGGCGCTCGCCGCGAAGCGCGCTGTCGATGCCGGGATTGTCGTGGTCGCCGCGGCCGGCAATCTTGGCCGCAGCTCGCTGGGACGACCGCAGTACGGCGGGATCGCATCGCCTGGCAACGCGCCGTGGGTGCTCACGGTCGGCGCGAGCAGCCATATGCAAACCGCCGGTCGCCAGGACGATCAGATGGCGGTGTTCAGCTCGCGCGGTCCAGCAGCGTTCGACAAGACCGCGAAACCGGATCTGGTTGCGCCGGGCGTTGCGATCGAATCGCTCGCGGAGCCGGCTAGCGTGCTCTTCGCGGCGCATCCGAACTCGCGCCTCTGGGGATCCGTCGACACGATCAGCCAGCCCTATCTCGGTCTGAGCGGCACCAGCATGGCGGCGCCGGTCGTGACCGGAACCATTGCGCTGATGCTTCAGGCCAATCCGGCGCTGACACCGAATGCGATCAAGGCGATCCTGCAGTTCACGGCGGAGGATCGCGACGGCTACGACCACCTCACGCAGGGCGCCGGATTCCTCAACGCGCGAGGTGCCGTCGAACTGGCTCGCAGGTTCGCGGGCGAGCCCCCGTCGTCGAACGATCCGACGCCGTGGAGCCGTCACATCATCTGGGCCAACAGGCTGACGTCAGGCGGCATGTTGAGGCCCGGCGCAAACGCCTGGGGCCGTGGCGTCATGTGGGGCTCGGCGGCAACCACGGGCGGAGAGGCCGTCACCTGGGGAACGCTCTGCGCGCCTGACCAGCCCGCGTGCAATGGCGGCAGCTGGAAGGTCGGATGCGATTTGCTGCCAGCTGGTTGCACCGGCTCCTCTGACAATGAGGTGCAGGATGTGCCAGCAGAGCTCGAGGCGCCCTGCGACGATGCGGATTGCACCGCCGAGGCGTGGCCGGCGGCCGACGGCTCGGTGCTCGCCGGCAGCATCGTGTCGTCGAGTGAGGCGGACTCGACGCAAGAGCCTGTCCCTGCCGCACGCAAGGATGCCTGGCCTGAGCTCATCGAACGCCGATTGATCGAAGGCTGGATCCACCAGCGGACGTCAATCACACGGGGAGCGCAGCGGTGAGGCAACTACCGCCCGCGGCTCGTGTGTACGTCAGCGCCATCGTCGGCCTGGGCGCCGTGCTGATGGGCGCCTTTCTGCCGCTGCAGACCATGACGTCGCACAACGTCTGGCTGTTCCTGCTGCTGCTGTTGCTGTCGTCGATAACCTCGGTCTTCAAAGTCAACCTGCCGCTCGCACGCAGTGGATCGACGATGTCGGTCTCGTATGCCGTGGACTTCGCGGCGCTGCTGCTGCTCGGACCACGCGAGACGATGATCGTCGCGGCGGCCAGCGCGTACAGCCAGTGCACGTTCCGCATCAAGGAGAAGAACCCGCTGCACCGCACGATGTTCAGCATGGCGTGCCTGGTGCTGACGGTGCAGGCGGCGGGCATGGTTTACCTGCGACTGGGCGGGGTACCGGGTGAGCTGGATCTGAAGACCCTGTCGAAGCCGCTCGTCGGCGCTGCGACGACATACTTCATCGTCAATACGCTCACCATTGCGACGGCGATCGCGCTTTCGACCCGGCAATCGATCGTCAAGGTCTGGAACGAGAATTTCCTGTGGAGCGCGCCGAGCTACTTCGTGGGTGCCGGCGCCGCGGCTGTCGCCTCCTGGATGGTCGTCGGGCTTTCCGCGCAGTGGCTGGCGCCGCTCGCCGCAGCACCGCTCTACCTGACCTATCGCACGTACAAGGTTTATCTCGGCCGCATCGAGGACGAACAGCGTCACGTGCAGGAGATGGCCGACCTGCACCTTGCGACCATCGAAGCGCTGGCGCTGGCGATCGACGCGAAGGATCAGACCTCACAGTCGCACATTCGACGCGTGCAGCTTTACGCGGCGTCGGTGGCCAAGGCGCTGGGCATGTCCGACAACGAGGTCCAGGGCGTGAAGACGGCAGCGCTGCTGCACGATATCGGCAAGCTGGCGGTGCCTGAGCACATCCTGTCGAAACCGGGTCCGCTGACGCCAGAGGAGTTCCAGAAGATTCGGGCGCACCCGAAGGTCGGCGCCGACATCGTCAGCTCCGTGCCATTTCCTTACCCGGTGGCGCCGCTCATCCTGAGCCATCACGAGCGCTGGGACGGCAAGGGATATCCCACAGGGCTCAAGGGCGAGGAGATTCCGCTCGGCGCGCGCATCCTGTCGGTCGTCGACTACTTCGATGCGCTGATGGCGGAGCGGCCGTATCACAAGGCGATGAGCTCCGATGCCGCGGTCGGCCTGCTGAAGCAGGAGGCGGGCAAGGGTCTGGACCCGATCGTGGTCGCGAAGTTCGTGCACCTCCTGCCGAACCTGCAGGCGGAGGCCTCGGCTCTCGAGCACAGCGCGCGGAAGGCATTGCTCAAAACCACCGATCTCGAAGTGGGCGGCCGCCCTGCGACGGGCCTCGCGCCCGAGCCCTCGAAGTTGAACGTGTTCGAGGACATCGCGCTCGCGCACCGTGAGATATACGCCCTTTACGAGATCGCACAGGCAATGGGCACCAGCCTCGGCGTGTCCGACACGATGGCCCTGATCGCCGCGAAGCTGAGCAACCTCGTGCCGTTCTCGTGCGCCGCCCTGTTCCTGTTCGAAGAGGAGACGGACACGCTGCGCTGCCGATTCGCCACCGGCGTCGATGCCGAGTTGATCCAGCAGCTTTCGGTCCGGACGGGTGAAGGACTGACCGGCTGGGTCGCACGGAACCGCCGGCCCCTGGTCAACGCCCGTCCGAGCGCTGATTTCGAGGCCGCGGGACTGGGCGCCACCACCACCTTGCAGTCAGCGCTGGTCTGCCCGCTCCAGTTCGACGATCGGTTCATCGGCACGCTCTCGGTCTATCACGTCGACGGCTCGTTCTATCGCGACGATCACCGTCGGCTCCTCGACCGCGTGTGCGAGCAGGCGGCCGCGGTCATCAGAAACTCGATGCTCTACGAGCAGACGCGTGACGACTCGCTGACCGATCCGCTGACGGGCCTGCCGAACACGCGCTTCCTGTTCATGCACCTGACGCGCGAGCTGTCGCGCGCCGAACGGCTGAAGACGCCGGTCTCGCTGATGGTCATGGACCTGGACGACTTCAAGGAAATCAACGACAACCACGGCCACCACGTGGGCGACCGCGCGCTCTGCGAAATCGCACGCGTTCTTCGCGCGGCAATCCGGCCCTACGACATCTGCGTGCGGTACGCTGGTGACGAGTTCATCATCGTGTTGTCGGGATGCGGGCCTGAGGAAGCCGAGCAGAAGCGGATGGAGCTTCAGCAGGGTGTCGACGAGGTCATCTTCGAGGCACGGCCGGGACGCCGTCTGCGCCTCGGCATGAGCATTGGCACCGCGATCTTCCCGCAGGATGGCGAGACTTACGAGACGCTGCTCGCTACCGCCGACGGCCGCATGTATCAGAACAAGACCGCCCGCAAGACCCGCATGGCCATGCTCGATGGGCGTTAACTTCTAACTCCCAACTATCCCAACTCCCAAAGGCCTCACGGTCGATCGGCTGTGATCTCCTTGGGAGTTGGGAGTTGGAGGTTGGGAGTTATTGTCAGCTTGAGTCGGTCTCTTATCCAAGTGCCTCGCGAAATCGTTTTGAGAGTAACCAGCGTGCGTCGCGCGACGCCGGCGACGCGCATCGTCCGCCTCGATCTTGGCCACTCGAAGTTCCGCTTCAAGCCGGGGCAGGCCGTGATGATCGGCCTGGCGGAGTCGGCGGAGCGTGTTCCCTACTCGATTGCCTCTTCGCCGGAAGAAGCAGCGGCCGCAAACGAGCTGGAGTTGCTGATCAAAATCGAGCCGTCCGGCCGCTGGGGCCATAAGTTCGACCGGATTGCCCGCGGGCAGCGGGTTGCGCTGAACGGACCTTTCGGATCGTTCGTCTATCCCGCACGCCCTGGACAGAAGCACTTGCTGTTCATTGCTGGCGGCACCGGAATCGCCCCAATCCGATCGATGATCGCTCACGCGATCGATACCGGCCTCGCTGGCCGGCTCAAGCTGCTCTACAGCGCCCGCACGGCGGAAGACTTCGCGTACCTGAGCGAGCTGCGGGGCATGGTCCGGCGCGGACAGATCGAGCTGCGGCTGCACGCGACGCGGGAGGCGTCGGCCGAAACGCTGACGTTGCGTTGCGAGCGTGGACGGATCACACCCGAACACCTGAAACCGCTCGTCAATGGAGGACAGACGCTGGGCTTTATATGCGGGCCGGCGGCGATGGTGGAAGATGTGCCGGTCATGCTGCAGCAGCTCGGCGTGCCGCTCGAGAACGTCAAGCTCGAGAAGTGGAGCTCCTGACCGCTAACGCTCCCGTCTGTTGCTTGACCTGCAGCGTCGACTTCACATCCCTCACGCCTTCGACCTTGCGGGTAATGTCGACCGCCTTGTCGCGTTCCGCCGCGGTCTCGACTGCGCCAGACAGCGTTACCACGCCCTTGAAGGTATCCACGTCGATCCGCCGGACACCGATCTCCAGATCGTTCAGGAGCGCTGTCTTCACTCGTGTGGTAATCGACGCATCGTCTATCGTGTCGCTGACCGATTTGCCACACGCCGCAAGAACGAGCGGCGTCAGCAACGCCAGGATGAGCAGCACGATTGTGCGCCGGTCGATGTTCATTGCGAGCTTCGAGAGCGGTTGCCATGGGAACCCTACATGCCCGTCGCGTGGTAGCCGGCGTCGACCATCAGGACCTCGGCGGTGACCGCGCGGCCGGCCGGGCCGAGCAGGAACATCGCGGCGTCAGCGACCTCGGCTGTGTCGACCGTGCGTCGAAGCGGCGCGCGATCCCGATACGTGTTGAAGGATGCTCGTGAACCCCGAAATGCCGGATGCTGCCAGCGTCTTGATCGGACCGGCCGAGATGGCATTGACCCGAATGTTCTTCGGTCCCAGGTCCGCCGCAAGGTAACGCACGCACGCTTCGAGTGCTGCCTTGGCGACGCCCATCACGTTGTAGTTCTGGAAGACGCGCTCGCTTCCAAGGTAGGTCAGCGTCAGGATGCTGCCACCGCCACGCGCCTCCATCAGCGGCAGCGCACCGCGCGCAAGCGCGACGAGCGAATACGCGCTGATGTCGAGCGACATCCGGAAGCCCTCGCGCGTCGTCGCAACGAAAGGCGCCGATAACTCCTCTCGCGGCGCGAACGCGGCCCCATGCACGACGAAATCGAGCCCGCCGAACTCGCGCTCGATTGCGCTGAAGACCGCGGCGATCTGCCCGTCGTCGGTGACATCACACGGAAGAATGAGCGGATTGGTCAGCGCTTCCGAAAGCTCGCGGACGTTTTCTTCGAGCCGCTCACCCTGATACGTGACGGCAAGCCTGGCGCCGGCCGCCGACGCCGCCTGCGCAATCGCCCACGCAATCGATCGCTTGTTGGCAACCCCTACAATGAGTCCCGTCTTGCCCGCCAAGTCAGTCATTGGCGTCATTGTACAGGAGCGCGCGGCTTCAGCCGCGCGTCGGCGTCTGTGACGCGGCTCTAAAGAGCCGCGCTGCTGGTTATCCCGCGCTGCTGGTTAGCGTTCGGCGCGCAGCGCGATGATCGGGTCGATCTGCATCGCACGCCGGGCAGGGATCAGGGTGGCGAGCGCGGCGACGCTGAAAAGGGCAATCGATGCAGTCACGAATATGCCCGGCTGATAGGCGTTCACACCAAGGATCGCGCCGCCGAGCAGCTGTTCGCGATGACGATTGCGGAAAGGATGCCGGCAGCAGTGCCAGCAGCAGCGAGGATCAGGCCCGGGACGACGATGGCCCGCAGGATGTCGCGCGGCCGCGCCCCGAGGGCAACCCGAACGCCGATTTCTGCCTCCCGCTGCGCAACGCTGTACGCCGTCACGCCATAGATGCCGACAGCGGCGAGCGCCAGCGCGAGGCCGGCGAACGTGGCGAGCAACATCGCGTTGAATCGCGGCGCCGCGACGACCTCGTCGACGAACTGATCGAAGGATCGGATTTTCGCCAGCGCCAGCGCCGGATCGACCTTGCGCACCGCGGACTGTGCGGTCTTCGCCAGGCTGAGAGGCGGGTTCGAGGTGGCGGCGACGAGCGTCATGCCCGGCAGCGGGCGCAGCGGCATACGGAAGGTAGAGGGCTGGCTCTGACGGCTCCTGCAGGGAGTCCTCGCGCGCATCGGCCACGACGCCGACGATTTGCAGCTCGCGATCGAGCGGGCCGCGCAGGCGCTGCGTCAGCGGATCGAGAGTGCCGAAGTAGCGTGACACGGCCGCCCGGTTCACCAGAACCGCTCCGCCGGTTTCCCACATTTCCGCATCGGTAAAACCACGGCCGCTGACGATGGCCATCCCGAGCACAGCGAAGTAGTCGCCGGCCACGGCTCGGTAATTCACGCTCGGCGGCGTTGGGGACGTAACGGGTTGACCGACGATGACGAGCGGGATCGCCGAGTTGCCGGTGAGCGGCAACCGGTGCGCGCCGCCGGCTGCCTTCACGCCTGGCATCCGCCGGAGCTCGTCGACGACCTGATGGTAGAGGCGCTGGCGCTTCGCCGGCTCGCCGTAGCTCGCCGCCGGCGGTCGAAGCTCCATCGTCAGAATTCCGCTGGTGGCAAAGCCGGGATCGATCCGCTGCAAGGATTGCAGGTGGTCGACGAGCAGCGCCGCACCGGTCGTCAGTGCCAGGGCGACGGCAATCTCGCCCGCGACCAGGAACCTGCGCACGCTCGAACCGCGCATCGCCGGCGCTCGACCGCTGCCGCTGAGCGCTTCGCGGAGCGGCGACGACCGTGCTCGCATCAGGGACGGCACGGTGCCGAAGAACACCGCGGCACCGGCACACACCGCTCCGACGAAACCGACGACGCGAAGGTCGACGGCGATTTCAGCGGCGCGCGGGAGGACCTCCGGATTGATGGCGAGCAGCAGGTCGAGGCCTGCGCGACTCAACGCGAGACCGGCAACGCCGCCTATGACGCTGAGCACGACGCTCTCGGTGATCAGCTGACGAGTGAGCCGGCCCGACCCGGCGCCAAGCGCGGCGCGCACGGCCAGTTCGCCCTCGCGTGCGGCACTGCGCGCGAGCAACAACCCCGCGACGTTCGCGCAGGTGATCGCCAGCAGGAGGATCGCCGCACCAAGGAGGAGCATGAGCGGCCCTTCGACACTTCCGACGATGGTCTCGTGGAGCGGATCGATGACGACCGTCCAACTCCGGTCGGCGGGTGGCCGCTCGCTGGCGCCCGCTGCCGCCAGCGAGGCGAACTCGGCGCGGGCTTGCGCGAGATCGGCACCGGGCGCGAGCCGCGCGAGAACCCGCAGGAAGTGGGCGCCTGCCTCGGGCGTCGCGGAATTCAGCATGTAAGGCACGAGCAACTGCACCTGCGGCTGCTGCGGGAAGTGGAAGCCGGCTGGCAGCACGCCCACGATGAGGTGCGGGCGGCCATCGAGCGGCAACGAACGCCCGACCAGAGCATGGCCGCCGGGTGAAGTGGCGTCGAGCCGGCGAGCCAGCGACGCGGAGAGCAGCACCACAGGAGCTGCGCCGGGCTGATCGTCGGCCGGAAGAATCGCGCGGCCGGCAACAGGACGCACACCGAGGACGTCGAGAAGCGACCAGGTCACGCGTGCGCCATCGATGCGCTCACCACCTTCCGCCGTCGCCAGCGTGAAACCGTCCTCGCGGTAGGCGCCGATGGCGGCAACCGTCCGGCTGCGCTGTTGCCAGTCGAAGTAGTGAGCGGGCGCGACCGAGAAGTACAGCAGGCCGGCCGGCTCGTCTCGGTCCCACACCCGCACCAGGCGTTCGGACTCAGGGTAGGGCAGCGGACGGAGCACGACGCGATCGACGACCGTGAAGACCGCCGTCGCGGCACCAATGCCGAGGGCGAGCGTCAGGATTGCGGGCAGGGCAAAGCCCGGTGTGCGCCGCAGCTGCCGCAACGCGTACTTCAGATCCAGCCACAGCGTCGTCACAAATGAATCCTTTCGGACTGGCGGCCGCCGCGATCCCGTGCGCCGGAGCAAATTGCGGCCTATCGAGCGATACGCCTGACGGCGATACCAGCGATCTGCCGCTGCGGGCCCTTGCGCCGCGGCTATCGCCGCATGTTCTTCTTCGCAGTCACCGAGCATGAACACGCGGTCATCGTCAGGCACGGACCACGCAAGCAGACGCTCGGCAAACCTGGGCGGCCTCATGCTTTCTTCTCGCCGGGCTCGAAGCCCTTCCACATCTGCAGCAGCACGGATCGCGAACGCTCCAACGCCGTCTGGCCGGCGGCTTTGAGCCGGTAGTACCGCCGCGCGCGACCGCCGCGTTCGGGCGATGGATCGCCGATTCTCGTGCCGACGAACCCGCGCCGCTCGAGACGTTCGAGTGCCGTATAAAGGGCGCCCACCGACACCGACCGGCCGGTATTGGCTTCGATCTCTCGCCGGATGGTCGTGCCATAGGCATCCTGGCCCAGACGCATGAGGGCCAGCAGCACGACGTGCTCGAATTCACCGAGAAAATTCGACTGCGGCATTTATTCCTAAGTGTAGGACTCAGAAAGAGAGGACGTCAACCAGCGCGGGAAAGTTCCGGAGGGTTGGCGTGGCTAAAGCCACGCCCTCCTAACCCCCGGAGCGTGCGGGCAGCAAACGCTTTGGGAATTTCGCGACGACGGTGTAGTTCGGATCGACGACATTGGCGATCCGGGAATGGCCGCCCTGGGAGACGACCTGGTACGCCTCCATCTTTTCGAAGCCGGTACTCAGCCACCAGCCATTCGATCAGTTCGACCTGGGCGATACGAAACGCATCGACCAGGGGCCGTGCGCTTCCAGCAACCATGATGTCGTCCGCGTCTTCCATGCGCGGCCAGCGGATGCGGCGGCCCTTGATCAAATCGAACTGAAACGTCACATCCATCGTGGTCTCGAGACCCGATCCGCAGATCTCGCCATCGCCCTGCAGGGCATGTCCATCGCCGAAGTAGAAGAGCGCGCCGTCGTGAAAGATCGGCAGGTAGACCGTCGTGCCCTCGCGCGCGTCAGCCGCATCCATGTTGCCGCCGAAGTTGCCAGGCCATAGACCGCCGAATTCCTCAGCGCCCTGGGGCGCGACCGCCAGACGTCCGAGCATCGGGCGCAGTGGCATCTCGATCGATTTCGACGCGGAGTTCGGAAGGTCGAGGATGCCGACATTTCGCGTGCGATCGAGGCGCCACTCGAAGCGGCGCGCTGGCAACGGATCGTTCAGGATGCGCGTGCGCGTGTCACCAGCCACCGCGCTGATGCCATTTGAATTGACCGCCGAAACCGCCGTGTCGCGATTCGGCCGCAGCCGCAGGATGCGCACGACGAGGGTGTCTTCGGGCGTCGCGCCTTCGATGAGGAACGGCCCCACTTCGCCCGGCCACGCCCCGCCAGCCTTTTCGTAATAGTCGCCGGGCCGCGAGAACGTCCGCGTTTCCACGATCGTCCCAGGCTTCACCTTGAGAACCGGAGCGCGCACGGCGAACGTCGGCACACCATCGGTGGGCTCGAACTTGATCTTCTCGGATCGTCGCCTGGGCCGGAACGAGCAGATTAAGCAGCGCAGCAAACAGAAGCAGCATGCAGCTACCGTGAGCGTTTCTTTCCGCCGTGACGCTGTGGCTGCGCCGGACGGAACCCACCCTGCCCGCGACTCCCTTGTCCGCGGCCAGGGGGCCGCGGCCCGGCGAATCGCTGACCGCTGTGCTGACGATGGCCGTTGTTCCCACCTTGCCCCGTACGAGGCCTTCCGCCACCGCCGCCACGATTGTCGCCCCGGAAGTTTCCGTTTCCGCGGCTGCGAATCGTGAACTCCGGCAAGGGACGTGCGTCCTTCTGGCCTTCCGGCCGTGGAAGCGTCGCGCGAATCAACTGACGATGAACCGGGCCGTCTTCGATCGGCGGTTGTGGATCCTCGTCGGCCGCTGCTGCCATCGGCTGCACGTCCTCGACATGCTCCGGCTCGGTTTCGGCCGCGTCGATCGCGTCTGCCGGCTGGCCGGCTTCCGCGGTTTCGTGAGCGTCGTCGTCTGGATCGGAGATGGGTTCGGAAAGGTCGGAGTCAGGAGTGGAAGCGTTCAGCACCGGGGTAGGGTCGGCTTCCGTTATCCCGGCCAAGACTTCTTTATAGAGCGCCCCGGGTGCGTCCTTCTTCTTCCGGCGCGGCGCCTTGCCCCCTTTGTATGCGTGCTCGGCGTCGCAGGTCGTACAGCGCGTCTGCTTGACGTCGTCTTCTATCATCGCGACGACGGCGTGGTTGGTCACCCGACGTTCGCGCGGACAATAGTCGTCCAATATGTCACCGAGACGCAGCCGGCGCTGCTCCATTAACTCCCCCGAATTGGTTTCCGATTAGGTTGGCTGGAAAGACCGATTGCCGCAGGTTCAGTGAGTCTAGCAGACCCGCTGACAGTCACGCAACCGCCGATCCAGCTGAATGAACGCGGGTTTTCACCATTACACCCTGACACCTCACGGGAAACGCGGATGACTCTGCTCACGGGACGCGGATCACACTGCTCACGGGACGCGGATCACACTGCCCACGAGACGCGGATCACACTGATCTGGGGCACGGGACGCGGATCTAAGCGGATCTCCTGAGAAGCCCCCGGACGCGGATGCTCGGGATCGTCCAAAACCCGACCTATTTCCGCAAAATCCGCGTCCCGTTGATCCGCGGCAATCCGCGTCCCGTGACCTGATCCGCGGCAATCCGCGTCCCGTGACCTGACCCGCGGTAATCCGCGTCCCGTGACCTGACCCGCGGTAATCCGCGTCCCGTGACCTGATCCGCGGTAATCCGCGTCCCGTGACCTGATCCGCGGTAATCCGCGTCCCGTGACCTGATCAGCGGTTTGTGCCACGCGCCGGATCAGCGGCGTCGATCCAGGCCAGGGCGCGCTCCATGACGGCGTCACGGCCTGCCAGGAGGTCGTCCCGGCGAAGAGGGACAGTCTCGTCCGGGATGACGCCTCGCCCTTCCAGCCTGGTTCCGTTCGACGTGACGAAGTCCCCGTATGCGTGGACCAGGACGTCTCCGTTCGGCAGCTTGTTGAACAGCGCCGGCAACGCCTGCCCCATGGAGGTCTGTCCGAAGACCCGAACGCGGCCGAGCGACTGCATGCCGCCGGCGAAGCACTCCGACGCGCTGCCGGTCATGCCGTCGATCAGGATGGCGACCGGCCCAGCGAACGGCTCCACGGGCTGCCCCGCCGCACTGACGCGCCGCGGGTTGGATGGGAACCGCAGTTCGCTTTCCCGGGTCTTCATGATTCCGATCGGCTTCGCCTCGGTCAGGAAATGCCCCGAGATCCCCATGAGCATCCCGGCGATGCCCCCGGGGTTGCCGCGCAGGTCGATGATGATGCCATCAGCGGATCGGAATTCGTCAACCGCTTTCAGGAACAGACCGTCCACCAGCGGCATCCAGACGTTGAACTCGATCACGCCAGCGGTCTTTCCGGACGGCGTACGGCGACCGGCGGAGTTCACGCGCACATACATCGTCGGGAGGCTACCAACCGTCACGGGGGCACCACCCTCGGCGCGCCGGGTCACGGGCACTGTCACCGCATTGCCGCTGCCGTCGGTGAACGTCATCGGGACCGTTGATCCCTGCGGTCCCCGAAGCCGGCTCTGCGAGATACGCCATGCCTCGACCTGCCGCAAGCGAGCCGGCATCGTCGAGGGCAGGGACGTCAACGCATCCTTGATCGGTTTGCCATCGACGGCCGTCAACACCCACCCGGTGCGGACGCCGCTCGAAGCCGCGCCGCTGTCGGGCTCCAGTCGAGCAACGATCAGATCCGTATCGACCAGGCGCACGTCGAATCCGGGAGTTCCGCTGAGATCCAAGGTCGCTGAGTAGGTGTCGGCGGTCGACGGAATCAACGCGAAGTGGGACTGGCCGAGCCGACCGAGCATGTCGCCGATCACGCTGCGGAGCTCGGTGTCGTTCTGCGCGGCTGCGGCGCGCGGACGAAGCTCCGTGCGCACGGCGTCCCAGTTCACGCCGTTCATCGCGCGGTCGAAGTGCGTGTCGCGAACGATCGTCCAGGCAGCGTCGAACGTATCGAGAGCTTTCACCGCCTGCGACTCGAGCGTGGCGAGCGTCAATATCACTAGCGCAGCGACACACACGAATCGTCTGATCACTTCATCAACGCCTTGATCTCTGCAGGGAGCTCGAACACGGACGGATTGACCTTGTCGTACTCGAGAGAGACGACGGTCATCACTTGCTGGATCGGCCCGGCGGTCATGGTCAGCTTCGTCGGCTGCAGCACGTTGCCAAACGGTTTGTAGTCCGTCTCGACGGTCGTCGCGGTGATCGCCCCCATCGGCATCTCGCGTGTGGTAATGCTTCCGGCCTTCAGGCCTGTTTCGACGTCAAAGAACTGGAAGTCCTCCCCACCGTTCCTATGAACGAGGCGGACCTTGAAGCATGGCCGCCCCTCGAAGGTCGTCTTCTCCACGACAGTCATCGATGCGTAGCGCTTCTCGGGTTGCACCTCGGCGTAGAAATCAGCGTCGAGCTTCTTCTCCTCCAGCTGTTTCCCTTGCAGAATCAATGGACCGGTCATGGGCGAAATCGTCCAGGCGACGGTACCGTTGAAGCCCTCCTGGATGTCGCCTACGCCCGGCAGCGAGATGCGCATGAGCACGCTGTTCGGCTTTGCCTGAAAGAGCTCGAGGGTTCCCTTCAAGCCGGCACCAGCAACCTCGACGGTGCCGGTGGCGTGTGCCGAGGACTTCGACATCAACGCCTCGCGCCCACCAACCGCCTTCACATGGCGATCCAGAACCTCGCGCGCCGAGGGCAGTTTTTCGCTCGTGGCCGGCGCTTGCGAAGCGGCGCTCTGCGGCTGACCTCCGGATCGCCCGGCCGCGTGCGGCGCCGCCGCGATGAGGGCAATCATCGGCACGGCAAGGCCGAGCCAACTTCTCAACATTCGCATTCGGGGTAACTCCTCCAGGGGGGCTCGTACAAGTGTGAAGCAAGGACGCGGCGAAAGCAAACCATCGCACTTTGTTACACTCACACCATGCTCAAGGGCGTTCGCCGGGCGGTCGTGAAGAAAGTCCAGCCAGTCAGTATTCACGGACAGATCTCGCTGGACGTGTATTTCGCCGATCCAGCCGAACCGGACGGCCAGGTGAGCCTTGCGAGAATAGGTCCCGAATCGATTCCCAACCACCTCGAACCGGGCGATCTGGTCGATCTGCACTACATGCTGGGCGTGGTCACCAGCATCACGCGCCCGTCCGCCGACGCGCCTTGATGAAGACGTCGACGTTGTCCGGCCTGTGGTTCCAGAAGGATAACCTGATGCGTCCATCCTCCATCTGAGAGACGGTTGCGGGGATGGAGCTTGTCGTCAGATACCAGCCTTCCGGCAGCACCACGTCGTTCCGCGGCCGGCCAAAACTTCGCCGCCACATTAACTCGCCATTGATACGCGCGTAGCGCGCTGGATCGGTATACGTCTCCTCGATGCGGAGGCGCACTGACTGGCCCTTGGCAACGGGTGGAAACCGGATCACCACGACCTCGGAGTCCGGCCGCACGGCCTCGCCAATGTCGATGCCGGCCTTCGTGATGGCGTCGCCCTTCAGCGTTTCGATTTTCAGCCTGTCGCCGGTGTCGAGCACACGCGCGGACGGATCCGATACGGTGCTTCCGCGGCGAACGATATTCAGGTATTTGTCTGTGCCTTCGCGAGTTTCCGTGTAGTCGTGATACAGGCTGAACGCGCCGGTTTCCGGCTGCTTCAGGAAATAGACGATCTCGCGGTCCTGAAACGCCCGCTCGGACACGCGAATGCGATCCATCGGGGGCTCCTGGGCTGGCGGATCCACCATCGCCTGTGCTGGTTTCGTCTGCGAGCCGCCCTGTGCCGCCTGCTGATTCGCGGCGGTGACGGGCCTGGCGCGAAGGACGAGCGGCGCCTGACCCGGGTAGATGTTCATGAAGCTGATCCCGACGCGTCCATCCGCTTCCTCGATCACCTGCGAAGGAACGTTGCAGGACACCAGCTCGAAGCCGGCTGGAAGAATGACGGAGTTTCGACGGATCCCGAGCGGCCGGTCGAACACGATGAAGCTGCCGTCGCGGAAGTAGCTCTTCGGATCTTTGTAGGTCTTGATGATGCGAATGCGCGCTTCGCCGCCGTCGGGCACCGGCCGGGCGAGCTCGACGCGAATATAACGTCCTTCCAGATCCGCACTGGTCAGGCCCGACTCGCGCGCTTCAGCGCCGCTCACCTCGGTGAACTTCAGGGGTGCACCGGTCATCAGATCGATGACCGACTCGTCGCTCGCGACGCTGCCGCGACGGATCGGGTTGAAGAAAAACTTCGCCCCGGCCGATACGGCCGTCACGTCATAGATGATCTTGAAGGAGGCTGTATCCGGCGCGAGCAATTCATACCGCGTGTACTCGTCTTCGCTTCGGTTCTGCGCGCTGAGCGGGACTGGAACGAGCAGGGCGATCAACGCGAGACGAACGACGGTGCGCATGCGAGCTTCTCCTCTGGACGTCAGCGAATCTCCTCGGCCTGCTTCCGGACAAACGCCGCCGGCGCGCCAAACATCGGTCCGGTTGCGACCTGACCTGCGGACCCAGTTCCGCAGCGCCGACGTCGGCGACACGATCAGCGCATTCTCCTTCTGATCGAGGGTCACGTCGAGACCTGGAATCTTGCGCCCGTAGCGTGCGTGATCGAAGAACCAGTCGTACGAGAGCGGTGTCAGCTCCAACCTGTCGTCGGTCAGGCGTACGCGCAACAGGGCGTGCACCGGAACGAGGAACGAGCCGCGGTCATCGCCGCGGGCGGGCATGACGTCGAGGAATCAGATCGTCGCCAACGGCCGTCAGGTAACCGGTGAGCTCTCCGGTTTCGATGGGATACACGTACTTGATGCGGTACGACTTCCAGTCGGCGCGCTCGATCTGAAGCGAAGCCCGATCCTCGGCGTTCTCCCACGCCCCGAGAAGCGCGGGATCCCACCCGAGCGAGTCGGCATCGTACGACGGATGCAGACTCACCACGAGGCACCCCGGCGCCGCCAGCACGGCCAGCGTCAACGCCAGCGCGCGGCCGCACGCGAGCAGGCGCGAGCCTCCGTCAAAGCGCAACTGCGAGCCTCCATCAAAGCGCAGTCGCGAGCTTCCGACAAAGCGCGTCAACGAGCGGCTGACGAAGTCGCCGGACCCGTGAAGTGTTCGCGATACCACTGAATGCTGCGATCGATGACGTCGATGACGTGTTTCGTCTCGCGGACACCGTGACCCTCGCGCGGGTAGCGCACCATGATGCTCTTCACACCGGCGTCCCTGAGCGCGATGTAATACTGCTCCGCTTCGGCGATCGGTACGTCGTTGTCGTTCTCGCCGTGCACGAACATCACCGGCGTCTTGACCTTGTGAACGTATCGAATCGGCGATCGCTCCCAGAGCAGGTCCATCAGGCCGTTCTCGTGCGGAAACGATCCGAACTCTACCGCGAGGTAGTCGTGGTAGTACGCCATGTAGTTGAAACTCACCAGGTTCGAGATACCCGCTGCCGGCACGGCTGCCTTGAATCGATCGGTCTGCGTGATGATCCAGTTGGTGAGCTGTCCGCCGTAACTGCCCCCCTCGATCCCCAGACGGTCGCGATCGATCCATGCGTACTTGGACACCGCGGCATCCACCCCGGCCACCACGTCCTTGGCCTCGCCGCCGTTCTGATCCTTGAAGATGGCGTCGGCAAACTTCTGACCGTAACCCGTTGAGCCACGGTAGTTCACCATCAGGGTGGCGAAGCCCTGTGCAGCATATACCTGGGCTTTGCTGTTGAACGCAGGACCCTGCTGGCCATGCGGTCCGCCGTGAATCATCACGATCAACGGATACTTCGCATTCGCTGCGAGACCGAGCGGCTCCGTCAGGAACGCCTCGACGTCAGTACCGTCGAAGCTCTTGAACGAAAGCTGCCTGAACGGGTGCGACAGCGCGGCCCGCCAGGATCTCCTTGTTGTGCGATGTGAGCTGCTGAATCGAGCTGGTCTGCGAGCCGATCGGCTTGATGAACAGCTCAGACGGTCCGCCCGGCTTCGTCATCGCGTAGGCAACGCGATCCTGGCCCGCAAGCGACCACGTGCCCACCGATCCGATGTCAGGCGTGATCAGCTGTGCGTCGCCGGTCAGACCCTGACGGTACAGACGCGTGCTGCCTCGCTCCTGGATCGTCAGATACACCGCCTGCCCGTCTCGCGACCATTCGGGCGCTCCCTGACGATTGTCGACGCGGCACAACTCACGCCGTCCGCTTCCGTCGGCATTCATCACCCACACGTGCGTATCCTCCATCGTCGTCTCCGAAGAGGTGAGAGGGCGTGTGGTGGCCTGGAAGGCAATCGATCGGCTGTCGGGAGACCACTTCGGGCGATACTCGGCGCTCTTCGTGTCGCTCAATTTGCGAATGGCGCCATCCGAGACCTTCAGCGCGAAGATGTCGTAGTTGAAGAAGCGATCCGGATCGGGTCCCCGGTTCGAGACGAAGAGAATCTCTTCCCCTTTTGGCGACCAGTCGAGCGAATGCTCATAGTAGTTGCCGGTCGTCAGCTGACGGACCTTCTTGGTTGCGATCTCGACGGCGAAGATGTGCAGCCGGCGGTTGTCGTTGAATCGGGTGAGGCCTTCGGACGCGGTTGGCTTGTAGAGATAGCGCGTGATGACCATCGGGTCGCCGTTGGCGTCGGCCTCGGGACCTTCAGTGGCAGAGATGAACGCGATCTGACGGCCGTCGGGCGACCATGTCAGCCGGTCGCCTGAGGAGGGCAACGGGTGGTTCGTGCCGCCGATCGGCGCGAGGAACGTCTCGCCCGAGCCATCGGGCTTGATCACCATCAGACCGCTCTGCTCGCCTTCGCGCCCTGTGAACGCGATCAGGCTGCCGTCAGGCGACCACACGGGGCCGGAGGCACTGTCCGGACCGATGCGGCGTGCCGCGCGGCTCTCGACGTCCATGATCCACAACCGTGAATAGGGCCGTCCGGGCCGGTCGCTGCTCTGCACGCTGTAGACGACCTGCCGGCCGTCGGGCGAAGCGTGAACGTCACTCACCGATTGCAGCTTGTAGAGATCCTGTGACTGCAACCCGCTGCGCGGTTGAGCAGCGACAGCGCTGACGAGACAGACGACCGCGATCAGCGACGCTCGTAGTGCACGAACCATCGTTGCCTCCGGGGGTGGATTCTATCAGGGGTGGCGCGTTCCGTAGTCCGTGGTTCGTGGTCCGTGTCTCGTCGATCGACTAGGCAATGACCTTCGGCGAGACACGAACTACGGACCACGGACTACGGCATCTTTCTCTGCTCAAGCAAGCGCCCGGCCGCGCGTCTCCGGGATCCAGATCCAGGCCACGGCCGCCAGAAGGAACGCGACAGAGGCCAGCGAGAGTGCAACGCCGAAGCCCTGGGTCTGTGCCAGGCTGCCAACGGCAAACGGCGCGATGGCGCTCGCCACGCGGCCGATGTTGTAGGTGAATCCCTGAGCGGTAGCGCGGATGGCGGTCGGGTAGATTTCAGCCGTCACCGCGCCGAAGCCGCTGAAGTACCCGGTCCCGAAAAACGCTACGAACGGCCCCAGCAACAGGAGTGCTGTCGTATTCGTCGTCTTGCCGTAGGCAAAGATGAGGACCGCCGCAACGCACAGATAGATCAGATACGTCCGCCGCCGGCCGAGCGCGTCGCTGACGAAGCCGAACGTCACGTAGCCGAACCACATGCCGATCTGCATGGCGATGATGAACCCGGACATGGCGGCCGTGCTCAGGCCGACGCCGCCGGCCGCGACGGGCAGCGACAGATACGCCGGAATCCACAGGTTGAACCCCCACCACGCGAACATCGTGCAGGCGTTCATCAACGTCACGGCCACCGTCAACGGAAGCAACGATCCACGGAAGATGTCGGCAAGGCTTATGGACCGACCCTCCTGCGCCGACGTCTTTGCGCGCCGCCACAACTCCGGTTCCTTGACCGCGCGCCGCACCCAGATCGTGAAGAACGCCGGCAGCACGCCGACGAAGAACACCGCGCGCCAGCCCCACATCGGCATGACGATCCATGTCACGACAGCCGCGGCGGCGTAACCGATGGCCCAGGCGCTCTGCATGAAGCCAAGCGCTTTGCCGCGGTGCTCGGCCGGCCACGTTTCAGACACGAGCGCAGCACCACTCGCCCATTCGCCACCCATCCCGATCCCGAGCAGGATGCGGAACACGGCGAGCTGCCAGACGTTCTGCGCGAAACCGCAGGCGGCGGTGAACACCGAGTAGATGAGGATGCTGCCCATCAGCGCGCGCGTCCGTCCGAACCGATCGGCAATGACGCCGAAGACCATGCCGCCGACCGCGGACGCGACGAGGGTGACCGAGCCGAGAAGTCCGCCGATGTCCTTGGCGATGTTCAAATCGGACATCAGCGACGCGAGCACCAGGGCGTACAGCATCACGTCGAACGCGTCGAGCATCCAACCGAGGCCGGCGGCGATCAGCGCACGATGCGCCTCGGGCGAGCCGGCACGCCACCAGCCGAAAAGGCCGCCGCTGGTCGCTGTTACGGTCAGCGTGCTCATCCGTCAACCTCTGGCGATCCAAAGCCGCCGCCGCCGGGCGATTCGATACGGAGCCGGTCGCCAACCTTGAGGTCGAGCCACACCTTACCGTCGGTCACCTCTTCGACTCCTTGTCGAACGACGATGTTGCGGCCGCGGGTTCCGTCGCGGCCGCCCTGGGCGCCGTAAGGCGCCGTCCGGCGGCGCTCGGAAATAACGGTCACCGCAGTGTCCGCCAGCATCTCGTACTCACGAACGATACCGTCACCACCGCGATACCGGCCAGCGCCGCCGCTCCCCGGGCGTAAACCGTACCGCACGATGCGGACCGGCAGGTAGTGCTCGATCGCCTCCACCGGCGTGTTACGCGTGTTGCTCATGTGTGTATGTACGCCGCTGATCCCGTCGAGCCCAGGGCGCGCTCCCATCCCGCCGCCGATCGTTTCGTAG
Source organism: uncultured Acidobacteriota bacterium (assembly GCA_963784195.1). GTDB lineage: Bacteria > Acidobacteriota > Vicinamibacteria > Vicinamibacterales > 2-12-FULL-66-21 > CAVQAH01. Next base: position 69,016 of record CAWARA010000022.1, on the reverse strand, counting down.
TACGCGAACGGACGCCCCGTGCGCGGGTCCGTGCCGCCAAGTGTCACGTTGTTCATGGTGCCCTGGCTCGCTGCGGGGATGCGGCCCGGAAGCGCGCGCGCGAGCGCGCCGAGGATGACGTCGGTAATGCGCTGTGATGTCTCGACGTTCCCGCCAGCCACGGCTGCCGGCCTCATGGCGTTCACGATCGTGCCTGGTGGTGCGACCACCGTAACCGGCCGGGCAATGCCGGCGTTGTAGAGCACGTCGTCTTCGACGAGACAACGGAAGGCGTAGAGCGTCGCCGAAAGGGTCATGGCGAAATTCGCGTTGACGCCTCCTGTGGTCTGCGGATCGCTGGCAGAAAAGTCAGCCTCTGCCGAATCGCCCAACACGCGCAACGTGAGCCGAATCGTGAGCTCGCCACTGCCGAAGCCGTCGCCGTCGAGCCGATCTTCGAACGAGTACTCGCCGTCGGGAATCTGCGCGATCGTCGCCCGCAGAATGCGCTCGCTGTAGTCCTGCAGCGCCGCCGAGCTGAGTTCGACGCGCTTCAGACCGTATTTCGCCACGATCTCACGTAGCCGGGCCTCGCCGACGCGGTTGGCGGCGATCTGCGCGGTGATGTCGCCTTCGCGTTCTTCCGGGGTTCTCACGTTGGCAAGGATCAGCGCCATCACATCCGGAACGATCTCGCCGCGGCGCGCGAGCTTCACAGGCGGAATGATCAGTCCCTCCTGAAAGACTTCGCGCGCCAACGGCATCGACCCTGGCGTCATACCACCGACGTCGGAGTGATGCGCGCGATTGGCCACGTAGAACGCGGGCTCGCCGCGCCGCCCGCGTCCGGAGATGAACACCGGCGAGACCAGCGTGATGTCCGGCAGATGCGTCCCGCCGCGGAAAGGATCGTTGAGCACGACGATGTCGCCGGGCTCGAGGGGACCGTGCTCGATTGCCGCCTGCACCGAGAGCGGCATGGCGCCGAGATGCACCGGCATGTGATCGCCCTGGGCAATCGTGCGGCCACGGCGATCGTAAACGGCGCAGGAATAGTCGAGACGCTCCTTGATGTTCGGAGAGAATCCGGTGCGGCACAACGTCACGCCCATCTCTTCGGCAACCGAGACGAAGAGGTTCTTGAACACTTCGAACTCGATGGAATTGATGGCGCGCGCGCTCACGAGACCGCCGCCTCGGCACTCGCGGAGCGCCGGACATGACGGCGCGCCGGCCGGACGGCCACGAGATTTCCGAACTCGTCGATGCGGAAACTGAAGCCAGGCGGCACCACCGTCGTAGCCTGACCGCCGACGATGACGGCCGGGCCTGCGGCGACGGTGCCCGGCGCCAGTTCCTCCCAGCGGTAGAACTCGCTCGGCAGCACGCGGCCATCGAAACGGACGCCGGCGACGTGCAGGGGAACTGCGTCCCTGGACTGGTCGATCCGGGATCGCGGCAGATGCGGTTTTTGCGTTACACCGATGGCCCTCACTCGAATGTTGACGATCTCGGCGACGCGCCGTGGATTGGCGTAGCCGTACAACCGCGCATGCTGACGATCGAACTCTTCAGCGAAAGCGTGGCGAGAATGGAACAGTAATCTCGTACGACTGGCCGACGTAACGAACGTCGGCGGCACGATCCAGCTGAATCGCATCCGCAGCGAATCCTTCCGCTGACAGATCCGACTCCGCTTTGCGGAGCAGCGGCTCGAACAGTGCGCCGAGATTCTCGAGTGTCTCCTGGTCGTCGCGGCAAAGGACCGTCGCGGAATAGTCTTTGGTGACGTCCGCCAGCAGCATCCCAAGCGCCGACAACACACCGGCGTATCGGGGCACGATCACGGTGGCTGATCTCCAGGGTGGCCGCGATCTCGCACGCGTGCATGCCGCCGGCGCCGCCGAAAGCCAGCAGTGCAAACTCCCGGGGATCGAACCCGCGCTGCACCGACACGACGCGAATGGCCCGCTCCATGTTGGAGTTGGCCACTCGGATGATGCCTTCGGCCAGTGCCATCTCCTCCATTCCCAGCTGGCTGGCGAGCTCGCGCACGGCGATCCGCGCCCGCTCGACGTCGAGCTTCATCCGGCCGCCGAGGAAGTATGGAGGCCTCGAGGCGCCCCAGCAGCAGGTTTGCGTCGCTGACCGTCGGTTCGGTTCCGCGGCCGTAGCAGACGGGACCTGGATCGGCGCCGGCACTGCGCGGACCGACGCGCAGCGCGCCGCCCGAATCGACGTAGGCGATCGAGCCGCCGCCGGCACCGACGGTGTGAATGTCGATGATCGGCAGCCGCACCGGGTAGCCGCCGACGAACGACTCGGTGGTCATCCCGATCTCGCCGTCGACGAGGCTCACGTCGGTCGACGTGCCACCCATGTCGAACGTAATGATTCGCTCGTAGCCGGCGCGCTCGGCCACCGCCCGAGCGCCGACCACACCTGCGGCCGGGCCCGAAAGAATCGTCCGAACAGCGGCGGCCCTCGCCGTGGCTGCAGCGATCGAGCCTCCGTTGGACTGCATCACGCTCAGCCTGCGCGTGCCCAGCCTCTGCTCCAGCACGGAGAGATACCGCGCCATGAGCGGTGTGACGTACGCGTTGACGACGGTCGTGCTCCAGCGCTCGAACTCGCGATACTCGCGGAGCACTCGATGCGATGCGGAGACCGCGAGGCCATGCCGTTCGAGGATCTCGAGCGCCGCCTCCTCGTGCGCGTCGTTGCGATAGGCGTGAAGGAAGCAGACAGCCACAGCAGTGGCGCCTGCGTCCCGCAGTCGCCTGGCGAGGTCATCGACGGCGTCGCGATCCAGGGGCACCAGGACCGTCCCGTCCGCGGTCATGCGTTCGGCCACAGCAAACGTGAAGCCGGCCTCAACCAGCGGCCGCCGCTCCTCGACCATCAGGTTGTAGAGCTGATCGCGTGTCTGACGGCCGATCCGCAAGACGTCCTCGAAACCCGCCGTGGCGATGAGGGCGACGCGCGCGCCCTTGCGCTCGAGCACGGCGTTGGTCGCGACCGTCGAGCCGTGCACCACGTCAAAATCCTCGGACCCTTCCGCGAGCTCCTCGATGCCGAGGAGGATGGCCCGAGCCGGGTCGTCGGGAGTTGAACGGACCTTGTGGACGGTCAGACCGTCGGCGGCGAGCCGCACGAGGTCGGTGAACGTGCCTCCGGTATCGACGCCGATCCGGGTCATGCGCGGACGTCCTCGCGAATGCCGCCGGTGGCGCGATGGCGATGCCTTGATGCTGCAGGCCTTCACGCAGACGCCGGACGAGGCCGTGCGCACCGGGTGTGTCCCCGTGCGTGCAGAGCGTGTCGACCTGCAGCGAGATTTCGCTGCCGTCGACCGCGGTCACCTTGCCCTGCTGCACCATCTTCACCGCACGCCGCACGACGAGATCCGGATCGTGGATGACGGCACCCTGACGCGTCCGTGGCGTCAGCGATCCATCCGGTTCGTACGCGCGATCGGCGAACGCTTCGGACGCGACCTGAAGGCCGTGGTCTCTGCCGATCTGCAGCATGTGCGAGCCGGCCAGCCCGAACATGACGAGCGAACGATCGACCGCCGCGATGGCGCGCGCGATCGCCGCGGCGAGCGACGCGTCGCGAGCCGCCATGTTGTAGAGCGCGCCATGCGCCTTCACGTGCCGCAGGCGCACGCCCTCCGCCGCAGCGATCGCAGCGAGCGCACCGATCTGATAGATCGTCATGTTTTCGACCTCCTCGGGCGTCACGCGCATGTCCCGCCGCCCGAAGCCGATGAGGTCGGGAAGTCCGGGATGGGCACCGACGGCGACGTTGGCGTCGCGCGCCAGCCGGACCGTCTCGCGCATCACGGCCGGATCGCCGCCATGAAAGCCGCACGCGACGTTCGCCGACGACACGCTGGCCAGCACTTCCCGGTCCGCGCCCATTTTCCAGGCACCGAACGATTCCCCCATATCGCTGTTCAGATCGACGCGATCCGCCATCAGCGGTCCTGCCCTTCCGTGATGTCACGAGACTTCTGATCGTCAGGCTTCGGCGGTCGCGGCCGATCCAGGCTCATGGCGGCGCCTCCGAAGAACGTTTCACCCTTGCGCTCGACGCGGTGCTTCCCCTCGACGAGATAGTCGAGGATCGCCGTGTCCCATTGCAGCCCGGCCGTCGCGACCAGCTTCATCCAGTCTCCATGCGCGGTCTCGTCTGGCGCTTCGGTGCCACCCGTCCAGATCGTAATCTTCGGCTGCCGCTGCAGGAAATCTCCAGCCTGCGCACTCGCCTTCGACCCTTTGAGCGCGGTGTAGATCAGGACGTCGTTGGTCATGTCCATCTTGAAGTTCTCGGTGTCGTGCGCGAACCCGTATCGGCGATAGCGATCGTAGGCGCGGGCATTGAGCTCGCGAACCTGCGGCGCGGCGTTGATATTCCTGGTAATTCGCTCACGAATCTCGAAAGCCGCTGACTTGTGTCGCGGGAACTTCGGATCGTCGAGATAGCCGAAGCCCGGGGATGAACCAGCCGCGCATCCCCCACCAGTCGCGCGATTCGGTGGCTCGATTGCGGACCCACCCCGCATACTCGGAGAACAGCTGAACCCACTCGTGCGACGGATATCCGTGCGGATTGAGGAAGATATCGGGCAGCCAGGTTCGCCAGATGTCGGGCCGTATCCGGCTCTCCGGATAAATCCCATCGCTGTCCCATTGCGCCGACGTCATGTCCACGCCGAGCGAGCCCAGATAGCCGGCATGCAACATGTGGTTCGGCGTGATCTTGTACAGATCGTACGCAAGCTGCGCGCCGTCGGCATTGGTGATCGGATGAATCACCACGTTGACCTTCTGCAGCTTCGCCTTGAACGCTGCGTCGGTCAGCAGCTTCTCCGCCAGTTTCAGCACGTGGCTGGTCGACGAGACTTCGTTGGCGTGCTGCCGCGCCGAGTAGACCACGGTCGGCTTCATCGTGGTCAGCTTCATCTGCGAGCGGTGCGATGCCGCCATCGGCGGCATGAGGTCCATCGCCCAGACGTCTTTACCGAGATAGCTCTCGCCAACCTTGTAAACGGTGGCCTCCGGGAACGAGGACATCTTGGCGAGGATCTCGTACGCTTCCGGCGGCGGGATTGGCGTGTCCCATTGCACCAGCTCGCCGCCCGAGTGACTTGATAGCCGGCAGGCAACAACGCGCGAATATCCGGCCAGGGCTTCGGACGGCCGTTGGCCGCCAGCGCGGCGGACGTTTCCGCTTTCGGGTTGGCGTCGTGCTCCCACGCGGCGGTCACGCGTATGACGCCCAGATCGTGGAACGCCAGCTTGTCCGCATAGAGACCGGCGGCGCGCAGCCGGTCGAGATTGGCGAACATCGCCGTCACCTGCTCGGCTGAGAGGATTTGCTCGTCGACACGGTCCGTCCGCGTCCGCTTGATGAGCTCTTCACGCGAATCGCGCTCCATGTCCACCTTGACGCGAACGTCGAGCCGCTCGACGCCGGGCCGTCCGGTGCGCACCAGCGCAGCCAGGGCCGACGGACGCTCGACCGCGACGCGCCGGATATCGCGCCGAATCTTCCCGGTCGCGCCGCCTGACTCGCGGTAGGTGACGACGACGGCCGGCCGTATCGATCGATATCCGGTAAAGGTGATCTTCGCGCGACCGGCCTGGCCGTCGGCTTTCGGCCGGACGATCGGAATCACACGGCCTGGATAGTCGAGACCCGCGCCGCGCGAATTGCGCCCCAGGACGTCGAAGAAGTGAAGCGTGTTGAAATAGATCTCCTCGTGTAGCGCCTCCATCGACGCAATCTGCTCTTTGTCGACGCCGATCTGATAATCCGGCTCGCTCAACGTCAGGTCGACGGTCAGCTCGCCGAAGTACGGCGCATCCGCGGGCTCGGGCTTGCCCTCTCCGAGCGCCATCACGTAGTCGTACATCCGCGGAAGGATCTTCGACTGATAGTGATCCCAGAAGCGCTCGGGGTCGGTGATCACGCGCTCGTCGACGACGGTCCGGCCGTCGACGGCGGCAGAGAGCCATCCGGTCGTCACTCTGACGTGCTCGTAGTCGGGGAACCGATCGAAGAACGGCCGCACGACGATCTTCGGCTCGAAGGTCTGGCGGAGCAGCTCGCGACCGTCCGGGCGAGGTCGCCACCACCTCGTAGGCAACCGAACCCACGGGTCGCTTCTCGAACGTGATCTGGTTGACCTCGATCTTCAGGTCTCTTGCCAGCACTTCGTCGATGGGAAATAGCTCGAGCAGCCACCGCGTCGGCGCGAACATCGCCTGCTGCGCCCACTCCGGCGGAGGCCCGATCTCGGCGAATCGAATCGTGATCTGGCCGATCGGTTTGCCGGCGAGCTGCGGCCGAATCCGATCGTGGAGCCAGCTGTATCCCTGCTTGTAAGCCGAAAGCACGATGACCTGCGTGCCCTCGGCGCTGGCGCCTCTTGCCACGAGTTTATCGGTTGCCTCGCGAGCGAGGCGCTCCCGCACGTCGGGTGGCTCGCTCAATCGGGCCTCGATCGTTATCGGACGGCCTTTGCGGACCGCCGGTAAGACGCGCGCCTCGAACACATCCCAGAACTGCTTCACCTCGGACGCGACCGTGAAATCGTCCTCGAAGATCGCGCCGGCTTTCTGCACATCACGGTTGTCGACCACGACCTCGATCTGACCTGCCTTCAGCCGGTTTGCTGCTGCCTGCCGCACGAAGTCGCGAAGTCCGGGATCCGCCTTGTCCACGTGCACGGAGACGGTCGCCTGTTCGAGCTGTTTGCCTTCGAGCTCGCTTCCGATGCGATCGATGGCATACAGGGCGGCAGCCGCCTGCCCTTCCGGCGATCGGTTCGAGACGAACCGCCGAATCTGCTCCTCGACGTCGTCGATCGTCGTCCGGTCCTTGCCGCGAGCCCAGATGTGTGGAAAGCGCTCAGCCAATTGTTCGAGCGCGCGTGCGAGCCCGGCGGCGTCGCCGCCAGTAATAATCACGGCGCCCTTCTCGCCAAACGCTTTGCGCACGACCTGGATGAGTCCTTCTCCGGGCTGCAGTGACGGTTGCTGCAGCTTTCCATCCTTGATCAGTCGTTCGACAATCGGATGCGTCGTGCCAATCAGCACCATTGTCGGCTCCGCATCAGGCTTGGTGACAGCATCGGCGGGCATCGCGATCGGAATCACGATTCCCGCAGATTCGAGACCCAGCCGCGCCGCGACGTCCAGCGTGCGTTCAACGCCTTCGCCAGCGGGAACGAGCAGCGTGTCAAGGCGATCGGGAATGAGGTTCGTGTCGCCGTCACCGAGCAGGCCATCTGGCGTGTAGATGTTCGAAAGATCGAGGTTCTCTTTCGCGCCCGCGCCGGGCCGGCGTCCACTGGCGGCGGCGGGAGGTGATGCGGATCGCGCGAGCTGGACGTCAACGGATCGCGTCGACGGGGCAGCAATGCGAAACACTATAGACGGGACGGCGTCGTACGACAGCTGCGGACTCGACGCTGGACGCTCACCGGCAGTCGCGGGTGGAGTTTGCGGGACGGCGGCTGACGGTTTCGTGCGCAGCTCATTCAGCACCCGTCGCACGGTGGCGATGTCGCCCGCCGATCCGACGGAAAGATCGACGTTGACCGCTGCGAGGGACCCGTCGGCGGCCGCGCGTACCGAGGGAACGCGCACGTCGCGAACCACGAGCGGTTGTGTCTTCAGCAGCGTCTTGACGTCATCCACGATCGTGGTCAGCGACGGACCTTTGAGATCGCCAAACGCGGGAAGCCGTCCGGCCAGCAGCGCCGCGGCAGCACGCGTGCCCTGATCGTCCTTCCCGGCGACAACCACAACCGGAACGCCGCCACCGGCGCTGAGCGCGATCAGGCCTTGTCCCGGTGCAAGATCCGCCAACGACCCGGACATATCCTGCACTCCCGCGCGCCTGGCACCTTCCGCCCCGATGGCAACGATCCCGGCCACGTCGCGGGGCGCGGCCGTCAGCGGAAGATCCATCGCGGAGGTCTCAAACCCCAACCTCGCGGCGACGTCGGACGCGGCGGCAATCTCGGCGGCGCTGGCCTTGGCACCGAGTGCCAGCCGCGCGCTGACGAAATCCACGACGCCGTCCCCGTTGCGATCCTGAAGCATGCCGCCGGCGTTGAAGACCGACTGCAGATCGGCAGGCGGAGCCTGGCCCTCGAGCACGGCGAGCGAACGTGGTGCGGTCATCAGAACACCGAAGAGCGCACACGTCAGCACCACTCGCTTCACGCAGGCGCTTCCTGCAGGCTGCATGGGATCCTCCGATTGAGTTGCTGAAAGGCTTATTGTCCTAGCGCTGCCGTGGTTCGGCGCTCGCCGCTCGTTGCTCGAAGACCGAATCTGACCGTCCGTGGCCGATCTTCGAGCGACGAGCAACGAACTACGAACCACGACAGCGACACAAGAATACATGACAGACGACTCAGGTGAGAGGGCGGCCCGCCTCCTGCCCTCGGAGCAGGCCGGACGATTCCTGAAGCGACGCGCTCCAGTAGGCGACGAGGTCGTCGGCTGTCACTGGTTTGATGAGCAGGCCGGCGCCGATTTCGGCGAGCGGTGGCGGTCGTCGCTCGACACATCGTACGCGGTCATCAACACCACCCCCGCCGCGGGCTGAACGGCTCTGGCTCGCGCCGCAAGCTCGATGCCCGACATCCCAGGCATCCGGACATCGCAGACCATCCAGTCGTAACGGTGTGCGTCGAGCAAACCCATCGCACCGAACCCGGAGGCTGCCGTATCGACTTCGAGACCGATCTGCGCGAGAGCCAGTGCGATGGCTTCGCGCGTATTGCGATGGTCGTCGATGATCAGGATCCGCACCGTCGTTCCCCGGACCGACCGCTACGGGTGGACGCCGGATGGCGCCCACCCGTATGCGTCGGTCAGAACTGATACCGTATCGCGAACTCCACCTGACGCGACGGAGCGTTGATGTTCGGCAACAGCGTCGTCGGCTGCGCACCGAACAGGGTCGAAGTCAGGCTGGTGGTCGTCGTGTTGAAGTTGGCGCGATTGAAGACGTTGAAGAGCTGCGCGATCAACTCGAGACGGTGTCCTCGCGCGAAGCTGAAGAACTTCGAGAATCGAAAATCCAGGTTGGCAGAAGCCGGGGCATTCGATCGTCGTCACTTCTGCGAGGTTGCGCGCACGGCGGAAGGTGTTGACCGCGCCGAGGTCGAGATCGCGGCAGCCGCTTCCTGGATAGACGCCCGTCGGCAGGTCGCCGGTGTATCCGTCGCCAGGGACGTCGAGATCCAGCGCGGTGCTCGGGCTGAACGGCAGGCTCGATCTGAAATCTGCGATTGCGGATACCTGCATCTCCCAAGGCAGCTGATAGATACCGCTCACCACCAGGCGGTGGCGTCGGTCCGCAACGCCCCACCGAACGAGCTTCGTGTACCCATAGACGTCGGCAGCGGTGTTCGTATAGCTGTCATCTTCTGACTTGCTGAGGGTGTACGACGCGAGGAACTGATAGTTGTTGCTCATGCGCTTCTCGAGCTTCACCAGCAGTGCTCGGTAGGTGTTGTCGGCAGTGGACTGCCAGTAGCTCACGCGATTGAACTGCGGATCTGGCCGCTGCCTCGTTGTCTGGTCGGGCAGATTGACATCGACGGTGTCGCGGTCGGAGTACCGGTTGACATAGCTGAAGTCGGCCGTCACCGCCATGTCCCGCCGAATCATCTGACTCACGCCGAAATTCAACTGGTGCGCGTAGGGGTTGACCTGATTGTGATCGCCGACGGTGATGTTCGGCGGCGCGGTGGTGAGAAACTCTTCACGTGACCGCCCGCCATACGGATCCGGGTACTGCGGGTTGTTGATGACGATCGCCTTGGCCTGCGGCCACGTCAACTCACCGAAGTTGGTGAGCGTCCGGATGTTGTCGTAGAACAAGCCGTAGGCGGCACGGACGTTCGTCCGGCCGCTGTCGAATGGATCCCACGCGACGCCGAGGCGCGGACCCCAGTTGTTCGCATCCCCCCGTGACTCGTAACCCTCGTGGAATGGGATGGGCATTGGGTAGCTGCCGTCACGTCCGAGCTTGTCGTCGATCTTCTGCAGCAGTCCGGGAATATCCTCGTTGAAGACGCCGATCTGACGGTCATAGCGCAAGCCCAGGTTGAGCGTCACCCTTGGTCCGATCTGCCAGTCGTCCTGCAGATAGAAGGAGAAGTGATGCACCGGGATGTCGGCATACGTCGGCAGCGAGTGTTGGAACTGCGACGGGAAGGACTGCGAGTTCGACGGGTCGTAGAGCAGGTCGCGAGGGAACGTCCAGCTGCCATCCGGTGAGCCGAACGTGTCTGCCTGGAACTCGATGTAGTTGTAGTCGAAACCGAACTTCCACTGATGCGTCCCCTTCCAGCTCGGCATCATGATCGCGTAGTCGTCCTTCAACTGCCATCGGGTCTCGGGCCCCATCTGCGTGTTCCCGCAGCCTCCGAGTTGCAGTGACGGATACGAGAACACCGGCTCGCAGTACGCCAGGCGGTCCTCGCCGAAGTAGCCCGGTTCCCAGGACCCGTGGCTGTACGGCGGAGCGACTTCATACTTGGAGAATCCGTACTGGAAGCGGAAGTCGTTCACCATTCGCTCGTTGAGAATCCAGGTGTGCGCGAGCACGGCCGACTTGCGCGGCACGGCGAAATCGAAGCTCGCGGTCGGATGCGTGCGGCCGCCGGCGGTGATGATGGGGCGATACTCGTCCTCCTGCGCATAGCGGAAGAACGCGGACTGGTTCGCATTGATCTGGTGATCGACTTTGGCCGTGTAGGTCCAGCGATCCTGATCGCTGGGGTACGTGCCGTCGGCGGACGGGAAGATCCCGCCGGTGTTGACCGTGAAGAACTGGCTCTCCTGCGTACCCTCGTAGGCGAAGAAGAAATGGGTCTTGTCGGCGATAATCGGACCGCCGATCGTCCCGCCATACTGATAGCGTTCGAAGTCCGGTTTCTCCGGCTCGAAGAAGGTCCGCGCCGTCAACGCCTTGTCGCGGAAGAACAGGAGACCCGATCCGTGCAGCACGTTGGTTCCCGACTTCGAGACGACTGTGACGAGACCGCCCGTCGCGAGACCATATTCGGCCTTGTAATTGGATGTCGACACCTTGAACTCGCGAATGGAATCCATTGCGAAGTTCTGGCGCGGCTCGCCCATCTCGGCCCAGGTATTGTTGACGCCGTCGACCACGAAGCCGTTGGAGTACTCGCGAGTACCGGCCCCGACGTTGACATTGCCGCGATAGAAGAACCCGCGGATGTTGTCCTGCGACGTGCCGGGCGTCAGCATCGCCAGGTCGAGCCAGCGCCGCGAGGCCACCGGCAGATCCTGAATCTGCTCGTTCGATACGCTCGTTGCCACGTTCGACGCCGTGGTATCCACGATCGGGGACTCGCCCTGAACGGTGAGGGTCTCGGCGAGCGACGCGGGCTTGAGTAGAAAATCAAACTGCGCCGTCTGGTCGATGACCAGGACGATGCCGGAGCGCTCTTCCTTGGTGAATCCGGCCAGCTCGGCAGAGAGTGTGTACGTCCCGGGCGGCAAGGCTGGTACCCGGTATTCCCCATCAGGGCCCGACACAGCGGTGCGAGTAAGGCCCGTCTCCGCGTTGCGCGCCGTCAGGGTCACGCCCGGCAGCACACCGCCGCTCTGATCCTTCAGCACCCCGGTAATCTGCGCGTTCTGTGCGTAAACGGGTGTCACCACAGCCATCCACGCCGCGAGGAACGCGAATCGACAGCAACCACTTCCGCATAGCTGCCTCCTCCACCTTTTCTGCACTACGGTCTACTTGCCACCGGTCGCGGTCACGGCCGGTGTATTGAGCCGGGGCTTGACGGGCCTGACCCGCAACAGCGTCCGGCTCGTGCTGTCGCGCTGTCCTTCTTCTTCGACGAGTTCGACGGAGTAGCGCCCATCACGCAGATAGCGCAGGTGCGCCATGAGATACGAGAAGCCAGGCTTGGTCACGAGGTCGAGCCACTGGCCCTGGGCCGTCTCGTCAGGCGCCTCGGTCCCGCCGGACACGAACGTCACCTGCGGCCAGGAAGCCCATCGACGCGCGACCGCCGCCACCGCCGCGGCCCACGCCGGCGCGGCGGCTGCCGCGCACCTGCCCGCTCTCCGGATCGGTGTAATAGATCGCGGTGTCGCGATAGATCTCCTGCGGGAAAGATGTACGGAGCAAACCCGTAAGCCCACCGCTTGTACCTCGCCTGATGACGCAGGTTCATCTCGCGGACGTCCGCATTGCTGTTGATCTCGCGGACGATGTTTTCGCGGATGGCGGCGATCGCGTCGGCGTGCTCCGGGTAGCGCGGATCGCGCAAACCGCCAACGCTGGTGTACCAGCCGCGCGTCGACCAATAACTGCGGAAGCCGGGCGGCACATAACCGGCGAACTGCTGCACCCACTCGTGCGAGGGATAGCCGTGGGGATTGAGGTAGATGTCCGGCAGCCAATCCTCCCAGATGCGCATGCGCACCAGCGATTCCGGCAGCAGCGGATCAGGCTGCCCCACCTGCGAGCCGACATCCATGCCGAGCGCGCTGTAACGCCCCGCATGCAGCATGTGCGTCGGCGTCAGCTTCTGCAGCTCGTAGGCCATCGCCGCGCCGTCAGGGTTCTCCACCGGATGCATCACGACATTGACGCGCTTGAGAAAGTCGCGATAGGCGGGATCGGTCGCGAGCAGCTCCGCCAGCTTGAGGATGTGGCTCGTCGACGATACTTCGTTCGCGTGCTGCCGGCCGGTGATGAAGATAGTGGGCTTCAGCGCGGTCAGCTTCGCGAGCGACACCTGCTCGCTCGACACCGGCAGCGTCATTTCGATCACCGAGATGTCGCGCCCGCGGTACGACCGCCCGGCCTTGTACAGCCGCAACTTCCGGAAAGGCGGCAAGACGGCCGACGATCTCCTCCGACTCCTCGGGACTGATCACGTGGTCCCACTTCACCAACGGCGACGTCGGACGGCTCGCTGCCGTGCGCACGTTCGACGGCGCTGAGGCGCCCGTTGCCTTGATGACGCGGCGGGTCCGCGCATCCTTGAGGAGAATCGACAGCGCGACGCGATCGACCTTGTCGTACGACAACGCGGTCTTGAAGAGACCGGCGGCGTGCAGCCGAGCCAGCCCGTCGAGTGAATCGGCGATGCGCGCAGCCTCGCGGTCCTCCTCGACCTGGACCTGGAGCTCGATCTCGCTCAAGCCGTCGGCGCGCGCAACGGCACGCACGACGCTGACCGCCGGCGCCGTCGTCACGCCCAGATCCCGCGTCACCCGCGTCGGCTTTTCGATGCCTTTCTCACGGTAGGCAATCTCGACCTTCGCTCGGGTGGAGGCGTTGCCGGCGTACTTGACGTGCACCTTGCCGGGCTTCCCCGGTTGATCGGGATGAATGATCGGGAAGATCTTGCCGGGAGCGGCGAGACGTCTGCGCGTAGTCGTGCGGCCGAGAGCGTCGAAGAAATCCAGCGTGACGAAGTAGAGATCCTCGTGTAGAGACTCGAGCGCCGATACCAGCTCTTCGTCGACGCCGATGGAGAAGTCGGGCTCACTCATCCAGACCTCGACGTCCAGATCGCGATGGAACGGCTGCTTGTCGGGCATCGGCCGGTTCTCGGTGACCTTCATGACGTGGTCGTAGATCTTCGGCAGCACCGACGACTGGTAGTGATCCCAGAACCGCTCGGGATCGGTCTTGATTCGAACGTCGACGGCGGTCTGGCCGTTGACTTGTGCGCGTACCCAACCGGTGGTCACGTCCACGCGAGACCAGCCGGGGAACTTGTCGAGGTATTCGCGGTCGGCGAACTTCGGCGAGAACACCGCCTGCTCGATCACGCGACCTCCGCCGTCGAGCGCTTCCACCGTGTAGATGTCCTTGGCGCCGGAGACCAGTTCCAGTGAAAATCGCTCGCGCGGGATGCCCAGCTCACGCGCGACAATCTCGTCGACGGGATAGAGCTCGTGCACCCATCGGCTCGGCACCTGGTAGAACTTGTATTTCTTCGTGAAGTCGGGAACGAGCTCGGCGACCTTGATGTTCAGGGCGCGGACGCCACGGCCCTTGAGCGATGGAATGACGCGCTCGGTCATCCACAGAAACCCCTGCTTGTAAGCGGAGAGCACGTCGACTTTCGCGTCCGCTGCTCCAGCCTTGGCCAGCTCGGCGCGTATTTCCGCTTCCAACTTCTGGCGGTACGCGGGAGATTCGCTGACGCGCGCCTCGACCGTCACCTTCGCTCCCGGCGTGATCTTCGGCACGACCGTGTCGCGCAGCGTCTGCCGCAGCTCGTCGACTTCCCACGGCACGTCGATCGTCTCGTCGATGACCGGCACGGCGGCAGTGATCGCCTGGCTGCTGACTTTCGTTTCGACCTTTACCCGCTCCTGCAACCGGCGCGTCAGGTACTGGTCGAGAGCCGTGTCGGCCTCCTCGAGGAACAGCCGCACTTCGAAGGACTCGATCTCCTTGTCGCGGAGGCCGTCGATGACGCTGTCGATTTCGCGCAGTGCCTGGCCCGCCTGGCCGGCGCCGCTGGCACCCTTCAGGAATCTTGGAGAACTCCGAGGTCACGTCGCTGAGTGTCGGTGCGCCGCGGCGGTTGTCCCACAGATACGGGGCGCGGCGGGCGAGGTAGAGTGCGGCGGCGTCGGTTCCGGCGGCGTCAGGTCCCGCCACGACCGCTGCGGTCGCGCTGCCGAACGCACGCGGCACAATCTGGACCGCGCCTTCGCCAGGACGCAGATCGTCGAGGTGCACTCGCCCGATCTTCACCAGTTCGGTCGTCAGTGTGTTGTCGCGGCCGACCAGAATGGGGCTCGGCTCGCGGGCGAACTCTCTGATCTTCGTAGTCGGCCTGGGCGATCGGGAACGTCACGCCGGTCGACTCGAGGCCGAGCCGCGCCGCGACATGCACGGCGCCAAGCGAATCGCTGGCACCGCCAAGAACGATGGACGTCTCCGTGCGATCCGGGATCAGGTCGGTAAACGAATCGCCGAACCACCCCTCGATCGAGAAGGCGTTGACGAGATCGTATGGCTTGGCGGGCGCTCGAGCGGGCTGCGCGGCGCGTCCGCGATCGCCCGGCGAGTCCGGCGCCAACTCGTCGGGGTCGATCGGCGGGGTCAACGTGCGCGAGTTCAATCCGGCTCGGCGGACGGTCGATCGCGACGCAATCGCCGTTACCGTTGTCCCACTCGAGCACGAGCGAGGCGACTTCGGAGAAGTTGAGCGTGCCCGGCTCGAGCCCGCGGCGGTGAGCCGCGTCGAGGTCCTCGATCGCTTTTGACCGCACGGCCGGTCACCGCCGCCGTGACCGGAACGCGAACGTGCGCAGCCGCGAGGCCGCGGCGATCGGCGTCGACGAGAATCGCGGTCAGCGCAGGACGCCCCGCCTCGACCTCGCGACTGCGCAGATAGCGGGCAACGTGATCCTCGAGCGCGGGGATCGTTATGCCCGACATGTTCCAGAGCCGGGGCAGACGCCCCGCCAGCACGTTAGCAGCGGCAAGCGTCCCCTCGTCGTCTCGTCCGGCCACGACCAGCGCGATGCCCGTCCCACCGAATGGCGACGGCACGGCGGCAATCAGGCCCTGCCCTTTCGTCAGTCTCTGAAGGTCGATCGTCCCGCTCGCTGCGAGGCGCTTGACGACTGCGTTGTTGCCGCCGATCAGAATCGGCAGCGCACCGGCTGGCGGCTGCTCACCATCTCGCCCGACGAGCGGCATCGTCAAGCGCCGTCGTCTCGAACCCGAGGCGCGCAGCGATGTTGCTGGCACCCTGAATCTCGCGCACCGTCGCCGTCGCTGGCATGACGATTCGCGCGGCGACCATGTCCGCCAGACCATCGCCGTTGCCGTCCCGGACGACGCCGGAGTTCAGACTCCAGATCGTGGAGAGGCCAGTCGTTGTTCCATTGGGTGGGCTCTCGCGAGCGGCCTCCGGCCACCCGATACCGATCAGCCAGATGGCAAGCAGTACACAGGCGCACGTACGGGCAGGCTTCATGCCAGGCGGCCTCCGCGGTTGCTAGTTGCCTGGCACTGAGCAAGCGCCGTTCCGCGCAGTCGCAGTCAGAACAACGCCGAAATGCGCGTCAACGCTCGGGTCAGCGCGCGCCAGCGCAACAAATCGTTGCAACGGATTGTTGTAACCAGTGGGGCTAGTGGTCTGTCACTAGCCGCCTAGGTGTGAATTCGGTGCTCGCGCATCTTGCGCCAGAGAGTGGTGCGGCTGATGCCGAGCGCGGCGGCCGCTCGTCCCTGGTTCCATCGACAATGTTCGAGCGTCTCCATCAGATGCGTTCGTTCTTCGCGTTCCTCGCGTGGCGACCGATGCGCCCATGACGCACGAGCGTGGCTGATTGAACATGTTCGGGGTGAACGGTGATCGCCGCGGGCAAGTCCGCCTCGGTGAGCATCTGGACCGGACGCGAGGTTTGCCGCCCGCTCGATGGCGTTCTCGAGCTCGCGCGCGTTGCCCGGCCAGTCGTAGGCCTGCATCAACTCCAGCGCACCCGGCGTAAAGCCCGACAACTGCCGCTGGAAGCGCGCGGCGATCCGCTGCAGGAAGTATTCGGCGAGCGCGACGATATCTTCCGGGCGCTCGCGCAGCGGCGGAATCTGCACGCCAACCACGTTGATGCGGTAGTAGAAGTCCTGGCGGAATCGACCCTCTGCGACCTCCTCCTCGAGGTGACGGTGCGTGGCGGCCACCAGCCTGACGTCCACGCGGCGGGTCGTCGTGTCGCCGATGCGCCGCACCTCCCCGCCCTGCAGAAAACGCAACAGCCGCACCTGCATGGAGCCGGGCATGTCGCCAATCTCGTCGAGGAACAATACGCCGCCGTCCGCCTCCTCGAGCAGCCCCTTCTTGTCGACGACCGCACCGGTGAACGCGCCCTTGCGGTGGCCGAACAGCTCGCTCTCCAGGATCGTCTCCGGGATGGCGCCGCAATTCACCGGCACGAAGCGGCGGTTGCAGCGCGGGCTCTGCGAATACAGCGCCCTGGCGATCAACTCCTTGCCCGTTCCGCTTTCGCCGGTCAACAACACGGTACTGTCCGTCGTCGACAGTTGTGCCACGGTGGCGAGCACACGCTGCATCTGCTGACTCGCGGCCACGATGTGGTGCTGGTTTCCCATCTGCGCACGCAGTTGACGCACCTCGCGCGCGAGCGCGTTGCGTTCGGCGGCACGCCGGACCGTCAGCAGCAGGCGGTCCGGATCGGCAGGCTTCGTCAAATAGTCGTATGCGCCCGATTTGATCGCGGCAACCGCGTCGTCAATCGTCCCGAAGGCTGTGATGAGCACGACCTCCAGGTCGGCATCGCGGGTCTTGAGCGCTTTCAGCAGTTCGACCCCACCGCCGTCGCGTCTCGATCCGCACGTCGGTGAGCACCACGTCGACGCGCGCGTCGGTCGGCGATCTTCAACGCGGCGCCGACAGTGGCCGCTTCGACCACAGTATGGCCATCCCGGTTGAGGAGCAGGGCCATCGCGCGGCGCACGTTGGTCTGATCTTCGACGAGCAGGATGTGGCTCATGAGACGACCTCGGGGGCGATGTTGCAAGCCGCCGCGACCGGGAGCCTGCACACGAACCGGGCGCCACGACCAGTCAGGTTCTCAGCCGAGATGGACCCGCCGTGATCTCGGACGATGCGCGCGACCACTGCGAGTCCGAGGCCGGTGCCCTGTGCCCGCGTCGTGTAAAACGGCTCGAAGACCGTTGCCGGGTCGGCCATGCCGTGCCCGTCATCGGTGACCGCCACCAGTACTGTCGTGCCACTGTCCGGCTCCAGGTCGACGCTGACGACGATGCGCCCGACTTCGGCAATGGCTTCGGCGCCGTTCTTCAGCAGATTCCACAGGACCTGCCGGAACTGCTGCGGATCGATCAGCACCAATGGCAGATCCGATGCGCATCGGATGTCGACGACGGCGCCCGACGGCAGTTCCTCGTCACGCCTGAAGAGAACGACCGTGTCCTGCACGAGGCTGGGCAGATCGCAGGGCAGCGGCGCACGCGCCGGCGGCCGCGCGAACAGCAGGAACTCGCGAATGATGCCGTCCAGCCGCGCGGCTTCCTCGGTGACGATCTGCAGGAGTTGCGGCTCCGCCGGGCCGCCCGGGCGGCGAAGCACGTTGATCGAGTTGACGATCGCCCCGAGTGGGTTGCGGATCTCGTGCGCGATGCCTGCGGCCATCCGGCCGAGATCGGCGAGGCGTTCGGCGCGCGCCATCTGATCGTGCATCTCGCGCCGATCCGTGATGTCGTGCGCGATGCCCTGCATGCCGATCACTGTGCCGCGTTCATCGCGCAGCGGCACGTTGGTTTGCGACACCCAGCGGAAACCGCCGCTGGCGCGCACCATCCGGAACTCGAACGCGCGCATGATCTCGCCGCCGAGCATGCGTTCGAGGGCGACGGCCATCGCCGGAAGATCGTCCGGGTGCACGAGGGTCAATACGGACCTCGCCTCGGCGCAGAGCTCGTGCGGATCCCATCCGAGCAGCGTTGCCGCCGCCGGATTCATGTATGTCAGACGGCCGTCACGATCGGTGAGATAGATGACGTCGCCGGCATTCTCGACGAGGCCGCGGAACTTTCGCTCGGAGGCCTGGAGGCCGAGATACAGGCGCGCATTGGCGACGGCCAGCCCGATCTGCGCGGCCATGGACGTCAATAGTTGGACGTCTTCCTCGACGAACTCGCGCTCCAGGCGTGAGTGGACGTTCAGAGTGCCGTAGGTCTTGAAGTTCGAACGCAACGGGACGGACGCAAAGGCGCGGAATCCTTCCGCCCTCGCCGCCATCCTCGTCAGCCGCGGATCGTCCTTGAGGCTCTTGAGCACGATCGGGACGCCGTCGGCGGCCACGCGACCCGACAATCCCTCGCCGAGTCGCAGCCGGTCGAAGTCGCGCCGCGCGTTCTCGGAAAGTCCGCGCGAAACGGCCAGCGTCAGCTCGGAACGTTCCTCATCGAGCAGGTACACACTCCCGGCTTCCGTCTGGACAACGTCGAGCACCTTGTCGAGCGCGTACTCGAGCATCTCGTCGAGCGTCGCGAAGTGCCCGATTGCCAGCGCCACGGAATTGATCGCGGCGAGTGGTTCCGTCCGCATGTCGGATCCTCAGGCGAGGATTCGTCGGAGATTAGTGAGTGGCCGAAGGACTGTCAAGCTGGGCTCCAGTGTCCGGCTCGAGAGGAAGGAGTGGCAAATTCGAGCGGGCCTGTGGTTACATGTGCGCGTGTCGGCGACGGCCTCAGCTCTCGTCGCGGCGGTAGTCATTCTCGCGAGCGCGGACAGTTGGCCGCGCTTTCGCGGCCCCAACGGCACCGGCGTCGGGACCGAGTCGCCGCTCCCCGCCCGATTCAGCGCAACCGAGAACCTGATCTGGCGTACGGCGCTGCCTCCCGGCCATTCATCCCCGGTTCTTTCCGAGAGCCACGTTTTTCTGACGGCGGTAGATGGCGACGCGCTCCTGACCATTGCCCTCGAGCGGAAGAGCGGCACCATCGCCTGGCAGGCTCGTGCTGAACGGCCCCGGCAACAGGCTGTCGACAAACGGAACCATCCCGCATCGCCAACGCCGGCGACCGATGGTCAGAACGTCTACGTCTTCTTTCAGGACGTCGGGCTCCTCGCATACGACCAGGTCGGACGCGAGCGATGGCGCGTTCCGCTCGGCCCTTTCACCAACGCCTACGGGATGGGTGCGTCGCCAATCGTCGTCGGCGACCTGGTGGTGCTGGTCTGCGATCAGAACGCCGGATCGTTCATGATCGCCGTGGATCGCGGCAACGGCGCTGTCCGATGGCGCGTCGACCGTCCCGAGGCAACGAGCGGGCATTCCACGCCGGTGATCATGGAACGACCTGGCCGTGCGCCGGAGTTGCTCGTTCCTGGGTCGTTCTATCTGACCGCCTACGAGCTCGCGACAGGTAAGAAGCTGTGGTGGTCCGGTGGCCTGGCGTTCGAGATGAAGGCGACGCCGGTGCACGACGGCACCACCGTCTTCATCAGTGGAACCTCCACGTCGTCGTTCGAAGACAGTTACGGCCGCAACATTCCGGACTTCGACGATGTTCGATCGTTCGACAAGAACGGCGATGAGCGATTCTCTCGCGAAGAACTGCCTGACGATCTCGCGCGACGATGGATTCGCCTGCTCGATCTGGATGGCGACTCGCTGCATCGATCGCAAGGAGTGGACGCGCTACCGGGAGGCGCGGAGAAATGCTGGCGGACTCTGGGCATTCCGCGCCGGCGGCGACGGCGACATGACCGGCCGGAATACCGCGTGGCACTACGATCGCGCTATACCGCAGCTGCCGTCACCGCTGCTCTATCAGCGGCCTGCTCTACATCGTGAATGATGGCGGGATTCTCACGGCATTCGACCCTGCGAGCGGGAAGGTCGCCGGGCAACGGCGTCTGCAGGAAGCGACCGACAGCTATTACGCGTCGCCGGTGGCGGCCGATGGGAAGATTCTGCTCGTCAGCGAATCGGGCAAGGTCTCCGTCGTGAAGGCGGGTGCGGACCTCGAAGTGCTGGCCGTGAACGACCTTGGCGATCTCGCCTACGCGACGCCGGCACTTGCCGATGGATGACATCTACGTCAGGACGCGCGGGGCGCTCTACTGCTTCGGGCGTCCTCCGTAAGGCTGGTGCGCCGGCCTCAGCTCCGCAGGATCGCCGCGACGATCTCTATCGACTGAAACAGATTCCCTATTCGCAGATTCTCGTTCTCCTCGTGCTGATTGTTGTCGAAATTGACGACGGGCACGAGGATCGCCGGGAAGCCCAGCGCTTCGATGAACGGCGCGATCGGAACCGTACCGCCCAGCGTCCGCAGTTGCACCGGCGGCGCGCCGAATGCCGTCGCGCAGCGCTTCCGCCACGCGGCGGGCCTGCGGATCCGAGGGTGCGGTTCGGAACGCGCTGGTCATCGTTTCGGACACGACGAGCGACGCGATCTTCCCATGCTTCGCGCGCGTGGCGTCGTCGGGCTCGCCTTCGATGACGTGGTAACCCTGGCTGCGGACGTGCGCGCGGATCTTCTCCACGAGATCGGCCGCCGGCGTTTCCTTCACGAGCCGGAGGTCGATGGCCGCAGTCGCGCGATCCGGAATGATCGTGCGGGCCCCGGCCCCGACATGCGCGCTGGTGAGGCCTCGCACGTTCAAGGTCGGCGATTGAAGCGCCGTCTGCATCTTCGAAAACGCCTTCTCCGGCTCAGCGACGCCAAACGTCCGCAACATCTGCTCCGCGTCGTCAGGCACGCCGTCGAGCAGTGCCTGCTCCTCGGCCGTCAGCGGCACGATCGCATCGTAGAAGCCCTTCACCGTCACCCGTCCATCGTCCTGCTTCATCGACGCCAGAAGCGTTGCCAGCCGCTGCGCGGGATTCGGAATCCAGTTGCCGTAGTTGCCGCTGTGAACGCCGACTTTCGGTCCGAACACGGTCAGGTTCAGCGTGACGATGCCTCGCGCACCGTAGGCAATCGTCGGTCGGCCGCTCGAGTGGATGGGGCCGTCGAGGATCACCATCAGGTCCGCTTTCAGCTTCTCGCGATAGCGGCCGATGGCGGGGACCAGGCTCGGCGAACTGGCCTCTTCCTCACCGTCGAGAATCACGCGGATGTTCGAAGTCGGCGCCAGCTTCAGGCTCTTCAACGCGTCGATGGCGGCGCACAGCGCGACGATAGGCGATTTGTCGTCCGATGCCGAGCGCGCGTAGATGCGCCAGTCAGGCTCGAATTTCGTGACTTTGGCAACGTCGGCGATCGGCCTCACCGCCGCGGTCCATGCGGGCCGTGCGCAGGACGGGCTTGAACGGATCCGGCTGCTTCCACGCCTTGGGATCGACAGGCTGACCGTCGTAGTGGCTGTAGAAGAGGACGGTCCGTGTTGCGCCCGGGTACTTTGAGCTCGCCGAACACCAGCGGATTGCCGTTCGTCTCGAGGAGCTCGGCCGCGAATCCGCGACGTTTCAGCATGGCACTCAGGTGCTCGGCGTTCCGACGGATGTTCGGCCGGTCAGCCGCGACATTCGGTATCGCCAGCAGCTCCATCAGCTCGCCAACAACCGACTGTTGATGGTCAGTCACCCAAACGGCGACCTGTTTGCGTAGCTCTCCGCCGCCCTGGGCTCTCGGTACGCAGATAGCGAACACGGTCAGCGCAGCAGCGATCAGAATCCGAGAACTCATGGCGCCTCATTGTAGGGTGGCTGGCACCTAGCCCGGGAAGGTGCCAGCCACCTATTGCAGAAAGTGCGTGCGGACGGTGTCGGACGAGCGAATCAAGCTGGTCGAAATCAGAATTGTAATTTCGGTGACGGTTTAGTTGGGCGGCTCTTCGAGAGTGCTCGGAAAAAGGCCTGAAAAGCGCGGTACGTGCCTTGCTCTACTTGTGGACGCGAGCGGCCTGAATATTTACGGCAGGGAGCCGTGAGTTGCTGGGGAGCCGGGTCGCCCGCAAAAACCGGGGGCATCGTCAAAGTGGCGATGCCCCTTTTTTATTGTACTCGCGCGGGGTTCTGGGGTGATACCGGCACGCCCGACCTGAAGGTCCGGGCCTACACGTGATCATTCAGACTGCGGCACCTTCAGGATACTGCAGCGCCAACCGCAGTTCCTTTGCCAGCGAATCCACCGTCGTTCCCGATCGCTTCCAGGCGCCTTCCGTCTCGAACCTCAGATCGCCAATTCGGCGTCCCCACGGAGCGATGACGCGACCGATAGCGCGGAAATCGGTGCGGTCCGCATGTTCCTGATCGAGCCGGCGAACGACGTCCGGCGCGACGCGGACGAACGCACGCAATGCGGTCGCCGAGCGGATGCTGTATTTACGCCCGTTCCAGGCGGCGTTGAACACCTGCGCGACCTGCTTCAGGTAATTGACGAAGAACTTCTTCGACTCGTCGAGGAATGCGTCGCCCTTGCGACCTGCCCCGAACGCATCCGCCTCGAACAACTTCTTCAGCTCCTGCGCGAGCGGCGCTTGTGCGACGCGTCCGCTTCCGACGCCGAGCAGCTTGATCTCTCCGTAGAGCGGCGAGTCCTCGCGATCGTTCAGCGAACGGACGATGTCGTGCGCTGCGGCAAGCGCCTCGTCGCGATAGAGCTGACGGCCTGAGAGCGACACGAGGTGCGATGCGTTCAACCGCGTGTGCTTCGCGTTGATGGTGACGAACATCTGCACCACGTGATCTTCGGGCAGACGGTCGAAAATCACAGCAGGCACCGTGAACTGCTCGTCGCCGAACCGCTCGATGTCTGCATGGAGTGCCAGCAACCGATGTTGCCCGTCGATCGCTCGAAGGATGCCTTCCCGCTCAGGAACCTTCAGAGTGCCCACGGTCGAGCCAGGCTCCGCAGCCTCGAACTTCAGCGCCTCGTCACAGGAAATGATCACCGCGCCGGGAATGGACGGAAGGTCACGAGCCTGACGGCACTGCTCGAAGTATTGGACCAACTCGTCGATTTTCTTGCGGATGATCTGACGCTGATACGCCTTCTCGCTCGATGCGATGCGGCGCTCGAGCAAATCCCAGTTCACTTTGCTCTGGACCGCAGGCGCCTTCTTGCGGCCGCCGCGAACGGGCTGAGCTTTCTCCCCGTAACTGAGGACCTCGAACCTGACGAGCTTGTCGATGTCGCTGGCGGTGAGGGAGGCCTGATAGAACTGGACTCCGAACTGCTGCATGCGGATGGCGGCAACACTGATCATAGGTGAACCGTGCGGTCTGAACTCCGAGGCCCTTCCGACGACTTCGAACCCCACACCGACGGCGGAACGCCTGATGCTTCATTACAGTGTGATTGGCGCCCATCTTATATTTGAGGCCTCCGAAAGCCAAGGGGACCTCAGGCGTCGTCTAAACATCTGACAGTTCAAGAGTTAGCTAACTCAACCATTGGGGGTGCGGCATGCACCGGTTGCGGGCAGGATGGTTCGGGGGGCTGGCAGCTCTGGCGGGTGGCGCTCTGGTCACCGTCTCAGCCATCTACGTGGAGGTCGAGGTCGGCACCGTGCCAATCGCGAGGTTGGTCGACAACCTCGAACGTCAGGCCAGGACCGACCCGAAAGACGTCGACAGTCGCCTGAACCTCGCCAGGCTCCATGCGATGGCCTATGCGCTGAAAGTCGACCAGTTCACGGCGACAGTCGACAAGGCGACCGGAACCGAGCGGCCCTGGTACGGCCACGATCCGAAGCCCGTCCCCAATCGACCACGGCCCGCGAAGACACCCGAAGAAGAGGCCACCGCCAGGGAGCACCTCAAGAAATCGATCGGGTTCTACGAGGAAGTGCTGAAACTCGAGCCTGCCAACCTCACGGCTCTCCTCGGCTACGGATGGATGCTCAACCAGGCCGGCGACAACGCGCGCGCGATCGAACAGTTTCGGCGAGTCATCGAGATCGCCTGGCCTTCCGAGAAGGACATGCAGTTCCGGTCGATCGGAAAGTTGTCGTACGTTTACGAGGCAGCCGGCTACTTGATTCCCTTGCTCGACCGCGAGCGCGATGCGGCCGAGATCGCGGACCTGCAGGCAAAACGCGACCGCTTCGAGCGGATGCCACGGATGATCACGCCGATCGCGGTGCCGCTGACGGACGGGCTGACCGCAGATCGCGTTCACGATCCGCTCGCGCGCGTGCGGTTCGACGCGGACGGATCGGGCCTCGATCGCGAATGGACGTGGATCGCGCCCGAGGCGGGATGGCTGGTCTTCGACTTCGAGGGCAAGGGACAGATCCGGTCAGCACTGCAGCTCTTCGGAAACGTCACGTTCTGGCTCTTCTGGGAGAACGGATACGAGGCGCTCGCAGCGCTCGACGACGACGGGAGCGGGAGAATCGAGGGGGTCGAGCTGAAGCATCTGGCGATCTGGCGTGACGCCGATCGGGACGGAATCTCCGACGCTGGCGAGGTGCAACCGGTCAGCAACCATGGCATCGTCGCTCTTTCCTATGACTACGACGTGGGTGATGGCGCAGCGCTAGCCGCCATGTCGGCGGACGGCGCGCAATTTGTCGACGGCACTACCCGCCCGACCTACGACATCATCCTGAGGTCACCAGCTCGGATCACAACGTTTGTTCCATGAGCCTCCGCGCCGTTGCAGCCGCGATCCTCCTCGTAGCGTCTACAGGTCCGGCGTCTACAAGTCCGGCTAACGCCGGACACTACGGCGCTCAGGCCGAATCCATCAAGACAGGAGCGTTCGTCGAGAAGGTCGCCTGCGCGAACGATGCGACGCAGACGTACACGCTCTATCTGCCAGTGTCATACACGCAGCAGCGGCAATGGCCTGTGCTGTTCGTCTTCGACCCTCGAGGGCGCGGGACGATGGCGGCGCAGATCTTCAAGGATGCGGCGGAACGATTCGGCTGGATCATCGCCAGTTCGGACAACACGCGCAGCGACGGGCCGTGGGAACCCAATCGCCGCGCGGTTGCGGCCATGTGGCCGGACGTCCTGACGCGGTATTCCGTCGACGCGCGGCGCATTTACATCGCTGGTTTCTCGGGCGGGGCGGGCGTGGCGACGGTCGTCGCGACGAGCACTGGGCACGTATCGGGGATCATCGCCGCCGGCGCGCCAGATCCGGGCGAGTCGGAGAAGGCGCCGCCGGTCGCGTGGTTCGGCGCGGCCGGGCGTCTCGATTTCAACTTCATGGATGCGAAGTCCACCGACGAGCGAATGCGACGCGCAGGCAATCCGCGCCGGCTCGAGTACTTCGACGGCGCTCACCAATGGATTCCCAATGCCATGGCGATGCGCGCGGCTGGATGGCTGGAAGCGCTGGCGATGAAAGACGGACGGCGTGGTCGCGATGAAACGCTGGCGAGCGCGTTGCGGGATGCCGATGTGGCGGCCGCCCGCGCGCTGGAAGATGAGGGCAGGCTGACAGAAGCGTATCGGCTCTACTCGTCCGTCATCGAGACGTTTGGCGACCTGACCGACGTCAGCGCGGTGCGATCGAAAGTCTCGGCGCTCGATGACGATCGGCGTATGGCTGACGCCCGCAAAGAGGAGCAACGCGCCGACCGTGATGAGCGCGAGCGGGCCCGCCAGCTTGCCCGGACCCTGGGCGAGCTCCGCGCGGAGGATCTCCCGATGCTGCCGATGGTGCTCTCGTCGCTGCGGGTGGAGACGCTGAAGCGCGATGCGCAGACGGCGGGGTACAAGGCGCTGGCCGCGCAACGTACGCTGGAGCTGATCTTCGTCCAGACGTCGTTCTACGTGTGGAGGGACTTCGAGGACAAGCGGGACTACGCACGTGCGGCGCTGTGCCTCGAGATTGCCGTGTCGATCCACCCGGATCGTCCCCGTGTCTGGTACGACCTTGCGGGCGACCGCGCAGCGCTCCGCGACCAGCGCTCAGCGGTCATCGCGCTCGGCCGCGCGATCGACGCCGGCTTCACCGATCGCGCGCGGCTCGACGCTGACGAGCGCTTCGCGTCCGTGCGTCAGAGCGAGGAGTTCGGCCGGCTCGTCGCTCGGCTGCGATAGGCCGTCACCGCACGATCCTTGGCGATCGAACAGATCAACATGAACAGGCTGAAGACAACGAGCGCAAACAACGCCTGGCCGAACGTCAGCGATTTGTGCAACGGCAACGAGATGAGCCCGTAGACCATCTCGACGTGAATCCAGTAAATGAACAACGACGTGCGGCCCAGCTGCCGCATCGGGCTCCATTTCTCTGCGCCACCCGGCCTCGCCTCCCAGGCGTAAGCCGCCCAGATCGTCGCTGTCATCAATCCCACGCGCAGGAAGAAAAACGCGGGTGACGTGGTCCAGAAGTAGGCGTTGGGAAAAGGACTCGGCAGGTACGACAACGCAAACGCCGTCGTCGCGATCAGCGCGCCGCCGATGCCAAACCACCGGGCCAGCCGGCGTTCTTCCTCCGGGGTTCGTGCCGCATCCACGAGCACGCCGGGAATCGCTCCGGCAAAGACGAACGCGGCCCACGGCAGGAACACGAAGTTCGACAACGATCCCACAGGACGGAAATACGCCTCGACCGGATCGGGCAGGATGGCAAAGAACGAGGCGCCGCGCAGCGCCGGCGTGAAGAACGCTGTGGCGAGCGTCGCGGCGGCGAAGACCGCGACACGGCCACGGACTGTCGACGCAAAGCGCCAGAGCGTGGCCGCCATCATGATGGATGGCCCCATGATGTTGAGGATGTCCACTTTCAGGAGCGTGCGCGGCGATGACCAGCCGAGAATCCACGCCTGAAAGCGAAAGAGGAACGCGAGCCCGAAGATCTCGAGCCCGCGGCGTGTCACGGCGCGTGATGCCGCGGCGGCGTCACCGGTCCTCCTCAGTTTCGAACCGGCCGACATGGACACCGATAACCCGGCGA
Source organism: uncultured Acidobacteriota bacterium (assembly GCA_963784195.1). Lineage (GTDB taxonomy): Bacteria > Acidobacteriota > Vicinamibacteria > Vicinamibacterales > 2-12-FULL-66-21 > CAVQAH01. The sequence continues at coordinate 41,623 of CAWARA010000022.1, read as the reverse complement.
GAAAGAGGAACAGCGGTGCGCCCATGCCGCCGAGGATCATCGACCAGGCGAACTCGCGCGTTTCGCGATCGGGAAAACGGGTCCAGCTGTCGAGGAGGTGCGCCTCGATCATGATCAGCACGGCGAGGCCGCGCAGCCAGTCGAGATAACCGCGGCGAAGTCGTCCTTCAGCCATGCGGCCGGAATCAGACGCCCGGGCTGATGACGTGGCTGACGCGGAGATCGATGTCCTGTCGCATGGAATGCCAGACAGAGCAGTACTTGTCGCGCGAGAGCTGGATCGCGCGCTCGACCTGGTCTTCTGGAACGTTGCCCGTGATGGTGTATTTGAGCTCGATGGAGGTAAAGCGTCGCGGCTCGTCCGGCGCGCGCTGCCCGATCAGGTCGGCCTTGAGACCCTTGAGATCGTGGCGGCCTTTCTTGAGGATGTGCACTACGTCCATCGCCATGCAGGCGGCGAGGGCGAAACCAAGTGCCTGCATCGGTGACGGCCCTTCCACACCCGCGCTGTCGACGGTCAGCTTGGCGTCACCCGAGCGTCCGGCGAGCACCAGCTCGTGCTCCCAGATCAGTTCAACGACCGTGGGAGGCTTCTGGGTGGCGGTATCGGCCATGGGCCATTGTAGGGCGGTTTGGCCGCCTGGTGGTGTCGGCTACGCGGTGCTCGATCGCTGCTGCTGATGGCCGCCGGACCGCCCCATCATCCCCGACATCGCCAGCCAGGCGAGCGGCAGCACCACCAGCAGATAGGTCAGATACTGGCCATAGATGCCGTCAGGGCCGTACGGCTCCGTCGCGTTGTGCAGCGGTTCGCTATACGGAAAGATGTTCGCCTCGGTCAGCTCATGGAATCCGTAGATCAACAGCTGCACGACGAACACCAGAAGGAAGATGGCAGTGACCTGGAAGAAGCGGGCGAGGTTGACGCGATGGCCGTACCGCGACCACAACCACGCAACGAATGCGGCGATGATCGTGCCGGCAACGGCGCCGGAGATGATCTGCAGTGATTTCACCTGGAAGAGCAGCGCGTTCATGAGGAGCGCGGTTTCCATGCCTTCACGCGTAATCATCAGCAAGGTGAATATGAACACGCCAAAGAACGCTGCGGCGCCTGTCTTCGCCGAGGAAGCCTCGAGCTTACCCTCGATATCCCGTTTGAGGTATTTGCCCGCCCGCCACATGTGCACGATCAACGAGCCGACGAGCACCGCCGCGATCAGCGCGAGCACGCCTTCCCACAACGCCTGATTGGCGGCGCGGGCGAGAAGCACACCAGCAACGATGCTGAGCAACACGGATACGCCGATGCCCCAGTGAACCGCAGGAATCAACGACTGCCGTCCGGTCTTCCGCAAATACGCGAGACTGATGGCGATGATCAGGAATGCTTCGAGCCCTTCCCGGAGGGTAACGACGAACGCCTGGAGCATGACTGGTCCTAAAAAATGAGACGAATCTCGTTTTGGTAAATCCAGCCTATCCGCTGGATATCCGACCAGTCAAGTCCGATATTCGTAATCCCTGGGGGTCAGGTCTTGAATCGCGGGAAAATGCACGACATGGCACTCGTAACGTGCGGCACTTCAATGAGTTCCGGTCGGTCAACTGATCCCGGTACGTCGATTCAAGACCTGACCCCAAGCCGGGCGCAGGGCGGCAACCCCATGGCGAAGTACTATCTGGAGCGTGGCCGGTAACCAAACATGAAAACACGACTGATTCTTGCGACGCTGATCCTCCTTCCAATGGCTGACGTGATGAATTCGCAGCAGGCCGATACCGCGCTTCTTGAGCGCGCGCAGGCGCTTCACAAACAGGTTCCGCTGATCGACGGGCACAACGACTACCCCTGGGCCCTGCGCGAAAACGCCGAACGCGATCTCGACAAGCTGGATATCGCGAAACCGCAGCCGTCGATCATGACGGACATCGGACGGCTGCGCGCTGGAGGCGTCGGCGGACAGTTCTGGTCGGTTTACGTCCCGTCCGAGACGCAGGGTCAAACGGCCGTCACGGCCACGCTCGAACAAATCGACATCGTTCATCGCATGATGCGGAAGTATCCGGAGACGTTCGAGCTCGCGCTGACGGCGGACGACGTCGAGAGGATTTTCAAGAAGGGAAAGATCGCGTCCCTGATCGGCATGGAAGGCGGCCACTCGATCGACAACTCGCTCGGCGCGTTGCGCATGTTCCATCGGCTCGGCGCGCGCTACATGACGTTGACGCACTCGCGCAACATCCCCTGGGCCGATTCGGCGACGGACACGCCGGTACTGGGAGGACTGTCACCGTTCGGCGAGCAGGTCGTCCGCGAGATGAACTGGCTCGGGATGCTCGTGGATCTCTCTCACGTGTCGCCCGACACGATGGCAGACGCGATCCGCGTCAGCCAGGCGCCAGTCGTCTTCTCGCACTCGTCGGCGCGCGCGATCAACGACGTTCCTCGGAACGTGCCTGACAACGTGCTGCAGATGCTGCCGAAGAACGGCGGCGTCGTGATGGTGACGTTCGTCCCGGGCTTCCTTTCACCGAAGGTGACCGCCTGGGGCAAGCTGCAGACCGCTGAAGAGAACAGGTTGAAACAACAGTTCCCGACGGATGCGGCGGCGGTGAAAAACGGCCTCGCTGAGTGGACCAAGTCGAATCCCTGCGCCTCGCGCGACGGTTGCGGATGTCGCCGATCACATCGATCACATTCGCAAGGTGGCCGGCATCGATCACATCGGCCTCGGCGGAGATTTCGACGGCATCACCAGCGTGCCTGAAGGCCTGGAAGACGTCTCGAAGTACCCGGCGCTGACGGCCGAACTGCTGCGACGCGGATACAAAGACGACGACGTCAAGAAGATCCTCGGGCTGAACATCCTGCGCGTCATGCGCGGGGCCGAAAAAGCCTCCGCCACGCTGCAGAAAGAGCGCGCGGCCTCGCCGATGCTCTTCACGAAGTAGCGCTGACCTCGATGGCAACAGGGATCCGGATCGTGGCGCTCGGTGACTCGACAACCGCTGGGACTCCCGGTTGGAAGTCTCCGCTCGAGGCACCACCAAACGGCAGCGGTGACGAAACGAGTCAGTACGCCTACTGGCTGAAGAAGGAGCGTCCGGATTGGGACGTTCTGAACAAAGGCATCAACGCGCAGCGCAGTGACGAGATTGCTGCACGATTCGATCGGGACGTCCTCGGTGAAGCTCCAGCGGCGGTGGTGATCATCGCCGGCGTCAACGATGTCTATCAGGGACGGCCAGCCCAGCACGTCATCGACCAGCTCAGCCTGATGTACGAACGTGCGGCCGCCGCCGGCATCGCGATCGTGGCAGGAACGATCATTCCGTACAATACCGCCACACTCGATCAGAACGATCGCATGCGCCATATCAATACTTGGATATGCGCGCAGCGATCGACTGCGAGCGGCGTGCCGATCGTCGTCGCCGACACGCGCGCCGCCGTGGCCTCGCCGTCGAGCGCCGATCTGCTTTTCGATTCACCCGATCAGCTCCATCCCACGTCTGAAGGGTACCGGCGAATGGCTTTTGCGCTCCGCCCAGCCATCGAACGAGCCCTCCTGTCACGCCACTCATCACACGACGATCCGAGTCGTTGAACCGATCGTCGCTCGGATCCAACCCTGACAACCTGAGCTTACCCTCCGCCGAAAAACGAAAGCGCTTCGGCATACGCGCAAATCGCGCTCTGCGGACCACATACGCGTGTGTCAGCGGTCGATCTGAACTCGGCGGACGTTCGTCACAGCAGGAACGCGGCTTGCCACTGTGAACGCGGATGTGCGCTGCGATCTCTCCGCAGCCACGAGCCGAACCAACGGAGGTAAGTAGATGCGTGCACTAAGACAGGCAGCGCTTGCGCTGGCACTGCCGGTGATGTTCGCCGCAACGGCCACCGCGCAAGGCATGCAGACGGGCGAGCTGATCGGTACGGTGAAATCAAGCGACGGGTTGACCCTTCCGGGCACAACGATCACGGCCACGAGCCCCGCACTCCAGGGCGTGCAGACCGTGGTCTCGGACGAGAACGGCGCGTACGCTCTGCGCGCGCTGCCGCCAGGGCCCTATCAGGTCACGTTCGAACTCTCAGGACTGGGAACGAGGACCGAAAAGATTCTCATCGAGGTCGGCCGCAGCTCGACCTTGAACGTGACGCTGGCCCCCGCCGGCGTGCAGGAACAAGTGACCGTCACAGCAGAAGTCACGACGACTGGATTGACGTCGCCCACGGTCGGAGCGAACTACGACTCGACCGAAATCGCGAAACTCCCCACGGGACGAACGCCAGCGCTGATCGCGGAATTGGCTCCAGGGTTGACGAACAACACACCAAACGGTGGACAGGTCACCATCTCGGGTGCATTCGCCTACGACAACGTCTTCCTGATCAACGGCGTCGACGTCAACGACAACGTCTTCGGTACCGCCAACAACGTCTTCATCGAAGATGCCATCGAGCAGACCAGCGTGCTGACGTCCGGTATCTCGGCCGAGTACGGGAGGTTTACCGGCGGCGTCATCAACATGATTACCAAGAGCGGCGGCAACCGCTTCTCGGGCAGTTTCCGCGCCAACCTGTCGAACGACTCGTGGACGGTGGAAACCCCGCGCGAGAAGGAGGCCGACATCGAGCGGCCCGACAAACTGAACGAGAATTACGAGGGCACGTTCGGCGGGCCGATCGTTCGCGATCGGATGTGGTTCTTCGGCGCGGGCCGCTGGCAGGACCTCAGCACGACGCAGACGCTCCAGATCAGCAACCTGCCGTTCAACAGGACCACCGAGGACCGGCGGTTCGAGATCAAGGGCACCGGCACCATTCGTACGAATCACCGCTTGCAGGCCGGCTACATCAAGAACTCCACCGATCAGGTGCGGGTACCGTTCAACTTCACGATCGATCCGAACATCCCGGAGAATCCGAGTTTCCCCAACGACCTCTTCGTCGCCAGTTACAACGGCGTGCTGAGCCCAAAACTTCTCGCGAACTTTCAGGTGTCGCAACAGCAGCTGGGGTTCCGGGGCAGCGGCGGTTTCGACACCGACATTCATGCGTCGCCGTTCATCACGCAGGGTGTGCTGAGCGACGTGCCGAGCGTGCTTCACTACAACGGCAATTACTTCGACGCGACCGATCCCGAAGATCGCGACAACTTCCAGTACGCCGGCAGCCTGTCGTACTTCCTGACGACGTCAAACCTCGGATCGCACAACATCAAGGGCGGCTTCGAGCACTTCACGTCGAACCGCACGGGCGGCAACTCGCAGAGCCCGAGCAGCTTCGTCTTCGACACCGACTACCTGACGGGTGGCGGCAATCCCGTGTTCGACGCCAACGGGCGATTCATTCCGGTCTTCACGCCCGGCGTGAGTCAGCTCGAGCAGTGGATCGCGACGCGCGGCGCCAACCTCGACGTGCGCACGCTCTCGCTGTACGCGCAGGACGACTGGGCGATCGGACCACGACTCACGGTGAACCTCGGCGTGCGCTTCGAGGACGTCAAGAGTGAAGCGACCGGCGGAATCATCGGCGTCGACACGTCCACGTGGGTTCCGCGACTGGCGGCGACCTACGATCTCTTCGGCAACAGCTCCACGATCCTGCAGGCCAGTTACGCCCACTACTCGGGCAAGTACAACGAGAGTCAGATCGGCCAGAACTCGCCCGTCGCCAATCCGGCGTTCGTGCTGCTCGACTACGTCGGGCCAGGCGGGCAGGGACGGGATTTCGAACCGGGTTTCGATCCGGCGAACTACGAGATCAGCTCCGGCTCGTTCCCGACGGCGAACGTGTTTCTCGAAGAGGGGCTCTCCTCTCCCGTCACACGAGAGTTCACGGCGTCGGTGGGACATCAGATCAATAGCCGCGGATCGGCGAAGCTCACCTACATCCATCGGAACTACTACAACTTCATCGAGGACTTCATCGACAATCCGACCGATGCGGGCCGGACGACGGTGGTGTTCGAAGGCACAGACTTCGGCACGTTCGACAACATCGTGTTCCGCAACAGCGACGCACCGCAGCGCAAGTACGACGCGCTGCTGCTGCAGAGCCAGTACCGGCTCTACGACAGGCTGCAGTTCGAAGGACACTGGACCATCCAGCTGCGGAACGAGGGGAACTTCGAGGGTGAAGCGGCCAACCAGCCCGGGATCAGTTCATCGGTTGGCGACTATCCCGAAATACTCACGGAAGCCCGCAACTTCCCCGTCGGACGCCTGAATGACTTCCAGCGCAGCAAGCTGCGCGTGTGGGCCATCTATACGCAGGAGATAGGACGATTCGGCGCGCTCGACATCGCTCCGATCCTTCGTGTCGACTCCGGCCTGACCTACAGCCTGTTTGCGACCGACGTTCCGCTGTCGGACATCCAGCTGGCGCGGAACCCCGGATACGCGCGTCTGCCTGATGGCGGCACGCAGACCCTCTTCTTCGGCGAACGGGGATCGGAGTCGTTCGATGGCTTCGCCCTGCTCGATCTGGCCACGACCTACCGCGTGCCGGTGTTCCGCACGGCTCAGCCCGTGGGTGAAGCTGGAAGTGCTGAACCTGACGAACAATCAGAAGGTCATCCAGTGGAACACTACGGTGACGCCGGATCCAAACAGCCCGCTCGACGAGAACGGTCTGCCGACCGGGTTCATTCGCGGGGCGCGATTTGGCGAGGCGACGGCCAACACGCAGTACCCGGTGTGGCGTCCCGGATTCACCGGCGGCCGCACGTTCCTGCTGTCGGCGGGTATGCGGTTCTAACTTTGATTGGGCCGGGGCTCGGGACTCGGCTTGCCCGCCGTAGCCTTGGCGAAGGGCGGGCCTGGAAACGCGACGCAAGTCAGGGGGCTGGAGCCTTTCGAGGTTCCAGCCCCTTTGTCTTGTATCCTGTAGGGGTCACTTCGCGCCGCACCACGACGTTCCGCGCGAAACTCCGGCACCTCTTCCGTGGAATGTTTTCTGCAGACTGTGGACGAAATATGCACTCGACGATCCGTTCGCTTGTACTACTGACGATCGCCACCGGCGCCCTGATCGTGCCCACGGACGCGCAGATCAAGGTCACGACGCAAACAGTCCCCGTGTACGTGACGGTGACCGACAAGGACCGTCGCCTGGTCCCCGGTCTCGTGCAGGAGGACTTCGAGATCTACGACAACGGCAAGCTGCAAACGCTCACCAACTTCTACAACGAGCCGCAGCCGATCACTGCGGTGATCATGCTGGACACGAGCGGCAGCATGACCCTCGCCCTCGACTTCGTGAAGCAGGCCGCGGAGCAGTTCATCATCCGCATGCATCCGGAGGACAAGGCCAAGATCGGCGCGTTCAACGACAAGCTGGAGATCCATCCGGGGCAGGGTCTTCCCTACACCGACAATCGCGACCAGCTGATCCGCATGATGAGGGACCTCGACTTCGGCTATCCGACGCGCTTGTACGACGCGGTGGATTTCAGCATCGAGAACCTCGGGGGCGTTCAGGGGCGCAAGGTCGTGATCGTGTTCACCGACGGCGAGGACACGGCCAGCCGTCTGGGGTCCGGAGAAGCGCTCGATCGCGCCCGCCTCGAGGAAGTGATGGTGTATTCGGTGGGGCTCGAGAACGAATTCTACAATGGCGCGCAGCGGGTCCGGACCAGCCCCGATCGCGGGCTGAGGAAGCTGTCCGAGGAGACCGGCGGCGGGTTTTTCGTGCTGAAGAAGAAGGACGAGCTCGGTGCGACGTTTACGCGTGTCGCGCAGGAGCTGCACGCGCAATACGTCATGGGCTTCACGCCGGAAACACTGGACGGCAAGGTGCACAAACTCGAAGTGCGGGTCAAACGTCCGGGCATGACAGCCAGGGCACGGCGAAGCTACGTCGCGAGCCCCGGCACCGCGTCGACTGCCGGTAAGTAGCTGCAGATGAAGGCCGGTAGAGCTGCCACAGAAAGCTCACAGTTTTCTGACCTTCGGACTCTAAACTTTTAGTGGGGGTGGGCCGTCTAACTCTTTGAAAGGACGGAAACCTCCATGTTTGAATGGGATTTCTCCAGCAATGCGGAGCGCATCGTTGCGTTCCTGCTCGTCTGCACCATCATCGCTGTGGCACTTGCGTAAGGCGAGAACGCACCGCCGGCCCTGCCGGGCTGCTAGCCGCCCTCCCGCTAACCCCCTGAGATGGTGGGGATAATCTCCACGACGTCGCCCGGTTTCAGCGCGCGTTCCCGCGCGTGATACAGCAGCATCTCGTCGTTCACGGCGAAGTTGAACACCGAATCGTTCAACTGATCGCGGAAGCCCGGGATTCGTCTGTCGAGCACGTCGATCAGGTCGGCCACCGTCGCGAGCGGCTCATGAATTTCGAGCGAGTCGCTCGCGCTTACGCGAAGCGTCGACGGCAGCCGCACAGTGATCATTTACCCCGCCGCCCCCAGCGTCGCCTCGAGTTCCTCGCGCCACGCCTTCACCGGCACACCTTCATCATCGAGATTGGAAATCGCGTAGAAGCGCGAGATCATTTCGTCGAACTGCGCGCGATCGATGCGTTCGCCCTTGTAGGAACCGACCTGAATTGGCTCGTCGAACCAGCGCGCCGGCAGCGTGTCGTCCGCACGGCGCACGCCGAGGCGCTGATTGATCAGGCGTTCGACGCCCATGATGTTCAGGCCGACGCGATCGAGCGCCGGAGCTGACATCGTCAAACCGGTCACGTTGGCAATCTGCGCCGCGAACTCGTCGAGCCCGGGCAGCGACGGGCTGTTGAACAGCTTCGTCGTGAAGCGGCACATCCCGACAGCGTCGCCGACGCCGTACACGTTCTCGCAGGCGCGCACCGCCACTTCCTTGCTCTCGTAGCTATTCGGCGGCGCGCTCACCGGACTGCCGTACAAGCGTGCCTTGAAATCCGGATCGTCGTTGATGCGTGCGTTGATCTCGAGCGTCACGCGGTTGCGCAGGTGATCCATGCCGCGCGTCGCGACGGCCAGTCCGAGGGCGAACGCCTTCAGGATGCGCGCATCGTGCGGATCGCTCTGCATCAGGCCCTTCACAGCCATCCTGTACTCGAGGGCTTCGGGAGGGTAATGCCCCTTCTCTACGGCGCGCGTGCTGTCCGCAAGCGCATCGCCGAAACCCTCGCGGCGCGACATCATGAACAGCAGGCGTTCGACGATCCCGGCGTCACCCCAGGTCAACGGCAGGCCGCCGGTGTGCGATTCGTTGATGATCCCGCGCTGGAACAGCTCCATCGCCCAACCGATCGCTGACCCCGTCGACGCCGTATCGAGGCCCAGATCGTTGCAGATGTTGTTCAACCGGATCACCGACTCGATGCGATCGATGCCGAGGTTCGGCCCGAACTTCCCGAGCGTGACGTACTCCGGGCCGTCGCCGCGGCCGTAGCGATCGGACGCGTCAGAATTCAGCTGGTTCAGCGGACGGCAATTGACCGGGCATCTGAAGCAGCCGGCCATCCCGGGCCGGTACGGCGTGATGTGATCGGCATCGAGGCGATCGGTCCAGGTCGTCTCCTGGTTGTTCTTCGTACCCATCGCGCCGAGGATGCGGCTCGGCTTGTACAGAAATGGCGTGCCGGTCGTCTTCAACGCGTGCTTGACGACAGAGGTCTCGAGCAGCTTCTGCGCGATCGTCCGGTTGTATCCCTTGTAGGGCTGCGCCGTTTCGAAGTCGCGCGTCTGACCCTGCACGACGATCGCCTTGACCTTCAGCGATCCCATCTTCGCGCCTGGTCCGCCGCGCGCGTAGCAGGCTTTCGGCCCCGCCATGATGGCGCTCGTGAGCACGAGGTTCTCGCCTGCCCGCGTCACGTTGACCATCGACAGATCCCGCGTCCACGTGCCGCCAAAGTCCTGCGGAATACGTTCGCGCAGGTCGATGTTGTCGAGCCCGAGGTACGGCGTGCCGTCGAGGAACTCCAGCGTCCCCGAACGAATGCGCAGCAGCAGCCAGTCCGGTGCGCGGCCGTACAGCACCAGATGATCGATGCCGTTCATCCTGATGAACGACGGAAAGTAATCGCCGGCGTTGGAGTCCATGATCACGCCGGACTCCGGCGACCAGGAGGTGGCGTTGCCGCGGGCCGCGCTCGGGACGATGCCGGTCAGAATGCCGGACCCGAAGATCAGTGGAACATCCGGGTCCAGAGGGGTCAGCGACTCGTCGAGCAGGCGATGCAGGTAGAACATGTTCGCGCCGCGGCCTGCAAGCAGCGTGGTGATCACCGGCAACGGCGTGTAACCGCGCTGCACCTGGCGGCGCTCGAGGTCCACGAACAGCGTGGCACCCTGGGTCGGAAACTGCGGCTCCCGCGGCAGCTCAGCGACAAGTCGAGCGACCCGGTCGCGGATGGCCATAAGAGAAGTATAGCTCGGGGCTCGGGACTCGGGCTCGATACTGCCGTAGTTCGTGGTTCGTCGCTCGTAGCTCGCAGAACACAGACGGCGTCAATTCGCTCTACGAGCCACGAGCGACGAGCTACGGACCACGGCATGGCCCTGCCTTCGGGCCCAGACGCTGAAGTTATAGAATGCCCCATGCGCAAGGCGTTCACGACTGCAGGCATCCTTCTGATGACAGCTACAACTCCAGGTCAGTCGCCGGGTGACCGGCCGGCACCCAATCCGCGTTCCACCCGATCCGTCGTGCTCGCGCGCAACGGGATCATCGCCACGAGTCAGCCACTCGCCTCTGCTGCCGGCCTTCGCGTGATGCAGCAGGGCGGCAACGCCATCGATGCGGCCGTCACCGCCGCGGCGGTCCTCTCCGTCGTCGAGCCGACGATGAACGGGATCGGTGGAGACCTGTTTGCGATTGTCTACGATGCCAAGACGAAGAGCGTGCGCGCGCTGAACGCCAGCGGCCGGGCTCCCGCCGCGGCGACGCTCGAGGAGTTCCGCCGCCGAAAGCTGCAGTCGATTCCGTACCGCGGCGAGCTGTCGGTGAGCGTTCCGGGCGTCGTCGATGGATGGAACGAGCTGCTGACGAAGCACGGGACGATCACGCTGGCGCGGGCGCTCGAACCGGCGATTGGTTACGCGAAGGACGGCTTCGCCGTCAGCGAGATCATCTCGCACCAGTGGAAAGACGTGGAAGACACGCTCTCGCGCGATCCTGCCGCCGCGTCGACGTTTCTGGTGAACGGGCGCGCGCCCGCGACCGGCGACATCTTCCGCAACCCGAATCTGGCGAACAGCCTCTCGCAGATCGCGAGTGGCGGCCGGGACGCGTTCTACAAGGGCGCGATTGCCGATGCGATCGCGGCAGACATGAAGGCCCGCAACGGCCTGCTCACCGCTGCCGACCTGGCCGGCCACCGATCTGACTGGATCGAGGCCATCTCGACGACCTACAAGGGATACGAGGTTCTCGAGCTTCCCCCCAATACGCAGGGCGTCACCGCGCTGCAGATGCTGAACATCCTCGAGGGCTTCGATCTGAAAGGGCTGGGACACAACTCGGCGGAGTATCTGCACCTGCTGGTTGAGGCCAAACGCGCAGCCTTCGCTGATCGTGATGCCTGGCTCGCCGATCCGGCGGCGGTGCCGCGCGCGGCGCTCGATCGCATGCTGTCCAAGGAGTACGGAGCCGAGCGGCGGAAAGCGATCGACCCGAAGCGCGCGGCGCGTGACTACACGCCGCTCGCCATTCAGAGCCAGTCGCCGTCACCGGAAATTCATCCGGAAGCGCACGGTGACACGATCTACCTGACCGCCGCCGATCGCGACGGCAACGTCGTCTCGCTGATCCAGTCGATCTTCGAGAGCTTCGGCGCCGGGATCGTCGCCGGCAATACCGGTATCGCGCTGCACAACCGCGGCAGTCTCTTCTCGCTCCGGGAGGGGCATCCCAACGTCATCGCCCCCGGCAAGCGTCCGTTCCATACCCTGGTGCCGGCGATGGTCCTGAAAGACAAGCGGCCGTGGCTGTCGTTTGGCGTGATGGGCGGCGACATGCAGCCACAAGGACACGTCCAGGTACTGCTGAACCTGATCGAGTTCGGCATGAACGTCCAGGAAGCCGGTGAAGCGCCGCGCTTTCGGCATTCATCAGCAGGTCTCGCGCTCGAATCCGCCATTTCCCCTGAAGTTCGTTTCGGACTCGACGCCAGAGGTCACCGGCTGATCACCACCATCGGTGCGTTCGGAGGGTTCCAGGGGATCCTGATCGACCCGCGGACGGGTGTGATGATGGGCGGATCGGATCCCCGAAAGGATGGTCTGGCAATCGGATACTGACGCGGGAGGCGTCAGCGCTTGATAGCGATGCCGGTCTGTTCCTGAATGGCTGGCAGCACGGCCTTCAAATCGTCATCTTCCAGGCGGATGATGAGCGGCTCGGAATTCGAGAGGAAGATTACCCAGTTGCGCTCGCCTCGGAAGAATCCCATGCGGCCCAGGTCGGCGCGGCTTTCGACGTCCTTGCCGTTCGCATCCTTCCATCTGGGCTGCTTCGAACGCGAATAGAACGCACCGGCGATCGAGTTGTACGGCAGCACGGCGATCGGATTGCCGCCTGCACGATCGACGATCGTGAGCCTGCCGCCGCCGAGCTGCAGCACGCCCTGACGCTCTCGAGCCCGGTCGCCACCGTCGGACACCAGCACCCGCACGCCCTCGAACGAAACCGATGCGGCTGAAGCCGTCGAGGCCGGGACGGCTGGAGGTGGCGGTTCGGTCGCCGCCGATTTCGCGACAGGTGATTTCGCCGTAGTGGCTGCCGTTTCGACAGGAGGCGGGGCCGGAGGCGTTGCCGGTGCCGTCGCACGTGCGTTCGGCTTCGGCGTCGGCGTCGCTGGTGGCGCAGGAACCGATCCAACAGGTTGCACGGGAGTAGCGCCTGCCGTCGCCGCGACAGCCCCGGGACCAGGAGGCGGAGTCGCCGTCCCGTCCGCCGCGGTGGGCGGTGTTCCAGGTGCCTGACCGCCGCCCGCCTGACCATCCACAGAAGCCGGAGGGGTCGTCGGCGTCGATGACGACGAGGACGCGTCGGTCGCGAGCTGCGGCTGCGTTCCAAGCAAAGGCAGCTGCTGCTGGAACGTCCCGCGACGCAACGCAGCAAATCCCAGTATGCCGATCCCCGCGGCGAGCACCACGAACATCGCCGCGATTCCAGCGAGATGCTTGCCGCCGAGCACGACGGTCGTGCCGGTTGTTCGTTCCACCGAGGGGCTCACAGGAGCGCGTGGCGCGGTCGATGCCGCAGCCGCTCCGGTGGCCTTTGCCGCAACTGCGGGAGGTGTTGCCACTGCCGCCCCAGTTGCGCTCTGCCTCGTACGGGCGGACGCTGCCGTTGCCCGCGACAACGCCTCGTCGTGCGCCATCGTCATGTCCGGATCGCGCAGCAATCCTGGCGGCGTCGGCGTGGCCATCGTCGGGAGATCGCCCAACGACTCGAGATGCGTGGCATTGATGAGTGCAGCGCGGAACTCCTCGGCGGTCTGGAAGCGGTCCGCGGGATCCTTGGCGAGCGAGCGTTCGAGAATGACGGAGCACCAGTCGGGCAGATCCGGGCGGACTCTGGCGACAGGCGTTGGTGCATCGGACAGTTGCTTCTGCACCATCGCGATCGCGGTGTCCGCTTCGAACGGCAGCTGCGCGGCGAGCAGGCGATACAGCACGACGCCCACGGCATACAGGTCCGCACGACCGTCCACGTCGCGACCGAGAACCTGTTCCGGCGCCATGTACGCCGGCGTCCCCATCATGTAGCCGCTTTGCGTGTAGTGTTCTGTGCCGAGGACGCGCGCGATCCCGAAGTCCATGACCTTGACGGTTCCACCATCGGTAACCATCAGGTTTGCCGGTTTCAGATCGCGATGCACGACGCCGGCGCGATGCGCGTGGGCCAGCGCATCGAGAACCTGCACGCACAATTGTGCGGCCTGCGGTGGCGCCAGCTGGCCGAGACGTTCGGACAGATCGTGGAAGGTTTCGCCGCGGACGAACTCCATCACCATCAACAGGTCGTCGTCGTGGCGATGCAGCTCGAAGAGGGTGGCGATGCCCTGATGGTTCAGACGCGCGAGCGTCACCGCTTCGGCGCGGAAGCGCTTGAGTACGTCACTTTCCCCGAGGTCGGGGTTCAGGACCTTGATCGCAACTTCGCGTTCGAGCGTCTCGTCCACTGCCTTGTAGACAGTGCCCATGCCGCCACGGCCAAGGCGATCGACGATTCGATATTTTCCTACTGTCTTACCAAGCATGTCTGGGGAGCCCATAGCGGACCGGGCACACGAGTGTACGGACCGGTCGCGCGCGTTGTCAACGGACGTTGGGCAATCTCGATTCTACAACCGAAAGCCTGATCGCAGGGGGTCGTTCGGGTCGATGACAAATCTGTGCTCCCCGGTGATCCACGCTTCCCCTTCGATCTCGGGAAGGATGGCTGTCAACGGCCCGACAAAAGTCTCCCCGACGATGCGTCCCCGGAAGCGAGAACCGATGATGCTCTCATGCACGAAGTCCCGCTCGGAGCCAAGAAGGCCCATTCCGGCCAGAACCGCCATCACGGCGCAGGTTCCGGTTCCGCATGGCGAGCGGTCCACCTCTGCAGCAGCAAAGATCGTGACATTCCGGAGGTCGGCGCCGTCTTCGGCGGGTCCAGTGAAAATCGTCCCGTAGATCCCTTCGAGCCTTGGCTCATCCGGATGCACGATGCGGGCCCTGGCTTCGATCCCCCTCGCGATCTCCATGCCGGCGCGGCGCAGGTCGGCAAGCCGATCCGGCAGCACTGGAATCCCGACGGCCTCGCTGTCCACGATCGCATAAAAGGCGCCACCAAAGGCGACGTCGGCGCGGACCACCCGGCCCGCCGCGGGCACCTCGATGCCGGCGAGGAGGACGAATGATGGGACGTTCCGGAACGATACCGACGCCACGCGGGGGCGGCCGTCGAGCGTGCCGAGCCTGGCGCGGGCTCGCACGGGGCCGGCTGGCGTGTCGAGCACGATTTCGTCACGGCCCGGCCGGCGCTGGAGCAGCCCTCGCTCCAGGGCAATCGTCACCACCGCGATGACGCCGTGGCCACACATGGTGCTGTAGCCCTCGTTGTGCATGAACAGCACGCCGGCGTCAGAGTCCGGATCCTCGGGCTCGGTGAAGAGCGCGCCATACATGTCGGTGTGGCCACGCGGTTCGAGCATGAGCGCGGTGCGCAGATGGTCGCAGTGCTCGCGAACCCATTCGCGACGCTCGAGCATGGTGTTCCCTTGGACTTCGGGGAACCCGTCGACGATCAGCCGGAGGGGCTCACCGGCAGTGTGGGCGTCAATGGTGTGAATGAGATGCATGTTCCCGGCCTCTCCAGCAGCGCGCGGCTTCAGCCGCGCGTCAGCGTCCGTGACGCGGAGCTGAAGCTCCGCGCTGCTGCGAGCGCGCAGAGCTCGCGGATCGTGTTGGCGTGGATGGTGACGATCGTGCTGATGTCCGGGCAATATCCTCCGCCCATGCAGGTGACGACCGGCAAACCATCACAACGTTCGAAGACACGTCTGTCGCGCTCCCGCAGGCCGTCGATCGAGAGGGCGAGACGGCCGAGGCGGTCGCCGTGGAAAGCGTCTGCGCCGGCGAGGTAGATCACCAGCTCCGGGTCGGATCGTTCGAAGACCCTGTCGAGCGCACGGTCGAGCGCGTCGAGATACTCGGCGTCCCCTGTGCCATCGTCGAGCGCGATGTCGAGATCGCTCGTTTCCTTGCGCGCCGGGAAGTTCTTCGCACCGTGAATCGAGAACGTGAACACCGTCGGGTCGTCGCGAAAGATGCGGGCGGTGCCGTTGCCCTGGTGCACGTCGCAATCGATGACGGCAATGCGCAACGGGCCGCGTCGCGACTGCAGCACCCGCGTAGCGACGGCGACGTCGTTGAACACGCAATAGCCCTCGCCGCGATCCGAAAACGCATGATGAGTTCCGCCGGCGAGGTTGGCGGCCGCGCCCTCTTCGAGCGCAACGCTTGCTGCCGCGATTGTCGCCCCGACGCTGCGAATCGAGCGTTCGACCATCGCTCGTGACCAGGGGAAGCCGATCCGGCGCTGATGATCCCGGTCGAGAGTGCCCTCGAACACAGCGCTCACGTAGTCCGGATCGTGGACGAGCGCGAGCTCGTCGAACGACGCCGGTGCAGGTTCGAACAGATCCCGGGGAGCAACCACTGCCTCGTCGACGAGCCGCTCCCGCAAGGCGCGGTACTTTTCCATCGGAAAGGAATGGCCGTCTGGAAGCGGCAGTACGAACTGGTCGGTGTAGAAGGCCTTCACGAGGTTCTTGCGTCCCGCTGAGCGAGATTATATAAGCTGCGCATGCTCCTGCTTTCCGAGTCGGACGTCCACCAGGTACTGTCGATGCCGGACCTGATCGCGGCGATGGAAACCGCGCTCGTCCAGTTCTCGTCGGGCCGCGTGCAGCAGCCGCTGCGCACCGTCCTCGAAGTCGGAGAGCGCAAAGCGTTCTTCGGCCTGATGCCGGCCTTCGTGCCCGACGCCGATGCGCTGGGAACGAAGCTCGTCACCGTCTTCGGCACCAATACGGCCGTTGGCCTGCCGACACATCTCGCAACGATTCTTCTCCTCGATCCGAAGACCGGTCAGCTGCTGGCGGTGATGGACGGCCGCTACATCACGGAATCGCGAACGGCTGCCGTGTCGGCCGTGTCGGTGAAGCATCTGGCGCTGCCCGACGCCGGCGTCCTGGCGCTGATCGGGTCGGGCGTCCAGGCCCGCAGCCATCTCGAAGCGATCGGGCACGTCAGACAGTTACGCGACGTCCGGGTATGGAGCCCGCGGCCTGACAGCAGGGAGCGCTTCGCAACGGAGATGCAAGCCCATTGCGCGGCGCCGATCACGCCAGCTCCGACGGCTGCGGACGCAGTGCGCGGAGCGAACATCGTCGCCCTCGTGTCGTCATCCCGCGAACCTGTCGTTCGCAGCGAGTGGATCAGCGACGGGGCGCACATCTGCGCGGTTGGCGCGTGCCGGCCGGATCAACGGGAGATGGACACGGCGCTGGTCAAGCGTGCGCGTGTGTTCGTCGATTCGCGGACCGGCGCGTTCGCCGAGGCTGGCGACGTCGTGATTCCGATGAAGGAAGGCGCGTTCGGGCGGGAACACATCGCCGGAGAACTGGGCGAGCTTGCAGCGGGAACGGTTGCCGGCCGTCAGCAGCCGCATCAGGTGACGATCTTCAAGTCGCTGGGCATGGCCGTCGAGGACGTAGCGGCGGCACAGCTGGCGATGACCCGCGCGACGGAAAAGGGCCTGGGACGAGGGGCAGTAATCTAGTGGCCACTGACGCACTGCGCGGCACCGTCGGCCGGGCAGCCGTGCGCCGCAAGCTTTATCATGGTCTTGATGAGGTCCATCGCGCTCGCGGCGATGCTCGCAGTGATCACGGCTGGGACGCTCGACGCCGCCGACAGGCAGCAGCAGACGGAATCGGCCGAAGCGCTACGCACGCGCGCCACCGATCTTGCCTACAGCCTGCAGCACGAGGAAGCCGTCGCGCTGTTGCGGCGCGCAGTCGAGCTCGCGCCTGACGATCCGACGACGCATCGAAGCCTGGCCAGCGTTCTGTGGCTGCACATGCTCTTCCGTCGCGGAGCGGTCACCGTCGATCACTACCTCGGTTCGTTCTCGCGCTCCCGCGTCGATCTCCAGAAACCTCCGCCCGATGTCGACAAGGAGTTCCGGGCGCACATCGCTCGAGCCATCGAGTTGTCCGAGAAGGAGGTGGGGGCCCGTCCGAAGGACCCGAAGGCACTCTACGATCTGGGGGCCGCCGTTGCGCTGCAAGCGTCGTACATAGCAACGGTCGAGGGAAAGCTGCTCGCCGGATTCCGGGCGGCCCAGCGCGCGTACGACGCGCACGAAAAAGTGCTGACGCTCGACCCGAACCGCAAGGACGCTGGTCTCACCGTCGGCACGTACCGCTACATCGTCTCGACCCTGTCGTTGCCGATGCGGATGATGGCCTACGTCGTCGGCTTCGGCGGCGGCCGCGACCGTGGGATTCAGATGATCCGCGCGACGGCAGACGCGCCGGTCGACAATCGTGTCGATGCGCTGTTCGCCCTTATCCTGGTTTTCAACCGCGAGAAGGAGTACGACAATGCCATGGGGGTCATGCAGGAACTACGCCGGTTGTATCCGCGTAACAGGCTGGTAGTGCTGGAAGCGGGCTCGACGGCGCTGCGAGCCGGCCGGGGTGCAGATGCCGAACGGTTGCTCAGCGAGGGACTGGCAATGCTCCCCTCCGACCCGAACCGGCGGATGCCCGGCGAGGAAGGGCTCTGGCGGTACAAGCGGGGCGCAGCGCTCGCGCTCATGGGCAAGGCGCAGGCTGCGGAAGCCGATCTGCAACTGGCCACCGGGGGCGAGTCCCAGCAGTGGGTTCAGGGCCGCGCGCGCGTAGAATTGGGGCAATTGGCGCTGAAACGGTCAGACCGGAATGCCGCCGCGCGCGAAGCGCGGCAGGCGCAGACATTGTGCGAAAAGGCGAACGATATTCCGTGCGCGGAAGCGGCGAAGAAGCTCGTGAGGGCTGCTGATGGCCGGTAAGGTCAAGACCTGGGTCTGGGTTGTCGCGGGCATCGTCGTCGTCTGCTTCCTGGGCGTCGTCGCGATGGCGGGGTTCGGGGTGTACTTCTTCTCGAAGCACATCAAGACGCGCGAGATCTCGCCCGCATCAGCCTCGCGCGAGTTCGACGCGATCAAGGCGCGCTTTGGCGATCAGAAACCGCTCATCGAGCTCGACGATCGCGGGCACCTGCTGCGCTCCAATCCCGATAGGGCGGCGGCGCCGAATCCGGTCAGGCCCGAGCATCTCAACGTCCTCGCCTTCGACCCCGACGACAACCGCATCGTGAACGTCACGATTCCTTTCTGGCTCCTGCGGCTCAAGCATCGCGGCGCCATGATCGATTTCAACGGCTCGCAGATGGACCTCGACGACTTGAAGCTGACCGTGGAAGAGCTCGAACGTTTCGGCCCGACACTGATCGTCGACCACCAGACCAGCAGCGGCGAACGTGTCCTCGTCTGGTCGCAGTAACTGTCCCCTCCGCGCGACCAGGTCCGCAAAAACACGCTGATTTCAGAACAATTTCGGCGATCTTCTTAGGCGCGGTTCTTGCCCCTCCGTGTGCCGTGGACATGCGGAGGGTTGCCATGAAACGACTACTGCTCGTGCCGGTTTTCGGTCTGGCTGTTTCAGCGCTGGCGGCGCCTGCGCACGCCCAGCTCGGGGGACTGCTCGATGGAGATCGGCTGAATTACTCGGCTGAAGCGCGACAGCCTTACTACGAAGCGCGCAGGATTGCCTACGACAACGGGTACCGCGAAGGCCTGCAAGAAGGCGAGAAGGACGGCCGCCGGCAAGATCAGTACGAGTTCCGCGACGAGGGCGACTGGCGCAACGGCGATAAGGGCTACAACCGGAGCTTCGGCGATCGCGAGCGCTATCGTGTGACGTTCCGCGCCGGCTTCGAAGCCGGCTACAGCGACGCGTATCGGCGCTACGCGCCAGCCTACGGTTATGGCAGCGGGCGCGCGATTCCGCGCACACGGCCACCGTATTCGACGAATCCGAACTACCCGAATTCGACGAATCCGAACTACCCGAGCCGAGCGCCCGGCGGGTACTACCCCGGTCAGCCCGGATCCGGATACGGCTACAGCCCGGCGTTCACCAACGGCTCGCGTGACGGCTATGAAAAGGGACGTGAGGACGTCGGCGATCGCGATCCCTACGATCCGGCGCGACACAGCTGGTACCGTTCGGGCGACCGCAACTATCGCAACGACTACGGCTCCCGCGAGCGCTATCGCGACGAATACCGGCAAGGATTCCAGGAAGGCTACGACCGCGCGTTTCGCGAGTACGGGTATCGCCGGTAGCTGACCGAATCAGCCGATTCCGAGGAAGCGTTTCATTCGGGTGAGGAACGTGGTGGGCGCATCGATGACATCGGTGCGCCTCGCCGCGTCTCTGGCCTGATCCAATTCCGGCCGCCGCTCCATCGCCGCGATTCCCACCTCTTCGATCGCCTGCGGATCGTGCGCCCCCAACGTTCGGAACACATCCGCGCCGAGCTCGAGCACCGTTGCGTCCCCGAGGGCGCGCACGGTCGCCGAGCGTGGCTCGCCGGTCAACAGCGACATCTCGCCGAAGTAGCCGCCGCTCTCGATAGTCGCGACCCGCGTGCTGTTCGGCTCGACGACCACCTCGACGCGTCCGGAACAGACGATGAACATCGAGTGCCCCGGCGCGTCCTGACGGACGATCGCTTCACCGTTGCCGTACGTGTGCATCCGGGTCGCCTGAGCGATCTCGCGCCTGCGCTCGTCGTTCAGACGCGCGAACAGGTCGACACCTGCAAGCGCGCGCTCGCGATCCTGAAGCTTGGCTGCCTCATCCGGCTCCGGCCACTCGCGCTCGTAGCCGACTTCAATCGGCCACGGGATCTCGATGCCGCGGCGCGCGAACGCATAGAAGAGCGCGGTCCGTACTTCGTCACGTGCTTCATCGTCGAACTCGTAATCGGCAACCCAGAATCGCACGCGATACGCGATCGCCGATCCATCGAACGAGTGAAGCAATGCATCGGGCGGCGGTGACTTGAGCACGCGAGGCACCTGCGAGAGGGCCTCGGCGACGGCTGCTTTCACGTCACCCGGGGTGCTCAGGTAACTCGCACCGATGTCGAGCTCCAGCCGGGTCGGCACCGCCGGCTCCGAGAAATTCAGGATGGACTGCTGCGACACGAGGTTGTTGGGAACGATGATGAAGTTGCCGGTTTTCGTTCTCAGCTTGGTCGCCCGCCACGTCACCTCGGCCACGCGGCCTTCGAAATCACCGACCTTGATCCAGTTTCCAATCCGGAACGGCTTTTCGCTCTGAATCGCCAATCCGGAGAACGCGTTTCCCAGCGTGTCCTGGAGCGCAAACCCCACGACCACGGCGCCGACTGCAGATGTCGTCAGCAGCTTGTCGTCGAAGACGAACGTGGCCACCAGCACGAGCGTGCCGATGACGATGGCATCCTGAAGGATCGAGGGGAACAGGTCCGGAACCCGATCGGCCCTCAGCGGGTTGATGATTGATCAGGACGAGCAGGTTGATCAGCGCTGCCGCAAACGCCAGCTGCTCGAACGACCGCAGGTTCGGCTCGAACGCGCGAATCTGGTCCGACCCACCGAGCAGCGAGCTGGGTATCGCGAGAATGAGGTTGCCGAGGATGTAGACAACGAGGAGAAAGACGGAGAGGCGGAGCTTCTGCCTGACGAGCCGGTTGGCGGTCAGGCCCTTGATCACGAGCGTCACGGCAAGAGCCGCGACGCCCATGATCAGATGCCCGGGATAGTGATCCATCGGCCAGCGCGCCTGTCAGGCGCCCGCTACGCTATGCCTTTCCTGAACTCGTCGAGCTCGGCGCGCTCGATCTTGACGGGGACCTTGCTGCGGTTGGTGCCGCCGGTGGCGTTGCGATCGTTGCCCAGTCCCTTAGCGCCGGCGGCAGCGGAGGCCTGCTGGTTCGACGCCTGGGTCCCGCCCGACAACAAATTGCCAAGCCCGAAACCGCGCTTCGGCTTTTCTTCCTTCTTCTCTTCTTTCTTTTCTTCGGTTTTCGCCGGTTCGGCACTCTTGCCGTCGCTGCCGGCGAGACCGCGAGCACCAGCATCGTCGGCGATCGCAATGTCCGTAAGTGGTTTCACGTCGAAGGTGATGTGCTTGCCGTAGCGTTCGGCGGCCAGCGCCGTCGCCGCCAGCTTCCTTGCCACGATCAGCTTGTCGACGTTGGTGATGCGTTCCTTGATCGCCGGATGCGACGCGAAGATGCCGTTCTTTTCTTTTTGATCCTTGTTCCGCTCCATGACCTTGGTCGAGCGCGCTGCTCAGCCCGGCGGGTGCGTAGCCGACTTTGTTGGCAAGTTGAACACCGTTCTCGTCCGAATCTTTTTCATCGTCGCGGGAAAACTCGTTGTTGAGGATGTCGCTGTAGGCGCGCTCCGCGAATCTCGTAATCAACGCTTGCCCCATACCACCTTGGGCACTGACTTCATCGGCAGTGAAGCTGACAGCGTTGCTCTTCTTCATCGCGTTGATGGAGTGTCTGGCCGTGATGTGAATGAGCTCGTGGCCGAGAACACCAGCAAGCTCCGCTTCGTTCTTCATCAGCCCGAGGAGGCCCTTGGTGACGAAGACAAATCCGCCTGGTGCGGCGAAGGCATTGACGCCTTCCGTGTCCAGAATGATGAACTCCCACCGCAGGTTCGGTTTCGCGCTCACTTGCGCGAGGACGTTGCCGACGAGCGATACGTATTTGGTGACCGCAGCGTCCTGAAAGATCCCGAATCTCGCAATCAACTGCGTGCTGACCTGTTCGCCAATCTGGCGCTCTTCCGCATCGGAGATGCTCAGGTCGGTAAGCTTCTTCACCTTCTGGGCGTTGTTGATCGCGCGATCGATTGCGCCAAACTGGGCCCACGCGGGTGTGGCGACCGCCAGCGCAATGAACGCGAGTGCGAGTTTCTTCATCAGACTAGGTTCCTTCCTGCACGGTCACCCGTTCTCCAGGCTGGACCGCTGACGGCAGCGGCGACGGTACCTGAACTTCGAAGATGGCGACCGGACGCGTCTTGCCTTTCACCACCACATCCCCAAGAGGGCGGATATCGAAGCTCCCCTTGAGCCTGGAACGCGTCGCGTCGCTGATGATAACGCGTGTCTTGTAGTCCTTGTTCAGCGACTCCAGACGCGAGCCCAGGTTTACGTTGTCGCCGATCACCGTGTAGCTCATGATGGCGGACGAGCCGATGTTTCCTGCGATCATCTCGCCCGAGTTGATGCCGATGCCGATGTCGAGTTGAGTGCGGCCCTCGGCGACCCACTTGCGATTCAGCTCGCCCAGCTCGCGAACCATCTCAATGGCCGCGTCGACCGCATGCTCGGCATGATCGGTGTCGTCCAGCGGCGCGCTGAACAGGGCCATCACCATGTCCCCGACGAACTTGTCGACGGTTCCATGGTGCCGGAACACGATGTCCACCATGCGGGTGAAGTAGTCGTTGAGCTGAGCGACCAGCTCCTCGGGATCCCCTTTCTCCGTAACGCTGGTAAACCCTCGTATGTCGGAGAACAAAACTGTCATGTCCCGGCGCCGCCCGCCCAGTTCCGCGAGCTCCGGGTGCGCAATCAGCTGGGAATAGACATCCTTGGACACATATCGGCCGAACAGCCTTTTGACTTTCCTCTTTTCACGGTCTTCGACGAAGTAGCGGTAGGCAGTTCCAGCAAAGAGTGCGCCGGCCATCGCCAGGAGCGGCGCCGTCAGGTTGACCCAGGTTCCGCTGCGAAAGAGGAACAGGGAGAACCACGTCCAGGCCCCGGCAGCCAGCATCGCCGTCACCGCCGCGGCGCTGAAGGGCAGGCTCGCTGAGGCCAGCCCGATGGCGACCGCTCCCGCCATGGCCGCGGCAGGGCCGGTCCAATCGGCCGCCGGCCGAATATAGAGATGCGAGAGCACGCTATCGGCGACGCTGGCATGAAGCTGTATGCCGGGCATGAGCTGGTCGCCGTGTGGGGTCTGAAAGACGTCGACAAGGCCAGCGACGTTGAGACCTACCAAAACAATCTTGTCCTTGAAGACCGCTGGATCGACGTGCGGCTTCTCGCTGTTCAGAATAGCTGCCTCGGAAGCCAGCAGATACCGAGCCTCGTACGTCGTGAACGGACGACGGGCACTTTCATCCTGCAGCGGAGCTCGATAGTTGATCAGCATCGTCCACTGATCTCTCGTTCCGCCGCTGTCGTGGCTGACGCGGCCTCTCACGAGAGGAATGCGACCGTTGCGAACGCGAATCGAGTCCTCCTCAAAAACGACTTCTTCAGGCCGATAGTTCTCGGCCGCCAGCACTGCCGCGAGCCCGAGAAACGGCATGTAGCGCTGCCCCTGCCGCACGAACGGTGTCACGCGCCGAGCGGGACCGTCGGGATCGATCAGGAGATAGTCCTGGCCGAACGACGCTGCCGCATCTGCGAGTGCGGGAAACGGCAGCGTGATCACGGGACGAGGTTCGACACGCTCATCGAGACGGTACGGCGGCGCAGCCCACTGCGCTTCGGGAGGGTTGGCCGCGCCGATCAGGCCAGGATCCACCGCGTCTGCCAGCAGCACGACGTTCCCAGCTCGCTTGACGGCATCAACAAGGGCCTGGTCGGAGTCGCGAGAGGTCCAGGTTTCCCCGCCGATCTCGTACGTCGAATTTCGTTCCTGTTCCGTGAAAAGCACATCGATCGCGATCGCCTTCGGCTTCCCGCGACTCAGGTAGTCAACCAGCATCGCGTGCACGGCGCGCGGCCACGGCCACCTGCCGAACGCCGGCGCGAAATCACGGATCGATGCGTCGTTGATCTCGACGAGGACGATGTCGGGGTTGATGGGAAAGGGATTGGAGCCAGCGCGAGACCGATACGCCTGACGCATCCGCCAGTCGTACGTCTGCAGCTCGGACTCGTCGAGCAATCCCAAACGGCCGAGCAGTAGCACGACCGCCGCGGCGCCGACGCCGATCGCGACGCCTGCGACGAGCTTGCGGATGAGCGGGTGACCCCACAGGTGGCCCATTCCTAGGTGGAATGATAGCGCCTGGATACGCGGCCCGCACCGAAAGGACTAACTCTTGCGTCGCTCGGGCGACGTCACGCGGCGGGGCGGGGACAGGACGCCTTTCACGACAGGCGCAACCTTTGCGCGGGCTTCGGCCGTGATGGATCGGGCCCAGCGGACGACTTTCCAACCACGCCCCACGACCTCGAGCTCGTACCTGTATCTGCAAGGTTTGCCGGCCCCGGTCGCTACTGCCCGGCACGGCCACACCTTCGAGAATCGCGGCCGGGTCGAAGAACGCCAGCGGCTGGCATTCCGACGTCACGACCAGGACGTTCATCTCGTCGTCGATGTCGAGGCCCTTCGGGCCTCCTTCCTGAGGATTGTGACGGCCGCGCAGGAACTGCGCCTCATCCATGACCCGGAACGAGGTGATCGGGCTGCGCACGCCGCGCCAGCCATTCTCGTCGTTCGCGTAAACGTGGATGTAAGGCGCGCCGGCGTCGGCAACGAAGATGCGGCTTCCGTCGCCGCTGAAGCGCAAACCGTGCGGGCAGGAAACGCCGCGCAGAATCCCGTCCGGGTTCGCATCCGGACTCACCGACTCCGGGTTCTCGTACATGAACACGTTGTGCGTGTTGTGATTGCTGACGGCCATCCACCGGCGATCGCGGCTGACGCTCACGCCGTCCGGAATGTCGAGCCATTTCTTCACGAGCACGCGACCCTGATCGACCGAATAGCCGCAGGTACGATCAAGGACGTGGCGCGTCACGGTGTTTCCGGAGTTGTTGCAGATCAGGATTTCGTTCTGCAGTCGATCGCCGCTCTCGACGTGCACGGAGCCGGGCGACGCGAGCAGGTGATAGTCAGCGACACGCATCACGTGAACGGGCGAGAGGTCGCAGCTCCGTCGCTGACCGTCGGCCGGCGGCAGCTTGAATACGCACGCATCCCCGGTGCGATTCGCGACGATGAGCGTGTCGTCGTCGATGAAATCCAGTCCGTGCGGACGATTCAGATCGGGCGACGAGATCTCGACGGCGCCGGTGAGCGCCACGGCGGCGCGCGTAATCTCCACGTCGAACACGGTCACGCGGTTCAGGTTGAAACCGGCAACCGCGAGACGGCGGTTGTTGGGAGAGAATCGGACATCCTCGGTCCGGCCAATCGCCGCCACCGCCTCACGCACGCTGGCCGGTGCGGAATAGTCGATTTCAGCTCCGCTCGTCTTGACGTCGCCCACAGCAATCATGAGAAAAACTTTGCAATCCTGAGTTGGATGAGCCGAGCAACCACATTCCGGATATCGGCCGGAATGAATGCGTATCACATGGTCAGCCGTCGGCAAGTTGCAAACGGATCGCCATGTGATCGGGCATACCCAATCCTATGCACGAGGAGCCGAACGACCAGCTTGTCAACGGGTTACCGGCCATTTCATGCCGCGGTCAACCTGTCGCTATCGGGCTGACAGGCCGCCCCGCCTGCGAATCGAGACGAAAGTCGGCAGAGGAACGGACTTCCACGCGTCGTTAGGTTGATAGTTCTCGATCGGGCCGTCTTTCGCCGACGGCTCAGCTGTTTCTCGGTCGTGCGGTGTCTTGACAGCGGCCGGGAGGGAACGATAATCGGCGCAGCGATCCCCGGATTTCCCCGCAGCTTTTCTCGCCCATGTGCGCTCGCACCACCGCGCGTCGAACTCGTGGTCGGAACCTGGAGGGATGAATGCTCAGGAAACACCTCATACACCTCATCACAATCCTCGCGTTGATCCTTCTGACCCCCGCCACCGCACGTGTTCAGCAGAAGGACAGCTACGACTACTGGCGGTTCCAACGCGACATGATCCAGCGCGGGCAGCAGGCGCTCATGATGTGCAACGGGCTGTTCACGTCGAATCGTACGCTCGAGCAGGTTTTCGCCCAGGAGCTCGCTTACATCAGTCAGCCGGTGGGCACCGCGAGCGGAGGCGATTATGAAGTCGACCGCAACCGCCGGACGGTATCCGTTGGAAAGGCTGGCGGGGCACCGATCATGCGCTCTGCGTTTCGTGAAGGGCTGGGATGTGTCGCCCTCGCACCCGACCAGACGTTCGAAGCGATCGACAGCCTGCCCAAGCTCGAGATGCCCCCGCCGTCCGGCGACCCGGCCACGATGCCGTGGCCTGATGGTGACTTGATCAAGGACCGCCAGCTTCCCCCTGGCGTGAATGCCACAGCGCTTCAGTCGGCATCGGACTGGGCATTCAATCGCGAATCGCGAGAACAGGTGACGCTCAGCCTCCTCGTCGTTCACGACGGAAAAATCGTTCACGAACGCTACGCGCCAGGCGTGGACATGTCCACGCGGACGCGAACGTGGTCGACGGCCAAGAGCATTGCCGCCACGCTGATCGGCATGCTCGTCGATCAGGGAAAGATGGCGCTCGACAAGCCACTGGGCGTCAACTGGCTGCCGCGTGCGTCAGCACAGGAGCGCGACCCGCGTCGCGCGATCACGCTTCGCCACGTCCTGAACATGTCGAGCGGCCTGGAGACGGTCGACAACGGCGGGCTCGAGTATGCGACCGGTTCAGGCATGTCGTACTGGGCGGGCGCGAGCTCGGTCACCGGTGCGGTGAGCCGCGGCGCGATTCGCGAGCCCGGCACGTCCTGGGATTACGAGAACTACGACACCCTGCTCGCCGTCAACGCGATGAAACTGGCCATCGGCAACGACCAGGAGTACCTGCAGTTCCCGCGAAAGGCCCTGCTCGATCGCATCGGCATGCGCAACACACTCGTCAGCACCGATCGGTTCGGCGATTTCATTTTGAGCAGCCAGGTATACACGAACGCCCGCGACCTCGCCCGGTTCGGCTTGCTCTATCTCCAGGGAGGCATGTGGCAGGGCCAACGGCTGCTGTCGGAGGACTGGATCAAGTTCGTCCGCACGCCGGCGCCGGCAACCGCCCAACGTGGCAGCCAGTACGGCGGTCACTGGTGGCTCGTCCCGGACAACCGAACCGACGTACCGAAAGACGCGTACTCGACCGCCGGCAACCGCGGCCAGTTCGTCATCGTCGTTCCCTCGCACGATCTGGTGATCGTACGGCGTGGACTCGATTACGGCCGGCAAGGTTTCGACCGCTGGGATTTGACGCGTGAGGTGCTGAAGGCCATTCAGCCGATCAGCGATCGATAGGACCGCCAGAGGGTTCGATGCGTCGACGAATTCGTTTTCACTCAATCAGACGCTTGAACAGCGTCAAATACCGAGGAGTGAACAACCAGAAGATCACGGCGAAGAACAACGGGACCACCGCGAGCACCACGCGTTCGAAGCCGTTCCGCACGAACCTGCCTGTTGCACTTGCGGCAGCACGTCCGCCGTCTGATACGGCTAGAAGGGAGATTCGGTTCACAATGCGGCAACGCGGTTCACCGCACTGAATGCGACTTGTTCCGGAACAGGCAAGGTTCTTGCGGCCCCCATCGTCCGCTCATGTAATTGTTGACACCACCTTGAACGCGGCGATAACGTGAGGGCCCACGATATCGGACGGTCACGACGACCACACAAACTTTTAAGGATGGATGTATGGCAATCGACATCGAACGCGCTTGGAAGGATCCCGAGTATCGGAAGAGCCTGACGCCCGAGGAGCAGGCCATGCTGCCGCAGAATCCGTCAGGACCGGCGCCGACCTCGGAGGAGGAACTGGACCAGGTCGTCGGCGGTCTGTTGAACTCTGCAGGCTTTGCGTCGGCAGGCGCCATTTCGTCGGTCACGCTCGGGGGACCGACCCGGTGTGGAACAAAGTACCCGGAGTGCTGCTACAACTCGACGATCGGTCCGAAGCTGTCATCAAGGTAGGGGAGATCACGACGCACCTGTGTTCGGCGCTGTCGCTTGCCGAACGCGCGTCCTGTCTCCACCGGGCCGGAGACAGACCAATTGCCGCGAGATCGGACACCGATCGCGCAGCCGTGATCCTCGGGCGGTGGAAGTCACGGAAACCGTTCGCGACGGGCGATCTCTTCGGCAGGCGGCTCGCGATGGACCGCCTCACCGAAGACGATCTGGCCATCGTTCTCGCGTTGCCGGCGAATGTCTACGCCCCGCTGCTGGCGCCCCGTCCCGAGTGGGTCGGGGATCTTGAAGCGCTCTATCCCGCCACACACCCCGTCGATGGCCTGCCCGACCTCGCGCGTGACGCCGGCGGCGACACGCGCGGGTTCCTGCTGGTCGCAGCTCCGCTGCTAAGCGAAGGCCTGCGCCGGCTTCGTGCGGGACTCGCCACACTGTCGGCCGACGACGCGCCAATCGACCCGACGACCGTCGAGTGCATGCTCCTCCCGCGCCTGATCGGGGCGGTCACCGAGGCGCTCTCCCTCGTGATGGTGCTCGAGCTGAACGTCGCACGCGTCAAAGGGACGCTGACAGGCGGCTCTCCGGAGGAGCGGTTCAGCGACTTCTGCGTGAAACTCGGCCGCGCCGAGGTCCGACAGGCGCTCCTCTGCGAGTACTCCGTCCTCTTCCGCTCGCTCCACGGCATCACCATGGACTGGGTGGACTTTAGCCTCGAGCTGTTGCAGCGGCTGGTTCAGGATTGGGGGCCGATACGAACCCGTCTGAGCGGTGGTGCGGACCCGGGCAGGCTGGTTTCGGTCGAGGGAGCGGGCGACGCCCATCGGCGTGGGCGAACGGTGGCTATCCTCAGATTCTCCAACGGCTTCACGCTGGTCTACAAGCCGCGCAGCCAATCGATCGACGCGCATTTCGGAGAGCTCCTCGCCTGGATGAATCGCGCGGGCTTCGAGACGCCGTTTTACGTTCCCACGGTGATCGACCGGGGCGACTACGGGTGGTCGGAGTTCGTCGCCCATCGGCCGTGCGCCGACCGCGCCGGGGTCGAGCGCTTCTACCGGAGGCTTGGAGGCTACCTCGCGGTCTTCTACGCCCTGAGGGCGAGGGACATGCACTTCGAGAATCTCATCGCATTCGGCGAGTTCCCGGTGCCGGTGGACCTCGAGACCCTCTTTCACAGCCCGGCGACGGTCGAACGCGACGATCCGGCCATCGCGGCGTTCCAGACGTCGGTGATGCCGGTGATGCTCCTTCCTCACGCGTCCGGCGCGGACGAGAGCGTCGACATGAGCGGTTTCGGCGCCAGGAGCGGCCAGTTGTTTCCCTTCGGAAGGACGACGTCCTGGGAGAAAGCGGGGACCGACGAGATGCGCCTGGCCAGCCAGGCGGCGGCGCCAAGGATCGTGGCGCGAAGTTGTCCGGCGCTCGATGGGCAGGAAGTCGATCCGCGGGAGTTCGTCGAGCCGTTCGTGCAGGGGTTTCGGCAGGCATACGAGCTGATCGCCGCCCGTCGGGACGAGTTCACCGCTCCCGGCGGATGGCTCGAGCGGTTCGGCGACGACGAGGTACGCTTCGTCGCGAGATCAACCGCCGCCTACGCCGAACTACTTCGCTTCTGCCGGCATCCCGACCGGCTCAGAAATGCCATCGACCGCGATCAGCTGCTCGACTGGCTGTGGCTGGACGTCCCGCGGCAGGAGTACCTCGCCCGACTCATTGCGGCTGAGGCGGAGGATCTCCGGCGCGGCGATGTTCCCGTGTTCACGTCCCGTCCCCGGTCCCGAGACCTGTGGACCAGTGCGGGTGAACGAATTCCGGAGGTGCTCGGGCAGTCGCCGCTGACCTTGGTTCGGGAGGGGCTGAACCGTCTAGGGCCTGACGATTTGGCCCGACAGGAAGCGTTCATCCGCATCGCCATTGCATCCCAGGGTGGAACCACGCTGCAGCAGGCATCAGTCCGACCTCGGGCGTTGGGGCTGACCACTCCGAGCCCGGAGCCGATTGACTGTGCACGGGCCGTCGGAGACATGCTGTGCCGGGACGCGTTGGAGAACGAGCATTGCGCGAGCTGGCTTGGGACTACGCCCATCGGACCCGGCGGGCGGTCGACCTCGCCACAGCCGCTGGACCTGACGTTGTACAACGGGCTGCCGGGATGCGCGCTGTTCCTCGCCTACCTGGCGTCGGTGACCGGCGACCGCTCCTACGAACGGATGGCGCGGAAGGTCGTCGTGCTCATCCGCCGCCATCTCGATCTCGGACGCCGCACGGTCGGCCTGCCGGTCACGAGCCTGGGCGGCTTCTCGGGCGTCGGGGCTCTCGTTTACACGCTGGCACATCTGGCGGTGCTGTGGGAGGACGCGGCGCTCGTCGACGAAGCACGCGCCCTGGCAGCGGACGTACCGCGCCTGGTCGAAGTCGATCGTGCGCTCGACGTGGTCGGGGGTTCGGCAGGCGCCATCGCCGCGCTCGACGTCCTGAACCGGATCGATCCGAGCGACGACCTCCTGCAGGCCGCGGTGCTGTGCGGCGATCGGCTCGTGCACCAGCAGCAGCCGCAACCGCAAGGCGGTGGCTGGGTGACGGAGGTCGCTGCAAGCCAGCCGCTGACCGGGTTCTCCCACGGTGCTGCAGGAATCGCGTGGGCGTTGCTGAAGCTCGCCGCGTGGAGCGGTGATGCCCGTTTTCGGCGCGCGGCTGAATCGGCCATCGCCTACGAGCGGAGCACGTTCGTGGCGGAGGATCGGAACTGGCCGGACTACCGCGTGTGGCCCGGGCGGGAGTCCGCTCGCCGGTGCGAGTTGGCCTGGTGCCACGGAGCGCCGGGGATCGGGCTCGCGCGCATCGACAGCCTCGCGTTCATCGACGATCGCGACACGCGGGAGGAGATCCGGATTGCGCTCCAGACGACCGCAGGATCGGACTTCGGGCTGAACCACTGTCTCTGTCACGGCGACCTGGGCAATCTGGACATCCTGCTCCACGCCGCCCAGCGGGTCGACGCGTCGTGGTGGGACGAATACGGAAAGGCGCTGGCAACGGAGACGCTCGCGGGGATCGCGGCACGGGGATGTCTCTGCAGCAGCGAGACGTCCCTTGCGCCGCCCGGGCTGATGGTGGGGCTGGCCGGCCTCGGGTACGGTCTGCTGCGGATGACCCACCCGGAGCGCATTCCGTCGGTGCTGGTCCTGGCGCCTCCGGTCCCGGTCTGAAAGGCCGGCGCGCTTCGTACCCCGCATCGCCTGCCCGAATCCGGCGGAGCGCTATAAGGACCTGCGTGCCCCTGTGCCGCTGAAGGCTGCGGCTGGCTGGTCAATCGTGAATGCCGCGCTCTTGGCAGCAAGACGTCGCGTTGGTTGCGTCGAAGGTAGTCGATGAGATGCTCATCGACATCACGCACGTTCTAGACACCGCAGTCAAGTGCGGCGAGTCGTGCATCCGCTGCAGTCATGGCCACAGAAGTCGAGACGCCGGATCGAACGCGCCCGCTTCGACGGCCCGCAGGCCTCGTTAAACAGAGCAGGCTACGTGCATAGTCGGCTCCGGGTGCTGAAGGCCATTCAGCCGATCAGCGATCGATAGAACCGCCCTCATTCGATTC
Organism: uncultured Acidobacteriota bacterium; assembly: GCA_963784195.1. Taxonomy (GTDB): domain Bacteria; phylum Acidobacteriota; class Vicinamibacteria; order Vicinamibacterales; family 2-12-FULL-66-21; genus CAVQAH01. Next base: position 9,562 of record CAWARA010000022.1, on the reverse strand, counting down.
AACCCCGAGTCGTCAGGTTGTACTTGATCAGCGCAGCCAGCCGGTAGAGGCCATGCACGAACTTCCCATACGGGAGCGTCACAAACAGGGCCATGACGATTCCGAGGTGGACGATGAGGAGAATCCCCATCGCCGTGAGATCGCGGAGGACGAGCAGCAGCAGGCCGCTCAGACTGGTGAGAAACAGCAACAGGAGAAACGACTCGTCGAGTCCGCTCTGTGCCGGATCCGCCAGCGCCGGGTCGCGGCGCCGACGCTGCACCATCAAGCCGGCTGGACCGATGAGCAAACCGATGCCGCCGGCGGTCCCGAGGATTACCGGCAGGCTGGAGTATGCGTAGGGCGCGCTCCATCCGAGAGCGTCGTACACCGCCGCGACTGAGGTCGACGCGAAACAGAGCAGGAAACCGTAGAACGTGCCGTGATGAAACCAGCGGCGCCATGGAGAGCGGACGCTCCTCGCCGTTTGCGCACGCCACGCCGCTCGAATGCAGGTGCCTGAGCGTCAAAGCATCGCGAAGCCCGCGCGCAAGGCCCGCGGCGGTCAGCGATACTGCTGGTTCGTGGTGCGCCGCGCGCCAGAATCGAGAAACGCCGATAACCAGCGCGGTGAGCACGAAGAGCGACACGCCGCCAAAGAGGCCGACCATGACGCCATGCGGCACAACGGAATAGAAGTCGCCGCCCGGGTTCGGACGCCAGAGTGCGTCAGGGTTGAATAACCAGGCGGAGGCGAGCATCACAGCACTCAGGACCGCAGCCAGTGCGGTTCCCGTGGCAAGCCCCTGTTGCCGGAATGCTCCACCGAGCGAAGCCGGCCAGCAGTATTCCTCGTAGGACGCGACGCGCAGCTCCGCAAGTTGTCGCGGCAGGTCTATCCCGAACTCATGCGGGGGCGCATATTGGCATGCGTACAAACACTCGCCGCAGTTGTGGCAGAGATTGGCGAGATACAAGAGATCAGCCTTGCCGAATGTTCGCCGCTCCTCCATGGCAGGGAACACGGGGCAGGACCTGTTCACAGTACCTGCAAGCGTTGCACACGGTCATCATGTGTTCGCCGCGCTGCAGCAGCTCAATTCGCATGACGAGCCGCCTCCGCGCCGGCGACGCGGCCGATCACCGTGCCGATGGTCATGCCCACACCGGCGATGTATCCCTTCCGAAGGATGTTGCCGGCCATGATTTCGCCGGCGGCGTAGACGTTGCCGCTGGGCGCGCCTCCGGTCATGAGGACGCGCGCCCTCTCGTTCACCTTCAGCCCGAGATACGTGAAGGTGATGCCCGGCTTGAGGGGGTAGCCCCAGAATGGCGGGGTGTCGATCCGCTGAGCCCAGTGCGTCTTCTCCGGAACGAGCCCTTCCGTGCGGCAGCTGTCCAGCACTGCGTGGTCGAACGAACCCGGACGCACGGCATGGTTGAACGTGTCGACGGTGGCCTGCAGTGTTTCGGCCGGCAGCTGAAGCGCAGCGGCAAGCTCACGAATCGAGCCTGCGGCTATCGGCGGGAACACCGATGGCATGAAGCGTCCTACCGCCTTGGCATCGATGATGGAATACGCGATCTGGTCCGGCTGCCTGGCGATGAGCCCTCCCCAAATGGCGTATCGTTTTGGCCAGAAGTCCTCACCCTCGTCGTAGAACCGCACGGCGTGCTTGTTGACGACGATGCCCAGCGACACGCAATCCAGTCTGGTGACGATGCCGCCGTCGAACTTCGGCGCCCGCGCATCAACGGCGATGGCATGGCACGCGCGAGGATCGCCGACCGACTCGGCGCCGGCGTCGAGCATCAGCCTGAGTACGCGGCCTTTGTTGTACGGCGTACCGCGAATGATGAAATTGTCGACGGCGTCGCCCCAGGCTTCACGCAGCCACTCGATGTTCGACTCGAACCCGCCGGACGCCAGAACCACAGCCCGACCCTGCACGTCATGCGATTCGCCGCCGGTCTCGAACCGCGCGGCACGGAACCCGTCACCAGCAACGTCGAGCTCCGTGACCTCGGCGTCGTACACGACATCGATGCCCAGACGTTCGGCCGCGGCGTAGTAGCTGTTCATCAACGCCTTCCCGCCGCCGAGAAAGAACGCGTTGGTCCGGCCCAGGTGAAGCGTGCCCCGCAGCGACGACTGAAATCGCACGCCCTGCCGACGCATCCAGGCCGGGCACTCCGCTGACCCGCGGATCACGAGACGCGCAAGCGCTTCGTCCGTGCTCCCGGTGACGCGCTGGAGATCGGCGAGAAACTCCTCCTCGTGATACGAGTCGGTCAGGGTCTCGGTGGGGCTCGCATGCGCAGAGCGGAGATTCCGCGTGTGCCGGCTGTTGCCGCCGCGGAAATGCCGCGGTGCGCATTCGAGCACCACCACGCTCGCTCCCGCCTCGCGCGCCGTCAGGGCTGCGCACAATCCGGCGTTTCCGCCGCCGATGACGACAACGTCGTACAGTCGATTGGTCAGGGGCACGGGGTCGATCTCACTGTATCTCGGCCTCGCCAAGCGCCGCAGGCAGTCGCCCGCGCAACAGCCACGGGCCGAGCAGCACAATCACCGCCACACAGAGGAGCGTCGCGCAAATCGGCCGTGACACGAACACCGAGAAATCGCCATCACTGATGGCCAGCGCGCGCCGGAACTGCTGCTCCGACAAGGGGCCGAGGATCAGGCCAAGAACGGTCGGCACCAGCGGAAAGTCATACACGCGCATGGCGCATCCAAGCGCGCCCACGCCATAGAGAATCACGACGTCGAGAATCGAGCGGTTCAGGCTGTAGCTGCCGACAGTCGCGAGCACGAGAATGCAACCGAAGAGCAACGGTCGAGGCACCAGCATCACCCGGGCCCACACCGGCGCGAGAGGCAGGTTCAGCACGAGCAGCATCAGGTTGCCGATATACAGGCTGGCGATCAGCGTCCACACGAGATCCGGTTGCGACGTGAACAGCAGCGGGCCGGGCTGCAGGCCGTATTGCTGAAACGCCGTCAAAAGCACCGCGGCTGTCGCCGACGACGGCAGCCCGAGTGTGAGCAGCGGGACGAGGACCCCCGCCGCCGCGGCGTTGTTCGCAGCCTCCGGACCCGCGACCCCCTCGATCGCCCCCTTCCCGAACTCCTCGGGATGCTTGCTCAGGCGCTTCTCAGCCGTGTAAGACACGAACGTTGGAATCACCGAGCCGCCGCACGGCAGCACGCCGAGCGGGAATCCGATGGCGGTGCCGCGCAGCCAGGGCTTCCAGGATCGCTTCCAGTCCTCGCGGCTCATGCCCCTGAAGTCGCGGAGGGCGATGACATGTTGCTGGTCGCGCCCGTGCACCCACGCCTGATACAGCGTCTCCCCGACCGCGAACAATCCGATGACCAGGATCATCACGTCGATGCCGTCGAGGAGCTGCGGGATGCCGAACGAGAAGCGAGCGTTGCCGGTGAGCTGGTCGATTCCGATCAGTCCGATCGCCAGGCCAAGAAAGAGACTCAGGAGCCCGCGCAGCACCGAGTTGCCGAGCAGGGATGCCACCGTGGCGAACGCCAGGACGGTCAGGCCAAAGTACTCCGCCGGCCCGAAGCGCAAACCAACGGATGCCAGCGCGGGCGCGAAGAATGTGAGCGCGATGGTGGCGAAAGTGCCGGCCACGAACGAGCCGACGGCGGCGGTCGTCAGCGCCGCTGACGCGCGACCCTGGCGCGCCATCATGTGGCCGTCGATGGCGGTGACGATCGACGCGGTCTCTCCGGGCGAATTGATCAGGATGCTGGTGGTGGACCCGCCGTACATGGCGCCGTAGTAGATCCCGCCGAACATGATGAAGGCGCTGGTGGGATCGAGGCTGAATGTCACGGGCAGCAGCAGCGCGACGGTCATCGCTGGTCCGATGCCGGGGAGGACGCCGACGGCGGTACCCAGCGTCACGCCGGCGAATGCCCATGCGAGGTGGGGCAGCGTGAGGGCGCTGGCGAAGCCATGGCCAAGTGCCTGCAGTGTGCCCATGCGCGCTGTTCGCTAAATCAGGCCGGCGAGCACGCCGGCGGGCAGCGGCACCTGCAGCACACGCACGAACAGCACGTAGACCGCGACAGACAGGACAACGGCGAACAGCCCGTCGCGCGCAGGATGCGTTCGGTCGAAGGCACGGGCCGTCAGCCAGAAGAGAACGCTGGAGGCAACGATGAAACCGGCACGTTCCAGCAGGAGCAGATCGAGCGCAATGCCGGCCCCGATGATCAGGAGCGCCTTCCAGCCGGCGCCGGCTGGTTCGGCCGTCAAGCCGCCCGATTTCACCGCACTGACACCGAGCGCCAGCGCGATTCCGACGAAACTGATGAGAATCAGGAGTGGATAGACGCCGATGGATCGCCACGACGAAGCGGTCGGGTTTCCGGTCCCGAGCTTGGTCAGAATCGCCCGGACGCGGGCCTCCTCGCTGGCGGTGAAGTCGGCGAAGGCATCGCCGTCGAGGTGGCGGTCATTCCAGCGGTATCGAGCAAGCGTGTCGCGCCAGGCGGCGGACTGCACCATGTCGCGAATCACCGATACCAGGCGGCGCCGTTGTTCGGCGCTGATTCCTGGAGGAGCGACGAGCGAGCGCCAGTTCTCGAGCACGACGTCAATTCCCTGCTCGCGAAGCGTTGGAGTGTCGAGCGAGGGCAGGCGCTCGGCGCTGGAAATGCCGAGGACGCGCACGGTCCCTGCCTCGATCTGCGGCGCGAATTCGGCGAGTCCGTTGATGCCGGCGGAGACCTGACCGCCAAGAATCGCCGACATCGATTCGCCGCCGCCGGAAAATGCAATGTAGTTCACCCGCCGCGGCGAGACGCCGATGGCGTCAGCCACCAGGCCGGCGAGAATCTGATCGGTTCCTCCGGCCGATCCACCGCCCCACGAGATCGATTCCGGGTTCCGTTTGAAGGCGTCGAGCAGCTCTGCCAGCGAACCGAACGGCGAGCCGGAGGGCACGACGATGACCTGGTACTCGCCGGTGAGTCGTGCGATCGGTGTGACGTCCCGCAGCGTGACCGGCGACTGGTGCGTGACCACCGCCGCCAGCATGATCAGACCTGAGACCATCGCGACGTCGCCGTTTCCACCTTCCGAACTGGCGAAGCGCGCAAGGCCGATGGTACCTGCGGCGCCGGAAATGTTCTCGACCGACGAGGTGTGCACCAGCCCGGCCTGCTGCAACGCTTGCTGCATCGCACGAGCGGTCTGATCCCATCCACCACCTGGTGCAGCCGGCGCGATGAGGCGGAGGTGGCCGTACGACGGGGTCTGAGACTGGGCAGCGCTCGTGGAGGGAGCGGCCACGAGCAGAAGGACGGCGAGAAGGGCGCGCGGGGTCACGACATCAGCCAACGACAGTTGGCCTCAATCTAACACGTGTCTCTCCTCTACCCTTTACGCACGAGTGTGAAGGACCCTTCGTGAAGGACGCGCGGCCAATGGACGTCAGGCATCGCGCAGTACTTGCGTCGGGTCCAGGCGCGAGGCCCGGTTCGCCGGAAGCCATCCGGCAACCGCGCCGATGAGGGCCAGCGTCGCCGCCGACATAATCAGCGTGCCCGGATCGTCCGGCTCCAGACCATAGAGCAGCGTCGCCACCAAATGCGACGCCAAGGCGGCGATCGCGAGCCCTACGACGATACCGGCGCCGATCAACATCGACACGCGGGCGAGGACCAGACGTATCACCGACCCACGCGTCGCGCCGAGCGCCATTCGAATGCCGATCTCGGCCCGACGCAGGTTCACGGCGTACGACGTGACGCCATAGAGGCCGACGGCCGCCATCAACAGGGCGAGCGCCCCGAATGACGCCGACAGGATGGCGAGCAGCCGCTCGCGCATCAGCGTGTCGCCGAGCTGACTGTCGAGCGTCTGGAACGTAAGCGGGAGCGTCGAGTTTATTTCGCCAATCGCCACGGCAACGCTCTTCGTGAGCAGACCCGGCCGTGCCGAAGCTGCGCGTACGCTCAACGTCACGACAGCGGGAGCATCCGGCTGCGCCTGTTCGGACGATTGCGACAGGGGCACGTACGCGGTGGGCAGGGTCGGCTCGCGCACATCGCGGTAGACCGCATCGGCCAGCAGTCCGACGATCTCGATCGCGGGCGATGCGGGCTCCCTCGTCAGGTGCATCGTGTGACCGACAGGGTTGGCGCCGTTGAGAAACTTACGGGCAAAGGCCTGATTGACGAGCGCCACGCGAGGCGTGCTCGGACCATCGCGCTCGGAGATGTCGCGTCCGTCAAGGAGCGGCGTCCCGAACGTGGCAATCCAGCCCGGCGTGATGCCATTGAAAACCGCCAGCGGGGCATTCTCGGGAATCGGACGGTCCGTGAACCCGAAGCCCTCCGGCCCGTCCACCGATTCGCTATTACCAAGCGGCGAGTCGGACACCTGGATGCGCCGGCTCCACATCGCGCCGCTGAGCGGCGCCACGATCGAGACGCCCGCCTGCTCGACCCCGGGAACCGCGAGGACACGCTGGCGAATGCGCTCGTAGGCCGCGAGACGGGCCGCGGGCGGCAGGTCGGCGCGCCGCGCGTCTATTTGGGCGAGCAGCACGCGATCGCGATCGAACCCGAGCGGCACGCGAATCAGCCGTCCAAACGATCGCAAGAACAGACCGGCGCCGACGACAAGCACGAGCGAGAGCACGACCTGGGTCAGGACGAGGCTGTTGGCGACCGTCGGGCGGCCGGAGGCGGCACTGCTCCGGCCTCGATCCTTCATCGCGTCGATGGGAGCGCCGCGCGCGGCGCGCAACGCGGGCGCCACGCCGAACACGAGCGCCGCGACGAGCGCGATGGCCGCGGTGAACGCGAGCATGCGCCAGTCCAGGGGCAGCTCGAGATAGACAGCATCCGTCGCGAGCTGAGAGACGAGGAACTGGCTGCCCCATTGCGCGACGATCACACTCGCCGCGGCGCCCATTGCCGCGAGCAGCAGGCTCTCGATGAGCAGCTGGCGCGCCAGACGCCCCCGCGACGCGCCGAGTGCGAGGCGGACGCTCCATTCGTGGCTGCGCGAGGTGGCACGAGCGAGCAGCAGGTTGGCAATGTTGGCGCAGGCAATCAGCAACACAATCCCGACGACGACCACCATGACCATCAGGGGCCGTCCGTAGACGTCTCTGAGGCCGGATTGACCGCTCGCTGCGCTGACGAACGCGAACGGCTCGGACAAGTATTCGTCCATCGTGGCGCCGGGGCGCGGCGGCGGAAGCGTCGCCTCGCGAATCCCGGCTTGCAGCGTCCGCATGAGCGCCGTCGCATCCTCGAGCGACTGACCACGCTTGAGACGCACCATCACCGAGAGCCACCACGACGTCCGCCGGTTCAGGCGCGACTCGGCGGCGCCGCGAATGAGCGGTTCCACGCCGAACGGAACCGCCACATCGAACGACCGCCCCGGGTTCAGCCCGAAGAATCCGGGCGGCGTCACGCCCACGATCGTCAACGGAGCACGGTCGAGCGTCAGCGTGCGGCCGACTACGTCCGGAGCGCCGCCGAAATGCTCCTGCCAGAAGGCGTGGCTGATCACGGCAACAGGACCTCCATCGCCACCGCCAGGCCTGTCGTCGGAGGGCACGAACAAGCGACCAAGCGAAGGCTTGACGCCAAGCACGTCGAAGCTGCCGGCGCTGGCCCATACGCCCTTGGCGTACTGTGTTTCGCCTCCCTGCGTCAGGTTGAACTGCGCGTCGAACCGGCTCCACGCAAACGCGCCGTCGAACAAATCGGCGTGGCGCTGGATCTCCTCCCAGATCGGATACGTCCACGACTGCTGTCCCGACGGCGGCGCGCCGACGAGTCGCGCGAGCCGCTCGGGGGCCTCGACGGGCAAGGTGCGCAGCAAGAGGCTGTCGACGATCGAGAAGAACGCCGTGTTGGCGCCGATGCCGAGCGCGAGTGTCCCGACGATGACGATGGCGAACGTTGGCTGCCTGGCGAGGATCCGGAACGCATAGCGAACATCCCGGCCTACGTCGTCGAGCAATGCGCCGTGACGGCCGGCGCGAACGCGTTCCTTCACCTGGTCGACGCCGCCGAGCTCGAGCAGTGCGAGCCGCCTCGCCTCGGCAGAGGGAAGACCATCTCTGATCCTGTCCGCAGTGGCCATTTCGACGAACGAACGAACTTCGTCGTCGAGAAGCCGTTCGGCTCGATCCCGGTGAAGGATCCACGACACCATCGATGCGAGACGATGAAAGAGGCTCATGCGCCCTCCAGCACGCTGGTGATCGCAAACGAAATGCGATCCCAGCGGCGCTTGTGCTCCTCGAGCTGTCTGCGACCCGACGCCGTCAGGGCGTAGTACTTGGCGTTGCGGTTGTTCTCGCTCGGACGCCATTCCGCCTTCAGCTTGCCGTCCTGTTCGAGCCGATACAACGAAGGAAACAGCGAGCCGGGATTGACCTGAAAGTTATCGTGGCTGAGCGCGGACAGCCGTTGCGAGATGCCGTAGCCGTGCAGCGGCTCGCGGGCGAGGATCGTGAGGATCATCAGGTCGAGGGTCCCTTGTGGAACGTCGAGCTTGTCCAGCTTGTTGGGGTCGTTCCTCGCCACGGGCGTCGCTCCTTTAGGGTGCCAAGATGATGAGGGTCATCATGGCAGGCGACCTTTAGGTTGTCAAGAGGTAGGCGCGCACGCGTCGTCGCTACGCTTCCTGCGGAATCGAATTCTGACGCCCAAAGCCGTCCGCTAGCCCCTCGTCCTCTTCAGTCACAACCCAACCAGGACAACGTGTGTCCGCGTCCTGCGGACGTTGAGAGGGGAGATCCGTCGTGAATACCCAAGCCAATTGGTGGGAGAGCTTTTTCCAGGGCGTCGCAGTGGACTTGTGGCTCGCGGCGATGCCGCCCGAGCACACCGCGCGCGAGGCCGACGCGCTCGTGCAGGCGCTCGCGGTGCCGGCAGGTGCCGAAGTACTCGACGTGCCGTGCGGCGCCGGCCGGCTGTCGCTCGCGCTCGCCCGGCGCGGTTACTCGATGACGGCCGTCGACTGGTCGTCGGAGTTCCTGGCCCACGCACGATCAGGCGATGCCGACTCCGGTGTGCGGTGGGAACAGCGTGACATGCGCGATCTGCCGTGGCGGGCGCACTTCGACGCTGCGTTCTGCGTCGGCAACAGCTTCGGCTACCTCGACGACGAGGGCAACGCGACGTTTCTCGCAGCGGTGGCGTCAGCGCTGAAGCCCGGCGCGCGGTTCGTGCTCGAGACGCCGATGGTGATCGAGAACCTGCTGGGGCACCTGCAGGACCGCACCTGGTGGAAGGTCGGTGAGATCTATCTGCTGGTGGTGAACGCCTACGATCACAGGACGACCCGCCTCGACATCGAGTACACCTTCGTTGCGAACGGCCGCGTGGAGGTACGACGCGGATCGCACCGGGCGTACAGCTACCGCGAGCTGGTCGCATTGATCGAAGCTGCGGGCTTCAGCGTCGAGCTCGATCAGCCGTGGACGCGGGAGTCACGAACCCTCTCGTTCATCGCCACACGCCGGTAGTGGGGCCGGGCCCCGGACACGACGACTTCGTTGGACGTGGAATCGGAGGTACTTT
>CAWARA010000021.1:0-74388 GCA_963784195.1 uncultured Acidobacteriota bacterium | reverse complement strand
CATTTCCAATCGCAGCCGAACGCCTGGTGAGTAGCTCGATGCATGGCGTTCGAGCAGCGATGCGTGGTACCACGACGCCTCGGGGAGCATGACGTGAAGGTAGACGTCAGGCGTCCATTCGGCGTGGGCGATCTCGACGTCGGCAACCCCGTGGCCGGCTTCTGTCAGCGCTGTCCGCACACGCGCCAGCGCGCTCGCAACATCGTCATCGACTCGATCGCAGAAGTAGCGGTACGGAATGCCGAACGTGAGTCGGCCCACGCCCGCCTCGAGGCCGCCAGGCTGCGCACCCTGGATGGCCTGGAACAAGAGAATGGCATCGGCGACGCTTCGCGCCATCGGGCCCACGTGATCGAACGAGCCGCTGAGAGGGACGATGCCGGTGAGGGGCAGTTCGTTGTAGGTCGGCTTCAGCCCCACCGTGCCGCAGGCCGCGGACGGGATCCTGATCGAGCCGCCGGTATCGGTACCGACCGCACCGAAGCACATGCCGGCGGCCAGTGCGGCGGCCGATCCTCCGCTCGATCCGCCTGCCGATCGCGACAGATCCAGAGGATTTCTCACGGGGCCGAACGCGGTTTCTTCACTCGTCGTCCCGTAGGCGAACTCGTGCAGGTTCGTCTTGCCGATCACGATCGCGCCCGCCTCGCGCAGGCGCGTCACGACCGGTGCATCTGTTCGAGCTTCAACAGATGGAACGGCGGATCCTGACGTCGTGCGCGTGCCGGCCACGTCGATCAAATCCTTGATCGCCACCGGCACACCGTGCAGCGGCCCTCGCCATCTTCCTGACGCGATCTGTGCGTCCGCCTCACGGGCCTCCTCGAGCGCGCTCGCTTCGAGGACCGTCGTAAAGGCATTGACCGGCTTCTGCGCCACGATCTCGTGCAGACAGTTCTCCACCAGCTGGGTCGCGGAGATCGCCTTCGAGCGCACCAAGGGTGCGATGTCGACGATGCGCCGGAGGTCCGGCGCGCTCATTCGGGCTCCTTTGGCGATGACAGCCTGGCCGAGGAGCGGTGCGATTCGTCGGCGGCGCGCAACGCGGCGGTTGAACGCGCCAGCGCTTCGAGCAGCGGCTTCAGCTCCGGCAGTCCGCGGCGCTCGGCATCGGCGCAGGCCGCGGCGAGCCAGCTGTCAATCGAATTGGGCATCTCGCGCTCTACAGAAGAAGCCAGACTAAAAGCTCACAGTCCCCCGAATGGTGATCGGCACCGTGAAAAACTGGTGCTCGACCGGATCGTGCAGCTTGTTCCATGCAAACTTGACAGACAAGTCGACGCCCAGAGGGCCCGACGTCAGTCCGCCGCCGCCTTCAGCGAAGTATCGTCGGCCGTCGCCGAGATCGCTGCTTATCCTGCCGATGCCAGCGAGCACGAACGCGCGGCTGCCGAGGCCCCAGCCACCCGAACGATCGGAAACGTAAATGCCGCCACCGACGTCATAGGCGCGGGCGTTCGTCAGCGCATAACTGCTGAAAGGCGCCGCGCCCTCGAACGTCATTCTGATGTCGGGCAGGCCTTCGACGCTCCCCCTGATTGCGAGGGTCGTGCCGGTCCTCAGGCCGAGCGGAAAAACCGTCACCCCGCCTCCCTGACTTCGGCGCGAGAACTCCTGTACGGTGATGCGCGTGTTGCCGTCACGCGTCTGGTAGTCGTACTCCTGCATCTGCGCTGAGCCGACCTCGGTGCCCAGCAGGTCCTCGATTGGGTGTTCGGCGAAGTGCAGCGGCTGCGTGTACAGCCAGTCGAGGCTGACGCTGACGAACTGCCGGCGAGGCTGCTGAACCTGGTAGGTTTGCGCCGTTGAAAGGCTCGGCATGAGGAGCACCGCGACGGTGCACACGCAGACGTACATTGACAACCGACGCTCGGGAGTGTGAAAGCGCATGAGGTGATCGTTTCGAGTGGTAAGCTCACTACCGCAACGAAGCAGGGCTTCTCTTAGACAGGGTAACGTACGACGTGACCAATCGCATCCTTGCGGCCGTGATGCCCGAGCCGCGGCGGCCGATCGAAATACGCGAATTCCCCCGTCCCGATTTGGAACCAGGATCAGCGTTGTTGCGCACGGCCCGGTCCGAGGTGTGTGGCACGGACGTTCACCTCTGGCACGGGCGGCTCGCCGGTGTCCCGTATCCGATCATCCCCGGCCACGTGTCCGCCGGGACGCTCGAGTCGATACGTGGCGCTATTCGCGGCATCGACGGATCGACGCTTCGAGAGGGCGATCGCGCGGTGTTCTTCGATGTCCACCGGACATGCGGCCGCTGCCGCGCCTGCACCGTGCATCGCACGCCGACGAAGTGTACCGCGAGGCGCGTCTACGGCATCACCGATTCGGCCTCTGATGGACTGTTTGGGGGCTGGTCGCAGTACATCTATCTCGAACCTGGCGTCGGGATCGCCAGGCTCCCTGACAAAGTCGGGTTCGACGACTACATCGGCGGCGGATGCGGGCTGCTGACGGCAGTTCACGTGCTCGAGCGGGCGGCGCTCCGGCCGGGCGACTCCGTCGTTGTCCAGGGTGCCGGCGCCGTCGGTCTCAGCGTCGTCGCACTCGCGCGCCTCGGCGGGGCGTCGACGATCGTGCTGATTGGTGGACCGCCCGAGCGGCTGACGCTCGGCCGAGCGATGGGCGCCGATGTCGTCTTCGACATCGCGACGACAGGCGTCGAAGCGCGAGCAACGGCCATACGCGAACTGACACACGGCGAGGGTCCCGACGTCGCCATCGAAGCCGCGGGATCCGCGCGAGCGGTCGAAGAGGGCCTCGCGCTCGTTCGCGACGGAGGCCGCTATGTGATTGCCGGTCATTACACGGACGTGGGCCCGAGCACCATCAACGCGCACTGGCACATCAACCGGAAGCACCTCGAAATCCGCGGCTGCTGGGGCAGCGAACCCGGGCACTTTCTGCGCGCGATCGGTTTCCTGGAGCGCTACGCACAGCAGATTCCCTGGCGCTCGATCGGCCAGCGCACCTACTCGCTGCACACGCTCGGGCAGGCGCTCGAGGATGCCGAGGCGATGACGATTACCAAGGCGCTGGTGGACCCGTGGGGTTCGTGATGGGCGATGGGCAATGGGCGATGGGCAATGGCGATGGGCGATGGGGATTGCGTTCCGTGAAAGACCGGCGATGAGACAAACGAAGATCGTGGCCACGGTCGGTCCGGCGAGCTGCGAACTGACATCCATCGAGGCGCTGATCGGCGCTGGCGTCGACGTGTTCAGGCTGAACTTTTCTCATGGGACACACGACTCCCACGCCAAGGTCTTCTCGCACATACGCGCCGCGGCTGCCCGCGGTCAGCGCCGCATTGGGATTCTTACGGACCTCAGCGGTCCCAAGATTCGGTACCGGGCCAGCAGGCAGCTCGCCGCTGACGCTTGCGCCGGGCGACGAGCTGGCCATCGCCCCGGGCGACTCGCCCTCGGAGCCGGGCAGGATCTTTACGCCCTATGCTGAGTTGATCCGATCCGCGAAACGGGGCGACCGGCTGCTGCTCGACGATGGACGGATTGAGTTGCGCGTGGTCGAAGCGACGGGTGACGAGCTGCGGACCGTTGTCGTCAACGGCGGGCCGCTCGGCGGGCACAAAGGCATCAATGCGCCGGGTGTCGCGCTGCCCGCGTCGGCGATCACCGCGAAGGACGAAGCGGATCTGCGGTTCGCGTTGCGGCTCGGCGTCGATTTGATCGCATTGAGCTTCGTCCAGAACGCCGACGATTGCCATCGTGCTGTGTCGATCATGCATGACGCCGGGCGCGTCGTGCCGGTGATCGCAAAGATCGAGCGGCCCGCGGCGGTCCAGAATCTAGGCGCGATCCTCGCGATCGCGCAGGGCGTGATGGTGGCGCGGGGTGATCTCGGTCTCGAGATGCCACTCGAACAGGTGCCGCGGATCCAGAAGGAAATCATCCACCGGGCGCGCACGGCCGGTCGCGTCGCCATCCTGGCGACGCAGGTGTTTGAGTCGATGCGCGTCGAGCCCCGCCCGACACGCGCGGAAGTGAGCGACGCGGCGAACGCCGTCGATCAGGGCGCCGACGCAATCATGCTGGCCGGTGAGACCGCGGTTGGCGCTTTTCCCGTGCAGGCGGTGCAGACGCTCGACGCCGTGATTCGTGATGCCGAGCTGGTCCCGCCGTCCGCTCCGGTAAGACTGGCGGACGACCCGACGGGAAGCCGTCATGGGCGCGCGATGTGCGAAGCTGCCGTCACGCTGGCCACAACCGGGCAGGCGGACGCGATTGTGGCAGTGACCACCGAGGGAAAGACCGCGCGGCTGCTGTCCGCGCTGCGTCCGCAGGCGCCTATTCTCGCGGCCACACCGACGGAGGAAGTGGCTGGGCGGCTGACGGTCTGTCGGGGTGTGATCCCGTACGTAAATCCCGAGTCCGACGTCCAGAAGCTCTATTCCGACCTGCTCGAGCGCGAGCTCGTCCGGCCGGGCTCGGTGGTCGTGTTCATCAACGTGAGCCCGGAGTTGAACCTTATCGACGCAAACTTCCTGATCGTCCAGAAAGCGTGAGTTCGCGAGCGGTTACGGCTTACGTGATTCGATGATCTCTTTGAGCGCAGACAGCGAAGAGACCCACGATCGGGTCATGACGTTGTAGTAGCTGAGCCACCGGGGTGTGTCCTCGAAGCCGCTCTGACGCACGCGCAGCCGGCACATTTGTCCTTCCGTCGAACAGCTCACTTCCAGCGCCATTGGCCCGATGGGCTCGCCTTCCGGTGGGATCCACCACGCATCCGCGATGAAGAACCCGACGCCCTCGGCGAATTCGATCACCGTCCCGTGAAACACGCCGCCGAGACGGCCGAGAACCTCGTCAACCTCACCCGTCGAATTCCACTCGACTGCGAAGACACCCATTGGCCTGGGAGTCGTCACCGAACGCGCCGCCTGCCACCACATGCCCAGCAGACGGGGATCGAAGAACGCGGTAATGATGCGGGCCGGCGTGCTGCCGATGAGCAGCGAGTACTCGAACGACGTCCGCGTGTGGGGCGATGTCGGCCGCCGCATGAGCTGCATGGTAGTCGCCGCCACAATGGGAGTAAAGGCCGGCGCGCAGGCACTACAATCGACCTGTGGCCACTGCCCCACAGGAGCGCCCCCAGCCCGATGCCTCTTTCCCGGGCGGCATTCAGCCCGACGAGACCTGGGACGAACACTACAGCGACGAACGGGACGCGGCCTTCCTCTATCGCCAGCTTGCCGGGCTGGAACCGAACGATGAGCGCCGCGATCTGTTCGAGCGGCTGGCGCGCGTCGAGGATCGTCACGTCCTGCGCTGGGAGGAGCTGTTCCGCGAAGGCGCGCGGCGCTTGCCCTCGTATGCCCCGTCGCTGAGGACACGCGCCCTCGCGGTGCTCGCACGATGGTTCGGCACCCGCATGATTCTGCCGCTGCTGCTCGCTGAGGAGGGGCGCGAGGTGCAGGCGTATCTCCGGCTGGCGCGGTCGGCCTCTCATCGCCAGACGCACAGAGCGGCCGTGGACATCGCGTCCGATTCAGCGATCCACGCGCGCGAGCTCTCGGAAGCGATGGGGCGCGAGGGCGAGCCGTGGCACGTCGGTGGCTCCGGCGGTTATCTCCGAAGCGTCGTGTACGGATTCAACGACGGGCTGACGGCAAACTTCGGACTCGTGGCAGGCGTGATCGGTGCGAACGTCCAACCCCACGTCGTCATCATCACCGGCGTTGCCGGCGCGATCGCGGACGCCTTGTCAATGGGCGCCAGCGGCTACCTCGCGGCAAAGAGCGAGGCGGAGGTTCAGGCTCACCAGATCGAGATGGAGCAGTACGAGATGCGGCTGATGCCGGACCTCGAAGAAGACGAGCTCTCGGTAATCTACGAGAGCAAGGGCCTGTCGCCCGCACAGGCACGCGAAACCGCGCGCGAGATGATGAAGGACCCGACGCAGGCGCTCGATGCGATGGTGCGGGAGGAGCTGAACATTCACCCGGCGGAGCTTGCGCCGCTCAAGGACGGCGTCGTCACCGGTGTCGCGACCGCGATTGGCGCCTTCATCCCCATCGTTCCGTTCCTACTGATGGCGCACGACAACGCCGTCTGGGTCTCGCTTGCGGTGAGCATGCTGGCGCACTTCGGCATCGGCGCCGCACGGAGCCTGTTCACCGGACGCAGCCTGTGGGCGAGTGGCCGCGACATGTTCGCCGTTGGTTTCGGCGTCGCAGCCGTCGGCTACGTGATCGGCGAGGGCATTACAAGATTCTTCTGAAATCCCCAACAGCAATCCAGCCACGAACCACGAACCACGGACTACGGCTTATTACTTTTTCCTCAGCGACTGCGCGTAGGCGACCACCGCCCACGCCTGCTCCTCGCTGATCTCGGCGCTGAACGCGGGCATCTTCGGTTTCTTGCGTCCGTTCCAGACCTTGTAATACATGACACCGTCCGAGTTCCGGTCGGCCCGCTTGGCATTCGTGAGGTCCATGTCGGCCGCATCCGGATCGGCATCCGGCCCGTCACCGAGGCCACCAGGACCATGGCATCGTTCACACTTGTCCTTGAACACGGCTTTGCCGGTCGCGAGAAGCCTTTCGTCGATCGGCAGCGGATTCTTCTTGTCGTCGGCATCTGCCGGAAGCGTCCAACCGGCAGTGTTTTGCACTACTGGGTTCCTGGCGATAGCGGTCGCGGCGACTCCGGATATCAACATGATGCTGGCGGCTGCAATGACCCGGCGCATATGTGCTCGTACCTTTCGTGGTTCCGCCTTCGCTCAAGCTTCGGCGGGACAAGCCGGCTACCACCTTCGGCGGACGGCCGGACTCGCAGTCGATGGACGGCATCTCCGTCGTCCGAAAATGATACAGTTTTTTCTGCATGTCCAACCAGCAGCCACGCGCTTACGAGAATCCTGAGTTCCTGAACACAGCTGACGCCCGTCCTCTTCGCATCCTGGCGGAGTATCTCGAGCCAGCCCGTCGATTCAAGAAAGAGAACATCCAGGACACCGTTGTCTTCTTCGGGTCCGCTCGCGTGCACAGCCGCGAAGCAGCCGAGCAGGCGCTGCTGAAGTTGAGGAGTTCGAAGGGGCGCAAGGCGGCTGGACATGCGGCGGCGCTGAAACGCAGCCGGAAAGCCGTCGAATGGTCGCGCTACTACGAGGATGCGCGCGAAGTAGCCCGGCTGCTGACGGAGTGGAGTCTCTCGCTCGAAGAGCCGAGGCGGAGGTTCGTTGTCTGCTCAGGCGGAGGACCGGGGATCATGGAGGCCGCCAACCGCGGCGCCCACGAGGCCGGAGGCAAGACTGTTGGCCTGAACATCCGGCTGCCGTTCGAGCAGGGACCGAACCCGTACATCACCGACGGGCTTCACTTCGAGTTCCACTACTTCTTCATGCGGAAGTTCTGGTTCGCCTATCTCGCGAAGGCGCTGGTGATCTTCCCTGGAGGGTTTGGCACGCTCGACGAGATGTTCGAGATCCTCACGCTCGCGCAGACGCGCAAGCTTTCGAAGAAACTGCTCGTCGTGCTCTACGGCAGCGACTACTGGAACGAAGTCCTCGACCTGCGGCCGCTGGCCGAATGGGGCGCGATAGATGAGAAAGATCTCGATCTCCTATACCGCGCGGACTCACCGGAGCAAGCCTTCAACGCCCTTCGCGACCATCTGGTCAATTACCACATGATCCCTGCCACCGCCCAGGAAAGCAACGCGCCCGGGATAGCCAAGACCCGCGGGTAACGTACCTGTAGGCCCGACCTTCCGCCTTCGCGCGAAGCGCTTCGGCGGACTCGCCGTAGTCTTGGCGGAGGCGGTCAGGACGGGCGTGCTGGCAGCACCCCGATCCTCACCGATACAACAAGAACGGTTCTCGCAGCCGACGGAACCCGTCTTCCTCAGGCCTCCAGCTCGCAACGAGCGCACTCATATCCTGACCGGTGTCGATGGTGGCCCGCAGCCGGTCGTTGCCGTACAGCAGATCGATAGGCTGTTTCTCGAGCTCGTATTCGTACGGCGGCTGACGCCAGGCGAAGCGTGACGGATTCTGCTTGCGGAACTCCTCGATGAGCTCCACAGTGGTTCGCACCGGCAGGAAAGCCTGACGATCGGTCACGTGGGACTGACAGCCTCCACACGTCTCGCGCGCGTGCTTCTGAAACGTCGGTTCGAAGAACACCGATCGGAAATGGACGCCAGGAAGCTCGCGCGCGTTCATCGCATCGGACAGTCGATCCCCGTCGATCCATGGTGCGCCGATGAGCTCGAAGGGACGTGTCGTGCCGCGGCCCTCGGACAGCATCGTGCCCTCGAAGAGCACGGCACCCGGATAGACGACGGCGGTGTCCAGGGTTGGAATGTTCGGCGATGGAATCACCCACGGCAGGCGCGTTTCATCGAAATACATGGATCGGCGCCAGCCTTCGAGTGGAACGACGTCGAGTGCGGCGCCAAGGCCGAATGTTTCGTTGAACAGCCTGGCCAGCTCGCCGATCGTCATCCCGTGGCGGAGAGGAATCGGAAACTGCCCGACGAACGACGTCCACTGCGGCTGCAGCGTCGCGCCCTCAATCGCGTCACCGCCAACCGGGTTCGGCCTGTCGCAGACCACCACGGGAACACCGTGACGGGCGGCCGCGCGCATGCAGTTCGCCATCGTGTAGACGTAGGTGTAGACCCGTGTGCCGACATCCTGCAGGTCGATCACCAGCACGTCCAGGTCGCGGAGCATGTCAGCGGTCGGTTCACGCGTCTCGCTGTAGAGCGAGAACACCGGTACGTTCCGCCGCGAGTCTTTCCCGTGCGGCGTTTCGATCATGTTGTCCTGGAGATCCGATCGGAAGCCGTGCTGCGGGCCGAAGATCGCCGTCAGCTTGATCTCGGGATCCTCGAAGAGCCGGTCGGCGCTATGCCGCAGGTTCGCGTCCACCGACGCTGGATTGCACACGAGGCCGACCCGTCGTCCGGCAACCAGCTCGCGATCGGACTGCAGCAGTCGTTCGATGCCGGGGACGACCGTCTGGCGTTCCACGGCTGATGAAATAGGCATGTCAGGTTCTCGAGGAAGTGCTTCCGCCCGCGCGTGACATCGACGCCGCGAGCCGCCGCGCCAGAAAGGCGCTGCACATGGCGTCCGCGAACGTGTTGCATCTGAATCGGTAAATGGTATCGCGATCCCGCCGCACGAGCACGACGTCGCGATCGCCGTGCAGAACTTCGCCGATGGCGTGCCAGGCGACAGTCGTGGCGCGCGCGCCGCCGGCGAAGATCACGCGTGAGTTCGTCAGGAACAGCCGCCCGGTGGGCTGCGCCACATCGTCCGGCATCGACACCGGTGTGCTGAAATAGCAAGTGTCGTGCCCGACCACGCGGTGGCCGGTTTCGACGATCGGAATGCCCGACGAGTCGACCGCGACGCGAAGCTGGGCCAGCTGCGTGATGCCGTCCAGCATCTCGCGCTCGATCTCAATCTCCTCTTCAGGAAGTCCGAGTCGATCGAGTTGGACTTTCAGGACCGACACCGCATTGGGATCAGGCTCGGCGGCGGAAGTACTCCACGCCCGTCGCCACTCCGTCAGGCGGGGGTCGCCGCCGTTTCGTCTTCCCTTCAACCATTCGAATAGACCCATCCCGTATCCGATCCTCGCCATCGCAGAACAATCGATCCAAAACGTCCCGCTGTCGAGTTTCTAGTCGGTCCGAGGCACCTGTCAAGCCTCGTCGGGTGATCGGCGCACGGCGCGGGCTTCGCTCAGTGTATATTGCGCCACGCCGGCGGCTTGCCGGGACCCGCTATTGAAACTGCCGCAGGTGCGTAATAGATCCCTGGAGCCCGAGGAACAGGCGCTGAGGAGGGTCGTCGATGCGCTCAATTCTTGCAGGAACGTTGGCCATATCAATCGCAGCGGCCGCAGTCGTATCGGCCCGCCAGTTTCCGGCACCTGCAGGATGGAAGTGGATCACCGACGGGGACGCCAGGATCGTCAGCGCGCTGGATCCGCCGGAGGGCTCGTGGTTGTTCGGCACGATGGCGCCCGGCTGGCGGCGGCCGCTTCGCGCTCGAGTCCGAAATCTTTCTGTTCCCCGGGCCCAGCGACGCGGGATTCGGCGTGTTCATCGGCGGCCGCGATCTCGAATCGAAGGGCCGCCTGGTGGCCTTCCTCATCCGGCGCGACGGAAGCGCGGCGGTCGAATCGCACGACGCGGGACGCATCACGTTGCTGCGGCCGTGGACCAGGGCCGGCTCGATCCTCCCCGGCGCGGCGACCGGAGACGATGTGAAGAACGTGCTGCGGGTCGAAGCAGAAGCGACGTCGTGACGCATCGGCTGGCGCTGCCACGTCGCGCGAAACAGCCATAGCCGACGGTTCGAGGAGGATCTGTGGACAAAGCACTTGCGACGCAGCTGGCCAACATCGAGAAGCGCACCGGCAAGACCCTGGCCGACCTCGCCGCCATCATCAAATCGAGCGGCCTCACGAAGCATGGAGAGATCCGCGACATGCTCAAGAAGGATGTCGGCATGGGGCACGGTGACGCCAACACCCTCGTGCACCATGTGCTGCAGTCGGATGGTGCGTCAGCTGCAGAATCAGCGAGCAAGAGCTCCAGCGATGTGCTCGACGAGATCTACGCGGGCCCGAAGGCGGCGCTTCGTCCCATTCACGACAAGCTGATGTCGGCGATTGACGCGTTCGGTCCGTTCGAGATAGCCCCGAAGAAGGGTTACGTCAGCCTGCGGCGCAAGAAACAGTTCGCGATGATCGGTCCGGCGACGAACACCCGGGTCGAGGTCGGCCTGAACATGAAAGACGTCGCGGGATCCGACCGGCTGGTGGCGCTGCCGCCAGGCGGCATGTGTCAGTACAAGGTAAAGGTGACCGAGCCGTCAGAGGTGGATACTGCGCTCGTCGCCTGGGTTCGGCGCGCCTACGATCAAGCAGGGTAGCAACGCGCCACTAGGTCGTTCGCAACAGGGCTGCCGGATCGATCTTGAGCGCGCGGCGGGATGGCACCCACGTGGCGACGATGCCGATGGCGACGACGACGAGGACGGGGATGAGGAAGGCTGACGCTGGCGGGTCGAAGATGGTGCCGGCACCGCCGCCCGCGCGGACGAGGCGCGCGAGGCCGAACGTCGCCGCGATTCCAAGCGCCGTCCCCACCGAGACGAGCCGGACAGTCTGCAGCGAGACGAGCCGCACCAGATCGCGTCCGCTTGCACCCAGAGCCGCGCGCACGGCGAGTTCCCTGGACCGCCGCGTAATCGCAAACGCCAGCGTTCCGTAGATTCCCGCCGTCGTGAGCAGCATGCCGATGACGATCAGCGGGAACAGCGGCGCGGTGCCCAGCAGAAGCTCCTGGCCCATCACGCCAAGGATCTGATCGACCGTGTAGGCGCTGGCGACAATGGTCCCTGTCGCTGCATCGCGGACCTCTCGCCGTATCGTCTGGGTCAGCGGCGCGGGATCTCCTTCGGCACGAACCAGCAGGTGCACTCGCGCCGGGCCCTTCGTGCGCGGCATCGGGACGAACACCTTCGATTCCGATTCTCGGGAGCGAAGCACGTTGTTCGAATAGTCGGCCACGACGCCGATCACGTCATGGACGTTCTGCCCGATCCAGATGCGCCGTCCGATCGGGTCCGAGCCCAGAGACAACCGGCGGGCCAATGCCTCGTTGACGATCGCCGTCCGCGGCGCGTCGAGGTCCTCGTCCAGGAATGGCCGGCCGGTGCGCATCGGGACCCCCAGCGTCGTGAAGTATGTCGGGGTGATCGCCGCGCGCTCGGCCGTGACCGCATTCGAGAAGTTGGCATCGGTGCCCACGCGCTGCTGCGGCCCGATCGTCGCGTAGGGTACCGTCGTCGACAACGCGGCTGACGCGACGCCAGGGATGTGCGTGACCAGGTCGAGCATTTCCGCCGCTGGAACGCCTGCCGTGTTGTCGAGTCGCGCGCTCATCAGGGGCGCCGTCGCATATCCCAACTGTGCCGAACGCGCGCGCAAGTAACCGTCGATCATCGCCGCCGTTTCGACCAGCAGTGCGACCGTGATGGTGATCTCGAGCACGACCAGCGCATGACGCCAGCGCTGGCGCACGCGATCCGAGGCGGCGATCGCGCGCATCGGGTTGCCGTGCAGGCGCCGTGTCTCGTAGAGCGCCGGCGCGATGCCCGTCAAGATGCCGGTCACGAGGGCAATGCCAGCGGCTTGCAGAAACACCCGGGCATCGATCGCCAGGTTGAAAAACATGTCGTCGCTGGCGCCCCCACCGCTCCTGAGTACCCAGGCGCGCAAGACGAGCGTGACGCAGACACCCAGCATGGCGGCGGCGGTCGCGATCAGCACCGATTCGGTGAGGAGCGTCCGCACGATGCGGCCGCGGCTCGCGCCAATCGACGCGCGGATCGCGATCTCGTGCTCGCGGGTCGTCCATTGGGCGATCAGCAGGATGGCGACGTTCGCGCACGCGATGAGCAGTGTCAGCAACACGGACGTGCCGAGGATGTAAGGCAGGATCAGCGCCACCTGTCGCCCGATCGGTGTGCCTTCGATGCCTGACACGAGCAGGCGCAGATCGCGTTCGCGCGGCCGGACGCTGGCGCGCGTACTCGGCAAGCCCGCGCTGCAGCTGCGCATCGAGCATGGCGGGCGTGGTGCCGTGCGGGCGGCGCACGACGACTTCCAAAGGTTCGTCCGGGCCGAGGACCCGCTCGTCGAGCGCGGTCCAGATCGGGCTGTTCATGTCCGAGAACCAGAAGCGCTGCGGCAGCACCCCGACAATCGTGTGAGGCTGATTGTCAATCCAGATGCTCTGTCCGAGCACGTTCGGGTCCCCATCGAACAGCCGCTGCCACATGCGGTACGAGAGCACGGCTGGCGAGGCGCCCGAGCGGTCGCGGAGCGAGCCGGAGGGTGCCTGGCCCATTGCGAGCGACACGCCGAGCGTTGCGAAGAAGTTTGCCGAGGCGGCGCGTATGGGCGCCGCTTCGGTGCGGTCGCCGGCGCGCACGTCGCGGACACCGCGCGCCAGGCTTGCCGCGGCGATGCCGTCTCCGAGCGTTTCGCGCCACGCCGCATAGAGCGGCGCCGGCACGTCGCTGCCTATTGGCATGATCGGCCGATCCGGGCGCCCGACCTGAATACGCGAGAGTTGTGCCGGCTCGGCGTAGGCCGGCGGAGCGCGATAGAAGAGGACATCGCGCACCATGAGCGTCACCGTCGTGGCACCGATGCCGGCCGCAAGCGATGCGACCGACACGGCCGTCGTCACGGGGAACCGCCGCAGGTTGCGCACGGCGCAGCGGATGTCCTGCGCGAGCCGATCGACCGAGAGGATTCGCCGCGCTTCGTAGAACCGCTCCCGGGCTGCGGTCACGTTGCCGAACGTCTGCCGTGCGGCGGCGGTTGCCTGCTCGGGGGCGAGGCCGTCCTCCATGAGCGCTTCGGTTTCGAGCTCGATGTGCGCGCGAATCTCGCGATCGAAGTCGTCGTCTGCGCCGGGTCCCTTTCGGGTTGACATTCAACCCGAAGCATACGCATACTCGGGTCGAATGTCTATACGTAAGCGATCCGATCGGGAACACTCCGCCCACCTCCAGGGAACCCTCGACCTGCTCATCCTGCGGACCCTCATCTTCGGCGCCCAGCACGGACAAGGGATTGCCCGCGCGATCAAGCGGGAGTCCGGCGACGTCCTGATCGTCGACCACGGCTCGCTGTATCCGGCGCTGCAACGCCTCGAGTCGCGCGGCTTCATCGACGCGGAATGGGGCACGTCGCAGAACAACCGGAAGGCCCGTTTCTACTCGCTCACCAGAAAAGGACGCAAGGAACTGGTTCACGAAGAAGGCGAGTGGCGGCGGATCGCTTCGGCGATCATGCGAGTGCTCGGCGGGCAGTCGCAGGCGTGACGCACCGACATCCTGGCGCGCTATAATTTCTCGCCTTGAATTCGTTCCTCCGCTTCGTGCCGCTGGTGATGGCTCTCGGCAGCACAGCGTTTCAGACCCAGCCTCAGTTCCGCAGTGGCGTCGACCTCATTCGTCTCGACGTCTCGGTGGTCGACGAGGCCGGCAACCCCGTGCGCGATCTGCGCGCGGACGACTTCATCGTCAAGGTCGATGGCGCCGTCCGGCCGGTGTCGTTTGCCCGGTTCTACGGACCCGGCGATATGTCGCGGCCCGGTGCGCCCGCACCGGCTCCTCCGCAGGCGTCGACGTCGTTTGCCTCGAACGTCAACACGACGCCGGGCCGGGTCGTCGTGATCGTGATCGACCTGGAAAGCATGACGGCGGGATACGAGAAGCTCGTCCTCGACAGCGCGAGCAAGCTCGTGGATCGTCTCGGGCCCGCCGATGCGGCCGGCCTGCTCGTCGTTCCCGGCAAGAGCGTCGATCTGACGCGCGACCGTCAGCAGATCCGTCAGGTGCTGTCGCAATTGCGCGGCTTCCGGTCTGCCGGGGTCGGCCGGCACCTGATCACCATCGACGAGGCCGAGGCGTTCGCGCGACGCGATCAACTCACCATCGATCAGGTCGTCGAACGCGAGTGCCGGCGCGGTGAAACGGTGTGCCCACCCGAGCTCGAGCGAGAAGCGCGTCACGTGCTGATGGAAGCGGATCGGCGAATCGAGACGCTGCTTTCCACCCTCGCGGCGCTCAATACCAATCTTCAACGCGTCGAGGGGCCGAAGAGCATCGTGCTGCTCTCCGCGGGACTTCCGTTCCGCCAGTCGACGCTCACCTATTTCCGCGAGCTGGAACGCCGCTCCGCCCAGGCCGGCACGAGTCTGTATGTCGTGCAGCTCGAGCAGCCGGAGAATGACGCGAGCCGGCGAACACCCGGCGGCAACCTGCTTCCGAGATCCGATCTCGTCGATGGATTGTCGAACGTCGCCGGATTCGCCGGCGGAGCGTTCTTCAACGGTGTCGGCACGGCGGCGGGCGTCTTCGATCGGATCTACACCCAGGTCGTGCACACCTATCAACTTGGCATCGAGAGCGCTCCGGGCGACGGCGATGGCAAGGTGCACAAGGTCGAAGTCCAGGTCCGGCGCCCTCGCGCGGTCGCACGTGCCGGCCGCGATCGATTCATCTGGACGCCATCGACAGCCCCGGCTACGCCGGCCGCGGTGCTCGAGCAACCGATCGATCTGGCCGAGGCACCGCTGGCGGCCGCCGCGTATTGCGCACGCGGTGACGAGGCATCCACGCTGAAAGTCATCGTGCTGCTCGAGCTTCTCGGGAACGTTCCCGCAAAATCGACGCCCGCGCCGGGCTACGCCATTGCCATCAGCAAGGACGAGGAGACCGTCTTCAATACCGCCGATCAACTGAACGTCGATGCCACGGGTGCGCGAGGCGTCATCGGCGTGCAACTCGCACCGGGTCGATACCGGCTGCGCGCCGGCGCCGTAGACGATCGAGGCCGCGCCGGATCCGTCGAACTGCCGCTGCTCGTGGGGCTGCGCACGGCCGGGGCGCTGCAATTCAGCGATCTGATCCTGGGCGAGACGTCGGAGCCATTCGCGCCGCGGACCCACGTGTCTGAGGGGACGGCGATCAGGGCCATCGTAGAGCTCTATACGGCCGACCCCGTGCAGTTCGAGGGCATGACAGTGGATCTGGAACTGCGGCGTTCGGGTGAGGAGGCGGTGGTCGCGCGCGCCCAGTCGGTCATCAACAAGTCGAACCTCGAGCGGCGGCAGATCGCAGATGGTCAGCTGCCACCGGCGCAGGAGCCTGGCTCGTACGTCGTGTCGGCCGTCGTGCACCAGTCCGGCAAACCCGTGGGCAGGGTCAGCCGCGCCATTGTCGTTCGTCCCAGAGCCGCGCAATAGGCCCGCCGCTGAAACAATTTCAGCCCCGTTCCAGTCTAAGCCCGCATGTCAGTTCTTGCCGACGTCCGGTATGCCTTGAGGGTGCTCGCCCGGAGCCCGATCTTCGCTGTCACCGCCGTGCTGTCCCTCGCAGCCGGGATCGCCGCCAGCGCGGCGATCTTCAGCCTCGCCGATGCAGCGTTGCTGAGGCCGCGCGTCGGCGTTGCCGATCCCGCCACTCTGGTCGACATCGGCCGGTCGATGCGCGGTGAGGGACACGACAATTTTGGCTATCCACTCTTTCGTGAGATGCGCGAGCGGAGCACCCTGCTGACTGGCATTTCGGCGCAGCGCTTCGATCCTCCGGTCATGAGCCTCGGTGATGCGCGTTCGTCCGAGCGCGTCTACGCCGGCCTCGTGTCTGGCAATTATTTCGAGGTGGTCGGCACACGACCGGCAGCAGGCCGATTCTTCGTGGCCGACGAGGATTCGACACCGGACACGCATGCCGTCGTTGTGCTCAGCCATCAGTTCTGGTCGCGGCGGTTTGGCGCACGTGCGGACCTGATCGGCCAGGAGATTCGACTCAACAATCGGCCCTACGTGGTCATCGGCGTTGCCGAGAGGGGGTTCACCGGAACGAGCATCATCGCTCCGGACTTCTGGGTGCCGATGGCGATGGAGGCACACGTACGGGCGGGGGACACGTCGCTCCTTACCGCGCACAACGCGGTGTGGATGACGGCGGTGGGCAGGCTGAAGCCCGGTGTCAGCATTCCTCAGGCGCGCGACGAACTGAATGGCATCATGCGCAGCTACCTGACCGACCACACCCCGGACCGCCTGGACCGGTGGGGCGTCGCGGTCGCGCGATCCGCGCGCGTGCCGTCGGCGATTTCCGGCCCGATCGTCGGGTTCATGGCCATGTTGGGCATTCTTACCGGTCTGGTCCTGCTCATCGCGTGCAGCAACGTCGCGGGCATGCTCCTGGCGCGTGCGCTCGAGCGCCGGCGAGAGGTCGCAACCCGCCTGGCAGTCGGTGCGTCGCGCCGCCGCATCCTGCGCCAACTGCTGATGGAAGGCCTGACACTGGCGCTGGTGGCCGGAGCGCTCAGCGTACCGCTCGCTTTCGTGCTCGTGCGGTTGCTGTCGTCGTATCAGCCGACCCTTCCCGTGCCGATCGCTCTCGAATTGCGCATCGATCCCCGCGTCATGGCCTTCGCGTTTCTTCTGGCCGTGTTGTCGTCGGTCGTTTTTGCAGTGATTCCAGGCCTGCGTGCGACGCGATTCGAGTTGACGCCCGCATTGCACGGCGCGCATGCGACCGCGGATCGCAAGCGGGCGTGGCTGCGCCACGGTCTCGTCGCTGGTCAGGTGGCGATGGCGCTGCTGCTGCTCGTCACGGCGGGACTGTTCCTGCGATCGTTGCAGCAGGCCGCCTCGATCGATGCGGGATTCAACGCGCATGACGTGGACATTCTGCAGGTGGATACACGCATCGCCGGCTACCGAACCGATGCGGAAGGGATCAGGGTGATCGACACGCTGACCGAGCGGTTCCGGCTCGTGCCGGGCGTGACCGACGTTGGTGCCTCGCGGATGGTCCCGGTGCAGGGCGGCGGTCTCGGGCTTGGCGGACTGCGCGCGCCAGGCTACGTTGGGCCCGATGGAACCGATGAGATCGAAACCGACTGGGATGTCGTTTCCACCGACTACTTCAGGACGTTGCAGGTACGTCATGGCGCACGGCCGGGCGTTCACGCCCGCCGATCGTCAGGGCGCGCCCTTTGTCGCAATCGTGAACGAAACGATGGCCGCAATGCTCTGGCCGGGTCAGAATCCGATCGGGCGCACGCTCTATCAGGAAATGGGACCAAAGGAAGAGCGGCCCCTCGAGGTCGTCGGTGTCGCCCGCAACGCAAAGTACCGATCGATCGGCGAGACCCCGCGGCCCTTCATTTACGTGCCACTTGCGCAACAGTTCATGCCGGAGGTCACCTTCTATGTACGGCGAGCCGCGCAGGGTTCGCGTATCAACGAACTGCGTCAGGCTGTCGTCGCGTTCGATCCGATGCTCCCCGTGATTCAGACGCAGACGCTGGACCAGGCGACGAGCATCGGCCTGTTGCCGCAGCGTCTCGCCGCGTGGATCGCCGGTGGCGTCGGCACGTTGGGCCTGCTGCTTGCCGCGTTCGGTCTGTACGGCCTCATGGCGTTTTCGGTCGCGCAGCGCACGCGGGAGATTGCCATTCGGATGGCGCTTGGCGCCTCCCGTGAGGGTGTGTTGTGGATGGTGCTGCGTCAGGCCGGCCGCCTCACCCTGCTCGGCGCCGTCATCGGAGTCGCAATGGCTGTTGGCTTCAGCATGCTGCTCAGTAGTCTGCTGATAGGTTTGCAGCCGGTGGATGCCGTCGCCTTCGGGGTGGCGATTGCGGTCCTCGGCGGCGTCATGGTCGCCGCGTCCTGGGGGCCCGCCCGCCGTGCAGCGACGATGGATCCGATGCGGGCTCTCCGATCGGAATAACCTTCCTCCGCCCACTCAACATCGTGCCGCCTCGGATCATGCGCCTTGGCGTCAAGCTGGATTGGTGATCACGGCAGTTTCAGCCGTCGTCTGACCGATGCGAAGCGTGCGTCGGCGCGAACCGCCGCCATCTCAGGCGACATCAGGAACAGCGCGATGCGCTGCGGGTCGCTGACGAGCGCCCGCTCGAGCGCGTCAAACGCGCCGTCCATGTCTCCCAGCGCAGTGTAGATGCCGAGCTCACGAACGGGAAATCCCTTGTGCGCGTTCAGCAGCCGTTCGGCGGCTGACCGATTCCCGGCCATCACGTGCGCGAACGCCTGATAGTGAGGCGGCGGGTTCTTCTCACGTTCGTACATCGCGAGTGCTTCAGCAACCCGTCCGCCGAACATCAGGGCTCTCGCCAGATCCTTCTTCAGGAACGGAAGCTCGGGATCAATGCTCGACACCGCTTCAAACGCCGAAATCGACTCAGCAAAGCGTCCGGCGAACAGGTGCACCATCGCGGCGACGTCGCTGTACGTCGAGCGACAACGGATCGTTGCGGCGTGCCGTTTCAAGCACCCGCAGCGCCTCGTCGAACCTGCCGAGCGGCAAGCAGCGTGCACATCACGAAGTTCGTGTAGCTCTGGGTAAGGCTCGGGTTCAAAGAGATGGCACGTTCGAATGACTCCTCAGACTTTTGTCCATTCGTACTCGCTCGCCTGCACGAGACCCTTCGCCGCGTGCGCCTCGGCCAGAAGCGGATCGAGCTCGATGGCCCTGTCGGAAGCGGAGCGCATGGTCGCGTAAGCCTTGTCGATTGGAATGTGGCGAGATAGGTCCGCGACGCAAATGCGTTCGCGTCCGCCAGACCGGCATACGCGGGTGCGTAATTGGGATCCCTGTCAATCACCTGTTCGAAGAGCGCGGCTGCCGCCCCTGCGTTGTCCGGATCCTTGAAGCCAACCAGCGAGCGCGCTTTCAGGTAGAGATCGTAGGTCGCAAGGTCAGTGTTGTAACGTCGCTGACCGCGCCCGAGAGACAACCGAAGTTTGTTGACGATCGCAAGCGCGATGCTTTCCTGGATGGCGAAGACGTCCTTCAGGTCGCGATCGAACGCATCCGCCCAGATCACGGCACCGTCCGCCGTCTGAATCAACTGCGGATCGACCTTCAGGCGGTTTCCCGATCGCCGCACACTGACGGCCAGCACGAGATTGGCACCGAGAACGCGCCGGATCTCCGGCAGGTCAAACGCGCGGTCCTTGAACGAGAACGACGACAATTGTGACAGCACGCGAAGACCATCGATAGCTGCCAGCTGACTCTGCACTTCGACCCCAAGGCCTGCAACGAATACATCACTGCCGGCCTCGCTGCTCAGGTTCGTGAAGGGCAGGACCGCGATGACGGGATTGGCGAGTGCTGCAGGAGCTGACGCCGGCGACATCAGACCGATGGCCGCAAGGCCGCTGCGCAGGGGGCTGGAACGCCCCGAGAACCGCGCCACCGAATCGACAGAAATCAGCATCAACCCCGCGGCCAGCGCGGTCATCGCCACAATTCGCGGCCTAGGGGCGCCCCCGGCGTCGGGCGCGAGCCGCGACAAATCAGCGCGTAGCTCGTTGACGCTGTGATAGCGCTGCGATGGATCCGGATCGAGCGCCTGCTCGATGACGACCGCACAGGGGGCGGACAGATCGGAACGCCGCTGCGCGATCGGAATTCGCTCGACGCGTTCGTGCGCGGCGCGGAGCTCAGGCAGCGTCCTGGCGCAGATCGGGAAGGAACCCGTAAGCAGGTAATACAGCACGACACCACATGCGTAGACGTCGCTCGACACCGTGGCCGGGTGGCCTTCGAGCAGTTCGGGCGCGAGATACAACGGGGTGCCGGTCAGCCCGTCGCCTGTGGCGTCGCCCAGCTCGCGACCGGCCCCGAAGTCCATGAGCACGACCCGCCCGTCACCGGAGATCATCATGTTCTGCGCTTTAATGTCCCGGTGCAGCAGTCCGGCCTGGTGAACGGCGGCCACTGCGGCACAGAGCTGGCTGCCGATCGCCAGCGCCTCCGCCTCCGTGAACTGCCTTCCGTCACGGATCGTCTGTTCGAGCGTCTGGCCGTCGATGAATTCCATCCACAGGCCCACGCGATCGCCGATCCGCTCAGCGCCGTAAATCGTGGCGACGTTGGGATGGCGCACGCGAGCCAGGAGACGCCCTTCTTCGATGATGGTCGTGGCTCGGGTTTCGTCTGCGGAGCGATGTGGAAGGCAGGAGCTTCAGGGCCACTTCCCGGTCGAGCCGTGTGTCCCAGGCGCGATAGACCTCTCCGAAAGCGCCACGTCCGATTGGCTCGAGAACACGAAGGGGACCCCACTCCCGGAGCCCGGTGTCTTCTTCGAGCGGACGGCGGTGCACGTCGGCGATCGCGGCCAGCACCCGAAGTTGTTCGAGCAGCGTCCGATCGGTTTCGCCGGCACACGAATCGGCCAGCTGCCAGTCGATTGGGGAACCGTCCAGAATCGCCCCAGCCAGTTCGTGAACGGATTCTTCAGCCGGCACCATGGAGGCGTCCTTCGTCAGGCGAGGGTGTCCGCTCGGCGAGCAGTCGTCCACCCCTATTAACGATGAACGGACAAATCCCGGACACCCTTCCAGGTCGACGGCTGTCTCGGTCAAGTGCCCGCGGACGTGATTCTACTGCAGGGGTTCAGAAACTGAACGTGTGCGCTACAGCTTAAGGCGTAGCGATGCGATAGAGGTGTGAGGCCGTGCGTACGAAGAGCGATCCATGGCTGACGGCCATCGAGGCGAGCGCGGGGCCGGGCAATGGGTTCGTGGCGAGGACGCGGAACGTGGTGCCGGGAGCAACGACTGTCGTCACGCCGTCCTCGTTGAGGAAGTAGATGCGACCATCGGCTAGAACGGGTGACGCCGAGAACGTTCCCCCCAGGCGTTGTATCCAGTGAACTTTGCCGCTGCGCGCATCGAGACAGGAGGCGATACCGGCATCGTTCACGATGAAGAGCTCGTCGCCGGCGAGGAGCGGAGAGGGCGTGAGCGGGGCGGCTCGCTGCAGCGTCCAAGACACGTGGCTTCGTGTCACATCACCCGTCCCGTCTGGCCGAACCGCCAACAGCGCCGGCTGTTGAAATCCGGTCGTGATGAACACGAGGCCGTGTCCGTAGACCGGCCGCGGCACGTTCGAAAACCCGTCCGCGTAGCTGACCCGCCAGATCTCCTTGCCATTGGCCGGATCGTAGGCGGCCGCATGATGCGCGCCGACGCTGACAATCTGATCGCGGTCGCCGACGCGAATCACGAGCGGCGTCGTGTACGCCTGCGACCATGGCCGGCGCCGGAACGTCTTCCACCGCTGCTTGCCGGTGTTCTTGTCGAGCGCCACCACAAACGCATCTTCGAAGCCGTCACAACTGACGATCAGCAGGTCGCCGTGGACGACAGGCGAGCCTCCGCCGCCGTGCTGCGTCTCGTGGCGCAGGCGCGTCTTCCAGACAATCTCGCCGGCGATAGTGACCGCTGCCGTGCCTTCGGCTCCAAAGTGCACGTAGACGCGCTCGCCGTCGACAACCGGTGTCGGCGACGCGTGACTGTTCTTCTCGTTCAGCAGCGTGGCGTTTCGAAGCCGGAACACTTCGACGTTGAGCGCTTCCTGACCCGAATCTATCGCGTAGGCGACCAGCCGGAGCGAGGCGTCGCGTCCGTCTGTCGTCGCCGTCGTCAACCAAACCCGGCCATGCGCGACGACGGGGGACGACCAGCCGCGGCCAGGCACGGCAGTCTTCCAGGCAATGTTTCGCGTTTCACTCCACTCGGCGGGAAGGCCGCGCTCGGTGGTGTCTCCCTGACCGGTGGGGCCGCGGAACTGCGGCCAATCCTGAGCGCGAGCGTCAGCGGCGTGCAGCAGCAGCGCAACGATCGGAACGAGGAGTCCCGGGGCGGGGTGCATTCGCACGCGAACATTCTCTCACCGCTTCAGTCAGATGTGCGTTCACGGGCTACTGCGCTGAAGCCGACGCTGCGACGACGCGTTCCACCGCCGTTCTCATCTCGCGGAGGTGAAGATCGGTGAGGATACCGGTACTCCCCCAGAGCCGAACGAAGCCAGTGCCCGGCGGACCACTGTAGCCCTTGACCCACGCCGCCGCGCGTCCGAATTCGTCAGTGGCCAGCACGGTCGTGACGTCCTGGCTTCGTGCTTCACCGCGTGCGAGCCACCATGTCGTCAGGCCGAGAGCCGTCCCGCCGGGCGCGATCGTCAGGCCGTATGCGTCGCCATTTCCCAGATCGTGCGCGACACCTGTGATGCGTAACGGCGCATCGCCTCGGATCTCGACGGGTTTACCATCGGCGTTGCGCCGGACGTAGCCTGGCGGCACTACGCCAGGCCAGATCGCATTTCCACCAGCGTCGAGATACTGCCGAAGCAGCGACGCGTTCGGATCATCTGCCACATCGTCCGGAAGATCGTCGAGCGCGAACACCACGACGCTCGGACGCTTGTCGGCGATGCGCTCGCGCAGATAGGTGGCGAGCGAGTCGGCAGCGAGCGTTTCGTATCCAGCGGCAGCGAAATGCTTCGCAATGCGCTCGCTGACGTCCGGCGTAAACGCCCGGCTGCGTCGGGACGCATCCCAGAAGACCGCCCGGCTCACGCCACGTGCCGACTCCCTCCACGCATAGACACCGCCGTCGTCACTTCCGACGACGACGACGCCAGATGCGAGCGCAGGTGACGAGAGGATTGGTCCATCGGTCTGATAGCGCCACCGCTCGGCACCGGAGGTGAGATCGAGGGAGACCATGGTGCCCGATTCGAGTCCGACCTGAACCTGATCGCCGGCTAGCGCCGGCGAAGAGAGCACGCGAGCCTTCGCGTCGTACCGCCAGCGCTCCTGGCCGGACTTCGCATCCATTGCGACCACGCACTGCGCATCGGACGTCGCGACAATAACCATATCGCCCGCGACGGCCGCCGCTGCGATCACCCACGACGGCTCGTACTTCGCTCTCCAGCGCTCGCGGCCATCGGCAATGGAGAGCGCATAGAACCGTCCATCCCGGCCGCCGATGTACACGAGGTCATCGGAGAATGCGGCTGACGCGATCACGCTGGTCCGATCGAAGCCGGCGGCGGCGGAATCGATGCGGTAACCGTCAGTCTCGAAGCGCCAACGCTGACGTCCATCAGCAACCGAAACGGCGTACACGCTGCCACGGATCGTCCCGAAGACCACCGTTCCATCCTTCACGCGTGGCGAACCACGGATGCGGCCGTCGGCCTTGAACGTCCACATCACCGCGCCCGACTCGGCGCGAAGCGCGTGAAGCTGCCCGTCACCACTTCCAACGATGACGGCCGAGCCGGCGACGATCGGTGACGACGAAAAATAGTCCCAGTGTTCGCCGCCAGGATGTGTTGCGACATCCGATCCGGTTCGGGTGAGCCAGATCTCTTTGCCTGAGGAGCGGGCAAGTGCGACGACGGTGTTGCCGCGTGTGCTCACGAACACGCGATCGGCTGAGAGCGCCGGTGTCGACGCGACAGCACCGCCGATCGCCGTCGTCCAAGTGGTCGTTCCCGACGCGAGATCGATCGCGTGCAGACGGCCGTCGTTTGCGCCGACGTACACGGTGCCGCCGTCGATGGCCGGTGACGATCGAACGGGTCCGCGAGTCTGGAATCGCCAGGCCAGAACTGGGTGGCGAACCGGCGCGCCCTGTTCGGGAGCCGCAGCCATGAAGTGGAAGACTGCGGTGAGGAGCGAAAGCGTGAGGGTCACGATTCGACGATAGTCCGCAATGGAGTCGTTCGAGGCGAGCCGGCGACAGAACGCGCAAGTGGTGGTGCGAATCGCCGCATCTCCGAATTCATCACCAGTCCAGGCAAGTCGGTCCAGCCAGCTGCCGCAGAGCCTGAAGGTTCCCTCTTGGGTCTCAATCGCCCCACGAGAGGTCGTGGCGCCGCGACTGGCGTCGTGGCCGCTCTCCGCGCACAACAGCCCCGTTACAACTCGGAAGTACTGAATCGATAAGCATTTGCAGCGACTTAACCGGCAACGATGATTGACGGGCTTCCTCGCCGGGAGGGTGGTCGGTGGCGCATGGTTTGAATCCTTGGGAGGCGCTTCGATGCGTCCCGCAAGCCTCGTATCGGCGGCCGTCGCCGGCCTCCTCCTGCTGTGCCAACCCAATGCTTCCGCATGGCCGGGAGAGCTTCGTGATTCCGGACATGGCGATCGCTGGGACTCCACCCCCTGTTGTTCTCGCCTGGCGGGAGCGCGATCTCGGCGGCATGGGAGACGCGCACCACCAGACCGAGGCTCCGGCCGAGACCGGCGCGGCCCGTGGATGGACGGAGACTTACGCCCTGGGCGCAGCCGCTGTGATCGTCGCGTTGGCCTTTCTCTCAGGCAAGCTCATGCTCGAGCATCGCCGCCGACAGCAGGCCGAGCTGCAGGTCCGTCACCACCTGGCCACCATGGCGCACATGGACCGGCTGGCCGCGATGGGCCAGCTCACCGCGTCGCTCGCACACGAGCTCCATCAGCCGCTCGGCGCCATCCTGCGAAATTCGGAAGCGGCGAAGATGCTGCTCGCGTCGGGGCGGCCCGTCAACGACGAGCTCAAGGAAATCGTGGAGGACATCCGCAAGGACGACCAGCGCGCCGCCGAGATCATCCGCCGGATGCGGACGCTCCTGCGCAAGCGCGAAACCACCAACGAGGCGGTCGACCTGAACGATGTCGTTCGTGAAACCGTCGACTTCGTCGTGCCGGCCGCGATGATCAAGAGCGTGCGGCTGGAAACCGACCTGAAGGCCAGCCCTGCGATCGTCACCGGCGATCGCGTGCATCTGCAACAGGTCCTCCTGAATCTGGTACTCAACGGGCTCGACGCGATGATCGACACGCCCGAAACCGAGCGCCGGCTGCACGTTGCGACCTCGACGAGGAACGGGGAGATCGCCGTTGCGGTTCGTGACAAGGGTGCCGGCATTGCTCCGTCCGCGATGGCCCACATCTTCGAGCCGTTCGTCACCACGAAGGTCGAAGGCATGGGCATGGGACTGTCCATCGCCAAAAGCATCATCGAAGCGCACCGCGGAAAGATTCACGCGGAGAACAATCCGGACAAGGGTGCGACCGTCAGGTTCACCGTTCCGACCGCGAGTACCCTGAGGATCCAGCACATGATCACGCGTAGTACAGCCGAACGAACCCGTCCCGTCGTGCACATCGTCGAAGACGACAGATCCGCGCGCAACGCCACCGCGCGGTTTCTGCAGGCGGCCGGGTACGCCGTCCGCACCTACGGCACCGCAGCGGATTTCCTTGCCGCGGCGCCGACGCGCTCGACCGGGTGTGTCGTGCTCGACCTCCAGCTGCCCGGTACGAGCGGCCTCGACGTTCAGCGGCTGCTTGCCGAGACCGAGGATCCTCTTCCGGTCGTTTTCCTCAGCGGCCGGGCCGGCGTGCAGGAATCGGTGGCGGCCATGAAGGGCGGCGCGGTCGACTTTCTCACCAAGACTGCCGACGGCAGCCAGCTGCTGGACGCGGTCGCCCGCGCCATCGACCGCGCGGATGTCGAGCGTGAAAAGCGGGGGCGGCTTTCTGATCTGCGGGCACGGTACGAGCGGCTGACGACTCGCGAGCAGGAGGTCTTTGCCCACCTGATCAGCGGTCAGCTGAACAAACAGGTCGGGTTCGATCTGGGGATTTCGGAGCAGACCACCAAGATCCACCGTCATCGGGTCCTCGAGAAGATGCGCGCCGACTCCATCGCTGACCTCGTGCGGATGGCAGCGGATTTGGCTATCGCGCCCCAGGGTCGTGTCCGGTAGTACTAAGACGCTATCGCGCGTCGCCCGCTTCGCGCGTACTCTGCTGGCGTATCCACATGGCGATGCCAGCCCCGCTCATCGTGGTGGTCGAGGACGATCTCCCGACCTTGAAAGCCCTTGGCCGGGTTCTTCGCGCCGCCGGATTCGACACCGCTACGTACAGCTCCGCAGAGGCCTACCTTGCGTCGCCGCCGGTTCGAAATGCCCATTGCTTATTGCTCGATATTCACCTCGGCGGGATGTCCGGGCTCGATCTGCAGCGTCATCTCAGAGCTCATGGCTCCCGTCTCCCAGTCATCGTCATGACCGCGTTCGACGACGAACGCGTGCGTGACGAGGCGAATCGAATGGGGTGCGCCGGCTATCTGGACAAGGCAGCTGACATCGACGTGCTTCTGGGTCTCATCAGGTCGTTCCCGGCGGCGGGCCCGAGCGATAACACCAAGGTGCTATAAGGCGCCACGTAGTGACAGGCGAGAGGCGCGGGTACGGACAAGGTAAGATGGCCGTTCGCGTAAGGATTGACATTCGACAGAGAGGCAGGAGCATTGCATGCGGAGAGTATTGAGCAGGCTTGCAACAGGTTCCGGTTGGGTCGCGGGCGTCCGCTGTGGCGCTCAGCCTGGCCATGGCGGCGCCGGCGCACGCACAACTGAACACGCAGCACCTCAAGGGTGGCGTGGGCCTGAAATCCGGTTCCCAGCCGCCCCCAGGCGGCTACATCGCCGCGCCCGTTCTGTATTTCTACTCGGCCGACGACGTGCGGGACCGCGACGGAAACCAGTTGCCGTTCACCGCCAACCTCGACTCGTCGCTCTGTTCGGAGTGGGATACCTGCACGTCACGACGAAGAAAATCCTTGGCGGCAACTACGGCTTTTCAGGTGCTGTTTCCGGTCGGCGCGAACAACCGCATCCAGGGCACAGAGATCGACGCAAATCCCGGTGCAGGGTTGACCGACTCGGCGGTCGCGCCGATCAACCTCGGGTGGCACTCGAAGCGGGCCGACTGCGCAGTTCAACTACACGATCTACATTCCGACCGGCAGATATACGGACGGCGCCAACGACAACACGGGTTTCGGGATGTGGGGGAACGAATTCGGGTTTGGGTCCACAGTCTATCTGACCGAGGCCAGGCAGTATCACGCCGCGACGATGGCTAGCTTCATTTTTTCGACGAAGAAAGAAGACAGCAACACGCAACCAGGCAGTCAGCTGGGTCTCGAGGGTGGCGTCGGTGGCGACTTTCTCAAGGGCGGCCTGACCTTCGGATTGGCCTACTACGCGGCGTTCAAGTTGAGCGACGACGAAATCGATGGACTGCCGGGAGTGCTCATCCGGGGCAAGAACCGCGTGTTTGCGGTTGGTCCCGAGGCCACGCTGGCAATCGCTCGCAAGAATACGGTTTATGGCTTCGTGCGTGTGGCGTACTATTTCGAGACCTATGCGCGCACGACGACGCAGGGCGGAGCGCTGTTCATCAGCGGCACGTTCCTGACCAGGCCGCTGAAGCTACCCACGCCCTGACGATCAGGCATCAGGACGTGACCACGAGGCTGACAGTCCGCCAAAACGATCGCCATTTTGGCGGTGGCGGCGGCCGGCGAAGGTAGCGCATCATGGCAGAACCCACCTCAAACGAGCTCGCGCAGCAGCGCACGAAGCTCGCCGAGGACCGAACGCACCTGGCGGATGAGCGCACCGGGCTCGCGGTGACCAGGACAATCGTTGCCCTCGATCGCACGCTGATGGCGTGGATCCGAACGGCGACGTCGCTGATTTCGTTTGGCTTCACGATCTACAAGTTCTTCGAGGCCCAGGAGCGGCAGGGCGCCGCCGACACGGACGCATCTCCTCACGCCGCGCGGCGTCGGGCTGGTGATGATCGGTCTCGGCGTCGGCGGTTTGATCCTCGCGATCATCGAGTATCGCCAACAGACCGAGATGCTGCACCAGAAGTTCGCCGCGTACGGCCCCTACCACCGCTCGATCGCTGCTGGCATCGGGACGACCATCGCCGGCCTCGGGATCGTCGGATTCATTCTGGTCTTCCTGCATCAGTGATTGGAGCAACGTCAAGCCGAGGCATCCAGCCTGCCGTAAAGGGGCAGACATGATCCTCCGCCGTCCATAACACCAAAGTACTAGTGGACGCCGCCGTGGAATCGCCCTAGGATTCGACCGGTCGGGGTCTGACCCCGTAGTCAGCCTTCTTCGGTGCATAGGAGTTGCTCATGAGAATGTTCAAACGCTGCTCGGAGGTTCTGTTGATCTCGGCGCTGTGTGCCGCGCCCGTCGTTGCCCAGCAGGGAGCTGCTGCCCAGCCCGATACCCAGAAGTCGGCGCCCGTCTCGATCACGGCCACGATTGAAGCGATCGATCAGACCAACCGTATCGTGACGCTCAAGGGGCCGAAGGGCAACCTCGCCGAAGTGTATGTGGGCCCGGAGTTCAAGCGCTTCAACGAGTTGAAGGTCGGCGATCAGGTGAAGGCCACCTACTACGAGTCGCTCGCGGTGAGCGTCCGGAAGCCTGGGGATCCGGCGCCAGCCGGCGGGGTCAAGGAATCGACGACGCCACGTGCCAGCGGTCCAGGCGGAACGGTGGCCCA
This sequence comes from uncultured Acidobacteriota bacterium, assembly GCA_963784195.1. Taxonomy (GTDB): domain Bacteria; phylum Acidobacteriota; class Vicinamibacteria; order Vicinamibacterales; family 2-12-FULL-66-21; genus CAVQAH01. The sequence goes on along the minus strand of CAWARA010000021.1, from coordinate 45,591 downwards.
ACAGATCACGGTATCGGTCACCATCATGGCGATGGACCCGGCCGTGCCATCGGTGACGGTCAAGGGACCGAAGGGCAACGTAATGAGCCTGCGGGTCCAGGATCCAAAGCGGCTCGAGGGCATCAAGGTCGGCGACACGGTTGACGTGACCTATACGCAGGCCCTCCTGCTGACGGCCGATCCAGTGGCCAAGTAAGTCACACGATGGCTGAGAGCCTCCTGAGCTCATGGAACGACGGCGCGGCTCGCCGCGCCGTCGAAGATTTTGTCGCCCGCGGCACAATCTATCGAGCACAGGGACTCGGCACATCGGAGGCGTTGTGACCTATCGTCCGGAACAGGCTCGCCTGCGCGCCCATTGCCTTGCGTTCGCCCTGCTCATCCTGACTGCCGCGGCCAATTACGGCGGCGGGCCTGGAATGCACGCGTCGTTGTTCCCGGCTCTGGCCCTGCCACCGCTGCCGGTGCCGGCAACCCAGGCTCCCGATCCGCTTCCATCCTGGAACGAAAGGGCATCGAAGAAGGCGATCACGGACTTCGTGAACCGCGTCACCAGGAAGGTGGGCCGGACTTCGTGCCGGCCGCCGAGCGGATCGCGACCTTCGACAACGACGGCACGCTGTGGTCGGAACAGCCCGTCTACTTCCAGCTGGCATTCGCGCTCGATCGGGTCAAAGCGCTCGCGCCGAAGCATCCCGAATGGAAGACGACGCAGCCGTTCAAGGGCGTGCTCGAAGGAGATATCAAGGCGGTGGCCGCGAGCGGCGAGCGCGGGCTGTTGGAGATCATGGCCGCGACACACGTCGGCAACACGACCGAGGAATTCGAGAAGATCGTGACGGACTGGATCACGACGGCGCGCCATCCAAAAACGAAGCGGCTGTATACCGAGATGGTGTTCCAGCCGATGCTGGAGCTGCTCGCCTACCTGCGCGCGAACGGTTTCAAGACGTTCATCGTGTCCGGCGGTGGCGTCGAGTTCATGCGCCCCTGGACGGAGCGTGTTTACGGCATCCCGCCCGAGCAGGTCGTCGGGAGCCGCGCCAAGGTCAAGTACCAGGTCCGCAACGGGACGCCAGTGCTGGTGCGTCTCGCCGAGGTCGATCACGTCGACGACAAGGCTGGCAAGCCGGTCGGTATCCACCAGATGATCGGCCGTCGACCGATTGCGGCGTTCGGGAACTCGGACGGCGATTTCGAGATGCTCGAGTGGGTCACGTCAGCGAAGGGCCCTCGCTTCGGTCTCATCGTCCATCACACCGACGCGGAGCGTGAATGGGCCTACGATCGCACGTCGCACATCGGGCAGCTCGCACGCGGCCTCGACGAGGCACCGAAGCGCAGCTGGACCGTTGTCGACATGAAGCAGGACTGGAAAGTGATCTACCCGTTTCAGAAGTAGTGGGCTCGCCAGGCCCGTTCGAGCCGGCCTATTGCACCTTGGTCGTATGTCGAGCCGGGGGCGAAAATGCATACAATCGCGCTCGGGTCAGTGTAAGCACCTCTGCACGCCAGCTGATGCTCACGCTTCAGCATTCGCAGGCTAGGGAGTGGAACTCATGAGTGACAACCATCCGTTGCTCCGGTGGGCGCCCGTCGTCGCCACCTGTGCAATCGCCGGACTTGCCGCGGCCTGCGGTGGCGGTCCACCAGCGCCGCGGACAGATGCCGAGCGACTGACGCTGGGAAAGCAGATCGTCGACCGCATGAGCGCGAAGCTCGCCTCCGCGCAATCCTTCAGTGCCAAGACCCACGAAGTGCGGCACACGACCAACTCGAAGGGTGAGCCGCGGCAGGATACGTTCGACCGTGAGACGGTGGTCAAGCGGCCGGATCGACTGTACACGACGACCTCTGGCGATCGTCGAAACGAAACGTGGTATGACGGCGTCGGTCTGACGCTCGTCCTCCACAAGGACAAGGTCTTCGCCCAGGCGCGAATGCCGGAAACGCTGGACAAGACGCTGGACGCCATGCACGAGCGGTACGGTGTTGCCACACCGCTCTCCGACTTCATTTATTCATCGCCATCGAAGGCGCTGATAACCGACACTACGACCGGGGGCTGGGTGGGACGCGAAGCCGTTGACGGTCAGGAGACGGACCATCTGGCATTCAAGGACAAAGGCGTCAGCTGGGAGGTCTGGATACCATCGACCGGCGATCCTCTTCCCAGGAAATTCGTGGCTGAGTTCACGGAGGACAAGCGGCTGCGCAAGGTCGAGCTGGCGTTCAGCGAGTGGAATCTTGCTCCGCAGATCGCGAGCGACCGCTTCAAGCCGACAGTGCCGCCCGATTACGAAGGCATCGCGATCGTTCAGCGCGCACGAGTACTGAAGAACGTCTCACCTGACGAGGCTGCTGCGCCGACTGGTGGAACAGTTAAGAAATGAGCCTGACGTGGCCTGAATGGCCGGAGGGCTGACAATCATGACAAACGTTCGATGGAAAACGATCACGACCTGGTTGCTACTCGCAGCGATGGTTGTATGGATCGCGCCTATCGCCGCGCAAGTTCGCGGCGGGCGCCGCACGGCTACCGTGAAAGGCGAAGAGGGCAAAGCGGCCGCAGCCGGCCCACGCGGTGTGGCGGTGAAGGGTGAGGAAGGATATGCCGCAGCCGGCCGTCACGGAGCGGTGGCCAAAGGAGACGAGGGATATGCTGCCGTGGGCCGTCACGGCGCGGTCGCCTCAGGGGAAGACGGCTACGCCAGGGCTGGCCCACGTGGTGCTGTTGTAGCGGGTGAAGAAGGCTACGGTGCGGTCGGTCGTGGCGGCGTCGTGGTCGGCAACCGCTACGAAAGCTACGAGGCGTGGAGAGCGGTGGCCGGCGTGACGGCGGCCATTGCCGTAGGGACGATGCTCGCGAAGCCACCAGCCGCGGCGACCACCGTCGTCGTGAGCGGAAGCAGTTACTGGTATGAGGGAGGCAACTACTACACCCGCGTCATCTCGGGTGGTGACACCGTCTATCAGGTTGTCGCGCCACCACCGGGTGCGATCATCGCGACGCTGCCGTCAGGCTGTCAATCGGTGAAAGTCGGAAACGTCGCATATAGTCAATGTGGACCGACTTACTACCAGCGCGTGAGCAACGGGTATCAGGTCGTGGTGCTGCAGCAGTAGTGTGCGTCATCCTCGCGACGGCGGGCTTTGCGGTCAGGACCACGGTGCTGACGGCACTCGCAACGATCACGACGGCCGCGACGTTCGCGACCTCACTATTTTCCGCATCGCGGTCGTCGTGGTCGTCGCGATCGTTCCTGGAACTCGTTGGCCGTTTGTCGTTGTCCACAGCGAACAAACGCCGAGATCAGCACGGCTGCGCTATGAGGCTGGGATCTTCCTGACGGCATCCCCGACGCGTATCGTTCCTGGCTGCACGACGCGCGCATTGAGCCCGCGCAGCCGGAGTGCCCGCCCTGTCTGGGAATTGACGAACTTCATCGCATCCACGCCAAAACGCTCCACGAACTTGGCGCAGCCCGTGTGCGGCTCGGGCGTGACCTCGATGATCGCCGAGCCGATCGAGAGACACGTGCCGGGCGGCAGGTTGCCATCGCTGAGATCGAGGTCGACGAACAGTTGATCGCCGGCAAGCTGCCAGCGTTCCCTGTCCTGTGCGATCAGCTGGATCACCCGTGAGTTCATGACGTTCACCTGCATGTGGGGGTGTGACGTCTTGTCGGGTGTCTTGGAGCTCCCACGCGTCGCCCAGTTGTCGCCGACGAGTCCCTCGCTGGTGTCGAGGATTCCCGTCGCCAGGACCTCACGCTGGCCAATGGCCGGCCGACGGACGATCAGGTCCAGAACACCGTCGTCTTTTGGCGACGCCAGCTGCGCCAAGCCGGTTTCCAGCTCGTCGCGATTCAGTTGTTTCACGCTATTCGGCATGTGCATCTCGCAGGCTCCACGATTGTCTCACCGTGGCTGCCGCCCGCAAGATGCCCGTGCCGGATTGGACTGGAAAGGGCCCGGTTACTGCTTCTTGAAGCTGTAGGTCAGCGCCCGCTGCTTCGGGTCGCCGCTAATCGTCGCTTCGAGCGTTCCATCGGGCTGGAGCACGTACTTCACGACTTTCGGGAAATCGTGCATCGGGTTCTCGAACGTGACGCTATTGGCGTCCATCGCGGTCAACGCGAAATCGGTGGCTGGCTGGCGCCCGTTGGGCATGGCCTGGTAGACGAGACCGCCATCGCGCTCGACGATGCAGAGGAACTCGAACTGGCCCATGAGGCCGTCGCGCATCGTCCGGGCGGTCGCGATCATCGCGCCGCCTGCGGACGGCGTCCATCGTTCCTCAATGGTGTTCCTGCCGAGCGTGCCCACCCACGTTCCTGCGAGCCAACCCATTTGGCCGATCGTCGCCTTGACCTTGGGGGCGATGCTCTTGGGCTCGGGAGCGCTCAAGGTTTCCGTCGAGCGCTTGTAGACAGTGCCGACCGTCTTCGCCGTTTCAGCCGCCCCCATCGTCCCCTCTACAACCAGTCTGTCTGGTGCTTCGAGACGCAGCACACGCCGCACGCTCAACTTGTTTGGCGTCGTGGCTCCCGCAGGCATCGATCCGACGATCGTCAGGACGATCGAACTGCCGTCCCAGGCTGCCGTTTCGATCGACTCCGCCTGCCCCATGCAGAGTGGCGCCGGCACGCGCGAGCGGATCTCGCGGTTGTCCAGTGTGTACTGAACGGAGGTCGCGACATCACGCACGATCCGCATCATCGTCAGGGTGTCGCGGTCGTGTTTCAGCTCGAACTTCGCGCCCATGACCGGCGACGGCGCCGCGCCAGCGTTGGCGGGGGCGTCAGTCGACGCCGTCCACGTGCCGGAAAAATCGGGCCGGGTCTGGGCGGCGGCTTGAGCGGTGGTTACTGAGAAGGTGAAGAGGACGGCGAGGACGGCTTTGGACACGGCGAAGGATGCTACAGCAGCCGATGAGGCGGCGCTTGAACAAATGCGACATCGCCCCGGAACACAGTGTGATTCAACGAGATCCGGCGATCCGTCCGGGAGAAGCAGGGTTCCGAGGCGGCTGGAGTCGAACCAACATTCACGGCTTCAAAGGCCGCTGTCCTGCCATTGAACGACGCCCCGGCAGTAGCGGCTCCATCGTAACCGAGCTCACGCTACCGTAACAAGATCTGGTAAACCCGCGGCCACAGTTTGCCCGTGACGAACAATCGGTCGTTCGCGGCATCGTAAGCGATCCCGTTCAACACCGGATGTCGGGGTGCAAACTCACCGGCTGCTCACATGCCGCAGAGCGGTCACCGGACGAGACGTCCGTCTGTGCCGACTTGCGGCGACGCGGGCCGGACATCCTCCCATCGATAGACATGGAAGTTCTTGCCCGAGCTGTTCATGGCGATCACGGCGCCGTGCGGGAACCCGGGTAGCGCTCCGGCACGCACGACTTCCATCCCGTCAGTGCTGTCGGCCGCGATCCTGACTACGTGAAGGAGTCGATCCTGGTCGTGAGGACGCCCTTCCGGGCCGCGGCGCGGGTAGAAACGGAGGCGGGACCCGCCAGGAATCTGATCGACGCACACGATATAGCCGCCCCCGTTGACATCCGGGTAGATCCCGATTCCCTCGCGGTTCATTTCGAATCCGGATGATCCGAATACCGCCAGCTCGCGGTTCGCGTCCGGGTGATCGGGATCCGCATGCCACTTTCTTATCCCGTAGTCTTCATCTGCGAAGTACACATACCCGAGCTCATCGTCGACCGCGACGGCTTCGATCTCCGATGTGCCGCTGTAATTGCCGAAACGCCTCACGAACGCGCCGCTGACGATCCCATTCGCGGTGGCCGTCAGCCGATACTGCCAGAGGTATCGATCGCGGCCACCTGTCTTCGGCGCGACGATGGCGAAGATGGCGCCGTCACGGGGACGCTTGTAGAGCGCGATCCCCATCGGCATCGCCGCTTCACCCTGCTCGCCGGCCAGTACCGGAATGCCCTCGCGCCCGACACGTCTCGCAGCCCGGCCTCAGTGACTGCGTGGACCCGCAGGCGACTCTTGAGGCGTTCAGTGGTTACGGCGATATCCAGCCGTGTCGGGCCAGCCTCGAGCCCGTATTCGACGTCGACGTTGTTCGGCCGATCGAGCGGACCAATTCGCTGGCGGACCTGCCCGTCGAGCCCAAAGGCGTACAACGCGCCGCCGGGCGCAGCGACCTTGTTAGTGCCGACGATGAGGCTGCGCGACGGATCCTTCGCGTTGATCCACACCGCAGGATCGTCAGCATCATCGGACACCGCAGCGGTCTCGAGCGTGGGCTTGACCGGCGGCGGAGGAGCCTGGGCCATGACGGCGATCGAGAGCGTCGAGACGGTGGCCAGGAACACGACAGCCGGCGAGTTGCGCATGACGTCGATGTTAGCTGCTTGTGATGACGATCGTGGGTCGAGAACGGCCGGTCGATCTGTTTTTACACCCGTGTTACCCGGTGGGGATCGCAATCGGCTCCCTGGGGCGACAGACCGATCTGTTACTCTAACCGGCATTCGACAGTGACCCCGTACGCCGGTCCATCAGTGAAGCAGCTCGTAGCGTTCCCGAGGCGAAAGACTGTGCCGCGGTGACGATCGGGCGTCAGGAGTGACTGGTGTGACATTCCGACTAGCTGGCTGGCTCGTGGTAACGATCGGCTTCTGTTCTATCGCAAGCAACGCAACCGCGGAGACACGAATCCGCATCATGCCGGCCGACGGGGCGGTGCTGGCGGTGGGACAGCTGTTCGATATCCGCGTGGAGGCTACGTCCGACGGGTCCGAGCCGCCCGCGCGGCTGCAGGTGTCGATCAACGGCCGCGACGTCACCTCGCGGAACGTGCTGGCCGCCGGCGCGGGTGGTGAACGCGGAGCGGGCGGTACGGGAACGCCGCCAACCGTGACGTCGACTGGCGATCGCGCCGGAAATGCCGCGCCGAACACCACCAACTTCCTCATTCGCCGTTTCAGCGTGAATACCGCTGGCCCGGTGGCCATCGAGGCGCGCACCGCGGACGGCGCCAGCGCGCAGGCCCGGCTGACGATCGAGCTATGGGGAGGTCCGGCGGCGTCGAGGCGGGCGCGCAACGTCATTCTCCTGCTCGGCGATGGAATGAGCGTGGCGCACCGGACCGCGGCGCGGATCGTGTCCAAGGGGCTGAAGAATGGTAAGGCTGCGGGGCATCTCGCAATGGATACCCTCGACGTCACCGGCCTCGTCATGACGTCGTCTCTGAACGCGGTGATCACCGATTCGTCGCCTGGCATGTCGTCGTACGTCACGGGCCAGAAGGCGGCGAACAATCAGGAAGGCGTCTATCCGGACAACACGGCGGATGCATTCGACAATCCTCGGGTCGAATACATCGGCGAGTTGTTACGCCGCACGCGCGGGCCGGGATTCAACGTCGGCATCGTCACGACCGCGGACGTGACCGACTCGACGCCGGCGGCAAACGCTGCGCACACATCCGATCGCTTTGCCGGCGCCGGCATTGCCGCGCAATTCTTCGACGAACGTGCGTCGAATGGCATCAGCGTGTTGATGGGCGGCGGCGCGCGGCACTTCATGCCAAAGGGTGGCGGCGGCGAGCGGGGCGATGGTCGCAAGCTGGCCGAGGAGTTCACGGCAGCCGGATACCAGCGTATCTCCAGCGCGGCGGAGGTAAAGGCGCTGATCGACGGAAAGCCGGCGCCGCCGAAAGTGCTCGGACTCTTTCATCCATCCCACCTGCCTGTGGCGTTCGACAAGGTGGGAGCAGGGAAGTACAGCGCCGAGCTGGCCCTTTCGCGGAACGAGGCGTATCGCGACACGCCGATGCTCGACGATCTGGCGAAGCTGGCGATCGGATCGCTCTCCGCGCATTCACCGCGCGGGTTCTACCTGATGATCGAAGGCGCGTCGATCGACAAGCGGGCGCATGCCTCGGATGGCGAACGAACGATCTGGGACGTCATCGAGTTCGATCGGGCCGTAGCGGTCGCGCTCGAGTTTGCGAAAAGGACGAACAGCGATGCGGATGCGACCAACGACACGCTGGTGATCGTGACCGCCGATCACGAAACCGGCGGCCTGGCTCTCGTCGGCGTCGGGAACGAACGCTACGATCCGGCGCGCCTCGGACACGCTGTCCGGGACTACGCCGCCGTCTTCCGCTTCGAAGCGGCGCAGCAACTGAATCTGTTTACGAACTACTCGAGCGACGCGAGTGGATACCCAACCGATCCAGATCCGTCTCGTAAGTTACTGCTGGGCTGGGCTGCGGCTCCCGACCGCTACGAGAACTGGCTGTCCAACCGAGTACAGCTCGAATCATCTTCCGCGAGCGCTGGTCCACCGAGAACCAGCGTGGCGAATCCGGCTCGTGACGGCGATCTGCCGACGAGCGACAACGCCACGGTTGCGGGGAAGCGCGTGCCTGGTTTCCTCGTCCCAGGCGTCATCGAGAATGGTGCGGCCGGCTGTCCCGAGGATGTCCAGTGTCCGGCCGATACCGGCTCGGTTGCGCAGACAATTTCCGGGCACACGGCGACCGATGTGCCTCTTTCGGCCACCGGACCGGGAGCCTGGCAGTTCACCGGCGTGTTCGAGAATACCGATGTGTTTCTGAAGATGTTGCGTGCGGTTTCAGGCACGTACCGCGCGCCTGGCAGCCGGTAAGCGGACAGCGCCAATCGCTCCATCCGTTCGTGGTTCCGGATGCGGAACGGCCTGCCGCGCGGCGCGAAATCGCCTGGCTCGCGCGGCTTCAGAGTCACGCGCAATGATGAAGGTCTGATCCGCGGAAGGAGCATGAAACTTAACATCGTTTACGACCGCTTAACGCGTACTTAACCACTCGCGCGCATCATTCGGTCAGGATCCTCGTCATGAGATTCCTGGCCATGGCTGCTGTCCTCCCAACGCTCATCATTCCTGCGGCGCCTACCGCTCAAGGGCCTCAGCGCAGTGACGTCTCGACGACGCTGCCGGCAGAACCGGTTGAAGTGCCGATGCGGATGGTCAACCGGCGTCCGATGGTCGACGTCCGCATCAACGGCGGTGGGCCTTACAGCTTCCTGATCGACACCGGTGGCTCGGGGCTGGCGCGTGCCGACAAGTCGCTCGTCGAGAAACTGAAGCTCGAAGTGGTCGGCGAGGCGCGCGGAGCGGCCGGCACCGGCGGGCAGGTGGTGTCGATGCCCATCGTCCGCTATTCGACGCTGGAGATTGGCGGAGCGGTCTTCAAGAACGTCGACGCGCCATCGCGCGACTACAACGAAGGACGTGACACGCGGATCGACGGTGTGCTGGGGATCGGATTGTTCAGCACGTGCCTCGTGACGCTCGACTTCGTCCGAAGCGTCTTGCGAATCGAGCGCGGTACGCTTCCAGAGCCGGACGGCAAGGAAGTCTTCCCGTTCACCAACCCCCGAGGGATCGCGGAGCTGCCGATTCGCGTCGCCGGCGCCGAGATCGTCGCCCATGTCGACAGCGGCGCGATGGCGGACATCACTTTACCCTTGTCGTTTGCCGAAAAGTTGCCGCTGACCTCGGCACCTGTCGTGGTGGGCAAGGCAGTCACGGTCTCGGGCCCGATGGAGATCAGCGAAGCGGCGTTGAAGGGCAACGTGGAAATCGGACGTCATCAGATTGCCGATCCGACGCTGCAATTCACGCCGGCCATGCGCCAGGCAAATCTTGGCATCGGTGTGCTCAGCGAGTTCGCGCTGACCATCGATCAGCAGAATCGAAGGGTGCGCTTCACTCGCAGCGGCAACGAGCCCCTGCGCCTGAAGCCACGCCGGCGCTGACGCGACTCGTGTCACCGCTTGCCGGCGGCGATGACATCTCGAATTGCCTGCACCACGACGTCTGGCGTTTCCAGGTGCATGTTGTGTCCGGCGTTCACGATACGCTGCGTGCCTGCTGACGAGAGCTCCGCGAGGCCCCGCTGCGCGTCGAGGCGCGCTCGCTCCAATTCTTCCTCGGGCTTGTCGAGGTTCTTGCCGTAGCCACCGTCGGCACGGGTCAGAACGACGAGTGGAATTGAACCCAGGCTGCCTTTCTGCGGCGATCGGACCCATCGCGCGAAGTACTCCGCAGACCACTCGCGCTGACTGTCCTCGACCTCCTGGAGCAGAGGCTGCGCGGCCGCCCAGGCGTGAAGCTGCTGCTCGCCTGGAGGCAACCGGTCGTAAGGCGCGCCGGGCGGCGCGGGCGCTACCGACGGCGCTTTCCGGACCGCGTTCGGTCCTCTCCCTTCGCCGGGCGCCGGAATCTCTCGTCCCTTCGCGTCGTCACCAACCCGTCCGGCGTGCGGGCCCATCCTGATGTACTGATGTTCGCCAACGATATCGACGAAGACCAGGCCGGCAACATCAGCCGGGTGGGTCAACGCATGCTGCCTGACGATGCCGCCGCCGAACGAGTGGCCGACGAGCACGAACGGCCCGCGTTCACCGCTTGCCGTCAGCGCCTTGCGTAACTCGAAGTTCAACTGATCGAACGTCCGCGGCAGTGGACCAGGCTCGCTCCAGGCGTAGCCACCGCGATCGTACGTGCAGATTCGAGCGAACGAGGCGACCTGCCGCTGAACGAGGATCCAATCGAACGAGAAGTCGCCGAGTCCGGTTTCCACGACGACGGTCGGGCGGCCCTGTCCTGAACAGTTCAGGTGAAGCTTGTGGCCGCCGGCATCGACCAGCCGGCCAGGAGGGCCGGGGACGGAGACGATCAGCGCAACGACTAATGAGGCACACCATGACGGCATGGTTCATTTGACGGCGCTCCTGGGGAAAAGTACCTAAATAGGAGGCAACGTGCGACGTGCGACGTGCAACGTGCGACGTGCAAGTGCAAGGGCGATGGGCGATGGGCAAGGGGCAATGGGAGAAATGGAGACGGGTAGATGACTGGCAAGAAAGCGGGAGGGGAGTCACGTGTTGCGGTCGTGACCGGTGCGAATCGCGGGATCGGGCTGGAGGTGAGCCGGCAGCTTGCTCGGCTCGATCTTCGGGTGGTGATGACGGGTCGTGACCGCGTCCAGCTCGAGAAGGCCGCTCGCTCTCTCGACAGCGAGCGCGTGGTGCCTGTCCCGATGGACGTCACCGACCGCGCCAGCATCGATCGCGCGCATCGCAAGATCTCAGAACAGCTCGGTGGCGTTGACATCCTCGTCAACAACGCGGCAATCCTGCTGCACGAATCCAGCGGCGTGCTGGCGATCCCGATCGACGACTATCGCCGTACGTTCGAGACCAATGTCTTCGGTGTCATTCAGGTCTGCGAGGCACTGGTTCCGCCCATGGCCAAGCGCGGCTACGGCCGCGTGGTCAACGTGTCGTCGGGCGCCGGTCAACTCTCCCACATGTCGACATACGCGCCGGCATACTCGATGTCGAAGACGGCACTCAACGCGTTGACCCGGATCCTCGCGGAGACTTACCGTCGCCAAGGTGTTCTGGTGAACTCCGTCGACCCCGGGTGGGTGCGAACGGACATGGGCGGCTCGAACGCGCCCCGCTCGGTCGAGGAGGGCGCCGACACGATCGTCTGGCTCGCCACGCTTCCCGACAGCGGCCCGACCGGCGGGTTCTTCCATGATCGGAGGCCGCGTCGAGTGGTGAGGGACGGGAGGGGACAGAGGACACGGAAAAAGCTTCAAAAACGGAGACACGGAGAAACGGAGAGGCTCGTTCGTGGGAGTGGCCTGAGAAAAACCGGCCGCGCCGCAGGCGCGGGAAGAGACGCGAGCGATCGGAAATCAGAACGCCTTCCCGATCAGTGGCGCTCTGATTTCCGATCGCTCGCGCCTCTTCCAGCCGGGCTCCGCCCGGCTGCCGGTTTCGTCAGCGTCCGACAACCTAATGTCTCCGTGTCCTCCGAGTCTCTGAGTTTGAAGCTCGTTCCGTGTCCTCTCCGTCCCCTCCGTCCCCTGACCTCCTAACTCAGAACACGAACCGGAACCCAATCTGCCCGACTCGCTGCTCGGGCTCCTGGAAGTCGCCCGCATAGGTCGTCGGCTGCAGGAAGTTCGGGTTCGCCGACGCGGCGCCGTCGGCTCCGATGAGCTGCAATGGATCGCGGAACTGCGTCGCCGGACCGAAGCCGGACGGGTTCTTCGCGTTGAACAGATTGAAGATCTCCGCCACCCCTTCGAGCCGCGTGCCGCCCGGAAGCGCGAAGCCCTTCGAGACGCGCAGGTTGACCTGGGACAGGCTCGCCCCGCGGCCGCAGTTGATCGTCTTGCACTCACCGATGTCCTTCGCCGCGTTCCCGATGCCATCGAAGGCGAATGCCCGTGCCGGAATGTCCTGGTTGACGCCGTCGTCATTCAGGTCGAGCCCGTCCACGATGTTGACCGGCAGACCCGAACGGTAGCGCCAGATCGGCGAGACCTGGAAGCCGGCCGGCAGGCTGAAGATCGCGCTGACGGTGGCCCGATGGCGCGAGTCCGACCGGCGCGCGGGCCCCATCTGCACGTCATTGAACGGATCGGCGGCGTTCTGGATATTGATCAGATCCAGTTCGTCACCGCTGTTGCCGGTGGTGCTCAGCGATCGCGAGATGGAGTACCACGCCGACACCTGCACGCCCCGGTTCATGCGCCGGCGGAGGCCGAGATTCAACCCATCGTGACGGCTCTTGCCGGCGCTGATGGCAATCGCGATGTCGGCCGGACTCGGGTTGATGCCCAGCAGTGCCAATGGCCTGTCGGGTGCGCCCGGGTGACGGGCGTTCAGCCGCGGGCGCCAGCCGATGTCGCGCCCCTCGACGTGCATGTAGTCGACGTCCACCACCGTGGACGGGTCGAGCTGATGCGACCAGCCGACGGAGATCTGATCCGTGTACGGCTGCTTCAGCCGCGGCGACGCCACGTGCCGGTTGACCGGCAGCGCGCCGCCTGCTTCGTTCTGCGCCTGGATGTTGGCGATCGGATCGTTGACGTTGAAGAACGTGCCGTTCGGATTGCGGATGCCGTTGGCGTTGTTGACCTCGAACACCGTTCCGGCGCCCAGCCCCGTGGCGTTGACCGCCGCGAACAGGATGTTCGCGTTGGTGTAGCCGAAGTCGAAGTACCGTCCGTAGCCGGCGCGCAGCACGTCACGTCCGTCGCCGCGCACGTCGAACGCCAGACCGGCACGCGGCTGGAAGTTGTCGTAGTCTTCCTTCGGTTCCAGCCCGAAGTCTTCGAACCCCGGCAGCCCCTGCAGGAGTCCGGCGCGTCCGGCCGCCTCGAGCATCGCGTAGTTCGGATTCAGCGACTGATCGATGGCGAAGCCGGTGTTCAGGTCGTAGCGCAATCCAAGATTGAGCGTCAGCCTGTCGGTCAGGCGCCAGTCGTCCTGGATGTATGCCGCGAACTGCTTCGTCGGGATGTTCGCCTCGGCCGCGCCGCCCTGCAACGAGACCTGCGACATCGGGCCGTTGACGTTGTTGTCGAGGTGCTGGTACGCGTAGCCGCCGGTCCCCACGTTGAAGGTGATGAACAGCGTCGGCTCGTTGATGAAGTTCACGCCCGTCTTGAAGTCGTGGCCGAGCCCGCCCATTCCAGCCGTGTGCCAGGAGAAGTCGTTGCGGAACTGCCATTTCTTCTGCTGGGTCTGCTGCGGCGTGTTCGGGTTCTGGCCGATGGTGACACCGTTCGGGAAGATCTGGTACGGATCCAGGCTGTTGGCCGTGATCGCATTGGAGAAGTCGGCGTACTGGAAGATGAACTCGTTCAGCCGCGATCCGCCCAGCACCCAGTTGTGATTCAGGTTGATCGAGTTGAAGGTGTTCTTGCTCTCGCCCCAGTTGTTCACCGGCGCCGTCGGTCCGGCACCGTACGGTTGCGAGTTGGTATTGCGCCCGTAGCGCACCGAGAGGTAGTGCTCGGCGCTCAGGTTCATGGTCGTTTTCGCCGTGAGCAGGTTCTCGCGCACCGGCGTCGTGAAGATGCCGTCCTCGGACGGGAACAGCCCGAACGTGTCGACCGCCTGCTTCGTGTCGAGCTGCGTCCGCTCGGCGGCTGCGAAGAAGTGCGCGCGATTGAGCGCGATCGGTCCGCCGAACGATCCACCGTACTGATAGCGGCGGTAATCCTGCTTGTCGAGCTCGTTGATCTTCTCGGTCTCCGTCTTCGCGTTCATCGCGCTATCCCGGAAGAACGTGAAGCCGCTTCCCTGGAACTGATTGGTTCCGCTCTTGGTGACGATGTTCATCACGCCGCCGTTGCTGCGTCCGTACTCCGCCTTGTAGCGGGCGGTCTGGAAATTGAATTCCTGGATCGCTTCGAGCGGGAAGAGCTGGAGGAGTCCGCCGACGGTGTCGTCGTTGTTGTCGCCGCCGTCGATCTGGTAGTTGACGTTGCGGCCGTTCCCGCCGGCAATCTGCGGCGAGAACTGCGTGCTCTTCGTCGGATCCGAATGGAAGCCAAGCCCGACGCCCGGAATCGTCAACGCAAGATTGGCGAACTGCCGGCCGTTGAGCGGAAGGCTCTCGATGTTCTTCACGTCGACCACGCCGCCGACAGACGACGAGTTCGTTTCGACGAGCGGTGACTCACCGGTGACCGTCACGCTTTCGGCGACCTGCGCGACTTTCAAATCGAAATTGAGCTCCACGGTCTGTCCGACGTTCACCACGACCGCTTTCTGCTCCATCGTCGAGAACCCCTGGAGCTCGATCGTGAGGTCGTAGGTGCCGATCGGCAGCGCCGAGAGGCGATAGATCCCTTCCGCATCCGTGACGACGGCGCGCGTGTACCCGGTCTGGGGGTTCTTTGCGGTCACCGTAACGCCAGGCATTGCCGCGCCCTGCGGATCGAGCGCGCGTCCGCTGATGTTGCCTGTGGTCTGTTGCGCGAACAGCGGCAGGCTGGTGCCGAGCAGCAGCGCGAGCGTCAGCCACAAGCGACCTGTGATCTTGACCATGGGTGATGGCCCTCCTTGTTGTTGAAGAAATGGCGGATGGACGGCCGCACCAGAGCAATCACGGAGCCAATCTGTCGCTGGCCTGCAGGTGTGTGGGGCTCCCACTGTTCGCGGGGACGAAGGGGGTTGACCGTTAGACGAAACGTGTCGCTCGGGGATGAGCGCCTTTCATCACGAGCGATTCGACACACTGTTCACAGTGTCCGATTCTGGCGATCCAAACTTTCGGTTGGCCTTTCGACGCTTGTGATTCAAGCGGTTGGAGATACGGTCTCTCGTAGGCCCGACCTTCAGGTCGGGCGTGCCAATCAAGCTGGGCTGTTGATTAGACAATCAAGCTGGTTGCTGATTCGTTGCACGCCCGACCTGAAAGGTCGGGCCTACAGAAGCGCTAGAATCCTGCGCGTGACTAATTTCGTCGTCGTTCTGGTGACGGTGCTCGCGCTTGGCGTACAACAAGCGGCCACGAGGCGCACCTTCAACACCGTCATCAATCTCGAAACCACCTCCGAGGACTCTGCGAACGTCAGCATGGCCGACCTCGATGGTGACGGCGATCTCGATCTCGTTCTCGCCAAGGGCCGGCACACGCCGATCCTCGATCGCGTGCTGCTCAATGACGGCAAGGGCGGTTTCGTCGCCTCGGATCTTGGACCCGTCGCAGATCGCACCTACACCGCAGCGCTCGCGGACATCGACGGCGACGGCGATCTCGACGTGCTCACCAGCAACGATACGCCCGACAAGAAGCTCGTTTACGTGAACGACGGGAAGGGGACGTTCAGCACGTCGGTGCAGTCGATCTCTCGGCGCGCAGGAACAACACGGACCGTCGTGTCGCCCATCACGAACAGCGGAGTTGACAAACATATCTGACTTCTGAAGGATCCTCCCGAACCGCGATTCACTCGTGGGGCGTTGGTCTGCATCTATGCCAAGCGCTGCGGTTTCCCGGAAGAATATCGGGGCGATCTGCCTCTGCACGCTACTCGCGTTCGGCGGCTTCGCCTCCCCGGCGCGGGCGCAGGTCCCGATTCGATTCATGGACTGCGGACACCGGACTTCCCCAGAACATCATTCGCGCGATTCATCAGACCGCTGACGGCTATCTCTGGCTCGCGACGCTGGACGGATTGGCGCGGTTCGACGGCGTGCGCTTCACCATCTTCAACAAGAGCAATTCGCCCGGTATTCAAAGCAATCGCTTCACAGGGTTATATGAGGATCCGAGCGGCGCGTTATGGCTGGGCACGGAAAACAGCGGACTGACGCGATACTACCGAGGCGAATTCACCACCTACACTACACAGCACGGCCTGCCGAGCAATGTCATTCGGGGCGTGTTCATCGATCACGATGGCAACGCGTGGGCGCTGTCCGGCGAGAAGCTGGTGCGGTGGACCGGCCGTGAGTTTCAGCACGCCTCCGCGCATACCTTCGCGATTGACACGCTCTGTGGCCACAGCATCCTCGAGCGGGATCATCGCGGCGGGTTCTGGTGCGTGGACGATTCCGGTCTGTCACTCTTCGTCGACGGCCATCTCACAAACCTGACGCGGGGGGATGGCCTCCCAAGCCTCAACGTTTCCGGTGTCGCCGTCGATCCACATGGTGTGCTCTGGATCGCGACCCGGAATACAGGGTTGGTCAGGATCGAAGCCGGCCGGGTCACGAAGGTCTGGACCGTGGACAGCGGCCTGCCCAGCAACCAAGTCTGGTTCGTGACCGGGCAGGGGATCAAGGCCTTCTCGAGAGACCAGAAGGGTGCGCTGTGGATAACCGACCTGGATTCGGGCCAGAACCAGCTCCTGACGCGAACGCCACCGCCGGCACTGGTGGATCGGGACTATAACCGCCTCTACGAAGATCGGGAAGGCAACATCTGGATCGGCACGGAAGGTGATGGGCTGTACCGTGCGCGCCAGCAATCAATCACGGTCTACTCGACACCAGATGGTCTGGCTGGCCGCAACATCTACCCTGTTTACCAAGACACCGCCGGCGCTGTCTGGATAGGCACCTACGGCAACGGGCTGGCCAGGTTCAAGGATGGCGTGTTCACGAACTACACGGTCAGGGATGGACTGGCGTCCGATGATGTCACGTCGCTCTACCAGGACAGGAACGGGCACTTGTTGGTGGGGACGATAGGCGGCAATCTGCAAATCTTCTCCGGAGGAAGATTCAAGCCCGCACTCGAGCTGAGTCGTTCATTGAGTGCTTCGAACAACGTATACGCGATGTATCAAGATCGTGAAGGGACATTGTGGTTAGGGACCAATCAGAAGGTCGTGCGGTATCGGGACGGAGTGGCCACGAGCTTCACGAGGCGAGATGGGCTGTCGGGTGACGACATCAAGGTCATCATCGAAGGCGCGTCGGGCTGTATCTGGATCGGGGCTTATGGCGGTGTGACGTGCATCAAAGACGGCAAGCTCACGGCCTACACCGAGCGGGAGGGCTTGACGAGCAACACGGTTCGGGCGCTCTATGAGGACGCCGACGGAGTGCTCTGGATCGGCACTTACGACGGCGGCCTCGGGCGACTCAAGAACGGCACGTTCACGCGGTACACCACCAAGGAAGGGCTCTTCAACGACGGCGTCTTTCAAATCCTGGACGACGCGCGCGGCAATCTCTGGATGAGCAGTAACCGCGGGATCTACCGTGTGAAGAAACAGGAACTGAATGATTTCGCAGACGGCAAGATTCGGGCGGTTACCTCCATCGGGTACGGAAAGAGCGACGGCATGCTCAATGCCGAGTGTAACGGGGGGCGCTCACCTGCCGGAATTCGTTCGCGAGACGGCAAACTCTGGTTCCCGACGCAGGACGGCGTGGCGGTCATCGACCCTGAAGCCGTGCTCACCAATCCGCACGCGCCGCCCGTACAAATCGAAACGTTCCTGCTCGACCGCGCACCCATGCCTCTGAACGAGGAAGTGCGGATTCAACCGGGCAAGGAGAACTTCGAGATCGAATACACCGCGCCCAGCTTCGTCAACTCCGAAAGCATCCGCTTCAGGTACCGGCTGGAGGGACTGGATCACGGCTGGATCGACGCCGGCACGCGGCGCACGGCGTATTACTCGCACGTGCCCGCTGGTGCCTACACGTTTCAGGTGATCGCGGCCAATCGCGACGGCGTCTGGAACGCGCAGGGCGACAGTCTGCGCATCAGAGTGCTGCCGCCGTTCTATCGGGCCTGGTGGTTCCTGACGCTGGCGACGGTGGGCGTCACCGGACTGGCCGTGCTCGCCTATCGATCCCGGATCGCGCAGCTGCAGCGGGCGCAGGCCGCGCAGCAGGCCTTTTCGCGTCAGTTGATCGAATCACAGGAGCATGAACGCCAGCGGATCGCCGCCGAATTGCACGACAGCCTTGGCCAGAATCTACTCGTCATCAAGAACCGGGCGCATTTTGGCAAGCTCTCGCAGGCTTACGGATTGGCCAGGTCGCAGTTCCAGGAGATCAGCGACGCGGCTGCGCAGACGCTCGAAGAAGTCCGGCTCATCTCCTACAATCTGAGGCCGTCCCACCTGGACCAGCTCGGCCTGCGCACGAGCATCGAGGCGATGCTCGACAAGCTGTCCGAGAGCTGCGCGATTCGGTTCACGAGCGACATCGACGATCTCGACGGCTCGTTCGCGCCTGATGACGCGATCACTGTTTACCGGATCGTGCAGGAGAGTCTCAACAACGTCATCAAGCACTCGCACGCGACCGAAGCGCGCGTGGCCGTGAAACGTCACGATCGGAACGTGACGCTCACGGTTCAGGACAACGGCCAGGGCTTCATCCCCGGCGCGACGCGGTCAACCCCAGGCTCCGGCTTCGGCCTCGTCGGTCTGGCGGAGCGCGTGCGGATGCTGGGTGGCACGCACGCCGTAGACTCGGTGCCCGGGCGTGGAACCACGGTGACGGTAAGCCTGGACGTACAGGGAGCGCACACAGGAGTCGGCGAATGCCTCGTGAAGTGCACGTGCTGATTGCCGACGATCATCCGATCTTCCGCCAGGGGCTGAGGCAGATCATCGAGACCGATCCGCAACTGAGAGTCGTGGCCGAAGCGCCCGACGGCGAGCGGGCGCTGCAATGGCTGGAGCGTGAGCGTGCCGATGTCGCGGTGCTCGACCTCAGCATGCCTGTCAAGGACGGTTTTTCGGTCGTGCGCGCAGTCCGCGATCAGGGGCTGCCGGTTGCGGTGGTCCTTCTGACGATGCACAAGGATGAGCATTATCTGAATGCCGCGCTCGATCTCGGCGTCCAGGGGTACGTGGTGAAGGACAGCGCCGCCACAGAGATCATCGACTGCATCAAGGCGGTGGCCTCCGGAAAAGACTACGTCAGCCCCACCCTGTCGTCATTTCTGATCCGGCGCGGCCGCGGCGCTGCCGCGCTCGCCCAGCAGAAGCCGGCCCTCGCGCAGCTCACCCCCACCGAGCGCCGCGTTCTGAAGCTGATCGCTGAAGGTCAGACCAGTCGTGAGATCGCGGCGGCGCTCCACATCGGCGTCCGTACCGCCGAACATCACCGCAACAACATTGCCGGCAAGCTGGAACTGCGCGGGAGCCACGCGCTGCTCAAGTTCGCGGTCCAGCATCAGTCGGAACTCTAATCGTTGCAATGAAAGATTTGACGATGGTCTATCACGACACACGCATGTAGGAACGATCACGACGGCCACGACGCCCGCACGATCCGGTCCGGCTAAAGCCGGACTCTACGAATGGCATCCGTACAACTACCCACCTGAATTTCGCAGACCTACGAATCCAAATACGGCAGACCCCTCCATTGGCTCGGCCTAATGACTCGCCGACACTGCGCTGTGCGGAACGGAGCCACGAACCCGATTGACGAAGCGAATGACTGTTTGATGAAGCTGATGATTGTCGACGACAACCCGCACATGTGCGATGTCACCGGTGCCGCCTATGCATTGAAAGCGCCGCACACCGTGGAAACGACATCCGGAACGTCATCCGCCCTGAGACTCTTCTCATGGGAGCAACCCGAAGACGCGCTCTGGAAGATTCAATCCGCCGGGCAGTCCATTGGCAGAGTTCAATTCAGCGGGAGGGAGTTCTCACGAGGACATCTCTCACGCCTGCTCGCGATCCTCGAGCGGCACAAGCATTGTTTCTCGACACCAACTTCATTCCTGTTCCCAGGCGTCATGCTTCGGGACGACGAGTCGTTCAACCTCCTGTGTGATTTTCTGAGAAGGTGGAAAGAGCTGCATGACGTGCAATTCGAACGCGGCTCATTCCTGTCGCGATCTGCCGTCAACAAATGCCTGCGCTTGCCGTGCAGGAAGACATTGTCTCTACGATTCGCTTCAGGCGGCTCACTGCACCTCAGCGCCGGTCAAAAAATCAGCGCCGAACGGTTATGGCTGGATTTCTGTGGAATCAATGCCGCGCAGCTCGCGAGCCTGCTTCCTCGCCTCGGTTGCACTCGGGAACTTGATCTCTGCAGGAACCCGCTGGGCATCAAGGGAGGCCTGGCGTTGGCGCAGTGGAAGCGCTTGAACACCGTCGGCTGTCTGGACATCCTCTCGACCGGCGTTGCAGACACGGGAGCCGAGGCCATATGCAGAGCGATCGGCAATGCGTCCAGCGCGACCCACACCCTGTACCTGGACCAGAACGGCATCACTGAAGCAGGCATCAGAGGCATCGTATCGGCGCTCGAGGATGCTCCGTTGAAATCTCTCTCTCTTGCCACGAACAAGCTCACCGGCACACGCGTGCTCGCCCTTTTGGAGAATGCGGCGCTCACGCGGTTCAATGTGGGCAACAATCCTCTCGAGAACGACTTCCTTGCATCGCTCGGCAGTAGTCTCATCAAGCGACAGCAACGCGGCTATGCGCCGATGGAATTGAATCTCGCCGAGATAAAAGCAGGACCACGAGGGTGGGCTCGCTTCTTTGCCGCCATGTCGGACGCCGGCACCAGGCTCAAAGCGCTGAGCCTGGAGCACAACCACCTGGGACGGGAAGGGAGAGCGGCACTTCTCTCAGCGTTGAGTAACGGCCTGGAAGTCCAGCATCTGAATGCATCGCAGAATGGATTCACATCCGCACAGATCACAACGCTGCTGCAACTGTTCCAAGCGAGGAGTAATTCCTATCTATACGCTGGATATACAGCCGAGAGCACTCAGGAACGCCGAAGGATTGGACCCGCGTTTGAAGCCGTGATAGCGGGCGTATCCTCTCAGCGACATCCCTGAGAGCCTCATCCTCTCGCGCACGTACGCTCCGTATGTTCAGGATGTGCCTGCCACGGTCGCCAATCTCTTCCTCTTCAGCGCCACTAGTGTTCCGACTTCGGAACTCCGGAGATGCCTGACTCCTCCGAGCGGCAAGCAGCTGAGAAGATTGCATGATTCCATCCCCCCAAACATCAGGGAACTCTTTGCTTGCAGGATGCCTGCATTGCAGCTCGTTCTTGGCCCAATCAAGACTGCGGGTGAAGACCTGGCCCTCTGCAGGCTCCTACTCGAAGGCACACTCCAGAGCTTCACCCTCAGGACTCCTGCGATCAGGCCCGCCCTCGTCGCCAGGATCCTGCAGGAGAGCGCCAGGAGGAACTCGCTGAAGGAGCTCGTGCTGCAGAGTTCTTTCAGGTCCGGCACGCTGAAACGAGCCAAGGAACTGATCGAGAAATTTCTTCGCACAGATACTTCTTTGCTCGAGATAGCGCTCGTCGGCCTCGATCCAGGAATCAGCCAGTCGGAGACACGACTCAACACAGCATTTGGACAGAACGGCGTCCTGTCATTCAAACGACTGAACAAACTCCCGCCTGCGGTATCACACGATCGGAACGCGCACTCGTCAATTCATTAGCATCCGTACAACTACCCACCTGAATTCGCAGACCTACGAATCCAAATACGGCAGACCCCTCCATTGGCTCGGCCTGGTGACTCGCCGACACTGCGCTGTGTGGCACGGAGCCACGAACCCGACTGATTGAACGAATGACTGTTTTGATGAAGCTGATGATTGTCGACGACAACCCGCACATGTGCCAGTTGCTGAAGCAGCTCTTGTCAGACCTTGCGGACGCCATCGTCGAGTGTGCCGATGGCGACCAGGCGGTGGCCGCGTACGCCGTGGAGCAGCCGGACTGGACGCTGATGGACCTGCGGATGTCGCGGCTCGGCGGGATCGAGGCGACACGGCGAATTCGGGCGGCCTGGCCCGAAGCGCGAATCCTCATTGTCACCGAGTACGACGATCAGCACTGGCGCGCGGCGGCAAAGCAGGCGGGCGCATGCGGCTACCTGCTCAAGGACGATCTGCTGGAGGTGCGGCGGCGGCTCCAATCGAATGAGTAACAGAACGACACAGGGTGAAGACCATGAAACGCAACCTGCAACCGACCCGATCCACTGGGCTGATGACATGGCTCGCGACTCACATCCTGTCCGCGAGGCTGGTATACCTGCTCGCGGTCCTTGTTGCGCTCGGCGAGCCCGTGCGCGCCGCCGTCGCCACAGCCGCTTCAGTGCACGACGAGAGCCGGTCCACGGCCAGCTCCGACGCGCAACAATTTGACCCGAACCTCATTCAAGTTTGTTCGTACAACGAGGAAAAGTGCGAGCCCTGGGCACCTCCCCCGCTTCTGAATCTGGACCAGCAGATCTTCTTTGCCAGTCCGGCGCAGAGGACGTCCTTGCGAGAACTCGAAAAAAAGGCTGTCGCCAACGTCATCAAAGATCACGGTCTCACCGATGCCGACAGCATCGCGGTGCAGACGTGGGGGCGCAATGAGGCGCTGGCCGAGTTGTACTTGCTGCTGACGGAGGCCATCCTCTCCGGCAATCGAACCACGCACCAGCAGAATGCGGTCGACTGGCTGAGCGGGATCATGAAGCAAAAGGCGATCACGTCAGCGGAAAATGCCGGTCGCGAATATGTGAGGTGGGCGGGCCTCAATATGAGCGCCTACGAGACGCTGCTGAGGAGCAGTCCCACCGAGGATCAGCTCCGGAACTTCCTCAACGACAATCCGCAATTCGACGCGTTCTGCAACTACACACCTCCCACGCCTTATAGCTCGGATTACAGCGCCGCCAACCACCCTATCTGTCTGAGCAGCGGCCTCTCGTGCAGGGGCGCTAACTTCGGCCTGGACTGCAATCCACCCACGCCGAGCTACGATCAGTTCGTCAAGTACGGTCAGGCGAGCGCGAGCTATGCGTTTTTGAACTCCGCTCAGTTCTCGCGGGCGGCCCACAACGCCGCAGCGGCCTTTGGCTTGGCTGTGAGCGTCGCCGCCGGTGTCGGCGCCGGCGCGCTTAGTGGGGTCCTCGTAGGCTCAACGGTCGCCAGCATCGCCGCCGCCGCCGCCGCTACCGGCACTGAAGTCGCCGTGATCGGTAACGCGGTATTCCCGTTTACGGCCACCCTCGGTGCCGCGGGAATTCTGCTGGGCGTGGCCACCATCGTGATAATTGCGATCGTGATCGCCGTCATGGTCGGAATCTCGGTGATCAGCGCCAGCGAACTGCCCGGCCAGTTGGCGGAGCTCATCAACGACGCCCGCACGACGACCCCTGATGCGAAAAAGCTGACGAACACAACCGACGGCGCAACGACCTTCTTCGCCATCTTCGTCGCCGCCACGCTGCCCGAACCGGACTTCCGGGCGTGCGACAATGCGAACCCAGGCCTCCCGCCAGGCATCACGGTCACCGCAGGTATACTCACCTACGTCGGTGCTCCGTGTTTGAATCCCAGTGCTATCCCACCGGCCACTGCGACCGACGCCCAGTTCCTCGTCGGGGAGCAGGGGGGTACTACAATCACGCTGTTGCCCACGATCGGCTATAGGGATGGGGCGACGGGAGCGGCAACCACGGCGCGGCTGAGCAAGAACTGGTTCATCACCCAAGCGAGTGGAACAACCACTCAAAGACTGCGCCTTGAATACACCGACTGGGAGGGCAAGACGCAGAACGCCTGGCTGCTGGGCACCCCGACGGCCGGCTACAAGTTCGTGACCTTCAGTCGCGGCGCCAGCAACACGCTCGACCCCGAGACGTGTATTGGCGACGGTACATGCGGCGCCGGCGACGCCCTCGAGTACCTTGGCAGCGACGGGAAGAATTACTCGGCGAAGGTGAGAGGCCCTTCTGTAGCGACCGGCGAGGCAAAGTTCTCGCCGATCAAACCCGCGGAGGGCAGCCCGCAGTCATTCAGCGCGAACGGGTTTTCGTTCACCGACGCCGTAGGGCCGCTCACCTACCAGTGGCGCTTCCAGAACGGGGGGTGCAACTTCGGCACCGGCGGGTGCATGGGGCCCGATCCGAACGGCACCATTCAACTCGTTCCTTCCTACGGGGCCCCGGTCTCGGGAGAGTCAATCACGCATTCGTGGACACTGGCCGGCACATTCCTGGTCGAGCTCACGGCGATCGACTCCCGTGGCATCAAGGGCAGCAAAGAATTTCCTGTGACCGTCGAAAACGTACCGCCCACGCTGGGGGTCGATGGCGAATGCATCTTGGACCCCGCCGGGATTCCGTTCTTCTCCTGTAACCCGCGAACCAGGACCCTGGGAGAATCCGCGACGATGAGCGGCAGCTTCGGCGACGTCGGTACAGGCACCTACAACCGGCTTACGATTAATTGGGGCGACGGGGCCGTCGACTCCCAGTGCATCAGCCCTCCCGACCTCGGGGTTTGCTTCCACGTCATCGTCGTGGGTCAGCCAGACCCGCTGCAGTTGGGCAGAAGCAGCGGCAGTTACACCTTCGACGGTTCACATACCTACGCTCAGCCCCGGGAGCTACTACGGCGCGGTCACGGTCAACGATCCGATGGGCGGCTCGAAGAGCGAACCGTTTGTCGTGACGATCAAGGGTCTCGCCCAGTCCATCAACTTCCCGGCAATGGCCGCGCATACCTTCGGCGACGCGGCCTTCGGTATCTCGGCGACTGGCGGCGACTCGGGCCAGCCGGTGACGTTTGCCGTCACGGGGAGTCAAGCCGTCTGCGCCCTCTCCAGTGGCGCGAGCGGTGGCACGACCGTGTCGCTCCTCCAGGCCGGCACGTGCACCATCACGGCAAACCAGGCGGGTAGCGGGAATTACGATCCGGCCGCAGCCGTCACGCAAAGCTTCACCATCAACCGCGTGCCGCTGACGATCACGGCCTCCAGCAGCACGATCACGTACGGCGCCGCGGTGCCGCCGATCACACCAAGCTACAGCGCCTTCGCTGGCAGCGAGAGCGCGGCCTCCCTCGACACGCAACCGACCTGTTCCGCCGCGCCGAGTGGCGGCGCCGCGGGAAGCTATTCGACCAGCTGCACAGGCGCGGTGGATCCCAACTACACCTTCAACTACGCGGGCGGCACGCTGAAGATCGAGAAAGCGGGGACGACCCTCGCGCTGATCGCCGCGCCCGCCGCGGCGGTCAAGGGCCAGCCGGTCGCCTTCACCGCCACCGTAGGCATCACGAGCGCGGGCGCTACCAATCCCGGTGGCACGGTCGACTTCAAGGATGGCACCGCGACGATCGCCGGCTGCGCGGGGCTGCCGGTGAACGCGGCCACCAACACCGCCACGTGCACCACCTCGGCCTTGACGGTCGGAAGCCACAGCGTAACGGCGGCCTACAGCGGCGACACCAACTTCAACGGCAGCAGCACGGCCGCGGCGGCGGCGTCGACGGTGAACAGGGCGGCCACGGCCACGACCGTCAGCACGCCGGCAAGCACCTCAATCAAGGGTCAGTCGGTGACCTTCACGGCCGCAATCGCCGTCACCGCGCCGGGCGCCGGATCGCCAGCGGGCACGGTCACGTTCCTGGATGGCGCGACAAGTCTCGGGACCGGCCAACTCAGCGTCGTGAACGGCAACGTGCGGGCCACGTTCAGCACCAGCGGCCTGGCCCTCGGACGTCACGCGATTACTGCGAGGTATGACGGCAACGGTGACTTCACGACCAGCACCAGCACACCGCTGACCCACGACGTCAACACCGATCTCAATGCCTTCCCCAGGCTGCCCACCGGCGCGTTCAACCTGACCGGCGCCAATCTCAGGAATGCATGGCTCGTCGGTGTGTCGCTCGAAGGCGCAAGTCTGGCGGGCGCCAATTTCATGGGTGCGAATTTGACGAACGCGGTCCTGACCGGCGCGAATTTGACTGACGGCAACTTCAGGAACGTCAACTTCACCGGCGCCAATCTCACCGGTGCCAGTTTCAGCGACAGCAACCTCATGGGAGCCACGGGCCTCTCGACGGCCACGCTCACCAACGTTGTCTGGATCAACACCCTCTGTCCGAACGGCCGCAACAGCGACCGGAATGGAGGGACCTGCACAGGGCAGTGGTAGGCCATCGACCTGAGGCGTCCCGCAGATCGCAGGTGCGGATAGTTCGATGACCGTTGCACTCATTACCGACATGCGCCACACGTGAGGTGGTCCTATGAACACGCGTGCGACACGGAATACTGCTTTCGCTTTTCTGATGGCCGGCTCGCTCGCCGCGTGCGGAGACACCTCGAGCGGCCCCGTGATGGAACACAAGATCGGCCTTGTCTTTTTCGCGCCGGAAGAAGGTGCCGACAATTGCATGAAGGGCCTCTTCGACGGCCTGAAGGAGCAGGGCATCGAGGAGCGGGTCAACCTGGAGGTCCGCCGGTCGCACGCCCAGGCGGAGATCGTCAACATCCCGCTGCTGATTCAGAACTACGACGGTTCCGACGTCGACGTGATCGTCGCCATGACGACGCCGGTGCTCACTGCCGCGGCGGCCATGTCCCGGTCCAAGCCGGTCGTGTTCACCTACGTGTACGACCCGATTGCGGCCGGCGCCGGCAAGAGCCGGACGGATCACCTGCCGCACGTCACGGGTGTCGGTTCGTTCCCGCCGGTCCAGGACACGGTCGATATGATCCAGCGGCTCGTGCCCGGCGTCCGCGCGGTCGGAACGCTCTACAACAGCTCCGAAGCCAACTCGGTCAAGGTGGTGGGCGTGGCGCGCGGCATCTTCGAGCAGCGCGGCATCCGGCTGCAGGAGATTGCCATCACCGGGACAAACGAGATTTGGCAGGCGGCGCAGGTGCTGACCCACCGCGGCGTGCAGGCCCTGTGGGTGACAGGAGACAATACGGCGCTTCAGGGCTTCGACGCGATCGTGAAAGCGGCGCGCGACGCGAAGCTTCCCCTCATCATCAACGACCCGGAGTTCGTGCAGCGGGGCGCGCTAATCGCCGTCGGTATCGGCTGGTATGAAACCGGCAAAGCCGCGTCGCAGATCCTCGCGCGTGTACTGCGCGGCGAGCAGCCGCGCAACATCCCATTCGAGGAAGTCGCGGTCAAGAAGCTGGTGCTGAACCAGGAGGTGGCCAAGGCGCTCGGGATTACGTTCCCGCCCGACATCGTTCGGGCCGCTTCTCAGTAATCCGTATGGCGACGTGCGACGCATTTAAGCTGAGGCAGTCCTGAGCGCTCGCGATGAAACCTTTTCCAGTCGAACGGTGTCTGTACGTCTGGAGGCAGACCCGGCCTGTTCCGGGAGGATGAGCTACATCGATTCGGTCGTCTTGAATCTGACCGAACGCGTCTGTCAGCAATTCCAGATGCTGACGGGCAGGACGAACGTGTGGCTCGCTGTCCAGCTCACCAATCTCAGCATTCTTGTCTACGTGGTGTGGGCGGTCCTGTATTCGTGGACGGCCGGCCTTCCGCTGCGGCTGCTGGTCGGCCTCTTCTGCGGTGGTCTGCTCTACGTGCTGAGCCAGACGGTGTTCAAGGTGCCCATCGAAATGTACGAGAATGCGGTCTACCGCCGTGTCTCGAAGGGCTTCAGAAATCCGCGGCGGGTTCGCGATGCAGTGCTGCGCACGTCCTTCCTCACGCTGTGCATCGTCCTCAGCTATCCGATCCTCTTCGTCTATACCGCGCTTGGCCTGCACATCGCCGCTCTGACGTACTCGCTGATCGTCCTCACGACCGTGATCCTGTACCTGCTGGCGTGCGATCCGCTTCCGCCCTGCGTCGGCAAGGTGACTGAGTGGCTTCGACGATCTGCCTCGGCACGATCTGGCGCGTCCACGTTGCCTGACGTGATCGGCGATCACGCCTCACGTCTTGTCCGGCCGGACTGACCGGCGCGCCGTTATCGGGAATCCCGAGAGTACGATATGCTGATGGTCCTTTCCTGAGCCTCACGGTCTGCACCGACCGCCAGCCTCATCAAAGTGGTTGGCAGGGAATCCGTTCTTCCAACCTAGAGTCGGCACGGTGCGACGAGGGCTCCAGATGCACACCCGCTCCGGATCGATTCAGGGCGTAGCACTTCTTCTCACCTGTTTGAGCGTGGCCGCTCTCTTCTCTGTGCCGGGCACGATCGGTCAGGCCGGCTACGCCGCGGTAGCGACCGTTCTTCTGGCGTTCACCGTGATCGTGAAGGTCGCGTACACAAAGGCACCTGACACATCGACCGTCGCGCGGCTCGTTGCTGAACCAGAGGCCGGTATTGTGGGGCACGCTTAGAGCGGCGGACGCAATGACGTGGCAAGTCGATCCGTTCTTGTTGAGTTTCCTGGACTCCCTCGAGCTCGAGCTCGCGAGCGCACTGGAGATACAGCACCGGCGAGGGGATGACGTCCCCGTCGGCAAGCCGATATCGCGGCTTCGCGAGAACGACCGGATCGTCACGCTTGAAGTCGCCATCGATGCGCTGCAGGCCGCGCTCGACCGCGGTGAGAGTCCGACCGTTCACTGAGGGGTTCACCCCCCACCACACCAGGGAGGAGATCATGAGCCAGTTGAAGCGCACAGACGTGCCGCCACCCGTTCATCAGTGCCCCGTCTGTCATCAGCCGCAAACGAAGCTGCGGCGTCGGCTGGGCGAGAAAACGCTGGGCTCCACGATCTACGTGTGTGCCCGGCTGGGCGAATGCAGCATCGCCGTCAACCTGGCCAAAGTGGAGACCTGGGTCGCGGTCTAGCCTGCGCCGAGTTGCGCTCGAGCTTCACCTCCCGGCGTCTCCGCCGAGACGTGGTATGATGCGTCCTCAGGTGGAAGACAGCCTTCTGCAGCAGCCGCGCCCAGAGCGGAATCGAGTCTTCAGTCTCGCTTCTCCTTCCGACGTGATCGCCTAGCACCAGCCGAATCCATCTCGGGTCCATTCGGATCCAAACGTCAATGTCAATGCTCCTGAGTGGAGCGGAAGCGAGTACTTACATGGCTAGAAAGCTTTACGTCGGCAACCTCCCGTACGAGACCAGTGACCAGGACCTCCAGACGCTGTTTGCAGCGGCCGGAACCGTCGAGAGCGTCAACGTGGTGCGGGATAACGCGACGGGTCGCGCGCGTGGTTTTGCCTTCGTCGAAATGTCCACCGACGAAGAGGCACAGGCCGCCATTCGTCAACTGGCCGATTACAGCCTCGGCGGGCGGCAGCTGACCGTCAACGAGGCCCGTCCGAAATCCGAGTCCGGCGGCGGCGGCGGCCGGGGTCGTCGTTCCGAGCGCTGGTAGACGGCTCGTGCGTGCTGCGCAAGCGGAGCCTGGTGCCGCCTGCGCAGCCGCATCTCAATGTTTCCCCAGGTGACGTGACGTCACCGTCAGCTTCGAGCCGTTCCCGTGCGTTCTGACACGACGGCATCGACAGCCGAACAGAATCTGGCCGGATCGAACTCCCACTGATCGTTCAGCTCGAAACGCGCAGCTACTTCGCTGATGTCACCGGGCGTGCGCAATCCATCGTGCTGCCAGGCCGCCATATCCGCTCGCGCGAGCCACTCCCTGAGCGCCCGAAACCGGATCAACCACACGAGGGCTCGATTGGCGTCATCGACGAACCTCGCGCACACGACGTCGAGCGATGGGCCATCGTTCCCATCGACGTCGAACGTGAATTCGACCGTCGTCAGCGCAACGACGTCAATCGGTTTCGTCGGGAAGGCCGTGCTGTCCATGATCTCTCCTGACAGCGACGTCGGCCTCACTCGGAATCTGCGGTGCCGATAAGCGCTGGATGTCAGCGGACACGATTTCGAGCCGATCCATCTCCATCTCGACTGCCGCGGACAAGGCGAGCAGGCGCGCATGAATTTCCTCGAGGCGCGCGGCTAACGTCACGTCAGCCCGGCGATGTTCCTCGACGATCGTGTGCCGTGCGCGCGCGACAGTTCGTTGCGTGGCCTCACCCGATGCACGCTGGGCTTCGATGTGTTGCAGCAGAGCCAGGCGGCCACCGGCGTACTGCCGCCGTGGTTCGCGTCGGCCGACACTGGATCCGGACGAAACAAGCTTGAGCATGACACCTCACGATGGCTTTGGTGAGGCTGGAGTGGCGCCAGGATGGGCGCGAGCGGCAGGGCTCAGGAAAGCTCCTTGAGCGTACCCCTAGGGTTGCCCTGGCGTCAACCGGGCCTCGACCCTCACTGATGCCGCACGGCGCTACGCGATCTGTCGTGTCGTGACGATCCTTGCGGCATGCAGGTCGTTCTCCAGCGAGCGTCCCAGTGCGAACGCGCCATGCAGATCAGGAATCTGCTGCAGGAGGACCTCGCCAAGCGCGACCACGGCCTCGTCGAGCGCTTCGGCGTCGAGCGGCGCATACGACGCCCGGAGCGCTGAAGACAGCAGCGGGCTCATTCGATCATCGACTTTGTGGTCTGACGGCGTCGTCCGATCGAACCCCACCAGCCACTCGTCCAGCCGAATCATGTACCAGCGAAGTTCTTCGAGCAGCGACTGCGCGAAGACCAGTTCGCCACGACGCGCTCGACGTACCACTTCGTGCGCCGCGGCGAGCGCCTTGCTCAGCACGCGGCTGACTTCCGTCTCGGAGACCGCTGGAAACGGGAGCTCCGCCGACCGACTCAGAACCTGTTCGATGATGCCCGTACGATCGAGGAGGATCGCGGCGGGGAACTTGAACCAGGGAGAAGGCTGGAACATGGTGGTGTTCCAGTAGAAGACGTCGATCTTCAAAAAAGGACGGAAGTGCGAGACGCAGTGCTGTGTCCCGTCCAGCCATTCGTTGAAGAGCAGGTCACCCCAATGGCCTGGCGCCACGAGACGTTGGGCGACCAACCGGGCCTGGCCCTCGGGAGTAGCGATCACGCGGAGATCGATGTCCGATACGCGTCGGCGCTCCCGGCCGGAAGCGAACCAGCCAGGAACATGCCGACTACATCAGGTTGCTCGGCGAAGTACGCCACCGTCCGCCGGAGAAGTGCTTCACGGGCCGCTACGATCTCGTCATGTGACGTCATTGGTTGATCTTTCGAGGGCGCGGAGCTTCCCAGGATTATCCTGTAAGCTAAAATCGCAGACGGTATCTATCACTGAGCTGTGGTCGAGCGAGCCCTGCGGGTCTCAGCATCGTTGGGGCGCATCGGTAACCACCACGGGCGCCGCACCGGCCCGCTCTCGGGAGGACGGATGATCAAGCCGCGCATCTTCCTGGGCTCGTCAGGAAAACAGGAGAAGCTGATACAGGGGCTGACACGCGGTCTCGAAGACGTCGCGCACGTAGAACCTTGGACGACATCGTTCAATCCTGGGACCACCACCCTTGAGCGCCTCGTCCAGCTCGCGCATGAAGTCGACTTCGCCGCGTTCGCGTTCGCTCGCGACGACTGGACGACCAAAAGTACGTCCGCATCTCCTCCCACGGAATCCGGCCAGGCTTCTCCGCGAGACAACGTCGTCTTCGAAGCCGGCCTTTTCGGTGGAACCCTGGGAATGCGCCGAACCTTCATCCTTCATGCGAACGGCGCGAAACTTCCGAGCGATCTCCTCGGCCTCACGTCTGTACGGTACGACGACGCGAAGAGCGCTACCGAGATGAGAGTCATCAACCAGAAGCTCCGGAACGCGATCGAGAGTGAGGGCCGTGTCGCCCGCATCGAAGGCCTGTGGTGGCAGTTTTCACTGACGGAGCGCAGCATCCAGGAACCTTCCGCCGTGAGCCTCTTGCGGATCTCGCGCGACCGCGACGGTGCGCTTGACGTCGCTGGCCGCTCATGGCAAGAGGACGGCAGGCTATCAGCGAGATACAGGTGCGAAGCGACGAAGGAGAGGAAGCAGCCTTCGGGCGTCTTCTATTATTGGAAGGGGGAACGGCCTCGGGATCCTAACGCACCACAGCTGGACGGGACGGGAGAAATCCTGCTGGAGTCCGCCGATCGCGCGGCCGGGTACTGGACAACTCATTCGGACGCTCAGACGAACGTCAACGCGCGGACGTCCGGTGTTTACTTGCGCGCCGATCCTCAGGACTTGAGCATCCTGGACGGCGGCGACGATCGGAAACGCGCCGAGTTGATCGCAGAGCGGCTGAGGCAGTGGAAGTCGCTCACGAATGCCTGAGAACGTCCCGCCGCGAGATGACGACGGATCATGCCCGTGCCTCGCACGGTGCGGCTCCGGTTCAGAAAAAGACCATCAAGTTCGAGTGAGCAAGGGGGGAGACCGCCCAAATCTGGGAGGATTTCCGCTACTGGCTCATCCGTGCGTGATAGATTCTGGCGTCTAACTCACTCGACAGGCAGATGCTGAGGAGAACCCCATTGATCGTCACAAAGGCGCGGCGTCGGAACCGGCGCTGGCGAGTCGTCCGGGAGCGCGTGAAGTCGGCGCAGGCACGCTGATGAAAGAGAGCAGACGAGTTCTCGTCGGCCTTGGCGCAGGGCTGGTTCTCGGCCTCGCGATTGCCGCCAGCCACAACAGCACGCTCGTGCGCGTGGTAGACGCCGTCGCCCCTGCCGGCACGTTGTGGGTGAACGCGATTCGCATGACGATCATCCCGTTGGTGGTGTCGCTGGTGATCACCGGTGTCGCATCGACGTCGAACGTCGGTGCGATCAGCCGCATCGGCGGACGCACGCTGCTGGTGTTCCTCGCGATGCTCGCCGGCGCCACAATTCTGGCGATTCCGCTGGGAATCGCCGCCTTCTCCTGGCTGTCGCGCCTCGTGACCGTGCGTCCGGGGCTTCCGCCAGGCGCTGCCGAGGCCGCGGCGTCGCTCTCCGCCGGTCCCAATCCGGTCGGATTCTGGAACTGGGTCCAGTCGTTGATTCCCACGAATCCCATTGCCGCGGCTGCCAATGGCGAGATGCTGCCGCTCGTCGTGTTCACGTTGGCGTTCGCGATGGCGTTGACGCGCGTTCCGTCGGAATCACGGGAGGTGGTGCTGCGGTTCTTCCAGGGACTGGGCGATGCGATGCTGGTGCTCGTCGGCTGGATCATTTGGCTGGCGCCGGCGGGAGTCTTCGTGTTGATGCTGAGCCTCGGCGCGCATGGCGGCGCGGGGTTCGTGGGTGCGATGGGCTTCTATATAGCGGCCTACTCGATTGCCTGTATCGTGTTCGTGCTGTTGTTGTACCCGACGCTCGCGATCGCGGCGCGCCTGCCGATGCGGGCGTTCGCGCGCGCGGCGCTGCCCGCACAGACGATCGCGTTCTCGTCGAGCTCGTCCATCGCGTCGCTGCCGGCGCTGGTGCGCGGCGCCGAAGACGAGTTGCAGCTTCCCAAGGACGTCACCGGATTCGTGCTGCCGCTGGCCGTCTCGGTCTTCAAGTTCGCCGCGCCGGTGTCGTGGACGTTCGGCGCGCTCTTCATCGCCTGGTTCTATCAGGTCCCGCTCGGACCCATGGCCTACCTGACGATTGCCTTGACGATCGTCTTCCTCTCATTCGCCGGACCGGGTGTGCCCCGCGGGGCGTTCCTGATGCTGGCGCCGATGTTCCTGTCGATCGGCCTGCCGCTCGAAGGTATCGGCATTCTGATTGCCGTCGACGCTCTTCCAGACATCTTCGCGACGGTGCTCAACGCGACCGGTGATCTGGCCGCGGCCGTTCTAGTCGCGCAGGGGCCCGCAACCGTGGGAGCGCCCGTCCCTCAAGCTGGTGCGTCTGCCAGTTCCGCCACTCTCGCGTAGTTCAAGGATATTGCTGTTCGCATCGACGACGTATCAACTGCTTCTCACAGGCAAAGGCGTTACGAGGGGGCGACAGTGGTCTGCCGCGCAAGCCAATCTCGACTGCGACGCTGCTGAGCTGATGATCAATCTGCGATGTTGTTTCGCGTAGAGAGTTGTGTAGAATTCCACCCTCTTCCATGTCCACTGCAGCCGCGCCGAACATCGTTGCATCGGACGGCGTCATCGTGCGCGTAGCAAGTGACGCGCTCGGATACGTGACAGCTCCTGATGAGCAGCGGACTCTGGCATTCGTTCCAGAGGCGATTGCAGGTTATGCGGGCGAGTCCCTCCAGGAATTGGGTATTACGGAGGGGCGTGAGGTCAAACTCTGGTGGCAGCCAGAGTCAGGCACGGTCACTCGGGTTGAGATCGTTTCCTTGAAACACGTCCGCCCCGAGCATAAGAGCGCCGCGACGGTTCACCACGATGAGTTCGAAGCCAAGGAGAGCGTGACCGCAAGCGAACCACTACCGGTAGTACGTCAGCAGCCGT
This sequence comes from uncultured Acidobacteriota bacterium, assembly GCA_963784195.1. GTDB lineage: Bacteria > Acidobacteriota > Vicinamibacteria > Vicinamibacterales > 2-12-FULL-66-21 > CAVQAH01. Next base: position 11,231 of record CAWARA010000021.1, on the reverse strand, counting down.
CCCCATCAACTTCGCAGTTTGAACTTCACCCCGATCGTAAGGCGGCATCATCTAGCGCTGCGCGTCGGGCGCTCCCCCGAGGCACCAGGACTTTCGGAAAGCTTGTGGGCACCTCGAATCTCCGACCTGGAGACTTGCTGCTGTCACGCGAACAAGAACCGGACCGGATATCGCAATTAATCGCCGAGGTTCAGGCGGAAGGCGGTTATGCGACTCAAGACGGTCGTTGGACTCATGCCGCGATGTATCTGGGGGACGATCAGAGTGTTGTCGAAGCTACGTTCGACGGACTCGCTTCCGGGGGAAACGTCAGGCTGACGAGCCTCGATGAATATTGCGATGGCAAGAACATCCTCAGGTTTCGCCGGTCCAAGTACGTACCAACCGACGCCACCGGTTGGCGCCTTTGTGTGCGTGCGATGAGTCGATTGACGCAGCCATACAGCTTCGGATTGATTGCTCAAATTTGGTACAACGTTGCGGTACGGAAGCAGGGGTTCTATAGCAGCGAGAAACAGCATCCCACCACTCAGGCGATCGTATGCTCGACCCTATATGCGGATGCGTACAACGAGGCCTTGCGGCGTAGTCTGGGAGAAGTGAATGGCGCCTGCGTGCCTGCCTGGCTGAGTGCGTCGGATGAGTTCGTGGATGTCGAAGCGGAATGGGTCGCCGTAGGCTAATAGAGCCCTTGGCGAAGGTTTTCTCTTTCATTTCTGGCCGCAGCCGACGACGCAGGACCACAGCTCGCGGGTTTGTTCGCGCTTGCCCTGGACACAGGGATTAGCCAGCCACTGTCGGACCCCAGGCCGAACTCAAGATGCGAAACCGCGGAACTTACAGTTCTGTCGGTTTACTCCCTAACGTAAGTCGCCCAGTTGTCAAAGCGCACAACGGTGACTGTCCGCTTTGCATCCTTCCCACCGTTTATCACCAACAGAGCTGACACCGGCATGTGCTGCCGAATGCCTCACCGTTGACCCGTTGAGCAGGTCCAGAGACGCTGCCTGCGGGTATCCGTAGGCACGGGGCCGGCGACCAGCTCACGAGAGCGGAGGTCCAGCATTGCGAAACCGAGAAGGGCCAACGTTGACTTTGCGAGGACGGCATTCGACGCACTGAAATGTCCGGGAGTAGTGTGCCATTCATCATGAAAACAGCCTAGGAGGGCTCTATGAGGACCCTGGGTCTCTTCATTTGCGCGGTGCTCGTTTGCGCGAGTACCGCGGCAGCTGATGTCATTACCGAGTGGAATGCCACGACGCTGGCGGCCGTCGCTGCCGGCGCACGGCGGGGACCGTCGGGGCAGTTCGACGTTGCGCTCGTGAACGTCGCGATGTACGACGCGGTGCAGGCATTCGAGGGCAGATTCGAGCCTTATTGCGGTTCGATACCGGGTGCGACAGGATCGCCGAGCGCTGCTGCGGCCAGAGCCGCGCATGCGGTGCTGGTCGCACTGTTCCCGGCGCAGACCGCTACGCTCGACTTGGCGTACGCCGCATCTGTCGCCAAGTACGGCACCGCCGGCGCCGCGGTTGGCGAGCAGGCCGCCGCGTGCGTCCTGGTGCGGCTGTCCGCTGATAACATCCAGCGCGCGAAACCAGACACCTTCGTCGGCGGCACCGGTCCGGGCCAATGGCGTCCGACGTCCTTCACACCGTTGGGCGCTCCGATTCCGCTGGTCGCGGAATTCATCGCCACGTTTACGCCGTTCGCGATCAAGAATCCCGACGAATTCCGCGCCGCGCCGCATCCGCCTTTTCTGCACAGCGGCGCATACGTGAAGGACTACAACGAGGTCAAGGCGCTGGGCAAAGCGGACCCGGGAAGCTCGCGCACACAGGAGCAGACGAACATCGGCCGGTTCTTTGCCGATAATGCGGTCGCGTATTGGAACCGCGCATTGCAAGGCCTGGCCGCCAGTGAGTCACTCGAGCTCGGCGACAGCGCGCGAATGTTCGCACTCGTCAGCATTGCCATGGCCGACGCGATGATAACCGCCTGGGACAGCAAGATTGCCTGGAACTTCTGGCGGCCGATTACGGCGATTCGCAACGACGATGGCAATCCGCTGACCGAGCCGGATCCGGCATGGAGTCCGCTCCTCGCCACGCCGAACTACCCCGAATACACGTCCGGCGCCAATAGTCTGGGCGGCGCGGCGAGCGAGATGCTGAAGAACTTCTTCGGCACGGATAGGTCGATTTCACGATGACGAGCCTCACTATTGCGGCTCCGGACAACGAACGGCCTTACTCGCGTTTCTCGGACGCCGCCACGGATATCGTGGACGCGCGCATTTACCAGGGGATCCATTTCCGGGCTGGGGATGCGGTCGGCCGCCGGCAGGGGCAGGCGATCTCGAACTGGATCATCAGCCAGCTGCTGCGACCGGTCGGTGGTCGCGGGCATTAGCTGAAGGCGTCAGTGCTCATCGGGGATAAGTGACCGTGGAGGTGACCCTCAGGGCGAGCCCCCATGAGTCCCGGAAGTCGATCGAGGTCCGTGACACGCTGGTGAACGGCCGCGGCGACTACCCGGTGGGCGCTGGCGCGACCCTCGCACAGCGGGCGCAGAACGTCAGGGCGGACTGGTGCAGAACTACAATGGCCGTTCCGTCAGACGTAATCAGCGCCCTGGGATCGCGGACGCGACTGACGATAGCGAATCGTTCGATTTGACGACGCTTGGCTCGAGCTGTCGATGAATCCGTCGACGGGCAACGGCGGCACCTGCTTCGGAGACTCCGGCGGACCGCATTTTCTCGGCGCCGCTCCAGCGAGACGACGACGATCGTCTCGATTACAGTAACCGGCGATCGGTTCTGCCGCGCAACGGATAAGACGTACCGACTGGATACTGCGTCCGCCCTGTCGTTCCTGAGCGAGTTCGTCTCGATTCCCTGAACGGCGGGCCTTGTTCGACACGCGTTCCATCACGGACCGAGCGTACGGGCGACAACCATCAAATCATGTCGCGGCGAAGCAGTAGAGCGCGTCGCGCTGTGCCCCAGTCCGGGGAGCAGCCTGCCGGCAAGCCTCCGACGATTCAGTGATTTTAGGGTTGGTGCGAAAGGGGGGATTCGTTAAGGCGAATCCCTCCTGTGGGGGAGAACTACCAACTAGGCCCATTTTATTGGCTGTTTTTGGGTGGCAGATGAGGCGGGTAACCGTCAGATACCACCTCCTCCCATTGGCTCCGTTAGCCATTTGTTAGCTACGTTCCGGACGGTGAAGCGCGCCAGCGGCCATCGCCCTGGGGAGGAATGGCGTATGGTGATGGTGGAAAGGGCGGGGGTAGATCATTTGTGACCTGAGACCGGCAGCTTCACGGAGCGAGAGATGAGCCGTGGAGACGATCTGCTCGTCGCTCACTGGCTGACCAGCCGGCCCGCATGCTTCCCTCTCGCCTTGAGGAAGTGGAGGGCGAGAGAAAAGAGGACTCTGTTGGATGAACCGCGTGATTGAAGACCAGAGCGAGTCTACACCCCTGACCCATTTCACCGCAGGACGCCACATGCCTCTAAACCTCATCTCGTGGAACATCGGAGGACGCTAGGACCCTTGGCGGCTTCTGGACACCGACGCTGACGTAGCGTTGTTGCAGGAAGCAAGGAAGCCTCCGAGCGATGTTGCTGCCAAAAATCGAAGTGGACGACGAGCCGTGGTCTACTCCGTGTGCGGATGCTCAACGCCCGTGGCGTGCCGCGGTTGTGCAGTTGAGCAAGCGTGTGAAAACATCGTGGTATAGGCCTCAACCGCTGGAGCAGGCGAGGACAGGCGATCTTGCAGTGAGCAGACGGGGATGACCATCTCCTGGAGTGATACGCCACCGTGGGAATATTCCGTCGAAGCGCGGAAGCAGTCGACGCCAGGGGGGCTGGCGATTGCGACCGTTGGATTCCAATGCCACTTGAACGTTGGGGCATTGGCTTGAGCGTCGGTCTTCAGGCCCGCACATGGACTGGGGAAGGGTAGGGGAGCGTCGCTGAGTCAGTACTGCCTGATGTAGCTGTACGCCTTCTCGAACAAATCCTGGTCGGTGTGGAGCTTGTACTTCGAAGAGGGTACGGCGCAGCTCCTTTTTTACCAGTCGCTCGCCCTTATGCTAGCGAAATTGGCGGAGAGGGGGATTCGAACCCACGGTAAAGTTTCCCCTACACACGCCTTCCAAGCGTGCCTGATCGACCGCTCCAGCATCTCTCCGTTTAGAATCAACAACTTACAGCATCGCTTGAAGGACGATTGCGACGATTGTGATACGTCCCCCAATATGCCGCGATCACTTACGGGCTTTTCCAGTATAGCCGTGCCGTTGCTGCTCCCTCGATGAAATGCCGACGGGCGTCAATCCTGCGGAACTGAAAATGTTGGAAACGTCTTGAAATCGGCCTGTGCGGCGGTTTGCTAAACGGAAATCCGCCTCTCGGACATCTTCGATTTCCCTCGTAAATCCTTCACTATTCTCGGTTTCGTCGATTGAGCGAATTGGCTGGCGTTGGGCACGGCGCCGATACTCTGGGGTGCCGCGACGGTCACGCGGAGCGTCATCAGCAAGCGCGTGTTCATGGCGTCGTTGCCCGCGGCCGAGCGTCTTTCGAGGCGAAGTGACCGTAGAAGCGCTCTGCGTCAGGCGGCCTTTTCATGATGTCGGCGACACCGATCCGATCGAAGCCCCGATCACGGAAAAGGGCCACGTCCAAAACTCTTCTCGCGGTGAGCCGCCGCCTGCTCTTGCTCATCACTCTCACAGATGCTCCCCTTCTGAATCCGCTTGACATTATACATGATGATCGTCATAAATATAGATACATGACGGTCATCCTCTAAATGACCGGAGGGAGCTCATGACCTCATCGAGCACCCGGCGGAGGCTGGAATTAATGAAAGGACGACCCATGACGAACTCGCACAGCAGTACCCTTCTCGACCCGAAGTCGAGCGCCGACAGCGCGGCTCGAGCCGAGCGCGAACTGAACTCCGCCATCGTCAGTGCTGACATCAGCGCGAGCTACGAAGAATTCCTGGCGATCGTCGACCAGTTTTACGCCGACGATGTTGAACTACGGAGTGACTCGTCGGCAGAGCCGTTGATCGGACGAGCTCGCTTGAAATCTCTTCTGGCGGGCTTTCTTGTGCCGGTTCACGTGATGGCCGAAATTGGCGGGCTGTCGGTTTCGGTCAGTGACAGGCCGATTGCCGGCGATTCACTTGACGAGCAGCATTCGCAATGGTCGGTCGAACTCGTGGGCGTAACAGGACGGGCCGTCCGAGTCAGTTGGTCCGTCCGACGGCGATGGAGGCAGTCTCGAGTCGTCGGCGAATATCACTACGACCACCACCAGGAAGGTGAAGCGCTGGGACCCAGCAATCTTTGCATCCCCACCTTCAATGGCATGGAAGGGTTTGACTCAGAGTCATAGCGCTCATTGCGATGAAGACCGATCGCACACCGAAATGCGCGCCGATGACACCGCCCATTACGGGGCGACACCTACCCGGCGTGTTGCGAGGACTGAGAATAGCCCAAAAACTTTCCCGAGTTTGCGTTCGGGAACACTGTGTCGAATGACTTCAAGGAGACCGAGTATGTCCAAAACAATCCTGATCACAGGCGCTAGCAGCGGCTTTGGCCGTGACACGGCCGAAACCCTGTTCCACGCTGGCCACACCGTGTACGCCTCGATGCGGAGTGCGCAGGGCAAGAACCGAGAGGCCGCCGAGGCCCTACGGAAGCTTGGCATCAAGACCGTGGAATTGGACGTTAGCGACGACGCGTCTGTCGAAGCGGGCGTCAAGAAAGTGCTCGCGGAGGCCGGCACAATCGACGTGCTGGTCAACAACGCCGGCATCGGGTCGGCCGGCGTAACCGAAGCCTTCACCGCGGAGCAGGCGAAGGTCGTCTTCGATACGAACGTCATCGGGCTCCTTCGCGTCACCCGCGCCGTGCTCCCCTCCATGCGCCAGAAGCGCGATGGCCTGATCATCAACATCGGCTCGGTCCTCGGCCGCGTGACGTTCCCCTTCTTGGGAATCTATGGTGCGAGCAAGTTTGCCGTCGAAGCGCTGACCGACAGTCTCCGGTACGAGGTCTCGCAACTCGGCGTCGAGGTCGTGGAGGTGCAACCGAGCGCTTACCCGACCAACTTTTTCACCGGCATCCAGACGCCCGCCGACACCGGAGTAACGAAGTCCTATGGCGAGGTCGGCCAAATCCCCGACGCCATGTTCAAGTCCTTCATGTCAAGGTTTGAGGGCAAGGACGCCCCGAATCCACACGATGTCGCGGAAGCCGTGGCCAGGCTCGTGGGTCAGTCCAAGGGCAGCCGCGCTGCCCGCACCGTCGTTGGCGCGGCGTTTGGCTCCGACAAGGCCAACGAGGATATCGCGCCGGTCCAGGCGAAGGTGGTCGAGGCCCTGGGCCTCAGCCATCTCGAAAAAATCGCCTGATGAATCCTTCCGGGTCAGCGGCGTGCCGCTGACCCGGGTCACGCGTCATTTGGGCGTGCCCCCCGCTGGGCTGACGATGAGCGCTCCAATTCTGAACAGCACTGGCGATCTGCGACACTTCGCTCACAAGCGAGTCCAGTAACCCGTGCGATCTCTCCACCTCGACAGGTTGGCGCTCTGTCCGGCCCACAGAGAGAAAGATCGGTTCTCCCGAGGCCTGAAGAAATACGAGTCTTGTTCCACTGCGGTGACGAGCTACGCCAGTCGTTCACGGTGCAAACTTGTTCCAGTTGTAAGCCGCAACTGCGCCAGGGCCTACCGCCGAGCGAGAAGGAACGCTCCTGCCATTGCCCCAGCGGCACAAATACTGATCAGCCCGTAGCGCGCATTGCGGCGCGCCATTTCGTAGGCTAAGGTCGTGAGGATCCGCCCGCCGGTCGCCGACCATGGGTGACCAACAGCCACCGAGCCGCCGTTCACGTTGACGCGCGTCCAGTCCACCGCGCCGGTCGCAGGGCCTTTCCAACCGCGCTCCCACGCCGCGGCGTTTGCCAGCACCTGCGCCGCAAAGGCCTCGTGGATCTCGAGGAGATCGATGTCCGCAAGCCGAAGGCCAGCCCGCTCAACCACTCGCGGCACCGTGATGGCGGGTGCCATCAGCAGACCCTCGCTCGGATCGATGGCCGCATAGTCCATGGCTTCGATGAAGGCAAGTGGCTGGCGGCCTTCGGTCAGCGCCCGCTTCTCGCTCATCAACAATACTGCGGCGGCACCGTCGGTAACGGGCGAGGAGTTGCCGCCAGTGAGCGTTCCATCGCCCTCGAAGGCCGGCTTCAGCGTGGCGAGCCGCTCCGCGGACGTGTCGGGCCGCGGACCGTGTCCTGCGCAACGCCGTCCACGGCGATGATCTCTGCGGCCAGCTTCTCGCGCGCGGCCACCGCGTGCCGATGGCTGCTTAGCGCGATCTCGTCCTGCCGCTCCCGCGGGACGCTCCACTCCTTCCGCGTGATTTCCATGTGCTCGCCCATCAAGAGGCCCGTGGTCGGCTCGCGGAACGTGGCAGGGTCTGCTCCGCTTAACCACTCCACGCCGCCCGCGATGCCGGCGCTGATTCGTCCCTGCGCGATGGCGTCCGCAATGATCGTAGCCGTGCGCAAGCCGGTGATGCAGTAGGACGAGACCGTCTGCGCTTCGATCGCGGCGGGCAGGCCCGCCTCGAATACGATTTCCCGTGCGAGATTGGGCTTGCGGCGCTCGGGGACGACGGCGCCGAACGCGATGGCATCGATTCCTGTGGGATCGACGCCATCGGCGATCGCGGAGACCGCGCACGGCATGCGTCGCGAGCGCGAGGGGCCCCGACGATGAAAACGCCTGGCCTGCCTTGACGAATGGCGTGCGAGCACCGGCAACGATGGCAACTCTATGGCTAGTCATGACTCTCTCGCGTTGATCAACGGAGGAACGCGCGCGACCTTTCGTCGGACGGCGTGCGACGGTGGACGGGATATGCTCCTCCCTGGCCGATGTCTCCGTCGACGAGTGCGAGGTTCGGTAACTTCGCGAAGCCGGCCTTGGAAACGCTGCGCGAGGTTGCAACGACGTTATAGCCACGAGCCAGAAAGGCTTGGACAACAGCCGCTCCGATGCCTTGCGAGGCTCCGGTTACGATGACCGTATTTTTGCTTGCCATACTTGGCTCCAGATGCTCCCTCGCAGAACCCTGAAGGCTTCGACTCTTTGCAATGAGGCTCAGGCGCCCACGGCCGAAATGGCCGTAGCTCCCCTGTGAATCAGGAAGTCTGCCCCGACGACGTACCCAGATCGTCCGACGCGAGGTAAACTGCCAGCTTCGCGATTTCCAACGGATCGGCGATCCGCTTGCTTGGATTGTTGGTTCCGAGGACGCCCTTAACCGCCTCGCCCTGCTCGTCGCCTGGGAAGCGACCGAACATCGCTGTGTCCGTCGGGCCTGGGCTTAGCGTATTCACGCGAATCCCGCGGTCCACGAGTTCGGCGCTGAGGATTCGAGCGAGATGGACGACCGCGGCCTTGCAGGTCGAGACGGTCGAGGTGGTCGGCCACCCCTTGCGCGCGCCAACGGACGCATTGATGATGACAGACGAGCCTCGCCTGAGTAGCGGCAAGGCCTTTTGAATCGTGAAGTAAACTCCTTTGAAATTGACGGCTATCACCTTGTCGAAGCTTTGCTCCGTCACGTCTTCGAACAACAGGAACTCGCTGTAACCTGCGTTTACGAAGATGCCGTCCAGGTGCCCGAACTCGCGCCTGATCGTGGCGAACATCGTGTCGAGGTCTCGGAGATTGCTGACGTCCGCGCGAAGGGCGAGACCTGGGGGCCGAACCATCCCCTTCGTCGCCTGCAGCGTCCTCTCATTCAAACCGCAGATGACGACGCGCGCGCCCTCTATGAGAATTCCTGCGCTGTGGCCTGCCCGATCCCGCTGTTGCCGCCGGTGATCAGGATATTCTTTGTCTGCTAGCCTCTGCATTGTCGTCACTCCTTGATATCAAACATGTCCGTGTCGGTTACAGTTTCTGCAACATTCGAGTGTCGATCGTCGAATTCCTCTTACGGAATGCCCGGTCATATGGTCCATACTCATTTGGCTCTGCAATGAGTTGGGGGCAACTCCGGGTTCGTTGAGACATCACACCCAGAACCGCTGATCTCACCGAGACTCCATGCGCTTGTCTACTCGTCGTGCGCGCGCACGTTGAGTGAACTGAAAGCGCCGCTTTGGCTGGGTCGTTTTCCTCCAGAGGTCGCTCCAGAGGCGCAGCCCGGCTCGCCGATTCGGCCTGTTCTTTCACCCGACGGAGTTGGTGGCCCCAGAAACGTTGAAAGACCTTCTCGCAGTGAGCCGCCGCCTGCTCGCGCGTCACTCTCACGGATGCACCCCTTGCTCACCCCGTTCACCGGCTATCGCCGCAGCCAGCGGACACTCTTGCGAGCGACATCGTGCTCGATCCGCCGAGTTCGTTCGCCTCGCACGCCCGTCCGCTGGGCCTACGGAATCTTCAGGTAAGTCCGCCAATTGCTCGCTGCCTCTCCGAGGGCCCTAGCGAACGCGAATTTGGCAGCATTTGTGTGTGCCAGAACGCTGTTGATCACATCCAGTTGAGCCGTGGCCACTGCTTCCTGCGCTTGCACGAGTTCCACGTTGTCGGAGACGCCGGCCTGCAATTTCTGACCAATCAACTCGAGGTTCTCTTTGGCGACCTTGAGATTGTCGTCAGCGACGGACACCTGGCTACCGGCAGTTTGCATATCCAGCACTGCACTACGGACCTCGGCTTCGACCCTGCTCATCGCGTTCTCGCGCTCGGCCGCGCGCTGTCTCAGCGCGGCGTCGGCCACTTGAACGGAGCCTCCCGTTCGCCCGCCAAGCCAGAGCGGAACGCTCACGAGCGCTGTCGCCGAGAACGTTCGGTGCGCTTCGTCCGTACTCGTTCCATTGACGCCGTAGTCGCCATTCACCGACAGTGTCGGCAGGCGTTCAGCTCGTGCCGCCGATCGCGTCAACTGTGCCGCCCTCAGCTGCGCGTCGTTGGCCTTGAGATCCTGACGCCGTCCGAGCGCTGCCTTGAGCGCGGCACCAACATCGATCGCAGACACTGATGAGAATCCGACGACGTCGGAGACGTCAAAGTGATCATCGGCAGGTAGACCAATCAGCCGCGCCAGGTTTGATCTTCTGCTTCGCCAGGTCGTTTCGAAGGGTCTCCAGCCGTTGACGCTCGGTGAGCATCTGAATCCGACTGCGGTTGACGTCGGTCTGCGACAGCACGCCTACGTCGTGTTGCTGTGAGGCCTGCTGAAAGAGGGCGGTCGCCGTATCGAGTTGGGCCTGTTCCGCTGTGACCCGCTCCTTAGCTGCGGACACTTGGAGGTAGGAGGCGCCAACCGCGAGGACGACGAGATCGCGAGTGTCCTTCATGACATGTTCGGCCACGCGGACGATCTCCTCTGCCGACTGATAGTTTCGCCACGCCGTTAGGTCCAAGATGGTCTGGGTCACTCGAGCTCTGACGTCAAAGTAGTTGTACGGGCCGACGACGGCCGGAATCGGTACGCCTCCGAAGGCGTTGGCCTGCAGCCCGAAAACCGCCAGGTTTATCTGCAACCTCGTTTGGCTCGCGGTGGCGGCGATGTTGGGCAGCAGTTCGCTTCGCGCGATCGTGGCTTGCCCCTGCGCCTGCCGAATCGCCTGCGCAACACCCTCCGCGCCGAGATTGAAGTCGAGGCCGCGATCGATGGCGTCGGCAATTCCTAGCGCTCCGGACAACGGTCGCCGCGCAGACCCGTTGACGCTCCCAGAGAACGGCCCGAGCGTTTACGTCGTCACGTTCAGCGTGTTGACGCTGGTTGTCGTGCCGGGGACGGGTGCCTGGCCCACGATAACGGCGCCACCCTGTGGTGATTCTCCGGAGAGGGGCAGCTGAGACGTGACCGCGCCTTGCGCAGGCGGGCTCGCTCCGACTTGAGCCTGGGCCGGCCCCGCGACCAGCAGCATCAGAGCGAGGCTGCCGAACGAGGCCAGCCTGTACGTTGCATCGAACCGCTTCATAAACGGCAATCTCCCTATGCGAGTTGCTGGCGAAAACGCATGATGCTCAGCGTCAGAAGCGCAAGCGCAATCAGCGCGAGCGCCAGGAAATTCGGCCAGAGCGTCTCGAGTCCGCTCCCCTTCAACATGCTGCCGCGGGCAATGACGCCGAAGTGGTAGATCGGATTAACCAGCGTGGCGGGTTGCAGCC
>CAWARA010000020.1:0-1335857 GCA_963784195.1 uncultured Acidobacteriota bacterium | reverse complement strand
TATCTCATCCGTAGTAATACCCACTAGGATTCGAGTGTGCAGATCGAGTAATGCTGAAAGATTGGCGAAATCCCTGGACGACCACGGTATCTTCGATATAGCTCGCCGGTCGTGAAATTCTCGACGACCCGCAGGCCCAGCTCGCGAGCGACACTGTCGATGTCGTCGATGCCTGACAGCCAGGGCGCGCCCATCGCTTCGAAGCTCTCGACCAGAGTCGTGAGACTCGCTTCACCGGTGGTTTTCGTGATCACCGATTCGGTGAGATAGTCGAACGACAGACGGAATCGCTTCACGTGCCGCTTCAGCTCCAGCATCGTGTGCTTGTCGTTCGCGAGTGGCATGTACATGACGTTGCCTTCCCAGATCAGATATGTGGGCACATCGAACTCAAAGCCGTTCGACCGCAGCAGATCGATCAGTCCATCCGTGACGTAGTTGCCAGGAATCAACGTCACAGCGGCCTCGATGCGCGCGTCAGCATAGCAGCGCCGCTTCAGTTCCATCGTCGCCGGGTCGTCGATCTCGAAGTAGCGCACCGCGGCTGACTGCTTGCGGATGGCACGCGTGTCGAGCCCCGCACCGAGGATGACAACCTGTCCGACTCCTTCCGCGATCTGCGCGTCCAGCACGTCGTCGAAATAACGCGTGCGGGTCTTGACCATGTCTTTCACTGCCGGGAAGCGCGACGCGACCCGCTCGGCGGCCTGGCGGCTCGCGTCGCTGAGGAACAGCCTTACCACCGGATCGTCGTAGATTGGCGTAGGCTCCCCACTCTCTTCAGCTCGATATTCAGCGACGACGAATGCGGTGCCGCTGACATCCTTGATCGTGGACATGAGTGCCTCCAATGAATCACTGCTCGTCACGATAGGATTCGAAACGTCGTCTTCTTTCACGGGAGGGCAACGGTCGAGGTCGCGGGGTTCGTGGCGCGGATGAGCCGGTTACGTGTCACAGCATGCTGTCGTCGTCGTTCCCCTCAGGGATTGATGGCAGTTGACAGTTCGGCGTTCCTTTCGTAGATTCCCATCATTCGTTGATGGGACTGACCAACACACCCTCCGATCTTCTTCCCGGCACGCTCGAGCTGCTGATCCTGAAGGCGCTCGTCGGCCGGCGCCAAGCATGGCTACGGCATCGTCGAGCACCTGCGCCTGGCGTCGGACGATGTGCTGAAAGTTGGGGAGAGCGCGTCTGTATCCAGCGCTCCAGCGGCTGCTGCTCAACGGCTGGGTGAAGGCCGAGTGGGGCGCGTCGGAGAACAACCGCCGCGCCCGCTTCTACACGCTCACCGCTGCCGGCCGGAAGCAACTGGCCGCCGAGCGCGACGAGTTCGATCGCATGGTCGGCGCGATCCAGCGCGTGCTGGCACGACATGAGTCCTGACCGCGCGGAGCGACGCTGAAGGGGCGATGTCATGAATACGCTCTTCCGCCGCCTGCTGTACCTCCTCCGCCGGCTCGCGCCACGACGCCGATCTTGCGCGAGGAGATCGAGACCCACCGCGCGCTCCGGCAGGCCGCGCTCGAGCGTGACGGCCTCGACCCGACGACGCGGCGCAGGCGAGCCGTCGGGCGATGGGCAACGTCACGCTCGCCGTCGAGGACGCACGCGACGTGTGGGCGATGCGCGCGCTCGACAGCGTGCGGCAGGACGTCCGCGACGCGGTTCGCGGCCTACGCAAGAGTCCGGGCTTCACAGCTCGTCGTCATCGGCACGCTCGCGCTCGGGATCGGCGCCAATACGGCGCTGTTCTCGATCTTCAACAGCCTCATCCTGCGCCCGCTGCCTGTTCGGGATCCGGCAAGCCTCGCGCTGCTCACCAACGGATCGTGGCCGTATCCCGTGTGGGAGGAGATCGAGCGCACGCGCGACCGACCTGTTCGACGGCGCCTTCGCGTGGTCTCGCCAGACCTTCGACCTCGTCGCAGGGCGGCCGGGCTGTGCCCGTCGACGGCGCATATCGTCAGCGGGCGCTTCTTCGACGTACTCGGCGTGCGGGCCTTCCGCGGCCGGATGCTCACACCAGCCGATGACAGCGGCGCCGCGCCGGATGGTCCCGTCGCCGTCATCAGCCATCGCTTCTGGCGCCAGCACTTCGGCGGCGCCGATGATGTCGTCGGCCGCCAACTCACCGTGCAGCGCCGCGCTTCCGTTCACCATCGTCGGCGTGATGCCGCCGGGCTTCTTCGGCGTCGACGTCGGCCGGATGGCGGACGTGATGCTTCCCTTCGCCGCGGAGCCACTCCTGCGAGGCCAAGAAAGCGGGTTGCAGACCGTCGGCCAGTGGTGGCTCGAGATCATGGTGCGCCTGAAGCCCGGACAGACCATCGAACAGGCGAACGCCGCGCTGCGGAGCGTGCAGCCGCAGATTCGTGCCGCGGTGACTGCCGGTTTGCGGGCAGACCCGGCGTTCGCCGCGCGCTATCTTGCCGATCCGTTCACCCTGGCGCCGGCTGCAGACCGGCAGCCTCCTCGCTGCGGACGCCGGTTCGAGACGCCGCTCTTCGCGATGGTCGTCGCGGTGGGGCTCGTCCTGCTCGTCGCGTGCGCGAACATCGCCAGCCTGCTGCTCGCGCGCGCGCTGGCGCGGCGCGCACGAGCTCAGCGTGCGGCTGGCGCTTGGTGGTTCACGCTGGCGGCTCGCCCGGCTGCTGTTCATCGAGAGCCTCATCGTGGCGATCGACCGGCGCGGCCCTCGGCCTGGTATTCGCCACGTGGAGTAGGCCGCTGCTCGTTCAGCAACTGAGCACGTGGCAGCGCACCGTGTCGCTGGACCTGTCGCTCGACTGGCGGGTGCTCGCGTTCACGGTGACCCTCGCGTGCCTGTCGGCGATCTGTCGCCGGCGTCGCGCCGGTGCTCGGCCTGAAGAGCGTCGCGCCTGGCGAGGCCCTGAAGAACGCTGGACGAGCGATGACGGGCGACCGGCGCTTCGCGGTGCGCGGCACGCTCGTCGTCGCGCAGCTCGCGGTGTCGCTCGTCCTCGTCGTCGCGGCAGGACTCTTCCTGCGCACGTTCGCGTCCCTCAATCAGCTGCCGCTCGGCTTCGTCCCCGAGCCGCTGCTCGTCCTCGAGTTCGAACCTGCAGGCGAGCGGCATTCCGCCGGAGGCGCGACGCCGCGCGTGTCGAGCGCCTGCGCGCCGCCGCGGCGGCGGTACCAGGCGTGCAGCTCGGCATCCGTCTCAGTGGTGCGGCTTCTGAGGGGCGGCGGGTGGGCGACCAACAACAGGATAGCCGTCGGCGATGGTCCGATGCTTCCAGAGGACCAGCAGGAATCGCGCTCTGGCGCAACGCCACGACACCGGGCTGGTTCGAGACGATGGGTATTCCCTTGTTGAGCGGGCGGGACTTCAATGAGGGCGATCGTGTCGGCAGTCCGCTCGTCGCCATCGTCAACGAGGCCTTCGTGCGCCGGTATCTGCCAGGTCGGCAGCCGATCGGCGAGACGGTCCGCGTCGGATCCGATGCCGGGCCGCGCTACGAGATCGTCGGCCTGGCTGCTGATGCCGTCTACACCACGCCGCGCGAAGGCATGCTGCCGACAATGTACGTGCCCCTCGCGCAGCGCGAGCCGCGGGACTGGAACTCCTGGCGGGACGTCGTACTGACTATCAAGGCAGTGTCCGGCCAACGCGCATTGGTCGAGCGCGACGTCGCTGCGGCGCTGACGCAGACCGATCCGACAGTTGTGTTCACTTCGGGAACGTTCGATCAGATCGTCGACGCGACGGTCACGCAGGAACGGCTGATTGCGATGATGTCCGGATTCTTCGGTGGGCTCGCGCTCCTGCTGGCCGGCCTCGGGCTCTACGGCGTCGTGGCGCACGCGGTGCGCGCGCGTCAGACGGAGATCGGGCTGCGCATGGCGCTCGGCGCGCAGCCGGCCGGCATCGTACGCCTCGTCTTCCGTCGTGTCGGCGTCCTGATCGTGGCCGGGCTCGCGCTGGGCTGGGCTGGCAGCTGGTGGGCTACACGGTTCGTCGCGCCGCTGCTCTTCCAGATGGAGGCACGTGATCCGTTGACGTTCTCTGGTCACGACCGCCGTGCTCGTTGCCGTAGGCGTGCTGGCTGCGTGGGTGCCCGCAAGGCGCGCAGCCCGGCTCGATCCTGCGACCGTGCTCCGCGAAGGGTGAGCGAAGGCAGATCGCCCTACTTCTTCACCACGGTGATCGTCACCGACGAGGGATGTTCGGCGGAGTGATGCAGCGCGGTGTGCGCGACCACACCCTTGGCCTCGTCGTAGTTGCGGCCGCCGGTGTTCAGGTTACGCTCGAAGCGCGGGAAGCTGCTGCTGCTCACCTCCACGCGCAGCCGGTGCCCCGGCAGGAAGTAGTTGCTCGTCACCAGCGGCTGCAGCGTCACCTTGTAGACCTTGTCCTGCTCCATCCACACCACCGGCTTGTCGTAGCCGTTGCGATAGCGCAGGCGCTGGATCGACTCGTCCAGGTTGAACGCCCGGCCGTCGGGATAGACGTCGACGATCTTGACGGTGATGTCCGTGTCCTTCACGTCCGAGGAGACGTACAGGGTCGGCGTGATCGGCCCGGCCACCTCGGTGCCTTCATTGAACGGCTCGCTCGTAAAGACCAGCACGTCGTCGCGCTCTTCGATCTTTCGCTGATCGAACGAGCCGCCGCGGCCCTCCGCATCGCTACCGACGCGGTAGCCGCCGAGCGTGGGCACCGGGTTCATCGGATCGTAGGTGAAGCGGTCGGCGTTGGCGGTCGTCGGAGCCGTGAGCGTCAGGCGGCCGTCGCCATTGAGTGTGTTGGCCTTGCCGCCGCTCGTCAGGTAGTAGGTCACCGGCGTCGCGCCCTTCGGCGGCCACACGTCCGACGAATTCCACTTGTTGTTTCCCATCGTGTAGTAGCGAACTTTGGGCTGGCTCTCGATGACCTTGTTGGTCTCGCCCTTCAACGTCAGGTCGAAGAAGCTGTACATGATCTCCTGGTAGTTGAGCCTGGCGTCGCCCATGTCGCGCTCGCCGACGATGGTCTTCTCGCTCGAGCCGTTGAAGGCGCAGTGCCCGACCGGGGCGATGATCAGCCACTGCTGGTTGGCCGCCTCGCCCTTGGCGGTCTTGCGCACCAGGTTGTAGAGCTCGAGGTTGGGCGCCAGGGCGATGTCATAGAGCGACGTGTACCAGAGCCCCGGCACGTTGATGCGCATGTCGTCGTGATAGAGCGCGCCCTTGTACCATGCCGGATCGTTTGGCGTGCGCTGAATCATGCGGCCGCCGGTCGCGACCGGCATGGCGTCGGCGAAGACGCCCTTCGGTCCGTTCAGCGACTTGAGGATGTCCTGCAGCGGCAGGTGCCAGTAGGCCTTGTTCCAGTCGGGACGCGGCAGCCGCATCGCCAGGTCCCAACCGCGCGAGACCTGAATCAGATCCTCCTGCGACATGTTGCGCGGGAACATCGGATGCTGCGGCTTCTGGTTGTCGTAGAACCAGGTCAGGTTGTACATCATGAACGCGCCGCCGCGGTACCAGTTGCCCTGCTCGTAGTACGGGCCGATGCGCCCGACGCCGCAGCCGAAGCCCTGCGCGTTGAACGCGGCGAATCCGGGCACGTTGCGCGCCACCGCGGCGATCTGCCATTCCGCCGTCGACGAGCAGCCGGTCGTGCCGACCTTGCCGTTCGACCACGGCTGCGACGTCATCCACTTGACCTCGTCGTCCGTATCGCTGAGCGGCGCGCCGAGCACGTCCCACTCGCCTTCGGAGAAGAACTGTCCGCGTTCCTGCATCTGGATGAAGGCGTAGCCGTTCTTGACCGCGGTCAGCGCGGTGGTCATGTTGCGGGGGACGCCGTTGGCGACGTCCCAGAAGTTGAAGTTGTAGGGCGTGCGGACCCAGACGATCGGGTACTTCTTCGACGTGTCCTTGGGACGGTAGATGTCGGCCGCGATGCGAATCCCGTCGCGCATCGGGATCATGACCTTGCGCTCGATGATGGCGATCGAGGCGAGCTCGTTCTCCACCCGCCAGCGTTCGGCCTTGGCCTCGTCGGTGAGTGGGGCGCCGCCCTGGGCCGGGGCGGTGATGGTGACGGCCGCCGCGAGCGCCGCGGTGAGCAGAACGGTCGTGAAACCTCTTGGCATGGTGCCAAGGATAGTTCCGACTATCAATTATGGGGTCATGAGAAGGAGTGATTGGGCGCCTCAGGCGCCTTCCTTTCGCCGGTAGGCCTTGAGGATTTTGATCGGCGGATCGAGCGATTCAGGTCCATAGGGCCCCTGAGAACCAGTCGGCGAGGCCTGAATCGCTTTGACCACGTCCATCCCGCGGATCACGCGGCCGAATACCGCGAACCCCTGGCCATCGGCGTTTCGACGCCCGCCAAAGTCCATTTCCGGCTGATCGCCGATGACGATGGAGAATGAGGCGGTCGCCGTGTCTGGCCCGGTACGCGCCATCGACAGCGCGCCGTCGACGTGCTTCAGTCCCGTGACACTGGTGCGCTCCAGCGCAATCGGCGGAAACTGCTCGCGGCGCCGCGCCGAGTCGATCTGAAACTGAATGACCTGGATCTCGACGTCGTGCCGTACGGTGTTGTCCGGTCGTACCGAGCGATTGACGCTGCCGCCATCGTAGAAGCCGGCGTCGACATACTTCAGGAAGTTGGCGGCGGTGGCCGGCGCGCGAGCGCCGTCGACCTCCATCTCGATGGTCCCTTTCTCGGTCTCGAAGACGACGACCGCGTTCTGCCGGGACTCGAGCGTCTGTGGCGACGCACAAGCAAGGACCATAATGGCGGTGAAGACTCGAATCATCGTCTTTTCTCCTTCGCACCAGTCGGCTACAGAAGCTCTTAGCTGTGCCGTCTCGATATTAGTCGCCGATCAGAATCCGCTGCTTTGCCAAGGCGAGAAACGCGAGGCCGGCCTCGATCTTCGCACACAGGCTTTGCTCGAAGCGTGAAGCGAAGGGGTTAAGGCTAGGCATCGTGTCCGGAGCCGCGACGGCCTTTCCCGCGATCGGACGCTCGAGTCGAACGAACTCGCCTTAGCACTCGAACTCGTTCATGGCACAGTGGATGCACTCGGGCCGCAAGCGGAGCAGCATCATGAGCCTGTTACAGGAAGTCGGGTACGCGCTACGCGGATTGCGCCGGAGCCCTATTTTCACCGCCGTCGCGGTGGTGACGCTTGCGCTTGGAACAGGTGCCAACACAGCAATCTTCAGCGTTGTGGATGCGGTGCTGTTTCGTCCCTTGCCGTACCCACAACCGGATCGGCTGGTCACGCCGTGGATGGTCATCACTGGCGGACGGGAACCGGGGAAGCTGCAATTCTGGTCGTACCCGAAATTCGTGGTGTTGCAAAGGGCCACGCGGTCGCTCGAAGGCGTGTCGGCATTTACAGCGGAACAGTTGACTCTCTCAGGCGCAGACTCATCCGAGCTGATAGAGGGTGAGTTGGTGTCTGCCAGTTACTTGCCGCTCCTTGGAATCCAGCCGGCGCACGGGCGGATCTTCGCGGAAGAAGAGGATCGCAATCCAGGCGCTCATCCGGTCGCACTCATCAGCCACGCATTGTGGCGGCAGAACCTCGGCGGTGGCGCCGACGTTCTCGGCCAAACCATCCGCCTCAATCAGGTGCCGCTGACCGTCATCGGCGTGCTGCCGCACGGCTTCCGCGGTCAGTCCGGCGAGGCCGACGTCTGGGCTCCAATGGCGATGGCGCCAATCGTCACGAATTACCCGAGCAGATTGACTGAAGCTCAGGCCCATTGGCACCAGGTGCTCGCGCGGGTGCGTGAGGGCGCCACACCCGGAGAGATTCAATCGGATGCCGAGACCATTTCAGACGCACTGATGCGCACAGTGCCGATGGGCAGCGGCGCCACCGTTGCGTTGGAAGTGCAACCGCTGGTCGAAGCGAAGATCGATCCCGCCATGCGGAGTGCGGTGTTGATTCTGTTTGGCGCCGTGGGCATGGTGATGCTGATCGCCTGTGTGAATCTCGCGGGTCTGCTGCTGATCCGTGCATCGGGGCGTCGTAAGGAAATCGCGATCCGGCTTGCGCTCGGCGCAGGTCGCGGCAGGATCATGCAGCAACTGCTCGTCGAGAGCGTCGTGCTTTCCCTGATCGGAGGTGTCTTCGGCGCGGTAGTGGCTCTGTGGACGATCGATATCCTTGCATCACTTCGACCCCTGGGGTCCGAAGGCATCTGGCAGAACTACAGCGCGGTCATTCGTCCCGACACGGTTTCGCTGAACGGTGTCGCAGCGCTGTTTCACTTCGCGACCGTGATACTGGCGGGCATCTTCTTTGGCCTCGTGCCGGCCGTCCAGTCATCACGACCTGACCTCAATGAAGCCCTTAAAGCCTCCAGGACCGGTGCCACCGACCGCTTCGTGCGCATCTTGCGGGTGAACACTAAGGCCACTCTGGTTGCAGGGCAGCTGGCACTCGCCATTGTTCTGGTCTCGAGCGCTGGCGTCATGCTCAAGAGTTTCACGCGTTTGCTGACATCCGTGACTGGCTTCACGACCGACCATGTGCTGACAGTCCGCGTGACCCTTCCGACGAAACAGTACGCCGGACGAGAGGCGCAGTTCTTCGAAGAACTCAAACAGAAAGTGGCGGCGCATCCCAATGTGAAGGGAGTGGGGCTGACAGTCGCTGTTCCACTCACCAGGGAGCGTGAGACCACGATCGTCGGCGTTGGGAAGCAGGATTTCAAGAGCACTGGGGTGCACTCGGTTTCGCCGGAATTCTTTGGCGTGCTAGGTATTCCCCTGACGCGCGGGCGTCTGATCGATCGCCGCGACGGAGCTAAGGCGAGCCATGTGGCGGTGGTCAATGAGGAATTCGTGCGGCGCTACATTGCTGACGATGATCCTCTCGGCAAGAGGATTGCGATGGGGCTGGGTGGCTGGGCGGCCGGCGATGAAATGGCCGAGATCGTGGGCGTCGTCGGGGATGTGAAATACCGTGCTGCAGAGAACGAGGTGACGCCGCAGGTATACGTCGCTCACGCACAACGTGCTCAGTCGTCGATGATGCTGGTCGTGCGAACGGTTGGCGATCCTTCCATGTTCGTCTCCGCGATTCGTGGTGCGGTCGCGGCTCTTGACCCAAACGTTCCCCTGCACGATGTCGGGACAATGGAACACGTCGTTGCGCAGGCAACTTCGCGAGGGCGGTTTACGGCGACAGTGCTTGGTGCGTTTGCACTGTTCGCGGTCGGCCTCGCAGCCGTCGGCATGTACGGAGTGGCCGCCTACTCGAGTGCGGCCCGCGTCCGCGAGTTCGCGCTCCGCATGGCACTTGGAGCAAAACGCAGCGAGCTCTTGCGCATGGTGCTGCGTGAAGCCGGAGTGCTGGCTGTCATCTCAGCTATCGTCGGCGCACCCGCGGCTTGGGCAGCGTCGAAGCTGCTATCAGCGCAGATGTACCAGATAGAGCCGCAGGATCCGGTATTGATTGCCGGGGTGACGGCCCTCCTCGTGCTGGTCGCTCTCGGCGCAACCTGGATTCCTGCACGGCGCGCGGTGCGCGTGGAGCCGGCCGCGGCTCTGCGTTACGAGTGAGCCGCAAAGCAGTACCCACCTGACGACGAATCTGTCCCTTAGCAATCTTTGCATCGCAAAGAACTTGACAATACACGGTTAACCTCTTACAGTGCATTTACGTTTTCTCTTCTGTTGAGCCTGGCGCAGGGCCTTCGCGGGAACAAGCAGGAAGTCCACCACGTAAGTGATGTTGCGGTTTTGGCCGCGTGGTGTGGCCGTGTGCGCGTGCAGGGAGGTGGCAGGTGAAGACAGCGCTTGAAACGTGGCTCAGGGACTTCAAGCATGCCGCGCGCAGTCTTGGCCGCGCACCCGGCTTCACGCTCATCGTCGTGGCGACGCTCGCGCTCGCTATCGGAGCGAACACAGCGATCTTCAGCGTCGTCAACGCCGTGCTCCTCCAGCGGTTGCCGTTCCCGCACGCGGACCGGCTCGTGACCATCGCCAGCACGGCCCCCGGCACCGATCAGCCCGAGGAGTTTGGCGTGCCGGATGAACTCTATTTCGAGTACCGGGAGAGCGCACCTGGGCTCGAGGACGTCGCGCTCTACGGCACCGGCTCGTCCACGACACGAGCGGAAGGGTATGTCGACCAGCTCTTCCTGACCCAGGCGACGCCGTCGTTTTTCACGACGTTGGGCGCGCAGCCGCTGCACGGCCGGCTGCCCAACGATCAGGACGACGGCCGCGTCGTCGTCCTCAGCCACTGGCTCTGGGAGAACTGGTTCAAGTCCGATCCGGGAGTGATCGGCAAGAGTTACACGTTCGCAGGCCAGACTCGCGCCGTGATCGGCATCATGAAACCGGAGTTCCGCTTTCCGGATGAGCGTGTGGCGTTCTGGGTCCCGATGACCATCCGCGCCGCGCAGGTCACAGCGGGGGGGTTCGGGCCGAGCGCCGTCGGCCGCATGGCTCCGGGAACAAACCGCGAAGGGCTCGTGGCGCAACTCCAACCGCTCGCGAGTCGCGTGCAGCAGCGGCTGGGCGGCCCGGCGCCGTACGTTCGGATCATGGAGCGGCACCGGCCGGTGGTTAAGCCGCTCCGCGAGCATCTCGTCGGCAGGATCGCGACGCCGTTGTGGATTCTGCTCGGCACGGTGGGAATCGTCTTCCTCATCGCGTGCGCGAACGTGGCCAACCTGTTCACCGTGCGGGCGGAGAACCGGCGCCGAGACCTGGTGGTGCGGCGCGCGCTCGGGGCTGGACGAAGCGATCTGGTGCGGTCACAGTTGGCCGAAGCGCTGATTCTCGCGGCAGCGGGAGGCGTGGCCGGCGCACTCATCGCGTGGATAGGCGTCCCACTTCTGGTCCGCGCGGCGCCGGATGCGGTCGGCGGCGGGTTTGTCAGCGCACCCATCCCCGGACTCACCGCCGCGCGGTTGGACCTGACGGCCCTGCTTTTCACGGCGGGCATCTCTGTTCTGGCGGCGTGCGGGTTTGGCCTGTTGCCCGCCCTCCACTTCTCGGGTGCCCGTCTGGGTAACCTCCAGCAGGCCGGACGAGGCATCGTCGGTCGCAGGAGTTTCACGCGCGACGCGCTGGTCGTCGTGCAAACCGCTTCGGCCCTGGTTCTGCTCGTTGGATCGGCGCTGCTCATGCGCAGCTTCTGGCAGCTCAACGACGTCGATGCCGGGTACGACACCAGGGGCATCTTCACATTCCAGATCGCGCCCAATCGCCCCGAGCTGAACGATCGGATGGCCGTCTCGCAGTTTCAGTACGCGTTCATGGATCGTCTGAAGGCAGTGCCGGGCGTCGAATCCGTCGGGTTCATCACCACGCTCCCCCTGGACGAGGGCGCGGGTACCCAGAACATCACCACCCCCAGGATCCTGGCGAGCGGCGCGGAGGCGCCTCTCCTTCGCTTCGCGGGTGCCGGCGGCGCGTACTTCCAGACGATGGGGATCGATCTCCTGCGTGGCCGCTACTTCGAGCGCGTCGAGGAAGAACGGGGACTACCCAATGTGATTGTCAGCCAATCGGCCGCTGCGACGTTGTTTCCTGGCGAGGATCCGCTCGGCAAACAGGTTCGGCCCGCGGCCGCGACGAACGACAAGTGGTACACCGTGATCGGCGTGGTCGAGGACGTCAAAGTGGACGACCTCCGGCGCAAATCCCCGGAGCCCATGGTGTATTTGCCGGGAGTGTCGCCGTCACCGGCGTACGTCCTGAAGTCGAGCCGGGCAGACCAACTGGAACCTGACGTTCGCGCAATCATCCGCGAGTTCATTCCCGAATCTCCGATGTACCGAATCTTCACCATGGAGCGTCTGGCCGCGAACGCCATGGCCAGTCTCTCGTTCACGATGCTCATGGTCAGCATTGCCGCGGTGCTCGCGCTCGTGCTCGGCGCGGTCGGGCTGTATGGCGTGCTCTCGTACGGCGCGGCGCAGCGCCGCCAGGAGATCGGCGTACGGATGGCTCTGGGCGCCGAGGCGAAGACCGTACGCCGGATGTTCGTCAGGCAAGGCGGGCAGGTCGCCCTGATTGGTGTGGTTGTGGGAGCGCTGGCGGCGGTGGGCCTGACGAGGTACATCCAGACGCTGTTGTTCGACGTCCAGCGCCTCGACCTGGCCGCGTTCGCCGGGATGTCGGGCGTGATGCTTGCGGTGGCGCTGATCGCGAGCTACATCCCGGCGCACCGAGCCTCGCGTGTAGATCCTGTGATCGCCCTGCGGGCGGAATAGCCCGGCCCGCGCGAAATTAGATGCAACTTTTCTCGAGCCTACATCGTTAAGAAAACCACCATGAAAAAACTCATCGCCTTCGCACTCGTTCTCGCCGCGCTCGCGCCGGCTGTTGCCGCCCAGACCGCCGCCAGCTTCACAGGCAAATGGGAAGGCACGTTCACCAGGCAGCGCCCGGACGGCACCGAGGATACGAGTAAGGTCGTCTTCGACCTGACGCAGAAGGGCAAGGAGCTCACCGGTACCGCGGGCCCGCCCGATCAGCAGGTGAAAATCGAGAAGGGCGCCGTCAACGCCGGCAAGGCTACGTTCGAAGTCCAACCGCCCGACGGGCCGCTGTTCAAGTTTACGTTGACGATCGTCAAGGGCCGTCTGCAGGGCGAGATGACCGGCGAGCGCGACGGCGTCGTGCGCGGCCGCGCCAAGGTCGACGCCGCGAAAGCGAAGTAAGGGCGCGGCAGCTAGCGCAAGGACGTGGTCCAGATGTTTCCGGTCAGCTCGCCCAGGTTGAGGAAGATCTGATCGCGCGCGATCGCGACCTCGAGGGCCATCATTACACCACCGCATCGCGTGCCGCTACCGGACTACCGTGCCAGGCACCGGACTGTGCCCGAGTCGCGGAGCTGCGCACCGTACTCATCCGCTCTCTTTTCATCGACGTCCTTGCACAGCGCATGGCCGAGCTCGTGCGCGACGGCGAACGGCATGAGCTCATCAAGCGGCCTTCGCCACTTGGCGAGCAGCGTCCGAGCGCGATCCGGACGGGGATTGAACAGAGCCTCCTCCAGGAAGGTCTGCCGTTTCTCGAGAATCGTGAAGGCTGGGCTGTCCGGATCCCGATGGACGCGGCGGAGAATCGGCTTCCAGTCATCCGACTTGACGAGAACCCAGGTCCATTCACCGAGCGGCGTCAAGTCCATGGCACTCAGAGCCCGCCTGAGCATCCCCAGCTGAACGTCGCAATCCCGCTCGGTATAGCCGGTATTGCAATGGAAACTCAAGTTCGGCGCGACGTGTTGCGAGGCTTGCTCGGCTCCGACGAGGAACAGCCATACGAAGAGGACGCTTTCGAGTTGACCGCCCATTCAACACCTCCGCGAGTGCGCGGAGTGCCACGGTGCGGCGTTGAAACGGCTACCTCAATGACGGGATGGTGACTGAGATCGCACGAGGATCTGACCGAGGAACCCATACCGTTTCAATGCGATGCGATACCAGGTCATCGGCCCGGGACGAGTGGTACACTGTGGCGCCGCCACACAGAGTCAGGTCGATGGACGACATCTCGACAGACTCACGACGCCTGGTCAGGTTTGGAGTCTTCGAGCTAGATCCGCTGACGGTTGTTTTAGCCTGCGTTGAGCGAGCCCGCGAGGCGCGCTATGCGTAAATCGTCGTTCCTGCTGGTCTCCTATCTCGTTTTGGGCGTGTCCGCGCCGGCCCTGGCGCAGCGCACAACGGCTACGTTGCGGGGCACGGTCGTCGATTCATCAACGGCCCTCATCCCCGGTGCGACCGTCACCGCGAAGAATGACGACACCGGCCTGACCCGCTCCACCGCGACGAACGTTTCCGGGACCTACGCGCTTCCCGACCTGCCGATCGGCCGCTATCGGGTCACCGCGGAGCTGCAAGGGTTCAAGTCGGCTTCGCGCACGGGGATCATTCTGCGGGTCGCAGACGATTACGCTGTCGATTTCACGCTCGAGGCGGGGGACTTCACAGAGGTCGTGACCGTAGAGGCTTCCTCCACGCCCGTCAAGGTGGTCGGCGGTGATGTCTCGGGTATCATCACCGGTCAGCAGGCGCGCGAGCTCCCGCTCAACGGGCGCAACTTCATGCAATTGGCGACGCTCATGCCGGGCGTGAGCGAGAACGATTTCCTCAACGTCAAGGACAAGGGGTTGCTCGGAGGAGCCTACCTGTCGGTCAGCGGCAGCGGTGTGACTGCTAACCTGTGGACCGTGGACGGCGCAAACAACAATGATCTCGGCAATAACGCCACGATGCTGGTGTACCCCTCGCTCGAAGCCATCGAGGAGCTCAAGATTCTCCGCAACAGCTACGGCCCCGAGTTCGGCGGCGCCGGCGGCGCGCAGATCAACGTCGTGACCCGCGGCGGCACGAACCAGTTCCGCGGCAGCGGGTTCTACTTCGTCCGTAACGACGCGTTCAACTCCACGGATTACTTCCTCGAGAAAAACAACCAGCCCAAGAGCGAGCTGCAACGGAATGATTTCGGCGGATTTGTCGGCGGTCCAATCCTTAAGGACAAGCTGTTCGTCTTCGGAGGTCTCGAGTGGAACCTCGAGGACCGCGGCAGCGCGCGCGTCGCGCAGGTGCCGACGCTGGCGGAACGCAACGGCGATTTCAGCGCCGGCCCCGTCTGCAGCACGGCGCCCGGGATTCCGATCGACCCGACGACCGGCAGGCCTTTCGATGGCAACCGGGTTCCGAGCGATCGCATCAGCCCAGGGGGCCACGCGTTCCTCAGCCTTTTCCCATTGCCCAACGTCGCGGCCGCCGGTGAAAGCTGCAACAACTGGGTGACCTCGGTCACGTCGCCGATCGATTACCGCCAGGAGCACGTGCGCGGGGACTGGAGCATCGGCAACTCTGCCCGGTTGATGGTGCGATACACGCACGACAGCTGGAAGAACGACGCGCCCAGCTTCCAGTCAAACCTGTGGGGCGACGATCCGTTTCCCTCGGTTGACTCCAACTGGGACTACGCGAGTACGTCGTTCGTCACGTCGCTGAACCAGACATTTGGAACGAACGCGACCAACAGCCTTCAGTTCTCGTACTCCGCCAACCGAATCACGGTCCGGCGCGGCGGAGACCCAGAGCTGAATGCCCGCATCGTGACTGCCATCCCGCCCATCTTCCCGATCCAAAGCAAACAGCACGGGGCGGACATCGGTCACCCGCTCTGGTGGGGAGGGAGCGGATACGGGGCTCTGTGGAACGAGGCGCCGTTCGACAACAATCAGGACCTGTTCGTCCTGAGGGACGATTACACAAAGGTCTTCGGCAAGCATTACGTCAAGGCCGGCGCGCTCGTCAGCTTCAACAAGAAAAACGAAGACACCATCGGAAACGGCTCGTTGCAGAACCAGGCCTTCTGGGGCTCGACCGGTCTCAATGGCTATGGCGGGACGACGGGCAACATCCTGGCCGACTTCCTGCTCGAGGACATGGCGTTTGGATTTTCCGAGTTGTCGGCGGGGCGCCTGGCTCCGATGCGGTGGCGAGACGCAGAGGTCTACTTCGCCGATTCCTGGGAAGTCTCACCCTACCTCACCTTCGACTACGGCGTCCGGTATTCCATGTACTTCAACCCCTACACGGCCGATGACAAAATCACGAGCTTCGTTCCGGCGCTCTTCAACCCGGCGCTGGGAGCGGATGCGTGTAACGGCAACCTGCAGCCGCCCGGCAGGACCTGGTGCGAGGAAGCGAATGCCCGCGGCGGGATGGAGGGGCCGAACCGATCGCTGATGTACCAGGATTACAACAACTTTGCGCCGCGTCTCGGCCTTGCGTGGGATCTGCGAGGCGATGGGAAAGCCGCGATTCGTGCCGGCCTCGGACAATTCTTCCAGCGCGAACATATGGCCCCGGTATATGGCATCGCTCGCAATACGCCCTTCGTGCAGAAAATATCGGGGACCCGTACGCTCGATACGAACGTGGAACCGTGCGCCGGCTGTTTCACGCAGGCATCCGGCACGCCGACTCTCGGTCGCGAGGTCGAGTACCGGGCTCCGAACACCTGGCAATGGAACGTGATGTTCCAAAGGGAGATCTGGAGAAACACGACGATCGAAGCGGGCTACGTCGGCAGCCGCGGCCGTAACCTGCTCCGTAATCATGACGCCAACCAGGTTCGGGCCGGAGATACCGACACCAATGGCGTTGACGATCGCCTGCAGTACACGAACCCGGCACCCGCGAACGGGGCGCTTCGCCCGTTCGGAGTGTTCGGTGATTCTCAGATCCTCATCTGGGACGCAAGCGGGGAATCGATGTATCACTCGATTCAGACGCAGTTCGTCAGCCGGTTCGGCCGCGGTTCGCAGTTTCAGGCGTCGTACACGGTCGCTCGCTCTAGGGCGAACTTCAACCTCTCGGACGTCGTCGGCGGGGCTCTGAGCCAGGGTTTCACCGCCATCGACAACGAGAATCCCGACCGCGACTGGGGCCGGCCGGACGTCGGACGCACGAACATCTTCAACATGTCCGTCGTCTATTTCTTGCCGACTCTGGAGGGCGAGTCCCGCGTGACGCGCGGACTCTTCGGCGGCTGGGAGCTCGCCACCATCGTAAACGCGGCAACCGGGCAGCCCTTCACGGCCTCACACGGGCTCGATTCCTGGTCTCAACGGCGGACCCTCCGGAACCGGATACACCGACAATCAGCGACCGAACCGCACGGGCGAATCGTGCCGCGCCGGCGGCGGGCTGGAAGAGCAAATCATCAATCCAGGCGCGTACACGTTGAACGGATTCCAGCTCGGATCCATCGGGACCGCCGAAAGAGGCGACTGCACAGGCCCGGGTTATTTCCAGACGGATCTCGCGTTCTACAAGAACTTCCGCGTGACCGATGCCGTCAAGCTCCAATTCCGCTGGGATGTCTTCAATCTTTTCAACAACAGCGAACTTCCGCGGTGTGAACGCTGTTTTGCAGCCGTCTTCGGCCGTGTTGAACAACCCGGTACCGAACGCGACGATCATCGAGAGCGCAGTGATTCCGGCAAGCTTCGGGCAGGCAACATCCACGCGCGACGCGCGACAGATGCAGTTCGGGTTGAAAGTTATCTGGTAGGCCTATGCTCGTCAGATTTGGGGTCTTCGAGCTCGATCTGCGCTCAGGCGAGTTGCGCAAGTCGGGCGCACGTCTCAGCCTTCAGCAACAACCACTTCAGTTCCTCGCCGTGCTGCTCGAGCGGCCTGGCGAGCTCGTGACTCGCGACGAGCTCCGCAAGCGCCTGTGGCCCGACGACACCTTCGTCGACTTTGAGCACGGGCTCAACGCCGCCGTGAAGCGACTGCGCGACACGCTGGGCGACTCGGCCGGCTCGCCCCGCTTTGTCGAGACGGTGCCGCGCCGTGGCTACCGGTTCATCGCCCCGGCGAGCGTTGATGGCGCTCAGAGTTCTCATGCCGGTTCCAGGACAGCGATTCGCCCGGTCGCTGTCCCGCGCATGAAACGAGCCTGGCTTCTCCTCACAGCCGGTCTCGCGGTTGGGATTGTCGGTCTCTGGATCTACCTTTCTGCCGATCGTCCGGTCAACTCCACGAGTCCGCTGACCGCAGTTCCGTTCACGACCCTCTCTGGCCAGGAAGTCGCACCAACTTTCTCGCCAGACGGTAGCCAGATCGCCTTCGCCTGGGCGGCGGAAGGGCCGAGAGACCAGTTCGATCTCTATGTGAAAGTGATTGGGCGTGAAAACCTGCTCCGGCTCACCTCGCGTCCGGCAGAGTTCATCTCCCCGTCGTGGTCGCCCGATGGGCGCCAGATCGCCTTTGCGCGACTCGCGCCCGGGGACAGCGCGATCTATCTGATTTCGCCGATTGCGCGGTCCCGAGTGGAAGCTGGCGGACGCGGCTCTCAAGTACTACGTCCAGGCGATGTTGAGCTGGTCGCCGGATGGGAAATCGCTGGCGTTTTTCGATCGCGGGCCCTCCGGTCAGGAGGGCGTCTCCCAAATCGACATAACCACGTTGGAGAAACGCTGGTGGGGCAGCCCGTCCCCGGAGTGCGCGTACTCCTGGGCGCCCGCCTTCTCGCCCGACGGCGCATCGCTCGCCGTCGGCTGCATGGTGACCATTGATCTCAACGATCTTTACGTATGGCCAATCGCTGGCGGTACCGCACGGCGGGTGGCACGCGTGCAGGGGGATTTCACGGGCATGACCTGGACCGCGGACGGTGGGAGTCTGATCTATGCCGCAGAAGGAGATCTGTGGCGCGTCGCCGCCGGGGTATCGGGTGGTCAACCCGAGAAACTGCTGGCCGACGTGACAATGCCGGCTCTCTCCCGCGACGGCAAGCGCCTGGCCTTCGCCAAGAGAGGCCCTCACAACGTCAACCTGTGGCAGGTAGGTCTCACGGCGCCGGCCCGGCCCGCAGGTCCACCAGAGAGACTACTGGCGTCCAGCCGGATGCATGGATATGCGGCGTTCTCGCCCGATGGCAGCCGGGTGACGTTCACATCCGACCGCTCGGGGTCGTCGGAGATTTGGACCAGTGACGGCGACGGTTCTAATCCGGTGGCTCTCACGACATTTGGAGGACCTCCGACCGGGACCGGCTCATCGGAGTGGTCGCCGGACGGACGCTTTATCGCGTTCGATTCTCGCGTGGAGGGACTCCCCGGAATCTACGTCGTCCCGTCCGGAGGGGGGCCGCACCGGCGTGTCGCCACTGGTGTGGACGATAGCTCCGTACCCTCGTGGTCGATCGACGGGAGATGGCTCTACTTCGCCGGCCGGGTTGGAAGAATCTCGGAGATATTCAAAGTCCCGATGGAAGGTGGCAGCGCGATCCGGCTCACCACAGGCGGTGGCTGGTCGCCGCAGCCATCGGCTGACGGCACGCGCATCTACTACATGAAGGATAGCGAGATGTACTCCGTTTCGACGGCGGGAGGTGATGAGCGGCGAGTCTCGGGGTTACCTCCGCTGCCGCCGCAGTTCCTCGATGCGTGGGCACTGAGCCCGACAGGCATCTATTTCATCAACCCCGGGCCGCCCCGCGCCGGAATCGACTTCTTCGAGTTCGCCAGCGCCAGGATTGTGCGCCTCGTAGACCTCCCGGGGCGTCCGGCTCCCTGGGGAGGACCGCTGGCGATCTCACCCAACGGCCGGCGACTTCTCTACCCGCAGCTCGACGGCGTCTCGAGCGACATCATGCTCGTGGAAAACTTCCGCTGACCGCTCTATTTCGGCGCAATGCGGGTCGCGGGACGCGGCGGACCCTGGCGCGTGCGGTGCCCCCTTCCCGTACGCGTCGAGTCGTTTGTTTTCAGCGGCTAGCGCAAGGACGTGGTCCAGATGTTACCGGTCAGCTCGCCCAAGTTGATGAAGATCTGATCGCGCGCGATCGCGACCTCGAGGGCATCCAACTCCCGTATTCGTCATCGACAACCTCGCGTCGTGGAAGTGTTTGACGGAAAGGGCGGGCCTGTTGGTTCCTTGGTGTCCGGGCGGAGGCGCTGGGCCCAGAGGCAATGGAATCCGTCGCGCAGGGACGTGAAGAACATGAGGGTCCCGTCAGGTCGACCAGTGCGGCTTGTCATCCCAGTGTTCGCCACTCGTCACGCCAACCCACTCGTGTGCCTCGGGTAACGACCCGTCCCTGAACGGAGCAATCCAGACACCAGAGCGGCCCTGAACCTCCAGCGTCACGCTAATCCAGCGATCGTCCGGGGAGAATCGTGCGTTCCAGAGGTGGTTTGGCGGACGGTGAAGCACACGCCTCTTCTCGCCCGATCGGACATCGAGGACGAAAACCTCGCTGGGATTCCCAGCTTCGTAGAGCACTCGGGTTTTGTCTCTCGACCAGCCTTCCAGAAAGCTGTCGCCGCAGTCCACGCAGAATGGTTCGGGCACGCCACCCGTCGACGGCACCGCAAGGATTTCCCCTTTCTTGTCAAACACCATGAAGACGACTCGCGAGCCGTCGGCCGTGATGAACCCGCGGACGGGGCGCTGAGACGAGACAAGAAGAACTTCGCGATCGGTATCGAGCTCCCGAATCCAGAGACCGCCTTTGTCGCCGCGAAACAGGAGACGCCGGCCATCTTCGGACACGGAAGGCCACCACTGAAGGGCGGACGTCGCGGTCACCCGTCGTGCGGGACCGACGACGCGACCTTCTTTGGCGTCGAGCGGCAGGCTCCAGACATTGATTGTCTGCGTCAGACTCGAAAAGACGAGCCGCGCGCCTACGATGGATGCGTGCGCCTGCAGGTCGGCGCCCGTAGTCAGCCGCCTCGGCTCCGTAGAAGCCACCCACGTGTCTGGTGCGAGCGCGACCTCCCACAAATCCCAGCTATCCCCACCGAGAGCCGTTGAGTACCACGATGCGGTTTCCCTCAATCCAGGTCCACGGTCGGACGGGAAACTTGGCGTCGCCGGGGGTCACAACGGTCATGCCGCTGACCCTGAGCGGTTCCTGGCCGTCCAGCGTCACCACCCACCACTCGGGTTCATCAGACTTCGTGCGTCCGGCGGTAACAAGAAGACGATGGCCGTCGGGAGACCAGACGGGCATCGCGACGTGACTCGAAATCGGGCAGCAATTGCGTCGACGTCTCCTCCGGTTGGCGAGATGAGGTACGTCGTGGCATTGAACCCCAGTGCTTTGTCCATGCTGAACCGCCCTGGACCCTTCGAATACGCGAGCCATCGACCGTCCGGCGAGAAGCGCGGGCCATGCCCCTCGGGGACGAGCAATTTGGCCTCACCACTGCTGTGAGCGGGCATGACGTAGATGCCGCCTCCATCGCGCTCCGAACGGAACGCAATACGACTCCCGTCGGCCGAAAACGCCGGCTCGCGTTCGTCGGCGGAGTCCCGGGTGAGCTGCACGGCTTCACCGCCGCTCAGGCGCTGCATCCAGATGTCGAGATTGCCTTTGCCGGTGCGATCGGATGCATAAGCGACCCACTCACCGTCAGGCGACACCGTTGGTTCCAGGTTGAGATCCGATCCGTGCGTCAGTCGTTTCACCGGTCCTGCCGGGCCGCGCGGTAACGAAGCGTCCGCAGTTGGCGTGTCCTGCAGAGGCGGTTTTCGGAGAGCCAAAGTGCCGAGCACTATGGCAGCCACGACGGCGGCTCCGACGATCATCCATACCCACCCCGCACGCCAACGTCCGGCCGCTGGCGTTGTGCGCGCGACCGAACTATGGGGCAGGTTCGTAGGTGCGATGAACCGATAGCCTCGCCGTGGCACAGTTTCGACAAAGCGTGGCGAGTCGGCCGAGTCTCCAAGCGTGTCGCGCAACCGCTTCACCGCGGCGTTCAGCCCGTGCTCAAAATCAACGAAGGTATCGTCGGGCCACAACCGCTTGCGGAGGTCTTCGCGGGTCACGAGCTCACCGGGGCGCTCGAGGAGCACCGAGAGCAATTGGAGCGGTTGTTGTTGAAGGGCGAGACGTGAACCGGACTTTCGCAGCTCGCCCGAATGGAGGTCTAGCTCGTAGACGCCAAACCTCACGAGCCGAGGCGAGTGCGCCGGGGTTTCGCTCATGGACAGGAAACCGCCTGAATCTCGCCGCGAGAGTGTAGCACCCGTCAACGCCGCCTACGACGCGTTTCCGTTATTTGCTGACGTTCATCGCTTTAGGGCCGCTCCGCCCGCGGCACGTGACCCTCCCCGTGTTTTGCAGCTCGTCAGCGTACACTCTGGCTCTTGACTCGTCGGTCTCGCGGCACAGAGCATGGGCCAGCTCATGGGCGACCGTATACGCGAGGAACTGGTCGAGCGGAATCCGCCACTTTTCGAGGAACGTCCGGCTCCTTTCCGGATCGCCAGTGAACAGCGCTTCTTCCAGAAAAGTCTGCCGCTTCTCGAGGATCGTGAAGCCAGGGCTGTCGGGATCGAGGCCGACTCCGCGCAGGATCGGCTTCCAGTCCGTGGTCCGGACCAGGATCCACTCCCAGTCGCCGAGCCCGGCAAGATCCATCCCCGCCAATACCTCTCCCAGCCGCCTCGATTGCAGTTTGCAGTCCTGTTCGCTGTAGCCAGTGTGGCAGTAGAACTGGAGGTTCGGCGTGCCGACAGAGGGACTCTGGCTTGAGACGACGGACAACCAGGTGAGAAGAACAGCCTGCAGATGACCAGCCATTGAGCACCCCGCAAAATTCGCGTGGTGCAACCGTGCAAGGCTGGAGCGGCTACCTCAATGACGACAGCGTGACGCAGATCGCATCTGTAGGTAACGCGGGAACTGGTCGCGTTTCAAAGAGATCAGGGAACAGGTAACGCTGATCAAGCTTACGTTGACGATCGTCAAGGCCGTCTGCAGGGCGGATGACCGGCGAGCGCGTCGGCGTCGTGCGCGGCCGCGCCAAGGTCGACGCCGCGAAAGCGAAGTAAGACCTCTCGATCAGCCAACGAGCCGCGGTCGTGCGCTTCGCAACCGCGAAACTGTTGCCTGGCTCGCTGACTTGCGGAGACCGCTCCCAGCCGAGATGCCGAGGCGCTGCATCCTGGAGATGAGCGTCGTTCTGGATAGCCCCAGCCTCGCTGCCGCCCCGTCCCAGCCGCCGAGCACCCAGTTCGTCGCCTGCAAGGTCGCCACGATGTGATCCCGCTCGACTTGCGCGAGCGTGCGCGACGACGGGGCCGCACGATCGATGCGGCGCTCCGGCTCCGGCAGTCGCAACGTCGGACCTGTCGTGGCCACGACGGCACGCTCGATGACGTTCTGAAGTTCACGAACGTTACCTGGCCACGAATGGTGCTTCAACGTGGCAATCACCTCGTCCGGGATTTCCTCAACCTTCTTGCCCTGACGCTCGGCGAACCGGCGGACGAAGTGGGCGATGAGGAGCGGGATGTCCTCGGCGCGTTCGCGCAGCGGCGGTACCCGGATGGGGAACACGTTCAATCGATAGAAGAGATCGGCGCGAAAGGCGCGCTGTTGAACCATCTCCTCGAGATCCTGGTTGGTCGCGGCGATCACTCGCACATCCACCGATGTCGCGCGGCCGCCGCTGCCCAGTCGCTCAACCTGCCGCTCCTGGAGCGCCCGGAGCAGTTTGGGTTGCAGTTCCAGCGGGAGGTCGCCGACTTCGTCCAGGAACAACGTGCCGCGGTCCGCGGCCTGAAATCGCCCGATGGTCTGCGAGACCGCGCCCGTGAATGCTCCCCGCTCGTGACCGAATAGTTCGCTTTCGAGCAGGCTGACGGGAATCGCGGCGCAGTTCACCGCCACGAAACGCTGGTGCCGCCGCGGGCCGGCGTCGTGAATCGCCCGCGCAATCAGTTCCTTGCCGGTCCCCGTTTCGCCGACGAGCAGCACCGCGCTGTCCACGGGCGCGACCATGGCGATTGCCTCGGTGACTTCTCCGAAAGCCGCGCTGTTACCAATCAGTAGGCCAGCCATGTCCGTTCCTCCAGCACGAATCCGTCAGGAGTAATTCGTCGCCCGTGCCACGTGTTCCAACAAGTCGCCGCCATCGAACGGCTTCACCAGGAAAGCGACCGCGCCATCTCGCAGGGCCTGTTGTCGAACATCATCGTCATCATGGGCAGTGATGAGGATGACCGGCAGCTGACGCCGTTCCCGTCGAATCCGCCGCTGCAGTTCCGTCCCATCCATACCGGGCAGACGCACGTCTGCGATGACGCACGTCACGCGCGAGAGCGCGCCCGACAGCAGGAACGTCTCCGCGGATTCAAACGTGACGGCTTCGTATCCGGCCGATTCGAGGACGCTTTGAACCGAGTCTCGAACACGACGGTCGTCGTCGACGGTGGCGACAACGAGATTCGACTGAGGCATCAGGCCGCGCCCTTCTCCATGCGGCGCGCATGGTACGCATCCGCGCGTGCGGCTGGCTACTATAGGTTTATTTAGGCGTGCCCGTGAGGCGTAATCCCGAGCTTGTCGGCGAATCGGACCAAATCGGCGAGGGAGCGCGCGCCCATCTTGCGCATGATCTGGCCACGATGCACACCGATGGTGATCTCGCTGGTGCCGAGCTCGCCGGCTGTCTGCTTGTTGGCAAAGCCAGCCACGACGAAGGTGAGGACCTCACGTTCGCGAGGCGTGAGTCGCTCGTACCGTTCGCTTCAACGCCACCTGTTCCGATCGTTTCAGCCGTTCTGCCCGATCGAGCGCGATGCGCCGCGTCGATCGCGCGCAGCAGCTCTTCGTCGCCGAAGGGCTTCGACAGGAACTCGACGGCCCCCGCCTTCATGGCCTTTACCGACGAAGGAATATCGCCGTGCCCGGTGATGAACACGATCGGCGGCGCCTCCCGTTCCGCGAGCTCCTTCTGCAGTTCGAGCCCGTGGATGTCCGGCAGCTCGAGGTCAAGGACGAGGCAGGCCGGCGCGTCCGGCTTGTCGGCGTTGAGAAACTCGGTCGCCGAGGCAAACGCCGCCACTTCACGTCCCGCTGACGCCAGGAGGCTGGTCAGCGCGTCACGCACGCGCGCGTCGTCATCGACCACGAAGACGACCGGACGGTCGGCTGTCATGGCGACCCAACAGGTTGAATGGGCAATGCGACCGTGAACGTCGTGCCAAAGTCAGAAGTTGCGCTCGGCCGAGAGCCTCCCGCCATGGGCCGCGACAATCGACCGGCAGATTGCCAGACCCAGTCCCATGCCTTCGGATTTGGTGGTGAAGAAGGGCTCGAACGCCGATTCTGGATGGTCGAGGCCGATGCCGTTGTCTGCAATCTGAATTACGACGGTGTCACCCTCAGCACGCCTCGATCGGACCGACAGCTTCTTCGCGCGGCCGCTGACCGGTTCCAATGCCTCGAGCGCGTTGAGCATCAGATTCAGCACCAGTTGTTGCAGCTGAACCCGATCGGCGAAGACGGCGGGTAGATCGGGGGCCAACATTAGTTCGAGGGATACCTGCTTGCGCGCCGGGTAACTGTCGAGCAGGCGAAGCACCTCGCCAATGATCTCTCCGAGATCGAGCGGTACTTTTTCGACGGCCGTCCGTTTGAACAGGGAGCGTACTCGCCGCACGACCTCGCCAGCGTCCTTGCCGTCTTTGACGATCCGGTCTGCTGCCTCCACGGCTTTGGGCACGTTAGGCGGCGACGCGGCCAACCATCGCAGGCAGGCGTGTCCGTTGGCCACGACGGCTGCAAGGGGCTGATTGACTTCGTGCGCGATGGAGGCGGCGAGCTCACCGACCGTCGCCATCTGCGCGGCGCGCGACATCTTGATCTGCAGATCGCGGACGGCCTGGGAGGCGCGTTCTAGTTCTGTCATCGCGAGCCAGTGCTCGGTCATGTCCATCGACGCGCCGATGAACGCTACAACATCGCCCGCATCGTTGGTCACGGGGTGGCCAGTCGCGTACTGATACCGGATGCTGCCATCCGGAAGGACGATTCGATAGCCGGACCGATACTCCGCCTTGTCGCACAGGCATCGTTCGAACTGCGCCTGGACGCGTGGACGGTCTTCCGGGTGAATCCTGTCAAACCAGAATGGCGGTCGCGAGATGTCCTCACCAGGCTGAACGACGTACGCACGCTGAATTTCCGGCGAGCTCTCGACGAGATCGGATGTCAGATCGTACCGCCAGCCTCCACTACGACTGAGCCGCTGCACCTCGAGCAGAAAGGTCTCGCTTCGCCGCAACGCATCCTCGGCGGTCTTCCTGTCGTGGATGTCGGTCCCCACGCTGTACCAGCGAGAGGCGCCATCGCCGTCATTACTCGATTTGCGGGTCCGCAGGTGGAACCACCGATACACACCGTCCGCGCGTCGCAGGCGCAGCTCGATCTCGAGCGACTGACCCGTCGCCAACGCGCGCTGCTGCGCAGCGATGAGCGCTGGCAGGTCGTCCGGATGTACCACATCCACGGCCTGCCAGTGCTTCATATCGTCGAGGCTGCGGCCGTGGTACTCGCGCGCGGCCCGGTTTTCGATCTCGAGCTCGCCCGACTCGTTGTGGATGGCAACAGAGGCCGGGATGTTATCGAGGATCGCGCGGAGCTGCTGCTCGCTCAATCGCGGCAGAGCTTCTGGACTAGAGCCCGCACGAGGCCGGATTGTAGACATGGCCGTTCCTGTATCCCGACCGAGACGTGGTGATCATGCCAGCTTCCGCCGTGGTTGCAACCTAAAGGATCCTTCAGACGCCGGGCTCTTCGACAGTGCTCGTGTCGATCTCGACACGAGCAGGGACGTCACCTTTGGGAAACGAGTCAATTCTCAGCGCAAATCGTCATGACCTGGCTGGCGCGTGTCGTGCTTCATGGTCGGCACTTCGGTCGAAGAGAGAGGGCGCGATGAACAGTGTCACAACGAAAGACGGAATCTCGATCTATTTCAAGGACTGGGGTCCACGAGGCGCGCAGCCCGTCGTGTTTCATCATGGTTGGCCGCTGAGCGGTGACGATTGGGATACCCAGATGCTCTTCTTTCTGGAGAATGGGTATCGGGTCATCGCCCATGACCGGCGTGGGCACGGACGATCGAGCCAGGTCGGCGATGGCCACGACATGGACCACTACGCTGCCGACGTCGCCGCCGTGATTTCGCATCTCGATCTGCGCAACGCGATCCACATTGGCCATTCGACTGGTGGCGGCGAGGCGACGCGCTACGTCGCGCGCCACGGTCAGGGCCGAGTCGCCAAACTGGTACTGATCGGCGCGGTGCCGCCGCTCATGCTGAGGACGACAGCCAACGCGGGCGGCTTGCCGATCGAGGTCTTCGACGGCTTCCGCAAGCAGCTCGCGGCCAATCGCGCACAGCTCTATCGTGATCTTGCGAGCGGGCCCTTCTATGGCTACAACCGGTCGGGCGCGAACGTATCGCAGGCCGTGATCGAGAATTGGTGGCGCCAGGGGATGATGGGCGGTGCCAAGGCGCACTACGACGGCATCAAGGCCTTCTCGGAGACCGATTTCACCGAAGACCTCAAGTCGATTGAGGTTCCGACGCTGGTCATGCATGGCGACGACGACCAGATCGTACCAATCGCCGATTCCGCACTGCTCTCCGTGAAGCTCCTCAAGCACGGCAGTTTGAAGGTCTACGAGAGGCTTCCGCACGGCATGTGTACCGACGCACGCTGAGGTCATCAATCCGGCCCTGCTCGAATTCTGCCGTGCAGGCGCGGCCGTCGCCGCGTGAGGTAAAAGTCATGATCCACTATGAGGACCGGTGGGCTGTCGTGACTGGCGCGTCGTCCGGGTTGGGCCGCGGGCTCGCCGCCCGACTTGCGGACCGGGGCATGTCCCTGGTGCTGACCGGCCGAAATGAGGCGCGGTTGAACGAGGCGGCGAACCAGATTCGCCGCGCTGCTCCCAGCGTGAAGGTCGAGACCGTCGCCGCAGATCTCTCGACCCGGTCAGGTGTGTCGGCGCTCCTCGATCACGTCGGCGACCGACCGATCGAGGTGCTGGTCAACAACGCCGGATTTGGCAGCTATGGTCCATTTGCCGAGGCCAACCCGGACCGCGAGGCCGACGAGGTGGCAGTGGACGTCAGTGCCGTGGTCAGCCTGGCTCGCGCATTCCTGCCCGGAATGCTCGCCCGCGGCAGCGGCGGGATTCTCAACGTCGCCTCCACGATCGCGTTCCAGCCCGCGCCTTACCAGGCGGTGTACGGGGCGAGCAAGGCATTCGTCCTGTCGTTCAGCCAGGCCCTGTGGGCCGAAGCCCGTGCGGCCGGCGTGGCGGTCACTGCACTGTGTCCGGGTCCCACTCGCACAGGTTTCGTCGACGCGCTCGGCGCCGATGTCGGCCACACGGCGATTTACAGCAAGCTGGCCGACCCCAGAGCCTGTCATTGAGGCCGGGCTGCGTGGCGCTCGACAAGGGCCGGGCCGTGGTCATCCCGGGCCTGCGGAACAGGGTGCTCGCGGAAAGCG
This sequence comes from uncultured Acidobacteriota bacterium, assembly GCA_963784195.1. GTDB lineage: Bacteria > Acidobacteriota > Vicinamibacteria > Vicinamibacterales > 2-12-FULL-66-21 > CAVQAH01. The sequence goes on along the minus strand of CAWARA010000020.1, from coordinate 1,308,053 downwards.
GCCGGTTCATGCCGCGCGAGTGGCTCACTCGGTTCTCCGCCCGGCTGCTCCGCCCGGTCAGCACGGCCTCCCAGCCACCGATCGAGGTTCGCAACGAGAAGGTGATTCGTGCCTCAGCCGAACGCGTGTGGGATCTGTTGACCGATGTGGAACGCTGGCCGTCGTGGTATCGGGCCTGCCGCTGGGTCCGAGTCGAGTCAGCTGGTAGTGCGGCATCAAGTGGAAACGCCGTCCGACCGATGTCCTTCCGGTGGAAAGCACACCCGGTCGAACTTCGCAGCACCGTGGTGGCCACCGATCGACCGCATTCTTTCACCTTCGTCGCCGACGCCCGGGGGCTGCACGCCGAGCGCACGTTCACACTCCGCCCCACGCCCGACGGTCTGAGCACTATCGTCGTCAGCCATGAAATCCAGGTCGGGCTCCTCCCGCGGCTTGGCCGCGCGTTCCTGGCCCCGCGACTGCGCGCCGCCAACCAGGTGATGTTCGACGATTTGGCCCGAGCCGCCGAACGGAGTGCGTCGACGCAGGCGACATCCGCGCACGTTGGCGCGAGTTACGGGTAGGGCTCGCGCCGGCGCGAGCCTACGCGTCTCGCCTCCATGGCTCCGCGTTCAGATGCTCTCTACGTATAGGTGCGCAACCATGCCTGCTGAACCTGGCGGCCGAGAGCCGGGTAGACAACGAATCGGCGGAATGGGTCAATGAGGGCCATGTAGAACGCCGTGAAGCGACTGACCTCTTTCACGTACACCGCCAGGTAGACGACGTAGCCCTGCTCACGATGAGTGAGGGCCAACGCCAGGAAGCCATGTACGGTCGCATTGCGAATCTCGCTGAGAGCCTCATCACGCAAGACGTAGAGCACCCGAAACCGGCCGTTGCGCGTCCCTGGCTGAACCTGGGACTGCACACGATCGGCCTCGGTCAATCGATGGACATACGATGCGGCTGGCGGATCATGACGCTCATCATCCCATCGGAACACGCGGCCAAGCCACCACCGCAGCGCAAACAACGCTCGAACCGCGACGTTCGGCGGCGGCCGCCGGCCGCCAAACATGAGAGCACGGACGTCCTCCATGGTCCGGCCGGGCCCGCCGTCGGGGAGTTGAATCGCCCAGACGTCGTGCAGCGGCACATCGCTCAGAAGCGCGTGGCAGCGCAGGTCAAGTCGTTGGAAGTCCGCAGGATCGACACGCATTGATGGCATTCCTGACGCGCCGGGATCTCCACGTGCACTCGGAGGAGTGCTACGCCGGCGGCACGAGGTGTGACAGCTTCTCGGGATTGCTGACCGAGTAGATCGCGCGAACCAGGTTCTGCGCGATTTCGAATGCCACGCTCTGAACCGAACCATCCGGTCTGTAGACGATCAGACCAGGCAGCCCGTTGATCGGTGCGAGGCGAATGATCGACCCTTCCGGCAGCCCCTTGCTCACCGCACCGACGACGAAACGAGCCGTGCGATCGGCGCCCTCGATCACGTTCAGCGCGGAGGGCACCTTGCCACCACCATCGGTCATCACCCTTACGTCGTCGGCCAGCAGGCCCATCAGAGTCTGCAAATCGCCAGACCTGGCAGCGTTGACGAACGCGGACACCAGCTGCTGGTGGTTCGAGGGCTCCGAACGATCGCGAACTGCAGATGTGGCTTGTGGTCGCGCCTCACGCACGTGGGTGCGAGCACGCGCCGCCAATTGACGGCATGCAGCCTCGCTGCGATCGAGCGCGCTGGCCACCTCGCTGAACGAGCAATCGAACACATCGTGCAGCAGGAACGCCGCCCGCTCGAGTGCCGACAGTCGATCGAGCGCCAGCAGCAACGCGATCGACAGATCCTCGGCCAGCTCAGTCTGTGTATCCGGCGCGAGCGCGGCGGTGTCGACGACCGGTTCCGGCAGCCACGGGCCGACGTATTGCTCGCGGCGCGCGCGCGCCGACTTGAGCGTGTCCAGGCAGATCCTCGTCGTGGTCGTCGTCAGGAATGCTCGGGTGTCCGATACGGCGTCGCGATCGGCGGCGTGCCACCGCAGATACGCGTCCTGGACCGCGTCCTCGGCTTCGGAGACGGAACCGAGCATGCGATACGCCAGTCCAAGCAAGCGCCGCCGGTGCGGCTCGAAGCTGACCGCCGGATCCGTCATGCCGATCGACTCGCGCGCGATTGCCTGGGGGACAGGCCCCATGGCTTTGAAGTCAGCTCCCGGTCAATCACCACCGGGGTTCCCGCTACTACGACGCGGGTGCAGGCCTTTCCGTGTCCCATCGCGTACTTCACCGTCGGATAGATGCGCGCCGTGGTGATCGCAAACGCCAGGGAGACGACGGCTCGCGGTCCCCATCGCTCGAGGATGACGGCTCGATAATCGTCGGCCGCCGCATCGTGCGCCAGGACCGCTTTCGTAAACCGCCACGCGAGCGCCACATCGTCGGGCATCGCGCCGACGTCGTCTTTCAGTATGGCGCGGAGGATCTCCGGACGCACCCCTCGCCGTTCAGCCATCGCCGTGCCCAGTTGCGTGCAGGGCCCGCAGTCTTCCGATCGGACCGCCGTTATGCCGGCGGCGACCAACGCCTCGATCGGAACGTCACGGCAGTAGTTCCCCAGCCTGGCGGCGCTCAAGAATCGCCAGGCCGCGCGAGGGCTCGCGTCTATGATCTCCCGCAGATAGCTCGCGTCGTAGTTCCATTGCCGCTCGAACGCACTGACGGTGCGCCGGAATAGCCATCTCAACACGTCGGCCTCCCCACTTCCGCTCTCTGTAGGTAGGACGAAACAGCACCCGTGTTTGTGACACTCGATCAGCTGAGGCGGTGGCCACCTCAAGAGTAGAACCTGTGACCGCTTCTGAAGCGCGCGCTAGCGGAGCCCCGTCACCACGGCCACCGCGATCGCGAGCAGACCCAGCACGAACAGCACGGCGCACGCCGGCGCCGCAAAACGAAACCAGCGATCGAAGCGGACACCCGCGAGTGCAAGGACTGCCATCAACGTGCCATCGGTCGGGAGGATATGGTTGATGACGCCGGCGCCGAACTGATACGCGAGGACGGTCACCTGCCTCGAGACGCCCAGCAGATCCGACATCGGCACGAGAATCGGCATCGTCAGCACTGCACGGCCGGACGTGCTCGGGATGGCAATGGAGATCGCAGCCTGCACTACCGTCATCCCCAGCGCGAACACGACCGCCGGCAACCCCACCAGCGGTGTCACCATTCCATTGATGATCGTGTCGACGATTTTGCCTTTGTCGAGCACCACGAAGATTGCGCGCGCGAAACCGATCAGCGCCGCGGCAAACGCCATCGATCGGAAGCCTTCGCTGAATGCGCGAGCCGTGCCTTCGATACCGAGCCCGGCGAGCAGGCCGGCGACCACGCCCATGCCGAAGAACAGGGCGCCGAGTTCGTCGAATCCCCAGTCGTAGCGCAGCGCGCCGAATACGTAGACGACAAATGTCGCCCCGACCATCAGCAGGATCACTGCCCGGCGCCAGTCGAGAGGAACCGTCGTCTCCTCGGGTGCGACCTCCGGCGCCGTGCGCGTGCGCTTCGCATGCCGCATCGTCCACCACGTCCAGATCGCGAGTCCTGCGATGAGCACCATCATGCGGAACTCGAAACCCGAGAGGAGCGGCAGCTGCGCCACCTTCTGCGCGATGCCGACGCTGAACGGATTGATCGGGCTGAACGCGATGCCGACGGTGGCCGAGCCAATGCTCATGGCCACGGCGGTGATCGGATCGTACCCGGCGCTACGGACGAGCAGCAGCAGCACCGGCACCAGCGGGATGATCTCTTCCCACATGCCCTCCACCGCTCCGCCGGCGGCGAACGTCAGGCAACAGAGCGGCACGATGAGATCCGTGCGATGACGCAGCACCCTCACCAGCGAGTTCACGCCCTGATTGAAGGCGCCCGTGCTTTCGACGACGCCGAACGCGCCTCCCACGAGGAATACGAGAAAGATCACCGTCGCCGCTTCGGTCATCCCCTGCGGCAAGGCCTTCAACGCAGCGAACGGTCCAACCGGGCTCTGCGGAACATGATGAAAGGAACCGGCCACGACGGCCCGGCGGCCAGTAGCCGGATCATCCCGGCGATCGAATTCGCCGGCGCGAACGACATGCGTGAGCAGAGCGGCAGCGAAGATGCATCCGACGAGCAGCACGAGCGGATGCGGAATGCGAGAGAGCATGGCTACCGTCCCTCGGCCGCCTTCTCCATCTGTCGCATCGCGCGCAGGTGGTTGCGCCCCGCGACCTTGAGCAGGTCCTCTTCGCTGTAGCCGCGTCGGAGAAGCTCCGCGAACAGATATGGGTAGCGAGTGACGTCGCCCAGACCTTGTGCCATCGATGTCGGTTGCCCGTCGTAGAAGTCGGCTCCGATCCCCACGTGGTCGATGCCAGCGACCTTGCGGATGTGATCGATATGGTCGGCGACCTCCGAGATGCTTCCGCCCGGGTGCGGGTTCGCTTTCTCCCAGGCGGCGATGCCGGCATCGACGGCTTTCTGGTCGTCGAGGCGCGACCGCAGGTCCTCGAGGGCAGCCGTGCGGCGCTTCTGCCATGCCGGATCGCCGGGAGCGACGAACTCCTTGAAGAAGTTCACATGGACGACCCCGCCATTCTTCGCCAGCAGCCGCAGGACATCGTCCGGTACGTTGCGGGGGTGAGGGGTGATCGCTGCGGCGTTCGAGTGAGAGAAGATCACCGGCGCCCGGCTGACGCGCAGCGCATCGCGCATCGTGTCGGGACTGACGTGGGAGAGGTCGACGAACATCCCGAGGCGATTCATCTCGCGCACCACCGATTCGCCGAACTCCGTCAGGCCGTCGTGCTCGGCGCGGTCGGTCGCCGCGTCTGCCCATTGCACGGTGTCCCAATGGGTAAACGTCATGTAGCGCGCCCCCAGCTTGTGGAAGATTCTCAGTGCGGCCAGCGACTCCTCAATCATGTGGCCGCCTTCGACGCCGATCAGCGACGCGATGCGACCGGCGCGGTGAATGCGCTCGATATCGTCCGCGGTGAGGGCCAGTTCCAGTTCGGGCCGGCTGCGGATCACAGCGAGCGTGACGTCGAACCCTCGCAGCGCCTCATGGAGTGAGCGGTTCGTCGTCATGTTCGCGGAGTTCGTCCACACCGACCAGTACCTGCGCACCCACGCCACCCTGGCGCAGCCGGGGCACGTCGGCGCAGAGCTCGGGATGAGCGACACCGAGGTCGAGACCCGCGATGTCGCCGTCGTACTTTTCCAGCAGCATCGTGGGAAGGTCATTGTGGGTGTCGATGAACGGCGCCTTCTCGAGGATGGCTTTGGCGCGGGCGACGAGAGCCGCGTCAGGCCCCTGGGGTGTGTTGAACGCGGCCGACAGGACGAGCAGGGCAAGGAGACATCGAGTCATCTGAATCCACCTTCAGGTTCACCCTATGGCGGGTCGGTTCTTTCGGAAAGAGTTCTTGACCGCAATCTTGCCACTCCGAAACGTGAACAGGTCGCATCCATTTACCTCGACACGCTTTCCGTCCTTCAAGGTGCCAGTGAATGTCCACTCCGACACGCCACGGTCTCCCCTCACAAAGTGCCGCGCACCGCCCCAGTGCGCATCGGGGTATTGGGCGAAGACCGCTGCGTACGCGTCCCGCACCGCCTGGTATCCCTCGTGCCGTTCGCCGTCGACGTGGTTGCCGCTCGAGGCCTCGAATACACCATCGGGCGTCATCATCGACATCAGCGCGTCAACATCATGACGATTCCAGGCGTCGGCGAATGCCGTCAGGAGTTGTTCCAGGTCCCGATCCGTTGACCCAGCAGACTGAGAGTCTTTTGGAATTGTCTGTGCCATGCTGTTGCTCCATCCGCGAAACGGAACTTGCCATTACGCACGGGCCGAGGTCAAGCCGGCCTCAGTCAGGGAGAAGGTGCACGCGGCTCACCAGCCAGATCACCACGTAACACCAGAATGGTAGATTCACGCGCATGACCGTATTGGACTGGCTGCTCGATTCGGATCCCGCGATCCGCTGGCAGGTGCTGCGCGATCTTGTTCATGCGCCCGCTGAAGCTCGTCGCGGCGGAGCGCGCGCGTGTGGCCACCGAGGGTTGGGGCGCCAGGCTGCTGGCGTTGCAGGGCGAGGACGGCCAGTGGGCAGGAGGCGCGTGTTTCCCGGCGCAGAGCTTCAACTGGCGCGACGAGAACCAGGGCCAGCCCTGGACCTCCACGCTGCCAACACTCCAGCTGCTGCATGACTTCGGAATTGATCCGCGCGCTGACCGGGTGCACCGGGCAACGGCGCTGGTCCGAGACCACTGCCATTGGGAGCACGCCGGGCAGCCGTTCTTCAGCGGCGAGGTCGAGCCGTGCATCAATGGGCGGACCGTCACCTTAGGCACCTACTTCGCTCAAGATGTCCACGCCATCGTCGCGCGCCTTCTTGGTGAGCAGCTCGAGGACGGCGGGTGGAACTGCGAGGCGGAGAACGGCTCCGTGCGCTCGTCCTTCGATACCACCATCAACGTCCTGGAAGGGCTGTGGGCGCACGAGCGCGCAACCGGCGGCTCTGCGGAATCCATCGCGGCGCGGCGCCGGGGTGAGGAGTACCTCCTCGAAAGAAAACTGTTTCGACGGAAGAGCACCGGCGAGATCGTCAACCCAGCATGGTTGCAGTTCTCGTTTCCCACCCGCTGGCACTACGACGTGCTGCGTGCGCTCGACTACTTCCGCTTGGTCGGCGACGTGCCGGACTCGCGGATGAACGAAGCGATCGATTTGGTTCGATCCAAGCAGCAGCCCGATGGCACCTGGCGGCTGGAAAACACGCATCCCGGCGCGGTCCACTTTGCGCTCGAGGAGGGCGACGATCGGCCAAGCCGGTGGAACACGCTGCGGGCGTTGCGTGTCCTCACATGGTACGAGCGATGACTCGCCCCACCTTCACCAGCACGGCGCCGTGCGCCGGCACGCGGGTCGAGAACCGATCAGCAAACGTTCCGATATCCCGCTGCTGCCAGAGATCGCGGACCGGCTGACGGCCCGTTACTCCGATATCGGACCATCGCGCGTTCACCGTCGCGGCCTGCAGCCCGCGATTGAAGAGCGCAACAATCAGGACCTTCCGGTTGTCGAGCCAGACTTCGACGGTGACGGATCCCTGCCGGCCGGCGTTGTCGTTGAGCCCGACCATCGCGAGAAAGCGCGTCGCCTGCCCTTTCAGATCGACGATCAACTCGTTGATCGACAGCGTGCCGATGCCGTGCTGGTAGGTGACGCCGCCGAGCGTGATCGGCGAACCGGGCGGTCCAGCTGCGCCGCCTGCGCCTCGCCGGCCGCCGGAACCTCCAGCGAGCGATCGGCCCGCGCGCGGCGTCTGCCGGCGCTGCACCATCTTCGAGAGATCGAGGCTATCGAGCCAGATGGCATTCGGCGGCGCGTCGGTGCCGCGAAGGAGATCGATCTCCTGCTGAGAGGCGCGCGCCGCCTCCGGGCCAAGCGCAGTGGCCGCAGCGATCGCGGCTGAGAGACTACCGACGGCAACCATCTTCCACATCCCGCGAATCCTACACTGGAGCGGATGATGGACGTTGACATCGAAGCGGCAGTGCCTGGATACTGCGGGGAGCGCGCTGACAGGGCGCCACCAACCCGCGGCAAGGGAACACTCCCACCTGTTTGGTCCGAAGTTGTGTGCGTGTGCACCTTCTTTCAGCCTGGTTTCAGCGGGGTACAGGCGGTTCATGAAAGAGGGTCGCCATGACCACTTCGAAGTCTCTCCCGGCTCGTCCGTCTCTCGACTCCCTCCGCAAACAGGCAAAGAAACTCGCGCGAGACCCGTTGCCTTATCGGTCACGTGATGCCCAGCTCGTGCCGTTGACGCAGCGCAACGCGCAACTCGTGATCGCGCGCGATACGGCTACGCAGGCTGGCAGGACCTGACCGCTGAAGTCAGCAAACGCCTCGGCAAAGGCCTCGAGTGGGCGGTCGCACAGGCTCGAGGCATCATTCACGACAACGACGTCGAACGTTTGAAGCACCTGTTGGCCGAATACCCGGCGTTGCTGTCCTGGCAAGGTCACGATAACGAAGGCGGCCTGTTGGGAATCGCGACGGGCGCCTATGCCGATAGCTTCGACCCGGACAGGGAACAGGTTTTCACGCGCGGGGCGTGTGCGGAGTTGCTGATCGATGCCGGCGCGGTCGTGATGCCAGCGGTGCGCGAGGGGATCCTCGAGTCCCGCGCCAGAGGCCTGCTGCAGCTGTTTCAGCGCAAAGGCCTGCTTCCGCGCACGCTCAAATTCCTTACGGCGCTGGGTGACCTCGACGCTGTTCGCACCGCTCTTGATGAGAACGGCAACGACCTGACGACCGTCAATGAAGCGGTCGTGTGTGCGTGCCGCTTCGAGCACGAGGCGGTCGCGTCGCTTCTACTGGAACGATCCATCGCGCTCGATCCCGCGCTCGGCAAACAGGTCGATGGAAGCGTGGGCCGCCGCGACTTCATCAAGTACTTCATCGAAAAGCGACCCGCACACGCGATAACAGTTGGACTGTGGAAGGCCTTTGTCATGGAGCAGGTCAGCCGCGCGGTCCTTGATGGCGATCTGAAGGCGTTCGTCAGCGGCTTGCAGCGTGAGCCGTGGCTGCTCGGTGAAGCCTACGTTGAGTTTCAGGGTGGGCTCATCGGTGCGGCAACGCTGAACGATCGTGGGGACATCATCAGCGCCCTTATCGACCTCGATCCCGCGCTTCTGCGGCGCCAACCGCCGCCCCCATCGCAAGCGATCGAGTTTGCGTTCACGTACGCGACGACACACCTCATCCCGATACTCACGCGCATCTGGCCACTCCCGGACGATCTGCCGCATGCGGCGGGCATGGGCAACCTCTCGCGGGTGAAGCACTGGTTCGACGCGTCCGGCGCCCCTGCGCTAGGCGATCTCGGCAATCACTATCCCTACAACGACCCGCGCGCGCGGGCCCACCTTCAGTGGGATCCGCCCACGGCACAGCAGGTGTTCGACACTGCGCTCGCCTTTGCCGTCATCAACCGTCAGTTCGACGTTGCCGACTTTCTCCTCGAGCACGGCGCGGATATCAACACCCGTTGGAACTCCCATGAGCCGGCGAGCATCCTGCACCATCTGGTCTTCTACGGGAGCTACGAGTCGATGCGATTCCTCATCGACCGCGGCATCGACATGACCATCAAGGACTACCGTTGGAACAGTACTGCACAGGGTTGGGCGCTCTACGGCAAGAAGGACGAGAAGATGGCTCAATGGCTGGAAAATGCGGAACGGGAGCGGGAGCTGAGACGATGAGCACGGTCCTCCGAAGCCGGCAGCGCCTTCCATCCCCACAGCCGCACCACATCGTCCTTGCCGAACGTGTGACCGAGATCCCGGGCGAGCGTCGTGATCTGGCCACGATGGTGCGCGTCGTGTTGCATCAGGTAGGTGAGCATGTCGATGACACGCCGGGGCATTCCCTTGACCCGCGCCCGCCGAGACGCAATCGCCTGCGCAAAGAGCCGAGACAAGTCGTCGGTCGAACGCCGCAGCGCGCGTTGCGCCTGCAGGGATGTGACCGTTCGCTGATCGAGCGACGGTGGGCCTGGACGGGCGCCGGCTAGTCGCGCGAAGGTACGCCGCACGCTCTGGATGTGCGCGACGATCCCGGCTATGGTGCGACCGCGGCCGCTTGCCGGCGCCGTGCGCCAGATTTCGACGGGAAGCACGCTCACGAGATACTCGGTGGCACGTCCGTTGCGAACGAATGCTTCGAGGAGTTCCTGTTCGACTTCGAGCGGCCGGCCTCGGGGCATCTGCCTCGCCTCCTTTGCGACCCGAGGATAACTCAGCCGCTCCAGATCATCTCCGCCCCACCGAATTCGAACCCGCGCCGGTGCCGTTCTGGCCGGATTCCCGGAATTCCGCTGTCAACGCTCGTCTGTCGTATTACTGTCGTATCGTCGTCGGCCGGTATTCGCCCGAACGCCGTAGCGATTTCCTCAGAAGTGCCGGATGGTGGGAGTCACCAACCACCAGGGTCAGGACTGTCGATGAAGATCAATGCGGACTTAGTGCTCAAGGCCAGAAAAGAGAAGTCGTGGTCTCAGGAAGAACTGGCAATAGCGTCCGGGCTCAACCTCCGGACCATACAGCGCATCGAGAGCGAAGCCTCGGCATCGCTTCAGTCGAAAAAGGCTCTCGCATCGGCATTGGATCTCGACATCCAGGACCTCGACTATCAGGAGATCAGCATGCGCCAAGAATGGGAATACCGGGTCGTCGAGACTAAAGATCGAGCATCACTCCAACCGGAACTGGCCAGCGCCGGAGCCGAGGGGTGGGAACTGGTATCCGCGACTGCGATGTTCAACACGTTGATGACCAAAGTCGTCTATACGTTGTTCCTGAAACGTCCCGTGTCACGGTGAAGCGAGGGACCCCGTGAGGCGGTGCAGGCGGAGCGACATGACCGCGAGCCAGGCCCAGCCCACGACCACGGCGAGCCAGATGCCCAGGATTCCGATCGGGAACACGATGCCACCGAAGAATCCGAACACGACGACGAGACCGCTGAGAAGCGACAATAGCGCGAGTGACGGCACGCGCCGGCGTGTCATCGTCCACGCGGCAGCAAGACCACTGAGGGCGAGAAAAGTGAAGGCCAGCGCTCCCGCGATGAAGTGCACCAGCCCGGTCGTGCTGATCGACGTGGGAAATCCTTCTGGTGTGCCTGGAGGGAAGCCGTCCACCGGATCGGCGGGGAATATGGCCGCCACGATCATGGCCAGGCCGTAGCCGCCGAGGAACCACGTCACCGCGCGTCTCGGTCCCAGCACGCGCGCGAATCCAGCGGCCGCTGCGAGCACCATCAGGCCTGTGAGCACGAAGTTCGCCGTCTGGACCCACCCACCGGGTCCATTCGCCAGCACGCTGAGTGGGTGCCGCCCGAGGTCGAAGCCATCCCGGACCAGCGCCTGAATCAGGCCAACGGTGAGATAGAACGGGCCCGCCAGCACTCCCCAGCGGAGCAAGGACCAGGTGTCTACCGCGCGGCGATCGACTGCAGCCTCATTGGATGCCATGATGTCCGCTCCGTCGTCAGTATTTCTTGTAGACTGTCCAGTATAATACTTTACTCATGGGTGTAACTGTCAAACGGGCCGCGGGGCGTCGCCGGCGTGCTCGACGCCCTGCGGGCCCACGGGCGGATGATCCGCGCGTCGTCCGCACGCGGGCGGCTGTCGTCGAGGCTGCGCGCGAGCTGTTCCTGCGCAAGGGCTATGCGGGCACGACGATGGAGGAGATCGCGGCGCTGGCCGGCCTCACGAAGCGCACCTTGTACAACAACTATGCCGACAAGGGCGCGCTCTTCATCGGGATCGTGACCGACGTCATGGCATTCGCGGAGACCTTTGCTCGCGGCGTGCGCCAGGAGTTCACGGTCGGAGTCACGGCTGCGAACCTGCACTCCACCCTCGACGACCTGGGGCGCCGGCTGGCACTCCAAATCATGCGTCCCGAGGTGGTCGCGCTTCGGCGGCTCCTGATCGGCGAGGCGCGCGAGTTCCCGGCACTCGGAGCCAAGTACTTCGATCGGGCGCCCGGTCAGGTGCTCGAGGCGCTGGCGGCGGGGTTCGCGCACCTTGGACAGATCGGGCTGCTGCGCGTGGCCGACGAGCGCCTCGCAGCCGCGCAGTTCGCGTATCTCGTAGTGGGCGAGCCCCTCGACCGCGCGATGCTGGTCGGGACGGTCCCGCCCAGGGAGCACGTGATCGCCCGCGCGCGAGAGGGGGTCCAGACGTTCCTGGCTCGCTATGGGCCCTCCAGGCGCACGGCGAAACCGTTCGACGCGCGTCACAAGCGATTCGCTGAAGAAACCCCGAGAGGATTGACGGGTCGGCTACCGCAGCTCGTCGTAGCGCACCGCGATGATCTCGAGTCGCTCCGGTCCACGCGGTGCGCGAAGCGTCACCGTGTCTCCGACCCTTGCCGTCAGCAGCGCCCTGGCCAGGGGAGAGCGCCAGGACACGCGTGTGTCGCCGGAATCGAGCTCGTCCACGCCCACAATGGTGACCACGCGCTCGTCGCCGGTCTCGTAGAGGATCGTGACGGTCGCGCCGAAATGTACCCGATCGTGCGTCTTGCCCGAGTTGTCGACGACCACGGCGCGATCGAGACTCTTCGACAGATAGCGGATGCGCCGGTCGATTTCGCGCAGCTTCCGCTTTCCGTAGATGTAGTCGCCATTCTCCGAGCGGTCGCCGTTGCCCGCGGCCCACGTTACGGTCGTGACGATCGGCGGCCGCTCCACCTTCCACAGACGTGCGAGCTCCTCCTGTAGTCGTCGGTAGCCGCCCGGCGTGATGTAGTTCTTGATCTCGTCACTCATAGGAATAGATCGCGGCGCATCAGTTCTGCCACACCGCGAACCCCTGTGCCCGTAACCATGCGGCGAGTTTCGGTTCCATGCAGGCAGCAATCCGGTGCGGCAGGCGCGAGAACCCCTCCACCAGGTCGAGCCTCAGCCTGAGGCCATGGGCGCGGACGAAGCGTCCCGACTGCGTTCCCACCCGGTGACGCTCGAACCGCTCTTCGGGCGTGAGCCCGGTCACCCCGATGTACAAGCACCCGGCCGTCGCGCCGCCAGGATTACGCTCGCGGAAGGCGCGGTTCTTCCAGACCGCCCGATCGAGCTCGATGGCGTAGACGCTGTGGTGGCCCCGTGACCACGATCTCGACGACAAGCCGGCGCACAGTGCGAACAATTCCGCCTCGACTCCACTCGCCCGACTGGGTTCGAGCGGCTCGCCCGCGGCAATCCTTCGTTTTCCGCCCCACTGGAAGAAGACGTCGGACGAGTTCTTCTTCGCGCGGATCACGTACCCGCGTCCCCACTGCGGATAGTCCGCGTGCCGGACGATGTCGCCGGGCGCCATCAGCTTCTTCACCACGATTCGAAGCACCGCCGTCGAGTGGTGACCCTCATGGTAGAAGAAGTACGGCCGAACGGCGAGCCGACGTTTTGAGCCAGAATGAGGCTGGAGGTCGCCGTGCATTTGGAGCTCCGCTACGCGGTCCGTCAGCTCCGGAAGTCGCCCGGGTTCACGCTCGTCGCCATCGTCGGCCTCGGGCTCGGCATCGGCGCCAACGTCGCGCTCTTCAGCGTGATCAACTCGGTCTTTCTCCATCCGCTGCCTTATCGCGAGCCGGGGCGCCTGGTCAGGTTGAGCTCGACGAACGAGGCGCAGAACCTCACGCGTGTTGGCTTTTCCTACCCGCGCTACCTCGAGGTGCAGCAGCGGCAGCAGGTCTTCAGCGATCTCGCGCTTTCAGCAGGGAATGCATTCACGTTGACCGGAAGGGGAGACCCGGCCCAACTCGTCGGGCTTCACGCCTCCGCCTCGCTATTGCCGGCGCTGGGGCTGGAGCCCTTGCTGGGGCGCAATTTCTCGGCAGACGAGGACAGGCCTGGAGGCGAGCACGTAGTGCTCGTCAGCCATCGCATCTGGCAGGAGCGCTTCAACCGCGACCCGTCTATTCTGGGACAGGCGCTGACGCTGAACGGCGCACCGTACACCATCATCGGCGTCCTGCCGGAAGCTGTCGTCGGCCTTTCCCCTGAATCAGTTTCAAATCTGGGTGCCACGGCCCGCCGAGGTGCCCTTTCTCGCGCCCTCGCAATTGAACAACGGCGGTTACTTCTTTCAGGCAATCGCACGGCTGCGGCCGGGCCTTTCCCTGGTCCAAGCTCGCGAGGCCATGGACGTCATCGCCGCCGGCTACCGCGCGGCGAACCCGGCGAACGTGGATGCGCCCTCGCAGATCGAGGTGGTGCCGCTCCTCGACGATGCCGTGGGTGAGCAGCGTCGCAGCTATCTGATGCTGTTCGGGGCGGTCGGCTGCGTGCTTCTGATCGCGTGCGCGAACATCGCCAACCTGCTGCTGGCGCGCTTCGCCGGTCGGCGCAAGGAGATCGCTGGCGCGCCTCGCGCTCGGCGCCACTCGAGCCGACGTGGTGGGCCAACTGGTGACGGAGAGCATGCTCGTGGCAATGCTCGGCGGCGCAGTGGGCATGCTGCTCGCGCAGTGGGCGCTCGGTGCCGTGGTCACCTTGGGGGCCGACTTGATTCCGCGGGCCGTGGAGATTCGGCTCGATCCGGTGGCCGTGGCGTTCTCGTTGCTGATAACGCTCGTGACCGGGCTGGCCATCGGCCTGCTGCCCGCGTTGCAGGCTGCCCGTGTGAACGTGAACGAGACGCTCAAGGAAGCGAGCCGCGGCTCCACCGGCGCCGGTCAGCGTTTGCGTTCGAGCCTCCTGGTCGCCGAAGTGTCGGTGTCGCTCGTGTTGCTCATCGCCGCCGGCCTGCTCGTGACGAGCTTCGCTCGTCTCCAGCGAGTGGCGCCCGGTTTCGAGCCAGAGGGTGTCTTCACGGCGCAACTGGTTCTGCCACCGCAGCGCTACGACAGTGACAAGCTGGTCGCATTCTACGAGCAGTTCTACAAACGCCTTGCGGCGCTGCCGGGCAGTACCTCTGCGGCGCTCACCGATCGCGTGCCGCTGACCGGCGCGCAGACGCCGGCCCCGGTGGCCGTGATCGGCCGACCCGTGCCGCCGATGAGCGAACGCCCGAACGCGAACCGCCACCTCGTGTCACCGGCGTACTTCGCGACGCTGCGAATTCCCATTCGCGCCGGGCGCGATTTCGACGAGCGCGACAGTGCACGGGTACCGCACGTCGTCATCGTCAACGAGACTTTCGCCCGGCGGCACTTTCCCGGTGAAGATCCGATTGGCCGCAGTTTGATCACGGGCATGGGACAACTGCCGTCGCAGATTGTCGGGGTGGTCGCCGATGCGCGCAGCACCGGCCTGAACACACCGCCCGAGGCGGACTACTTTCTGCCGGCGCTGCAGCGGCCGGAGACCTTCACCAACATCTTGGTGCGCACCAACCTGAGTCCGGCCGCGATGGCGCCCGTCGTGCGCGACGCCCTGCGGGCCGTGGATCCGGATCTCCCTCTGCTGCAACCGCAAGCGCTCTCCACGCGCATCGCACAGACCATCGCGGACCGTAGACTTGCACTGGTGCTGCTGGCGGGATTCGCAGCGCTCGCGCTGGTGCTCGCCAGCCTCGGCGTCTATAGCGTGATGGCGCACCTCGTGGCGTTCCGGACGAATGAGATCGGCATTCGCATGGCGCTCGGCGCATCGCCGCGCGCGGTCATGCGGATGGTGCTCAGCCATGGTCGCCGGCTCACGCTCCTTGGCATTGCACTCGGTGTCGCGGGCGCGTTCTCGGTGACGAGGCTGATGCAGCAGGCGCTCTTCGAAGTCGATCCGGCGGACCCGCTCATCTACCTGGTGGTGGCGGCCATGCTGCTGCTGGTGGCCGAGTTCGCCTCGTGGCTTCCGGCTCGGCGCGCGACGAGGATTGACCCGGTGATCGCCCTGCGCGGCGAGTGAGAGAACAGGTGCCCGGTCACTGTGTCGTATTACTGTCGTATCGTCGTCGGCCGTTATTCGCCCGAACGCCGTAGCGATTTCCTCAGAAGTGCCGGAAGGTGGGAGTCACCAACCACCAGGGTCAGGACTGTCGATGAAGATCAATGCGGACTTAGTGCTCAAGGCCAGAAAAGAGAAGTCGTGGTCTCAGGAAGAACTGGCAATAGCGTCCGGGCTCAACCTCCGGACCATACAGCGCATCGAGAGCGAAGCCTCGGCATCGCTTCAGTCGAAAAAGGCTCTCGCATCGGCATTGGATCTCGACATCCAGGACCTCGACTATCAGGAGATCAGCATGCGCCAAGAATGGGAATACCGGGTCGTCGAGACTAAAGATCGAGCATCACTCCAACCGGAACTGGCCAGCGCCGGAGCCGAGGGGTGGGAACTGGTATCCGCGACTGCGATGTTCAACACGTTGATGACCAAAGTCGTCTATACGTTGTTCCTAAAACGTCCCGTGTCGCGGTGAAACAGTGGAGAGGGGTCAGCTCTTACCCTCGTCGCTCACGCCAGCCGGTTCAGGCGGAGCGACATGACCGCGAGCCAGGCCCAGCCCACGACCACGGCGAGCCAGATGCCCAGGATTCCGATCGGCAACACGATGCCACCGAAGAATCCGAACACGACGACGAGACCGCTGAGAAGCGACACTAGCGCGAGTGACGGCACGCGCCGGCGCGTCATCGTCCACGCGGCAGCAAGACCACTGAGGGCGAGAAAGGTGAAGGCCAGCGCTCCCGCGATGAAGTGCACCAGCCCGGTCGTGCTGATCGACGTGGGAAATCCTTCGGGCGTGCCTGGAGGGAACCCGTCCACCGGATCGGCGGGGAATATGGCCGCCACGATCATGGCCAGACCGTAGCCGCCGAGGAACCACGTCACCGCGCGTCTCGGGCCCAGCACGCGCGCGAATCCCGCGGCCGCTGCGAGCACCATCAGGCCAGTGAGCACGAAGTTCGCCGTCTGGACCCACCCACCGGGTCCATTCGCCAGCACGCTGAGCGGGTGGCGCCCGAGGTCGAAGCCATCCCGGACCAGCGCCTGAATCAGGCCAACGGTGAGATAGAACGGGCCCGCCAGCACTCCCCAGCGGAGCAAGGACCAGGTGTCTACCGCGCGACGATCGACTGCAGCCTCGTTGGATGCCATGATGTCCGCTCCGTCGTCAGTATTTCTTGTAGACTCCTCGGTATAATACTTTACTCATGAGTGTAACTGTCAAACGGGCCGCGGGGCGACGACGGCGTGCTCGACGCCCTGCGGGCCCACGGGCGGATGATCCGCGCGTCGTCCGCTCGCGGGCGGCTGTCGTCGAGGCTGCGCGCGAGCTGTTCCTGCGCAAGGGCTATGCGGGCACGACGATGGAGGAGATCGCGGCGCTGGCCGGCCTCACGAAGCGCACCTTGTACAACAACTATGCCGACAAGGGCGCGCTCTTCATCGGGATCGTGACGGACGTCATGGCATTCGCGGAGACCTTTGCTCGCGGCGTGCGCCAGGAGTTCACGGTCGGAGTCACGCCTGCGAACCTGCACTCCACCCTCGACGACCTGGGGCGCCGGCTGGCACTCCAAATCATGCGTCCCGAGGTGGTCGCGCTTCGGCGGCTCCTGATCGGCGAGGCGCGCGAGTTTCCGGCACTCGGAGCCAAATACTTCGATCGGGCGCCCGGTCAGGTGCTCGAGGCGCTGGCGGCGGGGTTCGCGCATCTTGGACAGATCGGGCTGCTGCGCGTGGCCGACGAGCGCCTCGCGGCCGCGCAGTTCGCGTATCTCGTAGTGGGCGAGCCCCTCGACCGCGCGATGCTGGTCGGGACGGTCCCGCCCAGGGAGCACGTGATCGCCCGCGCGCGAGAGGGGGTCCAGACGTTCCTCGCTCGCTATGGGCCATCCAGGCGCACGGCGAAACCGTTCGACAGCAGCGTCACAAGCGATTCGCTCAAGAAACCCCGAGAGGATTGACGGTCGGCTATCGCAGCTCGTCGTAGCGCACCGCGATGATCTCGAGGCGCTCGGGTCCACGCGGCGCGCGGAGTGTTACCGTGTCTCCGACCCTTGCCGTCAGCAGCGCCCTGGCCAGGGGAGAGCGCCAGGACACGCGTGTGTCGCCGGAATCGAGCTCGTCCACGCCCACAATGGTGACCTCGCGCTCGTCGCCGGTCTCGTAGAGGATCGTGACGGTCGCGCCGAAATGTACCCGATCGTGCGTCTTGCCCGAGTTGTCGACCACCACGGCGCGATCGAGACTCTTCGACAGATAGCGGATACGCCGGTCGATTTCGCGCAGCTTCCGCTTTCCGTAGATGTAGTCGCCATTCTCCGAGCGGTCGCCGTTGCCCGCGGCCCACGTGACGGTCGTGACGATCGGCGGCCGCTCCACCTTCCACAGACGTGCGAGCTCCTCCTGTAGTCGTCGATAGCCGCCCGGCGTGATGTAGTTCTTGACCTCGTCACTCATAGGAATAGATCGCGGCGCGTCAGTTCTGCCACACCGCGAACCCCTGTGCCCGTAACCATGCAGCGAGTTTCGGTTCCATGCAGGCAGCAATCCGGTGCGGCAAACGCGAGAACCCCTCCACCAGGTCGAGCCTCAGCCTGAGGCCATGGGCGCGGACGAAGCGTCCCGACTGCGTTCCCACCCGGTGACGCTCGAACCGCTCTTCGGGCGTGAGCCCGGTCACCCCGATGTACAAACACCCGGCCGTCGCGCCGCCAGGATTACGCTCGCGGAAGGCGCGGTTCTTCCAGACCGCCCGATCGAGCTCGATGGCGTAGACGCTGTGGTGGCCCCGTGACCACGATCTCGACGACAAGCCGGCGCACAGTGCGAACAACTCCGCCTCGACTCCACTCGCCCGACTGGGTTCGAGCGGCTCGCCCGCGGTCAATCCTTCGTTTTCCGCCCCACTGGAAGAAGACGTCGGACGAGTTCTTCTTCGCGCGGATCACGTACCCGCGTCCCCACTGCGGATAGTCCGCGTGCCGGACGATGTCGCCGGGCGCCATCAGCTTCTTCACCACGATTCGAAGCACCGCCGTCGAGTGGTGACCCTCATGGTAGAAGAAGTACGGCCGAACGGCGAGCCGACGTTTTGAGCCAGAATGAGGCGGGAGGTCGCCGTGCATTTGGAGCTCCGCTACGCGGTCCGTCAGCTCCGGAAGTCGCCGGGGTTCACGCTCGTCGCCATCGTCGGCCTCGGGCTCGGCATCGGCGCCAACGTCGCGCTCTTCAGCGTGATCAACT
Organism: uncultured Acidobacteriota bacterium; assembly: GCA_963784195.1. Taxonomy (GTDB): domain Bacteria; phylum Acidobacteriota; class Vicinamibacteria; order Vicinamibacterales; family 2-12-FULL-66-21; genus CAVQAH01. The sequence goes on along the minus strand of CAWARA010000020.1, from coordinate 1,289,290 downwards.
CGGTCTTTCTCCATCCGCTGCCTTATCGCGAGCCGGGGCGCCTGGTCAGGTTGAGCTCGACGAACGAGGCGCAGAACCTCACGCGTGTTGGCTTTTCCTACCCGCGCTACCTCGAGGTGCAGCAGCGGCAGCAGGTCTTCAGCGATCTCGCGCTTTCAGCAGGGAATGCATTCACGTTGACCGGAAGGGGAGACCCGGCCCAACTCGTCGGGCTTCACGCCTCCGCCTCGCTGTTGCCGGCGCTGGGGCTGGAGCCCTTGCTGGGGCGCAATTTCTCGGCAGACGAGGACAGGCCTGGAGGCGAGCACGTCGTGCTCGTCAGCCATCGCATCTGGCAGGAGCGCTTCAACCGCGACCCGTCTATTCTGGGACAGGCGCTGACGCTGAACGGCGCACCGTACACCATCATCGGCGTCCTGCCGGAAGCTGTGTCGGCCTTTCCCCTGAATCAGTTTCAGATCTGGGTGCCACGGCCCGCCGAGGTGCCCTTTCTCGCGCCCTCGCAATTGAACAACGGCGGTTACTTCTTTCAGGCAATCGCACGGCTGCGGCCGGGCCTTTCCCTGGTCCAGGCTCGCGAGGCCATGGACGTCATCGCCGCCGGCTACCGCGCGGCGAACCCGTCGAACGTGGATGCGCCCTCGCAGATCGAGGTGGTGCCGCTCCTCGACGATGCCGTGGGTGAGCAGCGTCGCAGCTATCTGATGCTGTTCGGGGCGGTCGGCTGCGTGCTTCTGATCGCGTGCGCGAACATCGCCAACCTGCTGCTGGCGCGCTTCGCCGGTCGGCGCAAGGAGATCGCTGGGCGCCTCGCGCTCGGCGCCACTCGAGCCGACGTGGTGGGCCAACTGGTGACGGAAAGCATGCTCGTAGCAATGCTCGGCGGCGCAGTGGGCATGCTGCTCGCGAAGTGGGCGCTCGGTGCCGTGGTCACCTTGGGGGCCGACTTGATTCCGCGGGCCGTGGAGATTCGGCTCGATCCGGTGGCCGTGGCGTTCTCGTTGCTGATAACGCTCGTGACCGGGCTGGCCATCGGCCTGCTGCCCGCGTTGCAGGCTGCCCGTGTGAACGTGAACGAGACGCTCAAGGAAGCGAGCCGCGGCTCCACCGGCGCCGGTCAGCGTTTGCGTTCGAGCCTCCTGGTCGCCGAAGTGTCGGTGTCGCTCGTGTTGCTCATCGCCGCCGGCCTGCTCGTGACGAGCTTCGCTCGTCTCCAGCGAGTGGCGCCCGGTTTCGAGCCAGAGGGTGTCTTCACGGCGCAACTGGTTCTGCCACCGCAGCGCTACGACAGTGACAAGCTGGTCGCATTCTACGAGCAGTTCTATCAAACGCCTTGCGGCGCTGCCGGGCAGTACCTCTGCGGCGCTCACCGATCGCGTGCCGCTGACCGGCGCGCAGACGCCGGCCCCGGTGGCCGTGATCGGCCGACCCGTGCCGCCGATGAGCGAACGCCCGAACGCGAACCGCCACCTCGTGTCACCGGCGTACTTCACGACGCTGCGAATTCCCATTCGCGCCGGGCGCGATTTCGACGAGCGCGACAGTGCACGGGTACCGCACGTCGTCATCGTCAACGAGACTTTCGCCCGGCGGCACTTTCCCGGTGAAGATCCGATTGGCCGCAGTTTGATCACGGGCATGGGACAACTGCCGTCGCAGATTGTCGGGGTGGTCGCCGATGCGCGCAGCACCGGCCTGAACACACCGCCCGAGGCGGACTACTTTCTGCCGGCGCTGCAGCGGCCGGAGACCTTCACCAACATCTTGGTGCGCACCAACCTGAGTCCGGCCGCGATGGCGCCCGTCGTGCGCGACGCCCTGCGGGCCGTGGACCCGGATCTCCCTCTGCTGCAACCGCAAGCGCTCTCCACGCGCATCGCACAGACCATCGCGGACCGTAGACTGGCACTGGTGCTGCTGGCGGGATTCGCAGCGCTCGCGCTGGTGCTCGCCAGCCTCGGCGTCTACAGCGTGATGGCGCACCTCGTGGCGTTCCGGACGAATGAGATCGGCATTCGCATGGCGCTCGGCGCATCGCCGCGGCGCGGTCATGCGGATGGTGCTCAGCCATGGCCGCCGGCTCACGCTCCTCGGCATTGCACTCGGTGTCGCGGGCGCGTTCTCGGTGACGAGGCTGATGCAGCAGGCGCTCTTCGAAGTCGATCCGGCGGACCCGCTCATCTACCTGGTGGTGGCGGCCATGCTGCTGCTGGTGGCCGAGTTCGCCTCGTGGCTTCCGGCTCGGCGCGCGACGAGGATTGACCCGGTGATCGCCCTGCGCGGCGAGTGAAGAGAGCAGGTGCCCGTCACTGCAATTTGCGGGACTTCAGCCAGTCCGATTGCCGTTTCTCCACGGCGCTCTCGTAATCGAGTTGGCGTTGTTCGCCGACGACGTTCAGCGGATCCATCTCATCGGCAAAGCGGGGAATCGCGCGATAGTCGAGGCCGTCAAGAATCTGCAGCGCGACCTCGATGAGCTTCTCGGACGATCGCAGAAACTCCTGCGCGCCCATCGCGGCCGTGGCGAACGCCGGCGCGCCGAAATAGCCAAGCCACCCCTCGGTCTTCGCGATCCGCACGTGGTCCTCGAAGTTGCGTGCCGTGACTGACGGAGCTTTGGCGAAGTCGGGAGCGATCAAATCCGGGCGGAGGAAGAACAGCTGGCTGTGTTCGTCGGCGCCGGCGTGGACCGTAAAGCCCTCTTCAGCACGGGCGACTTTCGAGAGCGCCGAATCCTTCGTGCCGCAACACAGGAACACGGGCTTCAGGCCGAACAGGTGCACCATCGTGCCGCCATAGGTGTCGTGAAAGTAATCTGACGCCTGGTTGAGTGCTTTGTGATGATTCGGCGCCCCGTGATTGTGCACGAGGAGGATCCAGCGGAACCCCTGGTCGCCGAGTTCGCTCGCCAAGTCCATGTAGATCGCGCGCAACGTGGCCATGCGCACCGGATAGCTTCCCGGAAAAGAGCGTCTCGCCCCTATCGTGTTCGCCGGGTCGTTGCCGAGAGGAATCTGCGGGAACACAAGCACCGTCCAGCCCGGACGGGCGACAATAGCTGCCGCCAGCGCCCTGGTGTAGGCCTCGATCGCATAACCGTCGGTGTAGGAAGGAAGGTAGGGCCCGTGCTCCTCGAGGATACCGCCCGGGATCAGGACGACGGTTCGTTGTCGATCCAGCGCCTGAATCTGGCGGGTGTTCATGTCGGCCAGCTTGTAGACCTGAGCGGAGGCAGCTCGGGCTGGACCGATTGTGCAGAGCAAGAACAGAAGTGTCGACCAGACGGCACGCGACATTCCCGCAGTCGCCACTTCTATGATGTGTCGCATGCCGCCAGTATAGAACGCGCATCTTTCGAGTCTCGCGAAGATCCCCTTCCCCCGAGCGCTGCGGCCAAGAGCCATGCGGGAGGTCTTCTCGCGATCTCGTGACGCCGCGTGCGCGTTTATTCGATCGCAATTGCTCCTGCGGACAAAACGGCCGCCGGCAGTGAGGTTCCGGCGAGAGTCAATTGGAGGCTCTGCGAACTCACCGTCACGCTGAATGGAACATCCACCAGCGGCAGATCGCCGAAGCCCATGTCCACCTTCGCGATCCCATTGAAGCTGGGGTTACCGTCGAGGAGTCCACCCTCAACCTTTCCTTCGACGGTAATCTGCTGGGCCCGACCCAGGACTGACGTTCCAATGAGCACAGCATGGAAGACACCCGAGGTCGAGCCGCCGTCCGTCAGCACGCCTTGGCCGAACTGCAGGGCGCTCAGCGTCAGGCCCGAGAACGTTGTTCCGGCCGGGAAGATACCGGCCCCGGAGCCAGCCACCATAGCGTCATCGTTGCGGGCACCCGCGACCGCCGGCCCCTGCGCGACCATCGCCAGCAGCAGAATGCCGGCGAGAAAAATCATTCGTCGCTTCATTGGTCTGCTCCTTCTGTCAGTGAAGCTGGACGTTCCCGCCGCCCAGGGTGCCAGAGTTGTTGTAGCCATCGCTCATCGAAATGCTGAACGTGTCCGTATTCCCAGGCTCGCCGTTGTCGCACACCTGTACCTCGAACCCAAAGGACCCGCTGCCGTTGACCTTGGCTGTGCCACGCACCGTCGCGCAGTTGCCGCTCACCACGACGGAACTTATCGACGTGCTCTGGACCGTGCGATTCTGGGCATGGTCCTGGTAGGTGAGATGTCCTGAGGGCGCGCCGCTCGCATTCACTTTCGCGGTCAAGCCGAAGTTGGCCTTCGAGGACACATTGGCGGGGATCCAGCCGCCGGCCGTGATCTTGGCGCCCGCGGTGCTCTCGGGCAGCATGCAGAAGTCCTGGAAGCCGACGAGCGCTGAATTGTCGAAGGCCAGAAATGGAAACTCGTTGATGACGAACCAGCCGTAGCGGTTGCCGCCGACCGTCGTGCCGATGACGTCGGACGTGATCGCTGAGAGTCCACGATCATGGAGCGGCGTCCCCAGCGGCATCCCTGATCGTCAGTTCCACGGCCAGCACCCCTCCGCCGCTGTCGTAGAACCGGTGCTCGAAGGTGTACCAGCCCTCTAGGTTGATGGCGAAAGGATCTCGTCCTGGGTTCTTCGGAAACGCGCCGCTGCGAGTGGCGTTGTTGCTCGCGCTGATTACAAATCGCGGACCGACCCCTGGTGGGACCATATCGGTGTAGAAGCCGGCGTTGAAGACGAAATCGCGCCGATGCGCACAGGCCGGTGTGTTGATCGCCGATGACCAGTCGAAGCGTGTGTCGTTCGCATACGCGCATGCCGCCATTCATGTAAGGCGGAGAGATGTCGAGATAAACATCAATCGAGGTCGTATATCCACCAGTTGGGAACGTCTTGCTGTAGCCACCCCAGCGAGTAAACGCACCGCCATTCGTATGCGGGGGGACTCCGGTGTCCTCGGCGTGGTAAACCCCCGTTTTCGAGGGAACGGAATGAGTCCCGGACGCGACCCGGTTCGCGCCGAACCACCCGTCGGTATTGACCTCGAAGCCCTGAAAGAAAGTTGCGTAAACCGTGACGGTGACGACAATGAGCAGGCTGACGGTGACGCAGAGTTTTTTCTTCATTGACGGCTCCTCGCCCCGCACGCATTCCGCGCGTCGCTGGCGGCCGCCCGAACGCAAAAGATATACCGCGGCGATCTTCCGACTAGCTCAAGCGAGCACTCGGCACGCCTGGATACGTCACGTCATCATCAGTAAGGTTGCGTCCCATCAGAGGTTAACTACTGCTGCACGGGCTATATGGGCGTGCAGTAGTAATACTACTAGCTCGCTCCCTGGGCGTTGTAGAATACGACACAGGATGTCGAAAATACCGCCAGCCGCATCGAGCCGGAACCGCATGCTCGCGGCGGCGCTTTCGCTCATCGCGCGTCAGGGCTACGCGCAAACTTCGACCGCGCATGTTGCGCGTCAGGCGGGAACGAGTGAATCCCAGCTCATCAAACATTTTGGCAGTAAGGAGGGGCTCCTGGCGGCGCTCTTCGACATGGCGTGGGCGAACCTCAACGCGCAGGTCGAACCACTTGCTGCCGCGCATCCAGACCCAGTTCACTGCCTAAGGGCAATCATTGCATTGATGGTGGCGAGGATTGCGGTCCAACGCCGAGGTCCGCCGGCTGATGTTGTTCGAGGGCCGCCGGATTCACAGCGGCGGGGCAACGGTGAGCGCAGGATTCTGTACGCTTCGTAGAGGGCATTGACGCGCTGTTGAAGGACGCGAAGCGGGCCGGCCAACTCCGCGTGCCACTTGCGCCAGCGGCGATTCGATCGATGCTCATCGGCGCGTGCGAGGGGTTGATGCGCGATCGCCAGTTAGCAGAGGACGCCGGCTACCCAGCCGCCTATTCGTCCAAAGATATCGAGCGGGCAATGGAAGCGCTGATCGCCGCGTTCTTTTCCGACGCGCCGTCACATTCACGGCGGAAGGGATCGCGTCCCGCGGGCAGTCATCGGCGACGAAGACGCGGATGAGGATCAGTCGAGCGCTGTTGTGGCACATTGACCTCACTTGCCTGATGAACGCACCGGCTGGCGTAGCACAGTCTTCAGTTTTTCGGGCGCCACGCGGTTCGGATCGTCCAGGTAGATCTCGTGATGGTGCCCGTGCGGGATCAGGTTGTGCGCCGGCAGAAAGTCCCGGTGCAGCCTGGCAATGATCGACGCTTCCGCGCTGGGCGGGCCGACAAGCATGATCTGGACGCTTAGGCCTTCGGGATAGCGTTCGAGTCGCAAGCTTGCGGGTGGCTTCCCAGTCTCGTCGTCGCCGTCGCCGTCGCCGTCGCGACAGCATTCTCAAACATCTCCGGCGTCAGCCAGTCCGGCTCGTAGACGATCATCATTCGCCAGTTCAACTTGTCCCGCTTGCCGCAGATGAAATCCTGGATGTCATCCGCCCACCAAAGCCCGCAGGTGTGTCTGACGGGCTGATGCAGCAGGCGCGACGAGGATTGACCCGGTGATCGCCCTGCGCGACTAGTGAGAGAAAAACTGGCGTACGCGCTTCGACGTGAAACGGTGCGGCCGCGTCCATGATGGATTTTGCCGGCCGAGGCCCTCATCGAGGAAGATCCTGACACCTACTAGTTGAAGGATCACTACGTTGGCGGCAGAAGGAGACGACGTGAGCGCACGCGATGTGATTGCCAACCTTCGCGCTCTGGCGGCGCGGACCAGCGACGGCCATGGCGCCCAGCGTGTCGCGTGGGGTCCGGTGTGGCGTGACGCACGCCGCTGGCTCGACGAGCTGCTGGCTGAAAGGGGCCTGCGCGCGGAATGCGACATTGCCGGCAACAACTGGATTACCGTGCCGGGCGCGCGCCCGGAGACGGTCATCATCGGCGGTCACCTCGACTCGGTGCCGAACGGCGGTTGGCTCGACGGCGCGCTTGGCGTACTGGCGGGCATCGAGGCACTCCGCCGGTTCACTGGCGCCACCCCGCCCGTAACGCTGGCCGTCGTGGACTTCGCCGACGAAGAGGGCGCGCGTTTCTCGCGCAGCCTGCTTGGGTCGTCGGGCGCAAGCGGCAGTCTCGTGCCCGACAGCGTGCGAGGCCTGGTTGACCGCCAGGGCGTGCGGCTCGCGGAAGCGTTGGCCGAGAACGGCGTCGATCTGGACCGCATGCCAGAGGCGCGACTGGCGCTCGACCAGCGCCACCCGCGCGCCTACCTCGAGCTCCACATCGAGCAAGGGCCCGTGCTCGAGGCGATGGGGCGATCCACGGGCGCGGTGATTGGCACCTACGGTGTCGAGCGCCACTTGCTGCGGTTCGTCGGCCAGGCCGCGCACTCGGGGTCTACGCCAATCGCCATGCGCCGTGACGCGTTCCTGGCTGCCGCCGAGACCGCGCTCGCCTGTCGCGAGATCGCCCGGCGTCACTCGACGCCCGCCGCCGGGATGGTGTGCACGGTGGGCACTGTCTCGGTCGAGCCGGCGATCGTGACCGCCGTGCCGGGTGTGTGCGAGATCGCGCTCGACCAACGGGCCCTCGAGCCCGACACGTTGCGGCAGGCTCTCGCCGACGCGCACGAGGCGGCATCGCGCGCTGCGGCGGCCAACGGCGTAACCGTGACGTGGCGGCACCTGTGGCGCATCGATCCCTGCCGGTTCGATCCGCGGTTGGTCGATCTGTGCGCCGACGCGGTGCAGGAGGCGACGGGCCACGCGCCACGCCTGCCGTCGGGACCGCTGCACGACGCGGTCGAGATGAGCCGCGTCATGCCCGCGGTGATGATGTTTGCCCGTTCCACCAACGGCTTGTCGCACTGCAAGGAAGAAGACACGCCGGAGGCCGATCTCGAGGTGACGATCGACGCGTTCCTGCGACTGGTCGACAAGACGGTGGAGGCGGTCGCGGCGGACTAATCTTGTCCGAGGGGCTTCGCCCCTCGGACTCCCCGACACGCTCGCTCGCGCGCCGCTTCGCCGGCGCGCTCCGTTCGCGTGGCTCGCTCACAAAGCTCGCTCGCGCCTTGTAACGTTCGTCAGGTTTGTGAGACAGCTGCTAGGCGTCCAGTAGATCGGATCGGGCGTCACGTCGACAGCTGTGCCACAATCGGCCATCCTGCCAAGTGCATCGAGCGGCCGTCGCGGCGTCGTGGTTCTGCTCGTCCTGCTCTTCGCGATCACCTATCTCGATCGGGTCTGCATCTCGGTGGCCGGACCGCGCATGCAGGAGGACTTGGGGATCGATCCCGTCGGGTGGGGATGGGTGACGGGCATGTTCACGCTCGCCTACTGTCTCTTCGAAATTCCGACAGGCATGATGGGCGACCGCCTCGGCCCGCGGCGCGTACTCACGCGCATCGTGGTGTGGTGGTCGGCGTTCACCGCGCTGACGGGCGCGATGACGAGCTTCTACCCGCTGCTGCTCACCAGGTTCCTGTTCGGGGCGGGCGAAGCCGGCGCCTTTCCGAATGCGTCAGTGGTGGTGTCGCGTTGGTTCCCGCCGCGGCAACGCGCCACGATGTCCGGGGTGAACCTGATGGCCAGCCAGGTGGGCGGCGCCATCGCGCCGCTGCTGGTGCTGCCGATCCAGATGCGCTACGGCTGGCGGATGTCGTTCTACGTATTCGGCGTGGCCGGGCTGGTCTGGGCGGCGGTCTGGTATCGCGTGGTTCCGCGATTCGCCCGAAGAGAAGCGAGGGCTCGTTTCGCCCCCCTTCCACCGCGGCTGGCTCGTCCACCTCGGCGGGCCATGCGTTCCCATGGCGCGTAGCCTACCGGTCGAGCACAGTGTGGTCGATCCTGGGGCTCGCCTTCTGCTACGTCTACGTCTACAACTTCTTTCAGACGTGGTTTCACACGTTCCTCGTCCGGGGCCGGGGATTCAGCGACGCGAACTTGCTGCTGTCGGCGCTCCCGTACGTGGTCGCCGCCTGCACCAACCTCGCCGGGGGCGCCGCGAGCGACGCCCTGGTGCGTCGGCTCGGTGCGAAGCGCGGCCGACGAGTCATTGGCGCGACTGCGCTGACGGCCGCGGCGGTGTTCACCGTTGCGGCCATGCTCACGCACCATCAGTTCCTCACGGTCGCCTTCCTCGCCCTGACCTACGGCGCAATCACCTTCCAACAGTCCGGGGTGTTCGGCGTGTGCCTGGACATCGGCGGGCCGCGCGCCGGCGCGATGGTAGGCCTGATGAACACGATAGCCCAGGTCGGAGGACTCGCGGGCGCGGTCCTCTACGGCTACATCGTCGATCGGTACTGGTAGCTACGACGCGCCATTCATCCCGATGACGGTCCTGCTGCTCATCGGCGCCGTGCTCTGGGTGAACGTCGACGCGTCCCGGGAGCTGGGTGGCGAGCCTCACGACGATCGCAGAAACTCCAGCGCGTCCATCGCGGCTGTGGCGAACGCCGGCGCGCCGAAATAGCCAAGACAACGACACTGCTCGTTGAACACACCGTGGCGGCGAATCTTCGATAAGGCTTGATTCGACGTTGACGCGCTTCGCCGCTGAGCGATAATCGGCTCGATTTGCGCCCCACTCGCCTCTACACGCATCTCCGGACGCACGACTGGTTTGCTGTCACGATCGATTTCGTCATCGTCGTGCTCGGCGTCTACGTCGCTGTGTGGGCAAGCAACCAGCAGGCGGCGCGCGAGCGGGAGCAGCGAACCGGAAAAGTGGTCGCCGCTCTCCGGCAGGATCTGCGCGATTCGATCGCCGTCGAGGAGAAATTTGACCAGAAGCTCGATCCTGCGTTGGCGACTTTCAATGCGGCTCGGGAGCGCGGCGAGACGCCGCCGCCCGTCTTCTTGCGCATTTCGGGTTCCGACACGCCGCCGCGGAGCCCCTGCCTGGGCGTGCTCCAGGCTCAGATCGCAGAACTGATCGATCCCACGCTCTTGTGGGAACTGTGCTTCTACTACGACGAACGCGACGGGACCGGACAGAAGTTCGTTCGCTATACGGTGTTCACGGAGAACGAGATCCTGCCCCGCCTCAAGGACGATCCGCGGGTCTTCTACACGGAAGATCGGAAACGCCTCGCCCCGGCGTTCGACTCGCATATGGACCGGCTGCAGGAATGGCGCAGGGACATCGCGACGCTGCACCAGTGGGCGCGCTGTCTCGATGACCGGCTGCGCGAGCCATCGCAGGCGGGACCATCCTGCCGGCCCACTGTTGGAGGGACGATCGACGTCGGCGCGCGGAAGTAGCGAGGGAGAATCATGAGCGAAGATGCACACGCGCGGCCGACACGCGACGCGCCGGAACTGCTATACGACGAAATATCCCGACACCCACGCACGCGGAACGCGCGCGAACATTGGCCGCCCAGATCTCGACCGGGACGCTGTGCACCCTGGCCCTGGAGCCGGAGGGCTACCCCTACGGTTCGTTCGTGACCGTCGCCTTTGACGACGGAGACCCGGTCTTCCTTATCAGCGGACTCGCCGAGCACACCAAGAACTTGAAGCGCGATCCTCGCGCGTCGCTGCTGGTGTCGGAGGGAGGCGCCGCAGATCCGCTCGCCAACGGCCGCGTCACCATCCTCGGACCGTGCACGCGCATCGAAGGCGATGGCGGGAGCGCGCGTGCCGCGTTCTTCGCCGCTCATCCGAACTCGAGCTACTACGCTGACTTCCGCGATTTCGCGTTCTGGAAGCTGCATGTCGATCATGTCCGCTACATTGGCGGTTATGGCCGGATGTCGTGGATCAGCAAGGCTGACTGGCGGGCCGCCGAACCGGATCCCCTCGGTCCATCGGCCGCCGGCATCATTGCTCATATGAACGCCGACCATGCCGACGCCATGGTGCTTTACTGCAAGGCCTTTTCAAGAGCGACCGAGATCACCGCCGCGAGCATGACGGGCGTCGACAGGTACGGCTTCGACATGTCGGCGATGACCCCAAAGGGACCACGACCCGTCCGCCTGGCGTTCGGCAAGCCGGTCAGCACGCCGGAGGACGTGCGCGCCGCGCTGATCTCCATGGTGAAGGACGCCAGGTCCAGGCTGGGCTGAGGCGCGCTCCGAGTCCGGCTTGCCTCACGGCAGCACATCATTTGCGCGCGGGGTATCATGTCGCTCCTCCCAGGCGAGACTGGATGACATGATCGGCCGGACACTGGCCCACTATCGCATTGCGTCAGCCATCGGTGCCGGCGGCATGGGTGAGGTGTATCGCGCGCTCGACACGAAGCTCGGTCGCGCGGTGGCCCTGAAGGTGCTCGCTCCAGCGATGGCGCGCGATCCGGAACGTCTTGCCCGATTCGAGCGGGAAGCCCGAGCCGTTGCCGCGCTCAACCATCCGCACATCGTGACGCTCTATTCCGTCGAGGAGGGCGACGGTATCAACTTCCTCACGATGGAGCTCGTCGAGGGCGAATCGCTTGCCGCACGCATCCCAGAGGGCGGTCTCCCACTCGATCGAATTCTCACCATAGGGGTCGCGCTCGCCGATGCGCTCGCCGCCGCGCATGACAAAGGCATCGTGCATCGCGACCTCAAGCCCGCCAACGTCATGCTGACGCCCGACGGCCGCGTCAAGGTGCTGGACTTCGGCCTCGCCAAGGACCTGCGCCCCGCCGATCGCCCGGACATGACGGTCACGGCGGCTGGGCACACGGAAGTCGGGATGGTGATGGGGACACCTGCCTACATGTCGCCCGAGCAGCTCGCCGGACGACCGGTGGATCACCGGACCGACATCTTCTCGCTGGGCATCCTGCTCTACCAGATGTCCAGCGGGCATCGTCCGTTCGAGGCTGCGACCTCGATCGAGCTGGCGTCCGCGATCCTGCGCGACACACCGCGGCCGCTCGCGGACGTCCGGCCCGATATGCCTGAGGCCCTGGCGCGTCTCATTCAGCACTGTCTCGAGAAAGATCGCGAGCGCCGCGTGCAGAGCGCACGGGACGTCACCAGCGAGCTGGAACACATCGCTCGGCGCCCGTCGTCCGCCGAGAGCCGGGTCACGACCGTCGATTCAACCGAGGGCCGGAGGGCTGAGGGGTTCTGGATCGCCGTGCTGCCGTTCAAATACGGGGGTGGCAGCGCGGATATCAAAGCCCTGGCGGAAGGCCTTTGGGAAGAAACGGTGACGGGGCTCTCGAGGTTTTCTTACCTCCGCGTCGTCGCGCGAAGTTCGACGTCGAAATACTCCAGCGGATCGCGCGACATCGGTGCTATCGGCGAGGAGGTGGGTGCGCGCTACGTTCTGGAAGGCAGCATCCGTCAAGCCGGCTCCACGATTCGTATCGCCGCGCAGCTCGTCGATGCGGTCACCGGCGCGCACCTGTGGGCGGACACCTACGACCGCCAGTTCGATCCGGACCAGCTGTTCGTGCTGCAGGACGAACTGATTCCGCGGATCGTCTCGACCTGCGGCGATCACTTCGGCGTGCTGGCGCGCAGCATCAGCGAAGCCGTTCGCGGCAAAGCCGCCGGCCAGCTCACCGCGTACCAGGCGCTCATGCGCGGGTTCGGCTACCACTTCCGTCTCAGTTCCGGCGAGCATGCCGATGCGCGCGACGTGCTCGAGCGGGCGGTCGAAGCGGCACCGGCAAACGCCGATTGCTGGGCGATGCTCTCGTGGATCTACTCGCACGAGTTCGGACATGGTTTCAACCCCCGTCCGGGCTCGCTCGATCGCGCGCTGACCGCCGCTCGTCGCGCCGTAGACCTCGCGCCGTCCAATCCCCTCGCATACCAGACGCTCGCGGTCGCGCTGTTCTTTCGAAAGGATCGCGCAGCATGCCTGAGTGCGTGCGAGCGGGCGCTGGCCTTGAACCCGCTCGACGGAAGCAACGAGGCCATGTTCCTGATCGCCTTCATGGGGGATTGGGAACGTGGCGGCGCGTTGATCCGTCGCGCGATGGAGCGCAACCCGCATCATCCGGCGTGGTACCGCGCGATGCTGGGGTTCGAGGAGTACCACAAGACGAACTATCGTGCGGCGATCGACGAGCTCGTGAAGGCCAACGTGCCGTTCTTCTGGTCGAACGTCCTCGCCGCCGCCGCACACGGGCAGCTCGGCGACAGCCACGCCGCCCGGTCGGCGCTCGATCGTCTGCTCGCGCAGAAGCCGGAATTCGCGCAGTCGGCGGCGGAGCTGATCGGCCGGTGGTTCGATCCGCGATCCGCTGAGCACTTCATGGACGGACTGCGGAAGGCGGGTCTGGAGCAGCCATCGTCGTCGACGACCGGGGCCTCCACGGCCATCGAAACACCAGGATCGTCCGATTCGGGCAGCCGCCGGACGGACGAGGGATTCTGGGTTGCGGTGCTGCCGTTCAAGTACGTGGGATCGAGCGCCGAGGTCGCCGGGCTGGCTGACGGACTCTCCGAAGAGATCGTGACCGGGCTCTCCCGTTTCTCATATCTTCGCGTCATCGCTCGCAGCTCGACGTTGCGTTACTCCGGCGCAGGGGCAGACGTGCGCACGATCGCGCGGGAGATCGGCGCCCGCTACGTCATGGAAGGCAGCGTCCGACAGGCCGGCTCACAACTTCGGATCGCGGTGCAGCTGGTCGATGCGACGACGGGTGCGCATCTGTGGGCGGAGACCTACAACCGGCCGTTCGTCTCGAGCGACCTTTTCGCGCTGCAGGACGATCTGGTTCCACGGATCGTCTCCACCGTAGCCGACGCGTACGGCGTTCTCCCTCACAGCATGAGCCAGGCGGTGCGCAGCAAGCCATTCGAGCAACTCAGCCCGTACGAGGCTCTGCTGCGAAGTCTCAGCTACGCCGAACGCGTCACTGCTGAGGAACATGCCGAGGCCAAAATGGGCCTGGAGCGCGCGGTTCAACAAGCCCCCGCAAACTCCGATTGCTGGGCCATGCTGTCGATCATGCTCGCCTACATGTCGCCCGAGCAGCTCGCCGGACGACCGGTGGATCACCGGACCGACATCTTCTCGCTGGGCGTCCTGCTCTACCAGATGTCCAGCGGTCAGCGTCCGTTCGAGGCTGCGACCTCGATCGAGCTGGCGTCCGCGATCCTGCGCGACACACCGCGGCCGCTCGCGGACGTCCGGCCCGATATGCCTGAGGCCCTGGCGCGTCTCATTCAGCACTGTCTCGAGAAAGATCGCGAGCGCCGCGTGCAGAGCGCACGGGACGTCACCGGCGAGCTGGAACACATCGCTCGGCGCCCGTCGTCCGCCGAGAGCCGGGTCACGACCGTCGATTCAACCGAGGGCCGGAGGGCTGAGGGGTTCTGGATCGCCGTGCTGCCGTTCAAATACGGGGGTGGCAGCGCGGATATCAAAGCCCTGGCGGAAGGCCTGTGGGAAGAAACGGTGACGGGGCTCTCGAGGTTTTCTTACCTCCGCGTCGTCGCGCGAAGTTCGACGTCGAAATACTCCAGTGGATCGCGCGACATCGGTGCTATCGGCGAGGAGGTGGGTGCGCGCTACGTTCTGGAAGGCAGCATCCGTCAGGCCGGTTCCACGATTCGTATCGCCGCGCAGCTCGTCGATGCGGTCACCGGCGCGCACCTGTGGGCGGACACCTACGACCGCCAGTTCGATCCAGACCAGCTGTTCGTGCTGCAGGACGAACTGATTCCGCGGATCGTCTCGACCTGCGGCGATCACTTCGGCGTGCTGGCGCGCAGCATCAGCGAAGCCGTTCGCGGCAAAGCCGCCGGCCAGCTCACCGCGTACCAGGCGCTCATGCGCGGGTTCGGCTACCACTTCCGTCTCAGTTCCGGCGAGCATGCCGATGCGCGCGACGTGCTCGAGCGGGCGGTCGAAGCGGCACCGGCAAACGCCGATTGCTGGGCGATGCTCTCGTGGATCTACTCGCACGAGTTCGGACATGGTTTCAACCCCCGTCCGGGCTCGCTCGATCGCGCGCTGACCGCCGCTCGTCGCGCCGTGGACCTCGCGCCGTCCAATCCCCTCGCATACCAGACGCTCGCGGTCGCGCTGTTCTTTCGAAAGGATCGCGCGGCGTGCCTGAGTGCGTGCGAGCGGGCGCTGGCCTTGAACCCGCTCGACGGAAGCAACGAGGCCATATTCCTGATCGCCTTCATGGGGGATTGGGAACGTGGCGGCGCGTTGATCCGTCGCGCGATGGAGCGCAACCCGCATCATCCGGCGTGGTACCGCGCGATGCTCGGGTTCGAGGATACCACAAGACGAACTATCGTGCGGCGATCGACGAAATCGTGAAGGCCAACGTGCCGTTCTTCTGGTCGAACGTCCTCGCCGCTGCCGCACACGGGCAGCTCGGCGACAGCCAGGCCGCCCGGTCGGCGCTCGATCATCTGCTCGCGCAGAAGCCGGAATTCGCGCAGTCGGCGGCGGAGCTGATCGGCCGGTGGTTCGATCCGCGATCCGCTGAGCACTTCATGGACGGACTGCGGAAGGCGGGTCTGGAGCAGCCATCGTTGTCGACGACCGGAGCCTCCACGGACATCGAGACACCACGATGGTCCGACTCGGGCAGCCGCCGGACGGACGAGGGATTCTGGGTTGCGGTGCTGCCGTTCAAGTACGTGGGATCGAGCGCCGAGGTCGCCGGGCTGGCTGAAGGTCTCTCCGAAGAGATCGTGACCGGGCTCTCCCGTTTCTCATATCTTCGCGTCATCGCTCGCAGCTCGACGTTGCGTTACTCCGGCGCAGGGGCAGACGTGCGCACGATCGCGCGGGAGATCGGTGCCCGCTACGTCATGGAAGGCAGCGTCCGACAGGCCGGCTCACAACTTCGGATCGCGGTGCAACTGGTCGATGCGACGACGGGTGCGCATCTGTGGGCGGAGACCTACAACCGGCCGTTCGTCTCGAGCGACCTTTTCGCGCTGCAGGACGATCTCGTTCCACGGATCGTCTCCACCGTAGCCGACGCGTACGGCGTTCTCCCTCACAGCATGAGCCAGGCGGTGCGCAGCAAGCCATTCGAGCAACTCAGCCCGTACGAGGCTCTGCTGCGAAGTCTCAGCTACGCCGAACGCGTCACCGCTGAGGAACATGCCGAGGCCAAGATGGGCCTGGAGCGCGCGGTTCAACAAGCCCCCGCAAACTCCGATTGCTGGGCCATGCTGTCGATCATGCTCGCGGACGAATACGGCCACGGGTTTGGCGCCGCGCGCGAGACGCTCGAGGGCGCGCTCAGAGCCGCGCGACGAGCCGTCGACGCCAATCCGTCCAATCATCGCGCGTATCAGGCGCTGGCGTGGGTGCTGTATCTCCGCAAGGAATTTGCAGCGTCCCGGCAGGCCGGCGAGCGAGCGCTGGCCCTCAATCCGATTGACGCGTGTACGGCCGTCTACGTGGGCCAAACACTGGCCTACTCCGGCGATTGGGATCGTGGTTGTGCCCTTGATTGCGCGAGCGATCGAACTCAATCCTCATCACCCCGGCTGGTACTGGTACGCGTCGTTCCTCAATGCCTATCGCCATCTTGACTATCGCGGTGCGCTGGCAACGGCCCTCAAGATGAACCTGCCCGGCGTCTCACTCGTTGATGTGGCGCTGGCTGCCACCTACGCGCAGCTCGGGGACGGCGAGGCGGCGCGGCATGCCATTCGGGAACTGTTGGCGATTAGACCGGACTACGCCGCCATTGCACGTCAGGAGCTTGGGAAGTGGTTCGACGTAGAAATCGTCGAGCACCTGCTCGACGGCCTCCGCAAGGCGGGCCTCGATGTGATGACACAGGCGGCAGTGCCTGACCCTACGGCCAGTCTTGAAGCGGCCACCCGCGCGGCCGCCACAAAGCCATCAATCGCGGTACTGCCCTTCGCCAACATGAGCGCGGACAAGGATCAGGATTACTTCAGCGATGGCCTCGCTGAAGAGATCATCAATCTGCTGGCGCACATCGACGGGTTGCGAGTGATTGCGCGGACGTCGCGTTCGCATTTCGTGGGAAAGAGCAGGATTTCGCCGGATCGCCGAAGCGCTGGACGTCACCCATGTGCTCGAAGGGAGTGTGCGGCGGGCCGGGGGGCGCATTCGTGTGACGGCGCAGTTGATTGCGGCGACCGATGGCGGGCACGTCTGGAGCGAGCGGTATGACAGGGAACTGAGCGACATTTTTGCCCTGCAGGATGAGATATCCGCGGCAATTACCGGAGCGCTCCGGCTCCGGCTTTCGGGCAAGGCACAGCCGCGCTACATGCCGAAGTTGCCGGCCTATGAAGCGTATCTGAGAGCCAAGCATCACCACGCGAAGGTGACACCCGACGCGTGGGACCTGGCAAAGGCGTGCTTCGAGACGGCTGTCGATCTCGACCCGGGGTTCGCCCTGGCGCACGTCGGACTGGGGTTTCACTGGCTGGGTCTTGCCCACTTTGGGCGATGTTCGGCACATGAAGCTGTCGCGGCGGCCCGGATCGCGGCTCAACGCGCGCTCGGGTTCGACGGCTTGCTTCCCGAAGCACATGCGCTGCTTGGCTGTCTTGCCGCCCAGTACGACCTCGATTGGGAGGCGGCCGAGCGTCACTTCGATGTTCCGATGGCGCGCCAGGCCGGCTACTCGCTGACGCGGCCGCTATACGGCGGCTTCCTGTTCATGAAAGGCGAGGTCGGGCGAGCCATCGAAGTCGCCGAGCGGGCGATCGCGGAAGATCCATTGGAGGTCTGGCCGCGAATGAACCTGCACGCCTATCTTCAGGCAGCGGGCAGGGACCGCGAAGCCTACGAGCAGACACTGAAGGTACTCGAGCTGGATCCGAACCTGGTCGTGGCACGTGTCTCGATCGCGCACTTTCACGCCGCCTGGGGCCAGCTTTCCGAGGCGGTGACCGCCGCGCGAAGGCACACGCCGTTGGCCCGTGGTATCAGGATGCGCGGGCGACGCTGTCGGCGTTGTTGCGAGTCAGCGGCGCCGAAGACGAGGGGCGAGCGCTGCAGCAATCGCTTGGCACCGGCGCGGATTTCGGTGACAGCCGCGCGCAGGCGGTCTACCACTTGATGTGCGGGGACGTGGACAGCGGCGCCGACTGGACGGAGAAGGCCATCATCGAGCGCGACTTCTCGATGATGTACTACCTGCGCTTCGTCGTCTGCAAGCCGCTCCGGGCGAGCGCCCGGTGGCCGAAGATTGCGCGAATGGTCAACCTTCCCAACTGGCATTCGTGAGCGACGGCCCAAAGCCCGTTGCGTGCAAGTAGTGCAGGGTGAGGTTCCTACTCTCCTCGCAGGGCGATGACCGGCTCGACCCGGATTGCGCGACGCGCTGGAATCCAGCAGGCAGCGAGCGCGACGGCGAGGAGCGCACCCGGCACGACGAGGAAGGTCAGCGGGTCATGCGCGCTGACGCCGAACAGCAATCCCGACAGCACCTGCGTCAGCGCGAGCGCGCCGGCAATACCGATCCCGAGGCCGACTGCGGCGATCCGCGCGCCGCTGGCGAACACCATCCGCAGAATCGCGCCGCGATCAGCGCCGAGCGCCATGCGGATGCCGATCTCCTGCGTCCGCTGTGCCGTCGCGTAGGCGAGCACGCCGTAGACGCCAATGGCCGCGAGCACGAGCGCCACGGCGGCAAACACACCGAGCAGCAGCGTCGTGAATCGGCGGTTCGCCTGCGCCTGCGCGAGCAGGTCACCGACCGTACGAATGCCGGCAATCGCCTGGTCGCGATCGAGCGCCCACACTGCTGCCTGCGCGGCGCCGGCAAGCGCAGCCGGGTCGCCGGCTGTGCGGAGAAACACGAACATGCGCGAGTTTGGCGCCTGCTGCATCGGGAAGTAGACCTCAGCCCAGGGCTCTCGTTCGAACCCGCCGCGCCGGGTATCTGCCACGACGCCGACGATGGTCTGCCATTGGTTGTCGGGCCGGGTGGGATTGCCGAACGTCACCCGCCGGCCAAGCGGGTCCTCGTTCGGGAAGAAGCGGCGGACGAACGATTCGTTGACGAGGACGACCTCCTGGGCCCGCGGTGCGTCCGCGCCGGTGAACATCCGTCCACGACGCAGCGGGATCTGCAGGGTGGCAAAGTAGCCTGGCGTGACCGAGTCGTACGGGACCGGAATGTTCTGCGCGTCGGCCGGAGACGGCGGCCGTCCTTCGATGTTGATCGTGGACGAATTCGGCAGCCGGGAGAGGAGCAGCGACGAGCCGGCCCCCGAGGCTTCGACACCCGGCAACGCCGACAGCCGTTCGATCAGCTGCTCGTAGAACGCCGCGACGCGCTCCGGCGTCGTGTATTTCGCCCGCGGCAGGTCGAGGCGGAGGGTGAGCACGCCGGTCGAGGCGAAGCCCGGATCCTGGCTGTTCAGCGCGATGACGCTGCGCACCAGCAGACCGGCGCCGACCAGCAGCACGAGGGCGACCGCCAGCTCTCCGATTGCCAAAGCCGCGCGGACACGGCGGCCGCGCGCCCCGTCCGAGCCAGTGCGGCCGCCTTCCTTCAGGTGCGCGCCGGAGTCGCGGCGCGCGGCGTGGAGTGCCGGAACGATGCCGAAGAGCAGGCCGGTGAGCAGCGATGCGCCAAGGGCATACGCGATCACCTGCCGGTCGACGGCAATGTTCGCGAGCCGCGGGAGGCCCGCCGGCGCCCAGGTTTGAAGGAGCTCCGTGCACCACGCCGCGACCAGCAGGCCTGCGGCGCCGCCGATCAGGCCGAGCAACAGGCTTTCGGTCAGCATCTGGCGCAGCAGTCGACGCCGCCCGGCGCCGAGCGCCGCTCGAATCGCCAGCTCGCGCTGCCGCGAGGCGGCGCGGGTGAGCAGCAGGTTCGCGACGTTGGCGCAGGCGATCAGCAGGACGAAGCACACCGCACCGAGCAGGATGATCAGCGGCCGCTTGACGTCACCCACGATCTCTTCGTGCAGCGGCACGAGGCGGATACCAATCCCGGCGTTCGATGGATACTCTTTCTCCAGCCGCGCGGCGATGGCGTCCATCTCTGATTGAGCCGCCTCGCGCGTGACCCCCGGCTTCAGCCGCCCGATGATGCTCAGCCAGTACGACCCGCGGGCGCTGAACAGCTGTTCGAACTGCCCGACCGGGGCCAGTGGCACCCAGAACTCCGCGTCTTCGGGATGGGCGAAGCTCTCCGGCATCACGCCGAGCACTTCGTGCGAGACGCCGTTGAGCACGATCGTCCGGCCGATAATGGACGGGTTCGCGCCGAACCGGCGCGTCCACAGCCCGTGCGCGAGAATCACGACGCGTTCCCCGCCGGCTTGTCCGTTGGCCGCGGCGAAAGCCCGGCCTCTCGCGGGCGCCACGCCGAGCGTGTCGAAGAAGTCGGGTGTCACCCGGCCGCCGCGGATCTGCGCCGGGTCACCGCTGCCCGTCAGCGTCACGCTCGCGCCAAAGTACGCCGACATCCGCGCGAACGACGTGCTCGCACGACGCCAGTCCTCGAAGTTCGGATACGTGCCAACGTCCTTGTCGAACCCCTGACGCGGGTTGTAGGTCCAGACCATCATCAGCCGGTCGGGCTGCGGGTAGGGAAGCGGCTGCAGCAGCACGGCGTTGACGACGGTGAAGATGGCGGCGTTCGCTCCGATGCCGAGCGCCAGCGTCAACGTTGCGACTGCATAGAAGAGCGGCGTTTTCGCGATGCTCCTGAGGGCGTAGACCAGATCGTTCAGCATGATAGCGTTATCCGCGCGCAGTCGCGTGTGCGCACCGGTACGTCAGCACGAAGCGCAGAAGGAAATCTAAGGATTCTTGACCGGCTTCGCGGTCTCCACCACCTTCAGATCGAAGGCTCCGTTACTTTCGACGAAGAACACACAGTCCGACGTCTTGTCGCACGACGTTGTGTGCCGATAATTCCCGCCGGGCTGCATCATGTACGAACCGGCACCCAGACGGACTTCGGGCTTTCCCTCGGGCGCCTGAATATAAGTGCCCGAGACGAATATCACTCGCATGTCATGGGTGTGCGTGTGAAGCGGAGCGGCGAATCCCGCGGGAAGTTTGATGTACCCGCCAAACGCTCCCTTCGCATGATTCCCCCAGAGATCAGCAATCTTGACGCCTGGTGCGCCCTTGGGATCCAGGTCGGTCCATTTCAACTCGGCGGCTGGCGTCATGACGAGCCGGGCGGCCGCACTTGCCGGTGCTTTCTTCGCCGGGGCGGTTTCCTGGGCCAGGGGAGCAGACGCGAAGATTACAGAAGCCGCTACTACCAGGACTGTGCTTGCGCGCATAGAGCCTCCTCTTCGGCTGCGGAGAATAAGCCGGAGGGGTTGGCTCTTGTCAACCTCGGCCACTCACGTCGTGCTCTCGAAGCGCGCGTGAATCGCGCTATCATTCGCGCAACCGCACGGAATCTGCGGACTTGCAGGAGTGGCGCGTGCTGATCGACAGGACCAGCCTTTCGCAGACCGTTGACGCCATCAACGCCGCGCACGTCGCCGGCCGAACGCTCACCGCCGGTGAACGCGCTGAGGTAGCTCGCTGGATCGCCGGACGTCAGGGACTGCCCGGCGCCTACGCCGACACCTTCGCGGGTTTTCCTTCCGAACGCTCGAAGGGCATCGTCCTGTTTACCGGAGAGCGCATCACGTCGGCGTCCGCACGCCACATCCTCGGCGAGGAAGCCTCACGCGCGCTGAGGCAGCTGCACGTGCGCGATCCCAACGTCACTCGCGCGCTCGAGCGTGCTGACAGCGGTTTGATGAAGTGCCTCGAACGCGCAGAGAAAGACCCGCGAAACGGGAATCCTGGTTTGTTCTGCTGCGGCAAGTGCAGTGTGGGGGTTTGGCGGAATCTGCTCGCAGGCGGATTGGATCGCCAGGAAGAACGATTGCGTCGCGGTGCGTCGCATCTGCGTGCGATGCACGACGGCGAACATCAGTGGCGCAAGTTCCCTTTCTGGTACACCGTGCTGGCCCTGAGCGAGATGGACAGCGCCGAAGCGAAAAGAGAGTTGAAACATGCCGCGCCGGCGCTGGAACGCGTAGCTGGCCGAGCTGTACCGTCTGCGGATTACGCACGTCGCAGACACGAGTTGGCCGTTCGAGCGCTGAAGCTCCTGTAAGCGCAGAACTGATCACGTCGTCTGTTTCGTTCGGTGTGCGATCAGAATAGGCCGCCCGCCGCCCTCCTTGATCTCACCCTGCCACCCCAGGAAGTCCAGTGTGCTCACAACCTCTTCGATGGGGTGAAAGGACGGTTCAGAACGGATTTCCCACTCAATGAGCAACGTGGAAGCGCTCCGTGTTGCGGCGGCGAGCACCGGATGGATATCCGCCACATGATGGAGGACGGCGAGGAGCAGGCACGTATCGAATACATCTCGCGGCGCCTCCGTGAGATCCGCTTCGACGATCTCCATTTGCGTGGCTCCGAACATGTCGCGAATGAACCGCGCCTGGGCACACGCAAGAGGCGACGAGTCGACGCCGACGACACGTGATGCGCCGCGTCGGGTGCACTGTAACGAGAAGTAGCCGGCGTTCATTCCCAGATCGAGAACGTGACGGCCACGCACATCGGGAAAGCAAGGCTGTAGCCGCGCCCAACGATGGACGTTCGACTGCGTAAGGAGGGACGTGGTGACGCCTCCCGGGAGTTCGATTTGCTGGTACCACGGCCCCAGGGCGAGCACCGACATTTCCAGAGGAATGTGACCTGTAGCAAGTGATGCGACCTGACGCGCACGGACCGCCGGTACATGTTCGCGGACAGAGCGTTTGAATGCACGGTCCGCGATCTCCTCCACGCGCGCCTGGTCTTCAAGGACGCCGGCGGCAACGACGAGCGCGTGATCGACGTCCGAGAACCCGACCATTTCCGTCTCCGGGTCGAAGCAGTGCGTCAGCCACTGCCGCAGTTCCGCGAGCAGAACGGTTCGGTGAGCAGCGCCGAAGAACGCGCGTGACCGTGGGCATTGCCGGGTCACCGCAAAACGGTTGACAGCGATCGCATCCATGTGGACGGCGAGACGCGCCCGTCGATGCAGGTCGTCCAGCACGTCCGCATCCAGAGGGAAAGCGGCCGGCCAGAGATCGCGGTCGGCAGTCGCGACCGCCACACGCCACCGTGCCGCCGCCCGGTGCAGGAATTCCAGTCGATGCCGCCGGGCCGCGCCGTCGAGGCGGCCGGCAAAAACAATGTCGATGTCACGATGAAGGGCGGGGACGTCCCGTACGACAGGTGGTGACGACGGGAGCACTGGCAAGGCACGTGCGCCGTTGTCCGCATAGAGTCGCACCATGTCGGCCAGCCCCGTCGTCAGGACGAAGTCGTACTCGCCTGCCACCTCGGCACAACGCTCGAGCGACTCGGGATCGTTCCAGGCGCGGAGCAGCGTGCATGCCCCCCTGCGACGCCACGCTCGAATCCCCGTCGCGTTCACCATTGCCGGGTCATGCACCAGGACGACGTCGGGGTTTGCGGTATCGCCAGAATCGAGGATGTTGTGACCGATGGCCGTCAGACCACTGTGCAGCCAATCGGACTGCGGCGCGCACGCCCCGACCGGGAGAATACGAAGACTGGCCTCACGCATGCGCGTCGAGCGTCCGCCGGACGCGCTGAAGCAGATCGATCGCGTCTTGCTTCTTCAGATCGAAGTCGTGGGTTGCGACGAAATCCCGCAGCCGTGCGAGCGAACTGTCGGGCACGTGCCCGCCGGCCTTGCGCAACAGCAAGGGCCACGACCGTTCGGCGAAATACATCTTCCGGGCAAGCCAGAGCAGGTGTGCGCGCGCCCGCGCGCTGATGATGCCCTCGGCGGCTGCGGCAGCCAATGCGTGGCGGATGTTCACGAGCGGCTCGGATAGCGCACGGAAGTCCTCGGGAGCGAACAGCAGGGCCACTTCGTCGTCGGCGACCAGTTCGCCGCGGCGGAACATCTCGAAGATGCGGCCGATGCCAATCATGCCGTATGGCTCGAGCTCCACCGCGCGCAGCGCGCCGAGGCTCGACGCCCCAATAACCGGGACACCGAGTCGAAGCGCCTCCAACACTTCCATCGGCGACGGCGGCAAGCTGGTGAGGAACACGCCGTCGATCAATCCAATCAGCGGCGGGCGTTCGCGCGCTGCGCCGATCACATCGCGTTGGCCTGCAGGCGGGCGGTAGTCTGCGTCGAGGATAGTGCGCGCCTCGGTCACACTGAGGCTCGGTCCGACGAAGATGACTGGGCGATTCGACATCCCAGAAGAAATTCTGCGGCCAGTCCGCTTGGCCGACGATGCGGTGTGGTAGATTACCCCGGATTTATCACCTCGTCGCGCGTTGAGAGAGGGGGTACCAATGGCGGAAATCGCTGGTTCCCGTAGGCTTGTCGTTCTCAGCGTCAGCCCCACCGAATACTTCGTCAGGGGCGAAGGCTCCGAAGCTGACGTCCGAGGCGTGGTCGGCAACCTGCTGCCGAACGCCGAATTCGAGCTCAGCTCGATCGACGATCGCACCGCGAGCAGCATTGAGTCGCGGTTGCAGCCGCCTCAGCAGGAGCTTCTCAAGAACCTGGCTGAGCAAGGCGGGACGCAACCGTTGAAAACGTACCGCGTCAGGTTCAAGACGCCACCCACAACCCAGGCGGCGCCGGAACTGACGGACAACGAGTTGGGATCGGTAGCCGGCGGCGCCCTGAGTTACCGTTTCGATCCGCAGATCTCGCTCATCAGCAAACCACTGCTGAACCCGCGCGGCCCCGTCAGCGTCACGGTGGGTGTGGGCATTGCCGGCAAGTTCTAGCGCCCGTCAGAAGGCAGTGCGTTACACGGTCGCCGAAGGCGTGCTCGGCCGCAGTGTCGGCGAGGACTTGCTGGTTCATCTTTTCGAAACGGATGATGTCTTCGTTCTGAACCGCGACGCCCGCGTGGTGTTTGAGGCGGTCAGCCAATCGAGCGCGCTCGACGAGTTGCAGGCGCATGTTGCCTCTCGTGTGTTCGGTGATGCGATCGAGTTGAACCGGCTCGTCGATGCGGCACTCGATCGCATGGTGGCCGCCGGCATCCTGGTGCGTACCGGCGAAGACTAGACCGGCCGGCTGCGAGGTCGCGGAGGTTGACGTGCCGGATTTCGCGATTGTCAATCTCGCGGCTGGCCAGTCGCTGACGATGGCGCCGCTCGGCGCCCTGTACGTCGTTGCAGCCCTGGAAGAGGCTGGGTACAGCGTCGCTTTCAGAGATTACGCCCTCGAGCGAGGGCCGGATATCTATCGGACCGCCCGCATCGCGGATTTCCTGGATCGCACAGACAGCCCCATCCTGGGCATCTCCTGTTTCTCCAGCATGCTCCCGCACGCCCTTGCTGCGAGTCGCAGAGTTCGCGCGGCCCGGCCAGACATCAAGATCGTGCTTGGCGGCCCGGGACCGAGCGCAATCGCCAAGGACCTGATGCAACGATTCCCGGAAATTGATTTCGTCGTGTACGGCGAAGGGGAGGAGACGGCGATCGAACTCGCCGCGGCCTTGCTCACGGGCTCGCCGGCGCTGTCCTCGATCCAAGGTCTGGTGTGGCGCGGTGACGATGGCACCGTGGTTCAGAATCCGGCGCGACAGCGACGTAAACAGCTGGATGAGATCCGGTTCCCGGCCTATGAACTGAGCGACCTGAGCGCGTACGGCGTCGTTGGTGTCGTGTACGCGCGCGGGTGTCCGTATCAATGCACCTACTGCGATGTCGTCTCGATGTGGAAGCGGCTGAACGTTGCCCGGACGCTCGAGAACGTTCTCACAGAGCTGAAATGGCTCGAGCAGGAGTACGGCCTGAGGCATGTGGCGTTTGTCGACGACCTGTTTACCGTCGATCGCGCGCGCACGATTGAATTCTGCCGCGCGTACGAGCGCCTGCGCCTGGGTTTGACGTGGGGCTGCACGACACGGATCGACCGCGTCGACGACAGCCTGATTGCCGCAATGGCGGCCGCCGGATGCAACTATGTCTTCTACGGGGTGGAATCCGGATCCGCCAAGATTCTCGCGCGCGTCAACAAGATCATTCCCTTCGACAAGACGATTGCTGCGGTGAAGTCGTCAGTTCGGGCGCGCATGTATGTTCATACCCCGTTGATGTGGGGATTCCCCTTCGAGGACCTCTCTGACTTCAACGACACGCTGCTGTTCGGCCGCTACCTGGAACATAGTGGCGCGAACGTGTTCTACACAATGGCAACGCCGTTGCCCGCGACCGCCCTGTATGAGGAGTACCAGGACCGGCTCGTGTTCGATCCGGAGATCTACTCGACGATCGTGGCGCCCGGCGGATCGTCCAGTCTGGACGACGTCGCAGACTTGATTCGATCGCTGCCGCGACTGTTTCCGGGTTTCTATCACTTTGCCGACGGCGGCGTGCCGGAGAAGGTCACGATAGGTCGAAGCATGGGCCTCAACCTGTCCGATATCCGAATTTCGAACCTGGCTGCCCGGGAGCGCCGGCGCGAGAGTTGACGTGCGGATTCTCATGCCGTTGTTTCCGGTCTACAACCACCGGCTGGGTCCCGGTTACATCACCGCCCTGCTGCGCGGGGCAGGCCACGAAGTCGTGCCGATCGATTTCGAGCATATCCTGCGCGCCGGTCATCCTGAACTGTCGCTGCGGATCGCAGAAGAGACGGAGGTGTACGGCGACGAGTGGGTCGAACAGATTCAGTTTCTGCACCGGCCAGAATTGCTGTTCGCCGCTCTCTGGCCTGACGACGACGAGCTCGGCCGAGGGCTGAGCGAGCAGGACTGGAAGCTCATCGCCGCGCTGCGCCCGTACGCGGAATCATGGAGCAGCGCCATCGCGGCGTTCGAGCCCGACGTCCTGCTGTTTCCGGCGCTGGTGAGCAACCTCTGGATCGTCGCCTGGGTCTCGGCACTCGTGAAGTCGCTGGCACCGGATACGCCGCGCGTCTTCGGAGGCCGGGGCCTCAGTTACCCGGAGACACGCGAACTGCTGTTACGCGGCGGGTGGGCCGACGCGATCCTGCCAGGCGAGGCGGAGTCGAGTGTGGTCGCACTCGTCAACGCGCTGGCAGCAGGTCAACCTCTCGCGTCGATCACTACTCCAGGCCTCGTACGGATGGCGGGAGATGATGTGATCGAGATCGCGGCGGCTGCACCGCCAATGCTCGATGGCCTGCCGTTTCCGGACTACACGGGCCTTCCATTTCCCGGCGCCTCGCTGCGGCGCTACAGCGACACGGGTCTCGATTTCCACGATGCCGCGAGCCTGGCGGGATCCCGCTGGTGCGCTCGGCGTTGCGCATACTGCTACGAGTCGATCTATCCGAGGAACTACCGGCTCAGGCAGGTTCCGACCGTTCTGAATGAAATCGAATGTCAACGCGAGAGGCTACGGACGCCGCGTCTGTTCTTCTGCGACAGTACGCTCAACCTCTCGCCACGATGGCTCGAAGCCCTTGTCGAAGGGATGATACGGACGTCGCGTCCGGCGCGTGTCGTTTTCGCACACTGCGAGCCGCAACGCCTGAGTGTGACGCTGCTCCAGAAGATGCGCGCGGCAGGATTCGAGAAGCTGAACTTTGGGGTCGAGACGCTCGACGAGCAGGTGCTGCGGCGGATGGACCGCGACCTTCCGCTCGAAACGACCGAAGAGACGCTCATGAACGCCGTGGAATCGGGCATTTCGCTCGGCCTGAACTTCATCAGCAACTATCCCGGCGAGACAGAGGCCGAGTTCCTGAACACCATTACGCGCGCCGACGCGCTCGCGACGCGCCTTCGCTCCGCGGCCGAGCGGACTGGCGCAGGAGTAAGAATGATGGTGTCTCAGGCCAGAGTCGATCCGCACTCGTCGCTGTTCGTCAATCGCGAGCGATTCGGAATCCAGGTTCACCCCAGGCTCATGCCCGTGCCGTCAGCCCTGCGACCGCTCCAGCGCTGCATCGAACGCATCGCTCTCCGCTGGGAGGGCGGGCTGTCGCGAGCACACAGGCGTGCGCGCTTCGCGTTCATGCGCGAACACCTGGAAGGTCTTTCCGTTGCTCCGCGCGGGGTGAGCACGCGGTCAGAGAGCGATCTGCGCGTGGCGCTGGATCTGCTTCAGGTGCCGGCTCCGCTCCTGCCGCTGCTCACGGCGACGGCGCAGCAAGGTGCCCACGCATGACCGTCTCCGCCTCGACACTGGCTCCCTCCATTCGTCCGACACCCAAGTATGGCTCGGGAGGCGTGCATCGCACGGTGTCGGCTGTCACGACCTCTCGGAGGTTGGAGCCGCTGCTCGATGCCGTCGGTATCACGCGCATCGCCGACATCACTGGGCTCGACCGCATCGGAATTCCGGTGTATTCGTGCGTGCGGCCATCGGCCGATCGCGACAGTGTGTCGGTCACCTGTGGCAAGGGACTGTCGCGGGCGCAGGCGCGCGCCGGGGCGATCATGGAAGCGGTCGAATACCATTGCGCTGAACCGGCGCGGCATCGCGTTCGATGCGAGAGTTACGAGAACCTCTCCAGGAGCGAGCCGGCACTGGATCCGCAGCTCCTGATTCTGCCCACGTGGAGCCCCTATCGCCCCGAGCGCCCACTCGAATGGGTGAGCGGCCGCGATCTACTCACGGACGAGCCGTGCTGGGTCCCGGCAAACGCGGTGTTTCATCCCTATCTCCCCGAGGGCGATTCGTTGATGATCCTGCGAGGCATACCAACGGACTCGCGTCCGGAAACGTCCTCGAGGAAGCCATCTGCCATGCCTTGGCCGAGCTGATCGAACGGGACGCCTGGTCGCTGTGCTGGATAGGCGTCAGTCATGGGCGGGGCGACGAATATCGGAGGTGTCGATCTGACGGTTGCCGATCCCGTCGTAAGGCGGGTGGCGGCGCGCTTTGGCGCAGCGGGCGTCAGGTTGCATCTGCGTGACATTACGTCGCCGGTGGACGTTCCTGCCTATTACGCGGCAACCTACGAGCCGATCTACGGTGGTTATCTGGCCCACGAAGGCATGGGTGCTCACCCGGATGCGCGCGTGGCATTGATCCGGGCGATGACGGAAGCGGCACAGAGCCGGGCGGCGGACATTCAGGGCTCGCGCGAAGACATCCGCTATTGGCGCAAGAGAGCCGGCGACGGCAAGATGCCCGCCGAGCAGTGGAACATCACCACGCCGTCGACCGTTCAGCAGTCGATCGCGACGGCAGGCGTGCGGAACGCCGACATCCGTGCTGATATCCTGTGGATGCTGGACAGGCTCGCCGGTGCCGGTCTCACTCGCGCGCTCTACGTGGATCTCACAGATCCGCGGCTGGCGATTCCGGTCGTGCGCGTGATCGTTCCCGGCCTCGAGTTCGTGGCCATCGACGAATACCGCGTCGGCGGACGGGCGCTGGCCGCCGCCCGACAGGCCGGAGCGGCTCCATGCGCACAATAAACATCGTCTTCAAGTCGTTGTACGCATGTGCACACCAGTGCGGCTTCTGTCACGTTCTGTACGTCCCCCGAAACACGAGCTACATGACAACCGAGGAGGTCAAGGAAACGTTCGATGGCATCGAACGTCAGTTCGCGGGAGAGCGCGTGGAGCTGGAAATGTCCGGTGGCGAGTTCACGATGAGGAAGGACGCCGTCGAGCTGATTCGCTATCTACGCACCAAAGACATCTGGTGGTCGTCGCTCGTCCTCGACACGATGGGGGTCTTTCTCGGCAACGAACGGCTGGCTCGCGAGCTGGGGGCACTGTTCGACAAGGCCAATGTGTCCGTTCACGCCTGTGACGAGGCGCTGCACCAGGCGACTGCCGCTTCGAGAACCCGCTTTCAGGATCTCGAGACCGGGCTGCGAAACGTATTCCGGTTCTTTCCCGCTGTCTTCACCAATACCGCTCTGACCAGTCTGAACTACACGCGGATTGCCGACATCGCGCGGTTCATCCTGCGTGCGCGCGAAGCATCTCCGTCGACGCCGCTCTATTGCCTGTTCTACATGCCGGTGTATCGCGAGTACGGCGCCGCCAACCGCGAGAACCGGTTTCGTCTGCAGGGAGAAGATAATGCGGCCTTTGCTCCCCCGGCGGCAGCCCTGGCGAGACTGCGTGCGGAATTCGCCGAGGCTCGACGGGTGCTGGCGGACCATGGTGTGCCGGCAATTCTCCGTGACTTCAACGTTCCTGCGTGCGTCTATGACTCGATTACCGGATCTTTCCCGGACAGCGCATACGGAATACCAAACTTCACGGCCGGATCCTACTTCGTCGATTACGAGCACCCGATTGGCGAGGCGCACACGCTTGACCAGGTTTATTCGACCACGCAGGGACGCGCGAAGCCGGACGCGTGCCGCCGCTGCATCGTCGATGAGGTCTGCGCGGGGTTCCCAACGGCATGGTCGCAGGCCGGATATCCCGTCGTTCCGGTCGATGAGGCACGGTATGCCGCCGATTTCCCGATTCGCCTCCTCAACCAGACGCTCTTCTTGTCGTTTCATGACGCGGTCAGGGCCAGGCAGGCTCTGTCGAACGTGTCGGTCGATTGGGCCACGCTTGCCGTCTCCTTCGCTGAGTGGGTGGGAGGTAACGAGATTCGTGTCGCTCGAGCGCGTATCTCCGAGCTCTCTGCTGTTGAACGCTGCCGGCTGCTGATTCAGTTTCTGCAAGACGCCGACCTGGGCGGTGCCAGAGATCTGGCCGCGCTCCTCACCGAGGCGGTGATCCCGGTTTCTCATGCTCGATCTTGATCTCTGCGCACGCGTCAAACGGATCACGTTGTCGGTCGAGGAACAAAGGGCGTTTCTCGGGCGAGCCGTTCGGCAGGTGACGCGATGCAGGCTGTTCACCCCGTGCGCTCAGGTTCGTCCGCTTGCATTGTCCGATCAGACGCAGACCTACAGGGTCAGTGATTCACGACATTCGGCGATCCTCAAGCTGATGGCACCCGTGGTTGCGGACGTGACGGTGCGCGTGCATCGGTTCTTCAGCAGTCACGGCATTTCCCTTGCGCGGATCATCTGGGCCGACGTCGACGCCGGTGCGGTCCTCTATGAGGATCTGGGGAAGCAGAGCGGTGTCAGCCATTGGAATCCGTTTCAACTGCGTGAGCTCGTTCGTTTTCTGGCGCGGCTGCACGACGTGTCGAGGGTGGACGGTCGAACGGCCCGGCGCGAATTCCCCACGTTGGCCGCGGAAGGATTTCCGAGCCGGTCAGATCTTGCCGCGGTCATCGTCGGCCGATATGCCACCGTCGGCCGGAGTGTACGAGCGCGGGTGATTGACGCCGCGGCCGACCTTGTCGAAGACGCGCCACCGCTGCCCTTCCTGACCATCTCGGACATCAAGCGCGAGCACTTCTTCTTCGGTCGCAACGGGCCGGTCCTGGTCGATCTCGAGCTCGCCTCCTTCTGGGATCTACCCGCCGCGAATCTGGCGACGCTCTTGGGCTTTCCGGGGCAGTTCGACCCGCCGTTGGACGGCCCGATGAAGCGGTCGTTGGTCCATGAGTACGTCCGCGCCCGTCGCGGGCAGACGCTGGAACCGGTTCGGTTCTTTCGTGCCGTCGAGGCGGCAGAGTTTCTCTTGTCGCTCACGTTGTCGGGCGCCGTCGAACACTGCCGCCGCCAACCCGGCTACATCGTTCGACATCGCACGCTCACCACCGGCGAAGCGGGCCGCCAATCGGTCGAAACAGAGATCGGTGCCGACAAGTTTCACAGCCTGCGTCAGAAACTGAATGAGTCGCCGTCGCTGCGCATTCTGGATGTCGCGGGTGGCGAGGGATTGACGGGGAAAGAGATTGCCAGCCGGTGGCCGCAGCATCGCGTTACAACACTCGACCTTCATCCTCCTGCCGTGACGTTGCCGGCCGTTCGCGGCGATGCGCAGTGTCTGCCGTTCGCGACGGGCACGTTCGATATCGTCCTGTGCGTGCAACTGCTGCAATACGTTCCGGACAAGCTGCACGTGCTGCGCGAGGTCTACCGGATCTTGAAACCGGAGGGCACGGCCTGGTTCGCCATGACGGAGCATTTTGGCGATGAGTTCAGCCTGATGCCTAACCTCTCCGAGATCGCGACGGCCGCCGATCCACCGGGAGTTGTCGGCGACATCGAGACGCGGACGGTTGCCGGCCGGTGCGTGACGGCGTTTACGCTGGTCGGACGGGGTGGAGAACTGAAGTGGCCATGCCAGTTCGTCTCGGCTGTCCCATCGAGAGCGGATGAATCCGTCGATTGCTACTATCAGAGCCGCTACACCTGGACTCGTTGAGGGATCGGAAATTCGACCGGTGATAGACTCGCCGGCGCGCCACGATCGTTGGCCGCCGAGGTCGATAGAATGACTCCCGCTCCGCAAGCCGGAAAGGATGCGCTGTCGGTTTTCCGTGAACGCTTCGGCGCGCCGCGCGCGATGGTCGGCATGCTGCATCTCGGCGCGCTTCCCGGTACGCCGTCGGCGTCCCACTCGGTCGAGATGTTGATTCAGGCGACGCTTGACCGAGGCACGGATTTACCAGTGACGCAGGATTCACCGCTCTGGCCATCGAGAACATGCACGACCGCCCGTATCTCAAGGGCGGTGTCGGCCCTGAGATCACCGCAGCCATGACAGCAATCGCGCGGGACGTGAAGCGCGAAACCGGTCTCGTGCTGGGCATTCAAGTTCTCGCAGGAGCGAATCGTGAGGCGCTCGCCGTCGCACATGCGTCCGGTGCTGACTTCGTCCGGGTCGAAGGCTTCGTGTATGCGCACGTGGCGGACGAAGGTGTCATCGAATCGTGCGCAGGCGAACTGCTTCGATACCGGCGCGCGATCGACGCAGAAAGGGTGCTGATCTTCGCAGATATCAAGAAGAAGCACAGCGCGCACGCGATCACGGCGGACGTCTCGATCGTCGAGACCGCAAAGGCTGCGGAGTTCTTCCTCGCCGACGGCGTCATCGTGACCGGCGCTTCGACAGGAGAGCCGGCTTCTCCCGACGAGGTACGCGATGTTGTCCGAGCGGCGCGCGTTCCGGTGCTCGTGGGATCGGGCATTACGCCGGAGAATCTGGCCCGATTCTCGAGCGCCCATGGGTTCATCGTGGGTTCATCGGTCAAACAGGGTGGCGTCTGGTGCAACCCGCTTGATCGCGAAGCGGTGCGGGCACTGGCCGGCGCGTTTACCGAACTGAGTCTCGACCGGTGATCCCGTCGATCGTCCTGCTGGGCAACCTGCTCGTCGACGACGTGGTGTTTGCCGATGGCACGACGCGCATGGGGCAGCCAGGTGGCGCGCTGTTGTACGGCGCTCTTGGCGCAACGGTATGGGAGTCGCGCCCGGGACTGGTCAGTGTCCTGGGCGACGACTATCCCGCCCAGGTACTCGAGAAACTCCAGCAGCGCGGCGTCGATCTGACCGGGGTGCATCCACTGGGCCGTCCCGGCGTGCGCACGTGGCTGCTTTACGAGGGCGATGTCCGGCACTTGATTCATCGGTTGGGGTGTCCGACGCACGAAGAGGTTTCGCCCTGGCCAGCGCTCATCCCCTCCGAATGGGGCGCCGCCCGGGCATTTCATCTCGCGCCGATGCCGTTCGACGTGCAGCGCGGATTACTGACGGCACTCTGTGGCCACCGGCCGGCGTTCGTCTCAATCGACCCTCACCTGCCGGTCACCGAGGAGACGCTCCACCAGTGGCGGGAAGCCCTGGCGCACGCCGACGCGTTCTTTCCTGGCGAGGATGAACTCCAGCTCGAAGGGGCGCACGTGAATCCCCATCAGGCGCTTCCTCGCCTCGCCAACGGCCGCCTCCGCTTTGTTGTCTTCAAGCGCGGGCCGAAAGGCGGAATCCTTTATGACGCGCACGACGAGCGCTTTTACAGTTGGGACGCTCGCACTGCCGCCGTGGTGGATCAGACCGGCGCTGGGGATGCCTTCGGCGTGGGGCTCATCCTGGCGCACCTCGAAGGGTTACCGATCGAAGCCTGCCTGCAGCGAGCGGTCGTCACGGCGAGCTTCGCAGTCGCAGGCTGGGGACCTGAGGCGCTGTTGGCGGCCACTCGCGCAGATGCCGAGGCCCGGTTGCGGCACTGGTACGGCAGCGAGGCGCAGCGGTGAAGGAGCTGTGCGAGTACGGCGACGAGGTTGCGCGCGCCCTTGCCATCAAGGCGCCTGTGGTCGCGCTCGAAACGACGGTCGTGACGCACGGTCTGCCACACCCGGATGGCGTGACAACCGCATTGTCGCTGGAACAGATTGTCCGCGAGGCTGGTGCCACACCGGCGACCATCGGCATCATTGGCGGTGCGATCCGCATCGGGCTCACGCGCACCGAAATAGAACAACTCGCGACGACACCGGGCGTCGCCAAAATCAATCTCAGTAACCTGGCTGCGGCCGTTTCATCTGGTCAGCCCGGCTCCACGACCGTGGCGGCCACCATGTTCGCCGCACATGCAAGCGCGATACGGGTATTCGCAACAGGAGGCATCGGCGGAGTGCATCGCGACGCGTCCGAAAGCGGCGACATTTCCGCCGACCTCACGGCACTGTCGCGGATTCCGGTCGCCGTGGTGTCCGCCGGTGCCAAGGCCATCCTCGATCTGCCGCGCACGGTGGAGATGCTGGAAACACTCGGCGTGCCGGTGTTTGGATTCGGGACCGACGAATTCCCGGCGTTCTACCGGCGATCGACCGGACTCCCTGTGGATCGCCGCTACGACTCCATCACGGAGCTCGCGTCGGCCGTCCGCCTGCACCTGTCGCTCGGTCTCGGCTCGGGCGTGCTCGTAGCGAATCCCATTCCGGTTGCCGACGAGATGGCGTCGCAGCTCTACGATCGCGCGCTTCACACGGCATTGTCGGAGGCTGAGACGCGCCGCATCCGCGGCCGCGCGGTGACACCGTTCCTGCTCGACCGCATGCGCGCGGTGACGGGCGGGGAGAGCGTGCGGGCCAACGTGGCGCTGCTGCGTCACAACGCCCAGGTTGCCGCGGCCCTTGCGGTTGCGGGCGTGTGAGACCAACTTCAGTTTTACCTTTTGTTTCCCAGTTTCCGGGTCCTTCCTGATTCGACGTCCGCTCCCTTGCTCCACGCCTGACAGCCGGGCGACTGAGATTGCCGCTGTAACGCAAGGACGCCGTCATGACACATGGAGGTTGTAGCGCGACCATCCTGCACGTGAACGTCCGATTGATAGGGAGAACCCGATGATCACCCAAGGCCTGCAGCCCTACGTCAACACCAGCGAAGAACCGCCTATCTATTTCCTGGGGCTTCCAACCATCCTGAGAGCGACCAGGCAGACGACCAACGGTGCATTCGGACTCATCGAGAACTTGATGCCGCCCGGGTTTGCGTCGCCGTACCATACGCACCACCTCGAGGACGAAGCGTTCTTTGTTCTCGAGGGCGAAATGGCCTTCGTATGCGACGGTAACTGGACGATTGCCGGCCCTGGCACGTTCGTCTTCGGACCGCGTAACATCCCTCACGGCTTCAAGGTGCTGGGCGACGCGCCTGCACGCATGCTGCTCCTGTGCACACCCGGCGGCTTCGATCAGTTCGTGGCCGAGATGAGCGAGCCCACACCCGCTCCGCCCGACATGGCAAAACTCATGGCGGTAGCGGCGAAATACCGCGTCGACATCCTCGGACCGTTACCAGAGCAGACAGATGAACCGGCGCGATCGACGCACGCACGGTCGTCTATGTGATCCGGGACATCTTCAACGGCATGCCCGGGTAATGGAAGCGCGCCTACCGTCTTTCCGCGCACAGGCCCCTTCTGCGTAGAATGGTGCGCCATGTACGCGGGACTCAGCGATGGCGATCTCGCGCCGCGCATCGCTGAAGGCGATGGCGAGGCCGAGGCTGAAATGTGCCGCCGCATGGGGCCGCGAATTCGGCTCTATGGCCTTCGCCACCTTCGATCGCCATCTGCTGCAGACGATCTCGTGCAGCAGGTGCTGCTGAAGGTCATCGAAGCGCTGCGGAATGCTCGCTTGCGAGAACCGGACAAGCTCGCCCAATTCGTGCTGGGCACATGCCGAATGACTGTGCTCGACCTGCGGCGCAGCTCGAATCGCCAGAAAGAATTGCTGGCGATCTTCGGAGGTGATCTCGTGCCAGACTCGCCTCCGATGCCCACGCTGGATGACCGTCAGCTGGCCAGCTGCGTGCAGGCCCTCAAGGAGCGCGAACGCTCTGTCGTCGTGATGGCCTTCTACGACGAGCAGACCGCGTCGGAAACGGCACGCGCTCTCGGGATCTCGGAGGCGAACGTTCGCGTCATCCGCCATCGCGCTTTGCAGCAACTGCGCGACTGTATGGGAGCCACGCAGTGAGCACGCCACAACGCGGTCGCCACAGCGATTGTTCGAATCCTCTAGAGACGGCGGTCCTCATGGACTACTGGCTTGCCGCTCTGCCCTCCGCGGCTGAAGAAACCGTCGAACAGCACCTGATGACCTGTGACGGATGCGGAGACCGACTCCGCGAAGTGATCGCCCTGGCCGATTGTCTCCGCGCACTCGCGCGATCAGGATCGCTCCAGGTGGTGGTCAGCGATCAGTTCGTGAAGCATGCAGCGGAGACGGGTCTGCGTGTGCGCGAATACGCCGTTCCACCGGGAGTAAGCGTCCCGTGCACAGTGGCGGCCGACGACGACCTGCTCGTGGCGCGTCTCGCGGTGGATGTGACCACCGCGTCGCGTGTCGATCTCAGCTGGTGCGATCCACGGGGCGTAGAGCGTCAACGAATGGCGGACATCCCTGTTCGCGCCGACGCGGGCACTGTGGTCTGGCAGCAGTCCATCACGTGGGCGAAGGCCTCGCCCTCGGCGACGATGATCGCTCGACTCCTGGCGGTGGACGAGAAAGGGAAGGAGCGCCTTCTCGGCGAGTACACCTTTCATCACACCCGGACGATTCCTGGTCCGCCTGGATGGGAGATGCCCTGAAAGCGTCGCAGCCGCAAGTAGACTTCCTACACAATAATGTGTAGAGTTCCTACACAATGGCTGAGAAGCCACCGTCTCGTGTCGACCTCCTGCGCGGCACGCTCGATCTGCTGATCCTGCGCACGCTGCTGCCAGGACCGAGTCACGGCCACGCCATCGCCAAGCACATTCAACGGACCTCGGAAGACCTGCTGCAGGTCGAGACCGGCTCTCTCTATCCCGCGCTGTATCGGCTCGAGGCGAAGGGCTGGATTGCCGCCTCCTGGGAGCTGTCCGAGAAAGGCAAGCGCGCCCGCTACTACCGCATCACGGCGCCGGGGCGAAAGCAGCTGGCCAGCGAACAGTCGAAATGGGACGCGTTCGCGCGCGCCATGGGGTTGCTGCTGAAGCCGGCCGACCAGGAGGAACGATGACCTCGCTCTTTCGCAAGTTCACGTGGTGGCTGCAGCGGCGGCGCAAGGAAGACGATCTCCGCGAGGAGCTGCAGTTCCATTTGGCGGAGGAAGCAGATGAACGCCTCGCCGACGGGCTGTCCGACGACGAGGCTCGGTGGGCGGCGCGCCGCGACTTGGGCAATGTCACGCTGCTGCAGGAGAACACGCGCACGCTGTGGTCCTGGATCCTGCTCGAACAGCTGGCGCAGGACGTACGCTACGGCCTGCGGGCGATGGTCAAGAACCGACTGTTCACGGCGCTGGCCGCGCTCTCGCTCGCGCTGGGGATCGGCGCCAACACGGCGATCTACAGCTTCATGGACTCGATCCTGTTCCGCTCGCTGCCGGTCTCGGACCCGACCTCGCTGGTCGCGGTGAAGTGGCAGAGCCGGCCCAAGTCCGCCACGGCGAACGCGTCTGTGATGCGCTCCGTGGACGGCAGCACATACCGCGACGGTCCGAACATTACGGCAGCCATCTTCCCGTTTCCGGCGTTCGAGCGCCTGCGCGAAGTGTCGGCGCCAGTCCTGTCCACCCTCTTCGCGCACAAACCGGCTGGCCGGCTGAATGTGATGATCAAAGGTCAGGCGGAGCTCGTCGAGGGCGAGTACGTCTCCGGCGACTTCTTTCGCGGTCTCTCGGTGTCGCCGGCGGCGGGCCGCCTGATCTTTGCCGATGACGATCGCGCTGGCGCCGCGCCGGTGGCAGTCCTGAGCCTGCGCTACGGCGAGCAGCGCTTCGGCGATGCCGCAAGCGCGACCGGGCAGCAGATTCTCATCAACAATGTGGCGTTCACCGTGGTCGGGGTGACGCCGCCAGAGTTCTTCGGCGTCGATCCGGCTGCCGCGCCGCAGATCTATCTCCCGATGCACGCCAACCTCCTCTTCGACCCAGGTGGCGGGCGCGCCTACCTTGACCCGAACTATTACTGGGTCGAGATGATGGGACGGTTGCACCCTGGCGTTGGGCTCGCGCAGGCTCAGGCAGCGCTCGCGGCGCCATTCGCACAGTGGGTGGCCACGACCGCGACCAACGATGGCGAGCGCGACAATCTGCCAGTGCTGCGACTCGAGGAGGGCGCCGGTGGCCTCGACAGCCTCAGGCGCCAGTACTCGAAACCGCTCTACGTGCTGCTGGCGATGGTCGGCCTGATCCTGGCGATCGCGTGCGCAAACACGGCGAATCTGTTGCTCGCGCGGGCCGCAGCCCGAAAGCGCGAGATGGCGGTGAGGCTCAGCCTCGGCGCCAGCCGCTGGCGTGTCGTGCGTCAACTGCTCACAGAGAGCGTGCTCCTGGCGTCCCTCAGCGGAGCGCTCGGAGTCCTCATTGCCGTCGCCGGCATCCGGGTGCTGACGCTGCTGCTGGCCAACGGGCAGGAGGGGTTCACGCTGCACGCGGAACTGAACTGGCATGTGCTCGGCGTCACGCTCGCGCTGTCGTTGCTGTGCGGCGTGCTGTTCGGCCTGGCGCCTGCGATGCAGTCGACGCGTCCTGCACTGATGCCGATGCTCAGGGACCGGTCCGTCAGCGAGCCGCGCGGGCGCCTGCGCGCCAGGGTCCCACACCTGAGCCTGACGCAGGCGCTCGTGGTGGCGCAGATCGCGATCTCGCTGCTGTTGCTCGTCGCGGCGGGCCTGTTCGTGCGAACGCTCACGCATCTCCAGTCGATTTCGCTGGGCTTCAATCGCGACAGCGTGCTGCTGTTCGAGTTGAATGCCCCGCAGGCCGGCTATCCGGAGGCCAGGGTCGCCGCCCTCTATGCGGATCTGCGTCGTCGCCTGACCGAGCTTCCCGGTGTCCGCGAGGCGACGCTGTCGCACGCCTCGCTCATCAGGGCCGGCCGGGCACATCCCGTCACGGTCAACGGCCTGCCGACGCGGGGCACGCGGATCCTGTACACGGGGCCTCGGTTCTTCACGACCATGCAGATTCCGATGTTGCGCGGGCGGGAGATCGCGGAAGGCGATCGGCAGGGCATGCCGCCCGTCGCCGTGGTGAGCGATCTGTTCGCCAGAGCCAACTTCGGTGATGCGGACCCGGTGGGGCGGCACATCGAGATTGGCGGCAGCATGAAGGCCGGCGACGTGCCCCTCGTCCTGGAGATCGTCGGGGTCGCTGCATCCGTGCGATACGGTGGGATCAAGCGCGAGAGTCCACCAGTGGTGTATGTGCCGTACGCGCAGGTCCCCATGCCGCTGCTGCGTGAGATGACGTACGCGCTGCGCACCGACGGTGACCCGCTGCGCCAGGTCGACGCGGTCCGTCGGATCGTGCATGAGGCCGACCGCCGCGTGCCGGTCACCAATATCAAGACACAGGCCGCCGACATCGACCAGACCATCAATCAGGAGATCGTGTTTGCCAGGCTGTGCAGCGCGTTTGCGATCCTGGCGCTGGTGATCGCCGGCGTCGGCCTTTACGCAACGATGGCCTATGCGGTGGCGCGCCGGACGAACGAGATTGGACTGCGTATGGCCCTGGGAGCTGGACGGGGCGCTGTCATCTGGATGATGCTGCGCGAGGTCTGCGTGCTGGCTGCCATGGGGCTCGCGATCGGCGTGCCGACCGCCCTCGGCACGTCGCGGCTGGTCGAGTCGTTTCTCTTCGAGATCAAACCAAACGACCCGCGCGCGTTGACGCTTGCGGCGGTGATTCTATTGACTGCGGCGTTCGTGGCCGGCTACGGACCGGCGCGGCGAGCGTCGCGGGTCGATCCAATGATCGCCCTGCGCCACGAGTGACCGTTCCTTACTTTTCGCGACCGGCGCTGCGGTCACGACGTCTTCGAGCAGCCGACGCGGCGAGTGCGGTGCTTCGCGCTCCGCGTACCCGAGCCGGAAAACAAACGTGGGTTCCCAGCTCCCTTCGCGCAAGAACGTCGCAAGCCCCGAACCGAACTCGTCCTGTCGTCCCAGCATCTGGTTGCGATCGACCATTTCGACCGGCTGATTGAGAGGCTGCGCCGCGAGACCCTGCGCCGTCGCCGCGAGATGCAGTCGCTGCCAGGCGCGCCCCGCCGTAATGGCGTGGGCCATGTCCAACCGGTCAGGTACCAGGATCATGCCGAAGACCGGCGCGGTCGCCGTCTGCGTCGCTCGTGTCGCATCGAGCCAGATCCGATCGATAGCCGCCGCATCCAGATTGGGCAGGATCTTCGCGGCAACGGTCTTGAGCCGGCTTGCACCGGCCGTGTCGATCGTCACACCATCGCGCTCTGCGAGGACGTCCCGCCTGCCCGTGCGGATCCACCGGAAGCTGTCCAGCGACATGGCGGGATCGGCAATGATCCGTTCGGTGGCTTCCACGATGAGCGCACCCACCTCGCGCCGCGCGACATCGTCGGAGAGGAAGACCACGCGAAGCGTCGGGCTCGAGACGAGATTGGCAAACTCGCGCAAGCGCTCTGGCGCAATCGCCTGATCCCGGTAAGGACCGCGGTTCGTTCTCCGCTTGGGAATTGCGTCGAAGAGCGGGTCGTGTGACGGTCGGTCCGGTCCGAGCGCAATCCGTGCCGCCATAACCGGCTGCGGCCCTGGCGAAAGCCCGAACCGGCCGTTCAAGACCTGAACATCCGCGGCGATCCCAAAAGTCCGCGCTGCCAACACGAAGTTCTCGATCGCGCAGCCCAAGCCGAGATGCATCTCGCGACGGAACGGGTCGAACGAGCCCAGGTGGCGAGAGCGATCGGCGTAGACCGTGATCGCCGAGGTAGACACCTCGAATTGCCAGGGTTGCGTATTGTGCGGGCTGGCGGCAAGCACGGCCGCGCGGAGCGGCCTCCGGTTGCCGTCGAGGCCGCTGCCGCGCCACTCGTCCCAAGAGGTGTACGCCGGACCGGTGGCACCCGTGAAGACGCCGCGATCCCAAGCACGATAGCCGAGCGCGGTCAGGACAATTCCACCCGCACCGGCAATGACTGTCTTTCGAGATCCATGTGCTCTCGTCGAGGTCATTTCTGGTCCTCCTGTTCTCTATCAACAAGGGACAAGGATCCGCTGTTGCGAAGGGTTCAGCTCGATCAGCGTCCGACCAACTTCTGCAGGTGCTCCGGGTATCGAGCGCCGTGCACTGAGATCTCCGCCGCTGCGCGATCGATCTCGCGCAGATCATCCGGCGTCAGGTGTATCGCGATCGCGCGGAGGTTCTCCTCGAGCCGATGAGGCTTGGTCGTCCCCGGGATCGGGACGATCCAGGGTTTCTGCGCGAGCAGCCACGCGAGCGCGACCTGCGCGGGCGTCGCCTTCTTCCGTTCGGCATATTTCGTCAGCCACTCGACGAACGCGAGATTCGCCTTCCGGTTCTCCGCGGTGAAGCGCGGGACGACGTTGCGAAAGTCGTTACTGTCGAAAGTCGTCGTCTCGTCGATCTTCCCTGTCAGAAAGCCCTTGCCGAGCGGACTGAACGGGACGAAGCCGATGCCAAGCTCCTCGAGCGTCGGCAGCACTTCTCGTTCCGGCTCCCGAAACCACAGCGAGTACTCACTCTGCAAGGCCGTCACCGGCTGCACGGCGTGAGCGCGACGAATCGTTTGGACGCCGGCTTCAGACAGGCCGAAGTGCTTGACCTTGCCTTCCCGAATCAGATCCTTGACGGTCCCGGCCACGTCCTCGATGGGGACATTCGGGTCGACGCGGTGCTGATACAAGAGATCGATGCGGTCCGTCTTGAGCCGTTTGAGCGATGCTTCAGCGACCTCCATGATGTGTAAGGGCCGGCTGTCCAAACCCGCCTGCTTGCCGCCTTCGAACTTGAAGCCGAACTTCGTCGCAATCACCACGCGATCGCGAACGGGCGCGAGCGCTTCGCCGACGAGTTCCTCGTTCGTGTACGGACCATAGGCTTCGGCGGTGTCGAAGAACGTGACCCCGCCGTCGACAGCCGCACGGATGATCGAAAGACCGTCCTCTCGACTGGTTGCCGGGCCGTACCCGAAGCTGATCCCCATGCAGCCAAAACCGAGGGCCGAGACTTCCAGGCCGCTTTTTCCCAATGTACGTTTCTGCATGGCTTCACCCCTCATTGCGCATTCGATCCGCCCTGGTACTCTTCGTCGGTCACGTGTTCCATCCACTCGACCGCCTTGCCATCGAGCTGTTCCTGAATGGCGATGTGCGTCATCGCCGTCGTCGGCGACGCGCCATGCCAGTGCCTCTCGCCCGGTTCAATCCACACCACATCGCCCGGCCGGATGTCCTCGATTGGGCCGCCTGCGCGCTGTACGCGTCCGAGACCCGAAGTGACCATCAGCGTCTGACCAAGGGGATGCGTGTGCCACGCGGTTCGGGCCCCCGGCTCGAACGTGACGACTGCGCCGGCCACGCGTGCGGGCGCGCCCCTCTGGAACCGCAAATCGAAGCGCACGGCGCCCGTGAAGTATTCCGAGGGGCCGCGGCTCGATGGCAGTGAGCCGTTTCTGGTGATGTTCATGTCGTGCTGTGCCTTCTCATGTCGCTCCAGGCTGTCATCGCTCGTGTGGGTCGAAGACCGATGACCTCAGGACGGGACTCAGTGTGATGGGCACGGGCGTGTCTCGCGAGTAAGACCAGGCTTCCGGCGGTCCCTGCGCTGAGCAACGACGCCATCATGCTCGCCCAGCGTAGTGGACGGATACAACCGTGATGTCGTCAGACTGCTGAGCGCCTGCAGCGTGCCGCCGCACGGCCTCGAGCACGCCAAGAGACGTTTCACGCGCGCTTCGACCCGGTGAGGCTTGGAGCAGCGCCATCAAACGCTCCTCTCCGAAGAGTTCGTCATTCGGGTCGAACGCCTCGCTGACGCCGTCGGTGTAGAGGACGAAGGTCTCGCCCGTCTCGAGCTCCAGCGTCTCGCTGGTGAAGACGTCGGTGGGCAGCAATCCGAGCACGCGTCCGGGCGTCATGAAGGCCGGCCGCGGCGCATGCCCCGGCGTGATTCGGACCGCGGGGTGGTGTCCAGCGCTCGCGCACGTGACGCAGCCCATCGCGAGATCGAACACCATACACTGAAGCGTCACGAACATGCCTCGTGGGTTCTGTTCCAGCAATTCGTCGTTAAGCTTACGCAGGATCTCCTCAGGTGCATTGCCTTGCCGCGCCAGGCTGCGCAGGAGCGTCATGGCCACTGCCATGAAGAGCGCGGCAGGGATGCCTTTGCCCGACACGTCACC
This sequence comes from uncultured Acidobacteriota bacterium, assembly GCA_963784195.1. Taxonomy (GTDB): domain Bacteria; phylum Acidobacteriota; class Vicinamibacteria; order Vicinamibacterales; family 2-12-FULL-66-21; genus CAVQAH01. Next base: position 1,246,020 of record CAWARA010000020.1, on the reverse strand, counting down.
CACGGCCACGAGCACACGGTCGGCGCCGAGCCGCAGGACCTCGAAGAGATCGCCGCCGACCTGACGAGCCGGCTCGAGCACCGCGTGGACGTCCAGCCCCGTTCCATAAATCTGTGCCGAGATACTCGCCGGCAGGAGACCCATCTGAATCTCGCGGGCAATGCGGAGGTCTCGCTCCGCCGCTGCCTTCACGGCCTCGGCGTACGACTTGGCCTTCAACAGCGAACGGACGCGGGCCTTCACTTCCAGAATCTCGAACGGCTTCGTCAGATAATCGTTGCCCCCAACCTCGAACCCCCGGGCCTTGTCGTTTACATCCTCCAGCGAGCTGAGAAACATGATCGGCAACTCGCGGGTCGCCTCCGCAGCCCGCAGCCTTCGACAGATCTCGTAGCCGTCGATATCGGGCATGACGATGTCGAGCAGAATCAGATCGGGCAGGCTCCGATGGACGGCGTCGAGCGCTTGCAGTCCGCTGAGGGCAACCGAGAGCTTGTACTCACCACTGAGTGCCTGGACCAGAATGTCGACGTTCGCCTTGACATCGTCGACGATGAGCACCCGGCAGTCGGACAATTCTTTCACATCGGTCTCCTCTCCAGTCGAGGTCAAACCTCGCCGTCGTGCGCATTCATCACATGGGCGAGGAGCCGTGTAGCAATCCCCCGAGCCTCGCCGTATTCGTATCCGTCGACGCAACGACGCAGGAGGCCCAGGTCGTCGGCCGCCCAGGCCCCAAGGCCGGACGTACCGAGGTCGGCCAGGGCTCCGCTCGCCGACGTCACGTCAAAATTGTCCAAGGCGGTGGTCAAGCGATCGAGTGCTGCGCTGGCCACTGCGCGATCGAAGGGGCGGCCCGCGGCGTCGGTGTCACGGTTTGGTGACGGGCGCAGCGTCTCGATCGACGCGAAGACAACGGCCGCGCGTTCTTCGACGACAGCGAGCAGATCGATCAAGTCCGTGCGGCCTTCGCGACCCGCCTGCTCGAGCGTTTTTGCAGCGGAGCGCAGCCCATCGGCTCCGAGATTTCCGGCGGCGCCGGCGATCGCGTGTGCGTGCCGCGCGGCCATCGCACCATCGCGCGCAACGACGGCGGCACGCAGCGCCTCGAGTATCTCCCGCTGTCCGTCAGCAAACCGCAGCAGCATCCGTTCGAGGCTGGCACGGTCGATCCCCAGACGACGGAGCGTGCCGCTCACATCGACGCCCTCGAGTACGGGCGCTGCCTCTTGTGACGGCGCAGTGCCCGCCAATGATGTGGATGGCACTGCCCGCAGGTGTTGCGAAACCTGCATCGCGACAGCGGGGGACGTCTCGGCCGGTCGGGCGGGCAGCCAACGGCGCAGCGTCGCGAGGAGCGTCCTGCGGTCGATAGGTTTGGTGACGTGATCGTTCATGCCCGCGGCGAGACACGCATCAAGGTCGACCTTCATCGCGTTCGCGGTCATCGCGATGATTGGCACTGTCTTGAAGCGCGGGTCGGCACGGAGCGCACGCGTCGCCGCGAGGCCGTCGAGCTCGGGCATCTGCATGTCCATCAGGATTGCTTCGTACTTTGTCGGCGCGGCGTGAGCCATCGCGATTGCTTCGCGGCCATTGCGAGCGACGTCGAGCGCGATCCCGAGCCGCCCGAGGAGCTCGATCGCAACCATTTGGTTGGCCTCGTTGTCCTCGGCCAGCAGCGCCCGCACGCCTTCGAACTCACGCTCGAGCGGTCCGTCGAGTCCACGCCGCGCGGAATGTACGCGAACGCCCTGAGACTCGACGATCGCGTCGAACAGGGACGACGCGGTCACGGGCTTACGAAGGAACACGTTGACGCCGAGCTCGGAACAACGCGCCTCCTCCTCCTTGCCGGCGTAGGCGCTGATCACGATGATTGGCAGCGCGCGGGTCTCGGCGCGGGTCCGGATGCGCTCGGCGGCCTCCAGTCCGTTCATGCCAGGCAGCATCCAGTCCAGCATGACGAGGCCAAAGGGATCCGGCGTGTCTTCGCGGTTGTGCTGCTCGAGCTGCGCTAGGCCGTCCTCCGCGCTCGCTACGGAGACCACAGGAATCGACCAGCTCTTGAGAAGCGTCTCGAGCAGCTCGCGGCTGGTCGGGGAATCCTCGACGATCAGCACCGGCTTCTCCGTCAGCGTGGAGGGAACGGCGCGTGCGGGCGCCGCTTGCTGCGCGTCGGTCGCGAAGCGGGCGGTGAAGAAGAACGTCGTGCCCGCACCGGGGACGCTCTCGAAGGTGAGGTCGCCGCCCATGAGCCGCGCCAGTCGCCGGCTGATCGCCAGCCCCAGGCCAGTGCCGCCGTATTGGCGCGACGTGGAGCTATCGGCTTGCGTGAACGCCTGAAACAGTTTGCCTTGCTGCTCCTTCGGGATTCCGATTCCGGTATCCCGCACGATGACACGCAGATTTACGCGGCCCTGGTCATCGTTCGCGTTGGGTAGGGGTTCCACCCTGAGCACGACCTCGCCTTCGTTCGTGAACTTGAACGCGTTTCCGACGAGATTCGTGAGCACCTGGCGGAAACGAAGCGCGTCGCCAACGAGCCGGTCGGGGACCGCCGGGACTGCGTGCGTGATGAGTTCGACGTGCTTCTGTATGACCGTCGCCCGGAAGGTCTCGGTGACTTCCTCGAGCACCTCCCGGACGCTGAATGGCTCTTCTTCGAGCTGCAGTTTGTCGGCTTCGATCTTCGAGAAGTCCAGGATGTCGTTGAGGATGCCAAGCAGGTTGCGTGCGGACGAATGGGCGACGCTGATGTACTGATGTGCCTTCGGGGGGAGATCGATTTCGAGGGCCAGCCCGTTCATGTTGATGATCGCGTTCATCGGCGTGCGGATTTCGTGGCTCATCATCGCGAGGAACGATCCCTTCGCTCGATTCGCCTCCTCCGCCTGTTCACGAGCCGCCACGAGGTCGCGATGAGATGTCTGCTGCGCTGCCACCGCATCGTCGATCACCCGGCCGAGCTCCCGCAGTTCGCCGCGCTCGTCACCGAAACCGGTACGGGCGTCGAGATCGCCGGCTGACACCTTGCGCGCAGTGGCGACGATCTGGCGGACCTCGCGCAGGAACAGCGCCTCGCCGACAAGCCAGGCGATCAGGAAACAGAGGAGCGTCCCCGTCACCAGTAGGCCGATGTTGCGGCGGAGCGCGGCGTTCAGGCCGGCGCGATAGGGAGCCAGAGCGATCCCGAGCGTGACGCGGGTGCCCGTATGCTGTCCGCCAAACTCCAGCGGCTCGGCAACGTACAGCCGCTCGACGCCGTCGAGGCCAGCAACGCCTCGAACGTTTTGTGCATTGTCGAGCGCCGTCGCCCACTCTCCCGCGTGCTTCCCGACGTACTTCTCCAGATCCATCGAGCGATACTGGACGACGCCCTGACCGTCGAGAACGCTCAGGACGGTGCTCGGCGGAAGGCCGGAACGTTCGATGAACCCGGACACCCAGTCGAGGTCGATACTCGCGCACACGATGGACGTCAGAGTGCCGACCTCGTTCACGACGGGGTGCGCGACGTTGATCCCCGCTTCATGGGTGGCCGGTTCGGGAAGAAAGGCCCCGGTCGCGAAGTCGAGCGTGCGGCGGGCAAGCTCGAACGCGAGCAGGTCGCGACGTTAGCCTTTTGATCCAGCGGCACAGCGCTCGCCCGCACATCGCCGGTCGTGCCGTCGGCGATGAACAGGTTGTTGTACAGACGATCCTCGCGCAGCGCATCGACCAGTTTGCGCGTAGCCGCGGGAGTCAGGGCGATAACGTCTGGATCTGCCGCCAGCACGGCGAGCCGGTGCGCGCCGCGCGTGATGCGTTCGTCCATCTCTCGCTGCAGCAAGCGAACGACTCGCGTCGACAGATCCGTCAGGTTGGCGAACCCGCGATCTCGAGCCAGCCACTCGTCGTACACGAGGATCACGAGCGCCGGCACCAAGGCGACGAGCACGAGCGCGAAGAGACGTGCTCTCACCGTTGGCAGAATCGAGGCGGCTCGATCGAGTATGTGACTCGCCCGGCGCCTGATTCCACTCAGCTCATCGGCGTCGCTGGGGCTCATGGTCGGCAGTCCTGTACGCGACTCTCTCCCGACCGACCCGAAGTGTCAAGTGACGACGAGGGCGGCTTCGAATTACTTCTTCGTCGTGTCGACGGGGATCCCGGCGCCGCTGCCAGGATCGGGGCCGCGCCTGGGCCGGCGGACGGTCCTCACCTTTCCGCTCTTGCCCCCTCCGCAAAAGAACCGATCGCCGCCATCGGACTCGAGCCCTGAAACGCTCGTTCCGGGCGGCATCTCGAGCCTCTCCAGGACCTCTCCCGTTCGAGGATCAACTCGCCTCAAGTCGCTCTCGTCGCCTTCCGAGGTGGCGTGCCAAAGCTCTCCGTCGACCCACGTGACCCCGGTGACGAAGCGATTGGATTCGATCGTGCGCAGAATCGCTCCTGTCTCGGGATCGACTTGATGGATCTTCCGGTCTCGATACTGCCCCACCCAGAGCGTCCCTTCGGCCCACGTGAGCCCCGAGTCACCGCCGCCTCCAGGCGCCGGGATCGTGGCGACCACACGGCCGGTCTTCGGGTCGATCTTCTGGATGCGATCTTCGGCGAGCTGATAGAGGTACTCGCCGTCGCAAGCCGTTCCCGCATGGGCGGCGACATCGATCGAGCGCAGCGTCTTCCCGCTCGCGGGATCGAAGGCCTTCAGCGTGTCTCCGGCAGCAAACCAGACGTGTTGACCGTCATACGTGACGCCGTGCACGTGGTCGGCGCCCGGAAAGGGCCCATATTCACGGACAATCTCGGCGTTTGATCGACGCATGCTTTCCAGCTTAGTCAATCGGCAGAGGAGCGGGGAGTAACAAGGTCGTCGTGAATCCCAGTACGGGCGGGGTCATCCACCGACGAGCTCGCCCGCGACTGAACCACTGCACCCTGCCTGCGGCCGCAAGCGACTCGAGCGCCCGCTGCACGGTGCGCTGGCTCGTTCCAAGCGCGAGCGCCAGGGCCGAGCTCGACCACGATTCACCGTCGGCGAGGAACGCGAGCACCGCCGCATGCTCTTCGTCAACTTCAACAGGCCGCGCCAGCACGACGACCTCGCGCGCGCGGCGCGGCCCCAACGCAAACCCGCGCGTCGTCGCAGTCACGTCGGCCAGCGTCCGAATTACCGCACGAAGCCGCCCGACTTCGACTCGCAATCGCGCGCGATGCGATTCATCGGCGTGCTTCGAACCGAAGGCGCGTGCGACGAGCGTGTCCCTCGGTACGTCTCCCGGCCACGCTTCGCCCAGCGCACGTGCGAGCGCGAACAACACCGGACGCTTTGCAAGCGAGACCACCTTGCGTCCGTCACGCACGACGTGACGGCATGCGTCCACGACGAAGGCTTTCGACGCCAGCAACGCTTCGACCTCTTCAAGCAGAAGGGGACGCTCCTCGCCGCTCGCAATCAGGCGCGCAGCGGGCGTGTTCAGGACGAGGCACGCACTTTCGACCTCCGCCGTCAGCGCAGGGATGCGCGCCTGACGCGCCGCACGCCTGGCCCGAGCGAGCGCAGAGCGCGCTGCCTTCGTCCTGAGGCGGCGCATCGCGATCCCCGCGACCACCAGCTCGTGGGCGGTCCTCGATGCAGGAGAGAAGGGCGCGGGGTCGAGCTCAGCGAGCGTGAGCTCGGCTTCGTCAATGCGTCCGATCAGGAGGAGGCGCCGAACCTCGAGATACCGCGCATGCGCGGCGTTGACGAGGTCGCCGTGCTGTTCAAGCGTCGCCCGCGCCGCCTCGAGCGCCTTCACAGGCCAGCCCAGATCGCGTGAGACGAGCGCGATCTCGGCATCGGCGACGACGCACCTCGCGCGGGCCACGGCCTCTTTCGGACCGAATGCACGGGCAGCACGCCGCAGGAGCGCCTTCGCTCGAACGAGATCGCCGAGCTGAGCCATCGCGATGCCTCGAAGCGCGAGCGCAGGCGCGTCATCGCGCAGCGCGACTCGCTTCAATGCGCCGAGGGGATCACCCGCTGCGAGCGCACGAGCTGCAGCTGTGATCAGCGAATCCACGCTCGCAGCCCTGCTGCTTCATGGAATCCCGACACACTTGTCACTCCCACCGTTCGTTTACCCGGCGCTGAATCTATCTCATGACCGCGACCACCAGGTGGCCCGACCGCGCACCTAAGGGACGCAACGAGATGGGTTGAACGCCGCGGCAAGAGGCAGGAGAATGTGTCCATGTCAGACGCACCAGACCAACGCCTGCTCGACGCGTTGCTCGACTCCTGGGACAGGAACAACACCATCATGCTCAACCTGCTCCGCGCTTTGCCTGAGGGCGGGCTCGAGGTCAAGGCCATCGAGAGCAGTCCGTCCGTCGCGCAGCAGTTCATGCACATCCACCATGAGCGGCTCGTGTCCGTCTTCGAGGAGGCTCCCGAGTTCGCGAGGGACGTACCAAAGGAAGAGTGGATGGTCGAGCGCGACCGCGATCGCATTGCGCAGATGCTGAACGACAGCGCCAGGGCGGTGCGGGAGGCCGTGAGGGGGAGAGTATTGGCAGGTCGTGGCCTGGACCTGAATTACGACCACCCGATCCTGTTGCTTCAGCTCTTGCTTTGGCACGAGGGCTACCATCACGGCCAGATCAAGCTGGCGCTGAAGCTGGCTGGCCACCCGATCAGCAATGACGAAGCTGGGCCATTGACATGGGACGTCTGGAGGCGCAAGCGGGGCCAGCCTTTCTGATCTCCACCAGTGCGCCGTGCTACGATCCCGCCCCTCGGCGACGCCACATCTCTAGCGAGGCTTGACCCCCCGCTTCGGGGGGCCGCCGTCTTGGTGAGGAAACCTGACTCAATGGTGCAAGTTTCCACAGTCATGACGGCTAGTGACAAGGACGGGACAGATGATCGACCGACGCAGCTTTCTCCAGACGACGATTGCGGGCACAGCGGGTCTGGCCGTGACTGGCCCTGCGCTCGTTGCACAGGGCGGCGCCGCAGACCGGGACGCGGTGATCGCGCAAATCGCCCCGCGCCACGACGCGACCGTGAAGATGCTCCGCGAATGGATTGCCCTGCCGTCGATCGCTGCCGAAAATGTGGGCTATCCGCAAGGCGCGGAGCACATGGCGCGCCTGGCGCGTGAAGCAGGGCTCGAGCGCGTCACGATCATCCCGACGAAGGGCAAGCCCGGCGTGTTCGCAACGCTCGATGTGGGCGCGGACACCACGCTCGGCGTCTACTTCATGTACGACGTGAAGCAGTACGATCCGGCGGAGTGGTCCTCGCCGCCGCTCGAGGGAAAGCTCGTCGATCGTCCCGGCCTCGGCAGCGTGATGGTCGGCCGCGGCGCGACGAACACGAAGGGGCCGCAGATGGCGTTCCTCGCTGCGCTCCATGCCTTCAAAGCTGCCAGCCGCCGCCCACCCGTCAACATCGTCCTCGTCTGCGAAGGCGAAGAGGAGATCGGCTCGCCCAACTTCTCCGAGATCGTCTTCAAGCCCGAGGTGGAGGCGGCGCTGAAGAAAAGCGCGGGCGTCATCATCCCGCTTGGCAGCCAGAATCTGAACGGCGGCGTCGAGATCAATCTCGGCGCGAAGGGAATCGTGGAGCTCGAGCTGGTGTCCAGCGGTTCGAAATGGGGCCGCGGCCCGGCCGCCGACGTGCACTCCAGCCTCGCGGCGCACATCGACTCACCCGTGTGGCGCCTCGTCCAGGCGCTGAATGTGCTCGTGAAGCCGGACGGCCACACGCCCGCGGTCGAGGGTTTCTTCGACAAGGTGCGGCCGCTCTCGCCGGAGCTGAAGAAGATCCTCGAGGAAGCCATTCCGAAACGAAGCGAGGCCACGACGAAGAAGTCGCTCGGCGTCCAGAAGTGGATCGCAGACGAGCCATGGGAAGTGTCGCTGCGCCGGCTCGTCACGCAGCCAACCATCAACATCGAAGGGCTGGTGGCAGGCTACACGGGGCCAGGAGGAAAGACGATCCTGCCGCATCGCGGCGTCGCGAAGATCGACATGCGGCTGGTGCCCGACATGACCGCGGCGGGCACGCTGGATTTGCTGAAGCGCCACCTCGCGAAGCATGGTTTCAGCGATATCGAAGTGAACATGACCGGCGGCTACGACCCGACCGAAACGGACCCGAAATCACGGCTGATCCGCGCGCAGCAGGCCGCCTACAAGAAGGCTGGCGTCGAGCCCTCGCTTTGGCCGAGGCTCGCGGGATCGTGGCCGGGCGTGACGTTCACCGGCGCGCCGTTGCGGCTGCCGGCTGGCCAGTTCGGGCTCGGCATGGGCGCCGGCGCGCATGCGCCGGACGAGTTCTTCCTGATCGACTCCACAAACGCGAAGGTCGCCGGCCTCGACGGCGCGACAGCGTCGTACGTGGATCTCCTGTACGCCCTCGCGGAGGTTCGCTGATCAGCGCTACCATTCAATTCGAGCGACGTCGCGTCTGCGGCGGTCGTGTTCATCGCATCTGTCCGCCTTCGCGCGGAGGCGGCTTGACTCCTGCGACGCGGCGATGGTACAAACGGCCACCTTTCAAACTTGAGGCGGGGAACCGGTTTGGCCCAGTCGGAAGCAGAGCTGCTAGACAACCCTGTCGCGGGCCGTCCCACGCTGATCCTGCGCTCGCCCGATTTCCATTCAATCACGGACGCCGTCGCGGAGCCGCTCGAGCGGCCGACACCGATCGGCTGGTGGCTCCTCTTCATTCCTTCTGTCGGGCTCCTCAGCCTTCTCGGCGTGGCGGTCACGTGGCTCTTCTGGGAGGGAATCGGCATCTGGGGTCTCAACCAGCCGGTCGGCTGGGCGTGGGACATCACGAACTTCGTGTTCTGGGTCGGTATCGGGCACGCCGGGACGCTCATCTCGGCGATCCTCTTCCTCTTCCGACAGAAGTGGCGCACCTCGATCAACCGCGCGGCCGAGGCGATGACCATCTTCGCGGTCATGTGCGCCTTGACGTTCCCGGGGATCCACGTGGGACGTGTCTGGGTCGCGTACTGGATGTTCCCGCTCCCCAACCAGATGGGCATGTGGCCCAACTTCAGGAGCCCTCTTCTCTGGGACGTCTTCGCGGTCAGCATCTACGGAACGGTCTCAGTCCTGTTCTGGTACGTCGGCCTGATCCCGGACCTGGCGACGATGCGCGATCGGTCGAAGACCCCAATCCGGAAGTTCGTCTACGGTCTCTTCGCCCTCGGATGGCGGGGCTCAGCGCGGCAATGGCATCACTACGAAAGCGCCTACCTCGTTCTCGCAGCCCTCGCGACGCCGCTGGTCCTCTCGGTTCATTCGATCGTCTCGATGGATTTCGCGGTCTCCCTGCTCCCTGGATGGCATACGACGGTCTTCCCGCCGTACTTCGTCGCGGGCGCGATCTTCTCCGGGTTCGCCATGGTGCTGACGCTCATGGTGATCTGCCGCAAGGCGTTCCGCATGGAGCACATCATCACCCTCCGGCACTTCGACTACATGGCGAAGATCATGCTGGTGACCGGGACGATGGTCGGCTACGCCTATGCCACGGAGTTCTTCACCTCCTGGTACAGCGGGAACCCCTACGAGCTCTTCACGTTCATGAACCGCGCGCTCGGACCGTACGCCTGGGCCTACTGGATCATGGTCTCCTGCAACGTGATCAGCCCGCAGGTTTTCTGGTTCAAGAAGGCGCGTACGAGCATACCGATCCTGTTCGTGTTGTCGATCGTCATCAACATCGGCATGTGGTTCGAGCGGTTCGTGATCATCGTGACGTCACTGCACCGCGACTTTCTTCCCTCAGCCTGGGGCTACTTCACTCCCACGGTGTGGGATGTGGCGTGCCTGCTCGGAAGCTTCGGGCTCTTCTTCACGATGTTCTGCCTGTTCGTGCGCTTTCTTCCGATGGTGGCAACCGCCGAAGTGAAGACCGTCCTGCCCCAGGCCGACCCGCATGGGCACCCGGGCTCCGAACAGCAGATTAAGGATCACCGAGCCGCGCCGAGGCACCGTGGGGCGCCGGAGCCCGCTCCCGAAGGATCCACCTGATGCCGTTACTCGTCCCGCAACTTCCGACAGGGTCCCACTACGGAATCCTTGCCGAATTCGCGACACCTGCGGATCTCTATCACGCGTGCGAGCGCGTACGTGACGAGGGTTTCACTCGTTGGGACGCCCACAGCCCGTTTCCCGTTCACGGCCTCGACAAGGCGATGGGGCTCCGACGTTCGCCGCTTCCCTGGATCGTCCTCGTCATGGGACTGACGGGCGCCGCGCTCGGGTTCGCCCTGCAGTGGTGGGTCCACGCCAAGGCGTACCCGCTCGTGATTAGCGGCAAGCCGTACGTCTCCTGGCCCGCATACATTCCGGTGACCTTCGAGGTCGGCGTCCTCTTCGGCGCGCTCGGCGCCGTCTTCGGGATGCTCGGCCTGAACCGGCTCCCAATGCACTACCATCCGCTCTTCAGATCCAAGGTCTTCGAGCGGGTGACCGACGACGCCTTCTTCATCTCGATCGAATCGTGGGATCCACGGTTCGATGCGTCGGCCACCAGGAAGTTGCTGGAGTCCCTGGGCGCACGAAGCGTCGAGCTCCTGGAGTCCTGAATGATCCCTGCACACGATCGCGTCGCGCTGCGACCCGAGCAGGCCACGATCCCGCCGGAGCACCCGTGGAACCGCATTCCGGTCATTGCCGCGGTCTTCGCCCTGCTGGGCGCGGTGGCCTGCGCGATTCTCGGGGCGGGGAATCCGAAGCAATTTTTCTTCTCGTGGCTCGTGTCGTTCATGTTCTTTCTGAGCCTGACTCTCGGCGGGCTTTTTTTCGTGCTCATTCAGTACGCGGTCCAGGGTGGCTGGGGGATTGTGCTGCGACGGATCGGGGAGACGATCTTCGCCACGATTCCCGTGATGGCGGCTCTCTTCCTGCCAGTGGTCCTCGGTCTGCACGATCTGTTCGAATGGGCCCACCCCGGCGCCGCCGATCATGATGCGCTGCTTCGCTGGAAGGCCCCATACCTCAACGAGCGGTTCTTCCTGATCCGGGCGGCGCTCTACTTCGTGATCTGGTCGTTCATTGCCATCCTCTATTACCGCGGCTCGCGCGGTCAGGACGTCACGGGAGATCCCGGAGTGTCGGCCCGCCTGCGACGCCTCGCCGGGCCCGCCATCATCGTCCTCGCACTGACCCAGACCTTTGCTTCGATCGACTGGATCATGTCGCTGACGCCGCATTGGTACTCGACTATCTTCGGCGTCTATTTCTTCTCGGGTTCCTTCGTGGGGTTCATCGCGCTGCTCTCGGTCGTCGTGGTGGCGATGCGCAGGGCAGGGCTGCTGGAGACCGTGATCACCGCCGAGCACCTGCACGACATCGGAAAGCTCCTGTTCGCGTTCACGGCGTTCTGGGCCTACATCGGCTTCTCCCAGTTCTTCCTCATGTGGTACGCGAACCTCCCGGAGGAGACGGTCTGGTACAAGGCTCGGATCGAGGGGTCGTGGATGCAGGTTTCGCTGCTCCTCATTGCGGGACATTTCGTGGTTCCGTTCTTCTACCTGATGGGGCGGGCCGTCAAACGGAAGGGAACAACCCTGGCCGTCGGCGGAGCGTGGCTCCTCATCATGCACTTCGTGGATCTCTACTGGCAGATCATGCCGACCCTCCATCCTGAGGGGCTCCGGCCGTCGGCTCTCGACGTCGCCGCGTTTGTGGCGATCGGCGGGTGCTTCGTGGCGGCGGCGAGCTGGCTGATGCGACGGCAAGCGCTCGTTCCATTGCGCGACCCGAGGCTTGCCGAATCGCTGGCTTTCGAGAACGTCTGAGTGAGACGGATCGCCGGGCCTGCCGCGCCGAAGCGCGGGTATCACCGGCGCGAAGGCGGGCCTGCCGCGCCGAAGCGCGGGTATCACCGGCGCGAAGGCGGGTTGCACGGACGGCGGGGCCGATGTTACAGTCGGCCACAATCTATAATTAGCTGATGACAGTGTCGTCGGTGACGATAAAGACGAGGTTTGCGATGACCAAGGAGCGGAGCATGCGCAGGAGAGTGAACGGGTTGTGGATGGCGGCTGGGCTGGCCGCGTTGTTGGTCTGGCCGAGCATCGCCTTCGCTGCCTCGACCATCACCGGAACCGTCACCTTCGACGGGAAGGTCCCCACTCTCAAGCCGCTCGCCATGGACGCCGACCCGGCCTGCGCCAAGATGCACTCGGGAAGCCCGCGCCGAACGAGATGCTGGTCCTCGGCAACGGCAACACGATGGGGAACATCCTGGTGTGGGTTTCGAAGGGTCTCCCGTCAGGCAAGACCTTTCCCGTTCCCAAGACCCCGGTAACGCTCGATCAGAAGGGCTGCCAGTACCATACCGCACGTGCAGGGGATCATGGTCGGCCAGACCTACAGGATCCTCAACTCGGACGGCATTCTCCACAATGTCCACGCGCTTCCCAAGATCAACAAGCAATTCAACCGCGCGATGCCGGCGACGCTCAAGGAAGCGACCGCGACGTTCGACAAGGAAGAGGCCGTTTTTCAGATCAAGTGCGACGTCCACCCGTGGATGAACGCCTGGGTCGGCGCCTTCACCCATCCCTTCTTCTCGGCGACGAGCACGGACGGGAAGTTCACGATCTCGGGCCTCGACCCGGGGACCTACGTCATCACCGCCTGGCACGAGAGGCTGGGGACGCAGACGGCCACGGTCACGGTGGCAGCCAACGAGACGAAGTCTCAGAACTTCAAATTCGCCATGCCCGCCGCGAAGTAGCGATCCGGAGAACAGCCGCATCATGAGCGAGTCGTCGGCCGTCATCCCATCCAAGCCGCACGTCGCGCACGAAGCCCATCACGAGGAGCTCGGCTTCTGGCGCAAGTACGTCTTTTCCACCGACCACAAGGTCATCGGGATCCAGTACGCCATCACCGGCCTTCTGTTCCTGCTCTTCGGCTTTTCGCTGATGATGCTCATGCGCTGGCAGCTCGCCTACCCGGAGGCCGCGCTGCCGCTGCTCGGCAGGCTCCTCGGCGACGCGCGCATGCCGGGCGGGACGATGCTCCCTGAGTTCTACAACGAGCTCGGGGCGATGCACGGCACCATCATGGTCTTCCTCGGGGTGGTTCCCCTCGCCGTCGGAGGATTCGGGAACTTCGTCGTCCCGCTCCAGATCGGAGCACAGGACATGGCCTTCCCGAGGCTGAACATGGCGAGCTACTGGTTCTTCTTCCTCGGCGGCGTCACGATGCTGGCCAGCTTCTTCGTGCCAGGGGGGGCCGCGCAGGCCGGGTGGACGTCCTACGCGCCCCTCGCCATCATCGCAGCCACAGGGCAGACGTGGTGGCTCATCGGGATGATCTTCTTGATCACTTCGTCGCTGCTCGGCGCGGTCAATTTCATCACGACCATCATCCAGCTCCGCGCCAAGGGGCTCACGTTCATGCGATTCCCCTTCTTCGTGTGGGCCCAGTTCGTCACGGCGTTCCTCCTGCTCCTGGCCTTCCCGCCGCTCGAGGCCGCGGGGGTCATGCAGCTGATGGATCGTCTGGCCGGCACGAGCTTCTTCCTCCCGAGCGGCCTCGTCGTCAGCGGCCAGGTCGTCAGCCAACGCGGGCGGAGGCAACCCGCTCCTCTGGCAGCACCTGTTCTGGTTCCTGGCGCACCCGGAGGTCTACGTATTGATCCTTCCCGCGATGGGAATCGTGGCGGAGATCATCGCGAACAACACCCGGAAGCCCCTGTGGGGCTATCGTTCGATGGTCTACTCGGTCGTCTTCCTCGGCTTCATGTCGTTCATCGTGTGGGCGCACCACATGTTCATGACCGGCATGGGGACGACGATGGCGGCGTTCTTCCAGACGACCACGATGATCATCTCGATCCCATCGGTCGTCATCCTCACGGCCTTGATCATCTCGCTCTGGGGCGGATCGATTCGCTACAACACCCCGATGCTCTTCGCGGTGGGCTTTCTCCCGATGTTCGGCATCGGCGGCCTCACGGGGCTTCCGCTCGCCTTCAACATCGCGGACATCCCGCTGCACGACACGTACTACGTCATCGGCCACTTCCACTACGTCGTCGCTCCGGGGACGATCTTCGCCCTCTTTGCGGGGGTCTACTACTGGTTTCCGAAGGCAACCGGCCGGAAGATGAACGAGACGCTCGGCAAGATCCATTTCATCGGCTCCTTCGTCTGCATGAACGTCATCTTCATGCCGATGTTCATGGTGGGGCTGGCCGGCGTCTCGCGCCGGCTGTTCGACGGTGGGGCGACCTACGACTTTGCGCAGCCGGTGCTCCACTGGAACGTCACTTCCTCCTGGGGCGCGTGGATCCTCGCGATCTTCCAGATTCCCTTCATCTTCAATTTCTTCTGGAGCATCTGGAAGGGGGAGAAGACCGGGGATAACCCGTGGGAGGCCACCACGATCGAGTGGGCGGCTCCGTCGCCACCTCCGCACGGCAATTTCGCCGTGGCGCCGGAAGCGCACAGGGGGCCCTACGAATATAGCGTTCCCGGCAAGGACAAGGACTTCGTGCCGCAGTTCGAGGCCTGAGCTCAATGGACATTCCGTACACAGTCGACGTCCGGCCCGACACCGGCCTCAACAACGGCAAGATCGGCATCTGGCTCTTCCTGGCCTCCGAGGTGATGCTGTTCGGCGCCCTGTTTGCGAGCTACATCCTCATCCGGACGGGGGCGCCCACCTGGCCACGCGGAGACACGATTCTGAATGTCCCGCTCGCCACGTTCAACACGATCGTCCTGATTCTGTCCTCCGTGACGATGGTCATGGCCTGGGCGTCGCTGATGCGGCGCCGCTTCGGGACCTATCGGATGTACATGGGGGCGACGATCCTGCTCGGGTTCGTCTTCCTCGTGGTGAAGTACTTCGAATACAGCGCCAAGTTCGAGCACCATCTCTATCCCAGCACCAACAACTTCCTCGCCATCTACTTCACGCTGACCGGCCTGCACATGCTCCACGTGGCCGGCGGGATGGCGGTGAACGCCTATTTCTGGGGCCCCGGCGCGAAGCTCTGGAAGACGAATCCGGTATGGTTCACCAATCGGGTCGAGAACTCGGGCCTCTTCTGGCATTTCGTTGATCTGGTCTGGATATTCCTCTTCCCGACCCTGTACCTTCTGTAGGCGGCATCCTCTATTTTCTTTCTAAAGAGAGATCGATGACGAGCGATCACGCAGCCACGAGCGACCACGCAGCTGACATCGACAAGCACGTCAGGATCTACATCACCGTCTTCGTCGCGCTCATGGTCCTGACAATCGTCACCGTGGCGATTTCCTACCTCCACCTGTCCGTGCCGATTGCCGTCACCGTGGCGCTGCTCGTCGCGACCATCAAGGGATCGCTGGTCGCGTGCTACTTCATGCACCTGGTCTCCGAGAAGAAGCTGATCTACGCCGTCCTCACCCTGACCGTTGTCTTCTTCGTCGCGTTGCTGTCCCTCCCCGCCCTCACCCACAGCAACGGCTACTGGATTCACGAACCACCGAGCGAGGTGCAGAGCGCTCCAGCCACGAGTCCACATCAATGAACCTCAGGGTGATCCACGCGGTCGTGATCCTCTTCTCCGCGGCCCTCGCGGCGCTGTTCGGTGTCTGGTGCCTCGGCCAGTACGGGCGGGGGAGCGGGGTCGCAAGCCTGGTCGCGGCGATCGCGGCGTTCGGTGTGTCGTTCGGACTGGTCGTCTACGACCGGTGGTTCCTGCGCAAGACGAGGACGCTCCGATGATCAAGAAATGGGCAATGGGCAAGGGGCGATGGGCGAGGGCTTCAACGCCAATTTGTCGTTGCAACCCTTGCCCATCGCCCCTTGCCCATCGCCCATTGATTAGGCTGGCCGTCACCACCGCAGCTCTCGTCGCGTTGGGCGGCGGCTCGCCCCTTCTCGCCTGCCCGATGTGCTTCGGGGCGGAGGAGACCCCGATGATCGATGGGGCGAAGCTCGGCGTCCTGGTAATGCTGGCCGTCACGCTTGCGGTGCAGGGCGCGTTCCTGGCCTTCTTTCTCCATCTCCGCAAGTGCGCGAAGCGCAACGCGGAAGTTGAGCTCGACCTCGAGTGGTCGGAGCTCCAAAGGTCGCCAAGATAAATCATGACTGACTGGCTAGGACTTCCACCACTTGCTGCGACTCACGGCGGTCAGATTGACAGCATGATCGGCTGGACACACGTGTTCATGCTCATCCTGTTCGTCGGGTGGGGAGGGTTCTTCACCTATTGCCTGGTCCGTTTCCGGCGATCGCGAAATCCGGTGGCGGACTACGCGGGGGTCAAGTCGCACACGTCGAGCTATCTCGAGGTCGGCGTGGCCGTGGTCGAAGCGATTCTGCTGTTCGGATTCGCGATCCCGCTGTGGGCCGCGAGGGTCGATCGCATGCCTCCCCAGAACGAGGCGCTGCTAGTTCAGGTCACCGGCGAGCAGTTCGCCTGGAACGTCCACTATGCCGGTCCCGACGGGGTATTCGGCCGCACGGACCTCAAGCTGCTCGACATCCAGGCAAACCCGCTGGGACTCGATCGCAACGATCCTGCCGCGAAGGACGACGTCACGACGCTCAATCAGCTCTATCTCCCCGTGAACAAGCCGATCATCGTGCGGCTCAGGAGCAAGGACGTCATCCACAGCTTCGGCGTGCCCGAGTTTCGCGTGAAGCAGGACGCCATCCCCGGCTTGACGATTCCCATCTGGTTCATCCCCACAATCACGACAGCGGAGATGCGGACCCGAACCGGAAATCCCGAGTTCCAGTACCAGATCGCCTGCGCGCAACTCTGCGGTCTGGGCCACTACCGGATGCGGGGATTTGTCACCGTCCAGACCGCCGAGGAATTCCAGAAGTGGATGGATGAAAAGGTCAAGGAGGCAAGCGAACCGGACCCCTTCAAGTAGCAGTAGTCCCTCACCCTCCGACTCGCCTCTCATAAGACAAGAAACTTGGCGACCTAAATCCGCACGAAGATTTTCCTCCGATACATCCACAACAGAATCACCCAGAACACGAGCAGGACGCTCGCGCCACGCAGCACCGGCTCGAACGGCGTTCCCAGAATCCTGAACACTCCGGAGCCCAGGTGCCGCACAAGCGACTCCGACACGAACGGCTCCATGGTCCAGCTCATGACGTAGACAAAGATCGAGTTGGCGCCGATGACCAGAAGAGGAAAAGACCACTGCCTCCACCCTCGCCACTCGATCAGCGCGTGGAAGCCGGCCATCATCAGCACGACGAGGCCGCCGCTGTAGAGGGTGTAGGACGGCGTCCAGATGCGCTTCACGATTGGGCAGAGCTGAAGCCATTGGAAGACGAGCCCGCAGATCGTGAGCGCGATGCCGGCGAGCACGAGGCCCTTGAGCTTGTCGACACTGGAGCGCGATGATTGAAGCCAGGCGCCACTCCACAGGCCCAGCAGCATCGTGGCCAGCGTCGGAACGAAGCTCAGGGTGGACCAGCCGCCGCCGTTGAACCGGAACGGCTCTTCCCGCGGGAAGAGGTTCAGGAACCAGACGTCGAACGCCCATGCGACGTTCGAGTTCTTGTTGAAGTGCGCGAGGAAGCCCTCGTACAGATACGGCCAGTTCGCCGGCACACCCACCTGGTTGTAGTCGAATCCAGGTCCGGGGAGCGGATAGAGGACGAACGCCGCCCAGAAGCCGGCGAGGATGGCAATAAACGCGCCGATCTGCACGCGCAGTGACGCGAAGGCGAGCAGGAACAGCGCCGTGTAGCCAAGGCCGATCTGCGTCAGCGTATCCTCGAACGTCCAGTACGTCCGTGAGCTGGACAGCGAACGCAGGAAAATGCCAAGCGCTACGAGGATGGCGCTGCGCCACACGGCATGGCCGAACATCTGCCAGAAGTGCTCGCCGCTGGATCGACGGCTCGCAAGAGAGAAAGGGAGCGCTGCGCCCACCAGAAACGAGAATGCCGGCTGAATCAGATCGTGGAGCGAGCAGCCCTGCCACGGCACGTGCGTGGTGTGGTATGCGACTAGCGACCAGAAGCGGCTCCCGGGGAACGCCTCCCGGACGGTCCACAGCCGCATGGCTTCCGCCAACATCAGGAACATCACGAAACCGCGGAACGCGTCGATCGACGCGATGCGTGTCGTGACCCCGACTGGCGCAGTTGCCGGCACGGCCGTGGGAGCTTCGATAACGGCCATCAAGGCCCTACCCGAACATCTTCGGGGTCGGCATGCGCGCGCGGATCCGCTCCAGCTCCTCGACTGAGACGCGGCTGATGCCGTTCTTGCGGCAGGAATCCTCGACGGCCCTTACCACCATCCCCCGGACGAACGCTGGAATCTTCTTCATGCGCGCGGCGGCCGCATCGTCCCACGCGATCGTCGGCGGAGATTCCGATCCGTATTCGATCGCCCGACCTCCGAGCGCCACGGGCCCGGCGGCAGTGCCGCGGATTGCTAGAAGAGGTGACCCGGCAAACGTGCCCGGTGTGTGAGTGCAGAGCGGATCTTCGGCCATCAGATCGCCGGTCATCCCGTAGGCCCGGGCGCGGCAGCCCCCGCAGTGGCCGTTCATCTCGCACTCCCCGCATCGCCCGCCGAGCGACGTGCGGCGGCGAATGCCGGCGAAAAGTTCCGAAGACGTCCAGAGGTCCGCGAGACTCGAATTGCGAAGCGATCCCGCGAAGACCGGCAGATACGGGCAAGGGGTGACGTCACCGTTCGGCCTGATCCCCATGTAGTGCGTTCCTGCGGGGCATCCGCCGGCGCCTCCAGAATAAGTCCTGATCGGGGACTGGCCGGGCCACGTAACTGCATCGGCGTCCACCGCCGTGCTCGAATCTGCTCCCGTGACCGACCCGGGTCGAGAGGAATTCTCCAGCACGGTCTTGATGTAGTGCGGAGCGCACTTCGCGTTCACGAGCATCCGGCCGTCGTATTTCCTCTGGATTCGGTACAGCGAGGCGAGAACCTCGTCGTACTGCGCGGGGCTGATGTCCGACACGAACTGCCCGCGTCCCGTCGGCACCAGGAAGTAGAGGTTCCAGACTTTAGCGGCGAGGCGATCGTGCGCGAAGTCGGCGATCGCTTCGAGCTCGCCGAGATTGTGCGAGCCCGCGGTCGTCTGCACGATGAAGGGGAGCCCGGTCCGGTTGAGGATCTCCGCTCCCTCCACCGTGTTTTGCCAGGCGCCACGCACCTTCCTGAAGCGATCGTGACGATCGGGATCGAGCGCATCGAGGGAAAGAGACAGTCCACGCGCTCCCGCCTCCGCCAGCCGCTTCGCCACGTTCTCCGTGATGCGCACGCCGTTGGTGCCGACGACGACCCACAGCTCACGCTCTGCCGCGCGCCGAACGATCTCGAGGATGTCGCGCCGCAAGAGCGGCTCGCCGCCCGTCAGGATCGTCACGCATTCAGGCGCGAAGTCGGCGATCTCGTCGATGACCCTGAAGCACTCGTCGGTGCCGAGCTCGCTGCGGTCCGCGAAGTTCTCCGTGCCGACCAGAGGCGTGCCGCCGGCGTCGAGATAACAGTGCTCGCAGGCGAGGTTGCAGCGGTAGGTGAGGTTCCATGAGACGACGTATGGCCGGGCGAATTCGTTCATGCGTTCATGTTTAACCGGGGCTCGCCCCGCCGGACTCCACGGCGCTCGGGGCTCATCGCCCCGCTCCGCTCCGCCGGGGCGCGCTGCGCGCGCCGCGCTAGAATCAAACCAACGAATCACATGCCGAAAAACTCGCGGGCCTCGTCGAGGATCTTCTCGTCAACCTCGAGCGTCCCCTTTTCGCGGGCGAATTTCTCGATGCCCGTTTTTGCCATGGGACGCACGAACTCGGGGATGTTGGCGAGCCTGGCTTCGGCGGCGGCAGTCCAGCGAACGGGAATCGGTTCGCCGGGGCGCACGGCGTCGGTGCCGGGAATCATTGCCGAGAATGGACACTTCCCGCCGGCCTCCGCCTCGACCTGGGGCCCGATGCGGACGCCGAGTGACTGCACCACCTGTGTCTCGTACGCATTGGTCAGCATCGCCATCTCGTAGCCGCACTCAGGACACGAGTAGACGACCGACAGCGAGCCGCGCTCGGGCGGACCGACGGTCTGGAGCTTCATCGGGCTATCGCAGGGGACGCAGAGGAACTTCATCGACGAGGCTCCTTGTCGAGCCGCAGCTCACGCGGAGCCTGAGCGGAGGCTGACGATTCGAGGCTATCCAGAAGTTGCTGCGCAACATGCTCCAGGGACCGGCCCACGGGTGATTCGGGCAGTTCCGCGAGAGGGATCCCCCGATCGCAGTGTTGCGCAAGCTCGGGATCGAATGGGACAGTCCCGAGGCACGGGATCTCCAGGTCCGATGGTTCGGGTGAGACGAAACAGCGGCTTGATGGCGTTGCAATCGCGGCAGTAGTAGCCGCTCATGTTCTCGACGTAGCCGAGGAGGCGATTGGGTCCCTTCGACAGAGCTGCCACCGAGCGCGCGACCACGCCCCGTGACACCTCGGAAGGGATCGTCACGAGGACGAACGATGTCCGTGGTCCGAGAAAATCGGCGTACTGGACGGTCCGCTCGGCTCCGGGCGGAAGATCGAACATCAGCAGATCGAGCTCTCCCCATTCGAAGGCCCCGAGGATCTCGCTGAGGAGCGCGAACTCCCTGGTGGCGCGCCAGGTGTGGGACTCGCCTTGCGCCGCGCTCTCGAACTCGAGCGCCTCCGACTCCGGGATCACCGAGCCCATCGAGAAGACCGCGATCCCGTTCGATGTCCGCGGAAGCGCGACCTTGTGGCTGCCGGGAACGAACAGCGCCCCCTGGACACCTGCCATGCGCGCCTGTGAGGGGCCGTTGAAGTCCGCATCCAGAATTGCAATCCGAAGCCCCCGGGCGCGCAGGGCGCCCGCGAGATGCAGCGTCAAGGTGCTCTTGCCGACCCCGCCCTTGCCTGAGCCCACGGCCACGAGATGGCGCACGCTGGCGAGCCCGTCCGTAATGCGGGCGCGCTGCTCGGCAACCTGCTCGAGGATTCTGGACCCTCCGTCGCCTGCGATGTCGTGGTAGCTCTTCATCTTGCGGGGTTCCGAAGTTGATAGCTTACACCGTCCCGCCCCGGCCGCGGAGCGTGACGCCCCGGGATATGTGAGGAGTAATCACCATACACCCCGCCTCGCGGTTCAGCGGCCAGGTCCGACCCGAGCGCGACAACAGCGGCAGCGCGCGCGCCTCGTTGACTTGGATTCAGCGCGGCGCTAGACTCGCCGCCTCCATACAAACTCATCCACTCGTAGGCCATCGTCGGGGACAGGAGGTTGTCATGTCCATCCGTCGTCTCGTCGGCCTGGCGTTGCTGCTCGTCGTCTGTCCGTTCGTCTCCACCCACCCGGTCGCGCAGGCGCCGAAGCCCGCGCCCCAGACTCCGCAACTGATGCTGATTTCGTTCACTCACGTCCGGCCCGGCATGGCGCCGAAGTACATCGATCTCCAGGTCAAAGAGGTGATGCCCGCGCAGAAGAAGGGCGGGTCGCCGGGGCGCCAAGCCTTCAGCAGCGGCGTCACCGGAGCACCCGGCGAGTTCGTGTTCTTGACGCCAATCACGAGCATGGCGATGTTCGACGAGCCGCCGCCGATGCAGAAGGCGCTCGGTCCGGAAGCGGCAGCGGCGCTCAACCAGAAGTTGGGGGAGATCTCCGAACCGGCCGGCTCCGTCATCGCCCGCACGCGGCCTGACCTGTCATACGCTCCCGATCCGGCCGCCAAGCCCACGCCGGTGGCGATCATCACCGTCGTGGAGATTGTGCCCGGCAAGCGCGCCGAGTTCGAGGCGTTCATCAAGAAGGACGTGGTGCCGGCGATGCAGAAGGCGCAGGTGCGCGGCTATCACGTGATGGAAGTGGTGTACGGCGAGAACACGGGCGGCTACATCACCGCGGTGGGCATGGACTCCTACGCAGCAATCGGCAAGGGGCATCCGTTCGAGATCGCGCTGGGTGAGGGGGGCGCGCAGAAGATGGAGGTCAAGGCGGCTGGTTTGGTGCAGAAGATTCACCGGTTCATGTCCCGGTACAGGCCGGAATTGAGCTGGAGCCCGAGCGGCAGCTAGGACTGTCGGCTCCCGTTGATTCGAAGTGCCAGTAGCCTCGATGCGATCGTGAACAATTGGGTGCGCCGTCCCAATTGTTCACGAATTGCTCATGGGTTTTTCGCTCGATCATTGCCGCTCTGAACGAGCGTCATCGTGATGCTATGGAGTGCGCCTACGCGCTCAGGGCCGGCCAGACACTACCCCTATCGTGGTCTGACAGGTCGCCAGTATCCGTGCAACCTCTGACGACGTAACGGCCATTTCCAGATCCTTCCGTTGTTGTTGACCACCTGCACCGTCTTCGAGATACTGCGCCCGTCGTCAGTGGCCGTCGGGTTGTCTGGACAAACGCGGCAACATGCGGGCACATTTACGACCAGATCTCTATGTCTGAAGACCTCCGGGATTCCGGGGAGGCCGCGAGCCCTCAGGGGTCGGGTCGCACCGATCCAGAGTCGACCTTTCGTCTGCTCGACCGCGCGCGCTCAGGTGATCAGGAGGCAATGGAACAGTTATTCGGCCGCTATCTGAAACCGCTCCAGCGCTGGGCCAGAGGGCGGCTACCCGGATGGGCGCGCGATCTGGCAGACACAGACGACCTTGTCCAGGACACCCTCGTCCAGACGTTTAAGAAGATTGAAAGCTTCGAGCCACGCGGCGTCGGAGCGCTCCAGGCCTATCTGCGGCAGGCGGTCCTCAATCGCATTCGCGACGAGCTCCGCCGCAAACGCCGACAGCCTGAGATGAGCGAACTGGATGGCCTGGAGGTCGATGGCGCGGCGTCGCCAGTCGAGGAGGCGATTGGCCGTGAAGCGGTGGACCGCTATGAGAGCGCGCTGACCCGGTTGCGACCGGAGGAGCGTGAGGTCATCATCGCGCGCGTCGAGATGGGATACAGCTACGAGGAGCTTGCCGAGGCACTCGGTAAACCGTCGCGGGATGCGGCACGCAAGGCGGCTCAACGCGCGCTGATCCGGCTGGCGGAGGAGATAAAACGTGGCGGTGCGTGAAGGGCTGCTGACCGATCTCGCCGATGCCATTCTCGATGGTCGCCCCATCGACTGGGGATCCGCGGAGTCCAGAGCAAACGAACTGGAACGCTCGCTGCTCGAACCACTCCGACTACTGGCAAACCTTGCCGTCGTCGCGCGTGACAACCAGGGTCCCTTTAACTCTGATGATGAACTCGGACCCGAGGGGGATCGCATTCAGGATCTGGCCGGTGAGATTCTCGGCGTCTACCGGTTGATCGAGCCACTCGGCCGCGGCGGGATGGGCGAGGTTTATCTCGCGGAGCGCGCGGACGGACGGTTCGAGCAGAAGGTGGCGTTGAAGCTCGTGAAGCGCGGGATGGACTCGCGTGAGATCCTGCGCCGGTTCGCGCGCGAGCGGCGCATCCTGGCGCGCCTGGAGCACCCGGGCATCGCGCGGCTTCTGGATGCCGGCGAGACCCCGGGCGGCCGGCCGTACTTCGTCATGGAGCGAGTGGACGGGCAACGGATCACCGAGTACTGCCGCACGCGCTCTCTGCGGCTCGAGGACCGGTTACAGCTCATGGCCGTGTGCTGCGACGCTGTCGACGCGGCGCACCGCAACCTCGTCGTACATCGCGATCTGAAGCCGTCGAACATCCTCGTGACGGCCGACGGACAGGTGAAGCTTCTCGATTTCGGCATTGCCAAGCTTCTGGGAGAGGACGACGCGGAGACGCACATCACGCGCCAGGGCGGCCGGGTGCTCACCGCGAGCTACGCGGCCCCGGAGCAGATCCTTGGCGGGAACGTGACGGTGGCGACGGACGTGTTCGCTCTGGGCGTCGTGCTCTACGAGCTCCTGACCGGCGTGCTGCCCTACGATCGCGGCGCGACGACGCCGCTCGAGCTGGCCGCTCGAGTGCAGCACGAAACCGCCGAACGTCCGTCGGCAGCGGCGCGACGCGCCGTGGTGTCGGGTGGGGAGAGTGTCAAGCGGCAGCGCTGGGCACGCCGGCTTTGCGGCGATCTCGACACGATCACCATGACGGCGCTGGCGCACGAGCCGGAGCGGCGCTATCCCTCGGCCGCGGCGCTCGCGGAAGATTTGCGGCGGCATCTGACCTCCAGGCCGGTCGAAGCTCGCCCCGACTCCAGCGGGTATCGGCTGCGCAAGTTCGTGATGCGGCATCGCCTTGGCGTTGCTGCGTCGAGCGTCGTGGCGACGGCTGTGATCGCGGCGCTCGCTGTGTCGCTGTATCACACGGCTGCTGCCCGGCGCGAGGCGGCGCGCGCCTCCGCCGCGCAGGCGTTTCTCGCCAGCCTCTTCGAGCAGCTCGATCCTGATCGTTACGCCGGCTCGGCTCCAACGGTGCGCCACCTGCTGGAGCGTGGCAGCCAGCGGCTCGACCACGATCTGGCGCAGCAACCGGAGCTGCGGGCCGAGATGCAGGCTCTTCTCGCTCGGGTATTCGATCAGCTTTCTCTGTTTAAGCAGGGCGAGGCGCACTGGCGCCCCGCCTTCCAGACGCAGCAGGCACTCTTCGGAGCGGGCGATCCGCGCACGATACGGGCCAAGAGAGGACTCGCGACCTCGCTCGCCCGGCAAGGGCGCTATACCGAGGCGGAGCCGCTCTTCCGCGAGCTGCTCGCGCAAAAGGAGGTGGTCGGCGACCCGCACGAGCTGGGAGGCAACCTCTTGAACTATTGCAACGTCAAGAACCGGATCGGCGACTACGCGGCGGCCGAGGCAGTGTGCGAACGGGCGGTCGCCCTGCTCGAAAACGTCGCCGGAGACGCCGCCAGCCGGACGCTGGGGGTGGCGCTCAATAACCTCGGGCTTCTCTACCACAAGCAGGGACGTCATCGAGACGCAATCAATGCCTTCGAGCGAACGCTCGCGATCCGTTTGAAGAACGAGGGTGCCGAGTCGTACGTCGTCGCCAGCGTGAAGAAGAATCTCGCGAACGTGTATCGGGACCTGGGGGAGTTCGACGCTGCAGAGAGATACGCGCGAGATGCGCTGACCGTGAAGGAGAAGTTGCTTCCGGCGAACGATCCCGCCGTCGCCGACATGCTGGGGTTGCTCGGGCGCATAGTCCAGGATCGTGGCGATCGCGCCGGGCGCGGGCCCTTTACGCGCGATCACTCGCGAGCTACGAAGCCTCGCCCCGCCCGAACGATCCGGGCCTCGCACACCCCCTGCGTTGCCTTGCCACCTTGTTGAGAGGAGACGGCCGGGCGAAGGAAGCCCTGCAACTCTCGGAACGCGCGTTGGAGCTGAAGCGCAAGGCCTTCGGCGACCGCCATCCCGAAGTCGCGGAGTTCTGGTCCGACCTGGGACGCGGTCGTTTGGCGCTCGGCGACGTGCGCGGGGCGCTCGAGGCGCTCCGCGCCGGTGTTGACGCGTTCCGTGTGGCGCTTCCCGACAGCCCGCAACTCGCCAGCGAACTGTTTCTCCTCGGTGATGTGCTGCGTCGCAATCCACCGTCCCGACGAGGCGCTCCCCTATCTCGAAGAAGCGCACGCGATCTGGCGCAAGAACCCTGGGCGAAATCCAGGAGATCTCGCCGGTCTCGAGGCGACGATCGCCACCACCCGCGCTGCATTGCGATGACCATCACTGACGTCTCAAGGAACGGCTGTGTGAGCGCTGCTTACGCCGCTACGACGCCAATACGCGCGGCTCGCACCGAGGCTCACCTGAACACCGTCGTGGGTGAGCGTCGGCCATGTCCCTCTCGAACGTGATCGACGTGGACCGCGATCTATGGATCAGCGTACCGTACGCGCCGCTTGGCGCCGATCAGGACGCCGATCAAGTCGGAGCCCGAGAGGCGCAATGCAACTGCTGCACCAGACCTGCAGGTCGCGGATCGACCGCCTGTACGTGGCCGGTGTCATTGGCGGCTCGGGCGTTGTTGCGCGGAGACGCTCGTCTCGCTTCCTTGCGTCAGCGATTCCGCCTGCCGCCGCAGTAGCGCTCGCGCGCTGGCGTGTATCGGTTGACGGACAGCTGCGGGTGCATCCCGCAGCCATCACTGGCGCGTCAGCTCAAAGCGGCTGATGGAACACACCCAGTCGATGTCTCAGAAGACGAGAGCCTTGTCGAAGAAGATGATTCCCTGGTTTCGGCTGGAAGCGCTGTTCATACGCGTACCAGTGATGCTCGTGGTGGCATTGAAGAGGCCGCTAACGGCGAGGATACCCGCGCCGATCTTTTCGCCCACCCCGAAGAAGGAGCCGTCGTAATAGTCGCGCCCCGCGAAAATTTCAAACCGAATCTCATCAGGCGACACCACAATGCCAGCGAAGTTGCTTCCTGGCAAGAAATCGGCTCCGGAAAGGAACACCTGCACTGTGGCGCCGTTCTGTTCGATTCGAGCGGTATAGACACGCTGTTTCAAGACGTCTGGAACCTCGGCCGTGCAGTCATCTGCGATCAGGTCAGCGTGTAGATTCCGGAATAGTCGGTGGCCAGCGGACGTCCGAGATAGTCGTTGGCCAACGGATGTCCGATCGGGATCCAGTCGCCGTCCACACACAAGCCAAACAGACCCAACAAGCCAAACCGCCCCCGAGCTCCAGCGAACGGATCCGGTGTCAGGCAAGTGCCTGGCGTTCCAGCAATAGTGGCAACGGTGGCGGCGCCGGCGGCGCTGGCGTCACCGACGGTGCCGATGCCCTCAGCTCCGGATGGCCGAGCGGGTACCATTGAGCATCCTGGCAGACCCAGTCCGTCCCGGCACAGGCGGCATGCAGCCTTCAGGTGTTCCCGTCCCACCCGTCGGCGGCGATGGTGGCGTCGGCGGCGTCTCACCGGACGGGCGAATCAACGGATGGCCGAGCGGGAGCCAGCCGCCGTCCTGGCAGATCCAGTCGGGTCCCGGCACAGGCGGTATGCAGCTGATTGCACTCGTTGGCGGCGGAGTTGGCGCCTGCCCGCCTGCAGGCAGCAGGCTTGCGGACGACATCACGGCGAGCAGAAACGACAGGACCGCACAAATCAACCAGGCGCATGATTCACCTCTAACCTTCGGCGGAATGACGCCGTGTTAGCGCGACAACTCGAACCGGCTGATGGAACAGATCCAGCCGAGGGCGTACATACATAAACGCTGGTCGGGACGAAGCTGGACAAGACCAGTGCGCGAGAGGCACTCGGTTCAAGGACGCCTTGCGCTCGGGCCACGTGCCGTTGCTCGTGGCTAGCGGGCGGCTGTCGACGGCGTGGTGAGGCGCTGCCGCCATTCGGCGGCCCGGGCGGCGCGCGCGGGATCTGGCTGCGCTCGAAGTCCACGAGAAATCGAACCGCGCGCGTCGTTTCGGCGCTCCGCGCGGCTGGTGCGGCGTTTGCGATGGTAGCGGAGCGCTCGAGCGACGAATCCCTCGTCCATCGCTCCGATCGACTGTGCTCCACATCTCCTGTCGCTCGCGGACGAGGATGTCCCCGAAGAACAGGCTAGCCTCATACTGGTTGTGCGCGCGGCAGCGGAGCTGGATGTTGTCCGCCGTGGCTGCGCCTCCCGCCGCGTACGGCTCGACGTGGTGAAACTCGAGGAACGCGGTCTCGTGGCACCGGCCTGCCCGTCCCTCGAACGCGCAGCGACCCTTATCGCGCTGCCACACGTCCCGCCTGACAGACGCCGGTATGTAGCGTCCCGATGCAGGACCTGTCGCTCGGGCTCGCGCGCGGCGACGCCGCACGGGCAAACCTGCGCCGCTCGAGATGATCGATGAGCAGCGTCAACGCGCGATCGAGAATCGAGCCGACGTCGCCATCCGGCACCGCGTGTCGGGCAAGCGCCTGCGCGCGCCGCAGCTTCTCGTGCGTCTCGCGTCGACAGCGTCACCTGCAGCTTGTACCGTTCCGGCGCGAGTGGCGTCACGATGGCGGCGCGGCATTTCGGTGCTGGCGGCGCATCGACTTCGTCGCCTAGCCGCCGAAGCAGCCGAAGTTGCAGCAGCCGGCGTTGAGTTTCCGCTCGAAGCTTGCGGCGCCACCCGCCGGATGATGGTTGCAGCCGCCGGACGAGGGTTCAATGACGCAATCAGCTCCTGAATCCCCTGCTTGCTCCTATGCCGTGCGGCCGCCAGCACCTCGCCGTGATTTGCAGGTGTCAAATGCGGCGCGAGCAAGCGAACGGCAGTGAGCGTGAGGTCGCCGCGTTCGAGAGCTTCGAGTATCTTCGGATACCGCTGCGCCGCCCGTGCGGTTTCGATACGGTTGTATGCGGATCCTTCCGATAGATGCAGCACCTGCGTGCAGTAGGTAAAGAGTGAGGAGCAGCCTTCGCGGAGATACAGTCTGCGAGCTGTCGAATTCCACTAACGAGCGGATGAGCGCCACGGACGCACGCCGCTCGCACGTCACAAGATGTTTCACCCGTTCGACGAGCTCATCGTCCGACAGCGCAGCGAATCCAGCAGCCGTGTTGCACGCTGTCGGAGTTTGCTCCATGAGGCCCACAATAGCGCGGCCATGTGACAGGGCAGGTCAATGTGCCGCGCAAGGATCGCGCCTGTTCCGGAACAAGTGCGGTAGCCCTGGACGCGCCGTCATACACGGGACCCGCTAGTCGCAGTTCGGAATCCCAAGCACGTCGCACCGATAGATCTCACTACCGAGCGCGACCGACAGGATTACGAACACGACCAGCATGAGTGCGCCGAGGGCACCGTTGAGCATGTAGATCCGCGGCCACGGACGAGCGCTCTGGTCGAATAGCGGACGCGTTGTGATGAAGGCCCCGACCGCGATGAACGCGAGAACGGCAGCCAGGAGCAAGTACTCGAATGCACTCGTGTGCGGACCTGGCCTGATGAACGAAAACAATGGCTCGATCCTGTTCGCCACAATCGTATTGGCGGCCACGAACGGCAACACACAAAGCCCGCCCAACAGCGCCGCGGTCTTCGGATTTCTGCCCCTTCAGTTTCCGGCATCGAAGCCTCGCCTCGTAGCTAAAGCTGCGCGATTACGCGGATTGTGCCCTCGCGGCGT
The DNA here is from genome assembly GCA_963784195.1 of uncultured Acidobacteriota bacterium. Lineage (GTDB taxonomy): Bacteria > Acidobacteriota > Vicinamibacteria > Vicinamibacterales > 2-12-FULL-66-21 > CAVQAH01. Next base: position 1,217,010 of record CAWARA010000020.1, on the reverse strand, counting down.
AGAGGAGATGCCCGCCGGCGGCGCGGAAACCCCAGCGTCTCCAGCAACTCCTTCGAGATCTCCGCCGGGTGGACCTTCTGGAACCGCAAGGTCCTCATGCCCTTGCGCGCGCAGTTGAAAGAGCAGGTGCTTGCAGGCGGGCGCCACCGTCCTCGATGAACGTGCGGAGCGACACAATCTCCGCCGTCGGCGCGCTCGCCTGCGGACCCGCCTCCTTTATATAAAGGATGCAGGCCTCGATTCGCTCGTCGGAGGCGACGGCGAGCCCTGCGATGTCGGCCTTCCTTGCAGTGAGGGTCTCGACCGCCCGCATCCAGCAAACCTCCGGATAGTCCTCTCCAAGGAGGCCATTGGCGGCGAGATCGTCGACCGTCACTGGGATCACGAACCCTATGTCGACCCGCGCTCCCGTGCTCCTCCTCTTGACGCTGCCAGACATAGTCCGTCAGGAGCGCTTCCTCGACATATCCGCATGCGCTGAACAGCCCGGAGGCTGGCGAGAACGTCTCGGGGACTTCGGCGACCATGCGAGGCGGGCCGAGAATCGCGAGCTTCGAGCTCAGCGATGTCAGCAGGTGACGGCCATGGCCCTGTCGCCGGTGATCGGGATGGACGGCGATCTTGTGGATGAGAGTACCGGAAGGCCGCTTGGCGCCGATGAGGACGCCGATTGGGTCGGACCCCTGGAAGGCGACCATGCAGCTGCTGCACCAGACCTGGAGGTCGCGGATCGACCGCTTGAACGCGGCCGGCGTCATGGCAGGCTCGTCGGGAAAGTACGGACCCCAGCAGCGATTCAGCGCGTCGACGAGAAGCCCGATGTCATCGGTGCGGCAAAACCGATAGGCACTCATCCACCCTCAGCGGGTCGCGCCGTGAGCGGGCTCACCTCATTGAGGTTGTGCTTCGCGCTGGTCGATGTGGGAGGGGAGTAGGTCGCGATCATTTCGGCCATCATCTTCTTGCCCAGCTCGATCCCCTCCTCGACGAGCGTCAGGTCGATCCCCTTCACGTCGCGCTCCCGCGCCAGGTCCTCGATCCGCTCCTGCGTCTTGTTCCGCATGAAACCGGCCGGCACGCGCAGGATTCGCTGGGTAGCGTCCTCCGTCCAGTCGAACCTCGAGATCAGCGGGTTCTTCTTCTCGTCGCGCGCCACGAGCTTGGCTTCGTCGGGTCTCGCCGAAGCGATTTGGGCGGAGGCGGACTGGATCTCGAGCGGCGCTCCAGTCTCCTCCTCGATCACCTGTCGGGCGAAATCGAGCGTGATCGCGTCGAGCTTCGTCATGCGCGCGCGCTTTTCGACACGTGCCTTGACGCGGCGGCGCTGATACGCGTTCTTCATGGTCCAGAGGCCCTTCCTGGCGTCCTCGGACCATCGGAGCTTGCGCCCGTCGTAGGTGGTCTCCTCCTGGAGACCTCCCTCCACCGCCGCGATCTTCTCGATCGTCTCCCGGGAGATCACCTCGAAATCCGCGGCGCCGCAGACCATGCACTTCACGGGGTCGCTCTGCGTGGCCGTGACGCCGCACGCCCGGCACATCGACACGGGGCCGGACTTCGCCCGCTCGAGAGCGACGGCCTCGGCCAGCGCCTTGGTCGCGGCAGACGCGCTCTTCGGCATGAAGCGATCCATCGCGTCATCGATTACCGCGCTCGTGATCACCGAATGCCCCTTTTCGAGCGCCAGGCGCAGGACGCCGGTCCGTGCGATTCCCTTGACCTGCTCGGGAACGTGCTTCATGCGCTCCTCGGCCTCGGGGGTCCATCGGACGGTTTCCTCGGCGCGCACGTCGAGCCGCGGAACCTCGAGGCGCGTCGAGAGGAGAACATCGCAGGGCGCGGCGCGGAGAATGTTTTCCGTGTTGCTCCCCAGCGCCGTCTCCTCCTTCGGGCTGTGGACGCCGATCCGCCCCAGCACGATGAGCCAGGGATTCGTCTTGCGCGCGTGGTCGAGGATCTTCTGGAAAGGCTTGCCGTCGAGGAGCGTCTTCTTTATCGCGACGCCTGCCTCGTTCCCCATCCGTTCGCCGATCTCGAGATGCGACTGATAGATCTGCGCGAGCCCGGTGTCGATGATCTCCTCGTGAAGCTGGTTCTGCTCCTCGAAGCGGAAGACCTTCGCCGCCTGCTCGGTGAGGACGTTGACGATGCCGTTGAAGACGGAGTAGTGAAGGTACGGGTCGTACACGGCGATCGCTTCGACCTTCTTGTCGAACGTGCGCGCCAGGTCGATGGCGGTCATGAGCGCGCCGAAGGACTGGGGGCTGCCGTCGACGCCTACCAGGATCGTGTCTCGCTCCGCTTCGTCCGGCTCGGGGACGTGCTTGACCACCCAGACATCGCGGTCGGATTGGCGGGCGACGCGCTCGCAGACGGACCCGATGACGCTGTCCCGCGCGCGTCCGATCCCCAGGGCACCGATTACGACCAGGTCGTGCTGGGAGCCGGCGAGATCCTTCAGGATCTCCCCGTGATGCTTCCCGTCCATCATCCGCGGCTCGAACTCGAGGCTCGACTCTTTGCAGAGGCGCGACATGCCATCGAGGTAGCTGTCGGAGATGAGCTTGAGGCCCATCGTGATGAGGCTGTCGTGGATCTTCCGCTGGCGCTCCAGTTCCACCTCGTCGATGTACTCCTCTGGAAGCGTGTACTCCATCTGCCTGAAGCGGTAGTCGTGCAGTTTTGCCGCGTAGACATGGCAGCCCACCAGCTTCGCAGAGTACGCCTTGCCCAACCCGAGGGCGCACGCGACGGCACGGTTGGAGTGGTCTGAGTTATCGACAGGAACGTAGATGCTCTTGTACATCTTTATCTCCCGGGGGACTTCGTCCCCCGGACCCCCTTACACGCTCGCTGCTGCTCGCTCGCAGCGAAACCGGTTTACAAGCTTCTCATGGTCTCGCGGCTGCCGCTTGCCTGCCGAGGTCACCACGGGCGCGAGAGCCGTAACGCGACCGAACCCAGCCGATCACGGCGAGCTCGATGAAGAGAATGACTAGCGCCGTCTTCACCATCGGACCGACAGCCGATGCCACGACTTCTGGCTCGACGTAGACGGAATACCAGATCGTGAGACCTCGCTTGTTGCCACGCTCGCGCGTGAACCCGTCCCAGACCGAGAAGGCGATCGGCCTGAACTCTCCGGGCACAAACGGGGCGCCCGAGGTTGCGCGCAGCGGCCGCTTGAAGATGACCGACCATTCGCCCTGGTCGTAGCTGGCGACACCAGTGAGATCGCCGGTGTCGTTGGCCGCGAGGTCGCCGCTGCCCCGGCCGGTGAACTGCAGCGGATCGGGACGGGCCAGATCGAAGAACCAGAGATCAACCGAGTTCTGGGAGTCGCCAAAGATGAAGTACGGCTTGCGGGCGCTCGTCGGCACCGCCGAAGGAATCTGGATCGCGACGGCGTCAGAGAACTCGGATGCCTGGGCGGCAGGCGCCGCCTCTTCGGCGAACGGGTCCTTGGGTGGCTGGGCAGCGCCTGGCGCCACTACCGCGTCGCCGAAGGGGTCCTTGTCGGTCTGCCCCCCCTGTGCTGCCGGCGCCGTCGGTGCGGCTTCCTCCTCTTCCGGCGGCACCGCGAGCGACGGCTCGTTCTTCCCCGTCTTCTCGGCGCTCATGTCGTGCCATCGAACGAGGAAGGCAATCGACTCGGCATCGTAGATGGTCTGAACGGTCACCGAGGTCACGGGCGGATGGAACGAGCGTCCCGGCTCCATGATCTGCCCGACGATTGGGAAGCGGGCCGCTGGAGCCGACGCGAAGATCGCGGTCCCCTTCGTCATGTCGATCGGATCCAGCACGTGCTTGGCAACCACCAGGTTCGAATAGCCGGGACCCTCGCTCCCCAGGGAGGCGATGAAATCGGTGATCGCCCATCGTTGCTCGGGCTGCAGGGCCTCGAGGAACGACGGCATCGGCGTGCCGTTGAACCCCGTGCTCATCGTCCTGAAGATGTCCTCGCGCGAGGAGCCTCCGCGGAAGGTCCACCTCTCCGCGAGGTCCGCCGCGCGTATCGGATGGCCCAGGTCGTCCGTCAGCGTTGACGCCGAAGGTCCGTCGCCGCGACCCAGCGTGCCGTGGCACTTGACGCAGCCGCTCTCTACGTAGAGCTTCTTCCCGAGCTCGATTGACTCGTTCGTCGCGCCCGGCGCGCTCGGGAGCGGCACCGGCTGGGCGACATTCTCGGCCTTCGAGAACTCGGGGGAGAAGGTCATGACGTAGTAGGCGAGATCCGATGCCTGCTGGTCGGAGAACGTCGTGAAGGCGGGCATCGACGTGTACGGCATCCCCCGCCTGATGATGTTGACGATGTCCTGGTGGGCTGGCAACGCGCCGTTGGGCGTCGTCCGGACCTTGAACTTGCCAGTCGTGAAATCGCGCGGCCTGGGGCTGAGATGCGGGGTGGCGTAGCCTGCGCCGTCCCCCTTCTCGCCGTGGCACTGCGAGCAGTATTTGAGATAGAGCTGCTTGCCCGACTCGCGTTGCGCTTCGGTCCCCACGTCCTGAGCCGCTGCCTGCGGCGTTCCCGCCAGCACGGCGAACAGCGACGCGATCGCGACAGCGGGACACCCGCGCAGAGTAGCGAAGAAGGCCATCACTGGTGGACCTCTTTGGCGCGGGGCCTCTGGCCGGTGAAATCGTAGAGAAAGAGGATTGCTTCCCACATCTCCTCTTCCGTCAGGAACTTCTCCCAGGCCGGCATGGCCGTGTCCCAGGGACCGCCTTCCTCCGGAAGTCCCGGGCCGCCCTTTGAAATCCGCCAGAAGAGAAACGTGTCGCGCAACATCGCGATCGATCCCTGGTCGGCGAAGTTGGTCGGGATCGGGTCCAGCCCGTGCACGAACATGCCGTTGCCGGCGAGGGTGTCGCCGTGGCAGAAGACGCAGTTGCGATAGTAGACCTGGCGGCCGTTCTCGACATGCTTGCGGAACTCTGCCGGGTTCGAAGTCTCGAGATGCAGGAACGGGTTCTCTCCGCCGTCGAGATCGATTTTCTTGTCGCGGACCGTGATGTCGGACGGCGATGCCGGATGCACTGTTCGCGGGAAGAAAGGAGGCTCGAGCGGGACGTTCATCTGGACATAGACGTTCGCCGCCGCGAGCACCGGGATGCCGACGACGGTTGCGGCGAGGAGCGGCGTGTAGCGCTTCTCCGTCATCAATCGGACGAGCGGGCGGGACACTTCCTCGCGGCGCTCCTGGCTGGAGGACACGTACGCCAGGATCGCAATCGTGACGATCCCCATGTAGAGCGAGATGACTGAGGCGGGAATCGGCGCCGTGAATCCGAACCTCAGGAGGACGTAAATCCCTGCCAGCCAGGCGCCGGTCCACACCAGGAGGCTTGCCCGACGGAAGCGGAGGATCGCGAACGCGACGGCGACGGCGAGGACGACCACGAGCTTCATCGTTCAACCACTCCATCGCTCCCCGCCGCCGCCGCGCCCTTGTCGGGGGGCGTGAGCGGCTGCGGTTTGCCTGGCGCGCCGCCTGGGGCCGGGGCCGGAACCCCCGACGGACCTGGCGTTCCTCCCGGTGCAGCCGCGCCGCCGTAATAGCGGTGGGTTGTCTGGAGCGTGACCGTCGGCGTGCCGCCAAGCGACTCGAGGGCCGCGATCACGCACAGGATCTCCTGATCGGTGAGCCCGATCGGAGGCTTGTTGATGGCCGGCATTCCCGGGTTGAATCCCGGCACGATAAAGACGTCAGGCTCGTAGATCGATTGGGCGAGGTAATCGAGCTCGCTCATACCCGGAACGCGCGTCGCGGCACGAGTGGCGACGCCGTCGAGGTCGGGAAACCGGAGCGCCCCGCTCTTGCCGATCGTGTGGCAGGTCATACAGAGCCCCTTGCCCTCCATGATCTCGCGGCCGACCTTGGCCATGTCGGCCGTGGTCAGGTCGCTTCTGAGCACGGTCTCCTGCGGTGGCAGCACTTCCTTCTGCGGCACCAACTGGCCGACATAGGTATAGAACGCGGTGGTCGCGAGGACGAGCGCGCCGATGCGGGCGGGAAGAGGGACCGTCATGACGCGCTGGGCCCCCTGTGTTCGCCCGGAACGGCGACCGCGAACTCCGGCGGGATCTCGGAGCCTTCGCGGTTCGTGCCAGCGTAATCGGGCCGGTCGTGCAGGCTCGTGATCCAGAAGACGAAACCGATCAGCAGGAAGAACAGCAGCACCGTCGCCGAGACGACCTGCGTTGCGAAGCCGAGCGTGGGCGTGAACGCGTCGGGCGAGGTGTCACGAATGACGCCGTAGACGTGCCAGTGCTGGCGGAGCCCGGACCGCACGTAACCCATCAACCCCATGAGCCAGGTGAAGGTGACCGCGATGAAGATCAGCACGTACTGCGAGATCGCCGGCATCTTGCCCCACCGCACCTCGCCCGTGTTCTTCGGCTTGCGGAAGAGGAAGACGTCGATTGCTGTGATGGACAGCATGGCGATCAGCACGGCGCTGACCTGGGGCACCGACAGACCGATCCTTACGCTCGCCTCGACGAAGTAGCCGTAGACGCCGAGGAAGATGACGAAGATGGCGGCCACCGCGAAGATCGAGAGCTGCAGCGCGTGACCGGTCTTCGCCCACGACACCGTGGCGATCTTCCCGGTCCGGCGATAGAGGAGGAAGCTCATGAAGGTGGTGAGGATCAGGATGTTCACGGCGGTGTTCTTCGCCGACATCACGCCGAGGAAGCCCAGAATCGGGTGCGCCGACCCGCCCATCGCCCGGACCTCGGAGACCGTCGCAATGATCGACCGCGGCGTTGCCCAGATCATGAAACAGAGCACGATCGCCGCGAGCAGATACTTGATGAACCGCTGGAACGGCTGCGCCCCCTCGACCCGCCCCATGCCGAGCCAGAGGTAGTAGTTGGCTCCGAGGAACAGGTTTCCGATGAGCACCGCCTGGATGATGAAGAGCCACGAGAACGCTCCGCCCATCATCGTGGAGGCCGAGGGTCTGCGAGAACGCGTAGATCTCCTTGGCCAGCCAGTAACCGGCGAACGGCAGCGGCAGGAAGGCGCTGATCGCCACGAAGTTGCCGATGTAGCCCATCCAGTCGTAGTGGGCGCGCTCCTCGTCGGTCTCCGCCGCGAGGAACTTGAACGCCGCGTACGCGGCGGCCACGGATCCGCCGAACGCGATGTTGGCGATGAACCGATGGACGTTGATCGGCATCCAGGTGAAATTGGTGGCCGCCTCCCAGACGGAGATGACCGCGCCGGTGTCCGAGATTCCGCGCGGCGACATCATGAACGTGAGCCAGGAGTTGGCGATCATCATGATGGCCGTGCCGACGACGTTGAGGCCGAGCCCAAGACCGAGGTGCACCAGCGGATGGAACTTCCCCCAGCCGTAGGTATAGGTATAGAGGAAGAACGCTTCCGCGAAGAACAGCAGGACGTACGGCAGGAAGGTTGGCGAGAACACGCTCATCAGGTAGTTCGTGAACTTCGGATACAGGATGATGAGCATGAACGTCAGGAAGGCCCCGAAGGTCGCGGTGAGCGAGAACGACACCGAGAGCAGCTTCGAGAACTCGTACGCGAGCCGATCGTAGCGGGGATCTTTCGTCTTGTAGCCGATCGCCTCGATGATCAACGCGAAGATCGGGACCGCCAGCACGAACGCGGCGAACAGCAGGTGGAGCTGCGCGACCGCCCAGATGGCGACGCGGCTCCCGACGCCGGGGAAGCGCCGGTACTCGGCTTCCTCGTAGGGTTTCGCCCGTGCCGCCTTGTCCGCCTCGGCCTTCTCGGCGGCCACGCCCGCGGCGCGCGGCGTCGGGTCAGCGGCCGCGACCGGGACGCGGTAGGGGTCCCTGTACTCACGGCTCATCAGCGTCGACGCCATCTTCACCGTCGCGCCGAACATCACGAGCGCGAGGACGGGGCCGAGAAGGATCAGCAGTTTGCGATTCATCAGGCCGTTCATCGCAGCGCCTTCCTCATTTGACGCCCGCGGGCTTGCCCGCCGTAGCCTCGGCGGAGGCGGGGGCGGCCGTGGCGCTTGCCGCCCGCTTGCGCTGGAGCTCTCGCACGTAGCCGATGATCGCCCAGCGGTCCGCGGGAGGGATCGGCCAGCGGTACCCAGCCATCAGCCCCTTGCCGTTCGTGATGACGTCGAAGATCTGCCCGTCCGGGTACTTCAGGATCAGCTCCTGGTGGAAGGAGGCCGTGGGGACGCTGCCGCGCTGGAACAGGATCCCCTTGCCGTCCCCGCGAGCGTCGTGGCAAGGCTGGCAATAGATCACGTAGCGCTGGCGGCCGCGCTCGAGACCCGCCTCGTCGAGGGCCACGGGGATCCTCGCAACGAACTGCCCGTCCGCTCCCTTGCCCGTGAAGAAGGCCGCGTCCTCTTTCAGTCCGCCGATCGCGACCGTTCCCGGAACGGGCTGGCGCATGGACGAGCCGTCGTAGAAAAACGTGCTGGCCGTCTGGGCGGTCACCTTCGGCTGGTCGTCCATGCTCGGATTGAGATGGATGGGCGGGCGGCTCGACGTGCAGCCGCGCGCGCAGCCGGCGAGGGGAACGACTGCAACGAGCGCGAGCACGCCCACCACACGCCGTGTGCGGGAGTTCATGCAACCGGCCCCGTTTCGTGACTCGCCGCAGCGCCGGGCCCCGCCGGGTTCGCCGAATGCGGCGCGGCCGACCCTGAGCTTGTCGAAGGCTCGAGGTCCGGATTCGGGTTGCGCACTTTGGCCAGATACGTCGTCCGCGGCTTGGTGTTCAGCTCTTCGAGGAGCGCGTAATTCCGCGGGTCGCTTTTCGCCGCCACGACCCGGCTCGATCGGTCCCGAATATCTCCGAACTCGATTGCCGAAGCAGGGCAGGCCTGCTGGCACGCTGTCTTGATGTCGCCGTCACGAATCTCGCGTCCGGCGAGCCGCGCATCGATCCTCACCCGATTGATCCGCTGCGTGCAGTAGGTGCACTTCTCCATCACGCCCCTCGCGCGGACCGTGACGTCCGGGTTCATCGCGAGCTTGAGGATGTCGGGCGTGTCCTTGGTGAAGTTGAAGAAATTGAAGCGGCGCACCTTGTACGGACAGTTGTTCGAACAGTAGCGCGTCCCGATGCACCGGTTGTAGACCATCACGTTGAGACCCTGTGCGTCGTGGACGGTGGCTGCCACGGGGCAGACCTGCTCGCAGGGAGCGTCCTCGCAGTGCATGCAGGGAACAGGCTGGAAGACGATCTCCGGGTTGCCGGCGGGCTCGCCCGAGAAGTACCGGTCGACCCTGATCCAGTGCATCTCACGGCCCTTCGCGACCTGGTTCTTGCCGACGACCGGCACGTTGTTCTCGCTCTGGCAGGCGACCATGCACGCGTTGCACCCGATGCACGCGTTCAGGTCGATCGTCATCCCCCACTGGTGACCCTGATCGTAGGTGTGCTCCTTCCAGAGTGAGAAGTGATGCGGGTCCTCCGGGAATACGCCGAGTGCGCTGGGGATTCCCGCTTTCGGGGCTTGTGGAGATTCCCCCGCATGCGCGCTCTCGGATGTTTCCGGCCCCGGCAGCCGGCTTCGCGCGCGACTGAGAAAGAAGCGCGGTCACGGTCGACTCGCGCACGACGGGACGCCCTTCCATGCTGCCGTGCTCCTGGGTCGCCGAGAGCGGGTAAGTGCGCGCGAGCTTGGTGAGTTTGACCCCGCTGTCGAAGCCAGGTGTCTTTGAGCTTCGGACTTTGAACGTGTCGAACCCGACCCCGGAGCCGATCCGACCCGCGTGCGAACGGCCATAGCCGAGCGTCAAGGCGACCACGCCGTCCGTCATTCCGGGCAGCAGCCAGACCGGGAGCTCGAGCGATCGGCCTGCATGATCGAGACGGACCACATCCCCGCTCGCAAGACCGAGCGTCTCGGCGGTCTTCGGGCTCAGGAGTGCGGGGTTGTCCCAAGTGAGCTTGGTAAGGGGATCGGGAAGCTCCTGCAGCCACCCGTCGTTCGCGAATCGGCCATCGTGAAGCGCGGGAGAGGGGAGGAAGACGACCTCCAGGCCACCCGCAAATCCGGCATCCGCCCGTGGGGAACCGGCCGCGCCGGCACCGATCGCGCGCGCCAGATCCGCAAATGGCTCCGCCGCGAGCTTGGGAACGACTTCGGGAAGCTCGCTGCCGGCAAGCAGCCCGTCGTGCAGCACGCGGTTCCACTTCTTTTCGAACTCGGCCTCGGCCAGGATCGGTTTCCAGGTCTCCTGCACGATGTCGTAGCCGGGACGATCCTTGTCACCGACCATCAACCCCAGCACTTCGACGGGTGTTCGTCCGCCGAACAGGGGAAGAATCAGCGGCTGGACGACGCTGAGCGTCCCTCCAACCGCGCGCGCGTCTCCCCACGACTCGAGGTAATGCGCGCGGGGAACGTGCCAGGTCGCCTTGGAGGATGTTTCGTCGACCGAGTGCCCGAGTGCGATCGAGTCGGGGACCTTCGCCATGGCGGAGGCGAAGTCGAGATCGGCGGGGGCATCGAACACAGGGTTGCCCCCCAGGACAACGAGCGTCCGGATCGCGCCCCCCTGCATCGCCGAGACGAGCGAGGCTAACGAGCTCACACTCGGGAGCGCCGCGTCCTTCGTCTCGTAGTAGGTGACCGTGCTGCCGTTGTTGCCGAGATAGGTATTCAGTGCGCAAACCGCGGCGTGAACGGCCGCGGGCTGACGCTCCCCGGCCACGATTAACCCCTTGCTGCGGTTCGCCAGAAGATCCTTGGCAAGGGCGTCGATCCAACGCGGGTCGACACCCGGGACGCCGGCACCTGCCAGGCTTGCACCACCGGCCGTCGGCGGAACAATGCGCGCAGCGAGGGCCGCGAGGAATGGCGCGATCTGCCGGCTCTCGAGACGGAGCCGATGATCCGCCATGGCTCCCGTCAACGAGTAGACCCCCTCAACAGAGTAGAGTCGATTCATCGCGCCACCCGAGGCTCCCGCACGCCTTCCGGCCGCGAAGCCGCGCGTGTGACGGATCATCTCCGGGTCGGTCAGGAGCGGGTCGGCGTCAAGCGCGAGGATGACGGACGCTTGATCGATCCGAAGCATGAGGTCGAGGTCGCGTCCCGTGACGGACCGAAGCCCCGCGAGCCGGTTCTCGTCGCTGACCGCCTCGTAGGTCGCCCAGGTCGCCCGCGGAAAGCGGGCGCGGAGCTCGGATGTCAGGCGCGCCAGCGTGGGGGAGGAGAAGGACTCGGAGAGGACCGCAAGTCCGGCACCACCATCCGCGGCATGAGCCTTGGATAGCTGCCCCCAGGCCGTCACGAAATCGTTCCAGGACTTCGCCTCCCCTTTCAGCCTGACCGTTTGCGAGCGATCGGGATCGTACAGACCGAGCACGGACGCCTGGATCCGCGCGCTCGACGCCCCGAGCGTCGCGGGGTGACCGGGGTTCCCCTCGATCTTGGTCGGCCGTCCTTCGTGGCTCTCGACGATCAGGCCGTAAGCGCTCCGGCGGAACGGCATCGTCGTCGCGTAGTAGCGCGGGACCCCAGGGACGATCTCCTCGGGAGCGGTGACATACGGAACAATCTCTTCGACGGGGCGCCGGCATCCCGCGAGCCCCGCGAGCGACAGCGAGGCGCCGAGGAGCATCATCATGTCGCGCCGGGTGATCCCCTCGGGAAGCTCCGAGGCTCCCTCCGGGAACTCCCGCTCGAGAAAGGCGCGGGATTCAGGGTGCTCTTCGAGCTGCGCGAGACTTCGCCAGTATGTCCGTGTCACCGGTGGCACCCCGAACAGTCAGTGGGCGGATTGACCGGTCGTTCGCGGTCGAGCTGTGCCGCGAGCGTCGCGACGTCCCGAGGAGGCGCCCACTTCATGTTGGTGACCTCCGAGATCGGGCGTCTGTTGGGACCGGGGTTGCGGTGGCAGTCGAGGCACCAGCTCATGCTGAGAGGCGTCATCTGGGTGACGGTTTCCATCTCGTCGATGCGGCCGTGGCAGGTGACGCAGCCGATTCCTGCCGCCACGTGCGCGTTGTGCGCGAAATAGGCGTAGTCGGGAAGCTTGTGGACGCGAATCCAGCGCATCGGGTGGCCGCTGGCGACGCTTGCCCGAATGGGTGCGAGCAACTCGCTGTCCCTCTTCACAACCTGATGGCAGTTCATGCAGGTCTGGGTGGGTGGAACGTTCGCGACCGAAGAAATCTCAACCGAGGCGTGACAGTACCGGCAATCGAGACCGAGTTCGCCGACGTGGAGCTTGTGGCTGTACGGGACTGGCTGAACGGGACGGTAGCCCACGTCTGTGTACCACGGAGAAAAAAAGTACCAGACGCCCGCGACCGCGAGAGTTGGGCCGAGGCTGCCCGCGAGGGCGGCCACGATCGGGAGCTTGTTCCACCAAGGGGGAAAGATTTGGCCCAATGGCTAGGACTCCGGGGCGCTGGAAGCCGGTTGTCCAGGCCGCGAGTCCGCGATGGCAGAGTGATGCCACATCCTCGCCCCCCAAAGAATTCGTCGCAAGGGAATGCCCGAGATCCCGTTGATTGAGGCGCGATCTTATCCACGAATTGGGACGACGGTCAAGCGCACAGAGCCCTTCTGTCGGCTGGAAGAGCGCATTCGATCTCATCGGCGACGGCACACGTCGGACGTTTCCTCGCATCGGGTCGAGACAAATCGTTTCGGTTTCGCCCTCGAGCCCGCGGCACATCCCGCCGCTCCACTAATCGAGCAGCGACGGGCGTCGAACTCCGTGACGAGTGGCCTGCTCGAACGCAGAGGCTAGCTGCAGGAGGCTCCACTCGTCTCGATGGCGGCCAACGATCTGCAATCCGACAGGCAGCCCGGTTGCGGAGAACCCCGCGGGCACCGATATCGCTGGATTCGACATCATGGTCACGTACCAGCACGACCGCATCCAGTCGATGTACGTCGTCATCGCCGTACCCGCGATCTCGGTTGGATACGGCGTGTTCACGTCGAAGGGTTCAACTTGTGTCACGGGAAGGATGAAGTATTCGTACCGCTCGAAGAACTGGCGGCTCTGGTCGTACATGCGTGCCTGACGCGCCTGCGCTCGACCGACATCCGCCGCGCTTGCCCGCTCCGCCTGCGCCACTTCGAACTTGATCGTGTCCTTCACCCACTCCGGTCGTTGCTGGACGAGTGGCGCATAGCGGGGATGATTGGCAGCATAGCGAAGAAGCTGAAACGCCTCGTCAATACCCGTGAAGTCAGGCTCCGCTTCTTCGACGATGCAACCCAGATCTTCGAAGACCCGCCGATTGGCGTCCACGACTCGTCGGATCTCCGACTCGAAGGGAATCCCGCCCAGGCCTCGCCACCAGGCGACCCGAACGCCCTTGAAGTCCCTTCCGAGTGGTGCCCGAAAACGTGAAGGGTCTTCGTGGATTGACAGCGGATTACAGACGTTCGGTCCTGAAATAGCACTGAGAAACAGCGCGACATCAGCCACCGTCCGCGCAATCGGTCCTGACACCGAGAGCGGCGACCACGAGGTGGACTCACTGACGACACGCCCGGGCGACGGGCGGAGTCCGACGACGTTGCAGAACGCGGCGGGATTGCGAAGCGAGCCCCCGGTATCGCTCCCGTCGGCGATCGGTAACATCCGTGCCGCCACGGCGCTGGCGGCGCCGCCGCTGCTGCCCCCGCACGTTTTCGTCACGCCATAGGGATTGCGGGTGGCACCGAATACGGTATTGAAGGTCTGTGACCCAGCCCCAAACTCGGGCGTGTTCGTCTTGCCCACGGTGATCGCACCGGCTGCGCGAATCTTCGTCACGATGAGCGCGTCGAGCGAAGGCACGTGGTCGCGGTAGAACGGCGATCCGCGAGTCGTACGGATTCCCGCCGTGTCCACGAGGTCTTTGTGCGCGACCGGCAGTCCGTGCAACGCGCCGACAGGATTGCGACCCATGATCGCCTCGTCTGCCTTGGCTGCACCTTGCATCGCCTGTTCGGCGACGAGCGTGACGATGGCGTTCACCTGCGGATTCAGACGTGCGATCTGCGCGAGGTGTGCCGTCATCACTTCCCGCGCTGACACCTGCTTCCGGGCGAGCCGCGCGGCCAATTCGACGGCGCTCATCTCGCACAGCTCCGATCGACCGGGCTTGCGGCGCCGGCAAGTCCGCTGCCACACCGAACAATTGATTGGCGGCCGTGAAAACGCCGCCAGCGGCCATCGTGGTGTTGAAACGCCTGCGGCTCACGCGCGTGGTCGCACCGCCGTCGTCGACCGATTCAGAACGATCGGGATCACTCACACCGGCACTCCTTCTACAACTTCGCCGCCAACACATCGGCTGGCTCGATTGTCGGTGGTTGAGCCAGCAGCTCAGGCGCTTTCGCCATCAGGGCGGCGGCGATCTGCCCGGCAAGATGCGCCTGCCGGCCCGCGTCGTCGGCAAACGCGTCGAAGATTCCAAAGGTCGACGGCCCCAGTTTCAATGCAAACCATACCGTGGTAGCGGACTCAGCATTGGCGAGCGGCAGCGCGCTCGTCAGCAGCTGGGCGACCTCGGCTTCTTTTCCAGGCTTGGCTTGGAGTCGAGCGAGCAGTGCAACTTTAACCATTGTGAAACCATCCTTCGGTCAGCGAATGTAAGCGTCGGGACCACCCAAGTTGCCATTGTCGATCGGACGCCATCGTCTGGGTAGGCGCATATAATTGCTAGCTTCCCCTGTTCCCAGGAGTACCCAGTGAGCGAGCAAGAAGAAGATTTCGCGGCGATGTTCGAAGCGTCGGTCAAGGCGCAGCAGTTCCAGCGGGGTCAGACCATCGAGGGCACCATCGTCGCGTTGGGCTCTGATGTGGCCTTCGTCAACGTGGGCGGCAAAGGCGAGGCCGAGATCGACCTTGCGGAACTGAAGGATGCTGACGGCAACGTCGAGGTGTCGGTCGGCGATCGCATCCAGGCGATGGTCGTTTCGACCGGCGGCGGCATCGTGCTCTCGCGCAGGGGCGTGCGGAATGCGGCCACGCAGCGGGAACTCGAGGACGCGTTCCAGGCCGGGCTCGCCGTGGAAGGCAAAGTGGTGCAAGCCGTGAAGGGCGGCTACGAAGTGCGCCTCGCTCGCGAGCGCGCGTTCTGTCCGCTCTCGCAGATCGACATCGTCCGCACCGCGGACCCGGCGGTGCACGAAGGGCAGGTCTACGCGTTCCGCATCATCGAGTACAAGGACGGCGGGAAGAATGTCGTCGTCTCCAGGCGTAAGCACCTCGAGGCGGAGCAGCGCGCCAATGCCGTGGAGGTGCGCAAGTCGATCGTGCCCGGCGCAGTGCTCAGCGGACGGGTCGCATCGGTGCAGGAGTTCGGCGCATTCGTGGATCTTGGCGGCGGCATCCAGGGCCTGCTCCATGTGTCCGAAATGAGCTGGTCGCGTGTCACCAACCCCAATGAAATCGTCGCACCCGGCGACCACATCACCGTGAAGGTGCTGCGTGTTGACGATGCGACGGAGAAGATCTCGCTCGGGCTGAAGCAGCTCCAGAGCGATCCGTGGACCGCGGTGGCCACCTCCTATGAGGTTGGCCAGGTGCGCACGGGGCGCGTCACGCGCGTGGCCGACTTCGGCGCGTTCGTGGAGCTGGAGCCTGGTATCGAAGGCCTGGCGCACGCTTCCACGTTTGCCCCGACCGGTCGCCCCGGAGGATGGGCGAAATCGGTGGCTGTGGGCTCAACCGGGTCGTTCGAGATCCTGAGCATCGATATCGCGCAGAAGCGCATCGGCATCGCGCTCGTCGATGAAGGATCTTCGCGGGCCCGGTCGGCGCAGGGCGCGATCGAGCCTGGCGCGATCGTGACTGGCAAGGTCGAACGTCATGAGAAGTTCGGCGTGTTCGTGTTCCTGTCGCCAGGACGCACCGGCTTGATACCGTTCGCCGAGACCGGCGTGGATCGCGACACGGACATGATGAAGGCGTTCCCGATCGGCAGCGAGGTGGAGGTCGCTGTACTCGAAGTCGATCCCACAGGACGCCGCATTCGACTCAGCAGGAAGGCGGTTGCGCAACACCGCGAGCAGGCGGAACTACGCGAATACGCTGCAAGGCCGGATGCCGCACCAACGACCTCGCTTGGATCGCTGGCCGACAACCTGCGTAATGCGCTCAAGGGGCGTTGAGGGCGTCACGACGAGATCTCGCGAAAGGGAAATCGATCGAGCGTCCTACCCTGGTGTGCAGACGTCTAGACTTCTCCAGATGTTATTGGCTTTCGCTTTCGTCCTCCTGCCGGCAGCTGCAGGAGCGTGCCCGGAAGTAATAACTTCCGGCGCGACGGATGTGAAGGCCATACGCCCGGCGCTGACCGCTGATGCGTGTGATGCACCCCTGGTTTCATTTGCCCGCGAATCGCCAACGAGTCACAAGCGACGGAGCGACTCGCTGTGGAATGGCGTGCTCATCGGCGCCGGCGTCGGCGCGGTGCTGGGCGCCGTGATCGGTCACGCGATCTCGGACTGTTCCGAATGCTCGGGTTTCTACGTGCCTCTCACGTTCGGTGTGGTCGGCGCGGGCGTGGGAGCCGGCGTCGGCGCTGCGATCGATGCGGTGCGCCATTCACAATCGACGGCTACAGCCCCGGGTACCCGCACGCGACGTGTGAACCTTGCGCCACGGCTCGCGAGGAACGTGAAGGGGATCAGCCTCTCGATCCATTTCTGATCCGGCGCCGTCATACGGCAACGCCGGTCTTCGGCGAGCGCTCGCACTCCTTTAATTGGAATCGCCCTTCTTCGTGTCACGCATGTCACGAAGCGTCTGGCGCATCTCCTCGACCACCGTCATCTGTTCGAGCGTTGTCTTCAGACTCTCGGCGGTCGCGCGCACCGAATCCACCACGGCATGACGTGCGCTCTCGGCCGCGAGCCGCGCGTCTTCGCTGGCGGCTCGCGCCGTCTCGGCAGCTCCCCGTAGCTGTTCTCGCTCGTGGCGGAGCACTTCAGCCGCCTCGCGATGCTCGTCGCGGACTTCGCGTGTTTCCTCAGCGAGCCGTCTGAGCTGCTCCGCCTCGTTCCTGGCGGCCTCCGCCGAGACGACCTTCGCCTCCGCAGACGGGCGCTCGTCCCTGGAATCTTCCCCGCCCTTGTCGACCTTCGGTGTCGCGTGGCGCAGCGGAGATTCGTCCTCCGGAGGAATGCGTTCGTTCGCCATGGGATGCCTGTTCTTCTGACCTGACTCAGCGTACCAAGTGGGTTGCCGGAGCGATGTCTCTAATAGGACATCGACAGGCCTTTGTGGCCGCGCGGCTCCAAGCGGAACTGGACCTGGTGTTGTTTGAACGCCGGAGATTGTTCACAACCGCACAGACAAGCCCGGCGTGATTTGCGAAGATGGGGCAGAGCCAAGGCTCGATGGGAGGCAACACATGGCATCCGCCCGAGGCGACCGCAAACCATGCACGCACGCTGAATGTTCGGGCACGATGCAGTTCAGTCGGGAACCGCTGGCCCAGACATCATCGACGATGCGGGCCGACGGGGACCGCGGCTGGATCTGCAGTGAGAACCCCGGACACTTTCAGCTTGCCTCGGCGCGCCCGCCGGCTGAAGTCGGCCGCTGAACAGCGGGCCTAGGGTGATTGCGGAAGGCTCACGGTTTCTGCAGCCAACGGCACGTCAATCGTGAAGACGCAGCCCTCGCCGGGCATATTGCGGATACGGATGTCACCGCCGTGCGCTCGCACGGCCTGTCGTGCGATCGAGAGCCCGAGGCCGAGACCGGAGCGATCACCGCCGCGTCGATCGCCGAAGGGTTGGAACAGGTTCCTCGTGCTCTCCGGAATGCCTCCGCATTCGTCCTGGATCTCGACCAGCAGGCGTTCGCCTTTTGCATTCGCCCTGAGGATCACCGTGCCACCAGCCGGCGTGTTCTTGAACGCGTTGTGCAACAGGTTCATCACGGCCGAGGTGAGCAACTGCGGATCGCCGTCAATGGCCAACGCGGGATCGACCGGCACCACTCTGAACCGGATGCCGCGGTATTCTGAGTGAAGGACCCCAGTCGCCGCGATTTCGTCAACGAACGTCGTCACGCTGAGTCGCTCACGTCGTTGCATCCCGGCGGCAAGCCGGACCTCCGAGAGCGTGCGCTCGATGAGATCCTGGAGACTCGTCAAGCTGCGACCCAGCACCGCTCCGGTATTGCCATTGATCGCGACCGTTCCGCGCTTCAGTGCGTGGAAGGCGAGGAGCGCACCATTGAGGAGGTCCCGAAGCTCGTGAGCCGCGTGTCCACGATGCTCGACTTCCTGCTCGGACCGCCGCTGTGTCGTGAGCCGCGTGTGCTCTGTCACTGCTTCAGCGATCGCCGCGTCGAGGCATCGGTTCAACGTATGAAATTCTTCGACGGTGATCGGCGCGTGTTGCTCGACCGCGATCTCGGTGATGACCTGGCAGATGTCACCGTAGTCGTGAACGACCTGCGCCACGTTGAAGCCCGCCGCTAACAACTCGGCGCCGTGCCGCGCGGCGGTGAAGCCGATCGCGTCGCCCGAGAAGGGTGCCGCCGTTGCCTCCAACCGCAGGGTTTCAGACAGCTGCGTCAGGAAGAGCGGCACGCCATACTCGATCTCCCGGCTCGAGACCGACGGCCACGATCGACCGTGAACCCGGTCCCTCGCACGCGCCACAATGTCTTCGCGATGCATGGCGACGAATTCGTACAGCATCATCCCTCCGGCGGCGCCTACATGGATGGCCGCTCAGGTCACGGACCCAGGACACGACCAGGGTCTTCGAGGGCAGGCAGGGGACTGGCCGTGAACAGATGCCGACACGGCTTGGCGATCAGGCGTGCCCACCGGTTTGCGCGGCTCACACGCGCGCTGTCGGTCGCGATCCCGGTGTTCGCATACATCTGCCGATACAGTTTCGAGATCAACACGAAGGCGAGCCGCGCTCGTAACGTCGGAGTACACCGCGATCGCGTCCAGATGCGCCGCAGGCTGTAAAACTGATCCCAGACGGCCTGTGTCCTCTCGCGAATCTCGTCCGAAGCCATCACGGGATGTGGCATGTACACCTTGGGGCGCTGGTCCTGCGGAATCAACCAGTGGCGTGTGATCGGGATGCTTCCGATTTGAGGCGCATCACTCCCCAGATTCTTCTCCCAGGCGGCGAAGTCGACGGTGCCTGGATAGGGCGTGAGCATGACGAACTGCGCAAAGGCCAGCCCTGCGCGATTCGAAATGTCCGCCGTCGCCGCGAATGTGGATGGCCGATCGCTCGGCAGCCCGAAGATGAACGAGCCAAGGACATACACGCCGTGATCGCGAAACGAGCGCAGGCGGTCGACCAGGGCCTCGCCCACGTCGTTGAAGTCCTTGTACACGTCCTTGAGGCCTTCGGGCGTGACGGCCTCGATGCCCACCAGCGCGCCCTTGATGTTCGCGCGCCGCATGGCGGTCAGGAATTCGGGATCTTCGGCCGCCTCCATCGTGATCTGGGTGAAAAACACCATGTCTGATGGCAGGTGCGCGAGTCGCTCCATCAGTTCGAACCGCTCCGCGCGCATGCGCCCGCAGTTGCTCGAGACGCGCCACATTCCGTTGACGCTCCGCCATGGCGAGGTCCGCCAACGTCACCGGGTAAAAGTTGTCGTCCGCCAGCGCCACGAACCGGAAGCCTCGTCGACGGAGGTCCAGGATTTCTTCCACGACGACGTCCGTGTGACGCTGGCGAGGCGCCTGGCCGTCGGTGCGCCAGACCGAGCAGAAGGAGCAATGCTTCGGACAACCCCGCACCGTCTGGACCGAGCCCCACATGTAGCGGCCCTGCGGTAGCAGGTCCCAGCGCGCTGAGACGAATCGATCGGCATCGACGCGCCCCGCCTCATAGACTGACTGCAACGTGCCGCGCTGCACGTCTCCAAGCACGAGCGGCCAGGCCACGTCACCATCGCCTTTGACAACCGCGTGGGCGCCGCCCAGACTGAGCGCTTCGTCGGGATACAGCGTGGCGTGAACGCCGCCGAAGATCACGGTCGCCCCTCGAGCCCTCGCCTGAGTGCCGATTTCGTATCCTCGAAGGGCGTTGCCGGTATGGATGCCCACCCCGACGATATCGCCGGGTTCGACCGTGCTCGCGTCGAAGGCCTCGAGGGTTTCGTCGGTGATGCGCGGGCATCCAAACGTCCCCGGCGTCGCCGCAGCGAGGACGAACAGCCACCGGGGGGTAATCACCCCGATGCCGAATGACAGGTGACTCGGATTTACCAAATGAACAGTCATAAGCGTGGAAACACGAAGTCTATCGACCTGAGCGGTTTCATGGTGTGCGAAATGGTACTGCAAGCCAGACCGTTTTCACGGTTCTTTCGGGGCTCGCGTTCGGTGAGATGGCCTCTATTTCTTAGTCGGCGGGGTGATCTGGTCAGCAATTGACGCGTCGGAAAGCTCGCTTTCGCGCCTCCCGTCCCTCACGTGAGGTGAACGGACAGCCAAATCACAAGGGCGGCCGCGATGAGCAGCACCAATGTCCGCATCCTGGTGGCTGTTCGTCGGTCGCTTTCAGCCCCTCGGGCCTGCCACTCCCGCCATCGGACGTCCGCTTCAGAATCCGGAACCAGAGCAATCAGAGTCGTCATCGGAGCACCTCGTGGAAGTCTGCGGCCTGTCGACCCGATCTTCGCTGTTCCGAAGTGCACACCAGCGGCAGGACCTTCCCGACCCGGTTGGGCCGGTGGTGGCACCACGAGGCTCCGAGCTATTTGGCTGGAATGGGCTCTACCCGTATTGTTGAGTTCGCCGCTATCGCTGGCTGGCACCGCGTCTGCCACGCCAAGTGATCAGTCGCGCAGGACGACGCTGAGGAGGGAATTGTTGATCTTCAACACGCCGTTGTACTCAATGAATCCGAGCTTGCGAAACTTGTTCATGAAGTAGTTCACGCGCGAGCGGGTGGTCCCAACCATCTCGGCTAACGTTTCCTGTGACACTCTCGGCAACGCGCGGTGAGACACCTCGGGTTCACCGTAACGCGCCAGCAGCAAGAGTGTGCGCGCAAGTCGCTTCTCGCTGGAGTTGAAGAGCTGGTCGATAAGGTCTTCTTCGACGCGGATGTTCCTCGTCAGCATGTGGGTAAGGAACCGATCAGCGAAGGCTGGCTGCGCGTGGAGCTGCCGCACCATGTCCTGCTTCTCGACAACGACGATCGTGCAGGCAGCCATGGCCGAAGCCGTCGCCATCCGCTGGAGCTGTCCAACGAGACATCCCTCACCGAAGAATTGCCCAACGTCCAGTACAGCGATCACCGCCTCTTTTCCGGTGTGTGACAACACGGAAAGCTGCACTGTGCCTTGCTCGACGTACATGACGCTCGTCGCCGGATCGCCCTGAGCAAAAACCGTCGCCCCGGCCTCGTGCTGCGATCCGCTGAAAACGCACACCGGTCCAATCGATGGCGTCGACGGGCTTTATCGGTGCGACGCGCTTGGACCTACTCATTTCTTTACCCTGCCGAGCCGGGCGGGTCGCTGACACCGGAGATTGCGACCGAACTCAGAGCCCGACCTGGTTCAGCGTGACACGAAAACCGGAACGTCGCAAGTCGCACCCGCGCGTGCTATGGGCGGAATGCTGCCTTGTTTGTTGTGCGCGTCTTATCGCGAGCGTCGCTGGCGTCGGTGACTTCTTTCTTGCGTTGTTCCAACTCGCGGCGTGGCGCTTCGAGCCCATCCAACCTGACTGCCTCTCGGATCGCGCTTCGGGCAGTCGTGCTCAGTGGCTTTGAGTTCAGGATCAGTTGAAAGTCAGGCGTGTACGCGCCCCGTACGAGCGTCAGCGATGATGCGGCGTTCTCCCACTGCGCGAGCACGATGGTATCGGGGAGTGCTGCCGCCGGGCGGCTGATTCGAGTCCCAGCTGACCTGACCAGCGGCACGCCGTAGGTGGCCGAAAGAGACTCGATGATGTCCTTGTTCGTCAGGCCCTCCGTTCGGTCGCGATCGTAGCTGACGACGACCTGATACAACGCGTCGTTGTAAAACGTGAATACTATGGTTCGCACCGGATCGGCCAGCTCGCTACCGGAGCTCCCGTACGGCGCGCGCCACTCCAGTTCCTGAATTCTTGCCGGTCGCTCGTGGAGGCTCTTCGCATCGCCGACGCGTGCCCCACTGGCCGCGATCACGCTGTCGAGGCTGCTTTCGAGGGCGTAGGCACGATAGCGGGACAGATCCTGAGCGGATGCCGGATACCCACTGACGATGAAACCGACCGCCACAACGGCGAGCGTTCGTGCACTGTTCATGATGGACTCCAGTGTGACTTGCAGGACGAGCGTGACTGCATCCGATCTACCGCGCGATCCTTCATGAGCGCCGAGCATCTGCTTCTCATGGCTTGGCGCCATTCTGTTCGGGGATCTGCGAGATGACAGCTTCGGTTGTCAACAACAGCGACGCGATTGACGCGGCGTTCTGTATGGCGGAGCGAACCACCTTGGTCGGGTCGATCACACCAGCCTGCACGAGGTTCTCGTACCGCTCGGTCTCCGCGTTGAAGCCCTCGTCATCCGTCATCTCCTGGACGCGCTGGACGACTATGGAGGCTTCGTGACCAGCGTTCGTTGCGATCCATCGCATCGGTTCCTCGATCGCCCGGAGGATGATGTTGACGCCGACTCGCTCGTCGGCAACAGCTTCCAGGTTCTTCAAGACCTTGGACGCGCGCAGCAGGGCGACGCCCCCACCCGCCACGACACCCTCTTCGACCGCCGCCTTCGTCGCGTGCATCGCGTCCTCGACGCGCGCTTTCTTTTCCTTCATCTCGGTCTCGGTCGCCGCTCCGACTTTGATGATCGCCACTCCGCCGACCAGTTTGGCGAGTCGCTCCTGCAGCTTCTCGCGGTCGTAGTCGGAGGTCGTGTCTTCGATCTGAGCCCGCAGCTGCTTGATGCGTCCCTCGATGGCCGTCGGGCCACCAGCGCCCTCGATGATGGTGGTCGTATCTTTGTCGACCGTCACCTTCTTGGCCTGGCCGAGGTCCTCCAGCGTGAGTGACTCGATCCTGATGCCAAGATCCTCGGTGACGGCGCGGCCGTTCGTCAGAACCGCCACGTCTTCCAGCATGGCTTTCCGCCGATCGCCGTACCCCGGCGCCTTGACCGCCGCAACCTGAATCGTCCCTCGCAGTTTGTTGACCACGATGGTGGCGAGCGCCTCCCCGTCAATGTCCTCCGCGATGATGAGGAGCGGACGGCCGGCGCGCGCGACGAGCTCCAGCACGGGCAAGAGATCCTTCATCGCGCTGATCTTCCGCTCGTGTATCAGGATGAAGGGGTTGTCGAGCACCACCTCCATACGCTCGGGATCGGTGACGAAATACGGCGAGAGATAGCCGCGGTCGAACTGCATCCCCTCGACGACCTCGAGCGTCGTGTCGAGCGTCTTGCCCTCTTCGACCGTGATGACGCCATCCTTGCCGACCTTGTCCATCGCCTCGGCGATGATCCGCCCGATGGTTTCATCATGGTTCGCCGAAATCGTGCCGACCTGCGCGATCATGGGTCCCGTCACGGGCTTCGACCTCCGCTTCAGCTCGACCGAGATCGCCGCCACGGCCTTCTCAATGCCGCGCCTGATGGCCATGGGATCGGCTCCTGCCGTCACATTCCTGGCCCCTTCTCGATAGATCGCCTGCGCCAGTACGGTGGCGGTCGTGGTACCGTCGCCGGCGACATCAGACGTCTTGCTTGCAACTTCCTTCACCATCTGGGCGCCCATGTTCTCGATCGCATCCTTCAGTTCGATCTCCTTCGCGACCGTGACGCCGTCCTTGGTGATCGTGGGAGAACCGAACGGTTTGTCGAGGATCACGTTGCGTCCCTTGGGCCCGAGTGTCACCTTCACCGCATTCGTCAGGCTGTTGATCCCTCGCAGAATCGCCTGGCGCGACGAATCGCCGTATGTAATCTGATTTGCCATCATGTACTCCGTCTGAGAGAGGCGCTCATCGCGCCACCAGAGGGCCGAACCTCACGCTCGCGGGCGTCTCCGCGTAGCGTGGGCATCCGCGATCGCCACGATCGCGCCCGCGCCGTGATTTCTTCGGCGTGCGTGCGGGATGTTCATGTGCGCTCCGATAGCTGGCCAAACTTGGGCCGTCGGCGCACACCCTTCAGGAAGGGCACCCTAGAGTCGCAGGTGGCTCAGTTCTGGAAAACTCTGCACATCGACTATACGACCCAGCCCTCTGCGCGTGGTGTGCAAAACTGCACTACGGGCATCGTTGACATCGCGTTCGATGCCGCGCCTGTTCTGTGCATAACCGCACAGACAGGCCCCAGCGGAAGCGACAGAATCGTTCATACGTCTCGGGCACGAGCCTGCGGCATATTCACATGGTAGTAATCTTCGCCGTTCTGATCACCGCGACCGCGGTCTGGAGCCTCCGTCGTGGAGTGCCTGGGGGCGGGACTTCCGGGAATCTCGGCTGGATGAGCGAGCAGTGGCTCTCCGAGCACCGCGCGGGGCACACGCCGTAGGCGCCCGCGTCCCCACACTGTCCCCGACGTCGTCGCCGAGAAAAAGAAGGTTGAGACATGGCGTTCATGATCCATCGCGGGCTTGTCATCCCAGTGTGGGCCGTCGCCGTCTGCGCGGTGACGCTGACCACAATGCCGCGGCTGATGCCGTCGGTGATCGCACTGCTTGGGATTGCGGTGGTGGGGCGCACGGTACCGGCGATAGCAAGGTGGCTGCGTCACTCGCGCCGATCGGTCGAAGTGTTACCGGCCATCGATCAGCAGCCGGCCCGGCCCACCGGAATCATCATGACCGGCGGCACTCGTGCACGAACGCTTCATGAAGTGGTCGAGGGGCGTGTTCAGAAGGCCGCCGACACAGCGGATCTCGTTCGCATGGACGACGATGGAGGTCCGAGCGAACTCGCCCGCGCGAACCGGTGATGGCGTGACGCCGCTGTCTCGTTTTGCACACCCGCGGCTACTGCGGTTCGGGTGTGCACTCGGGAACATCGCGGTCGGGCGACAAACCGTAGACTTCAACAATGCAACCTAAATACATAAAAGCCACAATAGCTTTGTTCTGGATTCTTGCCGTGTGTGGCGCGGGTCTTCTGGGAGACCTCACCTCGCCGTCGGCGTGGACGTTTCTTGTCGGGTTCGCTCTTCTCCCGCCGCTCGTGATGATGAGGTACTGGAAAGACCCAGCCCAGAGCATGTCGGAGAGCATTCAGAAGGCGCTGCGCTAACGGTTCAGCTGCCAGCTTCGCCTCAATAGCACAGGCGTCATCGGGCTTCCGAGACGCCTCGGAGAAGCCCCTCCAGTTCGTCGATCTCTCCCGGTTTGACTACACACGCGTCGAACCCCGCGGCGCGGCACTTCGCGCGAACGCTGTCGTCTGCGTGGCCGGTAAATGCGATCAGGCACAGCTCCCCGGCTGGAAGCTCCTTGCGCAGGCGCGGGGCGAGATCGTACCCGGAGACACCCGGCAGGCCGATGTCCACGATTGCGCAGTCCGGCTGGAAGGCTCGCCGCGAGCGCCAGCGCGCTCGCGGCGTCGTCAGCGACCGCGATCTCATGTCCCCAGAGCCCAATCAGCCGCCTCAGGGACGTCGTGATTTCCTCGTGGTCGTCGACGATGAGCACCTTTTTTCTCGCGTGTGGCCCCGCGAGCGAGGATGACGCCTTCGCCAGGCTGCGGGCACGCGGAGCCGACCCTTCCTTCAATGAAACCGTCGGCAACCAGACGATGAACTCGCTCCCTGAGGCGAGGCCCGCGCTTCGTGCCTCGATCCGACCGCCGTGGAGTCCCAGCACGCGTTGTACGACGCTGAGCCCCAGCCCCAGTCCACCGCCCTTCCTACCGAGCGTGCTGTCGGCCTGCGTGAACACCTCGAAGATCCGTCCCAGTTCCTCCTGGGCAATGCCGACTCCGTTGTCGCGGACGCTCAGCACGGCTTCGTCCCCCTGCTGTTCGAGCGTGAGCGTGATCTGACCGGCCGTTTCGGTGTACTTGGTGGCATTCTCCAGCAGGTTGCTGACCACCTGGTTCAACCGGCTCGCATCACCGTTGACGAGTATTGGCCGGTTGGGAAGCGCGAGCGTGAGCGTATGGCCATGGTGCTGGACGAGCGGCCGGATCGATTCGACGGCCTGCTGCACGACGTCGACGAGATCGAGTGGCTCGCGCGTGATCTCCAGAAGACCTCGACCGATGCGGGCGATGTCCATCAGCTCGTTCACGAAACGCACGAGCCGGTGTGTCTGCGTATCGATCGTCTCGTACAGCGCGGCGGTCGTGGGGTCGATGTCGGCAAGGCGCAGCAGGTGAATGGCGTGAACGATCGGCGTGAGCGGGTGCCGCAACTCGTGGGACAGCATCGACAAGAACTCGTCCTTCCGCCGGTTGTTCGCGAGAAGGTCGGCCGCGATGCTCGCGCGGTCAGTGACGTCGTCAATGGCAAGAAGCACGAGATGCTCGCGCTCCCGGTCCCCCGGAATCCTCCGCGCGTTCAAGGTGACCACGCGACGGCCGCCCAGGGGCAGATTCAGCGTGACCTCCCACTTATCGATTGGATGATCGTCGCGGATCACCGCATTCAGTCTCTGGCGCAGCTCGGGAATGTTCCACCGGCCACCATCGACGTCGTGAATGAAAAGGCCTTCGACATCCTCGGGCCGAATCTCCAGGTCCGAGGCAAATGCCCGGTTCACACGCTTGATCTTGAGGTCTCCATCGATGACCGCAAGGGGGGAGCGTACCGTTTCGATGATGCCGTCGGCATACGCCAATGCACGGTCTGACACTATCCGCGCCTGATCCAACTCGGAATTGAGGATACCGAGATCGCGGTTCCGGGTCCGCAGTTCCTCGATCGTCGTCGTGAGTTCCTCGTTGGTCGACTGCAATTCCTCCTTGGAGGTCTCCAGCTCTTCGTTCGTGCTCTGGTACTCCTCGTTGGCAGAGAGCATCTCTTCGTGCGCTGCCTTCAGTTCCTCCTGGACAGCTCCGTGCTCTTCGATCGCGGCGCGCAGGTAGTCGCGCATGGTTTCGATCTCACGCTGTTGCTCAGCGAGTCGTCGGTCCTTCTCGGGCTCCGCCAGAATGCCGACAGGAGGCGACGGCGGACGGCCACCTCTCGCGGGGTAGGACCCGTCGGCGAGCAGAATCAGAAAACACCGCTCGGCATTCGGGCCCGCCAGCGGGACGACCTCGATGCTCACGTCACGCTCAGCGTCCAGATGCAGCGCGTCGCGCCGCACCGACAAACCCGTTTCGAGGGCCTTTCGGATCGCCGGCAATATCTCGACGAGCAGCTCCTGTCGGACGATGCGTCGCAAGTCGAGGCTCGGTGTGCCGCTGACGGGCTCGAGGAAGGGCCCCGTTCGGCCGCGAAACTGCTGGATATTGAGCGCATCGTCGACCAGGATGCTCGCTGGAGCAAAGTGCGCAAGCAGCCACCGGTCGGCCTCTCGCGAAATTGACTCGGCCTCGACATGGACCTGTCCGCCCGCCGGCGACTTGAAGTACGCAGGGTGGCGTGCGGTTCCGCCCTGCCCCGTCGTGCCCGCACCTGAGCCCGGCCGTCGCCGATAAATTCGATAGCGCTTGTCGATCTGCTCGAAGAGCTCGGACGACTGGCCGACGCTTTCAGCGGGACCGATGATGAGTGTGCCTTGCGGCCGCAGCGCAAAGTGGAAGGCCTGCAGCATTCGCCGCTGGGCGACTTCGTCGAGATAGATCAACAGATTGCGGCAGCTCACGAGATCCAGGCGTGAGAACGGCGGATCCCGCGTCACATCCTGTCGCGCGAAGACGCACAAATCGCGGACCTCTTTCACGATGCGGTAGCCATCATCGTGCTTCTCGAAGAAACGCTGAAGGCGCTCACTCGAGACGTCTCGCATGACGTTGGTCAAGTAGACTCCGGCCCTCGCCTTCTCGAGCGCAGCCTCGCTGACGTCTGTTCCAAAGATCTGCGCCTCAGAGGCCACGACACGACCGCCGAGGAACTCGAGGAGCTCGATGACAATCGAGTACACCTCTTCGCCAGTCGAGCAGCCAGGCACCCAGATCCTGATCGGCTGCCCCGCGTCCCATACCTCGCGGATGCCCGGGAATATCTCCCGCCGCAACGCCTCGAAGGAACCTGGATCGCGGAAGAACTCGGTGACCCGGATCAGGAAATCCTGGTGGAGCGCGGCCATCTCCTCCGGATCGCCGTCGAGCAAGGTGCAGTACTCCTCGAGACTCTCGATCCTTCGCAGCGTCATGCGCCGTGCGAGACGTCGCCTCAGCGTGCTGCGCTTGTAGTGCGTAAAGTCCAAGCCGTGCGACTCGCGGAGTCGACGAAAGACGAATCTCAGGAGTGCCTCGTCTCCCCTGGTTTCAGCGTCGGGCATGGACGCCAGGCGAGGTTCCGGTGTTGCGCTTTGGATTGAGGATTCCTGGCTCAGACGCTCGAGCTCGTGGGCAATCTCGATCGGGCTCAGCACGTGATCGACGCAGCCCGTGTCGATCGCGTGTCGAGGCATGTTCGGGAACCGCGCGGACTCCGGTCTCTGCGCGAAGACGATCCCACCATCGTGCTTGATGGCCTGGATGCCGAGCGAACCATCGGAATCGCCGCCGGACAGCACCACACCAATCGCGCGGTCGCCATAAGCGACGGCGAGCGAGCTGAACAACGCATCCACGGGAAGGTGACGCTCGAATGGTGGCCGTTGTGTCAGATGAAAACGACCCTCGACGACCGTGAGCGTCGCATCTGGCGGGATGATGTAGACGTGGTCGGGCTGCACGATCTCGGCGTCGAGCGGCACGCTCACCGGAACCGCTGCCTTCTTCGCCAGGATCTCGGGCAGCAGGCTTTCGTGGTGCGGGTCGAGATGCTGAACCACGATGCACGCGATGCCGGTTCGGGCCGGAAGAGCACCGAGCAGTTCGATGACGGCCTCGAGGCCACCGGCCGATGCGCCGATGCCGACCACGTAGAACGTCATCTTTTGGACATTTCCTTCGGGCGAGTATAGGACCGATCAACTGGTGGCGCCTGGCAATACTTCCCGGGCACGCCGTGGAGCTTCTGTTCCTGCGATGGTTGTGGTGCTCGCGAAAACCTGGACGCGATCGGCTATCGGAGTCACGTCAGATCCGGAGAAATAGATGGAACGGAAGGAGTTAAGTGAAAGTACCCGGCCCAGTGGCAAGCACGTTCAGTCGCGCAGGACAGTGATCGGATCCAGCCGGCCGGCGCGTCTTGCAGGCAGGTAGCAGGCGACCACCGCCGCCGCGAGCAGAGCGAACGCAGCACCGCCGAAGGTCCATGGATCGGTCGGCGCGACCCCGTACAACAATGATCGCAAGACGCGCGTGATGCCCGCGGCCAATGCGAGACCGATCACGATCCCGATACCGGCAAGCGTCAGCCCGCTTGCGACGAGAAGCCGGACGATTTCCCGAGCGCTCGCGCCGAGCGCGATCCTCACCGCGAGCTCCCGCCGCCGTTCGACGGCAGTGAACGCCAGCATCGCGTACACGCCAGTCACGGCAAGCACGAATGCGATCAGCGCGAAGGCGCCGAGAAGCGCCGTATTGAAGCGAGGTCCTGCGGCAGCCGCCGAGCGGCTGGCGTCGACCTCATGGACATCGGGCGCAGGAAGTGCGGGATCGAGGCGGCGCACAGCTGCCCGAAGCGCCGGTGCGATGGCCGCGGTATCGAGCGGCGTTCGCAGCAGGACCGTCATCGCGGGAACGTCCACCTGGGCGTGTGGCACGAACAGCATTGGCCCGGCTGTGGCATCCAGCTGCTTGTCTTGAAAGTCACCGGTCACGCCGATCACCGTTCGCGTGCGTCCGGTCGTGCCGCCCCAATAGATCCGCTTGCCAACCGCATCGCTCCCGGGCCAGAGCTGGCGCGCAAGCGACTGGTTCACGACGACCACACGTTCGCCGCCCGCTGCATCGCTTTCGGCGAAGGTGCGACCCGCGATGACGGGAACGCGAAGGGTCTCGAAGAAGCCTGGCGTGACGCTCCGCCAGTCGGCCTGCACGAGACCGCTCGGCGGTGCCGAGGCCGCGCGATCTTCCGGCGTGACGTTGTTGCTGAAGCCGAACTGCCTGAAGGGGTCGGTCGACGTTGCCGCTGCACTGGTCACTCCTGGCACGCCGCGAACGCTATCGAGCAGATCGCGGTAGAACCCCGCCAGCCGATCGTCCGGATATCGGGCAGGCGAGACTTCAAGCGACATCGCAATCACGCCGTTGGGTTCGAACCCGGAATCAGTGCGCACGAGGCGCACGAAGCTGTTGGCCAGCAAGCCAGCGCCGACGAGCAAGAGCAGCGCGAGGGCAACTTCGGCAACGACGAGCGCGTGGCGCAGGTGGCGTCCCCTGGCCGTATGCCGCAGACCAGCATCCATGCCCGTCCGCAGGTCGACACGAGCCGCATGAATTGCTGGAGCGAGGCCAAAGACGAGGCAGCTCACCATACCGGCGAAGCAGGCAAACACGAGAACTATCGTGGTCGACACGGACCTGTTCGAAACGCGGCACGCGGCCGTCGCCGAGCGCGTGCACGGCCACGATGCACCACGACGCCACCAGCACACCCGCGATTGTGCCCCGCGACGCCGAGCACCGCCGCCTCGGTGAAGAGCTGCCGGACGATCCGTGCCCGTCCGGCGCCGAGCGCGGCACGGATGCGCATTTCGCCCTGTCGCGTGGCGCCGTGCGCGACCAGCAGGTTCGCCACGTTGGCACACGCGAGCAGGAGCAGCAGGCCGACGGCGCCGAAGAGGATCCACACCGCGTCCCGGAATCGCGGCGCGACCAGCCACTCGTCGAAGAGCATCGCCCCGGCGCTCCACCCGCGGTTGGACGCCGGACGCGTCTCCGAAAGACCGCGGCCGAACTCGCGCAGCTCACCTCGCAGCCCGGTCAGCGAAGCGCCTCGGGCAAGCCGGCCGATGACGGCGAGGTCCTTGTCGTCGCTGTCTTGCTGACGATCGGCGCGGAGCGGAATCCACGCGCCGGCGCCGCCCGGAAAGTCGAATCCGCGCGGCATCACGCCGATGACGTTGAAGGACTCGCCATCGAGCCGGACGATGCGGTCGAGGATTGAAGGATCGGCGCCAAACCGCTCGCGCCACAGGGCGTCGCCGAGCACGACCGGACGTTCCGGCGCCTGGGGTCGGTCTTCCGCCTTGCTGAAGAATCGCCCAAGCGCGGGAGAGATTCTCAGTGCGTCTGAAAGCGAAGCGCTGGCAGGCACAGCGACGACACGCTGCGGCTCGCCGCCATCCGCCAGGACCATCGTTCCGCCTTCGCGAAATGCCGCGACGTGCTCGAGTGTTCTGGTTCCTGCCTCGAGATCGAGAAAATTCTGCGCCGAGAACGCGAACGGGACGCCATCAGGCGTGACCTCGAAAATCCGGACGAGCCTGTCGGGACTGTCGAAGGGCAGCGGCCGCAGCAGCACGGCGTCGACCACACTGAACACAGCGGTCGCGCCGCCGATGCCCACGCCCAGGATCAGCACCGCAATCGCGCCGAGAAGTGGATGTCGCCGGAGGTTGCGAAAGGCGTAGACGAGATCCTGTATCACGAAGCAATCCTATCAACGATAGCGTCGAACCGACTACCGCACGGTTGCGGAATCGTGCTCTCCTATTTCGCGAACCGCTTGAAGAAGCTGGTCTCGTTCCATCTCGGCCGCGCCTGGTCGTTCGCGACGCGCTGCAGTAGCCCCAGGATCACCCGATTGAACTTGACTGCCGCCTCGAGGTCGACCGGCTGGTTCGCGTCGTCGTTCGGCTTGTGATAGACGTCCCGAACCCAGTCGCGGCGAATCTTCTCCTCAGGGGAGCCGAACTCGTAGCCGAACTTGAACGCCAGCGACGGAACGCCCTTTCGGATGAAACTGTACTGATCGCTCCGAATGAAGCGATTCTGCTCGGGCTCCCGATCGGTCTGGACATCCACGCCCAGCTCCTTCGCAACCGCGCCCACGGTCTCGCCGAGCGACGATTCGGTCAGCCCCTGCACTTCGATGACCTTCAGCGGATAGAGCGGAAGGAACATGTCCAGATTGATGTTGGCGACCATCCTGTCAGATGCGACGGTCGGCCGTGCAGCGAAGTATTTCGATCCGAGCAGCCCCTTTTCCTCTGCGGTCACGGCAACGAACACGATCGACCGTTTCGGCGGTGAGCCAGACTGAGTCAGCAGCCGCGCGACCTCGATCAACGACGCCACGCCCGAGGCGTCGTCCATTGCGCCGTTGTAGAGGCTGTCGCCATTGATGGCGCGGCCGATGCCGACGTGATCGAGGTGCGCCGACATGACGACGTACTCGGTTCTCAGCTGTGGATCCGAGCCTTCGTAGAGGCCGATGATATTCGCAGACTCGATCGTGTCGCGCTTCACCGTGGCGTGAGCCCGAAGCGTTCCCGCCAACGCGAAGCGCGGCAGTGGCTTCTTGTCGGCGATGAGTTGGTTCAGCTCGTCGATCGTGTGTTCGCTGCCGGCGAGGAACTTCTCGGCGCCCCGGCGGGTAATCGTGATTGAAACGAGTTGTCCCGCCTGCTCCTGGAGATCACGATCGGCGAGGACGATCGTGGGTTGGGGAGCCTGCGCGGCGCCGCGTCCTGAACCGGTGCCGCCTGGCGCATTCGCAGCGGCATCCGGGGTCGTCCCGGCGGGTGGACGCGGGTTGGGCAGCGTCGCGATTCCGATTGCCCCCGCCTGTTTCAGCACCGCCCAGCGCTCGCCGGCGGAGCTGACGTGCGACCTCACGTTGTCCGACACGTCGACCGGCGCGGGTGCGTTGACGTACACGGCGATCTTCCCGCGCAGGTCCAGCCCCTCCAGTTCGTTCCACTTTGCCTCGGGAATCGACAGCCCGTAACCGATGAAGACCATCGGCGCCTCGATCGAGCCATCCAGTTCGCCGCGCGCGCTCAGCGACGCGTCCTCCCCCACTGCCAGTGGCTCCTCCTGCCCGTTTCGAACGAGCACGAGCGTCGATTGCTCCGGCAC
Organism: uncultured Acidobacteriota bacterium; assembly: GCA_963784195.1. Classification (GTDB taxonomy): domain Bacteria; phylum Acidobacteriota; class Vicinamibacteria; order Vicinamibacterales; family 2-12-FULL-66-21; genus CAVQAH01. Next base: position 1,184,032 of record CAWARA010000020.1, on the reverse strand, counting down.
CAGGACACGTGAGTCGAGCTTCACCGGCTGGCGGTATCCGGAGAGGCCCCCCGGTTTCAACCCAATGTCCTTGAACTGTGCCTCGACATAGGCGGCGGCCTTCTCGAGGCCGGGCGTGCCCACATTGCGCCCTTCGAGCTCGTCGCTGGCCAGGAATTCGATGTGGCTCCACCATCGTTTGCCTTCGGCCGACGGATCCTGGATGACGAGCGCGACGAGAGCCATCAGCAGATATGGAAGCTTCATGATCTTGCGGAATTGTAGCGGATACCGGCAGCCGACAGCGTAACGCGTCGGCGATCCGGTAATCTTGGTCGCTATGGAAGCTGTTCGTTGCTGCCTCGCCGCGATCCTGTTGCTGCTCGTCGCCGTGCCGCCGCAGGCCCAGGCGCCCACGCCGGTTGCCGGCGTGGTCTTCGACGACGCGAATAAGAACGGGCGGCGCGATGCCGGCGAGCAGGGGCTCGGCGGGGTGGTGGTCTCGAACCAGCACGAGATTGTCCAGACCGCCGCGGACGGCACTTACACTCTCCCAAGTGCGGGGTACGGCGTCGTCTTCGTCAGCCTGCCCAGCGGCTTTGTGTCCGTCGGCCACTTCTGGCAGACGGCTCCTTCGCCAGCATCCGGCGCACGCGCCGATTTTGCGCTGGCCGCCCGACAGGGCTCAGGCACATTCAACTTTATCCATGCATCGGACACGCACGTCAGCAAGGAGAGCGTTGCTCGCCTCCAGCAGCTTCGCGGGATCGTCGAAGCCCGTCGTCCCGATTTCGTTCTGGTCACGGGGGACCTGGTGCGCGACGCGCTACGCGTCCGCGAAGAGGAGGCCCGAGGCTACTACGACCTCTACACGGAGGAAACGCGCCGGTTTCCGGTTCCGGTGTGGAGCGTGCCGGGTAACCACGAGAACTTCGGCATCGAGCGTCATCTTTCTCTCGTCAGTCGCATCACATCCGCTCTACGGCAAGGGCATGTACCGCCAGCGCCTCGGGCCGAACTACTACTCGTTTACCTACGGTGACGTGCATTTCGTAGGCTTGGACTCAGTTGACATCGCCGATCTCTGGTACTACGGCCACATCGATCCCGTACAACTCGCCTGGTTGCGGGCGGATCTCGCACGACTGCCCGCCGGAACGCCGGTCGTCACGTTCAACCACATTCCGTTTGTCAGCGCCGTAGAAGCCTTGGATGGTTATCGCGATGACGGTCCCGCGCCGACTCTCATCAAGGTCGGCGACCGCACCGTCTTCAGGCACGTCGTGTCGAATTTCAAGGAAGTCATGCCGATTCTCCAGACGCGTGACTGGGTTCTCGCGCTGGGTGGCCACTTTCACACGCGCGAGTCCATCCACTACGCGTCGGCAGTCCGCACCCGCTTTCACCAGGCGGCGGCTGTCGTCGGCCCCACCACCAATGTCGTCCCCGCCATCTCCGGCGTCACCTTCTACCAGGTGAAGAACCGGGTGATCGACGACGGAGAGTTCATCCCACTTCGCTGACCGCGAAAAGCCCAGCTGTTCCCTCGAGCAGCTCGATTACCAGCGCTTTTGCCGACTTCGGAACAAGCCGTAGACCGTCTACGTCTAAGGCTGTAGATTGTCTACAGTTATGGCGCCGGCCCACTACCAGCAGAGCTTTTCGCTCGACCAGTTCGTGACGGAGTTCATCGAGCGTGTGAACTGCGTGGACGATGGACCGGCGGCGCGTGAAGCGTATCGGGAGGGCTTCAGCCGGCTTCGCTCCCGGTTGGAGATGTATCCGGCTTCGGGGCGACGCGCTTCGGTCGTCTTCGAGTCGGCTGCAGAGACCGCCAGGAACCTCGCCGCAAGTTGCCTACCGTTAGGCATCGCAGTGGCCATGCACCTCTACCCGCTGTGCGTCCTGCAGTGCATTTCCCTGCCACTCCTGAGTGTCGCGAGATTTCAGCGGGCGATGCTCCTGCGAACGATCAGGAATCGCTCGCTGATCCTGGCTAACGCCGGCAGCGAACGAACACGAGGGGACCATCATTCTCTGGTCGCGCGCCAGGACGGCGAGGGCATTCGAATAGATGGGACGTTCGAATACATGTCGCTGGCCACCGTTGCGGACGTCGTGTTCTTCAAGGCGCGATTGGCAAACGGCAACAGCACGGTGCTGTGTGCGTCGGATCTGCGGGCCGACTCGGTGCGTATCGGAGGTTGGAAATTCTCCGGAAGGATGCGGCTGTCGGACACGTCGTCAGTGACATTTGCCAGCCACCGGGTACCTCACGGCCGCTATGTACTCGTGGCCGACGATGAAGTCCTGCATTGCACTTCGGACTATCAAAGGTGTTGGTTTCATCTCTTTCTTGCCGAACTGTATCTCGCTCGACTCGAACGCCTGCATCAAGTGTGGGAGCTCCGGCGTTCGGCGGAACAGATCATGAGCCTCAACGAGTTGTCGCAGCTCCGGGCGTATGCGCTCCGTCTGCTCGATGACTTTTCTTCAGGTTCCGACATCGAGCCCCTGAAGAGCTTGAAGAGGACGACCAGCGCGATGAAGCTGCGCGTTTCGCTGATGGCGCAGTCGACGATGGACGTATTGCGAGGTCGAGAGGGCCTGACATCCGCGGATGCTCAACGAGTTCGAGCGGACGCGAGTGAGCTCTGTTACATCAAGTCGCAGCCGACCGCTGACGAGATCATCCTGCGCAGTATTGGCGTGCGTCCGCAAGGCGCCATGGACCACCAGGACCTCTGTCTTCGCGGTTGACTGAACATCCCGGTCTTCATCGGGCGATCCCGTAACTCGTGCACACCGGTCCGAGGAGTTGACCTACAATCAGGGCCTTCGAGATCAATCGACGCATCGCATGGGCCTGTCCGCAGGAGCTCTCGTCGGTCCGTATGAGATTGTGACCGCCCTGGGGGCGGGCGCGATGGGCGATGTCTATCGAGCGCGCGATCCGCGCCTTGGGCGCGACGTCGCCATCAAAGCACTCCCCGACAGCGTAGCCGCCGATTCGGATCGCGTCGCCCGATTTCGGCGGGAAGCGCAGATCCTCGCATCACTCAACCACCCTCACATTGCAGCCATTCTCGGACTCGAAGAGGTCAGCGGCTCCCGGTTTCTCATCCTCGAACTGGTCGAAGGCGACACGCTGGCGCAATCTGATAGAGACTGGCGCAGTTCCCCTTCCCAAGGCGCTGGCGATCGCGCGGCAGATAGCCGATGCCCTGCAGGCTGCACACGAGAAAGGCATCGTGCACCGTGACCTCAAGCCGGCCAATATCGCGCTGACACGCGACGGCCAGGCGAAGGTCCTCGACTTCGGTCTGGCCAAGTCGCTCGAGCCGTCGCTTTCTGACGACGCACCCGATCCAGCGACAATCACGTCCGGCGGAACGCGACTCGGCGTTGTTCTCGGCACGGCGGCGTACATGAGCCCCGAGCAGGCCCGAGGCCTTCCAATCGACAAGCGGACCGATATTTGGGCATTCGGGTGTGTCCTGTATGAGATGGTGACCGGTCGCCGCGCCTTTCCCGGGCAGACGATCTCTGATGTGATCGCGCGCGTCTTGGAACGCGAGCCGGATTGGCGCTCGCTCCCCGCGACGCTGTCGCCGAGGATCCAGTGGCTGCTCCACCGTTGCCTCGCGAAGGATCCGAAGCACCGCCTGCATGACATCGCTGACGCGCGTATCGAAATCGACGAAGCGCTCATTAACCCGTCCGATAGCGTCGGCCAGACCGCACCGCCGGTCGGCGCTCCCCGAACAAGGGAACGCATCGCGTGGGGAGTCGCCGCGATCTGCCTGACCGGACTCGTGGCCACCCTGTCGATCAACCGCTTTGGTTCTGTCAATCGTGCGCCTGCGGATGTCCGCACCTACAGTTCGTCGATCGTTCTTCCTGACGGCGTGCGTTTGTCGGGTCCCGCGTCAGGGCGCTTCGCTCTTTCGCCCGACGGCCGACGGCTCGCACTGGTCGCTTCGGACTCTGCCGGACGTTCCCTGCTGCATATACGGCGTCTCAACAGCCGGGTCACGCAGCCGCTGGAAGGCACCGAAGGCGCGGCCTACCCGTTCTGGTCGCCCGACTCTCGGTTCGTCGCCTTTCTTGCCCAGAGAAAGCTGAAAAAAGTCGAGGTGAGCAGCGGGGAGGTGGTCACGCTGTGCGATGCGGCGTTCAGTGCAACAGGGGCCTGGAACAGCGACGACGTGATCCTTTTCACGCCTACCGGGAACTCACCGTTGTTTCGTGTATCGGCAGCGGCCGGCCCTCAGACCGAGGTGACGACGCTGGTTGAAGGCAGCGGCGACGTCCAGCACTCGTATCCATTCTTTCTTCCGGATGGCCGGCGCTTTCTCTATTTCGTGGTGGGGAGCAAAGCGGGCCGAACGGTTCCGCGCGGCCTCTACGTCGGTTCGCTCGACGGGAAGGGCCCCGACAAGCTGATCCTGGAGGGTGGAGCGAACGCGAAGTATGCGAACGGTCACCTGATCTACCTTCGCGCCGGTGCGTTGCTCGCGCAGCCCTTTGATGTCGACCGTCTCGAGCTCCGAGGGCAGCCGGTATCTCTGGTCGAGCAAATTCAGGTCACCGGTGTCTATCAGCCTCAGAACGATATGCGACCGGAGCGTTCACGGTGTCGCAGACGGGTGAGCTGGCGTATCAGACGAGCTCTCAAGTGCTGTCTCAACTCACCTGGTTCGATCGAAAAGGGACCAGGCTTGCCACCCTCGGGGATAAAGATGACTACGTCGACGTGGCCTTGTCGCCGGACGGCTCGCGGGCGGCCACCAGCCTCATGAATCCGGCGCATGGGACCAGCGATCTCTGGACCTTCGACGTGGTGCGCGGACTCGGTGGAAAATTTTACGTTCGAATCGGGCGATGACTTCGGCCCGAACTGGTCACGGCCGAACGGTGACCGCATCGTCTTCAGTTCGCTGCGACAGGGGAGCGTTCACCTGTACGAGAAGGCATCGAGGGGCTCGGACAGCGAGACACTCCTGTACGAAGATGATCTCGGAAAGTTCAACGCCCACGCCTCCTGGGATGGCCGGTTTCTGATCTACGTCGCCGGCGGCGGCATCATCGGTCGCAGCGACATCTGGATACTGCCACGGCTCGATGGGAAGAAAGCGTCGCCCTTCCTGGAAACGCGGTTCCTCGAATCGCATCCTCAGTTCTCTCCCGATGGGCGGTGGGTGGCTTTCATGTCGGACAAGTCCGGGCGGCGCGAGGTGTACGTCACGCAGTTTCCGGCGCGGAACAGTGAAACACTGGTGTCGACGGCCGGCGGAAACCATCCCACGATGGACCCAGAACGGCAGAGAGATCTTGTACATGGCGCTCGATGGCATGCTGACCGCCGCCGCGGTCGATGGCCGCACGTCGCAGTTCGAGGTCGGCGCGGCGCGGCCGCTCTTCACGATCCGTCCGCGTCCTGCGCGGTTGGACGCGTATCCGTACGACGTCACGTCTGATGGCCAGCGCATTCTCGTGAATACGTTTGTCGAGGAAGTGACGCCTCCGATCACGCTCGTCGTCAACTGGCCCGCAGCGAGATAAACAGGGGCCGGCGCGCCAGCTGACGATCCTTCGGGCTTACCGTCGCTCCGAATCAAGCCTCTCAGAAACTCAACATACCGGGTACCGGTGTTGCAGTCTTGCCGCCGCGATTTCCGACGAAACAGCGTTGACCCGTGCAAAACAGGATTGGTAAGGGGCGCAGGTTCCAAAAATGCGTAAATACCTTTTCGTTTTTGGTGTGTCGGTGTGCCTGACGAGTGCCGCTGCGCCTGCGGAGGCACAGATCGCATCCTTTTGTCTGCGGCCTGTGGGCATTCCGGATAAATGGGTGGAGAACCAGACCCCGCCCTGGGATCCGACCGACACGTTCGACCCGAGCGGCCCGAACCCGGACGTCTACCTGAATGGCTTCAACCCCGCCGAGGATCACGGGACACTGCTGGCGCTGACTGAATTCGATGGCCCCCTCGTGACGGGCCAGTCGATGATCGCCGTCCAGACAGGTTTCGCCGGTGCGGGTGGATTTCTCGACAGCCTCGTGCAGTGTTCGCAGTTTCTTCACCCGCTTGGTGGGTCACTGTCCCTCGTAGGCGGCTCGTTACAAAATCCACGCAGTGAGGGCATCGATCAGATTCTGTCGATGGATCCCAGCGCTCTGTGGGATCCGACGGCCAACGCAGGTCGCGGTGGTGTCGTCAACAGTGCCTTCCCATTCAGTCCCCGCGTGATCGCGCTGCCGGTAATCGCCCCGGGCGCATTCGAGGTGTTCGCGGGCACCGGAGGCACGGTGCAGATCGCGAAGATCGTCGGCTTTTTCGTGTCGCACCGGGTCGGCGGCACGGTTCACGGATATCTCACCGGTCTTTCTCTGCTCCACGTACCGGACGTCACCGCGCGCCCGGGTGAGTTCGCGCCGCTCTCCGCGACGTTCACCGGGCCCGGATCTCCGATCGCTGGATTGCCGATCGAGTTCCTCGTCAATGACACGCTCCTCGCAACCGTCGAAACGGACGGGACGGGCACCGCGATTCCTCCCACTCTGACGTTCAACACCGGGACAATGACGCCGGGAACATACCCGTCAGCGCTGAAGGTGCGACTGGGCCCCAACGCCGGATTCTTCTTTGCGGACGAGGACAGCGCCGACCTCACGATCCTCACCCGCGAGCCAGCGCTGACGTGGACGACACCGGCGAGCATCACTTATGGGACGCCTCTCGATGCGACGCAATTGAATGCGACCGCCGACGTTCCCGGGGCATTTGTGTACTCACCGCAGGCCGGTGCTGTACTCCCCGCCGGCGAGAATCAGGCGTTGACGGTGACATTCATTCCGGATGACAGCGACCAGTACGATCAGGTCACGAGTACCGTGTTCCTCGACGTGCAGCGCGCGCCACTGTCGATCTCCGTCGCGAGCGTCTCGAAGCTCTATCTCGATTCTCTGCCGGTCTTCTCGGTGACGTCATCGGGGTTTGTAAACGGTGACACGGCGGCAGTGTTGTCCGGCTCCCCGGTGTTCCAGACGACCGCGACTGCTGCGAGTCCTGTCGGGACGTACCCGGTGACCGCGACGGGCCTCAGCTCGCCGAACTATGTGCTGACGTATCACGCCGGCGTCCTGACGATCGCGCCTCGTCCGACGAGCACCGTGCTCGGCGCGGGGAGTCCGAACCCGGCGGTTTATGGACAAGCTGTCACGATCGCGGCGGCCGTCAGCAGCACCGTGGGTCAGCCAACCGGATCAGTCACACTGTTCGACGGCGGAATTCCTATCGGGTCGGCGGCGCTGATCAACGGAACGGCCACTTTCTTTGCGAACCTGAATGCAGGGACACACGCGTTAACCGCCGCATTCAACGGCGGCAACGGTTTTCTCGCGAGCTCGTCGACATCCTCGCAAGTGGTGGTGAGTCAGGCCGGTACGACGACGCAGTTGACGTCTTCTCTCAACCCTTCGCGAACCGGTCAGCGAGTCGATTTTTCGGCAACCGTGAATCCAGTCCCACCAGGTGGAGCGGTGTCCACGGGATCCGTGCAGTTCGTGCTGGACGACATCCCCGTTGCGACAGTGTCGCTCACGAACGGCGTCGCGACGTGGAGCACGACTGCCCTGACTGCGGGCAAGCACCGCGTCAGCGCTCGATATCTCGGCACGGTCAACCATTCAGCGAGCGTGTCCGCAGTGTTGCAGCAGAGCGTCAAAGGCGGGAAATAGGGAAGAACGAGCCGCGAAATGCCTCACGGGTCGATCCACTAGTCGCGCTCCGATCGGAGTAGCGAATCTTATGACGTGAGCCCGGCTGCCTCGGGCGCATCCAGGCAGTGGGGTCCTGGAACGTCGTTTGCCCAATACGACCGCGGCCCTAAGGACGTAGCGGCCATGAGCGGTTGTCGTAACCCCTGCTGCGAGAACGAGTCAGCACTCCCCGGTGCTCCGGCGCCGAGGCGAGACCGCACGCCAGCGGCCGTCCCATTTCGCGGGACACCGACAAAAACCGCGCATGCTCGCGAGGATGAATCTGGTTCACACAGACCGCCCTTGTGCAACCAATGTTCGACGTGAGCTGTGGCCCTGGTGAGAGCGAGAGGATCACGTGACGATTGCCAGCAAGGACCGCGACACGCTGGCCGCAGAGGGAGCGAGCGTGCCGCCGCCGACGGGGCGGCTCCTCCTGGGCGTCGGCGTGTTTGTGCTCGGATGGATTGCCACGCTCGCGGCAGCCTCGCTCGTCACAGCGAGTTCGCTGAACTCATCGATTGCCGGGATCGTGGTGTTCGTCGGTCCGAAGCTCGGCGTGCTCGCGGCAGTCGCGATCATGGGCAAGCCCGGGTTCGCTTACGTCAAATCGAAGGTCTTCGGCTATCTGAAGCCGCCCGCCGAAGTGAGCCCATCGCGGTACCGCGTCGGCATCGTGATGTTCGGGGCTGCGATTCTGTTCGGCTTCGTGGAGCCTTACGCCGGCCTCTTCCTGCCCGACGCAACGCCCAGCCTCCGCTTCTCGCTGGGCATCGACCTGCTGCTGCTGGCGAGCATCCTGGTTCTGGGCGGGGACTTCTGGGACAAGATTCGCGCGCTCTTCATTCACGAGGCGAAAGCGCAGTTTCCCACAGAGAGGTAACCCTGGCCCGCTTCAGACGATCTCGATGCTGAAGATGTAACCGCTGTGCGGACTCTCCAGGCCTTTCCATCCGGGGTGGATGCCTGCGTCGCAGCTGACGACGCGGCCCTCATGCCACACCAGTCCGTGCGGGTCGCACGATTCAGCCTGTAACTCGACGGTCATCAAGAGCTGGCCTGTCTTGCCGTCGGTACTTGTTCAGGCCGGCCTTTCCCTCCGCGTAGCTCGTGCTGTTGTTGCCCGTCACGACCCAGATATGACCCTCGTCGTCGAATGCCACGTCGTGGATTGCAGCGGAAACGTGCTGAATTGAACTGGACCGACCTTATACCACGTCCCGCTTCGGCCTCGCCTGCGATGTCGACCTCCGCGCGCATGCGTCATATACTCAGCGGCCCACCATGCCCGACGACACGACTCGAGATTTCGCCGGACGCGTAGCTCTTGTCACCGGCGCCGCCCGTGGGCTGGGTCGCGCGGCGGCGGCGCGACTGCACGAACGCGGCGCCTCAGTGGCCGTCAACGTGCGCGGCGAGGATCGGGCGGAACAGGCAGCGCGTGAGATCGGTGAGGGTGTGCTTGCCGTGCCTGGCGACGTCGCCATCGCGGGCGGCCCCGAAGCGATGGTCAGGCAGACGCTCGACCGGTTCGGCCGTATCGACATCTTGATCAACAACGCAGCGCTGCCGCTGACCACACGATTCGAGCGAATCTCCGCCGAAGAATGGCGGCAGGTGATGGAAGTCAACCTGACAGCACCGTTCCTGCTGATGCAGGCGGTGCTGCCGGCGATGAAACAGCAACACTACGGCCGAATCGTGAACATCTCGTCGACGGCCGGGCGGATGGTCAGCACGCTTGGCGGCGCTCACTACACGACGTCGAAGACCGGGCTCCTCGGGCTCACGCGGGCAGCCGCGAAAGAGCTTGGGCTATTTGGCATCACCGTGAATGCGATCTGCCCTGGCATGATCGACACCGAGCTCACCCGGGAGAATGCTTCGGCCGAACTGCTCGACCGGCTGGCGCAGGGTTTCCCGGTTCCACGCCTTGGCACGTCACATGAAGTCGCCGATCTGGTTTGCTTCGTCGCGTCGGAACGCGCTGGCTACATCACCGGAGCGTCGCTGGACATCAATGGCGGCGACCTCATGATGTAGGTCGCGGCCGACGTCATTTGATCCCCTAGCCCCTTCTAACCGATCGATAGCTGTTGGGTATGATTCCCTGTGATGAGCGGGTGCCAGTAATGGCTGACGAGCAGAACGCGCCGCCAGCCGTCGAGTTCGACCACGTATCCTTCGCTTTCGACGATCACGTCATCCTGAAGGACCTCAGCTTCACGGTCCCGAAGGGCACGATGACGATCCTGCTCGGCGCGAGCGGTGTTGGGAAGTCCGTGACGCTCAAGCTGATTCTCGGCCTGATGCGTCCGGACGGCGGCGCCATCCGGGTCAACGGCGAGCGCGTGGACACCATGCCTGAGCAGGAGTTGATGCGGGTGCGCGGCGATATCGGCATGGTGTTCCAGGAGCTCGCGTTGTTCGACTCGCTGACCGTTGCCGAGAACGTCGGCTACCGCCTCTCCGAAGAGATGCACATGCCCGAGGAACAGGTGCAGGCGCGCGTAGAGGAGGTCCTCGGTTTCATCGGGCTGGGCGAGTTCATCGACCGGATGCCGTCAGAACTCTCCGGCGGCCAGCGCAGGCGTGTCGCCATCGCCCGGGCGATGGCGCCGAAACCCAGCATCGTTCTCTTCGACGATCCAACGACGGGCCTGGATCCGATCATCGCGTCGACGGTGGACGAAGAGATCGTGAAGCTGCGCGATCTCGAGCGTCTCACGTCAATCTTCGTCACGCAGCAGATCCGCGATGCCTTCTATATCGCGACGCACCATGCGATCAGGAAGAACGGCACGATCGAGATCGTCGACGCGCACGAGAAGGGCACCGCGCCGGCTGAGTTCATGCTCCTTCATAATGGCGGGATTCATTTCCGCGGCTCGGCCGCCGAGCTGATGGCATCGCAGGACGAATACGTGCGCAACTTCCTGTATATGACGCTCCCGCCCTGGTAGCGAATTCTGCGGAATCCCATGATCACCTTTGCCGTGTTGTTACTGACAGTGAGCGTCCTGTTTCAGTAGTCACCGCATGGCTGCGGTCAGGAGCGTCAGATCGTCAGGCTGCGGCCGCCCGCCGAACCGCTCCCGTACCCCGGCGAGGACCGAATCGAGCAAGGCCCCATCCCGATTCGCCTGTCGCTGAATCATCTGGGCGAGAGCCTCATCACCTAAATCGTCCTGGCCGGCGAGTGCGTCCGACACTCCGTCGGTGTACAGAAAGAGGAGATCGCCGGGTTCGAAGGAGACGCTCCGCTGTTCCCACGTACACCCTGGGAACGCCGGAGACACGAGCGGACCACTGCTCGCGAGAAGGGATACGCCACCCCCCTTGCTGAACAGCAGTCCGGATGGATGTCCGGCGTTGACGTAGTCGACACGCCGCTCGTTCAGCGACACGACGGCTGCGATGAGCGTCACGAACCGTTCGGATCCGAATGCGTCCATGTTGTTCCAGAGCCGGTGGACCATGGCGCGCGGTTCGTAGCCGTCAGGGTTGGAGGCGCGAAAGGCGGATTTGACCACTCCGGTCAGCATCGCGGCCGAGACGCCGTGTCCCATGACGTCGGCCATGAGCAGCGCCACGCGTCCCGAGCCGAGGGATACGTAGTCGCAGAGATCGCCGCCGAGCTCCGCGCACGACTCGTATCGGCACGAGACGGCAAGATCATCGATGACCATCTCAGGAAGGGGAAGGAGTCCTTGCTGGAACGCCCGGGCGTCGGCGAGCTCCCGCTCGAGCCGATCGACGTGGTGGCGGCTCTCGAGGCGGCGCCAGCGCAGCTCGATGCAGCGCTCGACGAGGGTCTGCAGCACCTCGCGGTCGAACGGCTTCTGGATGAAATAGAACGCGCGTCCCCGGATGGCGCGGATCAACTTCTGGTCGAGATCATCGAGGCTGCCGGTCATCACGATGATGTCGACGCCGGGGTGCGCGGCTTTCATTCGCGCCATCAGCTCGAAGCCGTCGATTTCCGGCATCCTCACGTCGAGAATGACGAGGTCCGGATCGAACTGCCTCGCGATCGCGAGCGCTTCCTGCGACGAGTGGCTCCCCACCACCTCGTGCAGGCCGCTGAGGACGCGCTCCACGGCGCGAACCATGCCGGGTTCGTCATCGACCACCAGGATGCGGGCCGGCCTCTTCATTGGGTCGCCCGCGCGCGAGTGGATACCGCCCACGGCACGGTGACGAGAACACGCGTGCCTCTCTCCACCTCGCTCTCAACGGTCAGCGTACCGCCCACCTCCCACAGAATCGAGCGGCAGATGGAGAGGCCCAGTCCGTTGCCATTGATCTTCGTAGTGAAGAACGGTTCGAAGACGCGGGGCAGGTCCTCCGGCGGGATTCCGGCTGCCGGTGTCGTCGACGGTGATGGCGATGCGTCCGGGTTCGGGCTCCACACGTACCGGTCACCTGCCCTCCCTGAGAGCTGGCCTCGCGCGCGTTCGTCAGGAGGTTCAAGAACACCTGCTCGAGGTCGCTCTGTCCGCAGGCCACCGGCGGAAGGTCGTCGACTGCCTCCACGACCAGGTTGATTCCTCGCCGCTCCATGCCGTCCTTGAGCACGGCGAGCGTCGTTTCCAGCGCGGGCGAGACCTCGCCGTGGTGGTTCCGGCGCGCTCCACCGCGCGCGAACGACAGCATGCCGCCGAAGATCCGTCGGCATGCCTGCACCGACTTCTGTACCTGATCGAGATCCTCGAGATACACCGCACGGTCCATCCGGCCGCCCTCGAGGTCCGCCTGCATCTGCTGGATGAGCGGCAGCATGGCTCCGAGCGCGTTGTTCACGTCGTGCGAGACGGTTCGCGCGAGGTCGGCCATCGCGTGCTTCCGTTCGGCCGTCAGCATGCGCGCCTGCAGGGACTCGGTGCGCGTGAGATTCTGTATGGCGACTGCGGCCTGGGAGCGGAAGCGGTCGACCAGCTCGGCATCGAAGGGCTTCAATCGACCGGGATGGCGCGATGCCACCTTGAGAATGCCAATCATGCCGTCGCGGGCGACGAGCGGCGCGCACAGCATGGATGCCTCGCGCGCGTCCGCACCGTCCTGCCCGTCGCGATTGTAGTCGAGCAGCTCGGCGAGTTGCACCACCGGTTTGCCCGTCCACGCGCGCCATTCATCCTCGTACCGATCGAATCCCTGGATCTCGGCCGAGGTCAGCGCGGGCTGGAGCTCGGCGTCGATGGGCAGCACGAGGCCGATATGACGGCTCCGCGCTTTCGTCCACGCCACCTGCTCGGCGACCACGCGAAGCGCGTTCTCGCCACGCTCGCGGATCAACAGCGCCGATGAATGGTCGTAGTGCGTGAGGGACCGAAGGCCATCCAGGATCTGATAGAAGAGGTCTTTCGGATGGATCAGCTCCATGATCCGCCGGTCGATCCGGTCGCGCACTTCCAGCATCCGTTCGCGATCCATCGACTGAATGGCATCCGAGATAACCGCCGTAATCCGCGCCAGCATCCGGCCGTCGTCATGGTCGAACGGTGGCCTCGATCGTTTGAACGCCATGGCGCCCCAGGCCGCGCCGCGCCGCCTGACCGGCGCGAGCATCACGTCGCTGCGAACCGGCGGCCGGGTATGCCGAATGAAACGGCCGATGTGGCGCAGATCCCAGTCGTCTTCACGCGGCACGGCGAGGAACAGACGCGCGTCCTGTTCGCCAGCGTACGCGACCGCGATACAGCCGCTCGCCGCCTGAAAGAAGTCGCGGCTCTCCCGAAGCGCAAAGGCAAGCGCCTTTCGCGGTTCGCGCGTCGACCGCACGTACTGACTCAGGTTGTCGAGAAACTTGAGGAACTCGAGTTCTCGTGCTGGGGAGAGCATTATCCGCTCCGGTGCTTCTGAACGCCTGACCCGACAGAAGGCTGAACCCGTCATCTTACAGCGTTCTGCGAACCATCGCGGCGTTCCGGGCGCCAGGGCCGGTTACGTGACGGAGTTATCGGCAGCTTGATCCACGGATACCTGTTCATATAATGTCTGCTCATGTCAGATATGAATACCCGGGCCCTCGATCGCGAGCTGAAGCGAGGCTCCGCCGAGTTGCTCATCCTGTCGCTGCTCGACGCGCGGCCGCGGCACGGCTACGAGCTGAGCAAGCTGATTCATACCCAGTCGGGCGGCCAGCTGACGTTCCATATCGATTCGCTCTATCCGTTGCTCTATCGCCTCGAAGAGCGCGGCTGGATCAAGGGCATCTGGGTTGAAAAGCCCGCCGAGCGGCGCCGCCGATTCTACAAAGTGACGCCGGTGGGCCGCCGCGTGCTGGCGGAGCAGCGAAAGACCTGGGATGCGTTCGTCGAAGCGGTGCGGCGCGTCACGAGTGGTAAACATGCCTGACCCTTCGATACCGGCGAATGACGAGTCGCTCAGGGCCAGGTGGGCACGCGAAGTGCGGGCCCGGCTATCCCCGTTGGCTCTTTCCCCGGCCCGCGAAGCCGAGATCGTCGACGAACTCTCGGACCACCTCGACGATCGCTGCCGGGAGTTGGTCGCGGGAGGCAAGCCAGAGGACGAAGCGGTACGCCTGACGCTCGCCGAATTCAGATCCGGCGACCTGCTGGCCCGATACATGGCGCCGCTGCGGCAGTCGAATGCGCGGCCCTCGCCCCCACCGGGAGCCGCAACAGGACACCTGCTCACTGATTTCTGGCAGGACCTGCGGTACGCCGCACGGACCTTCTCCAGGCAACCCGGCTTCGCGGCCGCGGCCGTGTTGACACTGGCGCTGGGGATTGGCGCCAACAGCGCGATCTTCAGCGTCGTCCACGGGGTGCTGCTCGAGTCGCTGCCCTTCAAGCATGCGAACCGGTTGTATCGCCTGCGGATGGTCTATCCGGACGGCAAGGCATACACGACGCTGTCCGCGCCCGACTTCATGAGCGTCCGCGAGCAGACCCGCGTGTTCGATCAGGTCGAGGCGTACACCTCCGGCGTCGTCACCATGCTTGGCGGCGGCGACCCTCGTGAAGTGCGCGTGGCCAGCATCAGCGGTGGACTCTTCGACATGCTCGGCATGCCGGTCGTCTTCGGTCGTGGCTTCCTGGCGGAAGAGAACAGCCCAGGGCGGAATCGCGTCGCGATACTCGACTACGGTTTCTGGCAACGTGCGTTCGGCGGCGACAGCGGCGCCATCGGCCGCGCGATTTCGGTGGGAGGCCTCTCGTATTCGATCGTGGGCGTGCTCGGCCAGGGCGTGCGACTGCCCGCCGACGTGCCTGGCGCCCGGCTGCCGAGCGAGGCGGACGTGTATTTGCCGATCGAATACGGCGAGGCGTACAGCGCGACAGCAGCGCAGCGGAACTCGCGCTTCCTCGGTGTGCTTGCCAGGGCCAGGGCCGGGGTCCGTTCCTCCCGGATTGATGAGGACCTGCGCCGGATCGCCCTCGACGTGCAATCGACATCTCCGCAGGGGACCGAAGGGTTGTCGATGAATGCAGTCTCCGCACGGGAGCTCATCGTCGGCGACGTCCGCAAGCCATTGCTCGTTCTGCTCGGCGCGGTTGGCTTCATCCTGCTGATCGCGTGCGCGAACGTCGCGAGCTTGATGCTGGCGCGAGCATCGGCGCGGCACGAAGAGCTGACGGTCCGCGCCGCGCTCGGCGCCGGACGCAGCCGCCTGCTGCGCCAGCTCCTCACGGAGGCCGTTGCCGTCGGCCTGATTGGCGGGGCGATCGGTTTGGCGCTTGCCTACACCGGGACGCAGGCTCTCGTGGCCGCGCAACCTGCCGATATTCCGCGCCTCGAGGAGATCAGGCTGGACCGCACGGTCTTGCTCTTCACGTTCGCGATCGCTCTTCTCGCCAGCCTCGCCTTTGGCGCGTGGCCGGCGTTGCAGGCCACCGGGCCACGCGCCGGCGGGTTACGAGCAAGTGGTC
This sequence comes from uncultured Acidobacteriota bacterium, assembly GCA_963784195.1. Classification (GTDB taxonomy): domain Bacteria; phylum Acidobacteriota; class Vicinamibacteria; order Vicinamibacterales; family 2-12-FULL-66-21; genus CAVQAH01. The sequence goes on along the minus strand of CAWARA010000020.1, from coordinate 1,168,393 downwards.
GGATTGGTGGCGCCGATCGCCGGACACAACGGGCACGCGCAGGTCTTGTCGTGGCCGAAATAGCGCTTGCCGTTGTGCTTCTGATCGGTGCCGGCCTCCTGCTCCGCAGTCTGGTCGCGCTGACGCGAGTCGCACCGGGGTTCGTCGCCACAGATGCGATGGCGTTCCGGGTTGCCCTGTTCGGTCGCGGCTACGACCTGCAGATGGTTCGCGCCAGGGTCAACGAGCTCGAAGCGGCGCTTCGCACTGTGCCCGGTGTCACAGCCGCCGCAGCGACGACGCTGCTGCCCATGAGCGGTCCGGGTCCGCGCCTGACGTTCAGCGTGGAAGGAGCGCCCCCGCCGCCACCGGACGTCAACCCTGAGATTGGAGTCGTGAGCGTTACGCCTGACTATTTCCGGACGATTGGCGCGAGGCTCGTCCTCGGACGTGATTTCACAGATCGCGATCACGACGAAGCGCCGGCGGTCGCGGTGATCAACGAAGCGGCTGTGCGACGCTGGTTCCCCGATGGGAACCCGATCGGCAAACGCGTTCGCATGAGTGGCGTGCGGGAGGTCGTCGGCGTGGTTGCTGATGTGCTGCAGGGAGACCCCAGAGGGCCAGACAGCGCCGCAGCTCTTTCTTCCGAATGCTCAGCGCCCTGTTCGATCGGTCTGGATCGTCTTTCGCACCGCGAACACTCCAGTCGCCCTCGCGCCGTCGGTCCGTGGCGTGCTCCAACGGCTCGATGCGAATATCGCGATGTCGGCACTGGTGCAGCTCGAGCAGCTTCACGCTGGATCCATCGCGCGTCCCAGGTTCTATACGGCGCTGCTCGCACTGTTCGCGTGCATCGCGCTCGTGCTCGCCGTCACCGGTGTGTTTGGCGTGATGAGCCATACCGTCGCCGAACGGACACGCGAGATTGGGATTCGCATGGCGCTTGGCGCGCAGCCCGGAGATGTGTTGCGTCAGATCGTGGGCCGGACCCTGGCCCTCGCATTGGCGGGCCTTGTGATTGGCCTGGTCGGAGCGTTTGCCGTCGGTCGCGTGATTCAGAGCCAGTTGTTCGGCGTCCAGCTCGTCGATCCACCGACGCTGATCGTGGTGGGTCTCATTCTTGTGTCGAGTGCGTCGGCGGCCAGCTTTCTGCCCGCACGCCGGGCCGCGCGTCTCGACCCGGTCACCACGCTGCGACACGGCTGACACTACTTCCCGATAATCAAATGCGAGTCGCCGAACTCGTGCCACAAGTATCCAGCCCGTTGCGCCTCGGCATAGGCGCGCGCGAGGTGCGAGGCCGGTGCGTCGCCGCCAGCCGCGGCAATGGCCTGATGGACGATCGCGAGATGCGTGGCGTGCGGTTCGTGAAAGCCGGTGATCAAACCGGTCACCGTGCGTAGAGGCCGTTCTCGAGTAATCACGAGGTTCGTCCAACCCTCCCCCGGAGAGGTAATTCCCCGATTGTCGGTGACAGTCTCGAGCGCGCGAACGACTGTCGTACCGACCGCGACCACACGATGGCCGGAGCGCCTCGCGGTGTTGATGCGCTCGGCCGTTTCGGGCGTGACGCGAAAGTACTCCTCGTAGGGCGCCTCGTGATCTTCCAGACTCGCGACACCTGTGTGCAACAACACTGGCGCGATCTGAACGCCGAGGGAGACGAGCCGCGTGACCAACTCCGGAGTAAACGGCCGCCCTGCGGACGGCATCTCGGCGCTGCCCGGTTCGGTGGCGAAGACCGTCTGATACATCGATTCCGGCCACGATCCTCTGACGTAGCTGTATCGAATCGGGCTACCGAAACGTTCGAGATACGAGAAGACTGGTTCGTCGAATTGCAGGGCCGCGATCCACAAGCGCGACTGCGCCTCCATCGTGTCTACAAGCGGATACGGCGCGAGAATCGTGATGCGGCCGCCGTCCTCCAGCTCGAACGAGGTCCCCGCGCGTGCGTGGCGATAGGGGAGCGAGGCTGAAGGGCCCGGGCGTCGCACCTCAATCGCCCAGAGATTTCCGGGCAACCGGGTGGAGAGGTGCAGCTCGAACCTGTCGCCTCCTATTCGTGCCGGCAGCGCTGCCTTCAGTGTTCCGCTCGTGTTGACGACCAGGACGTCCCCGGGCACGAGCCACCGCGGCAACTCGCAGAAGCGGGAATGGAAGATCGTGTCGGCCTCTATGTGCGAGACCAGAAGCCGCACGTCGTCCCGCTTCAGGCCGCGGGCTTCGGGCGGTTCGGCTGCCTCGAGATGCGTGGGCAGCGGGAACGCATCAATCACGCCTGCTGCAGCCATCGCGCATCCTCCTGTTGCGCCGCGAACCGTTGGCCGCGAATGGCATCGGGATCCTGATCGAACAGCCAGTGCCAGAACGGCGCGGTGACCTCCGGCAGTGGCCGATCCGAGATGTCCTCACCGGGAAACGCCTCCTGGTGCATGCGCGTGCGCATGTCTCCTGGATCCACGAGAATCGCCGACACGTTCTGCCCGCGCAGCTCGGCCGCAAGCGTGCGTGTCAGCAGCTCAAGGGCGGCTTTGGACGCGCCGTACGGCCCCCATCCGGGATAGGCGGCTGTCGCCGCGTCACTCGTGATGTTGACGATGAGCCCCTGGCGCTTGATGAGCAGCGGCAGCGCCAGTTGGATCAAGCTCATCGGCGCGCCGACGTTCACGGGAAAGATCCGTCCGAAACGCAAGACGTCGAACGCTTCGAGCGGTCCGATAGCGCCCAGCTCCGACGCGTTATTGACGAGCACGTTCAGACCGCCCAGTTGCCGCGCCGCGTCGATCAATCTCGCGCGTACTGGGGCCGCTGCAACGTCACCGTCCACCTGGAGGACGTCTGGCGCGTCACGCGCCAGTTCGTCGGCGGCGATGGCGAGAGTGTCGCGATCGCGGCCACCGATCACGAGGCTGTATCCGCGACGCGCCAGGACACGGGCAATCACCAGTCCCAGGCCTCTGCTGGCACCAGTCACGAGAGCGATCCGAGTTCGTTCAGTCATCAGCGTTCCCTTCCCTCGAAAGTTCCATCACTAGTCAAGGATCGAACTTCAAGTGCACTTGAAGTCAAGCAGGAAATGCCGGAAACTAGTGGCTGTGAGTGACGTGCTGACTATTGGCGAGGTGGCAGCGCGCAGCGGCGTGGCAGCCTCCGCATTGCGCTTTTACGAAGATCAGAACCTGATCGCGTCCGAACGGACCGATTCAGGCCACCGGCGCTATCCGCGGAGCGTGCTCCGTCGCGTGGCGTTCATCGTGTTCGCGCAGAAGATCGGATTGTCCCTGGAGGAGATCCGCGTGGAGCTCGCGAGGCTGCCGCGCAACCGCGCGCCGGAACGCGCCGACTGGTCGAAGTTGTCCGGCAGCTGGACGAAACGCATCGACGAGCGCATTGCCGAGCTCGAGCGGATGAAGGATGGCCTTACCGAGTGCATTGGGTGCGGCTGCCTTTCGCTCGATCGCTGTCAGTTCGCAAATCCAGGCGATCGTGCCGCTCGACGCGGGGCAGGGCCGCGCTACTGGATCCAATCGCCGCGACGCTAGCCTAGCTAGCTGTCCCGGCCGCGCCGCTACCCGTCGGGCAACGATCGACGTCAGCGTTGTCGCCTGGCGGATCGTGAAGTCAGTGTTCTGAAAGACTCCGGCGGACAGCAGGGCGCCAACGAGCAGTCCCAGTGCAAGCTGTCGCGTCGCCCGTCCGAAGATGCTGAGGAGCAAATGGGGGGCCCATTCAGCTTCTCCTAATCAAACTCAGGAGAAGTATGACCGCCGCTCTCCTAATCTGTCAAGGAGAGCGGCCGTCAGCGCGGTCAGTCTTCGTCGTCTGCGAATGCGGGGACTCCTGCTGCGAACCAGAATCCTCCAGTGTTGCGAATGAGGAGGACCGGGCTGGCGCATTCAGATGGCGCAGGATCAAGTACGTCGTCGATGCGAAAATCGCCGTTCGGCTCGAGCGGAACGCCGGTCAAGGTCGTGTTGCGTTCGACGAAGGAGCCAGAAGGCTCGCAGATCAACGTCGCGAAGACGCTTTGGTTGGCGTTCTGCCCGATGCTGTCGCCAGCCGCCAGAAGTAATCCCCGGCCTTTCACTTTGATTCTACCGTCCGAGAAGACAGTGGCCGTGAGATCGGCGATCCTCCAGGGCCCCGCCGGCCGAACGCCTCGTACGATGTTTCGCACGACGTTCGGGAACGTGCCGTCGGGGTTGGGCGTTCCGGCTACGTTCAAGACGGGTTGGACACCAATGCCGCCTTTGAACCTGGCCAGAACGTTGGAGTCTCCCCCGATATGTGCGAATGCCACGGCCGACAGAATGATTGCTGCCTGTTTCAACATCTCCGTACCTTTCGTTTCAGACTGGTGTTTGCCTGCACCCTTCACTTTGATAGGAAGGAGCAGGTCGAAACCCTTCTGCCGGTATCACCGGGAAAGGACGGGATGAACAGCACTCATGTGGGACAAATCGAGGCGTCAGTGTATCCTCCGCGAATCGTGCATTCAGATTTCGAATCGATGCTCACCTGGTTCTTGCGGAGCGTTTGACATGACCCGATATCTGCGCGCGTGGGTTGTCGCCTGCCTGGCGTTACTCACCGCCGGCGCATCGTCGCAGTCGGTTCGTTCGGGCAATCCGATTGTGCCCGGGTGGTATGCCGACCCTGAAGCGCACGTGTTTGCGAATCGGTACTGGATCTATCCGACGTACTCGGCGCCTTACGATCAGCAAGTGTTCATGGATGCGTTCTCGTCCGACGACCTCGTCATGTGGGAGAAGCATTCGCGCATTCTGGACATCGCGAATGTGCGATGGGCGAAACGCGCATTGTGGGCGCCGTCGGTCGTGGAGAAGGACGGCTGGTACTACCTGTTCTTTGGCGCGAACGACATTCAGAACGATCAACAGGTCGGCGGGATCGGTGTCGCCCGTGCCAGGCAGCCGCAGGGACCCTTTGAAGACTATCTGGGCAAACCGTTGATCGATCGTTTCCACAACGGCGCCCAACCCATCGATCAGTTCGTCTTCAAAGATCGCGACAACTCGTACTACATCGTCTATGGCGGTTGGCGACATTGCAACATCGCCAAACTGAACGATGACTTCACCGGCTTCGTCCCGTTCCCTGACGGGACGACGTTCAAGGAGATCACGCCGCAGGGCTACGTGGAAGGCGCGTTCATGCTGTTGAAGGACGGCAAGTACTACTTCATGTGGTCTGAAGGAGGCTGGACCGGCCCGAACTATGCCGTGGCGTACGCCGTCGGCACGTCACCTTTCGGGCCATTCGAACGAGTTGACAAGATCCTGCAGCAGGATCCGGCAGTGGCCACTGGCGCGGGTCATCACTCTGTTCTCCAGGGCCCGAAGTCCGGCCGCTGGTACATCGTCTATCATCGCCGGCCCCTCGGCGAGACAGATCGGAATCATCGCGTTGTGTGCATCGACGAGCTGCAGTTCGATGAGAAGGGGTTCATCCGTCCCGTGAGGATCACGAAAGAAGGCGTTCCCCGCGATCCCGTGCGGGGCCAGTAGCGCGTCTGTCCCACATCAAGATGACAGTTCCACGTTTCGTACTCTAGGGTATGGAGATGGGCGTGCTCCCTGCGGATCTTCAGGCGTTGGACGAGGCTCTCCAGGCATCAGCGCGTGACGCACGGAAGCTGGTGGACGGCCTGTCCGAGGCGCGAGGCGCCTGGCGATCGGAGCCTGGGTCATGGAGCGTTGCCGAGTGTCTCGACCACCTGGCGACTGCCAACCGCGTGTACCTTGGCGCCATGCAGCCTTCCGCGGCCCGAGCACTCAGTGCCGGCCGTGGGCGGCGTGGTCCGGCAACACCAGGTCTCATCGGCGGGTGGTTCGTGTCGTATCTCGAACCTCCCGTGAAACCGCGCCTCAAGTCGAAAGCTCCACGCACCATTCGGCCCAGGACGGCGCCCGCACTCAGCGATGCAGCGACGGGGTTCCTGGCATCTCAGGACGAAGTGCGTACGTTTCTGAGAACGTACGCTGACATCGATCTCGCGGGCGTGCGCTTCCCGAATCCGTTCATCCGCGGAGTTCGCTTCAGTCTTGCGACGGGGCTGCACGTCCTTGCGGCCCATTCGCGTCGACATTTGTGGCAGGCCTGGCGCGTGCGTCAGGCGGCTGAGCGATCGATACTTCCCAGGTCTAACGTCCGCCGCCCCTGCTCGCGGCGTGAAGTTGGAGGTTCAGATTGGTTGGCGAGGCATGACATCGAACGAGATTCTCGATTACTACAGCGCCGGGCAGGAAGAGCATCGGCTCAGCAGTTCTCTGGGCCGTCTGGAGCGCTTGCGTACGTGGGAGATGCTGCAGCGTTTTCTGCCGGCCACGCCGGCCCGCGTGCTGGACGTGGGTGGTGGCACGGGTGTGTACGCGCTGCCGCTGGCGGCGGCTGGCTACGAGGTGGATCTCGTCGATCCGGTGCCGCTGCACGTGTCGCGAGCCGAGACCTTATCGCGAGATGCCGCTGCGCCGCTCCGCAGCGCGACCTGCGGCGATGCACGGCAACTCGCGTTTGACGACGGCACGTTCGCTGCGGTCGTCATGCTCGGCCCCATGTATCACCTGGTCGACGCTGAGGCGAGAACCCGCGCACTCACGGAAGCGAGCCGAGTGCTCCTTCCAGGAGGCGTCCTCATCGCGGCGTACATCTCGAGATTCGCGTCGATGAGCGACGGGTTCAAGCGCGAGACGCTGCTCGACCCCTCTTTCGCCTCGATCGTGGATAGCGACCTGACAACTGGCCAGCATCGCAACCCGACGGAACGGCCGGATTGGTTCACGACGGCCTATTTTCATCGGCCCGACGAGATCGTCCCCGAGCTCGAACGCGGGGGGTTCGAGCCACTGACCGTCCTGGCGGTGGAAGGGCCCGCATGGCTCATCCCGAACGTTGACACGTGGCTCGACGAGCCGAGTACCCGTCAGCAACTCATGGATTTGTTACGGCGAGTCGAGGAAGAACCCAGCATGCTCGGTGCCAGCGCTCACCTGCTGGCGGTAAGCCGCAAGGGCTGATCACGTCAGCGCCAGGTACTCGTGGACGAACCGCACGACCATCGATCCCTCGCCAACGGCCGACGCCACGCGATTCATCGCGCCGGCGCGGATGTCGCCAGCCGCGAAGACTCCGGGCACGCTCGTTTCGAGCGGCATCGGTTCGCGGCGCTCCTTCCAGATGCGCGCACATCTGGTGTCCGCGGTCAGATCCCGGCCGGTGAGGACGAAGCACTTGTCGTCGCGCAGCACGGCGTCAGGAAGCCAGTCGCTTCGCGGCTTGGTGCCGATGAACACGAAGACGGCGTCGATGTCTTCGACCTGGCTCGCTTCGCCGATGGCCTTGAGCGCGACGCGTTCCACGTGGCCGTTTCCCTCGACGCGTTCGAGCTCCGTTCGGGTTCTGAGGCGGATCGTCGGCGTCTTCTCGATCTGTTCGATGAGGTATCGCGACATCGTGTCGCGCAGGGAGTCGCGGCGTATCACGATCTGCACATCCTTCGCGAAGCGTGCGAGATGCATCGCCGCTTGTCCTGCCGAGTTGCCACCTCCCACAACGACAACCCGTCGATCGGCGAACGCAGGTGCTTCGGTCGTCGCAGCGCCGTAGTAAACGCCCGCGCCCGTCAGGGCCGCGACGCCGGGCGCAGGGTGTTCGCGATACTCCATACCGGTCGCCGCCATCAGGGTGCGCGTGACGATTGTGCGACCGTCGCTCAGCGTCAGGTGTTTGTATCCTTCTTCGATCGATACGCCCGTCACTTCCAGTGGCACGAGGAACTCGGCGCCAAGACGCTGCGCCTGGGTGACGGCGCGACGCGTCAGCTCGCTGCCGCTGACACCGGCGGGAAATCCCAGATAGTTCTCGATTTTCGAACTGGACCCCGCTTGACCGCCTGGCGCGTAGCGATCCAGAAGCAGCGTCCGCAATCCCTCCGATGCGCCGTACACCGCGCCAGCAAGGCCTGAGGGTCCGGCACCGACGATGACGAGGTCGTACAGGTCCTGGGCAGCCGACAACGATCGGCCCAGGCGCTCGGCAACCTGACGTTGCTCGGGGTTGCGGAGGGCGGATCCATCCTCGAAGAAAAGCGCAGGAAGCTCGTTTGAGGCGATGCCGGCAGCGTCGAGCAAACTCTGTGAGTCATGGTCGCGCGCCACGTCGAGCCAGCGATAGGGGATGAGATTGCTCGCGAGAAAACTCTTGATCTCGTGCGATCGAGGTGACCACTGGTGCCCAACCAATCTCAGGCCTTTGGTCTCGGGGAGATACTCGGCCTGCCAATCGTCGAGCAGGTCATCGATGACCGGGAAGAGACATTCCTCGGGTGGATCCCACGGCTTCGACAGGTAGTGATCGAGGTGCGCGACGTTGATGGCCTTGATGGCGGCGTCGATGTCCGAATAGGCCGTGAGCAACACGCGGCGCGCCAGGGGATAGACGTCGCGCGATTGCGCGAGCACGTCGGTGCCCTGAAGCCCAGGCATCCGCTGATCGCTGATCACGATCGCCAGCGAATCACCTCTCGCTTTGAGCTCGCGGATCGTGGAGAGCGCTTCTTCGCCCGACGAAGCGCTGATGACGGTATAAGACTCCCGATACTTTCCACGCAGATCGCGGCGAACCGCGGCAAGTACCTGCGGATCGTCGTCGACCACCAGGAGTGCGGGCTTGTTCATCGCCGTCCTTCGGCTCCATCACCCTCGGCGAGCGGGAGGCGGACGCGAAACTCAGTGCGGCCCGGAGCGGTGTCGACCTCGATCTCGGCATCGTTGTGGATGACGAGCCGCTGCACGATATCGAGGCCCAAACCGGTGCCTTTCCCGACTGGCTTCGTCGTGAAAAACGGTTCGAACACCCGGTCGCGGATCTCAGCCGGAATTCCCGGCCCGTTGTCGACGATGCGCACGACGATGTGCTGCCGGTCGCGATGTGCTGTCACGTCGACGCGACCGGAGTCGGGGACGGCATCGAGCGCGTTGTCGATCAGGTTCGCCCAGATCTGATTGAGCTCTCCGACGAAGCCACGAACCCGTGGGAGATCCGGGTCCACATCGACCGTGACGGCGACCGATTTCGATCGCGCCTTTGAGTTCAGAACGGCGACCGTGTTGGCCAGGCTTCCCGCAAGGTTCACAGGCTCAGCCACGGTCGCCTGATCCATGTGCGTGAATCCCTTGATGGCCATGACCAGACCGGAAATGCGTGTGGCCGCCTCCTGAATCTCGGATGCGATCACTCGAACCGAGCATCCGGCTGCGACCGACCTGAGAGCCGCAACGAGCGGCGGGCCATCGATCTCGGCGGCAACTCGTTCGAGCGCGCCGAGCGTCACGGCGGTTTCGGCAAGCGGGCCCGCGACGGCGCCGTCGACGCCATGATCCGCGAGCCAGTCGGTGATGGCGTCTTCACGCTCCGCCTGCTGGATCGGAGAGAGGACACCTGGCACACGTACCAGGCACGAGGAGCGCACCGTGTCGAGGGCCGCGAGTTGTGCATCCGTCAGCCGCGAGGCCCCCAGCGCGCGTGTCGCCTGCTCGGCCTCGTCGAGGCGATCCTCGAGCAGCGCGGCGCTGCGCTCGATAGCGGCGACTGGATTGTTGAGCTCGTGGGCAAGGCCGGCGGACAGCTTTCCCAGCGAGACCATCTTCTCGTCCTGCAGGGCGCTCGACGTGAACTGCTTGCTGCGATCGAGCATCTTGTGCACGAGGATTGACGTGAGCTCATGGCACTCACGAATCATCCCGGCGAGATCCTCGCGAGGGACCGCGAAGATCTCGGATAGTTCCTGAGCGACCGAGTCACCCGGCGGGCTGACGAGGCGCGAGTAGGGGAGCATGCCTGTCACATCGCCGGCGCTCCACTCCGTCAGCTTGTGACGCCCTGCGCCGCGGTCGATGTAGATGGCGATTCGGCCCGACAGGACGATGAAGAGGCCCAACACCGGCTCGCCCTTCGCCGTCAGCACCTCGCCCTCGTCGAGCTGGCGGAGCGAACCATGAGCAGCCAGCCATGCAAGCTCCTCACGCGGCGCCCCGCCGAGCGTCTGATGGCCGGCGAGACGATCGATGAGATCCATGGCTGTCACATGTCGCTCCTGATGAATCGGTGGAAACCATGAATGTTACATCATGGGTTCGCCTGTCACTGTGTCAGCACAGCTGTGCGGCCGTGGCGCTTCTGGCCACCTACGTTCCGGCGCGGCGGGCTTCGCAGGTGGATCCTGTCGTTGCGCTGCGAGCTGAGGCTTGAAGCTTGAAGAAGTAACCGCGGCCGAGTCGAATTTCCGGACTCGGCCGCAGTTCGAGTGATCAGTCAGTCGTGCTGCAGATCACCCGCGTAAGGAAGGACCTCGCCACGCTCGACGTTGACGTTGAAGTCGAGCGTCTTGTATCCCGGAGCCTCGATCGTGATGCGATGCTCTCCAGGTGGCAGGTTCAGCGGGCTCTGCGGATTGTCGTACTGGTCGACGACGCCCGCGTAGATCCCGTCAACAGTGACACTCGCGTCAGCAGGCGAGATTGAGAAGCTGATGCCACCGTACCCCTGGCCAGGAACGTAGGTCAGCGGCCCGACCGGATAGTTCCAATAAGCCCATGGGTCGTAGTACGGATACCCGAATGGGTAGCCAAGAAAGACGCCGAAACCGACGCCCACCCGAGGACGGAACCTGAATCCGTTTACGAATGCATGATTGAAGTGCGCTTCCGTGAAACGTGTTCCGGGTATGAACTCGGGGAACAGCTTGCGGACGAACGTGCCCACCATGAAATGCACCGTGAGCCGAACCGTGGAATTCACCGCCGTGAACTCCACCACTGTAGCCGTGAGCCCCACCACCGTGGAACGCGCCGCCGTGCTGGGCAGCCTCAACGGGCACCGCACCGATGGCTAACGTAGCAAGCAGGGCAGTAGGGAGAATAAATCGGTTGAGCTTCATAACAGCTCCCTCCAGGAGAGCTGACGACCGGAAGTGTCTCCCACGTCAACGTTTGATCGTGGGTCACCTCCTACTTATTTAGATGCTGTATCGCCCGTGATGGTGCCGCAACGGATTGCGAACGGCCGAGCGACGAATGGAACGGTCAGTCGCTGAATCGAGTGCTCAATCGAGTCGCGGTCCCCCCAAGAATCCGGGAACACGCAGTAGGCCGTCTACGTCTACAAGCTGTAGACAGTCTACGACTATGCCCAAACCCCCAGACGACCAGCGCCTGGAACTCCTCCAGGGCACGCTCGACATGCTCATTCTGCGGACACTTCAGTGGGGCTCGCAGCACGGCCACGGTATCGGACAGGCGATTCGTACCCAGTCTGACGATCTGCTCAAGGTCGAGACCGGCTCCCTGTATCCAGCGCTTCACCGCCTCGAAAAACGCGGATGGCTGAAGTCCCAGTGGGGCGTGAGCGAGGCCAACCAGCGAGCGAAGTATTACCAGCTGACGGCCGCAGGAAAGGCTCAGTTGTTGCGCGAGCGTGACCGCTGGTCTCAGCTGGTCAACGCCATCGGCCGCATCATGAACCCCGCGCCGGCAGCGGAAGAGTAGCCATGCGCCCTGACGAACGCGAGCTGGACGAGGAAATCCGCGGGCACCTCGCGATCAGCGTGAAAGAACGGATCGAACGCGGCGAGGATCCGGAAGCCGCGCGCCTCGCCGCGCTGCGTGAGTTCGGCTACATCCCGGCGACCCGCGAGTCGATGCGCCGCGTGTGGCACAGCCGCTGGCTGGACGCGGCGCACGATCTCTTGCAGGAAATGCGAATCGGCGTTCGCTCCCTCCTGCGCGTCAAGGGTCTCGCGGCGACGGTCGTGTTGACGCTCGCGCTCGGCATCGGAGCCAACGCCGCGATCTTCAGCGTCGTTCGCGGCGTCCTGCTGCGTCCGCTGGTCAATCGCGAAGAAGATCGGCTCGTCTACATCCGCCAGAGCGCTCCAGGGCTTGGCGCCGCGAACATCACGTTCTCGGTGCCCGAGATCGACGATTTCAAATCCCGCGTCACCACTATCGGCGCGTTCGGTGATTTCTCGACCATCGACTTCACGATGCTCGGGCTGGGTGACCCCCGCCTCGTCCATGCGGGAGTCGTCAGCGGGTCGTACTTCGAGGTGATGGGACTGCGGCCGGTCCTCGGCCGGCTGCTGAACGCCGCTGACGATGGTCCGGAGGCGGCTGGCGTCGCGGTACTGACACATCGCTTCTGGACCACGTCGCTCGACAGCGATCCCAGGGTCATCGGCAAGACGATCAGCCTCGGGACGCGAAGCGCCACCGTGGTTGGCGTTCTCGAACCGTCCGTGCCTTATCCGGCCGCCACCGAGATCATCGCGAACGTGGTGACGAGCCCGCACCATCTCGATGCAACGATGGTCACCGGACGCACGCACCGCATGACCGAGCTGTTCGGCCGGCTGAAGCCAGGCGCCTCTTTGGAAGACGCGCGCACCGAATTGACCGAAGTGCACGCCGCGATGATGCGTGAACATTCCGAGGCCTACTCGGCGCGAGCGGACGTTCGCGTGAGCGTCACGCGGCTGCGCGATCAGATTACGACGCCGGCACGAACGATCCTGCTGGTGCTCCTTGCCGCTGCCGGCATCGTCTTCATCATTGCCTGCTCGAACGTCGCCAACCTGATTCTGGCTCGCTCCGTCCGTCGTGAAGGCGAACTGGCCGTGCGGGCTGCGCTTGGCGCGAGCCACGCCGCGCTCCGGCGGACGCTCCTTGCCGAGAGCCTCGTCCTCTGCGGGGCGGGCGCGGTGCTGGGCGTTTTTCTGGCACGTCCGCTAGTGACCGTGGTTGCGGGCTACGCGTCGCGTTTTTCCGTCCGTGCACTCGAAGTCACCGTCGACGCAAGCCTTCTCTGGGTTGGTGCCGGCCTGGCGCTGGCTGCGGCCGTGCTGCTTGCGTACATTCCGCGTCTCCCGTCGTCGCACGCATCCGCAGGGCTCGGGCTGACCAGTGGCAGCATCCGCATCACGCCGGGGACGAGCCGCCGATTACGGGTGTTCGCGACGGTCCAGATTGCGTTCTCGTTCGTGCTGCTCGCCGGCGCCGGCACGTTGCTCGCGACGCTCGTCGCATTGCAGACGGCGAACACCGGCTTTAACCTGCAGCAGGTGCTGGCATTCGATCTGCCGACACCCGCGCTCGGCATCAGAAACGCTCAGGAGATGGACTTCTACGATGAGCTCACGCAGCGAATCGGTAAGCTGCCGCAGGTGGAGGGTGTTGCGCTCGGGACCTTTGTGCCGTGGCGTGATGCCGGCGTTCTCCCGCGCTTCAAATTTGCGGTTGAAGGATACACGCCGGCGGATGGCGAAGAGAACCCGCACGCGCGTCTTCGCGTCGTCGCGCCTCACTTCTTCGCGGTTCTCGGCGTGCCGCTACTCGCCGGGCGCGACTTTACGAGCGACGACCGTTCCGGCAGCGAGCCCGTCGTCATCGTGAGCCAGAGCATCGCGCAGCGGCTGTTTCCGGACGGCGACGCCGTCGACCGGAAGATGTGGTGGACGGAGCCACTCCTCGGGAAGCCCCAGCCCCGACGCATCGTCGGCGTCGTTGCGGATGTGGACGACGAGAACGTAGTGCCGGGGCCGGCGCTCACGATTTATCACCCGGTTCGACAGATGCGCGTGGCGGGCCGCTTGTTCGTGCATGCGGCCGGCGATCCGTATGCGCTCGTGCCTGCGGTGACAGGGATAATCCGCGAGATGTCCGCGGATCAACCTGTGGAGCGCGCGGCGACGCTCGAGGACGTGCGCGCGGAGGTGCTTGCCCCGGAGCGGCTCAAAGCGTTCGTGCTGTCAGGATTCGCGAGCGTCGCGCTCCTGATTGCCGTCGTTGGCGTGGCAGGCGTGCTGGCGTTTTCGGTGAACGCTCGCACGCGCGAGTTTGGCGTTCGGCTGGCTGTCGGATCGTCGCCGCGTCATTTGCTTGTCGGAGTCCTGTCCGAGGGGGCGCTGATTGCGGCGATTGGTATTGCCGCCGGAGCTGTGGGTGGCTACACGTTTGCGCGTGTGGCGGATGGTTACGTCAAGAACATCAGCCTGCCCGGCGCACTTCCCGTTCTGGGCGCTGCCACCGTCCTCGCCGCCGCCGCCATCCTCGCGTCTCTGATGCCGGCTGCACGCGCGTCACGAGTCGACGTCCTGCAAGCGCTCAGATCGGAATAGGTGAGAGAGATCATGGAACCAACGCCTCGAAAACCGCTGCGGCTGTGGCCCGGTGTGGTCGCCGCCGTGCTGATCGTGCTGCTCAGGTTTGTCGTGCCGCTCTTCGTACCGGACGCCGCAGTGATCGGGGTCATGGGCGCGCTCGCCGGCTCGATGATCATCCTCCTGTGGTGGGTCTTCTTCAGCCGCGCGAACTGGTCCGAGCGCGTCGGTGCCATCGCCGCCATCATCGTCTCGATATTCGTGACCATGCCATTCCTCCACGAATCGATTCGTGGCGGATTCATGGGCAGGATGTTCTTCGTGTTTTGCGTGCCCGCGTTCGTGGGTCCGGCGTTGGTTGCCTGGGCGGTCGCCACGCGCCGGCTTCCTGACGGAATTCGCCGGGCATCGATGTTTGCCTCCATCCTGCTCGCGTGCGCAGCGTGGACGCTCTTCCGGACTGACGGCGTCATCGGCGAGGCGGGAACGCAGATTACCTGGCGCTGGACGAAGACGTCCGAGGAGCGGCTGCTCGCTCAGGCTGACGAATTGAAGGACCTTCCTCTGGCTCCGGCCGCGCCTCCACCCTTGGCGTCAACTCCCGAGAAGTTGCCCCCACCAGTTCCGGCAGCAGCGAAGGAAGCGGCGTGGCCGGGATTTCGAGGTGCCGAACGCGATGCCGTCGTTCGCGGCGCGCGCATCAACACCGACTGGTCGGCATCGCCACCCGTCCAGTTGTGGCGCAGGCCCATCGGACCTGGCTGGTCGTCGTTCGCTGTCAGCGGGGATCTGCTCTACACCCAGGAGCAGCGTGGCGAAGATGAGATCGTCGCCTGTTACCGGGTGTCGACCGGCAAGCCTGTGTGGCGGCACCGCGACCCGGCGAGGTTCTGGGAGTCGAATGGCGGCGCCGGCCCGCGCGGAACACCGACGCTCGCCAACGGTCGCGTCTATGCGTTTGGTGCGACGGGAATCCTGAATGCGCTCGACGCCGCCAACGGCAAAGTCGTCTGGTCGCGCAATGTTGCATCGGATGTCGAAAGGCAGGTCCCGATGTGGGGCTTCACCAGCTCTCCGCTGGTGATCGATGACGTCGTCGTCGTCGCGGCTTCCGGCACGCTGGCCGGGTACGACATCGATACGGGCAAGCCGCGATGGGTGGGTCCTCGCCTGCCCGGCAGCTACAGCTCGCCACATCGCGCGACGATCGAGGGGGTGACTCAGGTCCTGTTGTTGAGCGGATCGGGCGTGACGAGCGTCTCGCCGGCGACCGGCGAAGTCCTGTGGAAACACGAGTGGGAAAGTGGGACGACGATCGTTCAGCCGGCTGTGACGCCGGATGGCGGCGTCCTGATCAACGCGATCGCGATGACGGGAGGGATCGGTACCCGCCGTCTGGCCATCACACACGGTTCTGGCGGATGGGGCGTCAACGAGCGCTGGACGTCAAACGGGCTGAAGCCGTACTTCAACGACTTCGTGGTTCACAAGGGTCACGCATTCGGTTTCGACGGCAACATTCTCTCGTGTATCGATCTCGAGGACGGCAAGCGCAAGTGGAAGGGTGGGCGGTACGGCAACGGTCAGCTCATTCTGTTGTCCGATCAGGACCTGCTGCTCGTGCTGTCTGAGGAAGGCGAACTGGCGCTGGTCAACGCGACCGGCGATCAGTTCAAGGAAGTCGCGCGGTTCAAAGCGATCGAGGGTAAGACCTGGAACCACCCGGTCCTGGTTGGCGACGTCCTCCTGGTTCGCAACGGCGAGGAGATGGCGGCGTTCAGATTGTCATCAACCGCGCGCTGAGGACCACGCTCAAAACGCGAATCGGACGCCAGCTGTGGGATAGCCGGTTGTGTTGTCGGGATAGAGTACGTCGCGAAGCTCGATGCGAAGTCCAGCGAAACCCGACAGCCGGCTTGTCACACGAACCTCCAGTTCGGCGAGACCCTGCACCCCGAGAGAGCGTTGTGTCTCGGTCCGCGCCTGGTGACGATCGTTGATTCGGCTTTCATGAGTCGTGCGATCGATATAGAAGCCGGGTCCCACACCACCGACGAGCGACAAACGGCCGATCGATCCCCGTGCGAGCGCCGCAACGCCAAAGCCAAGGCTCACAATCTTCCGCTCATCCCTCCCCTGGAAGGCGGGAATCACACCTGATGGACCGACCTGCGCAGGTGAATTGAATTCGGTCACGCTGTGACGTCGCCACCATCGGGCGTCCGTTCCGATGCCCAGGATAGGTGACATCCACCGTTGCCAGGACAACAGCACGCCGGGTGCCGAGCCTCCTCCCGGATATGGGAGTGCCCACTGCGCAGCAGCGCTGATCTGATTCCTGGCGGGCTCTGACGCTGGTTGCGCGGCCGCTGACGCCGCAGTCATCGCCATAAGAAGCATGGACAGCATCAGCCGCAACATCATGGGAACCCTCCTGCTTTCCAATGCGTCGTCTGGCGGGCCTTCGGGTCAGCGTCGCTCTCGCGGCTGAGCTGGCTGATTCCGGCTCGACCTTTGCAAAAACGCGCGCATTGCGCGGGTCCGTTCCCATGTCTTTACACACCTCGCGAATCGACGAACTCTTTCCGGGCAGCAGCGAGCTCGCTGCTTTGATGCGAGCGAAGGACTGGTCGGCCACGTCGCTGGGTGCACCAGACACCTGGCCGCACAGCCTCCGGACGATAGTTCGCGTCGTCCTCACATCGCGTTTCGCGATGTGGATGGGCTGGGGACCGGATCTGACCTTTCTGTACAACGATGCCTATGCGGCGATGACGCTTGGCGCGAAGCACCCGTGGGCGCTTGGACGGCCGTCAAGCGAAGTCTGGGCTGAGATCTGGCCGGAAATCGAGCCGCGTATCGAGCGCGTTCTCCGGACGGGGGAGGCGACATGGGACGAGGATCTGTTGCTGTTCCTCGAGCGGAGCGGATATCGGGAAGAGACCTACCACACCTTCTCGTATAGCCCGGTCACCGACGACCGGGGCGCCGTGTGCGGACTTCTCTGCGTCGTGACCGAGGAAACCGACCGCGTTATCGGCGACCGTCGCATGGCCCTTCTTCGCGACACGGCGGTCCGCATTGCCTCCACGAACACGGAGGCTGAGCTTTTCAGCGCCCTCCACGAAGCGCTGACCGACGATCCGCGCGATCTCCCGTTCACGCTGACGTATCTGCTCGACGAGAGCAGCCGGGCGAGACTGGCATGCTGCTCGGGCATCGCCTTCGATCATCCTGCCGCCGTTCCTGAGATCGTCTTACCGGCCAGCGACGCGCTATGGCCACTCGACGAGGCGTTGACCTCCCCGGCGGGGCGCATCGTGGAACTGGACGCCCGTTTTCCCGCGCTTCCCACCGGCGCATGGACTGTTCCGCCCGCCCGTGCGCTCGTCGTCCCGATCGCACAGCAGGGACAAAAACGTCCAGCGGGAATCTTCATCGCCGGGCTCAATCCTTTTCGGCCGATCGATGATTCGTATCGCAGCTTTGTCAGCCTGCTGGTGGGCCAGCTCGCCGCGGGTGTGGCCAATGCCCACGCCTATCAGAAGGAACGGCGGCGGGTCGAAGCGCTCGCGGAAATCGATCGCGCGAAGACGACGTTCTTCAGCAACGTCAGCCACGAGTTCCGCACGCCGCTGACGCTGATGCTCGGCCCACTCGAAGATTCGCTCTTCGACACCGAGCACCCGTTGTCACAGGCGCAGCGGGATCGTCAGGAGCTCGTGCGACGCAACGGCCTGCGGCTCCTCAAGCTGGTCAACACGCTGCTCGACTTTTCACGAATCGAAGCGGGACGCGTGCGCGCGCGGTTCGAGCCGGTCGATGTCGGCGCCGTCACGACCGATCTGGCCAGCACGTTCCGATCGGCCATGGAACGGGCGGGGCTCGACTTCCGTGTCGACTGCCACGACAATCCCGGGCCCGTCCATGTCGATCGCGACATGTGGGAGAAGATCGTCCTCAACCTCGTTTCGAACGCGTTCAAGTTCACGTTGCAGGGGAGCGTCGTCGTGTCGGTTTCGACACGGAACGAGCGGGCGCTGCTCGAAGTGGAAGATACCGGATCGGGCATTCCTGAACACGAGCTGCCGCGTGTCTTCGAACGCTTCCACCGCGTTGAAGGCGTTCAGGGCCGAAGCCACGAGGGATCGGGCATCGGCCTCGCGCTCGTTCACGAGCTCGTCAAGCTGCATGGCGGCGAGTTGTCGGTGGAAAGCCAGGTCGGGCGCGGTAGCCGATTCACGGTGTCGATTCCGATGGGTATCGCTCATCTGCCGCCCGAGCAGATTGGGCCGGCCGGAGATTCAGCAGTCCCGCAAGCGGCGCGCGCATACGCAGAGGAAGCGCTGCGGTGGCTGCCGTCGCCGCAGATGCCTGAGCCTCCAGGCGCGACAGTGGACGCGAACCCACCGCCGGAATCTCCGGCTGCCGACATCGGGCACATCCTGCTCGCCGACGACAACGCCGACATGCGCGACTACGCACGACGCCTTCTGTCGCAGCGCTGGAGCGTCGACGCGGTCAGCAACGGCCGAGAGGCGCTGGCGGCCGCTCGTCGCGCGACGGCCCGACGTGATTGTCTCGGACGTGATGATGCCAGAGCTCGACGGCTTCGGTCTG
This sequence comes from uncultured Acidobacteriota bacterium, assembly GCA_963784195.1. Lineage (GTDB taxonomy): Bacteria > Acidobacteriota > Vicinamibacteria > Vicinamibacterales > 2-12-FULL-66-21 > CAVQAH01. Next base: position 1,149,615 of record CAWARA010000020.1, on the reverse strand, counting down.
CTCAAGGAGCTTCGTGCGGACCGGGAACTCGGCACGATTCCTGTCGTCATGCTGTCGGCGCGAGCGGGTGAAGAGGCGCGACTGGAGGGGCTGGCCGCCTCGGCTGACGACTATCTGGTCAAACCGTTTTCCGCGCGGGATTTGCTCGCACGGGTCGACGCGCAGCTGCTCAAGTCGCGGGCGCGTGCCATCGAGCGTCACCACGCGCAGCGCATGACCAGCTTGTTGACGCACGCGCCGGTGGCCATCGCGATCCTGCGCGGGCCGGATCACGTCTACGAGCTCGCCAACGGGCGGTATGTCGAATTGGTCGGACGCGAGGTGGTCGGCAAGCCCATAAGGGAGGCGCTGCCCGAGCTCGCCGGTCAGGGCATCTATGAGCTGCTCGATCGCGTGCGTCACAACGGCGAACCATATATGGGCCAGTCATTGCAGGTGTCGTTGAATCGCGGCCCGAACGGCGAGGCGGAGAACGCCTATTTCGACTTCGTGTACCAGCCGGTGTTCGACGACGCCGGGCGCGTGGATTCGGTCGTCGTCGTAGCGCATGAAGTCACCGCGCTGGCGATCGCCAAGAACGAGGCGGAGACAGCAAACCGGCTGAAAGACGAGTTCCTCGCCACGCTCTCGCACGAGCTTCGCACGCCGCTCAATGCTGTGCTGGGATACACGCAGATGCTGCGAGGGGGGGCGATTGGAGCTGAGCGACTTCCCTCGGTGCTCGAGACGATCGAGCGGAATGCGAAGCTGCAGGAGCAGCTGGTCAGCGACGTCCTCGACGTCTCGCGCATCATCACCGGCAAGCTTCGACTCCATGTGCGGCCGGTCGATCTCTCGGGTGTGATTCACGACGCGCTCGAAACGGTCGCGCCGGCGGCTGCCGCGAAAGGCGTCAGGCTGCAGTCTGTCATCGATCGCCCCACCATGCCGGTGGCGGGCGACGCACAACGTCTGCAGCAGGTCGTCTGGAACCTGCTGTCGAACGCCGTCAAGTTCACGCCCCGCGGCGGCCGCGTGCAGGTGCGCCTCCAGCGCGTGAATTCACACGTCGAGATCACTGTCAGCGACACCGGTGAAGGCATTGCCCCCGAGTTCCTGCCGCATCTGTTTCAACGATTCACCCAGGCAGACGGATCCTTCACGCGCTCGCAGAGCGGCCTCGGCCTGGGTCTCGCGATCAGCCGTCACCTGATCGAAGCGCATGGCGGACGCATCGAAGCTATGAGCCCCGGCAAGGGCCGCGGGACGACGGTTCGCGTGGAATTGCCGCTGATGATCGTGCACGACGCGAAGGCCGACGCTCCGGACCGCGTGCACCCTGACGCCGATCCCCACCCAACCTCCGATCTGAATCTTGCGAACCTCACGGGCATCCGTGTCCTGCTCGTGGACGACGACGCGGATGCCATTCAGATGGCGAGGGACGCGCTGACGTTTGCCGGGGCGACCGTGGCCACAGCGTCGAGCGCGAACGACGCGCTGGCTGCGCTCGACGGCAACACCTTTGACGTCGCCGTGCTCGACATCGGTATGCCGCAGGTTGATGGCTACCAGCTGCTCAAAGAGATCCGGCAGCGGCCCGAGAGCCGGCAGGGCAAGATCCCCATTGCGGCGTTGACGGCTTACGCGCTCACGATCGACCGCACGAGGTCGCTCAAAGCCGGCTTCCAGATGCACTTGTCCAAGCCCGTGCAGCCGACCGAGCTCGCGGCGGCCGTCCTCGCCCTCACCGGCCGTCCCCGCGCGTCGTCACAGATTTGAACGGGGTTCACAGTCGTAGACCGTAGTCCGTAGTTCGTGGTCCGTCGCTCGTCGCGCGAAGAGCTCTCCGAGCTACGAGCGACGAACTACGAATCACGGCAGGATCTACGCCATAGGTTCAGGACGTGGACCAGGTTTCTGGACGGCGACACGGGTCCGAGCCGAGCGAGCCGGTTGGCTCGGGGCGACCTCTGAGCTGCGCGACAGCGGCAGTCTAAAAACGGCCTCGTAGCGGGTCCCATCGTCGCCGGCCAGGCTTCGTCTCCGGCGTACGGCACACCCCGTTGCCCAACCGATTGGGCGCGGACCTTCGGATCAGCCATGCCGGCGACGCGATCGTGAGGACGCGCCGCGGAGAGGTCGTTTTTCCGCGCAGCGAAGCGGGAGCTCCGAGACGACCGGCTCGATCGGCACGACGATAGAGTTCACGACGGGGTTCACACGTAGGTTCAGGACGTGGGTTCGCACGTGGGTTCACGACGAGGGTTCACCGCTGCGACACGGTCCGTGCCGAGCGAGCCGGTTGGCTCGGGGCGACCTCTGAGCTGCGCGACAGCGGCAGTCTAAAAACGGCCTCGGAGCGGGTCCTTCGTCGCCGGCCAGGTTTCGTCTCCGGCGTACGGCACACCTCGTTGCCCAACCGATTGGGCGCGGACCGTCGGATTAGCCAAGCCGGCGACGCGACCGTCAGGACAGGCCGCGGAGAGGTCGTTTTTCCGCGCAGCGAAGCGGGAGCCCCGAGACGACCGGCTCGATCGGCACGGACGAACGGACGATAGACGGGAGTTCACGACATAGGTTTACGACGGGGGTTCACACGTAGGCTCAGGACGTGGGTTCGCACGTGGGTTCACGACGAAGTTCTCGGCTGCGACACGGTCCGACCGAGGGAGGTCAGGCGCCGGTCTGTTCGTCGGATCGCAGCGAGCATCGCTGCAGGCGCGAGGGCAGTTTGGCGGCCAGGCGCGTCCAGAGCTGTGAGTCGATCTCGACGAGCGCGTCGATCTCGCCGCGGGTCAGCTCCCATCCCTGGTCGCAGAGCGCGGCGAGTGTTTCGAACGGCGCTCTGCCGAATTGCCGGCGCAGGTCCTCGTCTGTCGCGAGGCGTCCGATGAGGCGTTCGACGTGACGTTGAGACATCAGCGGGTCCTTGCGCTCATCCCTGCCACCCGCCGCCGAGGGCCCGGTAGATCTCGACGAACGCGGAGAGCTCGCCGAGCTGCGCTCGTACCAGGCCGAGCTCGGCGTCGAAGAGACGGGTATCGCTGTCGAGCACTTCGAGGTAACTGGCGGCGCCGCCCTGGTAACGCAGGTCGGCGAGTCTTCGCGCGTCCTGCGCCGACTGCACCAGGAGCTCCTGCGATTCGCGCAGCTCGCGGATGCGCCGGTATCCGACGAGCGCATCCGACACTTCGCGAAACGCCTGTTGAATCGTCTGCTGATAGAAGGCCACCGCTTCCTGGCGCTGCGCCTCCGCGAGCGCGACCTGCGATCGTGTGCGTCCGGCGTTGAAAATCGGTTGCACGACGGAGGCCGCCGCGGCCCATGCGCCCCCCGATCCCGTGAAGAGCGCCGTCAGCGCGGTGCTTGCCAGCCCACCAGACCCGGTCAGGGTGATCTGCGGAAAATAGGCTGCCTTGGCAACACCGATCTGCGCATTCGTCGCAACGATCACCTGCTCCGCCTGCTGGATGTCGGGCCGCCTCTCGAGCAGCGCCGACGGCAGCCCGGCGGGCAGTTCGGGTGGCTGCGGTTGCTGTGTGAGTCCCAGCCCCCGCGGGATCGGCCCGGGGTTCTGCCCGCGCAGGACACTGATGAAGTTCTCCTGCTGCTCGATTTGCCGGTTCAAATCGGCGATCTCACTCTGCGCGCCATAGACCAGCTGCTCGGCCTGACGCACGTCCACGAGAGACGTCGCGCCACCCTGTTCGCGCACTTGCGTGAGGCGCAGCGACTCCACGCGCGTCTCGAGCGTCCGTTTCGCGATCGACAGCTCCAGATCGAGCGCGCGCAGCGTGAAGTAGCCGTTGGCCGCCTCGCCAATCAGGCTGGTCACGACCGCACGGCGGCCCCATTCGGTTGCCAGGATCTGGGCGCGCGCCGATTCCGTCGCACGGCGAAACTTTCCCCAGAAGTCGATTTCCCACGCCACGGATGCGCCAAGCTGCGCAACGCCGACGGTCAACGCCTCCCGGTCGATGCTCATCACCGACGACCGTTGGCCTTGCGCCGATGCTTCGGCGTTGATCGTGGGGAACTGGTTCGAGCGAACGATGCCGAACTGCGCCTGTGCCTGGAGGATGCGCGCAGCCGCGATCCTGAGGTCGTAGTTCTCCTGCAACACGCTCGCGATCAGCTCGCGCAGCGGCTCGTCCTGAAACAACGTCGCCCAGCGCGCATCGCCAATAGACGTGTTACTGGTATCGGCGGCCGGCGCCCCACGGAATGCCTCCGGCGGCGTGACGACCGGCCGCTTGTAGTCAGGTCCGACCGTCGCACAGCCGGCGGAGAGGAACAGCAGGCTGGCGGCCGCAGCGCCTGCCAACCGCCGCCGCTCACTGCCCTGCGAGCGACGAGCGACGAACCACCCGCCTTCGCGCGCGCCATGTCTTTGCGCGCTTCGGCGAGGCCTCGCCAAAGCCTGTCGCCGGAGAGTTCCACGACAGGCGACGGCGGGCGGACCTTGAACCACGGCAGAGTTCTTGTGGACAATCACGCCTGTTCTCCGGTAACCAGATCCGTCGGCGCGTGCGGTTGACGGCGCGTCGCAAGTCGCTCGATCAGCACGAACAGCATCGGGATCAGGAAAATGCCGATCACCGTCGCGGCCAGCATGCCCGTGATCACGACAGTCCCGAGAATCTGGCGCGACGCCGCACCGGACCCGGAAGCCAGCCACAACGGCACGCAGCCGAGGATGAACGCGAATGACGTCATCAGGATCGGCCGCAGTCTCAGACGCGCACCTTCGAGCGCGGCCTTGACGACGTCCCAGCCCTCGTCGAGCCGGTACTTCGCGAACTCCACGATGAGGATCGCGTTCTTCGCGGCGAGGCCGATCAGCATGATGATGCCGATCTGCGCATAGACATCGAGGTCGAACCGTCGCAGCAGAAGGCCGATGAAAGCACCGAACACGGCGACAGGGACGGTCAGCAGGACCGAGAACGGCAGCGTCCAGCTCTCATACAGCGCCGCGAGGATCAGGAAGACGAAGATCAGCGACAGGCCGAAGATCACCGACGTCGTCCCTGATGTCTCCCGCTCCTGGTAGGACAAGTCCGACCAGTCGTAGCCGATCTCGCGCGGCAGCGTCTGGCGGGCGACCTCTTCCAGGGCGGTCATCGCCTGCCCCGAGCTGTAGCCAGGCGCCGCCGAGCCCGTGATCTGCGCCGCCCTATACACGTTGAACCGGTTCGTGAACTGCGGCCCAAACGTCGGCGCCGTCGACGACACGGCCGACAACGGAACCATGTTTCCCGCGTCGTTGCGCACGTAGAACTCGCCAATCTGTTCCGGCGATTGTCGCTCGTCGCCTTCCGCCTGGAGGAACACGCGCCATTGACGACCGAAGCGGTTGAACTGATTCACGAAGAGGCCGCCGAGAAATGCCTGCATCGTCTGATACACGTCGCCAAGGGCAACGCCCTGCCGCAGCACCTTGTCGCGATCGACGTCGGCGTAGATCTGCGGAACAGCCGCTGTGAAGGGCGACGTCACGCCGGCGAGCTCGGGACGCTTGTTCGCCGCGGCAAGGAACTTCTGCAGGTTGTCGTTCAGGAAATCGATCGAGCCGCCGCTGCGATCCTGCAGCCAGAACGAGAAGCCTCCCTGGCTGCCGAGACCGGGAATCGAGGGAGGCATGATCGCAAAGGCCATCGCCTCCGGTGTCGCCGTTCGCAGTTCCCTGTTCAAGCGATCGACGATGGCGCGCGCCTGGAGCGAGGGATCGTGACGTTCTTCCCAAGGCTGGAACTGCAGGAAGTAGAAGGCGTTGTTGCTCGCCGTCACGCGGGTCAGCAGGCTGAAGCCGATGATCGTGTTGAAGTTCCGAACGCCCTCGGTCTTCTTCAGGATCGCGTCGACTCTTCGCGCCACCGCATCGGTCCGCTCGAGCGACGCTGCCGGCGGCAGCTGAATGTTCAGCAGGGCGTACCCGTAGTCTTCCTCCGGAAGGAAGCTGCTCGGAAGCCGCAAGCCGAGGACTCCCGCCGACAGCGCGAACAGCGCGAGCAAGGCGACGCCAATCAGCGGTTTGCGGATCAGCCCGTGACTCAGGCTGATGTATCCGTGGGTTGTCCTCTCCAGCCAGCGATTGAAGAGACCGAATAGACGCCCGAGCGGACCTCGCGACTGCTTGCGCGGGCGCAGCAGCATGGCCGAGAGCGCGGGCGACAGTGTCAGGGCGTTGAACGCCGAGATCATGACCGACACCGCGATGGTGATCGCAAACTGCTGGTTCAGGCGCCCCTGAATTCCACTCATGACGCCGACCGGGATGAAGACAGCGGCCAGGATCAGCGCGATGCCGATGACCGGCCCGGACACTTCCTCCATCGCCTTGAGCGTTGCATCGCGCGGCGTCATCCCTTCTTCGATGTGATGTTCCACCGCTTCGACCACCACGATCGCGTCATCGACGACCAGGCCGATCGCGAGCACGAGGCCGAACAGCGACAGCGTGTTGATCGAGAAGCCAAGCAGCGGGAACACGGCAAACGTGCCGATCAGCGACACGGGCACGGCGAGCATCGGGATCAGCGTCGCTCTCCAGTTCTGCAGGAACAGAAAGACGACGATCACGACCAGGATCAGGGCCTCGACCAGCGTCTTGACGATCTCCTTGATGCCCTGCGAGACCGGCAGTGTCGTATCGAGGCTGTAGACGAAGTCGAGGTCGCTCGGGAAACGCCCGCGAAGGAGATCCATCTGCTCGCGTATGCCCGCGGCAACCGCCAGCGCGTTCGAGCCGGGGGCCTGGAACACCGCGACGCCGACGCCGGGCTGACCGTTCACGCGGCCGATCTGCTGGTAGTTCAGGGCGCCGAGCTCGATGCGCGCGACGTCTTTCATTCGCACGGTCGAGCCGTCAGCGTTCGCCCGCAGGACGATGTCGCCAAACTCCTCGGCTGTCTGCAGACGCCCGTGCGCGCGGACCGTGTAGGTCATCTCCTGCCCGGACGGTCCGGGCAGTGCGCCGATCTGGCCCGACGGGTTGACGGTGCTCTGCTGCTGGATTGCGCGCGCGAGGTCTGGAACGGTCAGCTGCAGTGTCGCGAGCCGGTCCGGTCTGACCCAGATGCGCATCGCGTAGTCGCCAGCACCGAAGATGCGGACCTCGCCGACGCCCGGGACGCGATACAGCGCGTCGATCAGGTTGATGTTCGCGTAGTTGGCCAGGAACAGCGAGTCGTACGAGTTCTCCGGCGAGAACAGCGACACGACCATCATCGGGAGGCCGGTCGATTTCCTCAGCGTCAAGCCGAACTGCGTGACCTCGATCGGCAGGTTTGGCTGCGCCTGCGCAATCCGGTTCTGGACGTTGACCTGGTCGATATTGGGGTCGGTATCGATGTCGAACGTGACGGTGAGCTGCATCGTCCCGTCGTTGCCGTTGGTCGACTGCATGTAAAGCATGTTGTCGACGCCGTTCACCTGCTGTTCGAGCGGTGTCGCCACGGATTGCTCGATGGTCAGCGCGTCCGCCCCGGTGTAGGTGGCGGTCACGATGATCTGCGGCGGAACGATGTCGGGAAACTGCGCGATCGGCAGCCGCTGCATGGAGACGAGGCCCGCAAGCACCGTCACGACGGCAATCACGATGGCGACAATCGGCCGCCGGACGAAGAAGGCAGCCATTACCTGTTCCGTCCGTTCTGCGCAGGCGCGCCTGCCGGATTCGTTGGCGCGGATGCCGCCGCGTCAGCTGTGGCGGTGTAGGGGCGTGTCTTCACCGTCTGTCCGTCACGAAGCTGCGGAGAATCCACGACGACCTGCGTGCCGGGCTCCAGTCCGTTCGTGACGATCCACCGGCTGCCCACGCGGTCACCGAGCGTGACCGTTCGCAGGCTGACCTTGCCATCATCGCCAACCACTCGCAGCTGAGAAGATCCTTGCAGTTCGCTCACGGACCGCTGAGGGACGAGCAACGCGCTCCGCACCACCTTCGTCTCGGCCTGCACGCGACCGTACTGGCCGGGCCGCAGGGTTTGCTTGGGATTTGGAAATGCGGCGCTGATGCGAATCGTTCCCGTCCGCGGATCGACCTGTCGATCGGCAGCCAGAAACGCGCCTGGCAGCGGATACAGGCTTCCATCCGCCAGCGTCAGCTGCAAGCCCTTGCCGCCCTTCCACAACGTCTTGCCCGGAACCGGCTGATTGATCTGATCGGCGATGGCCAGATATTCCTGTTCGCTGAGCGAGAAGAACGCGCGGATCGGATCGACCTGCGAGACGGTCGTGAGCAAGCTGCCCGGTCCGACGAGGTCGCCAATCTGTCCGGTGGCGATCGCGGCCACGCCGTCGATGAGCGAGCGCACCTTGGTGAAACCGAGATTCAGCTGCGCCGTCTCGACACTGGCCTGCGCGGACTTCACGGCCGCCTGTGCGGCGAGGTTGGCTTGAATGTCGTTGTCGAGCTGACTTTGCGGGATTGCCCGTTCCTTCGCGAGTGGAGTGTCGCGCTGCACGTCACGCTCGGTCCGCCCGAGGTCGGCCTGCGCGCGTGCGAGCTGCGCCTGTGTCTGCGCGAGCACCGCTTCGAACGGACGCGGGTCGATCTCGAAGAGGACCTGGCCCTTCCGGACCAGCGTGCCTTCGCGGTAATCGGTCTTGATCAGATATCCGCTGACCTGCGATCGGATTTGCGCGTTCACGTAGCCATCCAGCGTCGCAACCCACTCGCTCGAGACCGGCACGCTCTCGGGCTCGACGCGAACGACTGAAACGGTGGGAGGGGGCGGCGGCCCCGCCGGCTGTGCCTGACTGCTGGTGCACGCGTGCGCGAGCATCAGTGCGGGGATTGCCAGGATCGAAGAGCTCCGAAACGTCATGGCGCGGAAAGGGCAATTGACGCGCCATGACATGCGCTTGTTACTTCGGCGAGTTTCGTTCGGAGTTATCGAGCGGAGATGGAAACGGTCGGGATCCTTCTGCGCCTCAGGATCTGGCCCTGCAGGCACACTGTGTGCCTCAGTGCGCATTTTGCGGGCGTTCTATGTGAGAGACTTGTCGAATGGGATCCGGACGACAGCACGTGGCAACGGAAGAGGTGGACGCGCCGGTGGAGCGCGGCATTCCGGACCGACGTGAGGCGCAAATGGCGGCGACCGTGGCAGGAGTGATGATCGGCCCGCTGCCGCTCGCAGAAGATGACGCGCTGCGGGCGTCGGTCGATCCGACGCGGGACGCGACCGTAGCGGTTGCCGACGAGCTGATACGTGCTCTCGCCGGCGTGCTCGACATTCGCGAAGTCTTCCCGCAGGTCTCCGCAATCGCCCGTCGCGTGCTGCCGCACGATCGCCTGACGATGACGTTTCACGACAAGCTGGGCGGCAGCATCGTGATGCACGCCGCGTCGAATGGCGACGGCCCCACAGCCGTGCGCGCGACACCGGCCGATCCCGCCACGTTCAGCGCCGGGTCCTTCAAGATCATCGACGACCTTCGCGCACACAAGCCGGACGTCATCTACGATCCGCCGGATCACCGACAGCGTGTGGTCGCCGCGGGGTATCGATCCGTGCTGGCGGTGTGCCTGGCGGCACGCGATCAGCAGTTTGGCCTGCAGTTCTGGTCGAAACAGCTGAAGGCGTTCCGCTACGAACAGCTTGCCGTCGCACGGCGCATCGCGGAGTATGTCGCGCTGGCGGTTTCCCACCAGCAGCTCGCTGAGGCGGTGAGCCGCGCAGCCGAAGCCCACGCGCGCGCCGAGCAGCTCGAAGCGCGCGTCCGCTCGCTGACCGAGGAGCTGGACTCGCGCACCGGGTACAGCCGCGTGATTGGCCACTCGCACGCGTGGACCGCCGCGCTGAAGTCAGCCACACAGGTTGCGTCGACGGAAACCACGGTGTTGCTGACCGGCGAATCGGGAACCGGCAAGGAAGTCGTCGCACGCTACATTCATCGCGCGTCGGCGCGCCCTGATGGCCCGTTCGTCGCCGTGAACTGCGCGGCGCTGCCCGAGCAGCTGCTGGAGTCGGAGCTGTTCGGCCACGAGCGTGGCGCGTTCACCGGCGCGCAACAGTCGAAGCCGGGGCAGATCGAGCTGGCTGCCGGAGGCGTCCTGTTCCTGGACGAAGTCGGGGAGATGAGCCCCTCGGCACAGGCGAAGATGCTGCGCGTGCTGCAGGAGCGCGAGTTCCAGCGGCTGGGCGGAACCCGAACGATCAAGGCGAACGTGCGCGTGATTGCCGCGACCAACCGCGAGCTCCACCGCGCGATGGAGCGCGGCGATTTCCGCGAAGATCTCTACTACCGGCTGCACGTCTTCGAGATCCGTCTTCCTGCGCTGCGCGAGCGCCCAGAGGACGTGCTTCCGCTCAGCGAAGCATTCCTCGAGGATCTCGGCCACTCCTTCGGCCGGCCGCCGGCCGGGATGACGCGCGAGGCGAAGCAGGCCCTCCTCGGCTACCGATGGCCGGGCAACGTCCGCGAGCTCCGCAACGTTCTCGAGCGCGCCGCCATCGTCTGCGAGGGCGGACTCATCGCCCCCGAGCACCTGGCTCTGCAGGAGGATCGCCCGGCGCCGGAAGGCGCCACCAACATCAAGGTCGTCGAGCGTCAGCTGATCGAGCAGGTCCTCCGCGAGTCGCACGGGAACAAGTCGAGAGCCGCGCGCCGCCTCGGCCTGACGCGAAAGCAGCTGTACGTCCGGCTGCGGCAGTACGCCCTCGACTGACAACCCATGGGAAGCGAACGAGAGAAGATGCTCGCGGGCGAGCTGTACGACCCCTTCGATCCAGATCTGGTCGCCGCACGCGAACGGGCGCGTGACCTCTGCCAGTCACTGAACGCGACGCGGGAGGCCCAGCACGAGGAGCGCCGCCGGATCCTGTGCGAGCTGTTCGGGAGCGGCGGCGACACCGCATGGATGCAACCGCCGTTCTTCTGCGACTACGGCTCGAACATCGAACTCGGCGATCGCGTGTTCTTCAACTTCAATTGCATCGTGCTGGATGTGTGTCCGGTACGCATCGGAAGCTTCACGCTCTTCGGTCCCGCGGTGCAAATCTACACGCCGATGCACCCGTTGAACGCCCGGTTGCGCCGTCAGAAGGAGTTCGGAAAGCCCGTCGATATTGGCTCAGACGTCTGGGTTGGCGGCGGAGCCATCATCCTGCCGGGCGTCCGGATCGGGTCTCGAGCGGTCGTCGGCGCCGGCAGTGTGGTCACACGCGATGTTCCCGAAGGGATGTTCGCTGCCGGCAACCCCTGCCGAGTGATCCGCGAGATCACCGAATAGGCCTACTTGTAGAACACGTAGTCGGTCGTATAGGGCACGAGTGCCTTCTTTCCGACGTCCTGTGCTGACTTGCATCCGGTCGCCGGTGCGATGCCTCCGGACGTGTTCACGCGCTGGATGTACACCGTTCCCGTCAGCGTCGCTCCGCCCGATGGTCCGACCTGGGTGCCGACTACGCTAAGCAGGAGCCAGGGGATCGCCCCCGCTTCCACATAGTTCGGATCCGTGGAGTTGGCAATGGCGGCGGCCCAGATCGTGCTCGAATCCGACGAGGACTGCCACGTCGCGCGTGCAGCGCCACCCTCCACAGGATTCGCGCTCAGATAGTGCGAGATGATTTGCTGATCACCATTGAACAGCGTGGCCTGCGGGCCCCAGAACGTCCAGGCGAAGCCTTGCGATTTCAGGCAGATGTAGTTTTGTGTGCCTTCGGCCTGGGCTGTGAGGAATGCACTGACGCCCGCGGGCACCTCGAGATTTGACGGCACGGCAGTCTGGCGCGCTTCCGCTGCGCGTGGCCACGCGATCGCCAGGGCAGCGATGAAAACGATGGATTTCCAAACCATGATGACGGTCTCTCCTTGATGCAGTGAATTCGATCTCCTGCTTGGAGAATCGGAAACGCATCGGGAAAGACGACATCAAAACTGGAGCAGCGCGCGGTAGGTTGCCGCAGCGTCGGGTTTGCCCCACGCCACGTAAAGATCCACGAGGCGGGCGACGGTCGCTTTCATGTCTGCGTCGCGGAACGGACGCAACGACTCGAGATCGCGGCGCGCATCGAGCAGTACCGCTTCAGCCTCGTCGTAACGCGCCAGGGCGACGAGCGAAGCACCGAGCAGGCTCTTCGTTGCGCCGACGCTCCAGTCGTCCTGAGGGAACGTCCGCCGGCGGCTCGGCACGAGGCCCGGGGCCAGGGCCCTGATGCGCAGGCCCTCGCGAAGCAGCGCCTCCGCTGCGGCGGGGTCTTTCTGCGCCAGCCGTACCGATGCGAGATTGATCGTGTACACCGCCACCAGTTGATTGTCGCGACCGAGGGCGGCGCGCGCGATGCCGGCTGCATCCTGAAGCGCTGAGGCCGCTTCGTCATAACGCTGCTGGTCGACGAGAACGTGTGCAAGGCTGTTGAGCGTAGCGGCTACGATGCGATGCCTGTCGCCGAGCGTCCTGCGCTGATGGGCCAGCACCTGGCGCAGCACCGACTCCGCCGAACGCGTGTTGCCCTTGGCCGACGCAATCAGCGCCAGGTCGTGCAAGGTCATGAACGTGTTCGGGTGATCCTCCCCGCGTGTCTTGCGATTCGTTTCCAGACAGAGGTGAAGCAGGGCTTCGGCGCCTGCGAGATCCCCGTTGAGTCTCAGAACGGACGCCAGATCGCTCTGGCTGACCGCTGTCTCCATGTGATTGTCTCCAAGCACTTTCCGCCTGATGTTGAGAGCTTCCCGATGAAGTCCTTCGGCGCGATCGTTCAGGCCCTGATCCTGATAAACGCGTCCGAGCTCGACCAGGGTCACTGCAACATCGGCGTGCTCCGTTCCCAGCAGCTTGCGGCGCATGTCGAGCGCCTGCTCGAGGGTTCGTGCTGCGGTGGCGTTGTCCCCCTTGTTCGCGAGCATCGCTCCCAGGTAGTCGAGCGTCTGTGCCACGCGAACATGCTCGGGCCCGAACGCCTTTCGGCCGCTCACCAGCGCCTGCTCGAGCAGTTGGCGCGCTTTCTCGTGCTCGCCAAGCCGCTCGTAGGTCCGGCCCATCATCGTCAGCATTTCGGCCTGCAGCTCGGGCTGGTCGATCATGTCGAGCTGAACCTGGTTCGCGCCGGTATCGAGCAGTGCGCGGACGGTAGGTTCGCCCGCCTGCGTGCGAATCGCGTAAGGGTCGGCGCTCGTCAGCAGCCCCATCAACAGCTCGCTGACCTTGAGGGCCTTCTCGGCCTCGTGCTGCGCGCGGTCTCGCTCTGTCGAGAGCCGGCTTGTATGGACGGCGAGCAACCCGCTGCCGAGCAGGACGACCGCTGCCGACATGGCGACACCGGCGGCATGGCGCCGGACGAATCTGGCGGTCCTGTCGCGAAGCGTGTATGGTCGCGCGCTGATCGGTTCGTGACGCAGGTAGCGACGGATGTCGTCAGCCAGCGCCGTGACCGTCGCGTAGCGCTCAGACGCGTTCTTCTTCAGCGCCTTCGCGACGATCGCATCGAGGTCTCCACGAAGCGCGCGGCGAAGCCCGATCGCGGTGGTGCCGCATTGGGCCGCATGGCGGGTCACGGCTTGCCCGGTGGTCATCCGGTCAATGGCAGCGGACACGCGCGGCGGCTCGGTTTCGACGATCGCGCGGATGAGCGTGGCGCGCGAGCCGATCGCCTCACCAGCAGGATGCTGACCGCTCAGCAGCACGTACAGGAGCACGCCGAGAGCGTAGACATCCGTCGCAGTCGTCACGGCGCCACCCGCCAGCTGCTCTGGTGCCGCGTACTCGGGCGTCATCGCCCGCCTGACCTCGCGCGTCACCGTACCGCTTTCCGCAGAGTCAGCGTTGTAAGTGTACGCACCTGGTTCGACCAGCTTGGCGATGCCGAAGTCGAGCAGCTTCACGTCCCCATTCACGCTGACGAGCACGTTGGCCGGCTTGATGTCGCGGTGAACGATCAGATTGGCGTGTGCATGCGCAACGGCTTCCAGCACGTCCAGAAAAAGACGAAGGCGCGCCTCGATGCCGAGCGAACGCTTTTCACAAAAGTCGTCGATGCACTGGCCGTCGACGTGCTCGAGCACGAGGTACGGCTGGCCGGTCTTCGATACCCCGGCGTCGATCAGGTGCGCGATGCGCGGGTGCCTCAGTCGCGCGAGGATCGTTCCTTCACGCCGGAACCGTTCTTCGCCGGCACGATTGATCAGCGCGACGTTCAGCAGCTTGACAGCCGCTTGTCCTTCGAAGCGGCCGTCGCATCGTTCGGCAAGCCAGACGCTCCCCGATCCCCCCTCACCGATCTGCGAAACCAGCCGGTACGCGCCGAGCACTTGCCCCGTCAGCGACGGCGTGTGCGTGATCTGCGAGTCCAGGACCGCCCCGTCCATGAACCCCGCCTGATTTACGACTTCGTGCTCGGCCAGCATCGCTTTCAGATCGGTGGCAAGCGCCGCGTCGCGCTCGCTGATGGAAGCCAGCCATGCGGGCCGCTGATCGGCCGCGATGTCGAGCGCCTCGTCCAGGTAAGGGCTGAGGATGCGCCAGCGATCAGGGGTGATGGGCGGCATTGGCGGTCGCGCTCGTGCTTCTCATCCCGCCAGCCGCCGGGCGCGCGCTATCGATCGCATGATGCAGGTAGAGACGTCCCTTTTCCCAGCTGCGCTGGATGGTCCGCTCCGAAACGTGCCTCATCGCCGCGATCTCGGCGAAGGAGAAGCCGCAGAAGAACTTCAGGTCGATGATCTCGGCGAGTTCCGGTTCGATCTCGGCGAGCTCGTCGAGCGTGTCGCTGATCTGCAGCAACGCGTTCGGGCTGGCCACATTGCCCGCGAGCTCCGTATCGAGCGACGTGATGTGGAACAATCCCCCGCGCTTCTCCGACCGCCGCCGCCGCACGTCGTCGATGATCAACCCCCGCATGACGCGAGCGGCATAGGCCATGAATCGCGCGTGATCGGCGAAGGCCGTCCCATCCTTGTCGGAGATGGACAGGTAGGCTTCGTGCAGGAGGGTCGTCACGCCGAGACCGCCCAGAGGTCCACGCCGGTTCAGTTCTCGCCTGGCGAGCCGGTGGAGCTCCGCGTACAAGCTGATGAAAAGCGCATCCGCGGCGCTATGTTCATCGACCCCGTCTCCGAATGGCTCATTCATGGTGATTCAACCTCTCGCGAGTCCCTCGAGGCCTTCCTACTCATTAATGATCGTGAACGGCTGGCAAAAGGCGACACCGTCCCCGGAAAAGGGCATAGGACGTCAGCGAACAAAAAGCGAATACGCGTGCCGTGTCGAACGACAGCGAAGTATACCCGCAGAACGTGGGTAGAGAGCCCTCCCGCTACTCGCCGATCGCCCGCCGTCGCACGGCAGGGGATGTCTGAATCGGAACTGACGAGTCGCTCTCCGCCTTTTCGCGTCTGATCGAGCGAGACGGAAGGTGCGGGTCGCGGCGCGCCATGACGAGGGACGTGCCCACCGGAACGCGAGTCGAGGCGCTGAAGCCGACCGGATCCCACCACGGCGCGAACGCTCTCGAGCAGCAATGAGTGGGGTGGACTCAGCCGGCGTTCGAGCACCGCGAGCGGCGACATCGCACCCGACAGAACCTGCATCGCCCACCACCCGTCGATTCGTACTTCTACGGAGCCAGCGGGCTCGTTCGGGCCGACATCGTGGTCCGACCTTGCCGCGACAACCGCAAAGCTGCCAGTCCGTTCGTGCAACTCGAGTACGTAGCCGCAGCGCTGCAGGTCCCGCGCTTCAGTATCGAACAGATGAACGAAGTGGACGTCCTTGGTTGTCGAGACGTCGTGGCCGCGGCTGATGGTCTTTGTTTCGGCAACGTCGACAGGAGCCGGGGCCGGCCGCGAAATGCCGGCCTCCTGGGCCTCCGCCGATTCCAACCGCGCGATGATCGACTCGACCGCTCGCAACTGCAGCAACCACCTGCCTCGCGGGCGCGGACGCGCGTCATCTCGTTGTCGAAGACGAGTCTGAAGCTCCGCCCAGATTCCGGCAACCGCCACGGTCGCAACGTCGCGTGAGGCGAACACAGGGAGCGGCATTCGCCTGATCGCCATTTGTTCGACGATGCTGGCGTACGGAACCTGCCCCGAGAGAAAAATATCGTGGGTTGAAGCCAATTCGCAGGCGCGTCGATGCAGCGCCTTGCGGCGATCGACCATGCTGAAGAACGCCGCCACCTCGGACGCGGAGTCGGAGCGGTCAGCCCACCGAATCAGTTGCGCGAGTGTTCGCAGCGAGAGGACGGTTGGAATAGTGGGAGCGAGCATCGCGTCTGCCGCGGCAAAGAGGCCTTCCGTCAGTAGTGAAAAGCCCGCCGGGCAGTCGAGAAAGACGACGTCGTAGTCGCGCCCCAGCGTGTCGAGGAGATCGGCGACGACACGCTTCGGCTTGCCGAGGTGAGCGAGCATGCGATCGAGCTTGCGGTACGCGAAGTCGGCAGGCAGCAGATCGAGATTGGGATAGTCGGTCTCCTTGATCGCTGCGCCAAGCTCCTCACCGCTTTGCAGGCTCTTCCTGCCGAATCCGGCAACCCGAGGCCGCACGCGAAACGCGAAACTCGACGCGGCTTGAGGGTCGAGATCCCAGAGCAAGGTCCGCTGGCCTGAAGCTGCCGCGAGATAGGAGAGGTTCACCGCCGTGGTGGTTTTCCCGACGCCCCCCTTCATGTTGTAGAGCGCGATGACCTTCATAGGGCGGGCTCCGACGCATTGCGCTTGAATGCGCGCCGGCACGCGGATCGCGTGTCGTGGGCGCGGAACCTGGCCAGCCCGTCGGCGACCTGCCCGCGTAGACGCTCGCTCCGCTGCCGGCATTCGTCGGCAAGACGCTCGAGAGCGAGCACCGTGCCAGGCCGACCGTCTGCCGCAGACAGCGTGCGGCCGCATTCGAGCAGCCGCTGTTCCTGCACCTGCGCATCGTTGAAGTCGCCGAGCACACGCTGCAGCTTCTTCAGCGCGCTCACGATGCGCTCGAGATCCGCGGCGTCGTAGAAGGAAGGCGTCACGTCGATCAGGTAACGCAACTTCTTGGCATCGAGACGCAGCTCGTGAAGCTGTTCGGCGGGCGTTTGCTCGTCGAAGGTTTCGCTGCTGCGGGCGATGCGCCGGCTCAGCCGCCAGGCACGCTGCGCGACAACGTCGGCGAGGAGACGTCCAGCATCGCGCGCCTCCGGATGAAACGGCGCCGATCGTTCCAGGAATTCGCCCCAGTCAGTCAAGAGCCGCCGGTACCGTTCGCTGTCCAGCGCGGCAGTCAATGTCTGGTGCTCGCGCTCCTGCGCCTGACCGAGGAACGCGATCAACGCGTCCATCTCGTCAGCCTGGATGTCCGCGCCCGGCGAGCGCAGCGAGAGCATGAGCACGTCCATGTCGCGCGGAGGGCCCGTGAGGCGGCCCAGCCAGGAAAACTCGGTCTGAAAGTGCTGCTGGCTGTCAGGCGGAAACACCTGCTTGATCTGCCCGAGCAGTGACCGTGTGCGCCGCACCGCCACACGAAAATCGTGGAGGAACTCGGTGTCGAGATTGCTGCGCAGGCCCGGTTCGTTCGCCATCAGGATCTTGAGCAGACTCTGGTGGATGTGCCGCGCGCCGATATCCGCCAGGACAGTCGGTTCGAGGTCCGCGCCCGGCAGCGGGACGTCGGGTATCAACGCGCCCAGTTGCCGAAGTGTGACGACGTCGAACCCTTCGGAACACGCTTCGACGCCCGGACGACTCTCGATGACCGGCACCAGCGTGTGGTACACGTCTTCATATCCGCGGAGGCTGGTCAGCGTGATCAGGCATGGCACTGATTGCCAGGCATGACGCGCCTCCGGCAGCCGTCCCCGCCCTGATTCGATCCGCAGGCGCGCGATCGTCTTCTTGTGATCGTCGAGGATATCGAGCAGCGAACCGCACACCTCCAACTCCGCCTGCGCAAAGAGTCGCCGCACCCCGACGACGGGCGCAACGGCCTGGTGTAGCGGACCATCAGGCAGATCCCAGACGAAACTCACGGGTTGCCCGATTCGAAGGACGATGTTCGTTCCTCCGCCGCGGCGCTGCCAGGTGATGGTCCCCGAGCCGTTGAGGGCGCTCCGCGTCAAGCGTGCGCCGGCGCGCCGGACACGGCCATCGAAGGTGTCGAGCAGGGTCAGCCGGCGGCGGACGATGGGGTGATGACGGGTGGAAAGGAGCGCCTGGAGGCTCGCCGCAATCGCGTCGGGAGACACCTCACCCCGTACGACAAACATGGATTCGATGGCGGTCGACGATTCGGTGCCCACGCTCGTTACCGTGCGCGCGAGTTGCGCGCGGCGACGCGCTCGATGCCCTGCACGAACTTCCGCAGCTCTTCGCGCACACAGGCGGTTGCATCAGGGATCCGCATCCATCGCCGGCGGCGGAACTTCGCTTCGAGCCAGTGGTCGAGCACTTCGGTGACCCGCATCACGTAAACGTCCACCCGCCAGGAATCGTCGCCGTTGACGTGCCGATAGCGGCCGAGCGGCTTGCGCGCGACCACACCGAGCAGACCGGCTTCCTCCTCGGCCTCACGAATGGCGGCGTCCCGCGGCTGCTCCCCTTCGTCGACCGAGCCCTTCGGCAGGATCCAGCGTTTTCCCCCGAACGTCGTCACCAGCGCGACTTCGACGCGTCGCTTGCGGATCCGATAAGGAATCACGGCTGCCTGCCGCTGTGCCCGCGCCATCAGTCCCTCCTTCTTCTCGTGCCCGCTTACTCCGCCGAGGCGTCTCAGCGTTTCACGCGTGGCCGGCTGCTGCCGGGGGTCGTTCGGTTCGCCGCCGCGGCTCGGCGGCTCAGCCCGGCCCGTTGATCCGCCCGCCGCGCTTCGTCGTCTCGCTGCTTGAGCAGACGGAGCGCCTCGCGAACCACCTCGCTGGCGGTTTGATAGAGGCCGGTGCGAACCTTCTCGTTCACCAGCTCTTCGAGCTCGGGCGTCAACGACACGTTCATCTGAAAGCTAGCCAGTGGCACGGTAGCAAAAATTAACTGTAAATGTCAAAATCTGTTATCCACAGGCCGGGCGGCCCGCATGGCGCCCCGGCGCCGTTCGAATCCCTGCTATCATGCGCTCGCCCACAACCCTGTTGGCACGGTGCGACCACAGGGAGGCTTCGTGACCCGGCGCGCTCGCCTTGTCAACGTTCGTCGTGTGTGCGGCTACTCGTCCTGACGGGTTCTCGCCGGCTCCCACCCGCTCACGCTGCACGCGCAGCCGGCGCGCCCCAACATCGTGCTTGATTTTTCCCGACAACCTCGGATGGGGTGAGGTCGGTGCGTATGGCAGCGTGCGCGGACCGCTGACGCCGCGCATCGACAAGCTCGCCGCCGAGGGCCTTCGGCTCAACAATTTCAACGTCGAGTTCTCCTGCGTCGTCTCGCGCGCGGCACTGCTCACGGGCCGGTATGCGATTCGCACGGGGGCCACGCAGGGGAGCGGGATAACCCTGTGGGAGGTCACCATCGCGGAGGCGCTGAAATCGGTCGGTTACGAGACCGCCCTCTTCGGCAAGTGGCATCTTGGTGGCGACCGTCCTGAGGGGCGCGAGCCATCAGCGCAGGGTTTCGACGAGTACTACGGCATCCCCCGCACGAGCAACGAGGCGCAGACGACAATCGCGCAGGGTCAAAAGACGCCGGACACGTCCTTCATCTGGGAAGGGAAGGCGGGTGAGCAGAGCCGGGATGTCAAGCCGTACAACATGGAGACGCGACGGACCATCGATCGCGAATCGGCCGAGCGCAGCGTCGCGTTCATGGAGCGGAAGGTGCGGGAGCGCAAGCCGTTCTTCCTCTACTACCCGATGACGCAGATTCACTTTCCGACCCTCGCGCACCCGGATTTTGCCGGCAAGAGCGGCGCGGGCGATATCGGCGACGCGATGGCCGAGATGGATGCGAACGTCGGCCGCGTGCTCGACGCGATCGACAAGCTGGGCATCACCCGCAACACCATCGTGCTGTGGTGCACGGACAACGGTCCCGAGGGACGGCGTCCGTGGCGTGGCTCCCCCGGACCGTGGTCAGGCTTCTACAACAGCGTGATGGAAGGGGGCATCCGCACGCCGTGCATCATTCGATGGCCGGGTCGCATACCAGCCGGCCGCGTGTCGAACGAAATCGTCCATCAGATCGACCTGTTTCCCACGCTCGCGGCTGCGGTGGGCGCGGACGTCCCGAAGGATCGCGCCATCGATGGCGTCAACCAGCTGCCGTTCCTCGAGGGAAAGCAGACCCACTCCAATCGCGACCATGTGATCTTCCACACCAACCTGCAGCTTCGTGCGGTCAAGTGGCGCGACTGGAAGCTTCACTACGTGTTCGTGCCGGAGCCGGGCGCGCCCCCCGTGCCGCCGCTGATGCGCCTCTTCAACCTGCTGTCCGATCCCAGGGAAGAGACGGACCTCAAGGACGCCAACCCGTGGGTCTTCAGCGTCGTCGACAAGCTCGTCGCGGATTTTGCGGCGAGCACCGAGCGCTATCCGCACGTTCCGCCGAACGCGCGCGATCCGTACGTGCCGCCGGCGCGGCAATAGCCCGCTGCAGGCCACTAGTTCTTCGTGTAGGTGGTCTTCGTCGTCGACGATTTCCCGCCGAGCACGCCGCTCCGTGTCACTTCCACGACCAGCGAGGTGGGCGAGGCCAACGACAGCTTCTGCGTGACGTCCATGGTGAGAGGCTTGCCTGAAACGGGGTCGGCGAGCGTGTGCACCGTCGTGATTCGCAGCGTGGTGCCCTCCCAGGCCGTTCGCGACGATTGCACCTGCTGTCCGCGGCCCATGATTACCGTGTTTCGGGTCTCGGAACCGTCGAGGGCATATACGTATCGCGGCTGCTGCTGCAGATCGTAGTTGGAATAGATGATTGACTCGACGGCGAGCTGGTTCGCATCCTGCGTGATGGCGATCGTCGGACCCCAGCCGCTGCCCATGTCGCCGCGTGCCGGCGCGCCGCCCGATCCCGGTGCTGCCGATGCGGCGGGCGCGGGCTCGACTCGCCAGCGGCCCGAAAAGTCCGCCGGCGCCTGCGGAACGGCAACAGTCGTCAGCCACGCGACGACCGTCAGCATGATCGGCCCGTTCGCGGAAGTCATCGATCGACCCGTGTTTCGATACCGGCAACACGGGATCCCGTCAGATCGAGGCGCATCAGGTCCTCGCCCCAGATCACTTTGCCGTCGAACACTTCCTGGATCTCGTGAACGATCTGTTCGCGGATGCCGGGGAGGTCGATCTGTGCGAGCAGATGCGTCAGCACCAGCGTCTTCACACCGGCCCGCTTCGCGATGATCGCATTGTCGCGATGGTTGCCGCAGGCCGCCCGATACGCAGGCGTGGGCTCGGTGCCGCTGAAGTAGTGGTTCATGTGAATCAGGATGTCGCAGCCCTTCGCCAGCTCCACGATGCTGTCGCTGGGACCGCTGTCGCCTGAGTAGCACACGGAACCCTCTTTCGTGTCGAGCCGGAGAGCGAGGCACTCGAGATATGGCTGCACGTGCTGTGCGTGACCGGCGGTGACCTTCCAGCCCTTGCCTTCGACGACCGAGCCGGCATGGATCTCGGTGACGCGCGGCGCCGGCCGCTTCCGTGGCAGCTTCCCGCCGCGCGCCTCGAATACATCGAGGCTGCTGCGATGCTCGACGCGCGCACGGATATCGGGGCCGTAGATGCCGTCGGCGCCAAACAGCTGCTCGGTCATGCGTGCCAGGGGCGGCGGTCCGTATACGTTGAGATCAGGAATTCGATCGGCGCCCTGATCCCACCGCTGGAGCACCAGACGCCCGTAGTCCATGCAGTGGTCGTAGTGGAGGTGGGTGAAGAACGCGTGGGTCGTCTCGATCGTGCGATGTCCGCTCTCGATCAGGCGCTGATGCGCGCCAGGCCCGTGGTCCCAGACGATGAGATCGTCGCCCACCTCGATCAGATAGCCGGAGCTCTGCCTGGTCAACGATGGCGCGGGCGTCCCGGTACCAAGCAGGGTGATCGTCAGCGGCCTGGCGGCCGCGGACCGCGCTGGAGGGTGACTCCTGAGCGGACACGACGCGTCCGACAGCCTGCGAGGCGGCAAGCGCGGCGATGAAGTCTCGGCGCTTCATGACTGGCCGGGCGTAGTGTAACCGATGACCGACACAACCGGATCGCCGCGGGGCACGCGCTCGAAACCAACTATGTGGCCTCTTCAACCGTCTAAGCCGGACAATCCACATGGTGACAGCCTCATGAACCAATGCAGACTGGCCGCGAGACGGCTGCTGAAGACGCCAGTGTTCACCGCGACGGCTGTCCTGTCGATTGCCCTGGGGATCGGCGCGAACACGGCGGTCTTCGCACTCGTCAACGAATTCCTGTTGCGATCGCTGCCCGTGCGAGATCCGCACGAGCTGGTGCTGTTTCGGGCCATCCACGGGGCCAGGGGACGCATGAGCGGCCGCGGAGAGGGGCCAGGCTTCGTCGATCCCGCGACCGGGCGCAACTCCGGCACCCCGTTCTCGCTGCTCGCCTACGAACGATTCACGGCCGCCCGGGCGCCACTGTCGGACGTGTTTGCGTTCGCGCCCTTTTCGCAGGTTCACGCCATGATCGATGGCGTTCCGGAAACCACCCTGTCCGCGCAGTTCGTTTCCGGCTCCTACTATTCGGGACTGGGCGTGTCGGCGCGCTCCGGACGAATGATCACCACGGACGACGACCGGGAGTCGTCATCGCCCGTGGCGGTAATCTCGCATCGCTTCTGGGAGCGGCGCTTCGATAGTGATCCGCGCGCGCTCGGCGCGACGATCCTGATCAACAGGGTGGCGGCAACCATCATTGGCGTGAGCTCGCAAGGGTTCGATGGCGCACTCCAGGCAGGGGAGACGGCTGATGTGTCGGTTCCTCTCGCGCATCACGCACGCTTTCAGCCCGATCGTTCCGATCGGAAAGAGCCATGGTACTGGTGGGTTCGCATCATGGGCCGGCTTGCGCCAGGCGCCACCCCTGCGCAGGTTGCCGCATCGCTCGAGCCGGTTTTCCAGCAGGCGGCACGAGAAGGATGGGTTGCACGGCAAGTCCGCGAGCCGGGGGGCACGATGCCGGACGATCCGTCGCTGGCGGCCGATCCGGGGGCACAGGGCGAGAATGATGTTCGGCGTCAGTACTCGCGCTCGCTGAAGATCCTCATGGGCCTCGTCGGTCTCGTGCTCGCGGCTGCATGCGCGAACGTGGCCAGCCTGCTCGCCGCTCGCGGACATTCGCGGCGCCGGGAGATCGCCATGTGCCTGGCCATCGGAGCTCGTCAGCGGCAGATCGCCGGCCAGTTGCTCCTGGAATCGTTGATGCTGGCGGTTGCGGGCGCAGTGGTTGGCGTCGTGTTCGCCTGGTGGGGTCGCGTCTGGCTGCTCAGCCTTCGACCCTTCGGCAACACGAATGTCACGCTCGACGTTCCACTGGACGTCAGGGTCCTTGGTTTCTCTCTCGTCATCGCGCTGATCACCGCCCTTCTGTTCGGCCTCGCGCCGGCGCTGCGCGCAGCGCATGTGGATGTGACGACGGCGTTTCAAGGAGGAGCGCGTGCGATCCGCCCAGGCCGCTCGCGTCTCGGTCAGGCGTTCATGGTTGTTCAGGTTGCCGTCTCGCTCGTGTTGCTGGTGAGCACGGGCCTGTTCGTGCGAACGGTCAATCAATTGCAGAAGGTCGACGCGGGCTTCAACCGGCACAATCTCGGTACTGTTTCGCATCGACGCGACGTCGGCCGGGTACACGCCTGACGAATCGATCGCGCTGCACGCGCGTATCCAGGAGGAACTGGCGACCTTGCCCGGCGTGCGCGCCGCCACCTTCTCGCGCGTGGCGTTGCTTTCGCGCACGCGCCAGAACATGAACGTCACGATTCCTCGCCAGACGCTGCCACAGAACCTCTCGATGAACGTCAACACCAACGGGCTCGCCAGCAATTTCTTCGACGCCATGGAGCTCCCCCTCGTCCTTGGCCGCGGGTTCACCGAGCGCGACCATGCGAACGCCCCGAAGGTGGCTGTCGTGAATCAGACCTTCGTTCGCACGTACTTCGGCGACGCAAACCCCGTGGGGCGGCACCTCGCGTTCAACGCGCCGGACTTTCGGCGCACCGTCGAGATCGTCGGCGTGGCGCGAGACGCGAAATACACGGAGCTGCGCGCGGCGACGCCAGCCACCGTGTATTTTCCCGCGATGCAGCAACCCGATGGCAATGCGAACTTTGCCATCCGCAGTACGACCGAACCCGCGGCGGTGTTTGCAGCAATCCGTCGCGTCGTGCGGGACATCGATCCAGCACTGCCCGTGCTGAACCTGCGAACCCAGGCCGAGCAGGTCGACCGTCTGCACGGGCAGGAACGGCTGTTCGCCCGGTTGTCCGGCTTCTTCGGCATCACTGCTCTGGCGCTCGCCTGCATGGGGCTGTACGGCTTGATGTCTGACGCCGTGCTGCGCAGGTATGCCGAGATCGGGCTGCGGGTCGCTGTCGGCGCACAGCCCGCGCAGATTCTCGGGATGATCGTCCGCGAGTCCATCTGGATCGCGTCCTTCGGTGCCGCGCTCGGGCTTGCCGCTGCGTACGGATTGGCACGCTTCGTCGCGACGATGCTGTTCGGCGTGTCGCCCACCGATCCACTCACCTACAGCGCCGTCGCGGGATTGTTGATTGGCACTGCGGCGCTCGCATCCGCCGTCCCCGCGTGGCGTGCCAGCCGCATCCAGCCCCTCGACGCGCTGCGATCGGAGTAGCGTCGCTATCGCTTCTTGCCCGCGCGCCGTTTGCGCGCGCCCTTTCGTCGTTGCGCAGACGAGACGGCTGCCTCGGCGTTGACACGTCCGAATCCGTACCGGATGCTGTAGCCATCCTCGTATCTGCCGTGCTTCTTGTCGATCCTGTCCGCCGACGATCGGAGAATGTCGCGCACGGCCGTCCACTTCAGCGTTTTGTTTGCCGACAACACGAGAGCGGCAATGCCCGCCACGAGCGGCGTGGCCGATGACGTGCCGCCGAAGTCGTCGCAATACGCGCCGCTGCTGTAGCCCTTCCCACGCAGGTTGACGTCGGTCGTCGTGATTCCCTGATGACCGTCGTCGTCGCTGGGCGCCACGAGATCGATGCCCTTGCCGAAGTTGCTGTAGTCCGATCGCACACCGTCGTCGTTGCACGCGCCGACGGCGATGACGAGCTCATTGCTGGACGGAAACCCGATCTTGCTCTCACGGTCGTTTCCAGTTGCCGCGCACACGACCGACCCGCGGCCGCGCCGCCCGCGCGAGACAGCGAAGGCGATTGCACTCTCGATGTCCGGGTGCCTGGCGACACCCCAGCTGCACGACAGGACATCGGCGTGTTTCGATGCGTACCTGATCGCGTCGGCAATGCGATCGTTCGGCGCCAGATCCGACCCCGCGAGAATTTTCACCGCCATCAGACGGCAGTTCCACGCGATTCCCGTGACGCCCTTCTTGTTGTTGCCGACGGCCGCTGCGACGCCGGCGCAAGGTGTCCCATGAATGTCGTTGGTATCCGTGTCGTCGAACGGCGGAACGAATACCTTCGGCCGCGGGTCGTAGGGATCCGAATCGTCAACGAAGTCACGACCGTGCCTGTCGCGCGCACCTGGCTTTGGATTCCGCCAGAGATTCTTCTTGATGTCCGGATGATTCAGATCGATCCCGTCGTCGATGATCGCGATCACGATCGACCGGTCTCCGCCGCCGACGTACTGCCACGCGTCGAGCGCCCGCACATCCTGCAGAGCCGTGCCGCCGTTCTGCCCCGTGTTGTCCAGGTGCCACTGCGCCGCAAACTGCGGATCGTTGACCGAGCGCTTGCGGACCTCGGCGAGAAAGTTCGGTGCGGCGTACGCGACGACGTCTTCGGCTTCGACGAGCCGGTTGGCAAGGTCGAGCGTGCGCGACGCTCGCCGAAGCGACGATGGGACGACGATGTGCCGGTTCGGATCGAATTCACTGCGGCCGGCGAGGCTCAGGCCGAGCCCGTCGAGCAGCTTGCGACGCGTTGACGCCGACGCGCGTGGCTTGAAGCTCACCAGAATCTGCTCGGTCGCAACGAGCTTCAGTTTGGACTCGCGCTCGACGAAGACCGGCATCGTCCGGGCCACTCGCGACGCGAGTCGGTGGGGCAGCGCGTTGACGACCGTTCCGACCGGCGCAGCGCTGGCGCCGGTATCGTGCAGCATCATGAAGCGTCCGAAACGCCTCGCCGGAGGTGCAGCGGCACGTCGCGCCTTCGCCTTCGCCGGCCCGGCGAGCGCACGAAACGCCTTCTTCGCGACGGCGGAACCGTCTTCGCGTCCAAATCGTACGCCAACGTCGTCGGCCGATTCGTCGAGCTGAATGGGTGCGCCAGATGCAGCATAGTAGTGGGGCATAGAGACACCTCTCGCGTCACGTAACAATGAGCCACCTGATCGAGGGAGCGCTGACGGCCTACCGTTTGACCTGGGTGATGAAGTTCGGGCTCGCGAATTCCACGTCGTCGGATTGATCGAGGGATCGGGCGACGTCGAGCGTGGTGGTGCCCGGATGCTTTCGGTACCTTGACGATGTACTGCGAGGGTTCGAACTCGTTGCGGCTGCCGATCTCGAGCCCGTGTTCGCTCCTGAGCGCGTCGAGGGTTCGCTCGGTGCGTCCCGGCTTCAACCGCAGGACGATCTCGTCGGTCAACACCTGACGCGTGTTGCTCGCTAGATCGAGCAGGACCGGCGTGACGAATTCGAGAACGCCGGCGGCCTGCAGGTCGTCCAGCGCGCCATGGACCTTGGCCGATAGCTGGCCCGCACACTCCAACACGACCATCCGCTGGCGCGGATACGTTTGCACCTTGCCGTACGGCGCAAGCGCCTCGCATACCCTCTTTTCCTGGCCGTCGCGATACCTCGCGGCGACCTCGTTGGGAACCGTTTTCAAGGACGATCTCGGATGCGTCTTCGGCTTCGCCTTTTGGCCGGTACGACGGGCGGGCGCGCGTTTCTTCGTGGCCATGAGCAGGCGATCGGGCGGTTCGATCAGTATAGCGGACTGTTTCAGCCATCGCCGATCTGACAGTTGCCGGTTTGCGAGTGACACCCTGTATAACGATCAATAACTGCAGAGCGAACATCGGCTAGCCGGCTCAGCAGTGTACCGGTTACCAGTCAGGCTGGGGCCGCTTCTTCACCCAAAGGATGAAATCCGTCGTCGGTGGAGTCCCACCAAGCTGGCGCAGCATCGTCGCGCACTGCGAGCGATGACCCTGTGAGTGCAACGAGACCTGAATCAAGCGCGTCAGAGACCGAACAGCGGCCGCCGGGGACGAAGGGATTCTCGAGTACCCGCCGCAGTTCCGATTCGTCGATGTCTGCCAGCCAGCCGGCCTCGCGGTCGTGGGTCGCCCGGTACATCGCGATCAGGGGATCGAGGGAGTCGGGAATTCGTGACTCCTCCTCCCTGAGGAATGGCTCTGACAGACACGTGAGCAGCCAGAAGCGATTCGCGATCAGGATGTGATGGAGCAGAGTACGCAGCGCGAGATCGGACGCGGCTGCATCGTGCTGCCGGATGGCCTTGAGCAGGGAGGCATTCGCGTAACCCTTGTGATCCGTCAACTCGCGAAGCAGGGTCAGCATCGCGAGATCCTAACAGGCGACCGGCGCGATACGCGCGCCGATCGCACTCCGACATCGCAGATCTCTACTTGACTGCGACGATGATGAATTCCACTGGTTTTCCGCCAGTGTTTTTCGACTCGTGTGCGGTACCGCGGCCGATGAACTGCACGTCGCCGCGGGCCCATGTCGTCTTTGGCGGCTTGCCATCGAGCGCCAGCGACATCTGCGCGGCGTTCAGTGCGATCACGATCTGATCGTAGTCATGCTTCGTACCGGCCGGCTCGGCGAACGTCGCGTCGGCGATGGTCTTGTAGGCAACCGCGCGCGGACCTTCTGCCAGAACCTTTATCGCAAGGCCGGGGCGGTCAGTGGGCACGGTGGCCGTGCCGGGCTTCGGCGTCTTGAATTCGACGAGGATGGCGTCGACCGGGGTTGAGCCGGTGTTTGCCGGGTTGTGCGTCTCCGCCGGCGCGAACGACGCGCTCTCGTTTGGCAGTTCCTGGTCCCGCGACTTTCCGTCCGGACTCGTAAACGTGACCTTCGACGCCACCAGCGGCACGACAAGCGACTCGGGATGCTGATGCATCGTGCTTTTCGCTCCGGCTGGATAGCTGATCTTCAACACGCGGACGGACGGATTGTCGACGAGCACCTTGTAGTGCGCCGCGTCGACCTTGACTGGATCCTGCGCGGCCACCGATGTTTGACACAGTGCAACGACGGATAACACCGAGACGATTCTGAGAGCTTTCATGGAATGCTCCTCTCCGGTTTTCATGGCTTTTTGCGGCGAGGGATTATGCCGCTACCTCATCCGTAACGTCAACATATTCTGTGCGTCACTGCTGAGATGTCGGAGGGTCGATGTGGCGATTGCAAGAAAACGTCAACTTTTAGGGGCCGGTTTTCGTCTTAAACGCCGACCATGAGGGCAATGACTGGCCCCGCTGAGCGCGTCGGTCTTCTGATTCGAACGCTGACGCTCGCCTTGATTGGCAGCTCCCTCCACGGACCCACAGCCGCTCAAATCAAACTTCTGGATCCCACGGCACTTCTCGACGCCTACGCGCAGGGACGTCACGACGAAACCCTGACGCCGGTGCGTCTGGCAACCAGGGATCAAGCGCGGGAGTTCCGGCAGCACCTCGTGCTCTCGGGCACTCAATGGGTCGATGCCGCGCCGGCCGACCGTTCCCGCCGCGCCCTGGTTGCCGCGGCGTTCGCGCTCGAAGCCGAGCGCATTCGCGCAGAACGCGGTGAGTGGACCGATCCGGGGGATGACGAAGTGTGTGCAGGCCGCTGCGTGATCGAGTGGGCATGCACGCTGTTACAGAGCCGGGGCGCTCCCGATGAAGGTGAACGAGTGTGGATGCTGGCATCGATCGCGCTTGCCGGTGGCGTGCGCGACTGGACGTTTCTTCAGAATCCGCTGTCGCGGCCAACGCAGAAGACGGTCGAGCGGGGCCACGTGCATCACGCGATCGCGAGGATGCCGGACGAACCGCGATTCCGCCTCGCGCGCGCCGTCGCGCTCTCGTCACGTCAGCCAGTGATGGGGGAGATGGAGACTGCGCGCGATGGGACGCGGACCGCCCAGATTCCGAATCCTCTCGTCAGGATGGTCGAAGTCCCGTCCTTCGTACTCTCAGGGCTCGAACAACGCCGAACGACCCTTATCGAGTATTCACGAGAAGAGCTGGAGAAGCTGGTGTCCGTAGCCGGCGTCGGCGACGAAGCTCGTACGCGATTGGGCTACCTGCTCTGGGCGAGAGGCGAAGCAGAGCCCGCCCTTGCCACCCTGCGCGCTGCCGGTGAGAGCGCCCAGGATCCAGACCTCAAATACCTCGCACATTTTCTGGCGGCGCAGACCGCGCAGGCGCTCGGCGATTTTCGCGCTGCGGAAACGCACTACACTGCGGCGCTCGCTGCACGTCCGCACTCGCAGTCGGCGACGCTGGGCCTTGCGACGCTCCTCTACCTTCGCGGCGAGGCCCATCAGTCATACGACCTCATGAACGCGTCTCGTTCGGGGCGTCCGCGAGACGATGACCCGTGGCGGATGTTCTTCTACGGGGACTTTCCGAAACTGCCGGCGCTGGTCGACGAGCTGCGACGAGTGGTGAGGCCGTGACGCGCGCGATCACACTTGCCGCCTGCGTGAGCGTGATGGCGCTCGCCATCGTCTCGGGCGACGGGCCGGTTCCCGATCAGCAGCCGGTGTTCAGGACCGGCGCGCTGACGGTCTCGGTGAATGCCTCCGTCAAACGGGGCAACCGGGTCGTCGCGAAGCTGACCGCGAAGGATTTCCGCCTCACGGACAATAAGCGTTGCACAAACGATCGAAGCGGTTTCGATCGAATCCGTGCCTGTCGACGTTTCGCTCTTCCTCGACACCAGTGGCAGTACCGCCGGGAAGCTGGATGACATGAAACGCGACGTCCAGGGCATCATCCGTCTGCTTCGCCCCGGCGATCGATTCCGCCTGCTGACGATCGCCGACTCGGTAGATGAACCGGTCAATTGGGTTCCCGCCGGAACCGCGGTCAACCTGTCGTTCCAGGCGGTTGGCGGTATCTCGCTCGTGCACGACGCCCTCGTCGAGGCCCTGCTGCATCGTCCTGACGCCGATCGACGCCATCTCGTTGTCGGGATGACCGATCGCCGCGACTGCGGCAGCGTCGTGTCGTCGGGGCAGCTGCGGGAGCTGGCATCCAGGTCGGAAGCGGTGCTGCACCTCGTCGAGCAGTCGGGGAGCGGCGACGACAACCCCTATCGCGTGCGCACGTGCTCGCCGCGCGGACGCCTCGATGGTCCGGAGATCATCGCCGAGGCCGCGGCACGCACTGGCGGCATGCTCCACGAACCGTCGTACTTCTTCGGGTCTTCAGTCCTGCGCGCGTTCCGGACGATCTTCGAGGAGTTCCGCCAGAGTTACGTGCTTCGCTATTCGCCCACCGGCGTCGCCCGCGGCGGCTGGCACGCCATCGCGGTAAAAGTGCCGTCCGTACCCGACGCGACCATCCGCGCCCGGCAGGGGTATTTCGATTAGAGCGCCTGCCAAAGATCGCGCGACGACCCAACGCCCACTGGCTTCTCCCAAAATGCCGCCCCGTTAACGGTTTGACGAACTTTCGGGAACGTTCGCGACGACACGACGACCACGACGTCTGGTAATGTCCCTCTCGTGAACGTCGCGAGCGTCGTGATCGGTTCGACCGCCGTCGCCGCGTTTGCGCTCGATCACCGAGCTTGACAAGCGGCTTGGGCCGGTGTATTAAACCTATGAGTTAATTAACTGATAGGTTTGATACGCCAGAGACGTAGATGTCCAGCTTCTGCCGGACGTCGAGACAAGGAGCAGAATATGGCCGTGAGCCGCGTGGCAAATAGCGACACCTTCAACACGACGACCCCCTCGGATCGCGAGATTGTACTGACGCGTCTGTTCGATGCGCCTCGGCGTCTCGTGTTCGACGCGATGACCAAGCCCGAGCATGTCAGGCGGTGGTGGGGCAAGCTCGACGACAAGCATTCGGTGCCGGTGTGCGAGATCGACCTGCGGCCGGGTGGCGCGTGGCGTTTCGTTGGCCGCGGGCCCGAAGGAGATTTCCCTGCGTTCTATGGGACCTATCGCGAGATCGCTCCGCCCGAACGACTGGTCTACACGGAATTCTTCGAGCCGTTTCCCGACGTGGAATCGGTGATCACGACGGTGTTCACCGAAGAGAACGGAAAGACTCGCATGACGGTCACGTGCCT
The DNA here is from genome assembly GCA_963784195.1 of uncultured Acidobacteriota bacterium. Taxonomy (GTDB): domain Bacteria; phylum Acidobacteriota; class Vicinamibacteria; order Vicinamibacterales; family 2-12-FULL-66-21; genus CAVQAH01. The sequence continues at coordinate 1,118,311 of CAWARA010000020.1, read as the reverse complement.
CTATCCCTCGCTCGACGTGCGCGACATGGTCCTCAGCACAGGCATGAGCAAGGGCGCGGGCATCAGCTACGACCGTCTGGAAGACCTGGTCAGGGAGCTGCAGGCCTGACGTCTCGCGCCGGGTCGAGCAGGGGACCCACGTCTAGGCTGGGAGGCATACGGTGGATGGGACAAGTAATCCGGAGTCCCGGTCATTGTCCTGGACCGCGCCTCTCCGTAGCCTGTATCAGGACGCTTTCATGCGTGGATACATGGCCTGGACAAGGAGAGCGATATGACCGGCAGGGCAATCATGGATGGCAAGATTCAGCAGCACAACGAACGGCCAGCCGCCGTCTGGAGCTCGGGCGGCAAGGACTACGATCAGATCAGCCGGGGAATCGCCGATTCGATCGAGCACTGCGTGATGCGGCTCGATCCGAAACCAGGCGAGCGAATCCTCGATCTCTCCACCGGCACCGGGTGGACGTCGCGCCTCGTGGCGAGGCGCGGCGCCGCCGTGATCGGCGCAGACATCGCCGCCGATCTGCTCGAGGCGGCGCGGGCCCAGGCGAAAGCCGAAGGCCTGTCAATCGAATATCAAGTCGGCGACGCAGAGGGTCTTCCCTTCGAAGACGCAGCGTTCGACGCCGTCGTGTCCACCTGCGGAGTGATGTTTGCGAGCAAACAGGAAGCGGCGGCTGCCGAGCTCGCTCGCGTCTGCCGCAAAGGCGGCCGCATCGCGCTGACGACCTGGTTGGCGGACAGCTCGGTCTTCCAGATGTTCCAGGTCATGAAGAAGTACATGCCGCCGCCGCCAAGCCCGCCGCCACGATCGCCGTTCGAGTGGGGCCGCATCGAACGCATTCGAGAATTGCTTGGGAATGATTTCGATCTGCGATTCGAGAAGGGCGTTTCCTACTACCGCGAGCCGACCGCGGAGGCGGCGTGGGAGACTTTCTCGACAGGCTATGGTCCTACGCGTGCGCTGGCTGGAAACCTGGAGCCGGACCGCCGCGAAGCGCTGCGCCAGGACTTCATCGCATTCCACGCGGGCTTTCCCACCGAGCTCGGGATCTGCGTGCCGCGTGAATACTGGCTGACCGTCGGCGTGCGAAAGTAGCGTCACGGTGATGCGGCCGGAAGCGGCAGCATCTGTGAAACCCACGCTTGGTACTGGGTTCGGACTTCAGCCATGCGATCCGCGTGCGTCGTCCCGAGATCGGACTTCTCTCCCGGATCGTTCGCGAGATCGAACAGGTGCTCGCCAGTTCGATCTTTCAGATACTTCCAGGGTCCGACGCGCGCCGCGTCCGCCGTAGTGATTCGCCAGAACAGCGCGCGATCGTACGGCGTGCGCTGACCCGTACAGATTGGCAGCAGGTTCTGACCGTCGAGGTGATACGCCGAATCTGCCTGGGTCCCGGTTGCCGCGAGGATGGTGGCCGTCCAGTCCATCGTGATTGCCGCCTGCTCGGTCATTCCGCCGGCCGGTACCATTCCCGGCCAGCGGACGATCGCCGGGACTCGAATCCCCCCCTCGTTCAAGGTCATTTTCCCCGACGAGAATGGCCAGTTGAAGGAGTAGCGCTCCCCACCGTTGTCGCTGGTGAAGATGACCAGCGTCTCGCGCTCCAGTTTTGCTCGCTCGAGCGCGCCCAGGACCCGGCCGATCCCGGCGTCCAGGCTGTTCATCATCTCAGCGAAGATCTTGAGTGAACCGCCCGCCACCATCGGACCGCCGCCGTGGGCTGCGTGCGCCATCGCCTGATCGCCAGGCCCCTCCCATGGCGCATGTGGGGCGGTGTAGTGGAGGCTGAGAAAAAATGGCTTCGCGTGCGGCCGTGCGATCACCTCGACTGCTCTATCCGTGAGCAGATCAGTGAGGTACCCGGTACGTTCGACGGGGGTCAGGTCCTGCCACAGATCCCGAACGCCAGCGATATCTCCCGTGGGGTCGCCGCCATCCCTATGGGTGAAGTAATCGACAGCACCGCTCAAGATACCGAAGAACTCGTCGAAGCCGTGCCGGTTGGGTCCGAACTCGGGCTTCCAGCCAAGGTGCCACTTACCGACGAGCGATGTCGTGTAGCCATTTCCTTTCAGCAGCGATGCAACCGTCGGATGCTCCGGCGGCAACCCAAGGTCAGATCTCGGCCGCCTCAACGGCTGCTCCAGCCCGACGGCGAGTCGCTGCGCGTAACGCCCGGTCACGTACGCACATCGCGTTGGTGTGCACACCGGTGCCGCCGCATAGTTGCTGGTGAACTTCAGTCCCTGGCGAGCAAGCCCGTCGAGTACTGGTGTCTGATAGTCCGGACGGCCGTAGCAACTGAGATCGCCGTACCCCAGGTCGTCGGCCAGTATGAACAGCACATTGGGCCGCCGGGGTGCGGGCTGCGCGATGCCGCTCGCGGCGAGTGCCGTCGTTGCCACCGTCGCCTCGATGAACTCCCGGCGCGTCAGCATCAGCGCGGATGCTATACGAAGTTTGCGACCGGCATGTCGAGAATCCCCACCGGGCTCCGACTTACTGACAAACGCGCAGACGCGCAGAACAGCTGAAAGGGGAGTCAGTGATGCCGAAAATTACGCCGTTCCTCTGGTTCGACACCCAGGCCGAAGAGGCCATGAACTTCTACGCCTCGATCTTCAAGAACTCGAAAGTCCACTCTGTCAGCAAGATGCAGGGAAAGGTCATGTCGGTGCAGTTCGAGCTCGACGGCCAGCACTTCATGGCGCTGAACGCCGGCCCCATGTTCAAGTTCAACGAGGCGGTCTCGTTCTTCGTCTCGTGCGAATCGCAGCAGGAGATTGACGAGCTGTGGGCGAAGCTGACCGCCGACGGCGGCTCGCCGAGCCGCTGCGGATGGCTCAAGGACAAGTTCGGGCTGTCGTGGCAGATCGTGCCGGCGGCGCTCGGTCAGATGCTCGGCGACAAGGACCCCGCACGAGCGAAGCGGGTTGCGGATGCGATGCTGGCGATGAACAAGCTCGATATCAAACAGTTGCAGCAGGCGTACGACGGCGCGTGAGCGACGATAGGACAGATCCTGCCGTGGTTCGTGCTCGTCGCTCGTCGCTCGAAGAACCCAAAGGCCCGATGGAGCTTTACGAGCCACGAGCGACGAGCGACGATCTACGGCAACGCGAGCGCAGCGTGATCCACCCAAGACCACTTGTTCTCGAACGTGACGGCATTCGACTCGAACCCATGACCGTCGACCATCACGACGGGCTCGTGCGAGCGGCCGCCGATGGCGAGTTGTGGAACCTGTGGTTCACGTCGGTGCCGCCGGCGGACGCGACGCTTCGGTACATACAGGATGCCCTCGAGGGGCAGCGCGCGGGTCACATGCTGCCGTGGGTCGTTCGCGAGCTCGCGAGCGGTACGGTCGTCGGCAGCACCAGATATCACGACATCGTCGCCGCCATCGATCGGGTCGAGATCGGCTACACGTGGTACTCGAAGAGCCGTCAGCGCACGAGCGTCAACACCGTGTGCAAACTGATGCTGCTGGCGCACGCCTTCGACGATCTGGGTTGCAAGGTTCTTGTCGGCTTGCGCACCGACAACTTCAACTTCGCGTCGCAGCAGGCGATCGAGCGGCTCGGTGGCAAAGGGTCGTTGATCGCTGGGCGGCCTCTGAACACGAGGCCAGGAGGTCACGAGAACTCTGGCTAGTCTGCCTCTTGATCTCGTGAGCTCCTGTGAGTTCTTGGCGGTGGATTGCCAACTATTTCCAACCATTGATCGGAGGTGGAGAACGCGTATAGTTCACAGCACATAGCAACTCGACCATGGAGACGGTCTCATCGATGCGATTCTCAGCTGCACCTCTCGCCTTGTCAGGGCTGGTCTTCGTCCTGGCTGGAACGCCGCCTCTGGCATGGCACGCTCAACAGCCACCGCCGCGATACGACCTGGTGATCGCCAACGGTCGCGTGATGGATCCGGAATCGGGCCTTGACGCCGTGCGCCACGTGGGCGTCCGCGCCGGGAAGGTCGAGGCGATCTCCGAAGCGCCGCTCGCCGGTGCCCGCGTCATCGACGCGACCAGCCACGTCGTCGCCCCGGGCTTCGTGGATCTGCACGAGCACGGACAGCAGGAAGAGTCGTACCGGATGATGGTGCGCGACGGCGTCACGTCGGCATTCGAGCTGGAAGTGGGGACAGGCGATGTGGCCCGGTGGTATGCAGCACGCGAGGGCGGGCAGATCGTCAACTACGGCGTCTCTGTCGGTCACGTCCCCGTGCGCATGAAGGTGCTTGGCGACCCCAGCAAGGGGCTTATGCCGGCGGGCATTGGTGGAAGCGGCGCGGCGAGCGAGGCGCAGATGGCCGACATGGAGGCTCTTCTCCGCAAGGGGCTTGCGCAGGGCGCTGTCGCCATGGGATTCGGCAGCGCCTATACACCCGGTGCGACCATGGCGGAGATCGAACGCATGTTTCGAGTCGCGGCACCAGCGCGCGCCTCCGTCCACATCCATATGCGCGGCGGCCTGGCGGGCTTGATGGAAACGATCAAGGCGGCGGAGGCGGCGCAAGCACCGCTCCACATCGTCCACGTCAACTCGTCGGCAGACGACGAGCTCCCGCAGTTTCTGGCCGCTATCCAGGCGGCGCGCGACCGGGGTCAGGACGTCACGACCGAGGCCTATCCCTACGGCGCAGGGATGACCGAGATCCAGTCCGCGCTCTTCGATGACTGGCGGAGCTGGTCCGACGAGCGCATCGCGGAGCATCAGCTCGTCTCGACCGGCGAGCGCCTCACGCGCACGACGTTCGAGAAGGCGCGCCTGAGCGGTGGCACTGTGATCATCCACGGTCGACCCGAGCAGCAGACACGCGCCGCAATCGCGAGCCCGCTGGCGATGATTGCCAGCGACGGCTTCATCGAGAAAGGGCGGGGACATCCCCGCACGTCCGGCACCTATGCCAAAGTACTCGGTCGCTACGTCCGGGACGAACGTGTCGTGCCGCTGATGGATGCAATCCGGAGGATGTCGCTCGAGCCCGCGCGACGCCTCGAACGGCGCACGCCTTCGATGGCGGTCAAGGGCCGCATCCGCATCGGGGCCGATGCGGATCTCACCATCTTCGATCCCGCGACGGTCATCGACCGAGCCACGTACGAAAACGCAGCGATCCCGTCGTCAGGAATTCCCTTCGTCGTGATTGGCGGCCAGGTGGTCGTCGATCGCGGCGAGATCACCAAAGCGCGCCCCGGCCGCGCCATCCGCGCGCCTGTCAAGGAATGACGTTGCGATCTCGTCACGACCATAGGTGAGCCATGCTGAACAATGGAATGCTTCACCACGTCAGCCTGCCGGTCAGCGACATCGACAAAGCGAGGAGTTTCTACGAGGGCGTGCTCGGCCTGGAAGAAGACAAGAGCCGTCCAGCTTTTGATTTCGATGGCGCGTGGTACAAGCTGGGCGACCGCAGCCTTCACCTGATCGTTCCGAAGAGCGAGGACCATCCCACATTCCGATCGGACAAAGCGGTCGATTCTCACGACGCGCATTTTGCGATCCGTGTGCCCAGTTTCTCCGGAGCGATTGCTTATTTGGAGTCCAAGGGCTTTCGGAAGACCACCGACCCGAATCCCAGACCAACTCCTGAGAATCCGCGGCCGATGCGTGTCAATGCTGCTGGAAAGGCAGGATTTCCACAGATCTACATCCTGGATCCCGATCGAAACGTGATTGAGGTCAATGCTGAGGCGGCGGATTGAGCGTCATCCTTCTTGTTGAACCGAGGTCGGATTCGACAAGCCATCACTCGTAACGCAAAGCAACCAGAGGATCGACGCGTGTCGCCCTTCGGGCCGGCAGATAGCAGGCGAGCGCCGAGACAAAGAGAAGGAGCAGCGTCACACCGGCCAGCACGGCGATATCCACGGGCGCAAGGCCGTAAAGAACCCGCGAGAGCGCCAGTCCCACACCGAACGCGACCAGCAGGCCGATTGCAATCCCGACGAGTGAAAGTCTCATCCCCTCGCGCACCACCAGCCGCAGAACGTCCCTCGGCGCCGCACCAAGCGCCATGCGGACGCCAATCTCACGAATGCGCTGGCTGACGCCGTACGAAACGACCGCGTAGAGGCCCATCAGCGCGAGCAGGAGCGCGATCACGCCCTGCAAGGCGGCCATGCTCGCTCCAATGCGCAGCGGCATGAGCCCAAACACGCTGCTGCGGACGTGCTCGTCCATTGTCCGAACATTGAAGACGGGAAGGTGGGAATCCATCTCGCCGAGGAGGCGCTGCAGCGGCTGGACGAGTGCCGCCGGTTCTGATGCGGACCGCACCATCAGCGTCATCGGCGAGCGATACTCCTGCGAGAGCGGCAGGTAAAAGTACGTCCGGGGTTCCTCCGCGAGCATCACGTATTTCCCGTCGCTGGCGACACCCACTACTTCGATCCAGGGCCCGTTCCGGCCGAAGCGGAACCGCCGTCCGATCGGGTCCTCGGACGGCCACAGCTTCCGCGCCATTGCCTGGTTGACGACGGCCACGCGCCGCGACCGTTCGTCGTCCGTGGCATCGAAGCCCCGGCCCCGAGTCAGCACTGCGCCGGTCGTGTCGAAGAAGTTCGGACCAACGACGTTGAAGGCGCTCGAGGCGTATTCGTCCTTGGAGCCGGGAATGGTTCCGTCGATCGCCACGTCCGTGATCTGCATCCCATAGTCGAATGGAACGTGACTGGACACCGTCGCTCTCTCAACGCCCGGCAACGCCTCAGCACGCGTCAGGAGTTCCTCGACAAAACGCAATCCACGCGGAGTCGTGTACTGCTGGAGTTCCAGATCGATCGACATCATGAGCAGACGTTCGGGCTTGAAGCCGAGAGCGATGTGCTGCATCTGCATGAGGCTGTGCAGGAACAGCCCTGCGCTGATCAACACGACCAGCGACATCGTCACCTGCCCGATCACAAGGAGGTTGCGGAATCTATGACGGGATGTGCCCGCGAGGCTGGCACTGTCCTTCAGCGTCTCTACGAGGTCGAAACGGGTGGCCCTTCGCGCCGGCCAGAGTCCTGTCCCAATACCCGCCACAGCCGAAACCAGGAACGTGAAGACGTACACCCACGGGTCCATCGGCCGCTGCTCGACGATGGGAACCTCACTCGTCGGCATGAACGCGGTCAGCGCCTGACCAGACAGCTGGGCCAGCAGGAGCCCGAGCACGCCAGCACATGCGGCGAGGATGAGACTTTCAACGACCTGAAGACGGATAAGCCGAAAACGGCTGGCGCCAAGGGCGGAGCGGATCACCAGATCGCGCCGGCGCGTGACCGCGCGCGACAGCATGAGGTTCGCCACGTTCGCGCAGGCAATCAGCATCACCAACGCCACCATGGCCGAGAACACCGCGGCGAACACCGGCAGAAAGCCGGCGACTGCGGGATCGGGCCTGGCACGGTTCTCTGGAATCACGAGCACGCGACTGCCCTTGTGTTCGGCCGGATACGCGTCGGCCAGCCGTTTGGCCGCGATCTCCATCTCGGCGCGTGCCTCCCGGACCGTCTTCCCGGCCGCCAGGCGGCCGATCATCCGCCAGACCGGCGTACCACGATTGTCGCGGAATGCCCCACCATCTTTCAGGACTGCGCTCATCGATCCGGACGGTACGAAGGCGCTGACGGCCATCGCCCACGACAGGCCGGTGAAGTTCGCCGGCGCGATGCCGAGCACGGTGAAACTCTTCCCGTTGATGGTGATCGGACGACCGACGAGCGACGGGTCGCCCCCGAAATGGCGCTGCCAGTAGCGATAGCTGAGGACGACCCGTGCCGGCGCCCCTTCGCCTTCTCCTTCTCCAGGCTGCGGAAATTCGCCAAAGGCGGGCGATACCCCCGCCAGAGCGAAGTAATTCGGCGAAACGACCTCGATCCACGTGCGCTCTGGTATCTGACCTGGCGCGCTCAAGTGTGCCGGTGTTGGAAAGTAAGCCACGAGATCTGAGAACGTGACTGTGGCTTCACGGTAATCACGGTAGTCCGGATAGGAGTGGCCGTAGGGAATGCCGAGTGCGTCGCCTCGCTGCATCACAATGACCAGCTCGTGCGCATCTTTCACGGGCAGCGGCTGGAGGAAGAACGCGCTGACCAAGCCGAACAGGCTGACGTTGACGCCGATGCCGAACGCCAAGCGTAAGGATGGCGATGGCGGCGAACCCCCACTGCTTGCGCAGGCTGCGGAGGGCCTGACGAAAGTCATCCATCATAGAAGGAGCCTGACACCGATCTACGGAAATGAGAAGAACTGAGTTCCTCCGTCACGAACCTCTTCGTTCGCGTCTACACTAGCCCACGGTTGACTCAGTGACGCTACCAACAATCTCCGGATCGCAGAATGTCGGCCTCGTCCGCGGACTTGGGCTGCTGGCAGCCGCTGCGATTCTCATCGGCGACGTCATTGGTTCGGGAGTCTTCCTCAAGGCACGCGTCATGACGTGCAATGTCGAGACTCCCGGATTGGTCGTGCTGGTGTGGATCGTCGCAGGACTACTGAGCCTGACGGGCGCGCTCACGTATGCCGAGCTCTCCGCGATGATGCCGCGCGCCGGCGGCGAGTACGTCTTTATACGCCAGGCGTACGGTCCGCTTCTCGGGTTTCTCTACGGCTGGACCCGATTCTGGGTCGCGAGTACGGGCGCCATGGCTGGTCTCGCTGCCGGCTTCGCCATCTTCATCAACGTGGTCACGAATGGCATGCTGGCGAACCATCAGTGGACGCTGGAACCGGCCGGCTGGCGCCTGTCGGTGACCGGACTTCAGGGCGCCGCAATTGCCGCGTTGCTGGTGGTGACCACCTTGAACTGCGCGGCGATTGCCTTCAGCGGTCGAGTCGCATCCGCCTTCACGGGTACTGAAGATCGCGCTGGTCCTCACGGTTGGCATCGGCGCGCTGCTGCTGGCGGATGGATCCTGGACACACTTCGCGCTGTCGAACGACGGCGGCGCATGCGAAGGGGTTCCTGCTGCGGCACGAGGTGGGGCCGCCGGCTTCGGCGCGGCGATGCTCGGCGCGCTGTGGGCCTACAACGGTTGGAACGAGGTCACCTACGTGGCGGAGGAGGTGAAGGACCCGCAGCGCAATCTGCCGCTCGCCATCATCGGCGGCATCAGCGTCATCGCTCTTCTCTATGTCTTCGTAAACGCGGCCTACTTCTACGTTCTCACGCCCACCGAGATTGCGGGCCTCTCCGCGTCATCCTCCGTCGCGACGGAAGTCATCACGCGCGTCCTTGGTCCCTCAGCGGCGAGCGCGATGGCGGGAGTGCTGGCAATGTCGATCTTCGGGTCGCTTCTGATCGCCAGCCTTGTCTGTGCGCGCATCCCCTATGCAATGGCGCGTGACGGGCTATTCTTCCGCGGCCTCTCGCGGGTCAGTCCACGGACGCGCGTTCCGGTTCGCGCACTCTTCGCCCAGGCGGCCTGGGCGATCGTCCTCGTGCTGTCCGGCTCGTTCGACACACTCACGGACTACGCGGTATTCAGCATCCTGATTTTTGTCTCGCTCGCAACCGCGTCGGTGTTTGTGTTTCGTCGGACCTTGCCCGACGCCGAACGCGGCTATCGTACCTGGGGATACCCGGTCGTGCCGGCGCTGTTCCTGCTCGTTTCGGGATGGCTGGTGATCAACACGTTGCTGACAACGCCCGGACGAGCTCTCGCGGGGCTTGCGCTGATGGTTGTCGGTCTGCCGTTCTATTGGTACTGGTCCTCTTACTCCGCGCGGTCGAATCCGTAGTCCGTAGTTCGTCGCTCGTCGCTCGAAGAGCGTCTCGAAACGGTTTACGAGCGACGAGCAACGCCCGCCTCCGCCCGTCGCCCGGAGCATTCAGAGCGACGAGCTCTGGCGAGGCCTCGCCGAAGCGCGCAAGAGCCAGGCGCGCGAAGGCGGGAACCACGAACTACGGCAGTGATGCACCCGTTCAGAAATAGAACTTGAACACGAGCTCGACGACTCGCGGCGCGCTGATCGTGTTCGTGATGATCCCGAACTGCGCCGGCGCCGAGATGTCGCGGCCCGGAGGTCCGAAGCTCGGATGATTCAGGGCGTTGAATGCCTCGATCCGGAATTCGCCGTAGCGCGTGCCGCCGACATCGATGCGTTTCGCCAGCATCAGGTCGAGATTGACGTATCCCGGCGCGCGAGCCACGCCGACCGGGCAGTTGCCAAAGGTGCCGAGCGGCACGGCTTCGAACGCCGTGATGTCGAGCCATTGATTGATCGACTGGTCAGCCGGTTTCCAGTCACCGACGCAGTTTGGCCGTTCTGATCCACGCTCGCCCTGCAGGGAGCGCGCGCGTCCGTCGATGACTGTGATCGGCAGGCCGCTGCGGGCCTGGAAGATACCTCCCACGCGCCAGCCGCCGAGGACCGCGTTCATGACGCCAGACCAGTCGTCACCATACGCTTTCCCTCTGCCGAAGGGCAGCTCGTAGGTCGACGAGAAGACGAAGTTGTGCCGTACGTCATGGAACGCCGGCCCCCACTCCGCGTCGGGGTTGTAGGTGTTCTGCCAGTACGCGCCTTCGGTTCCGCTGGTGACGCCTTGCAACCCCGTTCCACCGAAGATGCCGTAGAAGCCGCGGTTGTTGGTCGTGACCTTTCCAAGCGTGTACGACGCCAGGAATTCAGCGCCGCCCGACAGCCGCTGACGTACGCTGGCCTGCATCGAGTTGTATTTGCTGCCGCCACGAGCCGCGGTCGTCGCGATGGTCGTAATGAGCGGCTGCGCGCCGAACAGAGGCCGCCGCGTGTTCTTGGGTGCCCACGTCAACGGATCGCCCACCCCAGGCAACGCCTGATTGCCTTCGACCGGCGTAACCAGGTGCGTCGCGTGATGGCCGACGTATCCGACCTGCGCCGACATCGTCGACGTGAGCTGGTATTCGACGAACGTGTTCCACTGCTGCGTGAACTGCGGACGGAGGTCAGGGTCGTAGGCGCGCACGTTCCCCGACGGCCTCGTCCCCGGCACCAGCTCCGCGAACCCGGTTCCGGTGCGTCCCGGGCCGGTCGTGCTGTCGAACGCGGCAGCCGACTCGAAGAAGAACGGCGGATTGAGCGGTAGCCGCAGGTTGGCGCCCGTACCTTCCATGAACTGCGAGATGCCGTAGGCGCCGCGCACGACGAGTTGATCGCTGACACGCCAGGCGGCGCCGAGCCGGGGCTCGAAGCCCTTGTAGTAGGGGTTGTAGAGTGCCCGCTCTTCGATGCTGCCATCCTGCGCAAAGATCTGCGCGCCGGTGGCCAGATCGAAATTCGACTGCCGATTGTCCTTCTCGACCAGCGGTGTCGTGTACGCCCAACGCAAGCCGAGATTCAACGTCAGTGCAGACGTGACCTTGAGATCATCCTGCGCGAAGAGCGAGATCCGGTTCTGCAGGTGCGTCCACGGATCGTTCGGATCGCCACCGCCGCGGCCCTTGGTCGACACCTGATCGAGCACGAAGTCCGAGAACGCCTCGCCCGTGAAGAACGGGGTGTAGTTGATGAAGCCGAGCAGGCCGTTGTTGCCGGCGTAGAAGCGCCGCTGGTTGTAGCGAAGCCACTGTCCGCCGAACTTCACCGCGTGCCGGCCGCGGAGCCACGTCAGCTTCTCGTTGATCTGATAAGTCTTCGCCAGCGTGTCCGAGTCCGTGGCATTCGCACCCGGGGCGGTGAGCCCGCTGCCCCACCCGATCGAGGAGAGCCCCGCGATCGGCTGACCGCCGGCAATGCCGTAGGTCGCGTTCGCGTTGCCAATCCCCGCCCAGTCGAGCGTTTCCAGCAGTACCTTCGTGTTGCTGTAGCCGACGAGCAGCTCGTTGATCATCGAGGAGCCAATCACGCGGTTCCAGTTGAAGGCGATGTTGTAGAACGGCTGGTCGTTGCGGCTGGCGAGGAACAGCGGGAACGGCTGCTCGTCGCGGCGATCCTCGTACCGCGCGAACGAATAGCGGCCGAAGAACTTGTCGTTCTCGGAGATGTTCCAGTCGACGCGCGCGTCACCCTGGTGCGCGCGGATCGCGAGCAGCGTCGGGCCGACGAAATTCCCACTGATCCCGCCCGGCACTGTGCGGTTCGGCAGCGGGTAGTTCACGAGATCGTTGAGTATCGCGCGGGCCGTCGGGCTGAACCGCTCGATCGGGATCTGATTGCCTGTGAACGGTGCTCCGTTCTGCGGATCGCGGATCGCCGTGGTGACGGACGAGAAATCACCGCGCCGCCACTCGGCCGGCGCAACCGACGCCGTCGTGAAGCCGGGTGCGTCCTGCCGCGACCCCTGATAGTCGCCGAAGAAGAACAGTTTGTTGGTGATGATCGGGCCGCCGAGTGTGCCACCGTAGATGTGCTGTTTGCGTTCCTGCTTGGCGGCGCTCGAACGGTTGTTTTCCCAGGTGTTCGCGTCGAAGTCGCTGTTCCGGTAGAACTCGAAGGCATTCCCGCGGAACTGATTGCCGCCGGACTTGATGACGCTGTTGACGATCGCGCCACCCACGTTCCCGACATCGGCGCCGTAGTTGTTCGTCTCGACGCTGATCTCGGCCAGTGCGTCGGGCACCGGCTGATACGCCACGCGATTGTCGATGGTCTCGTTCACGTCGAGGCCGTCCACCGTGAAGTTGTTCGTCTGTTCGCGGTTGCCGTTGACGAACGGACGGTTCATGTTCACGCTGCCGATGTTGGTGAAGCCGCGCGGATTGTAGGTAATGGTTCCTGGAAGCAGCAGCGTCAGCTGGCCGGTGTTGCGGCCGTTGAGCGGCAGCGACTGCACCGTGTTGCCCGAGATTAATTCGCCGACCGAGGTGGTTTCCGTTTGCAGGATCGGCGTCGCCCCGCTGACCTCCACGGTCTCGGCGAGTCCGACCCCCATCTTGAAATCGAGACGGGCAACCTGTCTCGCTTCCAGAACGACCGGCGCAGTCGTCGCCGTGCGGAACCCTGTCAGTTCAGCCTTGATCACGTAGGTGCCGACCACGACCGGCGTGATGGTGTAGTTGCCGGCCTGGTTGGAGACCGCGACATGGGTCACGTTGGTCGCCTGGTTGGTGGCCGTGACTGTGACACCGGGCATCGCCGCCCCGGTCTCGTCCAGGACCAGGCCCGTGATGGTTGCCGTGCCCGTTTGTGCATGCGCCTGCACGGGCAGCAGCGCGAGCAGCATCCCGAGAAAGGCAATTCCGAACCAACAACGCCGTAGAGTCATATAAAGGTTCCCCCTGAACCCGCTCTTCTGTTACGCGATCTTTACTCTTGTGTCATATCGACAGCCCGGATGCAACCAGCAGTGACAGTTCCGGACGAATTTCCGCGCCTTCAAGAACAGACGTTGTGTCTTTTCGTGGAGGAACGTCGGTGATGCTGCGCTATCTCGTGGGTTGTGTGCTGGTTGCGTGCGCGACGGCGTGCGGCGGTTCGGACACGACCCGCGGCCCAGCCGGGCCGACCACGTTCAACAACACTCACCTCCAGCCCCGCCGCCACCGCCGCCACCACCATGGGGAAGTGACTTACACGGTGCTCGACGGCTGGACGCGCGAACCGGTGGTCGGCGCCGTGGTGAACGCGAACGGCGAACAGACACGAACGGATGCCGCTGGCCACGTGCGTCTCTTCACCACCCCGCCGCACTGCCTGAGGGTGCAGGTGCTGGCGCCCGGTTTTCTCGAGCGGAACACCTGCGCGCTCCCTGAGATCACGCTGTGGCCGGTTGCCAATTCAGACGACCGCGATGCCACGCGGATCGCGGCATTTGGCTACGGCGATAGCCTGACCACGAACGGACGCGTGATGCCCATTGGGGTCGTCCTGGGTGTCTACCGTTCCTGCCGATGTCCTGCGAGTGTGGAGAGCGGCCGCGGACGAGATTCGTGAGCTGACTTCTGGTCGCATCACATTCAATCTCGACGCGGTCGGGTTCGTCGAGGGGTCGATTTCGTGACGCCGGGCCCGTCGAAGCCTGCGCGAAGTCGAATCTCAGCCTACCGAGACGTTCGGATTCTGCTGGGACCCAAGGTACTGGGGGGACGGGTACATTGTTCTCGAGGACCGCTTCGGAGATTCGGTCGTGGCTCGTCGCGTGCTCGCGACGTCTTGATGTACCCGCATCCGGCCCCGGGAGTCTTGAACCAGAGCCAGCCTGCCCACGAGTTCTCGACATTCGAGCGCAAAACCCTACGAATGATCGGCCAGCGCCCTGGACACGTCGTCTGGCCCGACTTCGACCAGTGTGGACTGATCGTCTGTTCACCGCTGGGGGTCCATCATGCGCGCGCTGACGCTTGTCATCTTCTTTGTGGCGCTCGTCGGCGCGTCGGCCTGCGAGGACGCTCGAACTCGGTCCCCGTTTCGGCACCGACACCGTTGTGCCGCCCGTGCCCCCGCCACCTTCCGCCGCCACCGCCGGCGCCGGCCGCGAGCGACGAGCAACGCCCGCCTCCGCCCGTCGCCCGGAGCATTCAGAGCGACGAGCTCTGGCGAGGCCTCGCCGAAGCGCGCAAGAGCCAGGCGCGCGAAGGCGGGAACTACGAACTACGGCAGTGATGCACCCGTTCAGAAATAGAACTTGAACACGAGCTCGACGACTCGCGGCGCGCTGATCGTGTTCGTGATGATCCCGAACTGCGCCGGCGCCGAGATGTCGCGGCCCGGAGGTCCGAAGCTCGGATGATTCAGGGCGTTGAATGCCTCGATCCGGAACTCGCCGTAGCGCGTGCCGCCGACATCGATGCGTTTCGCCAGCATCAGGTCGAGATTGACGTAGCCCGGCGCGCGTGCCACGCCGACCGGGCAGTTGCCAAAGGTCCCGAGCGGCACGGCTTCGAACGCCGTGATGTCGAGCCATTGATTGATCGACTGGTCAGCCGGCTTCCAGTCACCGACGCAGTTTGGCCGCTCTGACCCGCGCTCGCCCTGCAGGGAGCGCGCGCGTCCGTCGATGACTGTGATCGGAAGGCCGCTGCGGGCCTGGAAGATGCCTCCCACCCGCCAGCCGCCGAGGACCGCGTTCATGACGCCCGACCAGTCGTCACCATACGCCTTCCCTCTGCCGAACGGCAGCTCGTAGGTCGACGAGAAGACGAAGTTGTGCCGTACGTCATGGAACGCCGGCCCCCACTCCGCGTCGGGGTTGTAGGTGTTCTGCCAGTACGCGCCTTCGGTTCCGCTGGTGACGCCTTGCAACCCCGTTCCACCGAAGATGCCGTAGAAGCCGCGGTTGTTGGTCGTGACCTTTCCAAGCGTGTACGACGCCAGGAATTCAGCGCCGCCCGACAGCCGCTGACGTACGCTGGCCTGCATCGAGTTGTATTTGCTGCCGCCACGAGCCGCGGTCGTCGCGATGGTCGTGATGAGCGGCTGCGCGCCGAACAGAGGCCGCCGCGTGTTCTTGGGTGCCCACGTCGACGGATCGCCCACCCCAGGCAACGCCTGATTGCCTTCGACCGGCGTGACCAGGTGCGTCGCGTGATGGCCGACGTATCCGACCTGCGCCGACATCGTCGACGTCAGCTGGTACTCGACGAACGTGTTCCACTGCTGCGTGAACTGCGGACGGAGGTCAGGGTCGTAGGCGCGCACGTTCCCCGACGGCGTCGTCCCCGGCACCAGCTCCGCGAACCCGGTTCCGGTGCGTCCCGGGCCGGTCGTGCTGTCGAACGCGGCAGCCGACTCGAAGAAGAACGGCGGATTGAGCGGAAGCCGCAGGTTGGCGCCCGTGCCTTCCATGAACTGCGAGATGCCGTAGGCGCCGCGCACGACGAGTTGATCGCTGACACGCCAGGCGGCGCCGAGCCGCGGCTCGAAGCCCTTGTAGTACGGGTTGTAGAGCGCGCGCTCTTCGATGCTGCCATCCTGCGCGAAGATCTGCGCGCCGGTGACCAGATCGAAATTCGACTGCCGATTGTCCTTCTCGACCAGCGGTGACGTGTACGCCCAGCGCAAGCCCAGGTTCAACGTCAGGTGCAGACGTGACCTTGAGATCGTCCTGCGCGAAGAGCGAGATCCGGTTCTGCAGGTGCGTCCACGGATCGTTCGGATCGCCGCCGCCGCGGCCCTTGCGTCGACACCTGATCGAGCACGAAGTCCGAGAACGCCGTGCCCGTGAAGAACGGCGGTGTAGTTGATGAAGCCGAGCAGGCCGTTGTTGCCGGCATAGAAGCGCTGCTGGTTGTAGCGGAGCCACTGTCCGCCGAACTTCACCGCGTGCCGGCCGCGGAGCCACGTCAGCTTCTCGTTGATCTGATAAGTCTTCGCCAGCGTGTCCGAGTCCGTGGCATTCGCACCCGGGGCGGTGAGCCCGCTGCCCCACCCGATCGAGGAGAGCCCCGCGATCGGCTGACCGCCGGCAATGCCGTAGGTCGCGTTCGCGTTGCCAATCCCCGCCCAGTCGAGCGTTTCCAGCAGTACCTTCGTGTTGCTGTAGCCGACGAGCAGCTCGTTGATCATCGAGGAGCCGATCACGCGGTTCCAGTTGAAGCCGATGTTGTAGAACGGCTGGTCGTTGCGGCTGGCGAGGAACAGCGGGAACGGCTGCTCGTCGCGGCGATCCTCGTACCGCGCGAACGAATAGCGGCCGAAGAACTTGTCGTTCTCGGAGATGTTCCAGTCGACGCGCGCGTCACCCTGGTGCGCGCGGATCGCGAGCAGCGTCGGGCCGACGAAATTCCCACTGATCCCGCCCGGCACTGTGCGGTTCGGCAGCGGGTAGTTCACGAGATCGTTGAGTATCGCGCGGGCCGTCGGGCTGAAGCGCTCGATCGGTATCTGGTTACCAGCGAACGGTGCTCCGCCGTTCTGCGGATCGCGGATCGCCGTGGTGACGGACGAGAAATCACCGCGCCGCCACTCGGCCGGCGCAACCGACGCCGTCGTGAAGCCGGGTGCGTCCTGCCGCGACCCCTGATAGTCGCCGAAGAAGAACAGTTTGTTGGTGATGATCGGGCCGCCGAGTGTGCCACCGTAGATGTGCTGTTTGCGTTCCTGCTTGGCGGCGCTCGAACGGTTGTTTTCCCAGGTGTTCGCGTCGAAGTCGCTGTTCCGGTAGAACTCGAAGGC
Organism: uncultured Acidobacteriota bacterium; assembly: GCA_963784195.1. Taxonomy (GTDB): domain Bacteria; phylum Acidobacteriota; class Vicinamibacteria; order Vicinamibacterales; family 2-12-FULL-66-21; genus CAVQAH01. Next base: position 1,101,274 of record CAWARA010000020.1, on the reverse strand, counting down.
ATTCCCGCGGAACTGATTGCCGCCGGACTTGATGACGCTGTTGACGATCGCGCCACCCACGTTCCCGACATCGGCGCCGTAGTTGTTCGTCTCGACGCTGATCTCGGCCAGTGCGTCGGGCACCGGCTGATACGCCACGCGATTGTCGATGGTCTCGTTCACGTCGAGGCCGTCCACCGTGAAGTTGTTCGTCTGTTCGCGGTTGCCGTTGACGAACGGACGGTTCATGTTCACGCTGCCGATGTTGGTGAAGCCGCGCGGATTGTAGGTAATGGTTCCTGGAAGCAGCAGCGTCAGCTGGCCGGTGTTGCGGCCGTTGAGCGGCAGCGACTGCACCGTGTTGCCCGAGATTAATTCGCCGACCGAGGTGGTTTCCGTTTGCAGGATCGGCGTCGCCCCGCTGACCTCCACGGTCTCGGCGAGTCCGACCCCCATCTTGAAATCGAGACGGGCAACCTGTCTCGCTTCCAGAACGACCGGCGCAGTCGTCGCCGTGCGGAACCCTGTCAGTTCAGCCTTGATCACGTAGGTGCCGACCACGACCGGCGTGATGGTGTAGTTGCCGGCCTGGTTGGAGACCGCGACATGGGTCACGTTGGTCGCTTGGTTGGTGGCCGTGACTGTGACACCGGGCATCGCCGCCCCGGTCTCGTCCAGGACCAGGCCTGTGATGGTTGCCGTGCCCGTTTGTGCATGTGCCTGCACGGGCAGCAGCGCGAGCAGCATCCCGAGAAAGGCAATTCCGAACCAACAACGCCGTAGAGTCATATAAAGGTTCCCCCCGAACCCGCTCTTCTGTTACACGATCTTCACTCTTGTGTCATATCGACAGGCCGGATGCAACCAGCAGTGACAGTTCCGGACGAATTTCCGCGCCTTCAAGAACAGACGTTGTGTCTTTCGTGGAGGAACGTCGGTGGTGCTGCGCTATCTCGTGATTTGTGTGCTGCTTGCGTGCGCGACGGCGTGCGGCGGTTCGGACACGACCCGCGGCCCAGCCGGGCCGACCACGTTCAACACACCACCTCCAGCCCCGCCGCCACCGCCACCACCACCTGGGGAAGTGACTTACACGGTGCTCGACGGCTGGACGCGCGAGCCGGTGGCCGGCGCCGTGGTGAACGCGAACGGCGAACAGACGCGCACGGATGCCGCTGGCCAGGTGCGCCTCTTTACGACACCGCCGCACTGTCTGCGAGTGCAGGTGCTGGCGCTCGGTTTTCTCGAGCGGAGCACCTGCGCGCTACCAGAGATCACGCTGTGGCCCATTGTCAATTCAGATGACCGCGAGGCCACGCGGATCGCGGCATTTGGCTATGTCGATAGCATTACCACGACCGGACGCGTGATGCCCATTGGGGTGAACCTGGGTGCCTACCGTCCTGATGTCCTGCGAGTGTGGAGAGCGGCCGCCGACGAGATTCGTGAGCTGACTTCTGGTGGCGTCATATTCAGTTTCGATGTGGTCGGATTCGTCGAGGGAACGATTCTCGTGACGCCGGGCTCAGTCGACGCCTGCGCAAAGTCGAATCTCAAGCCTACCGAGACGTTCGGATTCTGCTGGGACCCCAGGTACTGGGGGGACGGGTACATCGTTCTCGAGGACCGTCTCGCAGATTCGGTCGTGGCTCGCCGCGTCCTCGCGAGCGTCCTGATCTACCCGCATCCGGCCGCGGGAGTCATGAACCAGAGCCAGCCTGCCCACGAGTTCTCAACCTTCGAGCGCAAGACCCTGCGAATGATCGGTCAGCGCCCCGGATACGTTCGCTGGCCCGACTTCGACCAGTTTTGAGAGTCGTCTGACAGGAGGGTCATCGTGCGCGCGCTGACTGTTGTCATCTTCCTTGTGACGCTCGTCGGCGCGTCCGCCTGCGAGGACGCGCGAACGTCGGTCCCAGTTTCGGCACCGACACCCTTGTCGCCGCCGGTGCCGCCACCACCCGTACCACCGCCACCACCGCCGGCGCCGGCCGCGATCGCGGTTTTGGAGATGAGCAACGTCAAAGTGATCGAGTATCCTCCCGCGCCGCCAATGAGACAGGGCTACTCCTATCTGGTGACGTTCTGGCTTGCCGAGGTCACCGGCCTGAGCGGCGCCACAATCCAGGGCATCGTGGTCTCGACGACGGGCCAATCGGAGGCGACCGGTCAGGGCTGCTGGCGAGAGGTCATTCGTGTCGAACCAGGCGGGACGCTCGACTACTTTGAAAGAGAGCTGCAGTCCTTGTTGTACTGCGCGCCTGGCGTCGGGAGTGGAAGTCGGGCGTCATACGTGGCGATTGAGGTGACCTACACGGACGATGACGGGCGCGCAGGCACGGTAAACGCGTGGGTGACGCTGCCGATTCTGATTCAGAAGCCACATACCACGAGTCGGCGACGGATCTGGCGTGACAACGTCCTATATGTCTTGAGGCAGTGTCCGTCGTGTCTCGCCACCGCTTACGATCTTGAAACGTGGCTGCTGAGCCCGCGCTATGGGTCGAGCTCCTTGGAGGGTTCCGAGTCCTGAAGCACGGCCGTGTCTCTGCACGCCCTCCGAGTGTGCGGCAGCAGCAGCTCATCGCTTTCCTGTTACTTCATGCCCGCGCGGCTCCTGTCCAACGTCAGCGGATCGCGGGTTCCCTCTGGCCCGAGTCGAGCGATACCCAGGCGCTGACGAACCTCCGCCGCGAGCTGCACCACCTCCGAGAGGCGTGGCCGGCGCTGGATGGCCTGGTCGACGTGGGATCTCGTACGCTCGCTTGGCGCGCAGAAGTCCACGCGGTCGTGGACCTGGTGGCATTCGAGGCCGCCGCCGATCGCGGACTGGCGGGAGACCGTGCCGCCCTCCATGAGGCGGCACGTCTGTACAAAGGCGACATCCTCCCCGACTGTTCCGGCGAGTGGATTGATGCGGACCGGGAACGTCTCCGTCAGCGCGCAAGACAGGTTGTTGCGCGTCTTATCGAGCTTCTCGAACACGATCAAGCCTTCGAAGGTGCGATCGAATACGCCCAGCAATCGCTCCGCCTCGATCCGCTGGACGAGCACGCCTGGTGCGCACTGATGCGCTGCCACGCGCACCGCGGCGAGCGCGCCACCGCGCTGCATCAGTATCAGCAGTGCGCCGCGTTGCTGAAGAAGGAGCTCGGGATCCAGCCGAGCGCTGCGACCCGTGCCACGTACCGCGAGATTCTCGATCTCGACGCCGAGGCGCCCGTCATCCCGGCGCCGCCGCGCACGGTGGGTTATCCGCTCGTCGGCCGCAACGCCGAATGGCAGGCACTGCTCAATGCCTGGCACGCAGCCGCGGCAGGCCGGCCGCGGCTCTTCCTCATTCGAGGTGAAGCGGGCATCGGCAAGAGCAGGCTTGCCGAAGAACTCGTTGGCTGGTGCGGCCCCCGGCGCATCAATTCGGTGACGGCGCGCTGTTACGCCGGCGAAGGGCGACTGGCGTACGCGCCGATCGCCGCCTGGCTCAAGAGCGATGCGTTGCAGTCGACGCTGATGCGGCTGGATCCGTCGTGGCTGACAGACGTCGCACGGCTTCGTCCGGAGATCATCGCCGCTCGCCCGGAGATTCCCGCTCCCAGCCGGGAGCTCGAAAGCTGGCAGCGTCTGCGCTTCTTCGAGGCGTTGTCACAGGCGTTCCGGTCAGCCGCACCGCTCGTCCTCGTCCTCGACGACCTCCAATGGGCAGACGCGGACACGATCGAGTGGCTCCAATACTTTCTGCGGTCGGCATCCGATACGCGTTGCCTCGTTGTCGGCACCGTGCGCGCAGAGGAGGAACAGGACAATCCCGCACTCGGTCGTCTGCTGGATCGCCTGGAACGCGACGATTTGCTGACGACGGTCGCGCTGGGTCCACTGGACCAGGCGGCGACCGCGCAGCTGGCCGGCGAAGTCGCCGAGCAGCAACTGGACGAGGCGACGCTGGCGCGCACGTTCCGCGAGACCGAAGGGCATCCGCTGTTCATTGTGGAACGCGGGCGCATGGAGGAGGGGGCTGGCCGATCGGATGCTTCAGGCGACAACAGGTTGCCACGAGTGCAATCTGTTGTCGCGGCGCGGCTGGCGCTGCTCTCTGACGAGGCGCGCGCCGCCGCCGAGGTCGCGTCAGCACTGGGGCGCGATTTCCGCTTCGACATCCTGGCACAAGCCAGCGATCTCGAGGAGGACGCACTCGTCCGCGCGCTCGACGAGCTCTGGCGGCGTCATATCGTCCGCGTCCAGTCTGACGAGCGGTGGGATTTCAGCCACGACCGGATCCGCGAGGTCGCCTACGGCGCAATCGGTCCGGCGCGCCGGCGTCTCATCCATCGACGAATCGCGCAAGGGATGGAGCTGCTGTTCGCGAACCGGCTGGACGAGGTGAGCGCGGCAATCGCCGTGCACCTCGATCGCGGAGGACAGCCGGCGCGTGCGGTTCCGTTTCTCGAACGCGCGGCCGCAGTTGCGACGCGCGTGTCGGCCAACGAGGAGGCCATCCGCTGCCTGACGCATGCCTTGTCGCTGCTCGAGAGGCTGCCGGTCGGACAGGATCGCGACGAGCAGGAGCTTGGACTGAGGTCCAGCCTGTCGGTCGCGCTGAATTCCGCGCGCGGCTACGCCGCGCCGGAAGTCGAGCAGAATCTGAATCGCGTGTTGATGTTGTCGCGTGCCGCGGGTCGCGGGGACGTGCCCGTGCGCTGGATGTGGGCGGCGTTCACCCTCCGAATCGTGCGCGGCGACTTGAAGGGCACGCGTGAGGTATCGGAACAGGCACTCGCGCGAAGCGTGACCGATCCGTCGTGCCGCTGTGAGGCCCATCATGCGATGGGTGGCACGTTGTTGAGCATGGGCGAGCTCGACGCCTCGCGGTTCCACTTCGAGGCGGCTCTATCGGCATACGACGAGCGGCACCCGCAGCGTTCTGCGCTGGGGTCGGATCTCGGTGTCTTTGCGCACGCCTGGTACTCCCACGCGCTCTGGCTGCTCGGCGATGAAGCCGCTGCCGTGTCGCATGTCGAGCAGGCGGTCGCGCTCGCACGGCGGCTGGATCACGTGTACAGCCAGACGCTCGCGCTCGCATACGCCGGCTTGCTCCACCAGATGCGTCGCGACGCAGACCGCGTGCTCGATTGCGCGGGAGCAGTCGTGTCGCTGTGCGAGCGATATGGATTTGCCTACTACGGCGACTGGGCCCACATCCTGATCGGATGGGCCCGTCGATCGGAGCGGCCAGCCGAGGGAGTCAAGATCATCGAATCGGCCCTCGATCGCCTCGACGCAAGCCGCGCGCAGGTACGCCGGCCGTATTACTTGTCGCTGCTCGCAGAGATCCATGGCCTCCTTGGAAACCGGGATCGTGCCGTCTCGATTCTGGATGCGGCAACCACCATCGCGCTCGAGCGCGCCGACGTCTGGTGGCTTCCGGCTCTGTACCTCCAGAAGAGCGAGTTCGAGCCGCTGCCTGCACGCGATGCAACGCTTCGCCGTGGCCTCGATCTCGCCCGCACGCAGAACAGTCGCGGCCTCGAGCGGCGGATTCTCGCGTCGATTGCGACGTCGATCTAGTGTCCCGGCCGCGTGACCGCGCCGGAAAAGCGTGTCAACGGCGACGACACTGGCGACATCACGACGGCCGCGACATTCGCGACACATTTTCCTCGTCGTGTTCGTCGTGGTCGTCGCGATTTCCTGAGGCGCGTCAGCCGTCAGTCGTTGTCCACAGCGAACAAGCTCCCAGGTATCCATTTTCTGGTCGGAAGGGAAGGGGGATGGCCCGCTAAGCTTGCCGCGAACGCTTTCACGAACGTTCTGCGAACGCTCGCCCTCATAGGCTCTCCCGCGAAAGGAGAAACCTCATGAGCATGAAACGTGAGTGTCCGAATCAAACCGCACGCGCCATCACGGCGACGAGGTACATCGCAGCCCTGGCGACGGCTGTCGGGGCGGTGGCCGTGCTGGCCACTGTGGTTCTCGCGACTCCGCCATCAAACGTACTGGTGGCGACGGAAAAGGCCAGAGCGATTTTTCCTGATGCCGTCGACTTCAAAATCAAGCTCAGAGACGAGGGCGAGGTCATACACGTCCGCCACGCAGCGGAGACAGTCATGCAGCGGATTGTTCTCGGCCCTGGCGGTCATACCGGTTGGCACAGCCACCCCGGTCCGGCGATCGCCCTCGTCAAGAAGGGTCAACTGACCCTCTACTCGTCCGAGGATCCGGCCTGCAACTGGCCGTCCATTCGGCGCCGGGCAGGCATTCGTCGACAGCGGCCAGGGTCACGTCCACATGGGACGAAACGAGACGAGCCAGGAGACGGAAGTCTGGGTGACGTATCTGGATGTCCCGCCCGGCGGCGCCTTCCGGATCGATGCGGCCGATCCAGGGAACTGCGTGTTCTAGGGCGCATGTTTCGTGAACGTTTACGGAACGCTCGACCTTCTAGGCTGTTCCCTCAGGAGAAACCGATGATCACACGTAGTACTACCGTCCACCTCGCGACCGTTGCTCTGGCTCTGACAGTGACGGTCACGACTGCCGTCGCCCAGTCCACTCATGTGCTGGTACCGGCGGACAAGGTGCAATGGGGCCCCGCTCCGCCTGCCCTGCCCGCCGGCGCGGAGATCAGCGTCCTCGAGGGCAATCCCTCCGAAAAAGGTGCCGTGACGATACGCCTCAGATTCCCCGCCAACTACAACATCCCGCCGCACTGGCACAACATGACTGAACGGGTCACCGTTCTTACAGGCGCGCTTCACGTCGGAATGGGCGACACGCTTGACCGTCGGGCCAGTCAGAAGCTCGACCCTGGCGGGTTCGTGCTGCTTCCCGCGAAGATGCATCACTTCGCCTGGACCACGACGACAACGATTGTTCAGATCAACCTGGAGGGGCCCTTCGATATCTTCTACGTCAACCCGACCGACGACCCTCAAAAATCGCGACCGAAGCGATAGGTCACGAGCTACGAACCACGAACCAACCACGGCTGAGTATCGTCGTAGCTGCTATCCTCAGGGCATGCGCGTCGCACTTGTCACGCTGAGTGTCCTGCTCGCGGCCGCGCCGCTGGCGGCGAACTGGCCGCAGTGGCGTGGGCCGTCGGGGCTCGGGGTATCGGGTGAGTCAGCCCTTCCGACCACGTGGAGCGCGCGCGAGAACGTCGCGTGGAGCGCATCGCTTGGCGGCCTCGGGTCGTCGTCTCCGATCATCTGGGGCGACCAGGTGTTCGTGACGTCGCAGGCCGGGAGGGCGCGTCTGAGAGCCGGGTCGCATCCGATGCTCGCCCGCGACGATGCGACCCTGGTCGCGCGGGAGCGCCCGATCGGCGGCCAGCGCGAGGAGGCAGGCCCGGACGCCGACCGCATCGCTCTGATCGTGGAGTCCTTCAACCGTGCCGATGGCCGGCGCCTCTGGGAATTTCGAATCGATGCGCAGGGACCGTTCCCCGACCTGCACGAGAAGCACAATCTCGCCACGCCGACACCTGTCACCGACGGGGAGCGGCTGTTCGTCTGGTTCGGCACGGGACAGCTTGCGGCGCTCGACATGCGCGGTGGCGTCGTGTGGACGAAGCACCTCGGACAGGAGCACTCGCCGTTCGACGTCAACTGGGGTCACGGCAGCTCCCCGATCCTGTACAAGGATCTGCTGATCCTGCTGTGCGACCATCAGTCGGCGTCATCGCTCGTAGCCCTCGAAGCGCGCACGGGACAGTTGCGCTGGAAGGCCGACCGCGGGAAGGCGCGCGCCTCGTATAGCACGCCTCTCATCGCTCCCGGCCCGAACGGAGACGAGCTCGTCGTCAACTCGAGCGAGCGCATCGACGCGTACGATCCGGCATCCGGCAAGCTGCTGTGGCATGCGGAAGCTCCGGTTCAGACGCCGATCCCATCGCCGGTATTTCACGATGGCGTGATCTACATGACACGCGGGTATCGGAACAGCCCGTACCTGGCTCTGCGACCCGGTGGGCGAGGAGACGTGTCGGCGAGCCACATTCTCTGGCGCGCGCCGGGCGGTGGTTCCTACGTGTCGTCGCTGGTTCACTATGACGGCCTGCTCTACCTGACCAACGACGTCGGCGTGCTGACCTGTGCCGACGCGAGGACGGGGGAGCGCGTGTGGCAGATGCGCCTCGACGGCGTGTTCTTCGCCTCACCGGTCGCCGCCGACGGCAAGGTCTACTTCGTCAGCCAGACAGGTGAGACGTTCGTCGTCAAGGCGGGGAGGGAAGCCGCGATCCTGTCGCGCAATGACCTCGGCGAGCGGCTCGTCGCGTCGCCCGCAATCTCGGGCGGGCAGATCCTGTTACGGAGCGACGCGCGACTGTTCGCCGTTGGCACCCGCGGCGCACGGTGGCAGCTCGGGCTCTTAGAGAAAGAGCCTCTTACCGGGCCATGACCGTCAGGACGAGCCCCCCGCGCTCTTTCTGGAATTCGACGCGAAAGTGCTCGTCCATCGCCAGCGCGATCTCGCGAATTCGCTTGGCCATCTCGCCGGTGATGGCATCCCCAACGGCGATGCCGGCCTGCGCGAGTAACTCCTTGGCGGTCGCTTCCGACACACGTTCGGTTCTGACATCAACGAGCCGCGGCGCGCCTTCGAAGATCGGGGGTTGCTCGGTGGCGAGCAGCTTCATCACGCGCTTGATGGACTCACTCGCGCCTGACCCTCGGGATCCACCTCGACTGCTACGGCGACGTACTCTTTGCTGGCCTCGGACATCGCGCTCCCCAACTTCATTTCGATCGGCTTGGCACCCGGTTCTTTTCGCTCGTACTCCCTTATGGCCTGATCGTCGAGCGCCTTCTCGATCTCCACCGCCCGTTCTTTCGGGCGTGTCGCCACACTTTCATCGACGAGGAGGGGCTCCTCGAACACTTCGACCATCTTCAGATCCGATGGCACGCGGAATCGCAGCGTGGCCTGCGTCACGGTCGACCTGAGCGCTGCCGGCGAGTAGTGCCACTGGAGCACGGCTTCCAGCGTGGCCTTCCTCAGTTCTTCAGGCCCGCTGAGCACGCGCGCGTCCGAGACCTCCCCGCGATCGTCGAGCGTCATTTCGACCACGACGTCGCCCTCGACCTTGTGTTCGACGGCGCGGTGCGGATACTCGGGCAGCTCGCCATGCTGCAGGTGCTCGCCACCGATGACGAGCTGAACCGGGTCGCCCGTGCCGGGTTGCATCCGGCCCTGGGCTTCGAGTGGAAAGGACCTGACCGCGAACGTCGCAGCCAGTGCCAGCGCAGCAGCGCTGGCCGTAAGCGAAGCAACCAATCGACGCGTCGTCATGGTGGTCTCCTGCAGAATTCGGGCGACACGCTTCTTCAGGAAGTGCCGCCGCAGAAACGCCGATGCCGGTGTGAATGCCGTGCCCGAGCTGGCCACGGCGACGGCGAGCAGTGCCTCGACGTAGCGTTCTTTTGAATCGGTCAACCGGATGACGGACTGGTCGACAACCTGTTCGCGTGCCAGTCGAATCCGTCCTATCAGCCACCAGATGGCGGGATGGAACCACAGCACCGAACGCACCGCCTCCTCGAGAATCTCGTGCAGCCAGTCGCGTCGATGCACATGGAGGAACTCGTGATACGCGATGGCTTCCTGCACGTCCGCCGGCATCGCAGACACACTTGGAGGAAATACGATTACCGCGCGGCGCAATCCGAATGTGATCGGACCCGAAACCCGATCCGAGACGTAGAGGGTTGCCCGCGCGCCGATCCGCTCCTGCGCCTGACGGATGCCGTGGGGCAGCGGGTCGACCAGCGATCGCGGTGCGCCGCAGGCGCCGCAACCCGTACGCGCCGATCGCCAGCCACAACCCGCGCGCGGCGATGCCCGCCGCAAGCACGACCAGCACGAGATCGCCGGTCGGCCACGTCACGGACCGGGGTGCCACCGATGCGATGGCGGCACCATCGGCCGGCACGACGCTGTCCGCCACAGGCATCCTTGTCGTTACCGGAGCGGGAGGAGCAACGGTATTCCATGGCTGGCACACGGGAAGCACCAGGCACACGAATAGCAGCGTCCTCCAATACGCGTACATCGCTTTGGGTTCATCGATGCGAAACGCGCGTGCGAGCGCGGCGCCCGCGGCCACGAGGACAGTGACCTGCAGCCCGAACGACGCGATGTTGGACAGCATCATTCGGGTGGTCATCGTTTCTTCCCCAGCATGCGAGTGATCTCGCGCAGCTCGGATTCGGAGATCTGGTCGTCTTCCAGGAGATGCACGACGAGAGGCCGTCCGGATCCGTTGAAGACGCGATTGACGAAGTCGCGCACCATTTCCTTGATGACCTGGTGCTTCGGCCGCGCAGGAACGTAGAGGTTGGCCCGATCCTGCTGCGTGGCCTTCAGATGCCCCTTCTCCTCCAGCGTTTTCAGGCTGGTCATGACCGTCGTGTAAGCGACCGTACGCTGGGCGCGCAGCTCCTCGTACACATCACGGACGGTGACGGCACGTCCGTGCCGCCAGATGATCTTCATCAGTTCGAGCTCGTGAGCGGTGAGCGTGGGAGACTTCGGCCTCATGCGTACTAGTTATCTAGTACTACCGAACGTTTGTCAAGTGGCGCCGACTACTCTTGCTGGAGAGCGATGAATGGATCGATCGTGGCGGCTCTAATCGCGGGAATCAGGGTGGCGACCAGGGCCGCGACGCCGAGCACTACGATCGCACCAAGATAGGTGCCGACATCCCACGGACTGATTTCATAGAGAAGCCCCTCGAGCAACCGCGCAACGGCAAGCGCACCGGCGAGTCCCAGGATGAGGCCGACCGCGATCAATCGCAGTCCTTGGCCGACGATGAGGCGGATGACATCGGCGGCCTGGGCGCCCACGGCCCGACGGACGGCGATCTCTCTGGTCCTTTGTCCCACCAGGTACGCCAGCACGCTGAAGATGCCCACGGCAGCCAAGGAGGGCCGCCACAGCCGCAAACAGCCCAATCACCTGCGTGCGAAATCGGGGATACGCCAAGGCGAAGTCAAACAGCTCCTCCATGGTCTCGAACCGGACCGGCACGGTGGGATTTGCGTCGTGCAGGAGCGCGCGAAGCGTGCTTGCGAGCGACTTTTCGTCCAACGAGGTCCGAGCCAGGATGGAGAGGGACTTACCCGCACCCTGCGCCGATGACACGAAGATGACCGCCGGGGCAGGGTGACTCGGATCCTGCCACCTGGTGTCGCCAACCACCCCGACGATCTCCATCCAGGGCGACCTGCTCCCGATCCGAATGTGCCGTCCAACGGGGGACTCGCTTGAAAACGTGTCGTGCGCCAAGGTCTCGTTGATGATCGCAACCCGCGGCCGTTCCGGCGTGTCGGTCCTGTCGAAGTCACGCCCGGCACGAAGCGGAATCTCCAGCGTCTTGAAGTAGTCCGACGTGATCGCGTAGACCTCAGCTTGTGGCCGTTCGCCCGGTTGTCCCTCCGGTCGACCCTCGACGAAATAGTCGCGAGCCGCCCTGGGCTCTCGTCCCATCGGCAAGAAAGCGATGCCCGCGGCCGCACTCACGCCAGGCACCGCGCGCAGACGATCCAGGACATCCGTATAGACCTTGGACCGGATCAGAATCTCCTGCTCAGTGTCCACTGCGTAGTCTGTGAAGGCCGTCAGCACGCGGTTCGTTGTGAACCCGAGGTCCACGTGCTGGAGCGCCAGAAACGATCGCACCAGTAGCCCCGCGGCTACCAGGAGGATGACCGACAGCGCGACTTCGATCACGACCAGCGTCGCGCGGAACCGAGAGCTCGCCCTCGATGCCGTCGCCTTGGAGCCGCCCTGCTTCAATGCCTCCGACAAGTCGAGTCGCGAGCCATGCAGGGCCGGCACGAGCCCGAAGAGCACCGTCGACACCAGCGAGAGCCCGAACGCGAACAGGAGGACCGTCAGGTCGATCCGCATGTCGTCGATGCCCTGCAGGTTGGCGGGTGACAACGCCACGAGCCCGCGCACGAGCAGGGACGCGAGCAGGAGCCCAGCGAGGCCCGCGACTCCTGCCAGCACACTACTCTCGGTGAGCAGTTGCCGCACCACACGGCCCCGGCCGGCGCCGAGCGCGGCGCGGAGCGCGATCTCGCGCGTCCTGCCCGCGGCCCGCGCCAGCAGAAGGTTCGCGATGTTGGCGCACGCGATGAGCCACACGAGGCCCACGGCGCTCATCAGCACCCACAACGTCGCTTTGAGATTGCCGGTCAGCCGCTCCTGCAACGGAATCAGGGTGGCGGTCTTGGGCCGATTCTCCGGATATTGGCGTGCGAGGGTATCGCCAATGGTCCGCATCTGGGCCTGCGCACGCGTGAGGGCTACTCCTGCCTTGAGTTTCCCGACGGCACGGTAGTTGTGATCGCTGCGGTCGCCCCCGGGGTGCGAGGGCACCCAGAGATCGGCGGCGCCCGGGTAGCGAAAGCCCGGCGCCGCCACTCCGACGATCTCCAATGGGTTGCCGTACAGGGTGATCCTCTTCCCGATGGCGACCTCGGCGCTACCGAAGTGCGCCAACGCCCAGTGATAGCGCACGACGGCGACGGTTGGTTCTGCGTCGCCCACCGGGATGTCGTGCTTCGTCAGCAGGCGTCCCGCAGACGCGGTCTGGCTGAAGACCTCAAAGAAATCCGCCGAAACGTACCGGGGGTTGGCAAACAGCGCGCGGTCGCCGACGATGGCTGCGAAATCGTCTCCACCGTAGTACGCAGCCATCTTCTCGAACACGTCGCTCTGCGTCTGCCAGTCGAGAAAGTCGGGACCCGACACGTCCTCACTGGCGCGTCCCGTGTTGGTCCAGAACGTCTCGACCGAGACGAGGCGCTCGGCGTCGGGGTAGGCGAGCGGCTGGAGCAACACCGCATTGACCACCGAGAAAATGGCGGTGTTTGCACTGATGGCCAAGGCAAGTACGGCGCCAGCGCCAAGTGCGAAGCCCCAGCTCGTCGTCAGGCTCCGCACGCATAGCGCACGTCGAGCATGAGCGCATCGAGCCATCGCCATATCCACGTATCCCGAACGTCTTCCTGGACCTGGGCCACACCGCCGAACTCGATGCTCGCCTGTCGCCGGGCTTCGGCTTCGCTCGAGCCGTTCTTCATCATGTCGTCGACGCGGCGGTCGATGTGGTACCGCAACTCGCGTTCGAGATCCCGTTCCAACCGGTCGCGTCTCCAACGGAACAGATTGAGAATCTTTGCCACGGCCTATTCCCCCTCGTTGAAGATCAACCGGACCGAGGCTGTCAGTCGGTCCCAGCTTGCCTTCTCGACCGCCAGCTGCTTGTGCCCCGCCCGGGTGAGCGAATAGAACTTGGCCTCGCGGCCCGTTTCCGACTGGCGCCATTCCGATTTCAACCAGCGTTTCTGTTCGAGTCGGTGCAGGGCCGGATACAACGAGCCCTGGTTGACGTGCACGACGTCGCGGGAGATCTGCTGGAGCCGTCGCGCGATGGCGTAGCCATGCGCGGGCTCGAGCGACAGAATTCGCAGAATCAGCATGTCGAGCGTGCCTTGCGGAATGGGGAATCGAGCGGATGCCATCTGTGCCTCAACCTTCGTTGCATCAACCTTCGACATGTAGGCTAGGACACCGGACGGCTGTCCGTCAAGAAGCTGAATAGGTCAACGAGAAGACGTGCGGGCTTTCTTTCGCGCGGGGGACGCCTTCCTGGCCGGCTTTGCGCGAAGCGTGTCGGTCACGTCGTAGGCCTCTCTGAGCCAGTCGGTGATCGGCGCTTCGACTTGATCGCGATGGGTGATGTGCACGATGTGCGCCACCTTCGTGCGCGAGGCTGCCATTGCCCGGCGAACCAGCGGAGACTTCACGGTCCGGCCAAGAAAGAAGCACAGCTCGAGCATCTTCTTCTTCGGCCGGACGAAAAAGTAGCAGGCGCGACGCGAGAACATGATCGAGCTGTGCGAGGCGTAGACGCGCTGATCCCCGAAGTCCATGGCGGTCTCACGCAGACGTACCCACGCATCCTGGAGATCTTCCGAGAGGTCCTTCGTGAGGGCGGCCTCCGTGGTCGTCCAGCAGTCGTGGGCCTGGCCGGCCTTCACCCATTGTTTGCAGTGATAGCACTCGTGACCTGCGGCCATGCTCCTCATACCTGAAGAAGCTGGCGAAGGAACGGCTGACCGAGCTCCGTGCGGGCAGATCCGGACGCAGAGCTTCATCAGGCACAGCTTACGGTTCTTCACCGACCGCGTCGAGGAGTTGTACCGCGTGTTCAAGAGACGGCAGGAACCCTGAGCGCCAACGGCTCATCCGAATGCCGACGGGCCTGCAGCTCTGGCCCGATACATGCAGCAACAGCGGCACTTTCGCGAGAGGTGCACCTCGACCGCTACTTCGATCACATCGACAAGGAGGCCGGCCATGTTCGCTCGACATCCGCTTCCCCTCATGCTGACGTTCGCCGTCCTGATCTTTCCCGCGGGGCTGTGGGCGCAATCTGACGGAAAGATTAGCGGCGTCGTCCGTGACGCCAGCTGGCTTGGTAGTGCCGGGCGCGACGGTCACGGCCACGAACCAGGCGACGAAGGCATCCCGGAATGCCGTAACGGCCAGCGACGGCAGTTTCTCGCTGTCGCTGCCGCCCGGTCCTACACGATCACCGTGTCGGTACCGGGATTCCAGAGAGTCACACAGGTGGTCGAGGTGACCCCCGGCGCTTCGAAACAGCTCGACATCACGGTGCAGACCGCGCTGGCCGAGGAAGTGACGGTGACCGCCACCAAGCGTGAACAGACGATACTCGATGTCCCATTCTCGGTCGCCGCACCGACGGAGGAAGTGCTGCGGCTTCGCGGCGTGGAGGACCTCGAGGGTGTTGCAGCGAACGTCGCCGGGTTGACCGTGCAGAACCTCGGACCTGGCCAGAGCCAGGTGGCGATGCGCGGCGTGTCGGCCGGGCAAATCGTACGCGATCAACCGGGGGTGAAAGAGCAGGTCGGCGTGTTTCTCGACGAGTCGGTGATCTCTCTGTCGCTGTTCACGCCCGACATCGATCTGTTTGATACGAACCGGGTCGAGGTGCTGCGGGGGCCGCAGGGAACGTTGTTCGGGTCCGGTTCGCTGAGCGGAACGGTTCGGTACATTACCAACCAGCCGCAGCTCGGTGTTCGCGACGTCTTCGCCGAACTCGGGCTCAGTTTCGTCGATGGCGGCAGCCCTGGCGCTGACGCGAAGCTTGGCGTCAACCTGCCCCTTGGCGAGAGGGCAGCCCTCCGTGTCGCGTCGTACTACAATCGCATCGCGGGGTTCATCGATGCCGTGCGCCCCGATCTTTCGGTGGACGACAACGTCAACGACGGATTCCGCAGCGGCTTCCGGGCGGCCGTCAGGTTCTCTCCAAACGAGCGCACCGCGTTCACGCCGCGACTCGTCTACCAGAAGGTAAAGATGGACGGCTGGAACCGCATCGACGAGTACAACATTCTCGCCAACCCGTTTACGACGACGCGGCCACCGGTGACACTCGGCGAGCGCCAGCAGTTCATCCAGCTCCAGGAGGACTTCTCCGACGACTTCCTGCTCGCTGACGTCCTGATCGAGCATGACTTTGGCGACCTGGTGTTGACGTCCGTCACGTTGTACACCTATCGGGACGTCCTGGTGGTCCGCGATGCTGGCGCCCTGACGTCCAGCATCAACGGCGGATCAGACGGATTTCCAGAGAATGTGTACACGCTCGACGCGCCGCTGAACGACGCAACCACTGCCAACGTCTGGTCGCAAGAGGTGCGCGTCGCGGGGGGGACCGATACCTTCCCGTGGGTCGCCGGCGGGTTCTTCAGTCACACCGGACGCGACTACGGTCAGGACCTGCCGGTGATTGGATACGAGGCCCTCACAGGAACACCAACGGCAGGGTTGCGCGCTCCGCGGGATACGCTGTTCTTTTCCGATCTGAGCTACAGCCTCAACCAGTTCGCGTTGTTCGGCGAGGGCACGTTCACCGTCACACCGAGGTTCAGTGTGACCGGCGGCCTGCGCTATTACCACTTCAGCGAGGAAAAGGAGCAGATCTTCGACGGCATCTTCGGCAACAGCGCCAATGGCATCTCACTGGTGTCGCAGCCGGGTTCAACGGACGCTGACGGCTTGGCACCGCGTGTGATCGCAAGTTACAAGCTGACCGACGCCGCAAACCTGAATGCCCAGGTCTCACGGGGCTTCCGGCTGGGCGGAATCAACGATCCGCTCAACGTGCCGCTCTGCACGCCACAGGATCTCGTTACGTTCGGCGGCCGCGACACGTGGGGCGACGAGACCGTCTGGAACTACGAGGTCGGCGTCAAGTCGAGGGTGCTCGGTGGTCTTGGCGCGTTCGGTGTGAATGCGTTCTACATGGACATCAGCGACCTTCAGGCGACAGTGACGGCCGGCTCGTGCTCATCACGCGTCGTTTTCAACGTACCAAATGCCCGAAGCACCGGTTTCGAGGTCGAGTTCGAAGCGGCGCCGAACAGCAACTTCGATTTCGCCGTGTCAACGAGCTTCAACGACTCCGAGCTGCGATCCACGTTGACCTCGACGGACGCGAGCGGAGGCACAACGATCGTGTCGGGCATCGAAGAAGGACGCCGGCTGCCGACCGTGCCAAGATTCCAGCTCGCGACGGCAGCCACGTATCAGTGGGAAGTAAGACCGGGTGCGCTGGCCTATGTGACAGGCACGTACCAGCATATCGGGTCCCGTTTCACGCAGGTCGGCGATGAGGATCTTGGCACGCTGAACCTGCTGTCGTTCGGCGCCAACGCTATTGGTGGTCCACTCACGGCGAGCACCTTCACCTACGATCCGAAGCTGCCGGCCTATGACCTTCTGAACCTGCGCGTCGGGCTGCGCCGCAATCGATGGGATGTCGCCGCGTACCTCAACAACGTTTTTGACGAACGGGCGCTGCTGTCCTTCGATCAGGAGCGCGGGACGCGGGCGCGGATTGGGTACTTGACCAACCAGCCGCGCACTTTTGGCATCGCGACCCGTTTCGATTTCTGACTACGAGTCAGCCGCGTCCGGCCATCGAATCTCGTCCGGCGTCCGTTGTGTCGGAGCCTTCTGAATCTGTGAGCTTGCTACCGTGCCCTTCGAGGCTCCTCAATCGGTACTGAAGGGCGCGAACGGGCCGACGGCCACGCAACGAGCACGACGCTCGCGACGAGCACGACGCTAGTAATTGTTGGGCGTCGTGGTCGTCGTGGCCATCGCGATCGTCTCCGATGGTCGTGGCGCCGGTGACACCTGGAAGTCGGACGCTGCCTGTAGTCACGCCGCGCTAGCGCGGTGGCCCGAGTCCGCACTCCGCCATGACCGCTGCGATCTCCCGATCGCTGTACCCGGCCTCCGTAAGGACCTCCTGCGTATGTTCCCCCAGCATCGGCGCCCGCCGTTCGACGACCGGCGGCGTTTCGGACATCTTGATCGGCGAACCGAGCGAGCGGATGGCGCCCAGCGTCGGGTGATCGATGTTGACGACCATGCCGCGCGCGCGCACCTGCGGATCGTCGAACGCTCCGCGATAGTCGTTGATTGGCCCGCACGGAATCCCGGCAGCATCGAGGCGTGCGACCCAGGTGGCGCATGGCTCGAGCGCCGTGATCGCTTCGATGCGCTCCGCAAGCTTCACGCGATGGCGGACGCGCCGGGTGTTGTCGGCGAAATCGGGGTCGGCGGGCCAATCCGGGTGACCGAGCAGATCGCACAGCCGCTGAAAGAGCGCGTCGGTCGCCGCGCCGACCGTGATGTGGCCGTCAGCGCAGCGGAAGGCCTGGTACGGCGCGATCAACCTGTGCGCGGATCCCATGGGCTCGGGTCGTACGCCGCGGGCGAAGTATTCCGCCGACTCCCAGACCGAGAACGCAATCCCCGCCTCGACGAGCGACGTGTCGACGTACTGTCCACGGCCGGTGCGCGTACGGTAGTGCAGCGCGGCAAGGATGCCTGACAGTGCGAACAACGCCGCGCCCAGATCGGTCAACGGCACGCCGATTTTGACGGGCGGTCCCCCCGGTTCGCCGGTGACCGACATCAGGCCCGACACGCCCTGCGCGATGAGGTCGAGGCCGCCTTTCGACGCGTCGGGCCCTGTCTGCCCGTAACCGGAGATCGACGCGTAGATGAGCGCGGGATGATCGGGTGCCAGTGATGCATAGTCCAGCCCGAATCGTTGCATCACGCCCGGGCGGCTGTTCTCGATGAGGATGTCCGCTCTGGCGAGGAGCCGGCGGAAGGCGTCCTGCCCGCGCACCCTCTTGAGGTCGAGCACGATGCCACGTTTGCCACGATTGACGGCGTTGAACGCCGCGCTCTCGTGTCCCCCTATGCAGGCCATCTGGCGCGTGGAGTCGCCCGCGGGCGGCTCCACCTTGATCACGTCGGCGCCCATGTCGCATAGTTGCATCGCGCAGAAGGGGCCGGCCATCACCTGCGTGACGTCCAGCACGCGAATCCCTTCGAGCGCGACCCGGCCCGAGCTCATGCTTCTCTCCTTGTGAGGCAAATCAACGTGTCCACTGCAGAAGTGTCGTTCGCATCGGAAGGGCCCATTGCGTTTCTCACGTTCAATCGTCCGGAGGCTCGCAACGCCCTGACGTGGACCATGTACGATGCGTTGGCAGACGCCTGCGAACAGGTCGATGCCGATCCACGGATCCGCGTGTTCGTGATACGCGCCGAAGGCGACGCGTTCGCGGCGGGAACGGACATCCGCCAGTTCACCGACTTTCGGTCGGCCGCCGATGGTATCGCTTACGAGCGGCGGATGGAACAGGTGATCGATCGTCTCGAGCGGGTCGGCGCGACGACCATCGCACAGGTCCAGGGTGTGGCGGCCGGCGGCGGGTGCGTGATCGCCCTGGCCTGCGACCTCCGCGTCTGCACCGCCGCCGCGCGCTTTGGCGTGCCGATTGCGCGCACGCTCGGCAACTGCCTGTCCGCGGCCAATTACGCACGTCTCCTCGATCTGGTCGGGCCGGCGCGGACAAAGGATTTGATCATCACCGGCCGGCTGATGGATGCGGCAGAAGCGAACGCGCTTGGATTGATCACGCGTCTGGCCGAACCGGATGCGATCGACGAAACCGTGCGCCAGATGGCAGCCACCATCGCGACTCATGCGCCGCAGACGATTCGCGTGACCAAAGAAGCCATTCGCCGGATCGCCCACCATCGACGGCTCCCTGATCAGGACATCTACGACCTCGTGGGTGCGTGCTATGCGAGCGCAGATTTTCAGGAGGGTGTCGCGGCATTTCTCGAGCGGCGTCCGCCGCGGTTCACAGGTCGCTGATGTAAACGTCAACTCCAACTCCCAACCTCCAACTCCCAAAGAGACTCTGAGCCGCTCGACTGAGAGCACTTTGGGAGTTGGGAGTTGGAAGTTGGAGGTTGCGAGCAGCTACGCCTTGACAACTGTCGCGGCGCATAGGCTCGTCATAGCCGCGTCAACGCCACCGGCCTTGTACGGCACACTCGCGATTTCCAGTCCCATCTCGACGCCGCACAGCGTGCCCATGAGCATCAGGTCGTTGAAATCGCCGAGGTGCCCGATGCGGAACGCCTGACCCTTGAAGCGTCCGAGCCCGGCGCCCAGCGACAGGTTGAAGCGCTCGAGGACGGCCGCGCGAAACGCATCGGCATCGTGGCCAGGCAACATGACGGTGGTCACCACGGGGCTGAATTCGTCTTCGCGCTGACAGGCGATTTCGAGACCCCAGGCAGACACCGCCGCGCGCGTCGCCTCGGCATGACGGCGGTGTCTCGCGAACACGTTCGAGAGCCCCTCCTCTTCCAGCATGGCGATTGCCTCGCGCAGCCCGAAGAGCAGGTTGGTCGCCGGCGTGTACGGGAAGAAACCGGTGGCGTTCGACGCGAGCATGGGTTCCCAGCCGAAATAGGATCGCGGAAGACGTGCCGTGCGCGACGCTGCCACAGCCTTGTTGCTGATGGCATTGAAGCTGAGGCCCGGCGGGAGCATCAGCCCTTTCTGCGAGCCGGCCAGCGTCACGTCCAGACCCCACTCGTCGTGGCGCAGGTCGATCGACGCCAGCGACGAGACCGCATCCACCAGGAGCAACGCCGGATGCCCGGCGCGATCGATCGCGCGACGGATCTCCGGCAGCCTGCTCGTCACGCCGGTTGACGTTTCGTTGTGCACGACGAGCAGGGCGCGAATCCGAGGGTCGCGATCGTCCCGGAGCCTCGCCTCGAGCGCGTCCGGATCGACGCCGTGACGCCAGTCGCCAGCCATGACCTCGACGTCCAGCCCGAGACGACGCGCCACTTCCATCCAGTTCTTTGCGAACTCACCGATGTCGAATCCCAGCACCCGATCACCGGGCGATAGCGTGTTGACCAGGGACGCTTCCCAGGCCCCGCTGCCCGACGCCGGAAAGATGACGACCGGTCCCGACGTCTGGAAGACACGCTTGACACCAGAGAGCACGGCATGTCCAAGGTCGGCGAAGTCGGCACTCCGATGGTCGATCGTTGGCTGGGCCATCGCGCGGAGCACGCGCTCCGGCGTATTGGTCGGTCCGGGAATCTGTAGAAAGTGACGGCCAGTCCGGCGCATGCAGAGAATCGTAACCTACCGTGATAACTTCCGCGCATGCCAGACGCCGGCATCGACGTGGACGCGCTTCGCCGCGAGCTGGAGCGCGAGGTCGAGGGCGAGGTGCGCTTCGACACCATCTCTCGGGCGCTCTATGCAACGGACGCAAGCGTCTACGAGATCACGCCGGCGGGTGTCGTCCTCGTCAAGTCCCGGGAGGACGTCGGCCGCGTCGTCAGGATATGCCGCAAGTACCGATGCCCGCTGACGATGAGGGGTGGGGGGACGTCGCAGGCGGGTCAGGCAATCGGGAGCGGGGTGATCGTCGATACCTCGAAGTACTTCAACCGCCTCCTGGAACTGAATATTGAAGAGCGATGGGCACGCGTCGAGCCTGGCATCGTGCTCGACGATTTGAACGCGACGCTCCGGAAGGACGGCCTTCGCTTTGCGCCGGACATCTCGTCGGCAAGCCGGGCCACGCTCGGCGGGATGATGGCCAACAACTCCGCCGGCGCCCGCTCGGTGCTCTATGGCAAGACCATCGATCACGTGCTCGAGCAACACGTCGTCCTGTCCGACGGCAGCGGCGTACATCTACGGTCGCTCAACGCGGCAGAGCTCGACGAGCGGTGCCAGCGGACGTCGCTCGAAGGCGTCTGCTATCGCGAGGTGAGGCGGACGGCCCGTGAGTGCGCTGAGGAGATCGAGCGGCGATACCCAAAGGTGCTTCGACGGGTCGGCGGCTACAACCTCGATGCGTTCGTCGACGAAAACGCGCCCTTCAACATGGCGCGCCTGATGATCGGATCGGAGGGCACGCTCGGCGTTGTCGTCGAGGCCAGGATCGCCCTCGTGCCGTTGCCGAAGTTCAAGGCGGTGATGGTCGTCCAGTTCGATGATCTGCTCGAGGGTCTCGGGGCGACACCTGCGATCCTGGCACACAGGCCGTCGGCGATCGAGGTGATGGATCGGTTCATTCTCGATCACACGAAGCAGAGCGCTGCGCTGCAGGTATTGAGGGAGACCTTCGTCGCGGGCGATCCGGCGGTCCTGGTCTGCGTAGAGATGTACGGTGACACGGCAGATGAATTGCTACCCCGTCTCGACGCCCTCGAGCGAGATCTGACAGCCCGGCGGTACGGCACTCGCTATCATCGCGCGCTCGATCCGGCGGCGCAGGCCGCAATCTGGTCGGTACGCGAGGCGGCGCTCGGCCTGTCGATGGCGATGAAGGGGGATGCCAAGTCCCTGTCGTTCGTCGAAGACACCGCGGTGGCACCGGAAAAGCTTCGCGACTACATCGAGCAGTTCCTGCAGATGGTTCGTAACCATGGCACGACCGCCGGCGTGTATGCACACGCTTCGGTCGGCTGCCTGCACGTGCGACCGGTCATCGACATCAAGACGGAGACAGGCGTTCGACAGTTCGAATCGATCGCGTCGGCGAGCGCAGATCTGGTCCTCGCGTTCGGCGGTGCGCTCTCGGGTGAGCACGGCGATGGTCTCGTCCGCGGTCCGTTCATGGAGAAGATGTTCGGTCCTGTGCTCTACGAGGCGTTCAGGCACATCAAACGCACGTTCGATCCAGACGGTATCTTCAATCCAGGAAAGATCGTCGACACGCCGCCGCTCACCCGGAACCTTCGCTACGGTCCGGGCTACCAGACACAGCAACCAGCGACCTATTTCGACTACTCCGACTATGGCGGGCTTCCAGGCGCGGTCGAGATGTGCAGCGGTCTTGGCGCCTGCCGCAAGACGCTGGAAGGGACGATGTGTCCCTCGTACATGGCCACGCGCGATGAGGCGCATTCGACGCGCGGTCGCGCGAACGTCCTGCGGCTGGCGATGGCCGGGCGGATCGGCGAAGCAGGTCTCGGCGAGAGAGGTGTCCGCGAGGTGCTCGACCTGTGTCTCGAGTGCCGCGCCTGCAAGGCCGAATGCCCGGTTGGTGTCGACGTCGCGCGGTTCAAGAGTGAGTTTCTGGCCGACTACTGGCGACGGCACGGCACGCCTCTTCGGACGCTGGTGCTCGGCCATGTTCACGACATGGCGCGGTGGGGAAGCCGGCTCGCACCGTTCTCGAACTGGATCGCTCGCAGCGCGCCAGTGAGGTGGCTGAACGAGCAGGTCCTGGGGCTCGATCGCCGGCGGCGTCCTCCCGCCTGGAGCCGCAGAACGTTCGCGCAGCGGTTCGATGAGTGGCGAGCGGGCGAAGCGACAAGCCGCCGTCGTGAGGCTCCGGCGCGCCAGGCCGTGATATTCAACGACACGTTCACCAACTACTTCTCACCGTCGATCGGCATCGCCGGGGTGAACGTGTTGCGGGCCGCAGGCTTCGACCCCAGCCTCGCGCCGCTGGCGTGCTGCGGCCGGCCGATGATTTCGCAGGGTCTGCTTACGGCGGCACGGCGGCAGGCAGCCATCGCCGCAGATCGGTTGTATCCTGTTGCGCAAAATGGGCTGCCGATCGTGTTCTTCGAACCCAGTTGCCTGTCGGCGATTCGGGAAGATGTGCCGTCGCTCCTCCGGGGCGAGGCGAGGAGACGTGCGGAGGTGGTAGCCGGCCGCTCGATGCTCTTCGAGGATTTCCTCCACAGCCACTGGAGCAGTCTGCCCGGCGAGTTCAGTCTGAATAGCGGTCCATCGCGGATTCTTCTGCACGGGCACTGCCACCAGAAGGCGATGGGACGGCTGCCCAGCGCCAGGCAACTCCTCAGCCGGATTCCCGACGCCACCGTCGTCGATCTCGATGCCGGTTGTTGCGGCATGGCGGGATCGTTTGGCTACGTCAAAGATCACTTCGACGTCTCCCGCGCCATCGGGGAGCGCAAGCTTCTGCCCGCGGCGCGGCAGATGGGTGCGGACACGGTGCTCGTCGCCAGCGGCACGTCGTGCCGCCACCAGGTTGGCGACTTCGCCGGCGTGCGGGCCCTGCATGCAGCCGAGCTGATCGGCTCTCTTCTCCGGGATCCCGCGTGAACCTCGCCGTCATTTCCGTAAGCGCCCTCGCGCTGGCCGTGATTGTCAGCTGCGTCAGCCGCCTCAACGTCGGTGTGCTGTCGCTCGCCCTCGCGTGGATCGTCGGCGTCTACGTTGGCGGCATCCCGGTGAACACCGTCATGGGTGGATTCCCGGGGCCGCTGTTCCTGACGCTGACCGGCGTCACGCTGCTGTTCGCCCTGGCCGATACGAATGGCACGCTCGAGCGGATTGCGCACCATGCGGTCCGCATCTGCCGCGGCAACTCCGGTGCGATCCCGGTGATGTTCTTCGTACTCGGTGCCGCGCTCGCGTCGATGGGCCCTGGCAACATCGCGACGGCCGCGCTGCTCGCGCCGCTGGCGATGGCCACGGCCGTGAAGAAAGGCATCCCTCTCTTCCTGATGGCCATCATGGTGGGGAACGGTGCCAACTCGGGCGCACTGTCGCCGTTCGCGCCTACGGGCATCATCGTCAACGGGATCATGGCGCGGAACGGGATGCCGGGTTACGAGCTGCCGACGTACCTCTACAACCTTCTGGCGCACGCCTTCGTCGCGTTCGCCGGTTACGCGCTGTTCGGCGGCCTGAAGCTGTTCCGCGAAGGGTCAACGCCACCCGCGTCTGCGGCGGCGACGGCTGTTCTGCCCGATGGTCATTCGGATCGATTCCATCGTCGCCACTGGATCACTGTCGGCGTGATTGCCGCGCTCATCCTGAGCGTCATCGTTCTCAACGCCAACGTCGGCATGGCGGCGTTCGCGGGCGCCGTGATCCTCGTGCTGACCGGATCTGCCGACGATGTCGAGGCGGTGAAGAAGATGCCGTGGCGCGTGATCGTGATGGTGTGCGGCGTGACCGTGCTCATCTCGCTGGTCGAACGGGCGCAGGGCATCGATCTGCTCGTCTCCCTCGTCGCCCGAATCGCGACCGCCAACACCGTGACCGCCGTCGTCGCCCTGCTCACTGGCGTCGTTTCTGTCTACAGCAGCACGTCAGGAGTCGTGCTGCCGGCGTTCCTTCCAATGGTTCCTGGTCTCGCGTCGACGCTGCAGGGCGCGAGCCCGCTCGCGATCGCCATGTCGATGAACGTCGGCGGGCATCTGGTCGACGTGTCGCCGCTCTCGACGATCGGCGCGTTGTGTCTGGCCGGCGCAACTGCAGGCGACAGCCGCGCGCTATTCAACAAGCTTCTGGCGTGGGGTTTGTCGATGGCGGTGGTCGGCGCGGTGCTGTGTTATGTCGTCTTCTGATGCGAGCAGCCGTCCGCCGTTGAATCACGACCCGAAATAGCCGCGCCGGGCTTCAACCACGGCACCATCGCGGTTCACCTTCACATCAATCGTGTGATATCCGGCCCGATCGACCCCACGGGCGGTGTAGTACAGGACATATGCGGATCGGAAGTCGTTCAGGATGTTTCTGAACGTCGAGGTCAGATTCGTCGCCGGTCCGACAGGCAGTATCGTGCCGCCAGTTTCCCTGGCGAGGGTCGCGAATGGTGCGTAGCGCGCTGCGGGCGCCGCAGCAGCACTGCTGCCGTCCGGCATCGTCGTCACATCACTGGTACGGCTGCCGCTTCGAGTGATCACAAGCGGCGCACCGGGCATCACAAACGTCAGCGTCGCCCTGGTTCGCTGGGCGACACCTGTGAGCACGTCGAATGAGGTGGTGCTGCTGCTGTCGTTACCGTCCGTGAAGAAGACAATCAGCTGCCGCCGGTCAGGAATTGATGCCGACACAAGGGTCACGCTGACGGCATCGAGCAGCGCTGTACCGCCACCGGCCGCTACGCCGCGAATGGCGCGCTCCACGGCGTCAACATCGTTCGTGAAGTCGATCGTCCTCGTGACGCGCATGTTGAACAGCACGAGCTTCAGACGGTCGTTTCGGCCCAGGTCGCGCATCAGCTGCACGACGCCCTGGCGCAAACGATCGAGCAAGTTGCCCGACACGCTGTGGCTCACGTCGAGCGCCACTGTCACGTCGATTGGCAGCTTGCCATAGCTGACATCGTCGACCTGTTGCAGTACGCCGTTGTCGAACACCTGAAAATCACTCGCGACCAGTCCGGTCACCGCGCGACGATCCTGGCGAACGGTGACGTCGACCGCGATCGCCGATGCGCCCGAGCGAAATGTCGGCTGCTGTGGGTCCTGGAGTGCGACGGCCGCGCTGCTGTAGGCGATCGTCACAGAAGTGGCCAGCGCTGCGAGTCCGGCGCGAAGAGTCTTCAAGTCGCTCACCGGCTCAACTCCCGCAACCGGGCCATCGCCTGCTGGTGGACGCGGTACTGGCCCTGCCAGTACATCCACCATGGGTCGAGCGCGTTATTCGAGTCTGTCTGAATCTCCTCGGCCAGCCGCTCGGCGGCTGCCTGCTCGCCTTGCATCAACAGGGCGTTCATCAAGGCCACGCGCCCGGACTGTGCGTTCGGCAACAGCGTGACGGCCCCGCGATATGCGGTCAGCGCCTCGTCGTGCCGGTTGAGTCGCGCTCAGCACGTGGCCGAGGAACAGCTGTCCGAGATAGCGCAGTGCCAGATCCGCGGTCTGCTCGGCTGCGGCGTCGGCCAGGTGCTTCAGCGCCTCTTCTTGCCGCCGCACCCGGTGCAGGAACCACGCGTATCGAAGCCGGGCTTCGACGGATGTCGGCGCTAGCGCCATGGCCGCCTGCGTATTGCGCTCGTACCGCCTCGACGATGTTCAGGCGCCGGCATTTGGTGGCGCCGGCTGGGGACAGCGATGCGCTTCCTCGTCCATTGCTGATCGGTCACGATCGCGCGCGACAGGATGAAACGCGGCTCGTCGGGGAAGCGCGCGAGCGCGCGGCGGACGAACGCCTCCGTCGCCGATGGCCGAAGCGAGCCTTCGAGCAGCGTCAACACGGCGAAGTGCCAGTATCGTTCGAAGATGTCCGGTCCGAGCGGATGACGGACGAACCGCGCGAAACGATCGAGCAGGTCGTTTCCCGCCTGACGCGCTGGCGCGCTCTCGGCGAACAGCGCGGGTTCCACGAGCTCCAGCGCGAATGCCGCTTCGCGCCGCGGTGTCGCGGGCCACGGATTTCCTGCATCTTCGAACTCGCTGAGCAACCGCACCGCATCCTTGACCTGCCGCAGCCCGAGCACCACCTGCTGGTACGCGCCGCGTTCGTATGCAGTCGTGAACTCCGCCAAGGTGTTCGGCACTTCGGGAATCGCAGTCAGTGCGGGGGACGGCACGGGCGTTTCGATCAGATAGCCCCTTCGCGAACGCACTTCGTACGACCTCGATCGCGGGACCCTGACGTCAATGGTGTGCCATCCGCGACGGTCAACGCCCTGGGGTGAGTAACGAAGGACATAGCCGTTTCGGAAGTCCTCGAAAGTCCTCCTGAACGTGCCGATGAGGGTCGGCTCCGAGAGCATGCTGGTCTGATGCAGTGCCCCGCCAGTGACTTGTGCGCCGAGGGCGACGGCCTGGCCGTCCCTCAAGAGCGGGTGCACCGGAGGATTGCCGAAGAGCCGGCGCTCGAACGGAATCCAGAACCGTCGCGTCGGCCAGCAATAGCCCATCAACGCGCACTGGAATCCTCGCAGCTCCCCCTCGCTGTCGGCGGCCGTTTCCATCGCGACCACGTGCAAGAGTGCGCCAGAACGCTCCGCGATGGCTTTGACCGCTTCCGCGTCGATCGAGCTGATGGTGTCGACACCTTTCGTCCTGGCGATCACCACGTGTCGCCTCGATGGATCCACGGGATGCAGGAGCGCGGCACCAAGTGTGTCGTAAACGGCAGCCATGCCGTTGATCTGCAGTCGTGGCATGGCTCCCAGCGACGACACGGGTTGCATCGGCCACACCTGTTGAACGCGAGTATCGATGGCCAGCAGCCGAATGCGATCGTTGGGCCGAAGGACCTTCGTCACCTGTCCAACCTCCGCCTGGATGTCGGCGGTGACCTTTGACAGCAGTGGATCGGAGCCCCATTGACCATGGCGGTTCGAGCTCAGGTCGACGACCAGCGTGAGGTCGATCGGAAGGGACATCGCTTCGACGCTCTCGAGCCGCTGGACGACGTTGTTGTCGCGCAGCTCGAAGTCGGCTGCGCGCAGGCCTGTAACGGCTCGACCCCCGTCGCGCACGGACACGTCCACAAGCACCACATCCGTGCCGGTCCTGAACGTCTGCTGCGGTGATTGGGCGAGAGCGCGGAGGAATGCGGTACTCACCAGCAACGTCGCGAGAACAACGAGGCGAGCGCGCGCCGTCACTTGATGATCTCCGCACGCAGCCTGCCGATGAGTTGAGGCCAGAAGCGATCGTCGGCGTGAGCGTAAGCGCGCCACGGATCGAGAGGCGGCGGTTCCGCTGCCAGCATCTGATTGACGAGTTGATGCGCTTCGGTGCGCCGGCCGTCGCGGAACACCAGCGCCGCCAGCGCCATCGTTGCCGACTGCGCATGCGGAACGGCAGCGACGGCACGCCGGTAGGCTTCCTCCGCTCGTCGAACCGAGCGCTGTTGCTCGAATAGTTGGCCCTTGAAGTAGCTGGCGAGAAATACGACATACGGGTCGCGCGTCAACGTCTCGGCGCGATCGAAGTACTTGAGTGCTTCAGAATAGCGGCGCTGGCGCATCTGCATGGCGCCGAAGCGCATCATGGCTTCACCGCCGACGTCCGGGTCTTTCTCGAGCGCCAGATACGCCTGCGTTGCGTCCTCCGTCCATGCGCGATCGCGTGCGATGCCCTGTGCCAGCACGAATCGCATCTCGTGCGGAAACCGCTTGCTGACGTGATCCAGGTGCTTGATCTCGTCCTGCGTGTTTCCGATCTCCCCGGCTTGAAGACCGAGCCCGATGTTCGTGTCCCCGATGAGGAACTGGGGATCTTCCGACCGCTGGGCGACCCCCAGCGCCGCCAGTTGCCACCAGCGCTCGATTTCGAGCGGCGACTCGTATTGACGAAGCCGCTCGCAGGCCCATTCGATCAAGCAGCGGCGGCGCCTTCCAATACAGCACGTTCATCGGCTGCACGCACTCGCCCGGACCCCGAGCACATCTGCGGCTGCATTTGTGTCAGCTTCCACTCGCGCCATTCGCCCGCGCGCGCCGCCTCGAGCGCAAACGTTACGGCCACGATTTCGCGGCGGGCACGGTCCGCAGATCCCGCTGCGTCGATCCAAACCGGCCCGTCGCGTCGCACCTGTTTCAACAGGTCGCCGAAATCGATGTCGCCATTCAGGACCTCGACGACTGCCTCGAACTGTCCGCCGCCGTAACGATCGAGCAGGTCCAGGACCGACAGGCGCTGGGCGGTCGTCGTTCCGCTACTCAGGCCGGTTCCCAATGCCAGCGACCCGACGAGAAGCCAGCGGACCTTCATCTTTTACTTGGGTCGAAGGATATCCGAGGCGAGGGACGTCAGCGTCCTTTCGAGGACTGCCTGAGGGGCCCACCCGCACTCGTTCACGAGATGACGCCACGTCGTCAGATGTATCCGCGACCACACCCAGGCCGTTGCCTCCTCCTCCGTCCACTGTTTGGCGAGCCGTCCCGACTTCGCCACACGATGCACGGCGATCACTGCGGCCTGACGAAGGTCTTCCATGCGGTTCGCAAACGCTCCGGCGCCGTCGCGTCCCGCTTCGTTCAATGCGAGCAGCGCGCTGGCGACGACCTCCACCTGCGGAATGTAGGCGAACCACTCACGGACCAACGAGTTGAGACCCTCCACAGGGTCCAGCAGGCGAGTGGCCTCGACGCGTGCGATGAACCCTGATTCGACGTCGTGCCGGCGAGCCGTTTCGGCGAGCAGCGCCGCGCGGTTTGGGAAGTGGAGGTAGACGGCCTGACGCGACACGCGTGACGCTCGCGCGATCTGCCCGATCGATGCCGGTTTCCGCTGCGCTCAGCAGCGACCACGTCGCGTCGAGGATTCGTTCCCTGGTTCCTGGGGTCCGCCCCGCCATGGCGGTATCGTTGCTGACGAGGTTGACAGCTGTCAAGTTGTGCGCGTAGATTACTTGACAGCTGTCAAGTTGGCGAACGTCATGACGATTTGGACCAGCGACCTTCCGGACGTTCCCGTTGGTGGAACGACCCTGCACGATCTCGTGCGCACGTGCGCCAACGTTCACGGCCCGAGGACCGCCCTCGTCGACGGAAGGTCAGGGGCCGCGATCACGTATGCCCAGCTGGCCCGACGAATCGAACGAATCGCGGCGGCGTTGATCGAGCGCGGACATCCGGGTGACGTACTGGCGCTGTTGGCGCCCAATATGCCACCCTGGGCCGGTGTCGCGCTTGGCGCGATGACGGCCGGCCTGGCGGTGACGCCTGTGAGCATCGCCTGCACGGAACGCGAGCTGCGGGCCCAGCTCATCGAGACGGGCGCGTCCGTGCTCGTGACGATTCCGCGGCTCATCGATGTGGCTCGCGCTGCGGCAGACAAGACAGCCGTGGAACACATCGCCGTCATCGGTCGGACTGATGGCGTCACATCCGTTCACGATTGGCTGACGGCCAATCCCCGTGACGCCTTACCGTACGTCGAACCGCAGGCGCCGGCCTTTCTGCCTTTCTCCAGCGGGACGACCGGCCCGCCAAAAGCCGTGTGCCTTTCGCACGAGACCATGGTGACGGTCACGCGGCAGATCCAGGCACGGCTTCGTTTCGACACCAGCGACGTCGTTCTGGCGGTAGCGCCCTTCTTCCACATATTAGGAGCGACCGCCCTGTTAACCGTCCCGCTGTCCGTTGGCGCGACAATCATCTGTGTCAGTCGATTTGATCCGGCACAGACACTGGATCTCATCGACACATATCGTGTCACCGCGATCCTCGGCGCCCCACAGATGATGGCGGCGCTCGTGCATCACCCCGACGCCGATTCCCACAACCTGGAGAGCGTGACCTTTGCCGGAGCAGGCGGTGCGCCGCTCGAGCCAGCACTGCAGCACGACATGAAGCGGCGATTCTCCCGAGCCGTCATCGGCCAGGGCTGGGGCCTCACCGAGCTCGCAGGTGCGTGTGCCATCCCTGATCGCGCCACCGGCACTCCGCCGGGAGCGGCCGGCCGTCCGCTGCCAAACACGAGCATTCGAGTGGTGGATCCCGCGACAGGTGCGGATGTCGGACCTGATCGCGAGGGCGAGCTCCTGGTCTCTGGTCCGCAGACCATGAGCGGTTACCTGAATCGCGAGGCGGACACCGCCGCCATGTTCGACGCACAGGGATGGGTGCGGACCGGTGATCTGGGATACGTGGACGCCCAGGGCTACGTCCGTGTGATCGACCGTCTCAAGAACCTGATCAAAGTGAACGCGCTGCAGGTCGCGCCGGCGGAGCTCGAGTCCCTCCTACTGACGCACCCGGCTGTCGCTGATGTGGTCGTTTTTCGGGCAACCGGACGAGCGAACGGGCGAGGCGCCGGTCGCGCTCGTTGTCCGCCGATCGGGCGATGTCACGGCTGCAGGCTTACGTGAATGGCCTGACCCACAGGTCGCACACTACAAGCGTCTGCGTGACGTGCGCTTCGTCGACACGATTCCACGCAGCGCCTCCGGGAAGGTAAGGCGGATCATCACGCACGTCACTCATCCACATCTGCGCCAACGCCCAACTCCAATCGTCCAAGGGAGTATGCCGATCGAGTGAGCCGGCCGTTCTGAGTTGCGAACACGATCGGCCTGCCGATTTCGCGATCGATTCACGATTGCCCGGTTTAGGACACGTGCCGCGCTCGGTCGGCTACAGGTTGGCGTTCGAGATGGTCGGAGCATCATCTCGAGGCCTCGACATCGAAAGCCGTCCAGACTGGCTCACCATTCCTACGCGACCTCCTGACGTCGATGCGTTCAAGAAGTCGCCACGTGTCGCCCCCTTCGCGCGCCCGAGTCGATGACGTTCGAAAAAACAATGAAGATCGAAAACAATAGACAGATAGATGGTTCAGGACATCCGCTATGCCCTCGTGATGATCGGACGCGCGCGTGGCGTCGCGATCGCCGCAATACTCACGCTCGCGCTGGGAATCGGTGGGACGACCGCCGTGTTCTCGGTTGTATACGGGGTCTTGTGGAAGCCGCTTCCGTATCCAGCCTCCGAACACCTCGTTCGCGTATGGGAGGAGCATCCGGGCGGCGTTTCTCCCGCAGGTAACCGCTGGCTTAGCAGCCACACCTACGCCGTGTGGAAGGAGCGTTCCTCGACACTGGTTAATCTGGGCGGATACAGCATCCTCGACTATGCGGTCGCGTTCGACGACGAAACCGTGAAGATGTTCGGGTCGCGGGTATCTCCCTCGGTGTTCGGCATGTTGGGAGCCGCACCCGTTCAGGGACGATTCTTTCACGCGACCGAAGGCAAACCGGGCTCCAGCCCTGTCGTGATCCTCTCTCAGGTCCTGTGGCGCGATCGGTTCGGCTCCGATCCCCAAGTCCTTGGGCGTTCGCTGAGCATCGATGGGGAGCCTCACGTCATCATCGGCATCGCGAAAGCCGGTTTCGATTTCCCCGACGCTCGCGTTCGTTTCTGGATTCCGTATGCCCTCGACGGCGTGGCCGCGTCGGCCCGCACGATGGCGTTCACCGCCCTCGGACGCTTGAGGGTTGGCGCGACGCCCGAGCAGGCTGAGGCAGAGGGCACTGCAGCGGCGCGAAGCGCGACGCGGCACCCGCTCGTCGAATTCTTCTTCGGGAAGGGCAGCCCCGTGGTGGTTCACGTGCGTCCGTTGATTGACGACATGACCGTCAACGTTCGCCCCGCGCTCGTCGTGCTCCTGACCGCGATTGGCCTGGTGCTGTTGATCTCGTGCGCGAACGTCGCGAACCTCATGCTCGTGCGCGGCGTGACGCGCCGCCGCGAGCTGGCGGTGCGCGCGGCGCTCGGCGGCAGCAGCGGCCGGATCTTTCGCCAATTGCTGACCGAGAGCGTGGTGCTCGCGGGTGTCGGTGGGCTGCTGGGTTTGCTGCTCGCCTGGTTGATCGTCCGGATCATTCCGGCAGTTGCGCCAGCGAGCCTGCCGCGCCTCGACGAGCTGCGTTTCGATCCGGGAGCTGTCGCGTTCTGCGTGATCGCGACGATGGCCGCCGTGATCGTGTCCGGTGTGCTGCCAGCAATCCGAGGCGCGAGGCAACTCGAATCGGGCGTTCTGCGTGACGACATGCGAACGTCATCCCACGGCCGGCGTGCACGCCGGCTGAGCGCGGCGGTGCTGCTGACGGAAGCCGCATTCTCCACAATTCTGGCGATCGGTGCAGGCCTGCTGATTCACAGTTTCGTCCGCCTGATGCACGTCGATCCCGGCTACGCTGCCGATCGCGTGTTGACCGCGTCGATCGAGTTGCCGGGCGGCGCGAGTGCTGAGCGGACGAAACAATTCGCTGACGCGCTGCTCGCGCGCGTGCGTGCGAGGCCCGATGTCGCGAGTGCCGGCGGCGGCAACATGATTCCGCTGATGCGCCGATCGGCGATCGGCCCGTTCAGCCTGCCGCCGCAGATCGCAGGGAACAAGCCGGCGAACGGACGCGCGCTCATCTACACCGTGACGGCCGGCTACATCGAGACGCTCGGCATTCGACTGCGCGAGGGGCGGCTGTTCAACGACACTGATGGACGTGGCGGCCGGCGCCTGATACTGGTCAACGAAGAATTCGTCCGCCGTCACGTCGCCGCGGCGCCAGTGGCCGGCACCAGGATTCGCAACCTCTTGAGCCAGGACAACCAGCTCGAGACCGAGATCATCGGCGTCGTCGGCAATGTGTTGAAAGACGGGAACGATCGCGAGCCGCAGCCCGAGATCTATTTTCCACACGGGACGCACAACCAGGAGATGGTCGGTGCCGTGCAGCTCGTCGTGCGCACGACCGGCAGCCCGTCCGCGTTCGCTCCGGAGCTTCGCGGCATCGTTCGCGATCTCGAGCCCGCGGCAGCGATCGACCGCGTCGAGCCGCTGACGACGGCAATTGCGGCGTCCGTCGAGCAGCCCCGCTTTGCGGCCGCCGTCCTCTTGGGGTTTGCCGCGCTCGGGCTTCTGCTGGCCGCCATTGGGCTTCACGGCGTGTTGACATACAGCGTGTCTGATCGGCGGCGGGAACTTGGTGTTCGCGCTGCGCTCGGTGCGCAGCCGGCTGAATTGGTCAGGCTGGTTCTGCGTGAAGGTCTCGTCGTAACGGTGGCTGGAATCGCGATGGGGTTCGCCGCCGCCGCTCTTGTGTCGAAGTCGGCGCAATCATTGCTCTTCGGCATCGGGCCTCTGGACCCCGCCTCATTTATTATCGGACCGGCGGTGTTGATGGCCGTCGCCGTCATCGCCTGCGTTCGTCCCGCCGTGCTGGCGGCGTCAACCGATCCTGCGCTGACCCTTCGCGGCGAGTAACATTGATCGCAAACGGAGGCCTTGTGGCTGAAGCGACACCATTCATCACCCCCGACGGTCTGCTCTCGCACTGGCAGGCTCATCGGCGCCTGACACGGCGCGTCATCGAAGCATTCCCTGAGGACAAGCTGTTCACGTTTTCAGTCGGCGGTATGCGGCCGTTCGGCGCGCTCGCGATGGAGATGATTACGATGGCCGTGCCGATGGTGACGGCGCGATCTCAGGCGACTGGAACGCTTCGAGCAGCCGTGACCCTCGGCCGAAGAGCGAGATCCTGCGCCTCTGGGATGAGAGCACCGATCAGCTGAACGAGTTGTGGCCGCAGATTCCGCCGGAGCGGTTCATGGAAACGCTGAACGCATTCGGTCA
Organism: uncultured Acidobacteriota bacterium; assembly: GCA_963784195.1. Lineage (GTDB taxonomy): Bacteria > Acidobacteriota > Vicinamibacteria > Vicinamibacterales > 2-12-FULL-66-21 > CAVQAH01. Next base: position 1,067,029 of record CAWARA010000020.1, on the reverse strand, counting down.
GTATCCCGGCGTGCTGCACGATCTCATCCTCTACGTCATTGACAACGAGATCCACCATCGCGGGCAGGGCTACGTCTACCTGCGCGCTCTCGGGATCGAGCCTCCGGCCTTTTATGACCGCAGTTAGTCTGTGACAACTCCAAAAACCTCTAACTCCTAACTCCCAAGAAGACCTCGCGATCCGCTCGGCTTGAGGGGTTGGGAATGCGATCGGTCTGCCCGTGATCGCTGCCGCCGCCGTCGCGCAGCTCAGAGGTCGCTCCGAGCTAACCGGCTCGCTCGGCTCGGACCGTGTCGTAAGCCGATGAACCCTCGTGTGAACCCCGTCCTGAACCTTCGTGTGAACCCTCGTCGTGAACCCAAGTCGTGAACTCCCGTCTATCGTCCGTTCGTCCGTGCCGATCGAGCCGGTCGGCTCGGGGCTCCCGCTTCGCTGCGCGGAAAAACGACCTCTCCGCGGCGCGTGCTGACGACGACGTCGCCGGCTTGGCTGATCCGGTGGTCCGCGCCCAATCGGTTGGGCAACGGGGTTTGCCGTACGCCGGAGACGAAGCCTGGCCGGCGACGAAGGGACCCGCTACGAGGCCGTTTTTAGACTGATCGCCGTCGCGCAGCTCAGAGGTCGCCCCGAGCCAACCGGCTCGCTCGGCTCGGACCGTGTCGCAGCCGGTGAACCCTCGTGTGAACCCCCGTCCTGAACCTTCGTCGTGAACCCTCGTCGTGAACCCACGTCGTGAACTCCCGTCTATCGTCCGTTCGTCCGTGCCGATCGAGCCGGTCGTCTCGGGGCTCCCGCTTCGCTGCGCGGAAAAACGACCTCTCCGCGGCGCGTGCTGACGATGACGTCGCCGGCTTGGCTGATCCGAACGTCCGCGCCCAATCGGTTGGGCAACGGGGTCTGCCGTACGCCGGAGACGAAGCCTGGCCGGCGACGAAGGACCCGCTCCGAGGCCGTTTTTAGACTGCCGCCGTCGCGCAGCTCAGAGGTCGCCCCGAGCCAACCGGCTCGCTCGGCTCGGACCGTGTCGCAGCCGGTGAACCCTCGTGTGAACCTCCGTCCTGAACCTTCGTCTGAACCCTCGTCTGAACCCGCGTGTGACCCCGCGTGTGACCCGAGCGTCCTGCCCCGGCCAACTCCATCTCACCCCACGAGCCTGTTGCGGCGTTGTCAGGCGCGGCACTCTGATCGCGTCGGTACGCCGAGGGTCTCTTGATGAACAAGTGCGTGTTCGCGTTGGCGATCAGTCTGCCCGTGCTCGTCGCTGCCGCCGTGGTCCAGACGCCACAACCGCGCAACAAGCACATCGAGGAGCTGGAGCGGCTGATCGCAGGCAAGGAACAGCAACCAGCCGAGCAGGTTTTCAAGAACATCCAGACGTTCAAAGGCATGCCGGCAATCCGCGTGCTGCGAATCATGGAGCAGGCGTTCGTGCCGAACCTTGGTGTCGAGTGCAGCCACTGCCACACGATCGGCGAGTGGGAGAGCGATTCGATGCGCGAAAAGGGGATCGCGCGCGAGATGTGGACGATGCGTGGCGACGTCCAGCAGAAGCTTCGGCAGATCACCGGCAAGGCCGACTTGCCGCTCACCTGTTACACCTGTCACAAAGGACAGGCGAAACCCACGTTCGCGCCGGACCGGTAGCGCCAGGGAACCCCAGCCGCGAACCGCAATCCCGTCGGCTCGCCAGCTATGGGGCATTGCCATCTACCTTGCATTGAAGTATAGTGCCCAAAATCCCATGAGCTGGACGACACAGCTCCGCAAGGGCGCGCTCGAACTCGCAATCCTCCACGCGCTCAACGGCGATCGCCTCTACGGCTACGACATCGTTCGCATCCTCCGCCGCTATAGCGGCCTGATGATCGCGGATGGCACCGTCTACCCGATCCTCAGCCGCCTCAAGGCGGACGGTCTCGTGCGCACGACGATCGAGGACTCGCCGGACGGGCCTCCCCGCAAATACTACGAACTCACCGATGTCGGGCGGGCCTCGCTCGATGAAATGAACCAGGCGTGGGAAGCACTCGTCTCCAGCGTGGAGGAGTTGCGGCATGCCGGACACAAAGCAGGTTAGCCGATGAAAACCTGGACCCCCGACGCATCGGAACACTTCGAAGCCTGGTTGGGACGGGTGCGGTTGTCCATAGCAGGCGACCCGTCAGTCAACGCCGACGACGTCGCGCAGGATTTGCGGGCGCACGTGCATGCCGAGCTCGAAGGGATGCCGGAGCCGGTCAGCGTCGGCGCGCTCGAACGCGTGCTCGCCAGCCTTGGCAATCCCAGCCAATGGAGCGATGTCGCGCGAGAGCCGCATCCGAACACCGCAGATTGGATCACCCGCAACATCACCGATGTCGTCACCGCCTGGCAGCAGAAGCTTGCCGACGACTGGGGATTGCCCGTGCTGCTCGTGGTGTTGACGTTGTTCGCGATTCCGACGTTCGACTGGATTGGCGCACCGCTACTGGTCGTGGCGTACTTTGTCGCGCGCTCCTGTGTGAACTACTCGCCGCACCTGCTCGTCGGACGCAGGCGCCTGATGATCTACTTTCCGCTGGCGGTCGGTGCCGGGTTGCTCACGGGCCTCGTCCTCGGGTTTCCACTGTCGTTCCGGAGCGTCAGCGCCGAGGGCTACCGCAACCAGTTCGAGACGCTGTGGGTGCTTGGCTTGTGGTGGATCCTCGTCGGCATCGTCGCTGCCCGCGAGCCCAAGCACGTGCGAACCGCGCTCAAGCCGTTCGCCGAGACCTTCGACACGTCTCACGGACGCATGCTGTCGCTGATCGGCCTCGCCTTTCTGATCGCGTCGTCGGTCGTGCTGATGTCCTGACTCAAACACGGACCAGCCTTGCGTTTCCGCCAGTTGCTCTAACTCCAGCCCATCAGTGGCTAGCTGCGTTGTCGATTCCAACGACAGTGGATCGACGTCCAGGTAAGGGTCAGAATCAGGCCCAGGGAGAGGAGCGTACCGTGCGATTCATGATCATCGTCAAGGGAAACAAGGACAGCGAAGCGGGAAAGATGCCCGAAGAGGCGCTGATCGCCGCGATGGCCGAATATCACGAGGAGCTGGTGAAGGCTGGAGCGCTGCTGGATGCGTCGGGTCTTCAGCCGACGTCAAAGGGCTGGCGGATCAAATATTCGGGCAGCAAGCGCACCGTGATCGACGGTCCCTTCACCGAGGCGAAGGAACTGATCGCAGGCTACACGCTGATCCAGGTGAAGTCGCGCGAAGAAGCGATGGAATGGGCCAGACGGTTTCCGGCGCCGTTCGGCGAGAACGAGGAAAGCGAGATCGAGGTCCGTCAACTGTTCGAGCTCGAAGATTTCGGCGGCAGCCAACAGATGGAACGCTTCCGCGAGATGGGTGTGGGGTCGAAGAAATAAGTTCGTCCGTCCGAGCCGAGCGCGGTGTCTCGGGCTCCCGCTTCGCTGCGCGGAAAAACGACCTCTTCCGCGGCGCGTGCTCACGACGACGTCGCCGTCTTGGCTAATCAGGTGGTCCGCGCCCAATCGGTTGGGCAACGGGGTCTGCCGTACGCCGGAGACGAAACCTGGCCGGCGACGATGGGACCCGCTACGAGGCCGTTTTTAGACTATCGCCGTCGCGCAGCTCAGAGGTCGCCCCGAGCCGACCGGCTCGCTCGGCTCGGACCGTGTCGCCGTCGATGAACCCGCGTCGTGAACCCTCGGCTGAACCGTTGTCCTGAACCCCCGTCCTGAACCCTCGTGTGAACCCTCGTCATGAACCCCCGTCAAGTTCTCTTCGTCGCAACGAACACTTCGTACGAGCCAGGTTCGAGCTCTGAGTGGTCGAAGGGGAGGACGTGCGGTTCGAAGCCGGCGTCCGACAGCAGGCGCAGCCAGACTGCGCGCGAGAAGAGACCTTCGACGTGACGGTCATGCTCCACTCGCACGGAACCGTCGGGGCTCCGCAGCAGGTACGCGTAGTCGACCAGATACGTTGTATCCGATGGATCGGGGTCCCACGTCCATTCCAGGTAGCGCAGGCCGTGCGTGGCGTTATCGTGACCGCCATGGTCCGATGACGGGCGGAAGTTCTCGAGCAGGTGATCCGGTGCGAAGAGCGCCGCGCCGCCAGGCCTGCAGTGCATGAACGCGGTCCCGATCGCCTGCCGCAGGTCCGACTCCGTCGTCATGTAGCAGACGGCGTCGTGCACGAACACGAGATCGAACTGTCGATTCAACCTGACGGTTCGCATGTCGCCCTGCACGTGCTCGCATTCTGGATTCAACGCGTGGCTGACCTTCAGCATTCCCGCTGATGGTTCCACGAGCACCATCTTGAATCGTGATTTCAGATGCGACGCGTTGTTTCCGCCACCGCTGCCGAGCTCGACGAGTGTGCGGGCCGGTCCCTGGCAGGCCTCTTCCAGCGCGCGTCCATAGAACGCCGCCTCTTCTTCGTAGTCTTCTGGCGCCGACATGAGCGGCCACCACGGCGCGAGCTCGTCATACAGCTTGGGCATTTCAGTTCAAAGACGCCGGGCAGGGACGCAGGGTTTCCCGCGGGGATTGAGCGCTGACACCTTGACAACCCCGGCCGTTGTATTTAACCTAATAGATAATTAACCCTATGGTTAGAAACCTAGCCGACGCCGACCAGCTCAGCACCACGTTCGCGGCGCTCGCCGATCCGACCCGTCGGGCAATCCTCGCCCGTCTGTCGACGGGGGAGGCGTCGGTGACCGAGCTTGCCGAACCGTTCGAGATGAGCATGCCGGCCATTTCCAAGCACCTGAAGGTGCTCGAACGCGCCGGCCTCATTGCCCGCGGCCGCGAAGCGCAGTGGCGTCCGTGCCGCCTGGAGGCGGCCCCCCTCAAGGACGTCGCCGAGTGGGTCAAACGATACCAGCGCTTCTGGGAGCAGCGATTCGACAATCTCGACGCGTATCTGCGTGAATTGAAGGCCCGCGACGCATCGCAGGGTCGCCGGCCGCGGAAGAAATAGCCCGCCGTGTGATTTTCCGGGCCCCCATGCGAATCATGTAGGCGATGGGGGCAATATCAACGATGGCGCTCGATCGGCAGGACGCGGCGGTTGGCTCTCCGCAACAGCGATTCGAGACGCTGCTCAACACGCATCGCGGCATCGTCTTCAAGGTCGCCAGCATCTACTGCCGGGACGTCGAGGAACAGCGCGATCTCGCACAGGAGATCCGGGCGCAGGCCTGGCGGGCGTACCCGCGCTACGACGCCAGCCGCAGCTTCTCGACGTGGATGTATCGCATCGCGCTCAACGTGGCGATCTCCTTCAGGCGCAGCGTCGAGTACCGGCGGCGGCACGTGTCTCCCATCGATAGCCAGGCGCTCGAATCGATTCCCGATCCGCGGCACGACGCCGACGATCGCCTGCGCGAGCTCTACACGGTGATCGATCAACTCGACGACATGAATCGCGCGCTCGTCCTGCTGTACCTGGAGGGACGCAACTATCAGGAGATCGCCGACGTGCTCGGCATCAGCGAAACGAACGTGTCAACCAAACTCAGTCGGCTCAAGCAACGGCTGCGGGACCAGGTCGCAAGCGTCCGGCCCGGTGCGGTGAGCCTGGAGACGAACGATGGAACTCGATGACCTCAAGGTCGCCTGGACACAGCTGGAACAGCGCGTTGAACAGGCAGAATCGATCGTGCGGCGTGACTATGAGGAGAGAAAACTGGGCGAGTCGCGCCGGGCCCTCCTTGGAATGACGTGGGGACAGGCCGTGCAGATGGTGGCCTGGATCATCGTGGTGGCGATCGTCGCGCCATTCTGGATCGAGCACTGGCGCGTTCCTCACCTTCTCGCCGCCGGGCTCGCGCTTCATCTCTTCGGCGTCGCGACTATTTGCACCAGCGTCATGCAGATCCTCCTGATCGGCCGGGCCTTTTACACGGCTCCGGTGGTCACCATCCAGCGCCGTCTGGCGGAGTTGTACCGCTTCCGCGTCGTCACCTCGCTCGCACTCGGGCTGACCTGGTGGGTCCTGTGGATTGCCGCCACGATGGTGGGGGCCAAGCTGTGGTTCGGGATCGACCTCTACGCCGAGTCGCCGCAGTGGATTCAATGGTCGCTCGGGGCTGGCGTTCTGGGCATGGCGGCCAGCGTGGCGCTGGCCCGCCGTTTCGCTGACCAGCAGACATCGTCCCCCCTGCTGCGAAACGTGATCGATAACCTGGCGGGCCGCAGCCTGCTGAGGGCGAGCCGCCGGCTCGACGAGATTGCACAGTTCGAACGGGGCTGAGGGTGAGGCTGTCGATTCTGGCCCGTATCATTCGTCGTTCAGGTGAGGGAAGGGGAGGGAAGGGGTCAGATCTTGTTTCTTGCACGGTTGTCCCTTTCGGCGGACGTACAAAAAGGGGGACACTTGTGCAAGAAACAAGATCTGACCCCCGGACACGTAATAGGACGATTATGAGCTTCATCACTGATCTGCGTTTCGCGCTGCGGTCGCTTGGCAGGGTCAAGGGTCTGGCCGCGACCGTCGTCATCACGCTGGCCCTGGGCATTGGCGCCAACGCTGCGATTTTCAGCGTGGTCCGCGGCGTCCTGCTCCGGCCGCTCGTCAATCGGGACGAGGACCGGCTCATCTACATCCGCCAGAGCGCGCGCGGGCTCGGCACTGACAACACGACCTTCTCAGTGCCGGAGATTCACGATCTGCGCGGCCGCGTGAAAACGCTGACAGCTTTCGGGGAGTTCTCGACCATCGGCTTCACCATGGTCGGTCTGGGCGATCCGCGGGTCGTGCGCGCGGGGGTCGTCGGCGGCTGGTACTTCGAGGTGATGGGGCTTCGGCCGGTGCTGGGCCGGCTGATCGACGCAACGGATGATGGACCGAAAGCGGAAGGCGTCGCGGTGCTGACCTATCGCTTCTGGACCACCACGCTCGGCAGCGATCCGACGGTGATCGGCAAGGTCGTCCGGTTGGGTACGCGCTCCGCCACGATCATCGGCGTCCTGGAACCATCCGTTCCTTATCCATCGGAGACGGAGATCATTGCGAACGTCGTGACCAGTCCGCATCACCTGTCGGCCACGATGGTGACCGGACGTGTGCACCGGATGACAGAGTTGTTTGGCCGCCTTGCCCCTGGGGCCGATCTCGAACAGGCGCGTGCCGAGCTTCGTGCGGCACACGGCGCGATCATCAAGGAACATTCCGAGTCGTATTCGCCGAAGGCCGATTTCCGGATCGACGCCGTGCGGTTACGGGAGCAGATCGTCTCGCCGGCGAGAACAGTGCTGCTGGTGCTTCTCGCGGCATCCGCACTCGTGTTCATCATCGCCTGTTCGAACGTCGCGAACCTGATTCTTGCCCGGTCGGTTCGCCGGGAAGGGGAGCTCGCGATTCGCACCGCGCTCGGAGCGAGTACCGGCGCGCTGCGTCGGACCCTTCTCGCGGAAAGTCTGCTGCTGTGCGGCGCTGGAGCGATTCTCGGCGTCCTCATCGCCCGGCCGATGGTCGCGATCCTGTCAAGCTATGCGGCACGTTTCTCCGTGCGCGCGCTGGACCTTACGGTGGACTCCACGCTCCTCTGGGTGGGCGTCGGCCTGGCCTTAGCGGCATCGGTGCTGCTGGCGTTCGTACCGCGCCTGCCTTCTGCCGAAGCGTCGACGGGTCTCGGCCTTTCAAGCGGCGGCGTGCGCATTACGTCCGGCACCAACCGCCGTCTTCGCCTGTTCGCGGTGACGCAGATCGCGGCGTCATTCGTCCTGCTCGCGGGTGCGGGCATGCTCCTCACCACGCTGCTCGCGCTCCAGAAGACGCAAACCGGCTTCAACATGGGGAACGTGCTCGCCCTGCACGTCCCGGTGATGTCGTATGGCCGCACGCCCGATCAGATCGTCGGGTTCTACAAGGAGGCCATGCGGCGCATCACGGAGCTGCCTGGTGTCGAGCGTGTCGCCGTCGGCACGGTGGTTCCGTGGCGCGACGCCGGCGCGTTCGGTCCGGGATTCGAGTATTCTGCCGAAGGGTACGTGCGTGCGGACGGCGAGGAATATCCTCGCGCCCGTTTTCGCACCGTGTCGCCAGGGTTCTTCGCCGCACTCGGCGTGCCGATCATCGCGGGGCGTGATTTCACCGACGCTGATCGCCGCGGCGCCGAGCCCGTCGTCATCATCAGCCAGAGCGTTGCGCAGCGGATGTTCCCGACGCAGGATGCGGTCAACCGGCGGATGATGTGGGCCGATCCAGTCATGAAGTTCATCGACGTCAGCACGGAACCGCGCCGGATCGTCGGGATCGCCGCGGACATAGACGATGAGAACGTCGTCCCCGGCGCGGCGATGAGCGTCTATCACCCGTTCGAACAGGAGATTGGCGGCGGCCGCCTGTTCGTCCACGCGAAGACCGATCCCTACACGCTGGTGACGCCGATCCGGCGCATTATCCGGGAGTTGTCCGCCGATCAACCTGTGGAACGTGCGGCGACGCTCGCGGACGTGCGCGCGGAAGTACTGGCGCCAGACCGCTTGAACGCGATGGTGTTCGGCGGTTTCGCAACGGTCGCGTTGATGATTGCGGTGGTCGGCGTGGCGGGTGTGCTGGCGTTCTCGGTCAGCGCGCGGACGCGCGAGTTCGGCATCAGGCTCGCGATTGGATCCGAGCCGCGTCATCTGCTGACGCGTGTGCTCGGCGAGGGCGCCGTCATTGCGGTCGCCGGTATCGTGGCCGGCGCCATTGGCGGCGTGCTGCTGGCGCGCTTCGCCGGCGGCTTCATTCAGGACATCCGAATCCCTGGCGCGCTGCCGGTCATCGGCGCCGCCGCAATTCTCGTCGCTGCGGCGATCATCGCGTCCGTGATGCCCGCCGCGCGCGCATCACGCGTGGACGTCATCAGCGCGCTGAGGGGGGACTGACTTACCAACTCCCAAACTGCCAACTCCCAACTCCCAAGGGAAAGTCGCCAGAGAAAGAGGGCTAGAAGTCGTACCTGCTAGCTGTTTGGTACTTCTTTCACTCCGCTCTCTCGAACGACTCCCTTGGGAGTTGGGAGTTGGAGGTTGGGAGTTGTCTCTGATTCATGACCATTTCTTCTCCCACCTCTGTTGCGCCCAGCCCGCTGTGAAGCGGGCGAGACCAAACTGCGGATCGGGTTCCGATTGGCCCAGCACCAGCGCGGTCAGTATCTCGCCGACCGCGGGCCCCATCTTGTAACCGTGACCTGATCCGCCCCCGGCTATCCAGACGTTCGACGCACCAGGGTGTCTGTCGATGATGAAATGCGAGTCAGGCGTAGCTTCGTACTGGCAGACCTCGGAAGCCACGAGCGGCGCGTTCTTCAGCGCGGGGAAGCGTCGGCCGATGAACGTGCGCGCGGCGCGCACGCTTGCGGGAGTGACCTGCCGCTGTCCGGACGATGGATCGAATAACGGTCCTGGCGTGTCGTCGGCGATCTTCAAGCCGCCTCTGGCACTTTCCGGCATGCCGTAACGCACGCGCGTGCCCACATCGATCCACACAGGTAGGTGTGCATCAGTGAAGCGGGTGTCGCCGCCAGGCGTACCGAAGTAGTGGACCTCCTGACGGGTCGGCGTGACTCGTCGTCCAATGATGTCCGGGAAGAGCGATCCAAGCCATGGACCGCATGCAAAGACGAACACATCACCCTGCAGAACAGCGCCATCGCGAAGACGGAGACGTCTCACGCCCGTGCCCTCGATCGCCAACGGCGTCTCGGCAGTCCCTTGCCGATAGCTGCCACCCGCCGCGACGAACCGCTCGACGACGTGCTCGCAGGCTAGCCGCGCGAAGAGGTAGCCTGCCTCCGGCTCGAAAAATGTCGTCGAAACGCCCTTGAAGTCGACCTGCGGAAAGCGTCGCCGTGCCGCGGCTAGCGTCAGATCGTGAATGGGTATGCCGGCCGCGCTGAGCGTATCGATCGAAGCGCGTGCGAAGCCGTCGTCCCTGGCGACCATCCACAGCACGCCGGTCTTGCGGAGAAATCCTCGCTGCCATCGCGCGTCGTAAGCCTGCCACCGCGCCAGCGCGCGCATGGCCATTTCTGTATAGACGGCACGTGTGCCATAGGTCGATCTGATGACACGCGTCTCGCCGCCGGAACTGGCGCGCGCGTTGCCAGGCCCCCACGCGTCGATCAGCGTGACCTGTTACGCCGCGCTCCGCCAGCGTCAACGCCGTCCAACCGCCGAACGCACCGGCGCCGACCACGACGACGCGAGGGGTGGAGCGATTGGGCATGGGGAATGATAACGGCTGTGCATTTTTCGGTGCTCGCGTCTCCGTCCGTTCGTCCGGGCCGATCGAGCCGGTCGTCTCGGGGCTCCCCCCTGCGCGGAAAAACGACCTCTCCGCGGCGCGCGCTCACGGCGCGTCGCCGGCATGGCTGATTCGGAGGTCCGCGCCCAATCGGTTGGGCAACGAGGTATGCCGTACGCCGGAGACGAATCCTGGCCGGCGACGATGGGACCCGCTCCGAGGCCGTTTTTAGACTGCCGCCGTCGCGCAGCTCAGAGGTCGCCCCGAGCCAACCGGCTCGCTCGGCCCGGACCGTGTCGTAGCGGTGAACGCCCGTCGTGAACCTTCGTCCTGAACCTTCGTCGTGAACCCTCGTCCTGAACCCTCGTCCTGAACCCTCGTCCTGAACCTTCGTGCGGAAACGTTTGACACCCATCCCGTTCTCGGGGAGAGTGGCGGCATGCAGCGCAGGCTCATTGTGCTGATTGCGGCTCTGGCATGTGCCGCGCAGGCGCCCGTGACGAAGTTGCACGAGTGGCCGGCGTACGCCGCCGACGCATCGAGCACGCACTACTCGACGCTCGAGGATATCGACAGGGAGAAAGTCACCAGGCTTCAGCAGGTGTGGGAATGGAAGACCGGTGAGGAACCGCTCGAAGAGTACGGCACGCGGCCCGGGATGTTCGAGAACACGCCGCTGATGATTGACGACGTTCTCTATCTGAGCACGCCGTACAACCGCGTCGTCGCGCTCAATGCCGAAACCGGTGCTGAACTGTGGGCGTTCGATCCGAAGGCCTACGTCGATGGCCAGCCGCCGAACGGAACCGGCTTCGTGCACCGTGGCGTCGCGGCGTGGCGTGATGGCGGCAACCTGAGAATCTTCATGAACAGCCGTGCGCGGCTGTTCTGTCTCGACGCGAAGACCGGACGGCTCGTCGAGAGCTTCGGCGATCGGGGCGTCGTCGATCTGTCGAAGGGGCTTCGCTGGGCTGTCGATCCCAAGCGCTACACGAATACGTCGCCCCCCGTGATCTACAAAGACCTCGTGATCCTCGGTAACGGTGTTGGCGATCGTCTGATGTACAAGAACGATCCGCCCGGTGACGTTCGCGCATTTGATGCGCGCACGGGGAAACAGGTCTGGACATTCCACACGATCCCCATCGCCGCTGATGATCCAACTACCGCGACCTGGTCGAACGAGTCGTGGAAAGTGACCGGCCACGCCAATGTCTGGGCGCCGTTCACGGTCGATGTCGAGCGCGGGCTCGTCTACCTGCCCGTGTCGACGCCGAGCAACGACTACTACGGCGTCCACCGCCTGGGCGACAACTTGTTTGCCGACTCGATCGTGTGTCTCGATGCCGCAACGGGAGTGCGCAAGTGGCATTTTCAAGTCTCCCATCACGGCCTCTGGGACTACGATCCGCCGGCCGCGCCCGTGCTCGTCTCGATCCGCGTCGGCGGCCGCCGGATCGACGCCGTCGTGCAGGTCACGAAGCAGGGCTTCGCCTTTGTGTTCGATCGCGTCACCGGCGAACCCGTGTGGCCCGTCGAGGAGCGCCCTGTGCCGCCGAGCGATGTTCCCGGCGAGAAGGCCGCGCCGACGCAGCCTTTTCCGACGAAGCCTGGCGCGATGACGCCACAGGGCGTCACCCTGGACGACGCGTTCGATCTCACGCCGGCGTTGAAGGCCCAGGCGCAGGAGCAGATGAAGAAGTTCAAGCTCGGGCCGCTCTACACGCCGCCATCGATGCAGGGCACGTTGCAGCGCCCCGGCGTCATCGGAGGCGCCAACTGGGGCGGCGCAGCGTTCGACCCCGAGACCCAGACGCTGTTTGTGAAAACGTCGAATGCTCCCGCGGTCGTACGCATTCACGCGTTCGACCGGTCACCGGAAAATCCTCGCGCTTCCGAAGTGGATGCCGACTTCATCGGTGACGTAGGAGGCAGCACGAGCTTCACACCCCAGGGTCAGGGTGGCCGAGGCCTCCCGCTCGTCAAGCCGCCGTACGGCGAGCTCGTCGCCATCGATTTGAGCACCGGCGAGTTCAAATGGCGTGTTCCCTTCGGCGACACGCCATCAGTTCGCTCGCATCCGGCCCTCGCAGGCGTCAAGCTGCCGGATCGATTGGGAGCTTCAGGTGTAGGCGGCGTTATCGTCACGAAGGGTGGGCTCGTGATCGGCGCTGGTGGCGACAGCGTCCTCTATGCGTTCGACAAGACGACGGGCAAGGAGCTCGCGGGCTTCGACCTCGCCCGCCGTGCCTCCTCGACGCCGATGACCTACCGGACCAGGTCCGGCCGCCAGTTCGTGGTCATTGCCGCAGGTCAGGGGAACAACGCATCGCTGATGGCGTTTGCCGTTGGCAGCCCCCCAACAGATAAGACGGGTCAGGCGAGTAGTTTCACGCGCTGAATGCGGCAGCTGGTGCCGGAGCGCTGGACCTCCGGCGCGTCACGACGGTATAACGCTCGACACGCCATGATCTCAGCCTCAGACATCCGTCACGCCGTTCGTCACCTCCGGCAGTCGCCCGGCTACGCCGCGACCGCCGTTCTGACATTTGCGTTGGCCATCGGTGCCAACAGCGCCATCTTCAGCGCGGTAAACACGGTGCTGCTCAGGCCGCTGCCGGTTGAGGCGCCGGAGAACCTCGCGGTCGTGTGGCAGACCGACGAGGGCGGCAAGGCTGTTGTCGAGTTGACCCACCGGCACCTCCGCGAGTGGACTTCATCCTCGACGACGTTCGTCAAGGCCGCGGTGATGGGATCGCACAATTGGAACGCCGTCGTTCAGGATCGCGGTGAGCCATCCAAGATCTGGTTCAGCGGTGTTTCGGGAGCGTTCTTCGAGACGCTCGGCGTCAAACCGGTGCTGGGTCGTGGACTGGGACCGCAAGACGACGTTCCGAACGTACCTCTCGTCGCCGTGCTGAATCATGGCGCGTGGGTGCGGCGTTTTGGCGCAGACCCGGGGATCGTCGGGAAAACGATGACCCTCGACGACGGTCCGATCGAGATCGTCGGCGTCATGCCTGCGGGCCTGGATTTTCCTCGCGGTGCCGAGTTCTGGGTTCCCATCGTTCCGATGCTCGGATCGGGTACTCCTCCGAACACCAAGACCCTCGACACCGTCGGGGTGTTCTATGTTGTCGGGCGGTTGCGGCCGGGCCTCGACGCGGCGAAGGCCCGGGCTGAGGTCGACGCGACCGAAGCCCATCTCGATAAGGCCAATCCCGGCCGGTTGAAATGGGGTTCGCGCGCCGTGGCGACCTCGTTCCTCGATCATGTCTTCGGGCCGGTGCGTCCGGCGTTGCGCGTGCTGTGGGCGGCAGTTGGCGTGCTGCTGCTGATTGCCTGCGCCAATGTGTCGGGCCTGATGCTGACCCGTGTGTCACGCCGCCGTCACGAGCACAGCATTCGGCTGGCGCTCGGCGCGAGCCGCGCAGCAATCGGGCGGCTCTGGATCATCGAGACGCTGCTTGTCGCTGCCGCCGGTGGTGTGCTCGGTCTTGCGGTCGCCCACTGGATCGCTCGGGCGATCGTCGCGCTCGCTCCTGACGATCTGCCTCGGGTTGCCGACGTGTCAATCGATATGACCGTCGCGCTCTTCACGTTCGCAGCAGTGATGCTGGTTGCGCTGGTGACCGGCGCGATGCCGTTGCGCCATGCCGGCGCCGACAACCTCGTCGCGTCGCTGGAAGGTGAACGAACGACAACGAGCAAGAGAACGTTGCACGCGCGCTCGACGCTTCTCGTCGTGCAGATCGGGCTTTCTGTCGTCCTCCTCGTGGCGGCCGGGCTCGTGCTCAGAAGTTTCCTCACGCTGCGTCAGGTCGATCTCGGATTCTCGCCCGATCGCATCCTCACCCTGACCGTGCAGCCGGGGAATCCGAACCGCCCGCCGAACGTGTGGATGAAGGATTTGCTGACGCGGGTTCGGACACTGCCCGGCGTCGAGGCCGCCGGCGCGGTGTACCTCCGCCCGCTCATGCTCGGACCGATCGGCCAGGGCGTGACAGTCCTTCTCGAGGGGCAACCCGAAACGCGCGAGGCCATCGAGGCCAATCCCGTCCTCAACTACCAGATCGCCACGCCCGGATACTTCGAGACGCTGAAAATTCCGCTTCGGGCAGGCCGATTCTTCAACGAACAGGACACAGCCGATGCGCCGCGTGTCGCGATCGTGTCTCAGGCCACGGCACGCCGCCTCTGGCCCGGACAGGATCCGATCGGCCGCCGGCTCTTCATGTCGAATTTCACTCCCGGCAAGCCCGGAAAGTCGTGGCGCACGGTCGTCGGCGTCGTCAGCGACGTGCGATACCGGGGCATCGACGAGGTTCAGTTCGATGTCTACGATCCGGCGCTGCAGGTCGGCCTGTCCGCCGGCAACATCGTCGTCCGGTCCGCAGGCGATCCGCTTGCGCTCGCCGGGCCGGTCCGCTCGATCGCGCGCGAACTAGACCCGGCGGCGATCGTCGACAGCATCACGACGATGGATGCGGTCGTCGAACGTGCCGAAGCGCCGTGGCGGTTGACGATGTGGATGTTCGTGCTGTTCGCCGGGCTGGCGTTCGGCCTTGCCGCCCTCGGGCTTTTCAGCCTCGTCGCCCTCGACGTGGCGCATCGTGGCCGCGAGTTCGCGATCAGGCTGGCATTGGGCGCAACGCGCGCAGCCATCCTTCGTGGGGTGCTGGTGCGTGCCGGGTGGCGTGTGCTGAGCGGACTCGCGATTGGTCTGGCAGTCGCGGTCATCGCGAGTCGTGCGATGCGCGGCCTGCTGTTCGGCATCGCCCCTGACGACGGCATCACCTACGCAGCAGTGCTCGGGGTCGTCCTGGTCGCGGTCGCGATCGCCGCGTACGTGCCGGCACGCCGGGCTGCGCGCGTCGATCCGCAAGCGCTGTTGCGTCAGGGCTGACGACGCGGGTCAGTGCCCTGGCCTCGCGTTCTTCGTAAAGGAATCTCCGATGATTGACCTTGACGGCTTGGAGATGTGCGTCAGCAGCACAGCCACGAACGGGGTCGTTGGCTCCGACACGCGTCTACGTTTCACGCAGCGAGGACACCGCGTGGTCGCGCGCTATTCCGGCGGCCGTGTTGAGCGAGGATGGCTCGTCGGCCGACTGCAGGGCTCAGAGCTCGTATGTCGGTATATGCAACGAGAGAGTGGGGGCGAGATTCATAGAGGCTGCTCGGTCTGCCAGGTGGAGCACCTGAAGGACGGGCGGACGCGGATTGTCGAACACTTCGAGTGGAGCACACGGAATGGGTCGGGGACCAACGTGTTCGACGAATGTCCGAGCTGAGGAGCAGCCGGGGCTAACGGCGCGGGTCAGCCCTGGCCTCGCGTTCTTTGTAGGCGTCAACACCCCTGGAAAACCTGTCCTGAGCGTCGATGAGGTCGCGGAACTCGACCCTCCAATCGGTTTCACGCTCGACCGCGGCGACTGCCCGCCGCGCCTGCCACGGGATCACCACTCTGAAGAAGAGGTAAATCGCCAGCACCGCGCCGATCGTTCCGCCCAGCACGTTGCCTGGAGTTCCGAGAAATCGCGCTCCGGCGCTGGCTCCGGTTGCTGTGAGCACGAGGAACGTGACGAGACCGAGCAGCAGTGTTACGCCGGACCGTGTGGCTCGCATGACGGCGCGTGTGTAGATGAAAGGACGAACGACGAGAGGAAGGTGCTCGAGCTCGGGAATGTCGGGGGCTATCTGCGACACGTTACGGCCTCCGTCTTCCGTTATTATCGGGGATCGACGCGGCGAGCGGCAGGCCGAACAACGAGCGGCCTCGCAACCCGCCTGACCCACGACCACATCAGGGTACCGCCATGCTGAAATGGATTGCCGTCATCCTGACGGCTGCTGCCGTTGCGCAGACCGCTCCGGCGCCCGCACCTCAGTCCGCCGATCCCAGCCGCCGCGAGAAGCTCGCGACCGCGTTCGACGACATCGATCGTCTTTTCACTGAGTTCGCACGTTCGGGTCACGTGCCAGGCGCCGCCTGGGGCATCGTGATCGACGGCGAGCTGGCGCACTCAGGCGCGTTCGGCGTCCGCGATGTCAAGACCGACGCGCCGGTTGACGCCAACACGGTGTTTCGCATCGCGTCGATGACGAAGAGCTTCACCGCGATGGCGATACTGAAACTCCGCGACGCGGGGAAGCTGTCGCTGGACGATCCCGCCGAGCGCTACGTCAAGGAGCTGAGAGGTCTCAGGTATCCGTCGAGCGACTCGCCGCTGATCACCATCCGGCACCTGCTGACACACTCCGAGGGCTTTCCGGAAGACAATCCGTGGGGCGATCAGCAGTTGTCCGAGACCGACCAGCGGTTCTCGCAGATGATGCAACGTGGGATTCCGTTCT
Source organism: uncultured Acidobacteriota bacterium (assembly GCA_963784195.1). GTDB lineage: Bacteria > Acidobacteriota > Vicinamibacteria > Vicinamibacterales > 2-12-FULL-66-21 > CAVQAH01. The sequence continues at coordinate 1,050,440 of CAWARA010000020.1, read as the reverse complement.
CGAACGCGCCAGGCGTCGCGTACCGAGTACTCGAACTACGGGTTCGCCATACTCGGACGCATCGTCTCGGAGGTGTCCAGGCAGACGTACGACCACTACATCACTGAGAACATTCTCGCGCCTCTCGGCATGTCGTCGACGACGCTGCACCCGTCGAAGGTTCCGGCCAACCGGATCGCTCTCGGGTATCGCTGGGAAGATGATCGATGGAAAGAGGAACCTGCGCTGCCGCATGGCGCGTTCGGCGCCATGGGCGGCATGCTGACATCGATTCGGGATCTGAGCCGGTACGTTGGCGCCTTGCTCAACGCGTGGCCGCCGCGTGACGGCCCTGAAGGCGGCCCGATCAGCCGGGCTTCTCTTCGCGAGATGCAGCAGCCATGGCGTCCATCCGGCATGCGGGTGGTGCGGGACTCGTCCACCAATGCCGTGCACCTCACCGCTGGCAGCTACGGGTTCGGGCTCGGGATCACCCAAACGTGTCAATTTCGCACCATCGTCGCGCATAGCGGTGGCCTGCCTGGGTACGGATCGATCATGCGCTGGTTCCCCGAGCAGGGCGTCGGAATCATCGCGTTCGGGAATGTGACGTATACGGGTTGGGGCGGAGTAGTGGGCGAGGCGACAGATCGCCTGATTGCGACAGGCGCATTCCAGGCTCGCGAACAACGTCCGTCGCCCGACCTCATCGCAGCGAGGGATGCCGTCTCTCAACTAATCGTGAGGTGGGATGACAGCCTCGCAAAGAGCATCGCGGCAGAAAACCTGTTCCTCGATCGTTCGATGGATCGCAGGAAAAAGGAGATCGAGGATCTGCAAGCGACAGTCGGCAGCTGCAGAGCTCCGGATGGCTTCGACTTCGTCGAGAACGCGCTGCGTGGGCAGTGGACAATGAGTTGCCAGCGCGGAAGCCTTCAAGTGTCGATCACGCTGGCGCCGACGATGCCGCCGATGGTGCAGTTCATGTCCGTGCGTCCGGCTCCGGCGGAGGCCCCGAATCGGGGACCCTGCACGTCTTTCTGATCGCTCGCACGATCGCACAGAGATGCGAACCGCAGCCAACCTCTTCGCGGGTTCTCACGTCTAAGCTCGATGTATCGAGGTTCGACGTATGGAGACACCCGCGAGCTTTCTGCCGCTTTCGCCCCATCAGTTCCACATCCTGCTTGCCCTGACTGACGCTGAGCGGCATGGATACGCCCTGATTCAGGATATCCATCGCCGCACTGGCGGCGAGCTGCGGCTCGGAACCGGGACGCTGTATACCGCAATCGCCCGGCTCGTCGAGCTCGGTCTGATCGCCGACACCGGCCGCAACGACGAGCGCCGGCGCTATTACCGGTTGAGCGCATTGGGCAGGGCCGTGTTGAAAGCGGAGACGGCCCGGCTCGAGGCGCTCGTCCGCCACGCGCACGCACGCGGTATCCGGCCGTCCGTGCCGTCAGCGTTGCCGAGGCGATCATGAACCGGGTTCCAATCGCGGTCCGGATCGCGCGCGTGATCCATCGAGCGCTCCTGTTCCTCGTGCCCGGCGACGTCCGTCGCCGCTATCGGGCGGAGATGCTGACGACTTTCGAAACGGCGTCGGCGGAGGCTGGCGCTCGTGGGCCGGGCGCGCTCTGCCGCCTGCTCTTCGATGAAGTGACCGATCTCGCGACCGCGCGCCGCGCGAACCGTCCTGTTCCCGTCACGGTCGTCGGCGCGCCGCGGGTTGGACTGATGCCGGCCATGTTCCACGGTCTGCAGCCGTCAGCGTGGCGGCAGGCCTGGCGAGCGCTCCGACGACGGCCGGCGTTTCTCGCCGCGGCTGTGATCACACTTGGCGCAGGAGCCGGGATAACCACCGCGGTCTTCTCGCTCGTGGACACGGTGCTGATCAAGCCGCTGCCCTACCCGGATGCCGATTCCCTCGTCACCGTCTACGAATCGAGCCCTTCAGCGCGTGAGAAAACCAGTCTGGTTGCGCCGGCGCGGCTCGAGGACTGGCAGCGGCTGACCAGGAGCTTCGTTGCCCTGTCGGCCAGCTATACCGAGAACGTGACTGATACGAGCGGCCAGGAACCCGAGCGGCTCGCGGGCCAACGAGTCTCGCCTCGCTTCTTCGACGTGTTTGCCGTGCCGACGCTTGCCGGACGTTTCTTCAGCGATGACGAGGAACGGGCGAACGGCCCTGGCGCGGCCATCATCAGCGAACGTTTCTGGGCCCGCCGTTTCCAGCGCGATCGCAACGCTGTTGGCCGCGGGCTGATCATCGGCGGGCGTCCGTATGCGATCGTCGGCATCATGCCCGCATCGTTCACGAACGCCCGCACGGACGTCTGGTTGCCAGCACAGTTCGCGCCGGAGCTGATGCGGATCCGCGAGGCGCGATTTCTTGGTGGAGTCGGCCGGATACGTCCCGGGATCACGCTCGAGGCGGCGGCTCAGGATCTGGCAGCCGTGCAGTCCGCGCTGGCGCGCGAATTTCCGAAGTCCGATGCCGGCTGGTCCGCAGAGATCGCGTCGCTCAAGGAGTCGCGGATCGGCAACTCGCGCCGGGGGCTCGTGCTGATCTTTGCGGCGGTCGCCTCGCTCTGGGTCATCGCCGTTGCGAATATTGCCGGCCTCACGCTGGTACAGGTCAAGCGCCGATCGCGAGAGATGGCCATCCGTGCCGCGCTTGGCGCATCCCGTGCGCGCGTGATCGGCACGGTCATTCGCGAAGGGTTGTTGGTCGCCCTCGCCGGCGGGCTGCTGGGCGCCGCCCTGGCAACCTGGCTGGTCTCGCTGATGCCCGTGCTCCTGGAGGGCACTCCGCGAATCAACGAGCTTGCGATCGACTGGCGCGCGCTCGCATTCGCCACCGTCACCAACCTGATCGCTGCCGGCGCGTTCAGCTTTCTGCCGGCCGTCGCGGCCACGCGCGGGCAGGTCAGCCGGATGATTGCTGCTGGAGGTCGCGGTGTCACGGGAGGCCATCATTTCCTGCAGAAAGTGCTCGTCGCCGGTCAGGTCGCGCTCAGCGTGCTGCTCGTGGGATCGGCGACGCTGCTGCTTCGCAGCTACTACAACCTGACCCACGTCGAGACAGGATTCGATTCGGCGGGCGTCGTCACGTTTCACGTCGGCGCGCGATGGGATGAAGATCGGACCCGTGTCGCGCAACTGCAGGAGCAGCTCATCGCGAGGCTGGAAGAGCTGCCTCACGTGCAGGCCGCCGGTATGACGAACTTTCTGCCAGCGACGGGCGCAACGCTTCGCTACCAGGTGATCGTGGACGGTCTTTCCGGATCGAATGCCGACGGGTCGATCACCGTCGGCGTCCGCATGATCGGCGGGGGATATCTCCGCGCCATCCGCGCACCAATCGTGGCCGGATCGTCGTGTCCCGAGCTGAACTCGAGGGGGAACGTTCCGCTCACGGCTATCGTCAACAAGCGATTCGTCGACGCGCACGCTGATGGTGCGAACCTCGTCGGCCGGTCGCTCCGACTGCTCCAGATTCGCGGCCCGTTCACCATCGTGGGCATCGTCGGAGATCTTGCGGAGGACGGTCACGCGTCGAGCCCCGCGCCGTACGTCTATACGTGCAGCCCCGCGGGTGCGTGGCCCGATCCCGAATATGTGGCACGAACGTCAGACCGGGCCGGCTTCGCGACCGATTTGCGCCGGATCGTGCGCGAGCTCGATTCGAGCCGCGCGGTGTTCGGTCTTCGCCCGTTGCAGGACGTTCTCGACGCCGCGCTCGACAGGCCGAGGCTCGATGCGGCCATGCTGAGCCTCTTTGCCGCGGCCGCCATCACGCTCGCGGCCATCGGGCTCTACAGCCTGTTCACGCTGGTCGTTTCGGAGCGCGGCCGCGAGATTGCTGTTCGGCTGGCTGTGGGAGCCGCGCCGCGCGAAATGATCCGACTGGTCATGACGGAAGCGGGCCGGTTGCTGTCGGCAGGCATCGTGATTGGTGTCCTTCTTACCGCAGCGGCGGATCGCATGCTGCGGGGCGTGCTCTTCGGCGTCAGCCCTCTTGATGCGCCAGCGCTCGGCCTGGCTGCGCTGACCCTTGCCCTTGTCTCAATCATCGCCGTCACTGGTCCCGCCCTCAGGGCTTCGCGGGTTGAGCCGACTCAGGTGTTGAAGGACTGAAAGTGCGCGAGTGCGCAGAGTGCGCAAGTGCGCAAGTGCGCAAGTGCGCAAGTGCCTTGTTCGCAGAGCGGTCGCGCGGGGCGTCGGCGAAACGGATGCGTACGCGCGCACCCGGCACCCGCGCACCTGCGCACCTGCGCACTCGCGCACTTGCGCACTCGCGCACCTGCGCACTTGCGCACTTGATACGCTATGCGTCGAAGAACCGCAACGCCGCCTTAGCGGCGTAATACCCACACATCCCATGAACCCCGATGCCTGGCGGCGTTGAGGACGAGCACAGGTACACACCCTCGATCGGTGTCGCATAGGGATTGAGCTGCGCGACGGGGCGGGTGAACAGCTGACGGATGTCTGACGCGCCGCCGGCGATGTCTCCTCCGACGAGGTTCGCGTTTCGCCGCTCCATTTCTGCCGGACCCATGACGTGGCGGGCGGCGATGCAGTCGCGAAATCCAGGCGCGAACCGTTCGATCTGGGATTCGATGCGCGAGGTCATGTCGACGGTCGATCCGTTCGGCACGTGACAGTACGCCCACAGCGTTGCCTTGCCGCCGGTGCGCGGGACGGATCCCAGCGGCTCGGCTGCACCAGCAGGACATACGGGCGGTCGTGGACGCGGCCCTCCCACGCGGCTCGTTCCGAGTCGGCGATCTCCTTCAGTGAGCCGCCGATGTGGATCGTTCCAGCGCGACGGCAATCAGGCGCGCGCCATGGCACCGGACCATTCAGTGCCCAGTCGATCTTGAACACGCCAGGTCCGTATCGATACCGTTCGAGCCGGCGCCGATAGCGGGGAGGGATTCGATCGCCGGCGATCGACGCGAACTGCCGCGGCGTGACATCGCACAGTACCGCGCGTGAGGCTGGAAGCTGCGACAGCGAGTCGATACGTTCGCCGGTGACGATCTCTCCCCCCAGCGAACGCAGATACGACCCCAGCGCGTCGGCGACCCGCTGCGAGCCTCCGCGCGCGACGGGCCAGCCGACGGTGTGGGCGGCGATCGACAGACCGAGCAGGAAGCCGCTCGTGGCATAGCTATCGAGCGGGACCATGCTGTGCGCGGCTACACCAGCGAGCATCGCCCGCGTGCGCTCCTCACTGAAAGACGCTGACGCGAGCGCCGACGCCGGCTGGATTGCTCTCATGCCGAATCGCGCCATCAACAACGGATGTCTCAGCCCGATCGGCCCGAGGATCGCATCCATCAGATCAGACGCACGGGAGACGAACGGCGCGAGGAGGGCTCGATACCGTGCACCGTCTCGCGCGCCCAGGGATTCGACGGTTGCGTCCAGCGACCTCTCGATCACCACCGCAGTGCCGTCGTCGAGCGGGTGCGCAAACGGGGCGTCCGGGTGCACCAGCTCGAGGCCATGTTCGGCGAGCGGCAGTGTCCGGAGGAACGGTGACGACGGTACCAGCGCGTGAACCGTCGAGCAGATGTCGTGGATAAAGCCGGGAAGCGTCAGCGCAGCAGAGCGTGTGGCACCGCCGATCGTGTCTGCAGCCTCGTACACGCGAACAGACCGGCCAGCGCGTGCCAGGGTAATGGCGGCGGCGAGACCGTTAGGACCCGATCCGATGACGATCGCGTCAAGCGCGCTCTGACGGCGCGACGACATCATCGGTTGAAGGGATAGTCCTGGACCCAACGAAAGCGGCTCTGGACGAGCCGGAAGTTGTTGCGATCGTAGTACTGCAACTCCATGTGCATCGCCTTGCCATCGAGCGTGCCGTCGAGGATGAGCCGTTCGGGCGATGGTTGTTCAAAAGTAAACCGTCCGACTTCCGCAGGCTGCGCAGGCGGTGACCCGGGGGTCGGGGTCGACGGACCACGCATCAGCGTGATCACCTTGGCTGCGGTGTCGACCTTCGCCCCGAATCCGGTGAACGTGTCGTCCATGCGCTGGAACGTCACGCCCGTGGGCGTCTGCACGACCATGCGCCGCCAGCGGTCGTAGTCGGTCACGAGCGGCGAGCGGATCTGGCCGTCGATGCTCATGGTATCGATCGTCCAGATGCCGTAGAGCGGCGGCTTCGGTGCGTTGGGCCCGCGCCGGCGCCAGCTCTCCATGTCCGCGTTGAACGCCGAAAAGACCAGCCACGCGCCAACGCACAGCTGCGAGGCGATCGCCAGGAATCGCAGCACGCGGTTCCGGAACAGTGGTGCATGCGACGCTGGTCCCACAGCGCGGCCGAGCACGAGAACGTTGAAGAGACGCTTCATGTCCGGCGCCAGCAGTACGAGCGACATCACGATCAGGTGGAACGAGAACAGCTTGACGGGTGTGTCGTACGCCATGTTCAGCACGAACACCTGCGAGCTTGGCCGCCAGGCTGATCAGTGCTCCCAGAACGGTGAGCCCGGGAATGAACAGGAGGATCGCGGCGGACAGCTCGACCACGCCCGTGAACATCTGATACGCAGGAGACGAGCCCATGTGCGACCAGAGCACGCCCATCAGCGAGAAGTGCCCGTACGGCTCCAGCAGCCTGGTCAGCGACGGATACGACATCTGCAGCGGGATGGCCTTGATCATCCCGTAAGTGAGCATCGTCGACCCGAGACCGAAACGCAGGAACAGCCGGAACCACTTCTGCAGCCCCGTGTAGCTCGGCCGCCGTCGATCGACGAAAGACCACAGCGCTGTGATCAGCCCGGCGATTGCAAGCAGACAGGCGACGAGGGTCCAATCGAACGGCGTATCGCCGCTGCCGCTGACGAGCACCAGCGGCTTGCTGAAGCCGAAGACCTCCGTGGCCACCCACGATGTGAGGTCGAGCAGCGGCGGCACGCTTGCCAGCGGCGGCACGCCCAATCCTGGTATCACGAGCAGGCCGCTGATCATCTGTGTCGAGATGATGTACAGCGTGAAATAGGAGACGACGAAGCGGAACGCGATCCGGGTGGTGAGGTGCCAGCTGGACGGCGCGAGATCCGCGGTTGACGGCTCGAAACCGGACGTCTCGACGTATCGGTAGTCTAGTACGCTCGCGGGCTGCATTCCGACCTCCTGAACGAAGCCATGCCCCTGACAGCCGCCGCCGGCCGAGGTGTGGAGCGCCGAAGAATACCGCGAGACTCCGGTCTTCGCCAGCGGTTTGCCGCGAAGCGGATTGACACCATCTACAGCGCCGCATACGATCGACCCCTGAACTGTTGAGGGGTCGACGATGCTCCTTGGTCTGCTGCCCGGTACGCTGGATGTCCTCGTGCTCAAGGCGCTCGCCGATTCGCCGAACCACGGCTACGGTGTGGCGCGCTGGGTTCGCGAAGCGACTGATGAAGAGTTGGTGATTGAGGATGGGGCGCTCTATACCGCACTCCATCGCCTCGAGCACCGCGGCCTGCTGCGCGCGGACTGGAAGCCGTCGGAATCCAACCGCCGCGCGAAGTACTACACGCTGACCGCAAAGGGGACGCGCGTGCTGAATCAGCAGACCGCAGCGTGGCGCCGAAGCGCGGCGGCACTGTCCAAGGTGCTCGATCGATCGCCGCGGAAGGCGTCGTCATGACCCGGCGTCCTTCAGACGAGATGGGTGCGCGCGCCGGGCGCGAGGCCGATGTTCACCGCGTCAAAGCAGAACGGGAGATCGACGATGAGCTGGCGTTTCATCGAGAGCGCACGATCGCCGAGTTGATTGACCGCGGGATGAGCCAGGCCGAGGCAGAAGCGGAAGCTGTCCGGAGGTTCGGACGGGTCGCCGGTCATCGTCAGCGGCTCGTGGGGATCGAGATGCGCAGGCAGTCGGGTGAAAGGCGGCGAGCGGTGTTGGAAGTATTCAGAACGAGTCTGCGCTCGGTCTGGCGAGGCATGAGGCGGTCGCCCGGCTTCACGCTCGGTGTCATGGCGATCCTGACGCTCGGCCTTGGCGTGAATGCGATCACTTTCGGACTTGTCGATCGGCTCGTGCTGAGCGGACCGGCCGCGATCGAAGAGCCCGGCGACCTTCGGCGCGTGGTGGTGCACCGCAAGAGCCGCGCTGGCGCGGCGCTCGAAACGACAGAGCTCGGCTATCTGGATTACCGCGATCTGCTGAACGCGAAGCAGCTCGCTGGTGCCGCCGGCGAGAGTGGATCCCCGCTTCTTTTTGGCGCAGGCGAGAACGCGGAGCCCATCCAGGGCCGTCTCGTGACGGCGAACTACTTTCCCTTGCTCGGTGTCAGCCCGGCGATTGGCCGGTTCTTTACCCCGGACGAGAGCGAAAAGGACGGGGCGCGGGTGGCGGTACTCGGTCACGCCTTCTGGCAGCGGCGGTTCGGTGGCGACCCGGCGGTGATCGGTCAGATTCTGGCGATCGAGTCGCATCGCTACACGGTGATTGGCGTCTCGCCGAGATACTTCACGGGCAGCGCGGTCACGCGGGTCGATGTGTTTCTGCCGCTCGAAGCGGCGTCCGACGAACAAGTCGAAGGGCCATGGCGCACGAGCCGCAACTTCCGCTGGATGGGAGCGATCGTCCGTCTTGCGCCGGGCGTCAGCGACGGGGCGGCTTCCGATGAGCTGACGGCACTCTACCGTCAGGGATACGCCGCCGAGCCTGACGCCGACCGCGAGGCACGGCTGGAGCTCACGCCGCTGAACGCCGTCCGCGGTGCCACCGCCGCCGGCGATCTGGGGATTGCCGCGCTGGTCGGCGGCGTGGCCCTGCTCGTCCTGCTGATTGCGTTCGCCAACGTCGCGAACCTGTTTCTCGCGCGCGCCCTTCGCCATCACGATCATGTCGCCATCCGGCTCGCGCTCGGTGGCGCACGTGGCCGGCTCGTGCTCGAGCAGGCCGCTGAAGGCGCGCTCCTGGCGTTGTGCGGCGCGTCCGTCGCCGTGCTGGTCGCGGTAATCGGCGCGAAACCGGCGCAACTGCTCTTGTTCCCCGATGTCGACTGGCTGGAAACACCGGTCAACCTGCGCGCGCTCGTCTTCATCGCCGCGTGCGCCGTGGTGGGCGGTGGGCTCGCAGCTGCGCTACCGATGTGGCAAGCCGGACGAGCGGATCTCGTTCGCTGGCTCAGAACGGGAGGGCACAGGGCGTCACGAACGCGCACGCAGGGTGTGCTGCTCCTTTTCCAGGGGGCACTGTCTGTGCTGTTGCTCGTCGGTGCGGGCTTGTTCGTCCGCAGTCTCGTCAAGGCGCAGTCAGTCGGGCTCGGCCTGGACACCGGACGGTTGCTGGTCGTCTCGGCGCAGCGTGGCGAGGCGCCAACGCGGCCGGACTTCCGTGTGGCACTGCGCGCAGTTGTCGGCACGATCCCGGGTGTGGAAAGCACAACGCTCGCGGCCGGCACCCTGCCGTTTGTCTCGAGCTGGGCGCTGCGCCTGAAGGTCCCAGATCTTCCAGAGCGGCCGGTCGTCGACGATGGCGGCCCGTATGTGCACGCGGTGGAGCCGGGGTATTTCGAAACCGTCGGGACCACGATCGTGGAGGGCCGTCCGTTTACCGGCGCCGATCGGGACGGCGCGCCTCGCGTCGCGATCGTCAATCACTCGATGGCGCGGTTGTACTGGCCCGGCGCGTCGGCGATCGGCAAGTGTCTGCAGATTGGTCCGGACAATTCGCCTTGCTCGACCATCGTCGGGATCGCCGAGAACACGCGGCGTCAGGAGATCGTCGAGGGCGATTCGCTCCTGTATTACATCCCGCTCGAGCAAGCGCCGCCGGATCTCCGGCGCGGTGGCCGGCTCGTCGTCCGCACCTCGTCTGATGATTCACGGCTGCTTGCGCGGATCAGTGAAACGATCAGACGTGAAGCGCTCGTGCTCGAGCCGGGTCTTCGTTACGTGACCGCCCGTCCGCTCGATGACGTCATCTCGCCGCAGTTGCGCGCCTGGCGGCTCGGTGCCGGGCTGTTCAGCGCCTTCGGCCTCCTTGCGCTCACGGTTGCAGGAGTCGGGCTGTACAGCGTCGTTGCCTTCGACGTCGAGGGACGTCGCCGCGAGATCGGCGTGCGCGCGGCGCTAGGCGCGTCCTCGTCGATGATCCTGAGGCTGATCGTGGGTGACGGGGTACGGCTTGCGGCGGGCGGCGTCGTGCTCGGCCTCGCGCTTGCGTGGATGCTCGCGCCGATGCTCGCAAACCTGCTGTATCAGGTGACGCCGCAGGATTTCAGGGTGTTCGCAGGAGTTGCGGTGGCACTGGTTGGTGCGGCGGCGGTGGCAAGCGTGATTCCTGCATTCCGCGCCGCACACATCGAACCGAGCGAAGCCTTACGCGACGAGTGAATCCCGAGCCCCGAGCCCCGAGCCCCGAATACAGATCAGATGCGCCCGCATCCGATCCGCGGTACGGCGCACATTTTGCGACCAACTACGAACGAGTCGAGAAAGGAGAACACATGCTGGGTAACACGGACGCGGTCGCAAACGTGGCTGTCAGGAATCTGGACACTGCAAAGAAGTTCTATAAAGACACGGTCGGGCTGACGCCGGTGGCAGCGGAAGGGGATGAAGTGGTTGTGTTCAAGAGCGGCAGCTCGAAGCTCAACGTCTACCGCTCGCAGTACGCCGGTACGAACCAGGCGACCGCCGTTTCATGGAACGTCGGCAACCGGGTCGATGATGTCGTGCGCGACCTGAAGGCGAAAGGCGTCAAGTTCGAGCATTACGATCTGCCAGGTATGACACGGCAGGGAGACATTCACGTCGCCGGGCAGATGCGAACGGCGTGGTTCAAGGATCCGGACGGAAACATCCTGAATATCGTGAACGCCTGAACTTGCCCCGCCGTAGCCTCGGCGAAGGCGGGCGCCCAGAAACCTCGAGCCTTCCAGCTAGGATCCGCTGCAGCCGCCGGCGCCGCCTTGGCCGTTCGCTGTGCCGGCGGCGGCCTTCGGCCAGGTGTTGTCGCCTGGTTCGCGATCGGGGAACCGGCAGTCAGGATCCAGAGTGATCGCAGTGATCTGCCGGCCGCCGAACTCCAGCACCGCCTGGAACGTACGGGCGCCGTTGAACCACACGTCAACTGGCCAGGTCACGATCGCGGTCGTGTCGTTGAGCATCTTCGCGTTGCTCATCGGTTTGATGGCGGGTCCCGTCGCAGCGAACTGGACCTTCAGCACGATCGGCGACGGCATCTGGCCGTCCTGACGGATCGTGACCGTCGTACGCGCCGGTGTGCTCGCGACGTTCGCGATCGATCCGTTGACCGCTTCTGTCGTCCACAGCCAGTAGTACCAGAACCAGTTGAGGTCCTGCTTCAACGACCGGTTCATGAAGTTGATGTAGTCCCACGGGGACGGGTGCTTGAAGCTCCACGCCTTGGTGTACTCGCTCATCGCGCGCTGGACCTCGGCGTCGCCGACGATGCCGCCGAGCATGGAGAGCATCAAGGGGGCCTTCGAGTAGGTCTGGAACCCGTACATGCTGCCCGCGTTGTTCGCCGCCCACATCATCGACGGCTCGTCCTCGTCGCCGCTCGTCTGTCCGTAGCGTTGTCCCAGGCCGTTGAGGTTCGGCTTCGTGCCCTGCGAATCGGCGCGCGACAGGATATTCATGTACTGATTGAAGCCCTCGTCCATCCAGCCGTACCACGTCTCGTTGGTGCCGACCATCATCGGCCACCACTGATGACCGGCTTCGTGGTCCGCCGCGCCCTGGTTCGAATTGATCACCATGGGGTATTCCATGCCGGAGCTCGGACCGTCCTGCAGCGTCAACTGCGGAAACGGATACGGCGCCCAGAGCTTCGAATAGAACTCGAGCGCGTGGCGTGTGATCGGGCCGGCGTTGGCGAAGAACTTCGCGCGCTCGGGGAGGTACACCATGTGGATTGGAATGGGTCCCTTGCCAGGGATCGTCGCGCGTGTCGCGCGCCAGACGTAGTTCCTGGCAGTCGCCCACGCGAAGTCGTTCACCATATCCGCGACGAAGTGCCAGACGAGCCGCTCGCCAGCAGCGGTCGACTGCCCGGGGCCCTCTTCGCCCACGTCCACGATTGTGACCACTTCGTCGGACTGCAGTACTTTCGTCAGGCGCTCGCGGGCCTTCGCCGTCAGCACCTCCTGCGGGTTCTGCAGAACACCCGTGCCCGTCACGATCCAGCCGGCCGGTACGTCGATGCGCACGTCGAACCGGCCGAAGTTGTTGTAGAACTCGGCCGGGCCAAGGTACACACTCGTGTCCCATCCTCGCAGGTCGTCGTACTTCGCGACGCGCGGGAACCATTGCGTCGGCTGGAACAGCGTGTCGTCCCAACGCTGCGTCATGCGGTGACCGCGTCCGTCGGGACCGCCGGGCAGCTTCGTGCGCCAGGCAATGTCCAGCTTCGCGGTCGACTTTCCGGGTACCGGCTTGGCGAGACCGATACGCGCGAGCGTCTGGGTCAGTCCGCTGACGTTCAGCTTGGGCGGCGCGCTGTTACCACGGCCTCGTCCGCCGCCGCTCGGCGGAGGCGCGTCCAGATCCACGACCTCGTCGTTGACCGCGAGGCGCGTGACGATCATGCCTTCCGTGTTTTCGGCCGGCACCGAGAACCCACGCGGCACGAGGCCGCGGAAGATGTTGTGATCCAGCCGCAGCAGGATCTCCGTCAGTTCCGAGGGACTGTTGTTATGCAGCGTGATGGTTTCGGTTCCCGTGATCGTTTGCGTCGCCGGATCGAGCCGCGCGTTGATCGTGTAGTCCGTCTGCAACTGCCAGTAGTTCGGTCCCGGCTGGCCGGACGCGTCACGCGTGCCCGCCTCGTACGCCCGGCGGATGGAGTTGGTCAGCGGCAGGTCCCGTCGAATCGCACGGGGCACGCGATCCGCGGCCGGCGCATCCGCCACGGCGCGCGCCTGGGCGGAGACTGCCGGGGGCTGACCGTAGGCCACGAACGGCGCGACGAGAAAAAGAACGAGACCAATTCGGCGAAGCATGGAGTATTGCAGCCTTTCGCTGGGACGAAGACCAGGAATATGGGACGGATTTCTATTGTAATCTGACGGCCGGATGGTGGGCTCTACTGGGATACCGGCGCAAATGAAAACGGCCGGCGATGAACCGCCGGCCGTCCTCAATCGAACGAGATGGTGACAGTCTAGCGACTGCCCCCGTTGGTGTTTGCCATGCATGCACCTCCCGGCCGCGACCGTATAGTGGGGGCCCGTTTCCGGACACGTGGTCGCTGAAGCCTTTTTTTACTGACGCTGCGCGCCAGCCGCAGCAGCGCTGGATCCAGAATACCACCGGATGGCCCTTCGACTGACAAGTGCGGATTCAGCGCTCCTGAACGGCGAGGCGGGTGAGGCAGCAGGGTTCGCCATGCGGACTCTGGTGTCGTTCGCCCGCGCGGTGGATGCTCAATCCCTTCTCGATATCACGCGTGCGCACATAGACGGGTGCCTCTATCACGGCCAGGTGAGCCTGGATTTCGTCGAGCGTCTCGTGGCGGGCGGCGGCCGCGTCCGCGTGCCGACCACGTTGAACGTCGGCGCGATCGACCTCATTCATCCTGACCTGGTTCGCCTCTCCCCGCAGGAGCAGACGCCTGCGCGCCGTTTGATGAAGGCGCACGAGGAACTGGGCTGCTATCCCTCGTTCACGTGTGCGCCGTATCAAACACGGTTCCGTCCGGTGCGCGGCGAGCAGATCGCGTGGGGCGAGTCGAACGCGATCGTGTTCGCCAACTCCGTCATCGGCGCGAGGACCAATCGCTATGGCGACTTCATCGATCTCTGCTGCGCCCTCACTGGCCGTGCGCCTGCCTGGGGGCTGCACCTCGACGAGCACCGCCACGGGCAGATCCTGTTCCGGCTGACCGGGTTCCCAGTATCCGTACGGCCGACCGATGCCTTGTTCGTCGCGGTTGGACTGATCGTCGGCAGATCGAGCGCCGATCGCATTCCGGTCATCGAAGGGTTGCCCACACCGCGGTCCGAAGATCAGCTGAAAGCCCTCGGAGCGGCCGCGGCGTCGTCGGGTTCGGTGGGGTTGTTTCACGCTATCGGCATCACACCCGAAGCGCCAACGCTGCGCGACGCCTTTGCCGGCCGCGCGCCGGACGAGACATTCGAGATCGGCCCGCGCGACATCGCCGAGGCGCTGGAGCACTTGTCCACCGTGCCAGATGGTTCGCGCATATCGGCGGTCTGTCTCGGCACGCCGCACTTCTCGCACGACGAATGGACGTCGGCTGTTGCCGCTGGTCGAACAGGTCGCACCCGCGAGTGGCATTCCGATCTACGTCAACACCGATCGGGCGACCCTCCATGCGCTGGAAACGTCAGGCCTTCTTGACGAGATCGCAAGGTTCAACGTGATTCCGGTCACCGATACGTGTACGTATCTGACGCCCATCCTCGAACGCCTTGATGGCACGGTCATGACCAACTCGGGCAAATGGGCCCACTACGCGCCGGGCAACCTGGGCGTCCAGGTCGCGTTTGGCGAGCTCGAAGACTGCATTGCGTCGGCGGCGAAAGGCATCGTCGTTCGCGGAGCCTGACAGGAAAGAAAGAGACGAATGCGACGAGACGTGTTCATCGCGAACGACTCGGGCGGCCTCAGCGTGATCGCAGCAGACGCCGCCGATGCAATCATCCAGGACGCCCGCGCCGACGACCTCCGCTTTGTCTCGGAACACAAGGCGCTGCTGCTCGAGCTCTACGGCGACGACTCGATGCCCGTTCGTATCGTGGTGGACGAACCGCTGCGTCCCGACGAAGAGGCGCAATGGTTGTCGCGTGCGTCGTGGCGCATCGATACGACCGACGGGCGGCTCCTGGTGATGGGTGGTTTTGATCCCGATGTCCTCGCGTGGTGGAGAGACGAGACGAGCAGTGGTGAAGACGGCCGCGGTGTTGCGCTGTTCGAAGCAGGGCCCGGAAGCTGGCGCGTCGACCTTTACGCGCACGTCGGCTCGATGAACGGCCGACAGATCCTGAGCGAGGCTGCTGAGAAACCGGGAGCCGCGTTCAGGCGCAGCCATCCCGGTCGAGCGGTTCCGCTCTGGCTGGCGAAGGTGCTCGAGTTCTCGGGCGAGGAGGATCCAGGATATGAGGAGCTCTGGCAGGACCTGCACGGCAGCGTGGAGTCGGGCCGGCTGGCGGTTGATACAGAGGATGCCGGAACGATCGGTTTTCTCGTGCACGTGACGCCGTGGGCAGGTCCTGCACCGGAGGCGCCCGAGGGCGGCTGGTTCGGGCGTGACGTCAACAGCCGAGTTCCCTCGATGTTCCCATTGGGATTGAGCTCGGACGTGATCGATCCGGAGCTCGCGTCGCTCCGCGATCGCCTGCTCGGCCGGTCCGAGCTCGAGCCGGAACGCCCGCCGGCGAGCGCGGTCACCGAGATCATCGAGGTGTGGGGTGGCGATCCCCTCAAGGCGATCGAAGGTGGGCCCGTCAGTCTCAGCTTGTCCGACGCTTTCTATCTCTACTGGATGGCCGGCCTCACCGCTGATTCGCCACCATCCTTCGAGTTGTGGGTTACGACCTCGACCGCGTGGAACCCGCCGGATGCGACACCTGACTTCGGGGTCGTGACGAAGAGCGAATCCACTACGGCGATCGGTCCCGCTCCCGATGCCGGTGGCTGGCAGGTCTGGTGGACCGCTCGTACGATCAGCGCGGCGCTGGGCGCCGTACCTGACCAAGCCACGATCGAGCTGGCCATGGCGCACAAACCAGACGAGCTCGAGGACACCGAAGACACGAATCCTGCAATTGGGCGCGCGTTCTACAGCGGCCCGGTGTCAGGGGGAATGTGGACCGTGAGCGACGCCTCGCCGCCCGTACCGCGCGAGACCTTGCAGGATGCTCTGAGCTTCGTGCGCGATCTCGTCGAGCATCAGCGTATTCGCGTGCGTGGTGACGCCGAGCGCGAGGCGTTCGATGCGGCAGCTTTGATCTATGCGCCAGACGAAGGCCCGCTTCACTGGGATGGCGACGCGGTTTCCGTAGCTGACGACGAGAGGACGCTGCTGTTGCTGGCCGGGCCGGTTTTTCGTGCGCGCCATGGCGGCCAGTGGCCGTCGGATGAAGTGGACTGATAGAACGTGACTCCTGAGTCGGGACCGGCCGCTCCGTTGTCGCGGCCGGCTGATCGCAGTCGAACGGTTGTTGAAAGTAGGACCTGATGCAACTGGGCCATTAATGACCGAACGCACTTCACGACAGACGGCGCTCGCAGCTCGGGCGTCTGCCGCTGGTGATGCCGACGGCGTCGCCTTAGTGCTGTCGCAGGCACTCAGCTTCTGGGGCGGCATCGACGTCTCGACTGGCCGCATCATCGACCGGACGCATCCTGATGTTGGCAAGAGTGTTACCGGTGCCATCCTGGTCATGCCCGGTGGCCGCGGGTCGTCGTCCTCGTCGTCGGTGCTCGCCGAAACGATACGAAATGGAACGGCACCGGCGGGCATCCTGATTGGTATGCCGGACCCGATCCTGACGGTCGGCGCGCTTGTCGCCGAATCGCTCTATGGCGTCCGCTGCCCGATCGTTGTCTGTCCGATCGAGGGTTTCTCGACCGGCATGCGCGTGAGGATCCGGGCCGGCGTGACCGGCCCTGCCAGCGTCGAGCGGTGGTGAGGCTCCGTTAACATTGAGTGGGCCTGTACGTCCTCCTTCCATGACTGCTCTGGCGATCGAACTGCGGCGTGCCTGCAGCGTGCTCCTCAAGACGAAGGGCTTTACCGCCGCTGCAGTGCTGACGCTCGCGCTCGGCATGACGCTGTGCACGACGGCGATGGTCGTGGTCAAGGTGTACCTGTTCAGCGGCCTCCCGTATCCCGCCGCCGACCGCCTGTACTGGATCCGCTTCGAAACGGCGGACACGAATGCTCTTCGCGGCTTCGAGTCGCTCGACTGGAGCTCGTTGAACGACGTGGTCGAACATCCCATCGCATGGGATCTCGACGTGTTCTACATGCTGGGTGGGGATCACGCGGAGTCCTTCCCGGGTGCGTGGGTCACGCCAGGCTTCGTCGAAGGCCTCGGAATCCAGCCGGCAATTGGACGTGGCTTCGACCCCGGCGCATTCGTGCCGGGGGGGCCGAATGTTGCGCTCATCAGCCATCGTCTCTGGACCGAGCGCTACGCGCGCGATCCAGCGATCGTCGGCCGGACGTTCGCTGCGTACGTCAGCGATCGGCCGAACGAGGCCGAGCAATTCACGATCATCGGAGTGCTGCCTCAGGGCTTCTGGCATATCAATGCGTACACCGACGTCCTGGTCCCGCTCCGCGCGCCAACGTATCCATACATGGCCCGATTGCGTCACGGAGTTTCGCCGGCCACCGCGGCCGAACGCATCAAGGCCCTCGTGACCGCGCCACCGCGAACCGTTCCTGCCGGTTTCAATGTAGTGGTCGTCTCCGCGCACGAAGCGCATGTCCTTCAGATCAGGCCGGTGTTGCAGACGACAGCCGCCGCTGCGGGCCTCGTGCTGCTCGTCGGGTGTGCGAATGTCGCCGGATTGTTGCTCGTGCGAGCGGCGAGGCGCGAACGGGAGCTGGCGATCCGCGCGGCGCTCGGCGCCGGAAGCGGCGCGATCGCACGGATGTTGATCGCCGAAGCCATCGTCATTGGTGTTGCCGCGACAGTGCTGGCGTTGGTTGGAGCGTGGGCTGCGGTGCAGTGGCTGCAGCCGGTCGTTCAGCAGCAGCTGGGCCGATCGGCGCCTGGTGGCGCACCAGCATTTGCGCTCGACCTGCGGGTCTTCGCCGGTGCCATCACCGTTGGGATCCTGACCGCGATCGGTTGCGCCGTGTTTCCGCTCATCGTCTCGCTGCGGACGCGACTGCTCGGCGCGCTGCAGAGCGGCAATCGATCGGCGACGGAAGGCAAGCGAAGCCAACGGATCCGCGCCGCGTTGATCGCAGTGGAGGTCGCGGCATCGCTGACGCTGCTGTCAGGTTCCGCGCTGATGATCCGATCGGTGCTGACGTTGCTGCGAGCCGATCTTGGCTTCAGCGCCGACCGGGTGCTCCAGGCTTCGATCACCCTTCGGCAGAACCGCTATCCGGATGGTCCGTCACGCACTGCCGCGTTCGACCGCATGCTGACCAGCCTCATGGCCATTCCCGGCGTCGAGGTTGCCGGCCTGACGACTGTATGGCCCGTTCAGCAGCCGCGAGCGGTTACGCTCGAAACCGCCGGCAGCGGTTCACGCGTGACGGCCAATGCGCCCGTCCATGCCGTCAGCGATCGGTATTTCGAGACGCTTGGGATCACGATGCGCAGCGGCCGCAGCTTCGCCGCCACCGATCGCCTGGGTGCCGAGCCAATCGCGATCGTCAGTGAAGCGCTCGCGAAGCGCCTGTGGCCGGCAGGAAATGCCGTTGGAAGCCGCATCTTCATTCCCGAGGTGCGCGACCAGAACCCCGTCGCGAACCGTCAGCCCGTCATGGTCGAGCGGCTCGTCGTCGGCATCGTGCGCGACGTGCGGCAGGATCCAGCCGACAGCGAGCTCGCCGACCTCTACGTGCCGGTCACGCAGATGCCGTCGCGGTTCGGTATCCTGCTCGTGCGGACAGCTGGCGCGCCTGCGGCATCGCTCGATGCCGTGCGCGCGGCTTTGCGTGAGGTCGATCCGGAATTGGCCGTCGATCGGGCGCGTCCGCTGCAGGCGATCGTAGACGGGAACACGGCGCGGCCGAAGTTCATGGGCTCGTTGCTCAGTGTGTTTGCGATTGTTGCCGCGCGCGCTCGCCCTTGTCGGCGTCTATGGCGTCATCGCCTATGCCGTGCGCCAGCGCGAGCGCGAGATCGCGATCAGGCTCGCCGTGGGTGCGTCACCGGCAGCAGTGACTCGGCTGTTCGTGCGTCAAGGCGGCACGATCATCGCCGCAGGGTTGGTGCTCGGAGTCGTCGCAACGCTCGCCGCCGGCCGGCTGATCGAGAGTCAGCTGCACGCGGTCACCCCGCGGGATCCGGTCGCGCTGCTCGTTGCCGTCAGCGCATTCGCGCTCGCCGGGCTTGGCGCCGTGTGGTGGCCTGCCCGGCGCGCTGCCGTCACCGATCCCGCCATCGCGCTGAAGAGTGAATGAGCTCGCTACTCAGCCGCCCAGCGCATGCCTTCGGCGGCGATCTCCGGCGGCACCGTGTGACCGCCCTCGAACTCTCGGAACGTCACGTCGTACCCGCTTTTCTTGAGCCCGGGAACGATGACGCGGCTGCAGCGATCGATGGGAAGGATGGGATCGCCGGTGCCATGCGAGACGAAGATGCGCGGCTTGCCGTGGAGCGAGCCCTCCACGATAAAGCCGGGCGAGAACGCGAGGATCCGCCGGAATAGCTCGCCGTTGATCAGACCGAGCGAAAGGGCATACGTCGCGCCATCGGAGAATCCGCCGACCGTGACCTTTGTGGGATCGACCGGCACCGTCTCGAACACGCGCTCCAGGGCCCGGTTCAGGAACATGACGTCAGGCCCGAAGGAGCCACGGATGGCGTCCCACGTGCCGTCCCGGGAGTCCGGCGCAAGAACGGCGATGCCGGCCTTCTCGGCCGCTGCCCCGAGACGTTTCAGGATTCCGGCGCCGCTGCCGCCAGCGCCGTGCAAGAGGACCAGGAGGGGGAGCTTCGACGCGGTGACGTTCGCCGGCATGTGAATCAGGGCGTCGCGTCCGCTGGCCAGACCAAGCGCGCGAGCTCCGGCTGTCGATTCGCTCTTGCCTGGCGTTTTCCGCGGACGGGCGGCAATCCGTCCATCGCTACCCTGCTGCGCGTCGCTGGCGTGGCACGCCGCGCCGAAGGCCAGCGAGATGACTGTGCCTCCGGTGACCGCCCCGAAACGCCGGCGGGTGACCTGCATCTACTTGCCTCCCGCTTCCGTCCTTTCATCCTTCTTCAGGAATGGCACGCCGTCGGTCATCCACTTCGGCGCAGGCGCGTCTTTCAGGTAGTGATCGAAGAACTGGAAGAACCGCGTGGTGAGGTCCTTGCGATTCGCCATGCCGCGCAAGCCGTGACCTTCGCCTGGGTACGCCAGCAGGATCGCCTTCTTCCCGTTGTAGCGAAGCGCGTTGTAGAAACCGAGGCCGTTGTTGAAGTCGACGGTCGGGTCGGCTGTCCCGTGCATGATCAGGAACGGCGCGACCGCTTTGGGCGCGTGGGTGAGTGCGGACTCGAACCGGTAGCGCTCCGGGTCGTCCCACGGGGAGAAGCCCCAGCGGCCCTGACCGTAGAGGTAATAGTCGTTCCCGTTGGCGCCGCTGCCGCCGGAGTATTGATAGGCCCAGCCCCAGTTCTGGCTGAAGTCGGAATAGAGATCTGTGACGCCGGCCCCCATGCCAATGGCCGCGAACATCTTCGACATCACGCCGATGAACGCTGCGCCCTCGCCGCCGTAGCTGTGACCGCTGACGCCGATGCGCTTCGGATCGACGTAGCCCATCTCGATGACCTTGCGTGTCGCCGCTTCGACGCATTCGAGCATGTCGCTGTGCGACGAGCCGGTGCGGAAATGGATGTCCGGGAGCATCGTGACGTAGCCGCGGCTGACCGCTTCCATCGGAGAACTGCCCATGCCGGTCAGGTACGACGGCATGTTGTAGCGATGCAATCCCTGCGAGTTCTTCTCGTAGAAGGTGACGATCATCGGCCGTTTCTCGCCGGGCTTGTAGTCGTCTGGCAACGCCAGGATGCCCTGCAGGCGCAGGCCGTCCTTGTTCTTGTAGTCGAACAGGATACGGCGTCCCCATTGATACTCCGCCTGCTGCGGATTCGCGTCCGTGATCTTCTTTGAATCCTTGAAGCCTGGACCCGAAATGCGCAGATCGGGAAACTCGACGAACGTCTGGCGCGTGAAGAGGTACTTGTCGGCCTTCGCCGCTTTGACCGGCGTGGTGAAGGAGGCGTCCTCGTAGACCAACTCCTTGAGCTGACCGCTCGCGAGCTCGTAGTAGCCGGACTTCTTGGTCCACTCGCCGTAGGCCGAGAGTGTCAGCGGCTTCGACAGATCGATCGTGCCGCGGGGTCCCACGGCTCGGGCGATCGTGAGGTCGACGGGCTCTGGCCGCACGTAACGGAAACGCATCTCGTTCTTCGTTCCCATGCCATTGGTCAGGTTCTTCGGTGCCGACCCATCGAGCGGCAACAGCCAGAGGTCGTAGCGGTGCTGCGCGATCGCGGCCTTGCCGTCACTCGTGTAGCCGGCAATTCCATACGACGGCTTGGGACCCGGATGGTCGAATTCCATGTCCACGAAGCTCAGCCCGTTCCCGTTGCCGAGCGGCTTGCTCGTGCCGGCGTCGAGGTCGTACGCCTGGAACCGGTTGTCCTTCCAGTACAGGAAATGAGTGCCGTGCGGCGTGATGCCGAAGACGTGTCCACTCGTCAGCTGCCCCTTGAACATCAGCGTTCGTTCGCCGGTGGACGTGTTGACGCGGTAGAAGTCTGCGGCCGGCCGCTTATGGTCGTGGATGTAGCCCCGCGTGTCGCGTCCGATGGCCCACTTGCCATCCGGCGCGATCTCGAGGTCGCGCATCGTGGCATCCGAGAGCGTGATGTAGCGCTTTGCCGACACATCGAAGGCCTGACGGAACGTGAAGTTGCGGTCCTGATCGGCGCGCACCATCTGCGCCGACTGGATGCGCTCGTCGACGGTATTCCACACGTCGACGTCCGGCGCCTCGTCCGTCGTCTTGCGTGTCGTGTCCGCCGCCGCGGATTGCTCCTTGATGCCGAAGAACACACGCGCGTTGTCTTCGCTCCACGAGACAGCGCCGCGATCGCTGACGACCCATCCCTTCGGGAAGTTGTCGGTCTTCGCCGGATCGAGGATCACCGGCTTCACGACCTCGTCTCCCTCGTCATCGAACGCGCCAGGGACGTCGGGGAAGGCGATCAACACGTTGTCCTTCTCGCGCATCTTCTCGACGTCGCTTCCCTTGACGGCGGCGAGTGCCGTGCCTCCGTCGTTCCACACGAGACGGTTGTATTGCTTGGAGTCGTTGTCGAGCGTCGCCGTCCGTCCGCTGCGCGTGTCGAAGACGAATAGGCCGTTGCCGTCCTTGACGGCGGCGTCGACGGTATACGCGAGCAGCGTCCCCGTGCGATTGAACGCGATGTCACCGACGCTGCCCAGGAGCTGGTGACGGCCGGTCCGCAGATCGACGAGGATGACGTCGGTGCCGCGCGGACCTGCTGGTGTTTCGGCCGCCCCGCCGCGTCCGCCCCCGCCACCAGGCGCGCCGCCGCCACCGGGACCTCCCGTACCGCCTCGTCCTGCCGCGGCACCAGCACCTTCAGCGGGCCGGCGCTTGAAGAACACGTGGGTGGAGGTCGGGGAGAAAGTAAACGTCTGGATGTCCTGCCAGGATTGCACGGCGCCAGTCGTGAGGTTCCGGAGTTCGGCGCGGCGCGGCGGGATCGCGGCGTTCCCCCGGCCCTGGCCTGAGCCTGTCGAAGGGGCCTGCCCTGAACCTGTCGAAGGAGCCTGCGGCGTTTGCGCTGGTGGCTGCGCGGGGCGGTGGGCTGCGTTGGTGCGTCGCGGGTGCTGGTCCAGGGCTTGGCGCAGTTGGCGGCGCCGGATTTGCGTCAGGCGTCTGATTACCGCCCGATCCTCCCTGGCCCGAGCGGCCCTGACGCGCGCGTTGTGCCGCACCCGGATCGACCTGGTAGGCAATCCATTTCGAATCAGGAGAGAAGATGCCGCCGGTCGCGTGCTCCACCTTGATCTCCTCGTTCGTTTCGAGATTTTTCAAGTGGAGAACTGGCTTGGCTTCTGCGGCGACGGTGTTGGTGAGCTGCAGCGTATAGGCCACCCACTTGCCGTCGCCAGAGATCTCCTGGCTGGAGATGCTCCGCCACTTGGTGTAGTCCTCGACGGTCAGTGCCTTCCTGGCAGCTGGCTGGGCCGCCGGCAGTGCGTACGCCGCAAACGCCACCAACAGCGCAAGCGTTGACGAGGCCACACGGTGGCGACGACGGGTAGGTGTTTTGACGGCATTCATCATCGGCTGGCTCCTGAGTCAGGCCGGATAATACCTCAGCAGGAAGGAGAGACCAGCCGGGCCGCATGCAACCCTTTTCACGGTTCTTCCGTCCAAGTTACCTGACGCATATCACCCACAATGTGGTTTAAGCCAAAACACCCGGTACTCGGCGATTTCGAACAGCTCGTCCTCCTCGGTGTGCTTCGGCTCTCCGACGACGCATACGGGGCGGCGATCCGTCAGGAGATCGAGCTGCGGTCTGGCCGGGACGTTTCCATCAATGCGGTGTACACAACGCTGGATCGGCTGGAAACCAAGGGACTGTTGCGATCGTGGGTGGGCGAACCGACTCCCCAGCGCGGAGGCAGACGCCGGAAGTTCTACGCGCTGCGGCCCGCGGGGCTCTCGGCGCTGCGTCAGGCGTATCGCGCCCTTACCTCAATGGCCGAGGGTCTCGAGACGCGCCTGGGGGAACGGTGACGACGCCTCCGCGCCTGGCGTTGTGGCTTCTCTCACGACGTCTCTCGTCCGAGTGGCATGACTTCATCGTCGGCGATCTGGTCGAAGAGTTTCAGGCGCGCGCGTCTGCATCGCCGCGACGTGCACGGCGGTGGCTCTGGCGTCAGACGCTGCGCTGCCTCGCGTCGCCGCCGCGAACGCGGGCGGCCGTCGTCGATTCCCAATTACACGCCTCGGGAGATCCAGTGTTGCGCACAATTACGGCTGACCTTCGCTATGGCCTCCGCGTTTTGTCCCGCGCGCCCTCGTTCACGCTGGCGGTTGTTGCCGTCCTCGCGTTGGGCATCGGTGCCAATGCGGCGATTTTCAGCATCGTGAACGCCGTCCTGCTCCGGCCGCTGCCCTACGAGCAGCCCGATCGCCTCGTGCGCCTGTTTCACGTTCCTCCGCAAAGTGCGTTTCCCGATATGCCGACGTTCCCGGTGTCTCCCGCGAACTACTACGACTGGGAGCGCGATGCGAAGCTCTTCGAGCGCATGGCGATTTACCGTTTCCGCCAGTTCACGCTCACCGGCCTTGGCAATCCTGAAGCGTTGGTTGCGGCCGCCGTCGGCGCCGGCTTCTTCGAGGTCATTCGCGTGAATGCGGCGCAGGGGCGCGTATTTCTGCCCGATGAGGATTCTCCGGGGCGTGGCCATGTCGCCGTCGTCAGCGATGGTTTCTGGAAGCGCCGGTTGGGTGGCGGGGAAGCAGTCGGCCGGACGCTGACGCTCGACGGCGAACCCTACACGATCGTCGGCGTGTTGCCGCCTCGTTTTTCGATTGCGTCGTGGGGTGCGGCGAGCAGGGACATCCTCGTCCCGCTCGCGTACACCGACGCCGAACGCGCCGTCCGTGAGAATCACAACGCGCAGGTCGTCGCCAAACTGAAGCCGGATGTCCAAGTGTCTGCCGCTATCGCAGAAATGAATCTGATCTCGACGCGGCTCGAGCAGCAGTATCCGCAGGAGAACGCCGGCTGGGGCGCGACGGTGATTCCGCTGCAGGAGCTCATCGTCGGGGACGTCCGGATGCCGCTGGTGATGCTGCTGGCCGCGGTCGCCCTCGTGCTGCTCATCGCCTGCGCGAACGTTGGCAACCTGCTCTTCGCGCGCGCGCTCGGCCGAAGCAAGGAGATCGCGATCAGAGCCGCGCTGGGTGCGGGCCGCGCGCGTGTCTTCCAGCAGCTGCTCGTCGAGTCGCTTCTGCTGTCAGCCGCAGGTGGGGTCGCAGGGCTGATACTGGCTCGAGCCAGCCTTTCGGCGGGAACTCAACTGTTGGCCGATCAGCTGCCGCGCGCCGACGAGATCACGCTCGACGGACGAGTCCTGATGTTCGTTGCGGCGGTCTCGATACTCACCGGTGTTCTGGCGGGCGCTCTGCCGGCGCTTCGCGCAGGCGGGGTGGATCTCAACG
Organism: uncultured Acidobacteriota bacterium; assembly: GCA_963784195.1. Lineage (GTDB taxonomy): Bacteria > Acidobacteriota > Vicinamibacteria > Vicinamibacterales > 2-12-FULL-66-21 > CAVQAH01. Next base: position 1,025,545 of record CAWARA010000020.1, on the reverse strand, counting down.
GTGCGCTCAAAGAGGGCGGCCGGAATGACGCGGGCGTCGGTTTGCGGACGCGGCGTGTCCTGATTATCTGCGAGGTTGCCCTGTCGCTCGTTCTGCTCATGGGCGCCGGTGTCATGATTCGCAGCCTCGCTGCGCTGCGAAGCGTCGATACCGGAATCGATCCACGGAATGTGCTGACCATGGACGTGGCGCTGCCGGAAACGCGCTACGAGTCACCAGCGAAACGTACGGCATTCTTCGACACGCTCCTGGAGCGCGTTCGAGCGCTCCCGGGCGTCGAGGCTGCCGGCGCGATCGACGATCTGCCGTCGCAGCTTGGCTCGGTCCAGCCGATCGTTCTCGAGGGACATGCCGAGCTGCTGCCCCGCGATCAGCCGACGGTCGAGGTTCGCAAGATCCTGCCCGGATACGTTCGCGCGATGAGCATCCCGATCCTGGCTGGCCGTGACATTGCTACCGGCGACGTCGAGGTGCTGCTCGTGAGCCGCTCCGCTGCCAAACTGCTCTGGCGAGACGAGGATCCCGTCGGCCGGCGTATCACCTTGCCGCTGGAATCGAGGACGGTCACGAAGACCGTCATCGGCATCGTCGGCGACGTCAAGCAGGGTGAGCTGGCCAGCGCAGCGCAGCCGACCGTGTACCAGGTACTCGAGGGAACGAGACTGGAGCGGCCTTTCGATCGTGGTCAGGACAGCCGTTCCGCCGATGTCGATCGCGCAGTCCGCGTCCGGTGTGGTCCGCGCGATCGATCCAGAGCAGCCGGTTCAGCGGGTGCGGACGATGAGCGACGTGCTCGAAACGAAGCTGACGTTCCAGCGGTTCAGTGCCGTCCTGCTGGGACTCTTCGCATTCGTTGCACTCACCCTCGCGTCCGTCGGCATCTACAGCGTCCTGTCGTACATCGTCCGGGGCCGTAGCCGCGAGATCGGGATCAGAACTGCGTTGGGAGCAGGGACGCCGGAAGTTCTGCGGCTCGTGGTGCTCGAGGGCATGACTCCGGCAATCATCGGCGTCGCGGTGGGGACGGTGGCCGCGCTGGCATCTGGAAAGCTCCTGGAAAAGCTCTTATACGGGGTCAGCGCTTCGGATCCATTGACGCTCGCGTCGGTGGCGGGCGGGTTGCTCATGGTGTCTCTGCTCGCGAGCCTGATGCCGGCCATCCGCGCCTCGCGTCTCGATCCGTTGAAGGTCCTGCGGACGAGCTGAGGAACCTGTCAGGTGGGTAAAATGAAGGTATGTGCCGAAACATTCGTACCCTCTTCAACTTCGACCCTCCCGCTACTGATGAGGAGGTTCAGGCCGCGGCCGTCCAGTTCGTTCGAAAATTGTCGGGGTTTACGAAGCCCTCACATGCGAACGAAGCGATCTTCAGCAAGGCGGTCGAAGATGTCTCGGCGGTTGCCCGCCAGCTGATCGATTCCCTGGTGACGTCTGCACCGCCGCGTGACCGCGAGGAGTGGGCCGCCAGAGCCAAAGCGCGCGCCGCCGAGCGTTTCGCAGCCAGGTAGGCCCCGGTCTCTTCAACGATCCGAAACGAATCGAGTTAGCGGCGAACCGAACCCGGCGAGTCGAGCACGAGCGGCAGCGTTCTGTCACAGGCAATCGGCATTCTGCCGCGTAGATGGCTATGATGCCCGGATGACGCTCACGCGTGTCGTCGCGATTGGATTCGTCGCCATTGCATCGTTTGCAGCAACGGCGCAGCCGCCTGCTGTATGGCCATCCGCCTCCTGGCCTGCGGCGACCCCCGAATCGCAGGGGCTTGCCGCGGCCCCCTTCGACGCGCTCGATCGCGACATTGCCAGCGGCGTCTACGGAAACATCGATCGGATGCTCGTGATCCGCAACGGCCATGCGGTCGTCAACAAGCGGTACGTCCGCGATTATGGGGAGATCAGCCGCGGCCACACTGGTCCGCTCGGCTGCGGTGAGGGGTGCACCGACCAGTCAAGGATGCACGAGTTCAACTACTACCATCCGAACTGGCATCCGTACTACCAGGGTCGCGACGTGCACACGCTGCAGTCGGTCACGAAGTCCGTGGCGGCCACGATCATCGGCATTGCGCTCGGCCGTGGCGAGATCGCGCGCCTCGACGTCCCTTTTCTGACCTTTTTCCAGGATCGCGATCTCTCCCGTGTCGACCCTCGCCTGCGTAAAGCGACCCTCGACGACGTCCTGACCATGCGGTCGGGTATCGAGTGGCATGAGTCGGATCGGCCACTCGATGCCACCAACACCACGTATCAACTCGAGGTCAGCAAGGACTGGATCGAGTTCACGCTGAGTCAGCCAATGGATGCCGATCCAGGAACGAAGTGGGTCTACAACAGCGGCGGCAGCCAGCTGCTCTCGGGGATTATCAGAAAGGCAACCGGGCAGTTCATCGACGAATACGCGAACGCGCACCTGTTCAAACCAATCGGGATCAAGGACTTTCACTGGAAGAAGACTCCGACCGGGCATCCGGACACCGAGGGCGGTCTGTATCTGTCATCCGAGGATCTCGCCAGGATTGGCTATCTCTACCTGCGCGACGGTATGTGGAATGGCACGCGAGTTCTGCCGGCGACATGGGTCCGCGCGGCGACGACGCGGCATGCGAAGAGTGTCGCCCCGGGCTGGGACTATGGCTATCAGTGGTGGCTCACGGCACGAAATGGTGCCGACGTGTGGGCGGGCCGGGGATTCGGCGGACAGTTTCTGTTCGTGATTCCCTCGCGCGATATCGTCGCCGTCGTGCAGTCCTGGAACGTGTTCGGTGGACAGCAACGGAACGTTGTCAATCCTCTTCTCGATGCGCTGACATCGATTTCCTGAAGTCGATTCCTCTGACCTCGGGAATTCCGACAATTCGAACAGCCCTCGGCTACACTGACAGCCGCCGAGCCGTCACGCGTTTCTGGAGGTAGATATCGAGCATGTGCCGCGCTTGCGGGCGCAGGCGATCGGCGACCGAACTAACGCTCGAGCAGACGAAGCTGGCGATTGCGGACGATCAGCTTCAGCCCGACGAGCGACGCCAGGATCACTCCGGTGAGCAGCACGGCCTGTCCCGTGAACGGTGTGAGCAGAATGAGCACGGCCGCGATCGGTCCGAGCGCCCGGGTCCAGCCGTATTCCGGACGGTCGTGCAGAAACCAGAGGCAGACCAGATAGACAGCGACCGGTATCGCGACGGCGGCTCCGGCGGTGACCGCGTCGATCTTCGCGTGATGCGTCGCGTAGTCGACCGAGACGGCCAGTCCGGCACCGACGGCGGCGGCTGACGCGAAAACCAGGTAGTGGCCGTAGCCCCAGACGATCGCTTTACGCAAACTGGTGAGCAAGTCGTGAACCGGACGATCGAAATACATCCACCACAGCGAATACACGATCAGGAGGCCGCCAACGATCAGCGGGGTCAGCCCCGAGGTCGGATCGCCTGACGCGAAGGCTGATTGGACGGCGACGGTCGCCGCGAGGATTGACTCGCCGAGCACGATCATCGTCAGAAGGCCGTAGCGTTCGGCGATGTGATGCGGATGCCACGTCGTGGGGTTGTAGCGCTCCGCCCATACAGGGACGAGGAGCTCCAACGCGGCGAAGGTGAGGAAACCCGGAACCCAGAGGTGCGGCACGAACAGCATGCCGACCCACGCGACTTGCAGAAGAGCAATCCCCAACGCGTATCGTCGCGCGGTGGTGCGACGCTCGGGATCGGACGCCGCGGCGCGCAGCCATTGACCGACGACGGCCAGACGCATGACGACGTAGCCGCCGAGGGTCGCGAGATTCGGTTCGCGGCTCTCCAACATCGTCGGTACGCCAGCTGCGAGAATCAGCGCGCCGGCAATCTGGACGAACACCGCCAGTCGGTACGGCACGTCGTCGCAGTCGTAGGCGGAGGCAAACCACGTGAAGTTCATCCACGCCCACCAGATGGCGAAGAACACCATCAGGTAGCCCATGAGTCCCTCGAACGCATGCGCGCCCGCAATCGCATGATGCAGGCCGTTCGCGGCTTGCGCGATGGCGACGACGAAGACCAGATCGAACAAGAGCTCGAGGGGGGTGGCGATGCGGTGGGGTTCGTGAGGGGAGCGCGCACTCATCGGTGCATGAATGCGCGCTCCCGGAATGACGTTGCGATGGGTGGCCGCGTTCGCGTCGGTCATTGATGATATGACCGCCGCGTTCGCGCTCGGTCATCGCGAGTGCAGGATGGAACCGCGGCTGCGAGTCGAGCCGCGTCTACTGCAAGCGGGATTTGGCGGCGACCAGCTTACCCGCCGTTTCCTTGACGGCGATCTCGGTGGCTTCGCCGAGAATCGTGTCACGGAAGCCGGATGAGCCGAACTCGATGCTGCCCACGGCGCCCGCGGCGCCGCCTCCGCTGCCTGCGAGGAGCAGCCCGCTCCGCTTCGACGTGCCTTCACCTTTCGCGCTCGCCATGATCTCGCCGGTCGTGGTGTCGATGATTCGCGTGGTGATCGCGACGTTGGCCTTGCCCTTTGCCGTGCCAACGCTGCCGACGCCATACTTGCTGCCCCACCCGCCGCCGCTGATGCTCTTGTTGCTGTTTTCGGTACCGAACTTGGTGACCGATCCAGTGACGATGTACCGCGCGCCGAGCAGCTTGCCGATCTGCGCGACCGTCTTCGCGCTGGGATCCGCGCGCTCGCTCTGCGCGAGATTCTGTTCCGCCATGATCGCATCGAGCTGCTTCCGTTCAATCACTCGGAAGCTGCCGCCGTTGACGAGCTCGTCGACGAGCATGTCGGAGATCCCCGTGCCGATGTCCTGGTTGCCACTCCACCACTGCTGCACCGACCCGAATTCGAAGTTGAGCACCGCAATGGTTGGCCGGTTGGACTGAGCGGAAAGCGGCAGACTAACGAAAATCGAAATTACGAGGAGCGAAAGAATCAAGAGCAGGCGAGTCGTGCGCACGGTGTTTGTCCTCCGGAAGCAACCTCAGCTTAGCAGAAGTCGCGTTTTCATGACCTCATCGGATCGTCGGAAGTCTTCTCGTTGAGCGACTATCCGGAATTTACGAAGAAGGAAATGTGCAAAATTTTTTGATTTGACACGTTTAGTGTATTGCCAATTTTTCACGCGTTTGCTATGGATCACAGTGGATTTCACGAGCCTTGCACATAAGCGAGGCGTTTGTGATTGGGGAGGGGCTTATGTTCCGCTTCCGGACTCTTGTCTTGGTTCCCCTCGTGATCGTGGCGATGAGTCGTGTGGCGATTGCTGCGCCGATTCTGTTTACCGCCACCCTGACCGGCGCGCAGGAGAATCCGCCGAACGCGTCAACGGCAACCGGGTTCGCCTCGTTCGTTTTGAACGACGCGCAAACGGCGCTGACGTTCGAGGCCACAATCTTCGGCCTCGACTTCACGGGTTCTCAGACGCCCGACACGGCTGGACAATCTGCTAACGCACACATCCATGCTCGGGGCGACTGGTGGCCCAGGCACCAACGCTGGCGTGGTCTGGGGCTTCATTGGCTCACCGTTCAACGACAACAATCCCAACAACGTTGTCGTCACACCGTTCGCGAACGGAGTCGGCGGGATGGTTACTGGAACGTGGGATGCGCTCGAAGGGCAGAATACGAAGCTGGCCACTCAGTTGCCGAGTATTCTGGGCGGCTTGTCCTACATCAATTTCCACACTACTCAGTTTGGTGGTGGCGAGATCCGGGGCCAGATATACTCAAGTTCCCGAACCTGCGACGCTCGCGCTGCTCGGGATCGGGGTCGCCTGCTTCGGCCTGCGCAGGAAATCCGCCGGCCACTGATCGCAGTCCATGACAGGGCCAACTGTGGTTGGCCCTGTCACCCTTCCTGGTCCTTCGTCCTCTCCCCATCTAATCGCACTGAGCACCGGCCGCCACGTCGCATCGTCGCACGTGTGCCCGTCGCACGTGGCACGTGAGGCACGTCGCCACCTCACGTCGCACGTTTCTCCCCTAAGCAACCTACGAGCACTTCTGTCCGTCCAACAATGAACATGAATTCGACATCCGATCTCCGCCTTGCCTTGCGTGGTCTTCGCCGCAACCCGTTGTTTGCCAGCGTCGCGATTCTGTCGCTGGCGCTCGGCATCGGGGCCAATACCGCGATATTCACGCTGATCGACCAGATCCTGCTGCGCAAGCTGCCTGTGGCTGCACCTGAGCAGCTCGTGATGCTCTACCAGCAGGGCCCGCACAACGGCAGCAACATGGGCATGCGGATGCACTCCTATCCCATCTATCAGGACTATCAGCAGCGGGCGGAGCCGCTGTCCGAGGTGCTGTGCCGCCGCCTCATCGAAGCGTCGGTGAGCGTCGACAACCAGACGGAGCGCGTGCAGGCCGAGATGGTGTCCGGCAACTTCTTCACGATGCTCGGAGTGAAGCCGGCCATCGGCCGTGTGTTCAACTCTCAGGAAGACGACCAGACGTATCAGGGGCATCCAGTGGTGGTGCTCGGGTACGACTACTGGGTCAGCCGGTTCGCCAGGGATCCTGGCGTCGTCGGCAAGAAGATCCTCGTCAACAACTTTCCGATGACGATCGTCGGCGTCTCGGCACAGGGCTTCGCTGGAATCGATCCGGCGCAATCGCCGCAGATTCGCGTGCCGGTGCAGATGAAGCCGATGATGGCGCCGGACTGGACCTGGCTGCGCATGGACGATCGCCGCGCACGCTGGATCCAGGTGTTCGGCCGTCTCAAGCCCGGGTACACCGTCGAGTCTGCACAAGCCCCCCTGCAGGGTCTCTTCACACAGATTCGCGCGCACGAAATGACGCTGCCCGCGGCGAAAGACTGGTCCGCCTACTCACGCGAGCAGTTCATGAAGGGCCGCTTGCTCGTCACCGGAGCCGCGATGGGTTTTTCCGGCATCCGCAACGATTTCTCGACTGCGCTGGTCGTGTTGATGTGCATGGTCGGCCTGGTGCTGCTCATCGCCTGCGCAAACGTTGCGAACCTGCTGATCGCGCGCGGATTCTTGCGTCAGAGAGAGATCGCAGTACGTCTGTCGCTCGGCGCATCACGCCGGCAGCTCGTTCGGCAGTTGCTCGTCGAGAGCCTGGTGCTGTCGTTCATCGGCGGTGTGGCCGGCCTCGCGATCTCGATGGTCCTGACCCGAGGATTGCTGGCGCTGATTCCCGTCGAAGGCTCCCCACTCCTGATAAGTGCCCGTCCTGACCTGCGGATCCTGTCCTTCACGCTCGTGCTCACGTTCGCGACCGGCATCATCTTCGGCCTGTTGCCAGCGCTGCGCGCGAGCCGGCCCGATCCGTGGACGACATTGAAAGACACCGTCGGGTCGATCGCCGGCGGAACGGGATCGCTGTTCCTGCGAAAAGGCCTGGTCACGTTGCAGGTGGCGCTGAGCTTCCTGCTTCTGTTCGGCGCCGGCCTGTTCGTCCGCAGCCTGCAGAACCTGCGGACCACCGACACCGGTGTGGAGCTCGACAACCTGGTGACGTTCCAGTTGTCGCCGGACCTGAGCGGCTACACCGAGCAGCGAACGGTCCAGTTCTACGACGCATTGCTCGCCCGCCTGCGCTCGTCGCCCGGCGTGAAGTCTGCTGCGCTGGCCGCCGTGCCGATTCTGTCGGGCAGCGAATGGGACAGCAGCATGTCGGTGGAGGGTCACCGCGCGGCCGACGGCGAGGACATGCAGGCGTTCATGAACTCGCTCTCGCCCGGATACTTCGAGACGATGAAGATCCCGTTCCTCGAAGGCCGCGATTTCACCCAGATGGACCTCAAAGAACAGGCGACCGTCGCGATCGTCAACCGGCGGTTCGCGGAGCATTTCTTCAAGGGCAACAGCGCAATCGGCAAGCGGCTCGGATGGGGCGGCGGCCCGAACACGAAGTTGACGATCGAGATCGTCGGCGTGGTGGCGGACTCGCTCTACGAAGGTCCGCGTGAGGGTGTTCGCCGCCAGGTCTTCGTGCCCAACTGGGGCCGCCGCGGTGTGGCGTTCTACGTCCGGACGCTGACCTCGTCATCCGCGTCCTACAACACGATCCGCAACGAGGTTCGTCAGCTCGACTCGGCGATGCCTGTCTACCAGCTGAAGACGCTCGAGTCACAACTCGACGAAACGCTGCTGACCGATCGCCTGATCGCCCTGCTGTCCGCCGGCTTCGGGCTCCTGGCGACCGTGCTGGCGTCCATCGGTCTCTACGGCGTGATGGCTTTCGTCGTGGCGCGCCGCAAGAAGGAGCTGGGAATCAGGTTGGCGCTCGGCGCACAGCCTGGACTCGTGATCTGGCTGGTGATGCGGGAAGTACTCGTGCTGCTCGCCATTGGCCTCGCCGTTGGCATTCCGTCCGCGCTCGCGCTCGGGCAGTTCGTGTCCACGCAGCTGTACGGCATTGAACCGCACGATCCCTGGATCGCGGGCTGGACAATGCTGGTGTTGACGGTGGTCTCGGCGGCAGCAGGGCTCATCCCCGCACACAGGGCGAGCCGAATCGATCCGATTCTGGCGTTGCGATATGAATGAGCGCTGACGGCAGGCGGCTGTCAGCTCACCGCATTTCTGCGCTGACGATTGACCACGACTGATCGCGTTGCGCCAGCGAGAAGGTCCACGTGCGTCGATCCTCGCGCGGTTTCCCGCCACCAATCCGCGGAACCCATGTCGCGGTGCCGGCGCAGATGGCGCGAGCTGTCGGCGCGCGGACGGTCACCGCGCAGTTGCCCAGTCGGATGTTCTGCACCGCCAGACTCTCGAACGCGCGGCTCAAGGCGCCCTGGTTGACCGACGGCCACACTGTTCTTACGGCGCGCGCATCGAGCGCGCTGTAGGCCGCCTCGTATCGCCGAAGCGTCGCAAGCACGCCCGCCCGTTCGTCAATCCCCTCCGCTACAGGTCCCCGAGGCCGCGCATCCACGGCGGGAGGAGGCGGAGCCGGCGGCGCCACGAGCGAGACGGGCAGCGTGCCCAGCGTTTCCACCGACCTCGTTGCCGGCTGTAAGACCGGTATCACGGCCGCCGGCTGCGGCGGCAGCCGGCACGGATGCCAGCGACTTCGTCGGCGTGCTCGTGAGTGGCGCGCGATTGGGTTCGCGAAATGGTGGCGGCGTTGCTGGCTTCGATGCTACGGGCTTCGTTGCGACGGGTTTCTCCGCTGCCGGCTTGGCCGGCGGGCGCGATGTCGAACTCCGGGCAGCCGGCGCAGCGCTCGGCGCGGACGGTGGCGGTGCAGACGGCTCGACGATCGCCTCGGACGTCGTGGCCACCGGCAGGTCCGGTATCGAGGGTGCGACGCCACTCGCCTGTTGTGCAACGACCGTCAGCGGATCTGAACGTTCTGGCTCCGTCCGCTGCGATAGAAGCAACGGCGACGCAACGGTGAACAGCGCGACGAGCAGTGCGACGACATACGGTGACGATCCCGAGATCGTGGGCCAACTGACACGACGCGAAGGCCTTGGTGGCGAGACACGTTCCTCAGCGAAGAGTTGCAGATCGAGGTCGTCGATTGGACGAGGCGCGACAACCTCGATTGGACGAGGGGCTTGTGGCGCGTCCGGCCGCGGTGGTGCGACAGCCGTTTCGTCGGCGAACAGCGTTTCCAACGCGTCCGGTCGTCTGGCGCGCGCGAGTGTGCGAAAACCCGGTTGCATGGCGGACCCGATTCGGTTCGTGAGTCCCCTCATCTATACACCATTGCGCGCGGTTGCCATCTCATCCTTAAGCCTCTCTTCGTCGACTTTTTTCGCAAGTCTCGACGCAATTACAAAAACGTTGTCGCGTCGTTGTACTGGAATCCGAGGCGACGCGCAAAACCAGGGTCTTGTACACCGTTGCCGATATATATGCACTGCGATGGATCGAGCTTGTGACGTTCGATGAAAACGACGCCGAGTCCCGGTAGCGGCTTGCGGCACCAGCATGCCGGTGGTCCAGCAGCATGCGGGCAGTACTCAATCTCGATCGCCAGTCCGGTGAGCTCGCGCAGTCGCGCGAACACCGCCGCTACCTGCTGCGCATCGATCGTTTCTGCGGATATCTCCGGCTGCCACGACAGGCCAAGCAACGTCCAGCCCTCGTCCTGAAAGCGGCGGAGCTTCTCCGCACGATGCTCGATGATCTCGACGTCATTCTCGGCGCGCGGCGCTCGATGTCCGGACCGGCTGCGCATCAGCACGCCATCGCACCACACGATCAGCGCTTTGTTCGAGTAAACGGGATCGCGCACGCGATGGAAGCGCACGACATCGATGTGGGCGAATCCTTCGTCCGAGCCTGGCGGCTCGAGGTCCCGCTGATAGCGAAACTGCACGCCTGGACCAAACGCCGACACGTCCCGCCTGGTCACCGTGCGCATTTCCTCTGGCGTCAGCAGCCTTCCGTACCGCGACAGCATGCGTTGCACCGCATTGATCTGCGCCTCTTCGATGCTGGTCGACAGCCAGACGCAACGAACCGGCAGGCCGCGCGCATGTGCGGCGCCGACGACACTCGCTCGCGCCCTCCGCGACACATAGGTGTTGTCGACGACGATGCGAGTGATGCCGGAGGCGATGGAGCGATCGAGAGCTGGCAGCAAATCGGCGAGCGATCCGCCTGCCTCGTCGCGGTTCAACCGATGGTATCCGTCGGCCACGAGCGTCCGTGCGAACGTGCTCTTGCCGGCGCCAGGCAGACCCATCACGAGCACGACCTCGCCGTCAGTACGGAGCGGAGTGAGTGCGCGGGGCTCGCCCAGACGAAGCGTCCGACCCGCGGGGAACCGCTCGTCCAGCCGATCGCGATCTTCGTTGGTCAAGAGGATCGTCTGAGCGCGTGCTGCCGAACGGGCCGTCTCCACGCGCGTCGGGCCAGGAATCGGAAGAACGTGGGAGGACAGATCTTTGAGCCATGCCAGCGCGATCTCGGCAGGCGACGCCTCGTGCCGTGCCGCAACCGCGGCGAGCGCCGGATCTGAAAGCGTGCGCCGCCGTCTCTTGTGGCCACCGAGCGGCCTGTGAGCGATCAGCAGGAGGCCATGCTTCACACAGTAGCCCGCCACGCCCGACAGGATGCTTCCGTCGTCCCAGACGCTCAGCTCGACCTGGATCGCCGCGATCTCGGTGATGCGGCGCGCTTCCTCGATCTGTCCAAGGTTGACATTGCAGAGGCCGATCCGTTCGATGCGGCCGTCGCGCCTCAGAGCGTCCAGCGCGCGAATGGTCGTCGCGAATGGTGTTCGAGGATCGGGGGCGTGTAATTGATAGAGATCGATGCGTGCAACGTCGAGCGCGCGCATGCTGGTCTCGCACGCCTCGATCAGATGCTTTGCGCGTCCGTCAGGGATCCAGTTGCCCTGCGGGCGGGTCAGCCCGCCTTTGGTTGCAACGACGATTCGCGAACGATCGCCCGTCCACGATGAGAGTGCACGCGCAATGAGCCGCTCGTTGTGGCCTGTCTCCGAGTCGTCCCGGCAGTACGCATCCGAGGTATCGAGGAAATTGATCCCGGCATCAAACGCGGCGTGCAGGACGCCGGCTGCGCGCGCGTCGTCCCGATCCGGATCGGTCGAGAGGCGCATGCAGCCCATGCCGACGAGCGGCCCGCTATCGTTCGTCCACCCCCTTGTGGTCATAGCTGACTACGCGCACGATCATTTCACCGAGTCATCGTCTGACGCCAGATGTGAAGGCGACGGCTACTGGGACGGCTGCGCCTGGCTTCGCGCAGCGCGATAGAGGAATAGACAAACGATCGCAAGCATTGCCAGGACAGCGATATCGCCCGGCGTGCCTGAGAGCCGCGGATTCATGCTTCGCGGCACGAGCTGCGCGGCAACGAGTCCCGCAACCAGGACGCCCGCGAGGCCTTCACCCGCGACGAGCCCTGACGCCGCGAGAATGCCTGGGTCGACGCCTGCCGCAGTCTCGTCCCGCTTGCCTCCGCGCTCGGTCAGCGCCCGTACGCACCCGCCCAGGAAAATGGCGGCCATGGTTGCGAGCGGCAGGTAGACGCCGATCGCAAAGGCCAGCGGCGACACGCTGCACAGCAGCGCCACGATCGAGAGTCCCGCACCCGACAGCACGAGGCCCCACGGCAACGCCCCGGCGAGCACGCCTTCGATGATTGTTTTCATCAGCGTCGCCTGCGGCGCCGGGATGTCACGCGAACCGAACGTGTAGACCGAGCCGAGCAGGATCACGGTTCCGGCCACGGCCCAACAGGCGAAAGACGCGCCGATGAGCTGGCCGAACTGTTGCCGCGCCGGGGTCGCACCGACGAGATAACCGGTCTTCAGATCCTGCGAGATGTCTCCGGCCTTCGAAGCGGCAACCGCCACGATTGTTCCGACGGTCAGAACCGCTGCGCGCGCAGCTGGGTCGGTCCACCCGGCAGCCGCGAAAATCGACGCGACACCGAGCAGCGTGATCAGCGTGATTCCTGAGGTCGGCTGCGACGATACGCCGACGATACCGACGATACGGGCGGCGACGGCGACGAAGAGCACGCCGAAGAGTCCAACGCCGGCCGCGCACACCGCGCGCTGAAGCGGGCTCATATTTCCGGCGAAGACGCCAGGCACGAGCGCAGGAATGGCGACGACGAGCACGATGGCGCCGATGACGAAGAGGGGAGGCAGATCGCGATCCGTATCCGGCGTCCGCGCGGCATCGAGCTTGCGAACCGCGGCGCGTCATCCCATGCGTCACCGCCAGAAAAGCGCCGGCCATCGTCGGCAGTGCGCGCAGCACGGTGATGATGCCGCCGGCCGCAACGGCGCCGGCACCGACGTAGCGCACGTAACGGGCCCAGATCTCGTTCGCCGTCATGTCGGCCACGAGCCTCGTGGGCTCGGGCGCGAGTGGCGCGACCAGCGCCGCGCCGGTGAGCGCAATGATGGGCGTCAGCACGACTGCCGAGAGGAGCGATCCGGCGACGAGCACGCCGGACTGCTTGTAGCCAAGGATGAAGCCCACGCCGAGGAGAGCGGGCGCGAGTTCGAGCGCCAGCTCCGCCTTGGGGACGACCGGCAACAGCGCGTGCACGTTGCCGGGTGTCAGAAACAGGAGCGAGACCGCGAGCTTGACGGCAGCGCCGAGCGCAATGCCCCGGAAGATCCACGCACTCGCGGATGATCCTCCCACCGTGGCGCGCAGCACTTCGGCGCACGCCTTGCCTTCGGGAAAGGGCAGCTCGTCGTGACTCTGCACGATCAGCAACCGCCGCAGGGGAATCATCGCGGCGAGGCCGAGAATGGCGCCGAGATAGGCGAGGACTACCACCTGCAGGTACGGTGGCGCCATGTTCCACATGAACAGCGCCGGGATCGTGAAGATCGTCCCGCTGGCCAGCGATGTCGAGGCCGAGCCGATCGTCTGAGAAAGATTGGCTTCGAGGATCGTGCCGCGCGCGCGGAACAACCGGAAGAGCGCGACGGTCATGACCGCGGCGGGGATGGAAGCCGAAACGGTGAGGCCGACCCTCAGCCCGAGGTAGGCGTTGGCCGCGCCGAAGATGATCCCGAGGACCACCCCGGCGACGACCGCCTTGACCGTGAACTCGGCGAGCGGAGCATCAGCCACCCGAGCGTTGGTCGGCATGAAAATGCGCCGCTACTTCTTCGATAGCTCGTCGTACGCCGCTTCCAGCACGCCGGCCAACGCGATGCGCGGGTTTATCTGCACGACATCCTCGAAGCCCTTGAGGGACGGAGTCTTCGCAATCTCCTCTTTGGTCTGTCCCGCCTTCATGCCGCTGCGGACCTGATCGAGGGCGGCCGTGAGGTAGTCGCGGAAGTAGGTGACGTCCGCCTTCTTGCCGAGCACCACACCGTCCTTGCCATGACCGAAGATGAAGACGGTGTCGTTTTCATGGCCGGACGCCATCTTGTCGAGCGTGCTGACCCAGTTGACCACCGACGCACCCGCGGGACCGTCCACTCGTGGGTGGACGCGACGGAAGAGCAGGTCACCGCCGTGCACGACGTTGGCCTTGCTGAAAAAGATGATGGCATCGCCGCTCGTATGGCCCGGGCCGTGGTGCCGCGCCAGAATCGACTCGCCGCCGAAGTCAACCTGCCATGTGTCGGTGAACGTCGCGTCCGCATACACCTGTTGCGCCGCGTTGTTGGCTTGCTCCGCGACTTTCCGCTGCCAGGCGACGCAGTTCTCGTGCGCGACGATCTTCTTGGCGAAGCCTTTGAACGCTGGATTACCGCCCGTGTGGTCGCCATGGTGATGCGTGTTGATGAGAAGCTCCAGACCCTTCGGGACTTTCTGCTTCAAACCCGCCACGCAGATCTCGGCGGTCTGCATGTACTGGCTGTCGACGGCAATTCCGCCATCGGCGTTGATCAGGTAGCCGATCGTTCCGCCCATTCCGGTGAAAATACCGACGCCGCGCCTGATCTCTTCGAACTTGGTCGCTGGCGGTGCCTGGGCGCCTGGCGTCTGGCCGGCTGGCGTCTGGCCGAACAGCGGCATGCGAGTCAGGCCGACGGCAGCCAACGAGAGCGATGAGGTCGACACGAATTGACGGCGTGTAATGTTCACGGGAGCACTCCTTACATGAGCCGAAGCGCGCGAAGGATACCAGATTGCCGGGAGGATCGGTAAACTCCACCTCGCGGAGGATTGATGCGTCTGCGGCCCTCTGGCCTCGAACTGCTCGCCGTCCTTGTTCTGGCGCTGTCTCTGGTCGCCGCACAACCGGCGGGCCCCCTGCCGTACCGGAACGCCGATCTTCCCGTCGAGCAGCGTGTCCGGGATCTCCTCGGCAGGATGACGCTGGAGGAAAAGTTCTGGCAGCTGTTCATGATTCCCGGCGACCTCGACGACCCGTCCCACGATTACAGCAAGGGCGTGTTCGGTCTGCAGATCTCCACCGCGCCCCGACGAGCCGGCGCGGATCCGGACGATGTGCCGGCTCGCGTTGCCGCGCGAGCGCACGCCGAGCGCATCAACGCCATTCAGCGGTATTTCGTCGAGAAGACACGGCTGGGCATACCGATCATCGTTTTTGACGAGGCTGTGCACGGGCTGGCACGGGAAGGCGCGACGATGTTCCCGCAGGCGATTGCAATGGCAGCGACGTGGGACGCCGCGCTCGTGGGGCGGGTCTCGACGGCAATTGCTCGCGAGACCCGGACGCGCGGTGTCAGGCAGGTGCTCTCGCCCGTTGTCAACATCGCAGACGACGTGCGGTGGGGCAGAGTGGAAGAGACCTACGGCGAGGATCCGTTCCTGGCCTCAGCGATGGGCGACGCGTTCGTCGAAGCGTTCGAGAAGATGGACATCGTCACGACCCCCAAGCACCTCGTCGCCAACGTGGGCGAGGGCGGCCGCGACAGCTATCCGATCGATCGCAGCGAGCGGATGCTCGCCGAGCGCTTCTATCCTCCATTCAAGACGGCCATCGAGCGAGGTGGTGCGCGGTCCGTCATGACCGCGTACAACTCGGTCGATGGAATGCCGGCGACCCAGAATCGCCGGCTGCTCACCGACCTCCTGAGAGGGGAGTGGTCGTTCAAGGGTTTCGTGATCTCCGACGCGGCGGCGACGGGTGGCGCCACCGTGCTGCACATGACCGAACCGAATACCCCCACTGCGGCGAAGCACGCATGGGAGGCCGGTCTGGATGTCGTCTTTCAATCCTCTTGGCCTCAACATCGGCCTTACCTCGAGGCAGTGCAGAAGGGCCTTGTCGACGAGTCGATCGTTGATATCGCCGTGGCGCACGTGCTCGGCGTCAAGTTCGAGCTCGGTCTGTTCGAACAGCCATACGTGGATCCGGCGGAAGCGGAACGGGCGGCCGGTCATGAGAACCATCGGACGCTGGCGCGCGACGCAGCCCGCGCATCAATCGTGCTGTTGAAGAATGAGCGGCAAACACTCCCGCTGACCAAAGGGATCTCATCGATCGCGGTGATTGGTTCGGACGCCATGGAAGGCCGCCTGGGCGGATACAGTGGTCCGGGATTCGAGAAGGTGACGCTGCTCGATGCGGTCCGGCCGCGAGCGCGGGTCCAGTACGCGCCGGGCCCCGGACGAGTGACCCGCGACTTCGTCGTGATCCCATCCGACTTCCTCGCATCCACGTCGAAGGCTGAGGCCGTTGCCGGCCTGACAGGCGAGTACTTCGACAACAACCGCCTGGAGGGCACGCCTCGCATCACGCGGACGGACGCCCGGATGGACTTCCGGTGGACGCTGAACTCCCCGGGCCGAGGCATTCCGTTCGACTGGTATTCGGTGCGCTGGAAGGGAACGCTGACCGTGCCCCCGGAGGGTGTGCGGCGCATCGCGATCGAAGGCAACGACGGGTATCGCCTCTACCTGGACGGCCGGCTCGTCATCGATAACTGGAGGAAGCAATCGTACGGCACGCGTGTCGCCAATGTCGCGTTGAAGCCAGGGTCGGTGGTGGACATCAGGCTCGAGTATTTCGAGAGCACGGGCAACGCGCGGTTGAAGTTGATGTGGGACGCGGGCGTGAAAGACGACGGGGAGGACAAGATCGACGAGGCTGTGAAGCTTGCCGCACAGAGCGACGTGACCGTCGTCGTTGCCGGCGTCGAAGAAGGCGAGTTTCGCGATCGCGCACGCCTCGGCCTTCCCGGCCGTCAGGAGGAGCTGATTCAGCGAGTCGCGGCGACCGGCAAGCGGGTGATCGTCGTGCTGATCGGCGGTAGTGCGATCACGATGTCGAGCTGGGTCGATCGCGTTGATGCCGTGATCGATGCCTGGTATCCGGGCGAGCAGGGAGGTCACGCGATCGCGGACGTGCTGTTTGGGGACTACAATCCTGCCGGCCGGCTGCCCATCACCTTCCCGGTGGCCGAAGGGCAATTGCCGCTTCACTACAACCACAAGCCGACAGGAAGAGGCGACGACTACGTGGATCTGACAGGCCAGCCGCTCTTTCCATTCGGGTTCGGTCTCAGCTACACGACCTTCGATTATTCAGGATTGCGCATCGAGCCGGCACACATCGCGTCGGCCGAATCCGCGGTCGTGCGCTGTACCGTCACGAACAGCGGCCGTGTCGCGGGCGATGAGGTCGTGCAGTTGTACATCCGCGACGTGCTTGCGTCGGTGGCACGGCCGGTCATGGAGCTGAAAGGGTTTCAGCGCGTGCGGCTCGAGCCGGGGCAGTCACGCGAGGTCAGCTTCACGCTCGACCACCAACACCTCCGCATGCTCGATCAGCACTTGAACTGGGTCGTCGAACCTGGCAGCTTCCGTGTGATGGTCGGCAGCTCCTCGAAGGATATTCGCCTGCGCGGGGAGCTGATCGTCAAATGATCACCCGCCGTTCGTTTCTTCGGTCGACGACGGCAGCGCTGGCTGTTGGTCGTGCCGCGTGGCAAGGCGCCCTCCGTCCGCCATCGAGGCCTGTGCCCTCCTCCGCACAGCTGGCCTGGCAGCGAGAAGAGCTCGCGATGTTCCTTCACTTCGGGGTGAACACGTTCACGAATCGCGAGTGGGGCGACGGGAAGGAGGATCCGTCGATCTTTGCCCCGAACCGGCTCGACGCGCGGCAGTGGGCGCGGACGGCGCGGGCGGCGGGCTATCGCGCGATGATCTTGACGGCGAAGCACCATGACGGCTTCTGCCTCTGGCCCAGCAAGACGACGACACATACCGTGGCCAGAAGCCCCTGGCGAGATGGCCGGGGCGATGTCGTCCGCGAGTTCGTCGATGCGTGCCGGGAGCATGGTCTCCGCGCCGGCCTCTATCTCTCGCCCTGGGATCGGAACAACCCCGCCTACGGCGACTCGCCACGCTACAACGATCTCTACTGCGATCAGCTCACCGAGCTCCTGACGCAGCTACGGCCCGCTGTCAGAGGTGTGGTTCGACGGCGCGAACGGTGAAGGCCCGAACGGCAAGCGTCAGGTCTACGACTGGCCGCGCGTGTGGGCACTCGTGCGAAAGCTCCAGCCGGACGCGGTGATGTTCTCCGATGCCGGTCCTGACGTGCGCTGGTGCGGAAACGAGAAGGGGATCGCCGGAGAACCCAACTGGTCGACCGTCGATCCGTCGGTCGTCACGTTCCCCGGCGCGACCGGCCCCAACGTCACCGCTGCGCTTCAGCATGGCGATCCGCGAGGGTCGGTCTGGCGGCCAGCGGAAGCAGACACCTCGATCCGTCCGGGCTGGTTCTACCACCCGGCCGAAGACGCCCGCGTGCGAACCGTCGACCAGCTGATCGATCTGTACTTCCAGTCCGTCGGGCGCAATTCCAAACTTCTATTGAACGTGCCACCGGCGCCAGACGGCTTGCTCCATGAAACCGACGTCGCGCGACTGATCGACTGTCACGATCGCTTGACGAAGATGTTTGCCGTGGACCTGGCCGCTGGCACGCGCGTCGCCTGGGAGCGCACCGGCGAGCTGACGGCGACAGCCATCGTCGACTTCGGCCGCGACGTGCAGGCGTCGATCGTCAGGCTGGAGGAGGGCATCACCAAAGGCCAGTACGTCGCACGCTACTCGCTTGCGGGATCGAACGGCGAGGGATGGCGGGAGCTTTCGCGCGGCACGACGATCGGCTACGCGCGTCTGGAGCGGTTTGCTCCACTGGCGGTGCGACGCATACGCCTGACGATCGAGGATGCCGTCGCTCCGCCCGAGCCTCTGGCGATCAAGGTGTACTGACCGGCTCGTAGTGCTTCTTGTACATCCCGCGGCGAAACAGCCAGCCACCCAGCGGACCGCCCCAGGCGAGCACGTGATACATGTAGCCGAGGTCCATCATCTCGATCAGATTCCCGTCGAAGTCCTTCACGAAGAAAAACGAGTGGCCTCTCGGCGAGCGCTCCGGTTTGCTCAGGCACTCGACACCTTTGCCGACCAGGTAGTCGTACCACCGCGGAAGGTTCCTGACGTTGAACGAGAAGTGCGTGAGGCCGACGCGGTTCCACGGTATGGGCGCCGGCGGCTGCTGCGGCTGAAACTCGAAGATCTCGAGGACGCCACCGCCGGGAACACGGACCCATCCGATCTTGCACCGCGGCTGCGGGGCATCGACGCCGAAGAACGTCCGCACACGCTCCGGTGGCGTGTCTGCTACGCCGACCAGCGGACAGCCGAACACGTCCCAGTAGAACTGCACAGCCTTGTTGAAGTCCGACACGGTGATGCCGACGTGACTGAACGATCGCACCTTCATGTCGTCTCCAGGATGTGGTCCGCGACCCTCAGCGCCTGCGCCACGATCGTCAGGCCCGGATTGACCGCTGCCGATGACGGGAAGAACGAGGCATCGACGACGAAGAGGTTTTCGACGTCGTGCGTGCGGCACCACTGATCGAGCACCGAGGTGCGCGGGTCGTGACCGAACACCAGCGTGCCGCACTGATGCGTCGTGTTCTTGCTATGGTGCGAGTGCTTCATCACTTTCCAGTAGCCGAGCCGATGCAGGATCCTCGTCGTCTCCTTCACCAGTTGCTTATGAGCCTTCAGATTGTTGGGCTGATAGAACAGGCGAATCTGGCCGTTGGCGTCGACCATGACCCGGTTCTCCTGGCGCGGTAGATCTTCGGACATGGCCAGCCAGTCCACGCCGCGCGAGACCCACCACTCGTACGCACCGAGCGGCACCCAGGGAACGACGGTCTGGGCCATGACGCCGTGCGTCCGGCCCTGCGACTGGATCTGGCCGAGTGGATACTTCGAGTCGGGTCCGTGCAGATAGTAGTCGTTGATGGCTACGGTCTTCTGAAAGACGATGTCGTTCTTTCGAAGCGGATGGAAGCCCTGCATCATCGTCGCCAGATGTGCCATGTAACGGCGGCCGACGAGTCCTGACGAATTGGCGAGGCCGTCTCGATGCGCGTCGTTCGCGGACCGGAGGAGCAGCGCGGCGGAGTTAACCGCTCCGCACGACACGACGAACTGCGACGCGCCAACCCGGCGTGTTTCGCCGTTGAGCTGCACGTCGACCGCCGTCACCCGCGCGCCGTCCGGATCGGTGATCAGCCGCCGCGCGAACGCGTTGGTCCACATATCGACGTTCGGGTGCCGGATCGCTGGCTGAACGCCGCACACCTCTGCGTCACTCTTCATGTCGATGCGGCACGGGAACGAGTTGCACGTGTTGCAGAGACGGCAGCCGTTGTCTTCACCCGGGCGGATCAGGCCGAGCGGCAGCGGCGATGGATGCAGGCCCTGATCGCGCAGGGACTCGACGATCGCGGCCATGCCCGGGGCATGCGGGACCGGGGCATACGGATACGGTCCCCGCGGCGGCTCGGTCGGGTCTACGCCATTCTGGCCGTGAACGTGATACAGAAGTTCTGCGCGGTCGTAGTACGGCTCGAGCGTTTCGTACGTGATTGGCCAGGCTGGCGAGACGCCGTCGATGTGCTCGGTCGCCAGGAAATCCTCGCGCCGAAGGCGGTAGAGCACGCTTCCCCAGAACTTCGTGTTGCCGCCAACGCCGTAGTGGGTGTATGGCAGGAACGTGTCGCCGTTCCCGTCGAGCCAGCGCTCGGTGGCACGGTAGCGGAGGTGCTTCCAGACCGCTTCCGGGTTCCAGTTTTCCTCCTCGCGTGGCACGACGTCTCCACGCTCGAGGACGAGAATGCGTCTCCCGCTGGCCGACAGCGCGTGCGCCATCGTGCCGCCGCCGGCGCCGGTGCCGATGATGATGAGGTCGTAGTGATCGATCACTGATGTTGGATTGGCTGTCAGCCGCCGGCTTTCAGCTGCTCGCCTGGAGCATTGGCGTAAATCTGATCCATGAGCCGCTGATCCTCGATGGCCCGCTCGAGGCTCATCTCCGGCGGCACCCCGGTTCGAATCGACCGGGCGAAATCACGGTACATCGCCTGGTACCCCCGGATGTCGCGAAATCCAGGCAGGATCAGCTTTGGCAACCCCTTTCCGCGCGCCAGGACGAACGCCCCGTTCGACTCGAACGTGATGATACCGTCGCGGCCGAACAACTTCGAGAGCCGGAGCCCCTTCAGCAGCGACGGGATCTCGCGCGAATAGAACAGCGCGCCGACCGCATCGTTGTCGTACCGGAATGCCACCATCATGCTCTTGACGCGTTTATCCGGTCCGGCCAGTGACGGCGCCGGGCGATAGCCGTGAATCGTCGTGATTCGCGGGCCCAGACTTCCGGCGATGTGCAACCAGTGGACGCCTTCCTCGAAGAATGCATCCCCGCCCGCCATGCTTTCGTCGTTGCGCCAGTCGTCGGCTGTCTTGAGCCGCTTGACGATCGTCGCAAAATGCGCAAACACCATCTCGCCGATGCAGCCCTCCGCCAGCAGCCGTCGTAGAGTGACGGCCAGTGGCTTGTAGTGATCGTTCTCTCCGACGAGCACGACGCGGCTCGCACGGTCTCTCGCGGCTCGGACGGCCTCGTAGTCCGCCATCCGCGGGAATGCCGGCTTTTCGACGAGCACGTGTTTTCCAGCCGCAAGCGCCTCGAGCGTGAGATCGCGATGAAAACGCGGCGGTACGGCAATCACGACGGCATCGACCCGCGGATCGGCGATCGCCGAACGGTAATCGGCGTGGCTCTCGACGCCGCTGTAGCGCGCGCAAAACGCCGCCGCTTTTGCCTTGTCGCGGCTGGCGAAACTGCACACGATTTCGCCCCTGAGTGATCGGAGATTGCTGTTGTGCACCCCGGTGATGAACCCGCAGCCCAGGAACGCCACATGCAGCGGCTGAGAGATGTGCTGTGGCTGAGCCAAGCCTCCATAATATCGCGCCCGGGACAGCCGTGGGCCTACGGGTTGACGTCTGACCCAAAGGCCGCAGATACTCAGGTGAGATGTCAACCCAAGCGCGCGTGTCCCAGCTCGAACCCGTCTGATGCGTAGATTCTGGCGGCGCACCCGCGACGACTTCTCGGATGAAATCCAGGCTCATCTCGATCTGGAAGCCGATCGCCTGGTTGGGGACGGCTACAACCACACAGATGCCCGCGACGCCGCGCGTCGTGCCTTCGGCAACGTCGCGATCGCCAGGGAAAGGTTCCACGAGACGAGTCCCTGGATGTGGCTCGAGCATCTCGTCCAGGACCTGCGCTACGCGTGGCGTGGCCTTCGTCACAGCCCGGCGTTTCTGACGACGACGGTACTCACGCTTGCCGTCGGACTCGGGCTGGTCACCGTGGCGTTCTCCGTGTTCAATGCCTACGTCCTCCGTCCCTATGCCGTACGCGATCCGCACACCCTTCATCGCATCGCCTGGACCGGCCGCGATGGCGGAGGGCAGCAGTTCCGCTGGCGCGACTATTTGTCCCTGCGGGAGCGCCGGGAGCTCTTCGATGGCGTGATCGCGGAGCACACGAGGTTCGTCTCGTCGCAAGGCAGGCCGCTCGCGACGGCACTGGTTTCCGAGAACTACTTCGAGGTGCTGGCCCCGGCGATGACACTGGGGCGCGGCCTGGGATCGAGCGACGCCGGCGCCGTGGTGCTCAGCCACCAGGCATGGTCCCGGCTCTTTGCGCGCGATCCGTCCGCGATCGGCGGCACCCTCGACGTCGCCGGCCATCCCTTCACGATCGTTGGAGTCGTAGGCCCCGAGTTCGTCGGCCTCGGCGACATGCCGCGCGATCTCTGGGCGTCATATCCAGCGTTTACCGCAGCCATGCCGGAGTTGCTCGGCGTGGATCCGCCGCGGGCGATCGAGATCACCGCACGCCTCGGCCGCGGCGTCACCGCGGATCAGGCGGCTGGTGCCCTCACACCGTCAATGCCTGAGATGGTCGAGCAATCAGCGGAGGTTCGTGCCGTCGTCACCGTCCAGGCGTCGCCCAATCCGCTGTCGCTGCAGATGCTGGCGATTCTGTCGCCGGTGTTTGCGGCGTTTGTCCTCGTGCTCCTCACAGCGTGCGCCAATGTGTCCAACGTCATGCTGGCGCGTGCGATCGCCAGGCACCGCGAAATCGCCGTGCGGCTGTCCATCGGTGCCAGCCGTGGACGAGTCATCCGACAGCTGCTCACCGAGGGCCTGCTCATCGCTTCGCTGTCCGGCCTTGCCGGTCTCGTCCTGGCGGCGCTGCGCTCTTCGCGCCTCGATGGCGCTGATGCTCAACACGCTGCCGCCATCGATCCTGGCGATCCTTCGCGTCTCGCCGATCGACTTCGACTATCGCGTGTTTCTATTCGCGCTCGCCGCCGGCACAGCGACGACGCTGCTCTTTGCGCTGTTCCCGGCGCTGCAGGCATCGCGGCTGACGCTGACCGATGGGTTGCGTGGCCACGGCTTCCGCGCGCGAACGAGCCGTTCGATGCAGAACGCGCTCGTGGTCGCGCAGGTGGCCGTCTCGATCGTCCTCGTGATCGTGGCGCTGACGCTCGCGCGGAATGGCGCGGCGATCGGTTCAATCGATCTCGGCTACGAGCCCCGCGGCGTGCTGTCGGTGAACGTACGGGAGGACAGAAACGATCTGATGCCGAAGCTGGCACAGGTCCTGGAGTCGGATCCTCGCGTCGCCGCGATGGCGTCGGCCACCAGCAACCCCTTGTTCGTGCGAACGCGTGCGGTGGCTGCAGCGCCGTCTGAGCGTAACGCAGGAGCGACAGTCAGTCGTTACACGTTCGTATCGCCGCGGTACTTTTCGGTGCTGCGGATCCCGGTGATGAAGGGACGGGAATTTCTGGAGGACGAAGCGAAGTCCGCCGCACCGGTTGCAATCGTGAGCGAGGCGACTGCGCACGCGCTGTGGCCTGGCGAGGACCCGATTGGGCAGTCGCTGACCATCGAGCCGGCGCTGGGCCGCCCCGTCGACGATCTGCCGGGTTACTCGCGCGTCACCGTCGTCGGAACGGTGCGTGACGTGGTCAGCGGCCTGCTGGTAGACGGCCGCGATACGAATCACATCTATCTGCCTGCAAGCCATACCGACAGTCACGTCACCGCATTGTTGGTCCGAGCCAGGAGCGATCGGGAACTGCGTCCCGAGGCCCTTCAGCAGCTGTTCCGGCAGGCCGCACCCGATCCCGAGGCCTTCGAAGCACTGCCGCTGGACGAGATGCGTGCCCTGCAGGTGTATCCGCTTCAGGCTGCGTCGTGGATTGGTTGTTTCCTTGCCGCGGTCGCACTGGTGCTCAGCGTCTCCGGTTTGTATGGAGTGCTGACCTACACGCTCAATCAGCGCATCAAGGAGATCGGCATTCGCATCGCCCTGGGCGCGACGTCCCGCACCGTTGTCCGGCTGGTGATGGCGCAGTCAGGCCGGCTCGCGATGCTTGGAGCAGCGATCGGTCTGATCGCCACATTCGCCGTCATGAAGGCCCTGAGCGCAGCCGTTCAGCTTCGCCAGGTGTCGCTGCTCGACTACGTAGCGTTTGCAGCCGGGCTGTTCGTGATTGCAGCCGCCGCGGCCCTGGCCTCCTATTACCCCGCGCGCCGAGCCATCCGCGTGAGCCCCGCCTCGACGCTGCGAGCTGACGCTTAATTCTCTCGCTGATCCTTGCCCTAGCCGTGGTTCGTCGCTCGTCGCTCGACGAAGCGCCACGGCCCAACGGATCGCTCTACGAGCCGACGAGCGACGAACCACGAACCACGGACTCCGGCACGAATCAAGAGAGTAGATGTCCGTTTCTGACCAATGCCCGATCGAGACAGGGCTACACTCAATCGATGGAACTGGATCGTGAGGTTTGCGATCGCGCACGGCGGTCCCGCGACGCGCGCTTCGATGGGCGCTTCTTCATCGGCGTCACCAGTACCGGCGTGTATTGCCGCCCAATCTGTCCCGCGCGCGAGCCGAAGCAGGAACACATCCTCTACTTTCAGACCGCAGCCGCCGCCGAGGCGGCAGGCTTCCGACCGTGCCTGCGCTGCCGTCCGGAAGCGTCTCCAGGCACTCCGGCCTGGCTCGGAACGTCGGGGTTGGTCTCTCGTGCATTACGGCTCATCAGTGAGGGTGTGCTCGATGGCCACGGCGTCGACGACCTCGCGGACAAGCTTGGTGTCACATCGCGCCATCTTCGCCGCCTCTTCCTGCAGCACCTCGGTGCCACGCCGCTCGATGTCGCGTTGACACGCCGGACGCACTTCGCCAAGCGCCTGATCGATGAAACCTCGCTTTCGCTCCGGGAGGTTGCGTTTGCGTCGGGCTTTGGAAGCCTTCGCCGCTTCAACGACCAGATTCGTCGTACCTATTCACGAACTCCGACCGAGATCAGGCAGCGGACGCGATCGCTGAAACCGACGCCATCCGGAACCTACAGGTTCCGTCTGGCCTTTCGTCCCCCGTACGACTGGGAAGCGCTTCTGGCGTTTCTCAGGGCTCGCGCGACGCCGGGTGTGGAATCCGTCGATGACGCGTGCTATCGCCGGACGGTTACCGTCGACGGAAAACACGGCATCATCGAGGTGTGCCGCGCCGGAAACGCGTCCGCGCTCAATCTCGAAGTCCGGTTTCCAGACTCCCGCGCGCTGCTCTTCATCGTCGAACGTGTGCGGCGCATGTTCGATCTCGGTGCCGATCCAAACGCGATCGCGAAGCAGCTGTCAGGCGATGGGTTGCTTCGCGATCTCCTGAGGGAACATCCCGGCATTCGCATGCCGGGCGCGTGGGATGGGTTCGAGCTCGCGGTTCGAGCGATCCTCGGGCAACAGATATCGGTCTCCGCGGCGACGACCATTGCCGGCCGTGTCGCGTCCATGTGCGGATCTGCAGTAGTCGAGAGCGGGACACTCAACCGGCTGTTTCCTACACCGATGCAGCTGGCGAACGCTCCCCTCGAGCAGGCCGGGATCATCGCCGCCCGAGCCGGAGCGATTCGCGGGCTCGCCCGCCGGGTCGCGGAGAAAACGATCTCGTTCGGTCCGTTCGTCAACCAGGACGAGATGGTCACGGCCCTGCGATCCGTGCCTGGAATCGGCGACTGGACGGCGTCGTACATCGCCATGCGCGCACTGGGCGAGCCTGATGCCTTCCCAAGCGGCGATCTGGTGCTCCGCCGGATGGCCGGTGTGGTGTCGCCGCGCGAGCTGGACGCACGTGCCGAGGCGTGGCGCCCGTGGCGCGCCTATGCCGTCATTCTGCTGTGGCAAGGTGCGACGGATCGGTCCAATCAAGTCGAAGCCGCGTCTTTCAAACATCGATTCTTTCGATGTCAGCCGCACGCCGGCGATGGCCCGCTTGCCAACGCTCCGGCGGGCAGGTAGACGAAGGCCGGAGAGTGAGAGGATAATCGTGTCTCTCTCCCGTGCAGATCCTGCGACATTTGACGCCGAGGCCACCACCGCATCCGGCATCGGAGGGCGGCCTGGCGCTTCCTACCTCGTTTCCACACATCTCTTTGGCGACTGTGGGGAAGACGCCCTTAACGATCTGGCATCATCGTGCCGCACTGTGACGCTGAAGTCAGGCGACGTGCTCCTGCGTCAGGGCGAGCTGGGGACTGCATGACGTCGTCGCCACTGGACGTCTCGAGGTGACGCAACTCGGTCCAGACGGCTCCGTGATCTGGCTCGGAGAGGTTCGAAGCGGCGAAAACGTCGGCGAAGGTGCGCTGCTCGACGACGCGCCGCGAATGGCGAGCGTCACTGCGACGTCGGAGCCACGGTGATCGAGCTTTCCCGCGCGTCGCTGAATACCTTCCTCGAACGCCACGCCTCTGTCCGCGCCTCGCTGCGCGAATCGCTCGAGTATCGCTGCGATGGGCCAGGACTCGCCGATTCCGCCCGGATCGCGAGGCGTTCATCCGCATGCTCTCCGAGGCGCTTGGCGTCGTCGACGTCACGGCGCTGACGTTCCTCGCTGACGAAGTCGGTTGGGAGACGCTGCCTCGGGGCGCGATCCTGATGCGTCAGGGCGAGCCGGGCGACTGTCTTTACTTCGTTGTGTCCGGACGGCTGCGCGTATTCGGCATCCGTGACGACGGCGAACGGATCAACATCGCGACCTCAGGTCCCGGCGAAACGCTCGGCGAGATGGCGCTCCTTTCGAACGAGCCGCGCTCGGCGTCGATCGAGGCGTTGTCCGATGCCGAGCTGCTTCGACTCTCGAAGACCGGCTTCGACCGGCTGATCAATGAGCACCCCCGGACGATGGCCGTCTTCACCAGGATCATCGCCGCCAGGCTGACCAACCGTATCCGATCGCGTTCGACCATCACGCAGCTGCGTACGATGCCGCTAGTGTCGCTCGCCGACTGCGAAGACGTCGTCCGCACCCAGCACCTGGTGCTGCGCAACCTCAAGATCACGCAGATGTATCACCGGCTGTCGGTCGAACTGACGATGCTGCTCGCCCATGCTGATGCCAACTGGTGCACTTTCGCGTGCAATGCGTCGAAGACGGCCGGGTACTCCATTCGACGCGAAGAGATCCCGATGGCCGAGCTGTTCGCGCTGATGCGCCGGTCCGGCCCCTTTCGCCGTCCGCTGTCTGCTATTCGCCGGAGGGCGCTTGAGACATCGATCGCGGCGCGGTGCGATCGCATTCTCCGGGCCGTCACCGACGCCATCTCGGCGGGCAACCTGAAGGTGTTTGCCGAGCTCGGGCCGGTCTTCTCGCGATCCATCGATATCCGGCGACTCGCACCCAACGGCTCAAGGACGCTGATGTCCGAGTGATGCGATCAGATATCGGCTGCCAACAACTCAGACACGCTGACGAATTCCGAGCTGCCAACGACTCGACGCTGACGACCACGACGACGACGACGACGACGACGCCAGACAGACTATTGACGTCGTGGTCGTCGTGGCCATCGTGATCGTTGCCAGGGCCGTTAGCCGTTACATTCGACACCTCCAGATCTCTGTCAACCAGCCGCCCTGCGGCGGCCTTTCCCCAAGTATTTGTCGATGAGCCCCCACAGTACCAGCAGAGGCATCATCATCACGGCCGCATAGATCGCGACCGTCGTGCCGCCGGGGCCGGTCAGCATGGCGCCGATGCGATCGCGGAACGGGTCGTCGTTGATCAAATAGGTCCAGGTCGATGCCGGGGCCTTCACGCCAAGTGACGCCATGTCGATTTCCGTGCCACGCACGCGCACGTTCCCGAGCGCCGTCTCCACGGCCCCGTCGATCCGTTCGTCGATTTGGGAGAATGACTGGATCGCTTCAGTCGAGAACGCGATCAACGGATTCTGACCGCCGAGGCGGACGAGATGGATCCCCTCGCGGAGATCGGCGCAGAGCGCGAGGTGATCGCGCCAGGCCTTGTCGATCTCGGCGAGCATGACGACCTTCTCTGCGCGAATGACCGCTTCCTCGCCAACCGCGGCGATCAGCGATTGGCAGCGGGAAGAGTTGCGCTGCCAGATATCTGGAACATCGCGATCGTGCAGGACATCCTGCCGGCGCTCCATCATGCGCCGATGCTGTTCATCGAGGATCGAGGTGTACTTCGAAATCGTCCGGCGTATCTCGAAGTTCTGACCCTCGATGATGCGCTGAGCCCTTGCGATCTCGCGGCGTACGATCGGGTTGTCGATGGGCGTGTCCCTCGCGTCCCCAAGGGATCGCGCGGGGATCAATTGTCTGATTCCGTGGCGAACGAGGAGATCGTCCTCGAGGCTGACGAAGAACCGTGACTCGCCCGGATCCCCCTGCCGGCCGGCGCGGCCCCTGAGCTGCTGATCGACGCGGCGGCTCTCGTGGCGATTCGTGCCGATCACATACAGCCCACCGACGGCGACGACACGTTCGCGGTCGGCTTCGTCGGGGCCGCCCAGCCGGATGTCTGTGCCTCGGCCTGCCATGTTCGTGGAGATCGTGACGGCGCCAGGGGCACCAGCGGCGGCAATGATGAGCGCCTCGGCTTCGTCGTTCTTCGCATTCAACACCTGACACCCGACGCCGGCATTCCGCATGCGCTGCGCGATCCGCTCGGATTCCTCGACGGTTGACGTCCCGACGAGTACTGGCCGTCCAAGGCGATGAACACGCACGACCTCTTCAACCACCGCGCGTTCCTTGGCGTCACGGTGGGTGAACACGCGATCGGGATGGTCGACGCGAATCATCGGCCGGTGGGTCGGAATGACGATGACTTCGACGCCGTAGAACTGCTGGAGCTCGTCGGCGGCAGCTTCCGCCGTTCCGGTCATGCCACTGAGGCGCTGGTAGAGCCGCAGAAAGTACTGCAGCGTAATCGAGCCAAGAATGCGGCCCTGGGTCTTTGCTTCGAGCCCCTCTTTGGCCTCGAGGGCCGCCTGCAGGCCGTCGGGCCAATGACGATCTTCCACGACGCGCCCGGTGAACTCGTCGACGATCGAGATGCGGCCATCACGGACGATGTAGTCGACATCCCTGCGGAGGAGCGCGTGGGCATGAAGGGCGCAGTTGAGCTCGGTCAGGAGCCTGAAGTTGTTGTCGCCGTGCAGGCTGCCGCACGCGAGCGTGCGTTCGACGTGCTCGATGCCGGCCTCGGTCAGGTTGACGTCGCGTCCGTATTCGTCGAGCGTGAAATGAACGTCTGGCGTGAGCGCCACGACGAGGCGGGCGAGCTCCGACGCGCGTGATGGGCTGCGGTCGACGCTGCCGGCAATCACGAGCGGGACGCGGGCTTCGTCGATCATCAACGAGTCCGCCTCGTCGACGATGGCGGCGTGAAAGGCCCGATGGACGAGGTCCGCCGGATCGAGGACGAGCAGATCGCGGAGATGATCGAACCCTGCCTCTTTCGCCGTCACATAGGTGACGTCGGCACGATAACTGGCACGCCGCTGCGCTGGCGTCAAGCCGTGCTCTACGTGCGCGACCGAGAGCCCGAGCATCCGATACACCGGCCCCATCCACTCGGCATCGCGCCTGGCCAGGTAGTCGTTGAAAGTGAGGATGTGCACGCCGCGACCGGTCAGCGCCAGGAGCGCGGCAGGCATGACGGCCGTCAGCGTCTTGCCCTCACCTGTCTGCATTTCGACCGCCGCGCCGCGTTCGAGTGCAAGGCCAGCGACCACCTGCTCGTCGAATGGCCGTTGACCGAGTGCCCGGGTTGCTGCTTCGCGGACCAACGCGAACGCCGACGCCCGAAGCGGTTGTGAAATGCCACGGGCGACGGCTTCCTTGCGCAGGTCACGCCAGCGCTCTTCGATACCGCGGCTCGACAACGCACGGATCGCGACTTCGAGGCCGGTGATCGCACCCAGATCGCCATCGAACGCGCGCAAGTCGAGCTGTACGGGCGACCCTCGAAGACGCCGGATCCGTTGATGAAAGCCAATCGTGTTGCGTACGCCGACAGCAGGACGGACGGATGCGTCCATAACCCTCTCCTTCGGAACGACACGTCATCGACGGCGCATGCGCCGTCAGTTGAACGGTGCTGTTACGCGAACGAGAGTGCGGGTGGTGCGCGGGACGGTAGGAGAGCGAGAAGGGAAACCGGCTGCTCGTCAGGCAGCGGCGGCGCAGACGTAAAGCCAACGAGGACGAGATCCGGGAGGAGGACCCACTGCGGATCGACAATCGCCGCGTGGAGCGCCGCGGCCCCCGGCAGCAGGCCCGCCAGCAGGACGGCGACGATGAGGAGCCGAATCAGCGACCTGGATGGTCTCGGCATGTCGATCGACACCATTGTAGCGCGAATGGACTCTCTCTGGACGGTCGTCAGGAACGGTCGCGACGCGAACGTCGTGGCCGTGGATCGTCGCGACGTGTTACACGTTTCACTTGTGAGTTGGGGATCGGCCGTCAGAACCGGTACAAGTAAGAAGCCTTGAAGAAAAGCCCCCGCTGACTCGTGTGATAGTCCCCGTGCCCGATCACCCAGTCGCCGTTGTCGAAATCACGCTGCTCGATGAGCGAGCCGTAGCCAAGGTAGACGACAGTCCCTGGCCTGAGCTCGTAGGACGCCAGAAAGTCTGTCAGGACCTGGTAGCGAGAGCTGTCGTACTGCGCGATGGCCCGCACGAAGAACTGGCGCGAGAACTGATATGTCGTCCGGCTGTAGATGATGTCGAGGTCGTAGACCCGTTCTCCGGTCGACTCGCGGTCGAAAAGGATGTGCCGATAGCTCAGCGCCTGCGACAAGCGTCCGCTCGGCTGCAGTGTCAGGCCCACCCGCGAGTCCTTCAGCCGGCCCTGGAACGGCACCTCCGGATCGTAGAAAACGCCGAGGCCGAACATGTATTGCCCCTCGAGGAACAGCCAGCGATACAACTGCACGTTGCCCTGTGCGCGCCAGTTGCCGCGATCGAACTGCTGACCGGCCCAGATCTCGAATCCTTCGAAGTTGTCGAGACGGATGAAACCCTGACGTGTGAAGTTCATCCTCACGCCGGTGACCTGCAGCAGCTCGTTACCGCCGGCATTCCGATCGCGGCCTCCCTGGGTGAACGAGAAGGGCGAAATCCGATGCACCCACGGGTACTTGTCCTTATCGGGATAGAAGTTGAGCTCAGCGTACCCCCATCCGCTGGTGATACCGACGCGGTTGATGAACGCCGTCTCCATCTCGAAGTCGCGACTGTAGTGCTCGGCAAACCCCACCAGGTTCACACGGCGTGTGCTGTACTCGTAACCGGCCTGCGCGCCAACGCCCGTCGTCGAATCCGGTTCGTGCGGGGCGCGTGTGGCCGACGTGAGAAGAAAGCCGGTGAACCGCTGCGTCGACGTCACCCGCCAGGATGTGTCGGCACCAATCACCCGGTTGTATCCGCCGGCGAACTCGGTGTCGACGACCAGGCTGCCGACGTAATTGCTCGGCCCGAGGCTGTACTGGCCGCGGATCACGTTGAACAGCCGATCTTTGCCGTAGTCCGGATCGTCAGGCGGCAGATTGCGGCCGGCCGCTTGATCGAGAGCCGTGAGCGTTCCAAAGGCCAGACGTCCGACACTTCCCGTCAGCTTCGCGCCGAAGATCGGATCGACGATCCGGCGCGTGTGTACCGCGCGTTGCAGGCTATTGTCGCTGCCTTCCCCGGCGAGGCGGAAGACTCCCGCTCCCTCCATGAAGAACGGCCGCTTCTCGGAGAAGAAGATGGGGAATCGCTGATTGACCTCCACCTGGAAGGCGTCGCTCTCGACCTGACTGAAGTCCGGGTTGAGCGTCGCATCGAGCGTGATCGTCGACGTGACACCGTACTTTCCGCTCAGCCCGAGATCTCCTTCGTCGTCGGCTACTCCCCAGAGATCAGGCGACGTGCGCGCCTGGTTGCGCGAATACGTCGCCGACGGAATGACTTCGCGCGTGAGCCGCGATTTCAATTCGTCGAACACGAGCGACGCATGTTTCTCGAACACCCACTTGCCGGGTTCGAGGGCGGGCCACGACACTGACA
Organism: uncultured Acidobacteriota bacterium; assembly: GCA_963784195.1. Taxonomy (GTDB): domain Bacteria; phylum Acidobacteriota; class Vicinamibacteria; order Vicinamibacterales; family 2-12-FULL-66-21; genus CAVQAH01. The sequence goes on along the minus strand of CAWARA010000020.1, from coordinate 993,375 downwards.
TCCCGATCCGGCTGACGCGCCTCCAGAACAGCACACCCATGCGGACGGTCGAGCCGCCCCTGAACCGGATGCTTTGAAGTGGAACGCGCATCTCGACGGCGTAGCCCGATTGATTGAGGCGGCCGGCACTGTCCCAGACATAGTCGGGCGACTCGTCCTCGCCTCCGGCGACGCTGTTGAGCATGTCGAGCTGCACGCCGCTCGGATTCACCATGAAGTGATACGAGAGTTGCCCTGTCCCCAGTGCATCCAGACTGAACCCGACCCAGTCGTCGGACCAGATGTTGTCGCGGCGCGTAATGGACGTCTTGATCCCGGAAGGCTCCGGATCGTCACACTGAAACGCGAAGTAGATGTACGACGCGTCGTACGTCATCCAGACCTTGGTCTGTTGCTTGATCGATTCGCCGTGGAGCGGGTTGTACGTGAGGAAATCACCGGTCTCGAGCGGCTGGCTGCGCCAGACGTCGTCGTCGAGGACGCCATCGATGATTGGAGGCTGGGTAGCCCTGATCGGGTGAAGCTCCGGACGCGCTGGTGCTGACTGCGGCTGTTCGGCGCTGCCACTCGATGCCTCCATCGTCGTCGGTGCGAGAAGCATGGCGGCGACCAGCACGGCCTGGGGCGAACGAAGGCACGAAAGCACGAGATCTTAGACGGGCGAGGTGGGTGCATCGTTGCGCACGACATCTGTTGAGACTGTAGCGATACAGCCGAGACAGCAAACGGAAGCTCAGCTTAGAATTCCGACTGTATGGAAACGTTTCTGAAGGACATTCGCTACACGCTGCGAGCGATACGCCGCGATCTGATGTTTTTCGTGATCGCCGTCCTCATTCTCGGCATTGGCATCGGCGCCAACACAGCCATCTTCAGCCTGGTCAATGCGCTGCTGTTGCGGCCGCTGCCCTTTCCCGGCGCCGATCGGCTGGTCTGGATCGAGAACAACGGCGGCAACCGGCCGCGCACTGGTGGCGCCGTCGGCCCATCGAGTCTTTCAGGACGCACGTCGCGCGCGCTCACGTTCGAGGCGTGGCAGAAACGCAACACGACGTTCGACGACGTGGGCGGCTACTTCGCGTTCTTCAACTACGGCAGCGCGAAGCTGACGACGGGTGACGAATCCGAACGGCTCGTCGACGTCGGCGTCACGTGTACGTTTTACAGCACGCTCGGCGTCCAGCCCGCGCTTGGACGGCTGTTCCTGGACGAAGAGTGTCAGCAGAATGGCCCACGCGCGGTGCTCATCAGCCATCCGCTCTGGGAGCGCCGGTTCAACTCGGATGCCGGCATCGTGGGCCGGGCGATCACGCTGAACGATCGGCCGGCGACCATTGTCGGCGTCATGCCTGTGTCGTTCGATTTCGGATCTGTCTTCGTGCCGGGCACACGCGCCGACATCTGGTCGCCATTTCCGATCGACGAGTTTCACGATACGTGGGGAAACACACTGGCGATCGTCGGCAGGCTCAAGCCGGGCGTCACCATTCAATCCGCGCAGGCCGAGCTCGATACGGTGACACAGGATCTGCAGCGGGCGCGGCCCGAGCGCGGGCAGTTCTATGGCGCTGGCATCAAGCCGCTGAAAGAACACGTCAGCGGAAGGCTTCGCCCCGCGCTGATGCTGCTGTTCTGTGCCGTTGGCGCGGTGCTCCTGATCGTCTGCGCCAACCTGTCGAACCTCTTCCTCGCGCGCGCGGCGTCACGGCAGCAGGAGATCGCCGTGCGTACCGCGCTCGGCGCGAGCCGGTGGCGGCTGATCCGCCAGCTTCTGACGGAAAGCGTGGCGCTCTCGTTGTGCGGTGCCGCCTTGGGATTGCTGTTTGCCGTGGCCGTAACTCGCGGTCTGACCGCAGCTGCGCAGCTTCAACCTGCCCTTGCTCCAGACCGTGCATGTCGACAGCCTGGCGCTGGCGTTCACCGCCGGCATCGCGCTGCTGACCGGCGTGCTCTTCGGCCTGGTTCCGGCTCTGCAGATGTCCGTGAGCCGACCGCAGGCAGCCTTGAACCAGAACGCGCGGGGATCGACCGATGGCGCGCGCACCGCCTGGATCCGCCGCGCGCTCGTCGTGGGCGAAGTCGCGCTGGCCTCTATTCTTCTCGTCACCGCCGGCCTGCTGATCAGGAGCTTCGCGCGCGTGCTCGATGTCGACCTCGGCTTCCGTCCGGAGCGTCTGGCCGTTCTGCGCGTCGAGCCGGGAGCGGATGTCACGACGCCCGAGCAGCGCAACACATTCCACGACGAAATCGTCCGGCGTATCGAGGCAGTTCCCGGGATCGAATCGGCGGCACTGACCGACGCCCTGCCGCTCGATCGCAATCGAACCTGGGGGATCGCGGCAAAGGGCGAGACCTATGCTCCGGGACAGGTCCCCATCGCCTTCGTACGGGTCGTCAGCCGCGGCTACTTCAAGACCATGGGCATTCCGATTCGGGCAGGCGAGGATTTCACCGGACGCGAGGTGCGTGGCAAGGATCCGGTGATGATCGTGAACGAGACGGCAGGCAAGCGCCTCTGGCCGAACCAGAACCCCATCGGCCGGATCGCGACGCTCGGGCGGCGTCGACTATCGCGTCATCGGCGTGGTCGGCGATGTTCGTCATACCTCGCTCGAGGAAGGGTCCGGGAACGAGATGTACCTCGCGATCACGGCGACCGGATCGCCATCGGCCGATCTGGTCATGCGCACGACGCTCGATCCGTCGGCCATGTCGTCGACCATTCGCGCCGCCCTCCGGCCGATCGATCCGACGCTGCCGACCATTGATGTACGTCAGATGCAGCAGCTCGTCGATCACGCCGTGTCGCCGCGCCGTTTCATCATGTGGCTGCTGACCGCGTTCGCGGGCCAGGCGCTGATCCTCGCCTGTCTCGGCATCTATGGCGTGATCGCGTACTCGGTCACCGAACGTACCCGCGAGATCGGTATTCGGATGGCGCTCGGCGCATCGCGTGGAGAGGTACAGCGCGGCATTTTGCGCGAAACGCTTCTCCTGGCTGCTGCCGGGGTGACGCTCGGCCTGATCGGTGCGTTGGCCGCGGGGCGCGTGATCCGGACGCTGCTCTACGATTTGTCCGCGACCGATCCGGCGACCTACGTGCAGATGGTGGTCGTCCTCGCCCTGGTTGCGCTTCTGGCCGGTTACATCCCCGCGTGGCGCGCGTCACGGATCGACCCGATGGACGCGTTGCGAGCCGGCTGAAGCGCGGACGCCTTCGACCGGGAACGCCGGCCGCTGCGAATGCATCTAATCCAGGACAAGAGTCCTGATGCCCACAAAAGCTGCCGTAGACGACTCCGATCTCGCCGTCCTCATCGCGCACAAGGACCAGGCGGCCTTCGAGGCCTTCGAAAGCCTGATGCGCAAGCACAACGGCCGGCTCTTCCGCATCGCGCGTTCGATTCTCAGAGACGATTCCGAGGCTGAGGATGCCCTGCAGGATGCCTATCTGGACGCTTATCGGAATATCGAAGGCTTCCGCGGCGGGTCTCAGCTGGCCACGTGGCTGACGCGAATCGTCATCAACCAGGCGCTCGGACGGTTGCGGAAGCAGAAGCGCGAGCGTGTCGTCGTGCCCTTCGCGCGCCGGCGCTCTGGCAAGCCGAACGACCATCAGCTGGACCTCGCTGACGACAAGGGCGAATCGCCAACCAACGCTGCGCTTCGGGCGGAAGTGCGGCGCATGCTCGAACGGCGAATCGACGAGCTTCCGGTTGCGTTCCGTACGGTCTTCGTGATGCGTGAAGTCGAAGACATGACCGTCCAGGAGACTGCTGAGTGTCTCTCCATTCCTGCGGCGACCGTCCGGAGCCGCCTCTTCCGCGCGCGCGCCTTGCTCCGCGAATCTCTTGCACGCGATCTCGACACCGCAACGGTCGACGTCTTTCCTTTCGCAGGTCAGCGCTGCGACCGCATCGTGGCCGGCGTTTTGCGTCGCGCATTGGAGTCAGAAACTTAGATCGCGCGGGAACGCCCGCTGCGGTCCGGACATCGAATCGTCGTATGTCCCCAGCGGCCAGGTTCGGGAGGCCAGGCCGCTCATCAGTTGCTGACTCAACAAGGAGTTGCTCATGAAACGGTTAGCCATTCTCGTCGCCGCCCTCGTCTGCCTGCCGGTTTCCAACGCGTTCGCTCAAGCCGTCACCGACGCGCAAATCGCGCACATCGTCGTAACCGCCAACCAGGTGGACATCGACGCCGGCAAGCTGGCGGCATCCATGGGAACCCACGCCGACGTCAAGAAGTTCGGGCAGCAGATGGTCACGGATCACACCGGAGTCAACAAACAGGCGTCCGATCTGGCGGCGAAGCTGAAGCTGACGCCGGAAGACAACGCCACGAGCAAGAGTTTGAAAGCCGGAGGCGAGAAGAACATCGCGAACCTGAAAACGCTCAAAGGCGCTGCGTTCGACAAGGCCTACATCGACAACGAGGTGAAGTATCACCAGGCTGTGCTCGACGCGATGGACAAGACGCTGATTCCGGACGCCACCAACGCGGACCTCAAGGCGCTGCTGACCAAGGTGCGGCCCGCCTTCGTCGCGCACCTGGAGCACGCCAAGCAGCTTCAGGCGACACTCGCCAAGACCAACTGACATGACTGTTCTGGCATCGCTCGTCGCCATCGTGTCCCTCTGCTGGGGCAGCGCCCTGGTGGCTGACCAGGGCACTCAGGCTTCCGCCTACGCGCGCGAGGATCGAACGCGCTACGGCGACTCGACGCACACCGTCGTGATGGAGGGCACAAGCTTTCAGCCTGCTGATTTGAAGATCTCCGTGGGCGATACGGTTGTCTGGGTCAACAAGGATCCGTTTCCTCACACCGCGACGTCGAAGAACGGCGAGTTCGATTCGAAGGAGATCGCAGAAGGCAAGTCGTGGAAGAACACGTTCAAGACGAAGGGTGATTTTGCCTACGTCTGCACGTTGCACCCGCCCATGAAGGGCACGCTGAAAGTGGAGTGACGAACGCGTCACGTGGATGAGCGGCCGGGCCCGGTGGTAACGTACCAGAATGGAGATCGGGTCCGGCGCCGTTCACCTGCCTCACTTCCTGCCGATCGAACAACAGCGCTATCTGCTTGATGCCTGTCGCGTGCTGATGGAGGGATCCGTTCCGGCCTACGTGCCAACGGTTCGCGGCGGCGGGAAGATGCACGTGCGGATGCTGTGTCTGGGCAGACACTGGAACGGAAAGACCTACCAGTATGAGGCCACGCGTTCTGATTTCGATGGGTTGCCGGTTCCAGCGTTACCGGAGGAATTCCGTACGATCGCGCGGAGCATCGCGGCAGCTGCCGGCATGTCGCTCGAGCCGGACATCTGCATCCTGAACCTCTACGACGGCGAAGGCCGAATGGGGTTGCACCAGGACAAGGATGAAGGCGCGCGATCGCTCGAGGCGGGTGTGCCCGTGGTGTCAGTGTCGATCGGTGATACCGCCCGGTTCCTTTTTGGAGGAACCAGGCGGCGCGATCCGATAGCGACGCTGATGCTCGAATCTGGCGATGCGTTCGTGTTCGGCGGCGACGCGCGTCTCCGGTATCACGGCGTATCGCGAATCCTTCCGCGAACCGCGCCACCTGCGCTTGGCTTCGACGGACGGATCAACCTGACATTTCGACAGTTCGACGTCGCGTAGGCGACCCTGACTACCGTGACGTGACGCGAATGGCGACCCGCCTGTTACGCGCGCGGCCATCTGGCGTCGAGTTGTCCGCAATCGGATGCTGATCGCCGTAGCCTTCGGCCTCGAGACGGTCCGCTGCGATGCCGTTGTCCTTCAACGCAGTCAGCACCGCCATCGCCCGTTCCTCGGAGAGGCGACGGTTGGCGGCTGGATCGCCGGAGTTATCCGTGTATCCGCCAATCTTGATCCGAACCTGCGGATAGGCCTTCAGGATGGCTGCCGTGTTCCTCAACTGCTCCTCGGAGTCCCCGCGAAGCCGTGCGGAGTCGGTCTCGAAGTTCAGCCGATCGAAGTCGAACCAGATTTCACGAGTGGCTGGTGCCGAGCTCTCGATGAAATTCAGGAGCTTGGCCTCGGTCCCGGTTGGCGGCACGCGCAGATCGGATCCACTCGGCAGCGACCGCGTCACGTACCCGGATGTTCCAACCGGTGCCGGACCGGTGGTCGAGACCTGTGTCGTTTCAGGCATGCGATCCCTCCGCAGCATCGCGTAGAGCCCGCCTATTGCCAGGAGCGCGAGCAACGCCGGAATCAGCCAGGCCATCGAGGATCGCTGAGGCTGCGGTGGCACGGCGGCCCGCACGGTCTCCTCGACTTCCCGCCGGTCGAACGCCTTCGGCGTACGCACGTCAGAAACGGCTGGGACCGCCGGCAGGAGGTTCGAGAGACCCGCGGGAATCGCGTTGGTAATCGACAGTTTTTCAGCAGACAGGCGGCGGGCCAGACCGGACGCATCGAGGCTGTCGTCCCGGATCATGCGATTCAGACTAACTGAAAACAAGAGGCATCGCGAGCGACAGCAAGGACGATGCAGTGGATCCTTTCAAGCCGGCATAACGGGCAAGCCCGTCGGTCAGGCCGCTGAGTCCATTGCCGAAGAGCAGTGACTGAACCTGACCCATGAGGCCCGAGCTGCTGGGTGTGGCTCGTGCACGCTCGAGAATCCGGTCGGGGCTGTCGAGGAGCGCGGGATCGTTTGCCGGATCCTTTGCCAGGGCGAAGATCTGACTCATGAAATCGCGGTCGTCAGCACGGGCGGCGAGCGGCGCAAGCACTGCAGGGACCGCAGCGCTCAACCCTTTCTCAACCGACTGAGACGGGACGCCATACAGTCCGCTCAACTGAGAAACCATCGAGGGAGTCACCAACCGGCGCAAGGAGTCGAGTATCGACGCAGACATGAGGCTGCCTCCCAATCTTCAGGACGCATGAGTGCGTCGGAGACGGAACCCCAAGAGTGGTACCAACGAGAGCCGACGAGAATCCTGACAGTTTTGTTGATTCGTGTCTGACTCGCCGCGACATGCAGTGGGCGGTCGCGACCAGCAGAAGATAACCATGACGATGCCCATAACGATGCCGATGAGCTGGGCCGGCTCTGCCGCGATATACTTCCGCCCTCACTATGAAGAAAGTTGCGATCGGCTGTCTCGTGGTTCTGATGCTCGGTTGCGTGATCGTCGGCGGATTCGCTTTCTGGGCGTACCGGCGCGTTCAGCAAACGGTCGCGCAGTTCTCGGAACTGGCGCAGGTGCCGGCCATCGAGCGTCAAGTCCGAGCCAGGGATCCGTTCATGCCACCGGCGTCGGACGAACTCACCGCGAGCCAGGTCGAACGGCTGCTGCGCGTTCAGGCGGCCATCCGCGAGCGCCTCGGGGCGCGCTTCGCGGAATTCGAGAAGCAGTACAAAGTATTTTCCGAAAAAGACAAAGCCACGCTGACCGACGTGCCGACACTCATCGCCGGTTATCGTGACCTCGCGCTCATGTGGCTCGATGCGAAACGGAGCCAGGTGGAGGCGCTCAACGAGGTCAATCTTTCGCTCGAGGAGTACCGCTGGATCAGGGAACAGACGTACAAGGCGCTCGGGGTTCCCTTCGTTGACTTCGACATCGGCAAGATCGCCGAAGACATTCGCAGTGGCCAGACGACGAGCGATTCGGGTCAGCTGCGTGGTTCGATTGGCCCGAGCGGACCCGAGGCGAATCGCAAGCTCGTCGAAGCGCATCGAAAGCAGCTCGAGAGCAACGTTGCGATGGCGTCATTCGGACTCTAACAAGACGTGTCTCCGGAATCGCCGGCCGCTCCGTTGTCGCGGCCGGACGATCGCAGGCCGACGCCGGTCGCAAGTAGATCAGCTTCTGACTGAGCCGCTAGAATCTGGATCCGGCGTTGCAACCGCACGTCCCATGCGAAGCAGCGCACACGTCAAGGGTCATCCACTCCATCCGATGTTGATCCCGTTTCCATTCGCCTATTTGTTTGGGAGCGCGGCGCTCGATGTGTGGGCGAAAGCGACGGGCCGTCGAAGTTGGTATCGAACCACACAGCATATGAACCGGCTCGGCCTCGGCTCGGCGCTGGTCGCGGCTGTGCCCGGGCTGGTTGACTACACCTTCGCAGTTCCACCGAGAAGCTCCGCGCGAGAACGCGCGACGCGTCACATGCTGGTCAACCTGTCGGCAGTCGGTCTCTTTGCCGCGGCAGGCGCATGCGCGCAAGGCCGATCAACCGCCGCCCTTGTGGGCTGTCGCTGCCGAGGTCGTGGGGGCAGGGCTGCTTGCTGCCGGCGGCTGGCTGGGCGGCACGCTCGTGTTCCGAAATCAGATTGCTGTCGATCACCGGTACGCCGAGGCGGGGAAGTGGCGTGTCGAGGCCTTCAAGCCCGAAGCGGCAGACGAGGGGGACATCGACGTCGGGTCGATCGATGACCTCGAGGTCGACCAGATGAAGCTGCTGCGGATCGGAGCTCATCGGATCGTCCTGGCGCGCAGCGACCGGGGTTATGTCGCCTTCGATGACCGCTGCACGCACAAGGGCGGGCCGCTGTCCGACGGCACGATGGCCTGTGGAACCGTGCAGTGTCCCTGGCATGGCTCGCAGTTCGACGCGGTCAGCGGCGCCGTGAAACATGGACCCGCAACAGAGGCCATCCAGACGTACCAAGTCGCGGAACGCAACGGACGTCTCTGGCTTCGCGTGCCGTCGTCTTCTTCTCGCGAGCTCGAAGCGGCATCGCGCGCCTGATCTGCGCGGTTCCATACTGGCAGCCAGTCCTGATACTCTTCGTCTTTTGCCGTCCGGTGCGGCAGAGGAGAGCGATCAATGGCGCTGAATGCTCGCGCGACCCAGGAACTCCGCTCCAATACTCGCGGTCAGGTCATCACACCTGCCGATTCGGGTTACGAAGAAGCCCGCCACGTCTGGAACGCGATGATCGACAAGCGTCCAGCCGCCATCGTCCGGCCGCGTGGTGCGGCTGATGTCATTACTGCCGTCAAATTTGCCCTCGAGCACCAGCTCCCGCTCGCCGTTCGCGGCGGCGCCCACAATGTCGCGGGTAAAGCGACCTGCGACGATGGCCTGGTGATCGATTTTTCGTCGATGAAGGGCATCCGTGTCGATCCGGTCGCGCGCACCGTGCGTGCGGAGCCGGGATTGAAGTGGTTCGAGTTCGATCGCGAGACGCAGGCCTTCGGTCTGGCAACGACTGGCGGAACCGTCGGTGACACAGGGATCGCGGGTCTGACACTGGGCGGCGGGTTCGGCTGGTTGGGTGGCAAACTCGGAATGACCGTCGACAACGTGCTCGCGGCCGACGTCGTGCTCGCGACCGGTGAGCTCGTGCGCGCAAGCGCCAGCGAGAACGCGGATCTCTTCTGGGCCATTCGAGGTGGGGGCGGGAACTTCGGCATCGTCACCTCCTTCGAATACCAGCTGCATCCCATTGGCCCGATGATCGTCGGAGGCATGATCGTTCATCCGTTTTCCGCGGCGCGCGACGTATTTCGCTTCTATGGCGATCTGATCAAGAAGGCTCCCGATGAATTGACCGTTGCGGTAGCGCTGCTGACCGCCCCGGACGGCAACAAGGCCTGCGGTCTCGTGGCGGCGTACATTGGTCCTCTCGAAGACGGCGAGAAGGCCGTCCGGCCGATCAAGGCGTTCGGGAATCCGGTGATGGACATCATCGGCCCGATCCCGTACGTCGGGCAGCAGAGCCTGCTCGAACAGGCGATGCCGCCCGGGTTCCTCAACTATCACAAGGCGGATTTCGTCAAGGACGTGAGCGCCGGCTTGATCGATGCGATGGTTGACGGCTTCTCACGAGTGCCGTCCCCGCAATCGTCGGCACTGTTGTTTCCGATTCACGGCGCGGCGAGCCGCGTGGCGCCGGACGCGACAGCGTTCCCCCATCGCAAGGGTTTGCACGCCGGCGTGTATTCGCTCTGGACCAACCCGGCCGAGAACGCGACGCACATCGGTTGGGTGCGACAGATGCTCGATCAGATGCAACCGTTCGTGGAAAACGTCGTCTACGTGAACGAGCTCGGGGAAGACGACACCCGGGTCCACGAGGCCTACGGTGCGAACTACGCCCGCCTGGCGTCCATCAAGGCGAAGTACGATCCGGCGAACGTCTTCCAACTCAACGCGAACATCAAGCCCGCAGGCACCGCCCGGCCCGGGCCCGTGCCAGTCATGGGCACTTAGCACTGCGCACCCGACCTGCGCACCTGCGCACTCGCGCACCTGCGCACTTTCAAGCCCTACCGGCGCGGTCCATGCCGCGTTGGCAGCCGTTGGTCACAACCGGACTGAAACGTCTGACGCTTTCTCGACACAATGAGCGCTCCAGCGCCCTAATCGAGCTCCAAGGGCCGCGTCAAAGGAGTGACCGTTGTCGAGGCTGATCTGCATCTTCGGAATGGCGCTGTCTCTCACGATGTCGGGCCTGGCGATGCCGCCGCCAACGCCGAAGGACTATTGGCCACAATGGCGGGGACCGAGCGGGCAGGGCCTGGCAAGCGAGGACAATCTTCCGACCGAGTGGAGCCGGACGAAGAACGTCGCGTGGTCGACTGAGATTCCCGGCCGTGGCTTTTCGTCGCCGATCGTCTGGGGTGACCGTGTGTTCCTGACCACGTCGATCGAAGGCGACGTGATCCCCGGCGTCTCTCCGGCGCCGCACATGCTCGGAGGCGAACCCTTCGTGCACCCTGACGCGGTGGCCGGCGATAAGCGCCACACGCTGAAGGTGATCGCCCTCGACACCACAAGCGGCAAGATGCTGTGGGAGCGCACGTCGTACCGAGGGACGTGTCTTCGATGCTCGGCATCGGGTCGGCAGCTTCGCGAACACGACCCCGGCCACCGACGGCGAACGCGTGTATGCCTGGTTCGGGTCCGAGGGACTGTACGCGTACGATTTCTCCGGCAAGCTGGCGTGGAAGAAGACGCTTGGAGGCATTCCCGCGTTCGGCATGGGAACCGGTTCGTCGCCGGTGCTGTTCGAGAACCTGATCATCCTGCAATGTGACGAAGACAACGGCGAGCGGTCGTTCATCGTCGCGCTGGATCGGCGGAACGGGCGCGAAGTGTGGCGCACGAAGCGAGCGGTGCAGGCGGGCTGGTCGACGCCGGTGATTGCGCGCACGGCATCACGCGCGGAGCTCATCACCTCCGGAAACGAGTTCATGATTTCCTACGATGCGCGGACCGGAAAGGAACTGTGGCGCGTCAAGGGCACCGGTGGCTGGACCGTGCCGACGCCGATCGTCGCGCACGAGATCGTCGTCGCGTCCGCCGCGCATCCGCTGAAGCGCGCCGTGGCGGTCCGGCTCGGCGGCACCGGCGACGTCACCGGCACGCCGCAGGTTGCCTGGGAGCGTGACCGTGGCACCGGCTACACTCCGTCGTCCATCGCATATGGAGACTACGCCTACCTGCTGACCGATGGCGGGCTGCTCACCTGCATCGACATCAGGACCGGCGAGGTGAAATACGAGGGTGCACGTCCGCCGAAGCCAGGCCGCTTCTCGGCCTCGCCGATCGCCTTTGGCGGGAAGCTGCTCCTGACCAGCGAAGACGGCGACACCCACGTCGTCACCGCAGGCCCGGCCTACCAGGTGCTCGGGACCAACTCGCTCGACGAGCGGATCCACGCGTCACCAGCCGCGACGAGCAAAGGTTTGCTGATCCGCACGATGACGCGCCTTGTATAGCATTGGCGTCGAGAACTGACGCTCGTCGACGAGGCAGCCGTGGTTCGTAGCTCGTAGCTCGTGTCTCGCCGAGCGTCTGCGCGGAGCGACCGGCGAGACACGGCCCACGGCCCACGGACCACGATTCTCTTGGCTATCCCGCCTGCAGCCGCTTGATCAGCTGCACCTGTCCTGCGTGGTAGATCGCATGGCACGTGATGCCCAGCACGAGATCGAATCGTTCGGATTCGCTGAGCGGCGATGACGTGCGTCCTGCCGCGATGTTCTTGACGAGCGTCGCCAGCTTCCGCTGCTGGGAGTCGACGGTTGCCACGATGTCCGGCCACTTCATCGTGCGGGCGCTGTCAGCTGGGAACCAGTCGTCACCCTCGAGAACGAAAGGTTCCGCCTCACCGCCAGTCAGTTTGGCGCGGACTGCGTTCGTGCAGAATGCGTGATGCAGCGCGATCTCCGCAATGTTGTGGCGTCCGGCTGCCGGACGCCAGAATGCGAGCTCTGCTGAGACGTCACCGATCGCCGCCTTCAGGTCCGCGCCGTGCCACGCGCCAGGGCCATATCCCTCGTCGAGCACTCGCGTCTCGATTGCCTTCGCTGGTCCTGCCGTTGTTGTGGTGCTCATGATGACCTCCTGGTGGCCCGTGGACAGGCCACTCGTATCAGAGGTCATCGTATCGAGGGGGTGTCGAGGCGATCTTGGAGAATCTTGCGATCGGCCTTCGACAAGCTCAGGCCAGCCCTCAGCAATGTCGAAGGGTCGCGACGGGCGCTCATCCGGAAGACCTTCGGTGAGACGCCCGCGGCACGATGGAACGTGCGGACGAAGTTGGAGAGATCGCCGAACCCGACATCGATCGCCACATCGGTGATCGACCGCGAGTCGTCGACGAGGAGGCGCGCTGCGTGCCGCAGCCGCGATCGGACCAGGTACTGGTGTGGCGTGACGCCGAGCACGCCGGCAAAGAGCCGCAGGAAGTGAAAGGAGCTGAGCCCGGCTTCCGTCGCGACGCGGTCCAGGTCGATCGCCTGATCGACGTTCGCATCTATCCATAGCGCGGCTTCCACCGCGCGCCGGCGATCGCGAGCGCGATCGATGCGCGGACGATGTTTGTGACCTGAGACGATCTCGACGAAGCGCGCTGCGAACAGCAACCCGGCTTCGTCGAGTCCCAGGTCGGTCTTCTGCTCGGCGGTGGCCTGCGCCAGCTCGCCGAGGACCATCAGCTCGGGCACTGGCGGCACGCAGCCGGCGCGCCAGATCGTGTGGCTGTCGCCGAACGTTTCGGCGGCGTCCGGCGTGAAATGGAACGAGAGGCACTCGTCGCCGTGCGCGTGATCGTGAGTGCAGATGTACTCGTCGCCGGGATACCCCACGAGCACCGAGCCGGCGACGAGCTCGAAAGACTGTCCGCGAAGCCGGTAACCAAAGCTGCCCTTGCGGACGTACGAGACCGCGAAGCTCTCGTGCCTTTCGACGAACGGCTCGTCGGAAGGCCCGGCCGTGCAGCGGTAGTCCACGACGGACAAGGGGCCGCGCCGGAGAGTCGTCGCATCAGCCATCTGCTATCGAGTGTACTGCCGGGCGGAGCCTGGAGCCAGCGCCAGCGCTGTTGCCGTCAGGCGGTATTTCAGCCGAGCGCCTTCGCCAGCGCGTCGAGCATGGTCGTCCAGCCTGCTTCAGTCCGGGCCGCGTAATCAGCCCAGTCAGGGTGCAGCTCGTGCGTGAGCGTCAGATCCGTCCCCTGATCGCGCCGTGCGATGTCGATGACGACCCTCGAAAAATCATTCGAGTCAGCCTTGATCCCCCACGTGAACGCCAGGCGGCGCGGCCGATCGATTTCCAGGTATTCGCCGACGTGATCGATTTCTTCGCCCTGGCGGCGCACCACGAACGAGAATGTGCCTCCCACGCGTGCGTCCAGCGAAAGGCGAACGATCTCCTCGTTTCGCACATCCGGACCGAACATCCACCGGCCAAGCATCGCGGGATCCAACCACGCGTCGAAGACTCGTTCAGGTGAAGCCGTGTAGCGATGCGTCACGCGAACGGTGACGTGCTGCTGGGTCGTCATGAGGTCATCCTTTCTCCTGCTCGCGGGGCCCCACCCCCGCTCGCTTCTCGCCCGCCGGCGCCTCCGGCGCTTCCCTCCGGCGGCTCGCTCGCCGGGCCGCAGGCGCTTTCCGGCGCGGGATCTTCGGCGCATCCTGGCCGCGATCCTGCGCCTGGAGCAGTGTGTCGAGCGCTTCCAGCCGTGCGGTCCATTCAGCCCGTTGCGTGGCGATCCACTCCGCGGCGCGATCGAGCGGGGCAGGATTGAACGAGAGAACGTGCTCGCGTCCGGACCGCCGGCGCTGAACGAGCTGGGCCCGCTCGAGCATGCGGATGTGCTTCGACACCGCGTTCAGCGACATGGTCATCGGCCTGGCGAGATCCGTGACGCGGGCGCTCCCGCGTGCCAGGCGTTTCAGGATGGCGCGTCGCGTGGGGTCCGAGAGCGCGAGCAGCGTGCGGTCGAGGCTGGAAGAGGCCGACATGACATTCAACCGTTAGGTTGAATGTAGATCGGGCGGCGGGAGGGTGTCAAATCAGGGCGTGGTTCGCTGGTGCTCGTGGTCGCGACTGGTTCGGGACTCGCCGAGAGCGCGCCCGTTCGCGAACGCGCGAAGGCGGGGACTCGGAGAGCTCGGTGCTCTCGAGCACCGAGCCACCGAGCCCCGACGGACGATTAGAACCGGAAGCGCGCGACGAGCTGAATGACCCGGGCAGTGTTCGTGCCGGTAAGGTCGGTCACCTCGTATTCATCCGGATCGTCGCCGATGGCCGATTGTTGTTGATCGCGGTGCCGTTGACCGACATCGTGCCGGCCACCGGGACGAAGTTCGCGTTGTTGAACGCATTCAGCACGTCGACGCGGAACTCCGCATTCGTGCTGCCGAACAGGTCGAACCGCTTCACGACGCTGATATCGAACTGCTTGAACATGGGGCCAGTCGGCGACGAGCGACTGAAGTCCCGCACGCGCCCTCACCGCGGATGGTCTCGATGCAGTCGACGCTGTCGGGCGGAGCGATGTAGCGGCCGCTCGGCGCCCCGAGCGTGCCGTAGCCGGTCGGCGAGGTCGCGCTGGCGCTGAAGGCCTTCACGCTCTCGTCGATGATGTCCTGCGGCAGCATCCAGACCCTGTTCTGCGCGTCCTTGCGCAGCTTGAACAGACCCTCGAACTCGCTCTTGGTCATGCCGACGAGCCTGACGTTGCCGAAGTCAACCAGCTGGCCGCTCTGCACGCGGGCATTTCCGGCGAGCTGCCAGCCGCCGATGATCTGGTTCATCACGGAACCCGCGTTGCTGCCGAAGCGCCGACCCTGGCCGAACGGCAGCTCGTAGACAACGTTAGCCTTGAATGCGTGCGTCACGTCCCCTTCCGCGCCGACGTTCCGGATCATCGGGCTGTCGATGCGCAGCGACAGGAACTGCGACTGCGTGGCATGCCCGAAGACGTAGCTCGTCTGGAACTGCAGGCCGGACGACACCCGGCGCCGCAGCTCCAGCACCATCGAGTTGAACAACGTATTCGTATCGTTCTCGACGATGTTGGCGCCGCCGAGCAGGTCGGGGTTCACCAGGATCAGGTTCGACGGAAGTCCGGCCGCGATCGCACGCGTTCGCGAGTTGGCGTCAGCGTCGAGCGCGTCCACTGCCGCGTACGGATTGGGATAGAAGCGCGCGAGCGGCGTGAGGAACGTGTTGCTCCTGAAGTTCGCGGAGGTATAGGCCGCCGAGTTGTTGGTGTCGCCGGCGCCCTGGAAGTAGCCGAAGAAGATCGGAAGCGGCGACGTTCCGGTGTTGGGTCCACGATACGCGAACGAGCAGGGGGTGGCGGCGGATCCGCAGCCGGCCGCGACGTGCGACTGCAGGTTCTGCTGCGCCAGGCGGAACTCATCGAGGAAGCGGTTCTCGATGATGTTCAGCTCGTTGTAGTTGCTGGTCCGCCAGTTGCCGCGCGAACGGGCGCCGACGTAGCGCGCCTCGAACGACATCGTGCGCCCGAGCGCCCGCTGGAAGCCCGCCTGCCACGTGTCGGCGCTGGGCACCCGCAGATCCGGACTGAAGATCGTGATGTCGCCGGTCACGACTTCCGTGAACGGGAATACCGGCGTGGTCGGGAAATCAGCCGGTCCAAGGCGGCTGGGATCCCGCAGCAGCAACGGCAGCGTGCCGAGGTTCCCCAGCGCCTGCTGACGGAAGACGTTCAGCGACACGCCAGGATTGGCGCCGATCTGGCCGGTGAACGACCCGAGCCCCATCCGTGTGTACGACCGCGTGTATCCGGCGCGGACGACGAAATCACCCGTTTCCGCCGGTGATGCGATGCAGCATGCCGCCGCTGGCGCTCGGAGTCCAGGCCACGCCGACGCTCGGTGCGACGTTGTTCCAGTCCGTCGGATACGGCTTATCGCCTTCGCCCAGCTGATGGAACTGTGGAGCATGTCCAGTCGAGTACGCCGGGCTGGAAGAGGTTGCCGACGCCGGACACGCCGTAGACATCGTCGATGTCGCCGATGGAGTAGCTGTTGTTCTTGGCCACGAACGGGAACTGCAGCTCGTAGCGGACACCGAAGTTCAGCGACACGTTCGGGTTCACTGCGCCACGAATCCTGGGCAAACAGCCCGACTTCTCGCTGCTGCGCGCGCTGCGTGCCGAGACCGAGGTACTGGTACTGCCCCGTCGACTTCGTCGAGTCGAGCGATGCCCCGGACCTCGCTCACCCGGCCGGTCATGATCGCGTAGTAGTTCCTGGCGGCCGTGAGCACCGTATTGCTGGCGCCAGGGAAGTTGTTCGTGGTGAACATACCTTCGGACGGATCACCCTGGAGCACGCCGAAACGCAGTTCAGGCAGCAGCTGCTGGTTATCGAGCCAGGCCTCGAAGTTCGTGTAGGAGCCGCCGAAGTTCAACGTGTGCGCGCCCTTCTGCCAGTTGAGCGTGTTCTCGAAGGAGTAGTGATCGGCATCGCGCGCGGAGTTGGTGGAGTTCGATCCGGCGTTCGTCAATCCATTGGCGTTGTTCATGTTGAGATGGAACCCGCCCTGGTTCGCCAGCGACCCCGTCCACATCGATGTTGTGAGCTCCGGTGAAAACATGACCGGCGCGCCGCCGTACCCGATACGGAACTCGTTCACGAGATTGGCGCTGAGCACCGAACGAAGCCAGCCGCTCATCTGCCGGCGAACCGAGTCCTGGTTCGAGACGACCGGGAACCCGGGGAACATCTGCTCGCGGTTGTTCGTCGTGTCCGGCCCGCCGCCGAAGTACTGGTAGTTCAACGAATAGCTCAGACGGTGGTTCTGGGACATCTGATAGTCCAGCCGTACCGTTGGGTAGTTGTTGTGCGAGGTCACCGGCACCTGGAATGAGTATTCCTGGAACAGCGGATCGGTCTGATCGCGGATGTTGCCTTCCCCCGTCGTCGCGCCACGGATGTCCGTCAGCAGGCGGGCGATGGTCGGATCCGGAGTTGACGTCTGCCCGTTCGCCGCAGCGATGTCGAAGATGTTCACTTCGCGGACGCCCCCGCCGGCGTTGTATCGGAAGACCCCGTTCTGCGCCGTGGGGAACAGAATCGTGCGGTCGCGGCGGATCGTGTTGTTCTGAATGGACTCCTCGTAGTTCACGAAGAAGAACGCGCGGTTCCGGCCGTTGAACCCGGGCAGCAGAATCGGACCGCCGATGTTGAACCCGGGCTGATTCTGGAGCAGGTCGGGCTTCGGCAGACTGTCGCGCGTGTTGAACCAGTTGTTCGTGTTCAACGAGTCGTGCCGGAAGGTATGGAAGTAGCCGCCATGGAAGTCGTTCGTCCCCGACTTGGTGACGAACTTGATCTGCGTCGCGCCCATGCCGGTGCCTTCCGAGCCCTGCGCGGCGCTGCTGAACGTGACCTCCTCGATGGCGTCCAGGCGCGGCCCGACGATGGCGAAGAACCCGTCGGTCGTCTTGTTGGTGTTGTCCTGGATGTTCACGCCGTCGAGCGTCATGTTGATGGTGCTCTGCGGCAGGCCGTTGACGATCGAATCACGGCTCCCGCCCGGCGTCTGCACACCGGTCAGGAAGGTGATGAAGTCGGCCGCGTTGCGGCTCGACAGCGGAAGATTGGTGATCTGCCGCGTGTCGAGAGAGGTTGTGACCGTAGCGGTCTTGGTATTGACCAGCTCCGCGTTCGATCGGACGACCACCTGTTCTTCCAGCCCGCCGACCTCCAGCTTGGCGCGCAGGCTGGCCGGAACGCCGGCATTGAGCACGACGTTGTTGAGCACGACGGTCTTGAACCCCTGCAACGAGATCGTCACCGTGTACGTGCCCGTAATCAGTGACGGGACAGAGAACACTCCCTGTTCAGTGGTGACCGCTGTAAACGATTCACCCGTGCCGTCATTCTTGACGAGCACATCCGCCCCTGGGACCACTCCTCCGCCCGAATCGACCACGACGCCCGAAATCGACGACGTGGATCCACCTTGTGCGAAGGCGTTCGACCCGAACAAGGCGAGAACCGCGGCGGCAACCAACGACATCCTTCTCATGGCTGCTCCTTAATTGATGCGTCCGACGAACTCAACCGATGGAACCAGCGGGTATACCGGAGGGATACGCAGAGGGAGGAGACACGCGTATCCCGGGCCTGAAGTACTACCGGAACCCGTTTGTGTCCAGCGGACCGGTGCCAGACACACTTTTCAGTGGTGAGTTGCGGGTTTTCTGACGGGGGGAATTCGTTCGTCCCAGGCTGGGAGGAGAGGGTTGACCGGGGAGTGGACGGGGTTAAGGGGGACGGAGGTTACGGAGGGAACGGAACGAGCTTCAACTCGGAGACGCGGAGGAACGGAGGCAGGAAGGCGGTTGTGTGGGGTACGCCGATGCCGCCGCGTGCACTACCGTCGATCGCTCGGCCCGGCCGATGGCCTGACGATCGTCACATGGTGGCTCAGGTGCAGACCACGGCCGTAGGCCGGACCGGTAGCGATCGACCGCCGCCCCGCGGGCACAAGCCGCCTCCACCCGTCGCCCGCGGCTTGTGTCCGCGGGGTGGCGGTCGATCGCTCGCCGCGCTGCGCGCGGCGGCATCGGCGGATTGGCGCGTGGTGTCTCGTGGCCTGTCACGAGATGTGTAGGATCATCAGGCCGATGGCCGGGCCGGCATCGGCACCGGACGTTGAACTCAGCGTGAACTCTGAGAACCTCCGTTCCTCCGTTTCTCCGAGTTGAAGCTTGTTCCGTTCCCTCCGTCACCTCCGTCAAGCTCTCCCAGCGAACTCGAGCGTTTCGGTATGAACCTTGATCTTCTCGCCTTCCTTGATGAACAACGGCACCTTGATCTCGAGCCCGGTTTCGAGCGTCGCCAGCTTCAGCACGCTCCCGCTGGCGGTATCGCCGCGGACACCTGGCTCGGTCGACGTCACGGTGAGCTCGACGTGCGGTGGGAACTGCAACCCAATCGGGTTGCCGTTGAACTTCTGAATCTGCACGAGCACGTTGTCGACCAGCAGCTGACGATCGTCGCCCAGCCTGTCGGCGCCAAGCGTCAGCGTCTCGTAGCTGTCCTGGTCCATGAAGTGATAGCCGGCGGCGTCCGCGTACAAGTAGGTGGCCGGCACCATGTCGAGATCAGGTTCCTTCAGCTTGTCGCCTGCCTTGAACGTCTTGTCGAAGACCGCTCGCGTCAGCAGGTTGCGCATCTTGAGGCGGACGAGGGTCTGGCCACCGCGGGCGGTCGGTGTCGAGACGTCGACGTCGAGACAGTGGTACGGAGCTCCTTCGAACTCGAAGTACATCTTGCGTTTGATGCTGATTGCTTCGATGAGGCCGGCCATCCGGATATTCTACCGCGCTGCGCCGCCGCCATCGGTCGCTGCGTCGAGATACTTGACGAAAACGACCTCGTTCCGCTGCTCGTTGTACAGCAGCTCGTCGACGCTTGCGCGCACCATCAACAGGCCGAACCCGCCTGGGCGAATGCCCTTTTCCTCGCGCACCTGCATGTGCGCGATGGGGTCGTGCTCTGGATGACTGATCGCCGCGTGGGCGAGCTCGTCCAGTTTGAATCCCTTGCCGGGATCGGCAATCCGATACATCAACATCCGCTTCGCGCGAAGACAGGCAATCCGTACTTTCCGGGTGGGATCGAGGTTGCCACCCCATTCGACCGCATTCAACAGCAGCTCGCGAAACGCATAAGCCGTCGACTCGCGCATGTCCGGAGCCAGGTCGGCGTCGAGGTGCGCCATGACCGCCTGAATTCGTTCGGCCGCCTCTCGCGAACAGGGAACGTCGAGCTCCACCCAATCTGGTCTCGCGGAGATGACCTCGATCGGCAAAGGCTCCGGCGCCTTGAGCACTTCCCGAACAGTCAGCAGGAGCGCAGCCGACTCGATCGGCTTCTGCACGTACTGGAATGCCTGCCGGCGGACGGCCTTGAGCAGCGTCTCGGGAGCGTCATCCGACGTCATGACCACGACGCGCGGCTTGGTCTTGCGGTTCCGTATCTTCTCGAGCAGGTCGAGGCCGTTCATGCGCGGCATCCACACGTCGAGCAGAAGGAGATCGAAGCGCCGGGCCCGGAGCGCCTTGAGCGCGTCGACACCATCCTTGGCGACGGTCGTCGTAAACCCAGCACCGGTCAGGACCTTGCGCAGCAGTTGCCGCGTAATCTGGTCGTCGTCGACAACGAGTATCCGGCTCATGATCGCTTCTTCTTCATCATCTTGTTCATCTTTGCGTTCTTCGTCTTTGCGCGCGAGGTGGGCCGAGCAGGCTTCTTGCGCTTCCGTGGCGTCGACGTGCGCGCGCCGAGCCCGGCGGCGGCAAACGCCTCCTCCAGGTCTTCCAGTTGTTGGCGCAACCTGGCAAGAGCCGGCTCGGCGCCGGCCAGCTGGTTCAGTCGGCCCATCTGCTCGAGCTCGAACGCCGTCTGGCGGCCGGCTGGCGATCCAACGGTGGCGATCGATCCCTTCAACGCATGCGCCGCCATGCGGACCGCCTCGGCATTCCTGCTCTTGAGCGCCCGTTCGAGCCGGCGGATGACGGACGGATAGTCCTCGCGGAAGACGTCGATGATCTCCTTCAGCAGTGCCCGATCGCCTCCCGTGTACGAGAGCGCGCTCTGCTCATCGAAGATGTCGTCAGGCTTCGCCTGCTCTCCGGCAGGGCGATCGCTCGCGGCCGTAATCCTGCCCTCGCCGAAGCGCTCCACCGTTGCGATCAGGTCGTCGACGTCGATAGGCTTGGGAAGATACCCGTCCATGCCTGCGGCAAGACAGCGTTCGCGATCGCCCTGCATCGCATGCGCCGTGAGCGCGATGATCGGCAGCCGCGACGCCCCGGGCGCTTCGCCGGCCCGGATGGCGCGAGTGGCCTCGAGGCCGCTCATCACCGGCATCTGAACGTCCATCACGACCACGTCGAAGCCGCCGTGCGTCGTCGTGGCGACGGCGTTGACGGCGGCCCGCCCGTCTTCGACGGCCCGGACCTGGTGCCCGCGCTTCTGCAGCAGCGTGACGACCAGCTTGCGGTTGACCGGGTTGTCTTCCGCAACGAGTATTGTCAGCGGCTCTTGCGGAGATTGCCGCGGCCGCTTGGTGGGTTCGTCAGGCTGACGGCGGACCGCCGAACCAAAAATATTCGTCAGCGCGTCGAGCAGGTCCGAGTGTTTGACCGGTTTGGTCAGGCAGGCGTCGACGCCGATCTGTCGGCAGCGCTCGACGTGTTCGGCCTGACCCAACGATGTCAGCATGACGATCGGTGTGCCGGCAAGCTTCTTGTCCTTCTTGATCTCCGTCGCGAGGTCGAAGCCATCCATCTCTGGCATCTGACAATCGGAGATGACCACGTTGAACCGTGTGAGCGGGTCCTTCGCCTGTCTCAACTTCGCCAAAGCCGCGGCGACATCGTTGACGACCGTCGGCTTCATGAGCCAACTCGAGAGCATGGCTTCGAGGATGCGCCGGTTCGTGGCGTTATCGTCGATCACCAGGACGCGCAGTCCCTCGAGTGAGCTCAACCCCGCCTGATCGTCAGCGGGGGCATCGGCCATCGCGAAGTATGCGGTGAAGCGGAACGTGCTGCCACGGCCGACTTCGCTCTCGACCCAGAGGCGCCCGCCCATCAAATCGACGAGCCGTTTGGCGATGGCAAGGCCGAGACCCGTGCCGCCGTATCGCCGGGTCGTCGAGTTGTCGGCCTGTGTGAACGCGTCGAAGATGTGATCGAGGTGTTCAGGCGCGATGCCGATGCCGGTATCGCTCACGCTGAAGTTCAGGGCCGCGCGCCCGCGCTCGACGCCCGTGGTGGTCACGCGCAAGACGACTTCGCCCTGCGAGGTGAACTTGATCGCGTTGCCGATGAGGTTCAGCAGCACCTGACGCAGACGGCCGGCATCGCCGAGCAGCGCGTCGGGAGCCTCGGCCGCGACATCGACCGCGAGCTCGATGCCCTTTTCGCTGGCGCGAAGCGCCAGCACTCGTGCGGCATCACCAACGGTTTCGCGCAGCTCGAAGGCGGTGTGCTCGAGGTCCAGGCGATGCGCCTCGATCTTGGAGAAGTCGAGGATGTCGTTGATGAGGGCGAGCAAAGCTCCCGCGGAGAACTTGACCGTCTCCAGATAGTCCTGTTGTTCGGCCGTCAGCGGCGTCTGAAGCGCCAGTGCCGTCATGCCGAGGATGGCGTTGAGCGGCGTGCGAATCTCGTGACTCATGTTCGCGAGAAACGCGCTCTTCGTTGCGGCTGCCTCTTCGGCCCGACCCTTGGCGACCTCCAGCTCCTTGACCATCTGCGCAAGGCGCGACGCCTGATCTTCCAGGTCGCGATGCGTGATCTGCAGATCCTTTGCGTACTCCGCCAGGGTCTCTTCGGCCGCCTTGCGCTCGGTGATGTCGCGCGCGGCAGCGTAGATGATTTGCTGTTCGGGGAACGGCGCCGCTGCCCACATCAGCCAACGGATCGTCCCGTCCTTGTGACGATAGCGGTTCTCGAAATAGATCGTTTCCTGGCCGTCCGGTGACCTTCTCGGCTTCGGCGGCGGTGGCCGGCAGATCGTCAGGATGGACGAGCTCGAGATACGGCCGCGACAGCAGCTCTTCTTCCGTGTAGCCGAGAACCTTCTGCCATGCCGGGTTCACGCGTTTGAAGTACCCGTCGAACCCCGCCACGCACAGCATGTCCAGCGAGAGCTCGAAGAAGCGTGACAGCTCTTCCTGCGCCCGCTGCCGATCCATGAACATGCCGATCTGGTTGCCGATCGTGGCCATCATCGCCAGCAGCTCGGCTTCAGGCGCGCGGATCTCCCGGCTGAAGAACTCCATGACGCCCAGCACTTCGCCGCGCCGCTTGAGGGGGAACCCGAACGCCCCGTGGAGCCTGCAGCGCGCGGCCACGGCCGCGCGCGGGAAGTTCTGATCGGCGGCGACGTCAGGAATCCATGCCGGCTCGCCGGTCGCCCAGACGCGTCCGGGCAGACCCACGCCCCGGGAGAAGGTCATCGACCGGCAGGTCGCCTCGAACTCCGCGAAGTCGAGCGGCTGGGCGCTCCAGATGTGCTCGCAGCGGAGCGCGTTGGCCCCGCGATCGACCGACCAGAAAGCGCCATGCTCCCACCCGAGCGTCTGGCAGATGGCTTCGAGAATCCTCGGCGCCGCTTCCTCGAACGTCGCGGCGTCGACGAGCGCACGCGCAGTGAGGTACTCGGCCGTCAGACACCGGTCTGCCGGGCGGCTCAAATCGAGCGAATGCGCTTCGGATGCCATGGGAGGACCGCCGTGCCGTGATTATAGTGCCCCGCCCGCGGCCCCGCCTTCGCTAAAGCTTCGGCGAGGCAGGCCGCAAGCGTGCGAAAAGGGGCATTTATCGGCGCCGGAAACAGCCCTTGACAATAATTTAGTTATAACTAAAATAATTATCGTGTCAGTGGAAAGCCCCGTCCTTGCCGCAATCGCATCGCCCCGGCGCCGGGAGATCCTGCGCCTTGTCTGGGACAACGAGTTGTCGGCCGGCGCCATCCATCGATCGATGCCGGACGTCACCTTCGGTGCCGTGTCTCTTCAGCTGAGGTCGCTCGTCGAGGCCGGCTTGCTGGACGCGAGAAGCGAGAGCCGCCATCGTTTTTATCGCGCGCGGCGTGATGCGCTGGGCGGCGCCGCCGGCATCCTGGAACGCATGTGGAGCGACGCCCTGTGGCGGCTCAAGCTCCAGGCGGAGCTCGACGAGGCGCGCCGCGGACCGCGTCCGCGCCGCCGCCGCCAGATTCAGAAAGCGAACAAGTCATGACAGTCCTCGCCCATCGTCTCGATCGCACCATCGTCATTCACGCGACGCCGCAGACCGTCTTTCGCTTCTTCACGGATTCCACGAGGTGGGCCGCCTGGTGGGGTAAGGGGTCGACCATCGATCCTCGCGAGGGCGGAGCCGTGCGGATTCGCCATCCGGATGGAACGGAAGTGGCGGGAACCGTTCTCGGTCTCGACGTGCCGAAGCAGTTGATCTTCACGTATGGATTCGTGAGCGGCACGCCTATCGCCGTTGGCTCGTCGCGCGTGACCATCAATCTCGAGAAACACGACGCTGGAACACGTCTCAGCCTGATCCACGAGTTCGCCGACACCGCCGTTCGCGATGAGCACGTGCAGGGTTGGCGGTATCAGCTCGCGCTCTTCAGCAACCTCGTCTCCGACGAGGTGACCGCCGATGCCGGCACGCAGGTCGATGGGTGGTTCTCGGCATGGGCCGAGCCTGACGACGAGGCGCGCCTGCGGGCGCTGACGGCGATTGCGGATTCGGCGGTGGCGTTCCGCGATCGATTCGGGCACACGGAGGGTATCGCCGATCTGATGCCGCAAATTTCAGCGGCGCAGCGCTTCATGCCGGGAATCCGTCTTCAGCGTCGCGGGGCGATTCGACAGTGCCAGGGGACCGCGTTGGCCGATTGGGTGGCGGTTACCGCCGACGGACAGGAACGCGGAAGCGGCACCAACGTGTTCACGTTCGATTCGGCCGGACGGATCACGTCAGTCACTGGATTCTGGGCGCCGCAGCCAGCCGGAGGGCGCGCATGATCGCCACGATCGCACTCGCCGCGCTCCTCGTGGCAGGCACCCCGTTCACCGCTGCCGATCGCGTCAGCGCCATCGGCTTGCACTACCGACTGGAAGGTACCGGGCCCGACATCGTGCTGATCCATGGTTTTCATACCGATCTGCGGGAATGGGATGACGTCACCGCCACGCTCAGAACCAGCCATCGTGTGCTGCGGTATGACGTGCGTGGACACGGCCGTTCCACGATCCCGGCGAACTTGCCTGCGTCGGCTGACGATCTGCGGGCGCTCCTCGACGAACTGCAGATTACGCGCGTGACGATCGTCGGGTTGTCGATGGGTGCGACAATCGCCCTGGACTTTGCGCTGACGCATCCGGCCTATGTCGACCGGCTGGTTCTGATCTCGCCAGGAATTCCTGGAATCGCCGTGACGGCAAACCGTGACTGGATGAAGCCGATCGCACAGGCCGTGCGCAGCGGCAACCCGCGCCGCGCGGCGGAGCTGTGGTGGGACGGGCCGATTCTCGATGGCGTCAGCAGGACTGGTGTCCAGGCCGATCGTTTCCGCGCGATCGTTCTGGACAACGCCTCGATCTGGACCGTGGCTGCGCCCCCGCCTCCTCTCGACCCTCCAGCGGGCAGTCGCCTGTCGGAGGTGGCTGCTCCAGTCCTGGTGATCACCGGAGAGAGAGACACGACGGGCGCCCGGGAGAACGGCCAGCAGGTCGTCGAGGGAGTGCGAGACGGCAGTCTGCACACAATTGCCGGTGCTGGCCACATGATCAGCTTCCAGCGCCCTGACGACGTGAGTCGACTCGTCACGGCCTTCACCGCTCGGCTGATTCCCCGGTCAGGGCACGCGATTCGCATCAGCGATCGCGCCAGCTCGTGCAAGAGCAGCCGGCATGATCATCTACTCTTCGCTGATTACAGTTTTCGCCATCGCGTGTCTCATTGCGGTATGGCCGAGGGTCCGCCGCACGGCGGGCATCGCTCCGCCCGCCGGTGGCGTGCTCCGTGACGTCGATCTCGGCTACGCGGAGGTGACCCTGCCTCGCGGGTGGCGGAAGGCTACCGGCTTGAACGACGCTTCGCCGTTGCAGGCGGTGGATCCGATTCAAGGCCGCTACCTGCTCGTGCTCAGCGAGTCGCGCGCCGACTTCGAAGGTGCGGTGGACCTTCACGAGCATTCCGTCCGCACCCGCGACATCCTCGGTCAGTCCGTTCGACTGCTTGCGGTTCGGGGCCCACAGGAGCGGGAAGTGAATGGCTTCCGGGCCGTGCAATACGAGCTCGACGCCGCGTACGACTCCACCTTTCTCACGTACCTGCACACCACGATCGAGGGGCGGCGCGCGTTTCACCAGGTGCTCGCCTGGTCGACCTACTCGAGGTTCGACCGCGGTACGTTCGAGCGTCTGCTCGACGACTTCGTGGAGCTGCCAGGTCCCGATATGCCGCGACCCACGTTCACGTCGACACCGCCGCCGATCAAGTCCTCCTCGCGCTACGAAGTGCACTGACCCAGCAGCGCACCCACCACTGGCCAGCCTCGAGATGAGCTGTCCCTTATACTCAGAAGAGCGTGAGCGTTCCTGACACTGACATCACCAAGTCAGGGCACATTGTCCCTGACGTCCGCACGAACCAGCAGGTCGGTCCATACCGGTTGATACGCGAGATCGGCCGCGGAGGGATGGGCGCGGTCTACCTCGCGATGCGCAGCGACGACGTATTTCAGAAGCGCGTCGCGATCAAGATTCTCAAGCGCGGGACCGACACCGAGTCGATCGTCCAGAGATTCCGCAACGAGCGCCAGATTCTGGCCAGCCTCGAGCATCCGAACATCGCCAGTCTGCTCGATGGGGGCACGACCGCTGACGGCCTTCCGTACTTCGCCATGGAGTATGTCGAGGGCCAGAACATCCTCGACTACTGCGAGCTCGGCCAGCTCGATACCACGGCGAGGATCGAGTTGTTCCGCAAGGTCTGCGGTGCCGTTCAGTACGCACATCAGAACCTGATCATTCACCGCGACATCAAGCCGGCGAACGTACTGGTTGCGTCTGACGGAACGCCCAAACTGCTCGACTTCGGGATCGCCAAGCTGCTCAATCCCGAGCTTGGCGGTGACGCGTTCGCGCCGACCATTGCGGGCCCGCAGCTGATGACGCCGGAATACGCGAGCCCCGAGCAGGTCCGTGGCGAGCCCGTGACCACCGCCACCGACATCTATTCGCTCGGCGTTCTTCTCTACGAGCTGCTCACCGGCCGGCGTCCATATCAGTTGACCAGCCGCGTTCCCTCGGAAATTGCGCGTGTCGTCTGCAACTCCGTCCCCGTGCGGCCCAGCACCGTCGTCACGCAGTCGCCAGGAGACGTGCCGACGGGAGGAGGCACTGGCGTCGCGCCGATGTCGGACAACATCGCGACGCGCGAACGCTCGAAAGCGAGCGAGATCGAGCGGCTGCGGCGCCGTCTGGCCGGCGATCTCGACAACATCGTGCTGAAGGCGCTCAGCAAGGAAGCACCGCGCCGGTACGCGTCCGTCGATCAGTTCTCCGAGGATCTCCGGCGTCATCTTGCAGGACTTCCGGTCAGCGCTCGCAAAGACACGCTTGGCTACCGCGCAGGGAAGTTCCTGCAACGCAACCGCGCCGCCGTTGCGGCCGGCGTGCTGGTACTCCTCGCGTTGATCGCGGGAATCATCGGCACGACCTGGCAGGCGATGGTGGCTCGCCGCGAGCGCATGCGTGCGGAGCAGCGCTTCGACGACGTGCGGCGGCTGGCGAACACCTCGCTGTTCGAGCTGCACGACGCGATTCGTGACTTGCCCGGTTCAACCCCTGCGCGTCAGCTCCTGGTATCGAATGGGCTGCAATATCTCGACAAGCTTGCGCGCGATGCCGGCGATCGCCCGGATCTCCAGCGCGAGCTTGCGGGTGCTTACGTCAAGGTCGGAGACGTTCAGGGACGTCCCTTCAATCCGAACCTGGGAGACACGGCCGGTTCCCTGGCGAGCTACAAGAAGGCAGCGGCGATCTACGAGGCGCTGGGCAGCGCACACACAAGAGATGCCGCTTTCCAGCGTGAAATGGCCACCGCCTACCTGCGCCTGAGCGAGGTGCTCTCCGCGACGGGCGCGACCAACGAGGCATTGACATACGCGCGCAAAGCGCTCGACGTCCAGCAGCGGGTCGCGTCGGACACGTCCGGTGCAGACACCGCCATTTCGCCGGCGATCCGTCGTGAGCTCGCGGCGAGCTACAGCCGCGTGGGGGATCTGCTGTCGGCAACCGGGGACACTGCCGGCGCACTCGAACAACGCCGGCGATCGCTCGCGATCATGGAGACGCTGGCGGCGACGGCACCGGACGATATCGACAATCTGCGGCAGCTTGCCATCGCCCACCAGAAACTCGGGAATCAGCTCGGCAATCCCAACTATCCCAACGTTGGAGATCCGCAAGGCGCGCTGAAGGAGCTCGAGCGCAGTACTGAAGTACTCAAGCGGGCCCTGGCGGCGCATCCCTCCAATGCCATGTTCCAGCGCAATCTCGCCATCGCCGGCAGCAACACCGCCGACATCCTGATGGCGCTTGGTCGCCGCGACGATGCGCTTGTCAGGCAGCGGGAGTCGTTTGCAGCCTTCTCGGCACTTGCGACAGCGGATCCGACCAACGCCGCGGCACGAAACGACGTCGCCATCAGTTTGTCGAAGATCGCGGAGATGCTCGACGCCGGCGGGAAGACGGCCGAGGCCATCGGCGAATACGAACGGGCCCTCGCGATCCACCAGAGCCTGTCCGCCGCAGATCCGGCGAGCGATTCGATGAAGCTCGAGGTGGCCTCCGACGCCAACCGGCTGGCGACCGCGCAGACCAAGCTGGGCCACCGCGCGGCCGCCGTGGAGAATCACACGCGCGCTGTGACGATGAGCGAAGAGCTGCGCGCCAGGAATCCCGGCAACGTCGAGCTCCGCGTGGCAGTCGCGCTCGCGCTGATGGGACGCGGTGACGCCTACATCCACTTCGCCGAGAAGGGCCCCACCCAGGATCGCGCCGGCGATCTGCGGACCGCCATTCGCGATTACGAGCAGGGTGTCGCGGTGCTCGAGAAACTGCAGCAGGAGGGCGCCATAGAAGGCACCGACGTCACGAGCCTCGAGAACGGGCGGAAAGAGCTGCAGCGCGTCCGGGATCTGTTGGACGCGCGGTAGATCGCGTGACGGAGGGGACGGGGGACACGGAACGAGCTTCAACGCGGAGAAACGGAGCAACGGAGATCGCAGCGCAGTGGGCGGGGATCGCAGGGTGTGCGTGATGCGACCGGCCGCGCCGCAGGCGCGGGTGGAGTGACGAGCGATCGGAAATCAGAGCGCCCGATGATCAAGTGGCGTTCTGATTTCCGATCGCTCGCCACTCCACCAGCCTGGCCTTCGGCCAGGCTGCCGGGCGCATCACCAGTCGGCGCTCGACCACCAGGGCTGCTCCGTTTCTCCGCGTCTCCGTTTTTGAAGCTTGTTCCGTTTACTCCGTCCCCTCCGTGGACCCCAAGGCGGCGCCGTCAGGCGTTCCCCGCCTTCGGCTGCGTCATGCTGAACCAGTTGCCCAGCCCATCCTTCATGATCGCTTCGATGCCGTAGAAGCGTTCCTCGGGAGCGCCCGCAAACTGAACGCCCTTGCCGCGCAGCTCGTCGTAGGTCTTGCGGCAGTCATCGACCTGGAACACGCCGGAACCCAGCACGCCTTTCTTGAGTAGCAGCCTGACGGCCTGTGCCGCTTCCTCGTCGAGCATCGGACCGGCTTTGGGCTCCATGAGCACGATTTCCAGCTCGGGCTGCGATTGTGGCCCAACCGTCAGCCAGCGGAAGCCATTGTCCATGGTGTGATCCGTGCGGACCTCGAATCCCAGTTTGTTGACGTAGAAATCCTTCGCCTCGTCCTGATTGTTCACGAACAACGTCACGTGCGAGAGCCTTTGAATCATGATTGGAAACCTCCGTGAGTGGAATCGAAGGGTATGCGGCCCACCGAACCTCTGCTTCTTCAAAATTGCGGTCGGCCCGGTTGCGGCGACGCCGCTACTTGTCCGCGCGGTACATGCGGACGAAGCAGGCCGGGATGTAAGGACTCTTGCGTCGCGCCGCACGGTACGCGCCGGGTGATTCACCGGTCACCCGACGGAACGTCGCGCTGAACGATCCCAGGCTCTGAAATCCGACAGCATCACAGATCTCCGTGACCGGCAACGGCGTCGTCACCAGGAGTTCCTGCGCTCGCTCGATCCGCCTGGCCCTGACGTACTGGTGAGGTGTCATGCCCGTCGCGGTTCGGAACGATCGGATGAAGTGAAAAGGAGAGAGCCGGGCCAATGCGGCCAGTCGTGCAACGGTGAGCGACGAGGCGAAATGGCGGTCGATGTACGTGCGGATCTCGTCGAGGTTCTCCGGACGGCGTGTCTCCGGGTTACTGGCAGTGATGCTGCGGCTCGGTCCCATGTCACCAGATTCGAACGCGTTCTGCAGCGGGCCGAAACAGCTTGTCGGTCGGCTTCACGTCGAAGGCCTCGTAGAACCCGTCGACATTGCTGACCGGGCCGTTGGCCCTGAACTGCGCCGGAGCGTGTGCGCTCGTCATCAGTGACTGCCGCATGTACTCGTCACGCGTCTTCGCACGCCAGATCTGCCCCCAACCGAGAAAGAACCGCTGCTCGCCGGTGAATCCGTCGATGACCGGTGACGGCTGCCCGCCGAGCGAGCGCTTGTAGGCGCCAAAGGCGACCGACAGACCGACGAGATCGCCGACATTTTCGACCATGGTGAGCTCGCCGTTGACGTGCAGGCCGGGCACCGGCGCAAATCGCGAGGCCTGGGCACCGAGCATGGTCGTCCGCAGCGCGAACTGCTTCGCGTCCTCGGGCGTCCACCAGTCGCGGATGGTCCCTTTGCTGTCGGTCAGACGGCCGCGCTGATCGAATGCGTGCCCGAGCTCGTGCCCGATCATCGATCCAATCGCTCCGTAGTTCACCGCGTCGTCCGCCTCGAGATTGAAGACCGGCGGCTGAAGGATCGCCGCCGTGACGACGAGTTCGTTATTGGCGTGGTTGTAGTACGCGTTGACCGTCTGCGGCGTGATGAGCCAGTAGCGTCCGCCTACGCCGCGAACATTGCGCACGTTCTCGTCGTTCTGAAACTTGCGTGCACGCTGGATATTGCCGTAGAGATCGTCGGCCCTGATCTCGAGGTCGCGGTAGTTTCGCCACTCGTCCGGGTATCCGATCTTGGTCGTGAGCCGCGAGAGCTTGTCGAGCGCTTCCTCGCGTGTCTGGGGAGACATCCAGGTTGACGTCTTGATCGACTCACGAAACGCGGCGATGACGTTGTCGGTGATCCGCTGAACGCGCGCGCGCGCGGTGGCAGGGAAGTGTTTCTTCACATACAGGCGGCCAAGCGCGTCGCCCATGTACCCGCTCACCAGCGACACGCCACGGCGCCAGCGCAGCCGCGGCTTTTCCTGGCCGCTCAGTTCGAGCCCGAAGAAGTCGAACCGCGCGGTTTCGAACGGCATGCTGAGATACGGCGCCGCCGCGGTGATGTATCGGGCGGCCATCCACGCCTTCCAGGTGTCGAGCGGGGTCGTGGCGACAAGCTCGGCGAAGCGGCGGAAGAACGAGGGCTGAGCCAGCATGACGTAGCGGGCGCGCTCGATTCCCTGTGGCTTCGCCCACGCGCGCCAGTCGAATCCCGTGAACTCGCGCTGCAACTGGTCGAGCGTGAAGCGGTTCGCGGTCTTCGTCGGATCGCGGCTGTCGGCCTGAGACCACTGCGCCCTTGCCAGTTCGGTCTCCAGCGCCATCACGCCGCGTGCATCGGCCTCAGGGTTCGCGCGGTTCGTGAGTGAGAAGATCAGGCGGAGATAGTCGACGTATTTGGCGCGAACGTCGACGTAGCGTGCGTCCCCAGCCAGGTAATACTCGCGCCCGGGCAGCAGAATGCCGCTCTGGCTCAGGTTGACCACGATAGCCGTCGAGTCCGCCGAGTCGAGCGCAAGACTCGCGTCGAACGGCCCCGCCGAGTCATTTGCCGCGAGGTAGCCGGATTCCCGGGCGAACTCGGACGTCGTCTTCAACGCGTCGATTCGCTGCAGTTGCGGTTTGATGGGATCGAAACCCAGCGCCGCGAGCCGCGCCTCGTCCGTGATGCTCTTGTAGAGGTCACGAATCTTGCGCGCCTCCGGCACGTCGTCGATCCCGCTCTCGATGATGGCGCGCAGATCGACGTCGACCTGTTCGCCGATCTCCGTAAACGTGCCCTGGGTGACCTGTTCGGCGGGAATCACTCCGGTGGCCAGCCATGCACCGTTCACATGGGTGAACAGATCGTCCTGGGGCCGCACGCGCTGTTCGAAATTCTGCGAGACAAGGCCTGACGCTGGCGCTCGTGCGGCGATGCCCGCGATCACGGCGAGCACCAGTACAAACGACATAGACATCAGCAGCGACGGTGGGGAGGCAGGGCGGCGCGTCACGGCTCTTCGCAGGCATCGTCGCTGGAAAAAGGGTTGCGGTCAACGGCCGGGATAGATCGGTGCGATACGGCTATACTCAGTGACAATGTATCCACTGTGCATCCATGGGCTTGTTCGCTGTGGACCACGAAGGACGGCTGAGGAGTCCTCGGAACGATCGCGACGACCACGACGAACACGACGCAAAAAATTAGTGAAAGTCTTGTTCAAACGTCAAGCAGGCCGCCGATCGACACCGCTGAACCCGATGCCGAGTCCGAGAACGACGACGGTGACGAGGGTGAAGGCGGGGCCGAGCGGGGGGTCCGAATGCGTGCGGAGATCCTGGAGCATGCGTGCTCCTCGGTCTTAACTTCTGATTTTCAGGCTCGCTCTAAGAGAGCGCGTCGACCAGGCCGTTCCACTCGCGCATCGACTTGTTCTCTTCAGACAAGGCGGCGCCGACGAGCCACGTGCGGCCGGCAACCAGGCTTTTCCATACGAGTTCGGCCTGAACGCTCAGTTGCGCGGTGGGAAATGTGATCCGGAACGACGACGGAGGCGTGCGCTCTGGCTGACCGGGAATCTCGAATCGCAATCCGCCATAGCTCACATCGAGGATGCGTGCAGGCTCGCCGCTGACTTCGGCGGGGAGTCCTCCCACAACCTGCTTTCGCTCCCATCGTCTCGGCACACCGAAGCTGGTCTTCGTCGCGAGCTTGGCGGCGACGAGATCGAGAAGCAGCGAAGGTTGAACCGGCTTGAGCAGGTACGCGGCACCGCGGCGCCGCGCATCCGACTCGAGCACCGGATCCGCGAAGCCGGTGATGATGATCGCGGGCACAGGTGTCGGGCTGCTGATGACCAGTTGCAGGCCGTTGAAGGGACCGAGGCGTACGTCTGCAATCAGAAGATCCGGCGGGCTCGAACGGAGAATGCGCGCGGCCTCCTCGAAGCTGCCGACAGGGATGACGCCATAGCCAGCGTCTTCGAGGAGCTCTGCGAGGCCGACTCTCGTCGCCCGGTCGTCGTCAACGATCAGAATCGAAGCCATGCCTGGACTGAATGAAGCCAGTTCGCTACGCCTAGTTTCGAACGGATTGTAGAACATGAACTGCCGAACCAGATCGACTGAATTCGTTGCGTCGCTTATCGGAGGGGCGGAATGAGGGCTTTAGAGAAGGACCGGCGAGCGCGTGACGGCGCGGATCACGGAAATCGTACGTGCCGGACCGCTCCACCCACGACGAAGATTCGCAAGTTGTTTCCGCGCGAGTCGGTCGGGATCAGAAAGAATCCAGAGCCATCGGGCCGATAACTGAGCGTCGTGCCCTTGATGACCTCACGATCCAGAAAGGTAACCTCTATCTTCCGGCCCGCAGGGGCATCGTCGACGCTGGCCGGCGAGACGTGATTGGGATTGCCGTCGAAGTCCTTCACGAAGAAGACTGCCTTCAGCCGGCTGTGCGGAACGAGCACACGCTCGCTCGCAGCAGCATTGATGCTCGGCCACAGCGAGAAGTGACCACGGCTGGGATGGAAATCGAGTGTATATCCCTTGAGGAGTGCACCGTCGCGGTATCGGACCACAATCTTTTGCCAGGCCTGCCCCGTAACCGCCGCTTGTATCGGACGGTTCACCGCTGCCGGAGCTTCTTCCATTTTCCCGAGATCAATCGGGCTCTTGAAGGCGAGCGCACCCCGGTAGACGGCCGCGGCGTCGCGTAGGGCGGCAAGCTGGCAGCGAAGGACTTCCGACCGGACTTCGACCGTCCCTGCTCCGACGATTTCGAGCGTGATCACGGCCCCTGGCTTCAGCTGGACGTCGGAATCCAGCAGCACGCCCCCCGCCGAGAGATCCACCAGGGTGACGTCGGGCCCGTTCTTGACGCGACTGCCGCGCAGCCACTTGAGATCGGCGGCGCGGAGCCGCTGGTGCACGCGGCGCTCGGCGCCCTGCCCGGCCGCAGCCGCTTCCAGTTGCTGCGCGCGCTTCGCGGCCAGCCGCACCGAGTACGGGACGTACTCGAGCACCGCGTCGATGGTTGGAAGCGTGACGGCACTCATGTCTGCTGCCACGGCCGGCTACACGACGACTGCGGGAACCTCGAGCTCGCCGCGGCGGAAAGCGTCGACGAACGCATCCACCACCTGCGGATCGAAGTCCGTGCCGGCGCCCTTGACGACGATCTCTTTCGCCTCGAACGGCGACATGGCCTTGCGGTATGGACGATCGCTGGTCAGCGAGTCGTAGACGTCGGCCACCGAGATGATGCGCGCTTCGATGGGAATCTCGTCCCCGCGATTCGGGTGATAGCCGGATCCATCGAACTTGTCATGATGGGCGAGCACGATCGGAATCACGCGACGGAGTGAGCCGCCGACCGGTTCGAGCATCGCCACGCCCTTGGACACGTGCTGCTGCATCTGCTCGTACTCTTCTTTGGTCAGGCGCGCGGCCTTGTAGAGGAGCTCGCGGCTGACGTCCAGCTTTCCGATGTCGTGCAGCAACGCAGCGGCACGGACATCCTCGACGCGGTCGGGCAGCAGATCGAGGGCAGTCGCGATCTTCGCCGCGTAGACCGACACCCGATACGAGTGATTCTCGGTGTAGGTGTCCTTGGCGATGAAGTGACGCAGGATGAGCAGAACGCCGTGATACGTTTCGCGCAGCTCGGTGATTTGAGTGGCGCGATGATCGTAGAGCGTACCCATCGAGTAGCCGGTGATCATCAGCACGCCGCCCCAGATAGTGATGTCGAGCCAGGTCGCTGCAGGCACGTGGACGTCTGCCGCGACCGAGGACGCGAAGAGCACCGGGTTGTACCAGGTCATGAGGCAGACGAGCAGGACGCTGCCGAATGCCGTCAGGGTGGCGTGCCGCCTGCCATACACGTACGCCGAGCCCAGCGTCGGCAGCGTGTAGAAGCTGAGCACCATCCGCTGCCCGTCGATCACCAGGTTGAGCACCAGGCAGATCGCGAAAAGCGACAGCAGGAGCCACAGCTCTTTATTGACTTCCTCGAGACGTCCCAGCCTTGGCTTCATGGTCGCTCCGGCTCCCTGACAATTGCCCTTCGATACCCCCGGGATACGACGCGGGTTGCCTTTCTCCTTTTCTGATCCCTCCCCCGAAAGATCACAAGGAAGTGGACAACCCGCCCGGTTAAGGCAAGAACCCCACCGTACTGATTTGCGACAGCCGGAGGGATGTTAAGGCTATGCGTGAACGGGAGTTAGGTGGAATTGCGCGACTGACGGGTGATTCAACCGGTTGTGCGTCAGTGTGCTGTTCCGAGACGGGCGCAATCAGCACTGCACGCGCGAACCCCGGGTTTCATGCGGAAAAAGGTCTCTTCCGGCGGTGTCCGCGAACGGCACAGTCGCCAGTGAGCTGGAAGTATCTGTCTTCGGGAGGCTTATTGGTGTCGTTGTAATCCGGGTGTGCAGTTCTGGAGCAGCTCGGGTCAGTCCCTGCCGTGCGGTCCCCACCAGCCTTCAGCGACGAGGCTTTCCTGGAGCTGCAGCCACCGTTCGTAGGCGGCGGTCGACGTCGCGAAATGTTCGCGACGTTCGGTGCTCTTCGGCTCCGTTACGACGATTTCGTACCCCGACGCGTCATCTCCGCGGATTTCACATTGCAGGAACTCTGTGCCGCGCTGAAAGAAGTAGAACACTGGTGTCGGCCTGATTATCGGCCGCAGCGCTCCCGGTCTTCAGCCGATCAGGGCCTGGTCGTCGTGCCTTTGATGGCCAGCAGATGACCCGCCGTGCGAAACAGGAGCAGGCCCTCCGAGATGGCCGGCGTCGCCAGCACGCTCTCCGTCATGTCGTTGTCCGCCAGCAACTCGAACGTCGGCGACGCTTTCAGGACGTAGACATGGCCCTCTTCGCTGGCGAGGTAGACCTTACCGTCCGACCCGACCGGTGACGACGTGAAGGCGGACTTGCCATCCGCGAGGCGCTCGGTGAACTTCTTTTCACCGGTCT
The DNA here is from genome assembly GCA_963784195.1 of uncultured Acidobacteriota bacterium. Classification (GTDB taxonomy): domain Bacteria; phylum Acidobacteriota; class Vicinamibacteria; order Vicinamibacterales; family 2-12-FULL-66-21; genus CAVQAH01. The sequence goes on along the minus strand of CAWARA010000020.1, from coordinate 957,101 downwards.
TCGCGTCGTAGACATTCAACACCCCGTTGTATTTGACGATGTAGACGAGGCCGCGATAGACGAGGGGCGTGCACATGTAGCCGCCGTCGCGCGGATAGCTCCACGCGATGCTGTCGTTCGAGCTCGCGCCCTCCGTGAGCGAAATGTCACCCGTCGCGGTTTCCTTGATGGCGTACACCGGAGCGCCAGGCCCATGCGCGTTCGTGATGAAGATTAATCCTTCATGTACCACCGGTGTCGGCACCGGAATGTCGCCGCCGCCCTTCAGCTTCCAGATCTCCTTGCCCGTCTTGAAGTCGTAAGCGCCGATGTGCCTCCAGCCGTTGACGATGATCTGCGTCTGCCCCTTCACGGTATGGATCGTCGGTGTCCCCCAGGTGGGCACGTCCGTGCGCGAGGTTCGCCACAGTTCCTTTCCCTCGCGTGCGTCGAATGCCGCGAGGAAGGAATCCTTCTGGACGTCTGCCTGGAGCACCACGACGTTGTCGTGAAGAACCGGCGAGCTGCCGGTCTCCCACTGCGCCTCCGGCACCATGAAGTAACCGGCATCGAGCACGCCGAGGTCCTTCTTCCACAGAAGCTTTCCGGAGAGATCGAACGCGTAGAGCCCTTCCGAGCCGAGGAACGCGATCAGTCGTTCGCCGTCGGTCGCGAGCGTGGAGTTCGCGTGCGAGGCCTTCGTGTGGCGTTTGATCTTCGGAACCGCCTTGAGCACGGTCTGCTGCCACTTGATCGCGCCGGTCTTCTTGTCGAGACAGAAGACCCGCCACTCGTGCTCGGTGTCGTCCTGGACTGGCTTGATGTCGCCATAGAGGCCAACCTTCAGGCCGGCGTCCTTCATTCCGCTGATCGATGTGCTCAGGCAGACGAGATTGCCCCAGACCACCGGGCTCGAGAGGCCCAGCCCCGGGAGCGGCGTCTTCCATGCCACACCTTCGCTCTTGGCCACGCTCCACGTCGCCGGCATCGCCACACCTTCTGCGACGCCTTCCGCTTTGATGCCCCGGAACTGGGGCCAGTCGATCCCGGGCTTTGGTGCGACGGCCGCCTCGGGGGTCAACCACAGCGCGGCTGAGGTGAGGGCGATGGTCAGTGTCGAAACGCAGGCTTTGAGCGCAGGACGCATGTGTGCCGAGCCTCCAGGAATTGGTCAGGTGATGCTATCAGACACGTGTGGCGCGCCTTCACTTGGGACGAAGTCAGCTAGTCACGAAGAACTCCCGCAGAGCCTGCAGAGGGCCGAGCGCGCAAGGTTCGCGACTCGCAACTGCCTGGCTCCGCCAGGCAGCCGTTTCGCCGCTGTCTTCTCTGGCTTCAGGAACACTCTGCGGTCCCTGCCCTCAGCGATCTCTGCGAGAGCTCTAGACAAGTGGCTGACCGTCGAACGAGGCATAAGCCCTTCCAGCACGCGCTATAATGAAAGTTTCTGGCCATGGAAAAACCGACCGCATCAGCGCCCCGCGACGAGTCAGCGCCGCTCGACTTCATCCGCACGATCATTGCCGACGATGTCAGGGCCGGGAAGCAGGGCGGACGTGTCGCCACCAGGTTTCCCCCGGAACCGAACGGATACCTCCACATCGGTCACGCCAAATCGATCTGCCTGAACTTCGGGACGGCCCAGGAGTTCGGCGGCACCTGCAACCTGCGCTTCGACGACACGAACCCTACGAAGGAAGACGTCGAATACGTCGATTCGATCAAAGCCGACGTGCGCTGGCTCGGGTTCGACTGGGACGATCGTCTCTACTTCGCGTCGGATTACTTCGAACAGCTGTACGAGTTCGCCGTGATCCTGATCAAAGCGGGCAAGGCGTACGTCGACAGCCTGACTGCCGATGAAATCCGTGCCTATCGCGGCACGCTGACAGAGCCCGGCAAAGACAGCCCGCACCGGTCCCGCACGGTCGACGAAAACCTCGATCTGTTTACGCGCATGCGCACGGGGGAGTTCCCGGACGGCGCCCACGTGCTCCGCGCGAAGATCGACATGGCTTCGCCGAACATCACGATGCGCGACCCCGTGCTCTACCGCATTCGCCGCGCGCATCATCACCGGACGGGTGACGCATGGTGCATCTATCCCATGTACGACTTCGCGCACTCCCCATCGGACGCGCTCGAGCGGATCACCCACTCGCTCTGCACGCTGGAGTTCGAAGAGCATCGCCCCCTCTACGACTGGCTGGTCGAGAACCTGCCGGTACCCGGGCGCCCTCGGCAGATCGAGTTCGCGCGCCTCAACCTGACCTACACGATGATGAGCAAGCGGAAGTTGCTCGCTCTGGTCGAAGAGGGTCATGTCAGCGGGTGGGACGACCCGCGGATGCCGACCCTGGTCGGCATGCGCCGGCGCGGTTACACGCCGGAAGCCATTCGCGCGTTCTGCGATCGGATCGGCGTCGCCAGGCGTGAGAACGTCGTGGATGTCGCGCAGCTCGAACACGCCGTCCGCGAAGACCTGAACAAGCGCGCGCCTCGCGTGATGGGTGTGCTCGATCCGGTGAAGCTCGTGATCGACAACTACCCCGCGGGACAGGTCGAGGAGTTCGAAGTTCTCATCAACCCCGAGGATCCCTCAGCCGGAACACGCCGCGTCCCGTTCTCGCGCGAGTTGTTCATCGAGCGCGACGATTTCCGGGAAGATCCGCCGAAGAAATTTTTCCGTCTGTCCCCCGGTCGCGAGGTCAGGTTGCGCGGCGCGTACTTCGTCACCTGCACGGGCGTGGTCAAGGATCCGTCGACCGGCGAGATCACCGAGCTGCACGGGACATACGACCCGGCAACGCGTGGAGGGGATTCCCCCGACGGCCGGAAGGTCAAGGCGACACTCCACTGGGTGTCCGCCGGCCACGCGCTCGATGCCGAAGTGCGGCTCTACGACCGTCTGTTCAATGCCGAGAACCCGTCCGCCGTCGAGGACTATCGGACCGCGCTGAATCCGGCGTCGCTGGAAATCCGCCGCGCGAAGGTGGAGCCCAGCGTCGCGGGTGCGGCGCCGGGCACCCGTTATCAGTTCGAGCGGCTTGGCTACTTCACGATCGACCCCGACAGCACGTCGTCGTCTCTGGTGTTCAACCGTACGGTGACGCTCAAGGACACCTGGGCGCGGATTGAGGCTCGCGAAGCGTAACCTGCCGTGGTTCGTCGCTCGTAGCTCGAAAACCTGTCACTCCCGGCCTTGCGAGCGACGAGCTACGAGCGACGAACTACGGCAGTACGTTGCTCGACTAGTCGAAAACCCCTTGTGCAATTCGGAATTGAAGGTCTTCGAGCGACCTGACCCGCGGGCAATCGACTTCTTCGTAGAGTCCACCCTCGTCGAGCAGCACGCCGCGGATGCCCGCGCCGCGGGCGCCAACGACGTCGATCTCGTAGAGATCCCCGACGTGGATGGTCGTCGCCGCGTCGGCGCCGGCCTTCTGCAGTGCGATCTGAAACAGGCGCGGATCCGGTTTCTCCACACCTTCTTCGAACGAATCCAGGATGTGATGAAAGTACCGATCGATCGCCAGCCTGCGCAGGACGTCGCGGAGCCGTCCGTTGGCGTTCGAGACGACGACGAGCTGCAGACCCCTCGCGCGCAACGCTTCAAGCACTCGGGGAACGTTCGGCGGCACGTACTCCCAGAGGTTCTCGCGCGAGTGATAGTCGTGCAGTTCCGCCAGCGCCGCGGCCGTCGCCTCGGACGCCTGAACGCGCGCCTCTTCGAGGATCAGGTCGAAATACAGCCAGCCGCGCCTGACATCGGTCGTTCCGCCGACAACGCGAGCAGCATCGAGTTGACGCTTGGCCCGAGGTTCAGCAGCTCTCAGCGTTGCCGCATCGACGTGCACGCCCTGCTTGTCGAGCGCCGCGCTGACGCGAACCCAGTTTGGATGAATGAGTACGCCTCCTGCATCGAGGAAGACGGTCTGGAGGGGCATGAAGTTGATTCTAGACGATGGTTCACGACGGGGGTTCACGACGGGGTTCAGGCGGGGGCTCACGACGAGGTTCACGCGCGAGGAACCGCTCCCGAACCCCGTCCCGAGCGACGAGCCTACGAACCCGACGAACCCCCGGCAAGAATGGGTTCACTGTTCGCTCAGCGCAACGAGCGGATCGGTTTTCGCGGCGCGTCGAGCTGGAATGGTCGAGGCCAGGAGCGACACGAGGCCGAGGACGCCGGCGACGGAGATGAGGACCACTGGATCCATTGGACCGATTCCGTACAGCTGACTCTGAAGCGCGCGTCTGACCGCGAAGGCGCCGGTGAGGCCGATAACGAAGCCGACGGCCAGGAGCTGCAGGCCCTCGCCGAGGACCAGCCGGAAGATGCCGCTGGAGTTGCTGCCGAGCGCCATGCGGATCCCGATTTCGCGGCGGCGCTGCGAGACTTGATAGGCCAGCACGCCGTAGAGGCCCACGGCCGCCAGGAACAGGGCGACGGCGGCGAAGACGATTGTGAGCACCATCGGCGTCCGCCGGTCGACGAGCGACGCGTCGACCCGTTCGGCCATGGTTCGCACGCTGAAGAGCGGCAGGTCCGGATCGATGGCTGACAACTCGCGCCGGATTGAGGAGATCATGGCCGTCGGATTCCCAGCGGTGCGGACGGTCAACGTCATGTTGGAAACGGGATCCTGCGCCAGCGGGAAGTAGTAGGCGCCCACGCGGTCATCGGTCTCGATCAAGTCCCGACATTCTGATCTCCGACACCACCCCGACCACGGTGTAGTAGCGCGCAGTCGGACCGGGGGTGACGAAATCCTGCGGGTTGTCGGGCTTGAACATGCGGCGGCCGACCGGATCGGTACCCGCCCAGAAGCGACGCGCCAGCCGCTCGTCGACGATCACCACGCGGGGGCTGTCGGCCGTGTCAGCGTCTGTAAAGTTCCGCCCCGACCGTACCGCGATCCCCATCGATTCGAAATAGCCGGGTGTCACGAGCGTCTGGAACGGCGAGATGAGCGACTCGCCCGGTGACATCTTGTAACCCTCAGCCAGAATCACGCTGTCGCTGTAATCGCCGCTGAATGGCAGGGTCGATGTCAAACCTGCGCGCTGCACACCGGGCAGCGACCTGACGCGTTCGAGCAGGCGCGTCGAGAACGCGTATCGGGCGCTGTCGTCCGCGTAGCGCAGCGCCGGCAGCGAGATGCGCGCGGTCATCACAGGCTCCGGATCGAAACCGGGCGAGATGGCGAGCACGCGCTGGAAGCTTGCCAGGAGGAGCCCCGCGCCGGCGAGCAGCATGAAGGCGAACGCGACCTGGCTGGCGACAAGGGTCCGGCGAACGAATCGCGCGCCACGCCCGGCTGTGCCGCTGCGGCTCTCTTCACGAAATGCCTGACTGAGGTTCGTGTGCCGCAGATTGAACACGGGCACAAGGGCAATCAGCACCCCGACCACGAGCGCCAGCGCGATCGTGAAGAGGATGACGACGGAGTCCATGCGGATCTCGTCAGCTCGAGGCAACTGATCGAGTCCGACGTTGGTCAACAGCGTCAGGCCCAGATAGCCGACGAGCAGGCCGCCTGCGGAGCCTGCGAGCGTCAGCAGGACGATTTCGGTCATCAGCTGGCGTGTCAACCTTGGAAGCGCGGCGCCAAGCGCATGACGCGTGGCGAGCTCCTTCGATCGCCCGCTCGATCGAACCAGCACGAGGTTGGTGATGTTGACGGCGCCGATGAGCAGCACGAAGAGCACCGCGCCCCAGAGCAGATACAGCGTGCCGCGCGCCCCGCGCACGACATCTTCCTCGAGCGAGGTGGCCACAGTATGAAATCCGGCATTCGTCAGGATTTCCTTGAACTGCGGGAAACGCTCCATGTTGCGCGCGTTCAGCGCGTCGAGTTGCTGTTGCGTCTGTGCGATCGATGCGCCAGGCTTGAGACGGCCGACCATCGACCAGTTGTTGCTGTGCCGGCTGTCATCCGATCGTTCCTCGGGGCTGAACGCCAGCGGCAGCCAGACTCTGACCTCCGGATTGAGGAACGAGAACGTCCTGGGCAGCACCCCCACGATGGTGTGTGGCACACCGTTGATTCGAAGGTCGCTGCCGACGGCATCGTCGCGCCCGCCGAACACCTCCTGCCAGGTGCCGTACGTGAGCATCACCTTCCGTTCGCGGCCCGGGTCGCCTTCCTCTTCTGTAAAGATCCGCCCCCTGAGAGGCTCAGCCTTGAGCAGGCGCAGCAGCGACGGTCTCGCCACCATCGCGGTGAGGCGCTGAGGCTCCCCCTTGAGAGCCACTGTGACGCCGCGCGTGTTGTAGAGCGCCTGCTCCTCGAGGACATCCACCTCCCGGAGCCTGTCGTAGTAGTCCGGAACGCCATTGGCTGAGCGTTCGACGCCAGCGCGAGGGTACGCGTTGTAGATGAGCACCAGCTTCGACGAGTCCGGAAGCTGTAAAGGCTTGAGCAGAACCGAGTTGACGACCGCGAATATCGCAGCGTTGGCTCCGATGCAGACGACCAGCGTCAGAAGAGCGGTCAGCGCAAAGACCCGGTCCCTCCACAGCAGCCGCACACCAAACCGCACGTCCTGAAGAAGGCGTTCCATGAGAATGCAATACGGTTCTGCCGCTGCCGTGGTTCGTCGCTCGTTGCTCGTGGCTCGGAGAACCCATACCTGCGATTGGGCCTTTCGAGCGACGAGCCACGAACCACGAACCACGGACTGCGGACCACGAGATTTCTTTGACTGTCTTGGCAACCATTCCCCCTCTGTTGACATCCAACAGGAGAACGGATAGCTTCCTGTTGAGAATCAACAGGAGTGGAACTGCCGTGGTTCGCCGTGGTTCGTGGTTCGTAGTTCGTGGACACGGGGATCAGATTGGACACGGAGATCAATATTCGTGACGACACCTAAATCAGACGTTTTGCAGGGCACGCTCGACCTGATGGTGCTCAAGACGCTCGATACGCTCGGCGCCATGCATGGCTACGGCATCGCGCAGCGGATTCAGCAGGTATCGAGTCAGATGCTGCAGCTCAACCAGGGGACGCTCTACCCGGCGCTGCTGCGACTCGAGCAGCGGGGATGGATCGCGTCGAAATGGGGCACCTCCGAGAACAACCGGAAGGCGAAGTATTACTCGCTCACCCGGCTCGGACGGAAGCAGCTGATCCGCGAAGCCGACGACTGGGCGCGCATCGTCGAGGTCATGGGCCGGCTGCTCTCCGGCGAGGGGGCGCCATGACACCACTGCGAGAGGTCGGATTGCGGGTCATGGGTCTGCTGACGCGCCGGAGACCTGGCGCCGATCTCGTTCACGAAATGCAGTTCCATCTCGCAATGATGGAGCAGCAGCTCGTCCGCCAGGGGATGGATCCGCAAACAGCCCGCCGAGAGGCGCGCGTGCGCTTTGGAGGAGCAACGCAAGTGTCTGAAGCCTATCGCGATCAGCAAACGATTCCGTGGCTCGAAACGTTGATTCAGGACGCGCGCTACGGCGTGCGAATGTGGCTGAAGAGTCCGGGTTTCACCGCCGTGGCGCTGTTGACCCTGGCGCTGGGCATCGGCGCAAATGCCGCCATCTTCAGCCTCGTGAATCGGGTTCTGCTCCGGCCGTTGCCCTACGCTGACGCCAGCCGTCTGTTCATGGTGGCAGATCGCAATCCCGATGGAACTGCCAGCAACATCGGTTTCGCGACCATGAAGGACTACGCGGAAAGTACCCGCGCGTTCGAGTCGATCGTGCCCATCCGTTCATGGGCGCCGACGCTCCTGGTCGATGGCACAGCCGAGGCCGTACCCGCGCTTCGCGTCGGCTGGAAGTTCTTCTCGATGCTCGGCGCCAGGCCGGCACTCGGACGGGATTTCCTGTCGTCCGACGATGTGCCGGACAGGTATCGGGTCCTGATACTGAGCGACGGCCTCTGGCGGCGCCGCTTCGGCGCGGATCCGTCGGTCATCGGCCGGACGGTGAAGATGGGGAGCCAGTCGTTCGAGGTCGTTGGCGTCATGCCTCCGGACTTCGAACCACTGATCTCCGAGCGGTTCTATCAGCGAGCTGAAATGTGGGCGCCACTCGGGTACGACGTCAGCCAGTCGTACGCGTGCCGGAGCTGTCAGCACCTCAAGGCTGTCGGCAAACTGCGCCCCGGGATCAGCCACGCGCAAGCCCTGGCCGATCTGAATGCGATTCGGCGACAGCTCGCCGAGGCGCATCCGGACGACTATCCAGCCGGCGAGATGGCCGCCGAGCCGCTCGCAGATGCGATCGCCGGACCGGTTCGTCCCGTTCTCCTCGTGCTGCTTGGCGCCGTGGGATTCGTGTTGTTGATCGCCTGCGCCAACGTGGCCAACCTGCTGCTCGCGCGGGCGGTCGCGCGGAGCCGCGAGATGGCGGTGCGGTCCGCCCTTGGCGCCGGTCGCGGCCGCCTGATTCGGCAGGTGCTGACCGAGAGCTCCCTCTTGAGCCTGGCCGGCGGCATTCTCGGCGTCGGCCTTGCGGCGTTGTTGCTGCGCAGCCTCCCGACGCTGGCGCCCGTCACGCTGCCGCGCATGGAGCGTATCGGCATCGATGGGTGGGTGCTCGCCTTCACCGCCATCGTGTCGATCGTCACAGGGCTGGTGTTTGGCCTTGTGCCCGCGCTGCGTATTTCCGCGTTCCGGCTCGCCGCCGCAATGGGCTCCGACCCGAGAACGACAGCGGGACAGTCGGCCGGCCGTGCGCAACGGACGCTCGTGGCCGCCGACGTCGCCGTCGCGCTGGTGCTGCTGACGGGCGCGGCCCTGATGATCCGCACGATCGGGACCCTGACGAGAGCTGACGCCGGCTTCAACGCCAGCCACGTCTTCACGGCGCAGTTTGCGGTAGGCGGTGACGCGTACAGCGAGGATGCCGCGGTCGTCCAGTTCCAGAACCTGTTGCTCGAGCGAGTGCGTGCGCTGCCGGGAGTCGAATCTGCCGCGGTCGCCGGGCAGGTCCCCATGGGTGGCAACTTCGACCGCTGGGGCTTTCACATCGAGGGGCGGATGAACCCGAATCCATCCGAAGATCCCTCGGCCGAGCGCTACTCGATCACGCCTGACTATTTCCGGCTCATGCAGATTCCGCTCGTGCGCGGGCGGCTGATCACCGATCAGGATCTCGCGAGCTCGCAGCCGGTGATGGTGATCTCGGAAACCGCCGCCAAACTCTGGAGCGGCGACGATCCGATTGGCGGCCGAGTACGCATCGGAGGTAACGAGGGCCCCTGGCGTACCGTCGTCGGCGTTGTCCGCGACGTCCACCACCGCGATCTCACGGCGGTGCCCATCCCACAGATGTATCTGCCCCAGTCACAGGTGACTGACGCGTCCCTCGTGCTCGTCGCGAGGGCCAGCACGGGCGCCGAGTCGCTCTCGGCGGCCGTTCGACAGATTCTGCGCAGCCTCGACCCCTCCATCCCGATCATCCGGGTCGCGATGCTGGACACGCTCGTCCAGGCTTCGTACGCGGACCGACGGTTCGTCATGCGAGTGCTCGGCGCCTTCGCGGTGCTGGCGTTGCTGTTGGCGGCTATTGGTCTTTACGGTGTGATCGCGTGCACGGTCAGTGAACGCACGCGTGAAGTCGGACTTCGGGTAGCGCTCGGGGCGACGAAACAGGACGTCCTGCGACTGGTGTTCGCGTCGGGCGCGCGCGCGATCGCAGCCGGCCTGATCATCGGCGTCGTTGCGTCGCAACTGCTCACCCGCTTCATGGACACGATGCTGGTCGGCACCACGCCGACCGATCCCGTGGCGTCGGCCGTTGCGGTTGGCGCGCTTGGTACTGTGACCGCGCTCGCGCACTGGATTCCGGCACGCCGCGCCTTGCGGGTCGACCCAGCCTCGGCGCTGAGGCAGAGCTGACGTGCGCACGCTGCTCTCCAGGATTGCCGGCATCTTCCGTCAGCGTCGCCGCGACCGCGAGCTGGACGATGAGGTGCGCTTTCATCTCGAGATGACGGCGGAGAAGTACCAGCGTCAAGGAATGTCCGCCAATGAGGCGTTGAGCGCCGCACGACGGGATTTCGGAGGCGTGATGCAGGTCAAAGAAGCGTATCGCGATCAACGCGGTCTTCCCTGGATCGAAACACTCATCCAGGACACTCGATACGGCGTCCGTTCGCTGCTCCACACGCCTGGGTTCACGCTTGCCGCACTGCTCACGCTCGCGCTCGGCATCGGCGCCAACACGGCCATCTTCAGCGTGGTCGACGCGGTTCTCTTGCAGCCGCTTCCGTATCCCCAGCCCGATCGCATCGTCGCGCTCATGCGCCGGCATCCGGGTGGCGAGTGGAACCGGCATACGGGGCGGCGCTACCTGGAGTTTCGGGAGCACCTGCGCGGAGTCGAGGGCGTGGCCGCGTGGTTGGGCTCGTCGGGCGTCAACCTCGTGACGGGCGACACGGCGGAGTTCGTCCGCATGATGCGCGTCTCGTCGCAGTTCTTCGAGGTCTTCGGCGTTCCGCCGGCCATTGGGCAACCGTTCACGCGCGAGCAGGATGTCGCGGGCGGACCGGCCGTCGCGATCCTTGGCGACGAGCTCTGGCGTCGGACGTTCGGCGCCGATCCTGGCGTGATCGGGCGATCGATCATGCTTGGCGAACAATCGCTCACCGTGATCGGCGTCATGCCGCCGACGTTCGTTCCGCCTGCGCGGGCCGATCTCTATGTGCCGCTCCGCCCCTCGACCAGCGGCCCGGGTGGAGGCTTCAACTATCACGTCGTCGCGCGACTGTCGCCGGGCGTGTCGATTCAGCAGGCGAACGCGGCAGCCGCACCTGTCTGGGAGTCAACGAGAACCGCGTTTCCGATGGAGATGGTGCGGAACGAACTGCCGTCGGCGTTCGCGCCGCTTCAGCACGATCTGTCGAGTTCGGTCCAGTCGCCGCTGCTCATGATGTTCAGCGCCGTCGGGCTGCTCCTGCTCATCGCCTGCGCCAACACAGCGAACCTCCTGCTCGCGCGCGCGTCCGGCAGGGGACGCGAGATCGCGCTGCGTGCCGCGCTCGGCGCGGGAAGGAACCGCATCATCCGCCAGTTGCTGACCGAAAGCGTGCTGTTGTCGGTGACCGGTGCAGGGCTTGGGATCCTCCTCGCTTTCTGGAGTGTGCCGGCGCTACTCGCGCTGACGCCACCTGGTTTCACGGTCAACCAGGAAGTGAGCATCAACGCGACCGTTCTGCTGGCGACGATGGCGGTCGCGATCCTGACGGGATTGCTGTTCGGGCTTGGTCCGGCGATCAGCCTCTCCGGGCACAGCCTTGTCGAGGCTTTCAAGGACGACAGGTCACGCGGCAGCGGCAGCGGCCGATCGACAAGACTGCGGCAGGCCCTGGTGATATCGGAGATGGCCGTCTGCATGCTGCTCCTGATCGCTGCCGGCCTGCTGATTCAAACCTTCATCCGAATGCGCGCGGTCGATCTGGGATTCAACCCGGACGGCGTCCTCACGGCGCGAATGTCGCTTCAAGGCGAGCGTTACGCAAAGATGGAGGATCTCAACCGGTTCTTCGATCAGGGACTCGAGCGACTGCGCCGGCTTCCAGGTGTTCAGTCCGCGGCCGTCGTCAGCGGCGTGCCCGTCGAGTACGGCCTCAACCTGAACGTCGACATCCTCGACGGTCCCGTCAAACTCGAGAATCAGTTGACCGATTGGCGCTACGCGAGCGTCGGCTACTTCGAGACCATGGGAATCTCAATTGTGGCCGGGCGTGGGTTCGAGGACCGCGACAGAGCAGGCGCACAGCCGGTCGCGGTGGTCAGCGAGTCTTTTGCCCGCCGATTCTACAAGGGCACCGAGGCTCTCGGCCGGCACATCAGAGTGTTCGATACCGACGGCTCGATCGAGATTGTCGGGATCGCCAAGGACGTTCGCGAGCAAGGACTCGTCGACGAGCTCCCGGCGCTGATGTATGTGCCTGTCACTCAGGCGAACCGCGCCGGCGTCGCCGCGTCGCACAGCTACTTTCAAATGAGCTGGGTCGTGCGGGCCCGCACAACCGGACCGGATCTCATCCGGCAGATTCGGGAAGAGATTCGCTCGCTCGATCCGAAGCAGCCGATTGCGCTGTTTCGCTCGATGCTGGAGGTCAAGGCCGCCGCGATCTCGCTTCAGAAGTTCCAGATGACGCTGCTGACGGTTTTTGCCGCTATCGGGCTGCTGCTCGCGACCGCGGGGCTTTACGGTCTGATCTCGTACTCGGTATTGCAACGTACTCGCGAATTCGGCATCCGCATCGCGCTCGGCGCGACACAGGGAGACATCTTGCGTTCGGTGATCTGGAGCGGCGTTGTCCTCTCCCTGATCGGCGTCATGGCCGGCATTGCCGCTGCGACTGTCATGACCCGCACGCTTCAGAACTTCGTCTGGGGCGTGAGCACGCTCGATCCAGTCACGTTCGGCTCCGTCGCCGTCATCTTGATCGCGGTTGCACTTGTTGCGACCCTGATTCCGGCGGTCCGCGCAGTGCGACTCAATCCTGTGGCCGCACTCAGGGACTGATTCACGATCGAAGGGGACGGAGGGTACGGGGGGAACGGAACGAGCTTCAAAAACGGAGACACGGAGGAACGGAGGCGAACGGAAGACGCGCGGGTAACACGACGAGGTGCAGCCGATGCCGCCGCGCGTGCGCGGCGAGCGATCGACCGACACCCCGAGGACGCAAGCCGCCCGAGCGATCAATCGCGGCTTGGTCCTCGGGGTGTCGGTCGATCGCCCGGCCCGGCCGATGGCCGGGCCGGCATCGGCTCTGAACGCTCAGGTTAGAGGGAACTCCGTTGCTCTGAGTCTCCGAGTTGAAGCTTGTTCCGTTTCCTCCGTCTCCTCGATCCACCGGCTCCTCCCTTGCCACGCGCACCGGATTGTGCGATTTTGATCCTGGACTCCCGATGGCCGACCCTCGTAAAACCCAACCCGCTCATCGCTTCAACCTGCCGCCGCGGGGCCGTTCCCTGCCAGTACTGCAAGGGCACGACTGCGTCGTCGCGCTTCGGGCACTCGGCGAGGACACCAGGGTCAGGATCGTCAGCCTGCTCATCGATCAGCCTCTCGAAGTCGGCGAAATCGGCAAACGGCTCGGCGTGTCGCAGTACAACGTGTCAAAACATCTCCGCATCCTTCGCGAGGCCGGTCTGCTCGAAGTCGAGAAGGACGGCCGGCGTCATCTCTATGCGCTGCCCGAAGAGATCCGGCGGCGCGCGGCGGCGGGAAATATCCTCGATCTCGGCTGCTGCAGCTTCCAGTTCGATGGAGCAGCGGCTGAGAAGGAACCAGTCAACGGTTCCCAGCGCAGGCGATCCTGACGCGCCGTCGCGCTCAGCTCTTCTGATCCCCGCAGCACCCTTCAGCGATCGCTTCGTCGGCTTTCAGAAACAGAAACGATCGGCTCGCTACGCCGTTCGACAGCACCTGCCAGTCGTGAACGTTGATCGGTGTCGGCACGCCCCGCCGAAAGACGTTGCCGAAATCGTCGACGACCTGGCCCATCGGCCCGAGGTATACGGCCTGGTGCGTCGCCGTCCTGGGCCGGTGTCCGGGCTTTCGCGCCGCGACGCGCAATTCGCGCATCGGGACACCGTCAACGACGAAGTACGCTGTTTCCGACAGCTTGTCGATGCGAACGTCCACGAACCCGGCCCGCGTGAGCTCGTCGATGACGTCGCTCGTTGCGGGAACGTGCTGGACGGCTGACGCCGGCCCGGGCAGCGACGGACGTGTCCGGCTCGCGCGATCGCCTGACAAGCCATGCAGAAAGATCTCGCCGGCGGGCCTGAGCGCTCGCAGGGCTTCAGCGACCAGACCGGCGCGATTGTCGGCACCCGGTTCGACATTGATCGAACCCTCGAGCCGGACCTCGTGGAGCGAGTTGTCCTCGTGCGGGATCCGCGCGGGTACTGGCTCGCGCAGGTGGTGCTCCCACACACGCTTGGGCCGCGGGCTTGCGCCTTGCGCCGACGATGCAGGGATTTGTGCCGGGACCGCATCGACGTGATCGTGGTCGTCGTCTTCCTCCCCGACGTCTTCATGGAAGACGTAGATCTCCCACAGCGTTCGATCCGGATCGCTGATCCAGAACTTCGTCTGTCGTGCGTAGCAGCATTCCACACCGTCCTCCCGCTCGGTCGGCATGCCGGCCGCTTCGAGGCGATGCTGGATCGCGACGAGCTCCTCGGCATTGCGGACGCGCAGGCCAGCGTGGTTGAGACTCCCCCCGGCGGCCGGCTGCCTTCCCGGAATCAGCGACAACACAAGTGGCGGTTCTGCCAGATCGAACTTCGCGTAGTCCGCCCGGACTTTGGCCGGCTCGACACCGAGCAGCGCGCGGTAGAACGCGATCGAGCGATCGAGATTGGAGACGTTGAGCGACGCGTGAAACTTGAGCAGTGCGGCATCGATGGCGCCAGGCATGGATGACCTCAGGAAACTGAATCCGGATTAGGCAACGACACGCGAAATGCGGCGAGGCCGAGCAGCAGCACGCACGGCGCCAGCGTCCAGACCGCGGGAAAGTACGATCCGGTCAGCTCCGCGGATTTCGCGAAGATCAGCGGCCCGATCGCCGACGCCAGAACCGTGAGCATCTGTGCGGCGCCCTGGATCCGGCCGAGATGCGCTGCACCGAACGCCCGCCTCCAGACCGCAAAGAACATGACGGTAATCATCCCTCCGGACAGGCCAATCAAGGCGGCAAACACCCAGAGCTGCGACAGCGTCGTCAGCAGTGGCAGCGCACCGAGCGCGGCCGCGTAGATGAACATCGCCAGGCCGAGCAGCCGCTGCATCGACCACCGGAGGGTCAGCCAGCCACACGTCAGTTGCCCGACCAACGCGATGATTGACGTGCCAGCCAGGAACCTGACGTAGGTTTGCTGATCGAAGCCTCGCTCGGCAAGGACAGCTTCGTTGAAGAGGCCCAGACCTGACGAGACGAGGCCAAAAAGCGAGGTCGCGCCACCGAAGACCCAGAACGCCGGGGTGCGCAGGGCAGCCGCCAGGGACATGCCACCTCGATCGCCATCGTCCCGATCGGCCGACGTATTTCCAGGCCGCTCTCGAAGGAGCAGCGTGATTGGGGCGGCGAACAAGATCAGGCCATAGGCGACCTGAATCCAGGCAGTGCGCCACCCATTGATACGGACCGAATTCCCGACCGCGACGAAAGCGGCGGCGAAGAACACGCTCAGCAGCACCGAGTAGACACCCATCGCCACGCCGATGTTGCGATCGAAGGACTTGCCGACCGCGGTGATGCTGGCCACCGACAGGGCGCTCTGCCCGAGTGCACGCGTCGCCAGCACGAGCACGAAGAGCGCGAGGACACCGCCGGTGAGGGTACCCATCAACCAGACGACGGCGGCAAGCAGAAGCGTCAGCGCGACGGTCGCGACGCGCAACCCGAGGTTGTCCAGCACGCGGCCGATTGGAAGGCAGATGGCTGCACCAAGCAGCGTAGCCCACAGGTTGATGTTGGCGTAGGCCACGCGATCGAGCTGCAAATCCTTCAACATCGGCTCGGTGATCAGTCCGAGCCCCTGCGTGCGGCCAGGCAGCGTGGCGAGCATGATCACCGCGGCGACGACAACGTTCAGCCATCCCATCCACTGACGGAGCGCGCGTTCCCCCTGAGCGGGGACCGCGGTGCCGTCCATCGACGAGGCGGCGCCAGAAGTCATCACCGGAAGAACGTCGACGTTCTGCCGTATTCCGCATAGCGATCCTGCAGCCAGGTGCGGAACTCTTCGTAGTGTCGATCCCGCTGATCGCCGCCGTCGCTCACGGCGTTGTAGCTGAGATACAACAGGCGGCGGGACTGCGACGACCGGTTCGGGCCCGAGCGATGCGGCGTGAAGCCGCTGAAGATCGCCACATCACCCGGCGCCAGGTCCAGCACGACGCCCTTTGGACACTTCGACCGCGTCGTCGGCGAGCTGGTGGTACATCCCATCCTTCGGGCGTCAGGCAACCCTGCGTGGTGATAGCCCGGAAACACCTCGGTCGCGCCGTTGCTTGCGTCTGCCGCGTCGATCGCGACGATCGCCGTCATGAACGTCGTCGGAAAGGTCTTCCAGGAGATGTAGTCCTGATGAAGGTTGTAGCCGAGCGTGCCGGGTGCCTTGAAGATCAGCTTGTCCTTGAACAGGCACGCCGGCTCGCCGTACATGCTAGCTGACGATATCGAGCAGGCGAGGATCGCGCGCGGCGCGGGCGCAGACGTCGCTCAGATCGATGACCGGATCGAAGCAATCGAAACGGCACTCGCCCGTGTCGACCTCGTTCTGCCAGCGGCAGCGGATGTTGTCGGTGTCGATTAGCTCGACGCGTCTGCGCGGAATCGTTCCGCTTCGGCCTGCAGCTCGATGATCCGCTCGAGCTCGTGAAGACGTCGCGGACAACGACGTAGCCGTCAATGTGATACCTGCGCAATCTGCGCGGCATCGATGCCTGCGGAGGCGGTCGGCTTGTGGTCATGACGATCTCCAGCCTCGCTAGAAGCGGAGTCCAGCGCTGAACGTCACCGTTCTGGGCGCTCCCATCTCGCCGACGAAGCCTGACGGCGCGAAGTTGGGATACGGGAACGCGAGCGGAATGTATTCCGTGTTGAACGCGTTGCGGATGACCAACTCGCCAATCAGGAACCGGCCGGTGGCGCCAAGCCGGAAATTGACGAGCGAGAACGCGTCCTGTCCGAGCGAATTGTCATCGGTGTACTGAAACGATCCGTAGAAGGCCGCATCGGCTCGGCCGGTGATCGTCGCTGGTCCAAACACGCGTGTGTATTGCGCCCCCGCGCTGATGGTGTAGTCGGGTGTGTTGGGGATCTTGTTCCCTTCGACGTCCAGCCCGTTGGAAACGCTGCCCGACGAGAAGCGCGCATGTGTGTAGCCGATCGATGTGAAGACCTCGACACCGGTCGCCGGCCGGGCATTGAGCTCGATCTCCACGCCCTTGCTCGCCGCGCCGCCGACGTTGGAAATGAAGAACTGCGCGGGAACTTCCGGATTCGGCAGGTTCAGCTGCAGATCGTCCCAGTCGATATAGAAGACGGCGACGTTGGTCGACACCCGACCGGTCCCCCAGAGCGTCTTCAGCCCGCCCTCGATGTTCCAGGTGTGTTCTTCACCGTACGATTCGCTTCCGAGTGGAGACGCCGCGTTGAAGCCGCCGGCCTTGTAGCCGCGGCCGACGGTGCCATACACCGTCGTGTCAGGCTGGACGCGGTACGCGAGTGACACCTGTGGCGACACGTTCGAAAAGCTGTCCTCGTCGTCGACAAGCGTGGGCGGCCCGATCGCCGGATCGGAGAACGTTTCGAGGACGGCGCTCTTGTTCTCGTAGTCGAACCTGGCGCCGGCGCTGAGGTCGAGCCGCTCGTTAAACGTGACGGTGCCCTGGCCGAATATTCCGAGTCCGAAATCGTCGAGCACCGAGCGCGGCGAGTGCAAATCGAACCTGAACGGCACCATCACCATGTTGACCGCGTCCTGTTCGTAGTTCTGCGTGAACAGAAAGACGCCGGACTGCCAGCGCAGCGCGGCGTTGTCGCCAATCTGGAGCGGCGCGCTATCTGCAGAAGCGAAGCGTGCTTCCTGTGTGAACTGGAACGAGTCTTCCGTGTTATCCCGGTTGACGATTGGGAGCGGCGTGTAGTCGAGATCGGTGACGTCCTGTGTCTTCCAGTTCAGGAACCCGGTCGTGCTCGAGAAGATGACCTTGCCTGTCGCGCGCCTTGCCAGAATCGTCGTGCCGACGATGTCACGGTTCACGAAGCCTTCGAAGTCGCGCGCGGCGTGGAACGGATTGGCGCGCAGCGCCGCGACGTCGTTGAGCGAGTAGTCGCCGTCACGCGCACGCTCACCCGTGAAGATCAGCCGTGTTTCCCAGTCACGGTTCGGGATGAACATCAGCTGCGCCTTGGCCGAGAATGCTTCGCGCGAGTCGATGTCATTGCCGGTGACGTCGTTGACGGTGAACCCCTCACGGTCGACCTGTGCGAACGACACACCGAGGCTGACCTTGTCCTTGACGATCGGTCCGGACGCGCCGCCGCGAAGCGCCCAGGATCCGTAGTTGCCGAACGGCACCGAGAACGTGCCCGTCCAATTCGCGAGCGACGGACGCGTGCTCGCGACGTTGACGAGGCCGCCAAGGGTATTGCGCCCGAACAGCGCGCTCTGCGGCCCGCGCACGAACTCGATCTGATCGACATCGAGCAGCTCGATGCTCGATGAATTCGCGTTCAGCTGCGGCACCCCGTCGATGTACGTCGTGATGCCCGGATTGTTCGGGCTGGAACCGATGCCGCGGAAGCGGGCGGTGCTCAACTTGCGCGCCGACCATTCCGTGAAGAACGTATTCGGCGCGAAGATGGCCGCCTCGCTGACGATGTGGATGTCGGCGTTCTCGATCGTGTCCTTCGACACGGCTGTGACGCTGACGGGGATCTTCTGGATGTCCTCCGGCTCCTTCTGAGCCGTCACGTTGACCGTCGGCATCCGGAAACGATACGGATCCTCCTGCGGGGCTGGCGCCTGGGTTCGTTTGTCCGCCAGGAGGCGGGGGAGCCGTGCCCGTCTGCGCTGCTGACGGCGCCGATGAAAACAGGGTGATCAGGGCAGCGGCCCCGGCCAGTATGTGCCGCGATCCGGCGAACTTTCCGAACGCAATCTCAACGGTCTCGAACATGTGCGTGGACTGTCCTTTGAATATCTGCGCCATTATGCATATGTCAATCGCGGACGCAACTGTTGCGGTTCGAGTCTTATGACGTCGAGTGCGGCTTGCAGGTTCGCGGTGATCTTTTCCGGGGGTAAAGGAAGGTGTCCGATGAACTCGGCGTGCGAGCGTCTGGCGCGGTATTCCGGCTGGCGCTCCGGTTCCTTCAGGTATCGGGTGGCAAGTCCGGAATCGAAGCCGTATAGAAGAGTTCCGTGTTGAATCAGGGCGAACCGACCTCGCCGCTGCGCGTTGCCCGATACTTTCCACCCGTGCAGCGCCAGATCCGACCCGCCCGCGATGCTCAGGCCCGGCACTCGCATCGACCCCACGATTTGTCCCAGAATGGCGTGAAAGCTGGATGCCACGTCCGCCAGCCACGGGTGGGAAACGAGTGACAGGGCGATGGCGTAATTCAGACACCCCGGGCCCAGCACGACGGCGCCCCCGCCAGAAAATCGCCGCAACACCGCAACACCGTCGTCGCGGCAGGCTTCGACGATGACATGATCGTCGATGGGGGAATTGCGCCCGAGTACAACGACCGGCCGGGGTGACTCCCAGATAGACCAGAGGCAGTCAGCCGTTCCGGTTTCAACCGCCTGGAACAACTCCCATTCCCGAGCCAGGTGGCTCCGTGCCGTGTCGTTACTCTTGTCGCAATCCTGATGCATGATCGTGTCGAGCGAGAATCGTTGACGACTGACTTGACTGACGATCTGTAGTCGATGATGCCGGACACGCCCATTTACCTGGACTGCGCCTCGACCACGCCGCTCGACCCGAGGGTGCGCGAAGGGATGTTGCCGTACCTGGATGGCGAGTTCGGCAACGCCGGCAGCCGCACGCATGACTGGGGGCGCCGGGCGAGAACGGCCGTCGAGCAGGCGCGCGATCGGATCGCCGGGATTGTCGCGTCGAGCCGCGGCGACGTCATCTTCACGAGTGGCGCCACCGAGAGCAACAACCTCGCAATCCTCGGTCTCGCCGCCGGTGTGTCAGGCCATCCTCACATCATATCGACATCCATTGAACACCACGCGGTGCTCGAGCCGCTGGCGGCCCTGGGGCGCCGCGGCCTCGACGTCACGCTGGTGAATCCAGGTCCCGACGGCGTTATCGACGTGGCCGACATTGTGGCGGCGCTACGGCCGGATACGCTGCTCGTGAGCGTGATGCACGTCAACAACGAGACGGGCGTCATCCAGCCGATCGCGGAGATCGCCGAGGCCCTGCACGGGTCGAACGCGTATCTGCACGTCGACGCGGCGCAGAGCTTCGCCAGGGTGCTGGAGCCGCTCCGGCATCCCCGTATCGATTTGATCAGCCTGAGCGCGCACAAGATCAACGGTCCCAAGGGCATAGGCGCCCTTGTCATGCGCCGGCGGAATGGCGAGCGTCCGCCGCTGCAGGCCCTGATGTTCGGCGGGGGCCAGGAACGCGGGCTGCGGCCGGGCACGATGCCGGTGGCGCTGACCGTTGGTCTCGGCCTGGCCGCCGAGCTTGCCGTCGCGGAGGCAGACGCGCGCGCCGCGCGCTGCGGAGCGTTTCGCAACTCGCTCCTGCGGGGGCTGGCGCCGCTCGAACCGGTTGTCAACGGTGACCTCCGAAAGACCGTCCCTTACATCATCAACCTGGCCTTCCCCGGTCTCGATGCCGAAGTGGCCATGGACGCGTGGCAGGACCTGGTCGCGATCGCGCACGGGGCTGCGTGTGCGTCGCAGAGCTACACGTGCAGCCACGTGCTGAGCGCCATGCAGCTGCCCGAATGGCGAAAGGACGGTGCCCTCAGGTTCTCGTGGAATGCGGGCACGCCCGAGCCGGACTGGGCGGCGCTCGTCGATGCCGTCCTGCCGCTTCGGGACCGCCGCAACGTATCGGCATCATGAGCAGTCCTCGCGACGAGGCCCTCTACTACCGTCGATCGCGCTTCACGACGCATTTGCCGCGCGACCGGCAAGTATTCGCCGGCGCACTATTGGCTGCTCGAGGAGTCCTCGGGTGTCTGGCGCGTCGGGCTCACGAAATTTGCCACGCGGATGCTGGGCGATATCGTCGAGTTCGAGTTCAGCGTCACATCAGGGACGAACATCCGGTTTGGCGACGTGATCGGGTCGATTGAGGGACTGAAAGCCGTTTCGAGCATTTTTGCCGCGGGGTCAGGACAGTTTCTCGGCGCGAGTCCCGCGCTCGAGGCCGACGTGACCCGCGCGGAATTCGATCCCTATGGCGAGGGCTGGTTGTATAGACTTCAGGGTGAGCCGGCGCCCGATACGGTTGATGTCGAGGGGTACGTGTCGATCCTCGACGCGACGATCGACAAGATGATGGCCAACCGTCACGCCGGAGCCCCTGGAGACGATGAGCAGGCCGAGGACTGAATGAGCGCGGACTACGTCATGGTCGGTGGTTTTCTCGGCGCGGGCAAGACGACAGCGCTCCTGCGTCTTGCCGAACACCTGACCGCGCAGGGGCGTCGTGTCGGACTCATCACCAACGATCAGAGTCAGGGCCTCGTCGACACGTCCATCGTGAACGCCAGCGGCTATCCGGTCGAAGAGATCACCGGCGGCTGTTTCTGCTGCCGCTTCACCTCGCTGACAGACGCAGCCGATCGCCTGACGCGCGACGCGCGTCCCGATGTGTTTCTCGCGGAGCCGGTCGGCAGCTGCACCGATCTGCGCGCGACGGTTCAGTACCCGCTGCGTCGGCTGTACGGCGACGACTACCGGGTCGCGCCCCTGAGCGTCCTCGTCGATCCGACGCGCGCGGCCCGCATGCTCGGCCTCGAGGCCGGGCGGAGCTTCTCGCCGAAGGTCCTCTACGTGTACGAGAAACAGCTCGAAGAGGCTGACCTGATCGTCATCAACAAGAGCGACCTGTTGAACGGAAGCCGGCGTGAAGCGCTCGAACGTGCATTGTCAGCGCGCTTTCCGAATGCGGAGATCGTGACCGTCAGCGCTCGCAGCGGCGCCAATCTCCCCGACTGGTTCGCGCGATTGTCGGGCCAGGGAACGCTCCGGCCGGCGATGGACATCAACTACGACACCTACGCCGAAGGCGAGGCGCTCCTCGGCTGGCTGAACGCGACGTGCCGCGTCTGTTTGCGTCCGCAGCCATTCGATGGCAACGCGTTCCTGCACGCGCTCGCTGGCCGCGTTCACGAACGGCTCGCCGCCGACGGGATCGAAATCGCGCATTTCAAGATGACGCTGTCCCCCGACACGGGCAACGACCTCGCCGTTCTGAATCTCGTGCGAACCGGGACCCAGCCGGAGTCCGCTCACCGGCTGGCGGATGATCTGACGCAGGGCGAGTTGATCCTCAACCTGCGGGCTGAAGGCGCTCCCGAACAACTGAAGACGGTCGCGCTTGCCGGGCTGAAAGAAACCGCGGCTGCGATGGGTGTCACATACACCATCGAGCACAGCGAACATTTCCGGCCTGGACGGCCCGAGCCGACGCACCGGATGGCCCTTCCATGAGCACCTCCGCCCCGCGCATCCTCTACTGCCACTGCGCGTACGCCAGGGTCGTTCCGGCCGAGGTGAAGAGCGCCGTCCTGAACGGGCTTGCCGCCAGCGACGCCGAGTTCGACGCGGTGCCCGATCTGTGCGAGATGGCGGCGCATGCCGATCCTCGCCTGCAGGAGCTGGCCGGCAGCCAGCCGCTGCAGATCGCGGCGTGTTATCCGCGGGCCGTGAAGTGGCTCTTCGCATCAGCCGGTGCCGCGCTGCCCGAGCAGGTCAAGGTCTGGAACATGCGCGTCGACACCGCGGACGTCGTCGTCGACGGATTGCTCGGACGCGGCGGCGAAGAATCTGTCGAGGGGGCGGTCACATGAGCGTCTCACACGCGCGCCGATCGCAGGTCGTCCTGCGCGCCGGCCCGGGCGCCGGGATGACGCCCGCCGAACGCGCGTCGCTCGCGCGTCTTCTTCTCGAGAAGGGTCTCGAGGTGTCCTGCCGTCAGGATGAGGGTATTGCCGCGGATTCGGGACAGACAGTCGATCCCGCCGCGTTTGCCGCCGAAATTGCACAGGGCGCGCAAGTGGCCGCTTCACCCACGCCCACCTGGAAGCCGTGGTTCCCGGTCATCGACTACTCCCGCTGCACGAACTGCATGCAGTGCCTGAGCTTTTGTCTCTTCGATGTCTACGGCGTGTCGTCCGATCGCAAGATTCAGGTCCAGAACCAGAGCAACTGCAAGACCGATTGCCCCGCCTGCTCGCGCGTCTGTCCCGAAGTCGCGATCATGTTTCCCAAGTACCGTCACGGCCCGATCAACGGCGAAGAGATCAAGGCTGATGACGTGCGCCGGGAAGCGATGAAGGTGGATATCTCCGCCCTCCTCGGCGGCGACATCTATTCCATGCTGCGCGACCGGAGCACGAAGGCGAAGTCCCGCTTCTCCAAGGAGCGAGACGACGACCGCGCGCTGCAGGAACGCCAGAATTGTCTGGTCACGCTCAAGCGAAACCTCGATATTCCGCCGGAAGTGCTCGCCTCATTGCCCTCTCCGGACGAGATCCTGGCCAAGGCCGAAAGCGCGCGGCAGCGCGCCGAGGCGGCGAGACGAGCCGTTGAACCGGAGTCCGGGTCCTGAGCATGGTGTTTGCGCTGACGAAACGCGTGCTCACCGAGACCCGGCCGAAGGTCGTGGCGAAGTTCGTCTACAACTTCGGAGTGAAGGGCGTCCGCTCCGTCGAGCTGCACAAGCGCCGGCGCCGTCGCGGAGAGAACTTTCCGCCGTTCCTGTTCATCTCGGTGATCTCGAGCTGCCAGCTTCGCTGCCAGGGCTGTTGGGTCGACGTCGCGGCGCCGTCGCAGAAGCTCTCGCTCGAGGAACTCAACAGAATCGTCGGCGACGCCAAAGCACACGGCAACGCCTACTTCGGCATCCTTGGAGGCGAGCCGTTCCTGCACCCGCAGCTGCTCGATCTGTTCGCGGCGCACCCCGACTGCTATTTCCAGGTCTTCACGAACGGCCAGTTGATTACCGATGATGTCGCGCGCGAGCTCGCACGTCTCGGCAACGTGACGCCGCTCATCAGCATCGAGGGTTCCGAGATCGTCAGCGATCAGCGGCGCGGCCGGATGCAGGTCCTTACCAAGACGTTGGGCGGCCTCGAGGCCTGCCGCCGCCACGGCCTGCTGATCGGCGTTGCGACGAGCGTGTGTCAGACCAACATCGAGCTGGTCTCCGAGGCCTGGCTCAGGCGTCTGATCGACATGGGCGTCCACTACGTGTGGTTCCACACGTATCGCGTGGTCGGTCCCAAGCCCAACGCCGAGCTCGCGCTGCGTCCCGAACAGGTGCTCGCGGTGCGCCGCTTCATCGTGCAGATGCGCGCGCGCATGCCTATCGCCATCGTCGATGCCTACTGGGACGATCGCGGCGAGGCGCTGTGCCCCATGGCGACTGGCGTCAGCCACCACATCGGTCCGGGCGGACACATCGAGCCGTGCCCGGTGATCCAGTTTGCGACGAACAGCGTCCGTGACAATCCGTCGATCTACGACGCGATGACGCAATCGGCTTTTCTTCGCGATTTTCGTGAAGCCGCTGCCGAGGCGACGCGCGGGTGCATCGTCCTCGAGCGGCCGGACATCGTCCGCGACCTCGTGCGCAAGCACGGCGCACATGATTCGACGCAACGCGGCACGGCGATGGCGGAGTTCGAGGCGATGACACCTCGCCGCAGCCAGCATCAGGCCGGCGCCGAGATTCCCGAAGAGCATTGGGCCTACAGGTTCGCCAAGAAGCATTGGTTCTTTGGATTTGGTGCGTATTCGTAGACGAGATCACCGCTCATGAGCCTGCATACCTTGAAGAAGCCTCTCCGGATGATCCCCAATCTGCCGCAGAGGGCGCCACAGTCGAACATTCCGCAGACGCTCGACGAGCGTGAATGGCTGCGCACCATCGTCCTGCGTTATGTCGAGGAGCACCGCGAGACGCTCGTGCCGCCGCTCGTGCTCGATGAGCTGAAGAACCATGCGGATTCGGTGGTCACGCTCGCCGGCGTCGATCCGGTGTATCGCGACTACGTGGGTGTGCTGATCAACAACGAGGTCTGGACCGACACACTTGCCACCGTGCCGTTCGAACGGCGCCTCCTGCTGCTGCCCAAGTGCCTGCGCGTCGAAGACAAGTGCCCGGCACCCTTCGACGAGTTCGGGCTCCTGTGCAAGCAGTGCGGGTTGTGCACGATTCAGGATCTTCAGGAAGAAGCGGAACGGCTCGGGTACGCGGTGCTCGTCGCCGAGGGATCGGCGCTCGTCATGGCGCTCATTCAGTCCGGCAAGATCGACGCAATCGTTGGCGTCAGCTGTCTTTCCGTGCTCGAGCGTGCCTTTCCGTACATGGAAGCTGCCGCTGTGCCAGGCGTCGCGATCCCGCTTCTTCAGGACGACTGCAAAGACACGGGCGTCGACATCGACTGGGTGTGGAACGTGGTGCACCTCACGAGCGACGATCGCACCCGCCGAATGGATCTCGACGCGCTTCGACGCGAAGTTGAGGGCTGGTTCACGCCGGCCGCGCTCGAAGACGTGCTCGGTCCTTCGCAAGGGGAGGCCGATCGCGTTGCGCGCGGCTGGCTTGCTGCGGAGGGGAAGCGCTGGCGGCCATTCCTGACCGCCTGCGCATACAAGGCGCTGCAAACGGATCCCTCGCAGCCCCTGCCGGAATCGTTGCGGCGGGCCGCAGTGGCGGTCGAGTGCTTCCACAAAGCCTCGCTCGTGCACGATGACATCGAAGATGCGGACGAGCGCCGTTATGGACGCGACACGCTGCACGTCGAGCATGGCATACCGGTGGCGCTGAATGCCGGCGACCTGCTGGTCGGGGATGGCTATCGTCTGCTTGCTGGCTGTGGCGCGCCAGGCCCGGTCTGCGCCGAGCTCGTTCGCATTGCCGCCGCAGGCCATCGCGAGCTGTGCATCGGGCAGGGTGCGGAGCTGGCATGGATGCAGAAGCCCTCGCCGATCACCGCCGATCAGGCGATCGAGATCTTCCAGCGGAAGACGTCACCCGCGTTCGAAGTCGCCCTGACTATCGGCGCTGCGCTGGCTGGTGCCGGCGCCGAAACCCATCAAGTCTTGCGCGACTACAGCGAAGCCCTCGGCATTGCGTACCAGATTCGCGACGACCTCGAGGATCTTGCGGCTGATGCGGCCGAAGACGCCGGGTTCGCGGCGCCGTCTCTCCTGCTGGCGCTGGCGTGCGACAAGGCGAAAGCGTCAGGCCGCGAGCGGGTGATGATGCTCTGGCGTGGCGGACGAACCAACGCATCGGATCGCGCCGCCTTCCGGGCGTTGCTCGCTGAGCTCGGCGTCGAGGACCGCGCTCGTGCGCTTCTCGAAGCCTACAAGGAACAAGCGATCCGAACGTTGCCCGCATTGCAGAACGCCAGCCTCAAAGGCCTTCTGCGTCGTGTCGTCGGCAAGGTCTTCCGCGTCGAGATCAAGGGCTGGTGCAGTGAGTTTGAGACTCGAGATGCTGCAAGTCGCCAGGTTGGCGCCCACCGAGCTGGGTGAGTCCCGCGACCTGGTTGCAGCGTTCCTGCGCGATCGAATCAATCCCGACGGTGGTTTTCAGGACCGCTCCAGCGAGAGCGATCTCTATTACACCGTCTTCGGCCTCGACGGCCTCATCGCGCTGCAAGAGGAACTTCCTGTCGATCGTACCGCCAGCTATCTGGAGAAGTTCGGGGACGGCGAGGGGCTCGACTTCGTCCATCTCGGATGCCTTGCCAGAGCGTGGGCGGCGCTGCGGCGTCCTCGCTCGCCGGAGTTCATCGAGGCGATGCTCTCGCGTATCGAGGCTCACCGCAGTGAAGATGGCGGATACGCGACGACTCGGCGTTCCAGACAAGGGAGCGCATACGCAGCGTTCATTGCCCTGGGAGCGTATCAGGATCTCGGCCGTGAGGTGCCGGATCCAGAGGGAATCGTGGCATCGGTACAGGCGCTGCGCGCTGCTGATGGCAGTTACGGTCACTTTCGCGGCCTGGCGACAGGCATCACGACAGTGACCGCCGCGGCGGTCACTGTGTTGCGGCATCTCGGCGAGACGCCGGAGCGCGACACGGGCATGTGGCTGCTCGACCGCTGTCACGCGAACGGCGGATTCTTCGCGTCGCCATCCACACCAGTACCGGACCTCTTGTCTACGGCGACGGCCCTTCACGCGTTGTCGGCGCTCCACGTGCCCATCGCCGGGCTACGCGAGCCGTGTCTCGACTTCGTGGATTCGCTCTGGACCAACCGTGGCGGCTTCTTCGGCACATGGGCCGACGATGCTGTTGATTGCGAGTACACGTACTACGCGCTCCTCGCGCTGGGTCACCTCAGCCTGCAACCGTCGTGAATGCGTCCGAGTCTGTTCCCCTGGACACCTGCAGGCGCGTCCTGGCGCGCACGCTGCTCGATCGGCGCGCAGCACCCGACCACTGGGAAGGACTTCTCGCGAGCAGTGCCCTCTCGACCGGCACTGCGGTGCTCGCGCTCGAGGTTGCACTGACGAACGGGCACCAAGGCGCCGCGACCTCTGCATCTTGCGTCAGCGCGGGTGCATCTTGGCTTGCCAGGAACCAGAATGCGGATGGTGGCTGGGGCGACACCGACCGCAGCCGCAGCAATATCAGCACGACGGCCATCGTCTGGGCATCGCTGTCCAAAACGGCCAGCCGGTTGCCGTCGATCGCACCTGTCCTCGACCGCGCGGAGGCATGGCTGCGTGCGGCTGCTGGTGATGTGACCCCCGACGCGCTGCGCTCGGCGATCCTGCGCCGATACGGGAAGGACCAGACGTTTTCTGTTCCGATCCTCACCGTGCTGGCGCTTACCGGCAAGCTGGGGAACGAGGTCGAGGCGGCGTGGCGATCGATTCCGCAACTGCCATTCGAGCTGGCCGCGTTGCCCCACGCCTGGTTTCAACACCTGAAACTGCCGGTCGTGAGCTACGCGCTGCCCGCGCTGATCGCGATCGGCCAGGTCCGCCATAGCTTCGCGCCCTCGCGCAACCCAGTCGCTCGCCTTCTGCGAGACCGCGTTCGCGACCGGACGCATCGCGTGCTCCGCGAGATGCAGCCAGAGAGCGGGGGATATCTCGAGGCGACCCCGCTGACGAGTTTCGTGACCATGAGCCTTGCGGGCATGGGTTGGATCGAGAGCCCCGTCGTCGAGCACGGCGTGAGGTTTCTCGTCGATTCGATGCGCGCCGACGGAAGCTGGCCGATCGATACGAACCTGTCGACGTGGGTCACGACGTTGTCGATAGGCGCGCTCGCAGAGGCGGGAGAGTTGCCGCAGGCAGATGTGTCAGGAATGCGGCACTGGCTGCTCGATCAGCAGAGCCGTCGTGAACATCCGTTCACACATGCCGCGCCCGGAGCGTGGGCATGGACGCCGTTGAGCGGTGGCGTGCCTGATGCCGACGACACGTGCGGAGCACTGCTGGCGCTCAGACGGTTGGGTCAGCCTG
Organism: uncultured Acidobacteriota bacterium; assembly: GCA_963784195.1. GTDB lineage: Bacteria > Acidobacteriota > Vicinamibacteria > Vicinamibacterales > 2-12-FULL-66-21 > CAVQAH01. The sequence continues at coordinate 928,930 of CAWARA010000020.1, read as the reverse complement.
ACGCGGCGACGACTGCGGCCGCGGCTGCGGGGGCACGCTGGCTTCTCGGCGTGCAGAATCGTGACGGAGGGATCCCGACATTCTGCCGGGGATGGGGGACGCTCCCGTTCGATCGCAGCACACCGGAGATCACCGCGCACACGCTGCTGGCGTGGAGCGCCTGGTATACCGGCATTCGATACCGAGCTGCAAGCTGTCGTGCGAACGGCGAGCGCACGCGCGCTGGCATTTCTCAGAACGACGCAGCGGGCTGATGGAAGCTGGATTCCGTTGTGGTTCGGCAACGAGCACGCGCCGGACGAGGACAACCCGGTCTACGGCACCGCGCGTGTGCTGACAGGGCTGCACTCGTCACTCGCCGATGGTCAACCCGGCATGGATGACTGTCGGCAGCGCGCGCTGAACTATCTCCTGGGCGCTCAGAACCGCGACGGCGGCTGGGGTGGTGCGTCAGGAACGCCCTCGACCATCGAAGAGACGGGCATCGTGTTGCTGGCGATCGGTCGAGCCGTCGACGATCGGGATCCTGGCGGCAGGCTCAACGATGCGGTCGGACGAGGCGCCGCCTGGCTGACCACGGCGACCGCAGCCGGTTTGCACGCCGCGCCAATCGGACTCTACTTCGCGCGCCTCTGGTACTACGAGGACCTCTACCCGTTGATCTTCGGCCTTTCGGGCCTCGCCAGCGCTGCTGCGCGGAGGTGAGGGAGGTGAAGACGGGGGTCAGATCTTGTTTCTTGCACGTTTGTCCTCTTCGACGGAAAGTGGACATTCGTGCAAGAAACAAGATCTGACCCCCCTCGGCCCCTGCGGCAGCCGCTCCCCATCGACCCGTTCGTGCCAGGGATCCTGGCGCGCGTCCGCGAGTCTGGTGCCGTCGTGGTGACCGCCGCGCCGGGAGCAGGCAAGACGACGCGGGTGCCACCGGCTCTGGCTGTGGATGGGCCAGTGATCGTGCTGCAACCACGCAGGGTTGCGGCGCGCAACATCGCGCGGCGCATTGCAGCGGAACAGGGATGGACCCTCGGCAGGGAAGTCGGTTGGCAGGTGCGCTTCGAACGCCAGTTTGGATCGGACACCAGGGTCCTGCTCGCGACCGAAGGAATCCTGACGGCGCGGCTCCAAAGCGATCCCTTCCTGTCCGGCTTCCGCACCGTGGTCCTTGATGAGTTCCACGAGCGGAGCATTCACGCGGATCTCGGGCTCGCCCTGATCAGGCAAGCCGCTCGCGCGCGATCCGATCTGCGAATCGTGGTCATGTCGGCCACGCTCGACGCTGGCCGAGTCTCGGCATTTCTCGACACGTGTCCCGTCATCGACGTGCCTGGGACGTTGTATCCGCTCGATGTTCGGTACGAGCCGACGCTCAGCCTGAGTGACGCCGTGCGGGTTGCTGTCACCGAGTCGCCCGGCCAGGTGCTGTGCTTCCTTCCAGGAGCGCCCGAGATCGAGCGCGCAGCAAACGAGCTGGCTGCCATGACGGCCGGATCGCTCGACATCGTGCCGCTGCACGGCTCCTTGACGCCGGATGCCCAGGACGCCGCACTGGCCGACGTCGAACGGCGCCGCGTCATCCTCGCGACCAACATCGCGGAGACTTCGCTCACGGTTCCTGGGATCCGTACGGTGGTCGATACCGGGCTGCAAAAGGTCGCGCGATACGACCCGAGCCGGGCAATTGACAGCCTGGAACTCGAGCGGATTTCGCTCGATTCAGCGGATCAGCGGGCGGGCCGCGCCGCGCGTCTCGGCCATGGCGTCGCGATCCGTCTCTGGGATCGCGCCGATCGGCTTCGGCCCCATCGTGAAGCGGAGATTCACCGTATCGATCTCTCCGGCACCGCGCTCGACGTGATGGCCTGGGGAGGCGATCCGCGAACGCTCGAGTGGTTCGAGCCGCCGTCGGCGGACGCGCTCGACGCAGCGCTGACGCTGCTGGAGCGTCTCGGCGCCATATCGAGTGGCACGCTGACCGCCCTGGGCCGGCGAATGCAACGCCTGCCGGTCCATCCGCGCCTGTCTCGCATCCTGATCGATACCAACGGAGCTCCCGATGCGGCGCTGGCATGCGCAGTATTGTCCGAACGTCGATCAGGTGCCTCGCGCGCTGGTGCTCCTGCGACGACCTCGAGCGACCTGCTCTCTTCGATGGATCGCTCAGTGCCCGCTGCCGTCGCGCGCGTTGCCGCTACCTTGCAACGCATGGTGCCTGACGGTGGCACGACGCCAGTCGGCGACGACCGGCTCCGCCGTTCGGTGCTGAGCGGATATCCGGATCGCGTCGGGCGGCGGCGGTCGAGTGGGTCGCCGCGATTTCTGCTCGCGTCGGGTCACGGCGCGGTGCTCGGCAACGAGAGCGCCGTTCGTGACGCCGAGTTCGTCGTCGCCCTCGACGTCGTGGCAGGGAAGCGCGGCGAGGGTTCTGAAGCCAGGATTCGCATGGCGAGCGCGATCGATGCAGATTGGCTGGAACCGACGGAGACTCGCGTCGATCACGCGCTTGACGATCGTGGAGTCGTCCGCGCCACGTCGCGTGACTACTACGACGGCATCGTGCTTTCGGAACGGCCAGTCGATCCGGATCCTGCCGAATCGGCGCGTCTCCTGACGTCTGCCTTCCTCGCGCGAGGGCCAGGCGAGGAGGATGCCCAGCTGCTGCGCCGGCTGCGCTTCGCGGGCCTTTCCACTGACGTGCCGTCGCTCGTCGCGCGCGCAAGCGAGGGACGGCGCGCACTCGGTGAGATGGTGCTCGCCGACGCTCTGAGCTGGCAGGCAAGACAACAACTGGATCGACTGGCACCGGAGTCGATCACCATCCCGAGCGGCCGATCGGCGCGGCTCGTGTATGAAGACGATGGATCGGTGAGTGCATCCATCAAGCTTCAGGAGCTGTTCGGCCTGGCCGACTCCCCACGGATCGGTCCGCGCGCAGAACCTGTGCTGATCGTGCTCCTTGCGCCAAACGGCAGGCCCGTGCAGTCGACGCGGGATCTGCGCAGCTTCTGGGAACGCACCTACCACGACGTTCGAAAGGAGCTGCGAGGGCGCTATCCGAAGCACCCGTGGCCGGAGGATCCATGGACGGCCGAACCGACGCATCGGACGACACGCAGGCCGCGATGACCGATCAGCCTTCGCTCTTCGCGAGGTCCTCCGGCGATGCGGTGGCGCTCGAGCAGCGGCGGCAGCGGCTGGGTAGCGTTGCAGCCGCCCTGCCTGAAACGCTGCGAATGGGCACGAGCTCGTGGAGTTTTCCTGGATGGCGCGGCATCGTGTATCCCGATGAGGCGACGCCAACACGATTGGCGCGGGATGGGCTGAGGGACTACGCAAAGCATCCGCTTCTGCGGACCGTGGGGATCGATCGCAGCTACTACGCGCCGATCCCTGAAGAGGATCTGAGACGCTACGCCGACCAGCTGCCGCCAGACTTCGTGTGCTGCACGAAGGCGCCGGCAGCAGTCACCAGTTTCACACTTCCCGGAGCGGCGAGAGCCGAGGCGAACCCTGACTTTCTCTCCGCTGAGCGGTTCACCGAAGAGATCATCGAGCCCTTTGCGCGAGCCTTCGCGCCTCACACCGGCCCGTTCCTCCTTCAGTTTTCACCGCTCGGGCAGCACGCCACGCTCGACCCTGGTGCCTTTGCCGAGATGCTCGACGGATTTCTCGGCGCCATGCCAGCCATGTGCGAGTTCGCTGTCGAGTTGCGCGACCGTTCACTTGTTTCGGACACCTATCGGCGTGTCCTCGATCGCCACGCGGCCGTTCACGTCATGAACTATTGGAGCGCCATGCCGATGCCCGGCGAGCAGGCCGACCTGGTGCCGCAGCGTGCCGCGCCGTTCGTGATGGTTCGACTGCTGATGCGGCCAGGGACCCGATACGAACAGCAGCGGGAGGAAATGAGGCCGTTCAACCGTATCGTGCAGCCGGACGAACGGATGCGGCAGGACGTCGTCGGTATCCTGGCGCGGGCTGGCCGGGAGAAGCGCCGGACCTATCTGCTGGTCAACAACAAGGCCGAGGGATCTGCCCCGCTGACGATTGAAGCGATCGCCGAGCGCCTTGCCGGTGTCAAAGGAGATGTAGACACGGGTTGACACGGAATGACGGCTGCCGTCTGGCGGATCACAGTGCGGATCGCGGTGCTGGTCGCAACAGCCACGGCATGTGCCGATCCTGCCGCCGCCTGCGCCTGCGTCAAGGCCGGCCCCCCCTGTCAGGAGTTCTGGAATGCGACCGCCATCTTCGTCGGTCGGGTGGAATCGCTGACCCGCGCCTCCCCAGACAGTATCAGTGTCACGTTCAGCGTTCAGGAGTGGTTCCGCGGAGCGCGCAGCGCAAGAGTGACACTGAGAACATCGTCCAGCGCTGCGGGATGCGGATATTCGTTCCGCCGCGGCCGCGAGTACCTGGTCTATGCGGTGACGGTGGCCGGCACGGCTGATTTGACGACCAGCCGATGTTCGCGCACCCAGCCGGTCGAAGGCGCCACAGCCGATCTCGACTACGCCCGGAACCTTTCAGCGGAGCCATCACCTGCGGCCCGGGTGTTCGGTCGTGTCGTCATGCGCAACCGTGACCTCGCCCGCCGGCGCGACCGCGATCGACCGTTGTCAGGAGCGGTGGTGTCCGTAATCGGCAGCGAATCCGTTTTACAGATCACAAGCGACACGATGGGCGCTTTCTCGATAGGTGGGCTGGCGCCTGGACGTTACACCGCGTCTCTGACGTCGAGTGGTGGTGCCGGTGTGATCCAGCCAGTCGAATTCGAGTTGAGCGATGCAAGAGCGTGCATTGAGGTCAGCGCCGTCGTTCACGCTGCTGCCACTGTGCGCGGAAGAGTTGTCGACGCGTCCGGGCGTGCCGTTCCCGGGCTGACCGTCGATCTCACCGTCCCGGAGGGTCTCGATCGTTATCCGGACGCCGAGCGTGTCCGTACGCTCACGCGCGGTGACGGAACGTTCGAACTTCGCGGAGTGCCCGAGGGCAGATTCATCGTCGGCATCAATACAACCCGCGAATCTACACCCTTGTTGGTATACCCCGGCGTGGATTCCGTGCGCGCCGCCAGGCTCGTCACCGTGCGCGTCGGGGACGCGATCGAGCTGCACGACTTCGTTATTCCCGCGAACATTTCGTTCGTGGAGATCCGGGGTGTCGTGCGGGAGACCACCGGCGTTCCGGCCGTTGGCGCGCGCGTGTTTCTTGCAGGGCCACTTGCGGGGGACCACATCGTCGGTGAGGCAGCGATTACCGACGAGCTCGGACAATTCGTGCTGTCAGCTCCCGCCGGGCGGCAATATCGGCTGTTCGCCGAGCGAGCGCGACCAGGTTCAGCAGGACGCCGCGTTGACGCGACCGAGGTCGTCACCGTGACCGCCTCGTTCGATCGCGCGGTGCAGAAGCTGACGCTGCGTGCATTGCATTGACATAGGGACGAGACGGGGGTTCATCACGGGGGTTCACCACGAGGGTTCACCACGAGGGTTCACCACGAGGTTCTCGACAGTCATAGGGCCCGGGACGACCGGCTCCATCGGCGGACGAATTCGATTGACGCGCCGCTGACGCACAGCCTGCTGAGACCAAATCTTGACTCAATACGCATTAGCAAATGGGTCGAGGCTTCGAGCACGCGCAGAAAAAAATTTCTGCGTGTCGCGAAATCAGTGTTCGATTAAACCGCGTCAGTCGTTATCGAGTCTAAAGGGGTGAGCATGCGCATTCTGCGAGGGCTGTCGAGCAAGTTCCTCCCGTGTGGGTGCCTGGCCGGGATCTACGAGACGTACGACGGTGAGATCGTCGGCATCCTCGACGCACGCAGTCCATCGTGTGCGGATACAGCCCACGTGTGTGGGAATGTGGTTCCCACTCAACAACCGGCGACGAACGCGCCGCCAGCGACTGAGCCCGACCGAACGCGCCGGTCCAACGGTCTCAGCTGAACCCGCCTGGTCTCGACCTCACACCTGCGTTCCATCTGAACACGAACACCCGTCTCGAACTTTTCAACGCTCTGTCCCCCGACGACAACCCACGTCCTGCTCACGCGTAGGCGAAAATCGGTCCCAGCCGTGGGACACCCGACTTTGAGCGATCATGTTCGTCTGAACGCCTCTGCAGAGTGAGTGGCTGTTGAGGTGGTGCGTGGCGAGGCAACATGAAAATCGTGACGTGGAACGTCAACGGCATTCGGGCACGCCTTACCCAGGTGCAGGAACTGATGGAGCGTGAGCGTCCCGACGCCATCTGCCTCCAGGAGATCAAAGCGACGCCCGATCAGATCCCGACCGTTCTCTGCGAAATGGAAGGCTACTGGTGCTACTGGCACGGGTCGAAGGGCTACTCGGGTGTCGGCCTTCACGTGTCGCGCGACCTCATGCCTGAGCGGCCGCAGTTCAACCATCCATCCTTCGACTACGAAAGCCGGATCGTCACCGTCGAATTGCCCGGTCTCACGCTCGCGTCCGTGTACGTGCCCAACGGAGGCAAGGATTTTCCGGCGAAGATGCAGTTCCTCGCCGCGCTCGAACAGTTCGCCGCCGAGCGAACGGCGGCGTCCGACGCGACCGTGATCTGCGGCGATCTCAACATCGCCCGCACCGACATGGACGTGCATCCGAAAGAGCGAAAGCCGCAGGCGATCGGTCAGCTGCCGGAGGAGCGCGAACAGCTGGAGCGGATCATCGCTCACGGTCTTGTCGATGTCGGCCGCGCCCGGGATCCGCTCAACGACCAGATGTTCACCTGGTGGGCGCCCTGGCGGAACCTCCGGCAACGCAACATCGGCTGGCGTCTCGACTACGTGCTGGCGAGCACGCGCCTCTACGACCGCGCGTCCAGGTGCGATGTCCCGCGCGAGTTCGGCACGAGCGACCATGCGCCCGTGATCGTCGAATTCAGCTCCTGATCGCGGCGGACGGAGGGGACGGAGGGAACGGAACGAGCTTCAACTCGGAGAAACGGAGGAACGGAGAACTACGAATTTCAGATCAGCAGCGGCCCACAAAACCCAAAAACCTGGCCTCCGTTGCTCCGTTTCTCCGAGTTGAAGCTCGTTCCGTTCCCTCCGTCCCCTCAGCTCTTGACAATCCAAAACTATTTACTAAATACTTAGTAGCGAAATGCGCACTCCTCATCCGACCCTCACCCCGCAGGAACTGGCCATCATGAAGGTGGTCTGGAAGCTCGACAAAGCCACCGTCCGCGATGTGTACGAAGAACTGCGTGAGAAGCGTCCCATCGCGTACACCACCGTCATGACGATGATGAAGATCCTCGAGGAGAAGGGGTATCTGAAGAAATCGAGAGCCGAGCGCGCCTATATGTACAAGCCGTCACGGCCGCGCCAGCAGGTCGTCGGCGCGATGGTGCGCGACTTCGTCGACCGCGTGTTCGATGGTGCGGCGAGCGGCCTGCTGCTGCATCTTGCGAAGGATGGCCGTCTCTCGAAAGACGAGCGTCAGCACATCCGGCGAATCATTGAAGATATTGAGGATTGAAGACAACGACGACTGAAGTCATAGCGGAGATCGAGACATGATGGACGCCGCCACGCTCTCGAACATTCTCTCGTGGAGCATTCAGGTCGCCGCGATCACTGTGGTCGCCGCCCTGGTCCCTCTGGTTCTTCACGTGGACGCTCCAGCCATTCGCCACGGCTGGTGGCGTGCCGTGCTGCTGTCGTGCCTGCTGCTGCCGATCCTTCAGCCCTGGCAAGCTCTGAGCACGTTTCCGATCGACGTAGCCCACGCTCGACATGACGCCGACGCTGACGGGATCCGGGAAGGCGACGCTGAACGCCTCCGGGTCTGCGTCACTCCTCTCGCAGAGCTGGCAACGAACCTGGCCCGCAGCGGTCGGCGTCGTCCTCGTCGCTGGCGCTCTCGTGCGTCTGCTCTGGCTGGCTGGCGGGCTGTTCCGCCTGCGGCGGTTGCGCGCAGCGGGCAGCGCTGCCGACGTCACCGACGGCCATCGTGAGCTGACCGCGCTGACCGCGGCGGGTGCCGAGATCAGATACGTGCCGGTGATCGGCCAGCCCATGACATTCGGCATCCGTCGTCCTGTGGTGCTGCTGCCCGAATCGCTGCGGACCCTGCCCGATCCCATTCAGCGGGCAGTGCTCGCGCACGAACTGTGGCACGTGCGGCGGCGAGACTGGCTCTGGATCCTTGCCGAGGAAACCGTCCGGTCCGTGCTCTGGTTTCACCCCGCCATCGGGTATCTCGTGTCCCGCGTGCAGTCGTCTCGTGAAGAAGTCGTTGACGAGCTGACGGTCCTGGTCACCAACGCGCGCCGCTCCTACATCGAGGCATTGCTCGCGTTTGCCGACGAACCGCCGCTCTTTGCTGCCGCGCCATTCGCCCGGCGCCGGCACTTGTTTCAGCGCATGCTCTTGATCTCGAGGGAGGCTGTGATGTCGTCGAGAAGAATCGTCGCGTCTACCGCTGTGATGACGCTTGCCGTCGTGCTGACGGGTTGGTACGGCGTTGCCGCGTTTCCGCTGACCAGCACCTCGTCTGCAGGTTCACAATTCGAGTTGCGAACGTTGCCGGTCACGGGTCAGTTTCAAAACGCCAGCCTCCGGAATGTGCTCGCGTTCATGGGAAAACACGCGGGCGTCACCTTCTCCTATGACCAGACGTTCGTCGACCGGACGGTGACGATCGAATTCCGCAACACCTCGTTTCTGAATGCGCTGGACCGCGTCCTTGAAACGAGTGGTTACTCATACCGGGCTATGAGCCCGACGTCGTTCCTGATCGTGAAGCACAACGCCGTAGCCGGGCAGCAAGCGCCACCCCGCGACTTGAGGCCCGGCCAGGCCGCCCCGCCGACGAATCGCGAGGTCGAGCTGCAAAAGGCGATCGACGCGGGAACGGTCACGAAACTCGAGGACTACGCCGACCTCGCGAAGATGCAGGAACGGCGCGGCGCGCTCGCTGAAGCGGAGTCGACGCTCCTCGCTGCGCGGCGGGTCGCGGAGCTCTCCTCCGGCGCCGTCTCGCTGCTGGCGGGCTTCTATCTACGGACGGACCGTTTCGACGAGGCGATCGCATTGCTGGAGGATCTTGCTGCCGCCGATCCGACGAACCCCAAACTTCACCAGACGGTAGCGACCTTCTACTGGGAGAAGGCGTTCAAGGATCACTCCCTGACATCCAGGCAGAAGATCGAGTACCTCCAGGCCGGAATCAACGCGACCGATCGAGCACTTTCCTACGATCCGGACTACGTGGAAGCGCTGACCTACAAGAACATCCTCCTCCGGATGCGGGCCAACCTGGAGACCGACAAGACGCGGCAGGCTCAGCTGATTGCGGAGGCGGATGCGCTCCGAAACAGGGCGATGGAGCTGAACAAGGCGCGAGGCGGCGTTGCCGGTGGTGTCCCCGGCGGAGTGCCCGGCGGTGTCAGTGGAGGAGTAGTCGGCGGCGTTCAAGGCGACGTCACACAAAGGGTCCCATCAGACATGCCGCCGCCACCGCCACCCCCGCCGCCACCAGGGCCTCCCGTCGAAGTCGACGGCCAGGCGGCAGTCAGGGTTGGGCGGCAACATCAGCGCCGCCCACGAAGGTAACGGACGTCAGGCCGGTCTATCCGCCGGAGGCGATGGGCGCGAAGGTCCAGGGGGTCGTCATCCTCGAAGCCGTGATCGACGGCGCCGGCGATGTGCGGTCGGCGAAAGTGCTGCGGTCCATCCCGATACTTGACGCGGCGGCGGTAACAGCCGTCGAACAATGGAAGTTCGTGCCGACGCTTCTGAACGGCGTTGCCGGTTCCTGTCGTCATGACCGTGACCGTCAACTTCACCCTCCAGTAGAAGACAAAGAGAGACTGCCACGCCCGCCTCCCAACTCGCGAAGTGATTCAGAGCTATCTCGGCTCGGGGTACTTTGGGAGTTGGGCGTTGGGCGTTGGAAGTTGCTCCGATCCGGGCTCAGCCCACACCTTGCACAACTCCACGATCACTTCGACCGCCTTGTCCATGTCCTGAGCCGACACCCACTCCAGACGCGAGTGAAAGTTGTGCTCGCCGGCGAAGAGGTTCGGTGTCGGCAGGCCCATGAATGAAAGGCGTGACCCGTCGGTTCCCCCTCGGATCGGGCGCTCGACTGGCGTCAGACCCGCGCGGCGGATAGCTGTTCGCGCGTGCTCGACCACCTGCGGATGCCGGTCGAGCACCTCGCGCATGTTCCGGTACGATTCCTCGATTGCGATTGAGACCGACGCGCGAGGCTCGCTCGCTATCGCTTGCTTCGCGAGCGCTTCCACCATCGCTTCCTTTTCCTTGAGCCCTGCCGTCACGAAATCACGGATGAGCACCTTGACCGACGTCTGCTCGACTGACGCGTCGACGACGTAGGGATGAACGTAACCTTCGTACCCTTCGGTCGTTTCCGGCGACAGCCGATCCCGCGGCAGGAGCGCGATGAAATCGGCGGCGAGCCGGATCGCATTGACCATGTGGCCCTTTGCGTAGCCTGGATGGGTATTGAACCCACGGAACGTAACGGTCATGGCATCGGCTGAGAAGCTTTCGTACTCGAGCTCTCCGAGGCTTCCGCCATCCAGCGTGTACGCACAGACGGCGGCGAACCGCGCGACGTCGAAGTGATTGGCGCCGCGTCCGATCTCTTCGTCCGGCGTGAACGCTATCCGCACAGGTCCGTGTGCCACGGCCGGATGACGAATCAAGTATTCGGCGGCCGCCATGATTGCCGCCACTCCCGCCTTGTCGTCGGCGCCGAGCAGGGTGGTGCCAGACGCAGTCACGATGTCGTTGCCGATCTGCGCGGCGAGTGCCGGCTGGTCGCTCACGCGCAGGACGGCCGTCGGGTCATCCGGCAGCACGATGTCACGGCCGTCGTATTGACGATGCACGATCGGCCGGACACCGGCCCCCGGCATCTCAGGCGAAGTATCCACATGCGCCACGAAGCCAATCACGGGGATCGGGCCGGGCGATGTCGCTGGAATGGTTGCCATGACGTACCCATGCTCGTCCATCGACGCGTCGTCGATACCTATGGCCTTCAACTCGTCGACGAGTTGTCGCAGGAGGGTCAATTGGCCGGGCGTGCTGGGAAAGGTGCTGGCGCGTTCGTCCGAGCGCGTATCCACAATCACATAGCGAAGGAATCGTTCGAGGGCGGATGTGTCCACGCCAGAGAGTCTAGTCGCGCACAGATGTCGGGCCGTCCGGTCCTCACGCCACTCGAGCGAGGCGAGGTGTGAGCGCGCGGACGTCGGACAGATGGACGATGAGGAGGTCGGCCTTGCGGACGGCCTCGATGAACCGCCGTTCCGTTGACAGGTCGGGCCGTTCCTGTATCGCACGGACGACTTCCACTCTCAGGATGGAGAGGTACGCGCGAAGTGACGCCGCGACGACACAAAGCCCCGGGGCCGAATACGCAATCCAGTTTCCGAACAACCGCGCCGCGAGCCACGCACGAACCGGCCGATCGTAGTCTTCGACCAATGCGGTCGCGTGCTTCCAGCTGGATTGAGAAAGCATTGGAACGGTCGGCCGATCGAGCCCTGCCGGAACCGAGCTCGAGACGAGCGCGAAGAGCTCGATCGCCCGAGTCATGTCCGCCTCGCCACTTGGAACAGGCGTATCCACGAACGCTTCGACAACAGCGTCGCTCAGGCTCTGAACGCCGGGCGTCCAGCCGCCGAGCTGCCTGGTCACGAGATCGATCGTCTCCGCCGCCTGCCCGGCCGTCAGGCAGTCGTCGGCAAGCGTCGCAATCGCTCGATGCTCCCAGGTGTCGTAGCCTTCAAGGTCGGTCAGCAGGTTCGGCCTGAGCAGGGGCGGCAGAACAGCCGTCGCATCGAGGCCTTCCATCTCGCCATCGAGCGCAAGAGTCTCAGGAGCTTCGACGACGTCGAAGCTGATGGGGTCGAGCAGCAAACCCGCCGCGGTGGGGCAAAAGTGTGAAAGCGTGACAAACGTGCCGCGCTGGTCCTTCATCACGACGCGTGGAAACTGCCGGCACGCCAGAGGCAGACTGCCAGCACCGATCGTGCGTTGGATCTGGCACCGGCGCTCGACTGCATCCTTTTCGAAGAACACGCACGCGCCGCTTCGGACGCCAAGGATCGCGACAGCGCCCTCGGGCATGTGACCCTCATGCACGAACAGTTGTCCGGCGTCGTCGCGCGACCCGTAATGCATCCGCACTCGTTCGAAAGCTGGCCCTTCGATCGGAATGGACCAGCCGGCCTGACAGCAGGCGCCCGAATGACGGCAGCGCCAGGCGGCGTGAAATGCGAGGCAGCGGATCGCCATTGAGCTTCGATGATAGTTGCAATTCTGAATTCGCGATTACAGAACTCGACAGCCGGGGGCCGGTTTCGCTCTGACTGTGTGCGGCAAGGCCGCGGCGTGGCTATTGCTTGAACGAGTGGCTGGAACCCGTCATGTCCGAAAGGGATACCTTTGGCCCCCGCCTGCGTGCCGAGCGCGAGCGACGGGGCATTTCACTCGATACGATCGCCTCGGTGACCAAGGTCAGCGCTGACCTGTGGGATGGCCTCGAGCGGAACGACTTTTCGCGCTGGCCGTCCGGGATCTTCGCGCGGGCTTTTGTCCGCGACTACGCCCGCGCCGTCGGTCTGGATGCCGACGAGGTCGTGAACGAATTCTGCCGGCTGTTCCCAATCGGCGATCGCCGCGCCGCCCGGTTGATGCGGGCACAAGCCGATCTCATCGGGCACTCGCTCTCCTATGCGGAGGTCGGAGCTGTGCCGACCGATGGTGACCGCCGGACGCCTGTCGAAGCGCCACCCGATCCACGCCGCGCGAAGTTCACGCCGCGCAGCATGTCAGCCACCATCGACGCCTGCGCGACGCTGGGATTCTCGGCGGCGGTTGCTGCGCTGCTGAGCGTGCCCTTCTGGAGTGTGACCGGCCTGATTTGCCCGCTGTACTACGCCATCGCGATCGTGACGATGGCGCGTACGCCGGGCCAGCGGGTTGTCGAGGCACTGCAGCAGCGGATGCCGGCGCTGTTCGCCCTGCCGGATCGACGCCGCGCAACGGCCTGATATCCAAACGATCGAAGTCGGTGTCTAATTGAAATGCCGGGTACCTGCGCCCCGGCGCGAGCGTGCTGCTTCAGAGCTCACCTTTCAGAAGGCCCTCAATGACAACTCACTGTCGTTTCGCATTGGCGTGGATCGTCGTGTGTCTCGTCACAGGTCCTGTAGTGGGGTTCGGCCTGCCGACGCAGGCAGGTCCGGCGAGCGCAACTCTACCGAACGTCAGACATCTGACCGTCGTCAGCGCGGGACCGGCGGATGAAGTGGCGAACCTGGCAGAGGCGAACGAGGTTCGCGTCGTCTTCTCGGAACCGATGGTAACGCTGGGACGGATTCCGGATCCGGTACGGCCGCCGTTCTTCCGAATCACCCCCTCCGTTCGCGGCACGTTCCGGTGGTCCGGCACGACGATCCTGATCTTCACACCGGATCCGAAGCAGCCGCTTCCGCTGGCCACACGCTTCACGGTCACGATCGACACCACCGCAACCGCCGTCAGCGGCCGGCGGCTCACCGAGCCGTACTCGTTCTCCTTTACGACGCCGACGACGAAGCTGCTGCAAACGACCTGGTACCGGCGTGGCGGCCGCGCGGATGCCGCGGTTGTCCTGCTGCTCCGGTTCAACCAGCCTGTACGCTCCGCTGATGTCGGCGCGCATCTGACTGCCGCCTTCGAGCCTCATACGTGGGCCGAGCCGGCCATACCCCCGGCAATCCAGAAGCGCCTGATGGCCGTCGATCCCACGGCGGTTGGACGGTTCCAGGCGAAGGTCCGTCAGACGAGACTCGTCGCGTCGGCACGATCGGCCGTAACGTTTCGGCTCACCGACGATTGGGACAAGAAAGCCTACCCGCCCGATTCGAATCTCGTGGTGTTCGAAAGCATTACGCCCATTCCGTCTGAGAGCTGGGTCAAGGTCGGTACTCGACGGAGGCCTTCCGTCGCCCGGCGGGCGCCGCGGTTCCGGGGTCCGAGCAGAGCTACATGGTGCAGGTCGAGCCGGCGTTCTTCATCAACGGCTTCGATTGCACCGAGCAATGCGATCCGGACCGCCGCAACCCGATGGACCTACGGCGCGAAGTGAAGGTCGCGGCCTTCGCCGATGCGGTCCGTATCACCGACGTGACCGGCCAGGGCGCTGGAAAGCCTCTCGCCAAAGCTGAAAAAGCTCCGGCGCGACGCGACTTCGTGCTCGACGAGAGCCGCTTCCTCACGATCGAAGACGCCGGGTATCCCACGCAACCTCCGGTCAGGCGCTACGACGTCACGGTCGACGCAAACCTTCAGGCTGCCGACGGGCAGGTCCTCGGCTACACGTGGCTCGGACAGATCGAGACATGGCATCAGCGAGCCTTTACCAGCTTTGGGGATGGCCACGGTGTGTGGGAGACCGGCGGTGGAAACGTGTTGCCGTTCTACGCGAGGAACTTCGCCAATGTCAGGCAGTGGTCGGCCGCGCTGGCCGTTCGTGAGCTGATGCCAACACTCCTTCGCCTTCAGCCGCGCTTCAACGCGACTCCCGAAGGCGAAGGCGCGGAGCGTCGCCTCGGTGGAGCGCCCGATCGCATTCAGTCGCACGGGCTTGACCTCGCCGCGGCCCTCAAAGGATCGAACACGGGCCTCGTGTGGGCGGCCGTCGAGGAGGGTGATCCGATCGAACGTGCGCGCCCGTATGGCGAGTCGCGCGTCCGCGCGTCGGTGATCCAGGTGACCAACCTCGGCATCACGGTCAAGGACAGCCCGCAGAACACGCTCGTCTTCGTCACTCGTCTCGACACAGGTGCACCAGTCGCCGGCGCTAAAGTGTCAATCATCAAGCTGGACAACCAGATCTTCTGGTCCGGGACGACGAGCGCGGATGGCGTAGCCATCGCTCCGCAAACGGCGCTACGCAACCAGGACGAGTGGTACGAGTTCTCGTTCATCGTCACAGCCGAGAAGGATGGCGACATCGCTTACATCGGCAGCGACTGGAACGAAGGCGTGATGCCGTGGGATTTCGGACTGTCGTTCAACCTCAGCGAAGCGTCGCCGATGTTGCGTGGCACGGTGTTCAGCGACCGGGGTGTCTACCGTCTCGGCGAGGAGGTGACGGTCAAGGCGGTTCTGAGACACAACACGGCGGACGGCATTCGACTGCTGCCGGAAGGCACGCCTGTCTTCGTCTCCCTCCGTGACAGCCAGGACCGCGTTGTCGATGAACGTACGGTGAAGGTGAACGCCTGGAGCAGCGCGGAATGGAAAGTGACGCTTCCGGCTGATGGTGCTCTCGGCAATTACATGATGCAGGTCGTGCTGGAGCGTGACCGGCCGAAGCCGAAGCCAGCTGAAGCCCTGCGTCCTGGCGAGACACCAGGCCCCGACGCGGATCGATACGTTCCCTACACCAAGATGGTGAACGGGTCGTTCCTGGTGGCGGCCTATCGCAGGCCGGATTTTCGCGTCGATGTCACGCTGACGTCCGGCGAGCCCATCGCCGGAGCACAGCTGAAGGGCGTTGTCACGGCGAGGTACCTGTTCGGCGCAGCGATGGGCGCGCGTCCCCTGAAATGGTCGTTCACCAAGAGACCGTTGAGCGATGCCCCTGCAGCCGTTCGCGAGAAGTTTCCCGAAGACCGCTGGCTGTTCGTCGGGTGGCCGGAACGCACGATGAGCGAGACCGGAGAGATCAGCCGCGACGACAGCACGTTGACGGCCGCCGGCACTCAGGCGCTGACGCTCGAGACGAAGCTCGATGCCGGCATTCCTTACTCGTACTCGCTAGAGGGAGACGTCGAGGATGTCTCGCGCCAGCACATCGCCAACCGCGCGAGCATCACCGTCCATCCCGCGCCGTGGTATGTCGGGATCAGGCAGCCGTCGTACTTCGTTGAACAGAAGGCCGGGCTGAAGACCGAAGTCGTCACCGTGTCGCCGGAGGGCATGACCGTCGCTGGCGTTCCGGTGACCGTGACGCTGACGCAGGTGCAGTGGTTGAGCGTGCGTCGCGCTGAGGGCAACGGTTTCTACACCTGGGATACGGAACGGAAGGAGGTTCCGGCCGGATCGTGGACCGTTACGACGGCCAGCGAAGCCGTGCCGCTGGAGATCCCCATTCCCAACGGCGGCTACTTCATGCTCGAGGCGGTCGGCAAAGGCGAGAACGGCCGATCGGCTGTGACCCGGACGTCCTTCTACGCGCTTGGCGACGGTTACACCGCGTGGGCCCGCTTCGATCACAACAGGATCGAGCTGGTTCCCGAAAGGAAGACGTACAAGCCAGGCGATACCGCTCGCATCATGATCCAGTCGCCCTGGGAGCAGGCGACCGCGCTCGTCACGACAGAACGCGAAGGCATCCGCTCGCACCGCCAGTTCGCACTGACCTCGACGCAGCAATCCGTTTCGATTCCGGTGTCCGAGCGGGACATTCCGAACGTGTTCGTCTCGGTACTGCTGATCAAGGGCCGGTCGAAAGCGCAAGAGGCAAAACCGGGCGAGACCGCGACAGGCGGGCCTTACGCGATCGCGGATACCAGCGATCCCGGCAAGCCTTCGTTTCGACTGGGCTACGTCGAGCTGAAGGTGGAGGACTCGTCAAAACGTCTGACGCTCACGGTGAACGCCAACAAGGAAGAGTACAGACCCGCGAATATGGCGAAGGTCAACCTCTCCGTGAAGGACCACACGGGTGCCGGCACTCGGAGCGAGGTCACGCTCTGGGCCGTGGACTACGGCGTGCTCTCCCTCACGGGATACCGGACGCCCGACGTTCTTGGTTCGGTCTATGTCGAGAAGTCACTCCAGGTCCTCACCGCTGACAGCCGGCAGCGGATCATCAGCCGCCGTGTGCTGACGCCCAAGGGAGAGACTGAGGGTGGCGGCGGCGGGTCCGATCCCGGGGCCGGAACGCTGAGAAAAGATTTTCGCGTTCTTGCGTTCTGGGTGGGCTCCGTGATCACCGATGCGAACGGGCTCGCGAGCGTTGATGTGAAGCTGCCCGAATCGCTCACGACTTACCGGATCATGGCGGTGGCGGGCGATCGCAACTCGCGGTTCGGCGGCGGCGACGCCGAGGTTCGCGTCAACAAGCCGTTGACCCTGAAGCCGACGTTCCCGCGTTTTCTTGCAGTGGGGGACATGGCGTACTTCGGCGCGGTCGTCACGAGTCAGTTGCCTCAGGCTGGCGCCGCGACCGTCACGATCAAGAGCCTGGATCCGGACATTCTCGAGTTCACCGGCCAGGCACAGCAGACGACGCAACTTGCTGCCGGGGGCTCGGTGGAGACGCGTTTCGACGCAACTGGCAAGCGCATTGGCCGCGCACGGGTTCAGATGGCCGTGAAGCTCGGCGACGAAACCGATGCCTTCGAGGATGTGATTCCCGTCGAGATCCTGGCATCGGCCGAGACCGTCGCCGCTTACGGAGAAGCAGCTGGCACCAGCACGACTGCTACCGAATCGCTGACCCTGCCGTCGGGCGTCGTGCCAGGGTTCGGCGGCGTTCACGTGGAGCTGTCGTCGACTGCGATGGTTGGGCTCGGAGAAGGGGCACGGTACCTCGTCGAGTATCCGTACGGATGCGCCGAGCAACGTGGATCGCGCACGCTGGCCATGCTCCTCGCTGCCGATCTGGGCGACGCGTTCACACTGCCCGGCGTCGACACCGGGAAGATGCGCCCGGCTGTTCAAGCGTCGTTGAAAGAGCTCGAACGCTTCCAGTGTCCGGACGGAGGCTTTGCCTATTGGCCAGGCAACTGTTCGACCGTCTCGCCGTACCTCACCAGCTATCTGTTGCACGTCTTCAAGACCGCCGCCGACCTCAAATACGACGTCAATCAGGGCATGCGCGCGAGGGCTTACGACTACCTGCAGCGCGAGCTGGCCACGCGCCGCCTGCGAACGAAGGGTGGTGGCCCGCTTACACCGCGTGGCAGGCGTTCGCGGTCAAGGTGCTCGTCGAAGGCGGACGCAATCAGGACTCGCACGTCAACCGGCTCTATGGATACCGCGATCGGATGCCGGTGTTTGCGCTTGCGTATCTTCTTGACGCTATGCAGGCGCGGCGCGGTCCGGCCCAGCCGGACACGCCGGCGCGGCTGGCGGAGCTCAAACGTCGGATGACGAATGCGATCCTCCCCGAAGGGGGCAGCGCCCACGTCGAAGAGCTCAGCGATCCCTACTTGCTGTGGTTCTGGAACTCGAACGTGCGTTCGACGGCCATTGTCCTGAACACGCTGGTCCGCAGCGGTGAGGGGGACGCGCCAATCCGTCCGATGGTCAGATGGATGATGGCCGCGCGGAAAGACGGGCGCTGGGGGAACACCCAGGAAAATGCCTACGCCATGGAATCGCTTGTCGCCTATTACCGCAAGTTCGAGACCGTCGTTCCCGACTTTCGCGCGGTGGTCACGCTTGGCGGGAAGGAGATGACGCGCGAGGAGTTCCGCGGCCGCTCGACGGAGTCCGCGTCGACCGCCGTACCGATGGATCAGGTATTGGCCTCGGGACCGGCCGGTTCGACGCAGAAGCTGACGTTTGCGCGTGAGGGCGCCGGCACGCTGTTTTACACCGCGCGGCTGCGCTATGCGGCCGACGAGCTGTATCAGGACGGCCTCGACAGTGGCTTTCGTATCGAACGGTCCTATGCTCCATACGTTGAGGATGGCACGCAGCCGGGCTCAACGACTTACAAGGCCGGTGACCTCGTGCGCGTCACCCTGACGTTCCAGCTGACCAAAGAGCGCCGTTACGTCGCCGTCACCGATCCGCTCCCGGCGGGCTTCGAACCGGTGGAATCCTGGTTCGCCACGACCGCAGCGTCGCTGGCGGAGCGCCAGGACGATCAAGGCGATGCAGAACGGAGCTGGTTCTCGTGGTGGCAGCGCGGAGGCTTCGACCACGTTGAGCGCCACGACGACCGCGTGCTGTTGTTTGCGACGCGCCTCAGTGAGGGCACGCACGAGTTCACCTATATCGCCCGCGCCACGACGGCCGGTACGTTCCGAACCGCCCCGGCACGTGCGGAAGAGATGTATGAGCCCGAGGTATTTGGAAGAACCGCGACTGCGATCGTTGAAATAAAACGCTGATTCAACCGTAGTTCCCGCCTACGCGCGCATGATGCTCGCGCGCTTCGGCGAGGCCTCGCCGTAGCTCGTCGAGCATTTGGCGACGAGCGGAGGCGGGCGTGGATCGTCGCTCGTGGTTCGTTTCGGGGCAAGACGACAGTCATGGCATCAACTCGACGCATCGGGGTTTTGTTGAGACGGCACCCACGATTGGGGCTTGCGGTTGCGCTCGCATGCGTTGCGCTCGCCGCGGGTCTCTGGCTTCGCCTCGGTCCGATCGCGCCCGATCTGCTCGACCTGTCGGACAGCTCGTCGACGGTCGTCGTCGACCGCGGCGGCACGCCCCTGTACGAAGCGCTATCGGGTGACGGAACCCGCAACATCCGGCTTCGCGCCGACAATCTGCCCCTTGCGCTCGTCAATGCAACCATTGCCGCTGAGGATCGGCGGTTCTGGTCGCATGTCGGCCTCGATCCGGTCGCGATGGCACGTGCCCTCAGGCAGAACGTGATGGAGGGCAGGATCGTCGAGGGTGGCTCGACGATCACGCAGCAGGTCGCCAAGCTCCTGATGAATCGCCGATCGCCGGGGCGGACGCGCGGCTGGAGTGGGAAGGTCCGCGAAGCGGTATTGGCATTCCGGCTCGAGCATCGGTTCGACAAGCGCGAAATCCTCGCGATGTATCTGAACCTGGCGTCCTATGGCAATCAGCTCGTCGGTGCCGAGCGGGCGAGCCGCGCGTATTTCGGCTGCGACGCCTCGATGCTGACCGTTGCGCAGTCATCGTTCTTGGCTGGATTGCCGCAGCGGCCGTCGAGCTTCAATCCGTACCGCAATCAGCAATCAGCGACCACGAGGCAGCGGGCGGTGATTCGGCGGATGGAGACATACGGCCTGCTGTCGGCGGCATCTGCTCAGGAGGCGCGAAGCGAGCAGCTGATTCTGACCCGGTACGCCTCTCCGTTCCGCGCCCCACACTTCGTCGAAATGGTGCTGGCCTCGACACCCGATCGACCGGCCAGGATCGAAACCACGATCGACGCATCGCTGCAGGACGACATCGCCGGCATCATCCGCAGCCAGCGGACGCTGCTCGAGCGGCACGGCGCCGCGAACGTGGCGGTCGTCGTGCTGGACAACGTCACGAGGTGAATGGATCGCGTGGGAGGGTTCCGGGGACTACTTCGACCGTGAACGCGGTGGCGCGATCAACGGTCCGGTGACCCTTCGTCAGCCGGGCTCGACACTCAAACCGTTCACCTATGCGCTTGCGTTCGAAGATGGGCTGACCCCCGCGTCTGTCCTGCCCGACATTCCATCTCACTTTCCAACGGCGGAACAGGGTGTGCTCTACAGTCCGCGGAACTACGACGGCCGCTACCGCGGTCCGCTCCTGGCGCGCCGCGCGCTCGCCGGCTCCGAGAACGTCCCAGCGGTTGCCCTGGCTTCGAACCTTGGCGTTCCCAAGCTCCTTCGCTTCCTGACGCGCGCGGGTTTCAGCAGCTTCGATCGCAATCCGTCGTACTACGGCCTTGGCATGACGCTTGGCAATGCCGAGGTCCGCCTCGACGAGCTCGTGGCGGCGTACGCCGCGTTTGCGCGCGGAGGAGAGTGGGTCGAACCTCGCTGGAGCCGATCGGATGACACGCGCGCTCGCAGACGACTGGTGTCGCCCATGACGGCGTACTGGATCACCGACATTCTTTCGGATCACGACGCACGCGAGTACATCTTCGGACGTGGTGGATATCTCGAGTTTCCGTTCCCGGTGGCCGTGAAAACCGGTACGTCGCAGGCATATCACGACAACTGGACAGTCGGCTACACGCGTGAGGTCACCGTGGGTGTCTGGGTCGGCAACTTCGATCGCACGCCGCTCAGGAACTCGTCGGGCGTGACCGGCGCCGGTCCGATCTTTCACAGCGTGATGCTGGCCGCCGCCGCTCGAGTGCATAGCGCCTCAGGGTTCGGCAGCCGCGACGTGGTGCCGAGGCCCGAGGGGATGATCGACCGCGAGTACTGCGCGCTATCCGGCATGGTTGCCAACGCGTGGTGCCCGTCCCGCCAGCGCGAGTGGGTTCCATCGCGCCGCCGGACAGGCGATCCAAACAGCCGGACAGGCGATTCAAGCAGCCGGACAGGCGATTCAAGCAACGACCTGCCTTGCAGCTGGCATCACCAGAGCGACGAAGGCGTCCTGGTGATGTGGCCGGCGGAGTACCGCCAGTGGGCCCGGCAGAACGGTCGGCTCACCGATCGCCGGCTGACGCCGGCTGCTGCACAGCCAATGGAACGGGCCACAACGAACCCTGTCAGGCCCGCGCCAGCCTTGCAGATCGCCAACCCGCCAACCGGCACGACCTACCTCATCGACCCGACGCTGCGCCCTGAGTTCCAGACGCTTGCCTTGCGCGTGGTTGCTGCCCGGCCGGGACAGGTCGAGTGGCACATCGACGGACAATCACTCGGCACGTCGTCATCCGAGTCAGCCCTTCACTGGCCGCTGAAGGTGGGCATGCATCGCATCGCGGTCAGCGACAGCGCAGGCAGGACTGCCGAAACGACCATCATCGTGCGCTGACGCGACGTCGCTGCCGGTCCCTCAGCGGTGCGGCCTCGCGCCGGGCAAACAGCAGCTCGCGACGCCGCGCAGCCGTTCCTCACCAGCCCATCGCCTGTTCCGATCCCAGTTGATAGGATCGCGCGAAGGAGTTGTGAGCATGAAGATCCTCGCTGCGATCGCCTGTGCGTGTGGAACGCTCTTCGCTGGAATCACGACCCTTCCTGCGGCTCAGCCTGGTCCGGCGACGGCATTCGTCGGCGTCCACGTGATTCCCATGGATCGCGACACCGTCCTTCGCGATCAAACCGTCGTCGTACGCGAGGGCCGCATCGTGAGCGTCGGACCGAACGGAAAGACCGAAGTGCCCGCTGGCGCCGTCCGAGTCGATGGCGCGGGCAAGTTCCTGATGCCGGCGCTGGCCGAGATGCACGCGCATATTCCAGGCGGCCAGGCGCCTGACGCGGCTATCGAGACGAGTGTTGTTCCTCTACGCGGCCAACGGCATCGGCACGATCCGAGGAATGCTTGGCGATCCGAGGCATCTCGAGTTACCGGTCGCGCGCGGCGAGCGGCAGAGATCGTCAGCCCGCGCATCTACACGTCGGGGCCCTCGCTGAACGGCAACACGGTTCCCACCAAAGAAGCGGCGATCGAAGCCGTGACCGCGCAGAAGGCGGCTGGTTACGACCTGCTGAAGATCCATCCAGGCGATTCCCCGAGCCGCGTACGATGCGCTCGCCGCGAAGGCGCAGGAACTGAAGATGGACTTCGCCGGTCACGTTCCGGCCGAGGTTGGCGTTGTGCACGCACTCGAAACGCGGTATCGGTCGATCGATCATCTCGACGGTTACGTGGAAGCGATGTCGAAGAGCACTGTTCCGTCACAGTTCTTCGGCCTCAATCTGGTGGGCGAGGTCGACGAAAGCAGGCTGGCCGATCTCGTGCAGAAGACCAAGGCCGCCGGCACGTGGCAGGTGCCCACCGAGATCCTGTTCGACAATCTGATGTCCGAGGAGCCGCCTGACAGTTTGAGGAGCCGGCCCGAGATGAAATACGTGCAGAATCCCAAGCAGCTCGATGCCTGGGTGGAAGAAAAGAAGAAGTTTCTTCAGGTGCCGGCCGCCGACCGTCAGAAATTCATCGCGCTCCGGCGAAAGCTGATCAAGACGTTGTACGACGCTGGCGTCCCGTTCGGACTCGGATCGGATGCGCCGCAGATCTGGAACGTGCCAGGCTTTTCGGCACATCGCGAGCTCGGCTCGCTGGTAGCCGCAGGCCTTACACCCTATCAGGCGCTTCGCACGGGCACGGTCAACGTCGGAACCTACTTCAACGATCCGACCACCGGCACGATCGCGAACGGAAAGCGTGCGGATCTCGTGCTGCTCGATGCGAACCCGCTCGAGAAGATCGAGAATTCGTCGGCGATCGCCGGTGTGATGCTCAATGGGCGGTGGATGAGCCGCGCCGAAATCGACAAACGGCTGGAGTCCGGGACCTAGTTATTCCGAGTCGTAGTGTCCGGCTTTAGCCGGACCAACCACGAGCCACGACCACGAACCACGGCAGCGTCAGTTCATTCAGTTCGTGTGTAAGCGCCCGTGTTGGATTCACTGTGGCTGCGCGAGTGGCCGGCACGAGGCTGGCCAGCAGCCCGACCGCGGCAAGAGTTGTTGCGACGATGGCAAACGTGACGGGATCGCCTGGGGTCACACCGAACAACTGGCTGGAGAGAATCCGTGTGAGAAATGCCGAGGCAATCATGCCCGCGACAATGCCCAGCGCCACAGGTTTCGCGGCCTGACCGATGACGAGCCGGACCACATCGCCGCGTGTCGCGCCGAGCGCCATGCGAACGCCGATTTCCTGGGTCCTTCTGGTCACGAAGTAGGCGATGACGCCGTAGATGCCCACGGCGGAGAGCACGAGACCGATCGCGCTGAGCAGCGTCAACAGCAGCGTGTTGAACTTTGCCGTCGCCAGTGAGTTCTTGACCCGCTGCTCCATCGTCATCAGGCCGAACAGCGGTACCCCGGGCGCGACGTCCGCCGCAGCCATGCGAAGGGGGTTCGACATGGCCTCAGGCGTCAGTGATGTGCGCACCACGACATACATGGTTCGCTGAACCCATTCCCAGGAGCCTCGAGGCGCCTGCGCCAGCGGCAGGTAGAACTCTGGTGTGGCGGCGATACCGGGGCCGCGCCAGCGCACGTCACCGACCAAGCCGACGATCGTCTTGTAGTCAGGGCTCTTCCCATCCGCGGCGGGCTCGCAGCAGGCGATCCGCTTGCCGATTGGGTCCTGGCCCGGGAACGCCGCTTCGGCGAGCGACTGGCTGACGATCATCACCTTCAAGCCGCCTCGCCGGTCCGCTTCGCTGACGTCTCGGCCCTTGATGATCGGGATACGCATCGTGCTGAAGTAACCTGGCGATACGATCCGCAGCCGGCTCTGGATGCCGTTTCGTTGATCGAAGGCAACGCCCTCTCGAATCAGCCCGTTGCTGTTGCCGCCCGGGCCCATCGGAATCTGGGTCGTCAATGCCGTCTGTTCCGTCCCCGGTATCGCTTTGACTCGCTCGGCGAGTTGCGTGAATGCCAGCGCGATGCGGTCGTGGTCCGCGAACTCCGATGCTGGCAGCGCAAGCCGCGCTGACATGACGCCGGAAGGGTCGAATCCCGCATTGACCCGTTGCAACGCCAGCGAACTTCGGATCAGAAGCCCGGCGCCGACGAGCAGCAGCAGCGCGAGCGCGAGCTCTGCCGCGATTAGTGTCGAGCGCAGTCGATCCCGAACGCCACCCAGGCTTCCTCCGCGTCCACCTTCCTTCAACATCGTCTGCACGTCACTGCGTGCGGCGCGGATGGCTGGCGCAAGACCGAACAGCAGAGCGCATCCGAGCGCCACTACAACGGCAAAGGCCAGGACGCCTCCATCGATGGCGGTCTGCTCGAGCCGCGGCACGCCTTCCGGCGCGGCGGCGACAAGTGCTTCGAATCCCCCACGCGGCGAGCGCCACTCCGGCAGCAGCCGAGACGATCGACAGCACGACGCTTTCGGTCAGCAGCTGACGAGCGATGCGCCCCGCCCGGCACCGAGCGAGGTGCGGATCGCCAGCTCGGTGGAGCGCGCGGCGCCGCGAGCCAGCAACAGGTTGGCGATGTTGCCGCAGGCGATGAGCAGCACGAAGCCGACAGCGCCAAGAAGTGTGTAGAGCCGTCGCGGGTAGTCGCCGACCAGCTCCTCGAGAGCCGTGACGGCGGCGAATCCGAGCTGCGGATTGTCGTTTGGATAGGTCTGCCGGAGACGGTTCGCATTGATCTGCAATTCCGCGAGCGTTTCGGCGGTTGTCGCGTCCGGCTTCAATCGGCCGTAGACCTGCAGGTAGTGCTCATCATGCTGCGCTTTGCGCTCAGGGGTGAAAGCGATTGGAACCCAGAGCTCCTCGGTTTGTGCCGTGAAGTCGAAAGTTGCGGGCATCACGCCAACCACTTCGTGCGGCCGGCCGTTCAACGTGATCTCTTTGCCGACCACCGCCGAATCCGACCCGAAGCGCCTCGTCCACAGACGGTGGCTGAGCACGACCACCTGTTCGCGGCCTGGCTGGTCGTCATCGCGAGTGAACACGCGGCCCAACGCAGGCGCAATCGAGAACACCTGGAAGAATCCCCAGGTCGTGCGGGCGCCGACCACGCGTTCCGGCTGGCCCGCGTCGGAGATGTTGAAGCTCGAATACTGAACCGCGGTGATCGACTCGAACTTCTGCACGGGCTCGATGCCGTCCACGTAGTTGCCGGCCGAGACGTTGCCGCGACCATCGCGTGTACTCCTCGTAGACCGCCAGCACGCGGTCCGGATCGGGGAACGGCAGTGGTTGCAACACGACCGCCTTCACGGCGCTGAAGATTGCCGTCGTCGCGCCGATGCCCAGCGCGAGGGTGATCACCGCGACGGCGGTGAAGGCAGGGTTCTTGATCATCTGACGGACCGCGAAGGTCACGTCCTGGACAATCTCTGAGAAATATTCGGTTCGCCGCACGTCTCGATCTCGCAGTCTGCCGATGTCACGGCAGGTGTGGTTGACCCGGTTGATATCGCCGAAACGCCGAATCGCCCGCTCGCGCGCGTCACCTGCGCTCATGCCTTGCGCCACGTATTCGCGCGTGCGCATCTCGACGTGGAACTCAAACTCCGAGTCCACCTCGTCTTCGACTCGCTGTTTCCAGAGTGCCGATCGAAGCCGTTCACCGAATCTCATATCAGGCAGGCAGCAGGATCTTGGAAACGGCCGACGCGAATTTCGCCCACTCCTGAGTTTCGGAGGCGAGCTGACGCCGGCCTTTCGCGGTGATGCGATAGAACTTTGCCTTGCGGCCGAGCTCAGAGATTCCCCACTCCGCTTCGATCCACCCGCGCCGCTCCATTCGATACAGAGCGGGATAGAGCGACCCTTCCTCGACGATCACGGCCTCATCCGTGGCTTCTTCGATCCACTTGGCGATGCCGTATCCGTGACGCGAGCCCCAACTCAACGTCTTGAGCACGAGCGCGTCGAGCGTGCCGTGGAGCATTCCGGACGGATCGGGCTTGCTGGATGTCGGGGCCATGTCTCTCCTCGGTTGATACGTTACTTAGAGAGTCTAGGTTTCAATGCCTAGAGAGTCAAGGGTTCGTCACGGGACACGGGGGAGGCACGACGGGGTTCACGGACTGCCGTGGTTCGTGGTTCGTAGCTCGTGTCTCGCCGGGCAGCGGGGCGACGTCTAGTCCTTCGATACACGCCGACTGAGTCGACGAGCGACGAGCTACGAGCCACGAACCACGGCAAGTACAGATGTCCGATTCCGGCTAGTGCGCGATGAATGCCGGCGCTAGAATGAACTGCATGATTACGTTTGCTTCATACTCATCACCGATCGGCCCGTTGATGGTTGCGGCCAACGGGGATCGCGTGTGCATGCTGCATTTCGATACGGACGAGCGCGGCGCGCGGAAAGAGATCGCGGCGTGGTACCCGGGCGTCGACGTGAAAGCCGGGAAGGACCCCGGCGGCGCGATTTCGGTGTTGCGCCGGTACTTCAAAGGTGATCTCGAGAGCCTCGACGAGATCGAGGTCGAGATGCACGGAACGCCCTTTCAGCGGCGCGTGTGGGATGCGCTGAGGGCGGTTCGTGCCGGCACGACGGCGTCGTACTCAGGGCTCGCTGCCACGATCGGAGCGCCGGCCGCCATCCGCGCCGTCGGCGCCGCTAACGGCGCGAACCCGGTCGCCGTCATCGTGCCCTGCCACCGTGTTATCGGTGCAAACGGATCGCTGACAGGATACGGCGGCGGCCTCGACCGCAAGCGCTGGCTCCTGGAGCACGAAGGAATCGTCGATCGGCGTATGTTCTGACTACCTGTTTTCATGCCGTAGTTCGTGGCTCGTAGTCCGTGTCTCGTCGAACGACTGGGCGCGTAATTGCCGAACGGAAGCCCGGCGAGACACGGACCACGGACCACGGACCACGGTACCGTCGGTACGAACTACTTCGCCGATCCCCCATTCGTCGTGATGCTGGGGCGGTTCGGCGCCGTCTTGCGCAGCGTCGGCTCGAGGTCCCACCAGTACCTGACGCGGCAGTTTCTTCTGCTGCGGCCAGATCTGATCCAGCGTTTCGGCGTCGTAGATCTCGCCGTTCTTCATCACGTAGCGGACCGAGTTCGTATTCCGGATGTTCTCCAGCGGATTGCGGTCGAGAACGATGAGGTCGGCAAGCTTTCCCTTTTCGATGGTGCCGAGGTCCTTGGCCATGCCAATCGCTTCGGCGCCGAAGATCGTGCCGACCTTCAGCACGTCCTGATTCGACATGCCGCCTGACGCGATTGCCCAGAGCTCCCAGTGGCACTGGATGCCTTGACGTTGGCCGTGTCCGCCGAGGCCGATCTTGCCGCCGGCCGCGACGACGTCGGCGAGGACCTTGGCGGCGAGCGGGAACGAGTATTCCTGCTCGTGGAACCACGGCCGCCTGAGCACGGTGCCGTCGAGATCCGAGTGCGGCGTGAACCGGCGCATCTTCGTGTCGCCGTGCACGTCGGTGGACTCGTAGAAGTAGTTTTCGGCCCAGGGTCCGCCGTACTGCACGAGCAGCGTGGGCGTATAGACGATGCCGGACTGCGCGACGAGCTGTATGACGTCCTTGTAGAGCGGCATGATCGGCAGCGTGTGCTCGAGGCCGGCGTAGCCGTCGAGGATCTGCGTGAGATTGAGCTTGAGGTCGAGGCCGCCTTCGAGCGTCGGCATCAACTTCTGCTCCTTGGCCGCCATGATGATCCACTGCCGCTGCTGCCGGTTACCGGCCATGTACTGCTTGATGGTCTTGGTATCCCAGGTACTGGCTGTAGCGTTTCAGCACGTCGCGGGCCTCGTCGAGGCTCTGCACGTTGTCCTGCGAGAACACCCCGGGGCCGGTTCCGTAGACGCGCGGGCCGATCATCTGGCCCGTTTCAACCATGTCGCGATAGGAGAGCACGTCGGTCGTGGCGGTCTGCGGATCGCGTGTGGTCGTCACGCCGTAGGCGAGGTTCGCGAGGTATTCCCACACCTGCGTTTTGTGGATGCCCCAGGCCGGCCAGATGTGCGCGTGCACGTCGATCAGCCCCGGCATGATCGTCTTGCCGGTGACGTCGATCGTTTTCACGCCGGCCGGTGCCTTCACCTGACCGCGCCGGCCGACCTCCTCGATCCGGTTGTCTTTGATCAGGATGTCGCCGTTCTCGATCGCTTCGGTCCCGTTCATCGTCAGGATCCGCGCGCCACGGAGGAGCACCGTGCCGACCGCCTTGGCGCGCGCCGCCTCGACGATCACTTCAACGGCAGTTGCTTCGTAGGCCGGCTTCTTCCGTTCCGGAGGCTTCTGCTCGCCGGCAGGCTTGTCGGCCGCTGCGGCTTCGCCGGGCGTCTTGGCCTTTTCCTGTTCGGCCTTTCGTTTCTCGGCGTCGTACGCCGCTTTCGACGCGTCGAGGTCGTAGCGGAAGAGCGTGCGGCCCAGCGCGAACGTGACGATCTTTCCGCCTTCGGCCCATGACAGGAACTCGCCGCCGACGGTCGTCAGCTTCCTGACTGGCACCGATGCGCTGTCCGGGCTCGCGAGCGCAACGGTCGGCGCTTCGCCGCCCTTGACCGGCACGGTGATCAGATACACGTGATGCTGTGCCTCGGCGATCGCCGTTTCGCCGTCCGGGCCCATCATCACGTCGCTGGCCGGCCCGGCCTGCTCGGCATTCGGATTCTTATATCCCGTGACCTTGACGTGCGTCTTGCGATCGGTGCCGTCCCACCGGAACGAAACGAGGCCGCGAGTGCCTTCGAATGCGTAGATGCGGGTCGGGTCTTTCGCGAAGTGGGGCGCGCCATTGCCGCGGAACGGTGTGATCGTCGTCGCCTCCCCGCCCGTAGCAGGAATCCACACGATGTCCATCGCCTGTCCGCCCCGGCCCTGCGGCGAGAAGTCCTCCTGCCGCTCCCCACGAGGTCCGCGCACGACAACGATCCGCTGGCCGTCGGGGGAGTAGACCGGGTCGGAGTAGTACGAGGAGAGCTGCGTCAGCTTCTGCGGGATTCCGCCGTCGGCCGCAACGCGGAAGACATGGCCGCCTTCGAGGTCTGACCAGGTGACGTAGGTCAGGAACTTTCCATCCGGCGACCACGCCGGCTGATGTTCGCCGGCATCGGTCGTGCTGATCCGCCGCGCCTTGCCATTGGGATAGTCCATGATCCACAGGCGATCGAGTGCGGTGAACGCGAGACGCTTGCCGTCAGGCGACAGGCGCGGAAATCGAATCTGCTGCGCGCGCACGGGCCCCTGATCGACCGCATACTCGAACTGCACCTTCGGGCCGAGACGTTGCTCGACGCGCGCCGTGAACGGAATCTTCGTCGCTTCGCCCGACGGGACGTCGACACGCCAGATTCCTCCGTCGAACGACGTGATCAGCGCTTTCGAATCGGGCGTGAACGACGATCCGGGCATCAGG
This sequence comes from uncultured Acidobacteriota bacterium, assembly GCA_963784195.1. Classification (GTDB taxonomy): domain Bacteria; phylum Acidobacteriota; class Vicinamibacteria; order Vicinamibacterales; family 2-12-FULL-66-21; genus CAVQAH01. Next base: position 899,247 of record CAWARA010000020.1, on the reverse strand, counting down.
TCCCGCGTCGACGCGGACTCCTGGTCGTCCCGGGTGACCGGATAGATCAGCCATGAATCGTCGCCGCTCTTGAGATCCCGAACACGCAGACCCGTCTGCGCGTCCCAGCGCGTGGCGTAAACGAGCCAGCGTCCGTCGGGCGAGAGCACGGGCCGCATCGCGCTGCCGAGCTCGTCGCTCATGCGGAAGTTTTCGCCGGTCTGGCGGTCGTACACGCCGAGCTGCCAGCGGAAGTTCATCTGGTTGTAGACGCTGCCGGCCGCCGTGCGCTCGGTGTAGTAGACGAACCGGTCGTCCTTGCCGAACGCCGCACCCATCGGGTTGAGCTGCCGGCGCTCCTCGCTTCCCGTGAGGTTGACGCCGTTGCCACCGTCGACGTGATACAGCCAGAGCTGTGTCCCCGTCGTTGCGGTGCCCGAACGCGACACGACGATGTACTTGCCGTCCGGCGTCCACTCGGGCGACCAGTACCCGTGTGCTCTTGCCTTTGGTCAGCGGCCTTGGATCGGTGCCATCGTGGTTCGCGATCCAGACGTTCTCGTCGCCGCTGCGATCCGAGAGGAAGACAATCTTCGATCCGTCCGGCGAGTATCGGGGCTGAGAGTCGAAGTTCAGCCCCGACGCAATCCGCGTTGCCGCCCCGCCCGAGATGGGCAAGGTATAGAGGTCACCGATCAACTCGAACACGATCGCGCGGCCATCAGGCGCCACGTCGAGCGAGATCCACGATCCTTCGCTGGTCTCGAAATCGATCGTTCGATCCGGCTCGAGCGGCAGATCTTTTTTCTCTTTCTTATCGCCGCCCTCCTCCTGCTTTTCCTGAGCAGAGAAGCGGGCCGGTCCTGGCAGCAGGCACAACCCGATTACGAGGGCGAAGGTCAGCCACCGGTAGGCGGGGCCGCGACTGCGGCTGCGGTCTGCGATCATGAACGTTCCTCCAGTACCGCGAAGCGTAGCGAATACCGCGAATCCGGGGCAAGAACAAACGCTTTCACGACGAGGGTTCAGGACGGGGGTTCACGACGAGGGTTCAGGACGGGGGTTCACGACGAGGGTTCACGGCTGACGAGCTGCGGAGATCCGCGTCCGGTCAGCCTTCGAATCGAATCGCGGAACGCTCGTCGTGATCGTCCGTCGTGAACCCCCGTCATGAACCCCCGTCATGAACCCCCGTCATGAACCCCCGTATGTCATGAACCCCCGTCAGGACCGATCTATAGTCCCCCTGTGACGAAATGCGTTCTGGCGGTATTGGTTCTAGGCCCGGCGGTCGTGGTCGCGTCCGGGCAGGCGAGGGGCGGGACGAACGGCATGGAGCAGAAAGTCGGTGAGATCGTCCGGGCTTTTCGCGGCGTCATGGGAGTTGCCGCGATAGATCTGCGGTCGGGGGAGACGGTCGCCGTCAATGCGGACACCAGGTTTCCGACGGCCAGCACGATCAAGACGGCGGTGATGGTCGAGGCTTATCAGCAGGCGGCCGACGGCCGGCTCCCGCTGACCACAGCGATCGCGCTCAAAGAGTCGGACAAGGTCGGAGGCTCGGGCGTTCTGAACGGCATGCATGACGGGTTGAGCCTGACGGTCGCCGACCTCATACACCTGATGATCGTGCTGAGCGATAACACCGCCACCAATCTGCTCATCGAGCGGCTCGGGACTGCCAGGGTGAACGAGCGCCTCGATAGCTACGGCCTTCGGGATACGAGGCTCTTTCGACCGACGTTTCGTGACGGGCGGCCTGATGTGCTGCCGGAACTCGAACGCGAGTTCGGTCTTGGCATGACCACACCGCGAGAGATGGCGAAGCTCATGGCGTTGATCGCTGAAGGCAAGGCTGTCAGCGCCGCCGCATCAGAATCGATGCTGGTGACGTTGCGGCGTCAGCAGGACCGGGCCATGATCCCGCGCCTGATTCCCTCCGCACGTGGGCTGACCATCGGCAACAAGACGGGCACCGACGAGGAAAAACATGCGGGGCCTGACGGCGTGAAGCGTCACGTTCGTGCCGACGCCGCGATTGTGACCAGTCAGGATTGTCGATACGTCGTCGCTATCTACGCCAGACAAATCGAAGACACGACGTGGGGGATCGAAAACGAGGCGCTGACGACCGCAGCCCGTGTCTCCCGCCTTCTCTATGATCACTTTGCGTCGCGCTCGCCGCGGTAGCCCGACCCGACGCGGTACCCTCGCCGGTTCGTGACGGCCGTTGGGCTAGGACGCATGCCGTAGTCCGGCGAAGGCGCGCACGGCGCGCCTTGCGAGGGAGCGGAGCGGGCGTACGGGACCCGCGCGCTAGCGACCGAGCCGGGGTATGGGGCGGAGCCCCATTCGAAGAAGATGCCCTTGCGTCAGGCTGGCAGTAGGCGCATACTCCCCTCACACCCTGCGTCTAACTCTATGTATCCGGACTGATGGACGAATCGACCACGCTAGGTCCCTACCTTCGACTCGAGCGCGAGAGTCGCGGCCTCACGCTGAAGACCATTTCGGAAAGCACCAAGGTGTCGGTCGCACTCCTGGAAGGGTTGGAGACTGACGACATCTCCCGCTGGCCTGGCGGGATCTTCCGGCGCGCATTCGTGCGTTCGTACGCTCAATGTGTCGGACTCGACCCGGACGAGGTGTATCGGCGGTTCGAGACTCAATACCAGCCGCCGCCAGAAGTGGTGCCTGTGCCCGGGGCGTTGCAAGGCGCGCAGCCTCAGGCCCCAGTTCCGACGCAATGGGCGTTCGGAGAGATTGCATCGGCCCCGCCTGTTGTTCGTCCAATCAGCACGGCGTCCCAGCGGGCCAGGATCCGAGGCACGGCCGCCGATCTGACGGTCGCGGCGATCCTCGCGTTCAGCTGTGCGGCGGCGGGCTCGCGGTTGCTGTGGCCGGTTCTGCTGATAGCCGCGTACTACGCGGCCGGTGTGTTGTTGACCGGAACCAGCCCGATGGTGGCGCTGCTCAGTGAGGAATTCGGGAGCGTCCCGATTCCGCGTCCGCCGAATGATTCGGTGAATCCTCCGGGCGCTGGCCGCGCGGGAGGCGAACGACGGCTGCAGGCAAGCCGGTTGATGGAGGGGCCACCTGCTCACGACGTGCAGGCCCGCGCGCAGTAGTCTGTTCCGACCGGCGCGCCAGCTCTTTCTGTAGCCATTCCTCGCTCATCCACCGGCCTTTCACCATCACCCCGTGCCGGCGCCTGACGTGCCTCACGTCATCGAGAGGGTTGGCGTCGAGCACGATCAAATCGGCACGCTTGGCGGGCGCGATCACACCGCGATCGCTGCGCCCGGCGAGGGTCGCGCCATCGATCGTCGCGGCGCGGAGGACCTGCGCGGGTGTCAGCCCGGCCTGCCGGAGCTCGTCGAGCTCGTCGAGCGCCGAGAATCCCGGGACCACGAACGGCATCATCGGAGAGGCATCGGTGCCAAGCGCGAGCGGCACGCCGGCGTCCGACCACGCGCGTACGAGCTTCTGCTGAAAGACGAATGCGTCATTCAGGCGCTCGCCGTCGGCGGCCGTGAAACGCTTACGGTAGCGGTTCTCCGGCGGCTTCCATCGTTCGAGCACGCCGCGTGGCACGTAGCGGAGCTCCGGCCGGACGATCAACGCGTCAATCTCCGGTCCCACCTGACGAACGATCGCGTGATAGGCGACGAGTGTCGGCGTGACGCTGAGGCCGCTGGCGCGGACCGCCGTCGCATTTTCAGCAATGCGCGCTTCGTTCAAACGATCGGGGAACTTGAAGAAGTACGCGTAGAGGAACTCCTCGGCGTGCGCCACGAACTGCTGGCCGTTCGCCAGCGCCTGGTCGAGCGGCAGGTTACGGGGAAGGTGGCCGCCGATACGCAGCCCTCGCGCCCGCGCGGCCTTGACGAGATCTCGGTGCTGCGCGTTCGTCCAGTCCGGCGGACTATACATCTTGATGCACTCGGCGCCCGAGGCAACTGCGTCCGACACGATCGCTTCGACGCCGTCCGACGACACGCCTGCAGCGACGAAATCGCAGCTCACGACACCAGGTCCCGCCAGCGCGGCCGCTTCGACGCCGGCCGATCGCACCTGGTTGTCCTTGACGCGATCGCCCAGACTCTGAACGGTCGTGACGCCCGCTGCGGCATAGATCAGCAGCTCTTCATTCGTCGTCAGATGCACGTGTGTGTCGATCAAGCCCGGCATCACGTACTTACCGCGGCCATCGATCGTCAGTGCTCCAGGCGGGACCGTGAGCCCCTCACCAATTGTCTCGATAACGCCGTTCCGGATGACTATTGTCTGACGCTCCCTGATTCGACCCGCCTCGACGTCAACGACGCCGGCGTCACGAATCACAATCACTGCGGGCGACTCAGGTGGAGCTGGTGAAACGATCGATCGGTTCGGCTGGCAACGGGTTCGTTACCCGATCAGGTGGGGCCAGCAAATACATTCCCAGCGGCACGATCGAGGCGACGCCGAAAACGACCCCAACTACCGCAGCCGCCTGCATTGCGACGCTACGGTATTTTCGCCAGCCCTGATTGGCGGGATGCGCGAGCGGGCGGTCCATCGACATCGGCGAAACCGCCTGAAGCAGACCATAACGCGCACTGGCGTTCAAGGCGATTGGGACGGCCCTGTGACGGACATTGACAGGAACCCACCCCAGCGATAAATAGGTCTGGTCACTCGCTTGCATTTCCGCCTATTGGACAGGAGGGATGGCCGCGATGGGGATTCTTGCGTGGATTCTGTTCGGTCTCGTGGTCGGTGTCATCGCGAAGCTGTTGATGCCGGGTCGTGATCCCGGTGGCTTCATCGTCACCATCCTGTTGGGGATTGCCGGGGCGCTCGTAGCCGGCTTCCTTGGCAGGGCACTCAATCTGTACGGTCCGAACGACAGCGCCGGCTGGCTCATGTCTATTCTGGGCGCGGCGATTCTGCTCGGACTGTATCGAATGATGGTCAGGCGTCAGGCCTGATCCGAGCTGGTTCTTCCCGAGAAACCGTCAGGTCGAGGCGGGCGGCGCGAAGGCGCTGCCCGTCTGCCTGCCTCAGCCGTTACCCGCCTGCCGCCCGCCGACGACGTACAATCGATAGCGGAAGGAGAAATACCCATGCTCGGAATCCTGCGCGTGACGGCGTGTGCCGCGGTCATGCTGTTGACCTTCATGCCGGCGGTTACCCCGTCGGCGGCCGCCGCAGCGCAAGCCGTCACCCTCGAGGACGTGATTGCCAAGAATCTCGCCGCTCGCGGCGGCGCCGAGAAACTCCGGAGCCTGACCTCCGTGAAGATCACCGGCGTCATCACGGCGCAGGGAATGGAGCTGCCGATGACCAGTTGGGCGATGCGACCCAACCGACTGCGGCGCGAAACGAAGTTCCAGGATCAGAACATCGTCATGGCCTTCGACGGGAAAACGGTGTGGGGCATCAATCCGATGACCGGCTCGACGGCGCCGCAAGAGTTGACGGGGCCACAGGCGGACCTGACGCGCGACGAGGCGACGTTCGATCCGTTGTTCCTGACCTATAAGGAACGAGGGCACGCGATCGAGCTGGTCGGGAACGAGACGGTTGAAGGCACGGAGGTCCATCACCTGAAGGTGACGAAGAAGAGCGGTTCCATCGAGCACTACTATCTGAACGCGGCTACGGGACTCGAGATGCGAACCGTCTCGACGCTCGAGCGAAATGGCATGACGGCGGAAGTCACGACCGATCTCAGCGACTACCAGACCGTCGACGGAATGCAGGTCGCGTTCAGTATGAAGCAGTCGATGAACGGCAATGTGGTCACGCAGGTAAAGTTGCAGAAAGTCGAATTCAACGTCCCGATCCAGGAAGATCTCTTCCGGATGCCGAAGTAGGATCGAGACCAGGCCGACGATTGCTCAGCAGGCGGCAGCCAGCCGTCGCAGCAGATCGTCGCGCGTGAAAGGTCGAACCAGGACGTTCGCCGACTCGTACGTCGTTCCCGCCTGCGCCAGGTAAATCGCCCGCAGCCTCGGACTGTGCCGCAGCATGCGCCGAGCCAGGGCCGGGCCTGACACATCAGCCATCGACAACTCGCTGATCAGGAGGTCGATTGGCTGGTCCTTCAGACACGCGAGCATCGCGTGCCCCGCGTGACTTCCCTCGAAAACGATGTGTTCCTGATAACGCAGGACACGCGCGCAGGCTTGCCTGAGGTCGCGGTCGTCGGTGACGAGCGCGATCGTCAGGGTGCGACGGCGAATGACCTGCGTCGTGGTGGCCGTTGAATTCTGGGTTTGGTTTTTCAGCACAGCAGACCGGTAGGTCGCGTGATGAGGCAAGCGGAGTACCGTGCAGGAACAGGCGGGAAGTGGCGCGATCGCGAGACGATCGGCGATCGCGCCATTACGGTTTTGGCCGGCGCTTTACAGATCCGCGCCGAGCTCATCTGTAAGCGTCACAGTCCCCGGCCGAGGCGCTCCTGGAGCTTCTCGCGATACCCGCGGCTGAGGGTCAGCCTCGTGCCCGTCCGCAGAACGACCGCATATTCGCCGTTCAGCCAGGGCTGCATTTCCTGAATGCGCTCCATGTTCACGATTCGAGACCGGTGGATGCGGAAGAACTTCTCCGGATCGAGCCGGCCCTCGATGGCGTTCATGGTTTCCCGAAGGAGATGCGACGTGGTGCCGACGTGCAGCCTGACGTAGTTGCCCGCCGCTTCGATCCAGTCGATCTCGTCCATCCGGAGGAAGAACAGGCGGCCGCCTGATTTCACGACGAGGCGATCGGTCTTCGGCTGATCCTTGCGGAGGTCCTTCACCAGCGCCAGCAGCCGGCGGCCGAGATCGCCGGTTTCGTCGCGTTCGATCTGTTTCCTGGCGCGCTGCAACGCCTCGCTGAAGCGCTCGCGATCGAACGGTTTGAGGATGTAGTCCAGCGCGCGGACCTGGAAGGCCTTCAGCGCGTGCTGATCGTAGGCAGTCACGAAAATCACGAGCGGCATCCGCTCGCTACCCACCGCCTCGATGACCTCGAAGCCGTTCATCTGCGGCATCTGGACGTCGAGAAACACCAGGTCGGGCGAGTGGTCCTGAATCGCGGTGATGGCCTCTTCGCCGTCACGGCTCTGGCCGATCACCTCGATGTCCTGTTCTCCTCCGAGCAGCGTGGCCAGCCGCTCGCGTGCGAGCGGTTCGTCGTCGACAATGAGCGTCCTGATTTTCTTCATGGTCATCCCGTCCGTTCGCGACGGCCCCGCTCCGGGAAGGCTGCGCTGCCGGTACGCGTGTTGATGAAGTGTTCGTTCGACTCGTCAGAGATCTTCGGCGCGCCAGGTTCAGAGGTGCTGCCGCGCCACGGTTCCAAGCTTTCCAATCGTCCGCATCCCCGCCGCCGGCTGCATCGACGATGCCTCGGGCCCCACTCGTCCGGCGGGAATTTCGTCGGGTGCCTCACTCGAACGCCACGGGAGTGCGATGAGGACCGAGAGTCCGGCGTGCTGTCGATGGAACTCGAACCGATAGTCGGCGCCGAAGAGATGTTGCAACCGCGCCCGCGTCGTCGACACGCCGATTCCCTTCTGCAGGGCCGTGAGCGCGTCTTCCGACAGGCCAACGCCGTCGTCGCGCACTTCGAGCAGCAGCTTGTCGCCGTCCCGCCGCGCCGAGATATCGATGTGGCCTGGCCCGGTCTTTTTCGCCACGCCGTGCTTGATCGCGTTCTCCACCAGCGGCTGCAGGATCAGGTGCGGCACCTGGGTATCGAGCGTCGCCGGTTCCACGTCGAAACGGACGATCAGGCGGTCTGCGAAGCGCGTTTGTTCAATCTGCAGGTACTTCGACAGGAACTCGAGCTCCGATTGCAGCGTGACCTCCTGCTGCCCGATGTTTTCGAGCGTCAGACGCAGCAGGTCTGAAAGACGCATCAGGGTCCGATCCGCCGCATCCACGTCGCGATGCATCAGCGCGGAGATCGCATGCAGCGTGTTGAACAGGAAGTGTGGGTGGAGCTGCTGCTGGAGCGCCTTGAGCTGGGCCTCGACGAGCTTCGTCTCGAGCTGCGATGCAGCGTACCGCGCGGTCTCGCGATTCGCGGTAATAGAGGACGGCATGACTCAGGCCGACGATGGCCCAGTAGGTCATCATCTCCCAGTCGAAATACTGCAGGGCCGTGTTCTGAACCTCTTCCCACCATGGGAAGGCCTGGCCGCGCGCGGCGGCGATCCACCACTGGACGCCACCCATCACGGCGATATGCCCGAACGAAAAGATCGCGACGGACGGGATGTGCACCAGGATCGCGCGGAAGAGTCCCTGCCGCTCGAAGCGGTAGTGCTGCGACAGCCAGACGATCACGGGCGTGAAGGCCGCCCACAGATACCAGTACGCGCTGTTCAGGACGAGCAGCGTCCGCCAGTCTGTGTTGACGCGACCGATCGCGAGCGAGAACTGCCACGCCAGCAACGTCGATCCGAACGCGAGGAAAGTGGCCGCAAGGACGACGACCCACCAGCGCAGGCCGTAACGGAGCGGAGCCGTCACGGGTACGTCGGTGCCGGTGCCGTACGGGTCGAGTCGACGATCGGGAGGTGGCTTCATCAGATGTAAGGGAACGCCCGCACATGGATCGACGACCGTATGCCGAGCCCGTGCTTATCGTTAGACGTATCAACCATGGGTTTCGTCTGCTGAAATTTCGCGAGTTTCTCAACTGCATCCTGCGCGCCTCTCACGAGTTAGCGCCCCAGCAGTCTCGCTACTCATCGATATCAGCGGTCCGTCTCTGCTCAGTCGTAATCCATCACTGTGAAATGGCGTTTCGTCCCAATCAGTCTCGAGAACCGATGACCTGGGCAGGAGAGGTGTGCTGTCCGGTATCGCGCAGAGGTTTTGCGGAAATGAACGTTCACGACGGGGGTTCACGACGGGGGTTCACGACGGGGGTTCACGACGAGGGTTCACGACGAGGGTTCGACGACGTAGCGTTCACGTCGTGAGCTCGCATCGTCTCGCTTCGCTGGTCGAGCCCCTCGTGGTTCCAGGATCAAGCGATCAACAACCTCGCGCGTTCCGAACCGCGGCGAGCAGTCTGAACCGTCGTGCGAACCAGCGTCGTGAACCCTCGTATGAACCCTCGTGTTGAACGCTCGTCGTGAACCCTCGTCGTGAACCCTCGTCGTGAACCCCACGTTGAACCTTCCTGCAAAAAACGCGACAAGGTGCCGTATCATGATCGCGTGAGCACACAAACGATTCGCGGTCACCGCAACTGGCAGACCGGCGAGGTCTTTACGGTCACCGACGCGACCGAGCTGTACGAGGTCGAGCGGTGGGGGAAGGGTTACTTTTCGATCTCCGAGACGGGGCACGTCCTGGTCCATCCGACGAAGGACCCGGCACGGTCCATCGACCTGAAGCAGCTGACCGACCACCTCCTGCTTCGCGGGATCCAATTGCCCGTTCTCGTCAGGTTCCGCGACATCCTCCGGCACCGCGTCGGCGACATCCACAACGCCTTCCAAACCGCCATCAATCAGCACCAGTACGAAGGGCGTTACCTCTGTGTCTATCCGATCAAGGTCAACCAGCAGCGGCAGGTCGTAGAGGAAGTGCTCGATTTTGGCCGTGAATACGGCTTCGGACTGGAGGCGGGGTCGAAACCGGAGCTGCTGGCCGTTGCGGCCCAGGCTTACAACGACACCCCCATCATCTGTAACGGGTTCAAGGACGCCGAGTTCATCGAGATGGCCATGCTCGCCCAGAAGATTGGGCGGCAGGTGATCCCGGTCGTCGAGAAATACACCGAGCTCGGTCTAATACTTCGTTATGCGGAGAAGGTCGGCGTCCGGCCGCAGATCGGCATGCGCGTCAAGCTCGCGGCGCGGGGCGGCGGACGATGGCAGGGGTCCGGGGGCTATCGGTCGAAGTTCGGCTTGACCGTGGCAGAAGTACTGCGCGGCCTCGAGGAACTGCGCGTCCTCGGCATGCAGGACTGTTTCAAGCTTCTCCATTTCCATCTCGGAAGCCAGATTCCGAACATCCGGATCGTCAAGGGCGCCCTGAACGAGGCTGCGCGGGTATACACCGAGCTCGTGAAGGCAGGCGCCGGCCTGGAGTATCTCGACGTCGGCGGGGGTCTGGGGGTGGACTACGACGGGTCCCAGACGAACTTCGAGTCCAGCGTCAACTACACCCTCGAGGAATACGCGAACGACGTCGTCTACCACATCCAGACAGTGTGCGACGACGCCGGCGTGAAGCACCCGACGATCGTCTCGGAGAGCGGCCGCGCGATCGTGGCGTACCACAGTGTGCTCATCTTCAACGTCCTGGGTGTTTCAGCCTTCGGCGAAGAGAAGATCCCGGACAGCATTTCGCCGGACGAGGCGGAGCAGCCGGTCATCGACCTGCTCGAGACCTACCAGAACATGACGGCCCGCAACGCGCTCGAGAGCTATCACGACGCGCAGCAGGCGCTCGACATGGCGCTGAATCTCTTCAGCGGTGGATATCTCCCGCTCGAGCAGCGGTGCCAGGCGGAGAACCTGTATTTCGCGATCCTTGTAAAGCTGAAGAAGCTCGTCGCGCAGATGGAGGACGTGCCAGAGGACCTGCAGGGCCTGGACGACGCCATGGCGGACACCTACTTCTGCAACTTTTCGCTGTTCCAGTCGTGCCCGGACAGCTGGGCGATCAAGCAGCTGTTCCCGGTCATGCCCATCCACCGGCTGAACACGCCGCCGACGCACCACGCGGTGCTGGGCGACATCACCTGTGACTCGGACGGCAAGATCGATCAGTTCATCGATCGCCGCGACGTCAAGCGGACACTGCCGCTGCACACGGTCAACGGCGACCCCTATTACCTCGGGGTGTTCCTCGTCGGCGCGTACCAGGAGATTCTCGGCGACCTCCACAACCTGTTCGGCGACACGCATGCCGTTCACGTCAGCCTGGACGACCGCGGCAGCGTCGTCCTGGACACGGTCGTCAAAGGCGACACGGTCACCGAGGTCCTCGACTACGTCGAGTTCGACGCGGCGACGCTCGTCAGAAAGCTGCGCAACGACGTCGAGCTCGCCGTGCGTCAGGGGAAGATCAGCTACGAGGAGTCAGGCCGGCTGCTCGAGTTCTACGAGGAAGGGCTGCAGGGCTACACGTACCTCGAGGATCCCAAGGATCAGTAGGACGTCAGGAAGCCGAGTTGCAATACTCGTCGAAGGCCTGCGTGAGCGCCCGGGCGATCGAGGGCGCGTCCTGCCCCTCGATCTGGCGCCTTTCCATCATCCAGACCAGCTTCCCGTCACGAAACAGTCCCATGGATGGCGACGACGGAGGATAGGGTGCGAGACGCTCGCGCGCCCGCTCCGTGGCATCGATATCAGCGCCCGCGAACACCGTCGCCAGCACGTCCGGTCTGGTCCGATGATTCATCGCCATCGCGATGCCCGGCCGGGCCTTGCCCGCCGCGCAGCCACAAACAGAGTTGACGACGAGTAATACCGTTCCGGGGGCAGCAAGCTGCTCGTCAACGGCGGTGGACGTCCGCAGCTCGCGCGCGCCGATCTCGATCAGCTCGCCGCGCATCGGGGCAATCAGCATCTCAGGGTAGGGCATATATCTCCTTGACGGAGGTTACGGAGGACACGGAACGAGCTTCAACTCGGAGAAACGGAGAAACGGAGACAATCATATGTGTTTGCGGGTTGCGTCTGGCGAGCCGATGTCGCCGCGCGCGCGCGGCGAGCGATCGACGGACACCCCGAGGGCACAAGCCGTCCCTGTCGTTTTCGTCCGGCTTGTGCCCTCGGGGTGTCCGTCGATCGCCCGGCCCGGCCGAAGGCCGGGCCGACATCGGCTGGTGAGTCGCAGCGCGTCTTCGGTGCCTCCCTCCGTTGCCCCGTTTCTCCGAGTTGAAGCTTTTTCCGTGTCCTCCGTCCCCTCCGTAAATCACGATCCAGCTCGTTTCAGCATAGCCTCGCGCTTCGCCCTGAACTCGTTGCCCGGCTTCCACTCGGGCAACTTGTCGGCGTTGGCGACGCGGTAGCCGACGGCCAGCATCAACTGCGCATCCTCGAGCGCGCCCGAGAGATCCCACTCGGGCTTTATCTCGTCTGACGGCGCGTGGTAATCCTTGGCGGTGTACTCGTCGCGTTTCTTCTGGCCGTAGTCCGGATCCTTGCCGACGAACTCGATGCCCGTGTCCGTGTAAAGTGCCGGCACGCCTTCCTTGGCGAAATTGAAGTGGTCTGACCGGTAGTAGAAGCCTTTCTCAGGCTCCGGGTCAGGCCTCAGCGTGCGGCCCTGCTCGCTGGCCGCGTCGCGCAGATAGTCGTCGAGATCGGATGCACCCATGCCGATCACGGTGATGTCCTTGGTCCGGCCCCACTGGTTGATGCCATCCAGGTTGATGTTGGCGGCCGTCTTCTCGAGCGGATACACCGGCGTGACCGAGTAGGACCTGCGACCCGAGCAGCCCCTGCTCTTCGGCGGTGACCATCAGGAACAGGATCGAGCGGCGCGGCGCCGGCTGCACCTGCGTGAAGGCCTTCGCAATCTCGAGCAGCGTGGCCACGCCCGAGGCGTTATCGACGGCCCCGTTACAGATCGTGTCGCCTTCTACGGCCTTGCAGATGCCGAGGTGATCCCAGTGCGCCGAGTACACGATGTACTCGTTCTTGAGCTGCGGGTCGCTGCCTTCGAGCTTCGCCAGGACGTTGCGCGACTCGACCGTCCGCATCGCGTTCTTGATGCCGAGGGATGCGGTCAACCCGAGCGGCACCGGCTTGAATTCGCGGGTCTGCGCGCGCTTCTTCAGCGCATCGAAATCCTGGCCGGCCATCTTGAACAGGCCGCGGGCCGTGTCCAGCGAGACCCAGCCTTCGATGTTCGCGCGCCCCATGTTCTTGTCGGGGGTCACCAGATCGAAGCGCTCGCCGAGGAACCCCTGCACGACCGAATACGGATACCCGGCCGGGCCAGTCTCGTGGACGATGAAGACCCCCGCTGCGCCGCGGCGAGCCGCCTCCTCGTACTTGTAGGTCCAGCGGCCGTAGTAGGTCATCGCGTTGCCGTTGAACGTCTTCGGATCGAGCTTCGAGGGATCAGAGGCGTCGGGAACCTGCGGATCGTTGACCAGCACGACGATCGTCTTGCCCTTGACGTCGAGACCCTTGAAGTCGTCCCAGTTGTATTCGGGTGCGACGACACCGTAGCCGACGAACACCATCTCGGTGTTGGCGAGCCCGGACGTCTCGGCGACGTGCTTGGTGAAGGCGACGTAGTCGTCGGACCACTTGAGCGTCCGTTTCTGCGCGCCTTTCGACACCACCAGCGGCTGCGCTTCGCTCGGCGTCAGGCCGACGAGCGGCACCTTCTGGACGTAGCTGCCGTCGGTATTACCCGGCTTCAGCCCGAGCTCGGCGAACTTCTTCTCGAGGTACTGGACGGTCTTCTCCTCGCCCGGTGTTCCGGGGAGCCGTCCTTCGAATTCGTCCGCCGAGAGCACCTTGATGTGCTCGAGGATCGGCTGCGCCTCGATCCGGGGCATCGCCGCAACCGCCATCTTCGACGTTGCGGTCAGTGTCCGTTGAGTCGTCGTCGGCGCTTCGGCCTCGCGGCTGCAGGCGGCCGACCCGGCACCACAGAGGAGAACGAGCAGTGCAAGAGATCTCATGATCGTCATTTTACCGTCTTCAGGGCGCGGGCTTGACGGGCGCCTCGGCCACCGAGCGCGTGCCGAGCTCTCGATCCATGTCGAGAATCGAAGCCGGGTCGCTGCCAATCAGCTTGAACTTGGCGACGATCTCGCGCCCAATCTTTTCTTCTTCGACCTGCTCGGTCAGGAACCATTGCAGCTCGGCGACCGCCGCGAACGCCTTCTCCTTGAAAGCCGTCTCGTACAGCAGGTCGATCTGACGGCTGACTTCCTGCTCCTGCTGAAGCGCCTTCTCGAAGATGTCAGCGAGCGACGAGAACTTCTGCCTGGGTTTCTCCAGCGGCTTGAGATCCACTGGCCGGTCGCGTGCCAGCACGAAGTCGAACAACTTCATCGCGTGCATGTACTCTTCCTGGCTTTGAACACGCAGCCAGCGCGCGGCGCCCGTGAACTTCTGGCGCTCGCACCATGCCGACATCGCCAGGTAGGAGTACGACGCGCCCAATTCGGAGTTGATTTGCCGGTTGATGGCTTCCACGACTGATTCGTGCATCTCTCAGATCCTTTGCGTTCAGCTGTCGGACCGCCGACTCATGACTGTCGATTGACGACGAGTGACGGCCGACTATCGACTATCAGGTCGAGTCCCGACCGCTATTATCTTCCGATTCCGAGCATCAGAAACCACGTTCGCTGATTCGGGTTGAAGTTGTCGTCGCTGACGAGCACGAGCGAAGGACGGCCGTCCGGAAGCGGCGGTCCAAAGGCCATGCCTTCGAAGTTGTCGAGCGCCGTTCCAAGATCGGGGCTCAGCCCCGCGAGGTTCGAGAGATCCAGGAACGGCGTTTTCGTGACAGGTACCAGGCCCGTCGCATCTTTCAGAGACTCGACAGTAGAGACGTCGGTCGCTCCAGCGAGATCGATCCGGAAAAGCCTGATTCGGTTCACGCCTTTGCCGGTTCCACTTTCCTCGACGTAAGTCCTCTCCATCGACAACAGCCGGCCGCCGCCGAGCGCGATCAGTTCGACGAGGCCGTGGACGGCCAGGCCCACCTGGAACGGTGGCCTGAACACCGCCTCCATCGGATACATGAATTCCTTGTGCGGCACGTACGTGTCTCCGTGCCGCCGGTATTCGAGCAACCGGGTCATGGCCCCATGCTCGCCCGTCGTCATTTCACCATCCTGGACGATTGCATTCTCCGCGGCCGTGAAGAGGCGTGAACCATCAGGTGTCAGCGTGAGCGCTTCGAACCCGAAGTTCGGCCTGACGCCTTTCGTCTGAGGTCCGGCAGGATTCGGCACGAAGCGATCGGCCACCGCAATCCGCCGCAAGTATTCGCCGCGGGCTCCGAATTCGATTATGGATGGAGGAATCCGCGGTTCGACTTGCCCGAGACCTTCGCACGAGACGATCAAATGGCCGTCAGGTGCCACCACCAGCCCCTCTGGATCGACCAGGAACTCATCGTTGCCCGGCCGCTCGAACGGAATCACGTTCGTCGGTGTCACCTGAAAGCTTGCGCCCGAGCCGCTGAGGTTGAAACGGTACGCGCGACTGCCAGTGCGGTCGTCGCTGACGCCAATCATCTCGTGGCCGCCCGGGATGGCGGAGAGGCTCGAGACGCCGCCGAATCGAAGGCCGATCCCCGGTGGAAACCGCCCGAGGGGTGCGATGCTGAACTGCCCAGTTACTTCAGCTGTTACGGGGTCTGGCGGAAGGGCAATGCGCCGCGTTCCGTGGCGCAGGATCATGCACGACGCCAGCGACGCAGCGAGAAGAACGAGTAGAAGTGATTGCTTCAGCAGAGATCGGGGCAACACGGGCGCATGACCGTCCTCGGCCATTCTCGACACTATAACGTGGGCGCCCTAACCAACTTTTCCGTGCCCCGTGCGTCAAAGCATACGATACGTACGAACAGCTTCGTACCCGTGGAGGACATTCATGAGCGGACTGGGACGCGATCTGCGCCACGCGGCGAGAGGGCTGCGCAAGAACCCGTCATTCACGCTGATTGTCGTCGTGACGTTGGCCCTCGGCATCGGCGCGAACGCAGCGATTTTCTCGCTGATGGATCAGGTCCTGTTTCGCGCGTTGCCCGTCCGCGACCCTGGACAACTGGTGTTGCTCGACGGTCCGGGCCCGTTCCGCGGCCGAACGGTCAACAACATGACGTTCTCGTATCCGATGTACGCCGATTTCCGCGATCGAAACGAAGTCCTTGCCGGTGCGCTCGCACGATTCCAGATGTCGATGACCGTCGGCTGGAACGGCGTCGCGGACCGGGCCGAGGGGGATCTCGTATCGGGCAACTACTTCGAGGTGCTGGGCGTGAGGCCAGCTCTCGGGCGCGTGTTCACCGCGGCTGACGACAAGACGCCGGGCGCGCACCCTGTTGCCGTGATCAGCCACGGTTATTGGCTTCGCCGCTTCGGCGGCGACCACGCGATCGTGAATCAGCCCATTTCCGTCAACGGGCACCCATTCACGATCGTCGGTGTCGCGGAGCCTGGCTTCAACGGCATCCAGGTGGGAACCCGCAGCGACGTCATGGTCCCGATGATGATGAAAGCATCGATGACGCCGACATGGAACGACCTGGACAACCGCCGCAGCCGCTGGGTGAACGTGATGGCACGGCTGAAGCCAGGCATCACCGCGGAACAGGCAGAAGTTCAGTTGAACGTCGTCTATCGTCAGGCCAACGAGCAGGAAATCCTGGCGCTCGAGAACCCATCCGAGTCGTTTCGGAAGCGGTTCGTCGAGAAACACCTCGAAGTGCTTCCCGGCGGGCGTGGACTCTCCGATCTCCGGCGACAGTTCTCGCTCGCGCTGATCGTGCTGATGTGCATGGTTGGTGTCGTGCTGCTGATCGCGTGCGCCAACATCGCCAACCTTCTGCTCGCGCGCGCGACGTCACGTCAGAAGGAGTTCGCCGTCCGCCTCGCCCTCGGCGCCGGCCGCGCCCGCATCGTCCGTCAACAGCTCGTGGAAAGCCTGCTCCTCGCCATCGCCGGCGCGATGCTCGGCCTCGTGCTGGCCAGGTGGACCGGCACGCTCCTGATTGCCGCGCTGCCTGGCAGTGGGCCCGCCGATACGCTCTCGGCCAGCCCGGACCTTCGCGTCGTCGGCTTTACCCTGGTGCTCGCTCTGCTGACGGCGGTGATATTCGGGATCGTGCCGGCCCTTCAGGCGACCCGGCCTGCCGTGACGTCCTCCCTGAAGGAAGAAGCGGGCAGTGTGGCCGGTGGCGGCCGGCAGGCGAGAATGCGACGCGCGCTGGTCGTCGGCCAGGTCGCCATGTCGATGCTCCTGCTGGCCGGCGCCGGGCTCTTCGCGCGCAGTTTGCACAACCTGCGATCTGTCGATCCCGGTTTCAGGGCCGAGAGCCTGATTTCGTTTTCGGTTGACCCATTCCTCAGCGGCTACGACCGGAAACGATCGTTGCTGCTCTTCGAGCGGTTGCAGAAAGAGCTGGCTGCCGTCCCTGGCGTCCGGCATGTCTCGATGTCGGAAATCGGTGCGCTGACCGGAAACGGATGGGGGATGACCGTCCGTGTGGATGGCTACAACCAGAAGGAGGGGGAGGACATGAACCCCAACTTCGATGGTGTCGGGCCCGGATACTTCGCCACGATGGGTATTCCGCTCGTCAGGGGGCGCGAGTTCAGCGAGCGGGACACGAAGGACGCGCCGCGCGTCGCCATCATCAATGAAGCGATGGCCAAATACTTCTTTGGCGAGACCGATCCGATCGGGCGGCGTTTCGGCGTTGGCCGCGAGCCAGCCACCAGCATCGAGATCGTCGGCGTCGTCAAGAGTGTGCGATCGCTGACGTTGCGCGAGACCCCGCCGCGATACGCATACCTGCCCTACGGCCAGGACGAATCGCTGACCCAGCTCACCTTCTACGTGCGCGCGGCAGGCGCCGAAGCGCATCTCGCCGGAGCCATTCGTGAGACGGTTCGCCGGCTCGATGGCAACCTTCCCGTTTTCGACATGAAGTCGATGGAGGCCCAGGTTGCGGAATCGCTGTTCGTGGAGCGCATGGTTGCCTGGCTCTCGGTCGCATTTGGCGCACTGGCCACGTTGCTCGCGGCCATCGGTCTGTACGGTGTGATGTCCTACGCGGTCGCCCGCCGGACACGAGAGATCGGGATTCGAATGGCGCTTGGGGCCGAGCCATCAGGCGTGCTGTGGCTGGTGCTGTCTGAGGTCGCCCTGCTCTCAGCGGTCGGCGTTTTTGCGGGCCTTCTGACGGCGTTCTTCGCGGCCCGACGCGTCGAATCCCAGCTCTTTGGGCTTACGCCCACGGATCCGATCACGCTGGGTTCTGCGGTGGCGCTGCTGCTGACCGTCGCCTTGCTGGCCGGATTCGTCCCGGCGCGGCGCGCGACGCGAATCGATCCGCTGCTGGCGCTCAGGACCGAGTAACGACGCCCATTCCGGTGGAGGAGACGGAGGATCGAGGAGACGGAGGAAACGGAACAAGCTTCAACTCGGAGACTCAGAGCAACGGAGTTCCCCTCGAACTTGAGCGTTCAGAGCCGATGCCGGCCCGGCCCTCGGCCGGGCCGAGCGATCACTCGACACCCCGCGGACGCAAGCTGCTGGTTGATGCGGGTGCAGCTTGTGTCCGCGGGGTGTCGAGTGATCGCCCGCCGCGGAGCGGCGGCATCGGCTGCACCTCGTCGTATTACCCGCGCCTCTTCCGTTGGCCTCCGTTCCTCCGTGTCTCCGTTTTTAAAGCTCGTTCCGTTCCCCCCGTACCCTCCGTCCCCCCATCGCCTAACCTTTTTGCCCGAACGCTCGTCCAATACCCAGACCCCTATGTTCACAGGGGTGTAATCACAAGCCTATGCCGGAACGCACGACTATCGACCTCCTTCAGGGCACACTCGGTGTCCTCATACTGAAATCGCTCAGCTGGGGACCGATGCACGGCTACGGCATTGCGAGGTGGATCGAGCAGATCGCCGCGCAGGATCTGCTGGTCGAGGAAGGTTCGCTGTATCCGGCTCTTCACCGTCTCGAGGCGCGTGGCCTGGTTACGTCGCACTGGGGCGTCTCGGAGACCAACCGGCGGGTGAAGACGTACCGACTGACTGAACAGGGGCGGCAGCAGCTGCGCGCCGAAACGCATAGCTGGGACCGGTTCTCCGCTGCGGTGTCGCGCGTCTTACAAGCGCGGCGGGCAGGTGCTTGACGTGAGCGGCCCGAAACCCGAACGGCGATTCTGGAAGCCCGACGTGCGGCGGGACGTGGACGACGAGCTGGCCTTTCACATCGAGGAGCGGGCGCGTGAGTTCGCGACAGCGGGGATGGATGATGGCGCGGCTGCTGAGGCCGCCCGGCGCCGGTTCGGGCCGGTGGACGCGATCGCGGCGGCCTGCCGGCACATCGACGAACATGCAATCAGAGAGAAAAGGCGGATCGACATGTGGGGTGATCTTCGTCAGGACTTGAGATACGCCGTTCGATCCCTGGCCAAGTCACCAGCATTCAGCCTCGTAGCTCTCGTGACGCTCGCGCTCGGCATAGGCGCGAACACTGCCATCTTCAGCGTGATCTACGCCGTGCTGCTGCGACCGTTGCCGCTCCATCAGCCCCATCGGCTGGTGTTCATCTGGTCGAGCACCGACGCGTTCCCTCGCTCGACGCTGACGCCTGGACGTTTCGTGGACTATCGCGAACAGTTGACGTCCGTATCGGCCGTCGCCGGCATCAGTCATCTGTCGGTCAACCTCACGGGCACCGGTGACCCCGAGCGGCTGAACGCGTCGAGTGTGTCGTCGAACTTCTTCGATGTCCTGGGTGTCGCGCCGCTCCTCGGCGATCCGTTTCACGGAGGCCGGGCGGACGATCGCGACTTGGTTCTCAGCTACGCGTTATGGAACCGCCGCTTTGCCGCCGACCGCGGCATAGTCGGTCGCGAGATCACGATCAACGGCTCGAGCCGGCGCGTCGTAGCGGTGATGCCGGCTGACTTCGACTGGCCCTCGATCACCGCCCGCGGTTCGAGCAATTTCGGATCGCCCGAGCTCTGGCTGCCGCCAGCGCGTCATGAAATTCCGCGGATGCCGCGAGAGGATGCCAATCAGGATCTCCGTGCCGATCGCTCCGCCGGCTACCTGCGTGCCGTGGCACGTTTGCGCGACGGCGTTACGCTGCAGCAAGCGCAGGGGGAAGCTGAGGCGGTCGCACGGCGGCTCGCCCAGCAGTACGGGCGAACCGACGACGGCCTCGGCGCCGTCGTGCAACCGCTGCGCGAGCAGTTCTTCGGATTCGTGCAGGAACCGCTCTTCGTACTCGTCGCCTCGGTGATCTTCGTGCTGGCCATCGCGTGTGCCAATGCCGCCAGCCTTCTGCTCGGCCGCGCATCTGCGCGGCGCCGGGAAATCGCCGTCCGTCTCGCACTGGGTGCGAGCCGCGGCCGTGTGATCCGCCAGTTGCTGGCCGAATCGACGGTGCTCGCCCTTGGCGGCGCAGCGCTCGGCCTCCTGTTTGCCTGGTGGGCGCAGTCGTCGGTGATCGCGATGGCACCCGAGGGCATTCTGCGTCTGGAGTCCGCGCGACTCGATCTCCCTGTCCTGGGCTTCACGTCGGCAGTGGCCATCCTCACCGGCATCATGTTCGGCATCGTCCCCGCCTGGCAGGCTTCCGCCGGCGGTGTCAATCAGGATCTGGCCGATGGAGGCGGCCGCGGGTCCGCGGGACCGCGCGCCAGCAGGACCCGCGACGGTCTCGTCGTGTTGCAAATCTGCGCGGCGCTCGTGTTGCTCGTCGGTGCAGGTCTGCTCCTGCGCAGCTTCGCGTCGCTCTCGCGCGTCGACACAGGGATAGAGATGCGCAACCTGCTGGCGTTCGACATCATCCTGAGCGGGCCACGCGCACGCTCTGGCCCGATGCAGATGGCGTTCTACGACGATCTGCTGCGCAGCATCCGGTCGATCCCCGGGGTCACGGCGGCCGGCGCAGCGGTCACGCTCCCGATCGGTGGCGATGACTTCGGGGCGACCTATGCGGTTGAAGGGCGACCCGAACCAAAACCATCTGAGGAACCAACAGCCGGCTATCAGATCGTGACGCCGGGGTACTTCGGCACGATGGGCATGAAGATCGTTGGGGGCCGCGACTTTACCGACGTCGACACCGCGGAGGCACCAGATGTCGTCATGGTGAACCAGACGCTCGCCCGGCGGGCCTGGCCTGGCGAGGATCCCGTCGGTCGCCGGTTGCGGATCGGTAGAAACCCATCGGCGCCGTGGCAGACGGTGATCGGGGTGGTAACCGACATCCGTCATCTCGGACCGGCCACGGCGCCGCGACCTGAGTTGTACGAAGTGCACACGCAGTCGCCGTTCTCGTTCATGGCGTTCGTGGTGCGCACCGAAGGCGATCCGTACTCGACGGTCGGAGCAATCCGCCACGAGATCGCACGCCTCGATCCGGGGCTCCCGATGTCCGGCATTCGCACGATGGAAGAACACCTGTCGCGATCGCTGGCGCGCCCGCGTTTCCTGTCGGCGCTCACCGGCAGTTTCGGCGGGCTGGCGCTCGTCCTCGCCGTCGTGGGGATGTACGGGTTGGTTGGCTACTCTGTCACGCAGCGCACGCGCGAGATCGCCATCCGCAGCGCGCTTGGCGCCCAGCGCGCCGATGTGCTCAAGCTCGTGTTGTCCAAAGCGCTGATACTCGCCGGCGCCGGCGTTCTCCTCGGAACGCTGCTGGCGCTGTCGCTGACCCGACTGCTGAGTGGGTTCCTGTTCGGCGTCACCCCCGGCGATCCCTGGACGTTTGCCGCCGTCGGCGCGCTGCTCATCGTCTGCGCCGTCGTGTCAGCCTTGATTCCCGCTATCCGCGCCACGCACATCGACAGCACGATAGCGTTACGAACGTGATCGTTCGTAGTGTCCGGCTTCCGCCTTCGCTGAAGCTACGGCGGACAAGTTAGCCGGACCACGAACCACGGCAACGGTCTCTCCGTCCGGCGTATTCGAGCCCCGAGCCCCCGAGCCCCGAGCCCCGAGCGACGAGCGACGAGCTCCGAGCCCCGACATGCAGTAAGATAATGCGGCGTTATGTCACAAGGCCGCATCCCCGAAATCACACACCTCCAGTTCCTCGTCCTCGGCATGCTCAGGTCCGACGCGCGGCTCGGCCGCGAGATCCGTCGAGACCTGGCCCGGCACGGCGCCAGGCGCTCGGGCCCTGCCTTCTATCAAATGATGGCGAGACTCGAGGACGCGGGCCTGATTGATGGCGAATACGACCAGAAGGTCGTCCGCGGCCAGATCATCAAGGAGCGGCGGTACAGCCTGACCGCTGCCGGCGAAACGGCCTGGCGCTCGACGCGGGATTTTTACGTGTCGAAGATTGCTGCCTTCGACGAATCGAAAGGCTTCGCCGGTGCGTGACGAGATTGGCGGCCTGGCGGCGTGGATCGCGCCAAGGCTTCCACGCTCGGTGTCGGAGCGATGCTTCATCCCCGCGTGCTGCGATCTGCGCGCGGATGCAATGGCCGTCGGGCCTCTCTCAGCGCCTCGTCGAGCCTTCAATGCGTGTCTGCTGAACCTGCGCGTCCTCGTTGCCGCGCTGCAATGTGTCTCAATCGCGAGATCCGAGACGAAGCACGCACGCGCGCTTGACCACCGTCTTCATGCCAATCGTGCCGGAGCAGACCCCATGCTGATTCAGGACGTGCGCTTTGCCTTACGCATGCTGCGCAAGAATCCGGCCTTCACTGCCGTTGCAACACTGGCCCTCGCGCTTGGTATCGGCGCCAGCACGGCGATTTTCAGCGTCGTGCATGGCGTGCTGTTACGGCCGCTGCCATTCGCCGACCAGAGCCGCATCGTCGAGTTGAACGAAGCGGCCGACGGTCGGCTGCTCACGATCTCTCCGCCCAATCTCATCGACTGGAAAGCGCAGAACCGGAGCTTCGACGCGATCGCCGTGTACAACGACGGCAGGACCACGCTGACCGGGGGCTTCGAACCGGAGGAGTTGGACGCCGCGATGGTCGGCGCGGAAGTCTTCAAGGTGCTCGGGGTCTCGCCGCTTCTCGGCCGTACGTTCACACCGGACGAAGAGCGGCCCGGCGGACCGCGCGCCGTCGTGCTCGGCTATGCGCTCTGGCAGCAACGATTCGGCGGCGACCGCAACATCGTGGGCCAATCGCTGACGCTGGACGGCAACCAGGTGCCGGTCGTCGGCGTCATGCCGCGTGACTTCGCGTTCCCGCAGCAGATGCAACTCTGGCTTCCCCTGGTCCTGACCGAGGGCGACCTTCGGCCCAACCAGCGGGGCGCTCACTACTTGAACGCTATCGCCAAACTGAAAGAGGGTGTGACGATCGGCCAGGCGATTGACGACCTGGGCGCCATCGAGCGGCGCATTGCCGATCAGTTTCCGTCAGTCCAGGGCTACGGGATCTGGGTTCAGCCGCTGCTCGACTCGATGGTCGGGGATGTGCGACGCCCGTTGCTCATGCTGCTCGGCGCCGTCGCGTTCGTCCTGTTGATCGCGTGCACCAACGTGTCCAACCTGCTTCTCGCGCGGAGCACGACACGCCGGACGGAGATTGCCGTCCGTTCGGCACTCGGTGCGGGCCGATGGCGGATGGTGCGGCAGTTGCTGGTCGAGAGTGTGATCCTGGCTTTGGCCGGTGGCATTCTCGGTGTGTTGCTCGCTGCGTGGGGCGTTCGCGCACTGGATGCTGTCCTGCCGCAGGATCTGCCGCGGTCCAACGGCATCTCCGTGAACCTCACGGTACTGGCCTTCAGCTTTGCGGCCTCCGTTCTGACTGGCTTGCTCTTCGGGGTGTTTCCGGCGGTCTATTCGTCGACGCCGGATCTTTCCGCTGTGCTGAAGGACGCACGCCGGGACGGCTCCGAGAGTGGACGGCGCCGGCGGTTCCGCAGCGCGCTGGTCGCGGCGGAAGTCGCATTGGCGCTCGTGCTGCTGGCCGGCGCCGGCCTGGCCATCCGCAGTTTCGATCGATTGAGCGGCATCAATCCAGGGTTCGATTCATCCCGGTTGCTCGTCGTCGGCCTCACGTTGCCTGAGTCGCGCTATCCAGACGCTGACGCGATCGGGAGGTTCTTCAGCCAATACGTCGAAGCGATCTCCGGGCAGCCGGGCGTCAAGGCCGCCGGCGCGATCATGATTCCGCCACTGACCCGGGGCGGTTTCGGCGGCACGCTTTCCATCGCCGGCCGTGATTCCGAAGATGAACAGCGCGCGCAAGTCCGTACCGTTACGCCCGGGTATCTCGAGACACTACGCATACCGCTGCGCCGGGGCCGCTCGTTCACAACGGCGGACCGTCGCGGCGCGGCGCCCGTGGCGATCGTCACCGAGACCGCCGCACGCGAGTTCTGGCCAGGCGAAGATCCCATCGGCAAGCGTCTGCGGCTCCATGTCAGCATCATGGGCCGCGAGATCGAACGGGAAGTCGTGGGCGTCGTCGGCGACATCAAGCTGCGCACGCTCGAGGGTATCGTCCCTGCCGTCGTCTACGTCCCACACGCTCAGTACGTCGCGGAGAACATGACGGTCTTCGTGCGCGCCGAGGGAGCGCCTCTGTCGGTGCTCCCGATCGTCAAGGGCCAGCTGAAGACGCTGGATGCTGATCTGGCATTGACGCGTATTCGCACCGGCGACGATCTCGTGGCCGCATCGGTGGCACAGCCGCGGTTCAGGATGCTGCTGCTTGGATTGTTCGCGACGATCGCACTGCTGCTGGCGGCGGTCGGCCTCTACGGCGTGATGGCGTTTTCCGTCAATCAACGCGTGGGCGAAATCGGCCTCAGGATGGCGCTCGGGGCCGACCGTCGATCCGTGATGAGACTGGTACTCGCGCAGGGTATGTTGCCGGTGGCGATCGGGCTCGTGGTCGGCCTTGCCGGCGCCGCTGCGCTGACGCAGGTGATGTCGGGCCTGCTCTACAACATCAGCCCCTTCGATCCGCTGACGTTCCTGGCCGTCTCATCCGTACTGACGCTCGTCGCGCTGGCAGCTATCTACCTGCCCGCCCGAAGGGCGATGGGGGTTGACCCACTCGTCGCGCTCAGGAATCAGTAGGTATGCCAAGGACATACCGTAGTCCGTGGTCCGTAGTCCGTAGTCCGTGGTCCGTCGCTCGTTGCTCGAAGAACTCCTAGCTAAGCCTCGTCCCAACTCTGAATTGAGCCTTTCGAGCGACGAGCGACGAGCGACGAACCACGGACTACGGACTACGGATCACGAACAACGGACACCAGCTCGCCTGTCTGTGCACCAATCGTGATGATGCTATGCTACCGGGCCATGAAGCGTGCGTTGATTGGGTTCGCCCTCGGATCCCTGCTTGTCATCACCTCGGCAATCCAACTGCCTGGTGCTGGTCCTGACGACAACTGGCCACAGTGGCGCGGTCCTGAGGGGCTCGGCGTGTCCGCCGGCACTACGTATGTCGACGAGTGGGCGCCCGACAAGAACATCGCGTGGAAGACAGAAGTCCCCGGACGCGGGTTGTCGTCACCGATCGTCTGGGGCGATCGCGATTTTTCTGACGACATCTGTTGAAGGCAAGCCTGCGCCGGAAGGACACAAGCCTCCGATTCATCCTGACTTCAGCCATCAGCCTGGCTATCTGCACCCGGACAGCGTCGGTTCCAACATGACCAACGCGCTCAAGGTGCTGGCCTTCGACGCGAAGACAGGAAAGAAACTCTGGGAGGACACGCCGTACGACGGCGTGATGTTCGACGATCGCCATCGCAAGAACACGTATGCGTCGCCGACGATGGTGACGGATGGAACGCTGGTGTACGCGTTCTTCGAGTCAGCCGGGTTGTTTGCGTACGACTTCAACGGCAAGATGGCCTGGAAGGTCTCGCTCGGTGGCATCGCGAAAGCGGGTCTCGGTCCGGGCACGTCGCCGATACTGTTCGAGAACCTCATCATCCTTCTGTGCGATCAGGAGATGGGGAAGGGCTCCTTCGCCAAGGTCACCGATCAGGAGACCGGCAAGGAGGGCTGGCAGCAGCTGCCCAACGTTTCCTACATCGTGGCGCTGGACAAGAAGACCGGGAAGGAAGTCTGGCGCAAGGATCGGACGACGCGCCGGAGCTGGGCGACGCCGCTGCTCGTCAAGACGCCGACCCGCGTCGAGCTGATCACGTCCGGCGGCGAGCAGATCACTGCCTACGATCCGCGCACGGGCGACGAGCTGTGGCGCTCGGCGGGCGTTCGCAGCCACCCGATTCCCAGTATTGTTGCCGGCCAGGGCGTTGTCATTCTCAGCGCCGGAAGCCAGGCGAAGCGCGCAGTCGCGATTCAGCCCGGCGGCAGCGGCGACATCACCGGCACGCCGTCAATCGTGTGGCAGTACGACAAGGGCACAGCCTACGTCCCCTCGCCGATTCTGCACGGCGACTACCTCTACCTGATGACCGACAAAGGGCTGCTCACGTGCCTTGAAGCGAAGACCGGGAAGGTCATCTACGAGGGAGGCCGGGTTCCCGTGCCGGCGACGTTTACGGCGTCGCTGGTCGCGTATGGTGATCGTTTGCTGATGACCAGCGAGGACGGAGACACGTTCGTGATCAAGGCCGGTCCCGTGCACGAGATCATCCGCACGAATTCGATCGGCGAACCGGTGTATGCGTCAGCGGCGCTGGCTGGCGGAACGATCTACCTGCGCGGCGAGAAGCATCTCTTCGCAATCCGAAAGTAGTGGTCGCCTGGCGAGTTCAGATTTCTTCCTGGAGAAGACAGATGAACTCGCCCAGGACCATAGCCGTCGCTCCCCATACCTGGTGTCCCACGAGATCGAAGTAGGGATATTCGATCGCCAGCCCCTCGCGCATGCGCACGCCACGACGGATGCGTGATGCGTCGCGAAGATCGTCCAGCGAAATTTCCAGGATCTCTTCCACTTCGCCAGGCGCGGCGATGAAGTCCGGCGGCGTTTCGGTGACGCCGACGATCGGATGCAGCGTGAAACCGCTGACCAGCACGTGCACGGGTGTCAACTCACCGAGCACGCGGACCGTGGACGGATCGATGCCAATTTCCTCGGACGCTTCGCGCAAGGCCGCTTGAACAATCGTTTCCCCAGGGTCGCTCGCACCGCCAGGCAGGCTGATCTGGCCGGCATGCCGCGCGAGTCCATGACCCCGCACGGTCAACGGGACCGCGACGCCACCTTCGCGAGGATAGAGCAGCAGCAGCGCTGCCGCCGTTCGAGTGTCGGCCGGGAAGTGTCCTGCCAGCCAACCCGGGCGGGTCGGCGACGGCGCAAAGCGCAGCTGTGCTTCGATTCCCGGCAGTGTGCCCGCCAGCCGTTCACGAAGGGCATGTTCGATGGATTTCAAAGCCATGTATCGGTCGATAGTCCCCAATCTCTGGTGAGTCGCCAGCCGTGCCTCAATTGGTTCGCAGCGCGACCATCGGGTCGATCCTGGCCGCTCGTAACGCAGGCACCAGGTTGGCTGCCAGGGCGACTCCCGACAGCAGCACCGCCGCCGAGACGTAGGTGACGATGTCGATCGATGATACGCCGTACAGCGCCCCCGACATCGCTTGCATGAGCAGGACGGCGCAGATGAGCCCGATCGCCACGCCAACGAGCGCCAGCGCCATGCCCTGGCGAACGATGAGCGCAAGGACGTCGCGGGGATTCGATCCCAGCGCCATGCGCACGCCGATTTCCCGGGTCCGTCTGCTGACCGTGAACGCAATCAGGCCGTAGAGCCCCATCGCCGAAAGCAGCAGGGCGATGATGCTGGCGGTGCTGAGCACGAACGCGCCCATTCGCGCCGGGAACAACGTGACCGCGATGACCGACTCCATCGGCTGCATTTCGAGGAAGACCAGATCCGGTTCGATTGACGTGAGCTCACGCCGCATGGCCTGAACCAGCTGCGACGTATCGACGTTCGTGCGCGCGATGAACGACGCGCTGGGGTTGTAGCCCTGACTGCGCGAGAAATGCATGAACGGCCGTGGTGGCTCGCCGACGGTGCGCACCTTGTGGTCCGACACGACGCCGACGACTTCGAAGAGCGGCCCCGTGCTCGATCGAACGCGCAGGCGCTTGCCGATCGCACTCTCACCCGGCCAATAGCGGCGCGCGAGCGCTTCGTTGACGATCACGACGCCGGGAGAGGTGGACGTGTCGCGCTCGTCGAATTCCCGGCCCTGCTGAAGCGAGATGCCCAGCGTACGAAAGTATCCGGGCGTCACGCGCGTCACGTCCGTCGAGACGCCCAGATCGTCCGCTGCGTACTGACGGCCTTCGATGAAGATGCTCTGCAGAATGGATATTCGGTGAAAAGGGAAGCCGTTCCACGATCGCAGCGCTGCTGACGCCGGGCAGCGTGCGGATGCGCTCGAGCGCAGACTCGTAGAATGCCTGCCCGCGCTCGGGCGAATAGCGGTGCATCCCCATGTCCACGGTGGCGACGACAAGGCCGCGGGGATCGAAGCCGACGTCGGCGTTGCGCGAAGCCGTGAGGCTGCGCAACAGGAGGCCTGCGCCCACGAGTAGCACGAAGCAGACCGCGACCTGCGCGACGACGAGCACGTTGCGGAGGCCAAAGCGGCGCGTCCTGAAGCCGGGCGCGACTTCGTTCTTGAGCGACGCCACGAGGTCTGGCCTGGTGGCCTGAAGCGCGGGCGCGAGTCCGAACACCGCGCCGGTGACGAGCGCCAGAATCACGGCGAACGCGAAGACACGCCAATCGGGCGACAGATCCAGCGAGATGGCGACAGGCAGCGGCGGTTGGAATGCCTGGATCAGGCCAGATGTCCAGCGCGCGAGAAGGAGCCCGCCCCATCCGCCGAGCGCAGCAAGCACCAGGCTCTCGGTCAGCAGCTGACGAACTATTCGTGCACGCGAGGCGCCGATGGCCACACGCACGGCAATCTCCCGGCTTCGCGTCGTGGCCCTGGCAAGGAGCATGTTCGCGATGTTCGCGCAGGCGATGATCAGCACGAGGCTGACGGCCACCATCAGCAACGTCGCACCCGGGACGAGGGACCCGTCGATCAATGGATGAATGCGGACGTCGCTTGCGGGAACCAGCACACCCCGGCGGTTACGGTTGGTCTGCGGGTGCTCCCGCTCGAGCCGGGCCATCACGGCGGCGACTTCCGTCTGCGCCTGCGCGACGGTGTGGGCCGGCTTCAGCCGTCCCTTCAGGAACATCCACCGTTGTCCGCGGCGCTGCAGGCGCGTCCGCCCCGTCGGCGACGGAACGGCGTCGTTCATGCCGACCGGTTCGACTTCGTCCACCATTGACGCCGGAATCCAGAGTTCAGCAGAGATCCCCGGCATCATGCCGGTGAATCGCGCCGGCGCGACGCCGATGACGGTGTAGTCGAGACCGCGGATCCGCACGGATCGGCCGACCGCCGCCGCATCGCCACCGAACTCGCGTCGCCACAAACCATCGCTCAGCACCACCAGCCGGTTGCCACCCTCGACCTGGTCTTCCTCCGCCGCGAACATCCGTCCGAGCGCGGCGTTCACTCCGAGCACCTGGAAGTAGTTCGCGGTCACGACCTCGCCCATCAGCAGACGCGATCGCCCGTCGCGACTGACGTTCGCAAACATCAGGGTGTGGCCGATCAGGCCATCGAACACCGTTGTGCCCTGTTGGAGATCGCGGTAGTCGAGCCACGACGAGGTCGAGTGCTCGGCGTAACTGGTCGTGTAAATGTCGACGAGCTGTTCCGGGTGGGACACCGGCAGCGGCCGCAGCAGGATCGCGTTCACCGCCGTGAAGATCGTCGTGTTGATGCCGATGCCGATCGCGAGGGATCCGACCGCAACCAGCGTGAATGCCGGGCTGGCGATCAGGTTGCGCAGCGCGTAACGAAGGTCCTGCAGCATGTCGATACTCTACTACTCTACTGGAGAAAAGGACGCCGTGGAGCCGTGGTCCGTTGTCCGTGGTCCGTGGACCGTGTCCGTCGAGCCGTGTTCCCGGGGTGGCCAATGCACCTCGGCGAGACACGAATCACTGAACCACGGACCGACGAGCGCGATCTCGTCCCATCCGCGATCTGTCCCGCGGCACTCGTCACCCGAGTTTCACGGTCTGAATCAGCCTTTCGTCACACCCCGGTTTGTCCTCGCGCCCTTGACGCATAAAATGGCGCGACTATGCGCGCAATCTGGCTTCTCGTCCTCACGGCTCTCGCGCTTCCGGCGCTTCCGGAGCCCACTGTCGAAATGATCGTCCCGCAAGGGGAGGCTCAGAAATATTGGCCGCGCTGGCGTGGACCTTCCGGTCAGGGTTACGTCAACGGCACCGGCTACGTCGACACATGGTCTGATACGCAGAACGTGCTGTGGAAAGTTCCGGTTCCAGGCACGAGCAATTCCTCGCCCATCGTCTGGGGCGATCTGATCATCATGGCGACGGCGCACGACGGTGGTGCGCGGAAGTCACTCGTCGCGTTCAAACGCACGGACGGCAGCAAGCAGTGGGAGGCCTTCGCGCCGGACGCCTCGGCCGAGTTCCAGCATCCGAAGAACGGCCACGCATCGAGCACGCCGACGACCGACGGTCAGCGCGTGTATGCCTACCTGGGAAGCCACGGGCTCATTGCGGTCGATCTGAAGGGCAAGCAGGTATGGCATCGCCCGCTCGGCGCGATGAGCGCGTCGCACGGCACCGCTGGCTCGCCACTCTTGTACAAGGACCGGATCATCCTCTACCAGGATCAGAAAGGGTCCGCTTTCGTCGCGGCTTTCGACACGGCCACCGGGAAGGAAGTGTGGCGCACGCCGCGTGAAGCGCAAGTCGGGTGGGGCACGCCCATCGCCATCCGCGCCGGCGAGCGTGACGAACTGATCGTCAGCAGCATGCGCGAGGTGACGGCCTACGATCCGAACTCTGGCACGAAACTCTGGAGCGCCGCCGGCAACCTGTTCGAGGTCATTCCCACGCCGGTCGTCGGCGAAGGTCTAATCTTCGCGTCGTCCGGTCGAGCGGGTCCAACGCTCGCCATAAGGCCGGGCGGCTCGGGTGACGTGACGGCGACGCACGTTGCGTGGAAAGCGGCGAAGGGATCTCCATTCGTGCCATCCACGCTGCTGTACAAGGGACTGCTCTACATGGTGAACGACATGGCCGCCATCGCGACCGCGTACGACGCAAAAACCGGCGAAGTGCTCTGGCAGGGCCGGCTGGGCGAAGCGGCTCGCGAGAGCTTCTCGGCATCTCCGGTTGTGGTGGACGACAAGGTGTTTTTCACCAACGACCTGGGTGAGACGTTCGTGCTCGCCACCGGACGCGAGTTCAAGCTGCTGCACGTCAACCGCCTGAACGCGCGCACGCTCGCGTCGCCCGCTCTGGTTGACGGCAAGTGGTACTGGCGCACCGAGCGTGAGTTGCTGGCGATAGGGCGCAAGTAATCGGCAATCGGGAATCGGAAATCGGCAATCGGGCAATCGGAAATTGGCGATTGGAAGTCGCAGAGTCCGCATGCGCCAGCCGGGCTAGTCAGCGCAGTCCGATTTCTCGATCTCCGATTTCCGATTTCCGATCATGCCGATTGCCGATTAATATGAGCGCATGGCCGGGCAAGGCGCGCTCTTTCCTCGTATCGATGCACAAGCCGGGCGGACCGTGCTCGACATGGTCCGCGGCTGCACGTTCGACGACTTCATCCTCGCCCCGCAACTGAGCGTGCTCGTTCGCCGCGATCCGTCGGCGATCGATCTTTCGTGCAAGCTCTCGAAACGCATTACGCTGAAGCGGCCGATCGTCTCTGCCAACATGGACACGGTCACGCGTGCGCCGATGGCAATCGTCCAGGCGGAAGAGGGCGGCATCGGCATCATCGATCGCGGGTTCCGGCCTGGCGAGATCGATCCGCAGGTGCGCGAGGTCGAGATCGTCAAACGAACGCAGCACGGCGTCATCACCGATCCGCATCACATCCGGCCTACGGAATCGCTCGCTGATGCCGCAGCGCTCATGGAGCGGTCAGGGGTCGGCACGCTCGTGGTCGTCGACGAGAATCAGCGGCTTCGCGGCCTGCTGACCGAACGCGACATGCGGTTCGTGCGGGACCGTTCGGCACCAGTTGCTGACCGCATGACCCCGCTCGATCGCCTCGTCGTGCACCGCGGCTCCCTGGCGGCGGACGAGGCCGAGCGTCTGATGATCGAGCGGAAAGTGAAGAAACTGCCGCTCGTTGGCGAGGACGGCCGGCTGATCGGGCTGATCACGGCGCGCGATCTGATGCACCAGCGGCGGCTGCCGTTTGCGACCCGTGACAGCCAGGGCCGGCTCCGCGTCGGCGCGGCGATTGGCGCAACCGGGGACTTTCTCGAGCGCGCGGCGGAACTGATCAAGGCGGGCGTCGACATCCTGGTCATCGACATTGCGCACGGCCACTCGATCGTCATGGAACGCGCGCTGGCGGCATTCCGCAAGCGCTTCGGCGATTTCGAGATGATTGCCGGCAATGTTGCCACTGCCGAAGGGACTCGGTTCCTGCTGGAACGAGGTGCCGACGGCGTGAAGGTGGGCATCGGCCCTGGCGGCGGGTGCACCACGCGAATGACGACGAGCTTCGGTGTGCCGCAGCTGCAGGCGCTCGTCGAATGCCGTCTGGCGATTGGCGATTCCGGCGTCCCGCTGATCGCTGACGGTGGGATCAAGCGGCACGGAGCGCTTGCCGAAGCGCTGGTCTGCGGAGGCGATACGACGATGCTGGGCAGCGCGTTCGCTGGCACGGCCGAAGCGCCGGGCGAGATCGTGCACAAGTCGGTCCTGCTGCCGGAATCGCAGAAGACGGTCAAGGTTCCGTTCAAGGTGCTGAGAGGGATGGCCTCGATCGCGGCGATCAGCGACCGCCTCGACGTCGAGGATGCGGACACGGTGGAACTGGAGGCGATAGGCGCCGAGGGCATGGAGATCAGCGTTCCTGCGCGCGGATCGGCGCGAACGATCATCCGCGACATGCTGAAGCATCTCTGCTCGTCCATCAGCTATGGCGGCGCCTCGAGTCTCGGCGACCTTCGGACGCTCTTCTGGAAGGATCCTCAGCGTTTCCTGATCCGGCAGTCGGCATCGGCGCGACGCGAGTCGTACGAGCGCTGATTTGACGGCGTCGGGCTCCTACCTCCGGGCGTGAACGATCTCGCGGCGGACCTTCTCCTCGACGTTCCTCGCGTCACTCGTTTCGAATCGATCCTTGCCGTTCGCATGCCCGATTCGCAGATACAGGCTTCGGAGGTCGTCATTGCTGACGACGTCGGGTTGCGATGCAATTTCAAGGACATGCTGTAGTTCGTGCGCCAGCAGCTGAGCGCGATTCCACGTGGGCATGCCGGCGTGAATCAGGATCCGCAGGTACCGCCGCCCCTCCGTCGCCGTCACCAGCGTCGTCGACGCCGACAGGACCTGCGGGGATCCCGTCATCTGCACGTAGACGATGACATCGCTGCGATCGACGCGATCGATCAGATCTCTCACTGTCGCTGAATCTCGGGCGGCTTCGTCAATCAGCAGCCTGGCGGCTGGCGATGCGGGCCGCACGTGAACGAGCGCCTCAGGGCCAACCGCCGCCGGCCGGGCGGCCGCTGCTGATACGAGCGCGATAAGTCCGAGCAGGGTCCTCGCAACGATTGAGTGGTGACGCATGGCGCCCACTGTCGCGCGTGAGCAGACCGATGCCGGACGGAATGTGATACGGCGGCTGCGTCGATTGGCAAGTCACGGATTTCGGACATCCCGTCACAACCGGTGGCACGCCGGACCTCAGTCGCCAGATCGGCTAGTGACGAGCGAGAGCAGAATCCGATTCAGTTTTGGCTGGATCGAATGCCGTTGAGCGAGTCCACGAGAGGAACGAGCGCCGCCGGTGAGTCGATGACATGCTCGCCGCTGCCCGATTTAAGAGTCGTGTCGTTGAACCCGAATCCGTAGCGAGCCAGACAGCTTCGGGTCCCAGCGTTTCGAGCGGTTGCAAGATCGATGGCCGAGTCGCCCACCAGGAGCGCATCGCCGGGCGCCAGCGATGCGCGGTGAATGATGCCCATGAGCCCATTTGGCGTCGGTTTACGCCCTTCTGAAGTGTCCCCTCCGACGACGTCAGCGAACCATCGGCGAAGGCCAAGCCCATCGAGCAGACGCTCGGTGGGAGCGGACGGCTTGTTCGTCAGCACGGCCAGCCGGGCGCGGCGCGATAGCTCAGCCAGCGTGTCCACCATGCCGGGATATGGCTTGGTGTGATCGAGCAACCGGACGTCGTAATGTGTCAGGAAACGGTCAAGGGCTCCCGGGGTGTCAGGGTCGAGGGAGGCGGCAGTGAGGGCCCGTTTGACCAGGGCCGCCGCCCCGTCTCCTATCATGCCCGTGACACGCTCTTCGGCGAGCGCCTGCCCACCCATCTCGACGATCAGCGCGTTCGTCGCGTTGGCGAGGTCACGGCGGGAATCGACGAGAGTTCCGTCGAGATCGAAAACGACAAGGTGGATCAAGAAGGCCGCTCCCGGAGCTTCGCTGGATTGGTACTGCGTTGGCGCCTCCGAGATCTTACGATGGGGCCGGAGTGATGGACATGTGGGTGATAGCGCTCCGCGTCGCGGTGGTCGTCCTCGCGCTGCGAGTCCTCGTGTGGTGGCTGGAGCCGCGGATGGCGTTCTTTCCGACCTCTGGCGTACAGGAAACGCCAGCCAGCGCCGGCGTGCCATTCCGCGACGTCCGGATCGGCACCCCGGATGGTCAGCAACTGCATGCGTGGTGGATGGAGCATCCGGCGCCACGGGCCCAGGTCGTCTTCTTTCACGGCAACGGGGGAAACCTGTCCATGTGGCTCGATATCTTCGTTCAGCTCTGGCGGCGAGGATTCAGCGTCATGGCTGTTGACTATCGCGGCTATGGCGCGAGCACGGGATCGGCGAGCGAGCGAGGGCTGTATCGAGATGCAGATGCGACGATTCAGGTTTTCCAGCAGCAATTCAAACGCCCGGGAACTCCGGTGATCTACTGGGGCCGTTCGATCGGAGCTCCCGTCGCGGCGCACGCCGCGGTTGGCACCGGTCCAACCGGTCTCGTTCTCGAAACGCCGATGCCAGACGCCCGGTCGGTGCTGCGGACAAACCCGGTGCTGTGGCTGCTCAGCTTCCTGTCGACATACACGTTTCCGACGACGCGCCTGCTGGAGAAGTATCACGGGCCGCTGCTGATCCTGCATGGGGATGAAGATGAGATCGTGCCGTTCAGCGCCGGCCGTCGTGTGTTCGAACGCGCGCCCAGTGTGAAGAAGACGTTCGTCGCGATCGAAGGCGCCAGTCACAACGATCTTCACGTGACCCTGCCGGCGCTGTACTGGAGCACGATCGACACCTTCGTCTCGGAGCTGAGCGCGAAGTGACGATGGATCCGGTTTCGCCAGTGCTCGGGTCCATCAGGCTGTGGGAAGCGGCCAGCGTCGTCTTTTTCATCTCCGTTCTGCTCGTTTCGCCGGCCGTGTCGCGTGCCGGACACCGCCGAATGGTGAAGGTGTGGGCTGGTGGCCTTGCCGGCTTGCTGGTGACTGCCGCGATCGCTCTCACGCCGTATTCGCCCGTGGTTCACGATTGGTTCGGCCCGCCGACTTTGCTGCTCATGGGGTACTGGATCAGCGGCTGGTTGTTCACGGCGCCCCGCACGAATCAGGAAGGCATGCTCTTGCGGCTCGATGATCGGCTGCACGTGCTGACGGTCGCTCGCCGGCTGCCACGCCTGCTCGTCGAGCTTCTCGAGCTCTCGTACGTCGGCATCTATCCGCTGATACCAGTGGCGCTCCTGATCCACCTGACGTTGACGCCCGATCCGAATCCCGAACGCTTCTGGTCGGTCCTTCTCATCACTGACTACATCTGTTTCATCGTGCTTGCGTGGGTGCAGACGCGTCCACCCCGGGCGATCGAAAAGGCAGAGCCGTGGCATTCGACGATCCGGTCGTTCAACCTGCGCCTCGTCGGCGCCGCGAGCATTCAGGTCAACACGTTCCCGAGCGGCCACGCCGCCGAGGCCCTCGCCGCCGCGCTCCTGGTGCTCGGCGCACCGCTGCCGATCGTCCTGCTGATGTTCGTCAACGCCGCCGCCGTCTCTGCCGCGGCCGTGCTGGGCCGCTACCACTACACCGCCGACGCCTTCGCCGGCTGGGCCGTCGCCCTCGTCGTCTGGCTTGGGGTCAGGTCTTGAATCCCAGAAAAATTCACAATGTGGCACTGGGCCGCGCCCCGCAGAATCGAGATCTGACCCGTTGAAGTGTAAGATACCCGCCGAATACGTGAGTTTCTGGGAGGCGTCCAGATGACGATGAAAAACAGCGGCCTGGCCGCGGGCGTGATGACCGGGCTTGCGGTGGCGGTCACGATCACGCTCGCCGGAACGTCGCCGGTGCTCGTGGCACAGCAGACACCCGCGGCGGCGCCGTCACGGCAGGCCCCCGCGGAGCGTGAGTCGCTGACGCCAGGACCCGATCGACGAGCGGACGAGGGCAAGGGTCCCTTCAAGACGCTCGTCATCCGTGGCGTCACGTTGATCGATGGTACCGGTGCCCCGCCGCAGGGCCCGATGGATATCGTCGTTCAAGGAAACCGGATTGCGTCCGTTCGCAGCGCGGGGACGCCCGGATTGGCGGCGCGCGCCAACAGGCCGCCGCAGAACGCCGATCACGAGATCGACGCAACGGGAATGTACCTGATGCCTGGCTTCGTGGACATGCACGTGCATGCTGGCGGAGCGCCGAAGAACCAGGAGTCCGAGTACGCCTACAAGCTGTGGCTGGGACACGGCGTGACGACGGTGCGCGGCGTGCCCATCGGCGGCCAACCCTACAGCGTTAAGGACAAGGCTCGCAGCGAGAAGAACGAGATCGTCGCGCCGCGCATCTACAACTATCAGCGGCCGGGCAGCGGCTGGGATCGCGGTGGCGTCGACACGCCGGAGGCCGCACGTGAATACGTCCGCTGGGCCGCGGCGAACGGCATCGATGGCCTCAAGCTCGGCGCGCAGGAGCCCTCGATCATGGCGGCGCTGCTCGACGAAGCCAAGAAGCAGGGGCTCGGCTCAACGGCGCACCTCCAGCAGGGCGGGGTCGCGCAGATGAATGCCATCAAGGCCGCGCGACTCGGCCTGGGCACTGTCACGCACTTCTACGGTCACTTCGAATCGTTGCTCAAGGACTACGTCGTTCAGCCGTGGCCGGTGGACATGAACGCGAACGACGAGCAGTGGCGGTTCGGTCAGGTCGCTCGCCTCTGGAACAAGATTCACGAGCCGGGTAGTCCTCAGTGGAAGGCATATCTCGAGGAACACCTGAAGCTGGGGACGGTGTTCGATCCGACGCTCACCATCTACTCCGCCGGCCGCGATCTCGCGAAGTTCCGGAACGCCGAGTGGCACGACAAGTTCACGCTGCCGTCGCTGATGGCTTTCTACGCGCCCAGCCGTGCGAATCACGGCTCGTATTGGTACTACTGGACGACCGAGGACGAGATCGAGTGGCGCAACTTCTACCAGGTATGGTTCAAGCTGCTCAACGACTACAAGAAGATGGGCGGACGGATCACTACGGGCTCCGACTCCGGCTTCATTTACCAGACCTACGGGTTCGGCTACGTGAACGAGCTGGAGATGCTGCAGGAAGCCGGTTTCCACCCGCTCGAGGTCATTCAGTCAGCGACGATGAATGGCGCCATCACGTTGGCGGAACCAAAAGGCCGCGCGCCGGAGTTCGGGATCGTGCGCGCCGGTATGCTCGCCGACATGGTGATCGTCGATCAGAACCCGTTGCAGAACTTCAAGGTCCTGTACGGCACAGGAGCCTTGAAGCTGAACGACAAGACCGGTCAGCCCGAGAAGGTCGGTGGCGTGAAGTACACGATCAAGGACGGCATCGTGTACGACGCGAAGCAACTGCTGGCTGACGTCGCCGCGATGGTCGAAAAGCAAAAACGCGCGAAGCCGGGGACGGCGACTTCGCTTAGGTGATCAAAGTGCGCAGGTGCGCAAGTGCGCACGTGCGCAAGTGGTTAAGTGCGCAAGTGCGCGTGCGCACGGGTCGCACTCGCGCACCTGCGCACCTGCGCACCTGCGCACTCGCGCCCTTGTTACTGTCTCAAGGCGGCCACCGGGTCGACCTTCATCGCCCGCCGCGCGGGTAGCGCGCACGCAACGAGCGCCGTCGTCAGCAGCACCACGCCGACGACGGCGAGTGTCATCGGATCGGCGGGGCTTACCTCGTAGAGCAGGCTGCGGAAGCTCCGCATCACCAGAACCGCGCCCGTCAACCCGATCGCCAGGCCGACGGCCGCCTGGATGACGCCTTCGCGGAGAATCAGGCGCATCACATCGGCAGGCCTCGCTCCGAGCGTCATACGCACGCCGATCTCGTTGCTGCGAATCGCCACCAGGTGCGCCATGACGCCGTAGATTCCTGCAGCCGCGAGGATGAGCGCGAGCGCGCCAAACACAGCGAGCACGCGCATCGATGCCGATCGCGCTGCGACGGACTCGGCCGCAACGTCCTCCATCGTTCTGACCTTCGATAACGGCAGGTCTGCGTCCACGGCGCGCAACTGTTCACGTACGGCGCCGGCGATCGATTGTGGCGGAACGCTCGTGCGAAGGGTAAAGACGAGCGCGCTGGATGGCATCTGTGCCTGAGGGAGGTAGAGCTCGGGATTCACCGTCCGGTCGAGTCCCCAGTGACGGACGTCGCGAACCACTCCGACGACTTCACGCCATTCGGAGTCGGCGAGGGCGACCCGGCGGCCGATCGCCGACTGGCCGGGCCAGTAGCGGCGCGCCATCGTGTCGTTGACGATGACGACGAGAGGACTTCCGCTTCGATCGGCAGAGGAGAACGCGCGTCCCGCGATGACCTGGATCCCAATGGCCCTGAAGTAGTCCGGCGTCACCGACCGCGGATGCGCACGAGTGGGCGTATCGGGGGTTGGCTCCCGTCCCTCGATCCCCACACCCCGTCGTCCGTCCATTCCGGAGAGCGGGAGCGCGCTCGTCCCCCCGATGGCAACAACACCCGGGATGGCTTTGAGGCGCTGCTCGATGTTGTCGAAGGTCGTCAGCAGCTTGTCGGCGCCGCGATACCTTGCGCCAGGCAGCGTGATCAGCGACGTCAGGATGCCGTCCATTGTGAAGCCCGGTTCCGCCCGCAAAAGAGTTTGAAAGCTGCGCCAGGTGAGCCCTGCCCCAGCCAGCAGGAGAGAGGCCAGCGCGATCTCCGACACCACGAGCGCAACGCGTAGGCGGCGACGCACGCCACCTGCAGTACGCGACCCGAACTTCAGGGCCTCGTTGACGTCCTGATGCGCGAGCTGCCAGGCGGGGAGCACGCCAAACAGCAGCCCGGTGCCAATCGACAGCACGGCGCAGAATGCCAGGATCCGCATATCGAGACCCATGCGATCGAGGCCGACGACTGCGACGTCGCTCGGCGCCAGTTGCCGCAGCAACTCGATGCCCCAGTACGCGACGAGCAATCCTGCCGCACCGCCAAGCAGTCCCAGGACGACGCTCTCGGTCAGGCTCTGACCCGCGAGACGACCTTTACCCGCACCCAGAGCGGCTCTTACGGCGACTTCGCGACGACGCGAAGCCGCACGGGCGAGCAGCAGGTTTGCGACGTTGACGCAGGCGATGAGGAGAACGAACGCGACCGACGCGAACAGCAGCAACAGGCCTGCACGGATCGGTTCCCGAAGGTGCTCGTCGAGCGGCGTCACCCAGGCGCCGTGGGTGCGGTTCGAGTCCGGGTATTCAGCCGACAGGATTCCGCCGATGCGATCCATCTCGGTCCGCGCCTGGTCGAGCGTGACGCCAGGCTTGAGCCGTGCGTAAACAGTGAGCTGATGGAGCGTTCGGCTAGGCGGGTTCGTTCCACCAGCCAGCGCCAGCGGCGCCCAGACCTCGATCGTTGGATCGGGGAATTCGAACGTCGATGGAAGGACGCCCACGACCTCGTGCGGTACACCGTTCAGGAGCAGCTTGCGGCCCACCACGGAACGATCGCCACCGAATCGCCGTTGCCAGAGGCCGTTGGACAAGACGACGACGCGGTGGCGTCCCGGGATGATTTCGTCCTGTCTGAAGAAGCGGCCTTCTACCGGCTTGACTCGCAGCACGTCGAAGAAGGCAGGAGACACACCCGCGCCGACGAGCCGTTCAGGTTCGCCCGAACCGGTGAGATCTGCCGTGAGCGTCAGAACACCCGCGATCGATTCGAACGCGGTGTTCATTTTTTCCCAGTCGAGATAGTCGGCGGGCGAGACGACGTTCTCGAGCACGCCTTCCGCCTGCCGTTTCTCCCAGACCATCACGAGACGATCCGGTTCCTCGTAGGGAAGTGGCCGGAGCAACACCGCGTCGACGGCGGAGAAGATAGCGGTGTTCGCGCCGATTCCGAGAGCCAGCGTCAGAACGGCGATGAATGTCGTGCCGGGCTGGGCGAGAAACAACCGAATGGCGTAACGAAGATCGAGGCGCACGCTATCCATCCAGGACCTCCAGCGTCCCCGCCGGCGAACGTCGATGTGTGGGCGGTGGCTCGGCGCGCCGAATCGTTCGGCGAGACCGTAGAAAATTGCATCGGCTGCTGCAGAACACCACAACCGCAGGCGGCTGTTCCCCGTCACTCGCGCGGTCCGAAGCTGTGCCTCGAACATGCGGACCATGTCTTCGCCGTACTCACGGCGGACCCGGCGAGGGAACGCGAGCAGCAGCAGACGATAGAGCGTCATCCTCGTGACCGCGCGAGCAGACGCTTCGCGCGCGCTTCCACCACGGCCGCCTCGAGCCTGGCTGCCTCGGCGCCTGCGACCGCTTCGCCCAGGCGGGTCAACTCGAAGTACCTGCGCCGCTCGTCTTCTTCGCGTTGATCGCTCCGTAATGCCGACTCAGCGATCAACCCCTCCGCCAGCATCGTCCGCAGCGTCCGGTAGAAGTTGCCGGGCATGATCCGGGAGAAACCTCCACGCTGCTGCACTTCGCGGACCAGGCTCCAGCCATGGCGCTTGCCGTCGGTCAGCGCGAGCAGGACCTGAAACACGAGCGGTTTGAGCGGTAAGTGACCGTCGATTTCAGCAGACGAGATTCGGGGTGGCATCGTTCCCAGAAAGTAGTATCAAAATGACAGTAGTGTCAAGATGATACTAGTTGACCGGCCGGTTCAAAGCAGCGGGCCAGAGTCGACTGGCTGCTCTTAATTCAAGCGCGGGGTGGGCCGGTTTGCGGCGAGGCCTTCGCTCAGATCGAAGCCGGCAAACATGGCGGTGGGATCTTCCTCGTTGTACTTGAACCCGTCGAGGTTGCCAGCAGCCCATTGCCTGAAGATGTCGAGAGCGACGATGGCGCTACCGGTCACGATGATGAATATTCCCAGGCCGGACCGCTGCTCGATCATCATCGTTTCGATGAGCGGTGTGGTGAAGCTGAAGGTCGTGAAGGCAGTCAGGTATGCCCACCACAACATTCGAACGCGGGCGAGACCCGGAAAATACGTGCAGGTGAACGGTAGTTTCCGAAGTGCGATCAGCAGTACTTCTACCAGCAACAAACCCATCGCAAGGCTAACGACGCCGTGGACAAGTCCTGGCCACGGCGCCCCACAGCGCTGCCGCGGTTGCCGCGGCGCCGGCAGCGA
This sequence comes from uncultured Acidobacteriota bacterium, assembly GCA_963784195.1. Classification (GTDB taxonomy): domain Bacteria; phylum Acidobacteriota; class Vicinamibacteria; order Vicinamibacterales; family 2-12-FULL-66-21; genus CAVQAH01. The sequence continues at coordinate 857,975 of CAWARA010000020.1, read as the reverse complement.
CAGGAACGACGACGGCGAGGAGCATTGCGTCCCTGACGCCATTCAGCGCCGCCGTGCGTTCAGCTGGCTCCGACATTCGAATGGCCCAGTTGGCCTTGGGCTCGACCGGGAGAGCAAAGCACGCGCGCATTCCGACGAGCAGCAGGAACATCAGGACGAACGGCGCCGACAGCACGGGCACGGAGGGCTGCGCGAAGCCGGCCAGACCGCGCATGAAGATCAATGGCAGCAAACCGGAGACAACCAGTGCGAGCGCGACACCTCCATACAATGCCAGCAACATGCGGTGAGTGCGGCTTCGCGCGAGCGTCCGGATGGTGAACTGCCGTATCGCTCGTGCCTGTGGCCTGCCACGGAGCCAACGGACTGAAAAGCGCCAGCCGCGCAGTGTCCACCGGCGTGAGCGTCCGATCGGTTGTGACTCGAGCGCCAGTCGCAGGAGCCTCGCGTGTGTTGCCGCCATCAGGCCCAGTGCTGCCGTTATGGCTCCGCCCGACGCGAAAAGGGCGAGCCGCGCGGCCGGCCAGGTCCCTTCCGCCGGCGATCCGCCGAGGACGTCGTACAACGCGAGAAACCAGATCGACGGAACGTATCGAAGGAACGGATCGTTGACCACGACTCCGACGTCGCCGTCGATCAGCCGGCGGACGTGCGGGAAGAAGAAGATCAGCTGGAGAAGAGCGACGACGAAGATCACCTGCATCGCCACGCCGAGCCGTTCGGCCACTCGGCGGGATCCGAGGTTCAGCAGGATTCCCTGCAAGGCGATCAGGAGAAAGAACACGAATGCGCCGGCAGCCGACGTCGCAACGATGTGAGCGAACGCGCCGGTCAGGATGTTGCTCGCCGCGCCATAAGCGGCGAGGAGCGGGCCGTACATCAGCGTCGGCACCGCGTTCGTGCCGATGAGAAAGATCCCGGCGAGCGCTGCCAGTGCCGCCAGCCGCGCTAACACGAGAACCGAGCCGGGCAGTGGCAATACACCGATGACACGCGCGTCGCGTCGATCCGGAAACACCCCTTCCCAGACCACCAACGCCACGAATCCAAGGGCGATCATCGTCAGGGTGATGAAGAGCAGGCGATGGACGACGAGGGCTTGTATCAGGAGTGCCGGATGCCTGGACAGTTCCAGGTAGCTGTCGGCGGCGCGGGCGGGCAGTAGAAGCCCTGGCGCCGCGAACCCCGCCACGATCCAGATCGTGAACTGCGCCTGGTGCACGCCGGGCGGTAACAGATCGCTCTCGAAGAACCGGGCGAAGAACGTGCGGGCGAGGAGGAGCGTCTTCACCGTTTCATGTTCGCCACGAGGTCTTTGGCGAGACCGTCGATGTCGGTTTCGATCACCAGCGTCCGGAAGACTTGTTCGAGCGACGGCAGAGCCATCAGCGAGCGGAGCCGGTCGACCGAGTCGTGCGCGACGACCTGGCCGTCGTGCAGAATCAACACGTCCGTCGCCACCTGTTCGATGGCTTCGAGCAGATGCGAGCTGTACACGATCATGCGTCCCTCGCGCGCCAGCGTCTGCACGAGGCTCCTCAAGAGCAGCGTGGTGGTGACGTCAAGTCCGGAGTTGGGCTCGTCGAGGATGATGATGCGCGGGTTGTGCAGCAGTGCCGCCGAAATCAGGATCTTCTGCCGCATCCCTTTCGAGTAGGCGGTCATCGGCGCGTGGACGTCATCCTTCAGATTGAAGAGCGTCAGGAAGCCGTCGATCCGATCCTGGACGGTATGAGCAGGAATGCCGCGGAGTCCGCCGATGAGGGCGAGGTATTCAGGTCCGGTCAGGTAGGAGTAGAGGACTGCCTCTTCGGGCACGTAACCGATCGAGGCTTTGTACGCGATCAGGTCGCTGCGGACATCAGCGCCATCGAGCAGGACCTTGCCCCCGGACGGCTCCAGCAACGCGGCGATCATGGAGACCGTCGTCGACTTGCCTGAGCCGTTGGGCCCGAGGAGGCCGAGGATGCCTCCGGCCTCGAGCTGGAAAGAGACGTCCCGAACCGCCGGGATCGCCGAATAGAACTTCGTCAGCCCTTGCGCTTCGAGCATCGACCACATAGACACCGGAAACTGCCGGATGGCTCGGGGGTCAGGTCTTGAATCCCGGAAAAAGGTTGAGATTCAAGACCTGACCCCGTTACAGTGGCTCGGATGAGTCTTGCGGCGGGGTTTTTGGGCGCGGTCCTCGTCTCATTTTCGGCCTCATCGACCATCGATTACGCGGCGCTTTTCGACAAAGGGGTGCCGTATCGTGACTTTCTTGACGCTGCCCGCTCCCGCCGGGACGAGTGGCTCGAGCGCTCGAAGGATGCGAAGGTCGACGCCGAGGCGGTGACCCGTGTCCAGCAGCTCGGCGCCCGCCGCCGACTGCTGATCGTCGCCGAAGACTGGTGCGGCGATTCCGCGAACACCCTTCCCTATGTAGCCAGGCTCGCCGAGTCGGCCCCGGAGGTCCTGGACCTGCGGATCGTCGACTCGAGCGCCGGCCGCCCGGTGATGGAAGCGCACAGGACCCCGGACGGCCGCGCGGCGACGCCTACCGTAGTTCTCCTGGACGAGACCGGCACGTTCCTCGCCGCGTGGGTGGAGCGCCCATCCGCGCTGCAGAAGTGGTACATCGAACAGCAGGACTTGCTGAGCCAGCGTGACCTTCTCGACCAGAAATACAAGTGGTACCAAGAGGATCAGGGCAAGAGCGCGATTCGGGAAATCGTCGAGCTCCTGACCCTGCACACCAACAAGTAACCGCACGCTTCGCGAACGGACCTCGCCGATGTATTCGGGAATCCTGCTGATTCACTCCTGGCTCCGTTGGGCCGTATTGCTTCTGGGGATCTCGGCCTTCGCCAGGGGGTTGACACGCGCGCAGAGGCCATGGACGCCGACCGATCAGAGTGTCGGCCGCTGGTTCACGATAACGCTCGATCTCCAGTTCCTGCTGGGCGCCCTGCTGTACTTCGTCCTCAGCCCTTTCACGACAGCGGCCTTCGGTGATTTCGGCGCCGCGATGCGTAACTCGGGCCTGCGATTCTGGGCGGTAGAGCACCTCTTCGGCATGGTGGTCGGGATCGCCCTCGCGCACATCGGCAAGGCGAAGATCGCCAAGGCCCCGAACGATGCGCGCCGGCATCGCCTGGCCGCAATCTTTTACGGCCTTGCGCTTATCGCGATCGTGCTCTCGATTCCGTGGCCAGGCACACCGAATGGCCGGCCCATGTTCAGGTGGTAGGGCTGTGTTGAGTCGGGGCTCGGGACTCGGCTCGACTCGAGCCTGGACTCGATTCGTGATTGGGCGACTTAGGAGCAAGACATGCGACTCACGACTATCATCCTTGCAGCTCTGGCTGCTGTCACACTTCAGACCTCCGGCCGCGCCGCCGCCGGGCGCGCCATGACGATCGACGATCTGATCGCATCAGTCCGCGTCGCCGATCCTCAGCTCTCGTCCGACGGCCGGACGGTCGCGTTCGTGCGGACCGTGACCGACGGCAAGACTGGCGCCCGGAATGCGGATATCTGGTCCGTCGCCGCGGACGGATCCAGCGAGCCCAAACCGCTGATCGCCGGAGAGAAGAGCGAGAACACGCCGCGGTTCTCGCAGAACGGCCGCACCCTCGCGTTCATCTCGTCACGAGATGGCGATCCGCAGGTCTATGTCGCGAGCGCCGACGGCAGCAATGTCCGGAAGCTGACGAGCCTGGCGATGGGTGTCGAGCCGCCGCTGATTGTCTCCAGCGACGGATCGCGTGTCGCGTTCGTTTCGGATGTGTATCCGGCGTGCCGCGACGAAGCCTGCAACGCGAAACAGAAGGAAGCCAACGAGAAGAACCCGGTCAAGGCGAGGCGGATCACCCGGCTGTTGTACCGCCACTGGGACTCGTGGCGCGAGAACGTTCGACACCATGTGTTCGTAACCGACGTGGAGAGCGGACGCACGACCGACCTGACGCCCGGTGATTTCGACTCGCCGCCCACCCAGCAGGAGGATGCCGCGATCGCTTTCTCGCCTGACGGCAAGGAGATCGCGTTCGTATCGAACCGCGAGGGCGCCGATCGCGAGGCCTGGACGACGAACAACGATGTGTTCGTCGTGGCGGTGGAAGGTGGCGAGCCGCGCAAGCTGACGCAGAATCCCGCGGCCGACGTGCAGCCTGTGTTCTCGCCCGACGGGCGGACGATCTTCGTCCGTGCCCAGCGTCGCCCAGGCTTCGAGGCCGATCGCTGGTATCTCGACGCCTACGATCGGACGTCAGGCAACCGTCGCACCGTGTTCGAAACGCCTGACATCTCGGTTGGCGACTTTTCCCTGACCAAGGATGGCAGCACGATCTGGTTTACAGCGGGGCAGAACGCGCGGGAAAACCTTTTCGTCGTTCCGTCTGCAGGCGGCGCGCCAAAGCGCGTCGCCGAAGGGGGCGCGATCGCGTCGGCAAGGCCCGGTGACGGCTTCGTCGTGTTTGCCAAGTCGACGCTGACGGCGCCTCCCGAGTTGTTCCGAATCGCGGCTGACGGCAGCGGTGCTCGTCAGCTGACCAACCTGAACGCATCGTGGCTGAAAGACGTGTCGTTCACCGCGCCTGAGAGCCTGACGGTCATCGGCGCCGCCGGCGCATCGATCCAGTATTGGCTGATCAAGCCGCCCGATTTCGATCCAGGCGAAAAAGTATCCGGTCGTGTTTCTGATCCATGGCGGACCGCAGGGCGCCTGGGAAGATGCCTGGTCGAATCGCTGGAACCCGTCGCTGTGGGCGGCACAGGGTTGGGTCGTGGCAGCCCCGAATCCGCGAGGCTCGACAAGTTTCGGTCAGAAGTTTGTCGACGAAATCTCCGGCGACTGGGGCGGCAAGGTGATGGTCGACCTCAACGCCGTCTTCGATGCGGTCGCAAAGATGCCGTTCGCAGACGCCACCCGCATGGGCATCGCCGGTGCGAGCTACGGCGGGTATGCCGTCAATTGGCTCCTGGGTCAGACCGATCGTTTCAAGGTTGCCGTGTCACACGACGGTGTCTTCAACCTTGATTCGATGAGCATGAGCACCGAGGAGTTGTGGTTCCCTGAATGGGAGTTCGGCGGCAGACCCTGGGACGCCAAGGCGCGGGCGCAGTTCGCGAAGTGGTCGCCGCACCTGAACGCGCAGAAGATCAAGACGCCGACGCTCATCATCACCAACGAGCTGGATTTCAGAGTGCCCGTCGATCAGGGCATGCAGCTCTTCACTGTTCTGCGCCGCAACGGCGTGCCCGCGGAAATGATCGTGTTTCCCGACGAGGGTCATTGGGTGCTGAAGGCGCTCAACAGCCGCTACTGGCACGAGACGGTGTTCGCGTGGATAGGGAAGCACCTGACGGGTGCGCCGACGGGTCCGAACGCCGCCGGCAGGTGATTCGTAGCGTCCGGCTTCAGCCGGACTTTGGACGTAGTGTCCGGCTTCAGCCGCACAAACCGGGGTCCGGCTAAAGCCGGACACTACGAGACGACATCCGGCCCTGCCCTCGTCCCACCTGATTTCGCCTTCCGATGCTCTTCGAGAATCCCATCCAGCCCGTCCTGTTCTTCACCTGAACTCGCGTTGTTGCCCAGCTGTCAGCCTTCAGTTCTGTCCTCCGCCTGGCCTCGTCACCTGAGTGCCTGGCGCCGTTATCGTCGCCGGCCGCGTGAGCGGCGACTGGCCGGGTACTGTCGTTTCAGGGGTGACAGGTATCGTGAGCGGTGTCGTCGTGAATCCGGTCGTGCTGATGGGCAGATCCGGAAGGAGTCCGACGCGTGCTCGCGCAAGTTGAAGATCGCGAGCGGCCTGTGCTCGAGATGCCTGCGACTGCGCGAGCAGCAAACGAGCGTCGCTCAGCTCGAGTTGCGTCGACACGCCTTCGCGGTACCGCAATTCCGCGATCTCGTACGCGCGCTGCGCCTGTTGTACCGTGCCCGCGCTCGCTTCCCAGGCCGCCTGCGACGCGCGCAATTCTTCGTACGCCGATTGCGTGTCGAGCACGGCGAGCTCGCGCGCCTGCTGAAGGCGCGCCTGGGACTCGCGGGCATCCGCTCGGGCGATCACTTCGTCAGCCTTCAGGCGGCCGCCAGTCAGAATCGGTACCTGCATGATTGCGCCAACCGTCCAATTCCTGCGGAAGCTGTCGAGGACGGGAAATGCACCGGACGGATACGCGATCTCGCCATACGACGACGTCAGGTTGACGGTCGGCAGCCGCTGGGAGCGCGCGATGTCGACGTTGGCTTCGCTCTGGCGGACTAGTGTTTCGGCCTGCCGGACAGTCGCCCTCGGCACCTCCGGGATTGACGTATCCGCCGTGAGCATGACGCCTGCCCCGAGTCCGGCCGGGGCGGCGAGCGTGTCCCCCTCGAGCGGGACAGTCAACGCGATTCGTTCGGCCGCCGGAATCTCGAGCAGTTGCTTGAGCCGGAGCATCGCGATGTCGCGCTCGGCTCGACGCCGGATCACGCCCGGCCGCTGGTTGTCGCGCGCCACCTGCGCGCGCAGCAACTCGAATTCCGGCTGACTGCCGGCCTGGAACGAGAGCCGCGTCTGTTCGAATGTCGCGTCCGCCTGACGATACGTCGCCTCTGCGATCTCGACCAGGCGCTCGGTCAACGCCGCATCATAGTAGGCGCGCACGACGTCGAGCATCAGTTGCGCGCGGGTCGACGTCAGCGTGATCTGGGCGTTTTCACGTGAGGCGTTCGCGATGGCCGTCTGCGCACCAATCCGTCCGCCCGAGTACACGTTCTGCGAGAAGGACAGATTGAATCGCCAGGTGTTCTTGCGGCCGAACGGGAGGTCCTCGAGATTCGCGAGCTCGTCCTCAGACACGGGGCCCGTGGCGCCGCAATCGACCGCCCGCTCCAGCTCTGTCAGCCGCTGCTCGACAGTCGCTTGCGGATCCGCGATGAATGGCGGGCAGGGCTCCGCGGTCCCGGTGTCGAAAATGCCCGAGAATTCGGACGCGAGCGCTCTGTCGTAGGACACAGCCCCCGACAGTTGCGGGAACAGGTCACTCCGCGCACGCATCAGTTCTCCGCCGGCGCGTTCGACCCCGGCACGCGCGATCGCCATCTGTTCGCTGCGAGCTTCGGCAAGCTCGAGCGCTTCGTCGAGCGTCAGTGTTCGCGGTGCTGGCTGCTGGGCTGCCACCGGGGCTGAGTCCGTCAGAGCGGGAATGGCGAAGGTGAGAAGAGCGATGAGGACAGTTGTTCGCACGACATCATCCATTTCGAAAAAAGCGTAAATCGCGCATTTCAGAGAAAGGCGGTTCACGCGGCCGACGGCCGCGGTCGGAGGGCGGCGACTCAACCCTCAATTGTATGCAACAGCTGGGCACAGAGCCGGTTCACTGGCTCGTGTCGGTAATGTGGGGCGGGTTGTCGGGCTTGATCGGTCGGCGTGCGCGGTGGTGGCGATCGGCCGGGCGGCCTTCACAGACACCTGTAGGCCCGACCTTAAGTTCGCGCGTGCCGGTAATCAGCAGACTCAGCTGGATCTTGGCGGCACGCCGATCTCAAGATCGGGCCCACAGACGAGGAAGAGAGGCGCGGAATCTACTTGCGCGTCACGCGTACGCCGCCGTTGTTCGTTCGTACTCGGATGAGGGGGCCCCCAGACCCGATGTCCGCCGTGATCTGGCGATCGATACGGCCTTGCACGTTGACGGGGAAGTCGATGTTGAAACCGCCATTCACCGTTCCCGCGTCGAGACGCGCGGAGTACTGCGCGGGGATGCTCAGCTTCACGCCGCCATTGCTCGTCTCCACGTCGAGACCGGCGCCATTCCAGGTTGCGCCATCGAGGTCCACCGTGACGCCACCGTTGCTCGTCCTGCCGCGCACGTCGCCGCCGAGTCGCGAGAGCGTCACGCCTCCGTTGACGGTCCGAAACTCGATCTTGCCCTCGACGTCGTGAATCGAGATCCCGCCGTTGGTCGAGCGGAGCGAGAGTGACGAGTGACTCGGGACTTCGAGGCGATAACTGACCGACCAGTGTTCGTTCCGCTCGAGGCCCGAAGGACCTTCTGCGGCCACCTTGTCAGGCGCGGCGTCGATGCGCACTGCGGAAGCGATCTCTCTCGCGCGCTGTTCGCTCGATGCGACCGCGACGACCTTCGCACGCACGAAGATGTCGCCGCGCTGCCCGCCCTGTACCTGGATTCCGCCGTTCGGCTCGGCGTTCACATCCACCGAGGCGGCTCCGGCGAGGAGGGAGTACTCTCTGACCTCACAGACGCCCTCCCGGTCCCTGCCCCAGTTTTCGCCCCTGCACCAGTCGTCACCCGTCACGGCCTGCTGAGCCGCTGGCGACACACCACCGGCAGATCCGACCAAAATCAAGGCAAAAACGATCAGGCATCCAAACCGTGTTCTGTTCATGTCCTGCTCCTCGATGCCATTGGACGAAGTTTGTGGGCCTCGCGTTGGTTGGGGAGGTCACGGGGGGACGGAGACGGGGGACGGAGACGGAGGGGACGGGAGGGAACGGAACGAGCTTCAAAAACGGAGACACGGAGACACGGAGGGACTCAGGATCTCGCAGCGATTTCTTGGCGATCGGCAGCCGGGCGCAGCCCGGCGGTGAGGAGGCCGGTGATCGGGAATTCGAGCGCGATCTGGGCCCTGGTCGGCGCTCGAATTCCCGATCACCGGCCTCCTCACCCCGCGCTTCGCGCGGCCGATCGCGGTCCAACGCTGTCGACCCAATCCTTGAGCCCTCCGTGTCTCCGTGTCTCCGTTTTTGAAGCTTGTTCCGTGACCTCCGTCCCCTCCGTGGCCTCCCCGACCGAACAACTCCCCCCTCCCGCGCGTCTAAGCTCGCGTGTTCCTTCAAGACATCAAATACGCCTTCCGCGGCCTGATTAAGAGCCCTGGATTCACGGTCATCGCCGTGGTCTGTCTGGCGCTTGGCATCGGGGTCAACACGACAATCTTCAGCACCGTCGATGGGGTCATGCTCAAGCCCTATCCCTATCCGGAGGCCGATCGCATCGTCATTCCGCATTCGACCAATCACAAGGCGGGGATCACACGGGCGGGTGTTTCGTACGAGGACTACGAGGACTGGCGCGATCACAACACGACGTTGTCCTCGATCGCGGCGTTTCAGGCGCAGCGAAGCCTGACGATTGCCGATGGCCGTTCGGATCCCGAGCGCTATTCAGGAGCGCTCGTGTCCTGGACGTTGTTCGGGTTGCTCGGCACACCGCCCGCGCTTGGACGCGATTTTGGTCCCGAGGACGACCGGCCAGGCGCCGAGCCGGTGGTCATCTTGAGCGACGAGGTCTGGCGGCGGCGCTACGACGCCGATCGTGAAGTCGTCGGTCGCGCGATCTCCATCAACGGGCGGCCTCACACGGTTATCGGTGTCATGCCTCCGCGCTTCCTGTTCCCCGAGAACCAGCGGCTCTGGGTGCCGATCTCCGGCTACATCCATGAGTGGTCCCGCAGAGACCGATCGCTCCAGGTCTTCGCCAGGCTCGGGCCTAACGTCAGGGCTGAACAGGCCGTCGCCGATCTGCAACAGATCGCGGCGCAGCTCGCGGCGACCTATCCGGAACAGAACGAGAACTGGGGCGTCGGGATGCGCGTGTTGAGGCAATGGATGCTTCCCGAGCAGGTGAAGACGATGATGCTCGCGATGATGGGCGCGGTGACGCTCGTGCTCCTGATCGCCTGCTCCAACGTCGCGAACCTGTTGCTCGCCCGCGCATCGGTCAGGCACCGTGAGATTTCGATACGCGCCGCGCTCGGCGCCGGACGGTTGCGGATCGTGCGCCAGCTGCTGACCGAGGCGATCATGATCGGCCTGATTGCGGCGCCGCTGGGCATTGCCATTGCGTGGGGAGGCCTGCGCCTCCTCGATGCCGCGATTCCGCCCGACATGATTCCTTATTTCATTCACTGGAGCCTCAACGGTCGATCGCTCGCTACACCATGGGCATCTCGCTGCTCACGGGCGTCGTGTTCGGGCTGGCTCCGGCGCTTCAGGCGGCGAAGAGCAACCTCCAGGACAGCCTGAAGGAAGGGTCGCGCGGCGCCACGGGTGGCCGTCGTGCCAGGCTGCGGAACGCGCTGGTGGTGGCGGAAGTTGCGATGTCGCTGGTGCTGCTCGTGGGTGCGTCGCTCTTCGTTCGCAGTTTTCTGAATCTCCAGCTGGCGCACACCGGTTTCGACACGTCACCGCTGATGACGCTGCGCTTCTATCTTCCCGGCACTGCGTACGAAAGCCCTGAAGCGAAGGCACGCAGGGTCGAGGACATTCTCCGGCGGGTCGAGTCGCTGCCCGGAGTCGAGAGCGCCTTTGCGTCGAACTTCATTCCGTTCGGTTCCGGCGGAAGCGGCGGCGACGTGATTGTCGAAGGCAAGCCGGTCGAACGTGGACGCGAACCGAGCATCACCTTGATCGCGGCGTCACCACATCTGCGCAAGACGATCGGGGTCGCGCTGACGCGCGGACGCGACATCACCGAGTCCGAGGAGGCGACGCGCACGCCAGTCGCGCTGATCAACCAGACCATGGCGACGCAGCTGTGGCCCGATCAGGACCCGATAAACCGCCGTTTCAGATTGACCGACTCACGGACGAAGGATTGGTTCACGGTGATCGGCATCATCGCCGACTTCAGACATTTCCAGGGCGACAGCGAGCGCCCGGTCTTTCCGTCGGCGTACGTGCCGTACTCGATCGATCCCACACTGAACACGGGGCTGACCATCCGCGTCGCCGCGGGTGCACCTGCGCTGATTACATCAGCCGTACGCCAGGAGATTCGATCCTCGGATGCGACGTTGCCGGTGTTCAGCGTTCGAACGATGGAGGATCTTCGGCAACTGAGCTTCTGGCAGCAGGAGCTCTTCGGCTGGATGTTCTCGATCTTCGGTGTGGTCGCGCTGCTCCTCGCCTCGATCGGCGTCTATGGAGTGCTGTCCTATTCGGTATCGCAGCGCGTGCAGGAGATTGGCGTTCGTGTGGCGCTCGGCGCCGAGCGGCGCGACGTGCTGCGACTCGTCGTAGGGCAGGGCGTCCGCCTCGCCCTCGTGGGCATCGCCCTTGGGATCATTGGTGCCTTCGGAGTGACCTGGACCATCCAGTCGGAGCTGTACAACGTCAAGCCCTACGATCCGCTCAGTTTCGCCGGCGTGTCGATCTTCTTGTCGCTGACCGCCTTGATCGCAAGCTACGTCCCGGCGCGCCGCGCGATGGCCGTCGATCCGATCATCGCGTTGCGAAACGAGTGAACCCTCGTGTGAACCAACGTGTGAACCAACCCGTGTGAACCAACGTGTGAACCCCCGTCTGAACCTTCGTGTGAAGTATGATCACCGCTAATTCGCGGTGCAGTTAGATCTCCCTTTTTCCGTTCCAGAACCGGGGTCGATTCCAGAGCTTCAGCGACAGCCGGCACCTCAGCCGTTCGGTGTTCCTGAGGTCTCCTTCGTCCGGGTCCGCCGCGCGCGACGCTATATCCTTCGCGTTCAACCCGACGGCTCTCTCCGCGTGACCGTCCCGCGAGGCGGCTCGCGCCGCGAAGCCGAGGCGTTCGTACGGGAAAATCGCCGGTGGATCGAACGCGAGCGTCGCCGTGTCAACGTTCAGCATGCGCCACCCGAGTGGGCGGACGGCACCACGATCATGTTTCGTGGCCGGTTCGTGACGCTGGCGGTGGACGAGCGGGCCGGCGTTGTGCGTTACGCCGATCGCAGCGTCCGGCTCGACAGCCGTACGGCCCTGCGAACGCTCGTGGAGAACGATCTGCGCGATGTTGCGCGCGACGAGCTTGTCCCGCGCGTGCATGCCCTGGCCGCGCGACACGGGCTGCATGTCAACCGCGTCAGCATTCGCAATCAGCGGTCGCGCTGGGGATCGTGCGCGCGGAGCGGCCACATCGCGCTGAACTTTCGCCTGGTGCAGATGCCCGAGCAGATACGCGACTACGTGCTCGTGCACGAGCTGATGCATCTGCGGCAGCAGAATCACTCACGGCGTTTCTGGCGTCTCGTCGAGGCCGTGTGTCCCGACTTTCGTGAAGCCGAGCGATGGCTCCGTACCGAGGGCCGTTCGTTGTTCTGAGTTCCTTGAGACCATGCAGTTGTCCGGTCAGCGCTGCGTCGTGCGGTCCTGGCGGTCGAGCGACGCCGAGTCGGTCACGTTGCACGCCAACAATCACAACGTGGCGCGTCAGCTGCGCGACAGGTTTCCGCATCCCTACACGCGCGCGCACGCGGCTGCTTTCCTGAAAACGGCGGTGGCTGCCGAACGTCCCACGAACCTCTGCATCGACGTCAATGGCGAGGCGGTCGGCGGAATCGGGTTCGTCTGCGGCTCGGACGTCGAGCGCTTCTCCGCTGAAATCGGCTACTGGCTGAGCGAGCGCCACTGGGGTCAGGGCATCGTGACCGAGGCGCTGATGCTCGTCACCGAACACGCCTTCTCGACCTTCAACGTGCTGAGACTGTTCGCGCTGCCGTTCGCCGACAATGCAGCGTCGATTCGTGTGCTCGAGAAGGCATGTTACGTTCGTGAGGGCATTCTTCGCTGCAGCAGCGTGAAATACGGACAGCGGCGGGATCAGATGCTCTACGCGCGCATCAATCCAGACTGGCGGATGTCGTGAGCGCCGATCGCGTCACGATCGCGGAAAGCCGGCTGCTCTTCGACCAGAGCATCCGCTGCGCGATCAGCCGCATCAATCTGATTCAACACATCCTGCAGGTCGTCTGGAAGCTTCGTCATCGTCTTCCGATCGTGTCGTAGAACGGGGCCAGTGCGGAAGGGCTGGCGTGTCCGATCGCGGGATCGACGTTGTCGGCGCCGGACATTCGCCTCCGATATCCCGTCATCCTAAATGACCGCGAACAAAGCACTTGTGATGATTTGTGTGACCGGCACGCCTCTCGCAATCAGCAAGAGTTTCGTTTTCGGAAAGGCTGACATGGATTCGCTTTCGCAGGACTTGCGCTACGCCATTCGGCGGATTCTGAAGAGTCCCGGCTTCACGCTGGTTTCAGTGATCACGCTCGCGCTCGGCATTGGCGCCAACAGCGCAATCTTCAGCGTCGTCAACGGCGTCCTGTTGAAGCCGTTGCCGTTCAAGGACCCGGATCGACTCGTCGGGATCTATCACGTCAGCGAGGGCCGGCGAGCGACGATGTCCGGACCGAACTTCACAGATGTGCGGCGCCTGAGCGAAACGCTGTCGGATGCCGCCGCGATCTCGCGACATCGAACGATATTGACCGGCCAGGGCGAGCCGGTACGGCTCAACGCCGCGGAGGTATCAGCTGGCTTCTTCGATCTGCTGGGCATTCGCCAGCAGCTTGGCCGCGGCTTCAGGCCTGAAGAGAACCTGCCGGGGAGCGCCAAGGTCGTCGTCATTGCCGATAGTCTCTGGCGTCAGAACTTCGGACGCGACCCACACATCGTGGGCAAGACGATCACGCTCGATGGCGTACCGAGAGAGGTCGTCGGCGTCATGCCGGAGGGTTTTGCGTATCCGACCGATCGCGTGCTCTGGATACCGATCGAACACACGCCAGGTTTCCTTTCCGAGCAGCGAGGTGCGTGGTATCTGACGGTGATCGGCCGTGCGAAGGATGGCGTTCCGGTCGAGCGCGTCAAGGCCGAGATATTGACGCTCGGGAAGCAGCTCGCCAGGCAGTATCCCGACGCGAATGAAGGCGTGAACATCGAGGCCATCCCGCTTCACGAGGCGACGGTCGGTAACATTCGCAAGGCGGTGCTGGTGTTGCTCGGCGCCGTGGGGTTCGTGCTCTTGATTGCGTGCGCGAACGTGGCGAACCTGCTGCTCGCGCGCGCCGCGGCACGCGAGACCGAGATGGCCGTCCGCACGGCACTCGGTGCAGGCCGTTTCCGGCTGATCCGGCAACTCCTGACGGAAAGCGTGATACTCAGCCTCGTCGGTGCCGGGTTGGGCCTTCTCTTAGCCGTGTGGAGCGTGGAGCTGTTGATCGACCTTCAGCCGCAGGGCATTCCGCGGCTGAACGACGTCCGCGTGGATTCGACGGTCATCACGTTCACGCTGGCGCTTGCAGTGCTGACCGGATTGATCTTCGGTCTCGTGCCGGCATTTCAATCGACTCGCTCGCGCCTGGCGAGCACGTTGAAGGAGGGCGGACGCGGTGCGCTGACGACGCGCGGAGGTTCGCGGATGCGCGGCGCGCTGGTCATTGCCGAGATGGCTCTGGCAGTCATGCTGCTGACCGGCGCAGGCCTTCTGATCCGCAGCTTCGTCAAGCTCGCGTCGGTGGACCCTGGCTTCCACGTCGAGCAGGCACTGACCTTCGAGCTCTCACTGCCGGAATCGCGTTACGAACAGGAGGCCCGGCAGATCGCGTTCTTCGAGCAGTTGCTTCCGCGCTTGCGCTCCGTGCCAGGCGTGCAGGATGTGGGAGCAGTTCTGTCGCTGCCGCTCAGCGGCTCGAGCCTCGTGCTGACTTTCGAAGTCGCGGGACGTCCGCCAGTGCCGCCTGCGCAACAGCCGGCGATTCAAGTGCGGGTCGCAACCCCCGAGTATTTCAGAACGATCGGCATCCCTCTCGAACGGGGCCGGATGTTCAACGATCTGGACCGGGAAGGCACCCAACCCGTCGTGCTTCTGACAAAAGCCGCCGTTCGTCAGTACTTCCCGAACGAGGATCCGATCGGCAAGCGGATCACTCTCGGTTGGGGTCGCGGGCCGGGAACCCCTCGTGCGGGAGGCGAGGTGATCGGCGTCATCGGCGATGTGAAGGACGCCGGGTTGGACGAGGCTGACCCGCCACAACTCTATCTGCCCTACCGCCAGTGGCCGGTCCAGAGCATGAGCGTCGTGCTCAAAACCAGCATCCCGCCGGCTTCGGTGACCGACGCCGCCCGTCGTGAGGTGTATGCCGTCGATGGCAGCATCCCCATTTCGAATCTCCGCACGCTCGAGCAGATCGTCTCACGCTCGATCTCGCAGCCGCGTTTCTACATGACGCTGCTGGCCATCTTTGCAAGCGTTGCACTCCTGCTGGCCGCCATCGGCATTTTCGGCGTGTTGTCGTACGCCGTGTCGCAGCGGACGCGCGAGATTGGCATCCGCATGGCGCTCGGCGCGCGTGAGCGCATGGTGGTTGGGCTGATCGTGCGTCACGCCATGATTCTCGCCTGCGCGGGAGTGGTTCTCGGAGTGTTTGCGGCATATTTTCTGTCGAGCACGCTCTCCACGCTCCTGTACTCGACGACGCCTCGCGATCCGCTGACCTTTGCTTCGGTTGCCGGCCTTCTGCTACTCGTCGCGCTCTTCGCCAGCTATATTCCAGCCAGGCGCGCGACCAGGGTCGACCCGATCGTAGCGCTGCGAGCGGAATAGCGCGGCCGCGCATCATCTACAATCGCTGAATGCCCTTTCCGGCGGCACTGCGCGCGCTCCGCGGGCGCAACTATCGCCTCTTCATCAGCGGCCAGCTCGTGTCGCTCATCGGCACCTGGATGCAGACGGTTGCCCAGTCCTGGCTGATCTACAGGCTGACCGGCTCTGCGGCGATGCTCGGCCTCATTGGTTTCGCCGGACAGATTCCCGTCTTCGTCCTCGCGCCTCTCGGCGGCGTGATAGCCGACCGTGTCAATCGCCACCGCATCCTCGTCATCACGCAAACGACGATGATGCTTCTGGCGCTGACTCTGGCAGCCCTCACGCTGACGGACGTCGTCCGTGTCTGGCAGATCTTCGTTCTCGCGTCCCTGCTGGGTGTGGCGAACTCGTTCGATATTCCTGCGCGGCAGTCGTTCATCGCGCAGATGGTCGGCCGCGAGGATCTCGTCAACGCGATTGCCTTGAACTCATCGATGGTGAACGGCGCGCGGATGGTCGGACCTGCTGTTGCCGGCATCGTGGTCGCTGAGGTTGGTGAGGGCTGGTGCTTCCTGCTGAACGGCCTCAGTTATGTGGCCGTCATCACGGCCTTGTTGCGAATGCGTGTGGCGGCGATTGCTTCCCCTACGGCGACAGTCTCTGCCTGGGACAGCGTGGTCGAGGGCTTCTCCTTCGCCTGGCGAACGACACCGGTTCGAGCTTTGCTCCTCCTACTGGGGCTCGTCAGCCTGATGGGCATGCCGTACTCGGTCCTGATGCCGATCTTCGCCGATCGAATCCTCGGCGGCGGGCCCCACGCCTACGGGCTGTTGATGTCGTGCTCCGGAGTCGGAGCGTTGTTGGGTGCGGCCAGCCTCACGTCACGGCGGTCTGTCAGGGGTCTGGGCCGGTGGGTCGCATCATCGGCGGTCGGCTTCGGAGTCGCCTTGATCGCGTTCTCGTTCTCGCGCTCGTTGTGGCTGTCCGCGATGGTGCTCGTGCCGGCGGGTTTCTGCATGATGGTGGAGATGGCCGCGTCGAACACGCTGATCCAGTCGATGGTTCCGGATCGACTGCGCGGCCGCGTGATGGCCGTTTACTCGATGATGTTCATGGGCATGGCGCCGCTCGGCGCGCTGATGGCGGGCGCGCTGGCGCAGCCCCTGGGCGCTCCCGCAACCGTCGCCATCGGCGGCGTGGCCTGCATAGTCGGTGGCCTCACGTTTGGCTCGCGCCTTCCCGCGCTTCGAGGTCCCGCACGCGAGTTGATCGTCGCGCAGCAGATGGCAGCGGGAGGCCCTCCTGACGAGGCGACACGACTGACGTCGTGAGCCCGATGGAACGGGGGGAACGGGGGACACGGAACGAGCTTCAAAAACGGAGACACGGAGGCACGGAGACGAAATGGATCTGAGCGTTCGGTGGGGTTGTCACCGGGTCCGCCGATGCCGCCGCTTGCGCGGCGGGCGATCAATCGACACCCCACGGACACAAGCGGCACCCGCACCACCGGCCGCTTGCGTCCGCGGGGTGTCGATTGATCGCTCGGCCCGGCCGATGGCCGGGCCGGCATCGGCTGGTGAGCCGCAGCGAGTCATCGGTTCCGCGTTCCTCCGTGTCTCCGTTTCTCCGAGTTGAAGCCTGTTCCGTGTCCTCCGTGAACGCTCCGTTTCCTCGTGCCGAAGTAACCTAAGCAGATGCCACTGTCGTCTCACACAGGGTCAGGGCTGGCCGCCGCGCTCGTTTTTCTAACCGTTTCGTGCCGTCCGGTCCCTCCCGAGCTCCCAGATCCGGATCGGCTCGCGAGCCAGGCGGTGATTCGCAGGGACACCTATGGCATTCCCCACATCCTCGCGCCGACGGAGGAGGCTGCGGCGTTTGCGTTCGGCTATGCGCAGGCTGAAGATCACGCCGCCGAGATCGGCCGGCGTTACATCGCCGCAAGAGGCGAGGCGGCGCGGGTGTTCGGTGCCCAGGCTGTCGAGAACGATCTCGACATGGCGCAGTTCGACAACCTCGCGGAAGCCCGGCGAGGTCTCACGGAGCTGTCGCCGCTCTTCAGACGCGTGATCGCGGCGTACGCGGCGGGCGTCAATCGCTACGTGGCGAACAACCGGGCACGAGTCCCCAGCTGGATGCCAGAGATCACCGCCGTCGACGTGCTCGCCAGCAGCCGGGCGTCGGCCGTCAACACGCTAGCGGGCCCGGCGCTTCCGCGGCAATTGCGTCAGAAGTACGAAGGGCAGTCCGGCACCACGGTTGATGCGGAGGACGATCAATGGATCGACGCACCGGGCTCGAATGCGTTCGCGCTATCGGGATCGCGGACGACAACGGGTAAGCCGATTCTGCTCGGCAATCCGCACCTGGCCTGGTCCTCGCTCTACTGGGAAGCGCACGTGCGCGTGCCCGGCAAGATCGACTTCTACGGGTCGACGCTGGTCGGGATTCCCGTGCTTCGAGCTGGCTTCAACGACCGCCTCGGGTTCGTCACCACGAACAACGCACCCGATCTCGTCGACGTCTTTGGCCTTCAAATCGACTCGAAGAACGCCGATCGCTACATCTTCGATGGCAAGTCCTACCCGCTCGAGAAGCGCGAGGTCAGCGCCCAGGTGCGAAACGACGATGGCACAGGGCGCACCGAAACGAGAACGTTCCTGACCTCCCACCTTGGCCCGGTGATCCATCGCGACGCGAGCCGCGCCTTCATCGTGAAGTCGACCGCGCTGGAGGCCACCCGTTACTTCGAGGGGTTCTACATGCTCAGCCGGACGCGGTCGTTGCGCGACTGGCTCCGCGTCGCGCGCGAGAACCTCGTGCCAACCTCCAACTTCACGTACGCCGACGCGGACGGGAACATCCTGTACCTGTGGAACGGCCGGGTTCCGCAGCGGGTCGACGGACGCGACTATCGCCTCGATGTCGATGCTTCGGGGAGACGGGACCTCTGGAGCCGGCTGCATGACGTCAACGACCTCCCGCGACTGTTGAATCCGCCTGGCGGCTACATCCAGAACGCGAACAACCCGCCGCAGTTCGTGTCGCTGCGCGATCCGATCGACATGAGCCGCTTTCCGTCGTACTTCGAACGTGGCCCGCTCGCTCTCCGGCCGCAACTGGCGCTCGAGATGCTCGACGGGCAGTCACGATTCTCGGTCGCTGATGTCATCCGGCTGAAATACTCGCCGCGTATGCTCCTGGCCGACCGTGTGAAGCCGCATCTGATCCGGGCCGTGCGTGCTGCGGGATCGGCATCGGACGATGCGAAGGCCGGGGCGGACGTGCTCGAGGGATGGGACAACACGGTCTCGGCGGGAAGCCGGGGAAGCGTGCTCTTCCAGCAATTCTGGGACACCTACTCGGCAGCCGTTCGGCAGCCCTTTGCCACCCCCTGGGCTGCCGGATCGCCAGCTACGACACCCGAGGGGCTCTCGGATCCGGCGGCCGCGATCCAGCATCTGGAGTCGGCGGTCCGCAGCACGCGGTCCGCGTTTGGATCCGAACGAGTTGCCTGGGGCGACGCCAACCGGTTCCGGTTCGGTTCCATCGATCTGCCAGGAGACGGGGCATCCGGGACCTACGGATGCTTCCGCGTGCTCAGATTCGACCGTGTTCCCGGTTCGGGGCCCAGGATTGCCGGGAACGTGGCAGATGGCCAGCCGCTCGTCGGTTTCGGCGACGCCTGGGTGATCCTCGTGGACTTCTCAGGGCCGGTTACGGGCTGGTCGGTGCTCGCCTACGGGCAGACGAGCAACCTCGAGTCGCCGCACAGCCGCGACCAGATCGGCGTCTTCGCCGAACATCGGCTTCGACGGGCGTGGTACACGGAAGTCGGAGATCAAGGGAAATCTGATTCGGGAGTATCGGCCGCAGTAAATAACGATATAGTCTCAGTCGACAGTCATCAGTCGACAGTCGTAGCCGATGACTGACTCGCGACTGACGACTTCGTTGACTGACGACTGACAAGCATCATGGAGTATTTGATCAAACAGTATTCTCTCCAGCAGGGCGCGCTGGAGATTCAATACATCGAGGAGTTCTTCCTCGATTTCCCGCGAAAGAAGACGGCGGCCGAAGTGATCCAGCGGCTGGGCGACCGCGATCACCAGATTCTGATGGCCGAGGCATCGTTGCCGGATGACCCGTCGTCGTTCGTTCCAGTGTCGTTCAAGGTGGCGCACGAGCTGAGGGCGAGGGAGACGGATCCGAAGCTGGCCGATCTCGTCGTGCAGCTCGAGGATTGCGTCCAGTTCGATGGCCGCCGAGTCCTTTATCAGTGGATTGGCGGCACCCGGACGGACTGGCGCGGCCAGGGGCATTTTCGCGCCCTCACCGAGGAGCAGGAGGTGTGGGCGCTCGAGAATGGCTTCGACGAGATCCTGGTGAAGACCAAGAACCGGTTTTATGAAATGCGCAGCACGCTCGCGCAGCTGCACTTCGACGTGATCCGGTTCGTTCCGCATCCAGGCGATACGGGCGAATCGAAAGTATTCCTGCGGAAGCGGCTGGGCCAGCACGTGCTCGATGCGCACCGCAGCCGTCGATCAGTGGTGCGCGCCGACGAGTGATTTACGAGGTCAGTGGCGCCAGCGATCCGGCCGTCGCGCCCTATCGGCACGTCGGCGATCGCAGCTGGCTGCTCGCGAACGGCCTCTTCGTCGCCGAAGGGCGCCTCGTTGTCGATCGCCTCATGTCGGCCGGCCGCTATCGAATCGAGTCCGTCCTCGTCACGCCCGCCGCTTTTACCGCACTCGCGGACCGATTGACCGCCCTCGACGCGCCGGTGCTGATTGCGTCGCCAGCGCTGCTCGAGGAGATCACGGGCTTCGACTTCCATCGGGGATGTCTGGCGCTGGCCGCCCGAGACGTTCCGCCCGCGGTTGATGATGTGGCGACGGACGGTTTGTTACTCGGCCTCGAAGCCGTTGGCAACCCGGACAATGTCGGCGGCCTCTTCCGCACCGCTGCGGCGCTTGGGGTGTCCGCGGTCCTCGTCGACACGCGCACGGCCGATCCGTTCTACCGGAAGTCGATCCGCACGTCGATGGGGGCCGTTCTCGATCTGCCATTCGCCATGATTGAGGACTGGCCGGCTGCTTTCGGCAGGCTTCGCGCGACGGGCTACCGCATCGTGGCGCTGACGCCAGGCCCTACGGCTGAACCGCTGTCGGCGTTCGTTCAACGGCCAGGCATCGATCGTCTGCTCGTCCTGGTAGGCGCGGAAGGCGCCGGCCTGAGCAGGCCTTTGCTCGAGGCGGCGGACTACCGCGTCCGCATTCCGGTCGGCAGCGCGGTCGATTCCCTCAACGTCACGGTCGCGGCCGGCATCGCGCTCGCGAGGATCGCAGAGGCGAGGCAGCGTCTATGATTGAACGAGTGCACTCTCACTCTGCACTAGCCTTGGATTCCGAAGATGGCTGAAATGCCCCAGAAACTGCAGGACCTGCTCGAGACCTTCGACATGTTTCCGGACCAGAGCGATCGAACGTCGATGTTGCTCAGCTATTCCGACAAGTTTCGCGAGGTCCCGAAGGAGGTCGCCACGCGGCCTTTTCCGAAGGACCACCAGGTGCCGCAGTGCGAATCCGAAGCCTACGTGTGGGCGTTGAAGCAGCCCGACGGCACTCTGCAGCTCTACTTCGCCGTGGAGAACCCGTCGGGTGTGTCGGCGCGGGCGCTGGCCTCTATCCTCGATCGCACGCTGTCGGGTCTGCCGGCGTCCGAGATCGCCAACGTTTCGTCCGACATCGTCGAACGGATCTTCCGTCGCAACATCTCGATGGGAAAGGGAATGGGGCTTGATGGCGATGGTGCAGGCGGTGCAGACGCTGGCGAAGAACGCGTCAAAGCCGTAGTCCGTGGCTCGTGGTCCGTGTCTCGCCGGTCGACCTCGACCACAACCCAGCCGAACGGCGAGACACGGACCACGGATCACGGACCACGGTACGGTGTTATTTCTCGATTGGCACGTTGACCATGTTCCCCCACTCACTCCAGGACCCGTCGTAGTTGCGGACGTTCTGGAAGCCGAGCAGGTACTTCAGGGCGAACCACGTGTGGCTGCTGCGCTCGCCGATGCGGCAGTAGGCAATCGTGGCCTTGTCTGGCGCCAGCTGCTTTTCCTCGCAGTAGATCTTCTTCAGCTCATCCGAGGTCTTGAACGTACCGTCTTCGGGGTTGATCGCGCGGGCCCAGGGCACGCTCTTGGCGCCTGGGATGTGACCGCCGCGCAGCGCGCCTTCGTTCGGATAGTCCGGCATGTGCAGACGCGTGCCGGCGTATTCCTCGGGGCTGCGGACGTCGACGAGCTGCCCCTTGGACTGCATGTGCGACATCACTTCGTCGCGGAACGCCCGGTGCTTCGCATCTGCGCGTTCCTGCGACTTGTAGGTCGTCGCGGCGAACTGCGGGACGTCCTTCGTCACCTGCCGCTTGTCTTTCTCCCACTTGACGCGGCCGCCGTCCATCACGCGTGCGTTCGTGTGACCGAAGAGCTGGAACACCCAGAACGCATAGCACGCCCACCAGTTGTTCTTGTCGCCGTAGAAGACGACAGTGGTGTCCTTCGTGGCGCCGATGCGTGACATCAGCTTTTCGAAGCCTTCACGGGTGATGTAGTCGCGGCGCAGCTGATCGTTCAGGTCCGACGTCCAGTCCACGTGCACGGCGTTCGGCACGTGCCCCGATGCGTAGAGCAACGTATCTTCGTTGGACTCGATGAGCCGGACGGAGGGGTCGTTCAGATGCTGCTCGACCCAGTCCGTCGACACGAGCACCTCGGGATGGACGTAGCCACGCGATTCGATGGTCTTGCTCACGGCTGCTTCAGGCATTGCACTTTCTCCTCGTGATCTGGAAAGGCCATTATGCCTTCAGCGGGCGTCAACTCCCAACGCCCAATTCCCAACTCCCAAAGCAGAGCCGATCGAGAGAGCGGGGTGGAAATCGTACCAAACTACCTAGTTTGGTACGATTTCCACCCCGCTCTCTCGATCGATTTCCTTTGGGAGTTGGGAGTTGGAGGTTGGGTGTTGTCGCGCGGGCCCCCGAAGAAGCCCGCGCGATTGTCGGATTTACCAGTTGATACGCCAGACAAGCTGGACTTCGCGCGCGCCGTTCGTGGATTCGACGCGGTAGTCGTCCGGGTCGTTCCCGATACCGAGCACCGGTGTAAACCACGGATGGTTGAACGCGTTCAGCAGCTCGGCGCGGAACTCGAAGTTGACGCGTCCCTTGATCGGGACTCGCTTCACCGCGCTCAAGTCGAACCGGATCTGAGTGGGGCCCGTGACGATGAGGCTGCCAACGCCGCAGTCGCCGAACCCGTTGTCGGCCGCCGTCTGTGCGATCTCGATACAATCGGGGCCGTTTGCCGGCGCGATGTATCGTCCCGTCGGTGCTTCACCGCTATAGCCGCTGGCGGACGTGGCGCTCACGCTGAACGCCCGCACGGTGTTGTCGATGATGTCCTGCGGCAGCATGTAGACTGCCTTCCCGGCATCATCGAACCGCAGTTTGAAGGCCTTGCCCAGCTCGTCAGCCGTCATTCCGACCAGGCGGCGGTTGCCGAGGTCGAGCAGACGCCCCGACTGAATCCGGGCGATTCCGTCGAACGACCAGCCGCCGATCAGACGATCGACGAAGCCGCTGGCGTCGCCACCCCATCGACGACCCTGACCGAAGGGCAGCTCGTAGGTCCAGTTGGCCTTGAGGGCGTGCGTGACGCCGCCGACCGTGCCCGACTGTTCGACCTTCTTGCGCGGCGTGCGCAGCGAGTAGCGCTCCGAGATGTCCGCCTTGCCGAACACGTAGTTGCTCTGGAACGAGAACCCGTTCGACAGCCGCTTCCGCAGTTCGAGCTGCAGCGAGTTGTACTTCGTGTAGCCGCCGTTGCCGACGACTTCGGCGCCGCCGAGGTAATCGGGGTTGGCGACGAAGAAGTTCGCCGGCAGTCCCGCATTCAGCGCGTTCGTACGCCGCGTGGCGTTGTTGATCAAGCCGGTGTTGTCGCCGTTGGTGACCATGCCATACGGGTTTGGGTTGCGGGCCGCGAGGAACGCCTGGAACGTCGCGCTGGTCCAGTTCGTGCTCGGAGTAGGCCGCGGTGTTGGACGCGTCCCTCGACCCGCTGAAGTAGGCGAGGAACGTCGGTAG
Organism: uncultured Acidobacteriota bacterium; assembly: GCA_963784195.1. Lineage (GTDB taxonomy): Bacteria > Acidobacteriota > Vicinamibacteria > Vicinamibacterales > 2-12-FULL-66-21 > CAVQAH01. The sequence continues at coordinate 834,476 of CAWARA010000020.1, read as the reverse complement.
CGGGGAGGTGCCGGTCCCGGCGCCGCGATACGCGAACGTGCACGCGTTGCTGCCAGTGCCGCTGCATCCAGCCGCGACGTGCGCCTGCAGGTTCTGCTGCGCGAGACGGAACTCGTTGAGGAAGTTGTTCTCGACGATGTTGGTCTCGTTGTAGTTGTAGGTCTGCCAGCTGTGGAGTGAGCGGCTGCCCACGTAGCGTGCCTCGACCGCCATGTCGTTGGTCAGCTTGCGCTGCCAACCGGCCGTCCAGGTTTGGGCGTACGGGGTCTGGAGGCGCGGATCGAACGTCATGATGTCGCCCGTGACCACGTCGGTCATCGGGTAGATCCGCGTCGTGTGCGAACGCCGGCGGTCCGAGCTGGGCCTGGTTGCGCAGTAGGACCGAGCCCGGCGTGCCCAGGTTGCCGAGGCTGTGGTTCCGGTTCGCCGTCTGCGAGATACCCGGGTTGTCGTCGATCGCCGTTGCGAAGTCCGCCATACCAGGCCGCTCGTAGGCCAATGTATAGCCGGCACGAATGACGCTGTCGCCATCCTCGCGGCCCATGAGCGATCCAAGAATGCCGTTGCTCGGCGGCAACGTCCAGGCGAATCCGACACTCGGCGCCCAGTTGTTGCGATCGGTGTTGTACGCCGCCGTCCCCTCGTTGAACTGCGAGAACACGCCGTGGATCCCCGGCTGCACGCCCGGCTGGAACAGATTGCACCCGCCGTTGGGTGCGACGCCCGACGGTCCACACACGTCCTCAATCGACGCGAACGAGTAGCTGTTGTTCTTCGCCGTGAACGGCTGCTGCAGCTCGTAGCGCAGGCCCATGTTGATCGTGAAGTTCGGCTTCCAGCGCCAGGTGTCGGCGACGAAGAAGCCCCAATCTCGAAGCTGGGCGCGCTGAACGCCCAGTCCCAGGTATTGATACTCGTCGGTGTTCTCGTCGAGTCGCAGTTCGCCGTTGATGGCGAGAACGCGCCCGACCAGCGTTGCGTACAGCTCCCGCGCGTCGTTCAGCTGGGCCGTCGACGCGTTGGGGAAGTTCGTCGTGTTGAACATCGCGTTCGCGGGATCGTTGGCGTCGACGCCGAACGTCATCGTCGGCACGTACTGCTGGTTTTCGATCCAGACGTCGGCCTGCGTGAATGCGCCGCCCAGCTGGATGCTGTGCGAGCCCTTCAGCCAGTTCAACGTGTTCTCGACGATCTTCGTGCCCGCCTCACGCGCGCTGTAACTGCCGGTCCCGTAGGGGTTGCTGATGCCGAGAAAGTCGCCGTTGATGTCGAGCGCGAACCCGGCCTGATCGGCGACCGATGTCCCCGAAAACTGCCCTGGGCCGATCTCTGGCGAGAACAGCGTGGCGCCGCCGCTGCGGCCGATGCGCAGTTCGTTGACCAGGTTGGCCCCGAGCGTCGACCGCAGCGTGCCCTGGAGGGTGTAGCGATCCGAAACCTGGCTGCCGGTGTTCGGGAAGCCGGGGAATTGAGGCTCGCGGTTGTTGGTCGTGTCCGGCGTCGACACGAGATCGGTGTAGTTCATCGACGTCGACAGGCGATGGTTCTGCGAGAGGTTCACGTCAACGCGGAACGTCGGATACTTGGTGACCCCCTCGCTCTCGTACTGATAGTTCATCTGCTGCAGCATCGGATCGGTGAGGTCGGTCACCGTCTGTCCAGAGCTGTTCGCGGCGCTGTTGATGTCGGCGAGCAGACGGGCGACCGTCGGATCGATCGAAGACAGCTGACCGTTCTGCGCAGCGAGGTTCAGCAGGTTGACCGACCGGGTGGCGCCACCCGAGGTCCAGCGAAACACTCCCTGCTGCGCGGTCGGGTGGAGAATTGTCCGGTTCTCTGTTTCCTGACCGGGCGAGCGCGACTCCTCGTAATTGACGAAGAAGAACGCCTTGTCACGGCCGTTGAACAACCCCGGGATCACGATCGGCCCGCCGACGCGGCCGCCGGGCTGGAACAGCTTCTCTTGGTCCTGCGCGATGCCGTCGCGGTTGTTGAACCAGTCGGTCGCGTCGAGCGAGTAGTGACGGAGGTAGAAATAGCCGCTTCCGCTCAAGTTGTTGCTGCCCGAGCGGGTCACGAAACGGATCTGCGCGGCGCCCTGGCCGGTGTTCGCTGAGTCCTGCGCTGCAGAACTGACCGTCACTTCTTCAATCGCATCGAGCCGCGGGCTGACGCGCGCGAAGAAGCCGTCAGTCGTCTTCAACCAGTTGTCCTGGGCGCTGACGCCGTCGATCGTGATGTTGATCGAGCTCTGCGGCAAACCGTTGATCGTGGAGTCGCGGCTGCCCGCTGGGGTGTTGACGCCTGGCAGGGACGTCACGAATTCCAACGCGCTCCGGCTTCCGGTCGGCAGCTTGAGGATCTGATTGGCATCGATCGTGGACGTTACGGCCGCTGACTGCGTCTGGACGATTTCACTGCGGGCCTGGACGACGACGGTCTCTTCGAGTCCGCCGACTTCGAGCGCGACCTTGATCGTGGCTGGCGTCGCCGCGCTGACTCGCACGTCGTTGAGGACGGCGGTCTTGAAGCCCATCAGCGTCACCGTCACTGTATACGACCCGGGATCGATAGATGGCACCGTAAAGAAGCCGCTCTCGTTGGTGACGGCGTTGAATGCCGTCGACGTGGCGTTGCTTTTGATACCGACGTTGGCGCCCGGAATGATGGCGCCCGAGGTGTCTGTCACTGTTCCCGACAGTGAAGTGGTTGCGCCGCCTCCCTGGGCGAGCGCAGGCGTGGGGCTGACAGCTGTCGCCATGTTCAGCACAAACATGGCAAGCAGCAAACGGACGTACTGCTTCATGGAACGTTTCCTCCCTTTGCGTTCCGACACGTATCGCGAAATTGGCTGCGACGTTACTCGGCGATACACTACGTCGTCAACACCGGTACTGTCCAACAGTATTTAGGGATATCGGTTTTAACTGCCGGAAGATAGGGACGAACGACGCTGTATACGTGGCGTATGTCGTGATGAAATGAGGATGAGCTGTGCGCGGCATCAATCGTCGCGGGGCGCTAATCCGCACGCCCCTAACGACATTTTCGAAAAGGAAGAAGCCAGGAGGGAGTTGGCGAGCCGGGGGTGACACTGCGCGGGCGACCCGAGGGGCGCCCGCGCAGGTCGGTATTACCAGTTGATGCGCCAGATCAACTGCACTTCACGCGCGCCGAGTTCGAGCTCCGACACACGGAACTCGTCCGCGTCGCTGAACAAACCGTCGTCGTCGGCACCCGTCACCGGGCTGAACCACGGGTGGTTGAACGCGTTGAGCAGCTCGGCGCGGAACTCGAAGTTGACCCGGCCCTTGATTGGCACTCGCTTCACCGCGGCGATGTCGAAACGGACCAGCCTCGGACCCGTGACCACGAGGTTGTTCGTGCCACAGTCGCCGAACCCGTTGTTGATGTCCTCGCCCTGAGCGATCTCGATGCAATCAGGTCCGTTTGCAGGCGCCAGGTACCGACCCTCGGGTGCGCCGAGGTTGCTGTAGCCCGTCGCCGACGTGGGGCTCACGTTCCAGGCCTTGACGGTGTTGTCGACGATGTCCTGCGGCAGCATGTAGACGACGCGACCGGCATCATCGAACCGCAGCTTGAAGGAGTCGCGCAACTCGTTCGTCGACATCCCGACCAGGCGCACGTTGCCGAAGTCGAGCAACTGCCCGCTCTGGATCCGCGCGATGCCGTCGAGCGACCATCCGCCGATCAACCGGTCGACCAGGCCGCTGGCGTTGCCGGCGAATCGGCGGCCCTGGCCGAAGGGCAGCTCGTAGGTCCAGTTCGCCTTGAGGGCGTGCCTCACTCCGCCGACCGTTCCGGACTGATCGACCGTCCGTCGTGGTGTGCGCAGCGAGTAGCGTTCCGAGGAGTCCGCGAGACCCAGCACGTAGCTGCCCTGGAACGAGAACCCTTGCGACAGCCGTTTGCGGAGCTCGAGCTGCATGGAGTTGTACTTCGTGTACCCGCCGTTGGAGACCACTTCGGCGCCGCCGAGATAGTCGGGGTTTGCCACGAAGAAGTTGGCTGGAAGGCCCGCGGTGATCGCGTTCGACAGCCGGCCTGTGTTGTTGATCAGCCCTGTGTTGTCGGCGTTGGTGACCATGCCGAAGGGGTTCGGGTTTCGCGCGGCGAGGAACGCCTGGAACGTCGAGCTGGTCCAGTTCGCGCCACCATACGCCGCCGTGTTCGACGCATCATTCCGGCCGTTGAAATAGGCGAGGAAGGTCGGCAGCGGCGAGGTTCCGGTTCCGGCGCCACGATACGCGAAGGAGCAGGCGTTCCCGGCACCGCCACATCCCGCCGCCACGTGGGCCTGCAGGTTGCCGCTGCGCCAGCACGGAACTCGTCGAGGAATCCGTTCTCAACGAGTTGATCTCGTTGTAGTTGTAGGTCTGCCAGCTCTGCAGCGAGCGCGAGCCGACGTATCGGGCTTCGAACGCCATGTCGCCGGTCAGCTTTCGCTGCCAGCCGGCCGTCCATGTTTGCGCGTATGGCACCTGCAGGTTCTGGTCGAACGTCATGATGTCGCCGGTGACCACGTCGGTCATCGGATACACACGGACGGGCGCGAACGCCGGAGGCCCAAGGTCGGCGGTGTTGCGCAGCAGGACCGTTCCGGGAGTTCCGAGGTTGCCGAGGGTGTTGTTACGGTTGGCCGTCTGCGAGATCCCGGGGTTGTCGTCGATCGCCGTGGCGAAGTCGGACATGCCCGGGCGTTCGTAGGCGAGCGTGTAGCCGGCGCGAAGAACGCTGTCGCCTTCCTCACGGCCGAACAGCGGACCGAGCATCCCCGAGCTGCCACCGAGGGTCCACGCGAAGCCAATGCTCGGCGCGAAGTTGTTCCGGTCGGTGTTATACGCAGATTGTCCCTCGTTGAACTGCGAGAAGACGCCGTGGATGCCCGGCTGCGCCCCTGGCTGGAACACATTGCAGCCACCGTTCGGTGCGACGCCCGATGGTCCGCAGACGTCCTCAATCGTTGCGAACGAGTAGCTGTTGTTCAGCGCGGTGAACGGTTGCTGCAGCTCGTAACGCAGGCCGAGGTTCAGCGTGAAGTTCGGCTTCCAGCGCCACGTGTCGGCGATGAAGAAGCCCCACTCACGCAGCCGCGCTCGTTGCCGGCCGAGACCGCCATACTGGTATTCCTCGGTGTCCTCGTCGAGCCGCAGCTCGCCGTTGATCCGGTTCACGCGGCCCACGAGGGTGGCATACAGCTCGCGCGCGTCGTTCAGCTGCGCGGTCGACGCGTTGGGGAAGTTCGCCGTCGAGAACATGGCATTGGCTGGATCGTTGGAGTCGACGCCGAACGTAATCGTCGGCACTCGTTGCTGGTTCTCGATCCACACGACGGCATTGGTGAATGCGCCGCCCATCTGGATGCTGTGCGAACCCTTCAGCCAGTTCAGCGTGTTCTCGACAATTCGCGTCCCGGCTTCGCGTGCGCTGTAGCTGCCGGTCGATGCGGCGTTGGTGATGCCCAGGAAGTCGCCGTTGATGTCGAGCAGAAATCCGCCCTGATCGGCGACCGACGTGCCCTGGAACTGATTGACGTTGATCTGCGGCGAGAACAGCGTCGCGCCGCCGCTGCGGCCGATGCGCAGCTCGTTCACCAGGTTGGCGCCCAGCGTGGACCGCAGAGTGCCCTGGATCGTGTAGCGGTCCGAGATCTGATCCCCGGTGTTCGGGAAACCCGGGAAGTTCGGCTCGCGGTTGTTCGTCGTGTCCGGTGACGACACCAGGTCGGTGTAGTTCATCGATGTGGACAAGCCGATGGTTGCTGGTGAGGTTCACGTCCACGCGCCACGTCGGATACTTGTTGACGCCCTTCGTGTCGTATTGGTACGTCAGCTGCTGCTGCAGCGGATCGGTGAGATCGACCAGGTCCGTATTCGGGCCGGTCGAGGCCGTCCGGATGTCGCCGAGCAAACGGGAGATCGTGGGGTCGAGCGTGGAAAGGTGACCGTTCTGCGCCGCGAGCTGCAGCAGATTGAGCTGCCGCGTGACGCCGCCGGACGTCCACCGGAAGATCCCCTGCTCCGCCAGAGGGTGCAGGATTGTGCGGGTCTCCGTGTTCTGACCGGGCGAGCGCGACTCCTCGTAGTTGACGAAGAAGAACGCCTTGTCGCGGCCGTTGAACAGTCCCGGAATCACGATCGGTCCGCCTACACGGCCGCCAGGCTGGAAGAGTTTCTCCTCGTCCTGCGCGATATTGTCCCGATTGTTGAACCAGTCGGTGGCGTCGAGCTTGTAGTGACGCAGATAGTAGTAGGCGCTGCCGCTGAAGTTGTTGCTGCCCGAGCGGGTGACGAAGCGAATCTGCGCGGCGCCCTGGCCCGGTATTGGCAGCGTCCTGGGCGGCAGAGCTGACCGTGACTTCTTCGATCGCGTCCAGACGCGGGCTGACGCGCGCGAAGAACCCGTCAGTCGTTTTCAGCCAGTTGTCCTGAGCGCTGACACCGTCAATGGTGATGTTGATCGAGCTCTGCGGCAATCCATTGATTGTGGAATCGCGGCTGCCCGCGGGAGTGTTGACGCCTGGCAGGGTCGTCACGAACTCCAGCGCGCTGCGGCTTCCGGTCGGAAGCTTCAGGATCTGGTTGGTATCGATCGTGGACGTCACGGCGGCTGACTGCGTCTGAATGATTTCGCTGCCGCCCTGGACGACGACGGTCTCTTCGAGCCCGCCGACTTCGAGAGCGACCTTGATCGTGGCTGGGGTCGCCGCGCTGACTCGCACGTCGTTGAGGACGGCGGTCTTGAATCCCATCAGCGCGACAGTCACGGTGTAGCTGCCCGGATCGATCGACGGCACCGTGAACGCGCCGCTCTCGTTCGTCACAGCCGTGTATTCCGTGCTGACCGCGTTGTTCTTGACCGTGACGCTGGCGCCCGGAATGATGGCGCCCGAGGTGTCCGTCACTGTTCCCGACAGTGACGTGGTTGCGCCGCCTCCCTGGGCGAACGCAGGTGTGCTGGTGACGACTGCCAGCAGGGTGCACACGAACCCTGCGAGCATGAAACGGACATACTGCTTCATGGAACGTTTCCTCCCTTGCGTTCCGAGATCCCGTTGGCGGGACCATACTGTCGAAAACAGTACGCAGTCAACACCGGTACTGTCCAATAGTAGAGCGGCTATCAGCTTGACTCAGCAGTATTTAGGGACGAGTCTGCCGTTAATTCGTGATGTATGGCGCTGGGAGGATTGACGAAGTGCTGGAATTGAGGGACGGCCCGTATGGCCGTCCCCTGAAGCATCAGGCGTAGGCCGCGCCGACCAGGATTTTGCGGATACGCAGCCACGGAGAACCGTGCGAGATGCTGTTGGTCTGCGTCGGCTGACCTTTCGCATCGCCGCCCGTGCCGAACATCCGCCAGGATTCCTTGCCGGAAATGGCGTCGAGGTTGCCCCAGAAGTCGGTGGTGATCGCGTTGTACGTCACGTTGGTGGCCATCCGCGTCTTCTTGCCGTTCTTGATCTCCCAGAACGCGTTGCCGCCGAACTGCCCGTTGTAGCGCTGCTGATCGATGGAATAGCTGCCGCGGCCGTCGATGAGGACGCCATCCTTCGTATCCGCGATGATCTCCTCCGGGGTCGGCGATCCGGGCGGGCCCGCATCCACGTGCACGTTGGGCATGCGCAGGAACGGGTAGTCGCGCCACGAGCTCGCGGACGTGCAGCCGCGGCTCTCTTTTTCGCCGATGAAGTGGGCCATTTCGCGATTCGTCTGCAACCCCACGAGGATGCCCTCGCGCACGATCGGCCACTCCTGCGTCTTCACGCCATCATCATCGAATCCAATCGTGCCGACGCCGCCGGGGATGGTGCGATCCGCGGTCACGTTGAAGAGCTTCGAACCGTACTTCAGCTTGCCCAGATCGGACAGTTTCACGAAGCTCGTGCCGGCGTAGTTCGCCTCGTAGCCGAGAATACGGTCGAGCTCTGTCGCGTGCGCGACGATCTCATGAATCGTCAGCATCGCGTGCGACGGCGTCAGGATCAGATCCTTGACGCCCATCTCGATCGGCTTCGCCGTGCAGAACTCGACCGCTTCGGCGGCGATGCGTTCTGCATTCTCGAGCAGACCTGCCGCTTCTGCGACCTCCCAGCCGCCGGTCATCGGTATGCCGTTGAAGGTGCGCGATCGCGTCTCCCCGTCCTTGCGCGCGGTCACCGTGAACGACGGCGTTGTCGACCACACTTCCTGTTCGATATAGGAGCCCTCGCTGCTCGCGAAGTACTTCCATTCGTGCTCGAGTTGAACCGACGCGCTGACGTTCGTGACCTCTTTCGTCTTGATCACGGCGTCGACGACGGCCTGGACGAGGGCCTGGCGTTCCTCTTGGGAGACCTTCGAAGGATCCTTCTGGATCGGCGTCGCCCAGTACTCCTGGAACGCGGGCACCGGAGCCAGCCTGACGTCCATGCGCTTGGCGATCGCGCTCGCCTTGGCCACCTCCGTCGCCATCCTCGTGATCCGCCGGATCTCGTCGTCGGTCACGATCGGGCTGCTGGCGAACCCCCAGACGCCGCTGTGAATCACGCGAACGCCGAACCCCGCCGCCCCCGTTCCAGCCGCGGCGCCACCGCCCCCGAAGCCGCCACCACCTCCGCGCCCGCCACCCCGGCCGCCGCCGCGTCCACCGCCACCGCCTCCACCAAATTCCTCGAAATCGCGGTTCCCGCCGCTGGCGTTGACGCCCAGGTTGGTACTGCGCGTGAAGCGGATGTCCGCATACGTGCATCCCAGCCGCTTCCCTTCGGCGAGCGCCACGTCCGACATGCCCTTGAACTTCGACTCGAGCACCTTGCCTTGCGGCGTCTGCGCGAGCAGATCCGCGATCAGGTCACTAGCCGCAACGGCCGCACCCGACATCGCCATGGTCTTGACAAAGTCCCTGCGTTTCATGGTTCCTCTGTCACGTGCGACGTGCATCACGTGCACGTCCGACCTTACCGCCTCCGCCAAGGCTACGTGCGAGTTCGCACGTAGCGCATTCGCGCGACGTGCGCACGGTCGGGCCTACACTGCCGGCGACGCGGACGTCATGAAAAAATCTTCGATCCGAACCGGTGGCACGAGCGCCGTGCCCGGACCGTCATACGACTCCCCGGTGTGAATCGACACCGGCTGGCCGACGGCGGTGATGTTGTTGTAGCCAACGAGCGGCGACATGTTCCAGCGGAAGTTCTGAACCGGGCCGGTGATCTCGCCGTTCTCGATCAGGAAGAGCCCGTCGCGCGTCATGCCGGTGTTCAGCAGCGTCGGTTGATCCACGGCGCGGATGTACCAGAAGAAAGTGACGAGCAGACCGCGCTTGGTCGACTTCACCATCTCGTCCACCGTCATGTTCGAGCCTTCCATCACGAGGCTCATGTTCGTGCTCGTCGGCGTCGGCTCCTTCTTCTGCCGCCGCGCCCACTGCCGGTCGTAGAACAGGTTCTTGAGCACACCCTTTTCGATCCAGGTAATCGGCTGCGCGGCCATGTTGTCCGGCCCGATCGGCGTCTGTCGCAGGATCTGGTTGCCGACTTCGCTCTTCAGCGTGAACTGCTCGCTGAACAGCTTCTCGCCGACCTTGCTCGTCCCCGGTTCCTTGCCTGAGAAGTAGTTGCCGACCGGACCTTCCGCACCGCGGGCGTTGAAGATGCCCATCATCAACGAGAGAAATCGCGCGTTGGCTCGAGGCTCCAGGATGACGGTGTAGCGGCCGGGCTCGACGGCGCGTGGCTTCTGGCTTTTCACCGCCTTGTCGGCGGCCACTTCCGTCAGTTTCGCGGCATCGAGACGCGTGACGTCCTTGACGCCCGTCAGCCCCGCCCATCCCGAGCCGCCGCCGTCAGGAGTTCTGCACGTCAGGATGAAGCTCGCGTCCGCGTACTGGTAGTACGCGAACAGTCCTTTCGAGTTCGCCGTGCAGGTCGTCTGGTGATTCTTCGGGATGTAGCCCGAGCCGATGACGCCCTTCTTCTGACAGATGTCGAGGCTCTGCTTGACCATCTGCGCGCGCTCGGCAGGACCGAAGTTGACGGCGCTCGGAAGGACGGCGTCGACCGCGAGGTAGTCCTGAGGGCCGAGCAGCGGCGCCGCATCCTTGTTCTCACGCGCGGTCTCGGCGCGCTTCTCGGCATCCTCGACCGCCTGCTTCAACGACCCATCGTCGAACTCGCGAGTCGATGCGGTTGCCGAACGCAATCCCTTGTAGACCGTGATGCTGAGATTGCGATCGAACTGCACCATGTTTGCCGTGATGTTCGAGTTGGCAAACCTGGTCGCCGAACGCTCGCCGCCGGAGAATTCGACCTCGATACCCTCAGCCTTCGTCATGTTCATCACCTTGTCGGTGATGGCTTTGACTTCTTCGCGCGAATACATGGTTTTTAGTCGGGGATTCTTGTTAGTCGGTTGACCGTCTGTCAGTCGTCAGTCGTCGAGTCGATCCGAGACTGAGCCGAGTCCCGAGTCCCGAGCGCCGGAGATGCGTCAGTTAGTCCGGCAGGGACACCCGGCGCCGCCGGCGCCGCAGCTTCCGGCCGGGAAGGCCGGTTCCGAACGGCTGCTCGTACCCATCTCCGCCGCCAACCATCCCAGGAACAGAGAGAAGCTTGGCCAGGTTTCGGCCCTGACATGACGGACACGCCGCCACGCGTTCAGCCGTCACGAACGCCTCGAATGCGGATCCACAGTCGTCACACCGGTATTCGAAGATTGGCATTGGGGAATCTTACCAAAAACTTTGTTTCTTGCCGTGGTCCGTAGCTCGTAGTCCGTGTCTCGCCGATCGGCATTTCAAGTCCGCACGTTCCGAGGCTGCCCTTGCGACGAGACACGAACCACGAACCACGACAGCGCGTGCCAGGAATTGACATGGGCACGCGACATATGTATGTTCTGCACATATGTCCAATGACCATATGGAGCAGGACGTTCGCAAGGGGAGCGCGGAGCTGCTGGTGCTGGCGCTGGTCGAAGACCGCGCGCGGCACGGCTACGAGATCGGGAAGCTGATCGAAGAGCGCTCCGGCGGCGTGCTGAAGTTTCACATCGCTTCGCTGTACCCGATGCTTTACAAGCTCGAGCGGCGCGGGTTGATCCAGGGCCGCTGGGTCGAGAAGACGGGGCAGCGGCGCAAACGTTTTTACCGGATCACCGCCGATGGCCGGCGCGTCCTTCAGAGCCAGCGGAACCGGTGGGCCGAGTTCATGGGCGCACTCGCGAGAGTCGCGGGAATTCGTCATGCGTGAGCACGTCAGCACGTCAGCACGTGAGTAGATATGCCTGATTGGAAAGCGGTTGTACGGGCGCGCGTGCAGGGGATGGACGTCGACGACGAGGTCGTTGACGAGGTGAGCGAGCACGTCGAGGAGATGGTCAGGAACCTGACGGCTGCCGGACATTCGGCAGAGGACAGCCGTGCGGCGGTCGAGCGTGAGCTCGCCGACATTCAGGCGGTCATCGACGCGGCGCGAAGCAACCGCCTGAGACGAGCGCCCAGGCTCCCAGCAGTCGAACCGCCATCTCCGGGCAGATTGCGAGTCGTTCGCGTGTTCGCGCGCGATTGTGCCCATGGCGTGCGGCTTCTCATCGCTCGTCCCGGGTTCACGGCCGTTGCCGTCTTGACGCTCGCCCTGGGCGTCGGCGCGAACACCGCCATCTTCAGCGTGATTCAGGCGGTTCTGCTCGACCCGCTGCCGTTCCCCGAGAGCGATCGCCTGGTGATGGTGTGGGAGCGCGCCGCAACTGATCCCGACGACATCTTCATCGTTTCGGCACCGAACTACCGTGACTTGGCCGCGCGTGCCAAATCCTTCGAAAGCACGGCAATCTGGGAATACAAGACGTTCAACATTGCGGGGGATGGCGAGCCCGAGCAGGTGCCCGGCATGCGGATATCCGCCAGCGTCTTCCCGATGCTTCGCGTGGCACCACAGCTCGGACGTGTGTTCACCCCAGCCGAGGATCTGCCCGGCAACGATGTCGTCGTCATCAGCGACAGCTTGTGGCGGCGGCGCTATTCGTCACGGCGCGACATCATCGGCCAGACGATGCGGCTGAACGGCCGGCCATTCGAGATCGTGGGAGTGATGCCGCCGGCGTTTCGCTTCACACAGGATCGTCATGCGATTTGGGTTCCCATCCACTTCACCGATCGTGATGGGCTCCGCGACGCGCACTCGTTCACGACCGCCGCCCGCCTCGTGGACGGCGTCGACTACGAGTCGGCGAAAGCAGAGGTTGAAGCGATCGGCCGCCAGTTGTCGTCGGAGTACGAGGAGAACCACGACGAGAGCGCGACGATCACCCGTCTTGACGAATTCGGTGTCCGGTCGGTGCGCACGACCCTGTTGATGCTCCAGGGCGCCGTCGTGCTGGTGGCGTTGATCGCATGTGTCAACGTCGCGAACCTGTTGCTCGCGCAGGCGTCGATACGTCAGCGGGAGTTTTCGATCCGCCGAGCGCTTAGGGGCCGGCAGCGGCCGCCTGGCCGGGCAGATCCTTGCCGAAGGGCTCGTCCTCGCGCTGGCCGGTGGGGCCGCCGGTGCCCTGCTCGCGTGGGCATCGACGTCGGCGATGGCGAGCCAGCTGCCGGCGTCTATCAAGTTCGCGCCTTTCCGGGCGGCGGGCAGCATTCCCATTCACGCGGGGACGCTGGCGTTCACCTTTGCGCTCGCACTCGTGACCGGAATCGTCTTCAGCCTGGCGCCGATGTTCGCAGCAACGCGCTCGGATCCAGGCGCGGCGCTCAAGTCCGGCGACCGGGGAGGGACCTCGCGCCTCCCCATCTTCAGAAATGCGCTGATGGCAGTCGAGGTTGCGCTGGCGATCATCGTCCTGGCCGGCGCCGGGCTGATGATCAAGAGCGTCGGCCGACTGATGGCGATCGATCCGGGGCTCGATGCCAGCAACATGCTGCTCATGGACATCGCCCTGCCTCAGGCCGATACCTACGGCCAGCCTGAGCGCACGACGTTCTGCCAGGATGTCCAGCGTGAGGTCGGTTCGTTGCCAGGTGTCGTCGCGGCCGGGGCGATCAGCCACCTGCCTTTGAGCGGCGCCAACGCCAGCCGTGGATTTGCCATCGACGGACGCTCATTCCCGCCACAGCAAGGGCCGCACGCCTCTTACCGGCTCACATGTCCGGGTTACTTCACGACGCTTGGCATCAGGATGGTCAGAGGCCGCGATTTCACGCACGCCGACGCTACCAGCGCGCAGCCGGTGGCCATCATCAACGAGACGGCCGCAGCGACGTACTGGCCGAACGCCGACCCAATCGGATCGCGGATCAAGCTCGGCGACATCAACTCGAATTCGACCTGGATGACCGTCGTGGGGGTGTCCGCGGATGTCCGTCATTTCGGGCTCGATGCGACGCCGCGCCGCGAACTCTTCCGTCCGTACAGTCAGGCGGCGTGGCCGGTGATGACGATCGCCGTCAAGTCCGCATCGGAACCGCTCGGCCTCGCAACGTCCGTTCGCGCGTCGCTTCGCCGCATCGATCCGGATCAACCGGTGTCGCGCGTGCGCACGATGGAGCAGGTTGTGGCCGAGTCGGTCGGGTTGCGCCGCTTCCCGATGCTTCTGCTCGCTCTCTTTGCCGCCGTCGCGCTCGTGCTGTCGGCCGTCGGCGTCTACGGTGTGGTCTCTTACGTCGTCTCGCAGCGGACGCGGGAGATAGGCATCCGTATGGCCCTCGGCGCGAAACGCGCGACGGTCATTCGGCTGGTCGTGACACGGGCAGCTGTTCCGATCGTCATCGGCGTGGTTGCTGGCGCGATCGGCGCGCGTCTGGCCTCGCGTCAACTGACGGGATTGCTCTTCGAGGTCGCACCGTCAGATCCGACGGTCCTCACGGCAATCGCTGTCCTCCTTGGTGTCGTGGCGCTCGCGGCAAGCTGGATCCCCGCGACACGCGCGGCCAGCGTCGATCCTGTTGTGGTTTTGAACAGGCCTAGCAAAGTGCGCAGTGCGCGAGTGCGCAGGTGCGCAGGTGCGCACGTGCGGGCGGGGTGGATATGCAGAATTGGAAGACACTCGTTGTTGAAGCGTTTCGCGAGAGGCGTGCGCAGGTTCCGGCGCCGGCGGTTGTCGACGAGCTCGCCCAACATTTAGAGGAAGTCTGGCGATCGGCGATGGCTCGTGGGGCGTCGGCCGAAGAGGCGAGGGGGCTCGTCGCGTCGGAGTTGGCGCACCTGGCGACGAATACGCGGCGGTTGTCGGGAACGCGGGCATTTGAGGCTGGAGTTCCGCGACGACGGAGCGTTGCGATCGGGGCGGCGCACGATGTTCGACAGGCCTTCCGCATGGTCGCCGCACAACCGGGGTTCAGTGCGGTCGTCGTCCTGACGCTCGCGCTCGGCATCGGCATTTCCACAGCAGTGTTGTCGTTGTCGGCCGCAGTGTTGCTGACGCCCCTGCCGTTCCCGGACTCCGATCGCCTTTTGATGCTGCACGCCACCAACGATCGTGGCCGGTTTGGAAACGAGCTGAGCTACCTGGATTTCGAGGACATCCGGCGTGACCGCGGGCCGCTCGAGGACGTGGCGGCCGTACTGCGGTATTCGGCGACGATGGCGGGACGCGCCGAGCCCGTGAGGGTCACGGGATTCGAGGTCACGCCCGGTTTTCTCGACGTGCTGCGTGTTCGACCTGCACTTGGGCGATCATTCGCGGCGTCTGAAGGCGAGCCGGGCCGTGGAGACGTGGCGATTCTCTCGGATCATCTGTGGCGAGCGTCGTTTGCCGCCGATCGAAATGTCGTCGGCAGCCGGATCATGCTCGACGAGGTCCCACACACCGTGATTGGTGTGCTGCCCGCGGAGTTCTCCCTCGAGCTCGATCCGCTGATCGACCTGCTGATCCCCACGAACCGCGATCACCCGCTGGCGCGGAGCCGATCGATCTACACCTATCAGGTGATCGGCCGGCTGGCCGCGTCGGCAACGCTCGATCAGGCTCGTGCATCCCTCGACACCAAAGGGCGGCAGCTGGCGGCGGCATATCCCGATACGAACGCCAGGCGCCAGTTCACCGCCATTCCGTTGCTCGAAGAGATCGTCGGCGACGTGCGGTCGCCGCTGCGCCTGACCTCATACGCCGTTGCAGCCGTGTTGTTGCTGGTCTGCGCCAACGTCGCGAACCTGCTGCTGACGCGCGCAACGTGGCGGCGTCGCGAGATGGGGGTCCGCGTGGCGCTCGGTGCGGGACGCGCCCGTCTGGTGCGGCAGATGCTGACCGAAAGCATGCTTCTCGCCTCCATGGGCGGCGCGGCGGGCATGACGCTGGCGTACTGGCTGCACACGTGGCTCGTTCGCTCGACAGGCGCATCGATTCCGCGGCTCGAAGCGCCGTTCGGTCTTCCGCTGATGGTCGTGGGACTTGGCGTCACGATCGCCGTCGGGATCGCGATCGGCATTGGCCCGGCACTGCTGGCGTCACGGCCTGGATCTGTCGATGTGCTGCGCGATGCGCGAAGCACTCCACCGCGATCGGCGGTCGCGTTCAGCCGCGGCCTGGTGATCCTGCAGACTGGAGCAGCCGTCGTCCTCGTGTCAGCCGCCGCGGTGCTCGCGTCAAGCCTTGTCGCTGTGCTGCGCTCGCCGGGCGGCTTCGATGCGTCGGATGGTGTGGCGCTCCGCGTGGCGCTGCCGATGACGCGCTATTCGACGCGCGCCGCGATCGCGGCGTTCTTCACCAGGCTTGCCGACGAGGCACGACAGCTGCCGTCGGTCAGGCACGCCGGTGTGGCCTCCGCGCTGCCGCTCAGCGGTCAGGACGCCGGCTCCGCGCTGTCGATGTTCGGGCAGTCGAAGCCGCTCAGCGAGCTGCCGTCGGTGCGCTGGCAACTGGCCGCGCGAGGCTATTTCGCCGCCATGGGCATTCCGGTTCTCCGCGGCCGCGAATTTTCCGACGACGATCTCAAGAGGCCCCACGTTTCGATCATCAGCGAATCGGTCGAGCGCCAGTTCTTTGACGGGCAATCGGCGATCGGCCGGCGCATCTATTGCGGACTGCCGTCAGAGAATCACGCTGACTGGCACGAGGTCATAGGCGTTGTTGGAGACGTCCGCCACCGCCGGCTGGACATGTCGCCGGAACCACGCGTCTACGACCTCCTCGGACAGCATGCTGACGAGTCCGCGTTTCTCGTCGTGCGAAGCCGCGAGCCGGCCGTGCTGGCGCAGGTGCGCTCGATTGTCCGCGGGCTGGACCCGGAGCTCGCGATCTATCAGGTCAGAACACTCGAGGAGATGAGCGCACGGTCCATCGCGCCGCGCCGTTTCCTGGCCGGGCTCGTCAGCGGCGCCGCGCTGCTGGCGTTGATCATCGCTGCCGTCGGCGTGTACGGCGTGATGGCCTACAGTGTGGCACGGCGCCGCCATGAATTCGGCGTCCGACTGGCGCTCGGCGCCGCGCCTGGAGACCTGATACGGCTGGTCGCACGTCAGGGGATTCTTCTGGCGCTGGCTGGTTCGCTGGTTGGTGGCGCGTGCGCCGCGCTGTTCGCGCCGCTTCTCGCTTCCCAGGTCTACGGCTCCGGCGGAGCACACGTCACGGCGCTCACAACCGGCGCCGTGCTGTTCGTCCTCACGGCCGCTATCGCGAGCTATCTACCGGCCCGCCGCGCCGCGCGCGTGGATCCGCTGATTACTTGCGAGATGTCTAAGCGCCTGACCTCCTCCTCCCACTCCCAAAGAGAGCCGCTCGAGCGAGCTGGGTGAGAACGAACCAGCGGAGCGATGCAGCGGGTAGTGTTTTCCGACCCCGCTGCAACGATCGGCTCGCCTTTGGGAGTTGGGAGTTGGCAGTTGGGACTTGACGGTCCTCATCACTCCTGAGCAACCGTCGCAGTTATTCCCACCGCTACAGCGGCCGGCCTGAGCACGTCGTCGCCAACGCGGTAGCCCTGACGGATGACGCCCATCACCTTGCCCTCCTGTTCGGGCGGCGCCGGCACCGACGTGATTGCTTCGTGCAGCGTCGGATCGAATGGTTGATCGGCCGCAACGATGAGGGTTACGCCCAGACTCTCGAGCTTCGCGACGAACTGACGGCGGACAAGCTCGACGCCCTGAAACAGGGGATCGTCAGGCGACGCGGACTTTCGCGCGGACTCGATCGCGCGATCGAGGTTGTCGAGCACTTCGAGAAGTTCCGAGATCACTTCCCGCCGGACGCGTTCGATGTCCTTTGTGACCTCCCGCCGGAGCCGAAGCCGAGCCTTTTCGAATTCGTCCGCGGCTGCGCGGTACTTGCCGAGGTACTCCTGTGCCTCACGTTCCTTCTCGGCAAGTCGGCGCTCGAGTTCCTCGACATAAGTCGGCTTCAGCGAGCCGGACGATGAGCCGCTCGCTGCTGCGGAGGCGTCAGGGTTCGCCCACCAGCGGCGGTCGACGACTTTGACTGGGATGTCGTCTGCTTTGTCGGACATACGCGCGTCGTAATTGGCTTCGGGGTTTATCGAACACGCCCGACCTGAAGGTCGGGCCTACTCGGACGGATCGCTTGTTGCGTTTACCGGGTTTAAACCGAGGCCGGTGACTTTAGAGGTGCCGCGGCGTCGAAGCGAAATTCGAGCTTGTCGTCGACGAGACTAATCGTTACCGTTCCGCCGTTTTCCAGCTTGCCAAACAGGATTTCGTCGGTCAGCGGGTCGCGCACGTCGGTCTGGATCACACGCGCCAGCGGCCGGGCTCCGTAGACGGGATCGTAACCTTTCAGCGCCAGCCAGGCGCGCGCTTCGGGCTCGAGCGTGATCGCCACGCGCCGTTCCGCGAGCTGCGCCTCCAGCTGGAGGATGAACTTCTCGACGATCGTTTCCATCACCTCGGGCGACAACGGCCCGAACGAGACTATCGCATCGAGACGATTGCGGAACTCCGGGCTGAAGACTTTTTCGACCGCCTGTTTCGATCGCTGATGCGCAGACTTCTGCCGCGCATCGACCGCGCGCGCCGATGAACTGGATTCCCAGAATCCGATGCTGGAGGCGCTGAGCTCCCGCGATCCGGCGTTGGACGTCATGATCAGCACCACCTGGCGGAAATCGGCTTTGCGGCCGTTGTTGTCCGTCAGCGTAGCGTGGTCCATGACCTGGAGCAGGATGTTGTAGATGTCCGGATGGGCCTTCTCGATTTCGTCGAGGAGGACCACCGCGTATGGATGCTGACGCACGGCATCCACGAGCAGGCCGCCTTGCTCGAAGCCGACGTACCCCGGAGGCGCACCGATCAGCCTCGCGACCGCGTGCTTCTCCATGTACTCGCTCATGTCGTAGCGGATGAACTCGTTGCCCAGATGCAGCGCGAGCTGCTTGGCGAGTTCCGTCTTGCCCACGCCGGTCGGGCCGATGAACAGGAAGCACCCGGCCGGACGTTCCGGCTGGCCGAGCCCCGCCCGCGAGCGCTTGATCGCCCGCGCGACGATACTGACGGCCTCCTCCTGGCCGAACACCACGCGGCCGAGCGACTCCTCGAGCGATTTCAGACGGTCGCGATCGGACGACGTTGCCTGCTTCGCAGGAATGCGCGCCATGCGTGCGACAACCTCTTCGATCTGCTGGGCGCCGATTTCCACAATCTCGAGCTGAATGCCCGCGTCCGGGTTCACGCGCCGCGACAGCCGCGACTTTGCGCCCGCCTCGTCGAGGACGTCGATGGCGCTGTCGGGCAGACGGTAGTCGCGCAGATGACGCGCCGCCAGCTTCGACGCTGCCTCGAGGGCGTCGTCCGTGTACCGCACCCGATGGTGCGATTCGTAACGGGAGCGGAGTCCTTGCAGGATGCGTACGGTTTCCTGATGCGAGGGCTCGTCGACGACGATCTTCTGCAGCCGGCGGGCGAGCGCCCGGTCCTTCTCGATATGCTTGAACTCTTCGTGCGTGGTCGAACCGACGACGCGCAGCTGACCGCTCGTCAGGATCGGCTTGATCAGCGTGGCGAGGTCCATCGTGCCGCCGGTCGTTGCGCCGGCGCCTACGGTGGAGTGAATCTCGTCGATGAAGAGGATCGGCATCGGCCGCTTCGAGAGCGCCGCGATGACCGCCTTGAACCGTTCCTCGAAGTCGCCGCGGAACCGTGTGCCCGCGAGCAGCGCACCGGTATCCAGCGAGAATACCTCCGCGCCCTCGAGCAGCTCGGGGATGTCTTCCTCGAGCAAGCGGGCAGCGAGGCCCTCGGCGAGCGCAGTCTTTCCGACACCCGCGTCGCCAACGAACACCGGGTTGTTCTTCCGGCGCCGGCAGAGGATCTCCATCGTCCGTTGCAGCTCATCGGTGCGACCGATCAGCGGATCGAGCTCGCCGGCCTTGGCACGCGCCGTCAGGTTCGAGGCGTATGCGCCCAGCGGATCGCGCGAGCTGGCGCCACCGCGCTCGCCGCCGCCGGCCTCGGCATCGGGGCTCTCCGAGCCGTCGCTCTTGCCCGGCTCGATGTGCGGAGTCTTGCTGATCCCGTGCGTGATGTATTGAAGCACGTCGAGGCGCGTCACCCCGTGCGCCGCGAGGAGTTGCGCCGCGTGCGACTTGTTCTGCTGCAGCGTCGCCGCGAGCACGTCGCCTGACTGGACCTCCTGACGCCCGGCGCTCTGGACGTGGAGCACAGCCGTCTGCAGCACCCGCCTGAAAGCGAGCGTCTGCTCCGGCTCTTTCTGCTGGCCGCGCGAGAACTGCTCAATCTGATCGTTGAGGTAGCGGTCGAGATCGCGACGAAGCTGCGGCAGGTCGGCGCCGCACGCCGCGAGAATCCGCTCGCCATCCTGGTCGTGCGCCAGGGCATAGAGCAGGTGCTCGAGCGTGAGGTGCGTGTGCCTGCGCGACGTCGCCTCGCGATAGGCGACGGTCAGGACGATTTCAAGAGAGGGGCTGAACATGTTTTAGGTGCCCAAAGTGCCAGTGGTCCCAGAGTGCCAGTGTGCGAACAGTGCCAGCGTGCTAGACGTGCCGGGGTGCTTCCTGAGCCTGTCGAGTTCCGAGCCCAGCCGAGCCCCGAGCCCCGAGTCCCGATCAATCTTATGACCCACCTTTACCTATTCAGGTTCCATGGCGGCGAGCAGAGGAAAACCGTTGTCGCGCGCGCGCTCGATGACGGTCGTGACTTTCGTCTCGGCGACTTCGTGCGGGTAGACGCCGCACAGACCCTTTCCCTGCGTGTGCACCATCATCATGATGCGATACGCTTCGGCCGGCTGCTTGTTGAAGATCGTCTCCAGCACCTCCACGACGAACTCCATCGTCGTGTAGTCGTCGTTGATTAACAGGACCTTGTAGAGCTCCGGCTTCTTGGTTTCCTGCCTCGTCCGTTCGAGAACTTCGCCACCCGTTCTGCGTTCCACGTCTGACATGGCTATCTGTTTGATTTTAGCAGGCTTAGATCGAAAAAGTAGCTACTGGTCGATTGGGGACGACTTGCCACTACTCGCCTTATGCGAGTATATTTCCCGCACGTGTAGCACCGATCACGTGTAGGCCCGACCTTCCGCCTTCGCTGAAGCTACGGCGGACCACCGTAGCCTTGGCGGAGGTGGTCAGGTCGGGCGTCTCGCGAGTTAGCAACACCGATGACCCCAATCGATCCTCGTTCGCTGCTACCGCTGACTGAAGTGGCGTTCGAAATTCTTCTTTCGCTCGCCGACGGCGAGCGGCACGGCTACGACATCCTCAAAGACATCGAGCGTCGGACTGACGGCCGTCTGCGGCTCCATCCGGGAACGCTGTATCGCGCGCTCGCGCGCATGATTGACGACGGGCTGGTCGAGCAGGCGACAACGGAGGATGAGGCCGATCAGCGGAGGCGGCCGATGCGGATGACTCGGCTCGGTGGGGACGTCGCCAAGGCGGAATCGGCGAGGCTGGCTGCTCAGGTCGGGCACGCTCGCGCGCGCCGGTGGCTGCGGAAACCTGTATGAACGCTCGCGCATACCGGCTGCTCCTGCTCGCGTATCCGGCAAACTTTCGCGAGCGGTTTGCGTCCGACATGACCGCCGCTTTCGTGGCGCTCGCCCGCGAACGGCGTGCGCGAAGCGGACTGCCCGGAGTCGTGCTGCTCTGGTTGCGAACGCTGGGAGATGCCGTCTCCAACGGTCTCGCCGAACGCGCGGCGCTCCGCCGCGCCCTTCGCACTTCATCGCACAGAGGACCTCTTATGTGGGTGTCGTTCAAACATGACGTCCGTTACGCCCTGCGCACCATGCGGCGATCGCCGGCCGTGACGGCTCTCGTCGTCCTCACGATGGCTCTCGGCATGGGCGCCACGGCGGCAATTTTCAGCGTCGTGCGGGCGGTGATTCTGCGCCCGCTGCCTTACGCCGATGCCGGAGGCCTCTACACCGTCTGGGTCGACGTGCCGGCCGGGTCGCGGGTGAGTAGCGGTTGGCTCGGACCGGCGCTCGGCGAGCGGCTGGTTCCCGTCGCGCCTCCGTACCTGGCAGATCTTCGGGCGCGCACTACGAGTTTCGCCAGGTTGGCGGGCGTGTCGCCATCCTGGAACATGACGCTCACCGGCTCTGGCGCTGCCACCGTGGTTCAGGCGCTCTATGTGTCTGACGGGCTACTCGACATCCTCGGACTCTCGCCGATCGGCGGCCGCGATTTTCTTGCCGAAGAGCATGTCCGTGGCGGCCCACGCGCGGTCCTGGTCTCGCAGAGTATCTGGAGACAGGTCGGCGGACTCGGCGCACCCGACGGCCGTTCGATCACGCTCAACGGCGAAGGCTATACCGTTGTCGGTCTGCTTCCTGAGTCTGCCGGGCTGCCCGGCACGCCTGGCGACATCTGGATTCCGTTCGTTCACAACCAGTTCGCGCAGGCGCGGCAGGTCACGCTGATGATGGTGCTCGCGCGCCTTCGTGAAGGCGTCTCGGAGCAGGCCGCGCGGGGCGAATTGCAATCGGTGGCGCAGAGCCTGGAGCGCGACTTTCCCACCAGCCGGGGTCAGGGGCTTGCGCTTGTCCCCTTCGCCGACCGCGTCAGCCGGCGCGCGCGACCGATGCTGCTGGTTCTCGGCATGTCGGTCGCGCTCCTCACGCTGATTGCCGTAGCGAACGTGGCAAATCTCCTTCTGGCTCGTGCGTCCGCCCGTCAGCGCGAGATTGCCGTGAGAACCGCGCTCGGCGCCGGCCGCTGGCGAATCGTGCGCCAGGTGCTGACCGAGAGTGCGTTGCTCGCGCTCGGAGGCGCAATCGCCGGTGTGGCGATCGCCTACTGGAGTCTCGATGCACTCGTCGCGCTCCTCTACAGCGATCTGCCGCCGCGCGCCGATGTGCGAGTCGATTGGCAGGTGCTCGCGTTCACGGCGCTGGTCGCGCTCGGCGCCGGCGTGCTGTTCGGCCTTGCGCCGGCGTTCGAGGCGTCGCGGGGCGCGGCATCAGACGCGCTGCGGCATGGTGCGCGCGTGGGTGAGGGTGGCCGCCGGATCAGGCAGGCGCTCGTCGCTGCCGAGATCGCGCTGGCGTTCGTGCTGCTGATTGGCGCCGGCCTGCTCGTGCGAAGCTTCCTGAACCTGTCCTCCGTAAATCCAGGGTTCAGAACCGAGAGCATCATGGCCGCGTCGATCGGGCTGCCCGCCGCGAGGTACCCGGACGGTGCGTCGAGTCTGCAATTCTTCGAACGTCTGCTCGCGTCCGTTCATTCCCTGCCAGGAGTGCAGAGCGCCGCACTCGTCAACCGGCTGCCTCTTGGCGGCGCCACGAACAACGCGGTGGACATTCAGATCGAAGGACGGCAACCCGAGACCGAGCCAGGCGCGATGAGCGTCGATCGCCGGGTCGGATCGACGGACTATTTCGAAGTGCTCGCGATCCCGGTCATTGCCGGACGCGTCTTCGACGAACGCGATGCGCCGATGAGTCCAATGGTGGCCGTCATCAACCAATCGATGGCCAGACGCTATTGGGGCACGAACGATCCGCTCGGTGCACGGGTCAGGATTCAACTGCTCAGCGGTCCTGGCCCGTGGTTGACGGTCGTCGGCGTCGTCGGCGATGTCCGCCATCACGGACTGGCCGCAGAGTTGCGGCCCGAGGTCTGGGTGCCCTATTCGCAGGCGCCGGTGAATGGGGTCGTGCTCGTCGCGCGCACCTCCGCCGGCGCGGAGTCGATGCTCGATACGCTGCGTCGAACGATCCAGAGTCAGGATCCAGAGCTTCCGGTGACACCGGTTACGCTCGAGACCGTCGTCGCGTCGTCCATTCAGGGGCCGCGCTCGCGGACGAGCCTGCTGACGGCGTTCGCAGGTCTCGCTCTCTTGCTGTCGGTCATTGGCGTGGCTGGCGTCGTGGCGTACACCGTCAACCGCTCGCTGCGGGACATCGGGGTGCGGATGGCGCTGGGCGCCGAACGCGGCGACATCCTGCGTCTGGTGCTGCGGCAGGGGCTCACGCCTGCGGTGATCGGCGTGCTTGCCGGCATCGCGTGCGCGCTCGCAGGCACGCGCGCGCTCTCGGGGATGCTGTTCGGCGTGGGCCGTGCCGATCCCATCACGTATGCCGTCGTGTCCGTGGGCCTCGTGGCCACCGCCAGCCTGGCGTGTTTGCTGCCGGCCTTGCGCGCGACGCGCGTCGATCCGGTCAGCGTGCTGAGAGTTGACTAGCGCGTTTGTTCGGCCGGAAACCTGAACTCCCAACGACTCCGAGAAATAGGCGCTGTAAGTGCGTCGGAGGAGGTGCAGGAGTACGGCTCACGCCCGTGGGATTGAATAATAGTCGGAGGGCACCGTGGAGGCAAAGCGACGGGGACGACACTGGCGACGATCACGACGGCCGCGGCGTTCACGACGTCACGATTTCCTCGTCGTGGTCGTCGTGGTCGTCGTGGTCATCGTGATCGTGCGGCTGAGGCGCGTCAGCCGTCAGTCGTTGTCCACATCGAACGAGCTCCCAGGTATCCATTTTCGGAAAACGAGGAAGGATGGGCCCGCTCAAACAAACACCTCCCAACTCCCAAGCACGCAGGGCCGATCGAGTCGGTGATCCTGGAAGTTGGGCTTGCCCGTCCGTAAGCCTTGGCGAAGGCGCGAGTTACAAGTTGGGAGTTGACGCGACCCAGATGGAAGCAGCGGACGATCGCTCGATGGCACCAAATCATCCAAAACTGCTACGCTGAGCCGATTCGAAGCAGCCCCAGACGGCTGCTCGGGCATGCAGTCCTTCATATTTGCGGCGGTCGTTGGCGGGCTGGTTATATCTGCGGTGACGCCTGGCACCGGCCAACAGGCGGCACAGCCCAAACCTGACAAGATCGTTCATGCGGGCCGCTTGATCGACGGCGTCGCGAATGCGCCTCGCGAGCGCGTCTCGATCCTGATCTCCGGCGATCGGATCATCGGGATCCAGGACGGGTTCATACCACCGCAAGGTGCGCAAGTCATCGATCTCAGCCGGGCGACGGTCATGCCTGGCTTCATCGATTCGCACACGCATATCACGGGCGAAGGCACCGAGAACGCCATCGTCAAAGCAGTGACGCTCGACGCGGTCGACGATGCAGTGCGTTCGACGGCCTACGCGAAGCGAACGCTCGAGGCCGGCTTCACGACCATCCGGAACGTTGGCGCCGAGGGCGGCGCGGACGTGGCGCTCAAACGTGCGATTAACGAAGGCGTGGTCCCGGGGCCTCGCATCTGGACAGCGCGACACACGCTGAGCATCACCGGTGGGCATGGCGATCAAGGTGGTCTGCGCCCGGACCTCGGCCACGACGCCACCTGGGAGAACGGTATCGTCGACTCGCCGGAGGAAGCCGCGAAAGCCGTCCGCTACCAGCACAAGTACGGCGCGGATCTGATCAAGTTCACCGCCACCGGTGGCGTGCTCTCGATCGGCGACTCCGGCGATCTTCAGCAGTTCAGCGACGACGAGATGGTCAGCATCGTCAAGACCGCGCACCTGCTGGGAATGAAGGTGGCAGCGCACGCGCACGGAAAAGTCGGTATGGAAGCGGCCATCAAGGCTGGCGTCGATTCGATCGAGCATGGCACCTACCTGGATGCCGAGACGATCGCGTTGTTCAAGAAGCACGGCACGTATCTGGTGCCCACCATCATTGCCGGGAAGACCGTCGCCGAGATGGCCAAGAAGCCGGGTGCGCTCCATCCGACGGTGCGCGAGAAGGCCGCGAAGATTGGTCCTCTCATTCAGGACTCGTTCCGTCGCGCATACGCCGGCGGCGTGAAGATCGCGTTCGGCACCGATTCCGGCGTGTCGAATCACGGTGACAACGCTCGCGAGTTCGGCTACATGGTCGAGGCAGGGATGCCGCCGATGGAGGCAATTCTCTCCGCGACCCGAAGCGCCGCCGATCTCCTCGGCGCCAGCGACCGCGTGGGATCGCTGCAGGCCGGCCGGTTCGCCGACGTGATTGCTGTATCAGGCGACCCGCTGAAAGACATCACCGAGTTGCAGCGCATTACCTTCGTGATGAAGGGCGGGATCGTGTACAAGCAAGCGGCTGCCGGCCCCTTCGACAGCTCAGACGCCCCGTCGACAGCCGCCACCCGATGACCTCGCTTGCCGCGGGCATGGATTTCGTCGATCTCCGATTTCTGGGAAGGCCCGGCATCATCGCGACGGCGATTCTGCAGGGACCTTCCGGCGTCGCTCTCGTCGACCCGGGACCATCGTCGACACTAGCTACGCTGACCAGCGAGCTCGGCGCGAAGGGCATCGCGCTCAAAGATGTCAGGCAGATCATCCTGACGCACATCCATCTCGATCACGCGGGCGTCACCGGTTCCCTGGTTCGTCTGAATCCGGAAATCGAGGTCTACGTTCACGAGCGCGGCGCGCCGCACATGATCGACCCGTCGCGCCTGCTCGCGAGCGCAGGACGCTTGTACGGTGCCGACATGGAGCGGCTCTGGGGTGAGTTCGCCGCGGTGCCGGCCGATCGCGTCAAGGTGCTCTGCGGCGGCGAGCGTATCGAAAGTGCCGGCCGGGAACTGCTTGTCGAGTACACCCCGGGCCACGCCTCACACCATGTCAGCTATTTCGATCCGTCGAGCCGGGTCGCCTTCGTCGGCGATACCGCCGGCATCCGTCGAACCGGCGGAAACTACGTCATGCCGCCGACGCCGCCACCGGACATCGATCTCGAGGCTTGGCGCTCGAGCGCGGACACGATTTTGTCATGGGACCCGGATACGCTGTTTCTGACGCACTTTGGCCCCTTCCATGGGGGCCGATTACATTTTCAGCAGTTGTTCGATCGGCTGGGGGAGTGGAGTCGGACTGTTCGCCGGCTTCTCGCCGACGGTACAATTGATGATGACGAGCGGTCGCGCCGATTCGTCGAGGAGGGCGTCAGCGAACTGCGTCGCGTCGTAGGCGCGCAGGAAGCCGACCAGTACGGCCGTGCGGGGCGTCTTGATTATTCCTGGCAAGGCCTCGCCAGGTATTGGCGCAAACAACAGGGTCCTTAAGGTGACGTCATGCGCAGAACAGCTCCCCAGCTGCTTGCGGTCGTCGTCGTCGTACTGGTGCTTCTGCCGTTCACGGCAGCTGCGCAGATGACGATGAGGCCTACGCCAGTTCCGATCGTAACTGCCGAGAACTCGTGGTGGTATCTTTCAACCGAGCCGATCACATTCGCGGGCAGCATCTACTATCCGGCCGGGCCGGAGATTTACTTCAACCCGTACGAAATGGTTCGCAGCGGCGAGTTTCGCGGGGTTCCGCTTTACAGCAAGACGACCATCGAGCCGTTCAGCAAGGTGTTCGTTCCGCTGCCCGGAGGCCGGATGCTGCCATACGAACGTCGGCGCGCCGGTGATCTCGCGGGTACGACCGGCAGCACCGCGCCGTCGTTCCCGGTCGTCAACCCGTCTGAAGAGATGATGGATCCAACGACCTACGGCATCGCACAGGCTGCCGTCTCGCCGACGATGTACACGCAGATGATCGGGTCCGACGTGCCCGTCTCCGCAGGCGTCGTCCGCCGCGCCGGTTGCCACGAGCGGTGTCGCATACGAACCACCGCGCGGTCCCCTGATGACGGCGCGCTTGCCTCAAGGTCTGAACAGCGTGTTCGTGACATACGGTGACAAGCAGTGGTTCAGCAGCGGACAGGCCGTGCTGCTCGATACCACGCGCTTCCGCCGCGTCGGCGATCTCCATGGATTCGCTGTCTATGCGCGCGAGGGGGACGAAAACACCATATACGTTTCTGTCACCACGCAGACAGAGACGTTAGTTGCACCGTATTCGGCCCGGCGCTGACTCGCGGCGTCGTGATGACCGTCGGCGCGGGCTATACTCGTACCCGTACGGGGCTGGTAAAGCGGGACTCTTCCCGTACGGGTCCGGCTGAAGCCGGACTACGCGTACGGGTCCGGCTAAAGCCGGACTCTACGGGAACATTGTGAGCAACGTCCGCCGCATCATCTTCGGTGCGAATCCTCGCCGCACGACCGTGCGGATTCTGGTCCTCACCGGGGTCAGCGTGATCACCTTCGGGTGGATCCTGACTCCGGTACGCACCGACGGCACGAGCATGCTGCCGACATATGCGTCGGGCCGGCTCACGCTCGTCAATCGCGTGGCGTATCTCGGACACGCGCCACAACGAGGCGATATCGTCGCTATTCGACTGGCCGGCCCGAGCGTCGTGTATATCAAGCGGGTCGTCGGCTTGCCCGGCGAGCGAGTGGCCGTCAAGGACGGCCAGGTCTACATCAATGGTTTGCCGCTCGTCGAACCCTACGTCAGGCATCAACGCGCGTGGAACGTCGACGAGGTGACCGTCGGCAACAATGAGTTCTTCGTTGCCGGAGACAACCGTGGCATGACGGAGTTCGGTGCAACCGACTACGGCCGCGTCGAATCGGACCGCATCCTCGGGCGCCTGGTGTTCTAGAGAAGAACGTTGACCCAGCGTTTTCTTCGCGCATTCGCCGTTTGTCTCGCGCTCTCCCTGTTGTCGGCCTGCTCGTGGTGGCAGGGGGACAAGGCGCTGATCATCGCGCGGCTGAACGCGCTCGTCGAGCAGGTCAATGCGCACTCGCCTGACGGCCTCGGATCGCTCGCGCGTGCTGCGCAAATCGGCAAGTTCTTCACCGACGACGTCATCGTCGAGTTGGGACGCGGCAGCGCTCCAGTCACCGGCCGCGACACGCTGATGGCGATGGCGGCACGACTCGAGCCGCGCACGTCAGGTTTCACCGTCAAGCTCACCGACATCAACGTGCTGGTGACGCCAAACGACCAGAGCGCCGACATCAACCTCACCGCCGAAATCATCCGCAAGACTCCCGCATCGGGCGAGCCGGCCGCATCGTCAGCGCCGTCGATGGATGCGCGCGAGTTCGCCGTCATCATGCGGAAGGTCGATGGCGAGTGGAAGATCGCGCGGCTGACGGCCGTCGACACGCTGAAGTAACACCCATCACGTCCGCATTTTCTGAAGAGGACAATCCATGGCATTGAAAGCAGGCGATACCGCACCCGATTTCGAGCTGCGCAGCCATCGCGGCGGGACAGTAAAGCTGTCCGACTTCCGCGGCAAGAAGAACGTCGTCGTGGCATTTCACCCACTGGCGTTCACACCGGTCTGCGCGAACCAGATGACCGCGTATGAGTCGGACCGTGCGCGCTTCGACGAGTCCGATACGGTGGTGCTCGGCCTGAGCATCGACGCGCAGCCGGCGAAGGCCGCCTGGGCGCAGACCCTCGGCTCGATCTCCTTCGACCTGTTGAGCGATTTCTATCCGCACGGTGAGGTCGCGAGGCAGTACGGCGTGTTGCGCGAGAAGGACGGGATCTCCGAGCGCGCGGTATTCCTCGTCGACAAGAGCGGCACGATCGCCTGGGCGCGCGTGTACGCAATTCCCGAGCAGCCAGCGAACGCTGATTTGTTCGAGGCACTGGAGTCGACCGCTCGACGCTGAGTCAAAATCCGTGGCTCGTAGCTCGTAGCTCGTGGCTCGTGGCTGCGCTGAGCTCGTAGAGCGGCGCGCGAAGCGCGCCCTGCGAGAGAGCGGAGTGGGGCGGTGGGGCCCCCACGGAGCGACCGAGCCGGGGTATGGGGCAGAGCCCCTGACGGTAAGAGGCGCGCGAAGCGCGCCCTGCGAGAGAGCGGAGTGGGGCGGAGGGGTCCCCACGTAGCGACCGAGCCGGGGTATGGGGCAGAGCCCCATCAAAGAGAAGACGAGGTCGGAGGCGTCAGGTTTTCCTTCAACCTCCGACTATCTGGCCGCGGGCGTCCGGCGCCCGGGAACGGGGGCGGCGAGCCGGCTCATTGGCTGACGAGGCAGGTGATCAGCCGACCGGCACCGGTGGGTTAACGAGTCACGCAACAGCCATCCGGCCGTGGCGAACATTCACATTCGACGGGTGTGCGCCATCGAGGCGCACGAACGATCCATCGCGAGTCTGCGCCAGGAACTTTGCGTCCACGAGAGCGCCGAGCAGCGCGTTGCACACATCCCGCTCGAGCCCCCAGAGGCGCTGTGCCTGTGCGGCAGTCAGACGAAGCCCGGGCATCTCCACGAACTCGCCCTGGATTCGCTGAAGCACCTCATCAATTCGCATGGACTGACCCTTTCCCTCAAACTTAAAGAGTCGTGTTCTGTTGCTGATGCTTCCTCGATTGAGCAACACGTGTACCCATCGAGCCCGAGCGTATTGGCCTCGCGCTCTGCGGCCGCAAACTGCTGTCAGTTCGTCTGTTATTCAGTTGTGGTGAGTTTGAGCGCTGTGTTGAAGCTCAGGCGCGAACGGGCGATGTGTACGGCGGTCGTGCAGGCGGTTGTCGGGATTCTATACGGATGCGATTCAGGGACTGTCCCCGTCACAGCTGCCGTAGCGCGGTGACGACCGGGAGGCGCGCGGCGCGGATTGCAGGCAGCAAGCCGCCGATGAGACCCATGACCACGGCGTAAATGAGTCCCTGAAGGAGCAGCGCCGGGGTCACGGCGAAGGCGAACGCCACCTGGCTGAACGACTGCCAGTTCATGGTCGCGGTTTGATATCCGTCGAAGGCCGCCCAGGCGAGGCCGCCACCAATCAGACCGCCCAGCAGGCTGAGCATCACCGCTTCGACGAGCACCGACACGACGACCGGTCCGCTGCTGAACCCGAGCGCCCTGAGCGTGGCGATTTCGCGGGTGCGTGCCGCGACCGCCGAGTACATCGTGTTGACGGCGCCGAAAATGGCGCCGAGTCCCATCAACACGGCGATGGCATAGCCGATTCGCGTGATGATCAATTGCAGCACTTCCGATTGCTGCGCGTAATAATCCGGTTCACGGATCACCGTGACGTTCAGGCGCGGATCGCTCGTCAGGGCGTCCTTGAATTGCTGCAGGCTGTCCGCACTCTGCAGACGGGCATAGACGGACTGATACGAGTTCCCTCGGCGATAGGCCGGCTGCAGGACCCGGGCGTCACACCAGATCTCGGACTCCGCCACGCTGCCGCCGGCGTCGAACATGCCGACAACCTGCCATGAGCTTTCGCCCCAGCGGACCGTCGATCCGACCGACAGGTTCTCGAACTGCTGTGATGCGGCGCGGCCGACGACGATCTCGTTCGTGCCCGGCTGAAACATCCGGCCCTCGACGATTCGGAATGCCGGCCGCACTTTGAGTGCCGCCGGAGACAGGCCGCGCAACGGCACGTTCGCGTCCTTGCCTGTCCGCTTCATGGGGTGGCCGACAATCACGAAGAGCTCTGGTGAAGCGTGCGGCCCTTCGGGCCCCTGCTCGATGCCGGGCGCCTCGGTGATCAGCCGCGCGCTCTCACCCGAGAGTCCGCTCGTCATCTCGGTGTCGCTGCCGGAGCGCAGGACGATGGCGGTCTGCGGATCGCCGGTGCCTCGCATGGCGGCGCGAAACCCCTCGGCAATCGAAAAGACCGCCGTGAAGACGATGACCACGCCCGCAATCCCGAGCACGGCCACGGCCGACGATCCAAGCCGTTGCCCGATCGACCGCAGCGTCACCCCAGTCACGGCGATTGTTTGAGAGATCCAGTTCATGATGATTCGATTGACTCCGAGTTCCTCAGCGCTCGATCGATCGCTGCTACGTCAACGCGTCAACGATCTTCAACCGGCTCGCCTGCAGGGCCGGAATGATGCCTGTTGCCAGGCCAAGCCCGAACACCAGGGCGACCCCGAGCACGAGATCGCGCACCGGGAAGTAGAACGCCGGCAGGAATCCTCCGGTCGGATCGCCCTGCGCGATGATCACCCAGGCGATGGCCAGCCCGATCGCGCCGCCGATCAGCGCCAGCGTGCACGACTCGAGCAGCACGAGGGCGAGGATCCGTCCGTCGCCGAACCCGAGCGTCTTCAGCACGCCGAGCTCGTTGATGCGCTCGCGGATCGACTGCGCCATCGCGTTGCCCGTCACGAACAGGATCAGTCCCATCACAAGCGCGGCGATCCTGATGACGATAGCGCCGATGTCGCCGATCTGGCCCGCGAAGTCCGACACCCACGCTTTCTCGGTCGAGGTCTTCGTTTCGTTCGGCGAGTTGGAGAACAGGGCATCGATCCGCTTCGCCAGCTGGTCGGCGGTCGAGGGATCCGCGACGCGGACCACGTACCAGCCGACCTGATCCGCCACCGGCATGTTCCGAAATGTCTCGTTGATGTACTGCCAGTGGAAGAAGAACTGCGTCTTGTCCGTGCCCTTCACCTTCGAGTCGTAAATGCCGGCGATGGTGAAGTCCCACGGCGTTCCGTCGGGCTTTCGGTAAATCGGCGAGATGAGCGGCACGCGATCGCCGACCTTCCAGTTGTACTTTCTCGCCGTATCGATGCCGACGACGGCGCTCGATCGATCGTTGATCCAGGCCTTCTTCTGGTCCTCCGGACAGCTCGAACTCCGGATACATCCGCGCCCAGCTCGCCGGATCGACCGCCATGTTGGCGAGGAAGTTGGATGGCTCCTGATAATAGCCGCCGAACCAGTTGGCGTGCGTCACATCGGTCACGCCCTCGACGCTTCGAATCCGCTCCTCGTAGCTCTTCGGCAGCAGCTGGATCAGCGACACTCTTGTGAATCGTCATCAGGCGATCGGCGCCGGCAACCTCCGCGCCGAGCGAAAATGCCGCGCGGACGGCCATCAGGCCGCCAAACAGGATGAACGCGATGAGGATCGAGAGGACGGTGAAGATCGTCCGGACCTTTCGCCTCATCAGGTTCCGCCAGACGAGCGGGAGGAATTTCATGCGGCCACCTCCGACACGAGCAGACCTTTTTCGAGATGCAGCGTGCGGCGCGCGCGCGCCGCCGCGTGTGGATCGTGGGTCACCATGACGATCGTCTTCCCGTGCTCGCGGTTCAGCGTCTGCAGCAGGTCGAGCACTTCGTCGCCGGACTTGCGGTCGAGATCTCCGGTCGGCTCGTCGCAGAGCAGCAGGGTGGGATCGGTCACGATCGCCCGGGCGATGCCAACGCGCTGCTCCTGACCGCCGGAGAGTTGTCTCGGATAGTGGCTCGCGCGATCCCCGAGGCCGACGACGGAGAGCGCGACCTGGACACGGCGCTTGCGATCGGCCGAGCCGAGTTTCGTCAGCAGAAGCGGCAGCTCCACGTTCCGCGCGGCGCTCAGCACCGGCAGCAGGTTGTACATCTGAAAGACGAACCCGATGTGTCGCGCGCGCCAGGCTGACAGCCGGCTGCCGGACATCTTGTCGATCCGGTCGCCCGCCACTTCAATCGAGCCTTCCGACGGCGTATCGAGTCCCCCCATCAGGTTGAGCAGCGTCGTCTTTCCTGAACCGGACGGCCCCATGAGCGCGAGGAAATCACCCTGCGGGATGTCCAGCGTCACGCCCTGCAACACATCGATTCGCTCCGAGCCGCGATAGTAGACCTTGTGGAGTTCCCGGATCTTGACCAGCGTGTCCATTTACCGCTCCTTCACCCGTGCCCCGTCCACCAGCGCGTCATGGCCCTCGACCACCACGCGTTCGCCTGTAGTCAGGCCGGAGACGATCTCGATCTGATCGCCATCCGCGGCGCCGACCGTCACCGCCCGCCGTTCGACACGTTCGTCCTTGACGATGAACACCACGCTCCGGCCGTCGGCGGATCGCACCGCCGCTTTCGGGACCATGACGACCTGGCGTGCGGGCGCCGTCTGGACTGTGGGCGCGCGTTCGTTGAAAAACGAAACCTTGACCCCCATGTCGGGCAGGATTCGCGGATCCACTTTCCCGCCCTTGGTTTCTGCGTCAGCGTCGAATCCGATACGCACCCGCACGGTCGCTTTCTGCCGATCCGCCGAGGGGACGGTTGTAATCACGTGCGCGGGGATCCGCCAGTCGGGATACGCGTCGAGTACGGCCTCGACCGGCTGATTCGGTTTGACACGATTGATGTAGCTCTCGCTGACGTCCACTTCGATTTCGAGCGACGACATGTCGACGATCGTGCAGATGCCCGTTCGCGTGAAACCGCCGCCCGCCGATACTGGAGAGATCATCTCGCCCGGCTGGGCATCCTTCGAGATGGCCACGCCGTCGAACGGCGCGCGCACGGTCATGTCGGTCAGGTCGGTCTCCCTGGCGTTCACCTGCGTCTCGGCGACCAGCACCTGCTGCTGTGCCATCGCGATGCGCGCCTTGAGGCTTTCGACTGTGGCGTCCGCCGAATCCACCTCGGCGAGCCCGACCACGCCGTCCTTGACCAGCTGGTTGAGCCGCTTCAGCGTGAGCTCCGCCTCGCGCAGGCGTGCCTGATCTTCGGCCGCGGCGCGTCTGGCTGCTTCGAGCTGCGCCCGCGATACCGCCAACTCCGCCCTGATCTGCGTGTCATCGAGGCGCGCCAGGACCTGTCCGCGCCGGACTTCCTTGCCCTCCTCGACGAAGATCTCCATGACCTTGCCCGTGACCTTCGACGACACCGTCGCCCGCCGGCGGGCCGTCACGTAGCCGGATGCGTTCAGCACTGCTCCCGGCGACACGGTGTTCGACGCTCTCGCGCTGGCGGCCGCCGTCCTGACCGGTGCGGCCTGCAGCCGCTGGCTCCAGAACCACGTGGCCCCCGCACCGAGGACCAGTACGAGCCCTGCCACGAGCAATCCACCGCGACGGCCGCCGCCGCCACGCGCAGAATGATCGATTCGAAGCGAGGCGAGATCTTCTTTCAGATTAGCCATGACAGTTGTGACTTCGCTCTACGCCGTTGTTCGTCAGTCTCACTCGTCCCTCGGAAAGCAGATCCGGCTGCCCTTGTGCATTTCGAGCGACGAGCTACGCACCACGAGCTACGGGTCGCGCCCCATTTGGCAGGGGACCGGCGACGCCCCACCGTTCAGTATAACGAGACTACGTTGGAACCCTTCGGGAAGGTCAGTGAAAGCCGGTGAGTGGCGGAAAGCCGCCGGTGAGCGGTTCGAAAAGGCTCTTGTATAAAGATCGTCCCGTGAGTCCGTAGTCCGTTGCTCGTGGCTCGCAGGATGCGTATCAACGGCCTGGGCAGCTCTACGAGCGACGAGCTACGATCAACGAACCACGGCAGGCTTCTTCCTACTACCGCAGCGTGCCGGTCACCCAGCCCCGGCTCATATAATCGGCCATCGTCAAGCCGAACATTATCAGCAGCCATACGAAGCCGGAGCTGGCCACCACCCACGTCAGGCGCGAGCTCCACCGCACGTGCATGAAGAACAACACGACCAGCAACGCCTTGGTGCAGGCGACGGTGAGCATGACGATATTGTTGAACGGACCGAGATCGTACCTCGCCACCACCACCGTCAGAATCGTTCCGACGATCAGCGCGAGAAACACGGCGTAGTACATTCCCTTTGGCGGGACGTGATGTCCGGACATGATTCTCCCGATCAATGGCTCGCGTAGTGGTAGCCGATCAAGTAGAGCAGCGGGAACAGGAAGATCCAGACGATGT
Source organism: uncultured Acidobacteriota bacterium (assembly GCA_963784195.1). Lineage (GTDB taxonomy): Bacteria > Acidobacteriota > Vicinamibacteria > Vicinamibacterales > 2-12-FULL-66-21 > CAVQAH01. The sequence goes on along the minus strand of CAWARA010000020.1, from coordinate 799,618 downwards.
CGACGAAGTGCCAGTACAGACCAGAGACTTCCACAGGCGTGTAGTACTCCTCGTCGAACTGCCCGCGCCCCGCCATGATGCCGATGACCGTCATGATCCCAAGCCCGACGATCATGTGCACCGCGTGCAACCCGGTCATGCAGAAGTACAGCGAGTAGAACATTTCGGCGCCCGCCGGATACTTGCCTTCCCAGACGAAGTTCGGCCCGGGCACGAGGTTGTGCTCGAACTTGTCGGCGTACTCGATGACCTTCACGCCGAGGAACGCCGAACCCAGGATCATTGTCGCGACGATCCAGCCGACCTGCACTTTTGGCGGCGCGCTCGTCTGCGCCGCCCGAACCGCAAGCGCCATCGTCAGCGAGCTGACGATCAGGACGATGGTGTTCACGGCGCCCCATATCACGTTCAGGTGGTTGCTGGCCTCCTGGAACCCCATCGGATCACGCATGCCGGTACACGAGGTAGGCCAGGAAGAGCCCGCCGAAGAACATGACTTCGGTGACCAGGAATACCCACATCCCGAGGGTCGACGCCTCGGTCTGCTGCGCCATGTCATCGAAGTGATGCTGCAGCTTGGGATGATGCGGATGCTCGACGTGCTCGTGCGGCTGGATCGCGTCCACATTCGCCACGACCGGCGGCTGGTGGAGCGGACCGGGAAAATGCTCGCGTACCGACCGTCAGGCAAGGCCGACCTCCTGGCTCGGATGCGCGTACTGGTGCGTGCCTTCCGTGACGACCGGCGACACCGTGAAGTTCTCGGTCGGTGGCGGCGATGGGATTTCCCACTCCAGCCCCCTGGAGCCCCACGGATCGTTCGCCGCTTTCTCACCGGCGAACAGTGAATACGCGAAATAGATCAGCGGGATGATGTAGCCAACCGCCAGGATCGATGCGCCGGCCGTCGAGAGCACGTTGTACACCTGGAACTCAGGTGGATACGCGTGATAGCGGCGCGGCATGCCTAAGTAGCCCGCGACGAACTGCGGGAAGAACGTCAGGTTGAACCCGACGAACACGATCAGGGCGGAGAACTTGGCCCACGCCTCGGAGTACAGCTTGCCCGTGATTTTCGGCCACCAGTAGTGCAGGCCTCCGAGATACCCCATGATTGCGCCGCCGACCATGATGTAGTGGAAGTGCGCGACGACGAAGTAGGTGTCGTGAACGTGAATGTCGAGGCCGAGCGTCGCCAGGAACAGTCCTGTCAGGCCGCCAATGGTAAACAGGCCGATGAAACCGAAGGCGTAGAGCATCGGCGAGTCGAGCGAGACCGATCCCTTGTAGATGGTTGCGGTCCAGTTGAACACCTTGATGGCCGACGGGATCGCGACGAGGAAGCTGATGAACGAGAAAATCAATCCCGCATACGCGGACTGGCCGGCCACGAACAGGTGGTGACCCCACACCAGGAAGCCGATGACCGCAATCGCCAGCGACGAGAATGCAATGAACGAGTAGCCGAAGATGTTCTTGCGCGAGAACGCCTGCACGATCTCGCTGATCACGCCCATCGCCGGCAGAATCATGATGTAGACCGCCGGGTGCGAGTAGAACCAGAACAGGTGCTGGAACAGCACCGGATCGCCGCCAAGCGCCGGATCGAAGATCCCGAGGTGCAGCGCCCGTTCGGCAGCCACCATCAGCACCGTGATCGCGATGACCGGCGTTCCCAGGATCATGATCAGGCTGGTCGCGTAGTGCGCCCACACGAACAGCGGCAGCCGGAACCAGGTCAGCCCCGGTGCCCGCATCCGGTGCACCGTGACGATGAAATTCAGCCCGGTCAGGATCGACGAGAATCCGGTGATGAAGATGCCCAACGCCGCCGTCATCACGTGCGTATTTGCCGCGCGCGGTGCTGTATGGCGTGTAGAAGGTCCAGCCGGTGTCGACGCCGCCGCTCAGTGCCGCATAGAGCGTGAAGAGCCCGCCGAGAATGTAGATGTACCAACTGAGCAGGTTGATCCGCGGGAACGCCAGATCCTTGGCGCCGACCATGATCGGAATGAGGAAGTTGCCGAGCACCGCCGGGATGGACGGAATCAGGAAGAAGAACACCATCACGACGCCGTGCATGGTGAACATCTTGTTGTAGGTTTCCGAGTTCAGCATGTCGCCAGCCGGCGTCAGCAGCTCGAACCGGACCAACATCGCGAAGAACCCGCCCACCACAAAGAACAAGGTTATCGACACCAAGTACAGCAGCGCGATGCGCTTGTGGTCTTTCGTCAGCAGCCAGGAGGCCAGGCTGTGTCCGTTGTTCAGGTAATTAGTCACCGCTTGATCTCCGGCCGCGCCGAGGCGGCACCCGTCGTCGGCCCCATCTTCGGCACTGACGAACCCGAAGGTGTCGCACCCTGCTGACTGAGCGACTGCACGTACGCAACGAGCTGAATGAGCTGTTCCTCGGTTACCAGCCCCTGGAACGTCGGCATGAGCGGCTGGTAGCCGGCGACGACCTTGGCCTGCGGATTCACGATCGATTCGCGAACGTAGGCTTGGTCGGCCACCACCGTGCCCCCGCCCGCGAGCTGCACCGTCGAGCCGAACAGATTGTTCAGCACTGGTCCGCGGCCCTGCGACCCCTGCAGGTGGCATGTATTGCACGCCAGGCTCTGGAACAGTTTCTCCCCGGCCGCCACCGGCGAATCCGACACGGGCCCGCCGCTCAGCCACGCCTGGAATTCGTCGGGCGGCATCGCCACCACCGATCCGATCATCCCCGAGTGCTTCGTACCGCAGGTACTCGGCGCAGAAGAGGTGGTAACGGCCGGGCGTCGTCGCCTCGAACCACAGATTGTTGTAGCGGCCGGGGATCACGTCCGCCTTCACTCGGAACGCGGGGATGTAGAAGCTGTGGATGACGTCTTCCGATCCCATGACCAGCTTGACCGGACGACCAATCGGGACGTGCAGCTCGTTGATCTCGCGCTGCCCATCCATGTGCTGAACTTTCCACATCCACTGCTTGCCGACGACGTAGATCTCCATGGCGCCGGCGGGAGGCCGGTACAAATCGAAGAACACCTTGGCGCCCCAGCCGAACATGACCATGACGATGCCGAACGGGATGACCGTCCACAGCAGCTCGAGCGCCAGCGAGCCGTGGATCGCGACGCCGATCTCATCGTCGCTCCGCCGGCGATACTTCACGGCGAAGAACGCGATCAGTCCGGCAATCAACAGCGAGAAGAAGGCCGTGACGGCGACGAGAAAGAAGTAGACGGCGTCGACCTGACCGGCCTGAACCGACGCCTGCTGCGGAAAGAACGGAAAGTTCGTGAACATCGTTAGGTTCGATTCGCCGTCGCCGCCGATACTCTGGCCGCGCGCTCGCGGCGCAGGCTCACCGTCAGGAATACGAGAAAGGCCAGCACGGTTGCGACAGCTCCCAGTCGAACGAGTCCGAGGACAGCCGCGCCGTACTTTCCGCTCGACGGATCGTAGTGATAGCAGAGCAGCAGCACGTCATCCATCGGCGTGCCGATACGTTCCTCGGACGCCTCGATCAGGCCGAACCTGATATCGCGTGCCGAGAACTCGATTCCGTAAAAGTACTTGGCGAGCGTTCCCTTCGGCGTCGCCACCTGAATGGCCGCGCCGTGCGCAAACTGCTTGCTCTCGTCGTCGAACGCGTAGCGGAAGCCGACCGCCGACGTCAGGCGGCGGATGGAGTCCTCCGATCCGGTCAGGAAGTGCCACCCGCCCGCCGTGTGAGGGCGGCCGTACCGTTCCATGTAGGCGGCCTTCTTCTGCGATGCCAGACCCGGACCCTCCTTCGGGTTGAAGCTCACCGCTACCACGTCGAACTCACGTCCCGGCTCGAAGTTCATCACGCCGAGCGCGGAGACCAGTCCGTTCAACACTTGCGTGCACAGCATCGGGCACTCGTAGTACACGAGTGCGAGGATGACCGGGCGCTTGCCGAAAAAATCGCCGAGTCTGACGGCTCGCCCCGTTTCATCCGTGAACGGCAGATCCAGCGGCAGCTGCTCGCCGATCCGCTGATCGATCCCGATCTCGCTGAGAATTCCCGGCTTTGCGCCCGATGGCTGTCCGGCTTCCGCTAGCCCCTGCGACGGCATCGTCTGCGCGCCCGGAACCGCCGGAACCCACACAGTCGCCAGCAACGTGACCGCCAGCCTCGCTATCCTGGATTTCCCCATAGCCCCTTACCATCGCCCATCGCCCATCGCCCATCGCCCATCGCCCATCGCCCATCGTACCCACGCGCGAAGCGCGTTAGTGCGGCGGCGGCCTTCGATGACGCTGCGGCGCCGGGGACGTTCGGCAGACCGGCTCCTCGCGGCGGGCCGTTCACGATTCGTCCGCTCGAAGATTCACCACGCGCGGGAAGCGACGTGCCAATCTCTGCGGCAGTCCCACCCTGACGCGAGGGCAGGCCACGCTCGGCGATCAACTTCTTGGCTTCCTCGATCGGGATGCGCGCGACGCCCGCCTTTTGATCTGCCCACGCGTAGCCCTGCATCAACTGACGTTCCGCCTGATGCTGACGCTCGAGCGCGACCGGCTCGTTGGTCAGGAGCTGGGGTCCGATGGCCCCGCCGAACGTCGGCGATCCGGTCGTCGTCCGCGGCATGACCGTCACCGGACGCGCGAGCGGTGACAGCTTGGGGTCGTTGTTCGCCGCCCGATACTCGAGCAGCTTGAACAGGCCGGCCATCAATACGGCAACGGTCCCGCAGATGGCGAACAGGACGACAATGGACATCACGATCGCGCGGATGTCGATGTCGCTGTGCTCGTGCGCAACACCCTCGTTGTGCATTTCCTCCGGCGGGTGATGATGGCCGGGCGCGATGTGGGAAGGCGGTTTAGTGGGCTTCATGCAGCAACGCCTCCTTGACGTACGGATCGTTAACCGGCAGCAAACTCCGGCTTCCCAGGTTGCGGGCGAAGACGAACGTCCACAGGCCGGCCATGCCCACAGGGATCGCGATATCCATCCAGCTGATGGGGAACCCGTGATGCTCGAATGACGGTTGGACCAGCCAGATCAGATCCACGAGCCGCATGATGATCACCACCACGGCGACCTTCGAGAGCAGACCCGGATGACGCTTGATGTTGCGCGACAGCAGCAACAGGAACGGCAGGAAGAAGTGCCCGACGATCAAAGCGATCGCGATGAATCCCCAGGTTCCCTGCATGCGCTTGAGGTACCAGGGAATCTCTTCCGGCAGGTTGCCGGACCAGATGATCAGGAACTGCGAGAAGCTCAGAGTAGGCCCAGAGCATGACGAAAGCGAGCAGCAGCTTCCCGAGATCGTGGAAGTGCTTCGGCTTCAGCTTCCCGGCGAACTGGCGATCCTCTGCCAGCACCTTCAGGACGATGATGGCCATTGCCAGCGCGTTCAGCCCCTGACCGACGACGGTGAGCAGTCCGAAGATGGTCGAGTACCACTCGGGCTCGAGCGACATGACCCAGTCGACGGAGGCGAACGTCACGGTCATGACCAGAAACAGGAGCCCTGGCGCACTGACTTTTCTGAACCGCACCATGTCTTCCGCTGTGGTGCCGACCTGACCCTGATCTTGCGCGTACGACCAGCTGGTCAGCAGCCATGACGTAACCGCCCAGAAGACGAAGTAGACGAGCGCGCGAATCAGGAAGAATTGCGTGTTCAGATACGGGCTCTTGGCCCGGATGATGGGGTTGTTGGTCGCGTCAGGGTGGCTCCACTCGAAGATTGCCCCGAGGCCGAGGATCACCGGAAGAAAGAAGAGCGCGATGACCGGCAGCGTCCGCGTCGCGGCCTCGAACACGCGCCGGCTCACCATCCCCCACTGCCCACCGGACAGGTGCTGCAGCATCAGCCAGCCGAGCGAGCCGACGGACAGACCGAGGCAGAAGAGGAAGCCGATCAGCCAGGAACGGAAGAACTGCGGCGACAGTCCGAAGATCGCCTCACCCGCCGACCCGTCGGTGAACGCCCCGATCAGACCTGCCGCCAGGCCGAGGCCGCCGATCACCAGCGCGCGTTGCTGGAGCCGGTTCAGATTCGCGTCATCCGCTGCCACAGCGTGTTACTCCCTCTCCCATCGCCCATCGCCCATCGCCCATCGCCCATCCGCCGCCGCGCGGCGCTAGTGCCGGCCCGTGCCGGGGCGCTCGGCGCCTGCGGGTGCCGGCGGTACTTTCGTCGGGTCACCGCCGCGCACGTCTGCCGCCGCGGCGTGCTGACTGAGCTGCAGCGCGCGGATGTAGGCGACGATGTTCCAGCGGTCGCGTGCGGTGATCTGCACCTTGTAGTCGGGCATCGCACCGAACCCATTGGTCATGACGTCGAAGAAATGCCCGTTCTCGACGTTCCGCAGGCGATCGATGTGCATCGACGGCGGCTGACGGTATCCGCGCTGCACGACCATGCCGTTTCCGCTGCCGGTACTGTCGTGACACGGCCTGCAGAAGATCTCGTAGCGCTGCTGCCCGCGATCGAGGACCTCTTTCGTGACCGGAAACGGCATTTCCTTGACGAGCGCCGTGCCCACCTTGCCGGTGAAGAAGGCCACGTCTTCCTGGAGCGTGCCGCGAGCGACCGTGCCGTCCACGAGCTGGCGCGCGCTCGAACCATCCGGGAAGAACGAGCTCGCGCGAAGCGGCTTGTACTTCGGCTGGTTGTGCATGTCCTGGCGGCAGCCCGCGAGCCACTAGCACCGCGAACGCGACGATTGAAATGCTCGCAAGGTTCTGCCAGCTATGGTTCGACTTCATTGACTGCTCTTGCTCCCAAGCCGTTCATGAACTCGAGGGTGCGTGCTCTGTCGAACTTCGGATCCGTGGCCTCGATGGCCAGGAAGAACCGGTCCTGGCTGGCTCGCGCGAATGCCGGCACGTTGAATACCGGGTGGTAGGGCATCGGCAGCCCGTTCAACGCGAACATCGAGATGACGGCCGTGAAGGACGCGATCAGAATGGTCACTTCGAACGTGACCGGAATGAACGACGGCCAGCTGTTGAAGGGCCGCCCGCCGATGTTCAGCGGGTACGCAATCACCTGCGTCCAGTAACACAGCCCGAAACCGGCGAGCGCGCCGATGATGCCTCCGCACAGCACGAGCAGCTGCACGCGGCGATCGTCGGCGTGCAGCGCTTCCCACGCCGGCTCGATCGGAAACGGCGAGTACGCGTCCACCTTGCGGTAGCCCGCGTCGTACGTCCGCTTCGTCGCCTCGACGAGCGCAGTCGCGTCGTCGAACTCCGCCATCAGACCGTAGATAGGCTTCTGTCCGTCCATGCCCATGACCTCAGTGCCCCTCGGCGCCTTTCACCTTCGCCTCCGGAACCAGCGTGCGCATCTCGAAGATCGAGATCATCGGCAGCACGCGGATGAACAGGAACATCAGCGTGACGAACAGGCCGATGGTGCCGAAGAAGGTCGAGAAATCCCAGATCGTCGGGTAGTACATGCCCCACGAGGAGGGCACGAAGTCGCGGTGCAGCGACGTCACGATGATGACGAACCGCTCCAGCCACATGCCGACGCTCACGATCAGCGCCACGATGAACAGCCAGACCGTGTTGGTGCGCAGCCGCTTGACCCAGAGCGTCTGCGGCACGAGCCCGTTGCAGAAGATCAGCATCCAGTACGCCCATCCGTACGGGCCGGTCGTCCGGTTGACGAGCATGAACATTTCGTAAGTATTCGCGCTGTACCACGCGAAGAACGCCTCCATCGCGTAGCCGTACACCACGATCAGGCCGGTCACGAGCATGACCTTGGCCATGTTCTCGATGTGCCGCATCGTGATGAAGTCCTGCAGCCCGTAGAGGCGGCGCAACGGGATCGCCAGCGCCAGCACCATCGCGAACCCGGCGTAAACCGCGCCCGCGACGAAGTAGGGCGGGAAGATCGTCGCGTGCCAGCCGGGCAGGATGCCGACCGAGAAGTCGAAGCTCACGATGGTGTGAACCGAAAGGACCAGCGGCGTCGACATGCCCGCGAGCAGCAGGTACGCCGTCTCGTAGCGCTGCCAGTGGCGCGCGGAGCCGCGCCACCCGAGAGCCAGCGCGCCGTAGAGGTACTGCGCGACGCGATTTTTGGCGCGGTCTCGGAAGGTGGCCAGGTCGGGGACGAGGCCGACGTACCAGAAGAGCAGCGACACCGATCCGTAAGTTGATACCGCGAACACGTCCCAGATGAGCGGGCTGCGGAACTGCGGCCACAGGCTCATGCTGTTCGGGTAGGGAAACAGCCAGTACGCCGCCAGCCACGGGCGGCCCGTGTGAATCAACGGGAACATTGCGGCGCACGCCACGGCGAAGAGCGTCATGGCTTCCGCGAACCGGTTGATCGAGGTGCGCCAGTCCTGCCGGAGCAGCAGCAGGATCGCCGAAATCAGCGTTCCGGCGTGGCCGATGCCGATCCACCAGACGAAGTTGATGATGTCGAAGGCCCAGCCGACCGGAATGTTGTTGCCCCAGATGCCGATGCCCTTGAGCAGCAAGTACCAGACCGACACGCCCAGGATGTTGACGAAGACGAAGCCGATCGCCGTCGTGACGATCCAGGCGACCGGCTGGTGCTTCGTCAGAACGATCGCGCTGATCTTCTCCGTGATCGACTTGTACGAGTGCGATCCCTCGAGCACCCGGGGCGGCGTATAGGACTCCGTGCTGACGGGCTTCGAGTTCATCAGTGTCCTGTCGTCGCGCGTTGAGCCGGGGCTTCCAGCTCGGGATTGGGATTCCGCAGCGCGGCCAGGAACGTCGTCCGCGGACGCGTATTGAGATCCTCGAGCAGGCCGTAGTTCCGCTGCTGCGCGCGCAGCTTGGCGACGCGGCTCTGGGGATCATTCAAGTCGCCGAAAACGATCGCGTCAGCCGGGCAGACCGCCTGACAGGCGGTCACGATCTCGCCGTCGCGGATGGCCCGGTCCTCGCGCTTCGCATCGACCCGCGCCTGGTTGATCCGCTGCACGCAGTAGGTGCACTTCTCCATGACGCCGCGGCTGCGAACCGTGACGTCAGGATTGCGCAGCGCCTCCAGACTCTGCGTCGTCCAGTCGGCATAGAGCAGGAAGTTGAAGCGCCGGACCTTGTACGGACAGTTGTTCGAGCAATACCGCGTGCCCACGCAGCGGTTGTAGACCATGTCGTTCAGGCCTTCGGAGCTGTGGGCGGTCGCGGCTACCGGACACACCACTTCGCACGGCGCGAGCTCGCACTGCATGCACGGAACCGGTTGCGAGAACATCTGCGGATTGGCAAGGTGCTCGAGCTCTTCGGCGGTCCCCGTGCTGAAGTAGCTGTCCACGCGAAGCCACAACATCTCGCGGCCTTTGGAGACCTGCTCCTTGCCGACGACCGGGATGTTGTTCTCGGCTGTGCAAGCGGCAACGCACGCCGAGCAGCCCATGCAGCTCGTGAGGTCGATAGTCATGCCCCACTTGTGGCTGGTGAACTCGTGCTCGGGATAGAGCGTCATCGTTCTCGGCGGCGTGTGCCCCATTCCGTGAATGATGTCCGGATGCTCCGAGTACTCGGCGAGCGTGGCGACGCGGACTGTGTTGCGGCCCTCCATTGCGTGATGTTCCTGGGTGCTCGCGAGCAGATACCGCTCACCGGTCTTCACAATCTCGAGACCGGAGCCGAACCACGGCGCATCCGACGTGCGCAGGAGGAATGCGTTGAATCGTGCGGACTCCTCGCTCGCGTTTCCAACCCGGCCGGCCATACTGCGGCCGTAGCCGAAGAAGACCGTGACCGAACTCTCCGGCTGGCCCGGCACGATCATCACCGGCATGGCGGCGACGTTGCCGCGGTAGCGCAGTTCGACGACATCGCCATTCCGGAGGCTGTGCTGCGCCGCAAGCCGGCGGCTGATCCACGCCGCCGTATCCCACGTCAGTTTGGTCAGCGGTTTCGGCAGTTCCTGAAGCCAGCCGTTGTTGGCGAACCTGCCGTCCCAGACGGTCGGATCGGGTCGGAAGATGATCTCCAGGTTTCCCGAGGAGGCCCCGGGAATCGAAGGCGCCGACGGCGGCTGCGGTTGCGTTGCCGGCGGCGCGGCCTGCGGCGGTCGAGCGGCAATATCCGGCGGCGGATCCGCGACCGGGACCGGCGTCACAGCAGCCGGAGCGCTGGGCGGTGGAGCAGGTTTGAACGGCGTGGCCTGCCCGCCATCGGTCAGCGCGGTACCGGGGATGAAGCCATCGTGGACCACTCGGCGCCAGAAAGCGTCAGCGCTCGGGAATGTTTGACCGTCGGAAGTTCTGATCGTCCACCCCGACTGGCCGGAGAACGCGCGCGTCCAGTACTCCTTCACGAGATCGCCGGTGCGACGGCCGGGTTGCTGTGTGAAGGCGCAGATGAGCTCATGCTCCGAGCGGCCCTCATAGAGCGGCGCCACGAGCGGCTGCATGATCGTGACTGTCCCGTCGTACGCGCGCGGGTCACCCCACGTCTCGAGCGGATGCGTCGCCGCGATATTCCAGTGACACAGGTTGGCGGTTTCGTCGGTGTAGAGGCCGTGATAGACCGCGAGACCGACCTTCGCCAGTTTCTCGCCGAATCGCAGGTTCGGATGGCGCCGTGAACACCGGGTTGATCCCCATGATCACGAGCAACTGCACGTCGCCGGCGTCCATTGCGCGGGCGAGGTCGGCGATCGATGCGGTCTGATCCGTCGGCCTGGTGCAAACCGCGGGCACGTACCTCACCGTAGTTCCGACGTTGCCAAGCGCTTCGTTCAACGATCTGGCCAGGGTATGTACGGCGGGTGGCTGATATTCGCCCGCGACAACGACCGATCGTCCGCGATGCGCGCCAAGATCCTTGGCGACCGCCGCGATCCATTTCTGCTCGTCGGCGGTCCAGGCACGGCCTGCCTCGGCGGTGCCCGAGGCCGTCACGCCTGCCGCCCCCGCCAGGGCGCGTGCAAAGGGCTCGATTTCTGACGCCTTCAGCGGGAGCCGGTGGTCAGCCTTGGCGCCGGTGAGGGTGGGTGTGCTTTCAATCGCATACAGCCGGTTCATCGACTTGTTGTCGTCGGTGACCCGGCGTCGATTGCTGAAATCGCGGGTGTAACGAAGCGCGCCCGGTCCGCAGCACAGGAAGTCCGCGTCGAGGCCGAGCACGACATCGGCCTTGTCGAACTGATAGACGGGTTCGGCGTCCGCCGTGGCCGCCACGCCCGAGCGCGACATGGGATCGTACTGATGCCAGCGGGCCCTGGGGAAATCCTGAAGCACCGACGCCATCAGTTCGGCCAGAGACGGCGACGTAATCGGCTCGGTCAGAAACCGAATACCTTCGCCCTGGGTGGCTTTCTGAGCCGCAAGCGCCGACTGCATCGCGCTGAGGAACGTATTCCAGGCGGTCACTTCAGTCCTGAAGGTCGTCGTCTGAGCGCGATCAGGGTCGTACAGACCCAGAACTGCCGCCTGTGTTAATGGCGTCCGTGGCACCAAGACTTGCCGGATGATCCGGATTGCCTTCAATCTTGGTCGGACGCCCCATATGACTTTCGACCAAAACTGGCTGAGCGTAACCGGCGAGGGGGATCGCACTCGCGAAAAACAGCGGCCTTCCCGGGACGATGTCCTCTGGCTGACGGACGTATGGAACGATGGCTTCAGGCGGCTGCTTGGTGCAGGCGCCAACGCCCGCCAGGGCCAGTGACGCGCTCATCAGTTTCAGGAACTGACGGCGGCCCTTGGGGTCGTTCCACTCGGAGGCCTGTTCGGGGAATTCGCGATGCAGATACTCGCGGAATTCGTTCGTGTCGGCCAGCTCGCCGAGGCTCCGCCAATAGAACCGGCCATCGGCGCCCGCGAGACGTGATCGAACTGCAGAGAAGTCCATATGAAAGCTACCAGCTTCCAGCTACCAGCTTCCAGCTTCGTTACCAGCTGAGAGGCTGGTCGCTGGCGGCTGGCAGCTGGGAGCTGTTGATCACCTGTGACAAGTCGAGCAGCTCGTCAGCTGCGGAACGGTTCCAATCTTGTACTCGCGCACGAGCCGCTCGCCGAGCTGCGGATCGTCTGACGGTGGCTGCCAGGCCATGTTGAAGACCTGGTCTCTCGGCCTGATATAGCGCGCCGGATTCCGGTGGCAATCGAGGCACCAGGACATCGTCAGGTTCGACTCCTGATACATCAACGGCATTTTGTCGACGGGCCCGTGACAGGTCGCGCATCCCACGCCCTTGTTCACGTGGATGCTGTGGTTGAAATACACGAAGTCGGGCAGGTCGTGAACCCGCGTCCACTGCAAGGGTTTGTTCTCGCGGAAACTGGCGCGCACCGGCTCGAGGATCGGAGCATCCGACCAGATCTGCGAGTGACAGTTCATGCAGGTCTTGGTGGGCGGGATGTTGGCAAAGGCGGACTCTTCGACGGTCGTGTGACAATACCGGCAGTCGATGCCCATGCCGCCGACGTGGTGTGCGTGGCTGAACTGGATCGGCTGCGAGACGAAGACCGCCTGGTTGGTGCTATATCCAGACCAGTGCAGAGTCCAGACGACCCACCCGAAGAACCCCGCGAAAACCAGAACCGCCAGTATGCTCAGTCGGGAGTAGACGTTGGTATGTCGATGGAAAATCTGACTCATCGTGTCGACGTCCGCGCCGCGTCCCCCCGAAGCAAAGCCTATACCGAAGACCGGCAGTCCGCGGAGGGAATGAGGCGATGGCCACGCCGGTGCTCGCGCCACCTTTTGCCAATAATGTGAAACTTTTCACAAAGTGTCAACCAAGCCCAGGATTCGGCATAAGTTCCTGGATTTCCCCCGATTTTCCGCCCATTCCTGACCTCGTGCGCGGTCAGGCATGACAAGCTCGCAGGACCTCAAACACCATGCCCAAATCACGACAACGCGACTCGCAGCACAGCCCGCGCTTTGCGCAGCCCGCCACATTCATGCGTCTGTCGCATCAGCCTGAAATGGCCGGCGTCGACGTTGCCATCGTCGGCGTCCCGTTCGACAGCGGAACGTCGTACCGATCGGGAGCGAGACTCGGTCCGCGGGAGATCCGCGCGCAGTCGTCCTTGATCCGTCCGTATTCCTACTTCCAGAAAGTGTCGCCGTTCGAGAACCAGCTCGTAGTCGACGTTGGCGACATCGACGTGCCGCCAGCCGGCAGTATCGAACAGGCGTACGCGTCGATCGAAGCGGGGATCAGACGGATCACCAGCGCCGGCGCGGTTCCCATCGTGGTCGGCGGCGACCATTCGATCTCGCTGCCGGTGCTGCGCGCCGTGGCGGGGCAGCACGGTCCGGTCGCGCTGGTCCATTTCGACGCGCACATCGATACGTGGGGCGACTATTTCGGTGGCAAGTACTTTCACGGCTCGCCGTTTCGACGGGCAATCGAGGAAGGGCTTCTCATCGAAGGCGCCTACGTGCAGGTGGGCATACGGGGCCCGATGTATGGGGAGGCCGACGACTTCGATTTCCAGAACGCCCACAGGGTGTCGATGATCGACATTCGGCAAGTCAAGGAGATGGGCGTGGTAAAAACCGTCGAGCGGATCCGGAGTGTCGTGGGGGACCGCCCCACCTACGTCACGTTCGATATCGATTCCGTCGATCCAGCGTTTGCGCCCGGCACCGGCACACCGGAGGTCGGGGGGCTGACCAGCTACGAAGCGCAGGAGCTCGTTCGCGGCCTCTCCGGTCTGCGAGTGTTGGGTTGTGACGTCGTTGAGGTCGCGCCGCAGTTCGACGGACCGGGTCAGATCACATCGGTGCTTGCGGCGAACCTGATGTTCGAGTTGCTGTGCGTCATCACGACCGGGCGCGATCGCAAGTAGCCAGGCTGGTTCGTGTCAGGCGAGCTTCAGCAGCCTGGCGGCGTTCCCGCCGAAGATCTTCTCCTTGACCTTCTGATCGACGTCCAGCTCGCCTATGGTGCCGATCATCAGCGGGATGCTGCCGATCTGATGCGGATAGTCGCTGCCGGCGAGGATCCGGTCGGCGCCGGCGAAATCGAGCGCCAGTCCTACCGCGGATGGGTTGAAGTTGACGGTGTCGTAGTAGAAGTGCTTCAGGTACTCGCTCGGCGGGCGACCGATGTTCTTGCGGCAATCGGCGAACGCCCGGTAGCCGCGATCGAGACGCTCGGCAAGATACGGAATCGCACCGCCCATGTGGGTCAGCACCCAGCGGATTCTGGGGTGGCGATCGACGATCCCGCTGAACACCAGCTTTGACGCCGCCAGCGTCGTATCGAACAGAAACCCGACCAGCGGCATCAGCCAGTAGTCCAGCATGGCCTCGACCCCGAGTGGATCCGTGGGGTGGATGTAAATCACTGCCTCGAGCTCGTCGGCCTTCTTCCACAGCGGCAGAAATCGATCGTCGGACAGCGCGACGTGGTTCACATTGCTGAACACCATGGCACCGGGCATGCCGAGCTCTTTCATCGCGCGCTCGAGCTCGCGGGCCGACGCGCCCGGATCGTTCAATGGCAGGGTGGCCAGCGACGTGAACCGCCCGCCGCGCTCACGCACGATGTGTGCGAACGCATCGTTGACGAGACGCGCCCACTCGACGGCAACCGCCGGTGACTCCACGTGGACCCCCGGCGTCGTAAACGACAGCACCTGCGTGGTCACGCCCTGATCCTCGAGCACGCGTTGCCGATAGTCGATGTCCCGGTGACCCGGCACGAGGATGTTGTAGTCGCCCGGATAGTGCACGCAGGGATTTCCGTCCGCGTCACGAGTGACCTTTACCTTCGATCGTGACGAGGGTGCTTCGAGCGCCGCGACGTACTCCGGCGGGTAGAAGTGGTTGTGAAAATCGACGATGCGCATGGCGAGATAGTACCAGAGCCGCTCGCCCGCGCCATCTCATTGTGAGCCTTCAAGCCGTTCTCCGGAGAGGCTCGTCGGACTCGGAGGTCTTTTGCGCGCCGTCGTTGAACAACTTCTTGTAATAGTTGGTCCAGATGGCCGAGGCCGGAACGCCAATCAGCGTCGGCAGCAACCACGGAATGGCCGCCACCGGTCCTTCGAGCTGAATGCCGAACAGACGGCCGGCGCCAAGGACGAGAAACGCTGTGTGAAACGCGATCCCGCCGCCCAGCATCGATCCCATGTGCTCGTACCACCACGCCATCGGCGTCGGGTACGGCTTTCGCGCAAACTGCAGATTGCCCCAGCCGATCAGGAATCCGATCGGGCTCATATAGAGAAAGAGGAGTGGGCCCACCGAAAGACCAACCGCAACCATGGCCGCGGATGCCAGAAGCGTGGCCACGTTGAGCGCCGTATGAATTGGTGTGCGCAGGCTAGCCGGATCTCGGCGCGTAGCGAGGACACGGACGCCGTGATAGACGGGCGTAAACGTGATCGACAGCAGGTAGACCAGGAACAACGACGAGATTCGAACACTGCTGACGATCTCTGCGGTCCGCTCGGGACTCAGCGATTCTGGATGCGACACTTTGATGCCGATCGGATCGCCAAGCAGCAGACCAGTCATGGCCAGACCGGACAAGGCGATGCCACTCGTGGCCCAGAAGAACACCCGGCCGGACGTCACATGAACGCGTCCGCCCTTGCGCGCCAGCGTCGGAGTCCAGAACGCAATGAGTCCGATGAAGCCGGACACGATGTGAGCCATGAGCACGAGGCGATAGACATCACGCATGGCAGCCGTCCTTCTAGCTTTGAAGCCGTTCCGTCAACCCGCTCAAGCGGCGGCGCGAGACCTCGAGCCGTTCTCCGCTCTTCAACCGCAATTCGCCCTGGCCATCGTCTTGCGGGACGATTTCGCGCACGGCGTCGAGGTTGACAATCGCGCGCCGCGAGATCCGGTAGAACTGCCGGGGATCCAGCCGCTCCTCGAGATCGTTGAGTGTCGGCGGAACCCAGTAGTGCGTGCCGGCGGTCAGCAGCTTGGTAAGGCCCTCTTCGGACACGAACGCCGCGACGTCACGCGCGGCGACGACGTGATAGGTACGGCCGTGTTTGGCCACGAATCGCCGTGGAGGATTGGCGCGCACAGCGCGATTGATCGCGTCGTCAGCGGGCCGGCCAGCCCGAACCCGGTCGAGGGCTTTTCGCAGCCTGGCCGCGTTGACGGGCTTGAGGAGATAGTCGACGGCGTTGATCTCGAACGCATCGACGGCGTATTGATCGAACGCCGTACAAAAGACGAGATGTGGTCGGGGTGATGGCAGTGATGCCGCAACTTCGAGGCCACTGCAACCCGGCATCTGGATGTCCAGAAACACCAGGTCCGCCTTCGTCTCGAGCAGGCGATCGATGGCCTGTTCGCCATCCTCGGCTTCGCCGACGATCTCGACCTCTGGCAGATCGCCGAGCAGTCTTCGCAGCCGTTCCCTGGCGGGCGCCTCGTCGTCGACGATGACGGCGCGAATCACGGGCGGGCCTCCCCGGCGCTGACGGCAACGGTGGATCGCGGTTCATCCGAGAGGAAGGGCAGCGTCACCATCGCGACCGTCATGCGTCGAGTGTCATCGCGGCCGATGGAAAATGCTGCCGCCGTGCCGAAATGGCCCTCGAGGCGACGACGGATGTTCTTGAGGCCGTACCCGGTCCGACGGAGGTCGTCCGCGTGAAGAGTCTCAGCGGCCTCGACGCCTGGACCGTTGTCTTCGACCGTCAGCCGCAGTCGGTCGCCTTCGCGCTGCGCCGAAACGACAATGCGCGCCTGGCCTCTGACCGCGGCCGCCCCGTGCTTGATCGCGTTCTCGACAAGCGTTTGCACAGTCATCGTCGGGACTCGCGCGCCGCGGGCGCTGTCGTGCAACCTGACCTCCGCGCTGAGGCGCTCGCCAAAGCGGGCCTGTTCCACATCGAGATACGCACGCACGAACTCGATCTCGTCGTCGACGACCGCCCATTCACGCTCGGAAACGCGAAGGGTGTACCGAAACACGTCGGCCAGCTTCTCGATCGTGCGGTCGGCAATCTCTGGATCGCGGTGGATCAGTCCGGCGATCGCATTGAGTGCATTGAAGAGGAAGTGCGGATTGATCTGGGCGCGTAGAGCCCTCAGCTCCGAGCGGCTGGCGTGCAGCGACAGTTCCTGTGTCAGACGTTGTTGTTCCCGTTCCCGCTTTTGCAGTCGAACGTTCTCGACCACGGAAGAAAGCACGTCCGCCAACGAGCCGAGGAGCGCGATGTCTTCACTGAAGTAGGGTGCTTCGCTCTTTCTCTCGCCAAGGAGCACCCGCCCAAGGGCCCGGCCAGGGGATCCCAGTGGTGTTGCCTGGACCACGTCGAAGCCAGGCTGGCGGCCCGCGGCGTGTCCGTCGAGCACGACGGCAGCGGGCGCGCCGAAGATCTCCTCGAGTCCCGATTCAGCCCGCTCCACAAGCTGTTCGTCGGTCGTCGCCGATCGCAGACCAGCGAGGAAGTGTTTGACCGCCGACACCGATGTGTAACGCCGTCCCAGCCATCGTCGATCGAGCATCGCGCCAATGCGGGCATGAAGCCACGGAATGCTCATCGCGACCGGCAGCAGTACGATCGCGTACACCCAGGGCGCCATCCACGTCGCCTCATACGCGCGCAGCCAGGGAAGCGCGATCGCGAACGAGATCACGAGGGCCATGGTTGTCACGACAAGAGCCAGCCCGCGCTTGATGAACAGATCGAAGAACTCGAATCGATATTCGAAGTAGGTGCCGACGAACATGAACGCGATCGGCAGCGACTTCACCGCGATCTCGAGCAGCCGGCCGAGGATTGAGGCATCGGCAGAGTCACCCTCGAGTCGAAAGACCAGAACGAACAGGAGGGCCATCACCGCAAACAGCGCGATGTGCCACCGTGACGATCGGGTTTCGCGCGGAGTCTTGTCGTGCGATGGATCGGTGGCGAGCAGCGCCATGGAGTAGACGGACGCACCGATGAAGAGGCCGACCAGGGCGGCGGTCATCAATCGCCCGACGGTCTCGGTGGCGAACCCACCGGCTCCGAAGAATCCCAGCGTGCCTGCCATGGCCAGAGTGGTCGCGAGGGCATACCCCGGCAGGACCGCGTAGCGCCATACCGGTGCAGGCGGCTCGATGCGCGAGGCCACCGCGTCCGCCCACGTCATGTGGGCGATGAGCGGCGGGAACGCGAACGACAGCCACATGGCAGCCATCTGTACCGGCCAGATCTGGCGATGCGGCCCGAGCTCTGCCAGGCCGATGATCAGATTGACGGCGAACCAGAGCAGACAGACGGTCCAAAGCGCGAAGCCGACGCGAGCCGTCCGGTCGATATTTGAATCGGCCGTGCGTTCCGCTTGTTTCTGCCATCCTCGCGAACCGAGATCGCGAGCAACGCGGCGTATGCGAAGGCGCCGAACGTATACACGAGCAATCCCATGATTCGAACGGCGTTCATTACGGCGGCAGCATACGAAGTTCGCCCGATCGGCGGAAGTGAAATCCCGTGACTGGCGGCGAACGGCAGATGAGTGGTTCCTGTGAGGCGTGGCCGGCGAGGCCGTTTCGCGAACGTGCTAGCATCGCGATTTGATGGATACGTTCTCGCACGGCGCATGGGGCTATGCCGTGCTGCACAATCGGGCGGGTCTTGCCTGGTGGGGCGCCCTGGCCGGCGCCGCGCCGGACCTGCTGTGGTTTTTGCCCAGCACCGTCGAGCGCGTGGTCGAGCGCGGCTGGTCTGGAGCGCTCGCCGGCCGTGACAACCGGATCTGGCGCGCCGACGGGCCACCGCTCCCGCCCGATCTGGTGGAAGCCTATTTCCGTTACTACGTCTACACCCACAGCCTTGTCTTGCTTGCTGTCGTCACCGCCGCCGTGCTCTGCACCCGGTGGCGGCGCTGGGCATGGCTCGCCGTGCCCTATGCGCTGCACATCCTGATGGATATCCCGACACACGAGCGCTATCAGACGCGGCCGTTCTTTCCCCTCTCACAGTGGCAGTTCGAGGGTCTCACCTGGGCGGATCCACGAATCTTCTTTCCGAACCTCGTGGCATTGATTGCTGTGTACGCGTGGATTTTTCGATCCCGGGCCAGGACGTGATGACCCGCCAGTCCCATATTCAGATCCTGCGTATCGTTGTTGGTTGCGCGGCGTTGCTGGTGTCGGGCGTCCAGCCGGTCGCGGCCGACCAGATCATCAGCTACAAGGTGTCGTTCCCGGCGCCCGAGCATCACTACGCACAGGTCGAGGTGACGTTCCCCGATGTCAAAGGCACCGTCGAGGTGCGCATGAGCCGTTCGTCACCCGGCCGTTATGCGCTTCACGAGTTCGCGAAGAACGTGTTCGACGTGCAGGCGTTCAACGGTGCCGGCAAACCGATCGCGATCGCTCGACCGAATCCGTATCAGTGGAATATCGACGGCCACGACGGAACGGCGCGCATCGTCTACAAGATCTATGGGGATCACGTCGATGGGACGTACCTGGCCATCGATCCGACGCACGCGCACATGAACATGCCGGCGACGCTGATGTGGGCGCGCGGCCTCGAGTCGCGTCCGGTGCGTGTGACGTTTGCGCCACCAGCAAACGGCGCGTGGGTTCCAGCGACACAACTCTTTCCGACCGAGGACCCCTGGACGTTCACCGCTCCGAACCTGCAGTACCTGATGGACAGTCCGGCGGAACTCAGCGCGCAGACGATTCGCTCGTTCACCGTCCGCAACCCCGATGGAAAGACGTTCACGATCCGCGCGGCGGTTCACCACGATGCGACCGATACCGAGATCAACGAGTACGTCGCGGGTGTCGACGAGATCGTCAAGGAGCACGGCGCGATCTTTGGTGAGTACCCGGAGTTCGACACCGGTTCCTACACGTTCCTCGGCGACTACGTGCCGTGGGGCGGCGGCGACGGCATGGAGCACCGCAACAGCACGGTGGTGGCGGCGCCGGTTTCATTGCGCACTCCGGGCATCGTCCGCGACGTGCTGGACACCGTGTCACACGAGTTCTTCCACGCGTGGAATGTCGAGCGCATCCGTCCAAAGTCGCTCGAGCCGTTCTCATTCGAAGAAGCGAACATGTCCGGTGAGCTGTGGCTCGCCGAGGGCTTCACGCAGTACTATGGCAACCTGATCATGGTGCGGACTGGCCTGGTGCCGATGCCGCAAGGCATTTCGGGGTTGGTGCAAGCGGCCAGCTCGGTCATCACCGATCCCGGCCGCCAGTTCCGATCGGCGGTGGGCATGAGCCAGATGGCCCCTTTTACCGACGCGGCGCGCGCCGTCGATTCGACGAACTTCGCGAACACCTTCATCTCCTATTACACGTATGGCGCGGCGGTTGCGCTGGCACTGGATCTCAGCCTGCGCGACCGATCGAATGGCGCGCTGACGCTCGACGACTACATGCGTGCGATGTGGAAGGTGCACGGCAAACCCGGCGGATCGCAGCCAGGCTTCGTCACGCGCCCATACACGTTGCAGGACGCGCGCGACCGGCTCGCCGAAGTATCCGGCGATCGTGCGTTCGCCGATCAGTTCTTCGACAAGTACATCGAGGGCCGGGAGGTTGTGGATTATGCTCGACTGCTGCAGCGCGCGGGGTTCATCCTTCGCAAGGCGCGCGGCGGCGCATGGATGGGCAACGTGCGCGTCGATCAGGACGGCACGATTACGACGCTGCTCGACTGGGGTTGCCCGGCGTTCGAAGCGGGCCTCGACCAGGGCGATATTATTCTCGCGCTAGACGGCAAAACGCTCGACAGCCGGACGACGGTGGCAAGTGTTCTCAAATTGCACAAACCGGGCGATCGGCTCGGCGTATCGTTCAGACGACGGAACGGAACGACCGGCACAGCTACCATTACCGTGAGGGAGAACCCGGCAATGGAAGTTGTGGCCGTAGAGTCCAACGGTGGCACGTTGACGGCGGATCAGAAACAGTTCAGAAGCGCCTGGCTCGGATCGCGGCGGTGAGCGCTGTCACACCTGGTTTGATGGAACCGCCAGACCAGTGCCCGGCGTCTGACACCTTAGGGTTCCTGTGATCGGCACGATGATCGGTACGACCGTTCAGCACTACCGGATCGGTTCACGCCTCGGTAGCGGCGGGATGGGCGAGGTATACCGTGCCGAGGACGTACGCCTCGGCCGGCCCGTGGCCCTGAAATTCCTGCCCCCCGGGCTCAAAGCCGATCCGGACAGCCGCGCGCGGCTGCTCAACGAGGCGCGTGCCGCGTCGATGCTCCGATCTCCCAACATCGCGGTCACTTACGACATCGGCGAGCATGCCGGCGCGGACTTCATCGTGATGGAGTTCGTCGAGGGCGAGTTGCTGTCGTCGCGGGTGGCCAACGGCCCGCTGCAGATTCGCGAAGTGGTCGAAATTGGTCTGCAGGTGGCGGATGCGCTCGACGAGGCGCACGGCCGCGGCATCATTCACCGCGACATCAAGAGCGCGAACCTGATGTGGACCAGCCGTGGCGTGGTCAAAGTGCTCGACTTCGGTCTCGCGAAGTTCATCAAGGCCGGCGACATGACGGCGGCGGAAATGACGCAACCGCAGGTGACGGTTGCCGGGATGGTCGTCGGCACCGTCTCCTACATGGCGCCGGAACAAGCACTTGGCCGCCCGATCGACCATCGCGCCGATCTCTTTTCGCTGGGCATCGTGCTGTTCGAGCTCGCGACCGGCCGCACGCCCTTTGTCGGCACGTCGGCGACCGAGATCATCGATCGCATCCTGCACGAAATTCCTCCGCCACCGTCACGGCTTGAACGCC
Organism: uncultured Acidobacteriota bacterium; assembly: GCA_963784195.1. Taxonomy (GTDB): domain Bacteria; phylum Acidobacteriota; class Vicinamibacteria; order Vicinamibacterales; family 2-12-FULL-66-21; genus CAVQAH01. Next base: position 777,943 of record CAWARA010000020.1, on the reverse strand, counting down.
GGCGTGCCGCCGTCGTTCGATGCGGTCATCGCGCGGCTGCTCGAGAAATCTCCGACGTTCCGCTATCAGACGGCGCGCGAGGTGCAGACGGATCTTCGGGATGTCGTGCGCGAGCTGGATAGCGGATCCCGGCGCACGACGAGCCGCGTGGCCATCGGCCTTCAGCCGGAGCCGCGGGTCGAGAGCTCGGTCGCCGTGATGACGTTCGCCAACATCACGCGCGAACCCAGCGACGACTGGATCGGCACGGGAATCGCAGAAACGGTGAGTTCGGATCTGAAGAACATCCACGGGCTGAGCGTCATCGGCCGTGCCCGCGTCTTCGACGCGCTGCGCAATCTGAGCTCCGACACGAGGCTGGACGAATCGCTGGCCATCGACATCGGCCGACGGCTTGGCGCCACATGGGTCGTGGTCGGAGGGTTCCAGCGCCTCGGCGAGCTGATGCGCATCACCGCGCACTTCGTGGATGTCGTCACCGGCGAAGTCCGCAAAACGGTCAAGGTCGATGGGCAGATTGGCGACATCTTCGCGCTGCAGGACAAGATTGTTTACGAGCTGAGCCAGGGCCTGAACGTCGTGCTGCGCGGAACGGAAGTCGCTGAGATCGAACGCCGCGAAACCCGATCGGTGGAAGCGTACGAGAGCTACGCTCGCGGGATGCTCAACATGCGGCTGGCGACGCGCGATTCGCTCGAGCGAGCCATCTCGTCGTTCGAGGAGGCCACGCGGCACGATCCCGAGTACGCGATGGCCTGGGCGGCGCTTGGCGGCGCGTATGGCTTGAAGGGATCGTTCATGAGCATCAACGATCTCGTGCTCAAGGCGATCGAGACGGAGAAGCGTGCGCTCCAGATCGATCCGGACCTCGCCGAAGCGCATCAGTGGCTCGGTGCGTCGCTGCTGACGCTCGGAAAGACGGATGACGCGATCGCGTCGATCAAGGAGGCGATCCGGCGTGAACCGGAAAACGGTCAGGCGCACCAGGGCCTGGCGCGTGCCTACTGGGTCGGGAAGGGGGATTTCGCTGCCGCCATTCCCGAATTCGAGCGCGCGATCGAGCTCAACCCCGAGGCCGGCTATTCCTATCTGCAGCTCGGCCTGCTGCTGGCGTGGGAGGGGCGGTACGAACAGGCAGAGGCAGTGTGCAAGCGCGCAGTCGAGCTCCAGGAGCAGTACATTTCGGGCGACGCAGGGCTGCAGGTCGTCGGGGCGAACGCGCGACTTGGCTACGTCTACTACCTGCAGGGCCGTTACAAGGACGCGATTCACGAGTACGAGCGAGGGCTGGCGTTCACCACGGGCAGCGACCACGCGCTGAAGGAGCGCGCCATTATCGAGCTGAACGCGAAGCTCGGCTCCGCCTATCACCGGCTTCGCAATGAGGAAGAGGCCAAGCGCTTCTTCGATCGCGCAGTCAAGAACTTCGACGCGCGAGTGGCGAAGGGCGCGGACGATCCGTTTACGCGCTACTACGTAGCCTGCGTGCACGCGCTCCGCGGAGAGATCGAGCGCGCGCTCGATTCGCTCGAGCGTGTCTGGGCTGCGTTGCCCGCCCTGACCGCCGCCCGCATCCGTCGCGATCCGGATCTCGACAGCGTCCGCGATCACCCGCGCTTCATCGCCCTGGTGATTTCTCGATAGTGGGGTGGGGTCAGATCTTGTTTCTTGCAAGAATGTCCTCTTGTGAGGAGTCCTGGGAAGGGGACATTCGTGCAAGAAACAAGATCTGACCCCTCCACGACCCCCACGGGCCCCACCCCCACCACCATGTACGACGTGATCATTGTGGGCGCCGGGCCCGCGGGCCTGAGTGCAGCGCTCATGCTCGGGCGCTGCAGCCGCTCAGTGCTGATCTGCGACACCGGCCGGCCGCGAAACGCCGCGTCCCGCGCGATGCACGGATACCTTTCCCGCGACGGTGTGCCCCCGCTCGAGTTCCTGGCGATGGGCCGCGATGAGCTCGAACGCTATGACACTGTGTCGCTGCGGCAGGTGGAAGTCGTCGAGGCAAGCTGCGCGCCCGACAAGCGTTTCGACGTCACGCTCGAGACGGGCGAGAACATTCGCAGCCGCAAACTGCTGATCGCCACCGGCGTCGTCGACAACCTGCCGGCGATCGAGGGTTTCCGCGAGTTGTACGGCTGCAGCGTGTTTCACTGCCCGTACTGTGACGGCTGGGAGGTCCGCGATCAGCCGCTGGCGATCTACGGCCGCGGCGAGCGCGGCCTCGGCCTGTCGCTCGAGCTGACAGCGTGGAGCCGCGATCTCGTGCTGTGCACCGATGGCGACGCCGACATCGATCGCGACGGATACGATCGGCTCGCGCGCAACGGCATCATCGTGCGTGAGGAGCGCATCGCCCGTCTGGAGGGCGCAGAAGGCCGGCTGGATCACGTGGTCTTCGCAACGGGCGAACGTCTGCCGCGGCGCGCGCTGTTCTTCACGACCGGGCAATTCCAGCGCTCTGACCTGTCGACGCGCCTGGGCTGCGAGATCAACGAGAAGGGCACGGTCAGAACCGGCAAGTACGAGACGACGCACCTGCCTGGACTCTACGTCGCCGGCGACGCCTCCCGAGCGGTGCAATGGGTCGTCGTGGCCGCAGCAGAAGGCGCGGAAGCGGCCTTCGCCATCAATTCCGACCTGATCAAGGAAGATCTTCAGTAGCCGGGCCTTTTTGAGGCATTTAGCCCATTGGACCGGTCCAATCTGACATTCTGGGACCGCTGGTGGGCCGAAACTGGCCGTTTTTAAGTGCCAATAGGTGATTGGCTTGACTGGTGGCTGGGCTTCCGGACCACACTTGGTGCTGCGGAGGACCCATGTTCGACCTGATCGAGCGGCAGTTCGTCCGGACCGCCCGCCCGCTGTACTCGCACCTCGTGACCTTGCTCGAATCCGCAATTTCGCGCGGCGAGCTGCCTTCAGGCTCGCGCGTGCTCCCGGAACGCGAGCTCGCCAAGAAACTCCACATCAGCCGAACCACCGTCGTGAGCGCGTACCGCGAACTCGAAGCGCGTGGCCTGCTTCGCGGATATGTCGGCCGGGGCACGTTCGTCTGTGCGGCGCCGGATCCGTCCGGGGCGCCGTTCGCCTGGCGAGGCAAGATTGCTTCGGCCGCCCTCAGATCGAGCGACTCGACGCTGCGCGACACGCTCCGCCATTCGTCCGATTCGCGAGTGCTCTCGCTTGCCGCCGGTGAACCGGCCATCGACTGCTTCCCGCTTGCAGCGTTTCGTCAGGCAGTCGACCAGGTGCTGAAGAAGGACAGCACGGCGGTCTGGCGGCACGGACCGACCGAGGGCCAAAGCACGCTTCGCGAAGCCATCGCCGAACGCTTTGGTGTACCGACCGACAGCGTGCTCGTGCTGGCCGGCGCGCAGCAGGGGCTCGATCTGCTGGCGCGGTGCCTTATCGATCCCGGTGACGCCGTCATCATCGATCGGCCCGGATACCTGGGTGCCATTCAGTCGTTCCGGGCCGCGGCCGCAAAGCTCATTGGCTGGGACGTGGTCGGCGGCGACATCGACGAGCTCGAAGATCTGCTGCTTCGGTATCGCCCGAAGCTCATTTACACGAACCCGACGTTCCAGAATCCGACCGGCGTGACGATGCCGATTCGCGTGCGTCGGGAGCTGCTGCGGCTCGCCGAGCGCTACCGCGTTCCGATCGTGGAGGACGCCACTTACGGCGAGCTCTATTTCAACGAAGCGCCGCCGCCCTCGCTTCGCGATCTCGATACGCAGAACATCGTCATTCACCTGAACAGCTTTTCAAAAGTCCTCGCCCCGGGGCTGCGGCTTGGCTGGCTGTCGGCCGCGCCGTCGATCGTCGATCAGATCGCGATCATCAAGCAGCGGCTCGATCCCCACACGCAGAACCTGGTGCAGTTCGCGATGGCTCGCCTGATTCGGGACGGCAGCTTCGATGCGCACCTGAAGACGCTGCGCAGCGAGCACTCCCGCCGCTGCGCGACGATGCTGACGGCCGTGCAGCGCCACATCGCGCCGGGGATGCTCCGCTTTGCGAAGCCGCAGGGCGGCTTGTATCTGTGGTGCCGCCTGCCGGCAGGTGTGAGCTCGCGTGCGGTGCTGGATCGAGCGCTTGCGGCGGGTGTGGCGTTCGTCGCCGGCCACGCGTTCTATCCAGATCCGGCCGGGGAGTCCGAGCTGCGCATCTGCTTCTCCAGCGTGACACCAGAGGCGATCGACGAGGCCATTCGCAGGCTGGCGTCAGCGATCGGCCGGCGTGCCGAGGTGTTGCAGCCTCGCGCCCTCATGCCCATTGCCTGATGCGTCGGCGTGAGCCGGCCTCCGCGCCGACTCACGTCCAGCCTCTACCCAGCCCACGCGGGTCAGCATCGATCCCACAATCGTCGAAAGCGCGGCCGCGCGCCTCGCTGTCTGCGATCGGCTCCCAAGAACGCGCAGCGCCAGCGGGACCGGTCCTGAGAACACTCCTGCCAGGCGAGTGACCAAACCGCTGCTCCCTGACGTCAGCGCATCCATCTCGGGATCGTGATGCGACTCGATCCCCAGTCCGATTGCCGTTTCCACGAGCGCTGCGCCAATGGCGATGCGATTCAACGCGCGGCTTCGATGTCCCAGCAGTTCGAGCAGCGACGCAGCGCTTCCGACGCCCGATGCTCCAAAGTGAATTGGAAGGAGTTGTACGTTTCGCGACCAGACCGGAACCGCAGTCGCGCCGAGGAGCACCCCCGTATAGGTGGAGAGCACGAGCCCGGTCGCCGCGGCCATGACCTCCGCCGCATCGCCAATGACCTTGACGGCGATACGTCCCCGCGATGCACGCTGGATCAGGTCCGCTGCTGCTGCAGCCGCCGCGGCGTTCGAAAACGCCACCAGCGTCCACGCACCCACAGACATCGGGCTGCGCAGCTTGAAGACGCGGAGCATGTTCAGAAACCGCTCGGGCCGTCCGAGATCCGAAATCAGCAATGGCGCCGACGCGGCGCCGCCGACGGCAGCGATCCATCGTGCGTCACGGACCAGCGACGAGTCTCCACCGATGCGACGCGCGACTGCGCCGATGACCGCCGAGGCGCCCGCTGTGCCGCCGACGAAAAAGTACGCCGGCACCTCCCATGTCCACACTGGTGCCTTGAGCATGGGAAGGCCGTAGTACCCATCCGTACTGCCGCCGCGTTGCGGGATGGGCGATCCTGAAATCGCCATCGTCTCGGCGGCGACAGCGCCCGTACGCTCCGCCTCACGGCGAATCTCGTAGAGTCTCCGCTCGCGTTGGACGTCGTCTGTCACGTTTTCAGGAGGTCGCGTCTCGGATGACGAGTTCTTCGAGGCCGTCGGCTTCGACGAACCGTCCGGCCTTCGGCACGAAGGCGCGCCAGCCGGTCGTTTCGAGCACCCACCGCAGCGCGGTGATGCCGGTCTGACCGCGTGCGTCGAGGATGGCGGTATATACCGTGTCATCGCGGCCCAGGTCCACCGCCAGGGCATGGTCGGGTCCTTCGTGTGCGCCGCGTCCCGCCTGATCGATTTCGAGATCCGGGAAGACTTCACGAAGAAGGGCAGTGACGTCGTCTTTCGTGCCCAGCGGCGGCGCCATCTCGATCGCCTCCGGGCCTGCGGAGGAGTCCAGCTTCAATAACATCACTCGCGGCAATCGAACATGATTAGTATCTTCGGGCGCGACCTGAACTGCCGGCACGTATGCCACCTTAGGTGGCGAGACTGGCGCCGGCACTTCAATCGGTGTTGGCACCTCGATCGGCGCCGCTGCAGACGGAACGGGCGGCGGGGGTGCCGATGAAGAGGGAGCGGGAGCGTTGACCTCTTCGGCTGGCTCAGCTGCCTCGGCAACCTGCGCGGCGTAGGGCATCAGCCGTTCGAGCACCGACTCTCTGTCGCCACTCTCCGCGACGACCGGCACTGGCGGAGCCGGGCTCTTGCGAATCAGATAGCCCAGGGTTGCCAATGACGCGAGTCCAAGAGCGACGAGCGAGAGCGGCCACACGATGCTCGGCGAGCCATTGAAGTCGAGAAGGATGACGTTCGCTGCCAGCGGGCTCGACAACCCCGAGAGTACCTGCCGGGACGCCAATCGTTCGAGGAAGCCCGCTCGCACCAAGCCAGTGATCTCGCCGGAGATTCCAGCCGCCGCCGCTGCCTGCTGCATCGTCTGCACCGATCGCGAGACAGGTGCGCCCGATTTCATGAGCGGTTGCGCGACGGCCAGCGCTCCGGGAATTCGCGTCGCGACCACGAGCGGAGCCGGCAGGTTTACAGGTGCGCCAGCGGGTCTTGCGGGAAGAAAGAGCTCTTCGATGGATCCGCCCGCTTCGCGATACGCGCCACCCTTGTAGTCGATTTCACAGCCGGTAACTCTAAGGTTCAGCGAGGGCGGTCCGCCCTGACGGAGCTGTGAACAAGTGACGGTAGCCTGAGTGCGGGCACGGGAAGCGTTGTACAAACCCTCGGTTCCGAAGGCCAGAAACGCGACCGCGGGAATCAGGAGAGCGAATTTGAACATCAGTCGGCTTGCTGTGAACCAGATAAGAAGGCGGCGGCCGTTCCGATCAGCATGAGTCCGGCTGCAATCGCTGCTGAAGTCCACCCCTTCCGTAGATGCACGGTCGGAACCTCAGGCGCTGGAGGCAGATTGTACTCTTCGGGACGGCCCCTGAAGATGAAGATTGCGTGCGTTCCGCCGACGCTGCTCCCCCGGCCGTCGTACAACGTGGCATCCGTAATTCCGCGACGGTTGAGCTCGGTGATTCGGAGAGCTGCACGCTCCCTGAGATCGTCAAGATCGCCGAATTGAATCGACTCGGTCGGGCATGCCGTCGCACAGGCAGGCTTCAAGCCGGCCTTCTGCCTGTCATAGCAGAACGTGCACTTGAACGCCCGTCCGTCACCAGGCCTGCGATCGACGACACCGAACGGACAGGCGACGATGCAGTAGCCGCAACCGTTGCAGACGTCTGGCTGAATGAAGACGCCGCCGAACTCCGTGCGGACGATCGATCCCGTCGGGCAGGCCTCGAGGCAGCCGGCGTTCGCGCAGTGCTTGCAGACATCCGACGAGAAGTCCCAGCGAAAGACGTTGCTCCGGTATCCGGCATCGCCATCCAACCGCTGACCGTCGCCTCGTTCGACAAACTTCACGTGACGCCAGGTCGAGTGTCCGAGTCCGGCTGTGTTGTCGTAGGAAAAGCCGGTAAAGTTGAACCCGTCGCCGGGTACGTCGTTCCACTCCTTGCATGCGACTTCGCACGCCTTGCATCCGATGCAGATGGTGGAGTCAGTCAGAAAGGCGGTGGGCATGTTTACGGCACAACGTCATCGGTACCGGGGGGTTGGGGCCGTGGACGCTGGTTGCCGGCTCCAGGTCCAGGATTCGCCGCGGCCTCCACACGGCAGACGAGCGCCTTCGATTCCATGATCCGGACGTTGGGCTCTTCAGAAATCGCAATCAGATCGTTGACGACGTCGCCGCGGACCAGGCCTCTGCCCCCGAAATGATACGGCAGCCCGACCTGATGCACGATGCGGCCGTGGATCGTGAGCGGGCGCATGCGAGGCGTGACGAGGGCTCTGGCTTCGATCGCGCCGCGCGGCGTCGTGATCGCCACGATCGATCCGTTTGGTGCGCCAATGCTCTCTGCCAGCTCCGGTGACAGCTCACAAAAGAGCTCCGGTTGCAGCTCGGCCAGGTGCGACAGGGTCCGCGACATCCCGCCAGCCGTGTGATGCTCCGTCAGGCGGTAGGTCGTCAGCACGTGCGGATAGTCAGGATCGCCGGGTGACTGCGCATACGGATTGTCTGGCCGTACCTTCGGATCGGCGACCGGATTGATCTGCTGCTGATACACCAGGTTCCGCACAGGGGACTCGAACGGTTCGTAGTGGGCCGGCAGCGGACCGTCTTTCAGGCCGCCGGGCACCCAAATCCTGCCGAGACCATCGGGATGCATGATGAACGGCGCATCACCAGGGATGGCGGCATCGGCCTTTGCCCCTGTGGGTGGCGCGTAATCTGGCGGCTTGTCCTTCGTGAAGTCCGGCGTATCGAGCCCCGTCCACTGCTTCGCGTTCGCATCCCACCAGACGAGTTTCTTTCGTTCGCTCCACGGCGTGCCATCGGGTCGTGCCGACGCACGGTTGTAGAGGATCCGCCGATCGGCCGGCCACGCGAAACCCCATCCGTGCCCATATGGGCCGGAAGGGTAACGTTCGCGCGCGCGGTTGTGACCGGGCGCCGGATACACGCCGGAGTATATCCAGCACCCGCACGAGGTTGAACCATCCGCCGCCAGCGCCGTGTATCCGCTGACTTGTTTTCCGTCGGCGACCGTCTTGCCGTTGATCTCCTTCAAGACCTCGTCAATCTCGAGCCGGTGCGCAGGACCTGGCGTCTGGTAGTTCCATGTCAGCGCGTTCAGCCCGGCGTTCCGCGGGCGTTCGTCGCGGGCCGCTTTCGCTTTGAGGCGCCGGCCAAGGTGATAGACGAACCACGCGTCGCTGCGAGCATCGCCCGGCGGGTCGACGGCCCTGTCGTGTGACTGGATCAGCCGTTGCGTGTTCGTGAAGCAGCCGTTCTTCTCCGCGTGCGCTGAGGCTGGGAAGAAAAACACTTCGGTGGCGATCTCGCTCGTGATGAGCTCACCGCGTTCGACTTCCGGAGAATCGAGCCAGAACGTCGCCGTTTCTGATTCGACCATGTCACGGACGACGAGCCATTTCAGGTTGGCCATCGCCCGGCGCTCGAGCCGCGCGTTTGGAGCCCCGACCGCGGGATTCTGTCCCATGACGAACAGCCCTTCGAGCCGGCCCGTGCCATCGGCCATGTCCAGCCAGTACCCGAAGTGCGAGTGATCACCGCTGATGCGAGGCAGCCATCCGAACCCGAACTGGTTGTCGGGCTGCGCGGCGTCGCCATACCAGGCTTTCAGCAGCGACACGATGTATCGATCGAAGTGGCCCCACCATCCCGACGGCGCCTGGTGGCATCGCACGTACTTCTCCAGCGTGCGCGAATCGCTGCCGAACACCGGCATCGGCAGGTAGCCGGGCAGAATGTCGTAGAGCGTCGGAATGTCCGTCGATCCCTGGATCGAAGCATGACCGCGAAGCGCGAGAATGCCGCCTCCCGGCCGGCCGATGTTTCCCAACAGAAGTTGAAGGATGGCTGCAGTGCGGATGATCTGCACGCCAACTGAATGTTGCGTCCAGCCGACCGCGTAACAAATCGCAGCCGTCCGGTCGGGTCCCGACTTTCGGCAGAACGCCTCGGCGATGCTCACGAAGGTGTCGGCAGGGACACCGCAGACCTCTTCGACCATTGCTGGCGTGTAGCGCGAGAAGTGCCGCCGGAGGATCTGATACACGCAGCGCGGATGCTGAAGCGATGGGTCTCGTACGGTTTTGCGCTGACGCGCCGGTTCGTCGCCACGATCCTTGCCATGCCCGCCGCTAGCTGGATGCGAGGGTTCCGCCGCTTCGCCCTCGGCATCTTCGAAGGCCCAGGTCTCCGGCGAGTACTTCCGCTCCGCCTCGTTCCAGCCCGAGAACAGCCCATCGAGATCTTCGGTGTCGCGAAAGTCTTCACGCACGAGCACGGAGGCGTTCGTATAGTGGACGACGTAGTCGCGGAACTCGAGGCCGTTGGTCAGCACGTAATTGACCATGGCGCCGAGGAACACCGGGTCGGTGCCGGCGCGCAACGGCGCCCACATGTCCGACATGGCCGACGTGCGAGTGAACCTCGGATCGACGTGGATGATCGTCGCGCCGCGCTCCCGCGCCTTGATGACCCACCGGAAACCAACGGGATGATTCTCGGCCATGGACGATCCCATGATCAGAATCGCATCGGCATTCTGCAGGTCTTGCTGCGCTGTCGTCGCGCCTCCTCGACCGAACGATGTGCCCAGACCGGGCACGGTGGAGCTGTGTCATATGCGGGCCTGGTTGCTGATGGCCACCATGCCGAGGCCACCCGTGAAGAGCTTCTTGATCAAGTAGTTCTCTTCGTTGGCGAGCGTTGCGCCCCCGAGATGGGCGATCGAGCTGCATTGCATCAAGGGCAGAAGACCATCGTCGGTGTTGCGCGCCTCCTCGAATCCACGCTCTCGCGAGTCCCAGACGCGCTCGGCCACCATGTCCATGGCAGTCTCGACGTCGATCTCCGTCCATGCTGCGGCACCCGGGGCGCGGTACTTCACCTTCGTGGCTCTACCCGCGTGTGTCAGCAGTTCGTACGTCGCGGCACCCTTCGGACACAGATGACCCTCCGAGATCGGCGACTCGGGATCACCTTCAACTGATACGACCTTGCCATGGCGATGGAAGATGAGCTGCCCGCAGCCGACACCGCAGTAAGGACACACCGATCTGGCGACGGTGGCGTCCTCGTGACGCGGGCGCAACGTACGGGTGCGTTCGGTCATGGCCTCGGGACCTGTGCCGTCTGTGCCGGTGGCAATCTGCTTGAGGAGGGGCCACTTCGTGATGAGGTCGCGAATGGACATGTCGTCAGCTCTCAGGTTCCGTATGATTGTACGTGGCCAGTGTCTGCGGCAAGGCCGGCAAAGACCACGGAGCGCTTCAATGGTGAAAGATCCAGTTTGCGGGATGATGATCGCCGAAGAGGATGCGGTGGCGCAGAGTGAGTATCAAGGGCAGACGTATTACTTCTGTGCCCACGCCTGCAAGTCGCGCTTCGACGCGAACCCGGAACGATACGTTGGGAGAGATCGCTGAGGCGTGATCGTGCTCATTCGGCACGTGGAAACAGGACACCGGGAGCAAGTTTCCACTCCGGGTCCAGCACCCGCTTGATCGCACGCATTTGCTCGATCCCGTCGTCGCCGTAAAGCTGGCGAAGCAGTGCCTGCTTGACCGCGCTGCGGCCGACGCCGTGCTCGGCCAGGGGGCATCCACCCAGTCGCGCCACGTCGCGGCCAAATTCCAGGATGGCCTCCCTTCCCTTGATCACGTCGTCGAAGTTCCTCGGGATGACGTTGGGATGGACGTTGCCATCCGAGATGTGTCCCCAGATCGCGTAGTCCAGCTGTCGAGACTCGAACCCTCTCCTGTACACGGCCATCATTTCCGCGAAGCGTTCGAACGGCACGATCATGTCGGCCGCGGTTTTCGCGATGCGGTCGTCCCTCTCGCGCTTGGCTGTTCCAACACGCTGGTTGACGCCCGCCGGCACCGCTTCGCGGGCGGCGAAGAAGTCCTCGATGCGTCGCGTCTGGCCCGGCAGCGCAAGCTCCGTCGCGGCGAGCAGTCCCGCCTCGTCGAGGAGACGGCAGAATCGGACGACCGCGGAGTCGGGCGCATCGGGTGTCAGTGCGTCTTCGACCTGCGCTTTCACCGATTCCGCGGTTGCGCGGGGCAACTCGAGCTGGACCAGCAGGATCATTTCCGTTGCCGGCGGAATCGACAGGTTGTGCCGCCGATCCACCCCGTCTTCCTCCAGAATCCGGATCGAGCGCCGGTCCATGTGCTCGATTGCAGACACGTCAATCCCGCGTTCGTCACGATCCCGTCGCGTCGCGAGTGAGGCGGCGCGCAGCCTGCTCACCAGACTCGATTCCGGCACGTTCGCGTCGGACAGGGCACGAACGCGACAGCGACAGTCGGTGTCGGGGCGAGCGCGCGAAACGTCACGCGCGTCACGATCCCGAGCGTGCCCTCGGAGCCGATGAACAGATCGATGAGGTCCATGTCGCGCTCGGCGTGATACCCGGCCGAGCGCTTTGCCGTCTTCGGCATCTCGTAAGCCGGCACGGACACGATGCGCTCGCCGGACCTCGTCTGGATCACGATTCGGCCATCGTCCGCGCGCTGTCCGCCGCGCGCGAGATCGAGGACCGTGCCGTCCGCCAGGACGATGGTCAGCGCCTCTACCCAGTCCCGGGTGGTGCCGTACTTGAAGGTCGCCGCGCCAGCGGCGTTGGTCGCCACGATTCCGCCTGCCGTAGCCCCGGTGAACGTCGGCGCTGGCGGAAACCAGCCACCGACCGCCGCGAGCGCCTGCTGCATCGCGTCAACTGTGACGCCCGGCTCGACCGTGATGCGTTCACGGCCTACATCGAGCACCCGGTTCATCCGAGCCATCGACAGGATCGTTTCGCCCATCGGCGTCGCTCCACCAGTGAGTGACGATTGGGCGCCAATCGGGAGCACTGTACGGTTCGCGAGCACCGCCTCGACAACGTCCGCAACGTTGCGGGCAATGACCAATCCCGCGGCGTGACCACCGGCAAAGTGGGCGGAGTCGGTGAGGAAGAGATGATAGTCGTCAGTCATCAGTCATTGAGTCGTCAGTCAGTCGTCAGTCAGTCGTCAGTCAGTCGACAGTCGTTCAGCGTCATCTGCATTTTTCTCGTGTCGGCGCGCGCCGGCGGGTGGCCTTCCGGCCGAGGGCCCTGTCACGGCGGTCGGACGCGAGTAAATATTTGATCAGTCCATTGGCGATGCGTGCGATTTCGTCACCGAGGGTATCGTGCGCGGCGAACTCCTCCGCCGAAATGTAGCCCCGGCGACAACACAGTTTGAGGCGGGTCCTGACTTCTGCCGTCGACGCCTTCGCCGTGTATAGATACTTCGCGAACGCCCGATCGGTGGGCTGTTCGAAGCCTTCTGAAATGTTGGACAGAATCGAATCCGCCGCGTCACTCAGTTGTTCGTGCAGCTTTCGATGCCGTCGAATGCACGGCCGCTCGAGGATCTTGGCAACGCCAACCCAGAATTGATCGGCACGCTCCCACAACTTCAGATCCTCGACCTTCTCGAACTGCATAACCGACGGACCTGCATCAGCGATGCCAGGCCGCGCCAGGCGCAAACCGCCATCTTGCGCGCTGGATCAGCGGTTTGAACTCGCCTTCGACGGACCGTCGAAAACGGCGGTTGACGACGACGGCGCCGGGAGTTGACGGACTCTGAAAGGCGACTGCCGACTGCCGACTGAGGACTGCCGACTGAGGACTGAGGACTGCCACGGATTCCCGACTGAAGTATCATTCCCCCGTGCCGCACCGGTTTACCATCGGCGTCGAAGAGGAATTTCAAATCGTCGATCCCAACACGTCGGAGCTGCGGTCGCACGTCTCCGAGCTGCTCGTGTCCAGTGCTCCCGCCCTGGGAGAGCAGATCAAGCGCGAGCTGCACCAGTCCATCGTCGAGGTGGGTACCAAGATCTGCGCCGACGTCTCCGAGCTCAAGACCGAGATCTTCCGCATCCGGCGCGAGCTGTCCGGAGCCGCCGAACGTGTCGGACTCGCCGTCGCCGCGGCCGGGACGCACCCGTTTTCCCTTTGGGAGAACCAGATGCTCTCGCCTGGCGTCCGGTACGACAGCATCGTCGAAGAGTTGCAGCAGCTTGCCAGGTCCTTGCTGATCTTCGGATTGCACGTTCATGTCGGCGTGCCCGATCGCAGCACGATGATCGAGTTGATGAACGAGATCCGGTACTTCCTGCCTCATCTCCTGGCGCTGTCGACGAGTTCGCCGTTCTGGATGGGTCACGACACCGGACTGAAATCGTACCGGACAACGGTGTTCCGTCGATTCCCGCGAACCGGCGTTCCCGATCGCTTCGATTCCTGGAGCGAGTACGAAAACTACGTCAACCTGCTGATCGATTTGCACTGCATCGACGACGCCAAGAAGATCTGGTGGGACGTTCGTCCGCATCCGACGTTCGGGACGCTCGAGGTGAGGGTCTGCGATGTGCCGACACGGCCCGAGACGGCCATCATGCTCGGCGCCCTGGTGCAGGCGATCATCGTCAAGTTGTACCGGTTGCGTGCGAGCAATCTCGGCTTCCGCATCTATCGCCGGGCGTTGATCGAAGAGAACAAGTGGCGCGCCGCTCGGTGGGGGCTCGACGGAAAGCTCGTCGACTTCGGCAAGCGCGCCGAAGTGCCGATGCGTCAGCTCGCCCTGGAGCTTCTCGCGTTCGTGGACGACGTGGTCGACGAGTTGGGAAGCCGGCGGGAAGTGGAGTACATCCACACGATCCTGCGCGAAGGTACGAGCGCCGACCGGCAGCTCGACGTGTTTCGCAAGACGGGCGATCTGCGAGCGGTCGTCCGCCACGTGGTCGAGGACACCAAAGCCGGTGTCGAGCGGGAAGGGGCTGAGGCGTGACTGCGAGAGATCGGACCCTCAAGGTCGGGCTGCTCTGTGGCCGGGAGTTCAGTTTTCCGCCGGCGTTCATCGACAGCGTCAATCGCGCAGGCGCTGCGCATGGCGTGAGCGCCGAGATGGTCCAGTTTGGCGGGACGAAAATGGACGAGCCGTCCCGTTATCGAGTCATCGTCGATCGCATTTCCCACGAGGTGGAGTACTACCGTGGGGCGCTGAAGCATGCGGTCCTGCAGGGCACCTACGTCATCAACAACCCGTTCTGGTGGACGGCCGACGACAAGTATTTCAACTACTCGGTGATGGCCAAGCTCGGCGTGGCCATTCCTCGCACGGTGCTGCTGCCCCAGAAGGGCTATCCTGCGGACATCGATCTCGCGCCCGAGTCGCTGCACAACCTGATCTACCCGATCGACTGGGACGGCCTTCTCGACTACGTCGGCAGGCCGGCGATTCTCAAGCCCTATTCAGGCGGCGGCTGGAAACACGTGTACAAGGTGCACAACAAGCAGGAGCTGCTCGAGGCGTACGATCGGACGGCGCCGTACTGCATGACGCTTCAGCAGTTCATCGACTTCGACAAATACGTGCGCTGCTTCACCTTTGGCAAGACGGACATCACGCCCGTTGCCTACGATCCGCGAGAACGGCGGTATCTGGTCGAGCACGAGTACCTCTCGCCGTCGCTCGGTGCGCGGGTCGTGCGCGACGCGCAGCGCATCAATCTGGCGCTCGGGTACGAGATGAACACCATCGAGTTCGCAATCCAGGGCGACGTGCCCTACGCGATCGATTACCTCAATCCGGCGCCGGACTTCGAACAGGATCGCATCACTCCGTTCTATTTCTCTCACGTGCTCGACAAGATGACGGAGCTTGTCATCGATCGGGCAGTCAATGGACATCCGGCGCAATGCTGGCCGCGCTGGGAAGAGATGCTCGGCATCGGCCCGGCATCTGGGTTCACCGGCGCGCCGGGGATTCGATGACCCTTCGCCGGGCTACAGGCCCCTTCGGCTCTCAGGGCAGGCGTTACCTCCATGGACGCAATCGAGCGCTGGCACAATCTGCTTCGGGATGACGACTACCTGACGCCCGAGTTCTGCCGGACGTTCTCGGATTCCATGAGAGCCCGGCGGCTGACCTTCGGCGATCGGGTCCACTGCCCCTTCCTCCGGCCGTTCTTCCTGAGCGCCACCGACGAGTCGCGAATCCGCCGCGCTGCCGAAACACTCGCGTCAGCGGGCGAGCGCGTCGCGCAGGCGGCGCTCGAGTCCCGGCCGCTGTTCGATCAGCTCGGCATCACTGAACCAGAAGAGAAGCTGATTCGGATCGATCCTGGCTACGGGACTGCGAGCACCGCGTCCAGGCTCGACGCGTTCCTGCTTCCGGATTCACTTCACTTCGCCGAATACAACGCCGAGTCGCCGGCCGGTCCGGGATACACGCAGCGCCTCGCGGAGCTGTTCGACGCGCTCCCGGTCATGGCGCGTTTCAAGAACGGCAGGGACGTGCGCTTCCATCGGCCGATCGAGAAGCTGCTGGAGGCGCTCATCGGCAGCTACCGCGAATGGGGAGGCACCGCCAGCCCTCCGGCGATGGCGATTGTCGACTGGCGGGAGGTGCCGACCTGGACCGAGTTCGAGATCCTGCGCGACGCTTTCGAGGCGTCGGGAGTTCCAACGTTCGTGTGCGATCCGCGCGAGCTCGTGTTCGAGAACGGCGTGCTGACGGCAGGCGGCCGGCGGATCGATCTCGTGTATCGCCGCGTCCTGATCAACGACATCGTGGCGCGGCCCGGCGAATGTGCGGCGCTGGTCGATGCCTGCGAGGCGGGCGCCGTTTGCGTGGCCAACACGTTCCGCTGCAAGATCCCTCACAAGAAAGCGTTCTTTGCGGTGTTGACCGATCCTCGAAACGACGCGCTCTTTGCGGCCGAGGAGCGGTCCATCATCCGCGCGCACGTGCCGTGGACACGCGTCCTCGAGGACATTGCCACAGAGAAGAACGGCGCGCGAAGCGGGCTCCTCGATCTGGTGCGAGCGCAGCGCGACCAGTTCGTGCTCAAGCCCAACGACGAGTACGGCGGCAAAGGGGTCCTGCTTGGCTGGGAGATGTCGATAAGTCAATGGGACGAAGCGTTGACGTCGGCGCTGAAAGATCGGCGAGGGACGTGGATCGTCCAGGAACGCATCCCAGTGAGGCGCGAAATTTTCCCGCAATTCGATACCGATGGAAACGTCGCGATGCGGGACGTGCTCGTCGATTTCGCCCCCTATCTGTTCCGTGGTCGAATGGGTGGGTACCTGACACGCCTCAGCGCCAGCGGCCTGGCGAACGTAACGGCAGGGGGAGGGCAAGTGCCGGCGTTTGTGCTCGGGTGAGGAACGAACTACGTACGACGTGACGACGTGCACGTGCACTGACGTACTGGGACGGAGTGGCGACCGATGTCGATCGAATCGGAGACTGACTGGCGGGGGTTGCGGCAGGTGGCGCGGGTCGTGCGCCTGACGCTCGATGCGCTCGAGAAGCACGTGAAGGTGGGCATCACGACCGCTGAGCTCGACGCGATCGCGGCGGGGGTGTTTGCCGAGCATGGTGCGCGTTCGGCGCCGGCGATGGTGTATGGATTCCCCGGGTCCGCCCTCATCAGCGTCAACGATGAGGTCGTTCACGGCGTCCCGGGATCACGGCGCGTCGAACGCGGAGACATCGTCAAGCTCGACGTGACGGCTGAGAAAGACGGCTACATGGCGGATGCGGCGCGGACGGTCGTCGTGGGGACCGGATCGGACGAGGCGCAGCGGCTGAGACGATGTGCGAAACGGGCGTTCGAGCGCGCGCTCGAAGTGGCGCGTGCGGGCCGGCGTGTGAGCGAAATCGGCAGGGTCATCGAACGTGAGGTCCGCGGGTTCGGGTTTTCCGTCGTGCGCGGGCTGGATGGCCATGGAATCGGAAGGACGATTCACGAACCGCCGAGCGTTCCCAATTCCTACAACCCGCGTCAGAAGGATGTCCTGACCGAAGGCCTCGTCATCACCATCGAGCCGATCATCTGCGCCGGATCGGGCCGCGCGATTGAGAGCGGGGACGGCTGGACGATCCGCACGGCCGACGGCAGCCTGGCAGCGCACTACGAGCACACGCTCGTCATCACCCGCGACGCGCCGACGCTGCTCACTGCGGCGTAAGGACGGCCAGCGCAACATGTCATTGTTTGATAACGCCGCGCTGACGCGCGGGCGGCCTTGACCGACCAAATGACGCAAAAACCCAGAGTCGAGCCGGTCAAAGCCTCTGGTCTCGACGACTGGCTGTCGGTGGCGCGCGGTGCCGACGCTGACGAACTTCGCGAACGAATTCTGACGGGGTTCAAGGCCGGCAAGCCGTTCACGCCGTATATCCCGACTGTCGATTTGCCCCCTGGTCCTGATTCTGTTCTGGACTTTGGCTGCGGTGTTGGCCGGAACTTTCCTTACCTGCAGGGGCGTGCCCGGCGTGTCTACGGGTTCGACCTGCCGCCGATGATCGAGCGATGCCGCGACATCGCGCCGGTGACGGTCGACGGGCTCTGGGATGACTGGTCCAGCGTGACACAGCAGCGCTTCGACCTCATTTTCGCGTCGCTGGTGCTGCAACACATCGAGCCGCAGGCTTGCCTCTCATATCTGGCAGACTTTGCGCGGCTGAGCCCGCTGACCTATCTGCTGACGCGGACGACCACCGACTTTGGCACGAACGTACTCGATCACTGTGTTGCGGCCGATGCCTTCGACATGAGCGACTGCACGATCGTCGAGCACGACGCCGAGACCAATCAGCTCAAGACACTCGGCGTGCGGCCATTCGAGGAACTGCGGCGGTCAGGGGACGAGGTTCACTGCGAGCTGCTGCTGCGGGCCCGCTGACGCGGCTTCTGCAGCGCGCAGGTGCTGGACGAAGAGGTCATTGACCTTATCCGCCAGCTGAATCGTGACGCCGTGGCCGGCACCATCGATCTCGACGTAGCGCGCGCCGGGGATCAGCTGCGCCAGTTCACGGCCGAACCGAGGTTCGGCAATGCGATCTTCCGACGCGCTCAGCACGAGCGTCGGGATACCAGACAGAGTATTCAATCCTGGCCCGCGTCGAAACGGGACATCGCGCGGACCTGTTTCATCACGACCGGCGGCTGCTCCGCAAGGTCCCGGCCGAACAGCGGCGCGAGCTGCTCGGCGAGCTTGGCGCGATCGACCTGACGCAGATATGCGGCCGGCATGACCAGCTCGGTAAAGGCGTTCCGCCGCATTTGGCGCGTGCCGATTCGCATGCGGAGCGCCGTCACCAGCATTGCGGGGGTGAGACGTGATCCCTGCCAGCCGTGTGCGAACGTGCACATCAACGCGAGGCTGATTACGCGTGCTCGAGCGAGTAGCGCTATCTGTTGGGCGATCAGCCCGCCCATCGAATGCCCGGCCACGTGAAAGCGATCGATTCCGAGCGAGTCCATGAGCGCCAGCGCATCGCTGGCCATGGCTTCGATGGTCAGATCGCCTGCGGGCAGACCGCTTCCGCCCATCCCGCGGTTGTCGAAGCTGATGCACCTGAACGATCGCTGCAGCGTCGCAATTTGAGGGCGCCAGGCTTCGCCTACTGTGCCGGCGCCTTGAACGAGCAGAATCGACGGACCGGTTCCCTCGGATTCATACGACAGATCGACGCCGTCGCGCCTAAGCAGAGGCACGCCGACAATGGTACTCCGGCAGCGCCTGTTACAATGAAATGGATGACCTTTGGTGAGCCGAACGCCGATCTGATGCCGGGTGCCCGTAATGCGGTGGAAGTGTGTCTCGCGATCAAGCCCGGCGAAAGCGTGGCGCTGATTGCCGATGAAGCGAGCAGGCAAGTCGCGGCGAGCCTGAACCTGGCGCTGAACGACCAGGGCGCTGACGTGCGGCCGCTGTTGCTCGAATCGATTGCGTCACGGCCGTTCCGATCGGCGCCCCCGGAAGTGTTGGCAGCGCTCGAAGTAGCGGACGCCGGCATCCTGTGCGTCCAGCCACAGGAAGGCGAGCTCGGTTCGCGGATGGCCATCGTGGCTGTGGTCGAGCGGCGGCGCATTCGCTACGCGCACATGGTCGGGGTCACTCCGCGCATCATGCGCGAGGGAATGCGCGCCGACTATCGCCTGGTCGATCGCCTGAGTCAGCAGTTGTGCAGCCGGATGCAGACTGCCAGGGCGCTCACGGTGAGAACGTCCGGTGGAACGCGACTTCACGGCGTCGTTCGATCATTCACTCGCCTGGGTGAAGACGAGCGGCATCATCAATCCCCGGTACTGGTCGAATCTGCCGGCGGGCGAGGTGTTCACGACGCCGGGGTCGGTCGACGGCACGTTCGTCTGCGACGGAACGGCGGGCGATTACTTCAACGCCAAATACGGCAGCCTGGAATCGGCGCCACTGATCCTGGAAATCCGCGGCGGCCGGCTGGTCTCCGCACGCAGCGAGCGCAAGGATCTCGAACGCGACTTCTGGTCTTATTGTCACACCGACGCCAACAGCGATCGGGTGGGCGAGCTTGCCTTCGGGACGAACCTCGGTCTCCGGGACATGATCGGAATCCTGCTGCAGGACGAGAAGATGCCCGGTGTGCACATCGCGTTCGGCGATCCCTACGGAAACCAGACTCACGCGGAGTGGTCGTCGCGCACGCACGTGGACGTACTGACTCGTGGCTGTGACGTGTGGATAGACAACGAGCAGGTGATCGCCGAAGGTCAGTATCTGCTCGATCGATTCGATCTCGGCGAGCGCGCGAGCATGACGGCCTGAGCGTTACCAGGCCCGCAGGTACTCGCGCATCTGATCCTTCCAGTACGGCCAGTCGTGGCCGCCTCGAGGCCCCCAATCATCGAGATGATGGTTGATCCCTTTCCGGGCCAGGATCGCCGACAGCTCGTAGGTAAAGCTGCTGTTCTCCCACGGACCGGTTCCGGTGGCCAGACGGATCTCGCACGTCCCGAGCTGGCCCATGATCCACGGATCGCTGAGGTTGGCGAGATAGTCCACAGGGTTGTGGAAGTAGAAGTTCTCGTCGTACATCCCACCCATGTAGCGCCGCAGATCGTACACGCCCGAGAGCGCGTAGCAGCGCTTGAACATGTGCGGATACCGGAAGAGCGTGTTCGCTGCGTGATAGCCGCCGAGCGAGGCGCCCATGGTGGTAATGGGAATGCCCGCCGTCTGACAACTGGCGTGAACGAAGGGCACCACTTCGTCACGGATGTACTCGTCGAACATCCGCTGACGCCAGCTCTTGTGGAACGGGTGCGCGCCGTCGTTCAGAAACGACTCATGATTGTTGGAGCCGACGCAAAAGAGCTTGATTCGTCCGGCCTCGATGAACTCACCGATCGCGGACACCATCCCGTTGCGCTCGTGCTCCCACTCGTCGCCATGGCTCGTGGGAAACGCCATTAACGGCATGCCCCAGTGTCCAAACACTGCGATGCCCATAGCGTGTCCGAGCCGCGGTGAATGCCAATGATGATGTTCGATCTGCACGCTCACTCCGATCTCGATGCTCGATCCACGGCCTCGCGCGTCATGACGCCTTTCGTCCAGGCCCCCACACGGCACGACCCGGCTTGGCGCCCGTGTGTTCACCGTTCTTGAGCACCTGGACACCATTCACGAAGACGTGCTGCATGCCCAGCCGAATACTGGTGAGGCTTCTCGAAAGTGGCGCGGTCGGCGATCGTCGCAGGGTCGAATACGACGACGTCGGCGAACATCCCCTCACGGACGAACCCCCGATCCTTCAGGTCGAGGTTCGTTGCCGGCAGGCCTGACATGCGGTGCACGGCCTCCGCCAGCGGGATGATCTTCTCGTCCCGCACGTAACGCCCGAGCAGCCGCGCGAAGTTGCCATACGCTCGTGGGTGCGCCGATGACCGCGTGAAGGGCGGCTCCGGGGCCATCGATCCCGCATCCGATCCGAGCGAGACCCACGGCAAGCGGAGCTGCTTCCGGATGTTGTCCTCGCTCATCATGAAGTACACGGTGCCCACACGCGTCCGGTCTTCGAGCACGAGGTTCATGATGGTGTCGACCGGATTCTCTCCCCGCAGTTTCGCGGCCTCGGCGAGCGTCTTGCCGGTCAGCGGCTTCAGCTTCTCCGACTTGAACTCGACGAGCAGCACGCGATCGGGTGATCCTGCGGCGAGGTAGAGGTTCTCCCAGTCGTTGGTCGGCGTGGTGATGGCGTTCGCGATCTTCTTTCGCATTTCTGGATCGGCGAGTCGCTTGTAAGCGGCCTCGTAGCCGCCATCGAGGACCCACGGCGGCATCGCGGCGTCGAGCCCTGTCGCGCCAGCCGGGTAGGTATACATGTCGGCGGTGATCTTCAGGCCCTCTTTCCGCGCCTGCTCGACCATCTGGATGACCTTGTCCATCTTCGCCCAGTTCGCCTGGCCTGCCGCCTTCAGGTGATAGATCTCAGCCGGAATCTTTGCCTCGCGGCTGATACGAATCAGTTCCTCCACCGCTTCCAGCAATCGATTGCCCTCGCTGCGCATGTGCGAGATGTACTTGCCTCGATAGCTTGCCGCAACCTTGCACAGCTCGATGAGCTCTTCGGTCGAGGCGTAGAACGCCGGCGCATAAATCAAGGACGACCCGATGCCCAGCGCGCCTGCTTCCATCTCCTTGCGGACGATCGCGCGCATGGCGTCGAGCTGTTGGGGCGTGGGCTTCTTGTCCTCGAGGCCGATCACGTGTTCGCGAACGGTCGTCGCTCCGAGGTACGAGGCCACGTTCGTCGAGACGCCTCGCCGCTCGAGCTCCCGCAAATACTCCGACAGTGTGGTCCACGTGATGTCGTACTTGATGTCGCCCATCTGCTCGACCATCCGCTTCTTCATGTCGTCGTTCAGCGGACCCATCGAGTTGCCCTCGCCGAATATCTCCAGCGTCACACCCTGGCGGATGTCGCCCTGCGACCGGCCGTCGACGAGCAATGATTCCGTCGCCCACGACAACATGTTGATGAAGCCCGGCGACACAGCCAGACCTTTCGCGTCGATCACGGTCGTCGCCGCTGCACTGGCGAAATCACCAACTCCGGCGATCCGGTCGCCACGGATCGCCACATCGGCGCGCCGGCCGGCCGCTCCCGTGCCGTCGTAGAGCGTGCCGCCACGGATGATCACGTCGTAGCGCGCTTGCGCGACCGGTCGGGTGAACCCAACGAACGTCGCGAGGGCAAGAGTCAACGAAACCGTCAGAGTCAGGGCGCGTGAAAGCATGTAGCGGATTATGTCAGGTTCGGTCACTGGTCCGCAGTCCGTGGTCCGCGGGAACGGCTCCGCGGCAGTCTCATAGCGTAGAATCCCGCAAATGATGCTCCGCGCTCTTTTCGCCCGGCTCGACGAGCCGGTCGGGCGGAGAGAATATCTCATCGTCGGCCTGGTCCTCTCCCTCGCCAAATACATCGTCGACGCCAGCGTCATCTACTTCGCAGCCGGGATGGTGTGGACCCCGTTCGATTACCTGGTTCCTCTCGTGTCGATGACCGGTCCGAAGGTCGTTCAGTTCTCACCGGGGCTCGGGCTGGCCCTCCTGCTCTTTGCGCTGCCATTCGTCTGGATTGGTGTGACGATGAGCGTGCGGCGTGCTGAAGACGCCGGAGTTTCGCCATGGTGGGTCGTCGCGTTCTTCCTGCCAGGACTCAACTACCTGCTGATGGCGGTGCTCGCGATGCTGCCCACGGCGGGACGGCCGGCTTCGACACGCGAGCCCGGGAGCGCCGGACGATCCCCACGAATGGCAGTACCTGTGGGGCGGCATGGCGGGCGCGTTGACGGGTGTGGTCCTCACGGCGGTGGGGCTTCTCGGCCAGACGTACGGCATCACGCTTTTTGTCGGCACGCCATTTCTCATGGGCGCGGTGGCAGCGTATGTGTGCGGGCGAACCGGCGGTCTCGAGACCTACCGCGGCATCCTGGCGGCGTTCCTGTCACTAGCCGGAGGCGGGCTTGCCCTGACGCTCGTCGCGATCGAGGGTATGGTCTGCATCCTGATGGCCATCCCGATCGCGTCGCCGATCGTCGTGCTTGGCGCGCTCGTCGGGCACTCGGTCGCGCGCAGGCACTCCACGACATTTGCCGGATTGGCGATGGTTTTTGCTCTCGTGCCGGCCGGCTCGCTCATCGAGCACGCGACGAGCCCAGTCCCCGCGCGGGTGGTGACGACGACGATCGAGGTGGATGCGTCACCCGAGCAGGTGTGGCCGTTTGTCGTATCGTTCGAGGAGATCTCGGCGCCGCCGGCGTGGTACTTCCGGACGGGCCTCGCGTATCCCCTGCGGGCCCGGATCGTCGGAAGCGGTGTCGGCGCGATGCGCTACTGCGAATTCACGACCGGTGCATTCGTCGAACCGATCACCGCCTGGGACGCTCCGCATCGGCTGGCGTTCGATGTGGCGAGCCATCCGCCGCCGCTACAGGAGTGGAGCCCGTACTCGAAGGTGTATGCCCCCCATCTGGATGGATACTTCCGAACCGAGCGGGGCGAGTTCCGGCTGACCGCCCTGCCCGGCGGACGCACGCGTCTCGAGGGCCATAGCTGGTACACGTTGCGGATGTCGCCAGCCCCGTACTGGAACATGATTGCCGACCGCATCCTGCACGACATCCACAAGCGGGTGCTCGCACACATCAAAGTGACGGCGGAGCGACACGCCGTGCGTTGAACCACCGCCGCTGGGCGAGGCCACGGCCCGTTCAGCGAAGGTCAGCCTCTCCCGGATATCCAGGTCTTTTCAGAAGAGTGGGGACAGTTGGACCTGCAGGATCGATGGTGTAACGATAGGCTACGATCCTCCACGTCGAGTCCGAGCGCTCGACGACCATGGTAAAGAGCCCGCGCAACGAGGGCAGGAACTTGCCGTTTGCGTCAGTGATCCCCCGCAATTCCCATTTTCCGTCCGCAACCGCCAGGCCGTCGGCAAGGCAGCGGATTGGGCCGACCTGCATCGGATGGCGCGTGGCGCGATACTCTCGCCGCTTGAACAGTTCAGCTCTATTCTGCGTGATGATCACAGGCGTCCGTTCGACCGATGCGTCCGGATGCACGATATCGCCGTTTACTGTCCACAGGCGGCCCAGGCTTTCGGCATCAGCGTTCGCCCAGTGGGACGCAAACACGTCGCCAATACCTCGAACGGCACGGGCGTCCCCTTCGCTGCACCCGGCCGCGTCGAGCGTTGCGCGAGCGATCGGGCTGCGATCTGCCGCCCTCGGCCGATCCGACGTGCCCGCCGCGGCCGGTAGCGGACTGTTTCTCAGCGATTCGATTTCCTTGACGATCTGTGACGTGAGGGCGTCGACAACGAAACGCCCTTTCTCGGCGGTCGCCCGCGTCGGATCGCCCCAGACGCCGGTCTCCGAATAGATCCCGCGCATTCCGGGATGGCGAGTCAGCATGAACGGCTCGGTGCGCCGGGCGAACTCTTTTGCCGCACGCGTCATGTCGACGCTGGCGCGATCGATGTGCAGCAGCATCGACGTTTCGATCTCGTCGGCGTGGCTTCCGCCTTCCTGTTCGCGCAGACCGCGAGCCGCCATGTCGAGCCGCGGCTCCCAATCCGTATATCGGAAAAGGATGCCATCACTGGCGAGAGCCTGCGCTGAGGCCTCCAGCGAGGGTCGTGTCGTCATGCCGGTGTTCAACACGTAGAAACGTCGCGGGCCGAAGCGCGCCAGGCTGCGGACGATATCGGCCGTCGCCTCCCGCGCGCTGTTGAGCGACAGAGAAGTGGAGCCAGGATACTCGAGGAACGCAGGATAATAGTGATACGTGAGTGTGGGAGCGACGACGACCGATGTGGACGCCGCGGCGCGGGCCGTCAAGTGCTCAGCTATCAGCTGATCGCTGTGCAGCTTCAGGTGCGGTCCGTGCTCGACGGTCGCAGCCCCAAGTGGAATCAATACGACCGTTTCGGGTGTCAGGACTTGTTCCGCCTCCCGCCAGGTCAGGTCCTGGAGCCGATAACTCCGCGCGCGCTGGCTGTGACACAGGTCCCGATTGAGGCAGTCCGGCAGTTGAAAAGGTCAGAGCGATGGCGATGATGATCGTGCGCATACAGCTGCTGGCTCAGCTCCTGTCGAATGCGAGATCGTTCCTGTTATAGACGCTCAACCATGCCGGCCGAACTGTACACTACCCGCGGTGCTTCCGCTTCGTTGACGTCGAGCGCATCCTGATGGATTGGGACGCCGAGCGCTATCATCGCTTGTCTGAACCGCAGTTTGCCTGGGGACGGCAGGTCCTGAGGCGTCTGGCGCCGAAGCCCGGAGAGAGGATTCTCGATCTGGGATGCGGCACGGGCCGCCTGACCGCGGAACTCGTCGGCGCCATGGGCGATGGCCACGTCGTTGCGGTCGATCGGTCGGAGTCGATGCTGACGCAGGCAGCAGCGGAGCAGGCCTGGCAGCATCGCGGTTCACGGCTGCACGACGCTACGGAAGACACCCACCTGGTGCACCTCGTGCGGGCGGATGCGGCACACCTGCCCTTTGCCGGGGCCTTCGATGCGGTCTTCAGCACCGCCACGTTTCATTGGGTAAGGGATCATGATGCGCTCTTCGCCAGCGTCTACCAGTCGCTATCTCCGGGAGGCCGGCTCGTCGCGCAATGCGGCGGCGGTCCGAATCTGGATCGCCTGCTGACCCGGGCACACGAGCTCATGGATTCACCACGGTATCGATGCTATTTCGAGGGCTGGGCTGATCCGTGGAACTTTGCCGACGTGCCCTCGACGCTCGGACGTCTGGAACGTGCGGGCTACACGAGGATCGACGTCACGCTGGAGCCTGCGCCGACGACGCTTCCGGATGAATCGACCTACATCGAGTTCCTCTCGACCGTCTGCGTGCGACACCATGTGGCGCGCCTGCCCGATCACGAGCGCCCGTCGTTCCTTCAGGACCTCGCGTCGATGGCGGCGAACGACGATCCAGCGTTCACGCTGGACTACTGGCGCCTGAATCTGTTCGGCCGCAAGCCCGCGGCCAGCGAGATCGCGGCCTGATGAGCTCACCGGTTCCGTATAAAGAGAATGCGGCGGCGCATGCGGCGCGGCGCGACGAGGATGCGCGCCGGTCGCGTTTGATCTCGAGGTTCAGGCTCGCGACTTTTTTGCCCGCCGCCGGGCTCTTCGTTTGGATGCTGACCGAGGGTTTCGCGTGGCTCCCCTTGATAGTCGCGCTCGTGCTCTTCGTCGCATTTGGTGCGCTCGTTGTGTGGCATGCGCGTGTCGAAGAGCGGGTCGAGTGGCACGATGCGCTTCGACAGGTCAACGTGTGGGGCTCCGCACGATCGGCACGCGACTGGCACGAGCTGCCGCCTGCCGAAGCGGCGCCGGGTGACGACCTTTCTCATCACGCGTATGCCGTCGATCTGGATTTGTTCGGTCGCGCATCGCTGGCGCAGTGGCTCGGTCCAGCCGCCACCGCTGGCGGTGGGCAGGTGCTGGCGGGTTGGCTGTTGAGCCCCGCACCAAAGGCCGAGATTCTCCGCCGTCAACAAGCGGTTGACGAGCTTGCACCCGAGGACGAGTGGCGGTCGCAGTTCGCGGCTCATGGCATGCTGTCGGCAGGCGCACGTGCGTCTCATCTCGAGGCGTTCCTGAAATGGGCGGAAGGCGAGAGCGCGCTGGGCAGGTTCGCTCCGCTGGTTCGCGCCGCTGTGATCGTGATCACGGTGTCCATCTGGCTCCTGCTGGCGCTCTTCTACCTTGGTGTCACCAACAGCGCACTCTGGCTGCTACCCATTCTTGCCGGGATGATCCTTTCGTTCGCGCTTGTGGTTCCTCTCACGATTGCCTTCGAACGCGCCAGCGGTGGTCAGTATGCGCTGCGACGGTACGCAGGGGTTTTCGAGCACGCCGTGAAAGCGCCGTCAAAGGCGCCGCTGCTCGCCGAGCTTCACCAGGAGCTGTCGGCGGAAGGAATCCTGGCGCCTGCCTGCATGCGCCGGCTCAACACCATTCTCGGATTCGCCGAGCTGCGGCGCGGAGCGGCGATCTTTCACTTTCCAATTCAAGCGCTCACGCTCTGGGACTTCTGGGTGTTCTTCGCGCTCGAGCGCTGGCGCCGTACGACCGGACGCCGCGTCCGCGCCTGGCTTGCCGCGCTGGCCGAACTCGATGCGCTGTCGCTTCTCGCGACCGCACGCCGTGACAATCCCGAGTGGTGTTTTCCGGTCGTCTCGGAGGCGCCGCTGATCGTCGGCAAGGCGGTCGGACACCCGTTGCTGCCAGACGACCGACGCGTGACGAACGACGTCGACGTCGGTCCTCCGGGAAGCGTGCTCCTGGTCACCGGGTCGAACATGTCGGGCAAGAGCACGCTGCTCCGTTCGATTGGCCTGAACCTCGTCCTCGGCCAGGCTGGAGCGCCGGTCTGTGCGGCTCACTTCAGCATGCCGGAAAGCGATTTGCAGACGAGCATCCGCGTGCAGGACTCGCTCGAGCTCGGACTGTCGTATTTCATGGCCGCTCTGGCAAGGCTGAAAGGCGTCGTCGATGCCGCAGAGCACGAGCGCCCCGGCCGCGTGCTGGTTTACCTGCTCGACGAGATCCTGCAGGGCACGAACAGCGTCGAGCGCAGCCTGGCGGTTCGCGCCGTGGCCCGTCACCTGCTCGAGGCTGGAGCGATTGGAGCGATGACGACGCACGATCTCGGCCTGGCGGAGCAGGAGCCGCTGAAGAGCGCGTCACAGCTGGTGCATTTTGCGGAGACGGTGGACGATCATGGCGTCATGCGATTCGACTACCGTCTGCGGCCGGGTCTTGCCACGTCACGAAACGCGTTGCGGCTGATGCAAATGATCGGCATCGACGTGTGAGGCTGGATCGGTTGCGATGATCTCGAGGGTTGCGGAGTCCGCTCAGCCACACCGGCAGCGCCGTCACACGTTCTGGGTGACGCTGTTTTTCATCGTGGTGACCGCGATGCTGACCTGGCCGCAGGCGATCGTGCTCACGACGCACGCGGTCGATCATCAGGACATCTACTTCAATCTCTGGCGCCTGCGCTGGGTGGCGCACGCGCTATCCACGTCGCCGTGGGACCTGTTCGGCGGCAACGTCTTCTACCCGGAGCCGCGCGCGCTGACGTTTTCAGATGCGATGCTGGTCGAGGGGCTGATCGGCGCGCCGCTCATCTGGATCGGCCTGCCACCGATGCTCGTCCACAATCTTCTGCTGCTCGGCGCGATCGTCGCATCGGGTGTGGGCATGTTCGTGCTTGCGCGCGAGCTGACAGGCAGCCGCGGTGCCGGAATCGTTGCCGGTCTTATCTTCAGTTTCGTGCCTTACCGGTTCGACCACTACATGCACATGGAGCTGCAGTGGATCATGTGGACTCCATGGGCCTTCTGGGCGCTGCATCGAACGTTTCTCACCGGCTCGCTCCGCTACGGGCTGCTGACTGGAATGTTCGTCGCGCTCCAGATGCTCTCGAGCATCTACTACGGCCTGTTTCTCGGCACGCTGCTGGGCCTCTGCGCGTTCTGTTTGCTGCTTGGGGCGCATGGCAGGCGGCTGAGCATCGTCAAGGCGCTTGCCGCGGGTGGTGCCTTGGCGGCGATTTTGTCTGCGGCTTACTCGATCCCGTATCTCGAATCGAAGCAACAGGTCGGAGGACGATCGGACGACGAGATCATCACCTTTAGCGCGCGGCCGTCCAGCTATCTCGTCGCCACGCCCGACAACGTCGTCTGGGGCCGCGCATTTGCGTCGCGCGGCCGCCCCGAGCGGCGGCTGTTCCCCGGCGCGCTGGCGCTGCTCCTGGCCGTCATCGGTCTCCTCCTCAAGCCGCCACCGCGTGCGGCCATCGTGTACCTGATCGGAGGTGTCGCAGCTTTCGAGATGTCCCTCGGGTTTTCCGGTTACTCGTTCCGGTTTCTCTACGATCACGTGCCGATGTTTCAGGGGCTGCGCGCGATGGCGCGCGCCGGCATCTTCGTCGTGTTCTTTCTCGCGGCGCTGGCCGCATTCGGGTATGTAGCAATCGCCAGCAGCCTGCGGCGAATCCCGCGAATGGTGTTTTTCGCTGTGATCGTGGCAGTCTTGATCGCCGAGTATCGCGTGCACCGGTTGACGCTGTTTTCCTATCCTAACGAAGCGCCGCCGATCTATGCCTGGCTGGCGCGGCAGCCACCCGGTGTCGTCGCCGAGCTGCCGATGCCAGTTCCCGATGCCCTGCCAGGACCGGATGCTCGCTACGCGTATCTGTCGACATTTCACTGGCATCCGCTCCTGAACGGTTACAGCGGGTTCTTTCCAGCGTCGTACGTCGACCGCACCGATGCACTCCGTACCTTCCCGGACGATTCGTCGATTCTCCGTCTGAAGCGCGACGGTGCTCGCTACCTGCTTCTTCACGTCGGCGCGTACCCTCAGGAAGATCGGGATGCGATCCTCGCGGCATTGACCCAAAGGCATCGGATGGCCGAGCTTGCCAGGTTTGGTGAAGGTGCGCACGAGAGCATTGCTTTCCTCGTCCGCTGAACGCCGTCGTCTTCGCACGGCGTAGTCGTATCAGTGTCGGGTATCGCGCGCCCCGCGTAGGCTCAGCGAGATCTTCCGGAACGCGTGCTCGCGCAAACCACCCGGGTGAAGCCATGCCAGCCTGGCGCCCTTGCGCAGGACGCGCGTCCACTGATGGCCGCGGGCGTGCGAGCGGATCTCGTTGACGAGCGCCGTTCCGTAGTATTCCTGCCAGGTCTTCCAGCCTTCGTAGTACGCCGCCAGAAGGCTGGCGTCATGTTCGGCGAAGGGGCGCTCGCGCCTCAGGACGGTGAGGCTTTCCTGCAGCATCCGCCCGGCATTGCCGCTCATGTTGGCGTCGTGCTTCCGGTGGTACGCCACGACTCGGGCGTGATCGTAGAGCGGATGGCTGCGCGCGACCCGCAGGTAGACACCATAGTCGGCGGCCTCGTTCACGCTCGGATCGAAGCCCCCTGCACGTTCGAGCGCTTCGCGCCTGAACATGGCCATGGCCGGCATCCAGATGTAGTTCTTCTTCAACAGCTCGCGATAGTGATCGCGCTCGATGCGCTCCTGTTCGGGGGTGGACTGAATGGTGCCGTCGCGAGCCATTCTTCGGCAGCGGCCATAGACCATCGCGGCCCTGGCGTGCGCGGCCAGTGCCGACACGCCGATGTCGAGAGCTCCCGGCGCCAGCATGTCGTCGGCGTCGAGAAACACGACAAACCGGCCGCGGCTCTCCTGCAGTCCACGATTTCGAGCCGTCGCCAGACCTCCGTTCGCCTGACGAATGCACTTCGTGCGCGAAAACGATGTGGCGACCTCACCCGGGTCGTCGTCTGAGCCATCGTCGACCACGATGATTTCGACCTCGGGCTGTTCGGATTTGTTCACGCTGGAGATCGCATCGCCCAGGAAGTGCGCGTGGTTGTAGCACGGAATGATGACTGATATCAGCGGTTCCACGACTAACTCTACCTGACGTCCGCGCTGTCCGGCGCGCGGCCGATGAGAAGGGACTCGTTGGATGTTCGAGCCGCCACGAAGGCGGCGAGTAGACACCCGGCTGCAATCCGCGTCCCTCAGTTGAGAATCCGACACTGCCGGCGTCGGTCAGGAGCCCAACGTCGGGCGTCGTCGGTGCGGTTTGGAAGGTCTTCATCACCGGGTGAGCAGAAATACTCACCTCTGCAATGCGCATACCCGGTCCGGTTGACTTTTCTCGTCGCTGGCGGCGCAAGTTCATCCATTCAAGCGTCGGCCTATCAGACATTCCGGCCAAACATTCATTCACACCCCGTCCGCACGGCGATTCGCCATGGCCCTCGGCTTGCACAACGGTTCTGCAGAATGACCCTCGGTACTACCTTCCGACTCGGTTCCGGGCTGCTGAAAGCCGCTTCCCTTCTTCTTGGTTTGATGCTGCTGTTCACGATGGGCTGCCAGCGAAGCGCCTCAGTGAGTGACACCAGTTCAAGGCCGCCGGAAGCGTTAGGAACCATCAGCGGCACCGTGCGGGTTCCGCAGGGGTCGCGTTCAGTCGGAGGGCGTGTGGTCGAGGTCGTCAACACCGAGACTGGCGAGCGGCAGCGACTGACCACGAGCGATGCCGGCGGCTTCACATTCAAGGTAAAGCCCGGCAAGCATCGCGTTGAGGTGGAGTTGCGGGACGGCGAGTCAATCGTCAAGCAGCCAGGCCTCATGAACGTCAACCGGAGCGATATCGACGCCCACGCCGATTTCATCATCGGCAGCGTGCGCGTGACCAGACCCCGGATGCAGATCAAGCAGGGCGATCCCGGGCTTGGGCCCCCTATCGCTTAGCGGGCCACGGAGTGGACGGAGGACTCGGAACAAGCTCAACTCAGAGACGCGGAGACACGGAGACTTGCAGGGTTCTCGGGGTAGCGTTGGCGATGGGCTGATGATTGATCACATATTGGTGGCATCAGTGCCAGACCACACACGAGGCGACCGGTAGCGACGAACGCGCCGGTGTGCCGATGCCGGCCCGGCCGTAGGCCGGACCGGGCGATCGACCGCCACCCGCGGGCACAAGCCGCCTCCACCCTTCGCCCGCGGCTTGTGTCCGCGGGGTGGCGGTCGATCGCTCGCCGCGCTGCGCGCGGCGGCATCGGCGGGTTGGCGCGTGGTGTCTCGTGGCCTGTCACGAGATGTGTAGGAGCATCACGGCTGCGCCCGGCTGCCGATCGCTCTGAAATGCAACGCGGACCCTGGGCAGCAGTTCTCCGTGCCTCTGAGTCTCCGAGTTGAGCCTTTTCCGTGTCCTCCGTCCCCTCCGTCCCGTCTGCTCCATCCCTCCCCCCGCGATAGAATGCGGCCCATGCTCGCCAATCGTGGAACAGCGGCAGTTCTCTTCGCCGCCTGGATTACCGCGCAGCCGCAAACGCCGCCCCGATTCGACCTGGTCGTCGTCGGCGGACGGGTCGTCGACGGCACCGGGGCCGCGGCGCGTCGCGCTGACGTCGGGATCAAGGACGGCAAGGTTACGGCGGTTGGTACCTTCTCCAAGCAGGACGGGCGTGACGCGATCGATGCGACCGGGCTCGTCGTGGCACCGGGGTTCATCGATGTCCACACGCACGCGGACGACATCACGGAGCAGCCCCGCGCCGAAAATTTTGTCAGGATGGGGGTCACATCGATCATCGCCGGCAACTGCGGCAGCTCCGCGCTCGACATCGCCGAATCGTTGAACCAGGTTCGTCAGACTTGGCGCCTCGGTCAACTTCGCAACGTTCATCGGTCACAACACGGTGCGGCGGGCCGCGATGGGCACCGAGAACCGGATGCCGCGGATCCCCGAGCTGTCGAAAATGAAGTCGCTCGTCTGGCGCGCCATGACCGACGGCGCCGTTGGTTTCTCGACCGGCCTGCAGTACGTCCCAGGCACCTACGCGCGGATCCCCGAAATCATCGAGCTCGCCAGGGTCGCAGGGGGCGCCGGCGGAGTGTATGCCTCGCACATGCGTAACGAGGGAACCGCGCTCGAAGAATCCATTCGCGAGACTATCCGTGTTGGTGAGGCTGCCGGCGCGCGGATTCAGATCTCGCACCTCAAAGTGGACAGCCCCAACAAATGGGGCGCTAGCGTGAAGGCCCTCGCGCTGATCGATCAAGCGCGAGCGCGGGGGACGCTCGTCAATGCCGATCAGTACGCTTACACGGCGGCCAGCTCTTCGCTAGGCATCCGGTTTCCGGCGTGGGCGCTCGAGGGTGGGCAGGAGAAGATCGCCGCACGGCTCAACGATCCAGCGACCTGGGAGAAGATCAAAGCGGAGATCGTCCAGTTGCTCGCCGAGCGGGGCCTCTCCGACCTGTCATTCGCCGTCGTCGCTTCGCATCGCGCCGACCCTTCGTTGAACGGCCTGACCATGAAGCAGGTCGCCGCGAAGCTGAAGGGCAGCGACACCGCTGACGCGCAGCTCGAAGCCGCCCGCGACATGATGCTCGCCAACGGCGCGTCGATGGTCTACCACTTCATGTCCGAGGATGATGTCGAGCGGATCATGAAGCACCCGCAGGTCGGCTTCGCGTCGGACGCGTCGGTGCTGACGCCTGGGCAGGGTGTTCCGCATCCACGCGGCTACGGCAACAGCGTTCGCGTGCTCGGCGAGTACGTCCGCAAGCGCCATGTCATCACGATGGAAGATGCGATTCGCAAGATGACGTCGCTCCCCGCCGAGCAGTTCCGATTCGCGCACCGCGGCTCGATCCGCGAAGGCTTCGCCGCGGACCTGACGATCTTCGATCCGGCCACCGTCGGCGACGCAGCAACGTTCGAGCGCCCGCACGAGTTCGCGACCGGCGTCCCGCACGTGATCGTCAACGGCGTGCCCGTCGTGCGTGACGGCCAGCACACCAACGCACGGCCGGGTCAGGTGCTGACGTCGGAGAAGGTGGGAGAGAAGCGGTAGCCAGGAAGGTGCCGACGTGTTGGTTTGCGACGAAAGGAAGGGTCGGGCTACGTCAGCTACTCTTTTCCAGCCGTCAGATAGATCGCGATCGGGGCAACGATGAGCCACGTGCCGAGGATGATGGCGATCGGCCACGCCCACTGCTTGACCGCGTCGATGCCGGGCAGCGTCAACCCATCGAACCGGAAGGTCATCAGGCCCGAGAGCGGCGCAAAGGAATCACTGAGCCACGGAGCCGCCAGGAAATACAGGCCGATCACTGCGACCAGCCCGAGACAGGCCGCGACGGCTTGAACGACGGTCATCGGCCGTGCAGCACGCAGGCTGGCCTCGCGCCGGGCGCGAATCTGCGCACGCCACCAGACGGTTCCTGACGCCGGTACGGCGACGTCGGCATAGACGACGTCGCGCGCGTCGAACAACGCACCGACAACCTCGACCAGATCGGTGCAGATGGCACAGCCGTCAACGTGCGCGCGAAGCTCTGCCTCGCAGCGCTCCGGCCAGCGGCCGGCGGTCAGCGCGTCCAGCAGATCCTGTTCACGCGGGCATTCAACGTTGGGCACTGTGACGTCCTTCTGCAGTTCTGATCTTACTGGAACGCAGGATTTGCGCGAGCCTCCGCCGCGCTCTGAACAACAACAGCTTCACGCTGCCGGTTCGTACTCCCAGCGTGACGGCGATCTCCGAATGCGGATGCTCCTGCGCGTAGGCCAGCCAGAGCAGCGCGCGTTCGCGGGGCTTGAGCCGGGCCATCGCGCGCTGGAGGTCCGTCCGCCTGACCATCGCGTCGGCGACGCTTTCCTCGCGCGAGGCCATCGAGGCGCTGTCGGGTTCGGGCAGCGCCACGGGCTCGAAATGCGAGCGGCGATAGCGGTCACGAACGAGATTGGTGGCGATGCGGAAAAGATACGCGCGACGATGTGATTCGCTCTCCCATGACTGACGCACGCGCAGGAGTCGATAGTACGCCTCCTGCAGCAGGTCGTCGGCCACCTGCCGATCGCCCGAGATCCGGGAGAGGTAGACCCAGAGAGGGCGTGCGGTGCGCTCGTAGAACGCGCGGAACGAATCCTCGTCCATCTCGAACGCAACTTCTGCGTCTTCGGCCTGGGCCTGCAGCCTTTCGACGTCCGAAAGTCGTCACGTCTCGAAACATCAATCTCTCATGCGCCCGTAGGACCGGAGTGCTCGCGCGTGGCAGGCGCGCTTCAGCAGTCCCAGACGCTGCGATAGGAGGAGTGAAGCAGCGGCTGATACCACGAAGCCAGCCCCTACGGCCAGCGCGAGCACTCCAACGGCAAACAGTAACTGTGAAACCTCTTCGATGACACGCCCGCTGACAAACAACAGACCGATACCCGCCGCAGCGAATACGACCCCGGCCTGCATGGACCAGAGGATGCGCGTATATGGCGCCCACGTCGGCCGCGCCGGGCTTTCGAGCGGCAGCGGCGCCGACTCGAGGAACTTCTGACCGGCCGGCGTCTGAATGTAGGTCAGCAGATCCTCGTTGGCTGTGAAGCGATCCAGCAGCTTGTTATGCACCTCCGCGTGGACGCGTGACGTGCGCGTCCATCGCCGCCAATCCAGCACGGACTTGATGATCCAGAGAACACCGGCGCTGACCACGACGAACACGATCAGAATGGTAAAGCCCTCAATCGTGTTCCGCCACAGGTTGACCACGTCGCTCTGCCGATCGCGGGGCGATGGTGGGTACCACAGCTCGATTCGCACGTTCTCGAGATAGTAGCCAGGATTGTTGACGATTTCCGGATGCTGCTGCAGAAAGTTGCCGAGCGCCGGGTAGGGAGCGAGGTAGGCCTGGTTGCGCATCAACGACGGATCCATCCGGAGGACCCGACCGACGGATGGCGGCATGCGTTTCAGAAGGCTTTCGAGTTCCTCACGGGTCTCGGTGGCGTCCTGGGCAAGGACCACTTGGGTCGTCCGATCGGCAGGGCGCTCGACGGGGATCTCGGGACGCGGCGGCTGCTGCGCCCAAGCCGGGTGTGCCATCGTCCCGAACGCCACTAAGGTGCTGAAAACAAAGGGTCGAACGCCTGCCTGCGCCATCGTGAAACTGCTCCTCACTCTGTATCTACGCAGGGCAGAGGCTGATGGTTAACTTCTGGCTGCTTGGATGGGCGGTTGGCCGTGGTTCGTGGCTCGTGCTCGTAGCTCGTAGAGCTTCTTCCTCGCTTCGGGTTTTACGAGCGACGAGCGACGAGCAACGAACCACGGACGGTTAGTAAATACTCCACACGCCAGGCGATGCGAGTTCGAGAAGATGTCCGTCCGGGTCGCGGAAGTAGAGGCTTCGGCCGCCTCTGGCCCAGGCGCGGATCTCGACGATGTCGACCCCGCTGGCCTGGAGGTGAGCTTCCCAGGCGGGCAGGTCCACGCCTGCAACAGAGAAGGCGACGTGTTGCGGTCCCTTCGCATCGTGGGCGGTCTTGGGGAGTTTGACTGACGCGCCGCGGAGGCAGACCAGGATGATTTGCCGGCCCGCTGCCATCGCGGTCAGACGTGCATCGGCTTCGAGGACGGTCAGGCCGAGTACCCGCTCGTAAAACTTGACCGCCCTCGTCACGTCGTCGACATAAAGCGCGACTTCGAGCGTGCCGTTGAGCATGGGCGCTGCGGTCATTGAATGGCTGGAACCTGATCGAACAGCGGTCGCAGCTCGGCGCCGATCCGCCTCAACCCTTCACGCAGGAAGTCTTCCTTGCCGCCCAGCCACACGCGAAGGTACCCCTCGAGGCCGACATGGGATCCGGGGACGATGAGCGTGTTCTGGTTCTTGCGCACGCGCTCGGCGATCTCCACGCTGGGAATGTCCGCGTCGTACTTCAGGAGCGCGATCGCCCCGGCTGCCGGTTCGCGCCACGTCAGCCGGCCGCCGAAGCTCTCGACCCACGTCCGCGCGATCGGCAGATTCTTTCGGAGGATCTCGCGCGTGCGGCTGTAGCACTTGTCGCGATTCTTCGGCTCCACGGCGATCCGCGCGATGCGATCCGAGAGCTTGTTCGGCCCGATCGTCAGGTAGTCGTGCTGCGACCAGCAGTCCGCGACGAAGGTCGGCGGCCCGACGAGCCAGCCGATGCGCACACCGGGGATTCCATACGCCTTCGACAACCCGCTCGTCACGAGCACGCGGTCGCTCATGCCCCAGAAGCTTCGGGTTCGGGGCCGGTCGATCTCTGCGCCGAGATAGACCTCGTCGGCGAGCAGCCACGTGTTCGTCATCTCGCATCGTTCGACGATGCGTTTCATGGCGACTTCGGAAAGGACGGCGCCGGTTGGATTGTTCGGATTCGACAGGTAGAGAAACTTCGTCTGCGACGTCACCGCGACTTCGAACCGCTGCCAGTCCGGTTCCCACCCATTTTCTTGCCGAAGCTGGAAAGGACGCACCACGGCACCGAGGCTCCTGGCGATGCCTGGCATCTGCATGTAGTTCGGCACTTCCATCGCGACTTCGTCGCCCGGTCCCAGGAGGTTGAGGGCGACGAGGTAGTTGGCTTCCGACGTGCCGTTGGTCACCTCGATTGAATCGACTGTCGCGCCCGGGTACAAGGCGGCAACTCGTTCTCGCAACTCGATCGTGCCATTCGACTGGCTGTAACCGAGCGGCTGATCGAGAAAAGCTTCGAGGTCGAACCCCATCTCGACGAGCTCACGCATCGTCAATGGCCGGACCCCGCTTTCGCTCATGTCGTAGTCGACGAGGTTCTCCCACGTCGACTGCATGCGTTCCATCGCGAACGTTTCAATAGGCATTGGATGATTGTGCAGAACTTATCGGGTCGCGGCGAGCTCTGCCAGGCGATCGGCAGCCATGTTTCCGCCGCTGACGAGGGCGACGATGGGACCGTTGATTTTCATGGTGGCGTCGAGTGCGCCGCTCAATACGGCTGCCGTAGTCGCCGCACCGCTTGGCTCCGCCACCATCTTGGCATTCGAGAAGATCCAGAACACCGCGTCGACGATCGCCGGATCCTCGACCGTGATCACGGCGTCTGCAAAGCGGCTGACATGCGCATAGGTGATGTCGCCAGGACGAACTGGCATCAGGCCATCCGCCACGCTGGCGGTCTTGGGAAGCGTGACCGGCTGTCCCGCGTCGACCGACGCCTTCATGGCCGCCGCACCGGCCGGCTCGACGCCGATCACTTTCACGGATGGTTTGCTCTGCTTGATGGCGGCCGACACGCCGGCGGCAAGGCCGCCGCCGCCGATCGGCACGAGCACGGCGGCGACGTCAGGACACTGCTCGAGGATCTCGAGTCCTGCCGTGCCCTGACCCGCGATGATCCATTCATGGTCGAACGGCGGCACCATCGTCAACCCGCGCGCCGCCGCTTCGGCTTCCGCTCTGAGCTTGCGATCGATCGACGTCGTGCCCGCGAGAATGACCTCGGCCCCGAAGCCCTTGGCGCCTTCGATCTTGTTCTTCGGCGCGGTGGTCGGCATGACGACGACCGCCGGTGCACCGAGCTCGCGAGCGGCGAGGGCCACTGCCTGGCCGTGATTACCTGACGAGTAGGTGACCACGCCACGCGCGCGTTCGTCGGGCGTCAACTGCGCGACCATGTTGTAGGCGCCGCGTATCTTGAACGCTCCCGCCGGCTGCAGGTTCTCGCACTTCAGGAAGAATGGACGGCCCGCCTGAGCGGACACGTCCATCAATGGCGTCAGCCGCGCGATGTGCCTGATGCGCTCTGCCGCCTGCCGGATCGAGTCGAGCGAGACGATTGCTGCAGTCGTGGGAGTGGTCATGAACGTAGCGACACCTATTTCGACGCGGAATCCGTCACCGGACGGGCCGGTGCATTCTTCACGTATTTGTTCAGCCAGTTTACGGTCTCGGTGACGGTGTGGAACACCGATTCACGCGCCGCGTAGCCGTGCGCTTCGTTCGGCAGCGTCACGTACCGGACCGTCGCCCCGTGGCCCTTCAACGCCATGTAGAGACGCTCGGACTGGATGGGGAACGTTCCCGAGTTGTCGTCGGCCTCGCCGTGAATCATCAGGATCGGTTCCTTGATCTTGTTCGCATACCAGAACGGCGACATGCGGGCATAGACCTCCGGCACTTCCCAGAACGTTCGCGTCTCGGCCTGGAATCCGAACGGCGTCAGCGTTCGGTTGTAGGCGCCGCTTCTCGCCACACCGGCAGCAAAGATGTCGGAGTGCGCCAGCAGATTGGCCGTCATGAACGCACCGTAGCTGTGACCGCCGACGCCGATGCGTGCGCGATCGGCGATCCCCATCTCGACGGCCTTGTCGACGGCCGCCTGCGCGCTGGAGACAAGCTGGTCGACATAGCTGTCGTTCGCCGTCTCACCGGGTCCAACAATCGGC
The DNA here is from genome assembly GCA_963784195.1 of uncultured Acidobacteriota bacterium. Taxonomy (GTDB): domain Bacteria; phylum Acidobacteriota; class Vicinamibacteria; order Vicinamibacterales; family 2-12-FULL-66-21; genus CAVQAH01. The sequence continues at coordinate 738,954 of CAWARA010000020.1, read as the reverse complement.
ATCGTCGGTCCATCGAAGATGGCGTAGCCCTGGGTGAGCAGCAGGAGATGCGAAGCGCCGGTCACCGTGGTGAAACGATTCGGAGATCCGGTGACCTGGCTGGCGGCGTCGGAGTCGACGAACTCGCGGGGATACGCCCACACGAACATCGGCACGCGTTCACCTTTCTTGTAGCCGGGCGGGAGGTAGATCGTGCCGCTGAGCTGCACGCCATCCTTGCGCTTGTAGGTCACGAGCATGCGCTCGGCGGCGGTGATCTGCGGATGCGGATCCTTGAAGCTGGTGACCGCCTGCGTGGTTCCGCCGCGGACATCGCGCACGAAGTAGTTTGCCGGCTGCATGCGCGTCTCCGCACGCGTCAGCGCCTTCGCGCCCTGATCGTCCAGCAGCAGGACGACGCTCTCGAGCGAATCGCCGGTGCTGCGGAAGAGCCGTTCCGCCACGAGGGTCTTCAGATTCAATCGATCCAAAAATGGCCGATCGCCTTCCGGCGAGGCCCCCTGGCCGACCAGATAGATTGATTCTCCGCTCTGGAGGATCGTGCTCTTTCCAGGCCGAATCATCGGCGTGCCGGGGTTGCCGTAAGAGTCCTGCTGTTTGCGGTCCCACAGCTTTCGCGGATCGCTCCAGCTCGAGGTCATGACCCAGGTACGTGTCGTACGCGTCGCGCGGTCAGCCTCGGAGAGAAGGATGGTGCCGTTGTCGGTCCAGCTTGCGCCTGAATAGCGGTACTCGGTCTTGGCGACTTCAGTGGGCTCGCCCGTGAACGGCGCCTTCAAGGTCACGACGCGATCGCGATGCGGAACCTTGTTCTTGATGTCGCCCTTGTCCAGCGCTTCAACCCACACCAGCGTTGCGGGCTCGAGCGGATGCCACGTGTAGCTGCGCGGCCCGGTCATCACACCGTTGATCGGCACGACGTCGCTCATGGGCACATCGGCAACCGTTCGAACCTTGTCGCCCTTCCGGTTCCAGACCTCCACATCCGATGGAAACCCATTTGCCGTGAGCAGCCGGGAGAACGGCCGCTTCGTTCGCTCGATCAGGAAGAACTGCCCGTCTGGCGACGCGTGTGCGAGGCTAATCATGCCGGGCTTGCCGATCGGCGTGTGACGCCCGGTCGCGGCATCAACGAGGCCCAGTTGATTGGTGGCGTAGTACTCGAACAGCGCCTCGTCGTGCGCGCTGGTGAGGAGGTCCTGATACGTCCGGACCGGCCCCTGCTTGCCGGAGTTCTCCTGAATGTTCGGTCCTGAGGGCGCCTTCGGTTCTGCGGGCGCCGGCCCACGCCCGGCTGGAACGAAGCCACAGAGCGCTGCGGAACTGTCGTCGAGCCACTCGCATTCGCTGGCGATGCCCGACAACGCGGCGTCAACGGTTCTGATCTGCCCGGTCGCGACGTCGACGATGTTGAGGTCGATCCGCGTGTCGCGCGTATTGGTGAACAGGAAGCGTTTGCCGTCCGGCGAGAAGGTGATTGCGCCGATTCTCGCGCCCGCGGGGACCGCCAACTTGCGTTCGGCGCCTCCGCTTATCGTGCGAACAGTGATGCCCGTGCCGGCCGGTGCGCGATGCGGGCCGTTGGTTCGCGGGTTGATGCGCAGACCGGCAATGCGCAGCATGGGCTGCGAGACTTCTTCGATACCCGGCATCCCACGCCGCGAGACCAGCACCAGCGTGTCGCGGTTGGGCCCGACGGTTACGGTCGGGATCGGCTCGGCGTCGAGAATGTCGACGATCTCCTTCGGTGGCGTCAGATATCCGGATGACGCCGCGGATTGCGCGAGCAACCCGGCTGTCGTGCCAATGCCGAGTGTCAGTGCGATCGCGACGATTCGAGTGCGCATAGCCATCCTCCTCCCTCCGTGCAGAAAGCTCCGTGGAATTCTACACCGCGGATCTCACGGGACGCGGATCTCACGGATCTGGGCCACGGGACGCGGATCTCTCGGATCAAGGCCACGGGACGCGGATCTCGCGGATCGAAGGCCACGGCGGAGGCGGATCTTCGCGGATTTCTCAGACGCGCATCGTTGCTGGTGATGGGGATGTTGAGAGATTTCGCGAAGATCCGCGTCCCGTTGCGAGATCCGCGTCAATTCGCGTCCCGTCGCGGATCCGTATCGATCCGCGTCCCGTTGTTAGATTGGCGTCCACCTGAGCAACTGGATCCGCGGCTACAATCGACGCGCATGGGTGCCGCCGCCCGGATGCTGTTGGTCGTCGTGATTGTCTGCCAGGTGGCGAGCTCTGCATTGCCGGCGCAGGAGATCCCGACCTCAGGACCTTTTGTGCCTGTCGGCGTCTGGTACGGTGGCGGAACCGTGCGTGCGCCGATGGTGGCGCGCGATCCGGCCCGCGAGCGGGACGCATGGCTCGAGGATCTGCAAACGATTCGATCCTTGGGGTTCAACAGCATCAGGACGTGGGTCGATTGGGCGAGCACTGAATCCGCGCGCGGCAGCTTCCGCTTCGAGGCGCTCGATCAGTTGCTCACGCTCGCAGACCAGGTAGGGCTGCGGGTGATCGTCCAGCTCTATGCAGACGCCGCGCCCGAATGGGTGGGCCGCGAGTTCGCCGACGCGAGCTTCGTGACCGAACAGGGCGTACGCATCGGATCCCAGGCATCGCCCGGCTTCTGCCTCGATCATCCCGGCGTGCGGAAGTCGGTCGCGGCGTTCATCGACGCCGTCGCCACTCGCGCCGCGCGCCACGCATCCTTTTACGCCGTCGACGTCTGGAGCGAGCCTCATATCGTCAACTGGGTGTGGTTCAACTCGCCCGTGGAATTCTGCTACTGCCCGCACACGCAGCGGCGGTTCCGAGAGTGGCTCAAATCGAAGTATGGATCGATCGAGAACCTCAACCGCGCCTGGTATCGAACCTTCAGCGACTGGGAACAGGCCGAAGCGCCGCGGTACGGAACCATCCTTTCCTACACGGATTTCATCGACTGGAAAACGTTCGTAGCGCTGAAGCTCCGAGAAGACCTGAAGCTCAAGGCCGACGCGTCAGGGTCGCGTGCCGGACGTCCCGTCAGCAGCCACTCGGATGCGCCGGCGGTCATGCTGAGCCCGCTTTCGGGGTTCGGCAGCCCCGACGACTGGTGGATGAGTCATTCGGTCGATTACTACGGCACTTCGATCTATCCAAAACATGCGGCGGCGGCGACGCCGTGGTCCGCGGTGAGGCTGACGTCGGCGCTCGACGGAATCCGGTCAGCGGCGCGTGGGCGTGGATGGTGGATCGGCGAGCTGCAGGCGGGGCAGGGCGCCACCGGCGTGAGAGTGGCGGCTCCGGTGACGGCAGCAGATGTGCGGCTGTGGGGTTGGGCGGCGCTCTCGCGCGGCGCGCGGGCCATCAGCTACTACGCGTGGTACCCCATGAGCTCCGGCTACGAGTCCAACGGCTATGGGATGATCGAGCTCGATGGAAGCATCACGGATCGCGCGCGGGCAGCTGGCGCGTTCGCGGGCATCATCTCGCGGAACCCCGCGCTGTTTGTACCGCTCAGGCCGCGCCCTTCGAAGGTCGCCATCCTCTATAACCGGTTGTCGTATATGGTCGGCGGCAATACGGTCGCACCGGGCAACGCCGTGCGGAACTCGATGATGGGTTTCTATCGCGCGCTGTTCGAGCAGAACATTCAGGTCGATTTCATCCACCCCGACGAGATCGTCGCGGGCCACGCGGCCGACTACCAGGTGATCTTTCTCGGATACCCGTTGATGTTGCAGCAGCCGGTCGCTGACGCCATCAAGGCCTTCGTCAAGGCGGGCGGCACGCTGATCAGCGAAGCGCGGCCGGCGTGGAACGACGAGCGCGGATACGCCAACCAGCGGATTCCGGGCGCTGGCCTGGACGAAGTCTTTGGCGTTCGCGAGAAAATGCTCCGCTCCGCCGAGAAGATCGAGATGACCGCTGCCGCCGGTCTCGAGGGACATCTTGCGCCGTTATCGGGAAAGACGATTCCAGGCAGCGGCTTCGCCGAGCACCTGCAGATTACGGGATCGAACGTGCGCGTGATCGCGAGGTTTCAGGGCGACGAAGGCGTCGCGGGTGACCCGGCGATCACGATGGCCAAGTACGGAGCCGGGACCGCTGTTCTGCTCGGCAGCTTTCCGTCGGGAGCGTTCGAGCTCGACCCCGAAGGCGCGCGCGCCAGCGGCGATCTGCTGAGCGCGCTCGTCGCGCTTGCCGGCGTCACTCCAGACGTGCAGATCAGCGGATCCCGCGGCCAGGTCGAAACGCGCTACCTCGAATCATCAGCGGCGACGATGTTGATCGCGATCAACCACTCGGAAGCCGCGCAGAAGGTGACGTTCACGTTCTCGCGAGACACGCCCGAAGCGATCTGGCTGAATCTGGAAACCGGCGCGTCGGTCAACTTCGTCGCCGGCCCATCTGGGCCTACCTACACGTATGCCTTCAAGCCGCGTGATGTGCTGGTGTTGATGATTAAGAAAGACCTGCGATAACGCGCGTGCCGTGGTCCGTGGTCCGTGTCTCGCCGCCCGACTGTGCCCGCGTCTCTAAATTTCGCTCGGTTGGGCCACGAGACACGAACCACGGACCACGAACCACGGCACTTTCACTTCATCGCCTTGCTATAGAACAGATCGTGCTGACCAGGCGGCTCGAAACCGGCGAGTCTGACGGCGAGGGCGATCTGCGCCCAGTGCCGGATTTCGTGCAGCAGGATGTGGAAGAGCAGCTTGCGTGGCGTCATGGGCCACTGCTGATTCTGCACGTCGAAGGTTCGCATCTCGTCCGCCTGGTCCTCGTCGAGGGTCTCGACGAAGCTCTCCAGCTCGCGACGCACGGAGGCGCCGTAGTCGAAGAGCGGTGGAGCGTTCTGGGCGCTGAGGCCGGTCGAGTCCGACAGCGGTTCCTGGCGGAGCCGCTGTAGATGCCGCCGCTCGACGATGAAGATGTGATCGATCAACTTGCCGACGGTTGGGAGGCGTGCGTCCGCAGCCTGCACCGGCGATTCCATAGCGGTTGGATGACCGGTAAACCAGGTCCGCCACCGTTCGCGCTCGCCGTTGGTGTATCGCAACAGTTCGTCATAGTTCAGCGTGATCATGATCGCCCTAGAGGCCTTGACCATGTCGATTCTGAGTTTTCAGTCAATCATTCGGTCAAGGCCGTCCGCGCGTCAGCGCGGCGTTATTAAACAATACGACCTAGCGAGGCGGAGCCACGACGGTCTCGGGCGCAGCCTCGCTAGGATTTCTACCAAATACTGAGAATATATAGTGTCCGTCCGATGTTTTCCTCTCGCGTTCCCGCCGATCGTGAACCCAATCGCATCGCCCGCGCAGTCGCGGCGGTGAAGGCGGAGGGGCGGCCGTTGATCGATCTGACCATCACCAATCCAACGGCGGTGGGCATCGACTACCCGGACGGCCTGCTGCAGCCGCTGGCGTCACCACACGCGTTGCGCTACTCGCCGCAACCATTCGGCCTCGAAGCCGCACGCTGCGCGGTCGTGCGCGACTACAGCCGTCGCGGCATCACTGTTGCTCCGGATCGCGTCGTGTTGACCGCCAGCACGAGCGAGGCCTATTCGTTGCTGTTCAAGCTGCTGTGCCACCCGCAAGGCGATGACGTGCTGGTGCCTGTTCCCAGCTACCCGTTGTTCGACCATTTGACCGCGCTCGACGGCGTGCGTACGCGTCCGTACTCGCTCGAGTATCACGGCAAGTGGATGCTCGACTTGGACAGCGTGGATCGCGCGTGGACGGCCGGTGTTCGCGCCGTGCTTGCGGTGAGTCCGAACAACCCCACGGGTTCATTTCTCAGTTCGGACGAGCTGGGACAACTCTCCGCACGATGTGCCGAGCGGGACGCGGCGCTCATCGTGGATGAGGTGTTCGCCGATTACCCGCTCGGCGGCGCGACTTCGGGAAACGTGCCCGGCACGTGCCTGACATTCCGGTTGGGCGGGCTGTCGAAGTCAGCCGGCCTTCCGCAGATCAAGCTCGCATGGATCGCGGTGAGCGGCCCGCCGGCGCCGGTCGAGGAGGCGCTCAATCGTCTCGAGCTGATCGCCGATACATATCTCTCCGTTTCCACGCCAGTGCAGGTCGCTGCCGACGCGTTCCTCGAGGCAGGCGCAGCCATCCGCGCGCGGATTCTCGCGCGCGTGCGAGCCAATGACGAACATCTTCGCGATCGCGTTCGCCGTTTTCCGTCGCTCGACGTGTTACATGCCGACGCTGGCTGGTCTGCGGTAGTCCGCGTACCCGCCAGGATGACTGAAGAGGATCTCGTCGTGAAGCTCATCGAGCAGGATGGTGTGTCGGTTCACCCCGGTTACTTCTTCGACTTTCCCCACGAGGCGTTTCTGGTGATCAGCCTGCTGCCGGAGCCTGCCGACTTTGGCGAAGGTGTGCGCCGGACCCTGGAGCGGGCCGGTGCCTGAGCGTTCCTCGAGCCGCTTCTCGACCGGCCGCCATATGGGCGTGCTGGTGCCGCTCTTTTCGATACCGTCACGCAGCAGCTGGGGCATCGGCGAGATTCCCGATCTCGTGCGCCTGGCCAGGTGGGTCGATCGCGCGGGCATGGACTTCGTGCAGATTCTGCCGGTCAACGAGATGCAGGACGGCCAGAACTCTCCATATTCCGCCCTCAGCGCGATGGCCATCGACCCGATCTTCATCTCGCTGTCGGACGTCGAGGAGCATGTGGCCGTCGAAGCCGAGAGCCTGATGTCGCTCGATGACCTCAATCGACTCGAAGAGGCGCGTTGTGCGCCGGCGGTGCTGCACCCCCTGGTGCGTGCGTTGAAACAGAACGCGCTGCGTGACGCATTCTCGAGGTTCGAGCGTGGCGATCTGAAAAGTCACGACTCCAGGGCGCTCCAGTTTCGGGCTTTCACGGAACGCGAGGCGTGGTGGCTCGACGACTACGCGCTCTTCCGGGCCCTGCACGAGGCACATCACGGGAAGTACTGGCTCGAGTGGCCGCCCGCGCTTCGTGACCGCGAGCCGTCAGCACTATCAGAAGCCGAAGTGCGTCTTCAAAAGGCGATTCGGTATTACAAGTACGTGCAGTGGGTCGCGGACGAACAATGGCAGGATGCGCGTGCGGCGTTGGCGCCCGTCGGGATGTTTGGCGATTTTCCCTTCATGGTCAGCGCACACAGCGCCGACGTCTGGGCGCGCCAGGAGGAGTTCCGGGTCGATGCGTCGGTCGGTGTGCCGCCTGACGCATTCTCGGAGTCCGGCCAGGACTGGGGGCTTCCGGTCTATCGGTGGGACGTGATTGCCAGGACCGGCTATCAATGGCTGCGCGAGCGGGCGCGCCGGTGTGCTGCCATGTACGACGGCTTTCGCGTCGATCACGTCGTCGGCTTCTTCCGCACGTTCGTGCGTGAACGCGACAAGCGCACGTATTTCGTGCCGGCATCAGAGGCGGCGCAACGCGATCAGGGCGAAGCACTGCTCGACCTGTTCGCGTCCTGCGGGTCACGAATCATCGCGGAAGACCTCGGGACGGTGCCGGACTTCGTCAGAAAATCCATGTCGCTGCGGGGCGTTCCTGGCATGCAGGTGCTTCGGTGGGAGCGCGAGTGGTCCAAACGACCTCATCGGTTTCGCGATCCGGGCAGCTATCCGCGGATCGGCGTCGCGACGACCGGTACGCACGATACCGAAACCATGGCCGAATGGTGGGACGACGCGGATGACGACGAGCGCCGGCTCTTGCTCGACTTGCCCGCCCTTCGAACCCTGGATTTGGACCCGGACGATCGCTATTCCGACACGCTTCGGGACGCCCTGCTCGCGATGATGACCAACGCCAATTCCGATTTCGTCATTTTTCCAATCCAGGATCTCTTCGGTTGGCGCGATCGCATCAATACTCCCGCGTCGATCAATGACGAGAATTGGACCTGGCGGCTTCCCATGCCCGTTGACGACCTGATGACGCGGCCAGATGCGGTCGAGCGGAGCCATTTCCTCAGGACAGCAGGGCGCCCGACTGGCCGAGAAGGCTAGTGCTCTCCGCGTCTCACGATTTTGTGGCCACCCGTGGCAGCCTCGAGCAACCGGGGGCGCAAACTGCGTCAGGGGACGGTAGTCATTCCCGGTTTTTGATACGATTCCCGAATGCTCGATACGTCCGCTCCACGTGTAGACCCGGCCGCTCTACGCGCCGCGCGCGAGCGCCTCGACGCCCACGTCAAGGAGATCGTCCGCTGGCACTTCAGCCCCGACACGGGCTGTCCCTTCTGGCTGGAACGCGCCAGGACGATGGACTTCGATCCGCTGAAGGACATCAATGGATACGCCGACCTCCACAAGTTCGGCTCCTTTGAAGATGAGTGGCTCCGCGGCGGTCCCGTCCGCCGGTGGGTGCCCAAGGCGTTCGCCGACAAACCGATCTACGTCTTCGAGACCGGCGGGACGACAGGCATTCCCAAGACCCGCATCAACATCGACGACTTTCGGATCGATTACGAAACCTTCAGCCACACGCTGCCCGACGATCGGTTTCCGAAAGGGTCGAACTGGCTCATGCTCGGGCCGAGCGGTCCGCGGCGACTGCGGCTGGCGATCGAGCACCTCGCGCAGTACCGCGGTGGGATCTGTTTCGCGGTCGACCTCGATCCGCGGTGGGTCATCAAGCTGATCCAACGAGGGTGGGGAGAGCACCTGCAGGCCTACAAGGATCACGTGATCGATCAGGCTGTCACCGTCCTGAAAGCCGGGCACGACGTCCGCTGCATGTTCACGACGCCGAAGCTGCTGGAGTCGCTCGCGCTGCGCCTGGAGTCGATGGGGACGACGATCCGGCAGATGGGTATCACCGGCATTTTCTCGGGCGGCACCGAGTTCACACCGCAGTGGAATCGGTTCGCGCACGAGGAATTGCTCGATGGCGCGTACATGACGCCGACCTACGGCAACACGCTCATGGGTCTTGCCGCCAGCGCCCCGTCCGGCCCGCATAACAACTACAAGATTGCGTACTACGCGCCGGAGCCACGCGCCGTGATCGAGGTGGTGGACTTCGACGACCCGAGGAAGCTCGTGGACTACGGCCAGACCGGGCGCGTCAAGCTGACGACGCTGACGAAGGAGTTTTTCATGCCGGGGTTTCTCGAGCGCGACGAAGGCGAGCGCGAGCCCCCGTACGAGCGCTATCCCTGGGACGGCGTCAGCGGCGTGCGTCCATTCCGGGGCTTTGCCGCGACGACGACTGTTGGGGTGTATTAGGACATCAGTAGGCCCGACCTTCCGCCTTCGCGCGAAGCGCTTCGGCGGACTCGCCGAAGCCTTGGCGGAGGCGGTCAGGTCGGGCGTGTTCAAGTCAGCACGCAGGTCGACAATGTTACAGATTCCGGTTCTTCGCTGGGGGCAAGCGTATACGAGCATGGAAGTGGACGACGTCGTCCACTTTGCGACGGGTGAGCCGATGGCGCGCGTCAGCCGCGCCAATGGCGGCCTCATCCAGCGCGACATGCGCAAGGCGCAGCGGGCGCGGGACGTCCTTCGCCAGATCCCCATCGACGATCTCATCGAGCGGGTCGGCAAGGCGGGGGAGCTCTACACGAACGGCGAGCTCCCCATGGGCGACGGATCGCAGACGCCGGACCAGTTCGTTCGCGCTCAATCGGCGAGCACGGGCCTCCCCGAGCGTCTCTGCCGCGCGAACATGAAGAAAAACATGTTCGTGCTCGGCGAGATGCGCAAGATTCTGACCTCGCTCACGCGAGGACTCTCGCTCGACGTGCTCACATGCGGCTACGGCGAAGAGCGTGGTGTGCCGATCAGCTATCAGGCTCAGAGCCCCGTCCTCGGGCTGGTTCTGCCCTCCAATTCGCCCGGGGTGCACACGCTGTGGCTGCCGATCATTCCGATGCAGATCGGTCTCGTCCTTAAGCCTGGCCCGCAGGAGCCGTGGACGCCCTACCGGATGGCGGAAGCGTTCTTCCAGGCTGGAATCCCGCGCGAGGCCATCTCTGTCTATCCCGGTGAAGCCGAAGTCGGCGCCGCCGTGCTGGCCAGCTGCGATCGCAGCCTCGTGTTCGGTGGAACGCCGACGGTGGATCGCTACCGCGGCAATCCCAAGGTGCAGGCGCATGGTCCAGGCTTCTCGAAGATCCTGCTTGGCGACGACGAGGTCGACAACTGGGAGAAGTATCTCGACCTGATGGTCGACAGCGTGTTCGCGAACAGCGGCCGCGGCTGCATCAACTGCTCGGGAATCTGGGCCAGCCGTCACACGCGGGAGATCGCCGATGCGCTGGCGCGCCGGCTTGCAGCGGTTCGTCCCCTGCCGCCGGAACATCCCGAAGCCAGCCTCGCGGCATTCACAGTCCCCGGAGTCGCCGATGCCGTTTCGCAGTCCATCGATGCCGATCTGAAGGCGCCGGGCGTCACCGACGTGACCGCCGCCCATCGTGATGGTCAGCGCGTGGTCAAGGACGGTCGTGCGGACTATCTGCTTCCCACAGTCGTCCACTGCGCCTCATCGGACGCCGCCATTGCGAAGAAGGAATACATGTTCCCCTTCGCGACCGTCGTCGAGTGCGCCGAGGACAAGATGCTCGACGCGATCGGCCCGACGCTCGTGTGCAGCGCGATCACCAACAAGCCCGAGCTGCGGAGGCAACTGATTGATGCCGTGCACATCGATCGCCTGAATCTCGGACCGGTGCCGACGATTCAGTTGAACTGGCTGCAGCCCCACGAAGGGAACATCGTGGAGTTCCTGTTCCGCGCGCGTGCATTTCAGACATCGTAGTGTCTGGCTTTAGCCAGACCTCCACCCGCCGGTTCTTTGTGCGGCCGCTGAGCCGGCCCAGCCATTGACTAATCCGCACCACCGCATCCTGGTGGTGCCGGCCCTCAGTGCGTGCCCGAAACGTCGTGAGATAGACTGGATATCGCGTGAGGATACTGTCATTTACGGGCGGTGCGGGGTCGATGTATTGCGGCAGTTGCCTGCGCGACAACGCGCTTGCGGCTGAGCTGCTGTCGCGCGGGCACGACGTGGTGCTGACGCCGGTCTATACGCCTACGCGAACGGACGAGCGCAACGTCAGCCAGAATCACGTCTTCTTCGGCGGCATCAGCGTTTTTCTCGAACAGCACTCCGCGCTCTTTCGCCATACGCCACGCATGCTCGATCGCCTCTGGGATGCCGAGTGGGTGATCAAGATGGCGTCGAAACGGCAGATCAAGGTCGATCCCAAGAGTCTTGGCGAGCTGACTGTTTCGATGCTGAAAGGCGATCGCGGCTTCCAGCGGAAAGAGATCATCAAGCTGCTTGACTGGCTGAAGTCGGAGCCGCGTTTCGACATCGTCAACCTGCCGTACACGTTGCTGCTTGGCCTTGCCGAACCATTGAAGCGCGCGTTGAACGTCGCCGTCTGTTGCACGTTGCAGGGCGAGGATCTGTTTCTCGATGGCATCGGCGAGCCGTACAAACAGCAATCGCTCGACTTGATCCGCGCCGCGAGCGTCCACGTCGACGCGTTCCTTCCCGTCAGCCGGTACTACATGAACTACATGCCGGGCTACCTGGGTATTCCGCGGGAGAAGATGCGGCTGGTTCCGCTTGGCATCAATCTGGACGGTTATTCCCCTCACGCTTCGACAGCGGCAAGGCCCGTTCACCATCGGGTACCTTGCGCGCGTTGCACCCGAGAAGGGTCTTCAAGTGCTGGCAGAAGCGTATGGCCGCCTGCGCTCGAGGCCGTCCATCGGCGCGTCGCGACTGGTGGCAGCGGGGTACCTGGCGCCGGAGCATCACGAATACCTGGAACGCGTCAGGTCGACGATTCGTGAGCACGGGCTCGAGCGTGAATTCGAGTACCGCGGTGAACTCGGCCGCGCGGAGAAGCTCGATTTTCTGAAGAACATCGACGTGCTGTCCGTTCCGGCCACCTACGAAGAGCCGAAGGGCCTGTTCCTGCTCGAGGCGATGGCCAGCGGTGTTCCTGTTGTGCAGCCGCGTCGCGGTGCATTCCCGGAAATCGTCGAGACCACAGGCGGCGGCATCCTCGTCGAGCCTGATAATCCAGACGCGCTCGCCGATGGCCTGCTCGAGTTGTGGCGCGATCCCGCTCGGCGCACGGAGTTGGGGAAGGCCGGGGCGTCAGGTGTCCGCGAGCATTACAGCGTCGGGCACATGGCCGAAGTCGCTGAATCCGTCTACAGAGACCTGACCAAGTGCTGACCGCGAAATCCGTTTCCAAGTCATACGCGACGCCGCGGGGCGATCTTCCGATCCTCAAGGACGTGTCGCTCACGCTCGACCGCGGCGACGCGATTGCCATCATGGGTCCCTCGGGCAGCGGAAAGAGCACGCTGCTGTACATCCTCGGCGCGCTCGACCCGCCGACGTCCGGGTCCGTGACGATTGACGGGCAGGATCCCTTTGCGCTCAGCGAGAGCCGGCAGGCGGCATTCCGGAACAAGCGCATCGGCTTTGTGTTCCAGGATCACTCGCTGCTGCCGCAGTGCTCGGTACTCGAGAATGTGTTGACGCCAACGCTCGTCGCACCGCCAGCTGAGCGCGATGCGAGCAAGGACGAGTCTCGTGCACGCGAGTTGCTGCAGCAGGTCGGCCTGGGCGATCGACTCGAGCATCGTCCTGGAGAGCTGTCCGGCGGAGAAAAACAGCGCGCGGCGATCGCTCGCGCGCTCATCAGGGATCCGCAGCTGCTGCTCTGTGACGAGCCGACCGGCAATCTCGATCGCACGTCCGCGGAGGTTGTCGCGTCACTTCTCCTCGACATGCACGCCCGGCGGCAGACGGTGCTGGTCGTCGTGACGCACAGCGTCGCGCTGGCCGAGCGGTTCCCCAAGCGATACGAGATGTCAGGCGGGACGCTCGTGTGACGCTCTCAGCCCTCGTTCGCCGCAGCGTCACGTACCACTGGCGGACGAACCTCGCCGTGATCCTGGGTGTGGCGGCCGCGGTGTCGGTGCTTGCCGGCGCCCTCGTCGTTGGCGACTCGGTCCGCGGAAGCCTGCGCGACATCGCCCTTGGCCGTCTGGGACGCACCGATCAGGTTGTCGCGTCCAGCGGTTTCTTCCGCGACGCCCTCGCCACTGACCTCAGGAATCAGGCAGGCGTGACCGGAACGGCGCCACTCATCATCGCCAACGGATTCGTGACGCACGAGGCGTCCGGGCGGCGATCCGCGGGTGTGTTGGTCTACGGCGTCGACGAGCGCTTCTGGCAGTTCAACGGCCTCGATGTGCCCGACGGCGTTTACGCATCACCGGCGCTTGCCACCGAGCTCGGCGCGAAGGAAGGCGACGTGCTGCTGACGAGGCTGCAGCGGCCGTCGGAGATTCCAATCGAGTCGCTCTTCGGCCGCAAGGACGAAGTGGGGCGCACGGTGCGGTTGACCGTGACCGGCGTCCAGCCGCGTGAGCGGCTTGGTGAGTTCGCACTCCAGCCGCAACAGACTGAAGTGCGCGCCGTCTTTGCGCCGCTGCGCAGGATTCAGCGCGATCTCGCGGTACCCGAACAGGTGAACACCGTTCTAGTCTCCGGCGCCGCCAGCCTGGACACGCTGCGATCGACATTGAAACTCGAGGACCTCGGCGCGCGAGTCGAAGTCGTCGCCGTCGAACCGCGAGTGGCCGTCGAGAGTGCGAGCGGAATCATCAGCGAAGAACTCGAGCAGGCCGCGCTGCGCGCGGGCAAGGAGCTTGGTCTCGCGCCGCTGCCGGTATTCACGTACCTGGCAAACAGCATTCGCAAGGGCGACCGCCAGGTCCCGTACTCGCTGATCACCGCAATCGATCTCTCCAAGCTGCCGCCTGCGACGGCTTCACGGCCCGTTGAAGGTGATCCGGCGAACCGGTTGATCCTGAATGATTGGGCGGCACGCGAACTCGGCGCCGTTCCAGGCGATCGTCTGGAGATCGATTATTACCTCTGGGATCCCGCCGGCGGGTTGCGAGCGCAGTCAGCGTCATTCACGCTTGAAGGGATCGTTCCAATCGCGGGTCTCGCAGCGGACCGGACGCTCGCACCGGACTATCCTGGCATCACGAATTCACCGAGCCTGGCGGATTGGGATCCGCCGTTCCCGGTTGATTTGTCGCGCGTCCGCGATCAAGACGAGAAGTACTGGGACGTCTATCGAGCGACACCGAAAGCGTTCATTACCTACGAACGTGGCCGCGACCTCTGGCGCACGCGCTATGGGGCGATGACGTCGATTCGCTTCGTTATTCCAGGCGGGATGACTCCCGCCGCGGTTCCAGCCGGGACGACAGCCGAAAACGTAGCAGCCCAGCTCCGGACACATCTGTCGAAATCGATCTCGCCGCAGGCGATGGGCGTGAGCGCCTATCCCGCACGCCAGCAGGCCCTTCAAGCTTCTACTGGCGCAACGGACTTCGGCGAGTACTTCACGTATTTCAGTTTCTTTCTCGTCGTCTCTGCCCTGATGCTCGCGGTGCTGTTCTTCAAGCTCGGGATCGAACAGCGGCTGCGTCAGGTGGCGATCCTGCGCGCATCCGGGTTCACCGTCGGCATCATCAGGCGCCTGTTTCTTGCCGAGGCCGTCGCGCTGGCGACGATCGGTGCGCTGCTCGGCGTGGCCGGTGCCGTCCTCTACGCGCGAGTCATCGTTCACGGACTACGCACCTGGTGGGTTGGCGCTGTGGGAACGACGCTGCTCGACGTGCACGTCACACCGGTGTCTCTGGTTGCGGGAGCAGTGGGTGGGATCGTTGCCGCCGTCATCTGCATCTTCGTCTCGTTGCGTGCGGTCGCGCGGTTGTCACCGCGTGCGCTGCTGACCGCCCAGTCGCTGGATGCGGCGGTGACGGCTGATCCCAGGCGGTCCAGGCGGAACAAGCTGATGGCGGCAGCCTTTGCCCTGCTCGGTCTGCTGCTGATGACGCTTGGATTCGTCATGCGTTCGGCCCAGGCTGGCGCTTTTTTCGGTGCCGGCGCTGCGCTGCTGATTGCGTTCCTCACGTTCCTGTCTGGCTGGCTGCGCGCTCGCGATGCCCGGATGATTGCTGGACGCGGCACGTGGGCGGTATCCCGGCTGGGGTTCCGTAGCGCGGCGTTCCGACCTGGACGCAGCGTGCTGTCGGCCGCGCTGATCGCTGCGGCGGCGTTCATCATCGTCTCCGTCGATGCATTTCGCCGTGGCGGCGGCGACTTTTCCGGCGATCCGAAGACCGGCAGCGGAGGCTACGCTGTGCTGGCGCGCGCCGAGTTGCCCGTGATTCACGACCCGAACACGCCCGCCGGGCGTGAGGCGATGCTGATTCAGGCGCCGGAACTGGCCAATGCGCGATTCACACGATTCCGTGTGCGCCAGGGCCAGGACGCAAGCTGCCTGAATCTCTTCCGCCCCACGAACCCGACCATCATCGCTCCCGAACCTGACTTCATCGAGGCCAACCGCTTTACGTTCGCCGCATCGCTCGCTGAGAACGACGCCGAGCGGGCAAACCCGTGGACGTTGCTCAATCGCCGCAGCGACGACGGCACGGTGCCGGTGATCGCGGATGCTACGTCGCTGCAGTATGTGCTTCACGCGAGCGTCGGCGACACGTTCTCGCTCGACACTGGATCCGGCAAGCCGATCGTCCTGCGATTCGTCGGCGCGCTGAAGGACAGCGTGCTGCAAGGAGAACTGATCGTCAGCGAGCAGCAGTTCATCCGGATGTTCCCGGCCGAGCAGGGTTACCGGATGTTTCTCGTCGCCGATCCGGCCGTGCGCGCAGCAGAGTCCGCGCGCTCCCTCGCCGATGCGATCGAACGCGAGCTTCAACCGTTTGGCGTCGACGCGGTGACGACCGGCGACCGTCTCGAAGAGTTTCACCGCGTCGAGAACACTTACCTCTCGACCTTCCAGGCGCTGGGCGGCCTGGGCTTGCTGCTCGGCACCGTCGGCCTGGCAACCGTGATGTTCCGCAACGTCCTGGAACGCCGGCGCGAGCTGGCCCTCCTGCGCGCCGTCGGCTTCGACGCCGGCAGCGTCTCGACGATGATTCTGGCGGAAGCGGCGTTTCTGCTCGGGGCGGGCCTTCTCGCCGGAGCCGTCTGTGCCGCGATCGCGATAGCCCCGGCCTGGCTCGGCCGAGGCGGCTCGCTGCCGGGTGCCGGCCTGATCGGCCTCCTCGCCGGCGTCGTGGTCGCAGGCTTGTTGTCGTCGTTCGTCGCGACGCGCGCCGCGCTGAGCGGAAAGATGATGGATGCTCTTCGGGCGGAGTAGGGAGATCGGCACGAGGGTTCAGAGGAAGGTTCATGCGAAGGTTCACACAGGGTTCACACGAGGGGTTCATGCGCAGGCTGGTAATTGGTGTTCTGGTGGTCTGTCCGGCGCTCGTGCTCGCGCAGGACTGGAACCAGTGGCGAGGGCCGTCGCGGACAGGGGTGACGACCGCGTTCAAGGCTCCGGCAAGCTGGCCGGATCGGCCGCGGCAGGTCTGGAAAGTGCAGGCCGGCGAAGGTCACGCGTCCCCGATCGTCGCGGCAGATCGTGTCTATCTCTTCTCGCGCCGGGCTGAACAGGAAGTCGTGACGGTGTACGAAGTGGCCACGGGCAAGGAGATCTGGCGGCAGGCATACGATGCGCCGTATCAGATGAATTCGGCGGCGACCAGCCATGGCAAGGGACCCAAGTCGACGCCCGTGTTCGATCGCGGGCGGGTCTATACGTTTGGCATCGGTGGAATTCTGTCCGCGTGGGATGCAGGCTCAGGCAAACTGCTCTGGCGATCGGATTTCAAGAAGGCGTTTCCATCGACCTCGCCGGACTTCGGCGTGGCCATGTCGCCAATCGTTGCGTCCGGCAAGCTGATCGTTCACCCCGGCGGGCCTGGAAACGGCGCTGTGGTGGCGCTGGATCCGATGTCCGGCAAGCAGGTCTGGTCGTGGAAGGGCGACGGGCCTGCCTATGCCTCACCGATCGCAGCCACGATCGACGGCGTGACGCAGGTCATCACGCAGACCCAGAAGCACGTCGTCGGCCTCTCGCTGGCTGACGGCACGCTCCTGTGGCAGATTCCGTTCACGACCGATTATGACCAGAACTCGGTCACGCCTGTCGTGATGCGCGACCTGGTTGTCTTTTCTGGAATCGGCAAGCCGCTGTTCGCGTATCGAGTTGCGCGAAAGGGCGGGCAATGGTCTGCGGCGATCGCCTGGCAGAACGAGCAGCTGCCGATGTATATGAGCTCACCGGTCGCGTCGGGCGATCAGCTCTATGGGCTTACCCAGCGCAGCCGCGGACAGTTCTTCTGCGCTGACGCGCTGACGGGCAAAACGATCTGGACCAGCCGGGGCCGCGAAGGCGAAAATGCGGCCCTGGCTCTCGCAGGCGACGTGCTTCTGATCACGACAACCGAAGGCGAGCTGGTGGTATTGCGCGCCAATCCCAAGGCATTCGATATCGTGAAGCGCTATACGGTCGCCGAGTCGGCCATCTGGGCGCACCCGGCGCCGACCTCGTCCGGCGTGCTGATCAAGGATGCAGAATCGCTGACCTACTGGGCCTTTTGATGGGAGATGATCCTCGGCAACTTTGAGGAGAGCAGCATGTTTCCCTGGCTGAACGCGCTATTGACGATCGTCCTGGGTGTTGCGGCCGCGCCGCCAGCGCCTGACACGAGCTGGTTGCAATGGGGAGGACCGCGGCGCAACTTCATGGTCGACAGCCCGGCCATCGCCAGCAGCTGGCCCGCCACTGGTCCCAAACGGGTCTGGGAGCGAACGATTGGTGAAGGGCATTCGGCCATCGTTGTCGAAGGCAACCGCCTCTACACGATGTATCGCCCCGAGGGCCTGCTGACGGTGGTACGTCGCGCGCGGCAGGAAACGGTCGCCGCTATCGACGCGGCGACAGGCAAGCCGGTGTGGGAGTACACCTACGATTCCGCCGTCGACGACCTGAACCTCTCGGAGGGCGCCGGCCCGCATTCGACGCCGCTCATCGTCGGCAACCTGGTCTACGCGCTGAGCAGCCGATCGCAGATCTTCGCGATCGACAAGCAGTCGGGCAAGCTTGCCTGGTCGCACGACATGCACGCCGAATTCAAGGCCCCGCTCGACGATCGCGGCTACTCGCCGAGCGCCATCGCGTACCGCGACACGGTTATCGTTCCGGCCGGCGGGCCCGGGTCGTCGGTCGTTGCCTTCAATCAGAAGACCGGCGCCATCGCGTGGAAGGCGGGTGGCTTTCCTGTCGCTCCGGGATCGCCCATCATCATCAACGTCGACGGCCAGGATCAGCTCGTCGTGCTGGGTGCGAACGACGTCGTAGGTATGAGTCCCGCAGACGGCGCCGTGCTCTGGACGCATCCGCACAAGACCGAATGGGGGCTGAATATCAGCACGCCCGTCTGGGGTGAAGGCAACCTGCTCCTCCTGTCGTCGGCCTATAACAACGGCACGCGGTTGCTGAAGCTCTCGCAGGCGAATGGCAAGACCGCCGTTCAGGAGCTCTGGTACCAGAACAGGATGCGCGTCCACATCGGCACGATCATCCGCCTGGGTGATTTCGCCGTCGGCTCGAGCGGCGATTTCGGTCCGTGTCCTACGGCGGCCATCGACCTGAAGACCGGCAACGTGCTCTGGCAGAATCGCGAGTTCGCCCGCTCGACGTTCCTCTACGCCGACGGGAAGCTGATCATCGTGGACGAAGACGGCAATCTGGGTCTCGCGACGGCCTCGCGGGATGGTCTCAAAGTGCTGGCGAAGGCCTCACTCCTGAAGAACCGGGCCTGGACGGTGCCAACGCTGGTGGGCACCCGGCTCTACATCCGTGATCGGAAGACGATGATGGCGCTCGAGCTAGGGGGCTAAGGTAGCGTCTTGCCGTGGTCCGTGGTCCGTGGTCCGTCGCTCGTCGCTCGGAGTGCCCCAACGACCGCTGGGCTCTCCGAGCAACGAACTACGAGCAACGGACTACGGACAACGGACTACGGCACCCCGGTCTGGATCAACACTTTTCGTCCCGCTAAGGAAATGTTCGGGACCCCCCGGACGTATGTAAGCAAAACAGGATAGGTGTGCCCGGGCACCCTGTCTGTAGCAGCAGAGGTTGGGAGGACTTGCTCGTGCCGAAACGAATTGCGCTGTCGTTGACCCTCGCGGTTATGGGTGCTGCCACGCTGGCTGCGGAGAACTGGCCCCAGTGGCGGGGTCCGCAGTTGAATGGCTTCAGTGCAGAAAAGGGCCTGCCCATCAAGTGGGGACCGGAAGAGAACCTTGCCTGGAAGCTTCCCGTGCCGACCCGAAGCGGCGCGACGCCGATCATCTGGAACGATCACATCTTTCTGAACGTGGCCCTGCAGCCCAAGGATGGCGACCTCGAGCTGTGGGCTGTGCACCGCGTCAAGGGCGACGTCCTGTGGAAGAGTCCCCTCGGCGGCGGGAACAACATGCAGCGCAAGCAGAACATGTCGTCCCCGTCTCCAGTCACCGACGGCACGACGGTCTGGGTCATGACGGGTACTGGCATGCTGAGGGCGTTCGACTTCAAGGGGAAAGAGCTGTGGGTGCGCGACGTCCAGAAGGACTACGGTCGCTTTGGACTCAACTGGGGGTACGCCTCGTCGCCGTTGTTGCATCGTGGCGCGCTCTACGTCCAGGTGCTGCACGGGATGAAGACCGACGATCCGTCGTACGTGATGAAGATCGACGGCAAGAGCGGCAAGACCCTGTGGCGCGTCGAGCGCCTGACCGAGGCGATCCAGGAGTCTCCTGACTCCTACACGACGCCCGCACTGCTTCAGCATGGTGGCAAGACGGAGATCGTGATCACGGGCGGCGACGTCGTGACGGGACACGATCTCGGAGACGCGGCAAGGAACTGTGGCGAGCCAACGGGCTCAACCCCCAAAACATTCCCAGCTACCGTATCGTCGCCTCGCCGCTCATCGCCGCGGGACTGATCATCGCGCCGACGCGAGTCAAACCGATGCTGGCGATCAAGCCGGGTGGGACCGGGGATATCACGGAGTCGCACAAGGTCTGGTCGTTCGATCGCGGGCCCGACGTTCCGACTCCGGTCAGCGACGGCAAGCTCCTTTACATCGTCGGCGACTCAGGAGTCGTGTACGCGCTGGAGGCCGCGACGGGCACGGTCGTCTACGGCCCGGAGCGTCTGAAGTCAGGAACCTACAGCGCGTCCCCTGTGCTGGCCGATGGCCGCATCTATGTGACGAGCGAGGAAGGCGTCACGTCAGTCTTCACCGCGGGCCCGAAGTTCGAGCTGCTGGCAGAGAACGCCATGAACGAATACACGCTCAGCTCGGTGGCTGTCTCGAAGGGACAGATCTTCCTTAGAACCGAGGGACACCTTTACGCGATTGGGAAGGGGAACTAACTGGCCGGTGCTCGTGGTCTCGCTCGGGGCTGGGGACTCGGGAACGCGAGCCCCGAGCCCCGAGTCCCGGACGCGTTATGCCTGTGGCTTGAAGTACAACACCATCCCCGCTCCAATCGCCGTGACGAGGAAGCCCACGTAGAGTAGGGGATTGGGTGCGACCTTCGGCGGGTGGATATACATGGTGTAGAGCACGTTGACGAGGGGCGCGCCGCCGAAGACGAGAGGCATCACGTAGGTTGGCGTTCCACCCGTGCGGAACGCGAAGATGATGCAGACGGCGCCGAGCGCGCCGAGGATGCCCGCCACTGTTGCGAATGTGGTGCCGGACGAGTTGAAACCACTCAAGCCCTGCCCCTGCACGGCCAGCACGACGATCGGAACGAGCACTCCTACGAGAAAGTACGCGACTCCAACGCACAGTAAGGCGCGCATCGGATTCCCCAGCTTCACCTGCCCTTGATGCAGCATCGCGCCATAAACACCCCAGGACATCACCGCACCCGCAACGAACGTCAGCCAATTCATGACAATCCTAACATTGCTCCCGTAGTCGTAGCTCGTGCTCGCGTCGACGTCGCGACGGCTCTCGACAGCGACGCGCGTCTGAACCTGGCGATTTTAGAAAATAGCCCGAATCCCCAATTGAATCTGTCGTGACGAGGTAACAGTGTTGCTGATGCGGCCGAAGGTGGCAAGCGGTGCTTCGTTGTCAGCCTGACCGGCGAAGGCGCGGAGCTCCGGGATTCCGAAATTGGCGCGATTGAGGATGTTGAAGGCTTCGAGGCGGAACTCGAGTCGGCCGTTCGCGCCGAGGCGCGCCCACGTGGCCTGCTTCGTCAACGAGAGATCGAGCGTGCGCAGGTTTGGTCCGATGAAATCTCCACGCCCCGTGTTTCCGAGGAAGCCGGCGGGCTGGAGCGCGAACGCCGCTGGATCGAACCACCGGTCGGGGCTGCCGCTGACCGCATTTTCCGGTCCGTATCCAGGCGCGTAGTTCGGGCGGTCCTGGCCGTGGCCGGGGCCGCGCGAGGGGTTCCACTGCGAGCGCGATCGATTTGCCGTCACGAACACGGTCAGCGGCGGACCGCTCCGCATCGTCCAGATTCCGGAAAGATTCCACCCGTCGAGAATCGCTGCGGGGACTCCGCTGAGCCCGTTGGCGAACGGCAGCTCCCAGGTGAAGTTGAACACCCAGTTGTGGCGGACGTCGAAGTCCGACAGCCCTTTGTTGTAGTCGGGAATGTACTCGGGCATGGCGGACGTGGTGCCGTTGGTGGCGTCAGAGAAGAACGTCGAGGCCTGCGTCGTATCTTCGCTCTTCGACAGCGTGTACGAAGACTGCAGTGCGACGCCGTTGCTCCATCGCCGTCGCACTTCGAAGATGAACGCGTTGTACCAGGAGTCACCATCGCTGCTCTTCAACTCGATCGTCGAGAACGCTGTGTTCTGCCTGGGCGTATTGGCCGGCACGAACGGCGTGCCGTCGGGCAGGAATGTCGGCAGCGCCGTATTGACGTCGTTGCTGCGCAGCAGGTGCTTTCCGCGTGAACCGGCATACCCGACCGTGACCGCCGTCCGCCACCACAGCTCGCGCTGCACGTTGACGTTGAAGACGTGCACGCGCGGGTTCTCCAGCTCGAATTGAATCGGCCGGATCGAGTTCGCGCCGGCACGATCGAACGGCGGATTGGGGAACGTCGGATTCACGATGACCGGCCTCGGCGTGAAGGGCGGGTTGGTCACGGTCACGATCAGGTTCTGGTGATTGTTGGTATTGAAGTAGAGGCCGTAGCCCGCACGCAGCGACGTCCGGCCATCACCCGCGACGTCCCAGGCAAAGCCCGCGCGCGGCGAGAGATTGGTGAACGTGGGATTCTCGTAGAGCGGCCCAATTGTCTCAGTGGGCGCGCTCAGGTCCGGCATGGCCACGTCGCGGCCGTATTTCTCTTCCGGAAGCGTCGAGAACTCGTAGCGCAAGCCGGCATTGACCGTCAGCCGCGGCGTCACTTGAACGTCGTCCTGCAGGTAGAACCCGAAGAGCGTGAAGCGCCAGTAGCGATCGAACTGCGCTTCCGGCGTCAGGCCGATGAAGTTGTTCGGCTGGTTGCGCAGGAACCGCTCGAGGTTGGGGAACGCATAGATCCCGAGGCTGAAGGTCGGGTTGACCATGTTGTCCTGATAGTGTTCGGCGAGTGCGCCAGCCTTCAGCAGATGCCGCCCACGGTTCTGCACGAAGTCCGTTTGCAGACTGAACACGTTCTGCGTGAGCCGCAGATTGCCCGAGCTCTGGGGACCGAACCGGCGCAGGCCGCCGATGTCGATGTCGCCCATGATGCCTCTTCCCGGCACGAACTCCGCGAGTGGCTGCGACGTATCGGCCGTGACGTTCTGTCCGATCCGCGTGCGGCTGAACCCGAACCTCGCGGTGCCCAGCGTGTTGGTCGAGAACACGTGGCGGTATTCGCCCGTGAAGAACTGGTTGCGCGAGATGAAGTTTCGCGGGAACTGCGGGTAGTCCGTCGGCAGGAACTGATCGGTATTGTCGAACGTGTAGCGGCCGAAGAGCTGACGACCTGCGCTGAAGTTGTAGTCGAGACGCCCCTGCACGAAATGCTGGTCGAGCGTTTGATTGAAGGGAAAGTTGTGAACGGCAAGGCCCTGACCGAGCGATGCCCCGTTCGCACGAGGAAACTCGTTCAGGTACGGAGCAACCGCGGCGTTCACGCCGACGTTGCCAGTCGGCAGGATGCCAAGCCGTGCGTTGTCGTCGGGCACGACGGTGGAGATCGTCTTGCCAAGCCGTTCGACCAGGCCTTCGTAGCCCAGGAAGAAGAACGTGCGGTTCGGCGTGATTGGTCCGCCGAGCGTGCCGCCGAACTGATTCCGATGAAACGCCGGCTTGGTGTCGACGTCGAAGAAGTTGCGCGCGTCGAACGCGTCGTTGCGGTGGAACTCGTAGGCGCTTCCGGAGTACTGGTTGGTGCCGGATTTGGTCAGGACGTTGATCTGGCCTCCCGAGTTGCGCCCGTACTCGGCGCTATACGCATTGGCCTCGACCCTGAACTCGCGAACCGTCTCCATGCCGAGC
Source organism: uncultured Acidobacteriota bacterium (assembly GCA_963784195.1). Lineage (GTDB taxonomy): Bacteria > Acidobacteriota > Vicinamibacteria > Vicinamibacterales > 2-12-FULL-66-21 > CAVQAH01. Next base: position 715,531 of record CAWARA010000020.1, on the reverse strand, counting down.
GCGGTACCCGCGGCGCTGCCAGCCGGGCCGTTCGTGAAGTCGTTCTGCAGCGTACCGTCGAGCAGGTACACGTTCGATCGCGGATCCTGACCGTTGACGCTCATGCCGAGCCCGTGCGCGACGACCGAGCCACCGTCGCGATGCGGAAACGCGAGCACGCCCGGCTGCAGCAGAGCGAGGTCCGTGTAGTTACGGCCGTTCAGCGGCAGCCGCTCGATCGTGTCGGTCCCGACGAGATAACTGAGCTCAGAGCTGGCGGTGTTCACCAGCGGCGTCGTTCCCACGACGACCTCTTCGATGGCCACATCGCCGATCGTGAGCACGATGTTCAGCGCAACGCTCTCGCCGACCGTCAACTCCAGCTCACGCCGGACGTGCGGCTTGAATCCAGACAGCTCGGCGCGGACGCCGTAACGTCCTGGCGGCAGAGCGGGAATGGCGTATCGGCCTTCCTGGCTCGAGACACCCGTTCGAACGAGACTGGTGCCGATATTCGTCACCGTGACCGTGACGCCCGGCAGCACGCCGCCGTTGGCATCCTTCACGGTGCCGGCGATCGTTGCCGTCGTCTGGCCGGCGGCGGCCGGGACGAGGGGCGGGACGAGCAGGCACACGAACATCAGAGCGATTCGTCGGATTACCATCAGGAAGAACCTCTTACCGGAAGCGGCCAGGTGGAGGCCGCAGCAAACGATTCTATCAGCGAGCTTGGGCGAACCTGGCCGTCCTGTGATAAGACGTCAAGTGTTGAGGTAGCGTTACACACGATGCGACCCGTTCATCTCCTGCTCGCTGCGGCCATCGCCGCCCTGTACGTGCTGCACCAGGACATCTGGTTCTGGCGTTCGGCCACGCCGCTCGTGTTCGGGTTCCTGCCCATTGGCCTCGCGTATCACGGGGCATACTGCATTGCCGCCAGCGCGCTCATGTGGGCCCTCACGCGGCTCGCGTGGCCCGCCCACCTCGAGAGCGCGCAATCTTCGTTCTCATCTGCTCGCGCTGCGCGCTCGGGCTCGCCTTCCCGCGCGCGTCAGGAGTAGCTCCGATTTGATTCCGGCCGTCATCGTCTTCTGCTATCTCGGTGTCGTTCTCTACATTGGCATCTTCGCCTTCCGGCACCAGGGATCCGGCGGCAGGGCCGAAGACTACTTCCTGGCGGGCCGCGCGCTCGGTCCGGCCGTGTTCCTGCTGTCGCTGTTCGGCACCAACATGACGGCGTTCACGATCCTCGGCTCCGCCGGGCATGCGTTCGCGAACGGCATCGTCACGTTCGGGCTGATGGCATCCTCGTCCGCGTTCGTGATCCCGCTGACGTTGTTCTTCGTGGGAACGCGGATGTGGGCGCTCGGCAAGCGCCATGGGTTCATGACGCCCGTTCAGATGTTTCGCGATCGCTGGGAATGCGGGCACATCGGGACGATGATTTTCGCGCTGCAGGCGGCGCTGCTGGTGCCGTACATCATCATTGGCGTGATGGGTGGCGGCACCGCGTTGCGGGCCATCACCGGCGGCGTGATTCCCTACTGGCTCGGCGGGGCGGTCGTCGCGCTCGTCGTCATGAGCTACGTATTCTTCGGCGGGATGCGCGGAACGGCCTGGGTCAACACCTTTCAGACTGTCCTGTTTCTCTCCTTCGGCGCAATCGCACTCGTCGTGATCGCACGCGGCGTCGGCGGTTTCCCCGCCGCCATCGAATCGCTGATGGCGTCACCGGCGACAGCACCTCTCTTGACGCGCGAACGGATCTCTCCGCTTTTCTTCTTCAGCTACACGTTCATTCCGCTGTCGACCATCGCGTTCCCGCACATCACCATCTTCTGCCTGACCGCCCGGCGCATGGGGCAGTTCAAGCGCACGATCATCTTCTATCCACTGTGCATCCTCGCCATCTGGCTGCCCTGCGTGTTTCTGGGCGTCGCCGCCAACGCCATGCGCGACGTGCCGCGCATCGAGCAGAAACTCGAGGCCCGGCAGGCGCTCGCTTCCGCACCGGCATCGATGCCGGCCGAGGAGCGTGCATCACTGCGTCGTCAGGCCGCGGGCGACGATGTGGTGCCCATCATGCTCCAGCAGTTCGCGCCACTGTGGCTCGCCGGGATTCTGGGCGCCGGCATCATGGCCGCGGTCATGGCCAGCGACTCGCAGATCCTCGCGCTCTCGACGATGTTCACCGAGGATGTCTTTGCTTATTACGGAGGAAAGGCACGCTTCGGCGAGAACGTGCAGGTGCAGACCGGTCGAATCTTCGTCGTGCTCCTGACCGTCGTTGCCTACGTGATCGCGCTGCGCGCGCCGCAGAGCATCTTCGATCTGGCCGTCCAGTATGCGTTTTCAGGCTACTCGGCGCTGTCGCCGCTCCTCATCGCCGCGCTCTTCTGGAAGCGCAGCACGAAATGGGGCGCGCTGGCGGTCACGCTGTGGGTGGCGTTTGCCGTCATCTACACGGCGCGGGTGCCAGGTGCTCTCGCGTGGTTCGGCCTGATGCCGGTCGTACCGATGACGCTCATCTCGTGCGCGCTGATGATCGTTGTGTCGCTGATGACACGACCGCCATCACGCGAGACTGTTCAGCGCTATGCGCTCTGATCCCGGGGCTCGGGGCTCGGGGCTCGGAGGCTCGACGCTTGGCGAGACACGAACCACGAGCCACGAACCACGGCAAGTTACAGTTTGGTCCCCGTCCAGTCTCTGGTAAACCGGCAGTTACGCGGCTGGACGTCGACGTTCAGACGGCCAGTAAAGCCGGTGGTCGTGAACGTGCCTTCCAGGCGCTGCGTGAATGTCTGACCTGAAGCGTCTGGACCAAAGACCGCATTGGCCGTGAACTGGCCGTTGGCCTGCACGGTGCCATTGAATGTCGTCCCGCCGGTATCTCGAAGCACGAAGGCGTCGGTCCCAGCCGTGGTGGTCACCGTTCCGTTGACCGTTGCCGGCGTGCCTGTGTCTCCACAAGTCGTTTCGACCGCGCGCTGAACGATCTGATACGTGCCGGCTATCTGGTTTGTGGGGGTCCCTGGGGTGGGCGTCGGTGTTGGCGAGGGTGCCGGAGACGACGACCCGCCGCCGCAACCGGCGAAGCCGGCCACCAGAACAATCATCGAGAATGCCGGACGCAGCCGAATGAGTACGTTGGAAGCCATGGGCCGCAAGATAGGGATCTGCTCCCGCCTGCGGCAATGGGCGTCCGCTTGATTGTTTCTTGGGGTCGAAGTTGTTACCAGTTAGCTAGTTAGCGGCGTGCATGTGCTGCACTTGCCGGCAGGCCGACCCGGGTGAGGACTGACGTGAAGCGGACCTCCTGGCGCAGAGGAGCCAGGCCCGGATGAACCGCGGCGAATACGAGCGCATCAGTATGGGCGTTAGCTGCCGACTGCAGCCAGTCCAGCGCCTTCACGGGTTCGCCTTGTGACGTCAGGCTGACCGCTCGTGCGAGATAGACGTCAGGCGTTGCCGGCCCTGCGCTTCGGATCGGATCGGCCACGGCATCCAGGCAGATGCGAGCGGGGGTGAACTCGGGCATCATCTCAAGCGCCCGACGGCAGAGTTGTTCCGCCTTGACGGCGTGACCGGCATAGAAGGCCGCCACACCGTGATAGGTCAGCGCGCTCGGACTCGTCGGATCCATCTGCACCGCCTTCTCGGCGTGCATGAGGGCGTCACGGTGACGACCGGCGGCCGTCAGCGCGCGCGCGTACCAATGGTGAACGCGTGGTGTCCCGCCCAACGTCGCGGCGCGTGACAAGTGCTCGCGAGCTGACGACCAGTCCCATTCGTAGAAGAGAACCGCGGCCGCGTACGTCGCGTGTGCATCAGCCAGCGATTCGTTCAACGCGAGTGCCTTCGTTGCCGCAGCCTTTGCCGCGGTGTACGCGTTCTGGGGTGTCTCGGTCCGGTAGGACGCGAGGATCAGTTTCGCGTCGGCAATGCCAGCGTAAGCTTCGGCGAAGTCTGGCTCCAGTTCGAGCGCAGACTCGAAGTAGCGGACCCGCTGCTGCAACTCCGTGGGCGATGCATCCGCCAGTCCGGAGCGTCCTCGCTCGAGTCGCTGAATGGCCTGCAGGCTGCGTGTCTTCGCGTATGACGGAGCCACGGTGGGGCTCGAGCCGGACCGCATCGCGAGGCCGACGAGGCTGGCGACGACCAGCATCAGGCCGGCGGCGAGGCCGACGCGCAGCCAGAACGGCGAACCTCTCGCGGACCGCACCTCCTCAACCCGCGGATGCTCCGGCGCCGATCCGATTTCTGTGTCGGCCAGCTGGACAGCATTCAGCGGCGCGACGAATCGATACCCCCTGCGCGGGATCGTTTCGACGAACCGCGGCGCCGTCGGCTTGTCGCCGAGCACCGTGCGAATCTGGCTGATGCACGCGTTGACTGCGGAATCGACGTCGACGAACGTATCGTCGCTCCACAATGCCGCGCGGATTTCCTCACGAGCGACCAGCGCGCCCTGTTTGTCGATCAACAACAAGAGCAGTCGCAACGCCTGTGGCGCCAGGTGGACGCGCCTGCCGGATCGCGTGAGCTGACCGGCATCACGATCGATCTCGAACGCGCCGAAGCGCACGGGATTGGGGAGCGCGGGGCTTTGCATCGGCTGTCAGCTGATCGTAGCCGGAGACGCGATGGAGTGGGACAGAGAAATCGACTCGGGCCTCGATTAGCCGTCTTTTGTTGTCCACAGCGAACAAGCGGCCGCTTGGCGTCGAAATCCTGACGTGTCTTGCCGGGCGGCCGATCAGAATGCAGCCCGGTAGATCTCGAGTGCACCTGCAGCGTCGAATGGTCGAGGATTGAACGTCCCCGTCCACTGTTGCGCGGCCTGCGCCGCGAGTTCGGGCAGCGCCGCTTCGTCCACGCCGTGGTCCCTCAGCGATCCCGCGAGCTCAGCCGCCACGGCGAGATCCTCCAGGCGTCTCGCCACGCTCTCCGCCGCATCTTCGTCGCGCGCGCGGCGGCGCGGAGATCCCAGGAGGTTGGCATATTGCCCGTTGGCGGTTGCGGCATTCCAGCGAACGACACGCGGCAGCAGGATGGCGAGCGCGAGCCCGTGGACCATGGCGTATCTTGCCGTCAGCGGATTGGCGCAGGCGTGAGCGGCGCCCAGCATCGACTGCTCGATGGCCATACCGGCGAAATGCGATCCGATCAGCATCGCGGAACGGGCTTCGAAGTCGGAGGGATACATCAGCACGCGCTCGAACGAATCGTTCAGCAACCGCCAGGCATGGTGCGAGAACACATCGGACACGGGAGTACGCCGGGTTGTCACCGACGTCTCGACGGCATGCGCGATGGCGTCGAAACCGGCCATCGCCGTCACGTGCTTCGGCGCCGTCAACGTGAGCTCGGGATCGAGCAACGCGATCTTCACCGCTGCCGAGGGATCGCCGCAGGCCATCTTCATGTGGGTCGCGGCGTCGGCGATCACGGCGTAGCTCTGTGCTTCGCTCCCTGTTCCTGCCGTAGTGGGAACACCGATCATCGGCAGCAGCGGCGTCGACGCTTTCCCGTAGCCGCGATAATCGCCCATCGAGCCGCCGTTGGTCAGGAGGAAATTGATCCCTTTCGCGCAGTCCAGCGAGCTCCCGCCACCGAGACCGACGACGGAGTCGAGGCCGAGCGGCTGCGCGAAGGCGCGGCCAGCCTCGACCATCGCGCTGTCCGGATTGGCACCAAACTCGGTGAAGAGGGTCGAGTGAATGCCCGCAGCCTCCAGAACTCGCGTGGCGCGGGCGGCGTGACCGGCATTGACGACACCGGCGTCGGCCACGAGCAGCGTACGTTTGAACCCCAGATCGCGCGCGAGGTTCCCAAGACGCTCCAGAACACCGAGCCCGAATACGATTCGAGTGCGCGAACTAAACTCGAACGGAACCATCTGCCCGCGCCCCGCCTTCAACCGCCGTGTGAACCATCGTATGAACCCTGAACTCCTCGCGTGAACCGCTCGTCCTGAACCCCCGTGTGAACCCTCCTGCCGAACCCCCCGTCTGAACCCCCGTGAACCGAAGTAAACTCTATCACCCACTTACGCGTAACTTCCGCATGCACAAAGCTCCGAGCGCCGCCCCCATGACGCCTACCCAGTGGCTGATCTGCATCATTGCCGCGATCGGGTTTGCGTTCGACACCTACGAACTGCTGATGCTTCCGTTGATCGTCGGTCCGGCGCTCGCCGACCTGGTCAACGTCCGCGCGGGCTCGCCCGAATATGCGGACTGGGTCGGGATTCTGTTTTTCGTCCCGGCCATCTTCGGGGGCATTTTCGGCCTGCTCGGCGGCTATCTCACCGACCGGCTCGGACGACGGCGGGTTCTGACGTGGAGCATTCTGCTGTACGCGTTCTCGGCGTTCGCGGCCGGTTACGCGACGAACATCTACTGGCTGCTGCTCCTGCGGACCACGACCTTCATTGGCGTGTGCGTGGAATTCGTCGCCGCCACCGCATGGCTCGCCGAGCTGTTCTCCGATCCCAAGCAGCGGGAACGCGTGCTCGGCTACACGCAGGCGTTCGGTTCCGTGGGAGGCATTCTCGTCACCGCCGTCTACTACTTTTCGGTCACGCATGCCGAGAGCCTGCCTGCGATTCACGGGACCCACGCCGCCTGGCGCTATACGTTGATCTCCGGCGTCATTCCCGCGCTGCCGCTGATCATCATTCGTCCGTTCCTGCCCGAATCGCCGATCTGGCAGCAGAAGAAGGCTGCCGGGACGCTGCGCCGTCCGAGCCTCGCCGAGCTGTTCGCCCCGGAGTTCCGCAAGACCACGATCGTCACCACCATCATGTTCGCGTGCAGCTTCGGCGCCGCGTTCGGCGCGATTCAGCACATGCCGCGAATCGTGCCGGGCATCGAGGAAGTGCGTGCGCTGGCGCCAGCCGCGCGGCAGCAGATGGTCAGCGCGGTTCAGACCTACCAGGAGATCGGTGGTCTTCTCGGACGCGTCCTGCTCGCCATCCTGGCGGTACAGATCGTGTCGCGCCGCCCTCTGCTCTGGTGCTTCCAGGTCCCAGGCCTCATCGTGCTCCCGATGGTTTTTTTCTTCGCCGCGGACAGCTCGCTGGCGTGGGCGAAGTGGGGAATATTCTTCGCCGGCCTCTTCACCGTGGCGCAGTTCAGCTTCTGGGGCAACTACCTGCCGCGTGTCTATCCGACCTACCTCCGCGGCACCGGTGAGAGCTTCGCGGCTAACGTGGGTGGACGTATGATCGGTACGTTTGCGGCGTATGTCACGCCGCAGCTGGCGACGTCCATGCCGGGCGGCGCGCCGGCCAGACAGCTCGCCTACGCCGCCGCGGCGGTCGGGATCTTCGTGTACGTCGTCGGTTTCCTCACCAGCTTCAAGTTGCCGGAGCCACCGAAGGACGAGCTGCCGGAATGATCATGGGCTACGGGCAAGGGCAATGGGCAAGGCGTGTAGTCAATATCGGGGGATGCTGACGTACCTGCTCGCGCTTGGGATGGCGATCACGATGCCGGTCTCAACTGCAACGGTTGGCCCGGCCAGCGCCGGACGCGACGTTGTCCAGACCGTAGCCTCGGCATCGAAAGTCGATCTCGGCGGGAAGTTGTATCGCGCGGTCTTCATTTCCGGACCGGGGACGCTGACATCAGGCGATCTCGCGGCGGTCCCGGAGCCGGAGCGCGGCCGTCTGAGTGCCTTTCTGACTCGCCGGTCGTCGTTCACGTCGGGCTACGAAAACAAGCCGCAGGACGCCGACGCAGTTCAAAGCGATGCGAAGCGGCGCGTGATCGAACGGGCGATCGTCGCGCTGATCGATGCGCCCGACATCAAGACGCAAGCGGTGGAGTTCGTGAAGGCGGCGCCCATTGCGTCCGAATGGGAAGGACGGCCGGCTGGGCCGCTGGCGGAGGCCACCTATGCCGAGGAGATCCTGAAAAAAGCGCCGAAGAGTCCGATGGCCCCCTTTCTCGAAGTCTTCATCGCTCAGCGCCATCGGGCGGCGTTCGAGGCAGCCGAGCGCGAGAATGACGAAGCGGCCATGAAGACGTCAGCGAAGCAGTATCGCGCGTTCATCGAACGCGCGCGGGCCGCGTCCGATCCCATTTTCAAGCTGCTCGCCGACGATCTCGACCGCGTGCCGTACGTCTACACGAAGTCAGAAAGACATCCTCGCGACTATCAATCCTGACGCGTGCCGCGCTACCAGGGAGAATCAGGGAACTTCACGAAGGCCGGACGGTTCTGTTCGGCCGCATCGAGCCTGAGCAGCCACATGCCGATGCCCGCTGCACCCTGCATGTAGCCTGTCTGCGCGATCAGCAGCTCGGGCCGCACGCGGTGCTCGGCCTGGACCCACCTGAGTCCTTTTTCATCGCGAGTGCCGCGTGCCAGCAAGTCGGCGGACATCTTCTTCGAGAACTGGAGATACGTTGCGTCTTTGGTGATGGTGTAGAGATCGAGAAAGAACTGGGCCACGCCTGCCGAGCCGCAGCACTGGCTCACGTTGTTCCAGAACCCTGGCGTGCGCGATTCCGGAATGCCGCTCGTTTGCAGCGCGCGAGCGGACTTGAAGACCCAATCCATCCAGGCCTTGTCGTTCGTCGTCTTCGCGAGCTGATACCAGAGTCGCGAGGTCCCCACCGGGCCGTGACACCAGCCGAGGTAGAAGAGATCCATGCCGTCAGGTTCGTTGTGTCGAATCAGACACACGTCGCCGTCGGTCTTCGCGATGGCCTTGAGGAACCGCGCGCCGGCGAGCGCGCCGTCCAGGTACTTCCGATCGCCGGTCGCTTTGTACGTGGCTGCGAGGAAGTAGGAGATTCCAGCGGTCCCGTGCGAAAAATTCGGCATTTTCCTGGGGAATTTCGGGTCCATCGCCCATTGCAGTCCGCCTTCGGCTGGTGTGCCCACCTCGAGCAGGCGATCGGCCGCCTTCGCCGCGAGCGCTCTGGGCTCGTCACTCTTCAGCAGGTCCGCGGCGTAGAGCAGGAACAGCCCGGTACCGGCGCTGCCGCCAATGATGTCGGTTACGTCGTTCCACTGAACGCCTTTGCCTGCTGATTGCGCCCGCTCGCCGAGCAGCTTGACGGTGGTTCGCACGCCTTCGCGATACCGGTCGTCGCCGGTCGCGCGGAGCATCTCGCCGGCCGTGAAGCCGATCCCGGCGATGCCCGTGTACAGGCCGCTCTCCTTCTCGAGCGGCAGCCGCGCGAGCAAAGCCCCCGCGCCCTCGCGCGCCTGTGCCAGATACTCGGGCCGTCCGGTTGCCTTGTGCAGTTCCAGGAGGAACAGCACGACACCTGGGGAACCGCTGTAGAGGGCGTAGTTCACCGTCGTGGGGTCGCTGGGATCGGCTGGCCACGTGACGCCGCCGTCGGTCTTCAGGGTGCTCGTCTGAATCCACTTCGCGACGTCGACTGCAGCATCCAGATTCGGCCGTTCCGCTGCAGCAGGGCGAAGGACGAGCGACGCCAGGGCACCAAGCAATACGATCCCGCGAGTCAGTCGAGGCATAGCGGTTCTCCGGGTCCTCTTGTAACATCGGAGGCCGCTTGCTGCCAAATTGCCCAAGGCATATGCGAGATGGGCGATGGGCGAAGGGCGATGGGCAAGGGGCAAGGGGCAAGGGGAACGCAACGGGGAACGCAACGGGCGATGGAACGGGGGATGGGACGGCAATGCTCAATCGGAAATCGTCATCAGCCATCGGCATTCTGCAGTGGTCAATCGGCAGTCTGATGATTCTGGCAACTGCCGGCCTCGCTGCCGCGCAGACGCCCGACTGGAAGGCGATCGAGGCGGAGGCGATCAAGACGCTGCAGTCCTACATCCGCTTCAACACGTCCGTTCCACCGGGCGACGTCACGAAGGCTGCGGATTTCTTGCAGAGCCTGATCGAGAAGGAAGGGATTCCGGTCAAGCGGTTCGAGTCTGGCCCCGGCCGTTCGATCATCATGGCCAGGCTCAAAGGATCAGGTGCCGCCAAGCCCATTCTGTTGCTGCACCACATGGACGTGGTTCCCACCGATCCGGCGCGGTGGAAACGTGATCCGTTCGGTGGGGAACTGGCGGAGGGCGCCATCTGGGGACGCGGCGCGATGGACATGAAGGGACCGGGCGTCGCGCACCTGTACGCACTGATCGCGCTGAAACGCATGAACGTGCCGCTCGACCGCGACATCATCCTGATGGCCGTTCCTGACGAAGAGGTCGGCGGCGGGCTCGGCGCCATTTGGATGCGCGAGCATCACTACAAGGAGTTCGAGCCCGAGTTCATCCTCGACGAGGGCGGGTTCGGCAGCCGGGATCTGTTCTCGTCCGGGAAGCTGGTGTTCGGCATTTCGGTGGCCGAGAAAAAGATCCTGTGGTTGAAGCTGACGGCTGAAGGTGTGGCCGGTCACGGCTCACAGCCCCACGATCGCAATCCGAACGATCGCCTCGTGCGCGCGCTGACGAAGCTGCTCGCCGAACCGATGTCCTCGTCGCCCTTCAGTGTGGTCGATACGATGAAATCGAAAGTCGGATCGCTTCCGAACAACAAATTCAACAATGCGATCCAGCAATCGACGATATCGCTGACGAGTCTCCGTTCAGGGGTTGGCGAGCCGCCCAAGGTCAACGTCATCCCGTCGATTGCCGAGGCGACCCTCGACTGCCGCGTGCTGCCCGGTACGACGAAGGACCAATGGCTGAAGGAGGTTGCGAAGCGGCTCGGCGATCCGGAGATACGCATCGAGGTGACCTACGAGTCGCCCGATCCGACGATTACCACGCAGGACTCGACTTTCTACCGGGCGCTGGAGGCAGCGGTCAAGAAGCGACATCCCGACGCGATCGTCACGCCGATGATCGTGCCCTATGGAACGGACGCGAACCTATTCCGGTCGCTTGGTGTGAAGAGCTACGGGTTCACGCCGGCGATTCTGCCGGCAGCCGTGTTGGCGTCGATGCATGGAGACGCCGAGTATGTTCCAGCCGACGCGCTCGGACCAGCCATTCAGATTCTGTTCGACGCCTTGAAGGAAACCGCAGGAAAGCGCTGAGCGCCACCGAAGCCACATGGCTGGCCTGATCACGCTGCTCATCGTGCTGGCGATTGCGCTGTACGTCTGCTGGCTCATGCTGCAGCCGTTCTTCAAGGTGATCCTCTGGGCAGCCGTCCTCGCCGTCGTTTTCTACCCGATGCACCGGCGGATCGTGTCACGGTACGGCCGTCCGACGCTGTCGGCGGCGATATCCACACTGCTGGTCGTCGTGTTCATCCTGCTGCCAGTCACGTTCATCACCATCGCCGTGGTGCGCGAGTTGAGCGGCGCGGCGGCGTCGCTGCCGACCGGGCTCTCGAACTTTTCCATCAGCTCGCTTCCGATTGTCGGCCGCATCATGGACTGGGTGGGTCAATACATCCACGTGGACCCGAAAGCCGCCGAGCGCTTCGTGGCCGAACGCGTCGAAGCGTGGGCCGCGGTGCTCGCCGGCAGCACGCTCATGGTCGTCGGCGGGGCGGTCGGGCGCCATCGTGCAGATGGTGCTCGTCGTGTTCACGCTGTTCTATCTGTTCCGCGACGGCGAGCGGATCCGCCAGGCCGGGTACGAGCTCCTGCCGATCCAGCGGGTGCAGGCACACGACATCGCGCTTCGCACGCGCGAGGTGATCGGTGCCACCGTCTACGGCGTCCTGGTGATCGCGGCGATTCAGGGAACGCTCGGCACGATGATCTTCGGGATTCTCGGTTTGCCCTCACCCCTCCTCTGGGGTGTCGTGATGTTCTTCCTGTCGATGATCCCGATGGCCGGCGCGTTTCTCGTATGGGTGCCTGCCGCCGCATTTTTGGCGCTGACCGGCGCATGGGTGAAAGCCCTGGTCCTCGTCGCGTGGGGACTGCTGGTCATCAGCTCGATCGACAATTTCCTCTCGCCTCGACTCGTTGGGCAGCGCGCACGGCTCCACGAGCTGCTTATCTTCTTCGCGGTGCTCGGCGGCCTCGAAGTCTTCGGTGTCCTTGGTCTGATCCTCGGGCCGGTCGTCATCGCCATTACACTGGCGCTGGTCGAAATGATCCGTCACACGGGTCACGTGCCGCTCGAAACCCTCCAAAGACCAGCGGCGATCGAGGAGCACTCAGAGATTCCCCACTCTCAATCGACCGGCTCTGATCGGTCAGTCCCCTGAAGTACAATCGCGGCCCATGTTCGCATCGCTTCGTTGTGCCGCCTTTCTGATCGCCGCCTCCATCGTCGCTCCCACGCTTCACGGACAACAGAGTTCAAGTTCGCCGTCCGGACAGTCGTCGCTTCGTGAAGCCCTGCAAGCGAAGTTTCAGGAGCTGCACCAGGCCGGCAGTTTTCCGGGAGGCACTGCGGCGGTGGCCCTGGACGGGCAGTTGATCGGCCTCGCCGTCGGCGTGTCGGACAGGACCGCGCAAACGAGGATGAAGTCGACCGATCGGTTGCTCCTCGGCAGCGTCGGAAAGACTTACGTGTCTGCGGTGGCGCTGCAACTGGTACACGAAGGGAAAATCGGGCTTCAGGATCCGATCGCCAAGTACTTCGGGAACGAAGCGTGGCTCAAGCGGATCGCGCATTCCGACCGCATCACGGTGCGGCAGCTGATGACCCACACGAGCGGCCTGGTCCGTTACGAGCTGAATCCGAAGTTCACCGCCGATCTCACCGCCAATCCCGACAAGGTCTGGTCACCTGAGGACCGCATCGCCTACCTGTTCGACGCACAGCCACCGTTCGCGCCGGGCGAGGGATGGGAGTACTCAGACACCAATTACATCGTCCTGGGCATGGTCATCGAGCGCGCCGGGGGAGCGCCTTACTACGATCAGCTGAGAAAACGCATTCTCCAGAAACACGGGTTGAACGACACGATCCCCGTCGAGAGCCGGACGGTTCCAGGCCTCGTGCAGGGTTACGCCGGGCCCAACAATCCGTTTGGCGGATCCGACGAGATGATCAAGGACGGGAAATTCGCGGTGAACCCGCAGTTCGAATGGACCGGTGGCGGGCTGGCCGTCACGGCGACTGACCTCGCCCGCTGGGCGCAGTTGCTGTATGGGGGAAAGGTGATCGACGCGTCGTTGATGGACGATTTGATCGACGGGGTGCCCGCCAAGCTGGGACCGGAGACGAAGTATGGGCTGGGCGTCATCATTCGTCCGACGCAGTTCGGCGTGACCTACGGACACAGCGGGTTCATGCCGGGCTATCAGACCGACGTCATGTACTTTCCGGAGCTGAAGGCGTCGATTGCCGTGCAGGTGAACTCGAGCGCGCCGCGTTCGACCGGCCGCCCGCTGCGAGGATTTCTTACCGACTTCGCGCAGATCGTCGCTTCCGCGAGGCCGTAGCGCTCTTTGCGCGAGCTTTGCGAGCCGGCTTGGCAGGTTTCCTGCCGGCCTTCTTGCCGGTCGCCTTGCTGTTCTTCCCGCCGCCCCCGATCGCCGCCTGCTGGGTCTTCGACAGCTTCTGGAAGATGAGCGTGTAGGCGTCGACGATCCTGGACTCGAGCTCCTTGTCGCCGAGCGAATCGAAGCGTTCGAGCGCGACCCACTTCGCTCTCGCCAAGTACGGCGCGGGTACGACACCCTCCTGTTCGACCAACTCTGCAAAGCTCTCGTCAGAGCACTTGAACGAAAGTCGATGCGAGGCCTCGGCCTCGGTCGCCGCCACGGCGAACATCTTGCCCCCGACCTTGAAGACGAGATCTGCGCCCCACTGGATTTGTTCCGTGGCGCCTGGCAGAGACATGCAGTGCTTGCGAAATCGCTCGAGGTTCATGATTGACAGATCCCGGTCTTCGGCAGTCCCTGCGCGCTATCCGAGGCAGAACAGTTTGCCGTCCTGAGAGCCGATGACGAGCCGTCCGGATGCAACGGCTGGCGACGCCGAGAGAGGTCCGCCGGCTTCGAACTCGAACACCTTCTTGCCTGAGGCGACGTCGAGCACGTAGAGCTTTCCATCGTTGCCGCCGATGTACGCGCGTCCGCCCGCGACGACCGGCGATGAATCCACACGTGCGAGGGTGGTGAAGGTCCAGAGAGCCTTGCCCGTCTGTCGATCGATGCCGTGGACCATCTTGTCCCGGCCTCCGACGATCAGCCGGTTGCCGGCGAGCGCTGCTGACGAATAGAACGGGAAGTTGCGCTCCGGATGTTTGTAGGTCCACACGATCTTCTTTGCCTTCAGATCGACACCCAGCACTTCGTTCTCATAGGTTCCGTAGTAGGCGCGGCCTTCGACAACGACCGGGGATGCCCCCGTGTAAGCGCCGGACGAGAGCGTCAGGATCTCCTTGCCATCGCTGATCCTGATGCCCCGCAGTATCTCGTCACAGCCTGCGAGGTAAGCCACACCGTCGACGATCGCCGGCGTAGCGTGCACGTACCCTTCCGTCTGGATCTTCCACGCCAGCTTGCCGTCCTTGGCTCCGAGCGCGTAAAGATGCGAGTCGTACGATCCAATCAGGACCCGGTCGCCGGCGACCACCGGGGATGATTTGATCTCGGTGCCTGTCTTGAACGTCCACGCGGCCTTGCCTGTTGCGGTATCCACCGCGTGGAGCACGCCGCTGAGGTCGCCAACGTAGACAAGCCCGCCGGCAACGGCAGGCGACGACTCACCGATGCCGTCGGCGGACGCCTTGTACTTCCATTTCAACTTTCCGTCCGCCAGGTTGACCGCGTGCAGCTCGCCGGTCTGCGAACCGACGTACACCACGCCGTCCGCGATGGCTGCCGACGATTCGATCGAGTCCCCAGCCTCATACGTCCAGAGAACTTTCAACTGATCGGGGAGCTTTGCATCGGAGTGGCCCGTCAGCGCTGACGTGCCACGGAATTGCGCCCACCGATCCGCCGGCGTGGACAACTGCGCCGCCGGTGGCGTTTGCGTGGTGATGGGCGCGAGAAACGCGACGACCAGTGTGACGAGTGATAGGGGCATGCAGGTCATCCACGCACGGCAACGATCTGTGTGCCGGTTCGAACGATGAGCAGGTTGCCGGAGATGGCTGGCCATCAGGATCTCGCCGTCGGGTTGTCCGTGCGCTTGCGCTGGCGCGATGAGGCTGCGCTGTAGCCCGCGGTCGTGGTTGCGTGTTCGCCGAGCGATCTGCGCCACGAACGGACTACGAACCACGGACCACGAACTACGGCACGCGAGGACTTACTTCTTCCCATTCGTCGAGGTGGCGCCCTCAGCCAGCGCGAAGAGCTCGTTCCGGTTGACGAGATAGATGCTGCCGTTGGCCGGAACCGCGGTGGAGTAGACCGAGCTCCCCATGTTGTTCTCGCCGATCAGCTTCATCGTGCGATCGGCTGCGAGGATTGCGACGTCGCCGTCTTCATCGCCAAGGTAGACCTTGCCGTCGATGACCATCGGCGAGCCCCAGATCGCGGCGAACATGTCGTGCTTCCAGAACTGCTTGCCTGTCTTGGCGTCGATGGCGTGCAGGAATCCGCTGAAGTCCGAGTAGAAGAGGATTCCGTTGAAGAGCGCGCCTGTCGAGATCGAGCGGCGGATGTCGCCGTAATGCCAAAGCTGGCCGGTCTTGGTGATGTCGCCGCGCTTGGTGGCGTCGATGGCGTAAAGGTGGCCGACACCTTCGCCATGTTCCGGGTCCTGACCGTTCGCGATGTAGACGACGTTGTCGAGGATGATCGGGGTGCTGATGACCTCGTTGCGGGTTTTCGGCCAGACCGAGTCTTTCGGGTTGAGGTCGAATTCCCAGAGCTTCTTGCCGGTTTTCGCCTCGAACCCGCGTACCCAGCCGTCACCCTGTCCGATGACGACCTGCACCACGTCGCCAATCCGCGCGACCGCCGGTGACGACCACTGGCCGTGCAGGACCTTTTCGCCCACCGAATTGTCTTCCCACACCAGCTTGCCGGTCGTCTTGTCTACCGCAATGATTGCTGGCGCCTTCGGCGAGGGCACGTTCACGTGGCTTTCGTCCTGACCGTTCGACGTGCTCACGTAGATCAGGTTTTCGAACACAACCGGTGACGAGTTCGCCATGTTGTGCTGGAGGACGCCGAGCTCCTCCATCATGTCGTAGCGCCAGATCACGTCGACGTCGGTCTCCCGCTGCTGCTTCTCGTCCTTCACGAGGCCGTCGTTCGTCTTGTCGCGGAACCCGTCGAGGTCGACGGCCATCAGCTCGCCGCGGTTCGAGACGTAATACGCGATGCCGTTTTCGACGAGCGGGGATGAGCAGACGCCCTGATACGGCCAATCGTTCGCGCGGCCAGCCGCCAGCTTGTCGTGAACCGCCTGCCAGAGTAACTCGCCATTCGATTCGCGGAAGGCCATCACGATACCCTTGTCACCCTTGACGGCCGGATCCTTCATCGCTTCGTTGTTGGTGCCGACGAGCACGACGCCGTTCGAAACGACTGGATTGCCGTAGGTCTGCGATCCCAGCTCGGCGACCCACCGGACGTTCTTCTTCGTCTTGACGTCCCAGGTCGTCGGCAGCCCTTTCATGGTCGACACCATGTTGCGGTCCGCGGTGCCGCCCCACATGGGCCAGTCCTTGGTTGGTGGATCCGAGCGCCCCATGAGCGTTAACGTACCGAACGCAATACAAACGGCGATGCCGAGTAATCTGTTTGTCATCTTGATTCCAGTTTCCATGAACCTGTAGGCCCGACCTTCAGGTCGGGCCTACAAGTGGACTCACTTCTTGTTCGAATACACCTTGATGTTGTCGTAGTACATCTCGGATCCGCCACCCGCCTGTGATGGAGCGTCCGCGTAGAGCCCCGGCGCTCCTTTGATGCTGCCGATGGGGTCGACCCGTTCGATCGTCCACGCGGCCGGTTCAGCCTGTCCTTTTGGCCACACCTTGCCGCGTGCGCGGACCTTGCCGCCTCCCATGTCCTGCACTTCGAGCTTCATCGTGTACCAGGTGTCTTTCTGCCACGGGAACTCGACCCTCTGGGTCCGGTGGGTCTCCGGCTGCCACGGCTGGAGCTCGAGGCGTTGATGCGACCCGAACAGCACCAGCTCGTACCGGCTCGCGACGATTCCGATGTCGCCCATCTGCCGCCGGCGCTCCATGGCGCGGACATCCGCTTCGACGGTGTAGTTGCTGTATTCGGTGCCGCCCATGAACGGCCGGCAGCGTTTCGCAAACGCGAACGGATTCTCCGCGAGCTTGACGAGGACCTTGCTGCCCTCGAGGTCGCGGACGGCAAACTTGCCCGTGGCGTTCACCCAGTGCGGCGGCGGGACTTCGGACGTCCCTTCGAAGTCGAACGACCACGGCAGGTCGGGCACGACGCGAACACGTGCCACACCTGTCAGACTGCCCGAAGCGGCCTTGACCACTCCGGCCTGTGCGCCAGCCGCGGTGTCCGGCGTGAACGTTCCGTTCTGCACCGCACCTTTGAGGTTCTCCACAGTCCACGTCACCTGACCGGCATCCGCCAGCGGCTTGCCCATTGCGTCGAACGCACGAACGGTGAGGGGCAATGCCTGTCCTGGCTTGAGGATGACGTCCGTCGGCGTGACCAGCAGCGTTGCCGGAGTGCCTTGCGCCGGTGCTGGCGCACCATTGGTGGCCGTGGCCGGCTTATTGGCAGTGCTGCCGCTCGGCGCGCTCTTCGGGCCGATCGCATACAGCGCGTCCATCGACGCGACGTAGATCCTCCCGCGCGCCACGATCGGAGATGCGACGATCTGTTCGGATTTCGTCGGGGTTCCCAGCCAGTCCTGATCGAGGATCTCGGCTTTGTCGGCAGTCGGCCGGATGATGTAGAACTTCCCGCCGGCGTCACCGGTGTTTTCCGTGCCGATGTATAACTTGCCATCGGCCAGCACGGGCGACGCCTTCGCGATCGTTCCGAGCCCTTCGTTCCAGAGTTGTTTGCCAGTCTTCGCGTCGAACGCGATGAGCACGCCGCCGTTGTCGAGGACGTAGATGCGTTCGCCGTCGCTCACTGGCGATGCGTATCCGGCCTGCACCCCGCGCACGAGCCAGCGGGCATCCTTGTCGGCAAGCGTGCCCTTCGAGGTGGTCGGCACCGCCGCCAGCATGCCCATCTCGTTGGAAATGATGTTCTCTTCGCTGTGCGAGATGATGACGTCGGATCCCAATACCAGCGCAGCCGTATTCAGGCCGCGCTTGCTCACGAGCCAGTTCCACACCGGTTCGCCCGTCGCGATCTTCATTGCGTGCATCGCGCCGTCGCTGCCGCCTGAAAACAGCATCCGCGTGCCGTTGACGTCAGCCACGAAGGGGTTCGCGTAAATCGTGTCGGTCGGCCGGCCCTCCGGCGCGCTCATCCAGAGCATCTGGCCGTTGGCCTTGTTGAACGACAGAAATCGATGTGCGCCGCCCGCATGCTGACCCCAGGAGAACGTCAGTCCGCTCACGATCACCTGGTCGCCGTCGATGATCGGCGACGACATGCGTCCCCCGTGCGTCGTCCACATGCCGTACTCTTCGGCGAGCGACCGTTCCCACAAGACCTTGCCGTCCCGCGAGAGCGACATCAACAACCCGTTGCCGCTGATGGCGAAGACGTTCCCGGTCGCCGTGTCCACGGCGGGCGAGGACCACGCGATCCGGTGCGGCGGGACGTCGCTCGTGAAAAGGTTGTAGCGATGTTCCCAGAGCACCTTCCCGGTGTCGGCGTTGAAGCAGATGACCCGCTCCTGCAGCGTTGCATCACTGCCCGACGATGTCTGGAGGTAGAGGCGATCGCCGAAGACGACAGGCGCCGATCGGCTCCCGTAAGGTACGCGCCAGGCGAGGTTTTCGCCCGAGGGCGACCATGAGGATGGCAGCCCGGTTTCGGTCGAGACACCGGTGCGCGCGGGTCCTCTCCACTCGGGCCAGTCGGCGCCGCTCAACAGCGCGCCCGGAAGAACGAGTGCGACAGCCAGGATCAAAGACCAACGTCGAGTTTGTGAAGCGTGCATATGTCTTTTAAGGATAGGTCGGAGTAAAGAGGACACTCAACCCCTGTTTGACGCTGGCCGCGCGCGTCCAGCTTCAGCCCGCCTTCGCGCAGACGCTACGGCGGGGCAGGCCCGCCATTCGCGCCGACGCTCCGGCGGGGCAGCCGGAATTCTCATCCCGCCAGCGCCCGGCTTCATGGCCGCCGATATCGGATTCGTACCTCCGGCGGCCCCTCTCGAGCCTGACGACTATAATCACGATCCGACGGGGGTTCAGACGGGTTCACACGAAGGTTCACACGAAGGTTCACACGAAGGTTCACACGAAAGTTCGCACAACAATCCCCACGGTAGTTGCCCGGTCGTCATCAGCTGATACGCTTCT
Organism: uncultured Acidobacteriota bacterium; assembly: GCA_963784195.1. Classification (GTDB taxonomy): domain Bacteria; phylum Acidobacteriota; class Vicinamibacteria; order Vicinamibacterales; family 2-12-FULL-66-21; genus CAVQAH01. The sequence continues at coordinate 696,264 of CAWARA010000020.1, read as the reverse complement.
GACGCCCGTTTTCGTTTCAGTGGTAACAAGCTCGGCCCTTCGACCCTTTTGACGGGCTCAGGGGCCCTTCGAAGCTCAGGAAAGCCTTCGACCAGCTGGGCAGGCCTTCGACAAGCTCAGGGCAGGTAGGTACCTTGGCGAAGCGCAGGCTCGAGCGGCCCCCAGGGCAGGAAAACCTTCAAGGAGCTCGTTCAATGATTCGCGTCCGCTTCCTCGCGCTCTCGACACTCGTTCTCGCGTCCGCTGTGAGCATTCGGGGCGAGAACTGGCCGCAATGGCGCGGGCCGGGCGGACAGGGTGTGTCTTCGGAGACGAAGCTGCCGACGACCTGGGCCCCGGGCAAGAACATCCTCTGGAAGACCGAGTTGCCCGGAACTGGACACTCGTCGCCGGTCGTCTGGGGCGACCGGGTGTTCGTGACGGCGGTGATCGAGGGCGAAGCGGTGCCAGGCCAGCAAGCCGCACCGCACACGCAAGGGGGCAAGCCGTTCGTGCATCCTGACTCGGTGGCGGCCGACAAGAAGCACACCTTCAAGGTCGTGGCGCTCGACAGCAAGACCGGCAAGATTCTGTGGGACAAGACGGCCTACGACGGCACCGTCTTCGACGCACGTCATCGCCGCAGCAGTTTTGCCGGACCGACGCCCGCGACCGACGGCACGATGATCTATGCGTACTTCGGGCCGGAAGGGCTGTATGCGTACGATTTCGAAGGCAACGAGAAGTGGAAGGTCGTGGAGAAGTTTCCGACGCTCGGTCTCGCTGCGGGGACCTCGCCGGTCCTCCACGAGAATCTCGTCATCATTCAACGCGACGAAGACAACGGCGACAACTCCGTCATCGTGGCGTACGACAAGAAGACGGGGAAGGAAGCCTGGCGAACGAAGCGTGATACGCAGATTACTTGGGGCACGCCCGTGATCGTGCAGGCGGGAGGCCGCGCCGAGCTCGTCACCAACGGAACCGAATCGATCATCGCGTACGATCCGGCGAACGGAAAAGAACTCTGGCGAACGGACGGCGTGCGCAGCAACGCGATCCACACGCCGCTGGTCGGCAAAGGCCTGGTGATCGTGACCGCCGGATACCCCGCGAAGAAGGTCATCGCCATTCGCCCGGGCACCGCCGAGAAGCGCGTGGCCTGGGAGTATTCGAAGGGGACCGGATACGTCGTCTCGAACATTCTCTATGGCGACTATCTCTACCTCCTCACCGACAACGGCATCGTGACGTGTCTGAATCCCGAGACCGGCGAGGTGAAATACGAAGGCGGGCGCATCCCCAAGCCGGCCCGCTTCATGGGATCGCCGGTGGCCTTCTCCGGGTTTGTCGCCATGACCAGCGAAGATGGCGACACGTTCATGCTCAAGGCCGGGCCGTCGCACGAGATCTCGATGACCAACTCGGTGGAGGAGCCCGTCTACTCATCGCCGGCGATCTCGAACGGACGGATCTACATCCGGGGCGACAAGCATCTCTTCGCGATTGGCCAGTAACGAGCCCATCCACGCTCCGGAGTTGGCCGGGGCCGTCGGCTGGTTGAACGTCCCGAAGCCGCTCAGACGGGAACCGTCGCGACGTTGGCGGGGAACGGGGAGAGTGGTCACGCCGACGGGAGCCTCACGAGCGCGAGGTTCTACGAGCCGGGGGGAATCTGCGCAACGGCGGGCCGGCTTTTTGTCGCAGACACCAACAATCACGCGATCCGCGTGATCGACCTCAACGCTGGCGCAGTGACCACGCTGACACTTCGAAGGTAAGCGGCACGGCGCTATTGGGCCGTGCCCAGGATCCTCACTTCCTTCGCGAGCCACTCGGGCGCAGGGTAGATTCGAAGGAGCGCAGCCCTTGCGCCTCTGAGCGGAATCTGAACGGGCACACGCTGGCGATCGCGGAGCGTCGCGTCGAACACAAATTCTCCGGTCCATCCCATCCAGACCTGCCGCCAGCGTATGCCGTCATCCGATCCCTCGATGAGCAGGCGTTCGCCGAGGTCCTTCAGGCGTCCCCGCAAATCGAACTGGATCGCCGCGACCTCCTGCACGGTCTCGAGGTCGACCACGAGCCGCTGATCGCCGGCATCGATGGCGTGTCCCGTTAGCGCCTTGCCTGGTGGCCCTGGTAGCCCTGGTAACGCTGACGCCGGATTGCGAGGGGCCCGCAGCCTGAACACGGGCCCGGCAGCGGACACCGTTTCCAGCGCAACGCCAGGAATCCTCTCGATCAGCTTGCGGAACCCTCGACCGGCGTCGGCGCGGTCGTTGACGATGATCACGAGCGGCCGGTCGCGAGCCAATGCAGTCAGGATCGACGTATCGCTGCGGGCGAGCGCAAAGGTGAGGACGCTGTAGTGCGGAGGCGTGTGGCCGGTATACCCATTCACCAGCGGCCGCTGATGCGATATCTGACGGTACATGGCCGCGGCGTTCACGAACGGATCGTCCGCAGGAATCTCGACGACCGCCGCAGTTTCCGCGTCCTGAAGCATCACGCGGGCCGGAGGCTGTGCCAGCGGCACGGCTTCCATCAGACCATCCGCAGCCAGGCCGGCAATCACAGCCGTCACGAATGCTGCTCGCCAACCCCTGGCATACGGTCGAAGCCGAGCGACCGCAAGCGCTGATGCGATCGCGAGCGTGCAGCGTCCCGATCATCGCGAAGCGGGCCGGCACCCTCAACCCCTCGAATCCCGGCAGCCACAACAGCCACGCGTACGGCCGCCACCACGCCGGTGGGCCATCCGGGTGTCCGCCGGGCCCGAGCGCAAGCGCCCACATGAGCAGGGTTGCCGCCACATAGAACAACAGCGGGGATCGCAGCACGAACGCCGCCCGGATTTCACGGCGGACGACGAGCAGTCCGAGTCCGACGACGACCAGCACGATTGCGGTGATCCCGGGGAACAGAAAATCCTCCTGGCTGGTTCCCGCTCCGGCAGGCCAAAGCGCCAGAAGGGGGGAAGCGTGCGTGAACGAGCTGATCGTCGCGCTGAACTGTCGAATGTCGCCGAGGCTTCGCGCGAGGCCGAGCGCCTCGTGTGTGTCCCGATACTCGAGCAATATCGGAACGAGCGGCAGCGATGCGATTACCCACGCGGTGAAAATGTCGAGGCCCGCTCGCGGGTTTCGACGCCAGTCGACGAACCACACCAGCCACGGCACGATCAGTGCCGGCAGAAACAACATGAAGTAACCGTTCGAGAGCGCCTGAAGCAACCAGGCTGCACCGAACAGCGCGAGCCACGCAGTGCGGCGCCCCGCCTTTCCCAAGGCTCCGGCGCGGCCGGCGGGTGCGGCCAGATACTCATGGAGTCCGAGCAGCATCAGGGGCATCCACTGGGCCGTCAGCACTTGAAGGTGGGAGAGCTGTCCGGCGCGGTACGGCGCGAAGGCGAACGCCAGGCCGGCGCACCAGCCGGCCGCGTTCGATCGCGTGAGCCTGAACGCGAGCAGATAGGCGAAGAACCCCGACAGCGCGAACGACAACAGCATTGCCACGTTGTAGCTGACGATTGGTGTCGCGCCGGCCCACTGCATCGGAGTGGTGAAGACGCTGATCCCCAGCAGGTGCTCGGAAAGCGCCATCGCGTTCTGCATCGGAAACAGAAATGGCGCGTTCCACCAACGTTCGGTCAGAGGGATGGCGTGGGCGTTCCACCAGAGAATCCACGTGTTGAGGATGGGGTCGCCGGGGTCGCCGGGAATGTGGGAGGTGAGGTGCCCTGCCAGCGGCCACGTTGCGAAGACCGCCAGCAGGACGAAAAAGAAGAAGACGACGACCGCGGGTAGACGATCGTCGTCTTGCACGCGTCTATTGTCCGCCGCTTGGCGCGGTGCCCCGTCCGCCACCCTGCGGCCGCGGCAGCGGCTTCCGCGGGAGTTTCTCCTCGCGATTCGCGGCGTGGTACACGAACGACGCGACGATCACGGCGTTCTGCTTCATGTCGCTTTCCTGGATCCGTTCGTACACGTCCATGTTGGAGTGGTGCGTGCGCGAATTGTATTCGACCGGATCCTGGATGAACTGGAAGCCTGGCAGTCCCACGGCATCGTACGACTGATGGTCCGTTCCGCCGGTATCGCGAATCGTGAGCGTGGTCATCCCGAGATTGTTGAACGGCTTCATCCATGCCTCGAAGATCGGCGCGACCGCCTCGTTCCCCTGCAGGTAGACGCCGCGGATGGCGCCCGTTCCGTTGTCCACGTTGTAGTAGCTGGAGAACTTCGCGTGCTCGGGCTTCAGCACCATGTCCGCACGGTTCGCAAAGTGTTCGGTCACATACGCGCGCGAGCCAAGCAGGCCCTGCTCCTCGCCACCCCACAACCCGATTCTGACCGTGCGCCGCAGCCGAAGGCCGCTCTGCTTCAGGATGCGCATCGCTTCCATCATGACCGCCGACCCGGCGGCGTTGTCGGTCGCGCCCGTTCCGCCGTGCCACGAATCGAAGTGCGCGCCGAGCATGACGACCTCGTCGGCCTTGTCGGTCCCCGGTAGCTCGCCGACCACGTTGAACGACATCGTGTCTTCGGTGAAGGAGTTCTTGATCTCCATCTCGATCCGCACGGGCATCTTTTTCTCGAGCGTCCGCAGGATGCGACCGTAGTTCTCGATGGCGATGGTGACGGAGGGCAACCCGAGGTCCTCGTTCGCCTGCCGTGAGCCGACGCCCTGGCCACCCTGAACGAACACCGTGCCGCCATCGCCACGCCCGGCGACCACCAGCGCCAGCACGCCTTCATCCTTGAAGAACTTCATGCGCGTTTGCGCGAAGGTCTGTCCGGCGCCGCCGCGGCCACCGCCGCGCCCGCCTCGTCCGCCGCGGCCTGAGGCGTCCGTCTCGCGCTCCATCTCACGCAGTTCCGCCTCGGTGAAGCGGCGCGCCGGCGACTCCCAAAGGGCCGCCACTTCGCGCATGGGCTGCGTCAACACGATCTTTCCCTTGAGCTGACCCTTGAACTTTGCGATGTCTTCCGGCGTTTCGACGACGGCGTACGCGGCATCTCCGGAGATAGGCCCGTTGGTGCCTGCGGTCCAGGCCTGCGGGTAGCCGGTGACGGGGAAGCTGCCGCCCGGTGTCGTCGCCATCATGAAGAACTTCTCGTTCGACCAGCCGCGGCCGAAGGGACCGAAGGGTTCGAGCTTGACGTTGGTCAGGCCCCACGAGGTCATTTCCTTGACCGCCCAGTCACCTGACTTGCGAAAGCCTGGCGAGTTGGTGAGCCGCGGACCGTAGACGTCGGTCAGCCAGCTCATGATCTCCATCACCTTCGAGTTCTGAAATCCCTCCTGCTTGATCTTGTAGACCGCGTCCAGGTCCACTTTCTCCGCCGCCTGTTGCGCGGAGACCGGTACGAGCGTCAGCGCCATCAGGAGCGCCGAACCAGCGAGCACCGGCCGCTGTGTGAACAGAAATCTCATCGCATGCCTCTCCTAAGATTCCATCTGGCAAAACAAAAAAAAGGAAATCGGGCCGGGCGGCCCGGGCGACAGCATAACGCAAATCAATTCGCGTCCTTGCACGTTACGGCACGCGGGGCCAAAGCGCTTACAAATCTGAACTCGGCGCACCACTCTCGTAAGTTTCGCGGCTTTGCAATTCTCGTGTCGACAGCCTTGGAGCGTCGTCTTTTCAACACGTTGCGTGGGGTTTCGGCTCAGGTTACAAAGCTGGTGCATCCGTTGCAGACCCGGGGGTGGCCCCATGACCACGATACCCGTGTCCAACGATCGACCGGAAGCTCCCTTGTTCTGTGACGGCATCGGCGACCGCGTTGTCGCCGCCGACGGTGCGACCGGCGAACTGCTGCAAATACTGAGGATTCGGCCGGCGCTGACGGCTGTGCCCTCGTTCGAGTTTGCGCTGCGCGAGCGCGCCGCGCGCCTGGCCAATTTCCGGCACGCCTACTACGCGCGCGTCCGCCGCGTCGACCGCGTGCAATTGCCCGGCCCCGGGCTGGCCATCGTCTCCGATCACGTCGAGGGCACGCGGCTGTCGGACATCCTGCGTGTCGCGCACGAGACGCGGATTCAACTGGACATCAACGCGGCGCTCTGTCTGATTCGTCAGCTCGTGCCAGCTGTGGCCCTGCTGCACGAGAACGCACGCGATGTGGCTCATGGGTTGATTGCGCCGGAGCGTTTGATCGTTACGCCCCACGCCCGCCTGGTCATCGTCGAGCACGTCATTGCCGGAGCGATCGAACAACTGCAGTTTCCGCGCGAGCGGCTCTGGCAGGAATTCCGGATCGCGATGCCGCCGACGGCCGGCCTGTCGCGATTCGATCATCGTGCGGACGTCACGGGCGTGGGCCTCGTCGCGCTTGCGCTGCTGCTCGGCCGGCCGCTCGGCGCCGACGAGTTCCCCCATCGCCTGCCGCACCTGTTGAACGAAGCTCGCGAACGAACCGCGCTCGGCGAGGAACAGCCGCTGTCGCAGTCGCTGCGTGACTGGCTCGCCCGCGCGATGCAGCTGGACGTCCGTCGTGCGTTTGCGTCGGCGCCTGAAGCCCTGTCCGCTCTCGAGGAGCTCGTCGCGGACGACTCGATGTACGTGGCGGCGCCCGTCGCTCTCGAGACGTTCCTGTCCCGGTACATCGCAGCGGTGCTCGAACCGCCCACGATTCAGGGAGCCCAACAGGCCGCCGAGCCGGCGTTCGTCCCGCAAGGACACGTCCAGCAACCGACGAGCGTGCCACATCAGCAGACGCAGGCACCCAGGACGGTTCCACCTGAAGCCGCGCCGCATCTCTCGGTCTTCGCCAATGAGTCGGGCCATCACTCTCACGCGGGCGCGCAGCAGCCGGACGCCGCGTCCGTGCGGCGCACGATGGAATTCGCCGACACGGTCATTCAGAAGACGGCTCCGGTTCCCGCGCCGGCTCCGCACGCGGCCATTCCCGTGCAACCGCCGGCCCCGGTCCAGCCGCAAGCGCCCGTACAGACGGCGCCCGTGCCGCCGCCGCCCGTGCAGTCCGCGCCGATCGTTTACGCACCTGTTCCTCCGCCACCTGCGCCGGTTCAGGCCGTCGCACCAGTTCAGGCACCGGCTGCGATCCTGCCTCCAACACCGGCGCACCAGCCTGCCGTTCAGGCCGCGCCGCCACAGCCGGCGATGCCGGCTGCGCCTGCGTCAACGGCGCCGCCGAACATTGCCGATCTGATTCCTGTCGCCGATCTCGCAACGGCCGGTAAACGGCCGCTCTTCGATCCCGACAACCCCTTCACGGTGGTGACGGCGCCGCAGCATGCGCCCGCGAAGAAGATCCGCATCTCGAAGCGAATGATGTTGAGTGCGGCGGCAGTCCTTCTGGTGGCCATCACCGCAGCGGTTGCGCCCAAGTTCATCGGAACGAGTGCGGCGCCCGCGCCTCAGATGGGCACGCTCGTCGTGGAATCGAATCCGTCTGGAGTGCAGGTCTTCGTTGATGGCATCGACAAGGGGCCGACGCCGGCGAACCTGTCGGTGACACCCGGCGCGCACATCCTCGAGCTGCGTGGCCGGGGCGTGCCGCGAGTCATCCCGTTCAATGCGACCGCAGGCGGCCAGGTGTCGCACCATGTCGAGTTCGCGAACGCTCCGGAGCTCGGCCAGCTGCGCGTCGAGTCGCAGCCGGCGGGCGCGAAAGTGCTCGTGGACGGCGTCGACAAAGGTGCTGCCCCGCTGACCGTTGCCGATCTGATGCCTGGCGATCACGAGGTCGTTCTGCAGTCTGGCGAAACGTCAGCCCGGCACGTGGTGAACGTTCAGGCAGGGGGAACGGCGTCGCTCGTGGTTCCTCTCGCGAGCGCTCCGGCGGCCGGAACCGGCCCCGTGTCCGGATGGCTCACGGTCAAAGCCCCGTTCTCGATCGAAATACGTGAAGAGGGCCGCGTCATCGGCACGACCGACGCCGACCGGATCATGATGGCGGCGGGCCGTCACGAGGTGCAGCTCGTGAACGAGACCCTCGGGTACCGCGTCACCCGCGTCGTCAACGTTCAGCCGGGCAAGGTGGCGAACCTCACCGCGGAGTTGCCGAACGGCACCGTCAACCTGAACGCCGCGCCGTGGGCCGAAGTGTTCATCGACGGCCAGCGTGTCGGCGAGACGCCGATCGGCAATCTGTCGGTACCGATCGGCCCGCACGAAGTGGTGTTCCGCCATCCGCAGTTCGGCGAGAAGCGTCACGCGATCTCGGTGACCCTGGCCGGGCCGGTGAGGTTGAGCGTTGATATGAAGTAGTGCGCGAGTGCGCAAGTGCGCACGTGCGCACTCTGAACTTTGCAGAATGCGTGTGGGGGGGATCGTGAACATCAAACGTCAACTGGCTGCTGTTGTGATCGCTGCTGCCCTGACGCCGTGCGCGGCGTCGGCGCAGGAGTCACAACTTGCAACGGCGCGTGATCTGTATGCATCGGCGCGGTACGACGAAGCGCTGGCGCTGCTGAACGGCATCCGTCCCGCGGAGCCGACTGTCGGAACGGACACGAAATCCATCGAACAGTACCGGTCGCTCTGCCTGCTTGCGCTGGGCAGGGGCGAAGAGGCGGAGGCGGCGATCGCCGCGGTCATCGCCGCCGATCCTTTCTACCACCCGAGCGAGACGGAAGCGTCGCCGCGCGTCCGGGCAGCGTTTGCCGAGGTTCGGCACCGGCAGCTCCCGGACATCGCCCGCGCTCGCTACACCGAAGCGAAGCAGGCGTTCGACCGCAAGGAGTTTCAGGCTGCCGAGCGGCAGTTCCGCGATCTGCTCCGGCTGATCGACGATCCGGATGTGGGCGGCAAGATCGGCGACATGCGCGTTCTCGTGACCGGGTTCCATGACCTGAGCGTTGCGGCCGCAGCGCCCCCGGCCGCGCCCGCGCCCGTGGCGACGCCTGCGGCGCCCGTGCGGGAAGAGCCGCCCCCGCCGCCTCCCATCCCCACGCGCCCCGCGAATTTCGTCTATTCAGCCGAAAACCCGGGCGTCGCGCTGCCAATCACGATCCGTCAGGACGTACCGCGCGTGCCCTCCATGATCACCAACCAGACCCGCGACAAGGGGATCATGGAAGTGGTGATCGACGAGCAGGGCCGCGTCATCGGGATCGACATGAGAAGCCCGCTTCACCCGCAGTACGACGCGCTGCTTCTGGCGGCTGCGCGTGAGTGGCGCTACCGTCCGGCAACTCTCGACGGCAGACCCGTCCGCTTCCGCAAAGTGATCCAAATCGCGGTCGATAAAACCAAATAGACACCTGTAGGCCCGACCTTCAGGTCGGGCGTGACTCGTGTTACCCTTTGGTTCGAGCCGCCGTCTCGCAGGGACGGATGCCCCGCGCGCTCCGAACTGCCGTGCTACTGTAGCCCCGCCTGATCTCAACGATCCGAACGGCCTGCGTTCGTCTCAGGAGACTCCAATGACCATTCGTTCCGTACGGGTTCCTGTGCGGTCGTGCGCTGATCCGGTTTATCCAGGAGGCCATCGACCGTAACGGTGCTCGCCAACATCAAGCGACGCCCCTCCGCATGACCAACGAGCTGAACCGCGCGTCAGCGCTCGTGGGGAACAGCCGCGCTGACGCAACCTTTGCCACCGACTTCGAAGCAAGACGTTAGGACCAGGAGAGGAGATGACATGAAAAAGGTTGTACTGTTCATCGCTGGAGCGGCCTGCGCGACTGGCGCGTACGCTCAGCAGGCACCGGCGCCGACTGTCGATCTGGCCGGCTCGCTCAAGGCGCAGCACCTATCCATCCGCAAGTACCTCGCAGGCGCGGCTGAGAAAATGCCTGAGGCAGACTTCCACTTCAAGCCGCAGGGGACCGCGCCCGAGGTGCGGACGTTCGGGCAGATCGTCGCCCACCTGGCGAACGCGAATTACGGGCTCTGCGCGGCTGCGAAGGGTGAGAAACCGCCGGCGGGTCCGCTCGACGATCAGAAGGAGACCAAGCCTAAGGCCGAGCTGGTCAAAGCGCTGACCGACGCATTGACCTACTGCGACAGTGTGTATGACTCGCAGACAACGGCGACGCTCACGGAAATGATGAAGAGGCCTGGGCCCAACAACACGACGCTCGAGCGTGCGCGGGGCAGTTCGCTCATCTCGAACCTTTCGCACAACAACGAGCATTACGGGAATCTCGTGACATACATGCGCGCCAAGGGGTTGGTTCCTCCCTCGAGCGAGCGGTAAGCACGTTTGGTTTTCGAAGGCGCAGCCGGTCCAGTCGTGTAATTTCGTGGACCGGCTGACCTCGTATCCGCTCATCAATATCCAGCCACTCTGCCCGGACCTGCTGAGATCTCGCCATTTTCGGCCTCTCTGACACGATGGCAGGAAAGTCGCAATGCGACGGCGCAGATGCTCAAGCCCGACACGCGCATTTCCATCGCTGATCTGGCCGCCGTCGGGATCACGCTGCGTCCTATGGACGCCGTGGCGATCGTCCGCGAGCTCGTCCTACAGGTCATCCGCGGCGTCATCCCAGGCGTGCCTTCGCTGCACGTGATCCGCATTGCGCCCTCCGGCGCGCTGCAGGTCGAAGGACCGGTCGCCGCCGGGTCGCGTTCGATCTCACGAGCGGCGCAGCTGCTCGAGACGCTTCTGGCGCCATTCGATTCGGCCGCGGAGGTTCGCGTCCCAGGGGCCTTGCGTCTTGCGCTCGCGCGCGCCATGGGTACCCTCGATCTACCGCCCTATCCGTCTCTCGAAGCGTTCGCCGAGACGCTGCGCCGCTTCTCACCCGTGGACAGTCCCAAGGCCATGCGTGACCTCGTGTCGCGCTGGGCGGAAGCTGCAGAGCTGGCCGCCGAGCTGCCGCCGGACGAATCGGCGAGCGACGAGCCGCCGATCGTGCCGGGAGATCCGTCACCGATCACCATCTCGGATATCCGTCGTGCCCGGCGGGCCACAGGCCTGCCGCTGTCGGAGATTGCCGAACGAAGCCGTATCCCGGTTGACCTTCTGCGACAGCTCGAATGGGGCTATCTACGCAATTGGCCCGTGGGACTTTACGGACGCACGCAGCTGGTTCGCTACGCCCGCGCATCTGGGCTGGACGAACAGCTGGTGATCGAGACGGTGCGGCCGATGCTCGAGGCGGGAGCCGAGTTGAAGCCCGAGGCGGTAGCCGAGTTGAAGCCCGAGGCGGTAGCCGAGTTGAAGCCCGAGGCGGTAGCCGAGTTAAAAGTGGAAGCGGCAGCCGGGTTGATACCTGAAGTAGCAGCCGAGTTGAAATCCGCGCAAGCGCTCGAACCGAAACTTCGAGCCGGCGGTCGAGTCGACAGGTGATGCGACCGCCGACCGGCGCGTCGCGGCGACCACCAAAGTCGAGCCCGTGGGAGTTGTCGAGTCGAAGATCGAGACGACAACTCTGCAACCAGCCGAGTTGAAGCCCGAGGCGGCAGCCGAGTTGAAGCCCGAGGCGGTAGCCGAGTTGAAGCCCGAGGCGGTAGCCGAGTTGAAACCCGAGGCGGTAGCCGAGTTGGCAGCAGAAGTCGCTACTGAACCCATTGCCGCCGTCGAGGAACCTGCACCCGCACTGCGCCTTGGGCTCGAAGACTTTCCGGCAGAAGCCGAGTCCGAGCGTGCTGCTCCACGGACACTGGTTGCTGAACCTGAACCCGTCACGGCGCTCGAAGTCGTGGTGGCCGAGCACGCGCTCGTGTGGGAGCCCGAGATCACGAGGACGCGCGATCTGGTTCGGCTTCCTCGTGCTCGCCGGCGGCGTGGTGCCCGCATCGCTGGATGGCTGGGGGCCGCGGCCGTGCTGGGACTCGCAACGACATCACTCGTCCAGGATCGCTTGTTGCGAGACCGAGAGGAGCAGCTCACGGCGATCAGGTCGACGGTGGATCGCATTTCGTCTGCGATTCCGCCAATCCGTCGAGCCCCGTTGCCGCTCGAGCCGGCGCCGACCGTTCCGGCGGCGGAACGGTCAGAACGATCGAGCGACGCGCCTGAGGCGCCGGATACGCCTGCAGCTCCGCGGCCTCAACCAGCGCCGGCTCGGACGACGATCGATGACGCCGTTGCGCAGTCTCCCTCATTTGCGACGACCGGCAGCGCGGCGTTCTATCGCAATCCAGGTGATGCGGATGGCGCGCTGATGCCGGCCGGCGATCGTAGTGATGGATCGGTCCTCCGCATCACGCGCGTCGTCGACGACCACGCGAAAAACTATCACGCGCGGCCGTCACCTGACGGGCAACAGATCGCCTTCGATTCGGATCGCGACGGGGAACGCGGCATCTACGTGGCGAATGTCGACGGCACGAACGTCAAGCGGGTGAGCGGACCTGGCTACGGCGCGATTCCCAGCTGGTCACCGGACGGCACCCGGCTCGCCTTCGTGCGCGTCGGAGCAGGATCAGCCCCAAGTCTGGAACCTGTGGACGGTGGAACTCGCAACGGGTGAACTGCATCGGCTCACGTCGCGCAAGTCAGGGCAGCCCTGGGGAGGCTCGTGGTTCCCCGACGGCAACCGCATCGCGTACAGCGTCGACGATCAGCTGGTCATCCACGATCTCGAGACGGGGCGCGAGAAAACGTTCGCGTCTCCACGTAGAGGCCAGATGGTTCGAACGCCGGTGGTCTCGCCCGATGGACGCCGGGTCATCTTCCAGATCTTCCGTGATGGCGCGTGGCTCCTCGATCTGGGCGATGGGTCCATGCGCAAGGTGCTCGCGGATCCAACGGCGGAGGAGTACTCCTGGTCGCCGGACGGCAGACGCGTGGCGTATCACAGCCGGCGATCCGGGCAGTGGGGCGTCTGGCTGATGGTTTCCCGGTGAACTGGTCCCAACGGCCGCGCGCAGGAAATTACAAAATTGCGCGCGAACAGCCCGGGATTTCTGTCCCACCGCCGTGAGCTGGGTCCCAGCATGCTAAGATGCCGAACCTTCGCATGGTCCGGCATTCAGCCATCATCTTGCATCACTCGTCTGGCGTCCGCATGCGCGGCCGCGGCGCTCATGCTGTCGGCCTGCGCCGCAGAGGCGCCGCCTCCCGTGCCTCGCGAGGGACGGGACATTCTGCTTCCGCGAGAGACGGAAACGATCGAAGCCGTCGTGCCGCGCAACGGCACGCTCGACAGCATCCTGCGCGATCACGATCTGCCAGTGGAAGTGGTGCAGGCGGTGGTGGAGTCGACGCGTTCGGTTTTCAACCCGCGTCAGATCCGAGCCAACCAGCCGTACCGACTGGTTCGATCGGTCGACGGCTGGCTGCGCGAGTTCGAATACGAAATCGACGTCGATCGGTTTCTGCGGATCGTCAGTCCGAATCGATTGACCCCTGAGGTGCTCGAGGCTGCGGTGCTGCCGTTCGAGAAGCAGACCGAGATCGTCGGCATCCGCGGCCAGATCGACAGCGAGCATTCCTCGTTGATCGCCGCGATGGACGAAGCGGGCGAAAAGATCGAGCTCGCGATTTCGCTCGCCGAGTTGTTCGGTGGTGAAATCGATTTTCAATCCGATCTGCAGCAGGGGGACTCGTTCGAGCTCCTCGTCGAGAAATCGTCGCGCGAAGGGCAGTTTGCAGGCTACGGGCCCATTCTCGCCGCCCGCTTCCAGAACGAGGGACGCGAATACCAAGCCGTTCGGTGGGTCAACCCCTCGACCGCCAAGGCCGGCTTCTACGACGAGCGCGGCCGGTCGCTGAAACGAACAATTCTGAAGTCGCCGCTCAAGTTCGAGCCGCGTGTCACGTCCGGCTTCTCCCGCCGCCGGCTCCATCCGGTTCACCACGTCGTGCGTGCCCACCTGGGCGTCGATTACGCCGCGCCGCACGGCGCCGCCGTCGTCGCCGTTGCTGATGGTGTCGTCGTCTCGGCGGGGTGGGCTGGCGGTGGAGGCCGTCAGGTTCGGCTGCGGCACAGCGGAGGGCTCGAGAGCTACTACCTGCACCTCTCGTCGTTCGGCAAGGGCGTTCGGGCTGGCGCGCGCGTCGAGCAGGGTCAGTTGATCGGCCGCGTCGGCTCGAGCGGCACGGCGACTGGTCCGCACCTCGATTATCGGATACGCCGCAACGGCACATTCGTCGATCCCCGGCGGGAGCACGCGAAGCAGCCGCCCGGCGAACCGATTCCGGGTACGTATCTCGAGGCGTTCCGCACCGAGCGGGACAACGTGCTGAAGCACTTGTCGACGACCGCGTCCGCCAATCGTCCGGCGGCCAGGCCGGACGCGGTCAAGGCCAACCAGTAGGCCCTCTCCACCTCGAAGGGTAGAATGTCGCGATGGCGTCGCTCCATCCGTTCCGTGCGTTGCGGCCTGCCCCATCGGCTGCCGCAGCAGTCTCATCCGTTCCCTACGATGTCGTCAGTACCGAAGAAGCGCGCGAGCTGGTTTCCGCAAATCCCCTGAGCTTTCTGCACGTCACGCGCTCCGAGATCGATCTGCCGCCCAACACGGATCCGTACTCGGCCCGGGTCTATTCGAAAGCGCGTGAGAACCTTGTGGCACTGCGCGAGCGCGCGCCGCTCGTGATAGATGATTCGCCGTCGCTCTATTTCTACCGGCTGCGGATGGGCGCGCACGAGCAGACCGGCATCGCCGGTTGTTTTTCGGTCGACGAGTATCAGGCGGACGTCATCCGCAAGCACGAGCGGACCCGCCGCGACAAGGAAGACGACCGCACACGGCACATCGTCCAGCTGCGCGCGCAAACGGGTGTCGTCTTCCTGACGTATCCGGCTGCACACGATATCGATGGGCTGGTGGCTCGCGCGAAGAAGAGCGAACCGCTGTACGACTTCAAGGCGCCCGACGGCGTGCACCACACGGTATGGCGCGCCGGGCTCGATAGCACCCGCGATCTGGTCTCGGCCTTCGGCCGCATCCCCGCGCTCTACATTGCCGACGGACATCACCGCGCCGCAAGCGCTGCTCGCGCCCGGTCAGAGTTGTACCAGGGCATGGGCGCTGGTGACGAGAATGCCGGCGCGAACACTTTCATCGCGGTCGCGTTTCCTCACAACCAGGTGCAGATCCTTCCCTACAACCGCACCGTCAAGGATCTCGCCGGGCGCGTCAGCTCAGACTTTCTGGAGCTGCTGCGGAAGCGTTTCAACGTGAAGGAAGGTCCAGCCGCGCCACGCCGGAAAGGCGAGGTGTCGATGTACCTGGCGGGCAAGTGGTACACGCTCGACCTGTCGAACGCGGAGCCGGAGGACGAGTCACGGGCAAGCGGACTCGACGTCGCGCTGCTGCAGCGTCACATCCTCGAACGCATGCTGGACATCGGGGACATCCGGACCGACAAGCGGATCGATTTCGTCGGCGGCGCCCGCGGCACGTCCGCGCTCGAGCAGGCGGTCAATTCGGGCAAGGCCGCGGTGGCCTTCTCGATGCATCCCGTTGACGTCGACGACCTGATGGCGATCTCGGATGCCGGCGGCATCATGCCGCCAAAGTCGACCTGGTTCGAGCCGAAGCTGCGCGACGGGTTGCTGATACATACGATTTGACGGGGGTTCAGACGGGGGTTCAGACGAGGGTTCACACGACGGTTCACACGACGGTTCACACGAGGGTTCATACGGCAGTTCACACGAAGGTTCAGAGGGGTTCACACAATCGCCCCGGAACGAGCCGTCAAGAACTACCGTGTGAACTTTCGTGTGAACCATCGTCGTGAACCCCCGTCTTGAACCCCCGTGTTGAACCACCCGTCTGAACCCCCGTCGTTGAACCCACGCACCACCTATGAAAGTCCTTGTTGCTGACAAATTCGAGAAGAGCGGGGTCGACGGCCTGCGGGCCGCCGGGTGCGAGGTCGTCTACGAACCGGATCTGAAAGACGACGCGCTGACGGCCGCAATCGGGTCGACGCAGGCTGATGTGCTCGTGGTGCGAAGTACGAAGGTCACCGCGCCGATGCTCGATGCCGGACGGCTGTCGCTGATCGTGCGAGCCGGCGCCGGCTACAACACGATCGACGTGGCGGGAGCATCCAAGCGCGGGATCTACGTGTCCAATTGCCCCGGCAAGAACGCGATCGCGGTAGCGGAGCTGGCGTTCGGCTTGATCCTCGCGCTCGATCGGCGCATTCCCGACAACGTGGCGGAGCTGCGCGCCGGGAAATGGAACAAGAAGGAATACTCGAAGGCGCAAGGCCTGCACGGCAAGACGCTCGGCCTTCTTGGCATCGGCAGCATCGGTCAGGAGATGATCCGGCGCGCTGCCGGTTTCGGCATGCCGGTCGTCGTCTGGAGCCGCCGGTTCGACGGTCAGCGCCGGCTGATGTCAGATCAGGAAGCGCGTGAGCTGGGCGTGGAGCATGCGGCCCGGCTGGTGTCCATCGAGCTCGCGCCGACACCCGGCGACCTCGCCGCGCGTGCTGACGTGGTGAGTGTTCATCTCGCGCTGGGTGCCGAGACCAGGAACGTGATCAATGCCGAACTGCTGGCGAAGATGAAGCCTGGCGCGTTTCTCATCAACACGGCGCGCGGGGAAGTGGTCGATCACGCGGCGTTGGCGGCCGCTGTTCGCGACAGGGGCCTTCGGGTCGGATTGGACGTCTTCGCGAACGAACCTGCGGCGGCGACCGGAGAATTCAAAGACGACTTGATCGCGCTGACGGGCGTTTACGGCACGCACCATATCGGTGCGTCAACCGACCAGGCCCAGGAAGCCATCGCCGCTGAAACAGTCAGGATCGTTCGATCCTACAAAGAGACGGGCCGGGTGCCGAACGTCGTGAACCTGGCGAAGCGCACGCCTGCGACACACATGCTGGTCGTCCGCCACCGCGATCGTCCTGGCGTGCTGGCGCACGTGTTCCATCACCTGCGCGAGGCGAACCTCAACGTTCAGGAGACAGAGAACATCGTCTTCGACGGCGCAGATGCCGCCGTGGCGCGAATCAACCTCGATCGAGCGCCGGCGCCAGCGTTGTGTGAAGGCATCAGAATCGGAAACCCCGACGTACTCGACCTGCAGGTCGTGCCGCTTTAGGGGTCAGATCTTGTTTCTTGCACGAATGTCCTCTTTCACGAGCACCTCAAAAGAGGACATTCGTGCAAGAAACAAGATCTGACCCCTGGAAGGACAGCTTATGCAGACTATGACTCGAATCTTCAATTTTTCGGCTGGCCCAGCGGTATTGCCGCTCGAAGTTCTCGAAGAGGCGCAGCGCGACCTGCTCGCGCTTCCCGGCGTCGGGATGTCGATCCTCGAGATCAGCCATCGCTCGAAGACGTTCGACGAGATCATCGAAGGCTGTGAGGCTGACCTTCGGAAGCTCGCGGGCATCCCCGACAACTACCACGTGCTCTTTCTCCAGGGCGGCGCCAGCCTGCAGTTCTCAATGGTGCCGATGAACCTGCTTCCCGCGGGCGGCTCGGCTGATTACATCGTGACCGGCGCCTGGTCGCAAAAGGCCGTGAAGGAAGCCAAGCGGGTCGGCGGCGTGAAGATCGCCGCCACGACGGAGTCGGAGAATTTTGCGCGCGTGCCGAAACAGGAAGAACTGAAACTCGATCCGTCGGCCGCCTACGTGCACTTCACCACGAACAACACGATCTTCGGAACCGAGTTCCACTACCTGCCGAACGTCGGCAACGTGCCGCTCGTCGGCGACACATCGTCGGACATGTTCAGCCGTCCGATCGACGTGTCGAAATATGCGCTCATCTACGCGGGCGCGCAGAAGAACCTCGCGCCAGCGGGGCTGACGCTGGTCATCGTTCGCAACGACATGCTCGAGCGCACGCCGTCATCGCTTCCGACGATGATGCAGTACAAGGTGCACGCCGAGAACAAGTCGATGTACAACACGCCGCCGGTATTCTCGATCTACATCATGCGGCTGGTCATGAAATGGCTGCTGAAAGAGGGCGGGCTCGCCGCCATTGACAAGCAGAACGCCAGGAAAGCGGACAAGCTGTACGCGGAGATCGATCGAACCGGCTTCTACCGGGCGCATGCACAGAAAGACAGCCGCTCGCGCATGAACGTGACGTTCCGGCTGCCCAGTGAGGATCTCGAGAAGAAGTTCGCAAAGGAAGCGACCGCGGCCGGCCTTGACGGTCTCAAGGGGCACCGATCAGTGGGCGGCATGCGCGCCTCGATCTACAACGCCTTCCCCGAGGCCGGCATCGACGCGCTCGTCGAGTTCATGAAGGCGTTCGAGAGCAAGAACGGCTAACGGAGGCCCGTGTGCAGAAGCGTGCACCGTGGCTGGCCTGCAAGGCCAATTGAATCAATAGCTTGCTGCCGGTGCCGCTGAGTACAGAAGTCTTACAATTCGAGGACGGTGTACCTGCTACTGTGGCGTGACACTCATCGGGGGAGTCACGTTGACGACACTGCGCGCAGCCGTTCGTACGGCCTATTCTCTTTCTACGCTGAACTGGGTTACCGCGGTATTCATGGTCCTGTTCCACATCGGGGCCATGGCCGCTTTCTGGTACACGACCTGGACGAACGTGATCGTCGCAGTGGCGTTGCACTGGATCGCCGTCGGTTTCGGCATCAGCCTTGGTTACCATCGGCTGCACACCCACCGCGGATTCAAGACCTCGAAGGCATTCGAGTACTTCCTCGCATTCTGCGGCACGCTGACCCTCGAGGGCGGCCCGATTTTCTGGGTGGCGACGCATCGTCTGCATCACCAGCACTCCGACAAGGACGGCGATCCGCACTCACCGCGTGAAGGTGGCTTCTGGGCGCACATGGGGTGGATCCTCTTTGGCGACTGCCATCACAACAACACCGCGCTGATGGGCAAGTACGCGCCGGATCTCGCCGACGATCCGTTCTATCGCTGGCTGAACACCTACCACTACATCCCGCTCACGACGCTCGGTTTCATCCTGCTCGCCATTGGCGGCTGGGGGCTCGTGTTCTGGGGAATCTTCCTGCGCGTGACCTTCGGGCTGCACGCCACGTGGCTGGTGAACTCCGCGACGCACATGTGGGGATCGCGGCGATTCGCGACGCGTGACGACTCGCGCAACAGCTGGTGGGTTGCCCTCATCACCTTCGGCGAAGGCTGGCACAACAACCACCACGCGCACCCGGTTTCCGCCCGTCATGGGCTGGTCTGGTACGAGTTCGACATCAGCTGGATCACCCTCAAGCTGCTGAACGCCGTCGGCATCGTCCGCGACCTGAAGGTGGCGAAGGTGTCCCGGATGCCCGCTGAGGAAGCTGCCTAGAACAGAAGCTAGAAGCTGGAAGCCAGGAGACGCTCCTAAACTCCTAACTCCTAGCTCCTTTCGCAGTATCCTCTTTCCATGATCAGTGGCCGGCGCCGGTCGGTCATCTTCTTCACCGTCCTCGGCATCTGCCTCGTTGCGCTGGCGCTCACCCTGAACGTCAGCTGGCTCGTGCTGAACTGGCGTCGCACGGCGCTTGCCGTCTTCGGGCTGATCTTCTTTCTCCTGATCATCGCGGGCATGGTGCTGAACACCATCTTTCTCGTCCGGGAGATTCGCAGAAACGAGCAGCACGACTCGTTCATCAACGCCGTCACCCACGAGCTGAAAACGCCCGTGGCCTCCATCCGCCTCTATCTCCAGACGCTGCAGACACGCGAGCTGGATGAGGCGAAACGACGCGAGTTCTATCGGATCATGCTCGAGGACAGCGACCGGCTTCTGCACACGATCGAACAGGTGCTGCGCGCCGGGAGTACAGGATCGCGCTGGCGCCGCATTACCCGGGCTGAGGTCGACATGGCCGAGATCTCCCGCGAATGCGTCGAGCTGGCGCGGACACGTTTTCATTTCGATGACGAGGCCCTGGTATTCGAGCAGAGGACGGGGAACGACCCCGCGCTCGTGCTCGGCGATCCCGACGAGCTGAAGGCAGCGATATCGAATCTGATCGACAACGCGGTGAAATACTCCGTGGGCACGGTTCGCGTTCGCGTCACGCTCGAAAGCATGGGGCCGCAGGGGCTGGCCATTCGCGTGAGCGACCGTGGGGTCGGCATCTCGCGGGAAGAGCTGAAGCGGGTGTTCCGCCGCTTCTATCGCGTCCCCGCGAGCGTCGCGATGCGCGCGAAGGGTAGCGGCCTGGGCCTCTTCATCGTCAGATCTGTCGCCAGAAGGCACGGCGGCAAGGCGTTTGCCGAGAGCGAGGGGCCCGGACGCGGCAGCACGTTCACGCTCTGGCTGCCGAAGGTGTCCCGCGCGTGACCCGTGCCGCGCAGCGCGTGCTGATCGTTGAAGACGAACAGCACCTGGCGGAAGGCCTCCGCTTCAATCTCGAAGCCGAGGGTTACGCGGCCGAGGTCGTCGACACCGGCGAAGCCGCCCTCGAGCGGCTCCTCGCCTCAGGGTCGGCCTTCGATCTGGTCGTGCTCGACGTCATGCTTCCAGGCGTCGACGGCTTCGGCGTGGTCACGCAGCTGCGCGACGCGAAACAGTTCGTCCCCGTCCTCATGCTGACTGCGCGCGGGCGACCGGAGGATGTGCTCAGAGGGTTCGCCGCGGGTGCCGACGATTACCTGCCGAAACCGACGGAGCTGGCAATTCTGCTGGCGCGCGTCGGCGGATTGCTGCGTCGGTCGCAATGGTCCCGCCGGTCGGCAGACCACTACACTTTTTCTGGAAAGACGATCGATTTCAACACCCTGGAGCTGCGCGTCGGCGATCGCAGCCTCCCGCTGACCTTGATGGAAGCCAATGTCCTCCGCTATCTGATCGCGCACGAGGGGAAAGCGGTTTCCCGCAAACGGATGCTGGAGGATGTCTGGGGGGTACACGAAGACACCGACACGCGCGCGATCGACAACTTCATCGTGCGGCTCCGCAGGTACATCGAAGAAGACTCGTCGAAGCCACGACACCTGCTGACCGTCCGCAGCGTTGGCTACCGATTCATCGCCGAGCCGAAGGCTAACTAAACCAATGGGCCATCGCTCCATCGCCCATTGCCCGGATCGCCCATCACCCAGGGGTGCGCCGTATACTGACGGGATATGCACGTGCTGGCGATCCTTTGTATCGCCTTGCAGCTGGCCGATCCGGCGCGGACAGTCGACGGTCGGGTCGTCGATCAGTCGGGCCTGCCAGTCGGGGGCGCGATCGTTTCGGTCTCGAGCGCGGATCGTCCTGGACGGGAGGTTGCGACCGCACTCGATGGCTCATTCCGGCTCGAGGGGTTGCCGGTCGCAACCGTCATGCTGACCGCCGGCGCCGCCGGATTCGCCGACACCATCTTCACCGTTCAGCCGAACCAGTCCAACGTCACGATCGTGCTTCGGCCGCGTGGCATCGCCGAAACGGTAGTGGTGTCCGCCAACCCGGTCGGTCTGCGCGTCAATAGTCCGGGCAGTGCGACCGTGCTCGATCGCGAGATCCTGTCGACCTCTCCGGCCTGGACGCTCGATGATCAACTACGCAGCACGCCAGGTTTCAGCCTCTTCCGCCGCTCGTCTTCGCGTGTCGCCAATCCGACGACGCAGGGAGTGACGTTGCGGGGGCTGGCGGCCTCTGGCGCAAGCCGCACCGTGGTAGTCGCCGACGGTCTGCCGTTGAACGACCCCTTCGGAGGATGGGTCTACTGGGATCGGCTTCCAGCCGCGTCGATCGATCGGGTCGAGGTTGCGCGTGGTGGCTCCAGCGACTTGCACGGATCCGATGCGCTCGGCGGTGCGATTCGCATTCAGACCTCCGACGATCAGCGCATCCGTATTCTGGCGGATGGCGGGTCCGACGAGACCGGCAGGATCTCCGGCTATCTCGGTCGCACGGTTGGAAGCTGGCAGCTGTTCGGCGCCGGCGAGGTCTTTACCACGGATGGCTTCGTCATCGTCGCGCCGGAGTCGCGCGGTCCGATTGACGTCCCCGCGGATTCCGCACATCGAAGCGCGTTCGCCGCCGCGCGCACCGCGATCCGCACGACCAGGCTCGAGTTGCGCGGCACGTACTTCGACGAGGACCGCGGCAACGGTACGCCGTTTCAGACCAACGACACGATCATCCGACAGTTCTCGGCGCAGGCCAGCGGCGAGGGTCTTGGCGGTTCGTGGCTGGCGCGGGGCTTCGGCACCTCCCAGGACTACGATCAGACGTTCAGCGCCGTGGCCTTCGATCGCACGTTCGAACGGCCAACGAACCTCCAGCACGTCGACACCGGCTCGGCGGGCGCGACGTTCGAATGGCAGCGCAATGGCGAACGGCATGCCTGGCTTCTCAACGGCAATTACCGCATCGTCGACGCCGACCTGTTCGAGGGACCACCAGCGACCGGTCCGGTCCTGCTCGCGCCTGCCCGGCAGCAACTCGGTGCCGTCGTAGCGCAGGCGTCGTTCACGCCGTCCGATCGCTGGACGATCGGCGCAGGCGCGCGTGGCGAGGTCTGGCAATCCGAGTTGCGCGACGGTTCGACGTCACAGACGCTCGTCGGCGTGTTTCCGCGGGCCTCGGTTGCGTGGCGCGCGAACGACACGCTGTCGCTGCTGGCCGCCATCAATGACGCGTATCGGACGCCGACCATCAACGAGCTGTTCCGGCCCTTTGCCGCTGGCAACACGCTGACGCAGGCCAACCCGGGGCTGGTACCCGAAGAGGCCTTCGGCGTCGAAGGTTCGGCACTGGTCCGCCGTGGCCGCGCAGTGGCACGGCTGACGGCGTTCTGGACGCGGCTCACCGATGCCATCGTGAACGTGACGCTCGAGTCGTCGCCAACTTTGATCTTGCGCCAGCGACAGAACGCCGGAGAGATCAGAGCGGCAGGCGTGGAACTGGAGGGCGACGTTCGCGTCGGCCGGCACTTCGCGCTGACCGGCGCCGCTGCCTTCATCGACTCGACGTTCGTCGAGGGTGCCGGTCTCGAGGGTCTGCGAGTTCCGCAGGTTCCGCGGTGGCAAGTCTCGAGCGGCGTGATCGGTACGTGGCGCTACGCGTCGGCGTCGCTGGACTGGCGGTTCATCGGCCAGCAGTTCGACGACGATCGGAATCAGTTCTCGCTCGACCCGTCCAACATGGTGAACGCGCGCATCGGCTGGCGTCCGCGCACGACCCTCGAAATCTTCGCTGGTCTGGAGAACGCCTTTGACGAGGAACAGGACGTCGGCCGCACGCCGATCAGAACGATCGGCCTGCCGCGCACCGCACGGATTGGGGTCAGGTGGAGCAGTCGCTGAATGGGCAGAGGGGACGGAGGGGACGGAGGGAACGGAACGAGCTTCAACTCAGAGAAACGGAGTCACGGAGGTGTTGACCTGGATTGATCGCGAGTGAGCCGATGTCGCCGCGCGGAGCGCGGCGAGCGATGGATCGACACGCCGAGAACACAAGCCTTCTGCCGTTTGTGTCCGGCTTGTGTTCTCGGCGTGTCGATCCATCGCCCGGCCCGGCCATCGGCCGGGCCGACATCGGCTGGAAAACCGCTTGGATCGATTTTCTGACTCCGTGACTCCGTGTCTCCGTTTTTGAAGCCTGTTCCGTTCCCTCCGTCCCCTCCGTCCTGAAGAAGCTACCCTCGGGACACAAACCTCGACCGGCGTCGCCGCCGCCGGCGCCGTCGCGGCCTTAGCGGCTGTTCGGCAGCTTCCTCATGGCTGTGCGGCTGCCGGGTCCAGCCCTCGGCCTGGATCGCACGCCAGTGCGCGACGACGTCCGGCCGCTCACCGTGGATGTCCAGCCAGGTCAACGCCTCATCGAACGTGCTCCTGTGGAGCAATCCGCGCTGGGCGCGTTGCGGTGCCTGAATGTCGAGCAGCTTCGGCTGGGACGTCAGGATCTGGTGAAGCCGCTCGACGTCCCGGCGGGCGATCGGCAGAATGCCCAGCTCCACGCGGCGCTCCAGCGGATCGGCCGAAAAGCGCTGGCGGCGCCCAGCCAGTCCGACGGGGATCAAGAGAGTTCCCGCGAGGATGGCGTTGGTCAGCGATTCAGGTGCCGCTTCGAACTGGGCGCGGTAACGATCCAGGCGGGCCACTGATTCCCACAGCGCGTCGGGTGCCGACGCCAGCTCTGGCGTAATTTCCTTCAGGAGGCTCGTGGCACGGAGTTGGCGAAGCGCTTGCTCGGCATGTCCGGAGCGGAGAATCTTGTAATACTCTTCGAGCAGCCTTGCTGGCGCGCTGCGTGCAATCTCGTGACGTTGGGCCGCGATGGCGTCGATGATCGGCTCATCGATCTGAAACTGGAGCCGCGCGGCCAGAACGACCGCCCTCAACATGCGGACCGGATCTTCGAGGAATCGCACCTCGGGATCGCCGATGCATCGGATCAGCCGTGCGTCGAGGTCCTCCAGGCCGCCGACGTAATCAATGATCGCAAATGTGCCGATGTCATAGAACAGCGCGTTGACGGTGAAATCGCGCCGGAAAGCATCTTCTTCGGGTGTTCCGTACGTGTTGTCGCGATGGAGCAAGGAATCCCGGCGGGGCCGTCCTGCGACCGCGTCGGGGTCGGTGCCTTCGGCTGCGATCTCGGCGGGCAGCATCTCGTCCGGCGCAATCACGTCGTCCGGGGCTGGCACGGTGGTTTCGGTTTCGACCGTCAGTTGACCGGGTTCGACCTGACGCCGGAACGTGGCGACCTCGATCGTCTTGGGCCCGAACTTGACATGGGCCAGCCGGAAGCGCCGGCCGATAATCCAGCAGTTGCGGAACAGTTTCTTGATCTGATGCGGGTGGGCCGAGGTCCCGATGTCGAAATCCTTCGGCCGGCGGTTCAGCAGGAGGTCGCGGACGCTGCCACCGACCAGATACGCCACATAGTTGTGTTCGTGGAGCTTATAAAGGACCTTGAGAGCAGCAGGATCGATGTCGCGACGGGATATCGTATGCGCGGACCTCGGTAGGATGGTTGGTTCCACCATCACTTCGGATTATAGCATCATCCATTTTTCAAACCCGAAGTAAGTGACTGATTTGACGATATTTAGAGCGAATGGCCGGGTATGCTACCATCCGGCGATGCGAGCGTTTTTCGTCGCGGCTGTCGCTTCGATGATGCTCGCGTTCACCGTTGCTGCGGGTGCCGCCGATCCCATCGCCGAAGCGCGGCGCCTCTACAACCTTGGTCAATACGACGCCGCGTTGAAGGTGGCAACCGAGGCGCTGGCGGTACCAGGCCGCGCTGACGAGGCGCGTGTGGTGCTCGGCCGCATCCATCTCGAGCGCTTCAGGCAGTCCGCCGACCCAGCGGATCTCGCGGAAGCCCGCGGTGCGTTGAGGGTCATCGATCCCAAAACGCTCGATTCCCGACAGCGCACGGAGCTCCTCATCGGGCTGGCCGAGGCGATGTACATGGAGGAGCGATATGGCGGTGCGGCCGACCTGTTCGAGTCAGTGCTGGAGCAGTCGGAAACCCTTGGCGTGAGCGCTCACGAGCGCGTGCTCGACTGGTGGGCAACGGCGATGGACCGTCAGGCCCAGCGGCGTCCACAGGACGAGCGCCCCGCGCAATACTCACGCATCCTCGAACGGATGCGAAAGGAGATTGTCACGCACGCCGGTTCCACGGCGGCCGGCTACTGGCTGGCCGCCGCGGCGAGGGCGAGCGGCGCCGTAGAGGATGCCTGGCACGCAGCGATGGCCGGGTGGGTCCGGGCCGTGCTGGCGGAGGACCGCGGCGCCACGCTTCGGGCCGATCTGGATCGGCTCGTCGTCCAGGCAATCATTCCCGAACGGGCTGCCAAGGTCGCGGGTCGCGGAGACGTGAAAGCAGCGCAGGCGGTCATGGTCAGTGAGTGGGACGCGTTCAAAGGGGCCTGGAGCAAGTAGTCTGCTTCTTGCCGTAGTTCGTGGTTCGTCGCTCGTAGCTCGAAGTGCCTCGTCGTCTGCCTGGGGTTCTTCGAGCCACGAGCTACGGACCACGAACCACGGCAAGGATCTACTTAGCGTCTTTCCAGTTCTCTCCGATTCCCACGTCGACCGTCAGTGGCACCTGGAGCTTGACGGCCCCTTCCATCAGTTCCTGAATCCCCGCCGCCGCTTCTTCCGCGCGATCTTTTGGCGCTTCGAAGAGCAGTTCGTCGTGGACCGTGAGGATCATTCTCACGCCGCCGCCGGCCAGATCCGGAAGCGCGGCGTGCACGTCGATCATCGCGCGCTTCAGGATGTCTGCTGCGCTGCCCTGGATCGGCAGGTTGACGGCGACGCGTTCGGCCGCTCCACGGATTTGCCCGTTCCGGCTCGTCAGCTCGGGCACCAGGCGGCGGCGGCCGAACATCGTTTTCACGACGCCCGTCCGGCGCGCTTCCTCGAGAAGTCCATCGATGAAGCTGCGAACCGCCGGGAATCCTGCGAAGTACGCGTCGATGAACGCCTGCGCTTCCTGGCGCGAGACCCCGATGTCCTTGGCCAGCGTGAACGCCTGCTTTCCGTAGAGCAGGGCGTAGTTGATGATCTTGGCGCGGCGGCGAAGCTCGTGCTCGCCCAGGCCGCTGTTGGCGCCAAAGACCTTCAATGCCGTGCGATCGTGGATGTCCTCGCTGCGCCTGAACGCGTCGATGAGCACTTCATCGCCGCACAGGTGCGCGAGCACGCGCAGCTCGATCTGTGAGTAATCGGCGGAGATGAGGAGGTTTCCGGGCTCGGCGACGAACGCGCGCCGGATCTCGCGGCCGATCTCGGTTCTGATCGGAATGTTCTGAAGATTGGGATCGCTGCTGCTCAGGCGGCCGGTCGCGGCAACCGCCTGGTTGAAGCACGTGTGGACGCGGCCCGTCTCGGGGTTGACGAGCTCGGGCAGCGCGTCGATATACGTGCCCTTGAGTTTCTGCAGGCTGCGCCAATCGAGGATGAGGCGGGGCAGTTCGTGCGATAGCGCCAGCTCCTCCAGCACCTCGAACGACGTGGACTGCGCTTTGGTCTTCGTCGTCCGGCGAATCGTTTCTGTCCGGAACCCGAGCTTGTCGAACAGGATCTCGGAAAGCTTCTTCGGCGAGTTGATGTTGAACTCCTCACCGGTCTGCTCGTACACGCGCGCCGCCAGACGATTGAGCTCCTGATCGACGCGCGTAGCCTGCTGTGCGAGGACGCCTGTGTCTACACGGACCCCGGCGCGCTCGATCGCCACCAGTACGGGAATGAGCGGGCGCTCGAACTCCTCGTAGAGGGACTCGAGCTGTTCCTGCTGCAACAGACCGCGAAGCTTCCCCGACAACTGCAGCGACAGATCGGATCGCTCACCCGCGTAGTCGAGCGCCGACTCGACCGGAATCGTCGCAAACGAGATGGCCTTGGCGCCGCGGCCGCAGACGTCTTCTTCGGTGAGCGCCTTGTAGCCGATGTGCTCGATCGCGAGATCTTCCAGCGGATGTGACGATCGCGTCGCGTCGAGAAGATAGCTCGCGATCATCGTGTCCGTTTCAAGGCCGCGAAGCGTTACGCCGTGACGGGCCAGCACGATCGCGTCGAACTTCAGATCGTGCCCGACCTTGGCGAGGGACTCGTCTTCGAGCAACGGCTGTGAGCACGTCCAGCGCCGCACGGAGGTCAACGGACCGGCTCGCCGCGTCCCCGTCACCGGCGTCGAACAGGCCGCCTCCGCCAGTTCTCACGGCAAGCGGAACGTATCGTGCCTCACGAGGTGAAGTCGAGACCGACAGCCCCACGATCTGCGAACGCATCGCGGAGGGTCCGTCGGGAAGCACGCGAAGGCTGAACCGTCCGCTGCTGCGCAGCCGGTCGGCCAGCGCGCGCAGCTCCGTCAGATCCGACACCATCGCGTAGTCCTTGCCGATCGTCTGTGCCGTCGGCGCGTATTCGAGCACGAGCGATCGGAATCCGAGCCGCGTGAACAGCTCGAAGCACTTCTCGCGCGAGGCTCCTCGATATTGCAGGGCCTGCGGATCGAACGATACCGGCACGTCCGTGCGGATGCGGGCGAGTTCCCGGCTCTGCCTGGCATCGTCTGCGTGCGCCAGCAGGCCCTCGCGATACCGCTTGTTGCTGACCTCGCCCGCATGGGCAAGCAATTCTTCGAGTGACCCGTACGTGGCGATCAGATCGCGGGCACCCTTCTCGCCGACTCCAGGCACGCCCTTGATGTTGTCGATCGAGTCGCCCATCAGCGCGAGCACGTCGACGACCTGGTCGGGCGACACGCCGAACTTTTCCTTCACGCCCGCTGCATCGAACCAGGTTCCGTCTTCCTTGGGGTTGTAGACCTTGATCCCGTCGTGCACCAGCTGGAAGAAGTCCTTGTCGCCGGTGACGATCGCCACCTCGAAGCCGGCATCGGCGGCCTTCTGCGCCAGCGTCCCGATCACGTCGTCAGCCTCGTACCGCTGCGACGTCAGAATCGGCACGCCCATCGCCTCGCACGCCTCGTGCACCCACGGGATCTGCTCAGCCAGATCCGGCGGCATCGGTGAACGGTTTGCCTTGTAGTCGGTCGCCATCTCCGAGCGGAACGTCGGGCCTGGCAGATCGAACGACGCGGCGATGTACTGCGGCGGATAGTCCTGCATCAGCTTCCGCAGCATCGTCACGAAGATGTAGACGGCATGTGTGGTCTTGCCGCCGGGTCCGGACAGACCGGACCCGCGCATCGCGTGGTACGCGCGGTACATCTGCGAACTGCCGTCAATCAGGAACAGGCGAGGAGCTGAAGACATTCGATTCGGATAATCGGGGCGGGTATGCGCCAGTATATCATTCGAAGAATGTCGGGGTTGCGGTTGGGTCGAACATCAGCAGCGCGCGCGGTCGCGGTTGCACTCGTGATCGTGTGGTGCGCGATATCGTCGGCGTGCGGCGGTGGCGGCGGCTTCCTTGGAAAAGTCTACGAGTACGACGAAGATCTGTACATCGCTCTCGACGGATCCGCCGATCTCGTCGTCAACGCGTCGATTCCGGCGCTCGAGGCGCTCCGCGGCCTGAAGGTCGACGAACGATCAACCGCTACGCTGAGAAACCTGGTCCGCGATGCCTATCAGTCGTCAGTGACGCAGGTGACGCGTGTCAGCCGTCCGTGGCGACGCTTCGGCCGCCGCTACGTCCAGGTTCGGCTGCATGTGACCGACGTGCGAAAGCTGAATCAGGTCCCACCGTTTTCGTGGTCGACGTACGAGCTTTCGCCGCAGGACAACGGCTACGTCTTCACGCAGAAGGTCGGCCCGTCCGCCTTGAGGCCGGGAACCCTGCAGAACGTCGGCTGGACCGGGAAGGAGCTCGTGGCGTTTCGCGTGCACCTGCCAAGCCGGGTCACGTGGCACAACGCGCGCGATCTCGAAACTAACGAGACGTCCGACGTCCAGCGCGGCAACATCCTGGTATGGGAACAGCAGCTCACCGATCGCCTCGACGGACGGCCGGTCGAGATCGAGGTCCGCATCGAGGGACAGTCAATCCTGTATCGGACGATCTGGCTGTTCGTGAGTGCTTTCGCGGCGGCGATCCTGCTGATTGGGTCGCTGGTGTGGTTGACGATGAGGAAGGGGGCGAAGGAAGTCGCCTCCACCCCCTGACGGAACCTACTCGACTTTGACTTCCGCGTCGGTGCGCAGGGAATTCGTGACCGACATTTCTCCCCACCCCGTCGCCAGCGATCGCGCCAGCATTCGTTCGACGTTGCTGCTCACCACGCCGGTCAGCGTCACCTTGCCATGCTCGACGATGATGTGAATCGGTGGGTTGGCCATGGCGGCGTAATTCCAGAACGACGGATTGCCATAGATCGCTCTGGCGATCCGCAGCCTGAGCTCCTCGTCGAAAGATGAGACGGGCAGCACATCGATCTGATTCATGACCTCGCGCACGCCGTGAACGTCGGCCACGCGTTTGGCAATGTCGTTCTTCTTGTAAGGCATCGTCACCTTGCCCGTCAGGGTGACCAGCCCGTTTTCCACCGAGATGTTCACATCGTCGAAGATGGTGAAGCGGCTGTACCAGTTCACCTGACGCACGATGTCGTTCGCAATCCGCTGGTCCCGCCGGTCCTGCGCCAGGGCTGAGCTGGATAGTGCGAGCAGCGCGACGAGGATTCCAACTACTGTCGTACGGGCCTTCATGGAACCTTGACCTCCGGCCGCCTGAGGCGGCCACCGGCAGGCAAGCCGGTCAAATCACAGCTCTAGCATCCGCAAAGCTGGTGCCACGGGATTCCTTCCAAAACCTGTGCGTTTCGCGCCAAATTGCCCGGGATCCGCGCTCTGAAGGGGACAATCGCCGTTACCGGTTTAGAGCATTCGCCGGGTAGCTCGCGATTAGAGAAGGCTGATGGTGAGGATCCCGGCGCCGATGAGGGCGAGTTGCTGGATGGGGCCGCCTTCCCCCTTTTTGTGCAGTCCGGGGATGAGGTCGGCCATCGCGATGTAGAGAAAGTTTCCCGCCGCGAAGGCCAGGACGTACGGGAGCAGGACCGGCACCGAACGCGAGGCGGCGAGCATGGTGATCGCGCCGAGAACGCCGCCGACGCCTGACATCAGGTTCAGCGTGAACGCGCGCATGCGAGAGTAGCCGGCGCGGAGGAGTATGGCGACGTCACCCACCTCCTGAGGAATCTCGTGCGCCGCGACGGCCAGCGCGGTGGTGATGCCCAGCGGAACCGATGTGACGACCGCCGCCGCGATGACTGCACCGTCCACGAATGTGTGGAACGCGTCACCGACGATCACGAGCGATGCCGCGGTCTTGTGAACCTCGCATTCATGGCCTTCGTGGCAATGCCGCCAGACGACGAACTTCTCGAGCAGGAAGAACGCCATCACGCCGGCCAGCAGTGTCGCGAGTGCGATGCGCGCGTCCAGGCGCTCGAGCGCTTCCGGCAGCAGCCCGAGCAGCGACGCGCCAAGCAAGGTGCCGACCGCGTAACTGATCAACCAGGGGATCAGCCGCACACGCAGGCCGTCGCCGAGAAGCAGAAAAACCGACGCCGTGAGCAGGCCACCGAGGCTGCCCAGAACGCTGAGGCCTACGGCAGCACCATAGGTCTGCACTCAAGGATGATACTGCACGGCATGCCGGCGCCTCGTTACGGGGTCGCGACGTATCCGCGTCTTGCGCGGACGCGATACGACGCGTTCCGTACGCGGACCTCGATGCTGTGCCAGCGTCCGTCCTTCTTGCCCTTCGCTGGATATCCCAGGTAGTACTGGCGGCTCAATTCGTCAGCGATCCCTGCAGTCGCCGGGTCCAGATCCATCGCCGAGCGAATGATCTCCGTGCGTCCGCCGCTGTCGTCGGTCAGCTCCCGCAAGGCGGAGGCGTTGACGCGGTCGTCGGCGCGCGCGTTGCGAGACGACGGCCCTGACGGCGCTGATGGCGGCGGCTGAATCGGCGGCGTGCGCCGGCCGGGGAACGGGAACGGCACTGGAACCGGGTTGCGTGGTCCTCTCGGCGTAGCGCCTCCGCTCGGCGCTGCCGCCGGTCATCTGAGTGTCGGTGCCGTCGATCCCTATCGCGTAGACGAGCACTTCCGTTTCCCGAATCATCTGCTTGAGATCGGGCACTTCTGTCCGGCTGCTCGTATCGTTGCCGTCCGAGATCACGAGCAGAGCCTTCTTGCGGTGCGTTCCCGATTGCGCCATCGGCACCGCTTCGGCGACGGTGTCGTACATCGCCGTGCCGCCCTTCGGCCTGATTCGCTCGAGCTCGCTGCTCACGCGACGACGGTCTGTCGTCCACCCTTCGACGAGCTCGGGATTGGAGTCGAAGCGATACAGGAACACTTCGTCAGTCCGGTCGAGCAGGTCGAACAGGAAGCGGTTGAGCGCGGTGCGGGCGGCGCGCATCTTGTCGCCGTCCATGCTGCCGCTGGTGTCGAGCGCGATGCCGAGGCTGACGGGCACGCGATCGTTGCTGAAGTGAGAGACAGGCTGTTCGACGCCGTCCTCGAAGATCCGGAAGTCTTCGCGCCGCAGGCCCGACACGAAGCGGCCCGTGCCATCGGTGACCGTCACCGTGACGTTGATCAGCTCGACGGCAGTTCTGAAGCGGAAGGACTGGCTTTCGTCCTGCTGCTGTTGCTGCTGCTGCTGACCTGACGCTGTTGCCAGCGCGGCGGCGACGAACGCAGTTACGAGGAGGAACAGTTTTGGTACTTTCATGATCGTGACGCTCGACTGGAGTCGAGCGCTCCAGGTCCGGCTAAAGCCGGACACTACGGGTTCGGCCAAAGCCGGACGCTACTCGTTGCGGGCGAGCGGGCCGGCGCTTCTGCGATCGATATGCGCGATCACCCGCCCGTCGTCTCCACGGAAACCGATGCGATACCGCGCGATTTTGCCGGTGACCGGCACTCGCACGACGAACGGCGATTCATCTCCGGGCCGGAGACGTGAGAAGTCCAACGGCGCCTTGCCGGATGCGACGACGGCACCGTCCGATCCGAATACGAGCGCGGTCACTTCGACGCCAGTGGCCATCACAGTGCTTGCCTTCGGGTTCTGCACCATGCCGTTGATGGTGAGCGTTCCGTCCTTGTGCTCGTACGCGAGGGTCAGGAGCTCGAGGGTCGTGCTGCCGCCGCTCGGCGGCGCGACGGACGTCGTAGCTGGCGAGTCCGTGGCGACGCTGCGTGTGAACGAGCTCGCCGTGAAACCTACGAACGCGGTAGCGAGCGCAACCGCCGCCACAATACCAAGCCGCCGCGTCCACGGGCTCGACTGCTCCCGTTCGGCGAACAGTCCATCGACACCGGCGACTGCAGGCTGCAGATTCAACTCGATCAGCGGCTCGTCGACGAAGTCGTCAGACACGTTCGGAGCCGGCGCCGCCGGCGCGCAATCGGCTTCGGAGGAGCCGCCACTGCCCTGAATGATGGAGCCACTGTCGCAGGGCCCGGTGCAATGACGGCCGGCGCGTCGGCCTGAGCCAGCCGCATCAAGGCCTCGACGCGCGCATCCGACCGACGCCTCTCATTGCGCAGCATGGACACGACGATGGCCGTCATGACCAGCGCGGTTGCGGCAGAAACGATTGCGACGATTGTCAGTGCGAACTCCATACCTGCTCCCTGCACTTGCGCACTTGCGCACCTGCGCACTTGCGCACTTGCGCACCTGCGCACGTGCACCTACCGGATCCTGAACTCGACCGCGACTTCGACCATCACGTCCACCGGCGTGCCTTGACGGCGTGCTGGCGAGAAGCGCCACTGACGCACGGCGTCCGCCGCACGCTGATCCAGGCCGGCGCCGAGTCCGCGCAGGATGCGGATGTTCCCGACGCTTCCGTCACTGCGCACGACGATCTCGAGCACGACTTCTCCCTCGATGCTTCTTCGACGCGCCTCTTCCGTGTAGTCCGGCTTCACTTCGTGCAGCAGTCCTGGTGGCGTCACGCCGCTGCCGGGCCGGTATGGGCCGCCGCCGGTACCGCCGCCACTGCCGGGGCCGACGCCCGATCCCGTGCCCTCACCGACACCGGCGCCGCTGCCCGTGCCCGACCCGCCGCCCTCTCCGGTTCCGCGGCTGGATGATTCGGGCGCGCGCTCATCGAGCACGCCGGGGCGATCCTTGGGATCCGCCGGGACGCTTGCCACTGGTGCCACCACTGGTGGTGCCGGATCCGGGCTCTTCGCCGGCGGTGGTGGTTCGACCGGGCGCTCAACAGGTCGCACAGGCGGCGGCACGCTGCGAGGCGCGGGTTTTGGCGTTTCGCTCTTGATGGCGCGAGACACCGGGACGGGACTGCGCATGCGATTGGTTCCCTGCAGTTGTGCCTTGCGTGCAGGTGCCGGCTGACGGAGGCCGCCACCGCCACCGCCGCCACCGGGTCCGGGGATCGCGAGAAACACCATTCGAACGGGTTTGAATTCTGACGGCCGCGAAACGGCCGGGCTCGAGGCGCCCAGTGTGGCAGCCAGCAGGATGATCAGAAACATCCCGCCATGCGCGGCCATCGACGCGACGAGCGGCACTCCAGTGCGTGTCTCCGTCGTCGGCGGAGGCGCGAACAGCTGTCGCCGCACGCTGCCCTCTGTCGTTGACGATCCGCTCAACAGCTTTACGGCTGAGGCCGCCTCGTCCGAGGCGACGAAGCCTCCGGGCATTGCGTCGATCGAGCCGCCGCGAATCAGCTCTCGCACCGCGCGCACCGACACGCCGGCGGCACGGGCGATCTCAGCCGCGGTGAAGACTTCCGACGACGCTACAGACACGTGTCCCATGTGCTTGACGGGTGCTCAATCGGCAAAAGGCTTGCCGATTGTTTTTCAAGGCGGCTCACCCGATATTCGGGTTTTTCGGCCTGTTCTTCGCGGCTGGCCAGACCGCAGACGAAAAAGGGTGTGCTCGGTGAGTGACAGGCGGCAGTGGACCGAGGACACTGCGCGATTGTGCTTCGTGACACTATAACCACAACTATGAAAACGGTTCAGAGCGTGATTGTGACGGGCGCGACGAGCGGAATTGGCAGGGCGGCTGCGATCAGGTTTGCGCGTGATGGCGCATCGGTGCTCGCCGTGGGACGAGATGCAGCGGCACTCGACGAGATGTCGCGCACTATTGAGAAGGAAGGCGGCGCCGCCGAGACGATCGAGGCCGACGTCACTGCCTCGGGCGCGCCCGCACGAATTGTTCAGGCGGCGCTCGACTCGTTTGGCGGGATCACGACGCTGGTCAATGCTGCCGGCATCATCGGATCGGGGTCGGTCGAGGTCACCGACGACGATCAGTGGGATCGGATGATGGATATCAACAGCCGCGCGCCCTTCCGGCTCATGCGCGCGGCGATGCCTGCGCTCGTCACGTCACGAGGAAGCGTGGTGAACGTGTCGAGCGTGACCGGCCTGCGCGCGTTCCCCGGTGTGCTCGCGTATTGCGTGAGCAAGGCGGCGGTCGATCAATTGACGCGATGCGCCGCGCTGGAAATGGCCGCAAAAGGCGTGCGGATCAACGCCGTGAATCCTGGCGTCGTGATCTCCAACCTGCACCGCCGCGGCGGCATGTCCGAGGAGAACTATGCGACGTTCATCCAACGGTCGCGCGAAACGCATCCGCTCGGACGTCCGGGTGACGCGTCGGAGATTGCGGACCTGATCTTCTTCCTCGCGTCGGATCAGGCAGGTTGGATCACCGGAGAGACGATCTCGATCGATGGCGGCCGTCACCTGACGTGCGCGCGCTGACGTCTACGCGTTCTTCTTCACGCCTTCCACGAAAGTCAGCCCATCGCGTTCGGCGAGCGCACGAACAGCTGCGAATCCGGCGGCGTTGAGTGCGTTGACCGCGGCGCCGGACGTGTTGCCGGCGTGCCCCGGCGACGCCCGCCAGAGCAGGCCTCCACGTGCCGCACCGTCGACGATGAGGCATCGCCCGCCGGGGCGCAACACGCGAAGCGCTTCGCGCGCGGAACGGCCTCGCGCGTCCGCTGCGGGCGGAGCGGAATCTCGCAGCACAACCAGATCGAACGCCTCCGCGTCGTACGGCACGGTCGATCCCCTGGTTTCGGCCGACTCGATCAACGCGCCTTCACGCTCGACGAGGCGCGCGGCCTCGGCAACGCGTTCGGGCGATTCATCGACGGCGCACGCACGTCCCGTCAGACCGACCTTCAGCGCGAGCCTGGCGATGAGCGACGGATCGCTGCACCCGATCACCAGCAGTCGATCCCCGAGCTTGACGCCCGACATGGCTACTGGCAAATCGATCGTTTCGGACTTCTTGAAGAACTTCATGGCATCGCACGTCAGGCACGTCGCACGTCGGCACGTCGGCACGTCGGCACGTTAATGATATAGTTCCCGGTTGTGAAAAATCCTCCGAAAATCGCGGAACCTGCAGGGAAACTGGGCATTTTGCTCGTTGGCATGGGTGCCGTCAGCACGACGACGATCGCTGGCGTGCTCGCCGTGCGGCGCGGGCTGGCGAAGCCAATCGGCTCGCTGACGCAGATGGGCACGATCCGGCTCGGGAAACGGACGGAAGGCCGCTCGCCGCTCATCAAGGATTTCGTGCCGCTTGCGTCGCTCGATGATGTCGTATTCGGCGGCTGGGATATTTTCGAGGAGGATTCGTACGAAGCGGCGCGGACCGCCGGCGTGCTCGAACCGTCGCTGCTCGAACAGATCAAGCCGGAAATGCAGGCGATCCGGCCGTGGCCGGCGGTGTTCGATCGACGTTACGTCAAGCGGCTCGACGGTCCGAACGTCAAGAAAGGCGCCAACAAGCGCGAGCTCGCCGAACAGCTGCGCGACGACATCAAGCGCTTCAAGGCCGAGCACAAGCTCGAACGCCTCGTGATGATCTGGTGCGGGAGCACCGAGATCTACCTGACCGAGTCAGAAGCGCACGCCAGCGTCGAGTCGTTCGAGCAGGCGCTCGAAGCCAACGACCCGAACATTCCTTCGAGCATGATCTATGCGTACGCAGCGATCAAGGAAGGAATCCCGTACGCGAATGCTGCGCCGAATCTGAGCGCCGACGTTCCCGCGCTCCTGCAGCTCGCCGAACAGACCGGATCACCGGTTGCAGGAAAAGATCTGAAGACGGGACAGACGCTGATCAAGACGATCATCGCGCCCGGATTGAAGGCCCGGCTCCTCGGCGTCGAAGGGTGGTACTCGACGAACATCCTCGGCAACCGCGATGGCGAGGTTCTCGACGATCCCGAATCGTTCAAGACGAAGGAAGAGAGCAAGAAGTCGGTACTCGACTACATCCTCCAACCCAATCTGTACCCCGAGCTGTACGAAAAGCTTTGCCATGTGGTTCGGATCAATTACTATCCGCCGCGCGGGGACAACAAGGAGGGCTGGGACAACATCGACATCTTCGGCTGGCTCGGATATCCGATGCAGCTGAAGATCAATTTCCTGTGCCGGGACAGCATCCTGGCCGCGCCGATTGTGCTCGACGTGGCACTGATGCTGGACCTCGCGAAGCGCGCGGGGATGGATGGCATCCAGGAATGGCTCTCGTTCTATTTCAAAAGCCCGATGCACGCGCCCGGCTTGTATCCTGAGCACGACCTGTTCATCCAGATGATGAAGCTGAAGAACACGCTGCGCTTCCTGCGCGGCGAGGATCTGATCACTCATCTTGGCCTGGAGTACTACGACTGATGTCTGAGCGACTGCAGCCGGCGTTCTGGGGCGGCCTCTTCATTGGTGTGCTGTCCGCGCTTCCGCTCGTCAATGCGGCGAACTGCTGCTGCTGTCTCTGGGTTGTCGCGGGGGGCGTCCTCGCCACCTACCTCCGCCAGCAGAACATGCCGGTCCAGATCGATGCCTCTGAGGGGGCGATCGTCGGTCTGATGGCGGGGGCGATCGGCGGCGTGATCTCCGGCCTCCTCGCGATTCCCATCCAGATGATGATGGGACCGATGCAGGCTGAATTTGCGCAGCGCATTCTCGAGGGCAACCCCGACGTCCCGCCGGAGGTGCGCGACATGGTGCTCGGCATGACCTCGGGCTCCGCAGCGCAGGTGGTCACCATGATCGTGTCCATCGTCATCTCGACGATCTTCGGCCTCGCAGGTGGCCTGCTCGGCGTCGCCATCTTCAAGAAAAACGCGCCACCCACGCCGCCGCCCGGAACGGTGGAGATCCTTCCGCCGGCGTAATCCGCTACTTGTAGGCCCGACCTTAAGGTCGGGCCTACAGGTACAGCTCTTCTCGACCGAAAGATCTGCCAGCAAAAGTGTGCAAACACGCCCGTGGTGTCGATCGACGCCCGGCAATGGCTTCGCAGGCAGGTGGACGATGAAGCGTGAGCAGTTCGCGATGGCCGGTCTTGCCCAGGCGCTTTCGCGCGCAAAAGAAGAGCACCCGATGTATGAGGACTTCTACGGCTTCTCGGAGAAGCCGTTCAGCCTCACGCCTGATCCCAAGTTCTTCTACCGGAGCGAGTCGCACGGGAACGCGTTCGACGTGCTCCAGTACGCCATCAGGCGCCGCGAAGGGTTCGTGGTGATCACCGGTGATAGCGGCACCGGCAAGACGACGCTCTGCCGCGCGATTCTCGATCAACTCGACCGCCGCACGTTCACGGCCCTGGTGCTCAATCCGTTCGTGTCGGAGGAGGACCTGCTCCGCCTCATTCTCCAGGACTTTGGCATCGTGTCGCGCGATGACGTCCGGCGCGGAAGGCTGGCCGGCGTGACGAAGCAGGAGCTGATCAACACCCTGAACGATTTCCTGTACTCGATCCGGTCGATTGGCGGAACGGCGATGCTGATCGTCGACGAAGCCCAGAACCTGCCGCTGCAGCTGCTCGAGCAGATCCGCCTGTTGTCGAACCTGGAAACCGACAAGGACAAGCTTCTGCAGATTGTGCTCGTCGGGCAGCTCAGTTTGAAGGAAACGCTCCGGTCGCCGGGGTTGCGGCAGCTCGATCAGCGTGTGTCTGTCCGCTATCAGCTCAGGCCGTTGACGCCCGAGGAGACCGCCGCGTACGTCTTCCATCGGTTGACGATCGCCGGCGGCGGATCGCTCCTCAGCTTCACACCGAAGGCGCTGCAGCGCGTGCACCGGTTCACCGGCGGCGTCCCGCGCCTCATCAATCTCGTGTGCGATCGCGCGCTGCTTTCAGCCTATGCGTTGCGCCTCACGCGAATCGTTCCCGAGATCGTTGACAGGGCAGCGCACATGCTCGACCTCGAGCCACCCCGGCTGATCGTGCCGGACTGGCTGCGCCGTCGCACTGCCGCGCTGGTGATGGCCGGGGTCGCTGCCGGACTGTCCGCGGCGGCGTTGATCTCCGGGTCGTCTCTCAGCTGACAAGGACGCCGCAATCCGATCACGCAATCCGGAACCCGGCTGAGCCGGGCATTTCAGTGAGCTGGAACAGGCCATCCAGGCCGATCCCCGCTTTGCCAAAGGCACAGGCAATGTTGGCGTCATCAGGCTGGAACAGCCCGAGCTGGCGCCCGCGCTGGCGCTGTTCCGAACCGCCGGCTCGCTCGAGCGCGGGCGCTCCCGATCCCATCGTCGATCTCACGTCTGCCAGCGGGAACAGCCGGCCAAACCGACCAGGCTCAGGAGTCGCTGCTCCGGGCGTTCGTCGCCTCGTCGCAGGGTCCCACGCATTACAATCTGGCAGTGCTCGTACGATCGCGCAGACGAAACCGCGCGCGCCGGCGAGCCCAACGAGAGGTCGGTCGCCACGACGACGGCATGCCGTCTCATCGAACGACCGGCAAAGGCAACGCTGACCATGGCACGCGCATGCGCGCGCGTCAGCCGCCAATCGAGAGGGTTCTTCAATAGTTCATGCCCGAAATCGCAGCGCTTCTGAACGAAGATCGGCAATTCCCGCCGTCACCCGAATGGAAGCAGTCCGCAAACATCAGCGACCCATCCGTGTATGGGAGAGCCGCCGCCGATCCGGAGTCGTTTTGGGCGGAATTCGCGAAAGAGCTCGACTGGATTCAGCCCTGGGAACAGGTGTTGAAGTGGATACCACCCTACGCGCAGTGGTTTATTGGTGGAAAGCTGAATGCGAGCGCAAATTGCCTTGACCGCCATGTCCGCACGGAGCGGCGGAACAAGGCGGCGATCATCTGGGAAGGTGAGCCAGGCGACCGGCGGACGCTGACTTACTGGGATCTGTATCGAGAGGTTAGCGCTTTTGCCAACGTGCTGAAATCGCTCGGGATCAAGCGCGGCCATCGCGTGGCCATCTACCTGCCGCTGATTCCCGAGCTTGCCGATTGCGATGCTGGCCTGCGCGCGCATCGGCGCCGTGCACAGCGTGGTGTTCGGCGGGTTCAGCGCCGAGGCGCTGCGCGACCGCATCAACGATGCCGAGGCCTCGCTCCTCATTACCGCAGATGGCGGATTCCGTCGCGGGCAGATCGTGCCGCTGAAGCAGATGGCGGACGAAGCGCTGCGCGAGACGCCGTCGATCAAACACGTCGTCATCGTTCAACGGCATCCAGGGACACCGATGCCAGTCGATGTGCAGGAAGGCCGTGACCACTGGTATCACCGGCTCATGCAGCACGCATCACGCGTCTGCGCTCCGGAGCCGATGAATTCGGAAGACAACCTCTACATCCTGTACACCTCCGGGACGACGGGTAAGCCGAAAGGCATCGTTCACACCACGGCCGGTTATCTCGTCGGAACCTACGCAACGACGAAGTGGGTCTTCGATCTCAAGGATGACGACGTCTATTGGTGCACGGCCGACATTGGCTGGGTGACCGGCCATAGCTATGTCGTCTACGGTCCGCTGTCGAACGGCGCGACAGTGGTCATGTACGAGGGGGCGCCCGACTGGCCGCAGAAGGATCGCTTCTGGGAACTGATCGAGCGCTACGGCGTCACGATTTTCTACACGGCGCCCACGGCGATCCGCGCATTCATGCGATGGGGCACGGAGTGGCCGGCGAAGCGCGATCTGAGCACGCTGCGGCTTCTCGGATCCGTCGGGGAGCCGATCAACCCCGAGGCCTGGATTTGGTATCACGAGAACATCGGACGCGAACGATGTCCTATCGTCGATACCTGGTGGCAGACTGAAACGGGCATGATCATGATCACGCCCCTGCCGGGCATGATCAGTACGAAGCCAGGCTCGGCGACGCGACCGTTTCCAGGGATCAGCGTCGAGATCCGGGACGGCGATGGCAATCCGTGTCGAGGATGGCGGGCTTCTCGCGATCACCGAACCCTGGCCCTCCATGTTGCGCGCAATCTACGGCGATCCCGAACGCTTCGTGCAGCTGTACTGGCGCCGGTGGGCCGACGGCGTCTACTTCACGGGCGACGGCGCGCGGCGTGACGACGACGGGTTTTACTGGTTGCTGGGCCGCGTAGACGATGTGCTCAACGTCGCCGGTCATCGTATCGGCACGATGGAAGTCGAAAGCGCGCTGGTGGATCATCCCCGCGTCGCCGAAGCGGCGGTCGTCGGACGTACGCACGAAATCAAGGGGCAGGCGATCGCCGCGTTCGTCACCGTCAAAGAGGGCGTGCAGGCAAGCCCCGGACTGGCTGATGAACTGAAAGAGCACGTCGTGAGGAAGATTGGCGGTATTGCGAGGCCCGATCAGATTCTGTTCGCGGCCGATCTCCCGAAAACACGTTCAGGTAAGATCATGCGCCGTCTGTTGCGCGACATCGCCGAAGGAAAGGCGCTCGGCGATACGACGACGCTCGCGGATCCCGCGGTCGTCGCACGGCTGAAGTCCGATTACGAGGAAAAAGAAGGATAGTATCCAGTAGCAGATATGAGCAGTGTCACGGGGATTGAGCTCGGGCCCGACTACTGCGTTCTGGTTCAGGCGCGGCTCCGCGCCGACACGATTCAATGCGGGCCCGTCCGCGTGTTCGGCCCTGGACGATGGCCGCGGCAGGCTGCCGCCCGGGCGGCGCTCCTGGCGGAGGCCCGGCGCGAGCTGGGTTTGACAACCCGCGCCTGGGTGGTCAACTGGCAGCTGAATTCGTCCACGGATCGGCCCGCCTCACCTGAGACGCCGCCGCGCGAAACCGAGGACGTGGTGAAGGAAGCTGGCTTCGAGCCTGAAGCCATCCTGGCGCCGTCGCAGGCCCTGGCGCTGCTCGGCGGCTCGCGGGAACCGGACTCGGGGTCTGCGGAAGCCGCGCTATATCTCTCGCTGAACCATCAGGGCGCCGCGCTGGTGGCCGTTCGAGGATTCGAGACGCTTTACTCGCGCGAGTTCAGCTGGCAGATCTCTGCGCCCGAGCAGCGCA
Organism: uncultured Acidobacteriota bacterium; assembly: GCA_963784195.1. Taxonomy (GTDB): domain Bacteria; phylum Acidobacteriota; class Vicinamibacteria; order Vicinamibacterales; family 2-12-FULL-66-21; genus CAVQAH01. The sequence goes on along the minus strand of CAWARA010000020.1, from coordinate 654,786 downwards.
CGCAGGCCAGCCTGCTGCGCCGCTATCTCATCGTGGCGCAGCTCACGCCCGAAATCAGACGCGCCGTCGAAGCGGTTCGCACGCAATACGGGATTGCCGTGGATTCAGCTGTGACCTGCGGAACGATTCCGGACGTGCGGACGTTGACCATGCCACTCATCGCCGAGCTCAATATCGAGTTCGAGACGATGGATTCATCCGCGGGCCTCGACGGATCTGGCGAGTCCGCCGCCGTCGTCGCGGAGTGGGCGCCGGCGCTGCGGCTGGCGTGGGTGTCCGCGGCAGCGGGTGTGTCGCGGGGCAGTGAAATCGCGCTGGGCCGCTGGTTGGGTGCCGCCGCGGCCGCCGTGCTGGCGGTCGGGGCAGCGTGGTGGGGCTTTGCGCTCTGGTCGGACACGGCCCGCAGTGCGACGGCGGTCCCGGTTCAAGCGGCGCCGGTGTTATCGGCGCCACAAGCCAATCGTCAGGAGCCTGCTGCGCAGCCGGCGAGCACCGCCACACCACCGGCACCGCGGAGTGTGACGGTGGCGCCTCGTCCGACGGGAGTGCAGGGCGCCCAGTCCACGAGCGGGTCCGCTGCTGGTGGCGAGGCTCCCAAGGCGGTCGGCAGCCAGCCGCTCGACGCACCGCTACCGGTCGTGTCGGGCATCCTGATCTCGTCGGACAAGCAGTTCGCCGTGATCGACGGGGCAGTCGTATCAGCAGGCGATCGCGTCGGTCCGCGCGTTGTCGTGCGAATCGAGCCCGCCGCCGTCGTGCTTCGGGAGCCCTCGGGCCGCGAAGTCCGAGTGCTGGTTCGGGGGAAGGGCGCCACACCGCAGATCTAATCAGGCGTCACGGGACGCGGATCTTCGCGGATTCCTCAAGGGTCACGGGACGCGGATTTCGCGGATCGCTCGAGGGGCACGGACAGATTCTCGCGGGTCGGTCACAGACGGGGTTTGCGGCTGATTTCCGGGACAGGAACCGTTCTCCGCGCCAACCGTAGAGTATTCCGGGTCGTCTTATGACCGGGGTAGGATCTAGTCGGGCGTCGGCCGCTCCGCTTCTCGCGAACGAATTCGAGCGAAGCAGCTAGGCGGGGGCTCTGGACTCCCGATCGACTGACGACATCAAGCCATGGCTCTTATCGAAACACGCGACCTCTGGAAGACCTACGTCATGGGCGACGAGGAGATTCACGCTCTGCGCGGTGTCGCAATTGGCATCGAGCGCGGCGAGTATGTCGCCATCATGGGTCCCTCCGGATCCGGGAAGTCGACGCTCATGAACCTCATCGGCTGTCTCGACACGCCATCGAAAGGCAGCTACCTCCTGAACGGCAAGGAGGTCGCGGCGATGAACGACGACGAGCTGGCGAGGATCAGGAACGAAGAGATCGGTTTCGTGTTCCAGACATTCAATCTGCTGCCGCGCGCAACGGCGTTGCACAACGTCGAGTTGCCGCTCGTGTATGCGGGCGTGTCCGGCAAGGTGCGTCAGGAGCGTGCCAGGGCGGCATTGGACAAGGTCGAACTCACGCAACGCGCCAGCCACCGGCCGAACGAGCTGTCCGGTGGTCAGCGTCAGCGCGTGGCCATCGCGCGTGCGCTGGTCAACGACCCATCGATCCTGCTGGCTGACGAGCCGACGGGCAACCTCGACTCGAAGACCGGGCTCGAGATCATGAGCCTGTTCGATCGCCTTCACGAGGGCGGGAACACAATCATTCTCGTCACGCACGAAGCGGAGATCGCCGCGCATGCGCATCGCGTGATTTCCATTCGAGACGGTCAGGTCGAGAAGGACGTCATGCGGGCGGCGTAGCGCTGCCGACTCGATCAACGCCCAACTACCAACTCCCAATTACCAAAACACTCCGAGCTGACTGAGTCGCAATCCGTTGGGAGTTGAGAGTTGGCAGTTAGGAGTTGATCCAGCTCGTTACACCGCAGCCAGATGCCCAGCCTCGATCTCGCGCAGCGAAGCCGCGCGGTCGAAGGACTTCGGATCCAGGACGATTCGCTGGCGTGGCGCGTCCGGATCCGGCATCGGGATCGCCGACAGCAGGGCCCGGTATAAGGATGCGCGGGCGCTTCGAAGAGCCTTTCGGCGGGCCCCATTTCGACAATCCTTCCCAGGTACATCACCGCCACACGATCGCAGATATGCCGCACCAGCCGGAGATCGTGCGCGATGAACAGGTAGGTCAGCTTTAGCCGCTGCTGGAGATCCATCAGCAGGTTGACGACCTGCGCCTGTACCGACACGTCCAGCGCAGAGACCGGTTCGTCGGCAATGATGAATGACGGATTCAGCGCGAGCGCGCGCGCGAGGCCGATCCGTTGGCGCTGTCCGCCGCTGAATTGATGCGGATAGCGGGAGAGCTGAGATGGATCGAGCCCGACGAGGTCGAACAGCTCGGCGACGCGGGCCCGCCTTTCCGTTTTCGATCCCGTCTTGTGGATGATCAGCGGTTCTTCGACGATGGTCCCGACCCGCATCCGCGGGTTCAGCGACGAGTACGGATCCTGAAACACGATCTGCATGTCGCGGCGCGCCTGCCGCATACGGGCTCGTGAGAAGCCGAGCACATCTTCACCCTTGAACTGCACGTGGCCGGATGTCGGTTCGATCAGGCGCAGGATGCAACGTCCGGTCGTCGTCTTTCCGCTGCCCGACTCGCCCACGAGGCCGAACGTCTCTCCCTCGGTTATTGAGAACGACACGTCGTCCACCGCGCGAACGATTGATGGCTTGCGGAAGAGGCCCTGCCTCCGGCTGAACTCCTTGACCAGGTTCCTGACGTCGAGCAACGGCGTGATTACGGTGCTCATGATCTGCGAACGGATCCGGCGCCGACAGCCGCCCCGTTCTCGACAGCCTCGCCGTGCAGATAGCACTTGACCGTTCGCCCGCCCGCGAGCGATGTGGTTCCTGGGGGAACCGACCCGCACGGCTCGAAGCGATCGGGGCACCGTGGCGCGAACGCACACCCCGGCGGCAGTTGTCCGAGTGGCGGGACTGTGCCCTGGATCGCGCGAAGCCGTTCGCCTGGCGCCCCGCCCGGCATCGAGGCCATGAGGCCGCGAGTGTACGGGTGCTTGGGATCGTGGAAGAGCTCCTTCACGCCCGCTTCCTCGACCACGCGGCCGGCGTACATGACGGCGACACGGTCGGCCATTTCGGCGACGACGCCGAGATCGTGTGTGATCAGGATCAACGAGAGCCCCATTCGTTTCTGCAGATCGCGCAGCAGATCCAGGATCTGCGCCTGAATGGTGACGTCGAGTGCTGTCGTGGGTTCGTCGGCAATCACCAGCGTCGGTTCGCAGGCGAGCGACATCGCGATCAACGCCCGCTGCCGCAGACCGCCTGACAGTTGGTGCGGGTAGTCGCGCACGCGCTTCTCCGGCTCGGGCATGCTGACGGCCGCGAGCATCTCGATCGCCTTCTGCCGGGCCGTGCGGCGTGTCGCGCGTCCGTGGATGAGCAGCGTTTCTTCGATCTGGCTGCCGATGGTGAATACCGGGTTGAGAGCGGTCATCGGCTCCTGGAAGATGAGCGCGATCTCCGCGCCGCGGATGGCCTGCATCTCGCGCTCGGACAGGGTCAGAAGATCCCGGCCCTTGAAGTCGATGCGCCCAGAAGCGATACGGCCCGGCGGCTGGACGAGCCTCAGAATCGAGAAAGCGGTCACCGACTTGCCGCTGCCCGACTCGCCGACGACGCAGAGCGTTTCGCCGGCGTCGACGTGGAGGCTGACGTCGATGACAGCAGGCACGAACCGGCCCTGCTGATCGAAGCCCGTGGTGAGACGCTCGACTGTCAGGAGCCGCGCCTCAGACATCGAGTTCCTTGTGTTCGCCGAACACGACGCGCATGGCGTCGGCAATCTCGCCGAGTGTGGCCCGGGCCTCGACAGCCTCGAGGACGCGCGGGACCAGATTTTCCGAATCTCTCGCAGCGCTGGTGACGCGGCTGAGCGCGGCCTCGCAGGCCGCCCGATCGCGTGAAGCGCGTATCTGTCGGACGCGTGCGATCTGCCGCTCTTCCACCTGTGGATCGATCTGCAGCACGTCGACGGCCGCGCTCTCCTTCGTTTCGAACTGATTGACGCCGACCACGATGCTCTCGCGTCCGTCGATCTTCTGCTGCGCGCGATAGGCCGATTCCTGGATCTCGCGCTGGATGATGCCCTGTTCGATCGCGCTCAGCGTGCCGCCCGCGGCGTGAATACGGTCGAGCAGTGCCTGCGCGCCCTGCTCGATGTGGTTCGTCATCTCTTCGAGCGCATACGAGCCCGCAACCGGATCGATCGTGTTGGCGACGCCGCTCTCGAACGCGATGATCTGCTGTGTGCGCAGCGCGACTCGTGCAGATTCTTCGGTCGGCAGCGCGAGCGCTTCGTCGCGGCCGTTGCAATGAAGCGACTGCGTGCCGCCGAGCACGGCGGCCAGGGCCTGCACCGCGACACGGACGATGTTGTTGTCGGGCTGCTGCGCCGTCAGGGTGCTGCCGGCTGTCTGGGTGTGGAAGCGCAGTTGTTGGGCGCGCGCGCTGCGCGCGCCGAAGCGATCTCGCATGATCCGCGCCCATAGCCGCCGCGCCGCCCTGAACTTCGCGATCTCTTCGAGAAAATCGTTGTGCGCGTTGAAGAAGAAGGACAGCCGCTGTCCGAAGCTGTTGACGTCGAGCCCCGCCTGCAGTGCTGACTCCACGTAGGCGATGGCGTTGGCGAAGGTGAATGCGACTTCCTGTACGGCGGTCGAGCCAGCCTCGCGAATGTGATAGCCGCTGATCGAGATCGTGTTCCAGTTCGGCAGCTCGCGCTCGCAGTACGCGAAGATGTCGGTCACGATGCGCAACGACGCGCGAGGCGGATAGATGTAGGTGCCGCGTGCGACATATTCCTTCAGGATGTCGTTCTGAATGGTGCCCGACATCGTTTTTGGATCGACGCCCTGCCGGCGCGCCACCGCGACATACAGTGCGAGCAGCACGATTGCCGTCGCGTTGATAGTCATCGACGTCGACACCTCGCCGAGCGGAATCTGATCGAAGAGCGCCGACATGTCCTCGATGGAATCGATCGCTACACCGACGCGCCCGACCTCGCCTGCGGCCAGTTCATGATCCGAGTCGTAGCCCATTTGCGTCGGCAGATCGAACGCGACGCTGAGCCCAGTGACGCCTTGACTGAGAAGGTAGCGATATCGCTGATTCGATTCCGCGGCGGTCCCGAAGCCGGCGTACTGCCGCATCGTCCACAGCCGTCCCCGATACATCGTCGGCTGAATGCCGCGCGTGAACGGAAACGTGCCTGGCAGGCCGAGCTCGTGCTCCGGAGACCAGCCGGACAGCGATTCCGGATCCGAGTAGTGCTTGCTCATGTGGAAGGGACCGAGATCGAGACTCGCGCAGCATTGTAACAAGCCCTAGACACCACAAGATCTGGTGCTTCCGCCATTGACACACTCAAGAGGCACGTTTACAATTACGCGTAGTTCCCACAGTACAAGTCCTTCATATGAAAAACTTTGGCGCTCGATCCCTGCCGCCCACCCCCGGCATCGCGAGATGCCTCGGTGGGGATCGAGAAACGCCCCGGTTTCCCGGCCCGGCGGCGCCCCAGGAGGTCCCGAATGGATGACGTCGTGAATCGAATGGCCCGTGAGCTGTCCGACGCCATTGCTGCCGCTGTTGCTGAAGACTCGCGAGTAGAAGCCTGCCGCGAGCGCGCCCGAGCGGCGGGGTACGAAATGAAGGTTTCCCTCGAGGCCGTGATCGGCTTTGTCAACCGGTCGTCACCCGGCGCGCTGGCCAGGGTGGCTCCCGCTCAGAAAACGCTGCGGACCGAGCGTCGCACGGCGTTGGAAATGAGCGCCAACGATCGGCGTTTCCTGCGCTCCTTGCGTATTGCGGCCGACGAAACGCAGGAAAAAGAAGTCGAGTAAGGTCAGTCCACGGCGTAGAGTTCCCGGGCTCCGTCTGTTACCAGCAGGCGGAGCCCTCGTTCTTTCAGCGACGCTCCAGCGTCGCCGGTCATGGCGTCCCTGTTCACAACGACGTAGCGGACACCCGCCTTTCGAAGGTCAGTCGCCAGATTGTCTGGCAGTTCCCCCAGCGGCGAACCCATTAGTGCAACAAAGGCCGGATTCGTAGTGAAGGCGTGTTTAACAGACGACGCAAGGCGAGCGACGGCACCGCCCGCGATCGGTTGACTGTGGAGGGTCTGATGAATCAGGGCTCGATGATCGAAGCGTCCAATCGTGTCGAGTCCGTCGCGAATGCCTAGTGGCAATTCGACCACGATTCCTGGCTCCGACGACCTCACTCGATCGTCGACAACGGCGCTCAGATCGGTTCTGAACATCGGAAACGGGAGCGCCGTGGTGTCGATCATGCCTGCCGCGATCAAAGCTGCGACGATCGGGGCCTGCCATCCTCTCCGAGCAATCTGCACCGCGCACAACATCGCGACCCCAAGCTGAACCATTACGATAGCTCGCCCGGGCATTCGGGCATTTGACAGGACAGGGGTCACTCGCCCGAGAAGTTGCGGCAGCGGAAGGCCGGTATCGATTCCCCCAATCAGCAGGAACGATCCGAGAGACCAGACGAAGAACAGCGCCGTCAGCCAGACCCATCGCCGCGCCGCGCCGGACTCGCCGGAGCGCCAGATTCCCGACAGCAGGATGGCGGCCGGCACGACGCCAATCCACGCCACCTGTTCCATGACATCGATTCCCAGGCGTGCATACACGTCGCGCGTCAGTCCGCCGTACCACGGGTGCAGAGGATTTCCGAGCACCAGGGTCGCCAGGTCGATCCCCCTGGCCCCTGTTCGCCAATGCTGCGGGGGTGACACGTACCCGCCAGATGTGAAAAGCCCAATCGCAGCGAATATCAGAGGGAGAACGAGAATCAGGTACAAGCCGAGACCCGCCGCCGGCCAGAACCAGCGACGCCGTTGCGCCGCTCGAACCGGGTCAATCTGACTCGCGATCCGGCATCGCAACGCCAGCCACGTGAGTGACAGGATCCACAGCGCGGCGATGGGGTTTCTGAGGTTTGATGACGAGATTCTCATCCCGCCCGCTTCGATCGTGAACCCCCCGGTTATGGCAATCGCAACGATCACCACGATCACGAGACAGGCGAGTGTGGCCAGCACCCGTTCGGACCGCGGAAACCGCCGTCCACCGAACTCGAAGCGCCATCGGTGCAAGATAGACCAGCCGATCGCGAACATCACGCAGTAGACCAGATAGTAGTAGTCGCTGTAGGACGCCGCGGCGAAAGCTCCGGCGGCCGCGAAGCATCGGGCGGCCGATGGATGGTTTTCGCAGCGAATCCATGCGAGCGCCGCGAGGGGAATTACCCATGCGTGCACGAGGTTGAAGTGTCCGAGCAGATGGATCGCGACGTAAGTGGATGACGCGAACGTGGTGCCGGCAAAGATCGCCGGCATGACGCGGCGGACCTCGCGATAGGCGAGCGCGTACGACGCGAGTCCGTTCGCAGCCAGGCCGGCCAGCAGGACGACGTTATGGGCAGCCGTGAGCGAAAGCGGCCGGAACAGCGTTGCGCCGAGCATCGCTTGCAGCGCGGTGTGCGTATTGAGGACGAGCGGCGTGCCGTACGGCGCGAACAGGTATGCCGTATGGAACGCCGTGAGTCCTGGCTGCTCCATTGCCTGGCGCATCCACCAGAAGTTCCAGAGGAACATCGTGTTGTCGCCGGCTCCTGACCCCGGGATCCAGGAGCCGGGCGCGAGCGCCAGCGGATACGAGCAGATGACGGCGAGCGCGCAGAACCATGCGGTGGCCGCCAGGTGTTTCGGCGTGCGGCGTTCCGCCGCGGATGGCCGTGAGTCGCTAAGCCCGGGTTTCAATCGTCGAGCAATGGACTGCCAGTCATTTCCGGCGACGTTGGCAGGCCGAGGAGCGACAGCATCGTCGGCGCGACGTCGCGCAGCGTTCCGTCGTGCAGTCGACGGCCTTTGAACCGATCGGCGCAGAGAATCACTGGTACGGGATTGGATGTGTGTGCCGTGTGCGGGGCGTTCAGCTCGCTGTCCCACATCTGTTCGGCGTTGCCGTGATCGGCGGTGACGATGGCTGTCCCGCCAAGGGCTCGAACGGCAGTCACGATCTGACCGAGGCATGCGTCCAGCGTTTCGACGGCAGCAATCGTCGCATCGAGGCGGCCGGTGTGTCCGACCATGTCGGCGTTGGCGAAATTGCAAATGACGACGTCGTGCTGGTTCTTGTTGAGATCGGCGACGAGCTCCGCCGTGATGCCGGGTGCGCTCATCTCGGGCATCAGGTCATAGGTTGCAACCTTTTGCGACGGCACGAGCACGCGGTCTTCGCGCGGATACGGCTGCTCGCGCCCGCAATTGAAGAAGTACGTGACATGCGCGTACTTCTCCGTTTCGGCGAGGCGCAGATTGGTGCGGCCGTGCGCGGCCAGGACGTCCGCCAGGTTACCGCTGAAGGTCTGTGGTTCGAAGACCACCGGCAGCGCAAACGTCCTGTCGTACACCGTCATGGTGGTGCAGTGCACGCGCGGACGGTTCGGACGGTCGAAGCCGTCGAAGTCGTCCAGGGCGAGCGCCCTGGTGAGCTGACGTGCCCGGTCCGCTCGGAAGTTGAAGACGACGATCGAATCGCCATCTCGAATGGGCCCGATCGCGGAACCGTCGGCATCCACCGTCACGATGGGCTTGATGAATTCGTCGGTCACACCGTCGCTGTACGAGGCCTGCACCGCGTCGAGCGGCGACCGCGGACATCGTCGGCGCGAGCCCCGGCACCATGGCGTCGTAGGCCTGTTTGGTGCGCTCCCACCGCTTGTCGCGGTCCATGGCGTAATAGCGGCCGACCACCGTCGCGATTTGCCCGGTTGAGAAGCGCGCCATGACGTCGGAGAGCTGTTTCAGATAGCGGATGCCGCCTGTCGGCGAGGTATCGCGTCCATCAGTAATCGCCTGCACAAAAACTCGAGGCACGTGTCGCCGCGAGGCCATCTCGATCAACGCGTGAAGGTGCCGCTGATGGCTGTGCACGCCGCCGTCCGACACGAGGCCGACGAAGTGCAGCGCGTGATTGCCGCTCACGCACCGGTCCATCGCCGCCGCGAGAGCCGCGTTCTCGAACAGCTCGCCATCTGTGATGCTCTTGTCGATGCGGGTCAGGTCCTGATAGACGATGCGGCCCGCCCCCATGTTCATGTGGCCGACCTCGGAGTTTCCCATCTGCCCGGCTGGAAGACCGACCGCTTCACCGGAAGCGATCAATTGAGCGTTCGGATAGGTGGCCAGAAGCGAGTCGAACACTGGTGTGCGGGCCAGCTTGATCGCGTTGTGGTCGCGGTCCGGCCGGATTCCCCAGCCGTCGAGCACGAGGAGCACGAGCGACATCAGCGTCGCGCGAGCGCCTTGATGGCGTTGCGGCCGGCGTACGCGGCGCGGCCGGTGAGCTCCTCCTCGATTCGGAGCAGCTGGTTGTACTTGGCGACGCGGTCCGATCGGCTGGCCGAGCCCGTCTTGATCTGGCCAGCGCCGGTACCAACGGCGAGGTCGGCGATGGTCGTGTCTTCCGTCTCACCCGAGCGGTGCGAGATCACGCTCGCATACCCGGCGTCGCGAGCCATGCCGATCGCATCGAGCGTTTCAGTCACGGTACCAATCTGATTGAGCTTGACGAGCAGGGCGTTCCCCACCTTGTCGGCAATGCCGCGCTTCAGGATCTCGGGGTTCGTGACGAACACGTCGTCTCCAACGAGTTGAACGCGGTCACCAATGGCGCTCGTCAGCTTCTGCCAGCCTGTCCAGTCGCCCTCGGCCACACCGTCCTCGATCGAAATGATCGGATACTGCCTGACCCAGTCTTCATAGAGCGCAACCATCCCGTCCGAGTCGCGCGTCGGTTCATGAGACTTGTGGAACTCATACGAACGATTCGCGTCGTTCCAGAGCTCGCTCGACGCGACGTCCAATGCCAGATAGACATCCTGACCCGGTTGGTAGCCGGCCTGGACGACCGCTTCGAGCACGACGTCGAGCGCTTCGCGATTCGACGAGAGGCTCGGGGCGAACCCTCCCTCGTCGCCCACGCCGGTCGAATGGCCCTTCTTCTTGAGGATGCCTCGCAGCGTGTGGAAGATCTCGGCGCCCGTGCGCAGCGCTTCCGCGAACGTGGATGCGCCGAGAGGCATGACCATGAACTCCTGAAAATCGACGCTGCTGTCGGCATGTGCGCCGCCGTTCAGGATGTTCATCATCGGGACCGGAAGCGACAGAGGGCTCTTGTCGCCGTAGAGCGCGCGAATGTGGGCGTAGAGCGGGTGCCCCTCTGCTGCCGCGGCCGCCTTTGCCGTAGCCATGGAGACCCCCAGCAGCGCGTTCGCGCCCAGCCGGCCCTTGTTCGGCGTCCCATCCAGCTGGATCATGAACGTGTCGAGCGATCGCTGGTCCGCGTCGCGGCCGACGATGCTCTTCGCGATCTCGCCGTTGATGTTGGCGACCGCCTTCCGGACACCTTTGCCGAGGTAGCGCTTCTTGTCTCCGTCGCGGAGCTCGAGCGCCTCACGTTGTCCTGTCGACGCTCCTGACGGCACCGCCGCACGCCCGTGCGCCCCCCCTTGCAACAAGATTTCGACTTCAACCGTCGGATTGCCGCGCGAGTCCAGAATCTCGCGCCCCGTCACTCGTTCAATCTTCACGAAACGCTCCTCGGGTGCTAATTCGCAGACGCTCTTCATCTGTTCGGTACACGCCCGACCTGACCGCCGCTCGCCGACGCGCTTCGGCGAGGCCGCCGGCCTTGCCGTCTCCGCGCTGTAGAGCGGAAGGTCGGGCCTACGGGCGTCAGACCTCTCTCTCCGCGCCTCGGCGATCGAAATCCGCCTCGTTACGTAGAGCTTCTTCGGAGATCTCGCCGATGAACGGTTGATCCTCTGTCGTGACGACGACGATGCCCGAGTCGGTCACCGTGTGGCGTCGCCGGTCCTCTTCTTCGGTGTTGTAGCCGATGAGGGCGCCGCGCGGGATGAACACGTCACGGTCGATGATCGCCCGTCGAATGCGCGCATGACGTCCGACTCGTACCCCTGGCATCAGGATGCTCTGGTCCACCTCGCAGAAGCTGTGAACGCGAACATTCGGGCACAACACGCTTCCCGAGATGCGGCTGCCGGAGACGATGCACCCGGCGGAAATGATCGAGTCGAGCGCGTGTCCGCAGCGGCGCCCCTCGTCGGCGAAGACGAACTTCGCCGGCGGCGCCTGAAGCTGGTTCGTGCGGAGCGGCCATTCGGGATCGTACAGGTTGAATTCGGGGTTCACCCGGCAGAGATCCATGTTCGCGTCGAAATACGCGTCGAGGGTGCCGATGTCACGCCAGTACTTCGCCGACTTCTTGTTCTCGTCGTAGAAGCGGTACGCATACACCGGCTGCTTCGCGATCATCTCCGGGATGATGTCCTTGCCGAAGTCGTGCGTGGTCGATCGCCGGGCGTCGGCTTCGAGCGCCGGGACCAGGACGTCCATGTCGAAGATGTAGATGCCCATCGACGCCAGCACCGGCTGGCCGGGAGCGAGGTGTCGTGGCTTCTCGAGGAAGCCGGTCAGGCAATTGTTGTCGTCGACCTCGAGCACGCCGAAGCGGTGCGCCTCCTCGGAAGGGATCTCGATCACGGCGAGCGTGGCGGCTGCCTTCCGATCGAAGTGAAACCGGAGCATCTTCGAGTAGTCCATCTTGTAGACGTGATCGCCGGACAACACGATCAGGTGCTTCGGCGCTTCCCGCAGGATGGAATACAGATTCTGATAAACCGCGTCCGCCGTGCCGAGATACCAGTGCTCGCCGACACGTTTCTGGGGGCTCAGGATCTCGATGAACTCACCGAGCTCGTCGGCGACGACGCTCCATCCCATGCGCAGGTGGCGGCTGAGAGAGAGCGATTTGTACTGGAGGGCGATGAAGATCCGGCGAAGGCCGGAATTGATGCAGTTACTGAGCGTGAAATCGATGATCCGGTATGGACCACCGAAGTACACCGCAGGCTTCGCGCGTTCCTTCGTCAACGGGTAGAGTCGCTCGCCCACGCCTCCGGCCAGGACCATCACGAGTGTGTCGTCGTACACCTGGCCTCCCTTTCACCGTCTCAGCACGACTCGCGCAGGGGCTTCGTCGCCGCCGGCCATCGGCAGCGCCTCAGACGCGTCCCGATCGACGTCAGCCCGCTCATCGATGAAGTGCCTGGTGCATCGCCGTCCGAAATGCGCTTGATGGGCTGGAGTTCGACTGCCTTCGCCAAGGCTTCGGCGAAGCAGGCTGATGATATCCGCGGGGCGGCACCAGGGGAAGGGACGGCCCGTATTTCTTGGCTTTCTTTGACTTGGCGTCAGCCTCGGCCTATCATTTAACTGGTTCGTTAGCTAGATGTCCGGGAAGCGTTGGTGCGTAGTCCGGCCTTGTCATTAGTGTCGAATGCGCTGCTGGCGCTGGTCCTCCTGGTGTCCGAAGCGGTTCCCTCGGCGTACGGACAGGAACGTCCGCAGGGAACCGAGGAGAGTCAGCGTCTCGAGGGTGAGGCCATTCTGGCCCTCGCGGATGCTGCCCTCGCGGGTAAAACGGTCCCCTCGGACTTTCAGGTCGCATGGCACAACGAGTTTTTGAAAGCGCAAAAAGGCACGTTCGTCCCATTTACCCTGACGATCGATTCATCCCGCTTGACCGGTTCAGGTGCCCTCATATATGTGAGAGCTGTACCCGACGGGAAGGTCAGCGAAAGACCGTAGGCCAGGGCAGACGGACAAGAAGGGCGCGGAACCCCAGCCGACCGACGAGTACCCGGTGGATGCCATCTTTCCCACCGAGCTCAGGCCGGACCAGGGTCAGCGGGCACGGATCAGCCGGGGTTTTTCGCTGCCCCCGGGGGACTACGACCTTTACGTGGTGGTTCGCGAACGGGCGGACCCGGGAAGGCCGCGACCGGAGCCGAAGGCGGCGGTCCTGAAGCAGCCGATTTCGGTCCCGGACTTTCGGGCTGGGGGGTTGACGACCAGCAGCATCATCCTGGCTGATCGCCTGGATGTGCTGAATGCCCCAGTCGCGGCCGATGAACTGGCTGAGCGGCCGTATGTAATCGGCCAGAACGACATTACGCCGGCCGCCGATCGGACGTTTCGGAAGAGCGAGGAACTCATTGTGGTGTTTCTCGTCTATAGCCCGACAGTGGCGGCCGACAAGAAATTCGACCTTCAGGTGGAGTACCATTTCTATCTGAAGGGCGGGCGGGATGTAACGCCCTGGCCGTCGGTCCAGACGCCACACCCGCCAGAGAAGGAAGGCGAACGGTATTTCAACCACACGGACCCGCAGCGTTTCAATCCGGCGGTGCTTGGATCTCAGTTCGACGCGGTTGAGAATCCGGTGATGGCGGGTCAGGGCGTGCCACTGGCGGGTTTTCCGGCGGGGGATTACCGGCTCGCGATAAGGATTACAGACCTTCTCGCAGGCACGTCGATTGTGCGGGATGTCCAATTCACCGTGGGCTCGTAGGGAGCGGACATCGGGAGTGACGGAGGAGGCTATGCAACGCCTTAACCGGGTGCGCGTGTTCGCGATTGCCTTCGGCATCGTCGGCATCGCTCACGCAAGTGGTGTCGTGACGACAACGCTTGCCCAGGGTGTCCGCGCGCCCGAGTCTACGTCCGTTCGCAACATTCGCGGCACCATCACCGGCAGCGTGAGTGACGAGCGCGGCGGCCCGGTCGCCGGTGCTATCGTTTCGGCGTTCGGACAGACGATGGCGGTCGCCGTCACCGACGGGCGCGGGAACTTCTCGATGGAGTCGCTTCCCGTCGGCGAGTACATCCTTCAGGCACACCTCACAGGCTTTGCCGGATCGCGTCGCGAATCCGTCCGCGTCGGCGCGAGCATCGCCGCGCAGCCGCGCCTGCAAATCCGGCGCCTCGACGCAGCGGTGGCGACGACCGGCGTGACCCCGGTGTCGGCGCGGCCGATCGTCGCAGCGGGTGTACCGCTGCCGGGCGTGACGCTCTCCGATCAGCCCGAGAGCAAGACCGCCGACGCGTCGACCGAGGATCATCCGCACACCGAGACAGCGTGGCGGCTGCGGCACATCAAGCGCAGCATTCTCAAAGATTCTTCATCGGTCGTGGCGCTCGCCGACAACAATCCGGACATCTCTTCCGGATCGCTGTTCAACCGCGCAGTCGATGCGGCGGGCATGGCGGCGACGTTCTTCACGGAGCTGCCTTTCACAGGTGAAGTGAACCTTCTCACGACCGGCGCGCTCGGACCGAGCGGGTTGTTCAGCGGCGATGCGCTGCCGCGGGGCGTGGCCTATCTCGCGATTGGCGCCCCGATGCCGGGCGGCGACTGGTCGGTCCGGGCGGCGATGAGCCAGGGCGACCTGTCGTCGTGGATCGTCGCTGGTGCATTCGAGTCCAAGAAATCCTCCCCGCACGTCTACGAGTTCGGCTACTCCTACGCCACGCAGGAGTATCTGGGTGGGAATCCGGACGCGCTCGCGGGCGTCAAGGATGGGAGCCGCAACGTCGGCGAGTTGTACGCGTACGATCAGTGGTGGCTCACGAGTCGAGTGGCAGTCGACTACGGTGGCAGATTCGCGAGTTACGACTACCTGCCCGATCGCAGCCTGCTCAGCCCGCGGATGGGTGTCACCGTCGAGCCGATCAAGAACACGCGCGTCACTGCCACCGTTGCGCAACGCATGGTTGCACCGGGTGCCGAGGAGTTCCTCGCGACCGACACGCCGGGCCCCTGGCTGCCGCCGGAGCGGACGTTCGCGCCGCTCGGTGCGCCCGCAAGCGCGTTCCAGGTTGAGCGCGCGCGCTATCTCGACGTGATGATCGCGCACGAGTTCGAGGATCACTACGTGCTCGGGTTGCGCCGTTTCTATCAGGACGTCGACGATCAGCTGGTCACGCTCTTCGGGCTGAGTCTCCCGGATGGTCCGCGGCCCGAGGGTCATTACTACGTGGCGAGCGCGGGAGCGGTCGAAGCCGACGGCTGGGCATTCCGCCTGGCCAGTCCCGACAACAAACGCGTCAGGGGAACGGTCGACTACAGCATCACGCGCGCCCGCTGGCAGGGATCGCGCGGCGACGCCGAAGACATTTTGCCGTGGGCGCCGGCAGCCGTTCGCCCGGCAACCGAGAGTCTGCACGACGTGACGACGTCGGTTGAAACGAACATTCCGGAGACTGCGACGCGTGTATTCGTGTTCTACCGCATCAACACCGGCTACACGCGCAGCGACACCACGCTCATGCGGCCGGGCCTCGACGCCCGCTTCGACGTGCAGGTGAACCAGGCGCTGCCCTTTGCGCTTGGGGGCACGAAGTGGGAAGTGCTCGTCGGGGTTCGCAATCTGTTCCGCGACCCGAACGAGCCCGGTTCGATCTACGACGAGCTGCTCGTGGTGAAGCCGCCGAAACGCGTGTCGTCGGCGGGTTCCTCGTCAGGTTCTAGTCTCGCAGGTTTCTAACCAAACAGGCCAGCCTGTCTCGCCGTAGCTTCAGCGAAGGCGGGCCTTTTTTGTCCCCTTTTTCTTGCTACTGATTTTTGGATCTCCTCTCCAGTCTGTTGAAGTCCGGGTGCGTCAGAGAGTAGGAAGTTATTGTCTGACAGAGACTTACCCCTCGTCGGCGAGTATCGCGAAGGGAACGCCCTTTGCTACCAGTCCGCCCGGACGCTCCACGTGTCAGTGACGCCCCATCCTCCAGACGTCAGCAGGGTCCGCACTCTGTTACGGCTCAGCGCGCCGCTCGTCGTCGTGCTGGCGCTGATCTGCCTGGCCGTGCTGAACATGGCGGCGCGGGCCAACTGGATGGAAATGGAGGACGGCGTCCTCTGGTCTGACGAGAGGGGCTACTCCGCCGTCGCCTCCGCCATCGCCGAGGGATCACCCGCTGCGCGTGCCGGCATTCAGCCTGGTGACGTGCTGCTCGCGATCGACGGGGTGGCTGTCGAATCCCCGCGTCAGATAGTCGAGACGTTCCATCGGATCAAGCCGAACGACACGTTGACCTACACGGTCCTCCGGCAGCAGGGAGCGAGCACGTTCATCCCGCTCGAGGTGGCGGCGATTCCATCCGGCCCGCGCGGTTTGTATTACGCGCTCGCGGTCGTCGGGATTTTCTCGCTGCTCGTCGGGGCAGGTGTCCGGCTGCGCCGCCCGGAGAACCAGGCGACGCTTCACTTCTTCTGGCTCTCCGTCGCGTTCTTCGGGATCCTCGCGTTCTCGTTCAGCGGCAAGCTCGATCTGCTCGACCAGGTGTTCTACTGGGGCGATGCGGTGGCGATGTTGATGTTCCCGCCGCTCTTCGTGCACTTCGCGCTGGTGTTTCCCGAACGCCAGGACAGCTTCGCCCACAGCGAGTCGAATCGTTCGCTGATGTCGCTCCTGTATCTGCCGGCCCTCCTGCTGGGCGCGGCGCGCGTGGCCGTCGTGATGCGCGACGGCATCAACGGCTCGATTGTCACGAACGTCCTTCAGATCATCGAGCGCGGCGAGTTGATGTACCTCGCGCTCAGCCTGCTGCTTGGCCTGGTGATCATGACGCGTGCACTGCGCCGCGTGCGTTCGGTGACCGCCAGGCGTCAGCTTCGCTGGATCGTCTGGGGGACGGCGCTGGGAGCGGTGCCCTTCATTTTCGGCTACGGGCTGCCGTGGTCGCTCGGGTTCACTCCGCTCCGCGGCTTCGAGTATTCGGCAGTCCTCCTGGGCCTCGTACCGATGGCGTTCGCATCGGCCATCGTGCGGTACCGCCTGATGGACGTCGAGGTGATCATCAAGCGCGGGCTGGTCTACGCGGCTGCGCTGGCAGCCATCGCAGCGATTTACGCCATCCAGTTGACGCTCGCCACCGAAGTGTTCTTCAAGGGCGACGATACGCAGCGGAATCCTGTGATAGCGCTGCTCGCGACGATTGTCGTAGTTCTGTTATCACGTCCCGTGAAGAACGCCATCCAGGCCGGTCTCGATCGAGTGTATTACCGCGATCGCTACGACTATCGTCGCGCGCTGGTCGGGTTCGCGCGCGACCTGAACAGCGATCTCGATCTCTTCCGGCTCAGCGAGCGCCTCGTCCGCCGCGTGCAGGAAACGCTGGTCGTGGATCGCATGGCCCTGATGCTCGCGCCGGCCGCCACGGGGCGCGATGAAGCTTTCGTCACCGTCGCGCATGCGGGATTCGTGTCCGATCCACCGCCGCTGACGCGCGGCTCGGAGATTGGCACGCGTCTGATCTCGGGCCACACGCTGACGCTCGACGATCCGATCGCGCAGCGCCGCCTCGATCAGGCCGAAGTCGAGTTCTGGCGCGAAGCAGGGATCCACTACTTCGTCCCGTGCGTCTCGAAGGAAGGGACGATCGCGGTGATGTCTCTGGGGCGAAAGGCGAGTGCCGAGCCGCTGAGCAGCGAGGACATGGCGCTCCTGGCTGCCGTCGCCGCGCAGGCGGCCACGGCGCTGGAAAACGGCCGGCTCTACCGTCAGCTGCGCGTCAAGGCCGACGAGCTGGACCGTATGCGCGAGTTCAGCGAGAACATTCTCGAATCGCTGAACGACGGCATCGCCGTCGTCGATCGCAACGACCGCATCGTCCGCTGGAACCGCCGCCTGGAAGAGCTCTACGGGATCAGGCACGAATCGGCGGTGGGCCGTCGCCTCGATCAGCTGTTCGACGCTGGATTCTTCGAAGTGCTGCGCTCGGCACGGATGGAGTCCCCCGAAGGCGCGGCGTTCTACCGGGTGCCGCTCGTGACGCGGCACGACTCCGTCAGGCGGCTGCTCGTGAACGTCGCCACCACGCCGCTGCGGGATTCCGATGGGGCGATTGCCGGAACGATCGTGATCGTGGAAGACATCTCGGCGCGCGTTCAGCTCGAAGAGCAGCTGCAGATTTCCGAGAAGATGGCGTCCATCGGTCTGCTCGCTGCCGGCGTGGCCCACGAGGTCAACACGCCGCTCACCGGGATCTCGAGCTTCGTCCAGATGCTGATGCAGGGCGCCGAGCCCGAGGATCCGCGGACGAAGGTGCTGGAGAAGATCGAACGCCAGACGTTCCGGGCCGCGAAGATCGTCAACGGCCTGTTGAACCTGGCGCGGCCTGCGCAGGTGGACAGCGGGCCAGTCGACATCAATGCGGTCGTGAACGACGTGCTGGCCCTGCTCGAGCATCAGCTGAAGAACGGTCGGATCACGGTCCGCAAAGAGCTGGCGGTGCACGCGCCGTTTGTGCAGGGCATGGAATACAAGCTCCAGCAGGTGCTACTCAACCTGTTCCTGAACGCACGGGACGCCATGCCGCGAGGCGGCTGGCTGACGATCGTCACGCGCGCGCAGGGTGTCACGGCAGCCATCGAGGTTGCCGACACCGGGTCAGGGATTCCACCCGATCAGCTGTCCCGCATCTACGATCCGTTCTTCACGACGAAGGAGCTCGGGAAAGGCACGGGACTCGGGTTGTCCATCACGTACGGGATCGTGCAGGAGCACGGGGGCACGATCACCTGCGACAGCAACGTCGGACAGGGCACACGCTTTACGCTGACGCTTCCCGTCGCGGCGTCGCGCATGAGTTCGCAGACGGCTAATCGGCAAGCTTGACGCAGAGTCCTTCCGCGGCGGTGTTCCCGCAGAAGTCGCTGCACTGGCGGGCGGCACACATGAATCGCAAGGGTTCCATACTGGTTATCGACGACGAGGAGATCATGCGCGAGATCCTCGACGCCCTCCTCTCGCGTGAAGGGTACGACGTCCGGGTTGCGTCGAGCGCGCAGCAGGGCCTCGATTTCGCGCGCGCCATGCCCTTCGACGCGGCCGTCGTGGACATGATGATGCCGGGGATGGACGGCATAGCCGCCCTCGACGAGCTGAAGAAGGTCGACGACGACCTGCCGGTGCTCATGATCACGGCATTCGCGTCCGTCGAGAACGCCATCGCGGCCATGAAGCGCGGCGCCTTCGACTACATCACCAAGCCGTTCAAGAACGACGAAGTGCTGGTCGTGCTGCGCAATGCCCTGGCTCAGCGGCGCCTGGTGGCCGAGAACCGGGCGCTGCGTCAGAACCTCCAGGCGCACGCCAACAAGTTCGGCGACATCATCGGCAGGAGCGCGCGGATGAAGCAGGTCTTCGACCTGATCATCCAGGCGGCGCCCAGCCGCACGACGATCCTGATCAACGGCGAAAGCGGCACCGGCAAGGAGCTCGTGGCCCGATCGCTCCACCAGAATTCCACGCGGGCCGATCGCGCGTTCATCACCGTCAACTCCGGCAATCTTCCACCCGATCTGCTCGAGTCCAACCTCTTCGGTCACGTCAAGGGCGCGTTCACCGGCGCGGTCTACCCGAAGAAGGGGCTGTTCGAGCTGGCCGACAAGGGCACGATCTTCTTCGACGAGATCGGCAACATTCCGCTCGAGACGCAAGCCAAGCTGCTGCGCGTGATCCAGGAGCGCGAGTTCATGCGCCTCGGCGGCGTCGAGAACATCAAGGTCGACGTGCGCATCATCGCGGCGACCAACGTCGACCTGCGGCACATGATGGAGGAGGGACGGTTCCGCGAGGATCTCTTCTACCGTCTTCACGTCATCACGGTGCAGCTGCCGTCGCTGCGCGAGCGGAAGGAGGACGTTCCGCTGCTCGTCCAGCACTTCTTCGACAAATACGGCGTGGAGAACAACAGGCCCGATCTCGAGCTGACGCCCGAGGCCCTCGATATGCTGCACGAGTACGACTGGCCAGGCAACGTCCGCGAGCTCGAGAACGTCATCGAGCGGGCGGTCGTCCTGTCGACGAACAATCGGATCGACACGGATCTCGTCCCGGATCACGTGCGCAGCAACAAGTCCTTCCAGATGCCACAATTTGTGGTTCCGCCCGAGGGGATCTCCTATCGCGAGGCGGAGACGGCATTCCAGCGCGGGCTCATCGAGTCAGCGCTCGAGGCGGCAGGCGGCGTCCAGAAACGCGCTGCCGAGCTCCTGCAGATCAAGCCGACGACGCTGAACGAGATGATCAAGCGGCACGATATCCGCCCGCGCCGCAAGCGCGGCAGCGCGCAGCCTGGCGGCCGCCCCGGCGCGCCCTCAGATCACGATGATGTGGTCGACGAGGGTGAGGATTCGACGCGTCCGGACGGGACCTGGCGCGCTTAGAGCTGCGCGTGGCGTCCGGCTTCAGCGCGACCTCGTAGCGTCCGGCTTTAGCCGGACCCCGCACGACGCTGACGGCCCTCGCGAACGATCACGTCGGCCACGCGACAATGGTTTCCAGCGTCGTGTTCGTCGTGGTCGTCGCGATCGTTTCTGGGACTCGTCAAGTCGTCTCAAGCTGGACCGAGCGAACGGCTCAACCAGTTACCCATTTTCTGGGCCCTATTTCCGCAGCCGCGCGAACATCTTCTCGTATTTCGCGATGATCACGTCCCAGCGATAGTTGCGGCGGACGTAGTCCCTGCCGTTCGGCCCCATCTTTGCGCGCAGCCGGTGATCCGCCACGAGCAGGTTGAGGCATTCGGTGAATTCGTCGCGGTCCGCGTAGTACAGCCCCGCGTTGCTCTTGACGCAATGATCCACCAGCACCTCGCTGCGGGCGTTGGCGAGGATCGGCGTGCCCACCGCGAACGACTCCAGCGCCAGCAGCGACAGGCTTTCGTAGGGTGACGGGACGACCACCACCGTCGCGGCTTCGAGGGCGTGCATCCGCTCCTGATCGGACAGGCGTCCCGCAAACCTGATGAACGGCTCCTCGGGCAGCGGCATCAGCTTCACGCCCATCAGCACGAGCGATGCATCACCGCCCTGCTGGTGATAGGTGCTGAAGTACTCGATCAGTTCCTCACAGCCCTTGCCTGGGTCGATTCGACCACCGTAGAGCAGGATCGGTCCGTGCAGCCGATGGCGCCGCCTGAAAATGCTGCCGCGATGCGCCAGGTGAGGACGATAGCTCGGCGATGTCTCGTCGTCGGCCTCGGCCGGCCCGTCTTCCTCGCCCGGGGCCTCGGTGCCCTCTTGTTCGGTGCGCCGAATCTCTGGCGAGCGGTCGCGCGGGTATGGCTGCGCTTGCGGCAACTCGACGCCGCAGCCGACGGTTTCCTCCTCGACGGCGCGGATTGAAAAATGCGTCGTCAGGAACCGGCGTTCGACTTCGGTGTTGTACGCCAGGCCCGCTGGCTGGCTGAACAGCTCCTTGTAGATCTCCAGCCGGATCGCCGGCTCGTCGTGCGCCGTCGGCACCAGGATGCTCTTGTGCGGCGCGATCTTCATTCCCAGCACAGTCGGCGCATAGAGATAGGTGAAGAAGATCAGCACGTCGGTACTGGTGCTGGTTGCGCTCGAGATAGTCGAACAGCGCCGGGCTCCACGGACCCTGCTGGCGCAGCCACTCGAGCTCGTCTTCACGCGTGTGCGCGCTGGTGAAGATCCATTCCGAATACCGGTTGAACGCCTGAATGTCGCGCGTCCTGGCGTTGGCGAAACGGCGGACCGTCACGCCGCGAATGCGGTCGGTGCCCTCCGCGTATTCGTTCTTCCACGTGATGTAGTCAGCCGCGCACGTCGTCAGCACATCCACCTGGTGACGTGGCGCCAGGCGCTCGGCGATCAGCCTGCAGTGATATTCGGACCCGCCGAGGATCTCGGTGCCGTAGCGCTGGACAATAAACGCGATCTTCAAGCGGAGACCCTCATCTCGCTGTCAGCTGACTGACGAACCCGGTCAGCCGCTGATCGACCTGGTCAATCGAGAAATCCTGCAGGCGCCGGCGCTGTCCTGCGAGCACGGCTTCGCGCACGGGGCGATCGTACACGAGCATGCCGAGCGTTTCTGCGGCGAACTCCAGGTCTTTCGGGGAGAACAGCACGCCCGCGCCCCCGAGCGTTTCGGGCACCGCGCCGGCGGCGTAGGCCAGGATCGGAACGTCAGCCGCCATCGCCTCGACGAGCGGCACACAGAATCCTTCGTGCTCGCTGAGGGACACATAAGCGTCCGCCCAGCGGTAGAAGGCTCCGAGGTCCTCGTCGGGAACAGGTCCCGTGAACCAGAAGCGATCGGGCAACATCTGGAACTCGGTGATGAGCGCCTGGACCTGCGCGAAATAGCTCGGAACGGCGTCGTAGCGGCCGACGAAGATGAACCGGTAGTAGTAGTCGACGTAGCGCTTGTACATCTCGGCCAGCCGGATGTGATCGTCAATCCGCTTGTTCGGGACGATCCGCCCGACGAACAGGATGTTGATCAGGCCGTCACCGAGAATCTTCTCGAGCGCAGGACGACGCGGTGCGTCGGTGATGCGCGACGTGTTGACGGCAATGGGGAGCACGCCCGTCGGCGCGAAGCCAAGAGCCTCGAGCTCCTGCCGGTTGAACTCCGAGTCGCCGAGCGCCAGATCCACGCGGCCGGCGAGCGACTGCAACTCCTGACGTCCGAGCGCCGCGAGGCGGAACAGCTGCGGATCGTAGGGCGCGAAGAACGATGCCGGCGTGATGTTGTGATACTGCAGCACTTTCCGTCCGGGCAGCGCCGCAAAGGGTTCCGTCATCGGTGACGGCAACGCGAAATGGAAGATCGTCACGTCGCCCTGTCGCGCACCGTCGTCGGAGAAGGGCAGGACATCCCCGCGCAGATCGTCGTCGATCGTCAGCGCGTAGAGCTCGGACTGATGGCCGTGCGCGCGCAGCAGCTCGCGCACGCGGCGCGCGCTGTCGCCGATCGCGTCTCCGCGATGAGCCGCAGGCACCCACTGGTTGATGATCATGTCCGGGGGCCGGTGCTTCCGGGCCGGGGGCCCTGGCTCGATACTGTCTGCGCGGAATCGGCGGGCTCGCTGTGTCTGTCCGGTTCCGTTTCGCCGGCCGCTTGATCCAGACCGCGCGTTCCCGGCAACGCCCTGAACAGCGCCGGCCTGAACATGCGCAGCTCTTCGAGGCGATCGAACTGCTCGAACTGCGGCCAGAAGTCGAATGGCACCTCCGGCGCCGCGCGGTCTGGCTTCTGGATCAACTCGTCCACGAAACGAAGCAGCGTGCCGCGGAAGTCCTTTGCGCGCAGCCGCTCGAGCGCGGCGTCCTGCGACGCAAGCACGGCATCCTCGAGTTCGGCGCTATCGAGCACGGCCGCCATCAACCGCGCGATCTCGAACGGATCGGTCGTGTTGTAAAGCACGCCGGCACCATCCATCGTCGCCGGCACGGCGGTGGCAGCCAGCGCCAGCACCGGGACTCGCTTGTAGAACGCCTCGACGATCGGCACGCAGAACCCTTCGTGCTCGCTGGCGCAGAGAAACAGGTCCGCGAGATCGTAGAACGCCGTGAGCTCCTCGTTCGAGACGTGACCGAGGAAGTGGACGTCCGGCGTGCCGAGGCTGGCAATCAGACCCTGCAGGGCGGCGAAGTATTTCTCGAACCCGCTGTACGACCCGACCAGCAGCAACCGCGAGCGCGGGTTGTAGCGGGTCCGGTACACATGAAACGCACGGATGATCGTCTCGAAGCGCTTGTTCGGAATGACCCGGCCGACGAACATCACGTTCGTCCAGTCGTCGTCGATGTTCGAGCCGACCATCAGCTGTGCCGGCACGTCCAGGTGGCTGAAATCAGGAACGACGGGCAACACGTCCGAACGCGGGAAACCGAGCGCCTCGAGCTCCTGACGGTTGTATTCGGAGTCACCGAGCGCAAGATCGCAGCGTGAAATGTACGCGGTCAGCTCACGCCGTCCCTGATAGCACAGCTTGACCAGGTCCTTGTGAACGCCGAGGAAATACTCCGGCGGCGTGATGTTGTGATAGACGAGCGCCATTTTGCCCGGCAGGGCATAGGCGGTTCGTGAAGCTCGGGATCCGATGGAGAAGTGGTGGATCAAAATGTCTCGCGGTGCTATCGCGCCCACCATGTCGCGGTAATCAACCGTCATTGCCTCCATGCGCAGGTCGGCGGTTTCGGCGAAGATGTCCGAGTCGAAGCCAGCCGCGCGCAGCACGCGCTGAATGCCGACGACCTCGTGGCCGATTGCGTCGCCGTAGCCGAGGGTGGCGAGGACCTGATGAACCGCCGGGCGTGGGGATGGCGCACTCATGCCGTTCGATCCCGGAATGTGCCCGTCGCCTGGCTCCCGGCTGACTCGAGCGCGGCCCCAGCCGGGAGACTCGCGAGTACCCCTGCCGCCGCAGGAACTTCCATCCGGCGGCGGGCGAACCATCCGGGCAGCGGCTCCATGGCTGAAGCAGTGCCTCGATCGAGCCTTGCGAACATGTCGAGGTACTTCCGCTCGATGACCGGCCACGCGTAGTGCCGGCGGAAGAACTCGCGGCCGTTCTTTCCCAGCCGCGCATGGAGCGGGCCGTTCGATTCGAGCGAGTACAGCGCCTCGGCGAACTCCTCGTAGCGTTCGTAGTAGAGCCCGGCGTTACTGCGAATGCACTGGCCCTTCAGAACGTCGCAGCGGCCGTTGGCGAGCACCGGGCGCCCGAGCGCCCACGCTTCGAGGGCCACCATCGACAGGCTCTCGAAGTACGAGGGCATGATCAGCAGGTCGGCAGCCGCCAGGCCGTCGAACTTGTCTTCGTCGTTGAGAAAACCGAGATGATGAATGCGCTGATGCTTGGGCACCTCCATCATCGCCTTGCCGACGAGTACCAGATCGAGGGCGCGCGGGAGCGTCGCTGCGTAGCGCTGATAGAAATCGAAGAGCTCGCCGCACCCCTTGTTCTCGTCGATCCGCCCGACATAGATCGCGAATGGTCGATTGATCTTGAACCGCCGCCGGAATCTCGCAGGGTCCACCCGATCCGGGACGTCCGATCCCACGCCCACGACCACGCCGGGAACGGCCTCGTTCTTCGTGGCCGCCTGGATCATCGACTCGCTCTTCGGGAGAGTTGTACATGACGCCGCGCACGCCGCGGAACAGCGGCCCGAAGATCGACAGGCCGATGGCCGGATCGCGCTCGGCTGTGGGCACGAGGATCGCCTTGTTGCTCAACCGCCGTCCGCCATGCCACGCGTGGTAGTAGCGATAACTGAAGAACAGGAAGTAGTCGATGGTTCGAGCCTCACGCTCGAGATAGCCGATCATCGCGGGGCTCGCCGGTCCCTCGCTGTCGAGCCACGCGATCTCGTCGGCGACGGTGTGCGGCCGATCGAAGACGTGCTGGGACCGGCGGCCGAAGTCGATCGGGTTGCGTGCCCTGCTGACCGGAAACCGCCTCACGCGGACGCCGTTGATCTCCTCGACGCCTGGCGGGAGCTCGTTCTTCCAGGTGACGTAGTCACGCGCGCAGGTCGTGACGACCTCCACCTCGGCGTGACGTGACAGGCGCTCGGCGATGTAGCGTGCGTGCAGTTCCGCCCCGCCGTTGATGTCCGCGCCATAACGCTGGACGACGACGGCGAGTTTCACGACTGACCGGAATCGTGGTGATCTGTCGGCGCGCCTGCGTTCGGTGAGGGTTCTGGCGCGTGGTGCTCACGCGACTCATTCTCTCTCGGGGCGTCCGTGCGAGCCGCCTGTCCTTGCGGACCCGCTGAGCGGTCCCCACCTTCAGGGGATCCGCCTGGTCCCGTCCCTGGCCGCCGGCGGCCTCTCCGGCGTCGCCGCCTCGCCCGCCGTTCGGCGGATTCGCCGTCGGTGGACGCAGGTTCGCCGCCCGATGGTGGCGGCTGCAGCGGCGGAACCGCGCCCGGCCGGTACTGAACGACACCCTCGAGCGCCCGCGCGCGCCGCTCGTCGAAATCGAGACGGCTCGACATCGATTCCACGCGCATCTTCAGGTTCTTCACCTCGATGCCCAGTCGCGTGGTTTCCAGGACCAGGTTGTGGATCAGCTCGTAGTAGAGCGACTCGGAATGGTTATACGAGTCGTTCAGCTTCGACTGGATGTGCAGCGCGTCGACGATCGGGTTCGGGTTGAAGAACAGTTTGAGGATCGGATTCAGCACCTTTCGCATCCAGCGCAGGAACGGCCGGCTGGACTCGTAAAGGGTGGTGTTCTCGAAGGCGAAGTTGCGCGGTGACGTCGAGGCATCGCGCTTCCGCCGGAACTGCGCGAGCAGATCCGACCGGACCCCGCGCGGGTCGAGAAACTTCTCGAGCTTGACGTTGGCGAGCTCGCGAATCTCTTCTTCCGTGTAATCCACGCCGCGCTTTTCGCGGATCCGCGCGCGGATCTGCCGCATGATCTGCTCGACGTCGACCGAGTCCGAACGAACGGTAAAATCGCTCATCAGTTATCTCGCATGCCGGCGGCGGCTGGCGAATTCCGGGGCCTCACGGATGCACGTGCCGAGGATCCCGATCGACTCGACCAGCGCCTTTGCGCCCGTCTTTTCGATGCGCGCCGGTTCCGTGCCGATATCCGGATATCCGGTATCGTCCGGCCGCGCGTGCTCCCAGTTCCCGAACAGCCGGCCCCAGGGGCTGGCGAGCACGTCGTTCATGACGCGCTTCGCGTTCATCGGATACCAGAAGCTGTCGTGGTAGATCACGCTGGCGATGTATGCCCACGGCGCCAGGACCGTCTTCAGCGACCATTCAATCGGCTTCTTCATCGGTCCCCAGTAGATGTGATGCTGCATCCGCGATGCGAACGTCATCTTCTTGAACGGACCGACGAAATGCCAGTTCTCGGCCGCCGCCTTCGTGTCGCCGACGATTTCGATGTCCCTGGGATCGCCGCAGCCCAGGCCCATCTCGTGCGCCATGCGAATGAACTTGATCGACAGCGGATCGATGCCCATGAGCTTGGCCGCGACGGCGTCGATCGCCACCTGATCGGCGCTC
Organism: uncultured Acidobacteriota bacterium; assembly: GCA_963784195.1. GTDB lineage: Bacteria > Acidobacteriota > Vicinamibacteria > Vicinamibacterales > 2-12-FULL-66-21 > CAVQAH01. The sequence goes on along the minus strand of CAWARA010000020.1, from coordinate 627,957 downwards.
GCCAGGATCACGTTCTTCACGTACGGAAGCATGCAGCGCGGGCCGGGGCCGTCCCCGGCGAAGGTGCCATCCATCACCGCGAAGACACCCCGATGAATCTTCTTCTGAATCATCAGGAGATCGACCAGCGTTTCGTGAATGACCGGGTGCGTCCAGTGACGGTGTTCGTTCAACAGCCCGCCGAACGCATTCTTCATGGCTCCGGTGGTGGTCGTGAAGACGTGTGTCTTCACCGTCGGCAGGTGAACGATGTTCTCGCCGATGAAGCGCTTCGGGATCATGAAGCCCTTCGGGTAGACCTCGTTCAGGCAGGTGAACTTCTTCGTCAGATCGCCGACGGCGTCACGAATGTTGATCCACTCTTCGGTCTCGTAGATGTGGATGTTCCGCAGACCGTGCGCCTGGACGACGTTGATCTGCTTGTTCTCGCGCTCGCCGAGGTGCGCGTCGATGACCACCGTGCGGTTGTGACAGGCATGAAGGAGGTTCGGATCGTAGCCGTCCTGCTTCATCGCGCGGATGACGCCTTCGAGCTGCCAGGGGGTGGTCGAACTCCCGGGAAAGAAGAAGTGCCAGGAGATGTTCACCTTCAGCGCCGTGTCCGCATCCTTGGCGAGGACCTCCTGGTAACCCGCCAGGTTCATCAGCGTGTGGTAGTCACGAAGGACAGTTTCCGGTGACGTGCGAAGTATTGCGACTTTCGATTTAGCCATTGGTCGTCTTTAATCAACCGGGGGGCTTCGCCCCGCCGGACCCCCGTTGCCGTCGCTCGCGGGGGCCCTAAGCCCCGCTCCGCTCCGGCGGGCGCGCGCTGTGGCGCGCCTCAACCCCTCTCCCCGCATGCACTAGCGCACCTGCGCACCTGCGCACTCGCGCAGTTACTCCTCCAGAACAGCAGGTCCGGCCCGTAGATGATGACCGCGACCGCGATGGCCCACAGGGCTACGCACACGAGCAGCGGCCGGTCGGTCAGCAGCATCTCGGCGGGGCTTCCGCCACCCTCCTTCTTGTGCACCAGGTAAAGGTACCGGAAGATGCCATACAACGGGAACGGTAACGTGAGCGCCAGCCGATCCGTGCCGAATTTCTGCATCGTCTCCGGGCTCACGGTGTAGAACGCATACGCGACGATTGTGGACGCCGTCACCACCGAGATCATCTGATCGAGGAGATACGGGCTGTATTCCTCCAGAATCCGGCGGTGGCCGGTCGCCCGATCCGCCAGCAGCACGAGCTCGTGGCGGCGCTTGCTGAGCGCCAGGAACAGCGCCAGCAGAATCGTCAGAATGTACAACCAGTGGCTGATCGCGACATCGATCGCGACCGCACCCGCCGCCGCTCTCAAGACGAACCCGACGGCGATCGTCAGCACGTCGATGATCACGATGTGCTTCAGCGGCCCGGAGTACAGCCCGAGCAGCACCACGTAGATTGCGGCCAGCACGCCGAACTGCTGTCGGAGCAGGAACGCCGCCCCCAGGCCGACCGCGCTGAGAATCCCCGCCGCACCGGCCGCTACCGGGACCGGCAGCGCGCCTGACGCAATCGGGCGGTGCATCTTGATCGGATGGCGGCGATCCGCCTCACGATCGGCGATGTCGTTGACGAGATAGACGACGCCCGACAGCCCACAGAAAATCACGAATGCCGCGGCGGCGTACAGAATCGACGTCGGGTCCAGCAGCCGCCCGCTCAACATCAGCGCGCCGAAGATGATGAGGTTCTTTATCCACTGCGCGGGGCGGAGTGAACGGACCAGGCTGAGGAGCAATGGCTGATCGGGCCGGCGAGGCGCCGGCCGTTCCGCGATCCGTTCGATGAGGTCCGGTGCTGTGTGTCGCGCCATCCTGAGCGCGGCGGTTGCCAGCGGAACGGGGCTGGTCCCCGCGCTAGCCCCGCTAACCCGCTAACCGACGAAGCTCTTGATTGCGTCGGGCTCGGACTCGTAGGTCTCGAACACGGTGAGCAGCTTCGTGATAGCGAGCAGGTCCTGAATCCGCTTCGTAAGGTTCAGCAGCTTCAGCTTGCCGCCCTGGCGGCTGACCGTCGTGTACGTCCGCACGATCTCGCCGAGACCCGCGCTGTCGATATACGGCACGCCTTCGAGGTTCAGCAGCAGCTTTTTGCGATCCTGCTGGATCAGCGAATTGATCTTGTCCTTCAGGAGCTCGTCGCCTTCGCCCAGCGTCATCTTGCCCTTGAGGTCCAGAATCGTCACTCCGTCGACGACCCGTTCGTCGATCTGCATCGCCTCTCCTCCAACCTGCCGCGCCGCGGGACCGCAGTCCCCGCCGTTTTCGACCTGACGGTCAGTCTTCCGAAGCACCTGCCTCAGGCCTGCCGTTCGTATAAAAAAGACCGGTCAGCGTACTACGCGAACTCGAGAAGTGTCAAGGAATGGGCCAGTTTTTAGACCGGTTGCGCCTGCCTCGCCGGAAGCTTTAGCGGAGGCGGGCGCTGCGGTTGCGGCTCGTCGCCGCGACGCCCCGACCCGCCACGGATCGACTGGATCACGACGTAAAGCACGGGTACGAACACAAGGTTCAGGAACGTGGAGACCAGCATCCCGCCCGCCACAGCCGTACCGACCGAATGCCTGGCTTCCTGGCCCGCTCCGGTGGCAAACGCCAGCGGCAGCACGCCGAGGATGAAGGCGAGGGACGTCATCAGAATAGGACGCAGCCGGATCCGTGCCGATTCGATCGCGGCCTCGACGACCGGCATCCCTTTGACCCTTAGCTGCTCCGCGAACTCCACGATCAGGATCGCGTTCTTGGCGGCCAGCCCGATGAGCATCACCAGGCCGACCTGGCAGTAGACGTCGTTGGCCAACCCTCTGGACCATTGCGCAGCCAGGGCGCCAAGCACCGCGAGCGGAACGCCGAGCAGCACAATGAACGGCAGAACGAGGCTTTCGTACTGAGCGGCGAGCGTCAGATACACGAGCAGCAGGGCCAGACCGAAGATCAGGAATGACTGCCGCCCGGCTTTCGTCTCTTCCAGCGAGATACCGGACCACGCGTAGCCCATTCCGAGCGGCAGCGCGGTCTCGGCGAGCCGTTCCATCTCGCGCAGCGCATCGCCCGAGCTGACGCCGGGCGCCGCCGACCCATTGATTGTCGCCGAGCGAAACAGGTTGAAGTGGCTGATGACCTGCGGCGACGTCGTCTCCTTCAACTCGACGACCTGCTCGAGCGGCACCATTTCGCCGTGCATCGTGCGCGCATACAGTTGCCGCAAGCCCTGGGCGTTCGATCGGAATCGCTGGTCCGCCTGGACGTACACGCGGTACGCACGGTTGTTGAACTCGAAGTCGTTGACATACTGCGACCCCAGGAAAATCTGGAGCGCGCTGGTGACCTCATTGAGCGGCAGGCCCAGCGCCAGCGCCCGCTGCCGATTGATGGTCACCTGGAGCTGCGGATCGTTGGCAGTGAACGCGCTGAACAACCCTCGCAACCGCGTTGACTGGTTGCCGGCACCCACGATGGATTGGGTGGCCGTCGCGAGCTCGGTGATGCTCGTGCCGGCCTGATCCAGCACCTGGAACTCGAACCCGCCGAACCGGCTGAGGCCGGGGATCGACGGAGGGGTGAACGGTACGACGATCGCGCCTGGAATGCTGAACAACGCCCCTCGAATCCGTCCGAGCACCGCCTGAAGGCTGTGATCCGCGCCGGGCCGGTCATCGAAGTCCTTGAGGCGCGCGAACATGATCCCCTGGTTCGGCGCCGCGCCGCTGAAGCTGAAACCCATGACCGAGAACAGCGCCAGGACTTCAGGGTCCTTCATGATGACCTGTTCGGCTTGTCGCGCGATCTGACCGGTGTATTCGAGCGAAGCGCCTGCCGGGGCCTGCACCTGAACGAGGAAATAGCCCTGGTCTTCTTCGGGCACGAAGGCCTGCGGCACCACGCGGTACATCCACACTGTCAGACCGAGACAGCCGATGAAGAGCAGGACCAGGGCCCACCGGATGCGCATGCCCCTGCGCAAGGCGCTGACATAGAAATGCGTGCCGGCGGTGATCATCCGCTCGAAGAACGTAAAGAACCGTCCTTTGTGGTGGCTCTGGCGCTCGAGGAGCAGTGCTGACAGTGCCGGTGTGAGCGTGATCGCGTTGAACACCGACAGGGCGACAGCAAAAGCGATAGTGATCGAGAACTGCGCGTAGAGCCGGCCGGTCGTCCCGGGGAAGAAGGCCACTGGAACGAACACCGCGGTCAGCACAAGGCCGGTCGCGATGACCGCACCGAGCACTTCCCGCATCGCCTCGGACGCCGCCTGTGCCGCCGACACGCGATATTCCTGGATGTGCCGCTCGATGTTCTCGATCACCACGATCGCGTCGTCGACCACGATGCCGGTCGCGAGGATGATGCCGAACAGCGTCAGCGTGTTGATGGAAAAGCCCATCAGCTTGACGAACGCGAAGGCACCGATGAGCGAAACCGGGATGGTGATGGCCGGGATCAGCGTGCTCCGCCACGTCTGCAGGAACACGAAGATCACCAGGACGACGAGCGCGATCGCTTCCACAAGCGTCTTGAGGACTTCGGTGATCGACTCCTCGACTACGTCCGTCGTGTTGACGGCGATCTGATACTTCATCCCCGGCGGGAACTGCGCCTCGAGCCTTTCGAGTTCGGCGACGACCGCCCGTTCGAGATCCAGCGCGTTCGCTGTTGGCAGCTGGATGACGCCGAAGCCAACGGCTTCGATGCCCTGGAACCGCAGCTCGCTCGAATAGGTCTCCGCACCGAGCTCGGCGCGCCCGATGTCTTTCAGCCTGACGAGCGAGCCGCCCTCACCGCTCTTGAGGATGATGTTTTCGAATTCGGCAGGCTCGCGAAGGCGCCCGACCGCTCGCACGCTGAGCTGGTACAGCTGCCCTGATGGCGCGGGTGCCTGTCCGAGGCTGCCAGCCGCCACCTGCACGTTCTGTTCACGCAGCGCCTGCACGACGTCCGCCGCCGTCAGGTCTCGCCCTGCCAGACGATCGGGGTCCAGCCAGAGCCGCATCGAGTACTTGCGCTCACCAAAGATCAGGACCTCAGCAACGCCCGGTACGCGCTTCAGCGCGTCCCTGACGTACACGTCGAGGTAGTTGCTGAGAAAGAGCGAATCGTAGACGCCATTCTCGGCATAGACGCCAACCGCCAGCACGAACCCGGTCGCCTGCTTCTGCACGGTGATGCCGGTGGTGCGCACCTCTGCCGGCATTCGACCGATCGCCTGGTTGACGCGGTTCTGGACGTCGACCTGCGCGAGATCCTGATCGCGCGTGACGTCGAAGGTGACGGTGATCGTGGACACGCCGCTGTTGGTGCTCGACGAGGTCATGTAGATCATGCCCTCGACGCCGTTGATGGCCTGCTCGAGCGGAGTCGTGACGGCCGTCTCCACCTCCTGTGCATTGGCGCCCGTGAAGATCGAGGTCACGTTGATCTGCGGAGGGGCGAGCACGGGATACTGCGCGATCGGCATCGTCGGAATGGCGATCGCTCCAGCCAGGATGAGCACGAGCGAGCAGACCGAGGCGAGGATCGGCCGCTTGATGAAGGTATCGACGAACATGAGCTATTCGGCCTTGACCGGGACGCCGTCGCCGAGCTTCTGGATGCCTGACGTGACGACGCGATCGCCTGGAGCGAGGCCGCCGACGACCACGTAGTCGTTGCCGATCATTTCGCCGACCTGAATCGGCTTCTGACGCGCGACCAGCCCTCCATCCTTCTGCTCGACAACGAAGCAGAAGTGCTGGCCGCTGATACGCGTCACCGCTGTGAGAGGAACGGTGATCCCGGGAATCGAGCGCCACACGATGCGCGCACGGACGAACTGCTGCACACGGACGGCCGCCGGCACTTCCTTCATGGCGCTCTTGACGAGTACCGTCTGCGTCGCATCATCCACGCGCGGAGCGACAAACGTAATCGGATTGGTCGCGAGCACCTTTCCCTCGGCGTCGAGTATCTGGACGGGCAGGCCGACGCGAAGATCGGGCGAGCGATCGAGCGGCACCTGGACGTACGCTTCGAGCGCGTCGTTCTGATCGATGGTCGTGATCACCGTGGAGGTCGTGACGCGGTCGCCCGTCCGAACCGGAATGTCCCCGATGGTTCCGGTCTGCGGCGCTTCCACCCGGAAGAACTGCAGCTGAACGCGTCCTTCACGAAGCTGCGCGTCGAGCGCCGCGAGACGGGCTTCAGCGGTGCGCAGCGTGTTCTGTGCCTGCTCGAACTCCTGTTTGCTGATCGCCCCGGCTTCGACGAGCGATTCCAGACGACGGACCTGGAGGCGCCAGTATTGGACGTCCGCCTCCGTGCCCGTTCGGCTGGCCTCCGTGCTGCGCACGACGGCAACCTGACGGTCCGCGTTGATCTGCACCAGCGGATCGCCCGTGCGTACCTTGTCGCCGGACTTGACGAAGATCCGCGTGATGAGCCCTTCGACTTCCGGCTGGATGGTCGTCGATCGCAGCGACCGCAGCGTCGCGATGAACTCCGAAGCCTGCTCGATCGGCTTCGCTTCGAGCGTCACCACCTGAACGCCGGTGGGCGGTGGCGCCGTCTGCGCGCCCGCCGAGCCGCTACCACGATTGCACCCCAAGCTCAGCACTTGGAGTGGGACGAGGAGCAGAAGCAGATGGGAACGCATCGAGATCCTGTGGGCCATGGAAGGTTCGCTTTCGATGGAACGACGATCTTACTTGATCGGTAGAGTTGTGCTCGACGCTGGCACGGTGTTCGAACCCTGGGAAAAGAAAAAGCCACGCCGCGTGGCGTGGCTTGCAAGGCTGGCGCGGAATCAGAATCTAAACGCTGGTTGCCCCCGCGAACTTCCGCTGCTGGAAGCATTCCCGGCAGAAGACCGGGCGCCCCTGAGTCGGCCGGAAAGGAACGGTGGTCTCCTTTCCGCACGCTGAACAGTTGGTTGTCGTCTCGACCCGCTCTCTGGCCATCACCGCGCCCTGTGCCGGCCGCGATGCACGCTTTGCTTTACATCCCTTGCAACGCTTCGGTTCGTTCTTGAAATTCTTGTCCGCGAAAAAGAGTTGTTCGCCGGCGGTCCAGAGAAACTCGGTCCCGCAGTCCACGCACGTGAGCGTCTTGTCCTGGAACTCCATCGGTTCTACCTCTCAGCCCTCGATCCGGCCATTCAGGGCCCGGCCCTCTCGCTGCCCTTTCGGGCCTGGCCTCGATCCGCCCCGCCACAGGGGGGCGGCCCGTTCGCACATTCTCAAATGTCCGACGGGCCGCCTGGTCAGTTGCCGCTTAGTCCGATTCGCGGCGCTGCTTCTTGCGCGTACGTTTTCGAGCGAGCGCCTGCTTCGCACGACGTCGATCGCCTGGCTTCAAGTAGAACGAATGCTTCTTGATATCCTTGATGATATCTTCCTGCTGAACCTTCCGCTTGAACCGGCGCAGCGCACTCTCGATCGACTCGCCTTCCTGCACCTTGACTTCAGCCAAGTCTGGATACACCCCCTTACCGCTTCAGATTTTTCGAACACCGTGACGACGACGAACTAATCCCGCGCCGATGTCCCTATGAGGCCCCTTTGGAGTCCGACAGAATGTGTTAGGCTATCACAGGAAACGCGCCTTTTTGGGCACAAAGCGCGGCTTCTGTCAACGAAAGATCACCACGCTCGTTCCTGCTTGCCAGCACTTTCCAACTAATTGTAAAGATTGAGGTTATCTGTCCAGCGATGAAGGTGCTCGTCGTCGGGGCCGGCGGTCGTGAACATGCGTTGGTGTGGAAGTTTGCCGGCGAGCGCGTGGTCAGCGAGGTGGTGTGTGTACCGGGAAATGCCGGCATCGCAAGGCTGGCTCGCGTCTTTCCACACATCGCGGCGACCGATATCGATGCGCTGATCGCTCTCACCGCGCGCGAGTCGATCGATCTCACCGTCGTCGGACCCGAACAACCGCTCGAAGCGGGTATCGTCGATCGCTTCACGTCAGCCGGACTCACGATCTTCGGTCCCTCCCAAGCCGCGGCGCGTCTCGAGTGCAGCAAGGTCTTTGCGAAAGCGTTCATGGCGCGTCACGGCGTGCCGACGGCGCGCTATCGCGTGTGCGAGGACGCCGCAACGGCACATGCCGTCGTCGATCGAGGCGAGCTCGGCTTGCCGGTCGTCGTCAAGGCTGACGGCCTTGCCGCGGGAAAGGGCGTTGTCGTCGCCGCCGATGCCGGCTCCGCTCACGATGCGATCCGCGAGACGATGGAAGAGCGACGCTTCGGATCCGCGGGCGCGAGCGTCGTGCTCGAGGAGTGCCTGACCGGTCCGGAAGTGTCCTTCTTCGCCCTCTGCGACGGCCGGCGCGCCATTCCGCTCGGTACTGCGCAGGATCACAAGCGCGTCTTCGACAACGACGAAGGGCCGAACACCGGCGGCATGGGCGCGTTCGCGCCGAGTCCTCTGGTTGATGGGGCGCTCGAGCGTCGCATCATGCGCGAAATCGTGGATCCAGTCATCACCGGCATGCGCAGCGAAGGTCACGAGTACCGTGGCTTCCTCTACGCAGGCCTCATGCTGACCTGCAATGGGCCGAAGGTGATCGAGTTCAACGTGCGCTTCGGCGATCCAGAGGCGCAGGTCGTGTTGCCAGGCGTCAGCGCGGATTTATCATCGCTTCTGGCGGACGCTGCACGCGGGCAGCTGTCGGCGGACACAATCGCGCTGCGCGACGAGAAGCACGTCGGGGTTGTTCTGGCGTCGAGTGGGTATCCCGGGAGCGTCACGACTGGAAAGCCGATCGCTGGGCTCGACCGCGCGTCGGCGCTCGCAGACGTGACCGTGTTTCACGCAGGGACAGCGCAGCGGGGTGACGCTGTGGTGACCGCCGGGGGCCGGGTGCTCACAGTCGTTGGACGCGCCCGGTCGTTCGACGACGCGATCGCGAAGGCATACGAGGGAGTCGGCTCGCTGGAGTTCGACGGAATGCAGTACCGGAAGGACATCGGCCGCAAGGCGCTGACGCCTTCGAACTCAGCGTCGAGCTCCTAGCTCCTAGCTCCTAGCTCCTAGCTTTCTAGATTCTGACCATGTCTATCTCAGTATTGATCCTGATGGGTTCGGACTCCGACGCGCCGGTGATGCAGGCGGCGGTCGATACGCTGAAGGAATTTGGAATCGCGTGCGAGATGACCGTCGCTTCTGCGCACCGTTCGCCCGAGCGCGTGATGCGTCTCGTCTCGGAAGCGCCGGGACGCGGCGTGAAAGTGTTCGTGGTGGGCGCGGGCGCCGCGGCGCACCTGGCGGGGGTCGTGGCGGCACATACGACGATGCCCGTGATCGGCGTACCGATCGACTCGTCGGCGCTCAAAGGGCTGGACGCGCTGTTGTCGACGGTGCAAATGCCACCCGGGGTGCCCGTCGCGACGGTGTCCATTGGCAAGCCTGGTGCGTCGAACGCCGGCGTGCTCGCCGCGCAGATCCTCGCCGTCGGCGATCCGCAGATCGCTTCGAAGCTGGTGGCCTACAAGGCGAAACTGGCGGAGAAAGTCGAGCAGGCTGCCGCGCGGCTCGCGTCCCGCCCTGCTGATACTCCGTGAAGTACTCCCTCGTCACCTTCGGGTGCCGCGTCAACCAGGCAGATTCCCTTCGCATCGAAGAGGACCTGCGGGCGCGGGGTGCGGTCGACGCGCCACCCGCCGAGGCTGACGTGGTCGTCGTCAACACCTGTTCGGTCACAGCGACGGCCGACCAGGGTGCCCGCCAGACCATTCGACGCATCGCGCGCGAGAACCCTGCCGCGCGCATCGTGGTCACCGGCTGCTACGCGACGCGTCAGCCCGAGGATGTCGCGACGCTTCCGGGCGTCGTCCGCATCGTGCCCAACCCGCGCAAGGAGCGAGTGCTGGAAGCCATCGCTTCGTCATTCGACCTGAGCACGGCAGAGCGGTTCGGAGATGGTGACGGGGGCTGCGGCGCCGCGATCGAACCTGGTGTCGCCGGACGGACCGCTTTTACGTTGCGCGTGCAGACGGGGTGTGAAGAGCACTGCAGCTACTGCATCATCCCGGCAACGCGTGGGGCAGCGCGCAGCGTGGACATCGCGGACCTGCTTCGCGAGGTCCGGCGAATCGCAGCCGCCGGCTTTCTCGAGATCGCGCTCACCGGCGTTCACCTGGGATCCTACGGCCGTGATCTCGAGCCGCGCGTCGGATTGATCGACCTGTTGCGCGCGCTGTCCGAGTTGGACGAGGACCTCACGTTCCGGATCAGCTCCCTCGAGCCGATGGATTGCACGCCCGAGATTGTCGAGCTCGTCGCCGGCAGCGGAGGCCGGTTCGCACCGCATTTCCACCTGCCACTGCAACACGCGAGCAATCCCGTGCTCCGGCGAATGCGGCGGCCCTACAGTCTCGATTTCTACAAGCGGCTGACTGACGCCCTGGTCGAACGGCTGCCGCACGTCTCGATCGGTTCGGACCTGATCGCCGGCTTTCCCGGCGAAACGGACGAAGAGTTCGAGGCAAATCTCTCGTACCTTCCGTCTTCGCCGCTGTCGCACGTCCACGTGTTTCCCTATTCCGATCGGCCCGGCACGGCTGCGACCGCCATGGCTGACAAAGTACCGCCGCCGATGATTCGCGGGCGCGCCGCACGGCTTCGTCAGATCGGCGCCGAATTGTCGCGGCGCTTCCGATCGGCCCAAATCGGAACGATTCGCCCCGCGCTCACGATCGACGACGGGACGATCGTGGTCACCGACAACTACTTGAAGCTGAGGATCCCGGACGGCCTCTTACGGAACAAACGGGTCCGGGTCCTCATCCACGACGAGGTCACCGCCAACCTGTACCCGTAGGCCCGACCTTCAGGTCGGGCGTCTTGCTAATAAGCATCGGGCGTCTTGCTAATAGGCGCCGGGCGTCCTGCTAATAAGCAAGGTCCCGCAAATAAGCAAGGGCTGGCGTGTCAGGAATGAGCAATGTCGGGCGTGTCGCGAGTACGCAGTTCGGCCGTGTTCGCGAATCAACCCATGCTGGTGGACATCAACGACGCCAGTCGCTGACCCGGGGTGCTGCGGCTCGACTCGGTGATCAGCTGACCGCAAGCGGCGCGAATATCGCGACCGCGCGACTTCCGCACCGACACCGTCACGTGGTGATCGGCAAGAATCTGCGCGAAGCGATTGACCGTGTCGTCCGACGGCCGTTCGAAGGGGATGCCAGCCGCTTCGTTGAGGGGGAGGAGGTTCACCTTGCTCTTGATGCCGCTCAGCAGTTTCACCAGCCGCCGGGCGTCCTCCGGCGTGTCGTTCACATCCCTCAACATCACGTACTCGAACGTGATGCGATTCCGGCGCTTCAGCGGGAACCGCCGGCAGGCATCCAGCAGTTCCTTCAGCCCGTACTTCCGGTTGATGGGCACGAGGGCGTCACGCTGGTCTTCGGTCGTCGAGTGCAGCGAGATTGCCAGGTTCGGCATCAGTGGTTCGGTGGCGAGCCGCTCGAGCGCTGGCAAGACTCCCACAGTTGAAAGCGTCACCCGCCGCGGAGAGACGGACAGCCCGTGCTCGCTGGCGAGAATCCGGAGCGCCTTCATCGTCTCGTCGTAGTTGTGCAGGGGTTCGCCCATGCCCATCAGCACGATGTTGAAGCGCTGGCTGAGCATGCCGAGCTCGCGCGCGAGCACCCGCACCTGGCCGACGATTTCGCCGGCGCTGAGGTTGCGGACGATCCCCATCTTCCCGGTGAGGCAGAATGCGCATCGCATCGCGCATCCGACCTGTGTCGACAGGCAGAACGTGTTCGAGGGCGTGTCGGGGATGTAGACGGACTCGATCAGGTTGCCGTCGGCCAGCTGAAGCAGGAATTTGACCGTGCCGTCGACGGATCGCTCGGTTCTCGCCACCTCAGGTGTAGAGACACGGAATTCATCGTCGAGGCGAAGCCTGAGCGCGCGGCCCAGGTCGGTCATCGAGTCGAAATCGGTCACACCGCGCCGGTGGATCCATTGAAAGATCTGGCGAGCGTGGAATCGCGGCGCGCCGGAACCGGCGAGCGCATCTTCCAGCTCTGCCAAATCGAATTCGCCGATGTCAGGTCGAGAGTCGATGGTCATGAGCCTGCGCCGTGGCGCCCGGGAGGATCTCTTATTTTACTATGCAGGTGACTGCGTTCACGGCCGAGTCCGTCTGTTGAACGGGACGCTTGCCGCGTGATATGCTTTCGTTTTTGGGCGGTTCTGTTAAATCCCTCTAACGCAAGAACTTGCGATTGTCGCTCCGGCAGGAATGCCCGCTTCTTCACAAGGCATGGTTGTTCGCGAAGTCCTGGATAACGGCCTCCGTCTGATCACGGAGCGGATGCCCCAGGTCCGATCGGTGACGATCGGCGTGTGGCTGATGCGCGGGTCACGTCATGAGACCGACGCACGCAGTGGCATCGCCCACTTCGTCGAGCACATGCTTTTCAAGGGAACAGATTCCCGCAGCGCCGAAGACATCGCCCAGTCGATCGATTCCATCGGCGGTCAGCTCGACGCGTTCACCGCGAAGGAATACGCGAGTTACTACATCAAGGTGCTCGACGAGCACTTGCCGCTCGCGGTCGATCTGCTCTCGGACATCGTCCTTCGTCCGGCTTTTCCCCTCGAAGAAATCGAGCGCGAGAAGAAAGTGATCCTCGAAGAGATCAAGATGGTCGAGGACACGCCGGACGACCTCGTGCACGAGCTCTTCACGCAGCACTTCTGGGAGGGGCATCCGCTCGGCCGACCGATTCTCGGCTCGAAAGAGACCGTCGAGTCGCTGACCTGGGACTCACTCAGCGATTACTTCCGCGGCGCCTATGTCGCGCCGAACATGATCATCTCGGCGGCGGGCAACCTCGATCACGGTCAGCTTCGGGACCTGGTGTCGCGTGCGTTCCAGTCCGTTTCGTCGAACGGCGAGACGTTCACGCAGCAGGCGCCGAAGGTCGTGCCGCAGGTCATCACACGGACGAAGGAGCTCGAACAGAGCCATGTCTGTCTTGGCACTGACAGTTACCCGCAAAGCCACGAAGATAGATACGTCAGCTACATCCTGAACACGATTCTGGGCGGGTCGATGAGCTCGCGCCTGTTCCAGAACGTCAGGGAGAAGCGCGGGCTGGCGTACTCGGTATTCAGCGGCTTGAGCGCGTATCGCGACGCCGGGAACATCACGATTTACGCCGGTTGCTCGAACGAAGCGGTCGGCGAGGTCATCGACCTGTGTGTCGAGGAGCTCAGACAGCTCAAGCGCGAGCCGGTGCCGGAATCGGAGTTGCGCCGCGCGCAGGATCACCTCAAAGGCAGCCTGATGTTGAGCCTCGAGAACACCGCGAGCCGCATGTCGCATCTGGCCCGGCAGGAGATCTACTTCGATCGGCACTTCGGCCTGGACGAAACGCTGGCCGGTGTCCAGCGGGTCACAGTGGACGACGTCCGGCGCGTCGCGTCAGATCTGTTCTCGAACGGATCGCTGGCGGCCACGGTACTCGGACCTTCGATTCCGTCGGTTACGCGGGATCAGGCTCGACCTGGGATAGAAACGGAAGCTCCCAATTGCCAACGCCCTACTCCCAATGAGTTTCACCGGGTCGCCGCTGGTCCCCTTGGGAGTTGGAAGGGCGTTACAGAGTTCGTGCGGCGTTTGAGGCAACCTCTCTCGAGAGATGAATGATTAGACGGTACACCCATCCTGAAATGGGCGCGATCTGGAGCGATCAGCGCCGGTACGAGACCTGGCTCGATGTCGAGCTGGCGGCCGCCGATGCGATGGCCGAGGCCGGCATCATTCCTCCTGACGCCGCACGCGACCTTCGTGCACGCGCCGCGTTCGATATCGATCGTATCGAGCAGATCGAACAGACGACGCAGCACGACGTCATTGCGTTCACGACGGCGGTGGCCGAGAAAGTGGGGCCGTCGGCACGCTGGCTGCACTTCGGCCTGACCTCTTCCGACGTCATCGATACCGCGCAGGCGCTGCAGATGCGCGAGGCGGCCGGGCTCATCGTCAAGGGCATCGCCGGCCTGATGGAAGCGGTCCGCGAACGGGCCGAGGAGCATCGCCGGACGCCGATGATCGGGCGCACGCATGGCGTGCATGCCGAGCCGATGACCCTCGGCGTGAAGCTGGCGCTGTGGTATGCGGAATTGCAGCGCGACCTCGATCGCGTGCTGCGCGCCAAGGAGATCGTGTCGGTCGGGAAGATTTCCGGCGCCGTGGGGACCTTTGCGCATCTGGATCCGGCAATCGAGGCGCGAGTCTGCGAGCGGCTCGACCTGACGCCGGCGCCGGTCTCGTCACAGGTCATCCAGCGCGATCGGCACGCCGAGCTGATGATGGCCCTGGCGATCACGGCCGCGTCGCTCGAGAAGTTCGCGCTGGAGATCCGCGGTCTGCAGAAGACCGAGATCGGCGAGGTCGAGGAGCCGTTCGGCAAGGGGCAGAAGGGTTCGTCCGCCATGCCTCACAAGCGCAACCCGATCGGCTGCGAACAGATTACCGGGCTGGCGCGGTTGATCCGCGGAAACGCCATGGCGGCGCTCGAGAACATCGCGCTCTGGCACGAACGAGACATTTCGCATTCGTCGGTCGAACGCGTGATCCTGCCGGACAGTTTCATCGCGCTCGATCACATGCTGCGCCGCTTCACCCGCATCGTCCGCGGCATGGTCGTGTATCCGGATCGGATGAAGGAAAACCTCGAGCGGTCCCGCGGCGTCGTGTTTTCCGGCACCGTCCTGCTCGAGCTCGCGCGCCGCGGTGTATCGCGAGAGCAGGCCTACGAGTGGGTCCAGCGCAACGCCATGCGCGCGTTCCACGAGAAGCGCGACTTCAAGGGGCTGCTGCTCGCGGACGCGGACCTCATGAAGGTGCTGACGCCGGCTGAGGTCGAAAAGGCGTTCGATCTCGACGATCAGCTGCGCAACGTGGACGCCATCTTCGAGCGCGTATTCCGGTCAGTGCCGGCGGCAGTGTAGAGCGGCTGCGAGTATGCAAACAATCAAAGCCAGAGTCTTCGTCACACTCAAACCATCGGTCTTCGATCCGCAGGGTCAGACCATCGCCGACGCCCTGCACTCGATGGGCTATACGAACGTGGGCGACGTGCGTCAGGGCAAGTACTTCGAGCTCGAGCTCGCGTCGAAATCGCCCGATCAAGCGCGTGCGCTGGCGGCCGAAGTCGCCGACAAGCTCCTGGCGAATCCCGTGATCGAGAGTTACCGAATAGAGGTCGAATAGGAAAGCCTCAGGTTCTGCCCGGCAGAGGAAAAAATGAAATTTGCCATCGTCGTCTTTCCCGGTTCCAATTGCGATCACGACGCGTATCACACGGCTCGGCACGTGTTGGGCGCCGACGCGACGTTCGTGTGGCACAAGGACGTGACCCTGGGCGGGGCCGACGTGGTCATCCTTCCCGGTGGCTTTTCGCACGGCGACTACCTGCGCACTGGTGCGATTGCTCGATTCTCGCCGGTGATGACCGCGGTCACGGAGTTTGCGCGTCGCGGCGGGCCGGTCCTCGGCATCTGCAACGGGTTTCAGATCCTGCTCGAAAGCGGCCTTCTTCCCGGCGCCATGCTGAGGAACCGCGATCTGAAGTTTCATTGCGAGCACGTCTGCGTTCGCGTCGAGCAGATCGACACGCCGTTCACCGGCAAGGCGTCGAAGGGCCAGGTCCTGAGCCTGCCCATCGCGCATGGCGAAGGTAACTATTTCGCCGATCCGGAGACGCTCCAGCAGCTGGAACAGTCCGGCCGCGTGGTGTTCCGCTATTGCACGCCGGATGGCGAGATCACCGATGCCGCCAACCCTAACGGCGCCGCGCACAACATTGCCGGCATCTGCAACGAGTCGCGCAATGTCGTCGGGTTGATGCCGCACCCCGAGCGGGCGTGCGAAGGAATGCTGGGCAGCGCGGACGGTCTCGTGATGTTCGAATCCGTGGCGGCCGCGCTGGCCGATCACGGCGCGCTGCGCTCGGCCTGACGTGACGCCGCACAGCCGCGCGATCGTCGTCCGGTCGTTGTTCTTCAGCGCGTTCTTGTTCGCCGGTTTTGGTGCAGCGACGCTGGCCGGGCTCGTGGCGATTGAAGAGTCGTCGCGAAGCACGCTCGGGGTCTGCCTGCTGCTGGTGGCTGCCACCGACGTCCTCATCGCCTTTTTTCTGCTGACCCGATCATGAGCCCTGTCGACACCGCCCTACTCGAACGTCACGGCCTCACGCCGGCCGAATACGACCGTATCGTGCGCTCGCTTGGACGCGAGCCGTCAGAGACGGAGATCGGCATCTTCTCCGTCATGTGGTCGGAGCACTGCAGCTACAAGAGCTCGCGCATCCATTTGCGCAAGCTGCCAACCAAGAGCCCGCGCGTCCTGCAGGGCCCCGGCGAGAACGCTGGCGCCGTGGACATCGGCGACGGGCTGGCGGCGGTCTTCAAGATCGAATCGCACAATCACCCGTCGTTCATCGAGCCCTACCAGGGCGCAGCGACGGGTGTCGGCGGGATCATTCGAGACATC
Organism: uncultured Acidobacteriota bacterium; assembly: GCA_963784195.1. Lineage (GTDB taxonomy): Bacteria > Acidobacteriota > Vicinamibacteria > Vicinamibacterales > 2-12-FULL-66-21 > CAVQAH01. The sequence continues at coordinate 611,440 of CAWARA010000020.1, read as the reverse complement.
TTCACGATGGGCGCCCGTCCCATCGCGCTGATGAACTCGCTGCGTTTCGGTCCGATGGACGGCCCCGACGGTGCCCGCACCAGGCGAATCGTCGAAGGCGTCGTCGCTGGAATCGCCGGTTACGGCAACAGCATCGGAATCCCGACGGTCGGCGGAGAGATCGCCTTCGAGCTGCCGTACGCCGGAAACCCGCTTGTGAACGTCCTCTGTCTGGGAATTGCGAAAACCGACGCCCTGGTCAAGGGCCGGGCTGCAGGGATTGGCAATCCGGTCTACTACGTTGGCGCCAAGACGGGCCGCGATGGGATTCACGGTGCGACGATGGCTTCGGCGGAGTTCGACGAGAAGACGTCGGAGAAGCGTCCGGCCGTGCAGGTCGGCGATCCTTTCATGGAGAAGCTGCTGCTCGAAGCGTGCCTCGAGCTGATGAAGACGGATGCGCTCATCGGGGTGCAGGATATGGGCGCGGCAGGCCTCACGTGCTCCACCTCCGAGATGGGAGCGCGCGGCGGCAGCGGCATCGAGATCGACGTGAAAGACGTTCCGCAGCGCGAGACCGGCATGACCCCCTACGAGATCATGCTGTCCGAGTCGCAGGAGCGTATGCTGCTCGTCGTGAAGAAGGGACGGGAGCACGAGGTCGAAGCGATCTTCGAAAAGTGGGATCTCCACGCGGCGCACATCGGTCAGGTTACCGACGATGGCCTGCTGCGGGTCAAGGATCACGGACGCGTGGTCGCCGAGATTCCGAACACCGCCCTCGTCGACGAAGCGCCTGTCTACGATCGGCCGACCGAACGTCCCGCGTACATCGATGAGGTCACGCAACTGGACCTCCGCACGTTGCCGCCGGGCCCCTCGCCGGTGGATGCGCTGAAGGTTCTGCTCGCGTCGCCGACGATCGCCAGCAAGCGCTGGGTGTATCGGCAGTACGACCACATGGTGCGCACGAACTCCATCGTCCTCGCCGGCATGGGCGCCGGGGTCGTGCGCATCAAGGGCACGAACCGGGCACTGGCGTTGTCCACGGATGGGAACGGACGCTACTGTTACCTCGATCCGCGCCGGGGCGCGATGCTGGCGCTGGCAGAAGCCGCGCGTAACGTCGCTTGTGCCGGTGGAGTGCCGCTCGGCGGTACCAACTGCCTGAATTTCGGAAATCCCGAACGGCCCGAGATCATGTGGCAGTTCGTCGAGGCCGTCGAAGGTCTGGCGGACGCCTGTCGCGCCCTCGACATTCCGATCACCGGCGGAAACGTCAGCCTGTACAACGAGACCGACGGGCGCGCAATCTATCCGACGCCTGTCATCGGCGTGGTCGGCTTGATAGAGGACGCGAGCCGCGCGCTGGCGCGGACATTTCGAGCCGCGGGCGACGAGATCGTCCTCCTCGGCGAGGGTTTTGGCGAGCTCGGGGGCAGCGAGTTCCTGAAGGCCGTCCACGGGCTCGTCAAGGGAGCACCGCCCGCGCTCGATCTGAACCGCGAGCGGTCGCTGATTTCCCTGCTGACGAAGGCGGCTGCTGCCGGCCTTCTTCAGTCGGCGCATGACTGCTCGGACGGCGGGATCGCCGTTACGCTGGCCGAGAGCGCGTTCGACAGCGGCGGCATTGGCCTCGAGGTCGATGTGCCGGCGGCCGCACCAGGCCTGGCGGCGACGCTCTTCGGGGAGTCGGCGTCGCGCGCCGTCGTGACCGTGCGGCCTTCCGATCGGCAGGCGCTGATGGAGATGGCCATCAAGATTGGCGTGCCGGCACTTGCAATCGGACGAACGGGAGGACCAGCGATCAGGATCGCCGTTGCCGGCGAGATCGCGATCGAGGTTGCGTTGGCGGAAGCTGAACAGATCTGGAAGACAGCGCTCGAACGACATTTCGCCGGCCGGGCAGCGTAAGATGGTTGCACTGGAAAGAACGGAACCAACCAGCGAGCGTCAGCGCCTGTGACCTGTCGCCGCAAGATGGGCAAGAGCGGAGCTAACCAGCGAGCGCCGAAGGCGCGAGCGACCCATGGATCAAATTTAAAGACGAGTGTGGCGTCTTTGGCATCTTCGGGCACCCCGAAGCTGCCAACCTCACATATCTGGGCCTGTATGCCCTGCAGCATCGCGGGCAGGAAAGCGCCGGCATCGCCGCAGCCGACGGCGAGCGTCTTCGCGTGACGAGGGCCATGGGGCAGGTGGCCGAGGCCTTCAACGAACAGACGCTCGAGAAGCTGTCGGGGCACATCGCCATCGGTCACACACGGTACTCAACGGCTGGCGAAAGCAAGCTCGAGAACGCGCAACCGTTTCTCATCGATTGCGCCCACGGCCAGATAGCGGTCGGCCACAACGGCAATCTCGTCAATGCGCGTGAGTTGCGCGATGAGCTCGTCCGCGCGGGATCGATTTTCCAGACGAATAGCGATACGGAGGTCATTCTGCACCTCTATGCCCGATCGAGAGCCCCCAGTGTCGAGGATGCCCTCGTCGAGTCCATCGCTCAGATTCGCGGCGCGTACTCGCTCGCCCTCCTCACCAAGAACCGCCTGATCGCCGCCCGCGATCCGCACGGCTTCCGGCCGCTCGCGGTCGGCAGGCTTGGGGACGCCTGGATCGTCTGTTCGGAGACCTGCGCGCTGGACCTGATTGGCGCCACCTACGTGCGCGACGTCGAACCGGGCGAGGTGCTGATCATCAGCGACGGCGGTCTGCGGTCGATCAAGCCATTCCCGCCGCAGCCGCTGTCCCATTGCGTGTTCGAGCACGTGTACTTCGCGCGGCCTGACAGCTACGTCTTCGGCCGAAGCGTCAACGAGGTGCGGACCGAGCTCGGTAGAATCCTGGCCCGCGAGGCGCCGACAGGGGCCGACGTCGTGGTGCCGATCCCTGACTCCGGCGTCTGCGCTGCCATCGGGTACGCCGAAGAGGCCGGGCTTCCGATGAAGATGGGGCTGATCCGCAATCACTACATCGGGCGCACGTTCATTCAGCCGCAACAGTCGATTCGGCATTTCAGCGTTCGCGTGAAGCTGAATCCTGTCCGCAGCATCCTCGAGGGCAAGCGCGTCATCCTGCTGGACGACTCGATCGTGCGCGGGACGACGAGCCGGAAAATCGTCAAGATGGTGAAGGCGGCGGGAGCGCGTGAAGTGCACCTGCGCATCAGCTGCCCGCCAACAGTCTCGCCGTGTTTCTACGGCGTCGACACTCCCAGCCGGACCGAGTTGATCGCGTCGTCCCATTCCATTGACGAAATCCGCCGGTATGTTGAAGCCGACAGCCTTGCTTACCTCAGTCTCGAGGGGTTGCGGCAGGCCGTTGGCGACCAGCAGGGGTCATACTGCACGTCGTGCTACACCGGAATCTATCCGGTCGCCTTCCCCCGCGACGAGCAAGCCTATCTCCAGCTTGCGCTCAAGGCCGTTGACTGAGCCGTTCGGTTCCGCCCGACTCATGACGCGCTGTCTCGCCGTCTCGCTGGTTTCAGTCTTGATTCTGGGGGCGCCCGCGACACTCAGCGGAACGCGCGATCAGGCTGCCGCCCCGACGGCGGCCCAGCGTCCGCCGGACCCCGGGGCGCCCTCCACGCCTGAGCAGGTTCGTGCTGCGATCGATGAGTTCGGCAATCTCGATTTCCCGATACGCATGCGTGCCGCTCGCACCGTTCGCCGTGCGGCTCCCGAGATCGCCGTGCCCGCGCTCCTGCAGGCCGTGGAGAAGCATGCCGACGGCTACGTCAAGTTTCGCGCGCTCGTACTGCTCTCGGGTTTCAACGATCCGCGGACGCGCGAGGTCATGGCGAAGGTGTTACCCGATCCGAACGATCGCCTTCGCAGCGTTGCCTACACTTTCTTCGAGCACAACCAGGATCCGGCCGTTCTCCCCAAGCTCATCGCCGCGCTCTCGCGCGAGGAATCCGAGTTCGTCAGACCGGCGTTGACACGGGCCATCGCTGCCTACCGCGACGACCCCAAGGCGAAGGAAACCATGGCCGGCCTGGTCATGAAAGGCCAGGCGTTCTTTCGCAGCGCCGTGATCGAAGCGCTCGGCGACTATCGCGGCACGCAGGCGCTCGCGCCGCTCACGGAAGTGGCCAAGACCGATGGTCCGCTGCAGGACGACGCGGCGCTGGCGCTGGGGAAGATAGGCAACAAGACATCATTGCCGCTGCTGGCGCAGCTTCAGCGGAGCGCGCCACGAGAATCGCAGCCCTCGATTGCGGCTTCCATCTGCCTGCTCGGCATCAACTGCGACTCTCATCAGGCGTACATCTCGAAGTCGCTGCAGTTCTCGATCGCCACGACTGGCTATCAGGACTTGCTCCGCTCGTCGGCGAACGCGATGGAAGCGCTGGCTCAGTCAGGGCGCGAGCAGGCGCTCGTGGAGCTGATCGTGCTGGGTGCGCCAACGCGCGATCCCGCAAGGGCGGCGATCGCACTCGCAGTTGGGACCGTGGCGCTGCGCAACACACCAGTGCTCCTGAAGGTGCTCGAGCGCGACGGGATGATCGATCCGGCCATCGAACTGCTCCGCGAGGCGTTCGACATGCTCGAAGAGGATTTCGAGGAAGAGCGTTTCTTCGTGACCGTCCGGCGTGCGTACTGGCAGGCTCCTCAAGGCTCCGCCGCACGCAAGGTGGCCGAGGCGCTGGTGCTCAAGCTGGAATTCTGAGGATGGAATACAAGCAGTCCGGTGTCGACATCGATGCCGGCAACGAAGTGGTGCGGCGAATCCGCACGCTGGCCCGCGGCACGTTCACGCCCGGCGTCTTGTCCGAGATCGGGTCGTTCGGCGGCCTGTTCGCCATGTCTGCCGCCGGCGTTCGCGACGCTGTGCTGGTCGCGAGTGCGGACGGCGTCGGCACCAAGCTGCGCGTCGCGTTCATGACCGGCAGCCACCGGACCATCGGACGCGATCTGGTCAATCACTGCGTCAACGACATCCTGGTGCAGGGCGCTGAGCCGCTGTTCTTCCTGGACTACCTGGCGACAGGGCGGCTCGATCCTGACGTTGCCGTTCAAATCGTCGAAGGTCTGGCCGCTGCCTGCCGCGAAAACGGGTGCGCGCTGTTGGGCGGTGAAACAGCGGAGATGCCCGGTTTTTATGCGGACGGCGAGTATGACGTCGCGGGCTTCATCGTCGGCGCGGTGGCGCGCGATCGTCTGATCGACGGACGCACGATCGCAGCCGGCGACGTGCTCGTCGGCTTGCCGTCCAGCGGGCTGCACACGAACGGGTATTCACTCGCGCGGCGGATCGCGTTCGACATCGCCGGATTGCGCGCGGACAGCATCGTTCCCGAGCTGGGCGGCCGCATAGGTGACATCCTGCTGACGCCACACCGCTCGTACCTGCCGGTGATCAGACCTCTGCTGTCGTCCGGTCTCATCAAGGGTATGGCGCACATCACTGGCGGAGGGATTACCGACAATCTCCCGCGAATCCTCCGCGACGGCATCCACGCGCGAATCGACCGCTCGCGCTGGAACGTCCCGCCCATCTTCCATTGGCTGCAGAGGACCGGTCAGGTTCCGGACGCCGATATGCTGCGCACGTTCAACATGGGAATCGGCCTGATCGTCGCGTGTGACGCCGGGCGCGAAGAGGAACTCCGGCGGGCGCTTGCCGCCGCCGGTGAAACTGGCGCCGTCATGATCGGTGACGTGCGCACCGGCGGTGAAGGCGTCGTCTACGCGTGAAGACGATTGGCGTGCTGGTCTCGGGCCGTGGCACGAATCTTCAGGCGTTGGTTGATGCCGTCTCGGAGCGTCGGCTCGATGTGCGTATCGGCGTAGTGATCTCGAACCGCGCAGACGCGCAAGCCCTTGAGCGCGCCAACCAGGCGGGAATCGAGACGCTGATTATCGATCACCGCGCGTTCGCCACGCGGGAGGCCTTCGACGGCGCGCTGGCAAGCGCCCTTCTTGAACGTGGCGTCTCGCTCGTGTGCCTCGCGGGCTTCATGCGCCTCATCGGACGGTCGCTTCTGGACGCCTTCCCGAACGCGATTCTGAACATTCATCCTTCCTTGTTACCCTCGTTTCCCGGCGTGGACGCGCAACGCCAGGCACTCCAGCATGGGGTAAAGGTGAGCGGTGCGACCGTGCACATCGTGACCGGCGAGCTCGACGGCGGCCCGATCGTCGTTCAGGCGTCGGTGCCCGTGCGGGACGACGATACCGTCGAGACGTTGTCGGCGCGCATCCTGATCGAGGAGCATCGCATCTATCCGGAAGCCGTCAAGCAGGTTCTCTCGGGAGGATGGCGCCTGGACGGGCGGCGATTCGTCTCTGCTGCGGGGTATCCTTTCGACTAATCAGCGTCCCTGAACCACAGTTCGGCATTGTGACGTTTCGCAACGACCTTGAACTTGTGGGCTGCGGCCCGTTTGCTGAGCACGTCGTAATACATTTCATCGCGCAGCAGCAGAATCGTACGGCACTCTGACGGGTTGCCACGCGGATCCAGAAGTTCCGCGGGCGTCAGATTGTCCGGTATGAGTGCAGCCATCCCCGCCGATGCGCAATACTTTCGACCCGTTCCGCGATCGCTGACCGCTGTCGGGAAGTTCGCTCTTATCCACAAGGCGAAGGCCCGCACTTCGCCAATGTCCACTACGGGCCTCTCGAGTGCCGATCTCGGCATGTACCAGGAGTTGCCGTCCACACCCACCGCTGACTGCAGTGGGGCTGTCATGGTCACGGACAGGACCAGCACGGCCAGTGCCTCGGCGCCAGATGACGCGGACGTCTTGGATCGTTCTACGAACACGCACAAACACGTCACCCACGCCAGCAGCCAGGGAAGCGCGTAGTAGAGCGTAAAGGATCCGTGCTCGGGGCGAACCGAAATGAGATGGACCAGATACAAGGGCGACAGCAGCAATACCCCAGCGGCGTATCTCACATCGCGGGTTGCAAGCACGGCGGATCCGATCAGCACCGGCAGGATGTTCGCGTTGCCGAACATCGCCCGTAGCCGCGCGACCATGAAGCCGGCTGACAGATGTTCCCATGAGCGCCCGGCGAAATTGCCGGTGAACGCATCGAAACCGGGGAAGAAGACCGTCTTGATGGCAAACGCGCCACCGCTCGCGATCACTCCTGTGACCGCAAGGATCGCAAGTTTTCGCAAATGGTCGCGTCGGCCGGATCCATACTCCAGCGCCATGCACACCATGCAGACGAACGCCGAGAAAAGGCCGCCGTCCTCCCGGATCAGCGGGAGCCAGACGAGGCCTAGCAGGAAGAGCCGTCGATACTCGCTGACCCATGCTGCCAGCGCCATCGACGACACTGCGAACATCGCGATCTCGAAATGAGGATACGCCGCGGCTTGAAAGAGAACATTGCTGAGCGCGCCGATCAGGACGGCTGTGAGCGTGGCGGCAGTTCGGTCTCGGCGACGCAGGCGGCCGCCCATGACCATGAGGTAGAGAGAGACGAAGACCAGCGCGAAGAAGAACCCCTGGTGGTAGGCGAATATCTCGACGCCCGTGAATCCTTGCAGAGACCGGAAAGGCGCCCCGAACAGGAAGATGTGGGGCGACAGATGATGCGCGTAGTAACTGAGCTCGTTGATGACCGACGGATTGCGGAGCAGCGGATCCCTGGATTCGAAAAGATACGCGAACCACCCGCTGTCAAGGAGGTAGGGATCGTTCGAGAAATGCGCGAAAATCCAGCGCGCGTGAACGGTAAAGATCGCACTTGCCAGGAGCAGGACGAGCACCCGCTCCGCAACCGTCGATTGCGGACGACCTCCAAGCCGGCGTCCGGAGACCCTCCTGATGCCCGATCACGCCCGAAACTGCTGACTAGGCGAGATCATCTCGAGCGGTGCGTCGACGGTCATGGCCTCATCGTGCACGTGCGGCCGCAAGGTCAGAATAGCCACTTCCGGCGGGCAGTTGATCCGGACCGGCACCCAGACCGTGCCGACGCCGCGCGTGACGAAGATGGCGGTGTTCTCCCGCCGCGCGCTGGCCGGCCAACACCGGAAAATCTCGACCGGCAACCGGACCGACACCCGGCAGCACGATCTGACCGCCGTGCGTGTGGCCGCTGAGAACCACCGGTACGGACAACGCTGCGGCTTCCTCGAACCGCCGTGGATTGTGCGCCAACAGGATCACGTTCGGCGACGCGCCCTTGATCACGGAAGCGATCTCGACGACCCGGCGCGTCCAGAAACGAATGCCGGCGAAGTCGACACGCTCGCCACGGATCGTCACCTGGGTCCGCTGGTCACGGAGCACGGTAAAGCCGCGGGCAATCAGAGCCGCCGGCATGTCGCGATCGTCGTCATGATTCCCGAGCACGGCGAAGACGCCGTGCGGTGCCGTCAGCTTCCCGAGCGCTTCGGCGGCAGGCTCGACGTAACCCCGCTCGCCCCAGGTCACGTAGTCGCCGCCGAGCACGATCAGGTCAGGCTTTTCAGCAAGCACCAGCCGAACGGCGTCTTCAACCAGCTCGTGTGGAACCGTGCTGCTGCGGTGAAGATCGGACAGGAACCCGATGCGCAAGCCGGCGAGGGACAGCGGCAGGCCCGAGACGGGCATCACGCTGCGTGTGACCTCGATGTGCCGCCGCGCATACATGTAGCCGTGCGCAGCCGCGCCCGTGGTCGCCCCAATCCCGAGCAGGGCCATGCCTTTCAGCGCATCTCGACGATTGAATCCACCCCGCCTGGCGCCCATCGATACCGATATGTTATCGCGCTCCGCCGTATACTGGGCCGAAGACGGCGTGCCGTGGTTCGCGGTTCGTTGCTCGTCAAACGTTGATCGGCAAGCAAGTCCTTCGGTTTACGAGCTCCGTCAGTTAACGATCACGAACCACGAACCACGGCAAAGATCCGATTGATCTATGACTATCGATGAACAACTCGCGCTGCTCACGTCACGCTGCGTCGACATCGTCCGCATGGCAGACCTGCGAGCGAAACTCGAACGATCGGCGAAAACCGGCCAGCCGCTCGTCGTAAAGGTAGGCTTCGATCCAACGGCCCCCGATCTGCATCTCGGCCACACCGTGCTGATTCGGAAGATGAAGCATTTTCAGGATCTCGGGCACACGGTCATCTATGTGGTCGGCGCATTCACGGCGCTGATCGGAGATCCGACCGGCCGCTCGAAGACGCGTCCACCGCTCACGCGCGAGGAAATCGACCAGAACGCCGAAACGTACAAGACGCAGATTTTCAAGATCCTGGACCCGGCCAAGACGAAGGTGCGCATCAACAGCGAGTGGCTGGAGGCCCTTGGAAGCGCCGGGTGGGTGAAGCTCGCTGCGCGCTACAACGTGGCGCAGATGCTCGAGCGTCGTGATTTCAAGAAGCGATACGAGTCGGGGCAGCCGATCGCCATCCACGAGTTCCTGTACCCGCTCGCGCAGGCATACGATTCGGTCTTCCTCAACGCCGACGTCGAGCTCGGCGGCACCGACCAGCTGTTCAATCTGAACGTCGGCCGGGACATCATGCCCGCCTTCGATCTCGAGCCGCAGATCGTCATGACGACCCCGCTTCTCGAGGGCCTCGACGGCGTCGAGAAGATGTCCAAGAGCACGGGCAACTACGTCGGCGTCACGGAGCCTCCGTCCGAGATGTTCGGCAAGCTGATGTCGATCTCCGACGATTTGATGTGGAGGTACTACGAGCTGCTGACGGACCTGACCGCGGAGCAAGTGCTCGAGCGGCGAACCGCGGTCAGCAAAGGCGAGCTGCACCCGAAGCAGGCCAAGATCGATCTCGCCACGCGCATCGTCACGGGCTTTCACAGCGCTGAGGCAGCGGCCGCGGCGGCCGACGAGTTCGAGCGCCGGTTCACGAAACGCGAGGCGCCGGTGGACGCGCCAGAACGCGCGATGCTGGCAGGAACGCTCATCGAGCACCTGCTCCTCGAGACGGGCATGGCGCAATCGGGCAGCGATGCGACGCGAAAAGTCCAGCAGGGCGCCGTTCGCATCGACGGAGAGAAGTTCACGCAGGTCCGCACAGCCGTCGATCGTCAGGAGCCATTTCTCCTGCAGGTGGGGCGACGCGTCTGCCGGGTCGTCGTGATCTCGCCGCGCGATCTGATCGTCAGCACGATCCCGGTTGCCAGCGGCGAGGACGACGCCTGGATCATCATGCAGAACAAGGGACAGGTGGACGTGACGCACGCGACGCGCGAAAGTGCCTTGAGCAGGGCGCGCGAAGCGGCCCTTGCGGTGCGCGCGCGAGTCTTCGTCGTCGAAGGCGATCGCCTGACGGAAGTGCAGGACGACGCGGGCCAAGGTTGACAGTCCCTGCGGCGTTCACTATATTGAGTGGACCGAGCGTGACCCGGCCTGGCGGCTGGAAGATTTGCTTCGGAACGACCGCAGCAAATTTTTTTGTCGCTGAATTCCTCCGCAAGCTCGTCCGTCCTTCCTCGAAAGAGCCCACGCGACCGCATCGGGAGCGATGGTGTGTCGCCGATCGGGCTGTGCGCGCGAGCGCAGAGAAAATGCGACGGCGGCGTGAAGAAGGGTTGACAGGGTCGTGACGGTTCTGTAGTATTGAAAGGTTCCCCTGACGACGATAATTCCTGATGGGGAACGAGCTCGTCTTCTGGTCTTTCCTGAGCGCAAGCAAGGGGTCTGAGGCTCGGGGGCGGGCGGCTCGCCGGTTCTTTGAAAACTAGATAGAACGTGCAAGCACTTTACGGGTCCGGCCTCAAGCCGGACTCAACCCGTCGAGTATCAGCGGGTGGCGCGATGCATTCCCTGGCTGGGGGCCTCAGTTCGGCTTCCGGGCGGGGTCGCGAACCATCTCAAGGGTCCGGTTTTGACCGGGCTCTACTTGACATAGAACTGAACAACGCAAGAGCCAATCAACAGGCGCTCGCGTTAAACGAGTTGGCTTCGCCGAAGCGCCGTCAGGCGCGAAGGCGGAGCGACCACTTTAACTTGAGAGTTTGATCCTGGCTCAGAATCAACGCTGGCGGCGTGCCTAACACATGCAAGTCGAACGCGAAAGCCCCGCAAGGGGTAAGTAGAGTGGCAAACGGGTGAGTAACACGTGGGTGACCTGCCTTCGAGTGGGGGATAACGTCCCGAAAGGGACGCTAATACCGCATAACATCCTGCTCTTGGACGAGTGGAGATCAAAGCCGGGGATCGCAAGACCTGGCACTTGAAGAGGGGCCCGCGCCTGATTAGCTAGTTGGTGGGGTAATGGCCTACCAAGGCTACGATCAGTATCCGGCCTGAGAGGGCGGACGGACACACTGGGACTGAGACACGGCCCAGACTCCTACGGGAGGCAGCAGTGGGGAATTGTTCGCAATGGGCGCAAGCCTGACGACGCAACGCCGCGTGGAGGATGAAGATCTTCGGGTCGTAAACTCCTGTCGAGCGGGAAGAAACTCACGAGGGTGAATAATCCTCGTGGCTGACGGTACCGCTAAAGGAAGCCCCGGCTAACTCCGTGCCAGCAGCCGCGGTAATACGGGGGGGGCAAGCGTTGTTCGGAATTACTGGGCGTAAAGGGCTCGTAGGCGGCCAACTAAGTCGGACGTGAAATCCCCAGGCTCAACCTGGGAACTGCGTCCGATACTGGATGGCTTGAATTCGGGAGAGGGATGCAGAATTCCAGGTGTAGCGGTGAAATGCGTAGATATCTGGAGGAATACCGGTGGCGAAGGCGGCATCCTGGACCGACATTGACGCTGATGAGCGAAAGCCAGGGGAGCAAACGGGATTAGATACCCCGGTAGTCCTGGCCCTAAACGATGAATGCTTGGTGTGACGGGTATCGATCCCTGTCGTGCCGAAGCTAACGCATTAAGCATTCCGCCTGGGGAGTACGGTCGCAAGGCTGAAACTCAAAGGAATTGACGGGGGCCCGCACAAGCGGTGGAGCATGTGGTTCAATTCGACGCAACGCGAAGAACCTTACCCAGGCTCGAACGGCATTGGACATCCGGCGAAAGCCGGCTCCCGCAAGGGCCGATGTCGAGGTGCTGCATGGCTGTCGTCAGCTCGTGTCGTGAGATGTTGGGTTAAGTCCCGCAACGAGCGCAACCCTTGTCCGCTGTTGCCATCAGGTTAAGCTGGGCACTCTGCGGAGACTGCCGGTGATAAACCGGAGGAAGGTGGGGATGACGTCAAGTCAGCATGGCCTTTATGTCTGGGGCTACACACGTGCTACAATGGCCGGTACAAACCGTCGCGATCTCGCAAGAGGGAGCTAATCGGAGAAAACCGGTCTCAGTTCGGATTGCAGGCTGCAACTCGCCTGCATGAAGTTGGAATCGCTAGTAATCGCGGATCAGCACGCCGCGGTGAATACGTTCCCGGGCCTTGTACACACCGCCCGTCACATCACGAAAGCCGGCTGTACTAGAAGTCGCCGCGCTAACCCGCAAGGGAGGTAAGCGCCTAAGGTATGGTCGGTGATTGGGGTGAAGTCGTAACAAGGTAGCTGTAGGAGAACCTGTGGCTGGATCACCTCCTTTCTAGAGATGGTCGATTCTTCGGATCCCGCGCGGCTAAAGCCGCGCGCTCCTGGGTCGATATCTTGAAAAGATCGATCGGTATCCCGAGCGCGCGGCTTCAGCCGCGCGTCACGGACACGGATGGTGCGACGCACGTTCTATCTAGTTTTGAAAGAATCGGTTCGACCGGTTCTTTGACAGATGCGGTAGGCTCGAGAGTAGGTTTGGGCCTGTAGCTCAGCTGGTTAGAGCACACGCTTGATAAGCGTGGGGTCAGTAGTTCAAATCTACTCAGGCCCACCAGCCTTCGCCTCGCCGACACTTCGCTGGACAGCGAGGCTACGGCCAGGCAGGCCGAGTCGGTAACATAGACAGTGAACCGGCGAAGGCTGTCTCGCCGTAGCTGCCACGGGCAGCGGAGGCGGACACCACACCGGTAGCTACAAGGAGTGTGGTTATTGCGTAGTGCCTAGCGCGTGATGAAGTCGTCGTAACACCTGCCCGGTCTTACCTCTCTTCATCTCGCACGAACTCAAGCACCGCAACTGAATTTTCGGGGAATTAGCTCAGCTGGGAGAGCGCCTGGTTTGCAACCAGGAGGTCACCGGTTCGAGCCCGGTATTCTCCATATCAAATTGGCCGCGACGTAACACCGGCGGTCAAAGTAAGTTCGTCGCTCTTTACAACTGAATATCCTGCAAACGGTAGTTTTTTCCGACCACAAAGGTCTTGCCGAAGCTCGCGCCAAGCGGGTGGACGCGGACCAACACACATGCAGTGTGCAAGGAACTGACGCATGCCGTGGTTCGTGATTCGTAGCTCGTAGTCCGTTATCCAACGGACAACGGGCCACGGTCTACGGGCAACGGCGAGCGTAAGTTTCGAGTTTCTATGGTCAAGCTACTAAGGGCGTACGGTGAATGCCTTGGCGCCAGGAGTCGATGAAGGACGTGGTAAGCTGCGATAAGCTTCGGTGAGCCGCAAACAGGCTTTGACCCGAGGATCTCCGAATGGGGCAACCCACTCAGGCTAATACCTGAGGATCTCCCACTGAATCCATAGGTGGGCTGAAGACAACCCAGGGAAGTGAACCATCTCAGTACCTGGAGGAATAGAAAACAAGTCAGTGATTCCGCTAGTAGCGGCGAGCGAACGCGGAATAGCCCAAACCATCGTGCTTGCACGGTGGGGTTGTAGGGCCTGTCCGGTTTAGAGCCGGCGAGTTACAAATCAGCACGGTAGTCGAACGATCTGGAACGATCGGCCACAGAGGGTGACAGCCCCGTAGGCGACATCGTGCTGACTCGCGACAGGTTCCTGAGTACCGCGGGACACGGGAAATCCCGCGGGAATCTACGAGGACCATCTCGTAAGGCTAAATACTCCCTGGCGACCGATAGTGAACCAGTACCGTGAGGGAAAGGTGAAAAGAACCCCTGCGAGGGGAGTGAAAAAGTACCTGAAACCGTATGCCTACAAGCAGTGGGAGGGCTATGCCTGGACTTCGGTCCGGGAATGCCTGACCGCGTGCCTTTTGCATAATGAGCCGGCTAGTTAATCTCAGTGGCAAGGTTAAGCGCAAGCGAGCCGAAGCGAAAGCGAGTCCGAAATGGGCGACAAGTCGCTGGGATTAGACGCGAAGCGAGGTGATCTACCCTTGGCCAGGGTGAAGTACGGGTAACACCGTATGGAGGCCCGAACCAGTGTTGGTTGAAAACAGCTTGGATGAGCTGAGGGTAGGGGTGAAAGGCTAATCAAACCTCGTGATTGCCCGTTCTCCTCGAAATATCTTTAGGGATAGCCTCGAGAGGTCGGCGTTGGTGGTAGAGAACTGAATGGACTAGGGGGCTTACCAGCTTACTGAATCCAATCAAACTGCGAATGCCAACGACACGTATCTCGGGAGTCAGACAGTGGGGGCTAAGCTTCATTGTCGAGAGGGAAACAGCCCAGACTACCGGCTAAGGTCCCTAACTCTGTGCTAAGTGGTAAAGGATCTGGAGACGCTCAGACAACCAGGAGGTTGGCTTAGAAGCAGCCATCCTTTAAAGAAAGCGTAATAGCTCACTGGTCAAGCGGCTCTGGGCCGACAATATAACGGGGCTCAAGCACAGGACCGAAGCCGTAGAATGCATTGTCCTGCGGGACATTGTTTTGGTAGAGGAGCGTTCTCAATGCCGCGAAGTCAGACCGCGAGGACTGGTGGAGCGTTGAGAAGTGACCCTGCCGGCATAAGTAGCGAGAAGGGAAGTGAGAATCTTCCCCGCCGTAAGCCTAAGGTTTCCTGAGGAAGGTTCGTCCGCTCAGGGTCAGTCGGGTCCTAACGCGAGGCCGAAAGGCGTAGCGGATGGATATCCGGTCAATATTCCGGAACTACCTATTTCACGTTATCACGATGGGGGGACGCAGGAGGCTACGCGAGCCGACGATTGGACGTGTCGGTTCAGGTCTGTAGGGGGATCCGCCAGGAAAATCCGGTGGGTCACATTCCCTGAGGGGCCATGTCGATGACCGCAAGGTCAGCAAAGTCGCGGACGCCACGCTGCCGAGAAAAGCCTCTAAGGAGTGAAATGGGTACCCGTACCGCAAACCGACACAGGTAGGCGAGGAGAAAATCCTCAGGCGCGAGTGAGAACCCTCGTTTAGGAACTCGGCAAATTGGCCCCGTAACTTCGGAAGAAGGGGTGCTCGATTAACGTGTCCGGACTTCGCGTTCGGGTGCGTGAACGAGTTGCAATAAAGAGGCCCAGGCAACTGTTTACTAAAAACACAGGACTCTGCTAAGTCGAACACGACGTATAGGGTCTGACGCCTGCCCGGTGCCGGAAGGTTAAAGGGAGAGGTCAGCCGCAAGGCGAAGCTTCGAGCTGAAGCCCCGGTAAACGGCGGCCGTAACTATAACGGTCCTAAGGTAGCGAAATTCCTTGTCGGGTAAGTTCCGACCTGCACGAATGGCGTAATGATCTGGGCGCTGTCTCAACGAGGGGCACTGCGAATTTGTGGTACCGGTGAAGACGCCGGTTGCCCGTGACTAGACGGAAAGACCCCGTGCACCTTTACTACATCTTAGTAGTGAATGCTGGCGTGTCATGCGCAGGATAGGTGGGAGGCTTTGAACCCGGGTTCTCGGACTCGGGGGAGCCAACGGTGAGATACCACCCTTGACACTCCGGCGTTCTAACCTCGATCTGTCATCCAGGTCAGGGACACTGCTAGGTGGGTAGTTTGACTGGGGCGGTCGCCTCCTAAACTGTAACGGAGGCGCGCGAAGGTTCGCTCAGGCTGTTTGGAAATCAGCCGTAGAGTGCAAAGGCAGAAGCGAGCTTGACTGCGAGTCCTACAAGACGAGCAGGTGGGAAACCAGGCCTTAGTGATCCGGTGGTTCCGCATGGAAGGGCCATCGCTCAACGGATAAAAGGTACGCCGGGGATAACAGGCTGATCTGAGCCAAGAGTTCACATCGACGCTCAGGTTTGGCACCTCGATGTCGGCTCATCGCATCCTGGAGCTGTAGCAGGTTCCAAGGGTCCGGCTGTTCGCCGGTTAAAGCGGTACGTGAGCTGGGTTTAGAACGTCGCGAGACAGTTCGGTCCCTATCTGTCATGGGCGGAGGAGATTTGAGTGGGGCTGTCCTTAGTACCGAGAGGACCGGGATGGACGCACCTCTAGTGTACGAGTTGTCACGCCAGTGGCAGCGCTCGGTAGCTACGTGCGGACGGGAGAAACGCTGAAGGCATCTAAGCGTGAAACCCTCCACAAGATGAGATCTCCCAGGTCGCAAGACCTCTAAAGGCTCCTGGAAGATTACCAGGCAATAGGTCGGGTGTGGAAGCACAGCGATGTGTGGAGCTAACCGATACTAATCAGCCGTGAGGCTTGACCATAATCTCTTATCGTAGAGTCCGGCTTTAGCCGGACCTACTCAGTGCACACGATGCTGCGTGTGTAATGTGCGAAGAAAGAACTACCGTTTGCAGGATATTCAGCTGTCCGCCTTCGCGCCCTTGGGCTTCGGCGGGACAAGTAGGCCAGACCTTCAGGTCGGGCGTGCACGAATTGGCAACACGCTCTTTGACAAGATAGTCTGGGACGATCGAGTCCGGTGGATTCCGCGAAGCAACGCTTCGCGCGCCGGCCTCGGACCCCAGGCAACCAATTGAGCCTGCATGCTGGGAGACAGGCCCGTCAGCATTTCTTAGTGCTCGCGGGGCCCCACCCCCGCTCGCGGCGGCCTCGCGCATCCGCGCTCGGCCGCAGCCGCAGGCGCTTTTCCCGGTGGTCATAGGAGAGGGGTCACACCCGTTCCCATTCCGAACACGGAAGTTAAGCTCTCTACCGCCGATGGTACTGCGTGGGAAACTGCGTGGGAGAGTAGGTCACTGCCGGGATTATTTTTCAAGGCCCGCCTGATTTTCAGGCGGGCTTTTTCATTGGATTGCAGATGCCGATCTGCGATTGGTACGCCAATTGCGGCAGACCCGACATGCGTCTCGGCCTGGGGTGCATCGCGCTCGGTCTGGCACTGCTGACCTCTTGTGCAGATGAGCCCACCAAGGCGCAACCAGCCCAACTTGCTCCCGCCCGGTCCGATGCTCTTCCTACGTCCCCTCCTTCGCCCACTCCCCCGGTGCAGATCGAGATGCGCAACGTGCAATTGCATGTCGATGACGGCATCGTCCTCGCCATCGACCGGCTGCGCGGCGAGATGATCAGCAAGTCGCCCGGCCGCCCGCCCGTCTTTGACGATGGGCGTTCGTATGTGTTGAAAGTGTCGTCCGCAACGATGGCGATCGACATGCAGAGCCTCAGCACGCTGATGAATCGGCACGTGTTCGGCTACGAGGGCGCGCCGCTGAAAGATCTCGAGGTCAAGGCCACCGGGGACGGGCGACTCGAGCAGAGCGGTAAGCTCGACAAAGCAATCGACGTGCCCTTCTCGATGAAGGCATCTGTCTCAGCGACGACGGACGGCCGCCTCAAGTTCCACATGGACTCGATGAAGGCTGCCGGAGTGCCCGTAAAGGGGCTCCTCGCCATGTTTGGTCTCGAGCTCGATGATCTCGCCAACCTCGAGCGCCGCCGTGGCCTCACGGCGAGTGACAACGACATCATCATTACCGTGGGTCAGGTGCTGCCGCCGCCGGAAATCACGGGACGTCTGAGCCGCGTTGCTGTCGTTGGCAATCGCCTCGTGCAGACGTTCGCGCCGGCTGAAGGCGAGCGCGTGCCCGACTTGCATCCGCCGGACGCGCGCGCTCGCAACTACGTCTACTTCTCCGGCGGAACCATTCGGTTCGGCAAGCTCACGATGAGCGATGCGGATCTTCAACTCATCGACGCAGACATGAAGGATGCGTTCGATTTCTTTCCGGGCCGCTATCACGAGCAACTCGTCGCAGGCTACTCGAAGAACACGCCGCGCCTCGGCCTGAAAACGTACATGCCGGACTTTTCGGATCTCAGGCGGTCCAGGAATCTATCGCTGAAACCTCGATCCTGATTGCACGACACTGTTGATGAGCCGCCGAAACGACAGTCTCAACTCGTCCATGACGGCCAACTGATGGACACGAATTTGGCGGGCGTGAAGAGCTTTTTATTCGTGTTATCTTCGAGGAGCCAGTCCCCTGCTCGTTCTGGAAGGAAGTCGTCATGATTCACCTCGTCCTCGCGTTGACGCTCGCCACGTTCATTCCCCAGGAGGGATCGCAGGAGAAACCTCGCATTCCCAAGGATTCTGTGGAAGTCGTCGTCATCGGCTGCCTCACCGGCCGGGCATTGAAGGCGTCCGAAGTGCGACAGTACGACGTCCAGAGCGGTCCGATCGTCGCCGGCCGCACGTTCCGGGTCGCCGCCAAAGGCGAGGTGATGGACGAGATCAAGAAGCAGGACGGCCACCTCGTCGAGGCAGTCGGCATCGTGAAGCGGTCCGCGCTCGACGACAAGGGTGTGAAAGTGACCCGCGGCATCGAGGTCAACGGCGGGTCGCCCGTTTCGAGAACAGGCATTCCGAGCGGCACCGACAACGTGCCGGTGATGGACGTGTCATCGATCCGGCAGCGCGCAAGCGCCTGCGGCTCGGACTCCAGAGACTAGCGCCGGGAACTTCGCTCCGTTCGCCACCGTAGACACGGAGGGGACGGAGACGGAGGGAACGGAGGAAACGGAACAAGCTTCAACTCAGAGAAACAGAGACACGGAGTTATTTTTTGGGTCCTGGGTTTGACGGTCCCGGTTGGCAAGACTGTTCTGATCGGCAACGATGCCAACCAATCGTCTCCGTTTCTCCGCGTCTCTGAGTTGAAGCTTGTTCCGTTTCCTCCGTCCCCTCCGTCCACGAGCGCATGAATCAACTCCTCACTGACCTCCGCTTCGGCGTCAGGATGCTGTTCAAGTATCCGACGCTGTCGCTGGTAGCCATTCTGACGCTCGGCCTGGGAATCGGCCTGAGCACAGTCGTGTTCTGTGTGGTGAACGGCGCGCTTTACAAGGGCCTGCCGTTTCCGAACGCCGATCGCATCGTGGCGGTCATGGCGACCAACGTCACCCAGAACGAGACGCAGCTGCCGATCAACGACCACGACTACGCGGTCTGGGAAGCCAGGCAAACCTCGTTCGAGAAGTTCGGCGCCTACAACTTCGTTCCCATGAACCTTGCGAACGACGACGGACGGCCGGAGCGGTACCGGGGCGCAGTGATGACGGTGGGCGCCTTCGAATCGCTGGGCGTCGAGCCGTTGCTGGGCCGCGGGTTTCGTGAAGGTGATGACAAGCCAGGCGCAGCTCCCGTCGTGGTGATCGGTCACGATCTCTGGCGCGATCGGTTCAACGGCTCGCCATCGATTGTCGGCACGAGCATCCGAGTCAACGGTGTGCACCGATCGGTCGTCGGCGTCATGCCGGAGCAGTTTGCGTTTCCAATTCGTGAACAACTCTGGACGCCTCTCGTGCTCAACCCGCACGCGAAGCCGAGAGGGCAAGGTGAAAGCCACCAGGTCATCGCCCGCCTCAAACCCGGTGTGACGCTCCGCGAAGCCAAGACGCAGGCGGCAGCAGTCGCCGCGCAACTCGCGAACGAGTTTCCGGCGACGAACCGCGGCATTGGCGGCGACGTGGTCCCGTATGCGTTGACCGAAGTCGGGCCGGAGATCTACGCCCTGCTCTACACGATGCTGGGCGCCGGCGTCGGGGTGCTCCTCATCGCGTGCGTCAACGTGTCGAATCTGCTGGTCGCGCGCGCGTCTCTTCGTCAGCGTGAAGTGGCCGTGAGGATGGCGCTCGGTGCGGCCCGCCATCGCGTTATCCGCCAGCACCTCACCGAGGTCCTCGTCCTTGCGGCGTTCGGCGCCGGCCTCGGAATCCTGATAAGCATTGCCGGCATGCGCTGGTTCGTGCAGCAGATGTCGGTGCAGCCGCCTCCGTTCTGGATTACGTTCGGACTCGACTACCGGGTGATGCTCTTCGTGCTCGGCCTGATCGTGCTTGCCAGCCTGTGCGCGGGTGCGCTTCCAGCGCTGCACGCGGCCAGGGTGAACGCCGGTTCCGCCCTGAAGGACGACAGCCGGTCGTCGACGAGCGGTCGCCTCGGCCGGTTCAGCAGTGCGTTGGTCGTCGCCGAACTTGCGGTGTCGTGCGGCCTGCTGATCGCCGCCGGATTGATGATCAAGAGCGTGACCCAGCTCAAGAACGTCCAGATGCCGTTTGCCATCGACAGCATCCTGACCGCGCGTGTCACGTTGCCGGAGTCGAGATATCCGAACCCCGCGGCGAGCGTTCGCTTTTACGAGCAGCTGCTGCCGCAGCTCCAGGCAATTCCGGGCGTGCAGTCGGCAACCCTCTCGGACGGGCTGCCGGCCGCGGGCAACGGATCGATTCCCGTACAGATCGAGGGCAAGGCGTACCCACAGGCCAGCGACTACCCCCTCGCGCGTGAAGGCATCGTTACGGCTGGATACTTCGAGACGTTCCAGGTGAAGGTCATGCGGGGCCGGGAGTTCACCATGTCCGAGCTCTCCACCAGCCCGCCAGTTGCCATCGTCAACGAATCGTTCGCGCGGACCCATTTTCCTGGCCAGGACGCGGTTGGCCGGCAGTTCAAGCGCATCAAGCCGGCAGGCACGGAGCCATGGCTCACCGTCGTCGGGATCGTGCCAGACCTGTTGATGCAGGGAATCGGGAACAACAACGCGAGCCCTGTCGGCTACTACATTCCTATCGCGCAGAGTGACGTCGGCAACGGCGTTCGCATGGCGGTACGCACGCATGGGGATCCCACGGCGGTGACAGCTCTCGTCCGCGACGCAGTCACCTCGCTCGACGCCGATCTCGCGATCTACGAGATCGATCCACTCCGGCGCGTCATCGATCGACAGACCTGGTTCTACAGGGTGTTCGGGACGTTCTTCATGGCGTTTGGATTCTGCGCGCTGTTTCTCGCGGCGGCCGGGCTCTATGGCGTCATGTCGTTCGCCGTGACTCAGCGCACGCGCGAGATGGGTGTCCGTTCGGCACTCGGCGCGCGGAGCGCCCAGTTGATCCTCCTGATCATGAAGAAGAGCGTTCTGCAACTGGCCATCGGATTGTTCCTCGGTCTGGCGCTCGCGTTGCTTGCCTCGGGCGGACTGGAGCCCGTCCTCTATCGTGTTCACCCCCGCGACTCCATGGTGTTCGCTACCGTCGTCGTGACGCTCGCGCTCGCGAGCCTGGTCGCCAGCTTTCTGCCGGCCCGCCGCGTGACGAAGATCGACCCGGTACTCGCACTGGGCAGCGAGTAGCTCCCTTCGGGCACGTCGTCACAAATCCACAGCTTGTAATCCGTCGGCGGGATCGAGAAGAATGGCCTCGATCTGGAGGTTCCATGCCGCACACCTACGAAGAACTGAAGAGCAGGACGCTGGCGGAGCTGAGGGAGATCGCCAAGGGCAGCAGCAGTGAGGCAGTGCAAGGCTACTCGCAGATGAACAAGGACCATCTGCTGCCTGCGCTATGCACTGCCCTCGGCATCGACGTGCACGAGCACCATACGGTGATCTGGTATCGACAAGGCTGGCCTCAAGGCGAAGATTCGTGAGTTGAAGAAGGAACGTGATAGGGCACTGGATACGCACGACTACGCGCGGCTGCACAGCGTGCGCCGCCAGATCCATCACCTGAATCACCAGATTCGTGCGCACATGCACTGACAGGACACATCTCATGCGATGGCTCGTGATCTCCCTGCTCCTCGTTCCCGTTCTCGCGGCCGACGTGAAGTTCAAATCGACCTGGAAGTCGATGGATACCGCCCAGGTGAGTTTCGCGGGCAAGAAAGTCGCGGCGCTCGTCATGACCGATGACGACTCGCTGCGAGTGTCGGGCGAGGAAGCGCTGGTCCGGGAGCTGGGCAGCCGCGGCCTGCAGATGGTCGCCTCGTACCGCATCGTGCCGAAAGAAGAGTTGAAGAACGCCGAGTCCGCGAAGGGCTGGTACGAACGTTCGGGCGTGGAAGGTGTCGTCGCCGTACGGCCGATCAGCGCCGACAAGGTGACGACATATACGCCGGCGACCTGGACGAATCCTTACTACGGTACGTTGTGGGGCTACTACGGCTATGGCTGGGGAAGCATGTATATTCCCGGCAGCTCGCGTGAGGACACAGTCGTCGTCGTGGAAACCCTCGTATTCAGCGTTCCCAAGAATCAGTTGCTCTGGGCCGCGGTGTCGGAAACGAAAAACCCGAAGCAGCTCCAGCGGTTCGTCACGGATCTGGTGAACGCTACGGCGAAGGAGATGGAGAAGCAGGGGCTGTCGCCGGCAGTACGCAAGTGAAGCTGGCGCCGCCGTCGGCGTTGTTCTCGGCGCTCAGGCTGCCGCGGTGGGCGATGACGATGGATCGGCTGATCGCCAGCCCGAGCCCGAGCCCGTGCTTCTTCGATGTCACGAACGGCTCGAAGACCGCCGCGAGCTGAGTTGCGGGAAGGCCCACGCCCCGATCAATCACCGCGATCCGTGCGAATCCGTCGTCGAGCGCTGTCGTGATTGTCAGCCGGCGGTCGACGGAGGCGATATCTGCCATCGCGTCGCACGCATTCAGTACCAGATTCAGCAGCACCTGCATCAGCTGAACGCGATCCGCGTGGACGATTGGAGCGGCCGTCGCCAGCTGCGTCGTCACTGCCACGCGCCGCGCGAGCATGTCACTGTGCGTCAACTCGAGGACTTCGGCGACGACCTCGTTCACATTCGTCGGCTGCCACTCGCTGCTCCCCTTCTTCAACAGATCGCGCACGCGGTCGATCACCGCGCTGGCGCGCTTGTCGTTCATGATGATGTCATCGAGCCCGGCTCGAACTTCCGCCAGGTCGACGGGATCGTGATTCAGAAACGCCCGCGCCGCCTGTGCGTTCGAGAGGATCGCCGTCAGCGGCTGGTTCAGCTCGTGGGCGAGCGCGCTTGACAGCTCGCCGAGCAGCCAGA
Source organism: uncultured Acidobacteriota bacterium (assembly GCA_963784195.1). Taxonomy (GTDB): domain Bacteria; phylum Acidobacteriota; class Vicinamibacteria; order Vicinamibacterales; family 2-12-FULL-66-21; genus CAVQAH01. The sequence goes on along the minus strand of CAWARA010000020.1, from coordinate 588,543 downwards.
CGCGGCTCAGGTGGGCCAGCTCGCGCCGATGGACGTCGGCGTCCAGCTCGGCGCGCTTGCGATCGGTGATGTCACGCACGATGCTCAGGACCTTTTCGCCGTCGCAGCCGACCACGCGGGCTTCGTAGAAACGTGCCTGGTCGTCGACACCGAGCGAATACTCCAGAATCTCTGGTCCGCCACTCAGCCTCGCTCGTTTGAACGCATCGCGCAGTTGCTCGGCGAGCGGTGGAGGCATTATGTCGGTGATGTTACGTCCCAGAAAAACCTCCGGGGGCACGATCAACTGCCCGGCGTCCTTCGCGTGATAGTCCAGGAACACGTCGTCGGCGCTCATCAGGAACATCATGTCCGGCAGCGCCTTCAGGATTGCGCGGTTGCGTTCCTCGCTCGCGCGCAACGCCTCGAGAGCGTGGTGATAGTCGGCCGGCGTGTCGATGATGTTGGGGGGCTTCTTGCTCATGAGGATCGAGGGAATCCAGAAACGGCGCGATCGATCGCCGTGATCAGCCGTTCGTCGTCGAAGGGCTTGGACAGCAGCGGCAGGTGAATGCTGTTCAAATTCTGTTGCGCGACGATGTCGGCGTCGGCGGTGATGAGGACCATGGGGACCGGCGAGCCGTCGAGGCGCAGCCGCTCCTCGAGCTCGAAGCCGCTCAACCCGGAAAGGCGGACGTCGACGATGAGGCAGTCGACGGGAACCCGTTGCGCCTGGAAGTCCTCCGCCGAAGCAAAGGGATGCACGCTATGGCCGAACGCACGTAACAGCCGCTCGATCGCACGGCGTACATCCTCGTCATCATCCACGACGCCGAGCGTCAGTCGTCTGCTGTTCATCCGCTATTTCTGAGAGCCCGCTTCCAGCGCTCTCTTGATGGCTGCCACGGTCTGATCGGCGCGGTAGCTCACCAGGCGGCGGCCGTGCTCGATGGTGCGCGCCGCCGGCGTGATGCTGACGCCGTTGATGGACGCCTTGCCCTTGGCTTCACGCTGCTTGAGCCTCACCTGACTCGGATCGACGGTCATGATGATCGAAGTGATCACGTAGTCGTCGTGAATGCCCTCGTCGCCTTGCTTGATGCCCATCTCCGCCTCGGCGTACTTGGTTGCCGCTGGATAGTCGTAGAACTCGGGGATGAAGTGCACGCCAGGCTTTCCGTTCCAGCGCGTGGTGAGCTCGCTCGCGACCTGCTTCATGCCGCGCTGATTGCCGCCGCTGTCGCCGATCAGGATGATGTGCTCGAACCCGTGCTGCTTGAGGCTCGCGACGATGTCGGTGAGCAGCGCGGCGTAAGTCGATTCCTGGAGGCTGATCGTGCCGGCGTAGCGCATGTGGCTCGTCGGCGGCTCGATGCCCCCTTCCGGCACGAAGGGAACGATCGGCGCGACCAGCGCGTTCCCGAGTTTGCGGGCAATCGCTTCCGTCGTCGCGCGCAACACGTAATTGTGCTTGCCGGTGGTCAGATACGGGCCGTTCTGTTCGATGCCTCCCGTCGCAACGATGACGCTCTTCTTGCCGCCGCGGATGGCGTCACGAACCTCCATCCAGGTGAGCTCCTCGATGAACACGGAATCAACCGCGTCGATCGGGCGTGGCGCATCCATGGCGGGATTGGCAGCCGTGGGCGGTGTTGCCTGCTGCGGCGTCTGTTCAGCGGTTGCGCGAATCGGGCTGGATGCCGCCGTGAGTGCGAGCGTCAGAACCGTCGAAACCCATGCACGCATCGCTTCCTCCTTCTCCGATCAGAAACGTCAGCCGTGACGTCTTCAATAGCGGATGACCACACCGACTGATCCGGTCCAGTAACTCAGCCGGACTCGGCCGATTGATATACCGGTTTCATCCGCCGGCTTAAGGTTACTGTAATACCGCAGATCGAATCGCAGGCCGGTGCGTTCGGTGACGAACCCGACGGCGCCTCCACCCACGTTGTAGCCCAGAAGGTTCTCGCGGAAACTCAGAATGCCCGCGACGTCCGCGACCGAGACGCTCAGCAGGCCGATGCCGCCCGAGACGAAGGGCCGCAGTCCGTATTCGTTCCACGAGCGCGGCGCGGCAAGCACGACGTTGCCCATCAGCGCGAACGCGCTGCTGCTCTCGAAGAGATTGGGGCCGTCACCCTCGAAGAACTGTGGGGTGTAGGTAAACAGGCCCTCGACGCCGATCGGCCATCCGCCAATCACGGTGACCGCGCCGCCGAAATTCCAGTGGACCTTCTCGGTCCCTCCTTCCAGATCGGCCAGACTGGTATCGCCGTTGAACGTGAGGCCGAAGAACGGCGCGAACTGCCATTCGGCGCGCGCCTCCGTCGCGGACGCCATGATCAGAATCCCGCACGCTGCCAGAACTCTGAGACCTGCGCGCACCGCGTCGCCCCCAGTTTTCAGGTTAGAGGAAGGACTTGAGGAAGAGATTGGCGAAGAGCGAGCGGGTGACGTCGCCAAGCTGTAACTGGAAGGGGGAGCTGAGCCCGTCGCTGTTGGCGAGCAGGATGACGCTGATCCGCCGTGACGGAATCTTCAGGTAGAGAGACGAATACGCGTTCGGCACGAGGCCGAAGTGCCAGACGACCCGTTCGCCCTTGTAGCTTTGAACGAACCAGCCGAGGCCGGTTGGCAGCATCCGCTGATCGTTTCCGGCCGCATTGGTCCAGGACGCATTGCGCGTCTCGTCGAGGAGCAGGATCGTGTCGAGCGCCGCATCGAAGCGCGCGAGATCTCTCGCCGTCGTGACGAGACCCGTGGCCGCGTTGATCCCCTCGACCGGCAGGTCATTGCGCGTGGCGCGGCCGCGCTTGTCCACCTTGTAGGGAATCGCGAGCCGTTCGAGCACGCTGGCGTAGCGCTCCAGGTGCGAGGGCTCGAACAGACCCGCTGGTACGGCCGACCTGTCCTGGAGATCCCGGCCAGGAACCGAGTCGCGCATCGCGAGGAATTCGAGGATTCGGTGCGATACGCTTTTCCGGTACGGCTGCGGTGCGCATTGCTCCATCAGGTCGGTCAGCCGCGCGAAGCGCTCCGGCTCGTACCTGAACGTCTCGCCGGGTGTCACTGACGACGAGTGCGAGAGCAAGTGACGCATCGTGATCCCGCGTTCGGGGAGGATCACGCCGAATCGCTCGACAGGCGTGTCGAGATCCAGCCTCTTGCCTTCGACGCACTGGAGCAGCAGAACGGCCGCGATCGTCTGGCTCAAATCGGCAACTGGATACGGGGTGTCCGACGTGGCACGAATGCGCGCTTCGAGATTCTGAAAGCCGAAGCCGCGCTCCCAGATGACCTCACCGTCGGCGACGATCACCGCTGACAGACCGGGGATGCCGGCCTGGACCCGAAGCGGCTCCAGATAACCCTCGAAAGGAGACGAGCTGAGAACGGACTGGTTCTGCCGGGCGTCGACGTGTTGTCGCGACCCGGGGGCCACGAGCATCAGCGCGACGAGGGCGAGGGTCGGAGCGAATCGCTTCAGCTGTGCCACGGGAAGCCCACAGTGTACCTGAACCGTTGCAGGGGGGGAAGTACTACCCGGGCTAGTAATAGGGAGGCTGGGGAGCGTTAGTGAACTTGCCGGCGGGGCGTATCCCGGAAGGGCGGTCTGTCGGGCGACCCCACGGGAGCAGGGTCACCCAGGCTGATGCTTCTCAGGCGGCGCATCGACCGTTCGTATCGCGCGCGCGCTCGTTTGGCCGATTCCGGCCGCGCGGTCCGTTCCAACAACGCTGCCGAGACCGCGTCGATTCGCCAGGCGGCGAGGGGCGCGTCGATCCCCCGGATTTCCCGTTTGGCCAGCCGCAGCTCACGCTCGGCATCTGTGAAGAATCGGCGTTCCATGGCCACGAGCGCCGCTGTGCTATGAGCGCGGCTTCTCCACGTGCGTTCCGCGGTCGCCTCGGCCGCTCGGACTGCTGCGGCGGCTTCGAGCGAAGCGCGCTCGGGATCCCGCTGAGCCAGCGCCACCTCGGCAAGGGTGATGTGCAGGACGATCTTCCAGAACCAGTCGAGGATCAGGTGATCGCCCGCCTGCCACTCCCGCAACCGCTCGAGTTGCGCCGATGCCTCCTCGATTCGTCCGAGCGCGAGTGACGAGGCACCGCCGAGCAGCAGTGACATCTGCAGGCCGCCGACACACCCGCACGTCTCGATCAACTCGCGGTCGCCGAGCGCCATCCGGTGCGCATCCTCCCAGCGCTGGGCCTCGAGCGCGACCCACGCCTGTTGGAGGCGCAGCGATGCCGCTTCGAGCGAGGCGCCCATTCTCTCGGCCAGCGCGGCGCCCTCGCCGGCGATCCGATGCGCGTCCAGCCATCGGCCCAGATGGAGCGCGGCCATCGAGACCGAGTGATAGTTCTGAAGACAGTCCGCGAGGTCGCCGCTGCGCAGCGATGCCGCAAGCAGCTTGCGCCCGGTATTCCACGCTGCCGCGTAGGACGACCGCATGATGTGAATGAACAGCAAGCGAATCGTCAGGGATCGCTTGTCGGAGCCGGCACCTTGCGGCAACTGACCGAGCGCTTCCACGATTCGATCGGCGAGCGAGTCCGACCAGCCACCGAAGTACAGCTGGATCAAGCCGGCCTGAATCGTTGCCGATCCGATGAGCATCGGATCGGTTGCGCGGCTGGCGCCTTCGGACGCCGCGTGCGCATAGTGGAGCGCTCGATCGCGCGCCAGCGTGATGTTGACTTGCGCCAGCCCGAGATGCGCCCGAACCAGGTCGTCGTAGCGGGCCGTTTCCGTTGCAAGCCGCTCCATGCGTTGAAGCGTGCTCGCGGCGAGTCCCGGCTCACCTGCGGCTTGTTGCGCCTGGGCCAGCTCCAGCATGACGGTCAGCTCCATCTCGAGCCGATCCGCGCCGTTGGTGTGCGCAAGGTGCGCCGATGCGCCGTGCAGCAGCGCCGCACTCTCTCGGGGCGCGTAGCGCAGCAACGCGTTCTTCGCGGCCAGCCGCAGGTAGGCCGCTGCCTTCCGGTGATCGCCCGACCCGTGGAAATGGCGTGCGAGGTCGGCCGCGACTTCGCTCTCCCGGCCCGCAAACGCAGACTCGAGCGCGCCGCCGATCCGATCGTGCGCCTTCGATCTCGCCGTTGCAGGAACGCTGTCGAGCACGAGGTCGTGGTAGAGGGCGTGCCGGAAACGGTATTTCGGGCTGACCGCGGCATCTGCGATCTGCACCATGCCGTCTCTCGTGATGATCGCCTGCCGCCGGGCGAGCGATTCGAGGACAGACTCGAGCGAGATCTCGTCGCGTTCCGCCGCAATCGCCGTCGCCCAGAGCGAGAACTCGCTGCCGACGATGCTGGACGATTCGAGCGCGTGCCGTTCATCCGTCGTCAGATCTTCGATCTGTTTGGAGAGCACGCCGGCGAGGCTGACCGGGATGAGTGCGTCGAGCGCATCGGGGGACACCCTCATTTCCCAGCCATGAAGCCCTTCGATGATGTGTCCTTTCTCAACCAGCCGTTCGACAGCCGTGACGAGATAGAGCGGGTTACCCTCCGTTGATCGCCGGAGGGTCTCGGCGATCGCGTCGAGACGGTGCTTGCCGAATCGCTGCTGCAGGTAATCCTGCACGTCTGTCGTGCCCAGCGGCTGCAGGTGAACGTCTGCGGCGCGGTTGTGCGCCAGCAGGTCGCCGCAGACGCGGCGCAGCGGTGACGCCGGCGCCGCGTCCAGCGGACGCATCGTCGCGATGACGAGCAAGCGTGCCGGATCGCGCCGTTGTCCCAGGCTCGCGAGCACGTCTACCGTCGCGGGATCTGCCCACTGGATGTCGTCGAGCCAGATCACGAGCAATTCATCCTGCGAGAGTGCTTCGAGCGCCGCCACGATCTCCCGCAGCATGCGGGCCGGCGTGGCCAGCCGCAGGTTGTTGGCGCCGGGCGCGTAGCTGCCGTCGTGACGCAGTGTCGGAAGATGTGGAATCCAGCTGGGGGCGTGTTGTGCGAGCAGCGCCGCGATCGATTCGTCGCCCGCGGCGCGCGTCAGCCGGACGAGCGCGTCGAGAAGCGGATAGTACGGCTCGGACGGACCGGAGTGCTTGAGGCACTGCGACCAGGTCGCGCGCATGCCGTGCGTCGTTCCCGCGGACCGCAGAAACGTCTCGCAGAGCGCCGTCTTTCCCATGCCGCCGGGGCCGGTGATGAATACGAGCCGACGGTCGCCCGACAGCGCCGATTCCAGGGCGGCGGCCAGCGGCTTTTGCTCGACCTGTCTGCCGACGAAGATCTGAGGGGAACTTCCGGGCAAGAGCTCCGGCGGCGCCTCGAAGATCGGGGCAATGAAAATGTAACCGCGCTTCGGGACGCTGCGGATGTACGTCGGCCTGGCGTGATCGTCTCCCAGCGCGCGACGGATCTCGCCGATCAGGACTTTGACGTTGTCCGGATGCACGTGAGTGTCGGGCCAGACGGCCTCGAGCAGGGCGTCACGCGACACGACACGGCCCGCGCGGTCCACCAGGCACCTGAGCACGGCAAAAGCCTTGTGCGTCAGGCCGATACGCGACTCGCCCTGCCAGAGGGATTCCGCGGCGGCATCGAGCCGGAACGGGTGGAAATGCTTCATCGGTCCTGATCAGCAGTCTACGTTTACGAGACGCCGGGCGTCAGCGATGAGGTTCCTGATCCTACCGAAATCCAACCGTCGAGGGCAGACCCCTAATTCTCACGTACCTCCTACCGCAATCCAACCACCATCAAAGAGATTATCCGTACAGAATGGCTTTCCCGCCGCCGGGACGGCGGGATTGAGTTTGTAGAGACCGAGCCGGTGTACCTCGCCACGCCGGCCGGCGACGGGCCCGTGGACCACTCCAATCTCCCGGCAACCCACGGGCCCGTCACTTCGTTTCGGCCAGAACTCGGGGTGCTGCCGTGACATACCCTGCGCTACCCATTCACGAAAACCTTTCAGGCGTTGCGCAGTTCCGACGCGACGATGTGAGTCAACCGGACCAGGACGATCGCGATCTGATCGTCGGCGACAGCGACGCGTTGCGCTACGTCATGTTCCGCGTCGATCAAGTCGCCGCGACGACGGCAACTGTGCTCCTCTTCGGGGAAACCGGCACGGGCAAAGAGCTTGTCGCGCGCGCGATCCACCGGCGCAGCCCACGGCGCAACCGGCCGATGGTGGTCGTCAACTGTGCGGCGCTGCCCGCGAACCTGATCGAGAGCGAGTTGTTCGGGCGGGAACGCGGCGCCTTCACCGGCGCCCACGCGAGTCAGATCGGGCGATTCGAGCTCGCCAACAAGGGCACGATCTTCCTCGACGAAGTTGGCGAGTTGCCGCTGGAACTGCAGCCGAAGCTGCTGCGCGTGCTCCAGGAAGGGCAGGTCGAGCGTCTGGGCAACCCGCGGACCGTCGACGTGGACGTTCGCGTGATTGCCGCGTCCAACCGTGACCTGACCGAAGAAGTGCGCCAGGGCCGGTTCCGCCGCGATCTTTATTACCGTCTGAACGTCTTTCCGATCACGCTGCCGTCGCTGAGGGACCGGCCAGAGGACATTGCCGTGCTCGTGCGCCATCTGGTGAAACGGCTTTCGCGCACGTTGCAGAAGCGCATCGATACGATCCCGTCGCAGGTCATGCAGCTGCTGGAGTCGTATGACTGGCCGGGGAATGTGCGCGAGCTCGAGAATGTGTTGCAGCGCGCGATCATTCTGTCGCCCACGACGACGCTGGCGCTCGGCGAAGCCTGGATGCCTGCGGCGCAGGAACCGCAGACCGGCAGCGCGGTCACGCTGGTGGATATGGAACGTCGGCACATCCGCGGAGTCCTCGATGCGACGCGCTGGCGGATCGAAGGGTCGAGTGGCGCCGCGCAGCTGCTGGGTCTGAAACCGAGTACGTTGCGAAGCCGGATGCTGAAGCTGGGGATCGTCCGCCCGCGATGATCCCGGCGGCGTCGCCGCGCTCAGCTCGCACTGTGGTTTCTCACGAGCCGCGTCACCCGCGCGCGCACATCGTCGAGCACGATGGTCGGCTCCTCGCGTAGCAGGATCCTCATCCCGCGAAAAATCTGAAACTCCCGCGACTGAAAGAACGCCTCGGCGCAGTCAGGGTCCGTCCACTCGGACGCGACGGTGAAGGCGTTTCCGTCCTCCACATCGGCGAGGACGCGGCTGCGGCCGCAGCCGCGGGCAAGCCGCATCCGTTCCACGAGTGCGTCAACCGCACTGAGCACTTCAGCACGCTTGTGCGGCTGGACCCGAAACCACAGCGAGGCCGTGAGCACGGCGACCAAGGACTGCAACCCCCATACCCGGTCGAGCGATCAGATTTTGCGTGTGGTTGCGCGGGTCCGGACGCCACGAATGTCCGGCCGTCCCGCGACCGGTCGTGGCGGCCCGCACGCTGCCCAGCGCGCTGTACGTGTGAAATACCCCGGGTACAGCACTTGCCTCTGCCCGCCCCCGGCTATCTTCCACCGCGCTCGACCGCTCGGGTCGGAAGGATGTGGGGCGCCGGATGTGAGCAGGAAGGCGAGGATTGGTTAATGCGCAAGTATCTCTGTGAGTTCATCGGCACCTTTTTCCTGGTCCTGACAATAGGAAGCACCGGAATCGCCGCCGGGCCAGGCGTGATTGCTCCGCTGGCCATCGGCTCGATCCTGATGGTGATGATCTATGCCGGGGGTCATGTATCCGGGGCCCACTACAACCCCGCTGTCACGCTCGGTGTCTTCATGCGCGGGAAGTGTCCCGCCGCGGATGTCGTCCCCTACATGGCTGCGCAGGTGGCGGGCGCCCTCGCCGCGGCCGGGGCTGTGATGTTCCTCAAGAGTGGCGAGAGCGGCGCGCCGTTCTACGCGAAAGTGCCCGCCGCCCTCGGCGCCGAGCTGCTCTTCACGTTCGCGCTCGTGTATGTCGTGCTGAACGTCGCCACCGCGCGCGCGACGGCGGGCAATTCGTATTTCGGACTGGCCATTGGTTTCACTGTCCTTTCGGGAGCCTTTGCCGTCGGCAATATCTCGGGAGGCGCATTCAACCCCGCCGTCGCCATCGGCGCGTCGGCGATGGGGCTGCTTCCATGGTCGAACATCTGGCTGTACCTCGTCGCTGATTTTCTCGGCGGTGCCCTCGCGGCGTTCGCCTTCAACGCCATCAACGAGGATGAATTCGAAACGGCCGTTGCAGGACGACGGCGAACGGCATGACGATGCAGGTCAACGGGTGATCAGGTCCTCGTGAATCCCGCGTTCCTCGACCCGGCCTCGTGGGGGATTTTCGTGCTCTGCCTGCTTCAGGCGGTCACGATTCTGTTGCTCGTGGCGTCCCGGCGCAGACTCAGGCGATCCGAGCAGGCGCTGCGCGTGAGAGATCCCGTCGGCGTCGAGTACTCGTTGCCGGTCACCGGTGGCAGCTGCCGCCACTATGAGGCTCGGGTGGTCACCTGCCTCAACGGGTTCCTCAGTATCGTGCGCGCGATCACCGACCGACGAACGCAGAGGAAGCGCTGACGCGGTCGCAACTGGATGTCGAACGGCTCCGGCGGATGACCGGCATGGGCGAACTGGCGGCATCCATTGCCCACGATGTCACCCAGCCGCTCTGCGCGATCATCGCTAACGCGCAGGCGAGTCTGCGGTCGCACCCCGGCCGCTCGCACGCGGAGCAGGAGCTCGTTCGTGAGGCGCTCGAGGACATCGTCAAGGACGCGAAGCGGGCAAGCGAGCTCATTCATCAGACGCGCCGTCTGTTCGTCGAACGGACCAACGCGAAGTCGCCAGTCAGGGCCAACGAGCTCATCGAGACCGTCGTCGGCCTGGCCCGCCGCAGCTTCGATGCCGCCAATGTGTCGGTGCGGACCGTGCTCGCGCCAGACCTTCCGGAGATGCTGGCCGACCCCGTCCTCCTCCAGCAGGTGCTGGTGAACCTGGCGATGAACGCCATCGACGCCATGCGCGAGAGTACGCGGCGCGAAGTCACCTTCAGATCGTCGCTCGACCGGTCAGAGGAGCTCGTCGAGATCAGCGTGAGCGATACCGGCTGGGGCCTGCATCCGGAAGAGGCGCAAGAGGTCTTCCGCGCGTTCCACACGACGAGGCCCGAGGGGATGGGTATGGGTCTGGCGATCAGCCGCGCCATCATCGCGGCGCAGGGCGGGCGGCTGTGGGCGACGCCCAACCCCGAGGGAGGTGCGAGCTTTCGCTTCGCTATCCCGACCGCGACGTCCGCGCCGCGGGCGTACGTGCGTGTGCCGGTTGCGGCCGCTCGCCGTCGATGAACTTCTGAAAGCGCCGGCGGTTGGCGATCCGGAGTGCCGAGGGTCCCGCCCGCACAATCGCTCCAGCGTCGACCAGCTCGCGCATGGCCTGCATGACCGCATCGGGCGTCAGGTCGAGATAACTCGCGACATCGGTGCGGCTGATCGTCAGCGGGATCGTCTGCGGCGTGTCGGTTCCCTGCGCGTGCTCGATCTTGCTGAGAAACAACGCGACTCGCTCGACCGGATCCCTCCGCGACAGCATCAGCATCTGCCGCTGCGACTCGCGCAGCGCATGGGTGATCTTGCAGATGAACTCGAACTGCAGATCCGCGTTGCGCATCATCAATGTCTTGAGCGCATCGATCGGAATGCGCAAGACCGTCACCGGCGTGATCGCTCTCGCTGAGTTGATGTAAAGACCGCGTCGCGCGAGACCGCAGATGTCACCTGGGAACACGAACGCGAGCACCCGGCGCTTGCCGGTCGGTAACAACCGCGAGACGGCGACGGCCCCTTCCGTGACGTTGAATACCCAGCGTGCCGAGTCGCCCTGCATGAACAGCGGCGTTCGAGCCGGCAGCTTGAGCACCGTCGAGATCAGCGCGAGCTGGTGGCGCTCCCGGTTCCCCAGCCGCACCTCGGACATCGACGGGTGGTCGAGGAACGGGACGTAACGGAAGGAGGGCAATGGCGCCCCGGGGTGGTCGCTGCTGCCGTTGGGCTTCTTGACGAGTCGCATGAGGCACGTCATAGTCCAAGAGCCTTGCCACGTCCGCCGGGCGGGTGGCGAGGTGCAACGATCCCTCGGCGAAGCCCACAAATCGTGGCATGGCCTTTGAGATATGAGGCAATGTGCCGGCACCGCGTCAGTGATTCCCTGAGATGGGACGACGCCGGTGTCGAACTAATCCACGATATTTAGTGAGGGACCACGGCCGGCCGTCACGCCGTCGTGAGGGGCCGTGCGAACCCTGGGGGTCTCGGCAATGGAAAAACTCCCGGTTGAACCGCCGTCAGTCTGTTGTTCCCCTGGCCGTCAATCCTTCGTGACTGCGTCGAGAGCCGCGACCAGTCCGCGCTCGCCGCGCTGACCCTACGAGCTCGGGGTTTGCCCATGATGAAGCCTTCCAGGATCCTCGTCGCGGTGGCGTCGGTGGTGGCGGCGACTGTCGCTGACGATGTCGGATGTGCGGGCTCGCGATGTGAAAGTCCGCATTGACCATTCGAAGACCTTCGACTTCGCCGCGCCCAAGACGTGGTCCTGGTATCCGGAACGTCCCGGCGATGTGTTGATGGCCAGGACCGCAGATGACGACTCCGAGGTGGTGAAGAAGCGCGCGGAGCCGATCATTTTCGAGGCGGTGGCCGCCGAGCTCGCTCGAAAGGGGCTCAAGCAGGTGCCCTCCGGCGGCGACCTGATCGTCAAGTACTACGTGCTCATCACGATCGGATCGTCGGCCCAATACATCGGCCAGTTCGTACCGTCAGTGCCGGAGTGGGGTCTGCCGCCGATGGCTGGCGCGACCCAGGCCTTACGCGTCATCGAGCAGGGCTCGTTCGTGATCGACATTCGATCGAAGGACGACATCGTCTGGCGGGGTGTCGCGGTTGCCGAGCTCAAACCCGATCAGCCCCAGGAGAAGCGCGCCGCCCTGCTCAAGGAAGCCACACGCCGGTTGTTCGACCGTTTTCCACCGAAGAAGTAGCGGTACGTGTCCGTACAATTGCTGCCCGCTGTCCTCCTGGTGCTGGTAGCCGTCATCCAGATTGGGCTGGCGCGCACCAAATCCCTGACGCCGTGGAAGGGCGGTGGGTTCGGCATGTTCGCGTCGCTCGACCACGGGGCATTCAGAGGCGTCGACGTGGTCATCGACGGTCCGGATCGATCCGAAACGCTCGAAATTCCGCCATCGCTCGAGGAACTGTCGGCGCGCGTTGCGAACATGCCGGCGGATTGGCTGCTTCGGCGGCTGGGCGAGGCGGTCGTCCAGCGCGAACGGCGTTATCGGCGCGACGTGAACAAGGTGACGATCACCGTATGGCGCACGCGGTTCGATCCGCTGACGCTCCACGCGGAAGAGCAGACTCTGCGGAAGTTCGAGTTTTCGCCTGATCACCCCGCCGCGCCAGCCGGCGGCAGCGAATGACGAGTCCGGCACGCCCGCTCCATCCATTCGGTCCGAGCGGACCTCACGATTCTCCCGAAACGAGCGCGGCGAAAACTGGCAACGACGTCCGGCGGCTGACGGCGATTGCGTTGCTGCTCCGGCCGATGGGGGACTGGTACGTGCGCCCCGCGATTCTGGCCCTGGCGATGCTCGCGTTGATCTCCCCTGCGGCTCTCAAGCGTGCGTGGCTCTGGAATGCGCTGGCGTTGCTGATAGCGGTGCGTATCGTGGGCGACTGGCCGCTCGCCGACAACCACATCTACCTTCTCGCGTATTGGTGTCTGGCGATCGGCCTGGCATCCGCCGCGCCGCTGCCAGCCGCCGCGCTGGCGCGGAGCAGCCGGCTCCTGATCGGACTGGCGTTCGCCTTCGCCGTGATCTGGAAGGCCTTCCTCGCTCCGGACTTCATCGATGGCCGCTTTTTTCGCGTCACGCTGCTGACCGACCCGCGTTTCGAAGATGCCGCGGTGCTGATCGGTGGACTGTCCCGCGATCAGATTCGGGCGAACCATGAAGCGCTCGCGGCATTGCCGGAGGGGGCCGTTCACGCCGAACCACCAGTCATTGTCGAGACAACGCGATTGAAACGATTGGCCTGGTTGTCGACGTTCGGGATTCTCGCCATGGAGAGTGCCGTATCCGTCGTGATGCTGCTGCCGTCCGCGTTCCCGACCCTCGTGCTTCGCCATTTCCTGTTGCTGTCGTTCTGCGCGGTGACGTACGCGTTTGCACCGGTGGCGGGGTTCGGGTGGCTGCTGCTCGCGATGGGCCTCGCGCAGTGTCAGGACGAGTGGACCGTGGTTCGCGTGATCTATCTCGGCATGTTCCTGCTCGTCCTCTTCTACTCCGAAGTTCCGTGGGCCGGGCTCATGACAGGAGTATGAGGGCGCTTGGCCGCCGCCTCATCCGCGCCATCGTTCCGGCGCCCGTATCCGAGGTGCTAGCATGGTGCCCTCCTCGATGGACTGACTGAGTGGAACGGATCGCTGAACTGATTGGCCGGGAGAGCAGTGCGCCACGAGAGTCGGCGCTTTCGGCGCGGCTCGGAGCCGGAGCGCTCTGGTGGTTCGGGATCGGCGCGACATTGTTCGCGGTGAATCTGATCGGCTTCCACCTGCTGATGATTCCTTCCGAGCCGCGGATGGCAATCATCTGGCCAGCCAACGCGATTCTTCTGGCCGCGTTCGTGTCGACGCCGTCCAGGCATTGGATTGGCCTGGCGGCCGTGGCGCTGGTGGCCAGGCTCGCCATCGTCTTTTCCACGCCGTTGCCGGTCGACGCGACGCTTGCCGCCGCAGCCGGGAATCTCGCACAGCCGCTGGCCGCCGCGACATGTCTCCGTTACTGGGGATCACCGCGCGCGTTGTTTCGATCTCTCTCCGGGATCACCGCGTTCGTGGCCCTGGCCGCCGTCGCCGCGCCTGCGATCGGCTCCGTGGTCACAGCGATCGCACTCTGGATGGCAGGCGCGCTCGCGGACGTGAGCCAGCACGTACGCCTCCGCTTCGTCACGAACGTGCTCGGCACATTGACGCTCGGCCCCCCGCTCATTCTTCTGATGTTGCGCTCGGGTCCGCCGACGAGGGCCTGGATGTCGCGCGCGGGTGAGTTCGCGCTGCTGCTCGGAGCACTGGCGGCCGCCGAACGTCTCGCCCCTCTGGCGGCCGAGGGGACGATCATCACATCGCTTCTGTACCTGCCGCTTCCGTTCTTGCTGTGGGCCGCGGTGCGCTACGGCCCCGCGGGTGTGTCGCTCGCGTTGCTGCTCATCATGCTGCTGCGCTTCAACGCCACGGCCCTGGGATCGAGCGGCATCGGCCTCATGCCGGAGAGTCTCGCGCAGATGCAACTGGTCCTGATCGCGATGGCCCTGCCCTTCTTCTTCCTGGCCGCGCTGTATCGCGAGCGCCGCGACGTCGAGCAGGCGCTGCGCGTCGAACACGAACGGTACGGCCTGGCCACGAGCGCCGGTGGGGTCGGCGTCTGGGACTGGAATCTCGAGACCAGTGATATCTACGTGGATCCCGCGCTCAAACGCCTGCTCGGGTACGCCGACGACGAAATCCAGAACCGGCTGGACGACTGGGGCCAGCACGTGCATCCCGACGACGTACCCGTGGTGATGTCGGAGAGCGTCGATCACATCGAGGGACGCACCCCGGCGTACGAAGTCGAGCATCGAATGCTGCACCGCGACGGGAGCATCCGCTGGTTCGTCGCGCGAGGCGTCGTGGTCGAGCGCGCGGACGGGCGAGCGCTGCGGATGATCGGGACGGATACCGACATCACGGAACGAAAGGCGACGGAGCAGGCTCTCGAGCGGGCGCAAAACGATCTCGCCCGCGCCACGAGACTGAGCGAGATGGGGGAGCTGGCGGCCAGTATCGCCCATGAAGTCAACCAGCCGCTCTGCGCGATCGTCGCCAATGCCGCCGCCGCCCAGCGATATCTGGCTCACGAGACGCTCGATCTCGACCAGATCCGCGCCGCGCTGGAGGATGTCGCCCGGGACGGCAAGCGCGCGAGCGACGTGATTCGGCGCACCCGGGGGTTGTTCGAACGTCGCAAGATCGACGCCGCGCCGCTACAGATCAACGGCATAATTGTCGACGCGATTGCCCTCACGCGATCGGCGGCGGAGACGGCCAATGTGCGCGTGAAAACCGACCTCCAGGCGGAGTTGCCGTTCGTCAAGGGAGATCCCGTGCAGTTGCAGCAGGTCTTCGTCAACCTGCTGAACAATGCGGTGACCTCGATGTCCGCAGCGGTCAATGGTGCGGCCACCTTGACGATCGCATCGCGATGTGACGATCGGACGATCCGCGTTGCCGTGCACGATACGGGCACGGGAATCCCGTTTTCGGACCCTGAGGAGATTTTCAGGCCGCTCGTGACGACCAAGCCGGACGGGCTTGGCATGGGGCTTCCGATGAGCCGCTCGATTGTCGAAGCTCACGGCGGGCACTTGTGGGCCTCCAAGAACGATGGCCCTGGCACCACGTTTCACGTCGCGCTACCAGTGAGCTGATCGTTGCCGTGACAGAATTGACGTTCGTGCCCACCGTGTTCATCGTCGACGATGATCCATCCGTTCGCACTGCCGTGCGCCGTCTGCTTGCGTCGGTAGGACTTCCCAGCGAGTCGTTCGAGACCGCCACCGACTTCCTGAAACGCGCGGAATCGGGCATCACCGGCTGTCTCGTTCTCGACGTCCGGATGCCGGGGCCGAGCGGCCTCGATCTGCAGCGTGCGCTCAACGCGGCGGGGCAGGACATTCCCATCATCTTCGTCACCGCCCATGCCGATGTGCCGCTGACGGTCCGGGCGATGAAGGCGGGCGCACTGGAAGTGCTGACGAAACCGTTCGACGATCAGGCGCTGCTCGACGCGGTCTACCAGGCGCTCGAGAAAGAACGCGTCCGCCGTCACGATCGTCAGGAGCTCCATAAACTGCGGGAACACTTCGACATGTTGACCGGCCGCGAGCGAGAAGTGATGGCGCTCGTCGTGACAGGCATGCTGAACAAGCAGATCGCAGGCGAGCTCGGGACTACGGAGAAGACCATCAAGGTGCATCGGGCTCAGGTGATGCACAAGATGGAGGCGGACTCGCTCGCGGAATTGGTCAGGATGGCGGACCGCCTCGGTCTCTCATCAGGGGACTGAACTACCCGAACGGCCTCTCGGCCATAGGACCAAAGGCCAAGGACGTACAGGCTTAAGTCCAATAGCCAAGCCATTGGCGCGAGGACTACAGTCGGAGCTTCTCAGCGCCACATGCAGACGTTCGGTCCATTCCACTTCGATCCCGCGGAGCGCACCCTTTGGCGCGGGAATTCGTCTGTTCCCCTCACCAGAAAGGCCTCAGCCCTCCTCAACTGTCTCATCGAAGGGCGCGGATCCTGGCTGTCGAAGCCGGCAATCATGGCGGCAGTCTGGCCGGATACCCACGTCCACCCCGATAACGTGAAGGTCCTGGTTCGTGAAATCCGCGTGGCCCTCGGAGATGATTTCCACGCGCCCAGATACATCCAGTCGGAGCCCGGTCGCGGTTACATGTTCGTCGCAGAGCTCCAGCGGGAGGAGGCGACTGCCTCGACGCCGCCACGGGATGCACCGCTCTTCATCAATCGCGGAACCGAGCTCGCTCAGCTCAACGAGGCGTTCGATTCGGTAAGGGCAAGTGACCGTCGCATTGTCTTCATCACGGGGCCGTCCGGTATCGGCAAGACCGCCCTGGCCGACACGTTCATCCGGACCGTTCGTTCGACCATTCCTGCCCGGATAGCCTACGGTCAATGCCTCCTGCATAGCGGCACGGTCGAGCCGTTCTACCCGCTGCTCGACGCCATCGAGCGCCTTGGCCGCGAGTGTCCCGACGTGTTGCCGTTGCTCGCCGAGCATGCCCCGTCATGGTTGCAGCAATTCCCACGCTGGAGCGGGGATTCTCACGCGGCACCGCTCGATCCATCCGATCCCGCGGAGGGCGGTGGTCTGACGAACGCTGGGATGATCGAGGAGTTCTGCGTTTTCGTCGAGGCGCTCGCGCGGGAAACGCCGCTGGTGCTCTGCCTGGACGATTTTCAACTCGCGGACGCGGCGACGATCAACGCGCTTGAAGCGCTGGCCCTTCGGGACACGCCAGCGAAACTCCTGGTGCTGGGGACGGCGTCCCTGCCGCACGCAACGCCTCATGCGCAGCGCCTTCAGCGGCTGTTGGCGATGCTTCGCACGAGGCCAGCAACGGTCTCGGTCCCGCTCGGACCGCTGACCGAACGGAACATCGCCCGGTATCTGGACGCCAGGTTCGGCGCCGGCTTCGTGTCGTTCCTGGCGCCGCAGATTCGTGAGGCGACGGCCGGCAATCCGCGGCTGATGGTCGTCGCCCTGGACGGCCTCGTCGAGCGGGGGCTGCTGAGCGAAGCGGAGGGCAGCTGGCGTCGCGAAGCGGCGTCCGACGTCCTGGTGGGCGTCCTGTCCGAGTGTCTCCGGCCGGCCCTTGGTCGTCAGATCGACGATCTCGATCCGGTCGACCGGGTCGTGCTCGAGTGCGCTGCTGTTGTCGGCACCGACTTCAGCGCCGACCAGGTTGGCACTGCCGCCGATCGCCCGCAGACCGCCGTGAGCAAACATCTCGATCGGCTCGCCGCCGAAGGCGCGTTCATCCAGATCCGGCGTCCCGCGTCGCGAAGCGCCGATCGAACCTACCGGTTCGGCTCGCCAATCTTTGCCCGTTTTCTCGCCGATCAAGCGCCGGCGCTGCAACAAATCCGGGCCATCCAGCGGCTCGGACGCATCGCCGAGCTCACCGCGCGTCGAGCCTGAGCCCCTGGTTCAGGGTCAACGCACGCGAGCCTTGCCGGTGACGTTATTGCCCGCCAGGCCTTCCTCTGCTGCAACAACGTCTCAAAGCCCATAAAATCCCGCTTCTGGACCGTATGCTCTTTCCGAAAGGACATATGAAGACAGGACAACTCTGCGTTGCAGCGTTGCTGATGACCGTCGCGACTGCTCACGCGCAACAGTCAAGGCCCCGCGTAGGCGTGGCATTCGGTGGAGGCAGTGCCAAAGGGATCGCGCACATCGGCGTCATTCAATGGCTGGAAGAGCATCGCGTGCCGATTGACCTGGCTGCCGGCACGAGCATGGGCGGCCTCGTCGGCGGAGCGTACGCAACGGGAATGTCCGCATCTGAGTTGCGAACGCTCATCGTGGAAACGGATTGGGACGCGATGTTCGGCAGTTCCTCGTTTCCATTCAAGAGCATCCGCCGCAAGCAAGACGCGAGGAGCTTTCCGTCCCGACTCGAGTTCGGACTCAAGGGTGGCATCGTTCCACCCACATCGCTGAACGACGGTCAACAGGTCGACCTGCTGCTGGCGCGGATTGCGGCGCCCTATTACGACATCGACAACTTCGACGAGCTCCCGACGCCGTTCCGAACGGTGGCCCTCGATCTGCGCACGGCGGAGCGCGTCGTCATCGGTCGCGGCTGGTTCGCCACCGCGATGCGCGCGACGATGTCCTTGCCGGGGATCTTCCCGCCGGTTGAGATCGGCAGTTACGTTCTCGTCGACGGCGGAACGCTCGACAACGTTCCAGCTGACGTCGTGCGCGACATGGGTGCCGGAGTCGTGATCGCGATCAACGTCGGATCGATTGGGGAGCAGACGGTCGACTACACGCTCTTCGGTTTGATGGGCCAGACCGTCGATTCCATGATGCGCGCGAATACGCGCCGTGCGCTGACGGCAGCTGACATCGTGATTTCCGTGGACACCGGTGGCTTCGGATCGCTCGACTGGCGCCGCGCCGACGAATTGATCGAGCGCGGATACGAAGCCGCCAGGCAGCACAGCGCAGAACTCCTGCCGCTGGCGCTCTCTGAAGCGGAATGGGCCGAGTGGACGGCCGCGCGCGAGCGCCGGCGGCGGCGAACCGTACCGAATCCTCAGTTCGTGTCGACGGCCGGTCTCGGACCCGTTGACGCGAGCGTCGTGCGGAAAGAAATCACGCCGCTGCTCGACAAACCACTCGACACTCCAGCGCTCGAAGAGGGTCTCGCGGCGCTATCGGGCCTGGATCGCTATCAGGCATTCACGTGGAAGACCATCGGTCCACCGAATCGCGAGGGGCTGCTGGTGCAAGCGCGTGAGAAACCATACGCGCCTCCGTTCATGATGCTCGGCATCACCATGCAGAACGCGACGTCGGACGACTTCAGCGTGCAGGTCGCAGCCAGGTACCTTGCCTTTGATGTCGTCGGCCCACGCTCGGAGCTGCGCATCGATGGCGTGATTGGCTCGGACCCGTCCGCTGCGATTGTCCTGCACCGCCCATTCGGACGATCCCGGTTGTTCGGCCGGCCATTTGCGGCCGCCGAGCGGCGCACGATCGACATCTTTGCAGACGACCGCGTCATTGCTCAGTACCCGCAGAGATCGCGTATTCGGCGGCGCTCAAATCGGAGTCGATTTGTCACGCCAGAGCGAAGTCGCTGCAGGCCTCCGGTATGGCTGGGTCAACGCCACCGTTCGGGCAGGCTCGCCAGACCTTCCGGAAGCTGGAGGTCAGGAGGTCGTCGCACGGCTACACTGGGCCCACGACGGACAAGATAGTCCCGTCGTACCCAGCTTCGGGACGTTCGCGCTCGTCACACTCCAGCACTTCCTCGAATCGCCTCTCGTCCCGGAAGTGGAACGGACGGACGATGGCGTGACCCAGGCGGAGGTCAACCTCAGCACGTTCTGGTCGCTCAACAGGCGCAATCGTGTGTTCATCGCCGGCAACGGCGGAACGTCGTTCGATGGGAAGCCAATTTCGCGATTCGTGCTCGGACCGCCGTTTCGCCTGGACGCGTTCGAAGTAGGTGAGCGAACCGGGGATCACTATGCGGCGTTCACAGTCGGATATTTACACCAGATCGGTCGGTTGCCCGATTTCCTCGGTGGCAACGTCCACGCAGGAACGTGGCTCGAGAACGGCGCCGCCTTCGATTCCGGCGAAAACGCCGACATCAACACTCACGTGGGTGTCGGTTTTGTAATGGACACACTCGTCGGTCCCGTCGTGATGGGCACGGGGATCGGCGATCGACGGCGGATGGCGCGCGTTTTTCGGAGTGGGCTCGGTGTTTGGGCGTTGAGGGGGAGGAATCCTACGTTGTTCTTACCGGAATCCAACTTGAGCCTGCGAGCTGAGCGGTAGACCATGGAGGTTCATCCGGGGAGCCCATCATGCGCAACAGGGTATCTGCATCTGCAAGTGTCGTTTCTCCTTCCATACGTTTGATCCCGGCCCGCGATCGCCGCAAGCAAAGCGCGGAGGTAGCGTCGAACGAGGTTCTGCTGACGTTGACCCACGAGATTCGCGGTCCGCTGACCGCGATCTGCGGCTGGGTTTCGCTGATGCAGGCCGGCCACCTGCCGTCACAGCAGTTTCCTCGAGCCCTTCAAATCATTGCGCACAATGCTTCCCGGTTGAGCTCTCTTGTCGATGAGGTGCAGGACTTGACCCGCATCACGACTGGCGGCGTTCCATCGCCGGCCGAACCCACCGATTTGCGAGCCATCGTCCAGTACCGTGATTGACTCGGTGAGGCCGGAAGCGGAACGTGCGCACGTTCGGCTTTCGGTCCTTCACCAGTCCGGTCCGTTGCTGTTGTCGATCGATCCCGGCCGCCTCGATCAGATCGTGAGGAACCTCGTCCTGAACGCCTTGAAGTTCACGGGCGCCGGCGGGCGCGTCGAAGTGCTGACTACCATCGCGCCAGGTGTTGCGCGGCTCATGGTGGCGGATACGGGCGTTGGCATTCCTGCCGAACACATCGAATCGATCTTCGAACCGTTCAGACAGGGCGCCGGGTCGAACGGCGCTCGCACCGGCCTCGGTCTCGGTCTCGCTATCGTGCGACAGATCGTGCAGCGCTACGGCGGGCAGGTCAGAGCTGTCAGTCCCGGCGTCGGCCGTGGATCGACCTTCGTGGTGACCCTGCCACTCGCGTCCTGATCGAATCTGCGGCCCGGCGTTCTCTCAGAACGCGATGAGCGTTCCAACGATCAAGCCCACCGCTTCGATGTCGGGATTGCGGCTCCGTCCCGCAAGGCCGCCATTCGAGACGTGTACCCACTTCAGTCCGGTGAGGAGATGCATGCCGGGTGCGACCCGGATAGTGGCACCTGCCCCCCCAAGAGCAAGATAGTTGAATCGCGTGCCTCGCGGCGGAACGATCGTGTCCGCTTCCGAAATGCCCACTTCGATCTCGTAGTAGATGGACGTTCGCGCCCGGCGGTAGACCCGTCCGCGTACACCGATCGTCGCACCCAGCAACCAGCTGTCGGTGCCGCGCTGATCGACGTAGTAGAGCTGCGAGCGGGCGGTGAGCGTCACGCCCTTGCCGAGGCCGTAGGTGAGCCCCGTGAGAATGCCGATCATCTCTTCGCGCGACGTGTTGTAGTTCCAGGTTTCGAACGCCTTGTGTGCTGACAGGTCCAGATGCCACGCGCGTCTGGCGAAGGCGTCATCGTCCGGCGGCGGTGCCGGAGCGACTGACTGCGCCGAGGCCGATGATTGCAGGCAAGGGCAGCAGAGGAACGCGAGGATCAGCAGCGGCCACCAGCCTGGCTGCCGGCCCGCGTGAAGTATCGTAGAACGCATGCGAATCGAGAGCGCCCGGTGATCCCCTGTTGCCGGTGGCGCCGGCACATCCTTCCCGTCGGCCTCTTCGTGCTTCTCTCCTGCGGAACCGCCGACGCACAACCCAGCCTTGCCCTCGGTGCGGACGTGACCTTTTACGGCGACAACACCGAGTTCCGCAATCCGTTCCGCGAGGGCGAGACGATCTTCGGCGCCGCACTGCGTCTGTCAGCCATCTCGGAAGTCAGCGATCGTATCGCGATCACCATCGGCGCGTTCGGCAACCAGCGTTTTGGCAGCGACGACGGCTTCGAGCTGGTGCGGCCGATCCTCTCGCTGACCGTCAGCGGCCGACGGTCACGATTCGTGTTCGGCACGTTCCCTGTGCGTTCGCCGGAAACACTGTCGGGCCCCGATCTCGACGGGCCACATCGTCTGCTCCCGCCGATCCAGCGGGAGACGCTGGCGTTCGATCGCCCGTACGAGGCGGGGCTGCAATGGACGTTCGACGGCGCGCATCTGACACACGACATGTGGCTCGAGTGGCAGCGTCTGAACACGCCAGAGCACCGGGAACGGTTCGACGGAGGGTTCAACGCCCGCATATCTCCCGGTGGCCCCCTCTCCTTTCCGATCCAAGTTCACATCGTCCATGAAGGCGGCCAGCTGTTCTCGTCGGGGCCGGTCGCCGACAGCGGTGTGATTTCTGCGGGCCTGAGGATCGCCGGACGTCCGCTGTCTCTGGACTCGGCCGCACTCGAGCTGATTGGCCTTGCCTCGCGGTTTGTGCCGAACCGTGCTCAAGACAATCGAACTCGCGATGGAGGCGCCTTCTTCGGCCGGGCGGAGGCGGAGAAGCGAGGCTGGCGGGCGCATCTGATTGTTTGGAGAGGGAAGAACTTCATCAAGGAGGAAGGCGATCCAAATTATCAGTCGATCCAGCGCGTTGGAGAAATCTATCGCGGCACACGCGACTACGCTGAGGCAGGCGTGACCAGAACGTTTCAGTTGGCACCTGGCGTGGCACTTGCGGCATCCGGCCGGTTGCACCGCATCGAAAACCACTACGAATATTCGTATCGGGTTCTCGCCTTGACCAGTTTGCGCTGGCGCGTGCGCTGAAAAAGCGCCGAGGGCAAACTGGATGGCACTCGCTGACGTCTTACCGGAGTACGTTCCATCATGGTGCCGGGGGGAGACGTCACCGCAGCTGGAGAGCAGCGGACACCACAGGTCAGTGACCTGTGGCCCCGGCTTCTCCTGACCCCGGTCATTGGCGCAATCCTCCCGAATCTCTCCGGCCTGATCGACAACTCCCGCCACACGCTCTTCGGGCTCGCCATCAGCTACCTCTACTTTACGTTCGTCGCGTTCGTCGTCTGGGAGGGAAACCGGCGCATCTACTTCCAGCTGCAACGGCGCGAGGACTGGCTGCGCCGTCCACGCCGCCGGATCGCGCTTCTGTTGGGCGCGATTGCGGTCTATACGATTCCGGTTGCCGCGGTGATGCTCTGGGCGTGGCAGGCGGTCTCCGGCGATCCAGGAACTCGGAGTTTTGCAATTCCCACGGCGCTTCTGGCGACGGTGACCTGCGTCGTGATCATTACTCACGCGTACGAGACGGTTTTTCTGCTGCGAGACTGGGAGAGCGACCGACTTCGCCGCGCACTGACCGAGCAGGCCAGGCTGGAGGCGGAGCTCGAGGGGCTGGGGCGTGCGGTCGATCCGCATTTCCTGTTCAACAATCTCAACACGCTCGCGCACCTGGTCGAGCGGCGAAGCGATGCTGCGGCTCCCTTCATCACCGCCCTCGGCGATACCTACCGCTATGTGCTGGAGTCGCGGAACTGCCGGCTCGTATCCCTGCTCGCTGAGCTGGATGCCATGCGCTTGCACGCCATCCTCGGCCGAATCAGATTCGGTGATGGCATCGTTCTGTGCATCGACGTGGATCCGTCCAAGGCCCGTGGTCTGACCCTTCCGCCGGTCACCCTGCCCGAGCTGTTTCAGAACGCTGTGAAGCACAACGATCTGTCGATCACGCCCTTCGCGATTAACGTGCGGCTCGATGCCGACACCCTGATCTTCACCAACGAACGCCGCCCCCGCTCCGGACCCTGCGCACCCTCTACGGGGATCGGGCTTCAGAACCTCTCACAGCGCTTCAAGCTCGCGGTGGGACGCGAAATCACCTGGGAAGCGGGCCCCCGGAACTTCGAGGTGCGCCTGCCACTGAAGCGCATCAGTCAGAGTGCGCGACTCGCCAGTCGCTCGGGCTGCGCCTCGCTCGTCGCTCGCACGCGCGCGACGGCACGCCGTGCTGGCACGGCGACCGCGTGGTTCGTCGTCATCGCTCGTAGGACCTCGTTGTCACCAGGTCTCGAGCCACGAGCGACGAACACGAACCACGGTTTCTATTCGCGACTCTAGGGACATCGGTGCAAACCGGCGCTCACGCGTTAGAATCCGCAGAACGGGAGGCGCCATGAACCGGTTTCTGCGTTCCGCCTGGGCGGCCCTGCTCGCCGCGGTCGTTGCGGCACTCTTCACGCGTGGTGCTCTCGCGCAGACGGCGGCGCGCCCGGAGATCGATGGGATCTTCGCCGCGTGGAACAAGAGCGACTCGCCCGGATGTGCGCTTGGCATCTACCAGGGCGGCCGAATCACTTACGAACGCGGCTACGGCATGGCGAGCCTCGAGCACGACGTGGCCATCACGCCGGAAACCGTTTTCTACGTCGGTTCGCTGTCCAAACAGTTCACGGCCGCCGCTGCCGCGCTGGCCATTCAGCAGGGTCGGCTATCCGCCGACGACAAGATCAGGAAGTACCTCCCCGAGCTGCCGGCCTACGCAGACGCGATCACGGTGCGACATCTCGTTCACCACACGAGCGGACTGCGGGACTACAACACGCTGATGTCGATCGCGGGCCGACGCGGGGACGAGGCCTTCGACAACCTCACCGTGCTGAGGATTTCGGCACGCCAGAAGAAACTCAATTTCGAGCCGGGCGCCGAATACCTCTATTCGAATACGGGCTACACGCTGCTGGCGCTGCTCGTTGAACGGGCAACCGGCGTGCCCTTTGCCGACTACGCCCACTCCCAGATCTTCCAGCCGCTCAACATGGCGGTCACGCATTACCACACGGACGAAACGCGGCTCGTGAAATGGCGCGCGCTGGCGTACGACAGCCGAGGATCCGGATTCAGCCTGAACACGCCGAACAACGAACGCGCGGGCGCCGGCGGCGTATTCACCAATGTCCGGGATCTGCTGCGGTGGGATGAGAACTTCTACGATGCGCGCGTGGGTGGCCCCGAGCTCGTGAAACAACTCCAGGTTCCTGGGACGCTCAACGGCGGCCGGCCCTTGAGCTACGCGTGGGGACTCCAGGTCGGCACCTATCGCGGCCTTCCGCTGATCGAACACAGCGGATCGCTCGGCGGCTATCGCGCGCATCTCCTTCGCTTTCCGCAGCAGCATGTTTCGGTCGCGATTCTCTGCAACCTTGGTAGCATCTCACCTGGAACTCAGGCCCGGCAGGTCGCTGACGCGGTCATCGGGTCGACGTTCACCGAGCAGAAGCCAGAACCGCGGGGCGCTGCGGGATCGGCTGGTGGCGCGGCGTCGTCCTCCGAGTCGAGCCGATCGAACGGCAACGCGCCGGCGCCTGCAGACCTTGCCGGCAGCTACTACAGCGACGAGGTCGATGCGACATTCTCCGTGGTTTCCAGGGACGGCCGGCTGACGCTGAAACGCGACAGCGATGCAGAGCCAGCGAGCCTTCAGGCGGCCGGCCCCGACGAGTATCGCTTCCGCGGCATGACGGTCCGCTTCATCCGCGACACGAATCGGCGAGTCGAGGCGCTTGTCGTCGATGCTGGCAGAGTCAGAGATATCAGGTTCGAAAGAAAGTCTGTATCGTAGTCCGTGGTCCGCCTGCCTCGCCGAAGCCTTGGCGAAGGCAGGGGCAACACGAGCATGCGCGCGCTGAGGAGAGGTTATGAAGTCCAGGCACCGTACTGATCGAGGTCGGCGCGAGTTCGCCAGGCTGTTCGCACTTGGCGGATCGGCGTCGCTCTTCACGGCGACGACGGGAGCGTGGCGGAATCTGCCGGTGCCGCGGCCCGCCCCTTCCGCTCCGGATGAGCGCTACTGGACGGAGGTCCGGGCAGGTTTCGTGATGCCCGATGGTTATACCTGCCTGAACGCGGCGAACCTCTGCCCGTCACCCGGCCTGGTGCTCGACGCCTATTTCGACGCGACCCGTTCGGTGGATCGCGATCCTTCTTCACAGAACCGTCAGAAAACACGCGAAGGTCGCGAAGCCGCCCGGCGTGCCCTGGCGTCATACCTTCGTGTAACACCCGAAGAGATCGTCATCACGCGCAACACCAGCGAGTCGAACAACTTCGTCTCGAGCGGGCTGGACCTCAAGGCTGGCGACGAAGTCGTCATCTTCTCGGACAACCACCCGAGCAACCACACGGCATGGCAGCAGAAGGCGGAGCGTTTTGGCTTCACCGTCCGGACCGTGCCACAGGTGAATCCTCACCCGGGTGCCACGTACTACGTCGAGGCGTTCCGCAAGCAGATTACGCCCCGCACGAAGGTGGTCTCCTTCACGCATGTCACGGCATCGGTCGGGGACTTGCTGCCGGCCCGCGAGCTCTGCGCGCTGGCTCGCGAGCACGGAGCGCTGTCGCTCGTCGACGGGGCGCAGTCGTTTGGCGTGCTGGACGTCAACCTCGCGGACATGCAGCCTGACTTTTTCACAGGCAGTGCCCACAAGTGGCCCTGCGGACCGAAAGAGTCCGGCATCCTCTTCGTGAACAGACGCGCGCACGAACGGATCAAGCCCAGCATCGTCAGCCTCTATCCGGGTGAGGTCGGCATCTCGCGAACGATGGAGGCCTTCGGGCAACGCGACGAACCGGCCATCGTCGGATTCGGCGAGGCGCTGAGCTTTCAGACGAAGGTAGGAAGGACGGCCATTGAAGAGCGTGCGAAGGAGCTCACGCGTCAGTTGATCGACGGACTGAGCAGGATCGACGGCGTTAAGGTTTGGACGCATGCCGATCCGTCGAGGTCGGCGGGCATCATGGCGTTTCAGCCGGCCGGGCTCGACGTTCGCAAGCTGCACCAGGCGCTTTACGAGAACGATCGGATCGCCTGCGCGACCCGTACGGGACAGGATCGCGGCGGTCTGCGGTTCTCACCGCATTTCTACAACCTGCAGTCCGATGTCGAGCGGACGATCGACGCGGTGAAGAAGTACGTCAGCAAGGGCCTCTGACGTTCGTTACTGGATTCTGACGATTCCCGGCGCGATGGCCTTGAAGCGATCGAACACCGCCGGATCGTGACCCGGGACGATCAGTCCCGGTTTCGAGGCGAGCGTGCGGATCCGATCCTGAGCCTTCAGGTTCGACGGCGGCGTCGAGTGTCTGCGCGATCGGCACGCGCTTGTCGAGATTCTCGTACAGGTACACGTTGTCGGATGTCAGGACGACCGTGCCAGCGTCGGTTGCCGCGCTCACGTATTGCGACGCGTAGGTGTGCCGGCCCCCCGTGTAGCAGCGAATGCCAGGCACCGGCTCCTGATCGTCGCCGTTCACGAAGCGAAGCCGGCCCGCCAGGTTGATCGTGACGAGCATCTGCACGTCTTCTTCGAACACACCGCCATGCGTGTTCTTCGCGTGCCACGCTTCGCCCGTGTAGTACCGATATTCGTCACGCTGCATCCAGACGGTGGCCATTCGGAAAGAGGTCGGCGCCGTCGACGTGATCCCAATGGGCGTGCGAGATGATGATGTCGGTGATTTGATCGGGTGCGATGCCGGCAGCCGCGACGGCATCGGCGGGCGACCGGAAGTCCTGCACCTTCCAGCGCTCGACGAACTTCTGCCGATAGAAGCCTGAGTCGACGAGGACGTTGCGGCCGTTGTTGCCCTTGAGCAGCCACACCATCACCGGGATGTCGAGCGTCCGCGCCGCATCGGCGCCAGCGATCAGGCCCGAGACGCGGAACGCCGGCAGCACGCCAAACCGCACCGCGAACGCTTCGTACTTCGGCGTCGCCGCCACTTGCTGTGTTTGGGAAGCCGGGTGAGGCAGACCGGCGAGCCCGCCTGCTATCGCGACCATCACTGCGATCGTTGCACTGATGCGTTTCATGAGGGCACCAACCCCGACTACTCGTTAGCGGCCCAGGAGTCCACGGAACCCTTTGCATTTTCATCGCACGGGTTGAGCGGAGATCATGAAGACTCTTGTTTCAGTTACCCCGAGGCCGCGCGGCGCGCCGGAGCGGCCGAGATCAAGGGCGACGAAGGATGAGTGTGTGTTTGGCGTGCTGCTCCACGACCCGCGCCGAGAACGCCAGCGGGAAATACTGGTCCTCAGCCCAGAGCGGGAGCAGATTGCCGTAAAACGGGCTGCCCGGCTGCGCGGATTGTCCTGGCACGTTGGTCGCGATCGAGTTGTCCCAGTTGGACACGTCGAGAATCTCACGGTAGCTGGCCCCGTCGGCGGCGACCGTGCCCGCGCCTCCCGGCCGCTCGACCGTCTCGAGATCGAACGCGCTGACGAATGGATGTGCGAAGGCGCGTGTGTGCATCCGCCCCCAGCGCCACTGGGCGGGATCGGCGCCTTGCTGTGATGTCAGGCGTGCGAGCGCCTTGATTAGCCGGCCCTCGACGTCCTGTGTCTGTCCAGGCCCATCAGCCGCCGCGTCCGAATCGGCGGGTGCCGAAATCGTCCGCCAGGAGTCGTAGATGGCGGCGGCTGCGCTGTCGCGCCGGTAGACGCCGTCCCACGCTGCGACGAGCGCGCGCGCCCGCTCGACGGCCGGCGTCGCTGACGTCCAGCCTTTGAACAGCGGAAGGTCGCTGACCGCCCGTAACGACAGCGCATCGAGCTGCATGCGGCGATGGTCGTCAAGCGAGTACTTCCGCCCGGACGCAATCATCTGTTCGAGTCGCGTGATCCGGTCGAACCGCGTGTCGGCGTTCTTGAACATGAGCGGCGGCGAGTACGTCTTCGGCTGAATGTTGTGATTCGCGGTGGCGACGAATCCCCGCGCGGGGTTGAGCTCGCGAGGCAGATCCTTCCGGAAACCCTGCCACTCGTACGCCCCGGTGCCAGGCACCGGCAGGCGTCCCACCCAGCCCTTTCGATTCGGCGTCAGCGCCGACGCCTGCCAGGAAATGTTTCCGTCCACGTCGCCGCAGATCAGGTTCTCTGACGGGGATTTCCAATACATTGCCGCATCGAGGAACTCGCGGCAGTTTTTCGCCTGGCTCAGACGAAGGCCGGCGAGATACGGCGCCGTGCCCGGTTCGTGCAGCGCGGAGCGCAGTGCATATGCGCGGTTCTTCGCGCGATCCTCGAAGAAGATCGGACCGTGCCGGCTGAACTTCAGTTCGATCGTCTGCGGAGATCCATCCTTGACGGCAATCTCCTCGCGGACGATACGAAGCGGCTCCCAGCCGTTTTGCCAGCGGACCTCGTTCGGGTTTGCCGGGTTCAACTCCTCGACGTACACGTCGTGCTGATCGGTGCCGACGATCGTCAATCCCCACGCGACGCGTTCGTTGTGGCCCAGGCCGATGCCGACGAACGGGGCCTCGCTGGCGCCGATCACGTTCCAGCCCGGTGCGTTGAGGTGAAAGATGTAGCGAAGGGAAGGATTGCCGACTTCCCGGTGCGGATCGTTGGCGACGACAGGCTTTCCGGTAGACGACAGCGCGCCGCCGACGACCCAGTTATTGCTGCCCGGTTCCTTGACTCGATCCTCGACAAGCGGCGTGCGCGCGTCATGCTCGAGTTGTGGAGCGGAGAACAGTCCTCGGTAGCCCGGCACGATCTGCGGCCGCGGCATGCCCCGGCCGCCGCCACGCGTGGCCGCCAGCACGTCGTCTCCGATGCTCGCCACGTTCGAGGCCGTTCGGAACGGCGAGCTCGTCCCACGGATCGGGATTGCGCCGGCGGTTCGCGGCCGCGACGCCCAGCGAGGCGACCTGCCGCGCGAGCTGCAGCTCGCTTGTCGCGTCTCCAAACGTCACCTGCCGAAGCAGCAACGCCTCGACGGTCCACGGCTCCGGTTTGATGCCGGTAAGCACGAACTCGACAGGCAGCCGATCGGCATGTGATGCGATGAACGCGTTCACGCCGGCGACGAACGCTGTCATCAGCCGCTTCGCGTCGGGGTGATAGCTCTCGAACTCTTCCGCATCGAACCGGCCGCGATACTTGAGCAGCCTGGCCATGCGATCGCGGCCGACCGCCTGTGGCCCGAGCACCTCGGCCAGGCGCCCCTCCGCCGTGCGCCGCCACATTTCCATCTGCCAGAGCCGATCCTGTGCGGCGACATACCCCTGCGCGAAGAAGAGATCGCCGTCGGACTTCGCGTAGATGTGTGGCACGCCCCACGTGTCCCTGACGATTCGCACGTCTGACTCAAGTCCCTGGACCTTCACGTCGCCGTCGATTCGCGCGAGCGCGCGGGAGGACAGCTCTTTCAGGGACGCCGATTGGGCGCCGCCGGTCAGGACCCCCGCGGCAACAGACGCCGCGGCGAGGCCGAGGATGGCCGTCTTGGCACTCGACAGACTCTGCAGCATAGGAGTAAGGGAAGCCGGAAGCCTATTGCCGGGTGAACAGCGCGCCCGGGCCGTTCTTTTCGAGAATCGCGACAATCGCATCGCGTCGCGCGAGGATGGCGTCGCGCTCCCACTCGCTCAGGAATTCATCCATCGCAGCCTTCAGCTTTGTGGAGTCCAGATGCTTCAGTCCGTCGAACACGGCCTTGTCACACCGCGTGATGCTGGTCGGATTCTTGAGTCTCCTTGTGCAGCCGGAACGCCCGTGTGTGATCGATCGCCCACACGTGCCAGTCCTTGGTGATGATCAGATTGCCCATGTTGCGATCGACGTTGTAAATCAGCTGGTCGAAGATGCGAATGAGCTGCATGTATTCGTTCCACTTGGCCGGGCTCGGCGGCTGCAGGTTCTTCTTCAGACGTTCGCCTTCATCCATCATCACGCCATCGATCCACCACGTGAAGGCTGACGACTTCGACTTGTAGTCGCGTGAGACGCTGACCGGGACGAGCTTCAGGCCGATCAGCCGATCCAGCCGGTAGGCCGCCACGTTGAACGCCCAACTGTCGCGGAAGTTCAGCTCCGAGCCTTGTGCAGCAGGCCCGGACTGCTTCCGTTCGTCGACTTGTTGAATATGCGCGTCGTGTTCGACGACGCCGTCGGAAAGGGTGGCGCGAATCGAGTTCGTGACGCCCTTCGGTATCCCTTTGGTCCGAACGATCTTCGCTTTGGACAGGAACTCCTCAATCTGTGCATCCGTCCAGGTTTCGACGCCGGCGGTCTGCGCCGGCACCGTCCGGGCGAGAGGATGCACGAGGGTTGCCCCGATCGCCAGAGCAAGAACCAACCACCGTAAACCCCGAGATCCGTGCATACGGCCAGCGTTCACGAGACACCTCCGCGGGCATTGTCGTGCTGGCTGAGTCCGGATGCAAGTCCGGACCTCCGCTCCCTCGAAAGTCGCCGATCCGTCCGGTATAGAATCGAACACTCATGTCCAGTCAACCAGAAGTGTGGCTGCGCGGCCCTGTTTCGGGAGTCAGTCCTCGGCTTCAGCCGGCAGCGCACGCGCTATTGCAGACGGTCGAGGATGTGGAACAGGCGGTCGAGGGTTTGAACGCCGACCAGCTCTGGACGGCACCCGGCGGCGCCGCCAGCGTCGGGTTTCATCTCTTGCACCTGGCCGGCGCAACCGATCGGCTGCTCACCTACGCCCGCGGCGAAACGCTGAACGATGCGCAGCGTGCACGATTGCAGGCCGAAAGGAATCCTCCACGCACGGATGTGCAATCGCTGCTCGCCGATCTGAGAAGAGCGGTGGAGGGAGCGCTGGAGCAGTTGAGGGCAACACCAGACCAGACTCTGGAGGAGGCCCGCGCGATTGGCCGCGCGGCTTTGCCGACGACGGTGCTGGGACTCCTGTTCCACACGGCTGAACATGCGCAGCGGCATGCAGGACAGGTCGTGACGACCAGCAAGATTCTGCGCGGGCTCGGCTCTATTCAGGCGACAGCATCAGCGAACGCACCGAGGTGACGATCAGCTCGACGAGCACCGGCGCCTGCATGGTATCGAGCACCGCCGGATCCAGGTCGCTCAGGTCGTGCGCGCGAATGATGTTCACCAGGTGCCAGGCCGACAGCGCGGAGAGCTGGCTCCGCAGCAGCGCTTCCCCCTTGCGATACACAGAAAAAGGATTGAGGATGCTCTCGGCCGCGGGCGGCGCAGCGAAGTCGTCGGCTGGCCTGTCGTAGGTCGGCCGCACGTCCACTGGCGCACGGGGAGTTCGCACCAGCGGTTTCAGCGCCCGTTCCAGCGCGCCCTCGAGATACACAGCTGTAAGGCCCGTCGCCCAATAGATCGCATCCTCGCGCTTCGGCTGTGTCGTCTCCCTGCCCGACCGCAGGACGATTCCGCCCGCGGCCGGCTCGAACTCGATCCATCCTTGCCAGAGTCCGTCAGGCATTTCGCCACCGCACGCGCGCGCATGGTAAATCCGACCGTCGGCAGCGATCACCGGGTCTGTAAACTGCACAAAAACTTCAGCCACCGCGACCTCCAGCCCGCCGCACTGCAAGAACACCACCAGCGTGCTATAGATGAGTTGTTCTTGATTTAGTGAGGTCGGACTACGGATTATGGGGGAGGCGGTGGCAGCTGCTGACCGCAGTCGTTGTTCGTAGCTCGTCGCTCGAAAGGCTTCTTCGAGCAACGGACCACTGACCACGAACCATGGCAGGAGCGGCGGCAGCCTAGAGCCATATGAACAAGCCCATCAACCCCAAAGTCGACATCGGCCACGTGCACCTGAAAGTTGCAGATCTCGATCGAGCGTTGGCCTTCTACCAGGGCATCCTGGGATTCGATGTGACACAGCGGATGGGCGCGAGCGCCGCGTTTCTCAGCGCCGGCGGCTATCACCATCACATTGGTCTGAATACCTGGGAAAGCCGCGGCGGGCAGCCGCCGGCATCGGGCACGACCGGCCTCTATCACCTCGCCATCCGATATCCCGATCGCGCAGCGCTTGGTGAGGCGCTGCTACGGCTCGACCAGGCAGGCATTCCTCTCGAGGGCGCCAGCGATCACGGCGTCAGCGAGGCCCTTTATCTTCGCGACCCCGATGGCAACGGGATAGAGCTCTACTGGGATCGTGCGCGGCAGGACTGGCCGAGAGCTGCGGACGGCTCGCTGCAGATGGTGACCGCGCCGCTCGATCTCGAGGCCCTCCGCGCGGCTGCCACCGCGCGTGCCCCGGAACCCTCGCAGCCGCCATCACCTTACACCCCGATGGACGAAGGGGTGCGCTCCCTGCTCCGCGAACTGCGGGGCCGGCTGCTGAATCTGCACAAGGTGTTGCTGGACGATGCCCGATCCGCCTACGAGATGGATCGGGGACGAGTGCCATCCAACTATTCGTTGTTGCAGCTTGTCATCAACGATCCGTGGTTCGCCTGGCTCCACGCGCTATCGGAGCTGGTCGTACGGATCGATCAGACGGTCGAGCCCGAGGCCCCGTCAACAGCGGCCGATGGCACCGCGCTAGTCGAGCAGGTCGAGCGTTTGCTCACACCCTCTGAAACCGGCGAGGCGTTTGCACGCCGATATTTCGAAGCGTTGCAGCGTCAGCCGGCCGTCGTCCTCGCACACGCCGACGTCAGGCGCGCCATCAAGGCCTTGCGATGAAGCAAAGCGGCTCGGTTGCGGGAGGCGATGCCGCCGCAGGCTCGTCCGGCGCGGCCACATCCAGCGCCCCCTCCGCCGGCAGAGTCGGCGCTCGCCGGCTCGATCGCAGCATTGTCGAAGGTCCGCTCGGACCTGCGGTCTGGAAGATTGCCTGGCCGACCGTGCTCCAGAACGCCATCGGAGGGCTGCAGGGGATCATCGACCACGCACTCGTGGGCCACTTCGTGGGTTTCACCGCGAATGCCGCGATTGGGGTCAGCTGGCAGATCTTCCTGGTCGTCATCGTGTTCATCAGCTCGTTGTTCACCGGGATGGGTGTGCTCGTCGCGCGCTTTGCCGGCGCGAATCAGCCGGAACGCGTGAACCGCACGGTCTATCAGGCGTTCCTGACCGCCGTCGTCATCGCGCTCGGCATCATGGCGCCGATCGGCTACGTGGCCTCGCCCTACTTGCTGGAGCTGGTGAATGCGACGCCCGCGGTCCGTGCCGAGGCCCTGCCGTACCTGCGGACGATGTTCATGTACAGCATCGGCTTGCTGCTGTTCTTCATGCTGGGAGGCGCGCTGCGATCGGCTGGCGACGCGCGGACGCCACTGCGGCTCGGCGTCTGGCTGACTATCCTCAATATCACCCTGAACGTGGTGCTTATTACTGGCGCCGGACCGTTCCCGAGATTGGGTACGCGAGGCGCTGCGCTGGGGACCGTGATCGCGAGCGGGATCGTGTCGGCCGCGGCGCTCTGGATGATCTTCGCCGGCCGCCTCGTCATTCACTTCCCGCGATCGATGTCGCTGAAACCGGACTGGGAAATCATCCGCTCGCTGTTCCGGTTTGGACTGCCGGCTGGCATTCAGGGCGTGGCGATGAACATCGGCGGCGTCATGCTCCTGCGATTCATCGGTTCCCTTGAACACAGTGCCGAGGCGCAGGCCGCGTACGCCGTTGGTTACGCGGAGCTGTTCTCGCTGATTACCTGGACATCGGTTGGGCTGATGGGCGCCGCTGCGGCGGTTGCGGGTCAGAATCTCGGCGCCGGGCATCCCGAGCGCAGCATGCGCGCCGTTCACCTGGCCGCGCGAATCGGACTCTGCGTCGCGGCCTTCATCGGCGCGCTCTTCATCTTGATTCCCAGCTATCTGCTGGCAATCTTCGGCGTGCAGGATCCGGTGGTCGTATCCATCGGAACCGAGTTGCTGCGGTATCTCAGCGTGTCAGGATTCTTCATCACCGTCGCGTTGACGTATACCGGCGGCCTGCAGGGAACCGGCGACACGCGCAGTCCCCTGTACATCTCGATTGTGTCTCAGGTCCTCCTGCCGATCGGGTTGTGCGCGGTGCTCCAGAGCATGGGGAAACTCGAGGCGTCGGGCGTCTGGACAGCCATCCTGCTCGGCCATTGCACCCGCTGTACGTTGAGCGTTCTACGCTTCCGTCAGGGGAAGTGGAGGGATATTGTTGTGGACTGAAAAGGACGTTATCCGCTGAGAGTGCTTGGGAGTTGGATTTTGGGAGTTGACAGCGTAAGTTCTTCGAATGTCAGGAGCAGAGCCATGAAATGGACCCCTGGAGATCGCGGCAACGTCGAGGACCTGCGCGGCCGATCGGGCGGGATGCGTATGGGAGGTATCGGCCTGGGTGGCCTCCTCGTCGTGCTGCTGCTTACATGGCTCACCGGCGTGGATTTTCTGTCGCTCATTGGCGGTGGGGGCGTCCCCATGCCTGACACGGCACCCACCACCGGAGGTCCCGTCGCGTCGTCGCCCGACGAGGAGAAGATGGTCGACTTCGTCGATGCCGTGATGGAGGACGCGCAGGGCCTCTGGGGCGGCCTGCTCGGCGACCGGTATCGCAGGACGACGACGAGGCTGTTCAGGGATGCGATTGAATCTGGGTGCGGGTTCGCGCAATCGGCGACCGGGCCGTTCTACTGCCCCGCGGACCAGCGTGTGTATCTCGATCTCGGGTTCTTCAGCGAGCTGCGCAGCCGGTTCGGCGCTCCAGGTGATTTTGCGCAGGCCTACGTCCTGACGCACGAACTGGGGCATCACGTGCAGGCGTTGATCGGCGTCGAGTCGCAGGTCCGGCAGATGCAGCAAGCGCGTCCAGACCAGCGCAATGCGCTGTCGGTACGGATGGAGCTGCAGGCAGACTGCTTCTCCGGCGTCTGGGGTCACCACGCCGCACGGCCGGGCCGCAGCCAGCAGGGCAGAGTCGAGCTCGAACCGGGCGATTTGGAAGAGGGGCTGAATGCCGCCGCGTCG
The DNA here is from genome assembly GCA_963784195.1 of uncultured Acidobacteriota bacterium. Classification (GTDB taxonomy): domain Bacteria; phylum Acidobacteriota; class Vicinamibacteria; order Vicinamibacterales; family 2-12-FULL-66-21; genus CAVQAH01. The sequence continues at coordinate 552,976 of CAWARA010000020.1, read as the reverse complement.
ATCGGCGACGACCGGTTGCAGCGGATGGCTGGCGGCCGCGTCGCGCCAGACCGCTTCACTCACGGTACGTCCGAGCAGCGCGTTACCTGGTTCCGCCGCGGGTTCGATAGCGGTGACCCGAGGGCGTGTGAGACGTTTCAATAACACCGAACTGCCGTAGTCCGTGGTTCGTGGTCCGTGTCTCGCCGAAAGGGCCACGAACTACGGACTACGGACTACGGACCACGGACTACGGACACGAAGGTTATGCCTCTCATCGGCACTTCAGTCGTTCGGCGCGAAGGGCGGGCCAAGGTTACCGGTCAGGCCCGGTATGTCGACGACATGGTCCTTCCGGGAATGCTGCATGGCGTGACGGTGCGCAGCCCGGTTCCGCGGGGGACGCTCCTGGGCATCGACTTCCATCCATCGATCCCCTGGGATGAGTTCACGATCGTCACCGCGAAGGACGTTCCCGGTTCGAACCGCGTGACGCTGATCGTCGACGATCAGCCCGCTCTGGCTGACGGGCAAATCAACCACCCCGAAGAGCCCGTTGTCCTTCTGGCCCACCCCGACAAACACATGGCGGAGCTGGCGCGTCAGCGCGTCACGCTTCGAATTGCGCCGCTGCCACCTGTCTTCACGATCGAGGACTCGCTCGCGGCCCGCGAGGTGATCTGGGGCGCGGACAACATCTTCAAGAGTTATCAGGTCGAGCACGGCGACGTCGATAGCTGCCTGGAGCGAAGCACATCTCGTCGTCGAAGGTGAGTACGAAACCGGCGCGCAGGAACAGCTGTACATCGAACCGAACGGGATGATCGCTGTCGCCAGCCCGGACGAAGGGGTTACGGTCTGGGGCTCGTTGCAGTGTCCGTACTACGTGCACCGCGCGCTGATGTCGTTGTTCGCGTTGCCGGCCGGCCGCGTGCGCGTCGTGCAGATGGAAACCGGTGGTGGTTTTGGCGGCAAGGAAGAGTACCCATCGGTGATCGCCGGTCACGCCGCGTTGCTGGCGTGGAAGTCCGGACGGCCCGTGAAGCTCGTGTACGACCGCGCAGAAGACATGGCCGCGACGACCAAGCGGCACCCATCGCGAACACGCCATCGCACGGCGGTGGCCGCGGACGGCCGATTGCTCGCGATGGACATCGACTTCGTCATCGACGGCGGCGCGTACTGCACCCTGTCGCCAGTCGTGCTCTCACGCGGGACGATTCACGCCTCGGGTCCGTACAATTGTCCGAACGTCCGGCTGAGAGGGCGGGCCGTTGCGACGAACGCTCCGCCCCACGGCGCGTTCCGCGGATTCGGGGCGCCGCAGAGCCTCTTCGCGCTCGAGCGGCACATGGACCGCGTCGCCGCCGCGCTCGACCTGCCGCCGGAGGAATTCCGCCGGAGGAATTTCATCAAGACCGGCGACACGAGCGCTGTCGGTCAGGTGATGCGCGAGCCGATCGACATGCAGGGATTGCTCGATCGGGCGTTGGCCCTGACGAATTATCACGAGAAGCGCGCGCGATTTGCGGCCGAGAATGCCGGCACGCCCACAAAAAAGGGGATTGGCTTCGCCGCGTTCATGCACGGCGCCGGTTTCACGGGTTCGGGCGAGGAGCACCTCGCCTCGGTGGTCGAGGTCGAAGCAACCGCGGAAGGGCGTGTCCGCGTCCTGACCTCGAACACCGAGATCGGTCAGGGAACGATCACGATCTTTTCGCAGATCGCCGCCGACGCGCTCGGGCTGCCGGTGGAGGCCATCGAGATCGCACAGCCTGATACGGCGGTGGTTCCCGACAGCGGCCCCACGGTCGCCTCTCGGACGTGCATGGTCGTGGGCCGGCTGGTCGAGACCGCGGCGAAGAATCTTCTCGCACAGTTGCAGTCCGACGGCGGCCTGACCGCGAAATACAGCGCCGCGGAGTTTCGGCACGCCGCTGCGGAGTACGCGCGCAAGTCGGGAACGCCCGCCCGCGCGAGCGCGCGGTACAGTCCTCCGGAAGGTCTCAAGTGGGATGACCAGCGGTATCAGGGTGACGCGTACGGCACTTATGCCTGGGCAGTCTACGTTGCAGAAGTGTCGGTAGACACGACGACATGCGAGATTCGCGTCGATGACTTCGTCGCGGTTCAGGAAGTCGGCAAGGTGATCAACCCCGTGCTGGCTGGAGGCCAGATCGAGGGCGGCATCGCGCAGGCCATTGGTTGGGCGCTCTCCGAAGAGGTGGCCTGGCGAGACGGGCGGATGGTGAACTCGCAGATGACGAACTACATCATGCCGACCTCGATGGATCTTCCGCCCATTCGGGTGTTCTTCGAGGAGCGCCCGTATGCACACGGTCCGGCGGGTGCCAAAGGCATTGGTGAGCTGCCCATGGATGGTCCGGCACCGGCCATCGCCAACGCCGTCGCGCACGCGACTGGCGCAGATGTCCGCACGCTGCCGCTGACGCCCGAGCGGCTGTTCGATGCGCTCTCGGTCCAGAGCAAAGCGTTGGCCTCGTGACACGAGATACTCCCGACACAAGCGCGCGGATTCGCTGCCGCGTGAACGGCACCGAGGTGACCGTTACCGCGCACCCCATGACCCGCCTGCTCGACGCGCTGCGCACCGAGCTGAAACTCACCGGAACGAAGGAAGGCTGTGGTGAAGGCGAGTGCGGCGCCTGTTCCGTTCTCCTCGACGGCCGGCTCGTCAACAGTTGTCTCGTGCCGCTGTTGCACGCCGACGGGGCAGCGATCACGACAATCGAAGGCGTGGCTGACGGCGATCGGCTCCACGCGGTCCAACAGGCGTTCGTTCAACACGGCGGCGCACAGTGCGGCATCTGCACGCCGGGGATGATCCTGGCGGCGGTCACCCTGCTCAATCACACCCCGCAGCCGTCGATGGAGGACATCCGGACGGCCCTTGCGGGGAATCTCTGCCGCTGCACCGGCTACATGCGCATCTTCGAAGCGGTGCTGCAGGCCTGCCGATGAGAAGCTACCTGCCGTCTTTCGATCTGCGCGCGCCGGACAGCCTTGCGGCGGCGCTGGAACTGCTCGCAACCGAGCCCGGGCGTTGGCGGGCGTTAGCGGGCGGCACCGACCTGATGGTGCTGTTCGAGGCCGGAAAGCTGACGCACACGCACTACCTGAGTCTCTGGCATCTCGACGAGCTGCGCGGGATCGCGGTCGGTCCCGACGAGGTCGTGGTTGGTGCGCTCAGCACCTACACCGACGTGCTGGAGCATCCGCTGATGAGGGATGAATTCCCTTTGCTGTGTCGAGCCGCGTGGGAAACAGGCGGTGTTGCGACGCAGAACCGGGGAACGATCGGCGGCAACATTGCCAACGCCTCGCCGGCCGCCGATACGCCGCCGGCGCTCATCGTGTACGACGCCAGCCTCGAGCTCGTCTCGATCCGCGGCGCACGCATCCTCCGTTACGAAGACTTTCACACCGGCTACAAGAAGATGGATCTGCGAGACGACGAGCTGATCCGATCCATCCGGCTGCCGCGTTCGAGCGTGCGTCACGCGCAGTCTTACCGCAAGGTCGGCACGCGCCGCGCCCAGGCGATATCGAAAGTCTGTTTCGCCGGCACGTTGTCGTTCGGCAGTGGAGCCGTCGCCGACGCCCGGTTCGCGTTCGGCAGCGTCGCGCCGACCGTGGTGCGTGCTCGAGCGGCTGAAGCTGCCGTCAAAGGCCGAGCGCTGGATCCGCCGACGATCGCCGCCGCGCGCGAGGCTCTCACGTTGGACATCGCCCCCATCGATGATGTCCGTTCGACCGAGCGCTACCGGCGTCATGTCGCGCAAGCGCTTCTGGAGGAGTTTCTGGCGTCGGCACGAGGCTGACGGAGGGGACGGGGGTGGAGGAGACGGAGGTTACGGAGGGAACGGAACGAGCTTCAAAAACGGAGACACGGAGGACACGGAGGCACGCAGAGTTCTGAACTTCAGCGTTCAGAGCCGATGCCGGCCCGGCCATGGCCGGGCCGGGCGATCGACCGACACCCCGGGATCGCAAGCCGCACGGGCATCGCACCGCGGCTTGTGTCCGCGGGGTGTCGGTCGATCGCCCGCCGCGCACGCGCGGCGGCATCGGCTGCAGCACGTCGTTTGCGAGTGTTACTCCGTTCAGCCAGCCGTGTCTCCGTTTCTCCGTGTCTCCGTTTTTGAAGCTCGTTCCGTTCCCTCCGTACCCTCCGTGCGCCTCGGTTCACGGGATTGCGCGATAAGATCATTGGATGCGTCTGGTCATAACCGCTCTACTCATACTCACAACTGCGGCTGTCTCCGCCCAGGAGGGCACGCCCGGCTCCGCACCAAATCAAAGTGCCGCCATCGAGAGCGCGCTGGCCAAGGTAGCGCCCAGTCTTGTGCGCATTCACGTCGTATCCGTCGAGCATCAGGACGGCCGCGAGCTGAAGCGCGAGGCTTCGGGCAGCGGCACGATCATCAGTGCGGACGGCCACGTCATCACGAACCATCACGTGGCTGGGCGGACTCGCGCGATCTGGTGCACGCTCGCATCGCGGGAGGAAGTTCCGGCCGAGCTGGTTGGAACCGACCCGCTGTCCGACATCGCAATCCTGAAGTTGAAGCCGTCGAAGCCGCGTCAGTTTCCTGTGGCGACCTTTGGCGACGCGTCGACGCTGCGCGTGGGCGACCGCGTGCTTGCGCTCGGCAGCCCCCTCGCCCTCTCGCAGTCGGTCACCATGGGCATCGTCAGCAACACCGAGATGATCCTTCCCGGCATGTTCTGGCCGTTCAACCGGATGACGCTCGATGGCGAGGATGTCGGATCCATCGTGCGCTGGATCGGCCACGATGCGCCGATCTTTGGCGGCAACTCTGGTGGTCCGCTCGTCAACATGCAGGGGGAGATCGTCGGCATCAACGAGATCAGCATGGGACTCGCCGGCGCGATCCCGTCGGATCTGGCCCGCGAGGTTGCGGAGGCCATCATGCGCGATGGCCGCGTCAAGCGGGGCTGGCTCGGGCTGGAAGTTCAGCCTCTGCTCAAATCGTCCACACAGGCGCGCGGCGGTCTTGTCGGCGGAACGATCGCCGGATCCCCTGCGGAGAAAGCGGGCTTCCAGTCGGGAGACATTCTGCTGAAGCTGGGCAGCCACGATGTGACCGTCCGATTCGCCGAAGAGGTTCCGCCGTTCAACCAGATGGTCATGCGCCTCCCAATCGGACAGCCGGTCGAGGCGACGGTGTTGCGTGGCGACACGGAGAAGGTCCTGAAGGTGACGCCGGTCGAGCGCGAAAGCGTCGAGTCCCAGATGATCGAGCTGCCCATCCTGGGAGTGTCGGCGTCCGACCTCACGGCATGGTCATCCAAGGAGCTGGGCCGCGGCCGAGAGGGCGCGCGCGTGCGCAGCGTTCGGCCGGGTGGCCCCTCGGACGAGGCCAGGCCAGCCCTTCGAGACGATGACGTGATCGTGACGATCGACGGCAAGGACGTTCGCAACGTCGCGACGCTGCAGGAGCAGCTGACACAGGCGACGCGCGGCAAAGAGGATCGCGTGTCACTGCTCGTCGGATTCGATCGCTCTGGCGAGCGACTGTTGACGGTGATCGAAGCGGGCCGGGCCGGGCTCGAAGATCCGGGCCTCGAGGCGCGCAAGGCCTGGGTCGCTGTGAACGTTCAGGTTCTCACGTCGGAGCTTGCTGACGGCATCGGCGTCCAGGGCCGAACCGGCGTGCGCGTCTCGCGCGTGCTCGGCGGCTCGGCCGCCAAGGCAGGCCTTCAGGTCGGCGACATCATCACGGCCATCGACGGCACAGCGATAGAGGCGTCGCAACCGACCGACGCCGAGCTGTTCGCCACGATGATCCGTCAGTACAAGATCGGCACCCAGGTCGCGCTCAAGGTGCTCCGCAACGGGAAGGAGCTCACGCTTCCGGTGACCCTCGACGCCTCTCCGCGGCTCGCGCGCGAGATGAAAAAGTTCGAGGACGTCAACTTCGAGTTCCGCGTGCGCGACGTCGCGTCTGCCGATCGACTGCAGGAACGGCTGCCCGAGAACGAGTCCGGCGTGATCGTCGACGCCGTGCGCGAGGGTGGATGGGCGGCGCTCGGACACCTCGCAGAGGGCGATTTCCTGATGGCGATAGACGGAACGTCCGTTCCGGATGTCGAGTCCGTCCAAAAGAAAATGGCCGCCATTGCGGAAGCCAAACCAGGTGCAGTGGTATTTCAGGTCCGTCGAGGTATCCGCACGTTCTTCGTGGAGCTGCAAACCAGTTGGACCGCCGAAAAACGATGACGTGTCGGTGCCCTGTACCCGTAGGCCCGACCTTAAGGTCGGGCGTGCGTCAAGCCCCCGTTTACCGCAATGTTGGGAGCAATTCATGCGATTCGTCACGTTGACTGCCGTGCTCGTTGGGATCACCACCGTCCTGCCAATCCCCACCACTCCCGCCCACGCGCAGGAGGGCCGCGCCGCGCTCCGCGAGATGGTCAAGAAATGGCAAGACGCCGTCGTCAACGTTCGCGTCGTGCTCAAGGTGCGCATGTCGATGGCGGGGCGCGAGATGAACTCCAGCGACGAGTCGGTCGATACGGTCGGCACCGTCATCGACCCGTCCGGCCTGACGGTGCTTTCGCTGAGCGCACTCAACCCGGGCGCGATGATGAACAAGCTGATGAGCTCGGCAGGAACCGGGCAGGATCAGATTGGCCTGACCAGCGAGCCGACCGACGTCAAGATCAGGATGTCGGATGGGCGCGAGGTTGCCGCGCGAATCGTTCTGCGTGACGAGGATCTCGATCTGGCCTTCCTGCGTCCAACCGTTGCGCCGGACAAGCCGCTCACGGCCGTGAACCTGGCCGAGGGCGGCAAGCCTTCGATGCTGGATGAGGTGGTCGTGCTGTCACGGCTGGGCCGCGTCGGCGGCTGGACGCCCTCCGCATCGCTGCACAACATTGGCGCGGTAATTGAAAAGCCCCGGACGTTCTACGTGCTCGGCGGCGCCACCGGTGGAACCGGGACGCCGGCATTTCTGCCGAACGGCCGCATCGTGGGATTGCTGACCATGCGGCAGGTCGATCCGGGCCGGGCAAGCATGATGTCGATGATGGGCGGCACCGAAGGGCTCGGTCTGCTGGCCGTGATTCTTCCAGCCGCCGATGTGTTGGAGATCGCAAGTCAGGCGCCGCCGTCGAAATAAGAGCCGATCAGGAAGCAGGCACGAGTGACGACGAGGGCAGTGCGCTGGATTGCGATCGCGGTTGGAGCTGCTCTCGTTGCGGTGGCCATCGCCGCCAGCATCGGCTCGCGGACGGCAACCTTGCGAGGCCTCGTCGTGAGCACGCTCTCTGAGCGTCTCGACAGCGAGGTGGAGCTGACTGCATTCAGCGTCGACACCTTTCCCACGGTAACCATCCGGGGTGACGCGCTCGTCATCCGGCATCGAGGCCGCCGCGATGTCCCGCCGCTCGTCAGCGTCAAGAGCTTCACCGTCACCGGTGGAATCTTCGATCTGATCCAGCGCCCGCGGCGTTTTAGAACGGTTACGCTCGACGGCCTCGAGATCAACATCCCGCCCGGCGGGCTGAGCATCAAACGAGGCGACCCCCAACCGGCCGCTCAGGCTGGCGTCGGACCCTCGCCGCTGATTGTGGAACGTCTGTTCTCGCGCGACGCGATGCTCCGGATCATTCCGCGGCGCGCGGACAAGAATCCGAAGCTGTTTGCGATTCACACGCTCGAAATGAGCTCGCTCGGCCTGGGCCAGCAGATGCCCTTCAAGGCCGAGCTCACGAATCCGATCCCGAAAGGCTCCATCCAGACGAGCGGCACGTTCGGACCCTGGCAGCGTGAGGATCCTGGCGCCACACCGCTCTCCGGACGTTACACGTTCGACGATGCGGATCTCGATACGATTAAGGGGATTGGGGGCATTCTGGATTCGACCGGCGACTTCAGCGGTCAGCTGAATCGCATCGCGGTCAAGGGCGAAACGAGCACGCCCGACTTTCACATCGACATTTCCGGCCAGCCGCTGCCGCTGAACACGAAATTCGAGGCGGTCGTCGACGGCACGGACGGCGACACGTATCTGACCAACGTCAGCGCGATGCTCCACGAGACGTCAATCACAGCGAAGGGCGCAGTGACCGGCACCCGCGGCGTCAAGGGCCGGACGGTGAAGCTGGACGTGCAGATCGACGAGGGACGCATCGAGCATCTCCTCAAGCTCAGCGTCAAGACCGAGAAGCCACTGATGGTCGGCGACGTCGCGCTGCAGACTGATTTTCTGCTTCCACCCGGCGAAGCAGACGTGATCGATCGCCTCCGGCTTGCCGGCCAGTTCGGCCTGGAGTCTGCCCGGTTCACCGACAAAGGGGTACAGTCGAAGATTGCCGGCATGAGTCAGCGAGCCAGAGGAACACCGGATGGGCCATCGGGCGAGAACGTCATGTCCGATCTCAAGGGGCGCTTTCGACTGCAGGACGGCGTGCTGTCGATGTCGAATCTGACCTTCACAATTCCCGGTGCCACCGTCAATCTTCAGGGGAACTACGGCCTCAGGAGCGAAGCGATTGCCTTCGATGGAACCCTGCGGATGCAGGCAACCATTTCGGAGGCTGCCGGGGGAGGCATGAAGTCGGTATTCCTGAAACTGGTCGATCCGCTCTTCCGCAGCCGAAACGCAGGAGCTGTGGTTCCCATCAAGGTCACGGGCACTCGAAAAGATCCGAAATTCGGGCTCGACGTGGGAAAAGTGTTCAATAAACGTAGTCCGTAGTCCGTAGTCCGTAGTCCGTCGCTCGTCGCTCGGAAAGCCATATCCTTGCTGGGCGTTCTACGAGCAACGAGCAACGAACCACGAACTACGGCGGGCATCTCAGGTTTTGATAATGACTAACAAGACAGAGCAGTTCGAGGTAGTGAAGTCAGATGAGGAGTGGCGCGCGATTCTGACGCCGGAGCAATATCAGGTGATGCGTCATCATGGCACCGAGCGCCCCGGTTCGTGCGCATTGCTGCACGAGAAGCGCGCGGGCACGTTCACGTGCGCGGCGTGCGGACAGAAACTCTTCGTCGCCGATCGCAAATTCGAAAGCGGAACGGGCTGGCCGAGCTTCTTCTCGCCGATCGAGGGATCGATCGGGACCACCGTGGACAACAGCCACTTCATGAGGCGCACCGAGGTGCACTGCAGCCGATGCGGCGGACACCTCGGCCACGTCTTCGATGACGGCCCGCCACCGACCGGTCTGCGCTATTGCATCAATGGCGTGGCGCTGAATTTCGAGCCAATGTAGCGTCCGGCTTCCACCTTCGCGCGAAGCGCTACGATGGACCACCGTAGCCTTGGCGAAGGTGGTTAGCCGGACCGACCAGTGATCAGACTAATCAACTCAATCACCGCGCCGCCAGCCCACTCTCCGCCAGACAGGCTGGCGTGTGGCGAGTTGATCCCCCGGTCCCTCGCCGCGCGTTCCTCGAGCGCGCGAAGGCGCCGCTCCTGCTCGCGCATTTCTTCCACCTGAAGTGCGCGGGTCTTCTCCAGGCCGCCCGCGTGGATGAATGCGACGATTTGATGCAGCTCTCCGGCTATCGAGATAGGTGCCGTGGCCGCGACACACGTCCACGACTGTCCCTGAGACCCGTCCGAAGTTGACCCGGTTCATCATTTTTCCGCAGCGCACGCAGGGGCGGTAGCGTATGCGTGCGTTGACGGGCTGGCGGTTGGGGGAGAACCGATGGAGCACGGCCGCCTGCGCCTCCCGGTCGGCGACGAGCCTTTCGAATACGTCGCCGTCGACCCAGACGCCGTCGCACGCGGCGCACTCCATCACCGCCGTGGCACCGACGGTGACCTGCTGAAGCTCCTTCTTGCACGCCGGGCATCGGGCGGATGTGCCCTGGCCCGCCGCCCGCGCCCGAGGGCTGCCGCACTTCGGGCAGAAATCGGAGGAGTCGAGCATCAGCGCGAAGCAGTTCCCGCAGCTGATCTTTGCCAGCCGCGCCTGGCAATAGGGGCAGCGGGGCGCATCGGATCCAACCGCAGCGCCACAGTTCGGGCAGTGCAAGGACGCAGCATCTGTCATGGTCAGGCATTAGAATAAGCCGAATCGGCCGACTGACGACTGGCGACTACATTCGGAGGACTTCTATGGGACTGATGGACTTCATCAAGGGCGAACTGATCGAGATCATCGAGTGGACCGATGACTCGCGCGACACGCTCTCGTTCCGATTTCCCGACGACGACAAGGCGATCAAGAACGGCGCGCAGCTGATCGTCCGCGAGTCGCAGACCGTCCAGTTCATCTATCTCGGCGAGTTCGGCGACACCTTCGGGCCGGGAAAGCACTCGTTGACGACCGACAACATTCCGGTCCTGACGAAGCTGAAATCGTGGAAGTACGGCTTCACGTCGCCGTTCAAGGCGGACGTGTATTTTCTGAACACGCGCCTGTTCACCGGGAACAAGTGGGGCACCGCCAACCCGGTGATGATGCGCGACAACGATCTTGGGATCGTGCGTGTCCGGGCTTTCGGCACCTACGACTTCAAGATCATCGACCCCAGGGTCTTTCTCAAAGAAGTCGCTGGCTCCGATCAGAACTTCCGCCTCGACGAGTTCGCCGAGACGATGCGCTCGCGGATCGTGAGCGTGTTTGCTGAAGCGCTGGCGTCGGCGAAGATTCCGGTTTTCGACGTGGCAAGCCGGTATACAGAGCTCGGCCAGGCCCTGCTGCCGCTGATCAACCCGGCCATCAACGCGAAGTACGGTCTCGAGGTGTCCAGCTTCATCGTCGAAAACGTCTCGGTGCCGCCGGAGGTCGAGGCGGCGGTCGACAAGCGCTCGAGCATGGCCGCTGTTGGCAATCTCAACGACTACGTGAAGTTCCAGATGGCGCAGGGCATGGAGAAGGGCGGATCGTCTGGCGGCATGGCGACCGAGCTGGCCGTGGGGATGTCGATCGCTCAGCAGATCATGCAGCAACAAGGTGTGCCGGCGGGCACGGCCGCCGCGGCCGCGACGAGCGCCGTCGTGTTGCCGGACCTGCTCGCGCCGGCAGACGTGGCGAAGGCCCTCGGCGTGCCTGAGGCGGACGTCATGACGATCATCGAGTCCGGTGAGCTGGCTGCCAAGAAGATCGGCACGTCGTATCGCGTCAAGCGCAGCGCGCTCGACGACTATCTGGCAAAGTAATCGGACGAGCGGAATCGGAGCTATCGGAAATCGGTACGACGGCCTGTCACCGATTTCCGCATTATCCGATCTCCGATCATCCGATTCCCGATCTCCGATTCCATGTCCACCGTCTCTGCTCTCCAAAAATATCCGTGCGCGGCGTGTGGCGCGCAGGCCGAGTGGAATCCCTCGAAGCAGCTTCTCGTCTGTGCGTTTTGCGGGACGGCCACGCCGTTCAAGGTCGACGCGGCAACTGGCCAGATTGAAGAGCTCGATCTGGTCAAGGCGCTCCGGGAACTGCCCGACGATCAGCGCGGGTGGGCCACCGAGAAGCGAACGGTGCAGTGCCAGAGCTGCAAGGCGGTGTCGGTCTTCGATCCGACTCGCGTCGGGCAGAACTGCGACTTCTGCGGATCCCCTGCGCTCGTCGACTACCAGGAGATCAAGGCGCCGATTCGACCGCAGAGCCTGCTGCCATTCAAGGTCAGCGAGAGCCAGGTCCGCGAGCAGATCCGGCGCTGGTACGCGAGCAAGTGGCTGGCGCCGGGACGTCTGAAGAGCCGCGCGCTCGTGGACCGCGTGCACGGCGTCTACATTCCTTACTGGACGTTCGACGCGCACGTCGTCTGTCCATGGACGGCCGAGGCGGGTCACTACTACTACACGACCGAAACGTACCGCGACAATCAGGGCCGTCAACAAACGCGTCAGGTGCGACACGTGCGCTGGGAGCCCGCGGCTGGCGAGGTCCGGCACTTCTTCGACGACGAGCCTGTTCCTGGAACGCACGGCGTGTCGCAGGCGTTGCTGAGGAGCGTCGAGCCGTTCCCGACGAAGGAGCTCGTGCCGTACGACACCGCTTTCCTGTCAGGTTTCGTCGTCGAGCATTACCAGGTGGTGCTGGTGGACGCCGCGCAGCGTTCAGAAGCAGCGATGCAGCGCAAGCTGTATGAGATGTGTGCTGCGGAGGTCCCTGGTGACACGCAACGGAATCTTCAGATTCGGCCCTCGTATTCGGGGCGGACGTTCAAGCACATCCTGGTACCCATCTGGCTGCTGACCTACCTGTTTGCCGCGAAGGCGTATCAGGTGGTCGTCAACGGCTACACCGGGCAGATGGCCGGCGACTATCCGAAGAGCCCGTGGAAAATCGCGCTGCTGGTATTGCTGGCGCTCGTCGTGCTAATGATCGTGATCCTCAGCAGCCAGGACTGATCGGGCCCGCCAGGCCCATCGAGGTCGTAACCGACATGAAGCGAATCGGGCCGCTCCCTCTCGCGCTCGTCAGCTGCCTGGCGTTTCCGGCAGGCATCGGTTCGCAGCAGACGGTTTTCCGATCGGGCGTCGATCTCGTGACGGTCGACGTATCCGTCGTCGACAGCAAGGGCACGCCGGTCACCGGCATCGGCGCCGACCGGTTCGATGTTCGCGTCGATGGTCTGCGCCGCCGGGTCGTGTCGGCCGAGTACGTGCCGCACCAGCCCACCAGGTTCAAGGTCGACGAAGGGTCCGCGCACTTCAGCTCGAACGAGACGGCCCGGCCCGGCCGCTTGATCATGGTCGCGGTCGACCAGATGCACATCCGCAGGGTCGAAGGGCTCGCGGCGCTGCGCGCGGTCGGCTCCTTCCTCGACGCGCTCGACCCATCCGATCGCGCCGCCGCTGCGCCGTTGAGTCATGTCGGACCGATTCAGTTCACGGACGACCACGCCGCTGTGAAGCGTTACGTCGAAACGCTGGCCGGTACGGCGTCCCCGATGCCCGCGCATTTCAACCTGGGGCTGACCGAAGCGCTGGCGATCAGCGAAGGGAGCCGGACCTGGCTGGATCGCGCGGTGCTGCGGGAATGCGGCGAGCCGGTCGGACGCATCGAGAATCCGGCGCGCGTTGCCGCTGCCGAGGGCCTCCGGGATCCGTGCCCCGTGCAGGTCGAGCAGGAAGGCCGCGCGATCGCTCAGGAAGCGCGCACGAACACGCGCCAGTCGTTGAACGCGCTGATCGGTTTGATCGAGCGGCTCTCGGATATCGACGGTCCGAAGACGCTCGTGCTCGTTTCCGAGGGCCTGGTCGCCGAGCCGCAGCTCATCGACATGACGGCGCTCGGCGCTGCGGCACAGGCGGCGCGGGTCACCATCTACGTGTTGCAGCTCGAGATACCGATAGTAGACGCCTCGGATAGAACTGTTTCCCCGACGCTGCAGGCGGACCTGCAGGCCCGCGAGGATGGCCTGGTACGTCTGGCGGGAACGGCGCGCGGCGCTCACTTTCGACTCGTCGGAGCCGACTCTCACCCGTTCGAACGCATCATTCGCGAGCTCTCAGGCTATTACCTGGTGGCGTTCGAGGCCACTCCAGCCGATCGCGATGGCCGCACGCACCGCATCGACGTGTCGGTGCACGCACCAGGTCTGACGGTCCGCGCGCGGCCGGCCTTTCGCGGCAGCACCACACCATCGAAAGCGGCGATCGACGATCAGATCGTGCGCCTGTTGCGCAGCCCGAGACTGGTCACCGAGATCCCCCTGCGTGTGGCTGCCTACTCCTTCAAAGATCAGAAGCCCGGCATGGTGCGAGTGCTGTTGAGTGCCGAGGCGGCCATCAACCAGCCGCGCCAGGTCACCATTGGATTCGTATTGATCGATAACGCCGGTGTGATCGCCGCCAGCGGTACGGGGACGACCGAGGATGGCCGGCTGTCGCTGCCGGCTCAGGTACCTGAAGGCCGCTACACGCTGAGGGCGGCAGCGATTGACGCCGGCGGGCGCAAAGGCAGTGTCGACCGTCAGGTGCTGGCTACGCTGCTCGACGCAGGCGCCGTGCGGTTCAGCGACCTCGTCGTCGCCGAATCAGGAGGCAGCGCCGACAACCTCCGCGCGGCGGTCGCGTACGTCCGCGCCGAGCGCGCCACCGCGCTGTTCGACATTTACGGACTCGTGGACTGGAAACCTGAAGAGGGATCCGTCAAGGTGGAGATTACGCGAGAGGGAAGCGGTTCCCCGGCGGTGACGATCCCGGTAACCATCAAGGCTGTCGGTCCATCGAACTGGCGAGTCACCGCCGACCTGCCGATCCGCGATCTGTCGCCCGGTACCTACATCGCGACCGCGCACGTGACGCTGCCCGGCATCCCCAGGCAGCGTCTCGATCGAGCGTTTCTACGGTAGTTCATTACGAGGGTTCACACGGGGGTTCACGACGAAGGTTCACGACGAAGGTTCACGACGAAGGTTCCAAAGAGCGTCGACACGGTTTTTGAACCACCGTCGTGAACCCGCGTGATGAACCCTCGTGTGAACCCCCGTCTTAGAACTCGTATCTCAGCGCAAACTGCATGCAGCGCCCCGCCTGGCCGTCGCATGCCGCCAGCGTCCCATCGTACCGGCCGAAGCCGCTGCGATCGGGGAACACGTTCAGGTTGCCCACGTCGAACTTCGGCGTGTTCGTCACGTTGAACACGTCCCACCGGAATCGCAGCCGGTTATCGCCGAACAGACGGAACGCCTTGCTGAGGCTCATGTCGATGTTGAAGTAGCCGTCCCCTCGCAGTTCGTTCCGGATGCCTGCCTCACCGGGGAGCACGAAGCGGAAGATAGGTCAGCGCTTCCTGAGGATCGACGAACGGCGACGGGCGCCCGTCCACCTCGTTCTTGGTCGTGGCGGTCGGCGGCAGGCGGTCCGGGTCCACAAGGCCCGCGTTGCCCTGCAGGTTCCAGTTGGTCGCCCAGCACGACCGGCAGTTGATGACGTTGAACGGGAAGCCGCTGGTCAGCCGCATCAAACCTGCGAGGGACCAGTCACCGATGATCTGGTTGACGAAACCCGACGAGCCGCCGCCGAAGGGGCGATTCTGCCCGAACGGCAGGTCCCAGACAAAGTTCGTGTTGATCTGGTGGCGCACGTCGAAGTCGGAAGTGCCGTAGTTCAACTCCGGATCCCAGGAGTTGATCAGGAAGCCGCTGTACCCCCCGGCTGCCGATAGGTGCCGAAGGCGCTGCCGCGCTCGGCGTTCGAGCCGAGATCTTCGGACTTCGACAACGTGTAGTTCACGTCGAACTGGATACCTTGGGTGTACCGCTTTCGCAGCGTCAGCACCATCGCGTGATAGTTCGATCGGCCGATCGAGCTGATCGCCGCGAGCGAGTCGTACTGCTCCATGAAGTACGCGAACGGACCAAACTTTGAACACGCAGGCTCGCAGAACTGGTCGATTTCCCACAGCGACGTGATGTAATCCGGCCCGTTCACGGCATAACTCCGCGCCATCGCCTGTGTGGCGGTCAAACCATCGATGCCATTGGCGTCGGGAAAGAGGTTCTGCCAGTACGGGATGTTGGCCAACACCTGGAAGGCAGCGTCCGGCGAGTTGCCCGTCAGGCCGGCCGCCTGGGTGGCCCTGACCAGCTGCTGGGCTGCCGTGAAGTAGTCCATGCCCGAGGCCGTATCCACCAGGTTCAACGGCATGGCGAGGTCCCGACGGATCAGGAGATCACGGCCGAACCGACCGATGTAACCAGCCTCGATGGCGAACCCGCCGCCCAACTCGCGGCCGACGATGGCGTTCACCATGTGGGCCGACGGCGTCACGATCGTGTCGTCGATGCTGGTCGTGATGATCCCCGCGCGGATCGGCGGTGTCTGCGGGAACCCTCCGGGAGGCGCTGCTGGCAGCGTCGGGGGCATGACGCCCGGCGCGACGAACCGCACGGCCGGATTGGTCTCGTACGGCGCGCCGAACGGGCTGCTGATCGTCGTCGACATGCCGAACGCGAACCCCTGGTCGAAGTTCAGCGCGAGGCCCTGCCCGATCCGATCGAACACTTTCGAATAGCCGGCGCGGACCACCATCCGGTCACCACCGGTCAGCCAGCCTAGGAACCCGGTTTCGGATCGCGGAGTCCAGGCCGCCGAGAAGCGCGGCGCAAAGTTGTTCTTGTCCCAATCGTAGAAGCCCTTCCCGCCGTTCTTGGGCCCGGCGAGGTCGAACTGAACGATCGGGCTCGCCGTTGACGGAATCCCCGCCAGCATGTTGGCGCGCCGCTGTTCGAAGTTCTCACCCATGCTGATATTGGGCGCGACCTGCAGGCCGTTGACCTCGTACGGCGGCGAATACAGGCTGTAGCGCACGCCGCCGGTGAGGTCAGGTTCTGCCCGATTCGCCAGCTGTCCTGAAGGTAGAACTCGTACTCATCCGCGCCATACTCCCGCGTAACCGCGGTACCAGGTGGCAGCAGGTTTCCCTCGCGGTCGTAGTTCGCTCGCACGGTGGACTGCGACAGCACACCCAGGGAGTTCAGCCAGGCGTCCGCGAAGCCGGCATTGAAGGAAGCGGCCACCGCGGGCACCTGGCTGCAGCCAGGCGTCGTGCAGGTGGAGCGTCCCGGCCGGTAGGTGGCCCCGACGGCGGCGACCCACGACGGGTTTACGCCCGCGGTGTTGTAGGACAGGCTCTCGCGCGAGCTCGGGAATCCGCGTCCAACGCAGGTTGGTGCCGACCTTGAACGTGTGCGAGCCCTTGAGCCACGAGAGGTCGTTCACGATGTTGTGCGTCGGCGTCTCACGGGCCGAGTTGAAGGTGATCGGCTCGTAGTTGCTGAGGAACCGGAATGTCGTGTAGTCGCCGACCTGGCGGCCGACCGTCGACGTATCGATGGCGGTCATGCCGTAGCGGAAGCTGTTCACCAGCGACGAGCTGAGCGCGTAGTCGTGACCGATGGCGAACCCGAAGTTGTTCGCGAGGTTCTGCGTCGCAGGCACCTGTCCCTCGAACTGAGGCGCGCCGTTGATCGTGTCGTCCTGGATGTTGAAGCGGCCGAACAGGCTCTGGTTGTCCGTGAAGCGATAGTCCACGCGGCCGATCGACCGTGTTGAAGTCGTTCTTGATCGGGGCGCTGAACCGGTAGTCCATGATGTTCTGGCCATCGAGCCCCGGCTCGTTCGGCAGCGGCATCTGACTCCAGTAGGCAGCCGCCGTCCGGCTCGGACCGATCCCGAGCGGGTCGAGTGCCGCAATCTCCGACGGGGTCAGGCCGTACCAGCCGCTCGGCACGGAGTGAGTATTGTTGAAGCCCCTCACCGAGCCGCCCGGGCACGCCGACGCCGTCGCGCATCGATACATCATGATGCCGTCCCGGAACGAGGCCGATGGCACGTTGCGGACCGTCGGGGTCTCGCTCTTCTCCTTCAGCTTCTCGAAGTTGCCGAAGAAGAACATCTTGTTGCGCCTGATCGGCCCGCCGAACGACCCGCCGACGATGTCCTTGTCGAGGCGCGGCGCCACGCTCTCCTTGCCGGCCGTGCACTTGCGTCAGCTTCGTGAAGTACTCGTTGCTCGAGAAATCAGTCCGCCGGCGCCAGCCAGTAGCCTGACCCATTGAACTGGTTCGTTCCGCTGCGAGTGACGAGTGAAACCTGGGGTCCGCTCGAGCGGCCGGCCTCCGCGCCGTAGTTGCTCGTCGAGACGCGGAACTCCTGCAGCGCCTCCTGCGTGACGCGCACAGCCGACGTGTACGCCGCCTGCAGCTGCGGATCGTTGACGTCAATGCCGTCGAGCGTCACGTTCTGCTGGTCCGAGCGCGCACCGGCGACCGACCCGTATCTCGGGTCCGTCGTGGTCGGCGTTGCTCGTGGGAATGAACACCGCGCCAGGCTGCAGGCTGAGGAGATGGACGACGTTCTGGGCCTCGACCGGCAGCCGCGAAATCGTCTCGTGGTTCATCGTCTGGCCGACGCTGGCGTCGACCGTGTTGATGATCGGCGTGGCCTCGGTGACCGTCACCGTCTCGGCGACGCCGCCGACCGCGAGCGCGGCGTCCGCCCGCGTGGTGAGTGTCGACCTGAAGGATGACGTTCTCGCGCACGTACGCGCCGAACCCGCTCAACTCGACTTTGACCGTGTAGTTGCCGGGAGGGAGCCCGGGTAGGTTATAGATGCCGGTCTCGTTGGTGACCGTCGTGCGCGCCCGACCCGTCGCCGGGTTCGTGGCGGTGACCGTCGCCCCAGGGAGCACAGCCCCCTGAGTGTCCCGTACAGTACCTGTGAGCCCCGCTGTGCCGGCCTGCGCCCATGCGAGCGTCGCTGACGCCAACAGCAGTGCCGTTGCAATTGCCGACCGAATGCCCGACCGATACTCAGAAGCCGCCACGTCGCACCTCCTCCAGCGCGACGCCTGGCAGCGCTCACCGACTCGGTGGGTTGCCGACGCTTTCCATTTCTGGCCCACCCAGGGAGACCGGGTAGCGAGTCAGGCGCCTAAGACACCAAAACTTGCAAAAACCAAAAACTGGGGCACGCACACCCTCTGACGAACGACAAACTCTGCGAGGGCGAGTATATGTTTGTGTAGATCACGGATCAATGGCAGTTCGCACCTTGATAATGGTAATTCGTCACTTTTAACAGGCGATCCGGCCCATTGGATCTCCGGCCCGGAGGGCACGGGGAGGTAGGGGCATAATGATAGGCTCTGAGCGCGTTCGGTTTCTTCACACCATGAGTCGAATTCTCGTGACCGGCGGCGCCGGTTTCATTGGATCGCACGTTTCCGACGAGCTCCTGCGGCGGGGTCATGAGGTTGTCGTCCTCGATGACCTGAGCGGCGGATTTACCAGCAACGTGCCGCGCGGCGCCCGCTTCGTGCAGGGCAGCGTGACCGATCACGCCCTCGTCGACCGTCTGTTCGACTCGTCACGATTCGAGTACGTCTACCATCTGGCGGCGTACGCGGCCGAGGGCCTCAGCCACTTCATCAAGCGCTTCAACTACACGAACAACGTCATTGGCAGCGTGAACCTGTTGAACGCGGCCATCCGCACCGACGCCAGGGGCTTCGTCTTCGCCTCGTCGATCGCCGTATATGGGTCGAGCCCGGCACTGCCGATGCGCGAAGAGGCGGTTGTCGAGCCCGAGGACTCGTATGGCATCGCCAAGTACGCCATCGAGTGCGAGCTGCGCGCCTGCCACGACGTGTTCGGGCTGCCCTACGTGATCTTCCGGCCGCACAACGTCTACGGCCCGCGCCAGAACATCGGCGACCGCTATCGCAACGTCATCGGCATCTTCATGAACCAGATCCTGAACGGCCAGCCGATGACCGTCTTCGGCGACGGAACGCAGACCCGTGCTTTCAGCTATGTCGGCGACGTGGCGCCGATCATGGCCGAGGCGCTCGAACGGCCCGCGGCGTGGAACAACGTCTTCAACATCGGGGCGGACCAGCCGTGCACGCTGAACGATCTGGCGCGCGGCGTCGCCGACGCGATGGAGGTCGCGCCCCGGATCGTGCACCTGCCTCCACGCAAGGAAGTTCAACACGCGTACGCGAGCCACGACAGGGTGACGCGCGTCTTCGGCGTCCGTCGATCGGTGTCGCTTCCCGACGGCCTCGAGATGATGGCGGCCTGGGTGCGTCAGCAGGGCGCGCGCGCGAGCGCGCCGTTCGAGAGCATCGAAATCACCAAGAACCTGCCGGCGGCATGGCAGACGGCATGACGCAACACGCCTCGCGTACCGCAGGCGACTATCACAGCGTTCACCTCACGGAAGACCCCGCGCGTGCCGTCGTCTGGCGCGCAGTGGCGGAGCATCTGTCGTCATGGATCGCGCCGGACGCGCGCGTGCTGGAAATCGGTGCCGGCTACTGCTGCTGGATCAATGCTGTTCGTGCGGGGAGAAAGGTCGCGGTGGACTCCTGGCCGGGATTCGCTGCGCATGCCGCTCCCGACGTCCAGGCGATCGTGATGGATGCGGCTGCCAGCCTGCGCTCGCTGGGCGACGGACAGTTCGATGCGATCCTGGCATCCAATTTTCTCGAGCACTTCGAGCCAGCGGTCGTGGATGCACTCGTCGGTGACGTGGCGGCGCTGTTGCGGCCGGGCGGCCGTTTCCTGATCGTGCAGCCGAACTTTCGCTACGCGTTCCGGCACTATTTCGACGACTACACGCACCGGTCCGTTTTCACCGACGTGTCGCTGCCAAACCTGCTCCGCGCGAAAGGATTCACCATAGAAGCCGTGCACCCACGATACCTGCCGTATTCGATGCGCGGCAGGCAGTTTCCGATTTCGAGCTGGCTCGTTCGGCTGTACCTCATGTCGCCGATCAAGCCGTTTGCTGGCCAGATGCTGGTTGTTGGGCGCTGGGGCTGATGCCAGCGAGAACGAGCAATGACACGCAGACGCCGTGGTCCGTGGTCCGTGGTTCGTGTTTCGCCGAGCGATTCGGCCATGCGTTCGCCGAGACACGGACTACGAACGACGGACTACGGCAGTTGGACGCGTTCAACCGGCGTCCTGAATCAGTGCACGGACCAAAGACAGTCAGCGTCGTGTTCCCGGCCTACAACGAGGAGCCATACATTCGATCGGCGATCGAAGACTTCCTGATCCCCGGTGTGGTGGATGAAGTGCTCGTCGTCGACAACAATTCGCGCGATCGCACCGCTGCCGTGGCCGCCGAAACCCGGGCGCGCGTCGTCAGCGAGACCCGTCAGGGCTATGGCTTCGCGCTGCGACGAGGCTTGCAGGAGGCGACTGGAGACATCGTGATCCTCGCGGAGCCCGATGGCACCTTCATCGGACGCGACGTGCTGAAGCTGCTGGCCTATGCGGATGATTTCGACATGGTGTGCGGCACGAGGACGACGAGGGAGCTGCTGTGGGATCAGGCGAACATGGGCTGGTTCCTGCGAATTGGGAACTGGTCCGTTGCCAAGATGATCCAGCTTCTCTACGGCGGTCCATCGCTGAGCGATTGCGGATGCACGCTGCGCCTGACGCACCGTGGCGCGCTCGACCGCATCCGCGGCGACCTGACCGTCGGCGGATCCCACTTCCTGCCGGAGATGGTCATCCTCGGGCTCAAGCGCAAGCTGAAGATCATAGAGATTCCGGTGAATTACCGGGGGCGCGTCGGCGAATCGAAAATCACCGGCAGCCTGAAGGCACGCTGCGGACGGGCTTCAATATGATCGGACTCACCTTGAAGCACCTGGTGAAGTGAGTCAGACGCCGAACATCGATCGCGCCGGCACGTCGCACGTCGCACGTGGCACGCACGTGGCACGTCGTCATCCTCGTGTGCCTCGCCGCCACGCTGCCATACCTCGGTACCATCAACGACTACTTCCTGCGCGACGACTTCGGCGTCGTCCAGCTTCTCGCGCAGCGGCCAGCGTCGTTCTTCTTCAAGTGGTTCACACTTTCGTGGATGGAGGACATCTGGGGTTTCATCCCGGATGAGATACGTCCGTTCCCTGCAGCCTCCTATCAACTGACGGCGCTGGCTGGCGCCGCCAATCCGGTGGCGCACCACGTGTTGAACATCGCGCTGCACGCGGCGAACGGGTTGCTGGTCCTCGCAATCGGCCGGAGGTTCATGGGGTTGAGCCTGAGCGCCGCGACGTTCGCAGCCGTGGCGTTCGTGCTGTTGCCGGCGCACCCGGAAACCGTCGCCTGGATCACCGGACGTGTCGATTCGATGCCGGCGTTTTTCTACCTGGCGACGTTCTATGCGTTCGCCGCATACCGGGACGCCATGGACCGCGACGCCGGTTCGGGTCTCGCTGGCCCTGCAGCCCGGTGCTACGCAGCTGCGCTCGTCCTTTTCTTCGTCGCGCTCTTCACGAAGCAGAACACGATCACCATGGTTGCGACGCTGGTTGCCTACGACGTCATCGTGCGCCGCAATCGGAGATCGAAATCGAAATCGGAAATCGGAATCGGAATCGGAGATCGGTGATGGGAAATCGGCAAGATTCAGGATTGCGCCATACGTGCCGTTTCTGATGATGACGCTCGGGTATCTCGGGCTTCGATTCGTGTTGTTTGGCCAAGTCGCCAGGGAGGATCAGCTCAACGAGCAGGGGCTGAAGAGCTTCGTCAGCCTTGTCGAGCGCCACCTCGCCCGAGTGGTGATCAGGCGACGTCGACGGCTCGCGGTTTGTGTTGTGGCTGGTCCTTGCAGGCGCCGCGATGGTCTGGTGGTTTGCCCGGCGTCATCCGTCACGTTCGCCGCGGCTTGCCGACGTCATGCTCTTTGTCGGACCGTGTGTGGTGGATCATCGGCGTCGCGCCCGTGGCAGTGGCGGGCTACGAGTCACCTCGCCACATCTATCTCGCGGCTGCGGGTGGGGCCTGACGCTTGGCGCGATCTTCGACATCGTTCTTTCGTGGCGGCCGCACACCTCCTGGCGCTACGCCTGCACCGCCGCGGCTGCGATGTGCCTTCTGGTCTACACCGTTCAACTCGCCGATGGGATCCGCGAATATGGCGATCTCGCCGACGTATCTCATGAAGCCGTCCAGGGTGTCCGATCGGAGGTGCTCAACGGACCGCAGGGAGGCCTGGTCATCGTCGGCGTTCCCGGGCAGAGCTGGGATTGGGCACTACCGTTCGCCGTTCGCCCGCCGTACACACGCACCGATCTGACGTCCCGCGCCTTCATCGTCTCGCCCAGGGCCCTGCATTGCTGCTCCGGTCAATGGTTCGAGGACACGCGCCGGCATCTCCGGAACTGGTCGACCGGTCCCGCGCAGCACTCGGTGACCCTGTTGCGCTGGTCCGGCGAGCCGGGCTCGGCCGGGCGCGTGACTTCGGCCGATTACCCCGACCTGCCTGACATCGCACGTGCCCTCCTGACCATCGATCAGCCGGCAGTGCTCGAGGCGAACATCCAACGCATGCTCAGGGAGATGGTGCCGCTGCACACGACAACGCGGCCGCGGCAGGGACTGCCGTGATTGGCGTGGAGCCGCTCGGGAGCCGTTGTACGATGGAACAGCGGTTCGTTTGCGGGAATGTCCGGGCGAACTTGGGGGTTTCTGCCAAGGGGAGGTCACCGTGTTTTTTGACAAGAAGACCCGCATGCCGTCAGCAGCGGACGCGTTGCCAGGACGCGCCGAGCGCATGGCAGTGCCCGAGCATCACTACGTGAACCGGGGCGCCCGGCTCGAGCCGCCATTCCCGGCCGGATCCGAGCGCGCACTGTTCGGGATGGGATGCTTCTGGGGCGCAGAGAAGAAGTTCTGGAGTATTCCAGGCGTCTACACGACAGCCGTGGGATACGCCGGCGGGTTCACGCCCAACCCAACGTATCGCGAGGTGTGCACTGGCATGACCGGCCACAACGAGGTCGTGCTCGTTGTGTTCGATCCTGCGAAGGTTTCATACGACACACTGCTGAAGACGTTCTGGGAGAACCACGATCCCACCCAGGGCATGCGGCAGGGCAACGACGTCGGGACGCAGTACCGATCGGGGATCTACTACTTCGACGACGCGCAGCGCGTGGCCGCCGAGCGATCGCGTGACGCGTTCCAGGAGCCGCTCTCGAAGAAGGGTTACGGCGCCATCACAACCGAGATCATCCCGGCGCCAGAGTTCTATTACGCCGAGGACTATCACCAGCAGTATCTGGCGAAGAACCCTGATGGCTACTGCGGCCTCGGCGGGACGGGCGTGAGTTGCCCGGTCGGGCGTGGAAGTTCACTGAGCACATCGATCGCGATCTATTTCGCCGGCACGAGGCGCTTCAGTTCCTCGATCCAGTTCCGGACGACGACGATGCGTGGCGCCGATGCAGGCTGGGCCGGTGCATCGGCGTTCTTCATCATCAGGAATCGGCCGTCGGCGGCCACGTCATACGTACGGAATGGTGACGACGTCAAGTCGCCGCTCGCACCGAGGGCATAGCGCGCGGCCGTGAAGAGTTCAGTGGGCGTGCTGGCTTTCCAGGTCGACCCGGGTGCGATGGAAACGCGCATCACGGCGCCGGTGGGAGCGCGGTAGTAGAGTTCGCGACCGTTCCGTGCCCAGAGCGGTTCTGTGCCGCCGGCCGTGGACACCTGCCACAGACCACTTTCGACATCCGGAAAAGGTCGCACGTATACCTCGAAGGCGGTGCTGCTGTTGGATTGATACGCCAGCCATCGGCCGTCGGGCGAGATCTCGGCGTTGTACTCCTCGGCCGGCGTCTGCACGAGCGCCCTCGGTTCGCCGATGCGCGTCGAAGGCGGCTGGACGCGGCTCCCGTCACTGATGTCGAGAATCATCAGATCGGATCCGCCTCGTCCATCAGCCCCGCGAAAGACCACGTGCCTGCCGTCCGGTGACATCGTAAACGCCACCAGATTCATCCTGTCCCTGACGTCGCTCAGCCGGTCGGCGGTCCCGGTTCCGTTTGCCGCCTGGCGGAACAGGTTGGCGATGCCGGACCGATCGGAAGTGAAGATGATGTGCTCGCCGTCTGGTGTCCAGACGGGGTAGCGTTCGTAGGAGGGATCGGAAGTCATCCGCGGCAGCGACCCGCGCTGGAAGTCCCATATCCAGATATCCCAGTTTTGATTGTGCTCGATCTCCACCGCGAGACGCGAGTCGTCCGGTGCGAGGCGCGGACGGCTGTACGGATGTAACGGTGCCGCAATCGCTTCTTCCCGTCCTTGCCGATCGACCCACACGAGTGTCCGCCTGGGCGTCGTAACGCCGGCAGCCATCACGTACGCCGCGGTTCCATCCGACGACACCACAAACTGAGAGGAGCCGCTATTGGCGATGATCTGACGTCGCACGCCATCGACAAGCGGCTTCGGCCCGCCCGTGATGGTAAGAGAGGTTGAATCAAATGGCACGGCCAGCACCGTGTCGCGCAGCGCGTAGATGAGGTGTCCCGTGGGCAGATAATGCCCGTCGGTCCCGGTGATGAGGGTCCGCCGTGTTCCGCTCTCGAGTGACTGGACGACAATCTGCGCGTCGTCCCAGCTCGCGGTCTGAGTGAGCGTGAACAACAGCGAGCGACCGTCCGGCAACAGTTGAGGGCCATGCGCGCGCTGTCCGCTGTCAATCTTGACGATCGGCTCAGGGGTTCCGCCATCGCCGGACACGCGCCAGATGCCTCCGGGACCATCGCCCAGAAGGATGGTGTTATCGGCAGCCCAGGTTGCGCCAAACGGCGGAGCTTTCCACGCACACAACGGGACCGCTGCACCGCCGCTGATCGACACCTTCTTGAGCTGACTCGCCTGCCAGAATCCCACCCACTGTCCATCCGCTGAGAAGAATGGAGTTCTCGGGCTCGCGAGTCCCGGACCGTCACCGCCCGCGATTGACACGGCTTCGAGGTTATCGAGTGCACGCAGATACAGGCGATTGTTCGCGGTGTAGGCCAATCGGGTACCGTCAGGCGACAACGCCACATTGTTCCCGGGTCCCAGGGTAAACGTTTCGCGCTCGCCCAGCGGAATCGCGAATCGCGTGATCGCGCGGGGATCAACTGGCTTCAGCGTCCATGCGGCATAGCCGGAGGCGAGCCCGACGATGATCGACGGCGCCGGCAAGCATGGCGTAGCGCCAGAGGGAGACGTGCGGGGCTGGTGCCGCGCGAGTCTGCAACTCGGCGCGGGCGCCAGCACGGCGTCGTCGATCTCCAGTTGCGCGTCGGCCGCGGAATCGAGCCGACGCTTGCGATCCTTCGTCAGGCAGCGTCGCAGCAACCGTCGAACCGCTGGCGGCGTCTCTGCGGGCAGCGTCGACCAGTCGGGGTCGCTCTTCAGCACCGCCGCGAGCACGTGCGACACCGTTTCGCCGGTGAACGCGGGCTGCCCCGTCAACATCTCGAGCAAGACAACGCCGAAGGCCCACAGGTCGCTGCGTTTGTCGGCGGTCTTCCCGGCCGCCTGCTCAGGAGACATGTAGGCTGCGGTTCCCAGGATGATTCCCGCGCGCGTCATCATTGCTGGCGACGTGATGGTCGGCGACTGCGAGACGTTCGTGGCGCTGCCGATCGGGTCCAGCGCCTTCGCCAGCCCGAAGTCCAACACCTTGACCGTCCCGTCCGGCCGCAGCTTGATGTTCGCCGGCTTCAGATCGCGGTGAATGATCCCCTGGTCGTGCGCCGCTTCGAGCGCCACAGCGAT
This sequence comes from uncultured Acidobacteriota bacterium, assembly GCA_963784195.1. Taxonomy (GTDB): domain Bacteria; phylum Acidobacteriota; class Vicinamibacteria; order Vicinamibacterales; family 2-12-FULL-66-21; genus CAVQAH01. The sequence continues at coordinate 526,937 of CAWARA010000020.1, read as the reverse complement.
CTGGCGCGCGATGGGCAGCGCCTCCTCGAGTGGAATCGGTCCCTGTGCGATCCGATCGGCGAGGGTGGGTCCCTCGACCAGCTCCAGCACGAGCGCCTGCAGACCATCCGTGTGTTCAAAGCCATAGATGGCGGCGATATTCGGGTGGTTGAGGGAAGCCAGCACTTGCGCTTCGCGCTGAAAGCGCGCCAACCGCTCAGGATCGGTGGCAAACGAATCCGGCAGGACTTTAATCGCGACGTCGCGATTCAGCTTCGCGTCGCGCGCGCGATAGACCTCGCCCATTCCGCCTGCGCCCAGCGCAGACAGGATCTCGTAGACGCCAACTCGATGCGCCGGCAGCAAGGGCCATGGGGAGTTTCGGACGAGCGAGTGCGGCTCATTGTAGTTGGCTCCTGCGTCACGCAAAAGGCTGAACGTCGTTCGTGGTCCGTAGTTCGTAGTCCGTAGCTCGAAAGGCGTCGAGACCGGTCTGCGAGCTACGAGCTACGAGCTACGGACCACGGACTACGGACTACGGACCACGGACCTACGACTCGTTCTCAGAACCCCTGCTACAATAGCCCACCAACCTCGACAATGACCTGGTGGCACTGGCTCGCGCTCGGCCTCATTCTCGTCACGCTCGAAATGGCGGCCTCCGGCGGCTTTTACGTCATCTTCTTTGGCGTGGCGGCGATTGCCATCGGCGGACTGCACCTGTTCGATCTCGCGGGCCCGGCCTGGTTCCAGCTTCTGCTGTTCTCCGTGCTGTCGGTGGGCTCCCTGCTCCTGTTCCGCAACCCGCTGTTGCACCTCCTGAAGCTGGACACCCCGGGTGAAGATGTGGACTCTCTCGTCGGCGAGACGGCCATCCCCTCAGAGGAAATCGGACCGGGTGCCGTCGGGCGGGCGGAACTGCGGGGCACCGTCTGGTCCGCCCGGAACGTCGGGCCGACACCGCTGTCGCGCGGGCAGCGCTGTCGTGTCGTGCGTGTCGACCGGCTGATGATCTTCATCGAATCCGAAGGAGTGCGTGCATGACCGGCGGCCTTGTCATCTTCTTCATCCTCGCAGTGCTCGTCCTGATCGTCGTGGCGAAGACGGCCATCGTCGTTCCACAACAGAGTGCTTACGTGGTCGAGAGGCTGGGGCGATACAGCGCGACGCTCGGCGCCGGTTTCCATGTGCTGATGCCATTCGTCGACACGATCCGCTACCGCCACTCGCTGAAGGAAATGGCCGTCGACATTCCGGCACAGGTCTGCATCACCCGCGACAACGTGCAGGTTGGCGTGGATGGCGTGCTCTACCTCAAGGTGCTGAACCCGGAGCGCGCGTCGTACGGCATCTCCGACTTCATGTTCGCCATCAGCCAGCTCGCCCAGACAACGCTGCGCAGCGAAGTCGGCAAGATCGATCTGGACAAGTCCTTCGAAGAGCGTACGAACATCAATACCGCGGTTGTCAGCGAGCTGGACAAGGCGAGCGAGTCGTGGGGCGTGAAGGTCCTGCGCTATGAGATCAAGAACATCACGCCGCCGCACGACGTGCTCGCCGCGATGGAGAAGCAGATGCGCGCCGAGCGCGAGAAGCGCGCGGTCATCCTGACATCCGAAGGCACCCGCGACGCGGCGATCAACACCGCCGAAGGCAACAAGCAGGAAGTCATCAAGCAGTCCGAAGCGCGGAAGCAGCAGCAGATCAACGAGGCCGAAGGCCAGGCGGCCGCCATCATGTCGGTGGCGACCGCCACCGCCGAGGGAATCAGGCGCGTGGCCGAGGCGATCAAGCTGCCCGGCGGCTTCGAGGCGGTCCAGCTACGGGTCGCCGAGCAGTATATCCAGCAGTTCGGCGAGCTCGCCAAGACGAGTAATACGCTCGTGCTCCCCGCCAATGTCGCGGACGTTGGCTCGATGATCGCGCTGGCCATGAAAGTCGTAGACCGGGAAGCCACGCCCACGCGCTAACCGGAAAACGTCCGTTCCGGCGATCCCTGTCGTAGTCCGTCGCTCGTAGCTCGCCGCTCGAACTACTCGTACGTTGGGGTTCTTCGAGCTACGAGCGACGGACCACGAACCACGGACCACGGTCCCCGCAAGCGTCAGCTAACCACTCGCCACATTGACGCGTCAAATGCCTTTGAGCAATATGTAGCTGTGAAGCATATGCATGCGCGCATCCTGGACCGCGAGCTCAAAAAGGGCAGCGCGGAGCTGCTGATCCTGTCGCTCGTCGAGTTCCGGCCCCGTCACGGCTACGAAATGAGCCAGATCATCGAACAACGGTCCGACGGTGCCGTTCGGTTCAAGGTCGCCTCGCTCTACCCGTTGCTGTACCGGCTCGAGAAGCGCGGCTGGATCATCGGCCGCTGGGTCGAAAAGGCCGGACAGCGCCGGCGGCGTTACTACCGGATCACCCCCGAAGGTCGCCGTGTGCTAGCCGAACAGCGGCTGGGCTGGGACCGTTTCGTGGCCGCCATCAAACGAATCGTCGAGGTTGGCAATGCCTGAGACGCGAAACTGGAGACAGGAGATCGCCCGCGCGCTCGGAGAGGACGTCGGCAAGCGCAGCGACGTGATCGACGAGATTGCGCAACATGTCGACGCCCGCTATCGATCGCTGCTCGCCCGTGGCGTTCGGGAAGAGGAGGCGTATCGGGATGCGCTCCTGGAACTGAACGAGCCGCGAGCGCTCGCCAGCGAGATTCGCAGTATTGCTCCGTCGCTGCCCCCGCGCATCGAACCTGCCGGATCAGCGTCCGGGCGATTTCTCGATGTCTTGCGTCAGGACATCCGCTATGGCCTGCGGACGTTGCGGCAGAGTCCGGGGTTCACGTTTCTCGCGTGTCTCGCCCTCGCGCTTGGCGTGGGCGCGAATACGGCGATCTTCACGGTCGTCAATGCCGTCATGCTGCGGCCCCTGCCGTTTGCGGATCCCGACAGGCTCATTCGAGTCTGGGAGAGCAACCCGTCCGGTGGCTGGCCCACGTTTTCGGCATCACACCCGAACTTCCTCGACTGGCGTGCGACCAGCACTTCGTTCGATGGCCTCGCGGCCATGACCAACGCCAGCTTTTCTGCCAGCGGTCCATCGGGCGCAGACATCGTCCGCGCCAACGCCGTAACAGCGGACTTTCTTCCCGTGCTCGGCGCATCGCCCGTCATGGGACGCAACTTCCGCGCAGACGAAGATCGTCCGGGCGGGAATACGCGTGTCGCCATCTTGACCCATGCCTTCTGGCAGCGCCGGTTCGGCGGGGCAGGGGACGTGCTCGGTCAGTCGCTGATCCTCAATGGCAACCCCTATACGGTCGTGGGAATCCTGCCCCCGTCGTTCGCGTGGGGTACGCCGACGCTCGAGTTGCTGGTGCCGCTCGCGCCCAATCCCGAGCGGTCACGGGGCGACCACCGGCTGCTCGTCTTCGGGCGCCTCAAACCGGGCGTGACGATCGACCAGGCGCACGCCGACCTGAGCACGATTGCCGCGCGTCTCGCAAAGCAGTTCCCGGACTCGAACGAGGGCTGGACCGTGCGGCTGCGCACCTTCTACGACTGGCTGATACCGGACGAGACCCGGCGATCGCTGATGATCATGTCCGGAGCGGTCGCCCTCGTGCTCCTGATTGCCTGTCTGAACGTGGCGAATCTGCTGCTCGCGCGCGGCGCCTCGCGGCAGCGGGAGCTCTCGATTCGTTCTGCGCTTGGCGCCGAGCGGTGGCGGATCGTTCGCCAGCTGCTCGTAGAGGCCATGCTGTTGTCGGTCATTGCCAGCGCCTTCGGGTTGGCGATCGGGTATGGCCTCGTTCAGATACTGACCTGGGCCGCCCCGGATGGATTGCCGAGGCTCGACGAAGTCACCATGGACGGGCGTGTCCTCGCGTTCACGATGGGGTCGGCCGTCGTAACAGGGGTGCTCTTTGGGCTGCTGCCCGCGCTGCAGGTGTCCCGTCCGAATGTGAGTGAGACGCTGAAGCTCGGAACCGCGGGAGCCGGCGGCTCTGGGTCGCGGCAGCGGATCCGGAGCGCGCTCGTGATCGGCGAGGTGGCAATTTCGGTGGCGCTGCTCATTGGCGCCGGACTCCTTATCAGGAGCTTGTGGCGATTGCAGCAGGTGAATCCCGGCTTCAGGCATGAAAACGTCGTGACCGCCAGGATTCACCTGCCGTCGACCAGGTACCAGGGCGGCGCGCAGGCCTGGTCGTTCTACGAACGTCTCCTCGACCGGCTCGTGGCGCTGCCTGGCGTGCAGTCGGTAGCCACATCGTCCGGTGTTCCGCTGAGCGCCGGGAATACTTCGAGCGAGATCCACATTCCAGGTGCACCGGTGCGTGAGGGCGGCACCGCGCTCGGCGCCGACTGGCGTCTCGTCAGTCCCGGCTATTTCAGGACGATGGGCATCACGCTCAGAGGGCGCGATTTCAATGAACACGACACGACCGAGAGCGAGCCGGTCACGATCATCAGTGAGGAGGCGGCACGGCGGTACTTTCCGGGCGCCGATCCGATCGGTCGCATGATTCACATCCGCAGTTTCGCGAACAAGCCCAGCCGGATCGTCGGTATCGCGGGCGACGTGCGCGGCGCCAGTCTCGATTCGGATCCCGGCCCGATGGTGTACGGCTCGTCGAAGATGTATTCGGGGTGGAACCCGATGCACGTGGCCATCCGCGGGGCGCTGGCTCCTGACGCATACGTCGCTTCAATCAGGGAAGCGGTGCATTCGATCGACAAGGAGGTTCCGTTCTTCGATATCCGGAGTGCGGACGACCTCGTCGCGGAATCGCTCGGTCCGCGCCGCTTCAACATGTATCTGCTCACGTGCTTTGCACTCGTCGCGCTGCTGTTGGCATCCGTGGGGTTGTTCGGAGTGATGGCCTACCTGGTGTCGCAGCGCACGCGCGACATCGGTATCCGCCTGGCGCTCGGTGCGTCTCGAACGGATGTGTTGCGCATGATCGTCGGCCAGGGGCTGGTGCTCGCTGCGCTCGGTGCAGTCGTCGGCGTGGCCGCGGGCTACGCGATGACCGACCTCATGCGTGGTCTTCTGTTCTCGGTCACGCCCACCGATCCCGCAACGTTCATTGCCGTGCCGTTGGTGCTGATTGTCGTGGCGCTGATTGCCTGCTACGTTCCGGCGCGGCGCGCAATGAAAGTGGATCCGCTGGTGGCCTTGAGGACGGAATAAACTCAACTTCCAACTCCCAACGTCGCTCGAACTTCCCAAGAGATGAGAGTGCGAGCTCGGCTCAGAGGCCGCGGATGAGGCTTCGCAGGGCGAACGTGATATCGCGGATGACCCGGTCGACTGCCAATGCGCGCGGCGAACCAGGTGGCCACGAAAACCGCCCGGTAGTGCATGCCACGGCTCTTGCACAGCGCATCGGTGCTTCCTGCCTCTGCGACCCGGAATCCCAGAAACGCTACAGGACCGTTGGCACCCGACAGCACCGTTGGCACTCGAGGCACCCCGGCACCCTTGGCACTTTTCCCATGATACGCTGCGTTTTTTTGCATCGACGGAGGGGAAATGGTCCGAGCGTTCTGCCGAAACTCAACGATGGCCCGGTTGGTGATCGCCCTTTCAGTCGCCGCAGTTCTGTCGCTCCCTGGCCTCGGGGCGCAGCAGGCGTCGAAGAGCGACGCCGAATACCTTCTGAAGGCGTTCGACACCTATCGGACGATGGTCGAGTCGTCGCCCTACAAAGGTATCTCGTGGCAGTACCTCGGCCCCACCAACATCAGCGGTCGATCGACCGATATCGCCGTGGCGAATCGCGAAGGCGCTCGCCGCATCTATGCCGCCTATGCGACGAGTGGTGTCTGGAAGACGGACGACAAGGGCGCAACGTGGCAGCCGGTGTTCGAGAACTACGCCTCGACCAGTATCGGCGACATCGCGGTGGCACCCTCCAATCCCGACATCGTCTGGGTCGGCACCGGTGAAGCCAATCTGTTCCGCGCGTCGATGGCCGGAGTCGGGATTTACAAGAGCACGGATGCCGGCAAGACGTTCACGCACTCGGGCCTGACTGATTCGCAGACGATCTCGCGCATCGTGGTCCACCCGACCAATCCGGACGTGGTGTATGTGGCCGTTTCCGGTCACGCATGGACCGACAACGAGATGCGCGGCGTGTTCAAGACCACCGATGGGGGCAAGACCTGGAACAAGGTGTTCTTTCGTAGTGCCCGGACTGGCGCGATCGATCTCGTGATGGATCCCGCGGATCCCAACACCTTGTACGCGTCGATGTGGCAGCGTCTCCGGCGGAAGTGGAGCGACCCACGCGTGGAGCCTGGATACAAGGAAGGCGGCATCTGGAAGACCACGGACGGCGGTTCCGCTTGGGTCGAGGCCAGCGAAGGCCTGCCTGCGCCCCAGTTCAGGGGCCGCATCGGCATCGACATTTCCGCCTCCAACCCGAGCGTGCTTTATGCCTTCGTGGACAACTACGACGAGGGACGTCCGCCACGCGAAGGCGAACGGGACGCGTACGGCCGGCCGATCGTGGAGAGCCGCATCAAAGCGGCTGAGATCTACCGGACTGACGACAAGGGCAAGACGTGGCGAAAGGTCAGCGAGAGCAACGACTTCATGACCAACCATTCAGGCACGTATGGGTGGGTCTTTGGTCAGATTCGTGTCGACCCGGCGAGTCCGGACACGATCTACTCGATGGGTCTCGGGCTGCACGTGTCCCGCGATGCCGGCAAGACGTTCACGACCCTCCGCGGCATGCATTCCGATCATCATGGCCTCTGGATCGATCCGGGTAACCCGTCGATCCTCTACAACGCCAACGATGGCGGCTTCTACTGGTCCGAGGACGCCGGGAAGAAGTGGGGATTTGCAAACCTGGCTGGTGGCGCGCAGTTCTACAACGTCACGCTCGACAACAGCTCGCCGGCGTGGGCCTACGGATCGATTCAGGATCACGGCAGCCGGCGGGGACGGGTAGATATCAGTGCGGGACGGGACAAGATTCCCGCCGTTGAATGGACGAACGCGCCTGGCGGGGAGGGATCGAATCAGGCTGTCGATCCAGCGAATCCCAATATCGTCTACTCGCATGGCTTCTACGGCAACTTCACGCGAGAGGATCTGAATCTGAGTCAGGCTCCGGCTCCCGCTGGAGGCGGAGGCCGCGGCCGCGGCCGGGCAGGCGTGACGAACATCCGGCCGCAGTCACCCGAAACGGACCTCCGCGCGCAGTGGATGGCGCCGGTCACCCTGTCGCCGCACGATTCGAACACGGTCTATCTCGGCTACCAGTTCGTCTATCGTTCGACCAATCGCGGTGACGCATGGGAGCGAATCAGTCCGGATCTCACCAGCAACAACCCCACGGAGATGCTGCTGAAGAGTTCGAGCGCGATTCCGTATCAGACGATCACCGCGCTTGCCGAGTCGACGCGTGTCAAAGGGCTGATCTATGCGGGCACCGACGATGGCCGGCTGCACGTGACCCGAGATGCCGGCAAGCAGTGGACCGATCTGACTGCTGGCGTGCCGACGCGCCGGTGGTACGCAAGCGTCGTTCCGTCGGAGCACGCCGACGGGACGGTCTACGTCACGCAACGCGGCAGGGAAGACGACGACTTTGGCGTCTACGTCTACAAGTCCACTGACTTCGGCAAGACGTTCACGAGCCTCGCATCCAACCTGCCGGCAGGTCCCGTCAACGTCATTCGCGAAGATCCGGCGGACCCGAACACGCTGTATGTTGGCACCGATTTCGGCGCGTTCGCGTCGATCGACGGCGGCAAGCAGTGGAGAGTCCTGGGCGGCAATTTGCCATCCACCCAGGTCTCCGACCTTCAATACCAGAAGCGCGACAACGTCATCGTCATCTCGACGTACGGACGAGGGATGTATGCGATCGACGCGCAACGACTGAAGGGACAATAGAACTGGGACGCGTCAACGCCCAACTCTAAAGGGCTCTCAGCCGACGAGATGGAGGACACGGAGGTAACGGAACGAGCTTCAACTCGGAGAAACGGAAGAAACGGAGGGACCCACTCCGATGACGAGGTGCAGCCGATGCCGCCGCGCGTGCGCGGCGAGCAATCGACCGACGCCCCGAGGCCACAAGCCGCCGGAGCGATCAATCGCGGCTTGTGGCCTCGGGGTGTCGGTCGATTGCCCGGCCCGGCCGGTAGGCCGGGCCGGCATCGGCTCAGAACGCTGAAGTTGCGAAGGTTGTCCGTTTTCTCCGTTCCTCCGTTTCTCCGAGTTGAAGCTCGTTCCGTTCCCCCAGTCCCCTCCGTCACCGATCATCGAGACAGCTCCCCGAGCAATTTTTCGATAGCCTCGATCACAACAGCCGGCTGGTCCAGCGGGATCCAATGGCCGCTGTTCGACGCGATGATGTGCTCGCCGCGGGTCGAGAGCCTGGCCAGTGCCTCCTGCTGCCGCAGCCGGTAGTCGCCCGGATCGGTCGACGAGATCGTGATGAGCGGGCAGATCGCCGTAGCCGTGAACTCCAGCGCCGAGTGTTTCTGCGGCGCTGATCGGAACCGTTTCGATGTGACTCCTCAGGGCTTCGTAGAACTTCGCTTTCGCCCAGAACTGCCGGAGCGGGCGGCGCGACTGCGGTGGCAGTTTCCACAGCGGCGCGAGGATGCCCTCATCCTCTCGCGACAGCCGGCCGCGGCTGACGGCTTTCGCCACGGCTCGGGCGGCGGGAATGGCTCCAAGCTCCGTCAGCGCGCTGACCAGCCGGGCAAGACCAAAACGTGCGGCCGACGCGCCTTGTTGACACAGTTTCACGCCGCGCTCGATCTTGATCAATTCCTTGGGTGCCGGGTTCACCCAATCTTCCGGGTGCGCGGGATCGACGAGGATCAGCCCCGCCACGTCGCTCGGATACCGCGTCGCGAAGATCCGCATGACGAATCCCCCGTACGAGTGGCCGACCAGCACGTAAGGCGGCGGGACGTGCGCCGCCATGAGCAACTGGTGCAGTTCGTCGGCGACCCGCCCCGCCGTCCGGGGCATTGGTCCCGCGTCGCTCCAACCCAACCCGGCACGGTCATAGCTGCAGACGCGCGTGCGCTTCGCGATCGCTGGTTGCACGAGCGACCAGCTGATGGACGATCCACCCAGCGCCGCATCCAGAACCACGGCGGGCGTGCCGTTTCCGGAACAGTTCAGGTGCAGCCGGAACCCTCCGATGTCGACCAACCGTCCGGGGGCGGGATACCGCATCGCTCTACAATACCCGGCCTCAGCTTGAAGTACACTTCCCGTTCACGAGCCCCGGAGGAGAACCGGAGCCGCCAGCTGGAAACTCTCCCGCGCACGGATATTCGCGTGTCCCACCTGACGAGATCCGCGATCGGCCTTCTTGTCCTGACCGTGATCGCCGCCGCGTCGGCGACACCCGGTGCATCGTCTGCCCGCACGAACGGGTGCGACCTGTCGCAGACGAACCAGGCGTGGCTCCAGCGCGCGCTCGACGGCTGGGACATGGCCCGGCGCGACTTTTTGAAGGTGCCGTCCACGCCGCTGCCATGGATCGTCTTGTTCGACGCGTCCTGCATCTGGCATCTCAATCCGACCGATCCGAAATTGCTCGCTGACGCTCGCCAGCTTCCAGCGACGACGCTGATCTTCGACGGCAGCGGCGTGGACATTCGAGCGGTATCACATGCCGGGACGGTCTTGCTGCCGAACCGCGTCGAGATTCCGATTGAAGTGAAGGCCAGCACCGCGCTCTATCGCAACGGACGGATGACGTTTCTCGTGATGTCGATGCCGTCGCTGTGGCGCACGCAGCGCGGCGCGAAGATCGCCCATCTCGACGAGTACCTGCAGGGTGCCTTCACCCACGAGATGACCCACACGCAGCAGCTCGTGCCGATCAATCGGCGGCTCAGGCAGCTGATCGGATCGACCGACATGCTCGGCCGGCTGACGGACGACGTCATTCAGGATCGGTTTCAGAAGGAACAGGGCTTCGCGCGTCTGGTGGAGCGCGAGCGCGACATGTTGTTCCGCGCCGCGGGGCTGTCGGATCCGGCGTTGCGTCGCGAGGTCGCGATCAAGGTAATGGCGATGATCCGGGATCGCCACGCGCGGTACTACAGCGGCCGGAACACGCCTTATTCCGAAATCGAGACGCTGTTCCTGACAATGGAAGGCGCGGGACAGTGGGCGGCGTACAAGCTGATCAAAGCGCGCGGCGTGGTCGGTTCCAGTGATGCCGAGGTGCTGAAGCTGGTGAGGGACAACCGGCGCTACTGGTCGCAGGACCAGGGCCTCGCCCTGTTCCTCCTGCTGGATGTGCTGGTGCCGAACTGGCAGGCCCGCATCTTCCAGAACGAGCCTGCCTCGCCGTTCACCCTCATCGAGGAAGCCCTCGCTAAACCTATGGCAAATCCTTGAGCAGCTGCTTCAGGTGCTTGTCGACCTGTTGATGCAGGTCGGTTGGCGCACCGTAGAAGACCTGCGCGCGCTTGCCATTGCTGTCGAACAAGAACATCTTCGGAACGGCCGCGACTGGTCCGAACGGATCGAGCACGTCTGGACTGGCCATCACCACGTGATAGCCGGGTTGTAAGTCGGACATCAGCTTTTGCACGTCCTCGAGCTTCGAGTCGACGGTAATCGCGATCACCGTGAGCCGATCCTTGTGCTGCTGCTGGATCGTCTTCAGCCACTGCAGTGTCGAGCGGCACGGCGGGCACCAGGTCGCCCACATTTCAACGAGGACGATGCGGCCCGAGAGCTGGCTGGCCTGGAGCGTCTGCCCGTTGATGTCGCGCAGCGTCAGCTCCGGAAGGGTTGTGGGTCCGTCAGCGGCATCCTCGTTCGAAAGTCCCTCGGCCGAGACACCGGCAACCTTTTCACCACGCAGGCGCTGGGTCACCATCGTCCGGAGGTCGGTTTTGAAGCGCTCCTGGTTCGCCGGTTCCTTCCACGGAACGTACATGCCCTTGCTCACGTCTTCCGCGCCGCCGAAGCCGAAGTCTTTCGGCCGGGCAACGAGCACGTCGTCCACGAAGACCACAGGGTAGCGGCGAACGCCGAAGCGTTTCGCCATCTCGGAGTTGCCGTAGTCCTCCGTGACCACCTTCACTCGAGTGCCGAACTCAGCGGCGACGTCTTTGATCAGCAAACTTGCTGGGTCGGAGAGGCTTCACGTGAAGGGCCAGCGGACCAATGTGATCGTGACCTGTGAGGAGTTCTGCGCGCGCGGCGCGGCAAATAGCAGTCCTTGCACGGCAAGCGCGGCAAGTAGAACGGCGGCATGTCGCTTCATCTGGGCACCACGCTGTGATAGGCGGGAAGCACTGTGTCGAGGATGACGACCGCTGCACGCGGCCCCGGAGTTTCTGTGTCCATCTGTGTTGCCGCCAGCTGAAGAAACATCTCGGCGATGCTGTGATCGACCTTCTTGCCGGCGAGCGACGCACGAGCCGAATCGAGCCGGCTCTGAAGGTCTGGCGCCGCCGGTCCGGCTGGTGCCGAGATCATGGCGAAGCGATAGCGGGCGAGCAGGAACTGCAGCAGCGCGGCCGCATGATGTCCGCGGCTGTTGGTCTCGCGCGCCAGCTTGATCGTCACGTTCACGTTGATGAAGGCCGCGCGTCCCGCAGCTTCCGCTGCGGAATACGCTTTCGCGACCTCAGCGTCGAGAACGTCCAGCTCCTTGTCGATCGATCGCAGCGGCGGCTCTGGGGCGACGGTGGGCCAGTCGATCTTGCGGCAGAACGATGCGAACTCGTAGACGGCGGCCGACTCGCCAAGATAGAAGAGTCCGGAACTGATTCCTGCGCTGGAGTCCTCGGAGTACGGCAGGCTCGCGTGATACGTCGCAGGGCCGCGTGCTTCCGCTGACGTCGCCAGTGCCTGGACGAAGATGGGCAGCTTCAGCGCCGGTGCGGTGGGCGCAGGCGGAGCGCCAATCCGTTTCCATTCGTTCAGGAAGGCGTCGGAAGTGGTGATGTTCGCCCGCTTCGCTGAAAAATCGAAGGCGGCCTGCATTTCGAACGCACGCTGCAGTTCGAATAGCGCCAGATAAGGGCGGTCGGCTTTCAGCGCCAGATCGACCCTGCCGAGGGCGGTGGAGACCGCGGCGCGATACTCAGCCGGGATGACTTCGACGTTCCCGGATATCGCCGCGAACCGATCGCGCAACGCGGTTGCAGGGTCGCTCGCCGCGCCGAGTGCGCCGGAAATCAGCGCGAGCGTTGCAGCCCACAGACAAACTTTCACAGCAATTCGGCTCAAGGCGCCGACGGTATCATCTCTGACCCATCGGAGCCCCGCGATTGGGACGAGCCCCTGCCCGAGAGTGACGAGTTCGCCTGGCTACGACCTCAGTCGATAGCTACCTGCCGTTCGTGAACTGCGGCCGGGACGTGGCAACGTTGGTACAATCTGCCATGCCATCGACGAGGAAGCTGCTCATTGTCGTTGCGCTCGTGCTGGTCGTCCTGGCAGTCGTGCTTGGAATCGCCGCCCGGATGATCCTCGGCGGCGATGCGGTCAGGATCGCCATCGAACAACAAGCCTCGGCAGCACTCGGTCAGCCAGTCGCGATTCAGACCGCCGCCCCGCGCATTTTCCCCAAGCCAGCGATCCACCTCACGGGTGTGAGCATCGGCGCCGGCAAGCAGGTGACGATCGACCGGGCATCGCTGTCGACAGGGTTGCGCGCACTGCTGAGCAAGCGCATCGAGGATGGCGAGCTGCTGATCGAAGGGAGCCGGATCGACGTCCGGTGGGCGCTGGCCCTGTTCGATCTGCTGTCGCACACTCAGCCCGCCGCCGCGGGATCGTCGTCGGGCTTCAGCATCGTTTCGGTGACGGCGCTCAACCTTCGCGACGTCGAGTTGCTCGCAGCTGGACGAACGCTGCGGCTCGATATGGATTCGGCGCTCACGGCAAGCGATCGACTGGCGGTAACGAGGTTCGACGCCAGGAGCGAGACGTCGGATCTCAGCGCGACGGGAGAGTTCAGCAGCCTGAGCAAACGCACGGGCAAATTCGACGTCGACGCAGATTCACTCGACGTCGACGGATTGCTGGCGTTCATCGCGGCCACCACGCCTGCAGGTTCTCAGTCGGCCCCGGCCGCGAAGCCGGCGGCTCCGGCGGGCGCGCCGCTCGAGCTGACCATCGGGCTCAAGGCAAAAAAGGGGATCGCTGTGGGCGCCGCCTTCTCGAGCCTGAGCGCAACGTGTCGCGTGGAGGGCAATAACGCACGGCTCGACGGTCTCAGTCTCAATGCGTTCGATGGCACGTTCAAAGGCACGGTTGGTCTCGAGGGATCGGGTCCCCAGCCACAGTTCACCTGGCAGGGAACGTTCGATGGGCTGGATGCCGCGAAGGTCGCGGCGTTTGCAGGCACCACCGGCTCGGTCACCGGCAAGCTCGGTGGATCCGTCGACATCGCGGCAGCCGGGCAGGATCCGGCTGCGGCAATTCGCCATGCCCATGGCCGTGCCCGAGTCGTGCTGAGCGATGGCAAGCTTCCAGGGCTGGAAATCGTCAGGGGCGTGATTCTCGCATTCGGCAAGCCCACTGGCGACAGGCCGCCCGGTTCAGGAGAGACTTTCTCGCATCTTGGTGCGACGCTCGCAGTGGCCGATCAGCGGCTCACCACGAACGATCTGACCTTCGCGTCCCGCGACTTCGACATGACGGCCAAAGGCGCGCTTTCGCTCGCGAGCCAGACCCTCAGCTTCCAGGCGGACATCATCCTCTCGCGCGAGCTATCCGCGCAGGCGGGCCGCGACCTCTACCGGCTGGCTCGCGAGGATGACCGGGTCATTCTTCCGGCGCGCATCACGGGGACTGTGGGCGCACCCACGGTGTTTGTCGACATCGCCGAAGCGCTCAAGCGCGCCCTTCGCAACCGCGCCCAAGACGAAGTGAAGTCGCTCTTCGATCGGTTCCGGAAAAAAATCATCCGAGAGTAGGGATCACGGTTCGCACGTTTTTTCTCTCGCTGACAACGAAGGACGGCTAACGAGGCCCCTGAACGATCGCGACGACCACGACGAACACGACGCGGACGATAGTGACGTCGCGAACGTCGCGGCCGCCGTGATCGTTGCCGGTGCCGTCAGCACCGTCGCACTTGGGTCCACGGTCCCTCGCCATTTTCACCCCCACGGGGTGGGCGAGGTCATTCGAACGATGGACAGTGCGGGGCGCGCGGCGAACGTGCGAACAGCCAGCTGAAAATCACGGCGGTTGGGGATCATGGTCAGACGCCTCACGTCTGCCCACGAGACTACCGGGGTGCCAGTTGTGCATAAAGCTCATAGATTTCATATGCAACTATGAGCCGCACTCATGCACGCCGGCGCGCTTGCGGCGTCTGCATTCGAACGGGAAGGCCCTGCGCGGCGAGGAGTTCGATGAAATCGCGCATCCATGGCCGATCGGCCAGCCTCTTGTGCTGGGTGCGGCGCATGACGGCGGTCCACGCTCGAGTCACGCCTGGCTTGGTGATGCGCACGGCCGCCAGCTGTCCGGCTCTGACGGCCGGGTCGACGGCCCACCGCGCCACGACACCAACGCCGAGACCGGCTTTCACGAGCTCGACGATGGCTTCGGTCAGCGGCACCTCCGATACCCGCGCAGGCTCGACGCCTGCCGGACCGAGGACGTAACGAAATACGTAGCTGTCCGATCGGTCGGCGGAGTAGATGAACAGGTGCTCGGCGGCGAACGCCGAGGGTTTGATCCACTGCTTCGTGGCCCACGGATGCGACGTCGACACGATCGCCACGAGCTCGTCCCGGAACAGCTCCGTGACCGTCACTCGCCGATCGCTCACCGGGTTGGTCATGATGGCGAGATCGATTTCGCCGGCCAGCAGCGCGTCGAGCGGCCTTGGCGTCGCGTCGACGCAGATCTGGACGTCGGTCGACGGATATCTGGCGTGGAATTGTTTCAGGAGGGGCGGCAGCCAGTGGTAGCCGGTGTTGCACTGCGTGCAGAGCCGGATCGTGCCGCCATCGCCGTTGAGCCGCCTGATTTCGAGCTCCGCGCTGACCAGATCCTGCAGGATCGCACGCGCTGACTCGCGCACCCGCGCACCCGCCGCTGTCAGCACCATGCGCCGGCCCATTCGCTCGAACAGCCTGACGTCGAGCCGCGACTCGATGTCACGAAGCTGATGGCTCAGCGCCGATTGCGTGACGTGCAGACGCATCGCCGCGGCGGTCACCGTCCCCGTTTCCGCGATCGCGTCCACGAGCTGAAGGTGTCGAACTTCGAGAGTTGGAGGCACGACTCATTATTACGCTGATTCAGGACGGCTGCCGTGGTTCGTGGTTCGTCGCTCGTAACTCGTAGAGCTATCTCGAATCGCTTTTCGAGCGACGAGCGACGAGCTACGAGCGACGAACCACGGACTACGGCAACGTCCCAATCCTCGATGCGTTCAGCGTGATATCCGCATCCTTCCACGCCTTCTTGAACCGTGCCTCCACCAGCGCCGCGTCGTCGTTCTTGCCCTGCGCCTTCAGCGCCTGCAGGAGGCCATACAGCGCCCAGCCACTTTCCGGATTCTTCCTCAGGTCCTCCCAGTAAACGGCCTCCGCCTCGTCCGGCCGCCCGGCGTCGAGGAGCACCGCACCGAGAGTCAGGCGAACGGGTGCGTGCCAGTCGGGCGGCTCCTGGTATATCAGCGCATCCTCGTATCTGATCGCGCGATCGAGATGCAGTGTGGCCTTGTCCCAGTCCTTGCGCTTCGCTGCGATCTCGCCCCGGATCACTTCTGGAGCGATTCTGAGAATCGCCGTGCCGGTGTTCGTCGAGAACGTCGTCTGTCCCTTGAGCGATGGGTCCTCCAGAATCTTGTCGAGACCTGTCAGCTCGACCTCCGCGTCGCTCAGGCGGTCGGTTGCGATCAGGGCCATCGCGCGCGCGTAGCGCCAGACACCGCGTGTGAATGGCGTTTCGTGCCTCGGGCCCTTGTCCGCGAGGATCTCGGTCCACATGCCGAAGCGAACCATCGCCCAGTACGGCACGACCAGGAATCCCTGGAGGATTGGCACCGTTCCCAGCGCCTCGTGAGGGATGGCGTTGGCCACCTTGTTCGCCGCGTCGAACGCGAGTTGTTTCTGACCCGACGCGCTCGCGCCCATCCAGATGAAATGCAGGTTGTGAGGATAGTAGCCAAGCGGGTAAAGACCCTGAACCCGGCACTGCGCGATGTAGTCCTCGTCGGCCTTCGCGGCGAGCTGGTTCGATGTCACGACGTCCGCGTGACGGCCGACGCGCATATAGATGTGCGCCGGCATGTGCACGATGTGGCCGGCGCCCGGCATCAGCGGCAGCAGGCGGTCGGCCTCCGCCTCGGCGCGCTCGGGTGTGTCGGTCGGCTCCCAGAGATGAATCCAGTAGTGCAGCGCGCCCGGGTGTTTTGGATTGCTGGCCAGCACCTGCTCGAGCATCGTCTGCACGTCGCGCGTCTCGGCGTACGGCTGGCCGTCGCGCGTCCAGTAGTTCCACGGCCGCAGGTCCATCAGCGATTCCGCGTAAATGGTCTTGGCGTCGAGGTCCGTTGGAAAGGCTGCGACCGTCTTGCGCATGGCCTCGGCGAACGCGCGATCCGCTTTCTGCCGATCTTCCGGCTTGCCGGTGTAGCGGACGCTGAGCGCATCGATGTAGGCCTGTTCGCGGCGCGTGACCTTCGGCTTCAGGCTGCGAGCCTTCTGAGCGAGCTCGTAGGCCGTTGCTTCGTCCTTCGGATCCATCGGCGCGTTGATGTTCGGGCCGAGCACGAGGGCGTGACCCCAGTAGGCCATCGCGCAATCAGGATCGAGCCGCGCCGCCTCGGCAAACGCGCGGGCAGCCTCGGCGTGATTGAACCCGTAGGCGAGGTTCACCCCCTGGTTGATGAAGAGCTGCGCGCGCGCCGACTTCGTGGTGACCTTGAACGTGTGCACGCCGAGGTTCTGCAGCCGCGGCGCGAGGGGCATGCCTGGCGCCGGCGCCTGGTCGTAGCCGGGCGGCCGCTCGTAATGCTTGTGTACCGGCGCGGCGGACGTCTGCGCCTGCGCCGCGAGAGGAAGCATGGCAATCGCCGCCGCCAGCGTTCCCGCTATCAGAATTCGCATCCCAGACCCTCCAAACAAGAGGACTAACCCAACGTAAGAATACGGACGACGACCCTCGAAGTGGTGAGAATCCGGTAACAAATCGGTAAGGGATCCTTTCGGCGCAGAAGGTGTATTCTGACGCCGATGCGATTCGCCGCGGCGGCTCTGCTCGTTCCGTTGACCCTGGTTCTCGGGGTCCGACTGGCCGGCCAGACTGCGCCGATTCGCGTCGGGGTCGAGTTCGTCACCGTCGATCTCCTGGCCTTCGGCGCGGACGGCGCTCCCGTTCCCGACCTCAGGCCCGACGAGTTGACGTTGTCGATGGACGGGCGGACCCGCGAGATCAAATCCTTTCAGTACGTTCGGGTCGGATCGACGCTTGGCGCCCAGACCGACGCCGGGCTTCCGACCCTCGCGGCGCCCTTCGGCAGTAACTACGTCGGGGATGCGGGCCGCACGATCATCCTGATTATCGAGAACGAATCGCTTCGTGCCAGCGTCACGCGACCGACGATGAATGCGGCGTCGAAGTTCGTCGCCAGCCTCTCGCCGCGCGACAGCGTGGCGCTCGTGACCATGCCGCGGGGAGGCCTGCAGGTCGATCTGACCAGAGATCACGGCCACGTGCGCGAACTCCTGGCCGGGATCTCCGGCCAGGGATCGGCGCGGACCACCGACCAGGAGAAGAGCTGCCGGACGCGCGACACGCTCCTGGCGCTGACCGGGCTGCTCGAAGGCCTTGTCGGCCTGGACGTTCCAAAAACGATCGTGTTCGTTTCCTCGGGGCTGCTCACGCCGCGGCGCGACGCGCCGCTCACCGGACCACCCGGGCAGTGCGAGATTCAGTCGGCACACTTCGACAACGTAGGCCGGGCAGCGATCGAGGCCCGCGCGAACTTCTACGTGATCCGGCCTGAGGATTTCGTCATCGATTCCGCGGCCAACGCCTTCGCCGATCCGGCCGCCAGCCGTTTCCGCAGCACCAACGAAGAGATGGCCGGGCTCGAGAGCCTGGCCGGCGTCACCAGCGGGTTGTCGATGCGGCTCACCCCCACCGATCACAGCGCTTTCGATCGCATCGTCCGCGAGACGGCGGGGTACTACCTCGTCGCCTTCGATCCGGAGGCGTCGGAGCGCAACGGGCTCAGTCATCGCGTGGACGTTCAGGTGGCGCGTCCCGGTGTGACGCTGCGCGTGCGGCCGCGCATGTCGATCGCCAAGCCTGCCGCGCGGACAAGCATGCCGTCCCCGACGCCGCATGCGATGCTGCGCGATGGCCGCATGTATCGGGATCTTCCCCTGCGCGCTGCGGCGTTCGCGTCATCAACGCCGGGCGACGGCAAGCTGAAGATCATCGCGGTTGCCGAGCCGCTCGATCATGCGGCCTCGCTGACCTCCGCATCGTTCGGCCTGATCGACAATCGCGGCCGGTTGATCGCGCAATGGACGGCCAACGAGCGCGAGCTGTCGCGCGTGCCGGTGATGTCAGCCGGGTTGGCGCCGCCGGGCACGTACAGGTTGCGCGTCGCCGCCGTCGACAACACCGGCCGCCGTGGCGCGACCGACTACGAGTTCGAGGCAGAACTGACCGAAGCGGGCAAGTTCACGGCCAGCGCGCTCGTACTCGGCGTTTCGCGCGGGTTCTTTGTGCCGCGCCTGCAGTTCCTGCACGAGCCGACCGCCATGGGGTTCTTCGAGCTGTACGGAAACTTTCCCTCCGACCAGTCACTGAAGGCAGCGTTCGAGATCGCACCGACCGAAAAGGGAGAGGCGTCGATCCGCGTCCCCGCCTACCTGGCGACGAGTACCGATCCAGCGCGACGGGTGGTCACGGGCGTTGTCCCGATCGCCGGTCTGCCTCCAGGCGATCACGTCATCCGTGGCGTCGTCCTCGTGGATGGCAAGACCGGTCGCCCAGGTAACGCGCACGCTGCGGAAGGCGCGATCGTAGCCTCGACCCTGTCACCGAAAACTGACAGCAGTGTTTCCCCTGGATGACGACGTGATACGAGGACGTCAGCCCTGTCGGCGGATGCTCTCTGGTACCTCTATTGCTCGGCGTGCCGGCAACCTGCCTGGGCACGGAGGGCCCCCTGTGCTTCGTACTCTGAGCTTCATCGTGTTCGCGGGCGTTTGTGCAACCGCGAGTCCCGCGTACGCCCAGTATCCGTATCCACCCTACGGTTGGCCTTACCGATACGACGACACGGGCTCCGCGCGGATTCAGGTCACACCCAAACAGGCCGAGGTCTATGTCGACGGGTACTACGTCGGGACGGTCGACGACTTCGACGGGGCCCTGCAGCGGCTGCACGTCGAAAGCGGGGAGCACGAGTTGCTCTTCTATCTCGAGGGTTATCACCCCATCCGCGAGAAAGTGTTGTTCACGCGCGGCGGAACGCTCAAAGTGACGTATGCGCTGCAGCCGCTCGCGCCCGGCGAGGCGCAGGAGCCGCGTCCCAAGCCCGACGAACATGCCCGCCGCGAGATGGACCAACGCAGGATGTCTGGTTACCCTCGCGCATCTGCCGATGTGTTTGGCTCGCTCGAGCTGCGCGTGCGGCCGGTTGATGCGACGGTGCTGATCGATGGCGAAGAATGGACGCTGCCGGAAGGACAGGATCGGATCTTCGTCGACCTGTCAGAGGGCCCGCATCGCGTCGAAGTCCGAAAGGACGGATTTGTCACCTACGCTCGCACGGTCGACGTACGGCGCGGCCGGACCGTCACCCTGAACGTCAGCCTCAGCGCCGGACGCGACGACACGTCCGAACACGAATGACGTCATGCGGAACGCACCCGCGCTACGGCTGCTGGCTGGCCTTCCATTGCATCGCGGCGTGAATTCGTGTCCGGCCGCTCGGATGGTCGAAGAAGATCAGCTCCTCGAGCGGTGAGGGATCGAGCTTGCGATAGTCGCCGAGCAGCAGTGCCGCCTCGGCAAATCCTTCCGGTTGGCGGGCCGCGTTGAGGCCGAACATGTCAGCCTCGAACTCGTTCGTCCTGACGATCGTGTTCAGGACCGGCGTCAGGACGAACAGGTAGGCGCCAAGCACCAGCGCCAGCAGGGGCAGCCCCGCCAGATCCGCAATCCCTTCGACACCCCAGCGTTCGCGGTAGCGAGCGGCCAGCAGCGTGAACGCCCAGCCGGTCACGGCAAAAGCCGATCGCGATGATGACCGAGAAGTAGGCGAGCATCTCATACACGTGGTTGAGGACGTAATGGCCAATCTCGTGGCCCATGACTGCCTGGACGGCGGCCGGTGACGCTCGTTTCAGGAGATTGTCATTGAGTGTGATCCGCTGCGTGCCGAACATGCCGCTCACGTTGGCGCTGATGCGCGTCGATTGTCGCGACGCATCCACTTCCCAGACTTCGCTCGTGTCGATGCCGTTGGCGTGGGCCATCTTCAGGATCGGATCGCGGATGGCCGGGTTCTCGAGCGGCTTGTATGTGTTGAAGAGCGGCGCCAGGTAGACGGGGCCGATCGTGGCGACGAACGACATGAACGCCATCGACACGGCTGCGCCCCAGATCCACCAGGTGCGGCCGGCCCTGCGAAGGACGGCATACAGAACCAACATGAGCACGGCTCCGAGCACGAGGCCCAGCCCGAGCCCCTTCATCTGATCGCCGAACCACGCGCCGAACGTCTGCGTGGCAAGCCCGTATTGATGCTCGCGCCAGAAGTCAGTGAACACCGCCAAAGGAAATCCGAGCACGGACGTGAGCAGGAGAAATCCAGCCCAGTAGATCGCCGGCTGCAGCCATCGGAAACGCGTGACGCGCGCAGCTATATCACGAAGCCTGGCGGACAGGCCCGTGTGGAGGAGGGCAATCAGGACGATTGACGACCACAGGAACTGCCACAGGCTTACCCAGTAGCCACCCTCGAAATACGAGTCGGATCGCGCCCGTCGGTCAGCCGGGACGGAGGCCAGATACGCAGCGGTTGCCGCGTCCGCACCAGCGATGGCGGGATCGACAGGGGCCTGGCGCGGCTGCGCGTCGACCGTTTCCAGGTGCCCGATCGACAGACCGATCGCCAGAAGGATGCAGGCGAATCTCATGCTGTGCTCCGAGACGATGGTATCTGAAGCTTACCGTGGCAGGCGGATCTCGAAGATGGCTCCGCCGTCTGGCGCGTTCGACGCGGTGACGGTTCCGCCGTGACGCTCCACGATCGTCCGGACGATCGAGAGACCGAGGCCGCTGCCGGAGGGAGCATCGCTTCTGGTTCGCGAGGAGTCCACTTTGTAGAAACGATCGAACACCCGTTCGAAGTGCTCCGGCGGAATCCCCGGACCGGTATCACGCACGGTGATCAGGACGCCTTCCTCTGTCGGATGCTGCGGTCAGCTCGAGCCTCCCACCATGAGGCGTATGCCTGATCGCATTTGCGCCGAGATTCTGGAGCGCCTGCTCGAGGCGCTGGGCATCGCCGGTGACGGTCAGCGTCTCTGGATCGCACGTTGACGACGACGGTGATTTGCCGATCGCGAATGATTGGTCCGTGCCGATCGGTCACGCGGCCGAACAAGTCGAGAACACGAACCCGGTCGCGCGCCAGCACGCCGCCGCCGCCCTCGAGCCGAGCGAGATCCAGCAGGTCGCCGATCATCGCTTCAAGCTTCTGGGTTTCGTCCCCGATGATGCTGAGATATCGCTGACGCGTCTCCGAATCGAGCGTCAGCTCTGGCATGGCCAGGGTTTCCGTATAGCCGCGGATTGCGGCAAGGGGCGTCATCAGCTCGTGAGAAACATCCGCCAGCAGTTGCCGCCTCGCCCGGTCGGACTCTGCCAACGCGGCCGCACGTGCGCCCAAGTCGTCCGCCATGCGGTTGAAAGTGCGCGCCAGCGCGGAGACTTCGTCGCCACCGGTTTCCTCCGCGCGCACGTCGGTGCGTCCCTCACCGAGCGCCGCCGCGGCGTGCTCGAGCATTCGCAGCCGTTTGTGCGTCGGCCGGAAGATCACCAGCGCCATGATTGCCGAACCGGCCACGAGCAGCCCCGCGGCGACCCATGCCAGCGTCGGTCCGAGTTGCCGCATGACGATCGACGCCGGCGGCGGGTTCCCTGGCACCGCGACAATACCGACCTCCCGGCCGGCAACGACGATCGGCGCTATCTCGGCAAGCCGTCTCGAGGGTCCCGATCGACCGCCGCCGGGTCGCGCGCCCTTCGGGCGGCCGCGGCGGTGGCTGCGCTCCTGGATCCGGTTCCGGCGGAGGCTCCTGCCCCTGACGCCGATTGCGCGCGAACGTTGCGGTGCGGCTGAATCCTGGTGGAAGTCCATCGGCCCGGTTCGAGGCCGTCCGCCCATCGTCCATCAGGACCAGGAACGGTTGAAAGATATGGCCGAACCGGCGGCTGATGTGTGCGTCGATGGCGAGATCCGGCGTTGCTTCCATCGCCGAGCCCAGCTCCGTGGCCACCTCGCTCGCCAGCTGCATCGGGCCAAGCGACGAGCGGCCGACGACGACGGTGAGCCACACGAACACGGCAACCTGGACGACGAGGATTGCCGCGAGCAGCGCAACGAATCCGATCGCGATCCGCCAGTAGAGGCTCCGGTACCAGACGGCGTCAGGCATCGGCAAACTTGTAGCCGGTACCCCAGACCGTCAGGATGAACCGCGGTTCTTCAGGGTCAGGCTCGACCTTCTTGCGGATGCGCTTGACCAGCGTGTCCACACTTCGAGTGGTGACGAACGTATCGTCTCCCCAGACCTTCTGCACGAGCGCTTCGCGCGTGAACACAATGCCGGGGTTGCTAGCCAGCAGAAACAGCAGATCGAACTCGTGGGCGGTCAGATCGATTTCCTGCCCGTCCATTCGTGCCTGGCGGCGCGCCGGATCGACGGTCAGGCCGGCCACCGACACGGACTTCGTCTGACCGTTCTGCGCCGCCAGCTCCGATCGGCGTGGCCGCCGGAGCAGGGCCCGGACCCGTGCGACGAGCTCGCGGATGCCGAATGGCTTCGTCAGGTAGTCGTCGGCCCCGCTGTCGAGGCCGAGGACTTTGTCGGACTCTTCGCGTCGCGCGGTCAGCATCAGGATTGGGACATCGGCGTTCAGCTCGTCTCGCCTGATCGCACGGCAGATCGTGACGCCGTCGAGGCCGGGGAGCATGAGGTCGAGCACGATCAGATCGAACGGTTCGCTCCGAGCCAGGCGCAGCGCATCCGTTCCGTCGCCAGTCGCCACCGTCGTGAGCCCCTCGAGTTTGAGGTGAAGCAGGATGAGGTCGCGAATGCTCGCTTCGTCCTCCACCACGAGAACCCGGGACGATTCGCCGTTGCTTCGCGCATCTCGGCTCATGCCGTTCCCAGTGTACTGCGCCGTTTCGTGGCTGAGCCGGCCTATCCCCGGTTGCCACGATTTCTTCACAGGCCCGCCACGGTAGCGTCACATTCACACAGTCTATTGAGAGGAAGGCCGAACTGACCGGACGTCACATGAGGAACAAGCTTCTCGTCGCGATCGCGATCACAGCCGTAACGGGCCTGTCAGCCCACGCGCTGTACTCACGCCGCGCCAGCGACGCACCGGAGGTCGTAACCGGCGTCGTGTCGCGCGGCCCGATCGTGAGCCGTGTCGCCGCGAGCGGCACGCTCGAGGCCGTGACGACGGTTCAGGTCGGCTCACAGATTTCGGGAACGGTCCAGGCCCTCTACGCCGACTTCAACTCGATCGTGAAGCGTGGGCAGGTGATTGCGCGCCTCGACCCGTCACTTCTTCAGGCGGATCTCGAGCAAGCGAAGGCAGCGCTGGTCCGCGCGGAAGCGGACGTCGAACGGCTGGCGGTGGCCGTGGCGGACGCGAAGAACAAAGAGGATCGGGCACGCGAGCTCGCTGGCCGAGAGCTCATTCCGAAGACCGATCTTGAAACGGCCGAGGTAACGCGCCAGTCGGCGGACGCGCAACTTCGGGCCGCCAGCGCGCAGGTCAGTCAAGCGAAGGCGGCGCTGGGGCAGGCGCAGGTCAACCTCGCGAAGACGGTCATCAGTTCCCCGATCGACGGGATTGTCACCGCGCGCGATGTCGATGTCGGCCAGACCGTCGCGGCGAGTCTGCAGGCGCCGACGCTCTTCGTGATCGCCGCCGATCTCGGCCAGATGCAGGTGAAGGCCAGCGTGGATGAATCCGATCTGGGAGCGGTCGGCGAAGGGCAACCGGTCAGCTTCACCGTGGATGCATATCCCGAGGATACGTTTCACGGCATCGTCAAGCAGGTTCGGTTGAACCCTGTCGTCGACCAGAACGTAGTCACGTACGCGGCGATCATCTCGGCTCCGAATCCCGAGTTGAAGCTTCGCCCTGGCATGACGGCGAGCGTGACCGTCGAGGTGTCGCGCACGGACAGTGTTCTGCGCGTCCCGAATGCGGCACTGAGGTTCGAGCCTGGGGACGATCTGCTCGCGTCATTGGGACAACCGGCCGACGACGTGACAAAGCGTGCAGCCGTCACAAAGAATTCTGGCGCGGGCACCAACCAGCCGCCGAGGAGCAACGTCAGTAAGGTGTGGATCTTCGACAATGGGCTTCACCGCGTGCCGGTCGTGACCGGAGCCAGCGACGGGACACTCACCGAGGTCAGGCTGACGCCGGACGCGCCGAGTGACGAAGTCCTGGCAGAAGGGTCAAGGGTCGCGGTTGGGATGGCAACGTCAGGCGCCGCTGCGGTCACGCCCATCGACCGGATCCGCGAGCCCGTTGCTCGGGTCGCCTCCGCGCCGTTTCTGATTCTGGTTTCAACCGGCGCCTCCCAGCCGGTTGGACAGCACCGCCGCGGGTGGACTCCTCCCCACCCGCGGCGGCTGCTCAACACCCTGGACCTCCTCCGGGTTCCTACCCCACCATCCACCCCATTTTTCAGACAGATGTAGAACCCCTTCGGGCTATTGGGTTAACGTCTGGAGCGCTTGCCTCGTCATTCGTGACGTGAACCCCGGAGCCAGCCACATGAATGCTTTCGTCGACGATGTCCGCCTTGCCTGTCGTCTGCTGTTCAAGAAGCCTGGGTTTGCGCTGACTGCGATCGCGACACTCGCGCTCGGCATCGGTGCCACGACGGCGATCTTCAGCGTCGTGAACGCCGTGCTGTTGCGTCCGCTGCCCTATAGCGATCCGGCGCGGCTGGTGCATGTGTGGCAGGACATGCGCAACAGAAACGTGAGCGATTTCCCGTGGCCGCCGGCAGATTTTCACGACCTTCGCGAGCGGGCCACCAGCTTCGATACGATCGCTGCGCTGTCGACCGGGCGTCTCGTGCTGGCAGGGGAGGATGGTGCCGACGCCGAGATCGTCAGAACCGGCAATGCGACGCCCAACCTTTTCCGCTTGCTCGGTGGACGAATTGCCATCGGGAGTGACTTCGTCGACGCGGATGGCACGCCCCCCGTGCCGCCACCGGGTGCGGGGGCACCCGGCGCGAACCCCGCGCAGCAGGCGCCACCTCCTCCGCCGCGAACGATCATCAGTCACGAGTTCTGGCAACGCCGGTTCGGCGGCGATCGGTCGATTGTCGGCACCGTCGTGCGGCTGTCGGACTTTTCATTCGAAGTGATCGGCGTGCTCGAGCCGGGCTTCGAGATGCTGTTTCCGCCCGGCATCAACGTGGAGCGTGTGCCGGATTTGTGGACGCCACTGCGCGTCAACTTCGCAGCCGGCTCCCGCATCAACGTGTTCCTGCGCGTCATTGGCCGCTTGAAGCCTGGTGTCGCGGTGGGCGAGGCCCAGCAGCAGGTTGACGCCATTGCCGCAGATCTGCGATCGCAATTCCCCATCAAGCAGACCGCGGGCCTGCACTTCCGCATCGAACCGATGCACACGGATCTGGTCGCCGATGTTCGACCGGCGATTCTCGCGCTCATGGGTGCCGTTTCGTTCGTGCTGCTGATCGCGTGCGCGAACGTGGCGAACCTGCTGATCGTGCGTGCGTCGATGCGCGAGCGCGAGCTCGCGGTTCGCTCCGCGCTCGGCAGCAGCCGCGCGCGTCTCGTGCAGCAGATGCTCGTCGAGAGCCTGATCTTGTCGGGGCTCGCGGCAATTGCCGGCATCGGCCTGGCCTGGCTGGGGATCGGCGTGCTGACGGCGCTCGGGCCGGCGAATCTGCCTCGCCTTCAGCGCGTAGCGATCGATCCGCGCGTGCTGACGTTTGCCGCGGCTGCCGCCGTCGTGTCGGCAATCGTCTTCGGGCTGATTCCCGCATTGCGCGCATCGCGGCCCGATGTGATGGATCTGCTCAGACGCGCCGGGCGCACGAGCGGGCTGTCGTCAGCCAACTGGTTGCGCAACACGGTCGTCGTGGCGGAGGTGGCGCTGTCGTTCGTGCTGCTGGTCGGTTCAGGATTGATGATCCGCAGCTTCATCGCCTTGCAGCGCGCCGCGCCTGGCTACGATCCCAATGGCGTGCTCACGTTCATGATTCCAAATCCGCGATTGCCGGATCCGCAGGCGCGGGCAGCGTTCGTGCGCGATCTCCGCACGCGTCTGGCAGCACTGCCGGGCGTGCAGGCGGTGACCGCCTCCAGCCCCTTCCCGCTCGATGGCCGCGAAAGCCTCGCGCGATGGGGAACGGAAGAGGCAATGAGCGATCCGTCGAAGTTCCAGCAGGCGACGGCGTACTCCGTCGTGCCGGGATACTTTGAAGCCATGAAAACGACGGTCGTCGAAGGCCGGACATTCACGGATGCCGACAACGCACAGACGAACGCGGGCCCGATCGTCATCGATCGCGTGCTCGCCGCAAAGGCCTTTCCCGGACAGTCGGCTGTCGGCCGTACCCTCCTCGCGCGCCTTCGCACGCCGGAACCGGAGCGCTTCCAGGTCGTCGGCGTCGTCGACCATCAGCGGCACGCCACGCTGGCGAGTGACGGTCGCGAAGGTCTCTACGTCCCTGATTCGTACATGGGTCACGCCGCGGCGAATCGCTGGGCAGTGCGCACGTCCGGCGATCCGCTCCAACTCGCCGGCCCGGCCAAGGCCGCTGTGGCTGAACTGAACCCGCGCGCCGGAGTGATCGAAGTCCAGCCGATGACGACCCTCGTCGGGGCCGCGCAGTCTCAAACGAAGTTCGCGCTCGTGCTGATTGGGATTTTCGCGACCATAGCGCTCATTCTTGCCGCCGTCGGTCTCTACAGTGTGTTGTCAACCGTCGTTCGGCAGAGGACACCGGAGATCGGTGTGCGCATGGCGTTCGGCGCCGAGCATCGCAGCATCTTCGGCATGATGGTGGGGCAGGGCCTCTGGTTGAGCGCCGCCGGCATCGGCTGCGGTCTGCTCGCCGCATTCGCGTTGACGGGTGTCATGCGAACCATGCTGGTCGGTGTTCAGCCGACCGATCCCGCAACCTTCGTCGCGATGGCTGCCGGGTTCCTCGTCATCGCGATCGTCGCCTGCGGCGTGC
Source organism: uncultured Acidobacteriota bacterium (assembly GCA_963784195.1). Taxonomy (GTDB): domain Bacteria; phylum Acidobacteriota; class Vicinamibacteria; order Vicinamibacterales; family 2-12-FULL-66-21; genus CAVQAH01. The sequence goes on along the minus strand of CAWARA010000020.1, from coordinate 499,474 downwards.
CCGCACTGCGCGCGGCGCGAATGGATCCGATGGTGGCGTTGAGAGACGACTAGACGCGACTCCCAACGCCCAACTTCCAACGCCCAACTCTCAAAGATCACGGAGAGTCGCGAGAGGGAGTTGGAAGTTGGAAATTGGGAGGTGTGTGGAACGCCACCGCCAAGCTCACAGGAGCTCACGAGATCAAGAGGCATAGTAGCCATAAGTTCTCGTGATCTCCTGGACTCCTGTTAGGAAGCCGCCCAGCGATCAACGACCCGACGCGCCAATCAAATACATTGGAAATTGGGAGTTGGGAGCTGACGCGAGGGTGTTCTCCAGCGAACAGTGAATCCCGATCGAGGGACATCCTGAACCCCACGGCAAGACGAGCGCTTTCCATAAGTTGTTGATTTGACTTGGAATTGCGCTGGTTCTCGCATGGCACAGCTCTCGCAATCGGACGCCGGTCACAGAGGTCCACGATGACTCGACTCATGTCCCTGGTTGCGGCGTTTGCGTTGGTTGCTTCCGCGACGCCTGCAGCACGCCAGGCCGCGTCCACTCCCTCCGACACCTGCATTGCCGGCGTCAAAGATGTGAGCCGGTCGAGCTACACGTCCAGAAACGAGCGACACGAGGTCGAGTGGCGTGCCGATGGTTGCGAGGTAGCGATCAGGTTCGAAGGCGAGCCTCGCTTCACAGAAGACTTCCGGACGCTCCAGTCGCTGGGGTCTCGCGGATACTTCGACGTCGACGAGAGCAGTTCGCGAGGACGGCGGGCGCTCGAGATTCGCCCGCAAACCGGTGCGCTCGAGTACAGGTACACGGTCAACGGACAGCGGCGCGACTTTGACGCCGAGGGCCGTCAGTGGCTCGACGCCGTCATCAGGGAGTTCTTTCGACGGACGGCGTATGCCTCGAAGGAACGCGTCGCCTGGCTGTTTCGAAATGGCGGCGCGGATCGTGTGCTCGGCGAGATCGATCAGATGCCGTCGACCTACCCGCAACACGCCTACATGTCCGCCCTGATCGATCAGGCGCCTCCCACGCGCGCGACCCTCGATCGCATGCTGCAGCGCGCCCGCGGGTGGTCGTCCGACTACTACAAGTCGGGGCTCCTCGAGCGGATCGTTGAAAGCCGTACGCCGGAAGTCAGGAATGTGGGATGGACTGTGGGCAGTGGCCCTGACCATCGATAGTGACTATTACTCGGCAAAAGTGGTGCGGGCATACATTGACGCTGGCGCACCGTTGAACGCCGCGCGGTTCGCGGAAGTGTTGGGGAAGATCCGTTCTGACTACTATCGGGCTGGGATCGTCGATGTCGGCGAGCGGAAAGTCGGCAGCGACTACGCTCCGATCGTCCTGACGGCGGCCCGGCAGACCAGATCGGCGTACTACCGATCGCAGATCCTCACGCGCTATCTGCAGAACAGCAATCCGGACAACGCCGCGCTCGTGGACGTCATCAAGCTCGCCGGCGAGCTCGGCAGCGATTACTACCGTTCGGAGGTCCTGCAGCAGGTCGCGAGCCGCCATCGACTCGAAGGAGCGGCACGTGACGCGTACATCACCGCTGCCGAGTCGATTGGGTCACGACATTACCGTCAGCGGGCGCTCGCGGCGATCGAGCGAACGTCGCGCTGATCCCGGGCACGTTTTTCGTCAGGCCTGCTAGAATACCCGCATCGTTCACGACACCATCACCCTTTCTCAGCCCTTTTCAGCGGCCGCTCACGGCAACGCACCGCTCGCCAGCGTACTGTCGTTCCTATGGGGGGTGGCTTCTCAGTGAAAATTGCGCTGATCTCGCCAAAGGGACCGCTGTACCGTCATCGCGGCGGAATTTTTCGCCGCTCTCTTCGATACGCACCGCTCACACTCACAACGCTTGCGTCGCTCGTGCCCGACGAACTCGACGCCGATCTTCAGCTCATCGATGAAGGGATAGAAGAGGTCGATCCGCAACTGCAGGTCGATCTCGTCGGCATCACCGTCATCACGGGGACGGCGCCGCGCGCGTATGAGTTGTCCGCGGCCTTTCGGTCGCGAGGTATCACCGTCGTGCTCGGCGGCCCTCACGTCACGCTCGTGCCAGACGACGCGCAGCCGCATGCGGACGCGATAGTCGTCGGCTACGCCGAAGATACCTGGCCGGCGCTGCTGAAGGACTACGCTCGCGGGAATCTCCAGCGGCGGTACGTTCAGGCGCCGGACCTCTCGCTGGCCGGCCGTCCGTTTCCGCGCCGCGACCTGCTGCCGAAACGGCGATTTCTTACCAACAACGTCTTCGAAGCGACCCGCGCCTGCATTCACAACTGCGAGTTCTGCGTCGTGCCCGCGGCATGGGGCCGGAAGCCGTATCAGAAGCCCGTGGAAGACGTCGTTGCGGACATCCGTCAGCACGGCGCCCGGAAACTGATCTTCGTCGACCTGAACCTCATCGCCGACCGCAGCTACGCCGAGCGGTTGTTCGAAGCGATGATTCCGCTGAAGGTTCAGTGGTACGGCCTCTCGACGGTGTTGTTGGCAGAGGATCTGCCGCTGCTGAAGCTCGCGGCGCGGAGCGGCTGTCGGGGTCTTCTCCTGGGATTCGAATCAATCCGTTCGGACAACCTGCGCGGTTCGAGCAAGAGCTTCAACAAGCCGTCGAGATTCAAGGAAGTCGTCTCGCTGCTGCACGCGCACGGGATCGCGGTCTATGGCTGCTTCGTGTTCGGCATGGATCACGACACGCCGGATGTGTTCCTCGAGACCGCGCGATTCGCCGTGGACGCCCGCATCGATCTCCCGAGATTCGCCGTCGTCACGCCGTTCCCTGGCACCGCGCTCTATCAGCGGCTCGAGCGGGAAGGCCGGATCCTTACTCGAAACTGGGAGCTCTACGACGGTCAGCACGTGGTGTTCCAGCCGGCTGGCATGACGATCGATCAGCTCCAGCGAGGCACGGAGGAGGCCTGGCGCCACGTGTATTCGCTGCCGTCGATCGCGCGACGGCTTCAGGCCACCCCTGCTTCGCCGTGGGTAGCGCTGGCATCGAACCTCGGCTATCGGCATTACGCCCACAACCTGCACCGCTTCTATAACTGCGACTGGATCATCGGCCGGGCGGGCACGGCGATGAAATCAGGCGTCGCCGCTATGGAGGCACGGTGAGGCTCACGCTGATTCACCCGTGCATCGGCCGCCGCGCAGGGCAGCGCTACATCCGCTCCTGGGAGATGGAGCCGCTGCCTCCCGCAACGATCGCCGGACTGACGCCATCAGATGTCGACATCCGGTTCTACGACGATCGGATGGAGAAGATTCCGTTCGACGAGCCGACGGACCTTGTGGCCATCAGCGTCGAGACCTACACGGCGCGGCGGTCTTATCAGATCGCCAGCGAGTATCGCGCCCGTGGCATTCCTGTCGTCATGGGCGGCTTTCACGCGTCACTCTGCCCCGACGAGGTCTCGCAGTACGCCGAAGCGGTCGTCATCGGCGAAGCAGAGGAGACCTGGCCGCGTCTCGTCGACGACTTCCGTCACGGCTGCATGGAGGCGGTGTACCGCGCCGAACGGCGGCCCTCGCTGCGAGGCTTGCGGCCGGACCGCCGGATCTTCCGTGGAAAGCGCTACCTGCCGATCGGTCTCGTCGAGGCGGGGCGTGGCTGTCATTTCCGATGCGAGTTCTGCGCGGTGCAGTCGATGTTCGCCAATACCCAGACGCGCCGGCCGCTCGATGAGGTCATCGCCGAGGTCGCCTCGATACGCGACAGCAAGAAGCTGTTCTTCTTCGTCGACGACAACATCACCTCCAACATGGCGGAAGCGAAGGCGTTCTTTCGCGAGCTCGCGTCGCTTGGCATCCGCTGGGTGAGCCAGTCGAGCATCAATGCCGCCCATGACGAAGAGTTCCTCGATCTGCTGGCGCAGAGCGGCTGCCAGGGCGTGCTCATCGGGTTCGAGAGCCTCAATCCGGTCGCCCTCGCCGCAATGAACAAGAGCTTCAATACGATGCGCGGAGGATACGAGGCCGCGCTCGCCAATCTCAGGAAACACCGGCTCCGGCTCTACGCGACCTTCATCTTTGGCTATGACGCCGACACGGCTGAGAGCTTCGTGGATGCCACGGAATTCGCCAAGGCGCACAAGTTCTACATCGCCGCGTTCAATCACCTGACGCCGTTTCCGGGTACACCCTTGTACACGCGCCTCGAAGCGCAGCACCGGCTGTTGTTCGAACGCTGGTGGCTCGACGACACGTACCGCTACAACATGGTGCCGTTCCGTCCGGCGTCCATGGATCCGGAAGCGCTTCAGGAGCAGTGCCTTCGAGCCCGGCGCGATTTCTACGGCTGGTCGAGCATCATTCGCCGGGGGTTCGACGATGTGAATCGATCGGACGCGTTCATGTTTCGCAGCTTCTTCCCGATCAACAGCATGCTGCGTATCGACACCATGCGCCGCGACAGGTTTCCGCTAGGAGACGATTCGTGGAACGGCTCGCTGCTGCGCGCGCACTGACTATCGCCCCGCGCGTTGCGGCCCGCCCGGCCGTTACGGCACACCGCTATTCGTTTGCGCTTGGCGGGCGCGACGACGAGCCCGACATTCGCCGCCTCCTTCGTGAGGCCGTGTTTCCGGGTGACGTCAGAATCGCGCTGGAGCGCGAGCCTGATGCGCTGTCCGGCGCGGCGATCGAAGGCGACGTGCATCAGACGATCGTCGCGCGTCAGTGTCGGCGACGTCGGACATCGCGGCGATCGCGACCCGCTCGGTTCGCCAGCGATTCGTCAACGGCCATCCCGCACCCGTCGGGTACTTCAGTCAGCTCCGCATCGCGGCCGGCTATCGACGTCACCGTCGCCTGCTCGACGCCGGCTTCGAGTATTGCCGCCGCCTGCACGAGGATGGCGCGGCACGCGTGTATCTGGCCAGCGTCGTCTCGGACAATGTCGCGGCGTTGAAACTGCTGACCCGCCGGGCATCGTCATGGCCACGATTCCTGCCAGTGGCGGCGCTGACGACGCTCGCGATTCCGGTGCGTCACGTACGAGTGCCGTCAGCCTCGCCGAGGGTCGCGCAGTCGAGCGAGGATGTCCGGGAGGCGGTCGCGTGCCTCTCGCGAAACGGTTCGCGGCACCAGTTCTCGCCGGTGTGGACTCCTGATTCGTTCGACGGTGCCATTCCCGGTCTCTCGAACACCACGCTTCGTGTCGCCGAGCGCGGGGGACGGATCGTTGGCTGTGCGGCGCTGTGGGACCAGCGAGCCTGCCGCCAGGTCGTCGTCCGCGGCTACAGCCGGCCGCTGGCGATGTCGAGATGGCTGGTGAACGCGACAGCCCGATGGACCGGAGTTCCGACGCTTCCACCGGTGGGCAGGCGTCTGGAGTTCGGTTACGTCTCTCAATTCTCTGTTGATGACGACGATCGCGACGTCGCATGTGCCTTGATCTCCGCGGTGTGCGAATCCGCCAGGGACAACGGGCTCGACTACGTCGCCATCGGCTTGCCGGCCGATGCGCCGCTGACCGCAGCGGTACGCTCCCGGTTCCGCCATCGCGCCTACCGGAGCGTGCTGCACGTGGCCTTCTGGCCGGACGGTGAAGAGATCGTCAACCGGCTCGACGGCCGGCCGTACCTCCCGGAGTTGGCAACCCTATGACCCCGATCACATCGTCAGCCACGCGACTCTCTGGCCGAGTGGTGTCTCGATCGTCGCTCGCGTCCGGCAGCCGCCGGGCCATGTTCGATCTGCTCCGCATGCACTTCGCCGGCGTGGATCGAGAGACGTTCGACGCGGACCTCGCCGAGAAGAACTTCGTGATCCTTCTCGAAGACGAGTCCGGCGTGGTGAGGGGTTTCTCGACGTTGCTCGTCTACGCGAGCTGCGCCCGGCCGGGTGTCACCGTTGTCTATTCAGGCGACACCATCGTCGAGCGGAACTGGTGGGGAAGTCCTGCGCTGCCGCTGACGTGGCTCCGAGCGGTGCGCAGCATCACGCCGTCGTACGGAGGCCGTGAGGTCTGGTGGCTGCTGCTGACGTCTGGATTCCGAACGTACCGGTTCCTGCCGGTCTTCTTCCGCCGCTTTCGTCCACGCCACGACGATGACGCGGCAAATGGCGATCGGCAGCTGCTCGATACGCTTGCGTCGGAGCGATTTGGCGACCGTTATGAGTCGCGCACGGGAATCGTGCGGCTCGCGAGGCCGCAGACGCTCGTCCCGGAGCTGCTCGAGGTCCCAGAGGGCCGGACAGCCGACCCGGACATCGCGTTCTTCCTCGAATGCAACCCGGGATTCGTCAGGGGCGACGAGCTCGCCTGCCTCGCGCAGATTGACGACACGAACCTCACGGCAGCGGCGAGGCGGATCGCCAGGAATCTCTAAGACGTGAAGCTGGCAGCTGCGGCGGCGAACGCGATTTGGGCAGGGTCAGGCCTGCGCGCCCGACGGCTGTACCGGCGTGCGCTGGAACGGCCTTGGCAGACGCAGGGTCGTCTCCTCGAGCACTATGTACGAGAGAACCGTCAGACGGAGTTCGGCCGGGCACACGGTTTCGACGACATCCTCGCCGTGGCCGGTACCGCCCACAGCAGCGGGAATTCCGCGCGTCGTCTGGTCGAGGCGTTTCGAGACCGCGTGCCGATCTCCACGTACGACGATCTCCAACCGCTGATCGAGCGGGTGCGCGCTGGCGAGCCGAATATCCTCACACGCGCTCCGGTCACAAGGCTGGTGCCTTCGGGCGGCTCGACAGCCGCGGCGAAGCTGGTGCCGTGCACCGCCGCAGGACAACGGGAGCTCAGCCGAGCCGTTGATGCGTGGATCGGCGACCTGTTTTTCCGCCAGCCGGTGGTGATGAATGGTCCCGCCTACTGGTCGATCTCTCCTGCTATACCGGCGGATTGCAGCGGCGCGATTCCCGTAGGCTTCGACAGCGACAGCGCGTACCTGGGCATTGTCAGACAGTCGCTGGCGCGGGCGATCGTTGCCGTACCCGACACGATCGCGTCAGTGCACGACGGCGATGCCTTCCGCTACGTCACCTTGCTGTTTCTCGCACGTGCGCGCGAGTTGCGGCTCATCTCGGTCTGGCATCCCACGTTCCTGACCCGGCTTCTGGACGGCTTGTTCCAGTGGTGGGATCGGATCATTCGCGATCTTGGCAACGGTACAGTCACCCCGCCGGGACCAATCGACGATTCGATTCGACACAGGCTGCAGCGGCACCTGGGGCGACATGCCAGGCGCGCGGCAGAACTCGAACGATTGTCATCGTGTGAGCCATCCGCCATCTGGCCGCGACTGGCTACACTCAGTTGCTGGTCCGACGGGCCGGCCGCACCGTATGCGCGCGAGCTCCACGCGCTCTTCCCGCGCTCGGACCTGCAGCCCAAGGGCCTCATCGCGACCGAGGGTATCGTTACGATCCCGTTTGGCGGGAGGCATCCGCTCGCAGTGTCATCACACTTCTTCGAGTTCCTTGACTCCAGCAGGGGCGCAACGCGTGACGCGTCCACCCATGACACGCGTCTCGTGCACGAGCTCGAGGCCGGGCGAGAGTACGCCGTCGTGCTGACTACGGGCTCGGGACTCTATCGCTACAAGCTTGGCGACAAGATTCGCGTCGACGGTCGAGTCGGCAGGACGCCTTCGCTCAGGTTCGTCGGTAAGGACGATCGCGTGTCCGATTGTTTTGGCGAGAAGCTCAGCGACGGCTTCGTTGCAGGCGTGATCGATACTCTGTTCGCGCGCGCGCGGCCTCGATTCGCGATGCTGGCCCCCGAGCGGACATCCGGCGGGATTGCGTACATGTTGTTCGTGGAGAGTGATGTTCCGCTGGACGCGGCGCTTCCGGCAGCACTCGAATGTGCGCTGCGCCGAAATCCTCACTACGCCTGGTGCGTCGACATCGGTCAGCTGCGTCCGGCCCGGGTCGTCCTGGTGGGCCCCAACGCGGATCGGGCCTACGTCGAAGCCTGTGTCGCCCGAGGACAGCGCCTCGGCGACGTCAAGCCGGTGTCGCTGCATCGCGAGTGTGGATGGCAGTCCGCTCTTCCTGCGCCCAGGACGCTGGACAAGGAGCTGGCCGCGTGCTGACCATCGACCAGCCTGACGTCCTCGATCAGGCGCAGCACGCGTATCCCGATCTTTCCTACGACGAGTGCAACCATTCGACGCTGGCAGAGATCACGAGGCAGCACGGCGTGGACTTCGCGACGGCGCTGTTCTTCGATCGCGTTCGGCGCGTGCCGCGAAACCACGCGTTTGCCCAGACGCTGGAGGCCGGCCACGCTCAGCAGCCGGTTGGGGCTCGAGGCAAGGTCCTAATCGTACCGGCGCTGTTCTACCGCCGCACGCCAACCCGTGGCGGCGACGGTGCCGTCGTCCGCCAGGTGGCCGAACGCGCCGGGCTGGATGTGGAGGTCGTACCGGTCGAAAGCGGCGGCAGCGCCCGTCGGAATGCAGCAATTGCTGTGCGACCTGCTTCCACGGCGTGCATCGGAGCCGACCGTCATCGTGTCCCTGAGCAAGGGCAGCGCGGACCTGCGACTGGCCTTCGAAGAGATGTCGGCCATGCCACCGGGTCTGCGCGCGTGGGTCAACGTGTGCGGCCTGTTGCGAGGAACGCCGGCCATCGATCGATTCCAGGAGCGATGGTGGCGGCGGTGGCTGCTCCGCATGATCCTTCTTCGCGCTCGGGGGTCTCAGGAGCTGCCGGCCGAGTTCACCACGGCATCGTCATCACCGCTCAATCGCGCGATGCGCACGCCGGCGGGCGTGCTGGTCATCAACCTGATCGGGTTCCCGTTGCGCGCTCACATCGGAACGCCTTTCGGCCGGTTGCGGCATCGACAGATGGCCCGGTACGGCCCGAATGACGGCCTGGGGCTGCTGCGTGACGCTATCGTTGAGCCCGGACTGACCTATCCGGTCTGGGGAGCCGACCACTACTTTCGCGTGCCCACCGTGCCGCCACTGCTCGCTCGCGTGATCGCCTATTTGCTCCACGCTGGATGTCTCGCGCCTGTTATCGAGGAATCGGAAACCGGTCTTTGTGCTGGGAGGAATCGATGAAATCTCTCGTGTGCCTTGCCGTGCTGTTCCTGCTTGCCGTACCAGCGTCCGCCGGCGCCCAGCAGGCGGAGGATCCGGCTCACGCGCAACTGCGCGCGCTGCGGGACGATCTGGTCGACGCGATGAACAAGCGCGACCTCAATCGCCTTCTCAGCCATCTGCATCCCGACGTCGTCGTGACGTGGCAGAACGCCGAAGTCAGCCGCAAGCCGGAAGGTGTCAGGGCATACATTTCGCGAATGCTGGAGGGGCCGAACAGCGTGGTGGAGAGCTTCACCACCGCACCAACGGTCGACGAGTTGACGGTTCTTTACGGCGGAGACGCCGGCGTAGCTTTCGGATCGTCGCGAGACAGTTTCCGGCTTCGCTCGGGCCAGTCGTTCGAGCTGACCAGCCGCTGGACGGCCACCGTGGTGAACGAGGGCGGATCCTGGAAGATCGCGGCCTTCCACTCATCGGCCGGCCTCTTCGACAATCCGCTCCTGGCGGCGGCCCAGCGCTGGGCCATGACCGCCTCGATCGTTGCGCTGATCGCCGGATTTGGCATTGGCTTCCTGATTTCACGAATCAGCCAACGGAGGCAGCGCGGGTGAGCGCGCGTCGATCGGCGGCGGCGAACGAGGTGCCGGGGGCGCTCAACGTCACGCTCGCCGTGTTCGTGATGTCGATGAACGCGCTCCTGCTGTACGGCGCCTCACATGCGGAGAGTTGGTTCTGGGTGCTCGCGGCAGCGACGGCATTCTCGTTCACCAACAATACGGTGTATTCGCTGCTTCACGAATGCGTGCACCGGAAGTTTCACAAGCGAAGGAACATCAACGAGTGGTCCGGCCGCTTCCTGTCTGCGTGGTTTCCAACAGGATTGACGTTTCACCGGATGTGCCATCTCGGCCATCACCGGCACAACCGGACCGAGGTCGAGCGGTTCGACTACTACTCGCCTGAGGACAGCCGGCTTCTCAAATTCGTGCAATGGTACGGGATCCTGACCGGGCTCTACTGGTTGATGCCGCCGCTTGGCTGCCTGCTCGTCCTGTGTCTGCCGACGAAACTCCTGCTCAGGCTGGTGGACTCTCGGGGATCGAAGACGGTCGAACACATTGGTACAGACGCGATCCTCGGCGGGCTCGCGGAGGCATCGCAGGCGGTCATGCGTTCGGAGATCCTGTTGACGGCTGCGGTCCAGATCGCTTTGTGGTACTTCCTCGATCTGTCACTCCTTGGTTGGGCTGCCTGTTATGCCGCGTTCGCCATCAATTGGAGCGCGTTGCAGTATGCGGACCATGCGTGGTCGGAGCTCGATGTCAGAGATGGTGCGTGGAACCTGCGCGTGAGTCGAAGCGTTCAGTATGTGTTCCTGAACTATCACCATCACCTCGCGCACCACCAGCATCCCGACGTGCCGTGGGTTCACCTTGGCAAGTTCGTGGACTTCGACGCGCCGCGGCCGTCGTTCCTCTCGATCTACCTGAGCATGTGGCGCGGACCCCGGCCGCTGCCTTCACGGGATACGGAACGGACGTGAACGCCGGGCTCTCGGCCGACGCCGTCTGCGTCGAGCGCCTGTCGCGGGACCGGGCCACCGGCGCTCCCCCGTTTGCCTGGCCGGGGTGGCCGCATATGCGGCTGACCATGTGGTATTCGCTGCTCATCTCAGTCTTGTTTGCGGCGATCTTCGGCGGAACCGACACCATCTCGCGACTTCACACATTTCGCGTCGACCTGACGATCCCGGCCGATTCGTTCGTTCCCTTCGTGCCTGCGGCAACCGTCATCTACTCGTCGTTGTATGTGATGTTCTGGCTGGTGCCATTCGTGTTGCGAACAGCGGACCAGATCAGGGCGCTGGCGCAGGTCATCGCTTTCGAGATCCTCATCGCAGCGCCCTTCTTCATCGTGCTGCCGATGCCCGAGCGGGTGATGCCAGCGGATCTCGGACGCTTTGGTGACGCGTTTCGTTTCGCCGACTGGATCAACCTTCAGCACAACCAGTTTCCCTCCCTTCATGCGACGTTTGCGCTGACCGCTGGAGCAGTCCTCGCACTCCGCTGCCGCTGGCCAGCGCGCCTGGCGATCGCATCGTGGTCCCTGGCCATCGCCGCTGCGACGCTCTTGACCTGGCAGCATGTGATCGTGGATGTCGCCGGCGCGTTCATGCTGACGGCCGTTGCGCTCTCGCGCAGCCCGGTCCTCACGAATGTTTCGTCGAACGAGGTTCAGTCGTGAAAGTTCCCAACGTACTGCCCGCCGCACCGCGATCCTGGTATTTCGCCTGTGGAAGCCACGAGATCAGGGTTGGCCAGGTCGTGTCATGGAACCTGCATGATCACCAACTGGTTCTATTTCGTGGCACCGGCGGACGGGTGACCGCAATCGATGCTCACTGTGCCCACATGGGTGCGCATCTCGCGCAGGGCGACGTGATTGGCGAGCACCTGCGGTGCGCGATGCATCACTGGGTGGTGGATGCCTCAGGAGTTTGCCGGGGTCCCCGCGGTGCGTGTCTCGCCCAGCCGACGTATCCGGTCGTGGAGCGGTACGGTGGCGTCTTCGTGTTTGCGGACCCAGACGGAGCGTTTCCATTTCCGGCGATTGATGAGGGAGAGAGCCGTTCGCTTCACGTCGTGATGGGAAGAGGGGAACTGGTCGAAACCAGCTGGCCCGGAATCATGGCCAACGCGTTCGACACCGAGCACATCCTGGCCGTCCATCACCGCGCGCTCCTCGAGCCACCCCAGATCAGCCACATGGGTGCACACGGGATAGAACTTCGCTACGCGTCTCGAGTCACCGGCCGCGGGGCGTCCGATCTGGCGATGAAGTGGCTGTCGAACGATCGGATCCTGGTCACGATTCGCAGTTGGGGCAGCACCATCATGACGGTTCGAAGCGACGTGGGCAGGCGAACCGGGCGGCTCCTCGTCGCGTTGAAGCCGACCGTCGACGGGACGCTCGTCACCCCATTTGTTGCGGTACCGAAAACAGGCCTGACGCCGCTCGACGTCCTCTCCGCACGGTTCAGCCTTTGGCTCTTCACGACATTCCTGCGCCGCGATCTGCTGCCGCTGAAGAACATGGCCTTTCGCCTCGAAGGCGCACTTCAGTCATCCGGCCCGGTCGCCGATCTGGCCGCGTGGCTGCTCACGCTTCCGAGGGCCGGATCTCGATCAGTGGAAGACATGACTCAATCATCCGATCAGAGAATCGAGATCTGACCCAAATCGAGGTCGCGTTGCGCCGGCTTCAAGCGGAAGGCAGACAGACAACGCGCCGCTATTCGTGTTGCCCGAGCGCAGGCGCCGTGTTAACCTCCGCCGCCTGGTCGCACCGACTCACCCGAAAGGACCCTATGTCGCCATTCGAGACGATCAAGGCAGCCTACGCAGCATTGGGCAGAAACGATCCGTCCGTTCTGTTCGGGGCCATGGATCCGGCAATCACATGGAACGAGGCGGCTGGTAACCCTCTGGCGGACCGCAATCCCTACGTCGGCCCGCAGGCGGTAGGCGAAGGTGTGTTTGCACGCCTGCTGGCGGCGATCGACAACTTCACCGCAGTGCCCACTACGATTATCGATGGTGGGGACCATGTCGTGGTGCTCGGAAACTATCGCGGCACGCTCAAGGCCAGCGGCGCGGCGCTCGATGCTCAGTATTGTCATGTCTATCGCTTCCGCGACGGCAAGGCGGTGACGTTCCAGCAGTATACGGATACGGCACAGTGGGCGCGGCTGATGAAGTAGCCATCTTCTTTCGAAAGCTCGTGCCATCCCCTATCATCGCGGCATGATCCTGCCGCTCGTTCTCCTGCTCCTCGCAAGTCCCGCACAGCCGTCCTCCGCGGCCAGTGCACTCTGGTTAGATCGATCCGCGGAGCTGGCGCTCGCCTGCGTTCACAAGGATACCCGAACAAGATCGCCCACGTGCTGAACAGCGACGCCGACGTGAGGGCGCCGCACGAGCTGACGCCCGCGTTCTACGGGTGCTACGACTGGCATTCATCCGTGCACGGCCACTGGCTTCTCGCGCGCATCGCGCGCCTCCACGGATCCGCGCCGTTTGCCGACCGCGCGCGAGCGGCACTCGACCAGAGCATCACCGCGGCGAATATCGCCGCGGAGGTGCGCTACCTGAATGGAACGGGCCGCGTCTCCTTCGAGAGACCGTACGGGCTGGCGTGGCTTCTCCAACTCGATGCCGAGCTGCACGAATGGGCGGCAGAGCGTCCGGCTGACGGGGACGTTCGGAAATGGGCAGAGACGCTCGAGCCGTTGACCCGCGCAGCGATCTCGCGGATCGCCGACTGGCTGCCGAAGCTGACGGCGCCGATTCGGATCGGCGAGCACTCGCAGACGGCCTTTTCGTTCGGATTGATGCTCGACTGGGCACGCGCGACGAGCGACAAGAAACTGGAGTCGCTGCTGTTGTCCCGCTCGCGCGATTTCTACCTGAACGATCGCGCGTGCCCGCTGGCCTACGAGCCGTCCGGCGAAGACTTCCTGTCACCCTGCGTGGCGGAGGCCGACCTGATGCGGCGCGTGCTGCCGGAGGCAGAGTTCACGCGCTGGCTGCGCGACTTCCTCCCGTCGTTACCGACCGACGGTCGAGGCGACTGGCTCGCGCCCGGCGTGGTGACCGACCCCACCGATCCCAAGCTTGGACATCTCTACGGACTGAACCTGTCGAGGGCGTGGATGCTCCAGGCCATCGCGCGAAGCCTCCCTTCGTCCGATCCGCGCGGCGCGGCGTTGATCGCCGCCGCGCGAATTCACAGCACCGCTGGAATGACGGGCGTCACGGGGGAGCATTACGAAGGTGGCCACTGGCTGGGCACATTCGCCGTGTACCTCGAATCCGGCCGTGGCCTGCCGGTTCCCGGCGGGAGACGGTAGCGAAGCGGATGTTCATGCGCCGGTTAACGGGCTGGTGCCAGCAGGCCGAGTTGCTGCGTCATGCCGAGGTCATCCCGGTTCGTGAAGTGATCGGTGATCTTGCCGTTCCTGACGCGATACCAGTGAATATGCTGGATCTCGAACCGCTTTCCTGTGGGCTGCACGCCAACCAATAGCCCGCCATTCACACGGAGAGTTGCCACGCCCTTGTGCGTGCCACTCACGCGGCAGCGGACGACGACGGACTCACCTTCCGCCACGATCTCGATGATGTCCATTTTCCAATCAGGAAAAGTGCGGAAGATGTCCTCAAGGTTATCGGTCAGCACCTTCTTGCCCTGAACGGTGCGCTGTTGTCCGCCCTGCCAGTTTCCGAGGTGGTGCCGGACATCGTCTGCAAAGTATTCAGCTGCTTGACGCCACTCACCACGATTCATCGTTTCGATGTGTTGACGAATGACCGCTTGTTGCGCTCGGCGTCCGCTGATTGCGTGTCGACGGCGCCCGCGATATCAAGACCCCCAATGAGTGCGACAGCGAGTGCCCAGTACGCGCGAATCTGCACGGCCCCTCCATCTAAGGCGCCGGCGACGAGGGCCGCGTCAGGCTCCTGGGCAATGGTGAACGGAGCGGACAGGACGAGCAGGGTAAATAGACATCGAGTCATATGAGTCACCGCCGGGAACGACAGGTCGTGCTCGTGAAAGCGTACCGCTGCCGCCTATCGCGCAGGTGGCGCGCCGGACTGCAACTGGCGCGCGTACCTCAGCGTCCTCTTCGCTGTAGCCGCGTCGGAGGACGCTCCGCGATCGAGGTACGGGGAACGGGTGACTCGCTGCCAGACCGTGGACCATCGATTCGTCGCCGTGCGCGACGTGACGGCAAGCCGGCTCGCGCCGTACGCTGAGCCGTTGCTACGACACGACCGCGGATCTCTGATCGATGTGAATCCGAGCGCCTGCCGCGATGGTTCCTGCCCGTGTCGGGAGATCTGCGCCAGGGCGGACGCTATCAGCTCGAGGGCAATGCCGGGGGCGTCATCACCGCGTGTGTCGCGGCGAAGAACCTTGACCTCAGTGGGAGTTCGGCGGCGAACGAGCTGGGTCGGACGTCTCTGACAGCAGGGCCCGGCTGACGCTGGCGCACATCGCACACGTGAGCGAGCACTGGGGCAAATACGACCCGGGCGGCCGGCGTCGGCTGGGAGTTGGGTCTCGCGGGCCTTGCCCTCCATCTGGCCGATCCTCGGCTCGTCTCGACGAGCAGGAATTCTCCAAATCGCCCGATGGCCGGGCGTTCATGGTGGCCTCCGGCGACGCCTGGGGTGAGGCCGACATCGCGTCGGGTGCCGAACCATCCGAAGCCCGTGTCTCGGCACGACGCACCATTGCCTTCTACACAGCGACCGCGAGCCGCAGAACTGATGCACGCATTCGACGTTCTGGGCGATCCAGTCCGGCGACGCATCCTCGAGTTGCTGGCGACCAGCGAGCAATCGTCGGGCGAGGTCGTCGCCGTCATTCAACGCGAGTTCGGCATCTCGCAGGCCGGCGTCTCCCAGCATCTCAAGGTGCTCAGGGACAGCGGCTTCGCCACCGCGCGACCCGAAGGCACGCGCCGCATCTACACGGTGACCGCCAAACCGTTGCAGGAGATCGACCGCTGGCTGAACCACTTCCGCCGGCACTGGGAACCGAAGCTAGAGGCCCTGGCGACCGAGATCGCGAGGGGCAAGCGAAAGAAAGGTGGACGCAAAGCCGAGCGTTGATCGCTACTGCGACGTTCGTAAACGCCTGAACCTCGTTGTCCCGCACAAAAGATGGCTCCCGCGTTGCTATAGATGATCTATATTGATGATCTGTGGCGGCGGCAACAGCTTTGGAGAGGAGGACCAAATGCGTCGATGGGTTTTTGGATGCGTGTGCGCGCTGGCAGCGGCGGTGTCTCTGATCGCGGCTGGCGGACAGGCACAGGCCGAACGGCCCGAGGATGCGGCAGCAATCCGCGCGCACATCGAGAGTATTTTTCAGGCGTACATCGACAAGGACGTCGCGAAGCTCCAGGCCACGCACGGCAAGAACTGGCGCGGCTTCCTGACCGGCTCGACGAGGGTGATTCGCGGCATCGACCAGTACATGCAGGCCGCCGGCGGCGCCCGCGCTCCGAAAGGACAGGGCATGGTCGGATATCGCATGTCGGACTTCGACGTCGTGTTCTACGGCGACACGGCGGTCGCGTCGTTCGTCGCCGATCTCGATATTCAGGACGGCGATCGTCGAAGCAAGCAGAAGCTCAGTCTGCTCGATGTCTACGTCAAGGAGAACGGCGCGTGGAATCAGATGGCGTCGAACACATCGCTGCATCCGGAATCGATGCAGGAGCGTATGAGCGCCTTCAATCCGGTCCCGGAAGGCGCGCGCAAACCGCTGCTCGAAGCGCGTGAAGCAGTGTGGCGCGCCTGGTATTCGGGAGACCTCGAACGCCTGAAGAAGCTGATTCCCGAGGAGCTCATCACGCTCGGGCCGGGTCCGGACGGCTGGGGCACGAGAGAATCCATCCTGACCTCTTCCGAGCGTTTCGCGAAAGGTGGCGGGAAGCTGACGCGTCTCGTCTTTCCGCGAACGGAGTTCCAGGGCTACGGCAATACCGTCATTCTCTACACCTCGTACGAGCTGGACGTGCAGCAGGGTGGGAAGACGCGAACCGAAAAGGGGCTTGCCACGGAGGTCTTTGTGATCCGCGGAGGGCAGTGGCTCAACACGGGCTGGCAGCTTGCGCCGTCGTCGGGCAACGACTGAGTCGCGACGACGGCAGATCATGGTCGCGGTTGCGACGCGGCGGCAGGCCGCACGGTTGATAGCGCGGTCGCGGGCTACCGTGCCTAATTGCCTCGAGAAACTCCGAGAATCGCGTGTTCCTTTGATACGCGACGGGCGCATTAGGTCGCGCTATTTTCATGCGGGCGTAAAGGATCCGATCTCTTGTCGGCAGCAGACTTCAGGTAGTCATTGCGCCGACCAATCGCGCAAACCGGATCCGCGTTGGTATGGATACTCGTGGTCAAGCGGCGGCAACGATCGAGCAGCAAGCGCGTGACGCAGTTTGCCTCGGGCGACTCGGTGTGACCGCTACACTCCCCTCCAGTCTGGCGATCCTCGTCGTGAGTCGACTCTGGAATTAGGCCGAATTTCGGGCGACTCGACGCCAGACGGGAGTAGTTCGGCGACGCGGGCGCCTCACTCGCCCGGGTGATCGCTGGCAATTGTTGTTATGACCGGTAGGCAATCGCCAGAGCCATCCTGTATCACCCGCTCGTAATATTCCCCATCAGAGATACGTCGGCACGGCGGCTGCAAATAATGTCGGCTGACTGGTGGCTGACAGCCTTCTTTTCTCCTCGTCACGGCTGCTGTCAGAGGCAACTCCCCGACCAGGCGTCCTGGAACCCTCGGCAGAATTCCGCTGTTCGTAGACCTGTCGCGACTTGGGCGTCACCGGCTTGCTGTGAGGCATCGGCACGACGCAGGGCAGGGTGTGCGCGTTGGATTCATCGTTTATTTGCGCCGATCGAGCGGCGCTGAAAGCACCGCCTCTTATGACACGCATTCGTCCGCTCGCCGTTGCCGTCCTACTCGCGGCGTCCACGTATGGCATCGTTCGCGGGTCGTCACCCGCCCAGACCGGCACATGGGCGTCCGCCGGCACGATCAGCGATTCACGCGCGGGGGCAGCAGCCGTGCCCCTCGCCGACGGGCGGACATTGATCGCCGGTGGCACAACCGCCGACGGGACGGCGACCGATACCGTCGTCATTTTCGATCCAATCACAAAGTCCTTTGCTCCTGCCGGCCAGTTGATCGCCACACGAGTGAGACACACGGCCACACTGCTCTCCGACGGCCGTGTCCTGGTGACCGGCGGAACGACAGGCAGTCAGGTTAGCGCTGACGTGGAGTTGTTCGATCCGGCATCGGGCACGTCCACTCTCGTCGCCCTGATGGAACAGCCACGCACCGATCACGCTGCAGCACGACTCGCCGACGGTACCGTATTGATCGTCGGCGGTTCCACGTCCGACGGGGTGGTGTTGCAGTCTGCAGAGGTATTCAATCCCGCCAGCGGTTCGATCGCACTGCTCTCATCGAGTCTCCAACGCCGACGTGCCGGAGCAACAGCTACGACACTCATCGATGGCCGCGTCCTGGTGGCGGGTGGGCACGATGGCAGTGTCGATCTCGGTTCGGCCGAAGAGTACTACCCGGCGTCGCAGACCTTTGCCCTGGTCCCCACACAGCTGAGCGTTCCGCGACGCGGCCACACCGCGGTGCTGTTGCCGCATAACAACGGCGTCCTGGTCGCTGGTGGCACGGCTGCAGGACAAGCCGTCTCAACCTCAGACCTGTTTCTGCCGGCGATCTTCCCCGATCCGTTCTCGTTGGGTGTTGGTGAGTTCGTGACAACCGGGTCGATGACCGCCCCACGGGCGCGCGCGGTCGTTGGTCCGGCTGGTGAGGGGTATGCGTTCGCTGCGGGCGGCGGTGCTGGTGATGCCGAAACCTATCGGTTTGCGACCATCAAGACCGACAAGGACGACTACGCGCCCGGCGAGCTTGCGGTCATTACCGGTTCGGGATGGCAACCTGGCGAGGAAGTGACGCTGCTGTTCCAGGAGGATCCGGCGGTTCACGAGGACTACGTGCTGACGGTCGTTGCGGATAGCGACCGGGAACATCTTCTGGGATCAGTGGGCACCGGAAGAACACGACATAGGCGTCCAATTCTATTTGACAGCTTTTGATTCGAAGTCCAGAGCCCAGATCATGTTTACGGATGGTACCATCGCCTTCGATAACTTCACCTTCTATCCGGGTGAAACTACGGGTGGCTCTCCACCGAATACCTGCACTGGCACGTCAGGTACGACGGTGCCATCTGGAACGGAGATTTGCGCCCTCGCAGCGTTCAGCATTAGCGGCAACGGTTCGACGCCAGCCTCAATCCGTTGGCGAAACCCCAGCGGTATTGTTGTGGAAGTCGACGCACGCAGTCCGAGTTTCCTTAACGGCACGTCAGGCGACCAAGCGTTCGCCGCGACATTGATACCGACAATTGCCGGCAACTGGACTGCACTCCTCTGCGAGAGCAACAACACGAACATCACTGGCGCGAATGCAAACGGATGTGCGAGCGGCTCTGAAAGGGGCTCCGCAACGTTCACCGTGAGCGCCAACACAGCGACTTCGACAGCGGTGTCGCCGTCCACCGCTTCGTATGGAGATGCGTCTGTAGCGCTCGCAGCGACCGTCACGGCGTCCTCGCCTGTCAACGTAGGAACAGTGACATTCACTGTTAAGCAAGGGGCGACGACCATCGGCGTTTCCACGACGTCTGGAACGGTAAGCGCTGGAAACGCGTCCGTGACATACGCGCTGCCCACAGGAACGCCGGCCGGAACGTACTCGATTGAAGCTGCGTTCAGCGGCGGAACCGGATTTGCCGCAAGCGCTGGGACCGGAACGCTGACGATCAATAAGCGGCTGGCGACGTGGACGACGCAGCCGGCGAGCAAGACATATGGCGATCCTGATCCGAGTCCATTGACCACTGGCTCAGGTAACTTCATTGCAAGCGACGGTGTGACCGCCACGTACAGCCGCGTCGCTGGCGAGACGGTTGCCGGCAACCCGTATCACATCACGGCGACGCTGAGCGCGACGGTCCCTGGTGCCCTGGACAACTACACCATTACCAATTCGGGCGCCGACTTCACGATCAACAAGCGGTTAGCGACGTGGACGACGCAGCCGGCGACCAAGATATATGGCGATCCGAGATCCGAGTCCATTGACTACTGGCTCAGGTAACTTCGTTGCAAGCGACGGTGTGACGGCCACGTACAGCCGCGTCGCTGGCGAGACGGTTGCCGGCAACCCGTATCACATCACGGCGACGCTGAGCGCGACGGTCCCTGGTGCCCTGGACAACTACACCATTACCAATTCGGGCGCCGACTTCACGATCAACAAGCGGTTAGTGACGTGGACGACGCAGCCGGCGAGCAAGACGTATGGCGACGCGGATCCCAATCCATTAACCACGGGCTCGGGCAGCAACTTCATTGCAAGCGACGGTGTGACGGCTACGTACAACCGCGTTGCAGGCGAAACGGTTGCCGGCAACCCGTATCACATTACGGCGACGCTGAGCGCGACGGTCCCTGGTGCCTTGGACAACTACACCATTGCCAATGCGGGTGCGGACTTCACGATCAACAAACGGTTGGCGACGTGGACGACGCAGCCGGCGAGCAAGACGTACGGCGACACGGATCCCAATCCACTAACCACGGGCTCTGGCAGCAACTTCATTGCGGGCGACGGTGTGACGGCCACATACAGCCGCGTTGCGGGCGAGACCGTTGCCGGTAACCCGCATCACATCACCGCGACCCTGACCGCAGCCGTGGCTGGCGCGCTCAATAATTACGACATTACGAACCTCGGCGCCAACTTCACGATTAACAGGCGGTTGGCGACGTGGACGACGCAGCCGGCGAGCAAGACGTATGGCGACGTCGATCCCAATCCCCTGACGACGGGTGCGGGCAGCAACTTCATTGCGAGCGACGGCGTGACGGCGACGTACACCCGCGCGCCAGGGGAGACGGTTCTGGGCAGCCCCTACGCCATTTACCCCACGCTCGGACCGGTGGAGGTTCTGAACAACTACACAATCACGAACAACGGAGCCATCTTCTCGATTACTCCGGCGCCGTTAGCAGTCGTCGCCGCGAACAAGACGATTATCCAGGGAGGTGTTGTGCAGCCTCTCCTGGGCACGATCGTCGGCCTGAAGAATGACGACAACATCACCGCAACGTTCGTATCGAACACCGACGGTTTGACCCCTGGTTCGTTCGCAATTACGCCGGTGCTGACCGACCCGAATTCGCGACTGAGCAACTACGCCGTGTACGTGACTAACGGCGTCTTGACCGTAACACTCAACGCTCCGCCAGTTATCCTCGAGCCGTTGGACGCACCCATCGACCCGATGCAACTCGGTTCGTCTTCCATGTTAAAGGTGACGTTTACGGACATTGATGTGCCCGAAAGCCAAGACTACACAATCACAGTCGATTGGGGTAATGGCACCGCACCTGTAACACGCGTGGTAACGAACCCGGGGACGGAAAGCTTCACGTACGTCTACCCAACTGTCGGCGTTTACAGGGTGACAGTCACGGTTAGTGACAAGATCACAGGAAACACCGATTCGGCGATTCACGAGTACATTGTCATCTACGATCCCAATGGCGGCTTCGTGACTGGCGGTGGCTGGATCTGGTCGCCCGCTGGAGCCTATGCAGCGAATCTTGCTCTGTCCGGCAAGGCAAATTTTGGTTTTGTCTCGAAGTACCAGAAAGGGAAGACCGTTCCGACCGGCAACACCGAGTTCCAGTTCCAGACCGGCAACCTGAACTTCAAGAGCACCGAGTACGAATGGCTCGTAATCTCAGGTATAAACAAGGCGCAGTTCAGAGGGACCGGGACCATCAACGGTTCGGGAGAATACGACTTCATTCTTACTGCCATCGATGGTGACGGCGGTGGAGAGAAGAAGCCTGACGCCTTCCGGATCCGTATTGTCGACAGATCGGTGGGTGGCGTGATTTATGACAACAAGATGAATTCGCCTGAGACGGGCGAAGATGCCACGGTGTTGGGTGACGCCGGGAAGGGCGGCGGAAGCATAACAATTCACTCAAAGTAGCTACTTCCGGCCCACGACGTCGACGACGGCCGGCGCGATCATCAGCGCCGACCGATCGCGTGCCGCTTCGAGCCAGGCGCGGCGAATCCGCCGCGCCGCGCTTGCATCCAGTGGCCGCTGCTGTGCGTAGCGGTCCAGGATCCCGAGGAAGTAGCCCGTCAGCCACTTCCAGACGTGCGAGCGCGGACCGCCGACCTTGATGGTCGGCACGACGTCGAGCGGCCGCAACCCGGCTTCCCTGAATAACGTCGGCAGGCGGGCGCCGACGTTCACATCAGCGCCGGTCGCCTCATACATCGCGCGCTCCGCTGCGATCAGCCGCGTCCACTCCACCGGCTTCGGAATCAGCACGAACGAGTCGCGATGATATTCCTGGAGGGCCAGCAATCCTCCGGGCTTCAACGCCCGGGCCAGCTTTCGCAGATGCATGACGGGGTCAGGGAGAAAAAGAAACACCCAGCGCGCGAAGATCAGATCGTAGTGCCGCGACGGCAGGTCGGCGTCCAGGAGTGAGGACGTCCACAGCCGACCTTCGCCGAATCCGTCTCTGGATGTAACCCGTCGAATGCGCGCGGCGAAGGCTGCCGATGGCTCGACGGCATCGACAGGCCCGCGGACTCGGCGACGCAGCTCGAGGTGCAGCGATCCCTGTCCCGGCCCTATCTCGAGCACGCGCCACCCACGCGTGACGCCGACTCGATCGAACAGCTCCTTCGACACGGGATCCCACAATCGGGCTTACGTTTCCGATTGGGCAATCTTCGAATCAGGACTCGGCTTCAGGTTCTCGATTTCCGGTGCCCGATCCCCAACGTCCGTTCTACACTGAGCGAATGGCGGACCTTGATGATCTCCAGCTCGACAAGGCGTACGACCAACCGCCTTACACACGCCGCTTTGGTGGGTGGCGCGTCATCCTCGTCATCGGCCTCGTTGCCGCCGTCGGGTTCCTCCTGTGGAATCTGGTATGGCCACTTAGGCGTTCTGCTCCGGTGAAGGTCGAAACCGAACAGCGTGTCGCGCAGACGGGCCCGGAAGACCCGAAGGCCGTTGCGGGTCAGCAAATCGATCTGGCGCCCCTCGGCGAGACGGATCCGATTGTTCGAGAGCTCGTCGGACGCCTCTCGTCGCATCCCAAAGTTGCCGCCTGGCTCGCGACAGATCAGCTGCTGCGGAATTTCACGGTTGTGCTCATCAACATTGCGGACGGCCGGAGTCCGGCCCAGCAGCTGCGGGCGCTACGTCCGGTCGGCGAGTTCGTCGCAGCCGAAGAGGGCGAACAGGCCTATATCGATCCGCGCAGCTATCGACGTTACGATGCATACGCCGATGCGATTGGCGCCCTCGACCCCAAAGGGACGGCTGAGGTTTATGCAACGCTGAAACCTCGGATCGCCGACGCGTATCGCGAGATGGGCCAGCCGGATGGCGACGTCGACGCGACCTTACGGAAAGCGATCGTCCACATCCTCGACACACCGGTGGTCGAAGGTGACGTGAAGCTGGCGTCCAAGAGCGTGTCATACGAGTTCGACGACCAGAAACTTCAGTCCCTCTCTTCGGCCCAGCGGCAGTTCCTCCGGATGGGACCGAGAAACATGCGGATTATCAAGGCCAAGCTGCGCGAGCTGGCGCCGATGCTCGGGATCGCCCCGGAAACATTGCCTCGGTAGGGCGCTCCATGGGCCCGCAGGCGGAGTAGACTTGCAAGCAGAGCGCTCGTGTCAGCATCCTCTGCGACCCGCATCACGCTTCTGACAGGCTTTGTCGTCGTACTGGCCGCGTGCATGGCGTGGTCCACGGTGGCGGCGCAGCAGTCCGGTTCGCGCGGCGCCGCAAGCGCGCGCCCCACACCTGTCCCTCTTGATCCCGAACCGACCGCGCGCATCGTGCGGCTGGATGCGGTCGTCGTGGATGCCAAGGGCCGTCCAATCCTGGACCTCAAGCCGGCGGATTTCGAGATTGTCGAGAGTGGCGTCGCGCAGCGCGTCGATGCGGCCGAACTGCGGAATCCGGGAGCCGCCGGTCAAGCGAGGGCCGCCGGCGATGCCGAGGCGCCGGCATCGATCGAATCGCCGGACGACGAGCGCCGTGCGGCGCGCGAACCCGGCACGCGGCTGTTCGCGCTGGTGCTCGACGAGTTTCACGTCAACGCCGGTGCGGACTCCGATCGTGTTCGTGAAGTCGTCATGCGATTCGTGGACGAGCAGCTTCGGCCCAGCGATTTGCTGGCCGTCATCAAGCCGCTCGATACTCTGACGAACATCCGCTTCACGCGCGACAGGGACGCTGCACGGAAAGCGATCGAATCTTTCAGCGGCCGGCAAGGCGACTACGCGCCGCGGACCGAGTTCGAGGAAAAGTTCATCGGCCGCGCGCCTGGTCTGGTCAGTGCGGCGAGAATCCAGATCGTTCTCTCGGCGTTGCGCGCCCTGACGATGAAGCTCGGTGATCTTGATGCGGGGCGGGCGGCTGTCGTGCTCGTGAGCGAGGGCTTCGCTCGCGAGGTCGGTCGCGATCGCGAGCGTCGCGCGCCGGACGTACAAGGGATCGTGCGTGCGGCGAGCCGGCACAACGTCGCCGTCTATGCCTTCGATCCGGGCTCGAGGATCGCCCAGAGCCCGGTGCCGACGGGGTCTTCCGGTGCGTCTGCCGCGTCCGATGCGTCGGCCGAACCGGCTGAATCGATGCTGCGAAACCTCGCGGCAGAGACCGGAGGGGAAGCGGTCCTCGATCCAGCGCAGCTTGGAGCCGGCTTGCAACGCGTGGCCCGCGACCTCGACGCGTATTACCTGTTGACCTACACGTCCAGCCATGCTGGCGACGGCCGCTTCTACGACGTGCAAGTCAGAACGAAACGTCGCAATGCCGTCATTCGCGCACGCTCGGGTTATTGGGCGCCCCTCCGCATCGAATTGCGGACGGAGCCTGGAAGTGCGACGTCGAAGCCCATGCGGGCGTTGCGTCGCAGTCCGTTGATTCAGACGTGGCTCGGACTCTACCTGCAAGAGGGCGCGCAGTTCGTGATTTTCACGTGGGAGCCGGCGGCGCGGCTTCCCGGTGTCAAACGCGCAGGCGAGCCCGCGGTCATCGGACTGAAGGTGACAACGCCCGCGGGTGCGGTGCTCTACGAAGGCGAGCTTCGCGCTCCCGGCGAAACCATCGGCTCATCTCTGTACTCAGACGCTGCCGTCTTTCAGGCTTCGCCCGGGCGCATTCAGGCGGACCTGGTCGTTCTCGCGCAGGACGGCACCCGGATCGACACGGGCGCGCACGATATCGACGTGCCGGACGTATCGAAGACCGACCCGCTCATCCTTCCCCCGCAGGTCTTCGAGTCGCGCTCCGCGCGCGACTTCCGTCAACTGAGCGCGAATATCGAGGCAGCGCCGGTTCCGCGGCGTGAGTTCCGGCGGACCGAGCGTTTGCTCTTCCGTGTCCCGGTGAATTCGCCTTCGGGCGCGAGGATCACACTCAAGGCACGCCTGGTGAATCGTTGGGGTCAGGTGCTCCGTGAGTTAGTGCCGATGTCGGGCTCGAGCGCCGGCGCCACGCAATTCGATCTGCCCCTCGGCTGGCTCGCGCCCGGAGACTACGTCGTCGAATTCAACGCCGCCACATCGGCAGGGTCAGCAAAGGAAGTGGTGCGGTTCAAGCTGACCGGGTGACATCCGGCTAAAGTCTTACACCCCGAGGTATGCTGAGCCATGCCTCCTTCGGACGGATCCCTCGCGACCGACGTACTCCTCAATGAACTCCGCGATCTGGTCGGCGATCGCGTGTCGACTGTTGCTGCCGTACGCGAGCATCACAGCCGTGGCGAGTCGCATCACGAGGGTCGCCTGCCGGACGCCGTCGTCTATCCGCTCTCCACCGACGAGGTCCGCGACATCGTCCGGATTTGTGCGCGGCACCGATGCCCGATGGTGGCGTTCGGCGCCGGGTCTTCGCTCGAAGGACACGTGATTCCGGTCCGCGGCGGTGTCACGATCGATCTGTCACGCATGACGCGGGTCCTGCGCGTCAGCACCGACGATCTGGACGCAACCGTGGAGGCGGGCGTCACCCGCAAGCAGCTCGAGCGCCATCTGCAATCCACGGGGCTGACGTTTCCGCTGGATCCCGGCTTCGACGCCACGATCGGGGGCATGGCCGCCACGCGCGCATCAGGAACCACGGCTGTCCGGTACGGGACCATGCGCGAGACGGTCCTGGGCCTCACGGTCGTGCTCGCCGACGGCCGCGTGATTCGCACGGGTACACGCGCGCGCAAGTCGTCGGCCGGCTACGACCTTACGCGGCTGTTCGTCGGTTCGGAAGGCACGCTGGGAATCATCACCGAGGTAACCGTCCGGCTGCACGGCCGCCCTGAGGCCGTCGCGGCAGCGACCTGTTGCTTCGACGACATCGACGGGGCTGTGCGGACGGTCATCACGACGATCCAGCTCGGCGTTCCAGTCGCAAGAATCGAACTGCTCGACGAAGTGCTCATCGGTGCGGTCAACAAGTTCTCGGGCCTCGCCTGTCCGATCGCGCCCACGCTGTTCTTCGAGTTTCACGGATTGAGCGAGCAGGACGTGATGGCGCAGGCGGCCGAAGTCGAGGAGATCGCGCGAGCGAACGGCGGCCGCGAATTCGACCAGGCGGTCTCACCGGAGCGTCGCGCGGCGCTCTGGCGCGCGCGTCATGACTCGGTACTACGCCGCGCTGGCGTTACGGCCCGGCGCACGCGGATGGACGACGGATGCGTGCGTGCCGATATCGCGTCTGGCGGACTGCATCGCGGAAACGAAAGCAGATCTCGCGGGTTCGCCGCTTGTCGGCGCGCTGGTTGGCCACGCCGGCGACGGCAACTTTCACCTCATCTTTCCGGTCAACCCTGAAAGCCAGGCGGAGCTCGACGAGGCCGAGCGCCTGACCGATCGCCTGGTCGCACGAACGCTGGCGATGGGTGGCACCTGCAGCGGCGAGCACGGAGTCGGTATCGGCAAAAAGAAGTTCCTCAATCAGGAGCACGGTGAGGATGCCGTCAGCGTGATGCGCGCGATCAAGGTTGCGCTGGACCCTCACGGCCTGATGAACCCTGGCAAGATGATTCCCGATTGAGCGCGAGTGCCTGCGCGGTCAGTTACGGACCCACGGCGTTGCGACCACGTACTCCGGAATCGAGGTCGGCGACCGCTGCCGCGATTGCAGCAGCCGGCGCTGCTTCAGCCGGCGAATGGCCTGTTGAACAGCGCTCTTCGACAAGCCGGTGTCCGCGCCGATCTGATGGAGGCTCGCGGCAACCGACCGCTCCCGCCTGCCTCTCGAGTGACACCACAGGTACAGGTACACGATGAACGCAGACGGCTGGCGATCGTGGCCGACGAGATCCGGCATCAGCGCGTCGATGATGTAGGCGTCGACTCGATGGGCCTGCGGCATAGTAATTACTACTATAGCTGTTAGCGGGTGGGCTTTACAGCGCCGCGCATCTCGGGCAGAGTGCTGAGGTCGATCGTCGCCGCGACGATCAATTGACCGGAGAGACCTTTCATGATCACGCACGTCAAGTTCGTCAGCATTCCTACGACCAACCAGGATCGCGCGCTCGCGTTCTACACAGACAAGCTCGGGTTCAAGCTGGTGACCGATCAGCCCTTCGATGGCACCCAGCGGTGGATCGAACTGCGCGTCGGCACGGCTGACACGCGGTTCGTCCTGTTCAACACCGACGAAGGGCCGAAGCCAGGCTCGGCGTTCAACGGCGCGCTCGCCTGCGACAACGTGGAGCGGACCTACGACGAGCTGAAGGCACGCGGCGTGGAATTCGTGAGCGCGCCGCAGGCGCAACCCTGGGGCACTTTTGCCGTGTTCAAGGATGTCGACGGAAATCAGTTCGTGCTGTCCTCGCGTTCCTGACGTTGCGCCTGGCGACGGAGGGGACGGAGGGAACGGAACGAGCTCAAAAACGGAGGCACGGAGGCACGGAGCGGTCGTGATTTGCTGTGCGGGGTTGGTCACCGGGTTCCGCCGATGCCGCCGCTGCGCGGCGGGCGATCAAGCGACTCCCCACGGACACAAGCTGCTCCTGCCTTACCCGCAGCTTGCGTCCGCGGGGAGTCGCTTGATCGCTCGGCCCGGCCGAGGGCCGGGCCGGCATCGGTCGCGTGACCACGACCGACGATTACCCCTCCGTGTCTCTGTGTCTCCGTTTTTGAAGCTTGTTCCGTGTCCTCCGTGCGCTCCGTCTACAAACCCCGTCCCCTCCTATACTCGGACGAGCCGGGCCGCCGCGTCCTCCAGCGTCTTGTCCTTCTTCGCGAAGCAGAAGCGCAGGACCGTGGGCGGGCGCTGCCGATAGAGAAACGGGGACGTCGGGATCGATGCCACGCCCGATTCACGCGTGAGCCGGATGGCGAAATCGGCATCCGGTTCGTCGGTGATCGCCGAGTAATCCATCAACTGAAAATAGCTGCCGCGGCAGGGCAGTGGCGTAAATCGCGATCCTTCCATCAGCCGCAGGAAGAGATCGCGCTTGGCCTGGTAGAAAGGCGCGAGCTCGTCGAGACCGCGGCGCACCGATCAGGAAGTCTGCAATCGCGTACTGCACCGGGGTGTTCGTAGCGAACGTCACGAACTGATGGACCTTCCTGAACTCCGTCGTCAGCGCGGCGGGCGCGACGGTGTAGCCGACCTTCCATCCGGTCGTGTGATACGTCTTGCCGAAGGATCCGACGATGAAGCTGCGCGCCGCGAGCGCGTCGTGGCGGGCCATGCTCTCGTGGCGCAAACCGTCGAAGATGATGTGCTCGTAGACTTCGTCACTCAGAATCAGGATCCGGCTTCCATCCACCAGCGCTGAGAGCCGCTCGATGTCCGCCGGGCCGAGCACGGCGCCGGTGGGATTGTGCGGCGAGTTGATCATGATCATGCGCGTGCGCGGGGTGACCGCGCGGCGCATGGCGTCCCAATCGACCGCATACTGGGGGAACGTCAACGACACCACGACCGGCGTTCCACCGGCCAGCTCGATCGCCGGCACGTACGAGTCGTAACACGGCTCGAGCACGATGACCTCGTCGCCAGGCCTGACCACAGCTGCCACGGCGTCGAAAATCGCTTCGGTCCCGCCAGACGTGACCGTGACTTCGGTATCCGGATCGTACCGCCGGCCGTAGTAGGCCTCGTATTTGTTCGCGATGGCCTGCCGAAGCGGCAGCACGCCCTGCATCGGCGCGTACTGGTTGCGGCCTTCGCGCATGTGCCGCGCCACCGCGTCGATGAGTTCGGGGTCGCAGTCGAAATCCGGAAAACCCTGCGACAGGTTGATGGCCCCCAGATCGGCGGCCAGACGCGACATCACGGTGAAGATGGTCGTGCCAACCGACGGCAGCTTCGAATCGATCGGAATCATGCGATCGCCTCGAAGACGCCGCTCTCGCGGTTCTTCCTCACACGATCCCACTCGAAGTGTTTTCCATTCATCGCCAGATAGACGCCAGCAGGCAGCACCTGTGCGAACGACAGGGCGCTGCCAAGGTTGAACAACCCGTCGGAGCTGCCGAACGCGTATGGCACCATCGCGCCGGTGAGGACGATGGTGCGATCGCGCAGGTCGGGAGTTGCCGCCAGCGCCCGCGCGGTCTCCACCATGGTGTCCGTTCCGTGAGTGATCACAATCGCCTTCTCGCCGGCGGTCCGGCACCGGCCGACGATGTGCGCGCGTCCTTCGTCGTCGAGGTCCAGGCTGTCGATCATCATCACGGTCTCGATTCGCACGTCGACAAGGCAGCGGCCGCGTCGAAGCATCTCCGGCACGTGCGTCTCGAGAAAGTACAGCCGGCCGGTCAGCTCGTCGTACTCCTTATCGAATGTCCCGCCGGTAATCAGGATCCGAATTGTCATTGTGTGCAGTCTTGGTACATCGCCGGCGGCAAATCTGCAATCCGGCCCACCATTTCTGTGGGCCCGACTATAACCAGCGAGATGGATGACGCGCGCTGCGGCGTCACGATCGGTTGAGGTAAGCCGCGCCGGAAGCACTAGTTAGCTCCGAGGCCGCGCGCGCCTTTCACTTTCGGCACCTGACTTGCCATCCTCAACGCTCTGGAGGTCAATGTACATGTTCGCAATTTCAGCGATTCTCGTCGGCGTCGTCGGTATCCTGTTCGTGCGTCGTCGCAGCCAGCGCAAGAAGCAGCAGACAGCGTAGTCGTCAAACACCTGTGGCGTTTGATCCGCGGTGATTTGCGTCCCGTGCGGATCGGCGATGTCACCGCGCGACTCCGGTCGCGCGGAACAGGTCGTCCGACGAGGAGAGGACCACCCTGCGGAGTCGATCCGGGTAGCTGGCAGGCAGGGCGTCGAGGAACGTCTTGACCATTACCGCGGCGCGCGGCGAATTGTGCCCGCCGAGCGTCGCGTCAGTCCAGCGCCGCGGAAAGAAGATGTCACCGGTGCGCTGGATCTCCTGGAGCAATCCGAGGCTGGCCGGAATGTACTTCTCAGCCGACGCTGCGCGCAGCGGATGGTGCAGATACGCGACCGCCTCGAGGACCCACGGTTCCCGCCGTCGATTGCCAACGTCTTTCAAGCTTTCGAAGAACGCGTCGCGCACCGCCTGATCGGGTGACAGCGCGGGCCGCACGAATTCGAATCGCGCCTTGCGGTCCGGATTCTGGATGCGGCGCGTCTGCTCGTCGAGGATCTCGCTCCATCGCGGGACCTCACGGACGGCGAGCTCGAGGGCCAGAGAGATGAAGTCCGGCTCAGCGAGTGTCAGCCCTGGCACTTCCAGCTTTTTCTCCCACACACTCTCCAACCACTCGAGCATTGGCCGGGACGTGGCGGTATCGCGAACCGCCGAGAACCATGCGGATTTCAGGCTGGAGGAGGACGCGGACTCGAGGCCATTTTTGAGGATGGTCTCCAGCGTCGGCGTCACACGGCCGCGCGCCTCAGCGCTCAGGAACCGCCAGTACGCTTGCTGCGTATAGTTCAGGATTCTCTGGATGTTCTGTTCGTCGGTCTCTCGAGGCAACGATCGAACGACGAGATCGAGAAAAGCCTGCGGCTGGACCCTTCCATCCAGCATCTGTTCCCAGATCGTCACCCAGGCTGCGCCGCGCGTCAGCGGATCCTGAAGGCTCGAGAGATGCGTCATCAGATCGGCAATCGAGGCTGAGTCGAGCACGAAACCGCCGTAACCGATACCGCCGCCCGTAGGCAGGACGAAGCCAGGGGCCGCGAGACCCGCGGCCTCCGGGACGACGGTACGCTGACCGTTCATTCGCACCGCGAGCGTGCGCACGCCGTCGGGCTGGCTGACGGCGATCTGCAAACGCTGGTTCCAGATCAGTCCGCGACGTGGATACGGATCCCGCTGGAGGAATGCCAGCTCGGCAATGCGCCCGCCGGAGACCTTCAGCTCCGTCGTGATGATCGGCCGTCCGGCTTCTTCGACCCACGCCCTGCTCCAGGCTGCCAGATCCTCGGGCGTGCGGGCGTCCAGGATGGAGACGAGATCCGCCCATGTGGCATTGGAGAAGCTGTACTTTTTCAGGTATTCCTGCAAACCATCACGGAAGGTCGTTTCGCCGAGAATCCCCTCGAGCTGACGCATGACGATCGGCGCCTTTTGATAAATGATGGCGCCGTACAACGAGCCGGCCTCGTTGAGGTTGTCGAGCCGCTGCCGGATCGCATTCGTGCCTGGCGTTCGATCCGTATCGTACGCGGTGGGGTAGTGGGCGAAGAGGAAACGCAGATCGTGATTGAGCTCGGGGAACGAGGGATTGACGATCTTCGCCGCCATGAAGTTGGCGAAGACTTCCTTCATCCAGACGTCGTTGAACCAGCGCATCGTGACGAGATCGCCGAACCACATGTGCGCGGTTTCATGAGCGATCAGGCTGGCGCGGCCGAGGTGCTGGTTCTGCGTCGCTGAAGGATCGAGCAATAGAGCCGACGCGTTGTAGAAGATCGATCCGGCATGCTCCATCCCGCCGAACTGAAAGGACGGCACGAGGAGAAAGTCGAACTTGCCCCACGGATACGGGATGCCCGTGTAGCGTTCGAGCCACTGCAACGCGGCGTCGTGGAGGTCGAAGACCTTGTCGCGGTTCCTGGCGACCTTTTCCGCGTCCGTTTCGCGATGGAGCATGCGAAACGTACGGCCGTGCCGCTCACCCGTCTCGACCTGGAATCGTCCAGCTGCGAACGCGAACAAATACGTTGGCAGCGGTTGCGTCTCCGCATATCGCAGCCGGACTCGTCCGGAATCCTCGCTTCGTTCGACCTCTGCGCCGTTGCTGACCGCCTGCCAGGCGCTCGGAATGTCGAGCTCGAGCGTCCATTGTGCCTTCAGGTCCGGTTGATCGAAGCACGGAATCGCCAGATGGGCACGGGCAGGAACGAAGAGCGAATAGAGGAATTCCGGGTTCCGGTTCAGTGACGCGTCGCCTGCAACGAAATCCAAGCGCGATCTCGTTGTCCCCGTTTCGCAGATGCTCAGGCGGAACGATCACGTGATCCGGCACACGCTGCAGGGTGACGGCGCTGCCGGCGACCCGGGTTGCTGCTACGCCGTCGGCGGGAGCGAAGTCGAGCGACACCGCTCGTGATGCGTCGGACAAGGCGAACCGGACGATGATGGTTCCGCGCAGCCGATCGGACTGGGACTGCGGAATCGTCAGCTTGAGGTCGTACCGGAGATTGCTGACCCGCCGTGCGCGATCTTCGGCCAGCGTCAGCGGAATTCCCGGCCCCGGAGGTGCATCGGCTGTTGATGGAGGAAACATGGCGGAGGACGCGGTGGCCGCCGTAACAACTAACAGCGCGATCGCGGTCCAGATCATGACGGAATGATATCAGGCGACCCCGCGAACACGCAGGCTGACAAGCGCCGCGATCACGATTAGGTAACAGATGGTTATGGCCGACCAGGACATGAACGCCGCGTAGTTCGCCCGCCCCATGACGTCGAACAGACTCAAGCCGATCGCCGCAATGGCCGCGATGGCACCGATCCGCAACACGGGGGGGAGACGATCGGCGTAGTTCACCACGAAGACGATCGCCGGCGTAGAGATCAGGAAGACGTAGTCCCAACCCTGCGGCGATAGAAGTGGAATCAGCGTGAGCAGCAGGGCTCCCTCGAGGCCTTCCGGGAAATCCGTTCCCCCGCGTCGCATCCACACGAATGCGGCAACCGCGATCAGGACGGCGCCGGTGATCGCCGCCAGACGCGCCGCCAGCGTTCCAGGGCCCAGCCATTTCGTATACATCGCCGCGATCGACACGTTGTCCTGATTCAACAGGTTGGGAGCAGTGGAGTCGCGGACGGCGTGCCACCACTGCAGGTGCAGGTCAATGGTGGAGGCCGCTCCATAGACAACGGCTGGCAACGCAATGGTGGCGATCACCGAGGCTGTAGCCGTAAGAAACGCCCGTCGCCTGCCCGCCGCCAGCCAGGGCAGAAACAGCACTGCGTACGGCTTGACGACGACAGCCAGCGCAACCAGGACCCCTGCAGCATCGTCGCGTTGAGTTCGCAGGGCCAGCAGCGCACTCGTGGCGACCACGCCGAAGAGCAGGTTGACCTGACCGAGGATCAACTCGTGGCCGAAGAACTTGGCCATGGCGATGACCGCCGCGGCCGCGAGCATCCACAGCGGCCGCCGGCGCTCGGGTAAGAGG
This sequence comes from uncultured Acidobacteriota bacterium, assembly GCA_963784195.1. Taxonomy (GTDB): domain Bacteria; phylum Acidobacteriota; class Vicinamibacteria; order Vicinamibacterales; family 2-12-FULL-66-21; genus CAVQAH01. The sequence goes on along the minus strand of CAWARA010000020.1, from coordinate 466,081 downwards.
TGAATGCTGATGGTGATGAGCCCGACGATCAGGACGGCCGACACGGAGAACCACAAGACCTTGGCGTAGCCGACCGGGAGCAGGCTGACGGGAATCGCGAGGACGGCAAATGCCGGCAGGTATTTGAACTGATAGTGGCCGTCCTCGACGCGGTACAACGGTGCGGCCCCGCGAGCCCGATCGGCCGCGGTCCAGTAGACCTCGAAGTCCGGCATGGCGCGCGTGATGCGGCCGCCGGCAGTCAGCGAAAGGACCGCCAGGGCAGCGGCGATCAGAAATACCGGTCGATGGGAGCGCAGGGGCACGCTGGATGGAGGAGTTGACGTCGTGCTTCCTTCGGCATGCTGCCGGCTGCCTACCTGGCCGATCCGAACACGAACCCGATGGATCGTTCGATCGGATTGTAGAACTGTCCGTAGTTGGGCGACGTCAGATTGTTCTGCACGTCGCGATCCGCGGACGCGCCAAAGATGTTGTAGACCTTGAGACCGGCGCGAAAGCGATACTTTTTGAAGTGCCAGGGCCGCGAGATCGAGAAGTCGAGCGTGCTGACCGTCGGCAGCCGGTCGGTTCGATTCCGCGGACCGACGAAGTCCAGAAATTCGTCGACGGCCGACCACGGGAAGCCCGACCGGAACTCGAACACGGGGGAGAAATCCCACTTGCCTGGCAACCCGATGTTGCCGCGCACGAGCAGCCGGTTGGGGACGTCGGTCGACGTGAGGTTTCTCTCGTTGCCGCGGATGATCGGGTTGCGCAAGTTTCCGTAAAACTGGTCGTAGTTGTTCAGATCGGCGACGGCGTGCGAGCGGACATAGGACACCGTGATGTCCCGGCGTTCGCCCCCCAGGTATCGTCCTGTGAGCTCGAACTCCCAGTAGCGGGACGCTCCGTCGCTCGAGAGCTCGATGAGCCCACTGACCGGATCCGGCTGAATGATGTACTCGTGCGAGCCCTGGCGGTGCAGGAAGTTCGTCTTGAAGAGCATGCGCCGGCCGAACCGCTGGTTCCACTCGATGTTGCCGACGAGCGCTTCGGGCGTCCTCAAGTCCGGGGTAGTCACGTTGACGAACGTAATCGGCGGCCCGAGCGGCGTGCCGTCCGGCCCGAATCTCGTGACGGTTCGCGGCTCGAACGAATCGTTCGACCCGATGTTCAGGGGTGTCCGTTGCGCGAACTTCCCGAAACCGCCGCGCAGGATCCCTTCGCCCTCAGGCAGGACGCTGATCGAAACGCCGGCGCGAGGTGACCAGTTCACGCGCTCGACCACCGAATCACGGTCGAAGCGCATGCCCAGCTCGAAGGTCACACGTGGTCCCATACGCCACCGGTCCTGGGCGTAAACCGCGAACTCTGTGGCGTTGACCTCCTGAAACGACGTCTCCCCGAACGTCGTCTGCTCCGCCAGCGAGCCATCGATACGCCGGACCTCTACCGGACGGCTCGTGCTGAACCCGCTGTAGCCAGACACCTGCAGGTCGAGTCCGACCTTGAACACATGCTGTCCGCGCCATTGATCGCGCGAGAAGCTGAGCGCCTCGACCAGCTGGATGCTATGGACCTCGCGTTCCTGGTCGTTATAGAAGCTGCCGCTTTGTGTTTCCGGAGCGAACACCATCGGCAACCGCCCGTCGGTGTTCACGTTCAGCTCGAAGAAACGGGCTGCCAGCGTGGACTCCAGGACGATGTCCGGCGCAATTGCGAACCGATCCACGCCGCCGAACGACAGCCCGCTCTGATTGAGATCGGGGTTGACCTCCGGCGGCCGGAACGTGCTCATGCCGATGCGCTCGACCTCGCGTGGAAAGAGCACGACACCGCCCCCGAGCGTATGACGACTCGAGAGCACGCTGTCGATGCGGGTGAACGAGTCAAAGCTCCTCAGCGTCATAACCGGCTCGTCCGGCAGGCTCTTCACCGGTGTGTTGACGTACCTGAATTGGAAATCCTGGGAGAAGAAGATCCGGTCTTGCTTGATGGGACCGCGAATGGAGAACTTCGGTTCGAAACCGCGAATTGCCGAAAATCCCTTTCGGAACCGCGGCATCAGACCGCCCGGTTTGATCTCCCACTCATTGGTCCCTCGCTTGGTTCGGATCTGCGTGACGCTTGTCGAGAAACGCCCGTATTCTGCCGCGAACGGGTTCGCGAGCACCTCGACTGATTCGATGCTCTGTCCGGGGATGTCTAGATCGAAATCCCCGGTGGACGGATCGACGAGGCTGGCACTGCTGATCTGGAGAGCGCCCTGAGTTGGCTGTCCGCCCTTTACGCGCAGCCGGCCGTCCGGGCCACGAACCACACCAGGGAGAAGCGGGAGGAGGCTTTGAAAATCGTCACCCTCGAGGGGAGCGAGATCCATGATCGTCCCCGAGATCATGTCGCTCGTCGAGACCGGCTGAACGCTGTTCGTCGGCGAGCTGTTGGGGGGGCGGACCTCGACGCTGGGCGGGACGTAGGTCAGTCGCACATCCAGCAACACCTGGGCGACAGCGCCAGCACGGACCTCGAAGGGGGCTGACTCGGTGGTCATCAGGCTGCTGCCGCTCGCCTGAACGACATACCGGCCTGGGGGGATATCAGGAAACGTCGCCTGACCGGCACCGTCAGTGACAGTCTTGGCCAGTACGGTCGGGTCGCCCACCGCGCGCAGCTCGACCGTCACGACAGGCATACGCACGGTGCCTTCCAGCACCGTCACCGTTGCGACGACCCGACCTGCTTGCGCGTCCTGTGGTTCTGCGACGTGCGAGGGCGAGGCCACCGCCAGGCTCTGTCCCAGGCAGAAAACCAATGCCAGCGCTATCGCCAGCGAAGGATTCACAAAGCTGATCGTTGAAGCGGTTCGAGCAGGCATCGGATGCCGCTGGAGCATACCAGACGATACTCCAGCGGCGGTCCGTAGCAAAAAAATGACCGGCTTCCGCCTTCGCTAAAGCTACGGCGGACAAGTCCGCCTATCGGAAATAGCGTACGGCGGACAAGTCAGCCGGACCCAGGCGTCAGTCCGTCCGCAGCGCGTTCAAAGGAAGCACTCGTGTCGCACGGCGTGCCGGAACCCACGATGCGACCATCGACGCGATCCCGAGCACGAGCGGCGAAAACGTGAAGACGAGCGGATCGAGCGCGCTCACTTGATAGAGCATGCCGCTCACAGCCTGGGCGACGCCGTAGGACAGGACCGTTCCCACGGCTAGCCCCGCCAGCGTCAGCATCAGGCCCTCCCGCATCACCAGCCTCAACACGTCCTGCCGCGTGGCGCCGAGAGCCATCCTGATGCCGATCTCGCGCGTGCGTCGTGACACGACGTAGGACTTGACGCCGTAGATCCCGATCACGGCCAGCAGCAGCGCGACGAGGCCGAACACCGAGAAGAGCCGTGCACCCGTGTTCACCGCCCACAGCATGATGCTGCTGTCGCGGTGCTGCACCAGCGTTTTCACGTTCATGATGGGCACGCCTTGATCCGCGGCGCGTATCTGACGGCGGAGCGCTTCGAGCATCGTGGCCTCGTCCATCCCCGTGGCGACACGCGCGTGCAGGGTCACGTTGCCCTGATAGTGCGATCCGAACGGAACGTAGATGTGCGGGCTCGGCGCCTTCTCGAATAGATCGTGCCGAACGCCAGCGGCGACGCCGACCACTTCGTACTCGATCTGCTGCTCCTTTTCCTCTCTCGCGAGCTGTACCCGGCGGCCCAGTGGATCCTCCTCGCCGAACAGACGGCGGGCGAGTGGTTCGTTGATGACGACCACGGGCGCTGCGTCTGCGGATGTTTCCTCAGCCGGCGAGAAGGCTCGCCCGCGCAGTACCGGCAGCTTCAGCGTCTCGAAATAGTCGGCTGCGACAACGGTGAAGGTGGCTTGAACGCCCGCTGCCCTTTGGCCTTCGGCAGCTGGCGGTGTTCCCGCGTGCTGCACCATTTTGCCGGTCTGGAACTCGCCGAATGGCACGATCGAGGCGAGACTCGCCGACGCGATGCCAGGGGTGCTGCGGACCTGCCGCAAGATGTTCGCGAGCGCCAGCCGGCCACGCGGCTGGTCGTAGCCGCCCAATGCCGGGTCGACCGCGGCAATCAGGCCGCCTTCGAGTGAGAACCCGGGATCGGCCACGCCCGCCTTGACCGCCCCGCGCATGAAAAGCCCAGCCGCCGTCAGAAGCGCCAGGGACAGGGCGACCTGACCGACCACCAGCAGGTTCCGGATCGAAAGACGGCGACCAGCGCGGAAGTCGGCGAGCTGTTCCTTGAGATCGGGCAGCACGTCCGGTCTGGTGACGCGCCAGGCCGGGCCAAGACCGGCAACGACCGTGGCAATGATCGCGAACCCCATCGTTGCCGCGAGGACACGGATATCCGGGGTGACATCGACGGTGACGACCATGGGGAGCACCGCTTGGAATGTCGCGGTGAGCAGCCGCGTGCCCCACACCGCGAGAAGCAGACCGGCCGCGCCACCGAGGATCGCGAGCAGCAGACTCTCGGTCAGCAGCTGGCGAATGAGCCGGCTTCGTCCGCTTCCCAGCGCCAGCCTGACGGCGACTTCCTTCCGGCGGACGGTCCCCCGTGCCAGCAGCATGTTCGCGAGGTTCAGGCACGCGACCAGCAGCACGAGCCCCGACATGCCCATCAGCAGCATCGCCAGCGTGCCCAGCTCGGAGTCGTCCCGCGGATCGGTGCTCACGGAGAGCCGCGGGAGTTTCTGCACCATCAACTCGTGGTTAGCCTGGTTTGCCGGGTCGGTTTGACGCAGCTGTTGGGTGAGGACCGCGAGGCTCGGGCCTGCAGTCTTGTCGGAGAGTCCGTCCCGCAACTTGCCGACGATCATCAGGGCGCGATTGGCGGGATCGGGAAAACGCGGACGATCGGCACTGGCGAATATCTCGTCCGAGGCGACGCCATAGACGCCGATGGGCAGCCAGAATTCAGGAGCGATGAGCGCCATCGTGCCGGTGAAGCCCTCCGGCGTCACGCCGACGATCGTGAAGTCGTTGCCGTTGAGCCGCGTCGTGCGTCCGATCACTTCCGCCGGGGCCACCCCGGCGCGTCTCGCGAACTGGTGTCCGACGATCACGGTCTTGATGTTGCTGTTGGGCCGCTCCTCTTCCTCGGTGAACGTCCGGCCCGCGGCCAGCCGTACCCCCAGCGTCGAGAAATAGTTTCGCGTGACGATGGCCGAAAACGATCGGCGTGTTGCGTCCCCCTCCGTCGCACCGAGCATCGTCATGGTGAATGCGAACGTGTCGGCAAACACCTGACGCCCCTCGCGTATCAGCTGGTATTCCTGCCAGGAGAAGGAGCGATAGTCGTCCGGAGTCACAGTGTTTTTGGCGTAGACCCCGACGATCCCACCGCTGTCCGTTGAAATGGGCTGGAACATCATCGCATTCACGAGGCTGAAGATCGCCGTATTGGCCCCGATGCCCAGCGAGAGGACGAGGACAGCGACAGCCGTAAACCCTGGGTTCTTTCGCAGGAGCCTGGTGGCGAATCGCAGGTCGCGGAGGATGCTTTGCACGCAGGTGTTTACGGGTGGGGAGTCGGATGAGTTCCGGCTGGGGAGGTTGGGAGGGGACGGGGGACACGGGAACGGGGCACGGGGACGGAGGTCACGGAGGGCACGGAACAGGCTTCAACTCGGAGAAACGGGGGCACGGAGGGGGACTTCTATTCGCCGACATGTGCCGATGCCGGCCCGGCCGCAGGCCGGGCCGAGCGATCGACCGACAGCCCGCGGCCACAAGCCGCCTCTGCGTTCACCAGCGGCTTGTGGCCACGGGCTGTCGGTCGATCGCTCGCCGCGCAAGCGCGGCGGCATCGGCGAACCCTCCAGTGACCGTTGATGTCTGGCCAAGCCTCCGTGTCTCCGTTTCTCCGAGTTGAAGCTTGTTCCGTTTCCCCCGTCCCCTCCGTCAGTCTCGCCTCAGGGCAGCCATTGGATCGATTCGCGTCGCCCTGAAGGCCGGGATATACGAGGCAAGCAGCGCCATCGTGCCCAGGATGACCGGCACGGCCGCGAACGTGGTCAGGTCGGTCGCGGAGATGCCGAAGAGCATGTTGCCCAGAAGGCGAGAGACACCAAAGGCGGCTCCCAGGCCCAGAACGATGCCGACCGCGACGAGCACGAGGCCATGACCGACGACGAGGCGGAGGATGTCCGACCGCTGCGCGCCGAGCGCCATGCGAACGCCAATTTCCTGGGTCCGCTGGTTCGCGGAGTACGAAACGACGCCGTAAATGCCGACGAGCGCCAGGATCAGGCCGAGCAAGCCGAGGGCGCCGCCAAACAGCGCGCCCATGTTCAGCAGGAAGAATCCGTTGCCACCGTGAAGCATGCGCGTCATCGATCGAACGTCGTAGACCGGCAGATGCGGGTTCAACGACCGGATTTCCTTCTGTACGAGCGGCGCCAGCGACTCCGGGGCGCCTGCTGTCTTGACGTGAATCACCCGCAGTGCGCGATACTGCTGCGCAAGCGGGAGGTAGTAGTACATCTGCTTGTCTTCGAAAATGAAGCCGTACTTTCCATCCTTCGTGACGCCGACGACCTCAAACCACTTCCGTGTCGACCCCTGGCCCCTGAACCGCTTGCCGATCGGATCTTCGCCCGGCCACATCCGATCGGCCATGAACTGATTGATCACTGCCACCGACGGAGCCTTCTCATCGTCCTGCGCGCGGAATGCGCGCCCTTGCAGGACAGGAATCCTCAGCGTGTCGAAGTACTCGGGGCTGACGACGTTGTACGACGCTGCCGGCTGCCGTTTGTCCTTGTCGACCGGACGGCCCTCGGCCTCGACGTACTCCGCCTGGGAGTAGTAGCCGAAGGGGACTGAATATGCGTAGCTGACCTTCTGCACGCCGGGGAGGGCGCGTACTCGGGCCTCGACGTCCCGGTAAAAAGCCAGGCCCCGCGGGTCGTCCATGCCCTGTTGCGATACGTCCATCGACAGGATGAGCACGTTCGTGTGATCGAAACCGAGATCGATCGACTTGGCCTGACGCACGCTGCGTACCAGTAGTCCAGCCGCGACGAGCAGCACGAGGGAGACCGCGACCTGCGCGACGACCAGCACGCCGCGCACTCGGTGTGACGTGCTGCCTTCCGCCATACCGCGGCCACCCTCGCGAAGCGCATCGTTCAGGTTCGTCCGCGATGCGCGAAATGCGGGGAGCAGTCCGATGAGCAATCCCGCGGCAATGGCGACTGCCGCGATGTAGGCGAAGACCCGCCAGTCGAAGGTCAGGTCGAAGTTGATAGGAAGGTCAGCGGGGAACGGAACGCGCGCGATCATGCCGCTCAACCATCGTCCGAGCGCCGCTCCGGCGATGCCGCCTGTCGCCGACAGCAACAGACTTTCGGTCAGCAGTTGCCGGACGAGCCGCTTGCGGCCGGCGCCGAGCGCGGCGCGCACCGCGAGCTCGCGATGCCGCGACGCCGCGCGTACCATCAGAAGATTGACGACGTTGACACAGGCTACGAGGAGCACGAGGCCGACGAGCAGAAGGAAGACTCCGGCAACATACGGATTCTGCTCGCCGGCGGCCGGTTCGGGTCTGGCCAGATACTCCGGAATCAGCCGCACCTTCACAGTTCGATTCGTGTCCGGATACTGCTGTTCGAGTTGCCGCGATACCACTTCGAGACCGGCCGCCGCTTGCGCCCGCGACAACCCTGATCGCAGCCGGCCAAGAACACGCAGCTCGTGATTGTCGCGTAACTCCGTCAGCTCCCGATACGCAGCTTCGGTCGGGAGCATCGCAGACGGCAGGTACGCATCGAACTCCACGAGTGCATACGTTCCCGTGAAGGTCTCGGGCACCACGCCGACGACGGTGAATGGCTTGCCACTGACATTGACGGCCCGGCCGACCACGGATGGATCGCCATTGAACCGTTTCTTCCAGAACGAGTGGCCGAGGACGATGACGGGATCGGCGCCGAACTTCTCGCCTTCGTTCGGCAGGATCAACCGGCCGTACGCGGGCGTGATTCCGAGCATCGGAAAGTAGTTTCCCGTGACGTTCGCGACGACAATGCGGTCCGCGCGATTGTCGGCGCTCAGACCCACGAAGCCGAATGAGCAGGCGGCGACGTCGGAGAAAACGTCGGTATTCGATCGGTAGTCCTGGAAGTCTTTCCAGGAAACGCCATGTGGCTCAGGGTTGTCCTCGTGAATCGAGGTCAGCACGTAGAGATTGTTCGGATCGCTGACCGGAAGAGGTCTGAGCAGCAGCGCATTGACGATGCTGAACACCGCGGCGTTGGCGCCGATGCCGAGTCCGAGAGTCAGCGCGACGGTGATCGTAAACCCGGCGTTCTTGACGAGCATCCGGGCGCCCTGCCGCACGTCTTGCCAAAGCGTGTCCATGCTAGGACGAACGTATTTGGGGAAGGGTTGGTTCCGTAGGGACCAAATGCACGTGCGCACGTGCGCAAGTGCGCGGGTGCGCACGTGCGCAGGTGCTAACGGGCGGCGTCGCGGGCTGATTGGAGCATTTTGTCGAGCTCGGCCCGGGTGAACACGCGGCCGGCCTGGACCACGGCGTGAATCTGACTGAGGTTCGCGATATCCGCGAGAGGATTGGCATCCAGGAGGACGAGATCCGCGCGTTTCTTGCGGGCGATTGTGCCTTCGCGGTCGAGCGTGGCGCGGTAGTCGGCGGCGCTTCTGGTTGCCGACTGAAGCGCGGCGAGCGGGCTCAGGCCGGCTTTGACGAGCAGCGCCAGTTCCTGATGCAGGCTGAAGCCCGGCAGCACGAACGCGTCGAACGTGTCGGTGCCCGCTAGGACTTTGGCCCCGGCGGCGTGCATCTGTGGCGATCGCGATGCCCGAGACCCTCGCAACGTCCGCCGCGGCAGCATAGGCATCAGGTGGTGCCGCCTGCAGATACCGGGCCCGGTTGTCCTGCCATCGCTTGCGTGCTTCAGGCGGCACGATGTCCAGTGGCAGATCGGCGCCGTTGTCCGTAGCAGCCAGGGGTCGAAAACTGTTGGACCAGATGAGCGTCGGCACGAGCCAGATCTGGCGGTCCTTCAACTGACGCCCGATCGCACGCGCGCGCTCGGGATCGAAGCTCTTCACGAGATCGGCACGCAACGCGGCTTCACGCGCTCGAACCTGCTCCGGTTTGAGTGTCGCCCGCTCCCGTCTCGATCGCCAGCAGCTCGGTGCGAAGCTCCGACTCGCGTGACGAACACGCGAACAACACGCCACCGTCGCCCACGAGCGCCGGCGAGATGTGCTCGATGCTCCGCTGATTCGCGCGGATCACGTCGGCGAGTGGAAGCGCGACCGGCACATGTCCGGCCACTACGACCTTGCGCGCTCTGGCCTCGTCGACGATCGCGTCGTACGTCTCTTTCGTGAGGTTCGCCTGAACCTTTACGAAGTCCACGCCGGCCTTAACGAGCTCGCGAACCGCCGCTCTGCCTTCGTTGGCATTTGCCGCACGGCGGAACGTCGGTTCGGTTTCACCCGGTCCGTCGATGAACGGGCCAGGCGTGATGATTCGAGGGCCCGTGAGTCCGCCGCGATTCACCTGGTCGCGAATCTCGAGGACGCGTGCCGCGGGTCCTCCCATGTCACGCACACCGACGACGCCGTAGGCCAGGAACACCGGCAGCATCACGCGCTCGGCGAGCTGCGGTTCCGGGCGTATCGACAGGTGCACGTGCATGTCCCATAGACCCGGAATCAGAAACTTCCCGCGCCCATCGATCGTCACCGCCGCATCCGGCACGTCGTCTTCGACACTCGCGATCTCTGAAATCGCTCCGTTGCGCACGATCACTGTTCGTTCCGCGGGCGGGGTGCCTTCGGCATCGATCACCGTCACGCGGGTGATCACCAGATCCGGACGGGTGGGTTGGAGGAGGGCCGGGGCTGATGCCGTGAGGATCAGAATCGCTGAGACAAGTGATCGCACGAACCGCAGCTTACTGCGAATGCCGTTCGCGCAGCGCGTCCGCAGGGGTGAATGGGTCTCCGGCGAGGACGGGCCTCCGGCGAGAACGGGCCTCCGGCGAGAACGGAGGTTACGGAGGGAACGGAACGAGCTTCAACTCGGAGACGCGGAGGAACGGAGGCAGGAAGGCGGTTGTGATGGGGTACGCCGATGCCGCCGCGTGCGCGGCGGGCGATCAACCGACACCCCGCGGGCGCAAGCTGCCCACGCGTCACACGCAGCTTGTGCCCACGGGGTGTCGGTTGATCGCTCGGCCCGGCCCCTGGCCGGGCCGGCATCGGCAGGTGAGCCGTGACGTAATTCGTGGCTCCGTGTCTCCGTTTCTCCGTTTTTGAAGCCTGTTCCGTTCCCTCCGTCCCCTCCGTCCCTCGCCTCCGTCCCCTCCGTCCTCGATCCCATCACTCGACTCGCAACGCTGTCAGCGGATCCAAACGCGTCGCGCGCCATGACGGAATCAGGCAGGCGGCGATGGTCACCGTCGTCAGCAGCGCGATGATCCCGACGAAGGTAACCGGATCGGTCGGTGGAATCTGGGCGACGACGCTGGCGAGCGCCTGACCGACGCCCCAGGCACCTGGCAGACCGAGCATGAGCGCGATCGCGAGCTGCGTCAGCCCCGATCGCAGAATCAGCCACGAGACCTGGCGGGGCTGCGCGCCGAGCGCCATCCGCACGCCGATCTCCTGCACCCGCTGCGACACGGCATACGAAGTGACGGCGTAGATTCCCACCGTTGACAGGACGAGGGCGATGAGCGCGAAGAGCGCGAACATCGTTCCGAACACCCGGTACGGCCATCGAGATTGGGCCAGCACCTCATCCATCGTCATGATTGAGAACACGGGCTGCTCGGGATCGACAGCTTGTACGGCGTCTCGCACCGAGCCCACGATCGACGCCTGCGGACCGGCCGTGCGCAACAGGATGTTCATGCCCTGCAAGGGCTGCTGGCGGAACGGCAGGTAGATGACGGCACTCGGCTGAAGGTCCTGCGGGTTCGATTGGCGGACGACCGGTGTTACGCCGACGATGGTCAGCCACGGTTCGGCGCTGGATTCGCTGACGGGGGTGAGCCGGATACGCTGGCCTACGGCATCCTCGCCGGGAAAGTAGCGTGCGGCGAATCGCTCGTTGACGACGACGACCTCGTTGCCTGCCGATCCGTCGGTATCCCGGAACAGCCGTCCACGCTGCGCCGACACGCCAAGCGTGTCGAAGTAGCCGGGCGTCACCACGACTACCGACCCGCGTGGCGCTTCGACATCCGCGGGCGGCGTGCGGCCCTCGATTGCGAACCCGCGCCAATCCCCGCCCATCATCGGGGCGTACGACGTGAGCGCGGCACGCTGCACACCTGGGACCGCGCCGAGCCGGGTAAGCACCGCATCGGCGAACACGCGGCGCAGCTCGGGAGTTTCGTAGCGCTGCTGCGACAGCTGTGTCCGCATCGTCAGCAGGTTGTTCGTATCGATTCCAATGTCGAGCGAGTACAGCTTCAGAAAGCTGCGCATCATCAATCCGGCGCCGGCGAGGAGCACGAGCGTCAGCGTCAACTCCGCAATCACCATCGCCGAGGTCAGCCGACGCGCACGGCGGCCACCGGCAGTGCCGCGGCCGCCTTCCTTCAGGAGTTCGTTGACGTTGGTCTTCGAGACCTGAAGAGCTGGGGCCAGGCCGAAGAGGATGCCTGTGGCTATCGAGATCAGCGCAAAGTACGCGAAGACCGTCGGGTCGAGCCTGAAGACGATCCAGAACGGCTTGCCCACATCCGACACCGCCGCTTCAAAGGCCCGCACGCCAAAATAAGTAAGCCCCAGTCCGAGGAGTCCACCCAGGCAGGCGAGAAGCGTGCTCTCGATCAGCAACTGACGAATGACCTGGGGACGGCTGGCGCCGAGCGCGAATCGGACGGCGATCTCTCGAGCCCGATGGACCGAGCGTGACAGGAGCAAATTGGCGACGTTCGCACAGGCGATCAGCAGGACGAAGCCGACGGCACCGAGCAGCGCCAGAAAGATGAAGCGGATCGGCCCGCCGTTATACCGCTCGTTGAACGTCATCAGCTCCGCGTCGACGTTCTTGTTCGTTGCAGGGTACTCCTGCTGGAGTCGTTTCGCGATCGCCGTGATGTCTTCCTCCGCACGCGCACGCGAGACATTCGGCTTGACCCGGGCGAGAACGTTGATGCCGCGCTGGTCGCGACGTTCGAGCTTTGCGTCCGGCACCAGAGGCCGCCACATATCGTTGGTCAACGCAAAGCGCATCCCTTCCGGCATCACGCCGATGATCGTGCACGCCACGTCGTTGACCTTGATTGTGCGTCCGAGAATCGATCCTGTCCGAGCCGTAGCGGGTGCGCCACAGGTTGTAGCCGATGATCACGACGGGGGCCGCTTCCTTGCGATCTTCATCAGGGGTGAAGTCGCGGCCAAGAAACGGGCTCTGTCTGAGGATCCGGAACGTGTTTGCGGTGACGAACAGCCCAGAGACCCGTTCGGGCGGCCGCCCGGCCTCGCTGACGTTCATCGTCTCGTTCCTGAACGCCCCCATGTCGGCGAAGGCCGTCGACTGTGCCTTCCAGTCCAGGAAATCCGGGTATGACGCCGGATTCGGGTCGCCATCCGGCAGCTGACGGCTTCCCACGTAGTAGATCTCGTGGGACCGATCGAACGGCAGCCCTCGCATGAGGACGGCGTTCACGAAGGTGAAGACCGTGGTGTTGACGCCGATGCCCAGTCCCAGCGCGAGTGCCGCGACGGCCGTGAACCAACGGTCCTTGAGAATGACTCGGATGGCGAAACGCAAGTCCTGGACGAGACGCATGGTAGACCTCTATACGAGCACTGTTGCAGGTTCGTGTGTTCGTCGTCGTGGTCGCTCGTGGCTCGCAATCGCCTTTCGAGACGTTTTACGAGCGACGAGCGACGAGCTGACGAACCACGGCAGCTGCAATTCGACCGTGTTACAGTGAGGAACTCGTGTCCTGGCCGTTACTTCCACCTTCCTACGAACGTCAGCTCGGCCACGCCGAGCGCATCGAGCTGGCGAGCGATCGACGTATCCGCGAGCGCAACAAGATCAGCTACCGGCTCGCGCATTGGCCGATCTGGATCTGGGTGTTCTTCATCGCCCCAGGTCCGCTGACCTTCGACTTGTTCGAGCGCGGGTTCGACACGCGCATGCTGCTCTGGCTTGGCGCAGTACTGGTCGGGACCGGCATTGCCGGCCTCCGGGGCCGATTGCCAGGGGTCGAGCCGCGTCCCTACATCATTCGATTCACGGAAGATCGACCGAACCCTCTCTACCGGCGGGTCTGTTACACCGTTGCCTGGAGCGAAGTCATCGCTTTTGCGGTCCTGAACATCGCCGGGCTCGCGATCGCGACGTTCACTGGCGAGTGGCGGCTCCGTCAGCTCTACGATGCCGCGTATTTTCCGATCGCAGGCACCATCTGGTTTCTCGGGGCCATCGGGCAGCTTCCGCGTGTGAGGCGTTCGACCCAGAACGAGGGCCACGAGCGGCGCTACTTCTACGGATCGGTCTGGGCCGTCTGCATCGCGCAGCCGATCCTGTGGCTGCTGTGGAAGGTGCTGCCGCAGACTCCTGTGATGGACGGCCTGAAGCTCGCCGTCTTCATCGGCGTGCTGGCCTATGTCGGCAACATGGCGCGCCGCGGACTCCTTCCTCGGACGCGCCCGATCGTTCCCGGAGAATTGGCCGTATCTGACTGAACGGCTTGAACCTGAGGTCCGTATATGGGCCACATGGCCCTCACCGATCTTCGCTACGCCCTCAGGCTGCTCAGGCTTCGGCCCGGGTCCAGCGCGGCCATCATCCTCACGCTGGCGCTGGCGATCGGCGCCAACAGCGCCCTCTTCACCCTGATCAACGCGGCGCTCCTCGCGCCGCTACCAATCGAGCATGCCGATCGACTGGTGAACGTCTACACGAGCGGTCCAGACGGAACCGGATACGGCGGCCTGTCGTACCCCGACTATCAGGATCTCCGCGCGGCTAATTCGTCATTCGTTGACGCGCTTGGCTACAGCGGGCTCATGACGACCGTCACGGATGGTCGATCGAGCGAAGTGATCTTCGGTGAGCTGGTTACGGCGAACTACTTCACGCTGCTCGGGGTCAGGCTTCAGCTGGGCCGCGGGTTCGAAGCCGCGGAAGGCGAGCGCGGCGCGCAACCGGTGGTCGTGATTGGCGATCGGCTCTGGCGACGGCGGTTCAACGCCGACCCGTCAGTGGTCGGCAGGAGTGTTTCGCTGAACGGCCGCGAGTGGTCGATCGTCGGCGTCGCACCGAAGGAATTCGGCGGGTTGTTGGTCCGCGCTCTCTCGGCGGACGTGTGGGCGCCGGTCTCGATGATGGGCGCGCTCAGGAAGGATCAGCTGGACAACCGAAACGAACGCTGGATGTTCGTGAAGGGCCGTCTCGAGGATAGTGCGTCGGTCGCGGACGCATCCGCGGCGAGCGCCGTGATCGGAAGCCGCCTCCAGGCGGCGTATCCGGTCAGCAACAAAGGCCGCACGTTCCGGGTCCTGTCGTCGTCCGATGTCATCGTGCATCCAGACGGCGATCGCGCGATTTTTGCGGCCTCCGGGGCCGTCATGGTTGCGGCCTTCCTGGTGCTGGTCGTGGCGTGCGCGAATATCGCGGGCGTCATGCTGGCACGCGGCCTGGCACGTCGTCGGGAGGTGGCGATTCGGCTGTCGATTGGTGCGCGCAGGGCTGACGTGATCCGTCAACTGCTCGTCGAAAGCACCCTGCTGTCTGCGGTCGGAGGTACTGGTGGCTTGATCGTCGCGGGATGGTTTGCAACCGCGCTGGCATCCTGGCGTCCGGAGCTGCCTGTCCCGGTATCGCTGAACACGGTGATCGACTCGCGGGTCACGCTTTTCACCATCGCGGTGACCGTTGCCGCGACGATGGGCTTCGCGCTCGTTCCGGCGTTTCGAACGTCTGGAACCGCGCCGGCCGGATCGATGCGTCAGCCGTCCGGCCGCGTCCGGCGCCGTCTGTTCGGCCTGCGAGATGCCGTGCTCGTTCCGCAACTGGCGATCGCGATCGCGCTGATTTCTGTCGCAGGCCTTCTCGCCCGGAGCTTGTCGCACGCGGATCGCGTGACACCGGGGTTCGATCTGGATCGCACCGCCTACGTTTCTCTGAATCTTTCAATGAGCGGATACGACGATGATCGCGCCCATCGCTTCTACGATCGCTTGACGTCGTCGCTTCAGCAGCGGGGGATCATCAACGCTGCGGCGGTCACCTCGCGCGTGCCGCTGGATTTGTACGGCAATCAGTCGGCTTCGGTGTCGACGGGACCCGACGTTACAGACGTCAGGATTGTGCAGGTCGCGCAGGTTGGAGCGGGGTATTTCGAGGCGATGGGTATCCCGATCGTTCGCGGCCGCGGCTTCGCCAGCCCGGACGAGGAGAGCAGGGCGGCTCCGGCCGCCGTCGTCAGCGCGGCGGCCGCGCGACGTTATTGGCCAGGAACCGACGCCGTCGGTCAGACGATTCGGTTCGATGGGTCGAACGTCTCTGTACGCGTCGTGGGTGTCGCGGCGGATGTCAAAGTGCAGACGCTCGGCGAGCCGCCGCAGCCACTGGTATACCGGCCGTTGACGCAGGGCCATGCCGGCTTGCTGCGTCTGATCGTTCGCACGCCGGGAGCGCCAGCCGAGAGCATCGCGGAGCTGCGCCGTGCGGTGAGCGACCTGGATCCGGCAGTTGCGGTGTTCGAAGCGCGAACGATGTCCGAGCACCTCGGCGTAATGCTGTACCCCTATCGGCTGGCCGCAGGCCTCGGCAGCGCGTTCGGACTGATTGCGATGGTGCTTGCCGCCATCGGACTCTACGGCGTGCTGGCCTGCGGAGTGAGCGAGCGCCTGCGCGAGCTTGCGATCCGTCTGGCGCTCGGCGCGCCTGCGGCGACGCTTCTCCGATCGGCTGCCGGCGAGACGGCGCGTGCGACTGCGCTCGCCGTCGCGATTGGCGCACTCATGGCCCTCGCCGCCGGCCGGCTGCTCGCTGACTTCCTGTTCGGCATCTCGCCCTTCGATCCAGTGACCCTCGCCGCGACCGGCCTCATCCTCGCAGCTGTCGTCGCCGCCGCCAGCGCCGGCCCGCTGAAGCGCGCGATGGGGGCGGAGGTGAATTCGCTGTTGCGCCACCTGTAGGCCCGACCTTAAGGTCGAGCCTACAGGACCCACGAATTCGCACGAAGCCGATCGGGCCTACGGCTCACGGACGACGGTATCTTTAAAGACATGCCTACGATGGATACGAAGGGCATCATCGTGACCTGCCCCAGCTGTGGGCAGCGCAACCGTGTGCCGTTCGGGCGAGAGGCGAAATGCGGCAAGTGCGGTACGACGCTTGGAACCACCGCGGAGCCGGTTGAAATTCCTTCAGCTGAAGCGTTCGACGCGCTTGTCAGGTCAACCCAGGAGCCTGTCGTCGTTGACTTCTGGGCACCGTGGTGTGGCCCGTGTCGTGTTGTGGCGCCGGAACTGGTAAAGGTTGCGCAAGCGAATGCAGGACGCTGGCTGGTGGTGAAGGTCAACACCGAAGCGCTTCCGGAGCTGGGCGAACGGTTCCAGATCCGATCGATTCCCACCATGGCCGTGTTCATGGATGGGCAAGAGATAGCGCGGACCGCGGGCGCCAGGCCCGCTGCCGACATCGAGGACTTCGTCCGGCAGGCCCTGGCGCGTCACGTCCAGGTCCGCTGACCGGTTGAGTTGCGGTACCATCGGCCGATGTCCGGGACTTCGGCAGCGACCGCTATCGATTTGGCGAAGCGCTTCGGCGCATTCGTCGCCGAACGCTATCCTTTCGCGCTGGAACCGGCGCTGGCCGCCCTCGAAGGTGCCAGCCGGCTTTCCGGCAAAGGTGCCAGCCACCTCTTAGCTGAGGCTCTGCGTCCTCACCTGCGGGCCGAGCTACGCAAAGCCCTGAGCCAGACGAAGCTCCCGCTGTCCGATCTCGCTGAAACCACGCCCGGCGTCAGCGCCATCGAGCGGCGAAGCGCTGCCGTGGACGAATTCCTCGACGCCTGCGACGGGTTCCTCCGGCGTGCAGAGATTCGCGCCAGCCTCACGCCTGACGAACGCCGCGAGATCCTCCGCGGCATGATCCTCACCCGCGCGACCGACAACCGGCTCAAGACTTTCTTCACCGGCGGCGAGGTGCGATACGGTGACGCCGCATTTCAAGGGAAGGGCTTTCGCTCGCTCGGGCAGGAAGCGATCTACGCCGCCGGGATTCGCCTGCGGCGCGGCGTTGCGTTCCGCAGAGACGGCCGGTGGATTGGCGATGTCGTCGCGCCGGTGATTCGCGACCTCGGTGTAGCGCTCGCCATGCGACCGGATGCGGCGGCCGTTCGCATGGTGCTGTCGGCGCAGATGGCCAAGAGTGGGCCCGCCGATGAATGGAAAGGACCTGCACGCCGGCGATCTCGACTATGGCGTGTTGCCGGCTGCGGCTCCGCTGGCAATCGGATCGCTGAACGTAGCTGGGATGGCCCTGGCCTTCGCGCGCGAGAAGAGCGGACGAGTTGCGCTGTCGTTCATCGGCGAAGGCGGATCGTCGCTCGGCGAGTGGCACGAGGCGATCAACCTGTGCGCTGCCCGTCGCCTGCCGGCGATCTTCTGCGTCCAGAACAACCAGACGGCACTGTCGACGCCCGTACGCGACCAGTCTGCCGTGCGCGTGTTCGCAGACAAGGCGGCCGGCTACGGCATCCCTGGCATCACCATCGACGGCACCGATCCGGACGAGATCGCGGCAGCCTTCGCCTGGGCCGTGGAAGGTGCACGGGAAGGCCGCGGACCGACGCTCATCGAGCTTGTCTGCATGCGCATGTGCGGTCACGCGCACCACGACGACATGCTGTACCTCGGCAAGGATCCCCAGGCGTCGTGGGAATATCCGGTCCTGTCCGAGCAGGGATACGCGAACCGGGAGCTGTATGCGTACTGGTCGGCGCGCGATCCGATTGCGCTGTACTCCGCGCGTCTTACGCAGGAAGGCGTCATCGGCGCGGACGATACGGCGGTTTTCAAGAAAGAGGCGGACGCGCTCGTCGAAGAGCAGGCCCGGGCGGTAATCGATGCGCCGTGGCCCGAGGCAGAGGATGCGGGCAAGGACGTCTTTGCCGGCGACACCCCTCGCGTCCGGCTGGAGGTGCTCGATCCCCAGCTACGGTCCGCTGTCGATTTCGATCCGAAGCTGCCTGACGTCGAGAACGGCCCCGAGTTCGATCGCAAGGGCAACACGTTCCTCGAAGCCGTGATGCTGGGTGTGGGCGACGCATTGCGCGCCGATCCGCGTGTCTTCGTGTACGGCGAAGATGTCGGTGGCGACTACGGGAATGCGTTTCTCCTGCTCAGACCGCTGCTCAAAGACTTCGGCGATCGGATCCTGAATTCGCCCCTCGCTGAAGGCGCCGTGCTCGGCGTGTGCGTCGGCGCCGCGCTGGCCGGACAACGGCCGATCGGCGAGATGCAGTTCAACGACTTCGTTGCGACCGGCTTCAACCAGCTGGTCAACAACGCGGCCAAGATCCGCTACCGGTGGGGCGGGTCGGTCCCGATGGTGGTGCGCATGCCGTGGGGGGGCTTGCGTCATGCCGGGCCGTATCACAGCCAGAACACGGAGCCGTGGTTCTACCGGACGCCAGGCTTGAAGATAGTCGTGCCCTCGACACCGTACGACGCGCGTGCGCTGATGGCGAGCGCCGTAGCCGATCCCGATCCCGTGCTTTACTACGAGCACATTGCGCTCTACCGCGATCCGCGGATCAAGCAGGTGCTCGGATCGGATGCGCCGGCGCCACTCGAGATTGGGAGAGCGGCGCTTCGCCGCGCCGGTGACGATCTCGCGATCATCTCGTACGGCGCCTATGTCCACACCGCCATGCGCGTTGCCAGCACGCTGGCGGCTGACGGCATCAACGCCGCCGTTCTCGATCTGAGGACGCTCGTGCCGCTCGATCGTGCGGCAGTCCTCACGGTCGCGCGGCATTGCAGCCGCGTGCTGATCGTGCATGAAGACTCGCGGACGGGGGGGATCGGCGAAAGCATTGCCGCGATCGTGCAGGAGGAGGCATTCGAGTCGCTCGACGCGCCGGTCCGGATCATCGGTGCGCTGGACACGCCCGTGCCGTATTCACCGCCCCTGGAAGAATTCTTCCTGCCGTCGGAGGCCGAGATCGAGCGTGCCGCGCGGGCGCTGGTTCGTTACTGAGCGGTGTCCGCCGGCAGACTATCGGTCAGGACGCGGATCCAGTTTGCACCCATGATTTTCTCGATCTCTGGCGTCTTGAACCCCGATCGCTCGAGAGCCGCCTGAATCGAGAACATGCGGTTGATGTCGTTCAGCTCTGGTATGACCGCGTGCGGCGGCCGCGTGTCGAAGCCGAGCACGCCTTCCTTGGCGACCGAGTCCCACCACTCGTAGTAGTTGCTGATGATCTTCGCGTTATCGTTCCCCGCCTTTGCCGCAGCGGATTCTCCTGCCAGCGGGTAGTCGTTGGCGATGCCGACCGCATCCATGCCGCCAATCTTGATCACGTGGCGAATCTGGCGCACGTAGCCCTCTACAGTGGGCGTGGGATCCGTCGTGAGCCACATGCTCATCATGAAGATGCCCATGACACCGCCGGAACTGGCGACGCCGCGGATGACGTCGTCGGGCGCGCACCGCGCATTCGGTACCAGCGCCCGCGCGCCGCCATGCGAAAGGATGACCGGCCGCTTGCTGACGGCCAGCGTGTCGAGCGCCGTGACTTCCGACGCGTGCGAGAGATCGGCGATGATGCCGAGCGCGTTCATCCGCTCGACGCCCTCGCGTCCGAGCTTGGTCAGGCCGGTCCAGGTCTTCTGAATCGCTCCGCCACCCCAAAGATTGTCGTTGTGGTGGGTGATCTGGAGCACGCGAAGACCCAGCTTGTGGAAATGCTCCAGCCGTGTCAGGTCGTCGCCGATTGGCTCGCAGCCTTGAAACTGAAAGAAGACCGCCGTGCGCCCGGCCGCGTAGGCATCCCTGATAGCGCGTCCGCTGGTCGCGAGAAAGGCCCCGGGAATCGCGCCGTCGGCCAGCTGTTTCCGCGCGGCGTTGATCGATCGATTGCAGGCGTCGAACGATCGGAAGTACTTGACGCTGCCGTCCGGCGTCGGCAGGCGTTCGGCGGTTGAGACGTCGTTGATGAATGCCGAGAGACCCGACCTGGCCACGTCCAACGGGTTGCCGATGAATGACAGCCCGTCGACATACGGAAACGGCGGCTTGCGCACCGGCGCCTGCCCGCCAGCTGGCGACTGTCTGCCAATCGCTGGCACCACCGCAGGCAGCAACGAAACTCTTTGCAGAAACGTCCGGCGATTCATCGATAATCTCCCCGACCTGTCCAACGCGTGTTGTTCTGCGAGTCACGAGCTACGAACCACGAACCACGAACCACGGCAAAAATCCACATGCCCTTCCGGTTCGCCGCCGTGCTGCAAACTCCGAAGGACGAACATTCGGCGGTTTACATCGCGTATCGCGCGCTCGCCGAACACCTGGCGGCCGCCGGCAGCTCCCTGGACATCGTGACGCCGGACGATCTGAACTTTCAACCGCGGTACGGCCGGCTGGTTCCGCTCCTTTACCCGTCCGTCGTCCGACGCTGGATGCTATCGCATCTGGACGCCTACGATGTCGTGGTCTTTCACAGTTACGCGGGTTGGCGCGCGCTCGGTGCGCTCGGCGCCGCCGGAGTCCCGGGCGTCGTCTCCTTTCATGGTCTCGAGCCGCTGTATCACCGGGAACTGCGCCGTGGAGGTCACGGAATCGGATCCTTGAGCCGGCGCTATCGGTTTCTTCAGGAACGTTTGATGCCGTTCTTCCTGAAGACGTCCTGCCGCGCCGCGTCGCGTGTGTTCTGTCTGAACAGCGAGGAGCGCGGTTGGCTGGTCTCGTCCGGCTGGGCTCCGCCGGATCGGATAGCCGTGATGCCTCACGGCGTTCCAGGAGACTTCTTTTCCGGATCGAGGTCCTTTCAGGCCATGCGAACAATGCTGTTCGTGGGGCAGTGGCTGCCGATGAAAGGGGTTCCGTATCTCGTCGACGCTGCGACCGAGCTGATGCGGCAGGATCCCGAGCTGACGCTGGTGTGTGCCGGCACCCTTGCAAGCCAGCAGACGGTCCTGTCCGCCTTCGACGTCCCCCTCCAAAGCCGCGTTCGTGTGATTCCGAGAATCGATCGCGAGGATTTGATTCAACTCTACTCGGAGGCTGACGTCTTCCTGTTTCCCAGCCTCTATGAGGGATTTGGCCGCGCCCTGACCGAGGCGATGGCGTCGCGATTGCCGATTGTCACCACCGCAGTCGGTGTGGCCGTGGACGCCTTGCGCGACGGCGAAAGTTGCCTCATCGTTCCGCACAGGGATGCCGCATCCATCACTCGAGCGGTCCGGCGGCTCCAGGCCGAACCGTCGCTTCGTGCGACGATCGCTGAGGGCGCGGCCACCGTAGCCGCGCGGTTCCAGCAGGCGAATCGCACGCAGGACTTGGCGGAGGCGCTGATCGCGCTGGTTCATCAGTCCTCCCGGCGTTATCCTTAGCGCAACGCTTGAAGTCCTGGCTGCATCAGCTCGCTGAGCTCGCCAACATCCTGAGATATCTCAGACCCTACGTCGCCGAGCGGCCTTGGTTGTTCGTGGCGGTGGTGGGCAGCTCCCTCTTGGTGATGTGCTTCGAGGGGATCGGCGTCGGTCTGCTGGTTCCGTTGTTGAACCTGTTGCTCGGCGGCGAGAACGCCACACCGATGCGTCCGATCGAGTGGCTCCAGCGCACGTTTCCGGGCCGGTCGCCGGCGTTCTACGTCTCAACCGTCTGTTCGGCCATCATCGCCGCGATTGCAGCCAAGAACGTCGCGCTCTACACGTCACAGATCCTCGCGGCCAATCTGAAGCGTCAAGTCTCAATCAGCTTGCGGAACACCCTGTTCGGGCGGGTGCAGCGCGCCGACCTCGACGTGTTCGATCGAACGCCAGGCGGCGAGCTCTCGAATGTGTTCCTGCTCGAGACCTATCGCGCCACGACCTCCATCGACGTGCTCCTGGGGATGCTGCAGCGCACGAGCATCGCGCTCTTCTATGCAGCGGCGCTGGTGTATCTGTCCTGGCCGCTGACGATTCTCGTTCTGGCGCTCAGCATCGCACTCGGCGCGACGTTGACGTTCGTGTACAGACGGCTGACTCGTGCCGGCGAGGACGTTACTGACACGAACAACCAGCTGGCGTCGGCGCTGGCGCAAACGTTCGCCGGCATTCGCACCCAGCGTGTCACGAATTCCCAGCGCCGCGAGCGCGATCGATTTCACGCACGGAACGTCGCACAGGCCGAAGCCGAACAGCGTAGCAGTCACGCGACATCCTTGCTCTTTCCGCTGACGGAAACACTGGCCGTTGCCGGCGGCATGTTGATCGTGGCGAGCGCGTACGTCCTGCTCGTCCGGCCCGGGTTCATGCTGAGCAGTTATCTGCTCGCCTTTGGTTTCGTTCTACTGCGGCTGTTGCCCCTGCTGAATCAGCTCTGGGGCCTCCAGGGACACCTCTTTTATCTGGCGGGTGGGGTGCGCGAGGTTCAGACCTGGCTGCAAACGCCTGAATACCCGAGCCGGCCTTTCGGAACCGATCCCTTTACGACTCTCCGCCGGGAGCTTCGCTACGAGGGAATCAGCTATCGCTATCCCAACGGAACGCTGGCACTGGACGATGTGAGCTTCAGCGTGGGAGTGGGCGAAACCGTCGCGATCGTCGGGCCCTCGGGATCGGGCAAGTCGACGCTCGCGGCAATCGTTTTACGCCTGCGCGCGCCCTCGGCTGGTAGCGTGACAGCGGATGGCCGTGATACCTGGAGTTTCTCTCCGGAAAGCTGGCACCGGGCGACCGCGCTCGTGGAACAGGACGCGTTCCTCTTCTACGGCACCGTGCGCGAGAACATCCTGTACGGCTGCGAGGGGATCGACACGGCTGCGCTGAATCGTGCCGTGCAGATTGCCAACCTCGAGGAGTTCGTCGCATCGCTGCCAGAAGGTCTGGATACCCTGGTCGGCGAGCGCGGCGTGATGGTGTCCGGTGGTCAGCGGCAGCGGATCGCCATCGCACGCGCCGTTATTCGCAATCCGCAAATCCTCGTGCTCGACGAGGCCACATCCCACCTGGACAACGTATCCGAGCAGCTGGTTCAACAGGCGCTCCAGAACGCTGCGCGCGGTCGCACGACAATCGTGATCGCGCACCGGTTGTCCACGATCCGCGACGCTGACAAGCTCGTGGTGCTCGATCGCGGCCGGGTCGTCGAACAGGGAACATGGGAATCGCTTGCCGCCGCAGGAGGGACATTCCAGCGTCTCGTCGCCGTGGACTCTCGGGACTGAAACCGTCAGCTGCGCGGCTTCTGCGGCAGCACTTCCGAGGCCACCGCGTCGATTCGTGTCAACGCGGCGGTGATTCCCTCGACCAATTCCCGCTGCGCGCTGGTCAGCCCTGTTTGAACGAGCTCGCTGGTCAGCCGCGACAACGAGGTGATCGGGCTCCGCAACGACTCGACCCGTCTGAGGAGCTGCTCGTGTTCGAGCTTGTTTTCTCGCGCCTTCTGCAGGATGTCGCGGACTTCCTCCTGCCCTCGCAGTCGCTCGAGCACCAACAGGCAGCGCGGGCCGAGATTGAGCGCGCACGCTCGAAGCAGCACTTCCTCCGATCCGCCGGGCGCAGCGAACGTGCCGGACACCAGTGAGCGGCGCGTTCCCTCACGCCAGAAAGATTCGGCCTCACTGAGGAACCGCTCGAGGTAAGGCAAAACCCCCGCGAGCATCAACGGTCCGCTGACGTCGGTCAGCGGCAGGATGTGCCGGAACCACGCGGGAGGCGGTGTGACCGGAGAGTAGGTGTAGTCCGGCATCCGCTCGAGCGCGAACATCTCGAGCGCCTGCATCAGATCGAGCGGAAGCGAATCTCTCATGACCGTGGGCGGCTCAGCCATCTTACTCTTCCAGCATCGCCAGCGTCAGTTTCAGGAACGTCTCTTCCACGCCCTCGCCGGTCTTCGCGCTGGTGCGCACGATCGGCCATCCCTGTTCGGCCAACTTCACGATCCCACGCTCGTCGACCTGCCATTCGGGGGCAAGGTCCGACTTGTTCAGCACGACGACGAACGGCACCTTGCCGGCGACGGCCTCGGCTTTCTGCTGAAGTTGCGAGGCGGTCTCCAGCGTCTGGCGCCGCGTGCCGTCCACCACGAGCAGATACCCTGACGTTCCACGCAGGTAAGACTCCTGGACATCCTGAAACTCGTCTTGCCCGTTGATGTCCCAGAGCACCAGCGTGACCTCGCGGTCGCCTGCCTTCACCGTCTTCTTGTCGATCTTCACGCCGACCGTCGTCAAGTACTTGTCCGAAAAGATGCTCCTTACGAATCGCGAAACGAGGCTCGTCTTTCCGACAGCGAACCCGCCCAGCATGCAGACTTTTTTCTGAATCATCAGCGTTCCGAATTATCGCCGCGTGCTCTCTCCAGAACCGGGCGGATCCACAGTGACGCGAAAGGCGACCCTGCGGTTTCGTTGCTTTTCCGTCTCACTCACGCCGGGGACGACCGGATCGTCGCTCCCGACGCCAGAGGGGCTCACAACCAGAAACTCCGACCGCTGCAGTCCCAGCGCCGCGATCGCCCGGGTGGCGCGCGTGGTGCTGAGGGGAAGGTTCGACTGCAGGGAGCCGTCGGCGTCGGTATGTCCGACGACGTCGATGCGGAACGTCCGACTCGCAGCGGGTGCGAGCGATCCAAGCTCGTTGATGATCGCCGCAATCTCGCGAAGCTGCGGCTCCTGGCCGGGCCGCAATTGCGACGACCCGCGGTCGAAGAGCAACGTCGCCTGCTCGAGGGCGCGCGTCAGCGACTGAACTCGCGCCTGAACAGCGGGCGAGGGGTCGAAGCGGCTCACGCCGGCGATGAGCGGTGCCATGCGGGCGGCGTCTGCAAGCCAGGCGGCGGGGGCATTACCGTCCGCGCGCAACACTCCATCCTGAAAAGTCAGATTCGTGCCTGACGGCGGTCGCAGGATGGCGTTCGCTCGCGGCAACACGAAGCCCGGCAAGAGAGCGTGGTAAGGCTCCCACTGTCCGACGACGTCATCTGCCGGGACGTGAGCCTGCTGCAGGAGCGCGCCCGGATCGCGTGCGAGCGGGTCGCGGAGTCCGGCGACGACGTACTTGCCGTTGGCGCGACCTGTCGAGATGACGACGAGTCCCGGCTCGTTTCGTAGACTCTGGACGTAACCGTTCCAACGCCGATAGTCGCGATAAGCAAAGGCGGCCCAGGCCGCCAGGGCCAGCAACAAGACCGATATGAAGATCAATCCACCGCGACGCCGCCGTTCGGTCTCGGGGCGGTATTCGGTTGCCAGGCATTCTTCGAGAACAGGACGCGTGGCTTCGAAAGGCTCTGCGTCGCCCTGAAAGGCGTCGAGCGCTTCGGCGTGCTGGAGATGAACGGTTTCCAGAGACCGTTGGAGAACCTGCCGCAGCGCGGGCGGTGCGGTTCCGCGGATCACCGCCGCGAGAATTGCTCCCGGGCCCTGTTCGATCCAGATGGAGAGCTCGCCGACCTTCAGCGCATCCAGCGAATCCTGTTCCGGGACTCGAAAGGAGTCCTGCACGAAATCGCGGATGGCCGTGAGCATCGCCGAGACCAGCTGCGCGTCTTCGACGTGCGCAGGGCCCGCGCGCACGTGCTGAAGCAGGAGGCCGGTCTTGCGGTGGATCAGGAAGACCTGCTCGACGCGAAACAACAGTGTCTTGAGGAGGACGATCTCGCCGAACGACTTGCCCGTCCGAATCGCCTCGAACCTCCACTGCATCGCACGCGCGGAGAGGCTGTGCTCGAGCGTGCGGTTCAGCGATTCGACCATCGACGCGAGGCTGGCCGAGACTGCCTTGCGGATCGCCGGACCAATCACCGGAAACAAGGCATCGGCCAGCGGCCTGGGATCCCGGCGAACCGACGCCGTGATGGCCCTCTCGACCGGCGGCGTCAGTGCCCGGGCAAGCTCGGGATCGGACGCGCGGTGCAGCAGCGCCTGCGGCAGCACGGCGCCAACGTCGCGCGCCTGGGCAAAGCGGTCGTCGATTCTCGCTTGCAGGGCCTGAATCTTCTGCTCGGCCGGTCCGACGAGGATCGCCCGCAACGACGTCAGGTCGTCGGACTCGTCCGGATCGACGGTCTCATCAATCCCACCCGCGCGTTCCGCGCGGCGCCCGGGCGGGAGCACCGCCTGGTCAGCCACGGTGCGGCTCCTGATCGTCTCTGCCCGCCGGCTGATGCGTGAGCCGCAGCGCCATTTCAGTAAACAGCGCCGCGAGCGTCGTCCGATCGGCCTTGTCGGTTCGGAGATCGTCCGATTCCTGGCGCAACCGCGCGAGCACGGCATCGACCTTCTCGCGAATTTCGTCGGCCAGCCGCTGATGCGTCTCGAGGATCTGCTGCCGCAGCTCGCGCTGCGCCCGCGCCAGCTGATCGTTGATGAGGCCGGTCTTCTTCTCGAACTCCGCGTATCGCTCCTGCATCTGGCGCAGCAGATCCGCATGCGCCTCGCTGCGTGCGTCGTACTCGCCCTTGATCCGCTCCGCGAGCGCCTCGGTCTCGGACCGCGCAAACCCCTCGAGCGTGCTCAGCCGCTTCCGCACATCCTCTTCGAGTGCGGACGTTTCCTTGACGAGGCGTTCCTCGACCCTGGCAAACCGCCGATCGAGGTCGCGCATCTGGCCACCGAAGAGGATGTCCCGAACCTTGTCGAGATTGGCAGCACCGGTCTCTTCCTGCGCGGCTGCTGGTGCTGCATCCGTGCCGCTCTTCGACGTCGCTTGTTGCTGATCGATGGTGGTAGCCACGGTAGTGTCCTTCCTCTGATGCTGGAACGTCCTCGACTGCGGATCGGCATTATGTCCCAGACCGAAGCGGCGTGAGGGTGGGAAAGCGTGACGAATCTGCCGCAATTCGCAGGAACGCATAAAACTCGTAACTTCATACGAATCAGCAACTTAATCGATACACCTGAGCCGCCGTGGCTCGTGCACGTTCGTTGGTGCCTCGCCGATCGACACGACCGGAAGCCCACCGAACACGAACCACGAACCACGAATCACGGACCACGGACCACGGACGAGGAACCACGAACGACAGGTACGCCGTCGCAAATTGAGACCACGCGCCCGCGAACTCCGTCTCGAACCCTCGTCAGGAACCTCCGTCGTGAACCCCCGTCGTGAACCGCGTCGTGAACCCCCGTCGTGAACCCTCGTGATGAACCCTCGTCCTGAACCCCCGTCCTGAACCCCCGTCCTGAACCCCCGTCCTGAACCCCCGTCCCCAAATCTCTGTGTCGTTATTGACACACAGGCGAACACCTGCGACCATGAACGCGGACTTCTGACACGCAGCCCTCGGTTCCGCGTGTGCGTCCGTCCCGACGCGACGTGCGTCGGGCGTCGAACAAGGCGTACGCTCTCTGTGTAACCGAGAGGGCGGAGCATTCCTACCTGCCACGTCGCGCTCATTCACGATCAACCCGTCGCATCGCTCCGGCGTCGAACGCCGGCCGCGTGCGCCGACGGATGATCAGCCTGCGCGAGGCCCGGGAATCCTTCGAACGGGCCTACATCACTTCTGTCCTTCAGGCTCACGGCTGGCGCATGGGAGATGCCGCGCGTACGCTCGGCATTGACCGCGCCAACCTCTATCGCAAGACCCGCCAGCTGGGGATCGTGCGGAGAAAGGCATCCCGAGCGTGAGACGCGCTCGGAGCTGCCGTTCTGCCGCGATCGCCGTCCTCATCCATCTTCATTTCGCCTCGCTGGCGCTTGCGCAGGCGCCGCCGCCGCTCGATCCGCTCGAGTCGATGTGGATGCGCGTCGGCCCGTTTGGCTTCACCCCTTCGATCGCCGTCACTGACTTTGGCGTGGACTCCAACGTGTTTCGCACGGCGGAGGAGCCGCGCCGTGATTTCACGGCGACAATTGCGCCGAGATTCGACGTCCGTCTTCGCGCGGGGCGTCTTCTGCTGTGGGGCGTGGAACGCGACCGGTTTCACCTACTACGCCGAAACAAGCGACCAGCGGTCGATCAGCTACGCGAACGAAGTGCGCGCTGACGTCGATCTCGGCCGTTTTCGCCCGTTTGCCACCGCGGCGATCCTCGAGACCCGCGACCGCCTGAACGCGGAACTGGACGTGCGCGCGCCGCGCCTCTCCAGGAGCGTCAGCGGCGGTGCGAGGGTCTCGATCGGCACTCGCACGGCGCTCACCGTTTCTGGACGCGTATCAGACCTCGAGTTCGAGGAGGGCACGACCTTCGAGGGTGTCTCGCTGCCGCGTAACCTGAACTCGCGTGTCGAGGCGGCCGATGCGGCCCTCGACATCGCCCTGACGCCCCTCACTACATTCAAGCTGCTCGCCTCCGTTCAGCAGGATCGATTCGATCAATCGCCCGAACGGGACTCGGACTCGATCAGGATCCTGCCCGGCCTTCAGTTCGATCCGATTGCGTTGATCCATGGCTCGCTTGCGCTCGGGTATCGACGATTCAATCCGTTGAGCCCGGCCATCCCCGACTACACCGGATTCATCATGCAGGGTTCGCTCGGCTACACGCTGCTGGACCGAACCAGGTTCGAAGGCTGGCTGAACCGCGATGTGCAGTACTCCTTCGAAGATTTCGAGCCGTACTATCTGAGCACCGGCGTCCGCGTTCGAGTGACGCATCATCTTGCCGGACCATGGGATGTCGAGGCCTCCGTGGGCCGCGAGCGCCTGGGGTATCGGGCCATTGGCGGAATCGACGACCCGAGAACCGATCGCGCCGACCTCATTGGCGTTGGCGCCGGTTACCGGATTCGTGAGAACGCCCGCATTGCGCTGAACTGGGAATACACCGATCGCCACAGCGGTCGACCGGATCGGCGCTACGAACGGCGTCGGTTCTACGGCACGTTCACGTTCGGACAATAGTCATGGTCTTCCTCATCCTTGCTGCTGCGCTGAGTCTTGCGCAGGGGCCGCGGCCGCCGAACGCCGAATATACGGTCGGCGTCCAGGATCGTCTCGCCATCACGGTGTTCGGTGAATCCGATCTCACCAGAGTCGTCACCGTCGACAGCGACGGAACGTTCGACTTTCCGCTCATCGGACGTGTGAAAGCGGTTGGACTGACAGCGCGGGCGATCGAGCAGGACGTCACGAGCCGATTGAAGAATGGGTACCTCGTCAACCCCCAGGTCACGATTGAGGTGGAGGCGTACCGAAGCCAGGTCGTCTACGTGACCGGTCAGGTTCGGACGCCGGGTGCGGTTCCGCTTACTGGAGCGATGAGCGTGATGGAAGCGCTTGCCAGGGCCGGGTCACCTTTGCCCGACGCCGGACCATTCATTTTCATCAACCGGCGCCCCACCTCCTCACCTCAGGCCGCTTCACCCGTTGCGCCTGAGAGGGTGCGCATGGAGGAGCTCCAGAGCGGCCGTGCGCAGCACATCGCACTCAACGACGGGGACACCATCTTCGTCCCGAAAGCCGAAACATTCTTCGTGACGGGCTATGTGAAGAATCCGGGACCGTTCGTCTTCGATGGCGATGTGACGGTTGCGAAAGCGATCTCGATGGCTGGCGGGGTTGCCGAGCGCGGGTCCCGAAACCGCGTCCGCATCACGCGCATCGTCGACGGTAAACAAGTGGTGCTCAAGAACGTGAAGCTGGAGGACACAGTCCACCCGGGCGATGCCGTGGAGGTTCTCCCGAGGTTTTTCTAATGGAGCCGGCGTGGCCGGCTTCAGCCAGAACCCGTACGCCAACCAACGATTGAACGTCCTTCACTTGAACAGCGGCCGCCTCTTCGGCGGCATCGAGCGCGTGCTGATCACGCTGGCGGCGTGCCGGGGCATCACGCCGCGCGTGAATTCGTCGTTCGCCGTCGCCGCGCCGGGCAGATTCCATCAGGAGCTGCTGAACACCGGGGCCCTCGTCAACCTGCTCGGTGATGTCCGGCTTCGACGCCCGCGGTCAATCGTCGCAGCCCGCGCGCGCCTGCGTGCTCTGCTCCTCGAACAGCGCTGCGACCTGCTCATCTGTCACAGCCCCTGGTCGTACGCACTGTTCGCGCGCGTCGGCCGGCGCGCGGGCGTCCGGGTGGGGCTCTGGCAGCACGATCCCGCTACCGGGCGGCCGGTGCTCGAGCGCATGTGCCGGAACGTCACGGCAGACTTGATGATCTGCAACAGCCGCTGGACGGCGGCCACCGCGCACAGGATCCAGCCGCGCTCGCCCGCACATGTCGTCTACTACCCGGTCGATCTGCCGCGTACGACCGATCTCGACAGAACAAAGATTCGGCAGGCCTTCGACACGAACGCAGACGATGTGGTGATTCTGATCGCGAGCAGGATGGAGGCATGGAAAGGACATGGCCGTTTGCTTGAAGCGCTCAGCCGCCTGAGGCGGCAGCGTTCGTGGACGTTGTGGATTGCGGGTGACCCACAGCGGCCGCGCGAGCGTCGGTACCGGGAACATCTCGAGCGCGAGGCTGCGTCGCTGTCGATTGGCGCGCGGGTGAGATTTCTCGGCGAGCGGGCGGACATGAGCAGCGTTTTGACGTCGGCCGACATTCTGTGCCAGCCGAATCGTTCGCCCGAGCCGTTTGGTGTCGTCTTCGTGGAGGCCATGCAATGCGGGTTGCCGGTCATCACGTCTGCGGCCGGCGGAGCGGTCGAGATCGTGTCCTCCGACATCGGCCGTCTCGTCAGTGACGATCGTGAGCTCGATGTGGCGCTCGGCGAGCTCATCGGTGATGCCGGGTTGCGCCGGAAGCTTGGCGCGGCGGGGCACGAGCGCGCTGAGTCGCTGTGTGCGCCCGGCCGTGTGTTACCCCAGCTCGAGCGGGTGCTGCGATCCGCTGTCGAAGCTGCTGCGGCATGAGCGCCACTGCCGTCATCGAGCGCGCTCTCCAGAGTGGCGGAGAAAGCAACGATGCCATCTATCGTGCCGCAGCTCACGCGCTGCAATGTGTCGTCGCGCGCAGACCCCGCGACCTGTCACTGCCGGGCCTGCTCGTCGATGTGGGATGTGGCTCGGGCAATTTTCGCGAGTTTGCCGCAGGACTAGCTGACGAGTACGTCGGTGTCGACGTCGTGCGTCACCGCCGGTTTCAACAGGACTTGCGGTTTCTTCAGGCTGATCTCGATATCGAATCCATTCCTCTGCCCGATGCCTGCGCCGGGGTTGTGACGGCGATCGAAGTGATCGAGCATCTCGACAATCCTCGCGCTTTCTGCCGCGAGCTCGTCCGGATCGTCGCGCCAGGCGGGTGTCTGATGGTGACGACGCCGAATCAGGCGAGCGCGCTCAGCGTGCTGTCGCTTGCGGCAACCGGACGGTTCCCGGCGTTCACAGAGACCAGCTATCCCGCGCATCGTACCGCGCTCCTGCCTGTGGATCTGGAGCGCATCGCGACCGAGTGTGGTCTGAGCCAGATTGAGATCCATTACTCCCTTCGCGGCCGCATTCCCCTGACGGCCCTTCACTATCCCGCGCTGCTGGCACGTGCGCTGCCGCGTGCCTTGTCGGACAACGTGCTGATGGTCGGCTGCAAGGATGGCTGACACGCCACCTCTCTGGGTGTCGTTGTCGGCGTCCGCCATCCGGGCGCTGCCGTTCGGGCGATATCGGGCGACCAATTTTCTCGGCCGGCTTGGCCGAAAGCCATTTGTGGCGCGCCTGCCTGCGGATCTCGGCGCGGCTTCGTTCTATTGCGACCTTCGCGACACGATCTCGCGCGAAGCGTGCTTCACCGGGCGGTACGAACCGCAGGAGACCGTTCTCGCGACGCAGATCCTCGAGCCCGGAATGACCGCGCTCGATGTCGGCGCGAACTGGGGATATTTCACCCTCGTGTGCGCGCACCTGGTCGGGGCAGGCGGAAGGGTGGTCGCGCTCGAGCCGCATCCGCGTCTCGCATCTACGTTGCGCGACAACGTCAGGTCGAACGACCTCGCGCAGGTTCGCGTGCTCGAACTGGGGGCAGCAGCCGCGACTGGTGTCGCGGCGTTCGTCGACTATCCAAGCGATGGTGGCAATCTCGGCCTGAGCCGGATGACGGAAGGCGCGGAGCGTGGCGACTTCTCCGGCGTCACCGTCGCGCTCGACGATCTGCTCGATCAGGTCGTCAAGCCGCAGAACACGCAGCTTCCGTTCAGCGTCGTGGACCTGGTGAAGATCGACGTCGAAGGGACCGAACACGACGTGCTCGAGGGCATGGTTCGAGGGCTTGCTGCGCGGCGCTACCGATACGTGCTGCTCGAGTGCCATCCGCACGCGCTCGCTCGCCGCGGAGCGTCGCTGGAATCCTGCGTCAGGCCACTCACCGCTGCCGGCTACGCTGGATGGCTCATCGATCACTCGCCATCCGCCCATCGCCGATCGGCAGCAGGGAAGGCGACCGTCCGCGATCTGCTCATGCCCTGGAGGGCATCACGCCGATCGATGCCAGTGCCCGAATGGCCGCATATGCTGTGGGTATCACCTGACGCCCGTCCGCTCCTCTGATGCGGATTGCCTGTCTCGCTGCGTCGGATCAACTCGGAGGTGCCGAAATTGCTCTTCTCGAGATGATCGGCAGCGTGCGACGCCATAGGCCTGACTGGTCGTTCACCGTCATCCTCCCTGGCGCCGGCCCGCTGCTCGACGCGTGCGCGCGTGACGGCGTCAGCTTGCGAGGTCCTGCCGTTTCCGTCGGCCATTGCACGACTCGGCGAGTCAGCCATGACCCGGCAGAGGGGGCCGGCGGCCCGAACAGTTGCTGCGGCACGCTTACTGTCCGCAGCCTTGCTTGTTCCGTCGCATGTCCGGCGATTGAAGACGACGCTGCGGCGCTGCAACCCGTCCGTCATTCACAGCCACGGCGTCAAGGCGCATGTTCTCGGAGCTCTCTGCTGTAAACGCACACCGCTGATTTGGCATCTGCACGAGTATGTCTCTGTCAGGCCCGTCAGCCGCTGGCTGCTGCGCCGTCTCGCGCACCGCTGCACGGCGATGGTGGCGAACTCGGAGAGCGTTGCGCGTGATGCACAGGCCGCGCTCGCTGCGGTCGGTACCATTCGCACCATCCACAATGCCGTCGATCTCCAGCGATTCGGCATCCATGGCGACACGATCGATCTCGATCGGTCGAGCGGGCTCGATCGGCCAGATCGGCCGATTGTCCGCGTCGGGCTGGTCTCGACGTTTGGCCGCTGGAAAGGTCAGGAGACGTTCCTGCGCGCGCTGGCGGATCTGCCAGTCGAGCTGCCCGTGCGCGGATACATCGTTGGCGGTCCCCTGTATCAGACAGCCGGCAGCCAGAACACGCGTGCGGCACTCGAGAGCCTGTCGTTGTCGCTGGGGCTCGGGAGCCGTGTTGGCTTCACGGGGTTCCAGCGTGCCGACCACGCGCTTCGCGCGCTCGACATCGTCGTTCACGCGAGCACGCAGCCGGAGCCGTTCGGGCTGGTGATAGCCGAAGCCATGGCGTGCGCCCGGCCGCTCGTGACCACCGGCCTTGGCGGCGCGCGCGAGATCGTCAGCAACGGATTCGACGCGCTCGTCACGCCTCCCGGCGATCACCGGGCGCTGGCGGCAGCCATCCGACACCTCGCGACTGACGCCGATCTTCGCGCTCGCCTGGGATCGCGCGCGCGGGAGTCGGCGATGATCCGTTTCAACCCCGAGCGCCTTGCTGCGTCGATGATCGCGCTGTACGAGCACACCGCATCGTGGTCCTGGCCGACGCCGAGGGTCGAACGCACGGCTCCAAGCCACGAGTATCGATGAACGCGCTGAGCGCACATCCAGCAGCGCTGCGCCCCCCGGCACCGGCCGTCACCGCGCCACGCTTCCCTGGATGGGGATTGGGTGAATGGTTCGTCATCGCCCAGACGGCGCTTCCCGCCCTGTTGTTTCTGCCGGGCACGCAGCCGGTCCGTCTCTACCTGCGCGTCGCTTCCTTCGTCATTTCCGCGGCCATCCTCGTTGTCTGGGCCACCTCGCCGCGAGTGCGCCGGCGCGCGCACCCGGCCGAGCCGTGGCTCGTCGCCGCCACGATCTACGTCGCGCTGATGATGCTGCATCCGCTGACGAACTCCATGATGGCCGGCGTCGCGCATCTCGCACTTTACGTGTCGGTGATTGCGCCGCTGTTCTGGGCCGGCGCGTGCGTTCGCACTGCCGATCAACTCGCACGCGTGCTTGGCATACTGCTCGTCTGCAACGGCGCGAACGCGATCGTGGGCGTTCTGCAGGTTTACGATCCTGCGACCTGGATGCCGCAGGAGATGTCGCGCATCGTGACCGAGTCGGCGTTCGGCCTCGGAGCGGTGACCTACATGGGGCCGAACGGCCTGATCGTCCGGCCGCCCGGGTTGTTCGACAACCCCGGCGCCGTGGCGGGTCCGGGCATGTACGCCGCGCTCCTCGGGCTGGTGTTCGCCATCGGCCTGGCTCCCTGGTGGAAGCGCGTGGCATCGGTGGTTGCGGCGTTCGCTGGAATGGCCGCGATCTATCTGAGCCAGGTCAGGGTCTCGCTCGTGGTGTGCGTAGTGATGCTGGTGTCGTACGTCGCGGTGCTCGCCGTACAGCGGCGCACTCGTCGCGCCACGATCTTCGGTTCACTCGCCGCAGGCCTCGTCGTCGCGGCGTTCTCGTTCTCGCTGTTTCTTGGCGGCGGCAGCATTGCGGAGCGGACGTCTACGCTGCTGACGCAGGACCCGATCAGCCTGTATTCAGCCTCGCGCGGCGGCCAGTTGATCTACACGTTCGACGAGCTGCTCACGACCTACCCTGTCGGCGCCGGACTCGGCCGGTGGGGAATGATCAGCGGGTATTTCGGGCGAAGCGACAATCCTGATTCCACGCCGCTCTGGGCGGAAATCCAGATCGCCGGCTGGGCGATCGATGGCGGCATCCCGCTGCTGTTGCTGAGTATCGCCGCGCTTGCCGTCACGTTCACATCACAGGTGCGCGCCGCCTGTTTACATACGAACGCCAAGGTCAGAGCGTGCGCCGCGGTCATTCTGGCGGCCAACGTTGGCACCGTTGCGCTGATGCTCAGCTTCACCCCGTTCGTCACGCAGATCGGGCTGCAGTTCTGGTTCCTCGCCGGCGCGCTGCACGCGGTCGCCGACGAACCGGAAAGGCGCGCGTGACGCGCTGGCTGCTCACGGCCGGTGACTTTCGACGCCAGGGAGGCATGGACGCGGCGAACCACGCGCTGGCGGCGTTTCTCGCGCGCCGGGCCGATGCCGAGGTTCATCTGGTCGGGCACAGTGTGTCGCCCGATCTCGCCATGGCCCCGCGCGTCCGCATTCACAACGTGCCGAGGCCTTTCGACTCCCATCGGCTCGGACAACCGCTTCTGAGGTCTGCCGCCGAGCGACTGCAGCGACGGTTGGGCGCGGTGCGGTCGATAGCCAACGGCGGCAATGCCGATCTGGCCGATGTGAACTGGGTGCACTACGTGCACGCGGCATACGAGCCGCGATCGGCACGTCGACGAGCGCTCGGCGCGATCACTCACCGTCACAACCTTCGGCACGAAACGGCGTCACTCGGCCGCGCCCGCCTGGTCATCTGCAACAGCCATCGAACTGCCGCAGACATTACCCGGTTGAAGGGCATCGAGCCAGAGCGAATACGAGTCGTCTACTACGGAATCGATCCGATTCGATTCGCTCAGATCGTGCCTGACGAGCGCGTGCAGGCGCGCCGCCGTCTGTCGCTTCCGGATGGAAGGCTGACCGCATTGTTCGTCGGCGCGCTCGGCGATCGCCGGAAGAACTTCGATACCCTGTTCGACGCGTGGCGGACGCTTTGCGGATCGGCGGACTGGGATGTCGATCTCGTCGTCGCCGGTACTGGTGCCGAGCTGCCTGCGTGGAGGTCGCGAGCGACTGAGCAGATTCCGAGGGGCCGGATCGAATTCCTGGACTTTCACGCGGATGTTGCATCGCTGCTGGCAGCTGGCGACGTGCTGATTCATCCCGCCCGCTACGAGCCATATGGGCTTGCGGTTCATGAAGCGTTGAGCCGAGGCATTCCTGCGTTTGTCTCACACGGCGCCGGCGTCGCGGAGCGATACCCCGTTGCCTTGCGCTCGATGCTGCTGACCGATCCGGAGAGCGCTGCGGGCCTCTGCACGGCGCTTCGCCGCTGGCGGAGCGAGATGCCGCTTTTCAATCGCCAGACCGCAGCGCTTGCAGAATCGTTCCGAAGCCGGACGTGGGACGACATGGCGGGCGAAATCGTGTCGGCGATCGAGAGCCGCGCCGCGTGAACAGGCCAACGCCGCTCGTCGGGGGCGACATGTTTGTCGAGGAAGCCAGCTGCTGGATTTGTGGGCACCAGCAGATGCGTCCGCTGGCCGATGCTGCCTTCGAGCTATCCGCGTATCGCGACCAGGATCCCGCGCTCGCCGCGTACACCGGTGCTCGAGTTGCGTTGTGCCGGTGTCGGGAGTGCGGCTTCGCACAACCCGATCGCGTGCCAGCCCTTCCTGGCTTCTTCGACCGCATGTATGCGCAGCAATGGTCCGCCGAGTGGATCGCTCGTGAGTTCGAAGGCGGCTGGAAGGACCTCATCTTTCGTAACGTGCTCGATGGGCTCGAAGCGCGGCTGCCACCCGACCGCCGCGCGCTGCTCGACGTCGGAGCGCATGCCGGACGCTTCCTGCAACTCGCGCAACGTCGCGGCTGGTCGGTCGAGGGAGTTGAAGTCAATCCGAGGACTGCCGCGCACGCGGAGCAGCAGACCGGCGCTCGAGTGCACCGGATGAGTGCGCTCGGCCTGGACGCCATGGGGCAGCGCTTCGACGCGCTCACGCTGACTGACGTGCTCGAGCATATTCCCGATCCACTTAGGATGCTGGGCAAGGCGAGGTCCGCCCTGAGCACCGGAGGCTGGCTCGCGGTCAAGGTTCCCTGCGGGCCCGTTCAGGTACTGAAAGAGCGGCTCAGGGCGCGCGTGGACCGGGGTTACCGCCCACGGCTCGCCGACAATCTCGTCCATGTGAACCATTTTTCGGTGCGC
This sequence comes from uncultured Acidobacteriota bacterium, assembly GCA_963784195.1. Classification (GTDB taxonomy): domain Bacteria; phylum Acidobacteriota; class Vicinamibacteria; order Vicinamibacterales; family 2-12-FULL-66-21; genus CAVQAH01. The sequence goes on along the minus strand of CAWARA010000020.1, from coordinate 428,953 downwards.
TCGCTCGACCTCGCCTTGAACCGCGCCGGCTTCCGAAACGTTCGCATCGAAATCGGCGCGCCGGAATGTCCGCATCAGTCGGCGCTCGGCAATCTGCTCCGCCTGACGATTTACCAGGCTGGCCGACGATTGCCGTTCGGCCTCCACAGTCCATGCGCGCTCAACCTCCAGGCGTTCGCGCAGAAACCGTGACGACGGGAATGAAGCGTGCGCGCGACTCCGTGTCGTCGCTCGTGGCGCAGATGGTCCACACGGTTCCGGTACTCCAGCGGCCTTACGCCGTCGCCGCGTTTGCCTGCAGCCGCGTACCAGGAGTCCACACGGTCTTTCGCGAGGCAACGCGCCAGCTGTCGAGGCAGATGCGCGACAGCGGTCAGAACATCAGGCCCGTGCGCATCGGCGATGTCGTAATGCTCTTCGATGTCACCGACTTCACGGTGCAGGGCGCCTACTTCAGTCGCATCCGGTACGAGCCCGGCGCGACAGCCACAATCATGGGTCTCGCCCCAGGGCACGTGTTCGTCGATATCGGGGCCAACAGCGGATATTTCACGATTCTCGCGGGCGCCCGTGTGGGCGCCGGCGGCCGAGTATTCGCGTTCGAGCCGAATCCGGTTGTCCGCCGGCGTCTTCAGCGACACGTCGACGTGAATCGCATGAACGATCGCATTCGCGTCGTCGACGACGCCATTTCCGATCGCGATGCTGACGACGTGAGCTTGTTCATTTCTTGCCGGGTGGACAACAGCGGACTCTCGTCGCTGGCGCCGAGCAGCACCGCGCTCGCCGGCGGCGATCTCAATCTGGACGTCAAGGTCCGCGTGCGTGCAAGCCGCTTCGACTCCTGGATGCGCACGGCGCAGGTATCTCGGATCGATCTGCTCAAGATCGATATCGAAGGCGCAGAGCTTGCTGCTCTCAACGGCATGCGGCGCACGCTCGACCGCTTTCGTCCGCGCGCGATCATCTGCGAAACACCAGAACGTGGGCCAGCCGTGGAATTCCTTCGCTCGCTCGGCTACAGGGTGTCGGTACTCGACAAAATCCCAGGGGGCGTTCCCAACCTTCTTTTCGAGGTCGCATCATGACTGACCATCGAACTCCGGAGGGGCAGAGCTTCCGTCGTCGAACCTTCGCCGAGAGGCTGGTATCCGCGATGCCAGCGGGCGCTGTGACCAGCCGGATACGCCGAAGCCTCAAGCCTTTCTTTCACAACGTCCTGGCGCGAAGCGGCAACATGGAGGCGCTGCTGCCAGGCGGCGAGCGCGTGACCGTTGCGCCTGAGCATCGGCACATGACGTGGAATCGCGAGGAGTACGACGCCTTCCGTTCCGGCACGCCTCGCGGCGGCGTGATTCTCGACGTCGGCGCCAATGTGGGCGCCTACGCGCTCCTCTTTGGCCAGTGGGTTGGTGACGGTGGACGCGTGTACGCGTTCGAGCCTGATCCACTGGCGCTGCAGGGCCTCCGTACTCACATCGCGCTCAACGGTCTTGCTGGACGCGTGACCGCTATCGATTCGGCGATCGCCGATCGTTCCGGCCTCGTGCGGCTCGCGGTTTTCAACGCGCAAGGCCTCAGCCGGCTGTGCGCGGACGCTCTGCCGGCGGGCTGCGATTGCGTCGACGCGACCGCGACCTCCATCGACGACTTCTGCGAGGAACGCAACATCAGGCCTGATGTCATCAAGCTGGACGTCGAGGGTGGAGAGCTCGATGCGCTGAGGGGCGCGCGCCGCACGATCGCCCTCGCCGGTCACAGCCTCCAATTGTTCGTCGAGATGCATCCTAGGCTCTGGGAAACGATGGGCTATTCGCGGAACGAGTTGGTGAGCGAATGCGAGGCGCAGGGTCTCATGCCGGAGCGCCTCGATGGGGGAACGTCCAACCTGTGGACGACTGAAGGGGTCTGCCTGCGTCTCAGGGCCAGCCGGTCATGCGAATCCTGATCGCACACGAGTCGATTGCGACGACGGGTGGCGTCGAGAGTTATCTCGGCGCAATCCTTCCCGAGCTTCAGGAGCGCGGGCACCAGATCGCTGTGGTCTACCATCGGCGCCGCGATTGCGCAGGCTCCGGCACGTGGGCCGGTTGTGCGGATTTCGTGGCAGGCGTCGAAGACACCAGTGAAGCCAGCGTGCTGCAGGCCGTTCGTCAGTGGCGCCCCGACGTCTGTTTCTCTCACAACATGCGACCGCTGGAGGTCGAGCGCGCGCTGCTCGCGGAGTGGCCCGTCGTCAAGATGATGCACGGGTACTTCGGCACCTGCGCGAGCGGCCTCAAGATGCACGCGTTTCCTTCGGCACGGGCGTGCGATCGGGCGCTGGGCGCGACCTGCCTGGCCATGTACGTGCCGCGGCACTGTGGGCAACTGCATCCGCGATCGCTCGTGAGTGGTTACCGATGGGCGCTGGCGCAGAAAAGTCTCTTGTCGCGATACCGGTCGATCGCGGTCGCAAGTGCGCACATGGGTGCCGAGTACGCACGGCATGGCGTGCCTTCGTCGCAGATCAACGTCCTGCCGCTCTTTCCGACTCTCGACGGCAGTTCGAAGCGCGCAGACGGTGGGGCGGTGCTCTTCGCAGGCCGGATGACGACGTTGAAGGGTGGCGATCTGCTTGTCGATGCTGTCGCCGATGCCTCCCGTCGCCTCGGTCGATCCGTGCCGCTCATCATGGCCGGCGACGGACCGCAGCGCTCGGCGTGGGCCGGTCAAGCTGCGTCGCGCGGAGTCAATGCCGAGTTCACCGGGTGGCTGGATCGTGCCGGGCTCGCAGCCGTCTTTCATCAGGCCAGCATGGTGGTCATCCCCAGCGTGTGGCCGGAACCATTCGGTCTCGTCGGGCTCGAGGCCGGCGCGATGGGACTGCCGGCAATCGCCTTTGATGTTGGGGGCATTCGCGAGTGGCTGAGGCCCGGCGAGAACGGCGTCCTCGTTCCGCCGGAACGAGGAACAGACGGTCTGGCCGACGCGATCGTTTCGATGTACGCACACGCCTCCGTACGCGGCCGGATGTCCATTGCCGCGCATGCGGTGGCAACCGAGATGTCGCGGAGCGTTCACGCTGACCGCCTTGAACGTGTTCTCGGATCCGCGGATGAACCGCCGACGCAATGAACACGTGGTGCATTCTCACGGGTGAGTACCCTCCGGGCTGCGGTGGCGTCGGGGACTACACCGTCCTGCTCGCCGAAGCGTTGGCGGCGTCCGGCGCCGGCGTGTCTGTCTTCCGGCCCCCCGCTGCGGCTCCAGCCCCTGACGTCCCGGGTGTTTCGGTCGTGACGCTGCCCGATCGATTCGGCCGCGCGAGCCGCGCCGAGCTCGACCGCGTCCTCGACGGCAGCCGGATGCGAGTACTCGTGCAGTACGTGCCGAATGTATTCGGCATGCGCGGCTTGAACGTGCCATGGTGTCGATGGCTGCTACACCGGGCTCGGAGGCGCGGGACGGACGTGCGGGTGATGTTCCACGAGCCGTACTTCTATTTCTCCTGGAGGCGCCCTCACTGGAATGCGCTCGCCGTGGGTCAGCGGCTGATGGCCGGCTTGCTGTTGCGCGCCTCGCGTGAAATCTACGTGTCGACCGATTCCTGGCGCACGTACCTCGGAAACCTTGTTCCCTCCGGGAGCCCAGTCCCCATCACGCTGCCGATTCCATCGACGGTTCCTCGGCATTCACCGGACGATCGCATCCGGTCGCGGCGCGACATCCTGGGGCTGACCGGCAGCCGCCGCGTCGTCGGCCATTTCGGCACCTATGGCGCCTTGATCGCTCCGATGCTTCGCGAGCGCCTGGTCGGCCTGCTGACTGCGGAGTCGATGGCATGCGCGGTTTGCATCGGCGACGGCTCACGCGACTTCGTTCGCGATCTTCTCGAACGCCACCCGCGTCTATCGGGTCGTGTCCTCGCCTTCGGCCGCATGCCAGGATCCGAAGCTGCGGCGTCGATTGCGGCATGCGATCTGCTGCTGCAGCCATATCCGGATGGTGTGACGACACGCCGCACGTCAACGATGGCTGCGCTCCTGAATGGCACGCCAGTCGTCACGACGTCGGGCGCGCTGACCGAACCGATCTGGAGCACGACGCAGGCGGTGGCCATGGCACCGGTGGGGGACACGCGATCCTTCGTACGCACTACACGTCTCCTGCTTGCCAACACGACCGAACAGGAGGCGCTCGGGCGTCGCGGTGAGGCAACATACCGAAAACATTTTTCGATCGAGCACACGCTGACACAGCTTCAGGAGGTTCAGCGGCGAAGCCGCATGACGTCTCACGGACTTACCGTCGGGATCACCACACGGGACCGGCCCGAATCGCTGAGCAGGTGCGTCCGCTCTCTGGCGCACATTGCGCACCTCCACCCGGAAGTCATCATCTTCGACGATGCCTCGCGAGTGCCCGCGACCGAGCAACTGGCATGCGTTCCGGAAATTGCGATTCGAGTCATTCGCAACGATGAGGGTGTGGGCTACATCGTCGGCCGCAACCAGATCGTTCGGGAAGCCAGGAACCCGGTCGTCCTGCTTCTGGACGACGACGCGAGCCTGCTGGATGGCGACAGTGTCGTCGGGGCGATCGACATGCTGAATTCTCAGAAGCTGGCGGGTGCGATTGCCTTCGCCCAAACGACTCGGTACGGGACAGCGCTGGGGTGATCCAGGCGTCAGCGCGGCGCTGACGGAGCCGTGCGTCGTTCGGTCATTCTGTGGCTTTGCTCACCTGGTCAGGCGCGACACCTTCCTGGCGCTTGGCGGCTACCGCGATCGCTTCGAGTTCTACGGAGAGGAGAAGGACTTCTGCCTGCGTCTGATCGACGCGGGCTATCGGACAGTGTACCTGCCGGAGTCCTGCATCGCGCACGAGCCTGACCCGCTCGGTCGCGATCGCCAGCGTTATCTGAGATACGTGACGCGTAACGACGCGCTCCAGGCCCTCTACAACGAACCGGTCCATCGGCTCATCTGGATGCTTCCTGCCAGGCTGCTCCTGTATTTCAGAATGCGTCGCGCCTGGCGTATCGATGATCCGTTCGGATGGGCCTGGGTGCTGTCCGAGGTCACCTCCAATCTCCGGCCCGTGCTGCGCGACAGGCGTCCGGTTTCCGCGAGCACGCGGCGTCTGTGGCGAGAACTTGGGCGCGACCGCACGTGGCCGAGCGGCACGATGAGCGCGAGCCGTGGATGGAGTCGTGAGGAAGCTTCTCACCATCGGTCACTCCTACGTTGTGGCGCAGAACCGTTGCCTGGCGCACGAGTTCGCGCGACTGGGTGCCGGGCGCTGGGAAGTGACGGTCGCAGCGCCACGATGGATTACCGGCGAGATACATCCGGCCGCCCTGGTCGTGGCTCCGGACGAGCCGTGTGGTGTCGTGTCGCTGCCGATGAGGATAGGCCGCCATCCGCACCTGCGTTTCTTCTCAGGGCTGCGGCAGTTGCTGCGGCGCGACTGGGACCTCGTGCACATCTGGCAGGAACCCTACGTGCTGGCTGCTGCCCAGGTCGCTCTCGCATCACCGAAGTCTGCGCGCGTCGTGCCGGTCACTTTTCAGAACATCGACAAGCGGTATCCCGCATCCGTCCGTTACGTTGAACGCCGTGTCATGAAAAGGGCGGATGGATGGATCGCTTTCGGTAAGACAGCGCATGACACCCAGCGTCCGAAAGCGATTTATACCGAGCGGCCCGTGCGCATCATCCCGCCTGGAGTGGATACGTCATTTTTCCGGCCCGACCCGGCCGCACGCGAAAGCGTGCGCCGGCATCTCCACTGGTCCTCGTCCGATCGTGTCGTCGGTTTCCTTGGGCGTTTCGTGGCAGAGAAGGGCATCGACCCGCTCGTGCGCGCACTGATCCGGCAATCATCGCCCTGGTGCGCCCTGTTTGTCGGCGCGGGACCACTCGAGCCTTCTGTTCGACGGCTCGAAGAGATGTTCCCGGAACAGGTGCGTGTGCTGACGAACGTCAAACATGATGCGGTGCCGACCTATCTGAACGCGATGGACGTCCTGTGCGCGCCAAGTCAGTCGACGGCGCACTGGCGTGAGCAGTTCGGTCGAATGCTGATTGAGGCGATGGCCTGCGGCGTGCCGGTGATAGCGACCAGGAGCGGCGAGATCCCACACGTCATCGAAGGAACCGGCATCCTCGTGGACGAGCACGATGAACAGGCGCTGACGGATGCCATCGCCAGGCTGCTGGACGACGAGGGGTTGCGCCGGACGCTCGCCGAGCGGGCGTTGTGTCGCGTCCGCGAACAGTTCGCATGGCCCGTCGTCGCCCGCGCGCACCTCGAGTTCTTCGAAGAGTTGATGGCCTGATGCCGAGGCTCAGAGTCGCGATCGTCGCGGACTATCTCGAAGAGGGCTGGCCGAGCATGGATCTGATTGCCGAGATGCTCCTCGACCGGCTGCAGCGCGAACATTCAGGGGTTGTCGAGGCGACGCTGATACGACCGGGCTTCAAGAGACGGGCCGGACAGCTCCCAGGACTGCGGCGCAACGCGATTGCGCACGGTCTCGACAGGGTGGCGAACCGGATGCACGACTATCCGCGAGTGCTGTCGAAGCTCGGCGAGCGATTCGACGTATTTCACCTGGTCGACCACAGTTACTCGCAGCTCGTTCACGAACTGCCCCCTGAGCGGACCCTGGTGACGTGCCACGATCTCGACACGTTCAGGTGCCTGTCGCCTGGCGGCGTGGAGCCGCGATCGCCGGTATTTCGCGCGATGACGCGCCGGATTCTCAGCGGTCTGAAAAAGGCGGGACACGTCGCCTGCGACACGCAGGCGACCCGTGAGGCCCTGGTGAGCAAGCTGGCGATTCCGGAAGAGAAGACGTCTGTCGTCCACAACGGTCCGCATCCCAGTTGCTCGCCGGAGCCACAGGCGGCCGCGGACTTCGATGCCGTGCGGCTGCTCGGTCCGCGTGGCGCATATGTCGAGCTGTTGAACGTCGGGTCCGCTATCCCCAGGAAGCGTCTGGACTTTCTCCTGAGCGTGTTCGCCGACGTGCGTGCCCGTCACGCCAACGTCAGGCTCACCCGTGCCGGCGGCTCCTTTACGTCCGAACAGAACAGCATTGCGCGGCGGCTGAACGTGCTCGACGCGATCGTCGTGTTGCCGCTGCTCGATCGCGAGACCCTGGCCGCCGTCTACCGGCGCAGCACGCTGCTGCTGATGACGTCGGAGCGCGAAGGCTTCGGGCTGCCAGTGCTCGAAGCACTCGGTTGTGGAACGCCGGTCGTGTGCAGCGACATTCCGCCGCTTCGCGAAGTCGGAGGGTTCGCCGCGACCTATTGTCAGTTGGACAACGAAGACGAATGGCGCGACTCCATTCTGAGGCTGATCGACGAGCGCCGCTCGCAGCCTGCGCAATGGAACCTCAGACGCGAGGCTGGGCTGCGGCGCGCCGGGGCATTCAGCTGGTCGCACTATACGCGCCAGGTGGTGCAGCTCTACGCACGGATGGCGGAGAAGACGGCCGCACCATGCTGAAGGTGCTCCACATCGGGAAGTTCTATCCGCCCGCGGCGGGTGGGATGGAGCAAGTCGTGCGGTCGCTGTGCACATCTGCTGGCGGACGGCTCGACAGCCGTGTGCTCGCCTACAACTCGAGGTCGTCGACGTTCGCGGAAACAGTTGAGGGAGTGCCTGTGACTCGCGTCGGCACATGGGGGAAGGCGGGATCCGTGCCCGTGTCCCCTGGACTCATCTCTCATCTGCGGCGCATCGACGCCGACTTGGTCGTCCTGCACGAGCCGAATCCGTGGGCACTGCTCTCGTACGCGGTGGCGGCGCCGCGCATGCCGCTGGCCATCTGGTATCACAGCGATGTCGTCCGGCCGCGCCTTCAGTACCAATTGTTCTATGCACCTCTTGCGCGTCGCGTCTATAGCCGCGCGGCCAGCTTCATCGTGTCGTCTCCCGCGCTGGCAACGCACGCTGACGCTCTGCGCCCGTTCCTTGATCGTACGCACGTGATCCCGTTCGGGATCGAGGAGCGCGCGGCGGGCGATCGCGAGCTACTACTCCGGGCTGAAGGGATACGCCGGCGCCTTCACGGGCCGATCATTCTCTTTGCGGGGCGGCTGGTCGCCTACAAAGGCGTCGACGTCCTGATCAACGCCATTGCTGATCTGCCCGTGACCGTCGTCATCGTCGGTGATGGACCGATGCGCGCGTCGTGGACCGCGCTGGCTGCCCGGAAGGCAGGGCCGGGGCGCATCGTCTTCACCGGCGAGATTCCGGACGACGAACTGAAGGCGTACTTCGAAGCGTGCGACATGTTCGTGCTTCCGTCGGTCACGCGAGCTGAGGCTTTCGGTTTCGTCCAGCTCGAGGCGATGACGCACGGCAAGCCAGTAATTAGCACCGGGCTCCCGTCGGGCGTGCCGTGGGTCAACCGCGACGGCGTCACGGGCATCGTCGTTCCGCCCGGCAGCGTCGCAGCACTCCGCGCCGCGATTCAACAACTCGCGAGCGACGCGCCCTTGCGCCAACGACTAGGCGCGGGGGGACAGCGCCGGGTCCGCGAGGAGTTCTCGATCCGGCAGATGGCCGATCGGTTCGTCCGCATGTGTCACGACGTCGTCACGCCCGGTACTCCTGCCCGTTCGGAGATCTCCGGGTGATCAAGAGAGCGTTCGATGGGCTTCTCGCATCATCCGGAATTCTTGCCTCGCTGCCGCTGTGGGCTGCCATTGCCGCTGCCGTCAAGCTCGAGGACGGTGGTCAGGTGTTCTACGCACAGGAACGTGTGGGACTTCATGGACGGCCGTTCACCGCGCTGAAATTTCGATCGATGAAGCCTGACGCCGAGGCGGGCCTTGGCGCGGTGCAGGCCGCTGATGACGATGCGCGGGTGACCCGAGTGGGACGGGTGCTGCGTGCCACCGCGATGGATGAACTGCCTCAGCTCTGGAACATTCTTCGCGGCGACATGAGTTTCGTAGGCCCTCGGGCGCTCCGCCCCGGTGAGATCGAAGGCGGTGACACCGAATGCGTGCCGCTCGAGGCCGTGCCCGGATACTCGAATCGGGTCTCGGTGAGGCCTGGCCTGACGGGCATCGCGCAAATCTACGCCGCACGCAACGTTTCCCGACGTTTCAAGTTCCGTTACGACAGCATCTACATCAAACGACAGTCCATATGGTTGGATCTCCGTCTGATTCTGCTTTCCTTCTGGATCAGTTTTCACGGCACATGGGAAGCGAGAGGCCCCAAGTACCTGAACTCCTCGTCGTGCGACGTCGCCGTCATCGGCGGTGGACCATCAGGTTTGATCGCCGCACGCGATCTTGCCGCCGCCGGCTTCCATGCCATCGTTCTGGAAGAACACGATCGGATTGGCGCTCCCGTGCACTGTACGGGCGTGCTCGGCTTCGACGCGTTCGACGAGCTCGAGCTGCCGCGCTCCAGCATTCTCAACGTCCTGCACGCAGCCCGGTTCGTAGGCGCTGACGGAACGGGCGTGGTGGTCGAGGCCGAACACGTGCGCGCGGCTGTCGTCGATCGCGCCAGGTTCGACGATTCGCTGGCGTCGGAAGCGGCAGAGGCCGGTGCAGAGATCGTCCTGGGCTGCCGGGTGGTGCGCATCGACCCTCGCACAGAACAGGTGCTCGTGCACACCGATTGCGGTGAGCTGCGTGCGCGTTCGGTCATCCTCGCCTGCGGCGCCAGCTATCGATTCAATCGTGCACTTGGATTCGGCTTCCCGCGAGTGCTGGCGCACAGCGCGCAGCTCGAGGTGCCGTTTCCACAGATGCAGCACGTCGAAGTCCATTTCGGCCACCGTTTCGCGCGCGGTGGATTCGCCTGGGTCGTCCCGTTCAGCAGGGGAGCCGACACCTTCGCGCGCGTCGGCGTGCTGTGCGACAAGGATGCCGGGCCAAGCTTCGGGGCATTCTCGGAACACGTGCGGCAGATGAATGGCGATGCGATCGCCGACCGGCCCTGGCCGTCACCGAGATTGCGCGTGCTGCCGCTCGCGCCCGTTTCGCACACGGTCGCCGACAGGATTCTCGTCGTTGGTGATGCGGCCGGACTCGTCAAGCCGACGACTGGCGGCGGCATTTATTACGGACTGCTGACCGGTCGACTCGCGGCCGAGGTCCTCGCCGAGTGTCTCGCCAGCGACTCACTGGGTGCGAGACGCCTCAGCGCGTACGATCGCCGCTGGCGCCAGCGGCTGGGATCGGAGATCCGCGCCGGCCTGGCGTTCCGAGCCGTCGCCGCACGGTTGCCGGATCGCGCCATCGACGCCCTGATCGACATCTCCCGGGCTGATGGAATCATCCCGCTGCTGAAGCAGACCGCCGACTTCAACTGGCACGGTGCGGCGGCCCGCTCGATCCTCCGGCACCCGGCTTTCCGCCGCGCCGTCATGGGCGCTTTGTGGACGTGAACGCCAGATGAACCAAAGCGCTGCCCCATGGGCCGAAGGACATTACGCGCGAAAGCAGCTGTTCAGCAGGAGCCGGCTGGTGGCGTGGAGTCACTCCGCGCGGTTTCAGATGGCGAGGCAGCTGGCGGCGCCCCGGGCGGGACAGCGATTGCTCGACTACGGCTGCGGGGATGGGACCTTCGTCGCGCAAGTACATGACCTCTTCCCATCAGCGATGGCCGTTGACGTGTCCATGAGTCAGGTCCAGGACTGCGCGCGGCGCTTCAATTCTCTGCGCGGCCTGACGTTCGCGCACGTCGACCGTCTAGACAACCGGCTTGCGCCTGTGACATTCGACGTGGTGACGTGCATGGAGGTGCTGGAGCACTGCCCGGATCGGATACAGATTGAGGTGCTGGATCGGATCGCGCGTGTGACCGCAGCTGGTGGTCTGGTGATCATCAGTGCCCCGTTAGAGGTAGGTCCGTCGCTAGCGGTCAAGCAGCTCGTGCGATCGGTAGTGGCGATGCGCGGCCTGACAGAGTACGCGAACGGCGAGCGCTACCGGCCGTCCGAGTTCGCGAGAATGCTCTTCGCGCGACCCAGCACGGCGATTGACCGAGAAGAGCAGACCGAGACGGACTCGGACGGCAGAGCCTTCTCGTTCACCGGTCACAAAGGCTTCAACTGGCGGAGACTCGAGCGCGTGATCGGCAGGCGATTCGAGATCGAACGGCGCCTCTTTACGCCGATGCGCCTGCTGGGTCCAATACTCAACAGTCAGGTCTGGTTCGTGTGCCGGAAGTCATCGAGCTCATAGCCGCGGCACTCCGCGGCCAGGGACTCGAGCCGCCTCGAGCGCTCTGGCCATCGGTGATTTCATGCGCGCACGAACATGGGGTTGTCCCACTCCTCGCACGTGCCGCAGCGCAAGCCGGGTGGCAGGACGAGTTGTGCCATCACTTGCGCGCGCTCGCAGCGGCCGAGACCGCACACTGTCTGCTGCGCCGCCGCGAGCTGCGGCGTGTGGCCCGCGCGTTCTCTGATGCCGGTGTGCCGGTGTTTCTGATCAAGGGAGCGCATCTCGAGTCGGATTGCTATGACGAAGGTCTTCGTCCGCGATCGGATACGGATCTGCTCATCCGCGATCAGGATCGATCCGAAGTCCGCCGGTTGCTGATCGCGGCAGGTTACGTACCCGCTCAACACGTGACCGGCAGCGTTGCGTTTACGCAGTTTCATTTCATTCGCCACGACGATCACGGTGTTGTGCATCCCCTGGACGTCCATTGGCGGATCAGCAATGCCGCGGCATTTGCTTCCCGCGTGTGCTGGCCGGATTGCTGGGTGGAGCGCAGTCCCGCTCCAGGATTGTCACCGGGGGTTTTCGTTCCCTCGCTGTCCCTGGCGTTGATGATTGCCTGCATTCACCGCGTGGCCCATCACTACAGCAGCGATCGGCTGATCTGGATCTACGACATTCACACAATCGCGGGGCGCCTCGACGAGAGGCAGTTCGACGGCGTCATTCGCCTGGCCTGCGAACGTGGGATGTTGCAGGTGGTAGCCAGCGGGCTTCATGCAACGGCGAAACACTTTGCGACGCCGTTGCCCGAGGCGGTCCTGGACCGCATCCGGGACGCTTGCGACGCTGATGCGGAGGTTCGCCGCTTTCTCGACGGGTCACTTGGCTCGATCGAGGTGCTGCTCTCGGACTGGCGACAGTTACGAGGGTTCGCGCTTCGCCTGAGGTTCCTTCGCGAGCATCTTTTCCCCGACCCCGAGTTCATCCGTAACAGGTACGGGGTCTCGCATACCTTCGCTCTGCCTTTCCTCTACGTTCACCGTCTTGCGGTGGGTGCGTTTCGCCTGCTTTGACGCGGATCGCCGCTCGCAGACCAGGATCCCCGCCAGGACTGCTGCAAGCGCAGAATTCGCGGTCAGGGCAAGTCCAGTCTCCCAGATACTTTGTATCGCCGCCGCCCCCAGTCCGCACGCCGCGCCGACACGGAGGCGCCACATCGGTGTCCGGTCGCGGCGCAGACGCTCACTGGCGGTCCAGATGAACGCAGCCAGCGCGATCACGAAAGGGACGACAAACAGCACGCCGCCCTCGGCCGCCACCTGCAGATAGTGGTTGTGCGCCTGGTTGAAGTAGGTCGTTCGGTCGGATCGCTGGTAGACACGCATCCCGGTCTCGTAGGCGCCAGCGCCGACGCCTGTAAGCCAGAAGTCCCGCACCATTGGTAACGTCTCGTTCCAGATAACGAGACGGTTCGCCAACCCGCCCCGTGCCCCGGCGAGCCGTTCGCGGATCGCCGGCAGATCTGCCCAGCTGACCGCCAGCAGCGTCACCAGCACAACGACCGCGCCCAGACGACGGAAGAACCAACCCTTGATCGCACGGAGGGTCAGGATGAGGGTCACGGTCGCCGCAACTGCCAGGCCGACCGCCGCCGAGCGTGACAGCGTGAGCAACAGCGCGAGCAACATGGTGACGAGCGACGCGATGATCCAGGTCCCGCGTGTGTCGAGCGGCATCGCAGGTGGCTCGCTGCCGGGCTGTGCCGCTGGAATTCGAGCGGCCATGTAGCCGAGACACAGCGGCATCGCCATGATGATCCACGTGGCGAAGTGGTTGCGATTGACGAAGGGGCCAAACGGAAGCGGGCCCTCGACCTCTGTCGGGAACAACCAGTAGATTGAGCGACCGCCGGTGGCGGCCTGCGCGATGCCCAGAAACGCCACGCCAAAACCGATCATCGCGATCGCGCGGCTGACTCGGCGGACGCCACCCGAGGCCAGCTGTTCGCGGGCGGCGCCGAACAAGGACAGCACGCCAATCAATTCGAGCGCCGCCTGCGCGGTGAGTCGCGGCTCGATGCTGAGCGACTGCCACGCCGCGGCATTCGGCACCAGGCTCAAGGAGGAACGCACACCGGCAGCGCGCGGAGACAACAGGTTGCCGATTACAGCTGGCAATGGAATGAGCTGCAGCACGACCGCCACGACCAGCAGCGCAAGGCTCCAATCGAGTGGCTGCATCGGCCGTGGGATGGCTACCGCGGCGTACCCGAGACTCAAAATGGCAAACATCACCGCCATCGTCGGATTGCGGCCTCCGAATGCGACGAGCGGCAGCAGCAGCAGCGTGGTGAGCGCCAGGACCCGGAACGTCTGGCGGGAATCAGGCTGACGCGGCGGTGTGGCGGTAGTAGCTTTGGTAGTGATAGCCGTAATAGCGAGAGTAGTAGTAATTGTTACGCTGGAAGTCAACGCGATTCAGCACGCAGCCGAGCGATCGCGGCCTCCCCGTCATTAGAATCTCCAGCGCCCGTTCCGCATGCACTCGCCGGGTCATCTCCGAGCCGATCACGAAGACCACACCGGAGACCGCGCGTGTGACGATGACGGCGTCGGTGACGGCCAGCACCGGCGGCGTATCCACGATCACCCAGTCGAAGGGTCCCGTCTGAAGATTCTTCAGAAACATCCGCATTCGATCCGAAGAGAGGAGCTCGGATGGGTTCGGAGGGGTCAGGCCCGCCGGGATCACGAACAGGTTTGGCTCCCGTGTCGCCTGGATTACGCTGCGCACAGGCGCTTGTCCCACCAGGAGATGTGACAGTCCCGGCTCGTTCTCGACGCCGAGCAACTTGTGGAGACCGGGCCGGCGCATGTCGGCATCCACGAGCAATACGCGAGATCCCCCGATGGCCAGCGCCGTAGCCAGATTGCAGGCGGTGGTCGTCTTTCCCTCGAGCGGCTGGCTGCTGGTCACCGCGACGACACGCGGACCGTGTGTCGTGCTGGTGAAGACGATCGATGTCCTCAGCGAGCGAAATGCCTCGCCGAACTCCAGGGGAACCTGCTCCGACAGCAGCGGAACTTGTGACCCGCGGACGGTGGGCACGATGCCGAGGAGCGCCAGGTTCAATCGCTTCGACACGTCCTCGGGAGTTCTGACCGTGTCGTCCAGATACTCCATACAGAAGACGAGCCCAACCGCGGCGAGCAAGCCGGCGAGAAGCGCCGTGAACCAGTCGCGACGCGCATTGGGGGAGAACGGCCCACCCGGGATCTCGGCACGATCCATCAGCTGCACGTTATTAGCTCGGCTGTTGCTGACGACGCGGAGCTCTTTCTCCTGCTGCAGCAGGGACTGATACACGGACCGGTTGCTTTCCGCTTCACGCTGCAGCACGAGGTACCTGCCGCTCTTGCGATCGAGATCCATCGCCGCGGCCTTCTGACCCTCGAGCTGCGAGCTCAGACTCCGCTCTTCGATCAACGCTGACTCGTACTCGTTTCGCGCCGCGTCGATCACGCTCGCGCGCTGTGCCGTCAGCGCCGTCCGGCTGTTCTCGATCTGGCCGGCAAGCTTGGCCATCTCCGGATGCCCGGGCTGATAGCGGCTGGACAGCCGCGCGCGGTCGGCAACGAGCTGCGCGAGGCGGCTCTTGGCCTCCGCAACCGCGGCGCTGTTGGCGATTGCCGGGAACGCGTCGGCGGCATCGCTGGCCGGATCGACTCCCTTGATCTGCGTGTAGAGCGCTTCCTTCTGAAGCCGTACCGTACGCGCTTTCGTGACGGTGTCGTTGAGCGTGTTGAGCCGCGAGACGACGATGTTCTGGCGATCCTCGAGCGAAAGCGCGTTCTGGCTCTCGCGGTATTGCGTCATCGCGGCCTCGGCGGCGGTCACCTTGGCTTCCTGCCGCCGAACTTCCTCGCCAAGCCAGGTCAGGTTCTTGTTGATGGCGTCGAGCCGGAGATCGAGATTCTGCTGCGCATACTCTTCGGCCACCGTGTTTGCCGCCAGCGCCGCAAACTCCGCGCTCGGCGACGTATAGACAATCGCCACGAGACGCGTCGATTTTTCAGGCTTGATATCAAGACCCGCCAGAAACTGACCGATGAGCGCGCTTTCGATTGCGGTCTCATCGGCTGCCGAGCGTTCCAGCGGCACCGCCGGGGAGCCGGCGACGGCGCGACGGACCGCGTCGCGGCAACCGCCTGCTTCGCGTCGCTGGCGAGTTGCACAGGCCCACGGCTTTCGGGTGACGTGCCGTTGAAGAGCGGGTGATTCTGGAGGTTCAGCCGCCGCACGACCCGCTTGGCAAGACCACGGCTGCGAAGAATGCTGTATTGCGTGTTGTAGTACTGATCCGATTCCTGCCAGAACATCGGATCGTTGGAATTCAGGTTGCCCACCGCGGTCGTCCGCTCATCCTGAATCAGCACCTGCGACGATGTCCGATACAGCGGCACTGTCGCGTAAGTCTGCAGCATCAGTCCCACCACGACGACGATGAAGGCCGTCCCAGCGAGCTTGCGATGGCGAACGAGTGTGGCGAGACGATCGAGCGGGTGTGCCGAAGCGGTGATTCCGGAGGTGACGGTGACGGGTGATTCGGGTGGGGTCGTTCGAGCCTGTTGGAGATCCTGAGTATCGAACATTATGGGTGCCAGGTTTCCGCCTATTGGGGACTCACCGGGGTTCCGCTCGATCCGACGGCGGTGATGCCCAGGGTCGATGCCGTGGCAATTGCTGCGGCCGCCGCATTGCCGAAGAAGCCGCTGAACCACGGTGCGCGGGAGGTCAGGCGGACGAACGTGGACACCCTCTTGCCGGGCGTTACCGTGAACACGTCGCCCACGGCGAGAACCGCCTCACCGGGCGACACGATCTCCACGAGATACTTGCCAGCAGGGATCTCATCGAACTGGAAATTGCCGCGCTCGTCGGCGCGCGCAAGCGCGAGAGCCTGACCGATCGTCGCATCTCGCAATCGAATCAAGGCGCGGGGAAAAGGTGTGTTGTCCGCTCGCCACGCGGTGCCGACGATGGTTCCACCATGAACGGGAGCGGGAGCCGGAGGCAATACCTGATGCTGCTGGCGGAAACCGCCATTGCTGGATGCCGGCGTCGTGCCGGCGGAGAGGATCACGATGAGCGCAACAACGGCCGTTGCAGCCGTGCGGCATATGTGCATGCGTCTCTCACGACTGGCGCGGTTGGTGATGCAATGCCGTGCGCCTGTCGTCGGTACCGACGGAACCCGGCAGCGATGTGCGGATTCGCACACTACTCTAGCTTACGTTCGTGGAACGAACAAGTCTTTATGTGAAAGCGACTTCCGGGAGCATGATAAAATTCGCCCGCCTTCGCCTCACCTTGAACGCTCGGGAGGCTTCGGCGGGGCAGGCTGTTCCCCAGGCCTCAGTCCACGCGAACGCTAGCGCATACGATGCAACGATCCGTCAGGACACAATGACCCGCGATCTCGACGCGCTGACATCCCCAACCCTCAAACATCTTCGCGAACACTGGTGGAACGACGCCTTCACGGCGTTCCTGAAGGAGACCCTGCGTCCCAGGCCAGGCAACCGGATTCTCGACGTCGGCTGCGGAACGGGGACAGCCGAAATCAGCCTGGCGCGGCTACGGTTGTCACAGGTGGATCTGTTTGGCGTGGACCTGCTCGTCGACCGCCTCAAGGTGGCGAGCGCCGCGACCCGCGGGATCAACGCGCGCGTCGGGTATGCGGCGGCCGATGCATCGCGTCTGCCTTTCGGCTCTGCCATCTTCGATTCGACCTATTGCGTCGCCGTGCTTCAGCACATCCGTGACATGCCGCAGGCCGTCGGCGAGCTTGCGCGCGTGACGCGTCCCGGCGGGCGCATCCTCGTCGTCGAGCCTGACAACGCGGCGCGGTACTGGTTCAGCTCGATGCCGAGCGGCATGCATGCCTTCGACATCGGCCGCCGGTTCTTTGCCGGCCTGGCAGCGGCGCGCGGCGAGCTGCCGCCGTCCCCCGCGGGGCCGCTGATGCCGCTGATGTTCGTGGCACATCGAATCGAGCCGGTTTCCGTTCAGCTGTTTCCAGTGTCGGTGTCGCACCTCGGTGCGCCGCCGCCCGCGGTGTGGGACGCGAGACGCGCGGCAATACAGCAGGCCATCGAGAGAGCGCCCGACGAGTCGCTTCGCCGACTCGGCGCCGACTACCTCAAGGCGATCGAGCTCTACGCCAGGGAAGCTGAACGCGCAGGCGCCTCGTTCGTAGAAATCCAGAACACCATGCTCTTTGCCTCGGTCGGGACGATGGCGGAGGACTGAGACACTGCTGGCGCCTTTCACCTCTGGACTGGACTGATGCCTGCGACACGCGACGGAGCCGCCGGCTGGGACGACTACGCGCCGTTCTACGATTGGGAGAATGCGCGCACCGTCGCGCGGCGTGACGTCGGCTTCTGGCAGCGGCTCGCCTCGGCCCAGACCGGTGCGGTCCTCGAACTGGGTTGCGGAACGGGTCGCATTGCCGTACCCGTTGCCAGGACCGGGGCTGACCTCGTCGGAATCGATCGCTCGGCTCCGATGCTGGCGAAAGCTCGCACCAGGCTTCGTCGAGCCGGTCTCGCCGATCGCGTCCTCCTCGTCCGAGGCGATATCCGCGCCCTGCCGTTCCGCCGCCGGCGTCCCTTTTCGCTGGTGATGGCGCCCTACGGGATGCTTCAATCGCTGACCAGAGAGGCCGACCTCACCGCTACCCTCGCCTCCGTTCACAGCGTCGTCGGGCCGCGTGGCCTGCTCGCCGTGGATCTCGTGCCGGACCTGCCGCGATGGTCCGAATACAGCAGGCGGGTCAGCCTCCAGGGCCGTCGTGGAAAGTCGACCCGGCTGACGCTCGTGGAGTCTGTCAGGCAGGATCGCAGACGCGGCCTGACGCACTTCGAGCAGGAGTACGTGGAGCGTCGCGGGCGTCAGCGCCGGGTCCACCAGTTTGGTCTGACGTTCCGGACGCTGTCTGTGCCGCAGATGGCGCGCCGCCTCGAGGCTGCAGGGTTCGGCATTGACGCCGTCCTCGGCGACTACGACGGTGGCCCGTGGGATGAACGTGCCGACGTGTGGGTGATCCTCGCTCGTCGCCGGTGATGCATGCCGCAGTTTCGACTGAGCCCTGACGTCCTCTATCGCGACCTCGAGGGTCAAGCGGTCATTCTGGATCTATCCTCCGGCTTGTACTTCGGGCTGAACGAGGTCGGTACGCGGATCTGGACGCTCATCGGCGAGGGGCGTAGTGTTGCTGACATCGCTCAGATCCTGTCGCACGAGTACGCAGGCCGATGCGTCGAACATCGAACGCGACGTTCGCGAGCTTGCCGACGCGCTGCTGTCCCGGAACCTGATATCGTGAGCGCGATTGCGGGCTGCCTGTGGTTCGACGGCCGAATCGCCAGGCCGGCGGACATCGTGGCTGCTACGGCATCCGCCGCCCACCGCGCTCGCAGACCTTTCTCCTTTCAGACGATCGGCCCGGCTGTCATCGCGTCGTCCGGCTTTGACAGTGTGTCCCGCACGGCCGACGCAAACCTGAGCGTGGCGCTCGACGGCCGCATCGATGCGTACCTAAGTGGTGCGCGCCATTCCACGCATACCGCCACGATCCTCGACGCGTACGCGCAGTATGGCGAGGACGCAGGGCGGCATCTGATAGGTGACTTTGCCTTTGCGATTTGGGATCGCCGCGTCTCGCGGCTGACATGTGTGCGCGATGCGATGGGGCAGCGCCCGGTGTTCTACGCGGTCACCGACCACTGTCTGATCTTTGGATCCGAACCGCAACAAGTTCGCCTTCACCCTGAGGTTTCGACGCGTGTGAACGAGGCCATGGTCGCGGAGTACCTGAGCGGTCAGCCTGCCACAGTTGCAGAGACCCTCTGGCAGGGAGTTCGTCGGCTGCCGCCAGCACACGCGCTGATCGCCGACCAGCGTGGCGTTCGCGTGCACCGCTTCTGGGATCTGTCGGATTTCGCCGATGCCTCAGACACTCAGGAAGCTTCCGATCCGGAAAGGCTGAGAGAGCTTTTCGAGGACGCGGTCAAATGCCGCGTAGCAGGTGCGCGCAAGGTCGGAGTCTTCTCTGAGCGGCGGCATCGATTCGTCGTGTGTTGCTGGCATGGCGCAACGGCTGGCCCGTGCAGGCGATTCGGCTCTCGTTTCCGGGCTCTCGATCAGGTTTCCATTCCAGCCATGCGACGAGACGAGGTATATCGACGAAGTTGTGCGCGGGACCGGCATCGATGCCGTGGCGATGGACGCTGCTCAGGTCTCCGGCGCAGAGGTACGAGCCGAAGTCGAGCGCTATCTCGATGCGCCGTCGTACCCGAATGGCCTGGTCCTCGATCCGCTGCGTCGACGGGCGGCGGCGCTGGGTTTCGATGTCGTGCTCACCGGTTACGGCGGCGACGAGTGGTTCGGCGGCCGAGTCGCGTCGTCCGCAGAGCTGTTCAGATCCCGTCGCTATACTGCGGGGGTCACAGCGCTTCTCAACGAGCGCCGCGCGGGTGGCGGTGTCTCTCCGCGGCGGCTTGCGCGGGCCCTTGTGGGGTCGGTGCTGCCCGCGCCTGTCGTCGCTGCCATTCGGCGGCGCCGCGGAACGCCGCCCTCCTTCGAGTGGATTCGGGCGGACTTCGCCGCGCGCGTCAGCCTGATCGACCGATTGCGATCCGGATCGGCTCCAGCTTTCGAGACGGCAGACCAACGGCGGATCTTCGAGGTCACCCAGAGCGCCGGACAAGTCATCGCCGATGAAGTCGAGGATCGCGCCGCACACGCCGCCGGCATCGATCAGCGTCATCCATTCTGCGATCGCCGGATCGCTGAGTACGGGTTCTCGTTACCGCCTGCTCAACGAACAACCGAGAGAGGGTCGAAGGTCGCGCTCCGTCACACGTTCAGAGATCTGTTGCCGCGAGCTGTATTCGAGCGAACGGACAAGGCGGAGTTCTCGTCGACGTTCGTCGAGGCCCTCGAGCACCTCGGCGGCATCCGGTTGTTCGAGAGCCTGGCCTCCGAAGAAGCGGGCTGGGTCGACGGCCGCACGCTGCGCGAGCGCTATTCGCGAATGATCGGGCTTTACAGAGCGGGTGACGTTGCGTACATTCCGTGGTCGGAGGGTCTCTGGGAAGTGATCGGCTTGGAAATGTGGCTCGACTGCGCGGTATCGAACCGGGGGGCGCATGAGCGATCGGCCTGAACGCGATGTGCCGTCGCGCGCAGAGATCGAGCAGCCGCGACGTAAGTACGAAAAGCCGCGGTTGATCGAGTACGGGCACGTCGCGAAGCTGACGCAGAGTGGCGGCTTGTCCACCAAAGACCTCGGCAACATGATGCGACCCTAGTGACAGCCCACGAGTGACGGCCTACCGGACATTGACACGCATCGCCGCAATCGCAGTCACCGCAAGCGTGCTGGTCGCTGTGCGGGCGACTCTGCGCATGGCGCCTGGGCTGCTGGTGCGATGGGGTTGTGCGACCGGGTCTGCGCGGAACCGGTCAGGGTCTTCGATCGGCATCCAGGGCCGCGATCTGACATCGCTTGTCGATCGGGCGGGCTGGTACCTGTCGGCCACGTGTCTCGAACGTGCGCTGACACTCCTGGTGATCCTGCGTCTCCTGCATCCTTCCCGCAACGGAGCGAGGCTGCTGATCGGCGCGGCTCACACGGACGCGGGGCTTCGCGCGCACGCCTGGGTCGAAGCATCCGGTCACGTTCTCCTCAGTGACGGGGGTGATCGGTTTGCGCCGCTTGTTCCTTCGTCCGTGCATTCGGTGCGCCAGGCCTGACATGCGGCGCTTTTCCCTCTACGGAGCGATCGTCGAGAGCGCGATTGAGCTTCCTGCTCCAGCGGAGCCATCGACAGGCCAGGTCGATTTCACGGTGAGTGTGGCTCCGGAGTCGCCGGCCGACGGCGTTACCTGGTTTCACGCGTGGCGGTACCCGCGGTGCCCGCCGTCGGTGATCTTCGGACGACGTGGGGATGGATATGTGTTGCGAGTTCCACAGGTGGGCGATTTCGCTGTTTCATCCGATGGTCGGTCGATAAGCGTTCCGGCCGCCCTGCCCATCGACAACGGGCAACACCTGTTGGCCGATCTCGTGCTGCCGCTTGCGATCTCGCGTCAGCGCGATCTGCTCCTGCATGCGAGCACCGTTCACATGCCGGATGTCGGCGCTCTGGCGATCGCGGGCGCCAGCGGACGCGGGAAATCATCACTGGCTGCGGCGCTCATCGCACACGGCGCATCGGTCTTGAGCGACGATTGCACGGCAACGACGCAGGTTCACGACGTGCCGGCCGCGCTTCCCGGGTATCCAGGAATTCGGTTATGGCCTGAATCCTTGACGATGCGCGCGCCGCCCGGAGATCTTTCTGATCCGTTGGCGTCGGGCAAGGCTCGCATCGGCCCGCCCCACGTCCCGTTTCGTGGCCAGCCTTCTGGCTTGGGAGCGATCTTGATGTTGTCGAAACGGCATCGTGGTGGCGGATTGAAGGTTCGGCGGATCAGTCAGCGAGCGGCGGTCGTGCTACTCATGCGTCACGCGTTCATCATGGATGTCACCGATCGTTCGCAGTTGGCGCGGGTGTTTGGCGCGTTGACGTCACTCGTCGCGCGCGTGCCGATTCTTCGGATCGCTTTGGAAGACGATCGCTCGTCGCTTGAGGCTGCGGCCGGCTCGGTCGTGACGCTGGCTCGCTCGATCGTTCGAAACCGGCAGCCCTCCGCAGCCTGAACACTCGTGGGCCCCTACCGCCTGCGCGACCACGCGCGCATGTTCGGCAACGAGACGCGAAATCGGGCGTATGCGGCTGCGCTGGATCGCGTCGTCGCCCAAGGCGACGTCGTGCTGGACATCGGCACCGGCACCGGTCTCCTCGCGATGCTGGCGTGCAAGGCTGGAGCATCGCACGTCTACGCCGTCGAATCGAGCCCGATCGTCGCTCACGCTCGAGCGCTCGCGGCCCATAACGGTCTCGAAGACCGCATCACGTTCATCGAGCAGTCATCGCTGACGTTGACGCTCCCAGAGCGTGTGCACGTCATCGTGTCGGATGTGCGCGGCGTGTTGCCGCTGGCCGCAAACGCTCTGGCGTCGCTCATCGACGCGCGCGAGCGATTCTTGCAGCCTGGCGGCCGGATGGTGCCAGCGGTCGATCTCGTGTGTGGGGCCGTCGTTGCGGCGCCGGGCATCTATGCGGACTTCGTCGATGTCTGGGGTCGATCGGCATCCGGCATCGACGCGTCTCCGATCCGCGAGGCGGCCACTCAGCAGATCACGCCGGTGAGTGACGGCGATCTTCGGACGCTCACCGAGGTCATCACGTGGACGAGCATCGACTATCTGACATGCGGAACACCGTCCGCGTCCGGACCTCTGCACTGGCAGGTTGGGGAGGGGGGCGAGACGTCGCACGGATTTGCGCTCTGGTTCGAGAGCATGCTCGCTGACGGCATCTCGTACCGGACGGGCCCGGGCAGCGGGGACGATCTGTACGGAGCGGCGTTCTTCCCGTGGCCCGAGCCGGTGGTGTGCACCGCCGGAACGACGGTCGACGTCAACCTGCGAGCAGACCTCGTCGCGGGCAGCTACGTCTGGACCTGGCACACCGAGCTGACTGCCGATCGCCGGCGTCGGTCGTTCGATCAGTCCACGTTTGCCGGCGGGCCGATGTCGATCGGCAGGCTTCGATCGCAATCACCGGACAGGCAGGCGCCTGTCGGCATGGAGGCTGCCGTTGATGCCGAGGCCCTCAGGCTGCTGTGCCAGGGCCTCAGGCTTGGCGAAGCGGGTGCGCAATTGCGGCGGGCGTTTCCCGATCGCTTCGAGGGATGACGTCGAGGCAACGAGCCATGTTGCGGATCTCGCTTTGCGGTATCAACCTGGGCGGATCGATCGGTGACGCGGGGATTCGGTGTTGCCTGTCACGAAGAGCTCTCGCAGAGGGCGCAGAGGGCAGGGATTGCAGAGTTGAGCGCGCGACCGCTCGTGGTTGGGGACCCGCTGCAGCCGATGGCGGCCCGGCCAACGGCCGGGCCGATCGACTGACACCCCACGGACACAAGCCAGATAACAGGCCGACACTGGCTTGTGTCCGCGGGGTGTCGGTCGATCGCTCGCCGCGCGCGCGCGGCGCCATCGGCACACCCACAGGTCGGCCCATATCCACACCCCTGCGAGCTCTGCTCTCAGCGATCTCTGCGTGAGATCGCGGACAAGCAGCTGTCGATCGGCCCAGCACATCTCGGTTGATCTGGCACCCCGGCCGCTGTACCCTGACCCGGTCGTGATAGGCTAAAGGGTCGATTTCGCTCGATCATCGCGGGGGTTTTGTCATGTCCGGCCATTCCAAGTGGCACACAATCAAGCATAAGAAGGGTGCGGCTGACGCCAAGCGCGGCAAGATCTTCACCCGTATCATCAAGGAACTCACGGTGGCCGCAAGGGCCGGCGGTGGCGATCCGGATACCAATCCGCGGCTGCGGACGATCGTCGCCGAGGCCAAGTCGGTCAACATGCCGGCCGACAACATCAAGCGCGCCATTCAGCGTGGCACGGGTGAGTTGCCTGGCGTCTCGTACGAAGAAGTGACGTACGAAGGTTACGGTCCCGGCGGTGCCGCCCTCATCATCGAAGTGCTGACCGACAACCGCAATCGCACGGTCGGCGAATTGCGTCACCTGCTCTCCAAGCACGGCGGGAACCTCGGCGAATCCAACAGCGTTGCCTGGATGTTCGAGAAGAAGGGCTACATCGTCGTCGAGAAGTCCAAGTCCGACGAAGAGTCGCTGATGTCGGCGGCGCTGGATGCTGGAGCGGACGACATGCGCGACGACGGCGACAGCTGGGAGATTGTGTCGCCGCCGGACGGGTTCCAGGCAGTGCTCGAGGCGGTGAAGAAGCTCGGCATCGAGCCGGCGGCTGCCGAAGTCGCCATGCTGCCGCAGAACTACGTGAAGCTCGAAGGCAAACCCGCGCAGCAGATGGTCAAGCTGATGGACGCCGTCGAGGATCACGACGACACCAAGAAGGTGTGGTCGAACGCAGACATCGAGGAGAAGGAGATCGAGGCCTCGTTGGCGTGAGGATCTTCGGGATCGATCCCGGCTCCGCGCGGACAGGATACGGCTGCGTCGAGCGAGTCGGCAGCCGTCAACGCCTCATCATCTGCGGTTCTCTGGCGGGTCCCTCCCGCGCGGCCTTTCCTGACAAGCTGAAAGCGATTCACTCGGGCCTGGTCGCGCTGCTCGACGCGCCATCGGCCCGACTGCGTGGCGGTTGAGAGCATCTTCCACGCGAAGAACGTGCGGAGCGCGCTGAAGCTGGGACACGCGCGCGGCGTGGTGCTGCTCGCGGCCGCCGAAGCCGGACTGCCGGTCGTGGAGTACGCCCCCGCCGAAATCAAGCGTGCAGTCGTCGGGTACGGCAGGGCCGAGAAGCACCAGGTGCAGCAGATGGTAAAGCTGCTGCTGGGCCTCGACAAGCCGCCAACGCCGCACGATGTCGCGGACGCACTGGCCGTCGCGATCTGTCACCTTCAGAGCTCGACGGGAGCCATCGCCGACCGCGTGCGCGCCGAGCCTGCACGGTCGAGCCTGCGCTCGTGGCGGGACTATCGGCCCGCCGACAAGCTCAGGACGGGACCGTGAGTGTCGAAGCATGATCCGCCTGCTGCGGGGAACGCTGGCCGGCAAGTCACCCAGCAGGATCATCGTGGACGTGGGTGGGGTCGGGTACGACGTGCAGGTCCCGCTCTCCACGTTTTACGTCCTTGGTGACGAAGGCGCCAACGTCTCGCTGCGGATCCACACGCACGTTCGCGAGGATGTGATTGCGCTGTTCGGTTTTGCGTCCGGCATCGAGCACGATCTTTTCGAGCGGCTGATCGCGATCAACGGGATCGGTCCGAAGCTGGCGCTGGCGGTGTTGTCCGGAATCGAGCCGGCCGAGCTGATTCGTGCCGTTCGACAGCACGACGTCGCCCGGCTCACCGCGATTCCGGGTGTCGGGAAAAAGACCGCCGAGCGCATCGGCCTTGAACTGAAGGACCGGCTGCCGGCTGCCTCGAGCGATGTGGTGGCCGCGCCGTCGTCACCCCGCGATCAGCTGAAGGACGACCTGTTGTCGGCCCTCCTGAATCTCGGATATCAGCGCAACGTCGCGGAGAAGGCCATCGAGAAGACGCTCGAAGGCGGTTCGGAAGCCGGCTTCGAGACGGCGCTCAAAGGCACGCTCAAGCGGCTGATGAAGCAGTGAGCAGCATGTCCGACGATCGCATCGTCACGTCGGCGCGGGTGGACGAGGACGCGCAATACGAGGTGGGCCTCAGGCCCCGGACGCTCGACGACTACATCGGTCAAGATCGGATCCGCGAGATCCTGCAGGTCTCGATTACCGCGACCAGGCAGCGAGGCGAGGCGCTGGACCACGTCCTGCTGTACGGGCCGCCGGGGCTCGGGAAAACGACGCTCGCCTATGTGATCGCCAACGAGCTCGGTGTGCCCATTCGGTCGACCGCCGGCCCGGTCATCGAAAAGCCGGGTGACCTTGCCGCGATGCTCACCAACCTCCAGGAGCGGGAAGTTCTCTTCATCGACGAGGTGCACCGGATGAGTCCGGCGATCGAAGAGATTCTCTATCCGGCGATGGAGGACTTCGAGCTGGACATCGTGATCGGGCAGGGACCGAGCGCGCGCTCGGTGAAGGTGCCGCTGCAGAAGTTCACGCTGATCGGCGCGACGACGAGAACGGGCCTGCTGACCTCACCGCTGCGCGCACGCTTCGGGATCGTCCACCGGCTCGATTTCTACAATGAAGCCGACATCGAAGAGATCGTGCGCCGGTCGGCCCGTATCCTCAACGTGCCGATTGAACCGGAAGCGGCTCGGGAGCTGGCGAAACGATCGCGGGGCACGCCGCGAGTGGCGAACCGGTTGCTGCGGCGGGTGCGCGATTTCGCGGAAGTGCGCGCGGACGGCCGGGTATCGGTCGATGTGGCACACAAGGCGCTGGAGCTGCTCGAGGTCGACGAGCACGGTTTCGATGAAGTCGATCGCCGGCTGTTGCGGACGATCATCGACAAGTTCGGCGGCGGTCCCGTTGGCGTTGGTAGCCTGGCGGCCGCGATGAGCGAAGAGCGCGACGCCATCGAGGAGATCTACGAGCCGTTCCTCATTCAGATCGGCTTCCTCGACAGGACTCCGCGCGGACGCGTTGCGACGCCTCGCGCCTACGAATACTTTGGACTGGCAAGCCCTGGAAAGGACCGTTTGTGGTGAGTGGATTGAGGCGCGTCAAGATCACCGGTTTGGCCACCTATGTGCCGCCCAAGCTTCTGACGAACGCGGATCTCGAAAAGCTGGTGAAAACCACCGACGAATGGATCCTTCAGCGTACCGGCATCAGGGAGCGGCACATCGTCGAACCAGGTGTGGCGACGTCGGATCTGGCCAAGGAAGCGGCGCTTGGCGCCATGCGGCAGGCTGGCGTTTCCCCTGACGACATCGGATTCATCGTCGTTGGCACCACCACACCCGATACGATTTTTCCGAGCACCGCGTGCATGCTGCAGGACAAGATTGCCGCGCGTCGTGCATGGGGCTTCGATCTCGGTGCCGCCTGCTCGGGCTTCACCTACGCGCTGACCACGGGTATGCAGATGGTCGCGACAGGCGCGCACGACCACGCCCTGGTCGTCGGCGCTGACGTGATGTCGAGCATCATCGACTACACGGACCGGACCACCTGCGTGCTCTTCGGCGACGGCGCCGGGGCGGTGGTTGTGTCGCCCGCTGCAGATGACGAGCCGTCGATCATCGGCTTTGCCCACGAGATCGATGGCAGTGGGGGGCCGGCGCTCTGCATGCCGGCAGGCGGCAGCCGGATGCCCGCGTCGCACGAGACCGTCGACCAGCGCCTTCACTACGTCAAGCAGGACGGGCAGGCGGTGTTCAAGTTCGCGGTTCGCAAGACCGAGGAGATCTGCCGCCGCGTGCTCGAGAAGCACGGGTTCGACGCTGGAGACATTGATCTGTTCGTGTCGCATCAAGCGAATCGCCGGATCATCCAGGCCGCCGCTGATCGCATAGGACTGCCCGAGTCGAAGGTCGTCATCAACCTCGAGCGGTTCGGCAATACGACAGCCGCGACAATCCCCCTGGCGCTCGCTGACGCCGTCTGTCAGGGCCGGGTCAGGAAGGGCGATCTCGTCATGCTGGCTTCCGTCGGGGCAGGGTTCACCGTTGGAGCTGTCCTTCTTCGCTGGTCGTTGTGACCGGTTCCTGACCGGACTGATCATCCTTCTCGTCGCCGGCCAGTCAGCGCCGGCGCAGATTCCTCCAGTTCCGCAGCTGACACACGCGCCTGCGGCCGTCACCTCGGAGCCATCGTCTCTCGTCAACGGCGCGCCTTGTCTCTTTCGCGTGAAGCCTTCCGTAGACGTGAAGTCCCTGACGGGGCTGTGGCTCACGCGATCGGTTCCGTTCGAGCTCGATGCCGCCGACGGTTCGTGGTTTGCGCTCGCCGCGGTGGGCTTGAACGTGACCGAAGGCGAGTATCCGCTCGATCTCGACGGTGTCGCGATCGACGGCTCGAAGATCCTCTTCCGCGCGCAGGTCACCGTTGGTCGCGGCAGCTACCGGACGGTCGATCTTCGAGTGGCCGACCGGTTCACGGCGCCGAATGCGACAACGCGAGCGCGCATCGCCCGCGAGCAGAAGCTCAAGGCCGCAGTGTTTGCGAGCGTCACGACGCAGCGGTTGTGGGATGGCCGGTTCGCGCCACCGATTCCGTCCACCGCGACAGACTCGTTCGGTGTACGCCGGACGTTCAACGGCGTCCAGCAGAGCGTTCATCAGGGATCGGATTACCGTGCGAAGGTCGGTAGCCCGATTGTGTCCATGAACGCCGGTCGAGTGCTCCTCGCACGCAATCTGTTCTTCGAAGGCGGTTGCATCATCATCGATCACGGCCAGGGGCTGCTGACCATCTACATGCATCTGTCGAAGTTCAGCGTCAAGGAAAGCGATCGCGTCGAGCGAGGTCAGCAGATTGGTTTGAGCGGGGCAACCGGGCGCGTCACCGGCCCGCACCTGCACGTCAGCGTGCGCTGGCAGGGAATCTATCTCGATCCATTAGCCCTGGTTTCTCTGTCGTTGCCGTGATCGGCCTCGTGAGAAGCACGCTGGATGAGCGTCGACACCGTGACGAACGCATCGACGACGTCAGGATCGAAATGCGTGCCGCGTCCCTTGACGATGAGCGCGACCGCCTGTTCGTGGGTAAGTGATGGCCGGTAGAGTGTGCGCGTCGTGCTGGCGTCGTACACGTCAACGACCGACATGACTCGTCCTGGCACCGGTATCTCGACGCCGCGCAAGCCCTCGGGATAGCCCGTCCCGTCCCATTTTTCGTGATGGGTGTAGACGATGTCTTTCGCCATGCCCAGGATGACGTGATCGTGAACACCCACTTCCTGTTGGGCGTGCAGGATGACATCCCTGCCGTACACAGGATGCCTTTGCATCTCCGTCAGTTCTTCCGCCGTCAGCTGCCCAGGTTTGTTGAGCACCTGGTCGGGGACCCCGACCTTCCCGATGTCGTGCAGCGGCGCAAGGCTTGACAGCAGGTCGATCCGATCCGGAGTCAGATACTCGCGGTAGCGAGGATGGCGGGCGAGTTGCTCAGCGAGCACACGCGTGTACTGCTGCGTTCGCCGCGAGTGCTTGCCGGTTTCGGCGTCGCGCACTTCCGTGAGCGACAGCAGCGCCTGGACCATCAGCTTCTGCGAGGTCTCGTTCTCTTCACCGGCCTGATCCGCCCGCCGACGCTCGATTGTGAATCGCGCGGCGGTGATGGCGGCGAGCGCGCCAGTCAACCCGACAATTGGAAACATCGGCGACAGGAATATGCCGGTGTTCGACATCAACCATGCGGCACCCAGCCACACGGCTGCCAGGCAGACCCCGATACTCAACGCTCCCCATGCCAGACCGAGCCGTCGAACCAGAAGCGCGGCGATCAGTCCGAGTCCGATGACGACCTGCGTTTCGATGGCCACCGCGTACTCGGGTCGACGGATGTAGTCCTGCTGGATCAGATTGTCGGCCACGCTGGCCTGCACCTCGACTCCGGCGAACAGCGTATCGAGCGGGGTCGACACGACCTCGCGCGTGCCGAGTGCGGTGGTTCCTACGAAGACGATCTTGTCCTTGAAGGTCTCCGCGCCGACCTGGCCACGAAGCACGTCAACAGCGGAAACGTAAGGAAACGTTCGCTTGGGACCACGAAACCGGAGCAGCAGATTGCTCTTGCCGTCGAGAGGGACGCTGCGATCCTCCAGCACCAGCGATGAGGTGTTGGCATTGGCGACGCGAAGCGCAACGGGGCGCGAGCCGGAAACCGCCGTCACCGCGGCGAGCGGAAGTCCCGGGTAGATTCGGCCGTCGAGCTCCATGAGCAGCGGCACGCGTCTCAGCAGGCCGTCAGGATCGGGGGCCGCGTTGAGAAATCCGGTCGCGCCAGCTGACTGGGTGAGGACCGGCAGATTGCAGATCGCGCCCGTGGCCTGGAAGAACGGATCGTCAGCGGGTGAGTCGTCCCGTCGAACGACGCCGACGCCGAGCGGATGACGGACGCAATCCCTGGGTGAATGTTGTCTGTCGTCAAAGGTGAGTGCGTAGCCGAGCACCACGCGGCCGTCGCGCAGCGTTTCCGCAAGCATTTGATCCGGTGATGCACCAGACGCATCGAACCGGTCCGGCTCCGCGAACATGATGTCGAGCGCGACGGTCGCAGCCCCGTTGTTGCGCAGTCGATCGACGAGCTGGCCGAGCACGTCCCTCCGCCACGGCCACTGGCCGACGGTGGTCAGGCTGCGATCATCGATGTCGACGATGACGATGCGATCGGTGGGGGGCTTTGTCTCGGCGGCGCGAAGAAGCCTGTCGTAGGTTCCGTATTCGAGGCTTCTCAGGAAGGCGGGCCTGGTCAGAGAGAGCAGCGCCGTGACCAGCGTCGGCAGCAGGCCGCAGAAGATTACGAGTCGGCCCGGCCCCAACGTCATCTGATCGTGATTTCGACGCGGCGATTTCGTGGCTCGTACGTCTCGTCCGCCGTCCTGACGAGCAGGACCGCTTCGCCATGCGACGTGACTTCGACGGACGTCGCATCGAGGCCGGCGGCGACCAGGAGTCCGCGGACCATGTTTCCGCGCTTCAGGCCGAGGTCGAAGTTACTGGCCGGCGTTCCGGTCGTGTCGGTATGACCAACGACGGACACCTCCGGCACAGGCCGATTTGTCATGGCTTTGAGCACATCCGGCACGAGCGCGCGGCTCTCGTCCGTCAGCTCGTCGGATTCGAACCGGAAGTACAGCGTGAAGTGCTTCGGCGCCGGTGGCAGGCTCGCCAGCAGGTCGCCGTAGAGGCGCTTGACCTCCGATTCCTTCATCATCTTGACGCGCGTCGGCGGCTGATTCACGCCGACCAGCGTGTACTCGCCCGCGGCATCGAGCTCGGCAGAGGCGCCTGCGTTCGAGACAGCGGCGCGGCCGGTCGTATCCCTCTCTGGATCGGGCAGCAGCATCACGAGATCCGCCTCACCAGGATTCTGAGGGGTGCGCACGCGCTGCAGACTGCAGGCGCTTCCCAAGCCGGTAGCCAGGACGACGATCACGGCGGCGACGGGTCGTGTGCAGTTCATTTCTCTTGTGCGTGAAGAATGACTGTGGTTCCACGAACGCCGACGATGGCCGAGGGCGTTTCGAGCCGCACCGCGTCCGGCGCGATCTTGGCGATCTGACCGGAGACATACGCCGCCACGCCCTTCACGACTTTGAGCACGAATCCCAGCCGCCCCTCGGCGGGTGCGAACGCAAAACGGTCGAGACGCACCTCGCTGTTCGGTCCCAGCGAGAGCCGCGTATCGTCTTTCAGCGTGATGCCGACTTTGCCGTCATCACCGGTCCGCAGCGTGTCTGCTTCGTAGACGGGTTGCCCGGCCTGCGCGGGAATAGTGCTCGTGCCCCGGACGATGACCACCGATCCTGAGGCGATCTTGATCTGTCCGGCCGCGGGCTGTTCCTGTGCAAAAGCAGGAACCGCGGCGAGCAGTAGAGCGACGACGCAGACCTGCATCTTCATGGCGTGCCGTGGAGGCCACTATGCGAACGCCGATCCACCCTCTCCCATTGCAGTTTCGTCGCACAATACCGGGTATTCTTCGAGGGGGCTTTCAGAAAGGGACCGGCGATGACGAAATTGCACATGTCGGGGGTTCAGACGGGGTTGTCACGTGGGTTCAGTGAGCGCGTCAAACCTTCGACAGGCCTCCTGAGGCCGAATGGACCGTGAACCCTCGTCATGAACCCCCGGCGAACCCCCGTCGTGAACCCCCGTTGCTGATATTCTCCGCTCCCAAGGAGCTGCACTCATGTGGCGTTTGGCGGTTGCCGTCGTCTTGTCGGTGGTTGTCGGTCTGGTCGGCTCGGCGCAGGGCGGCAAGAAGGTGTTCATCTCGGCCGACATGGAGGGCATCAGCGGTATATCGGGGTCCGATCAGTTGTCGGCGACCGGCAGTGAATACAACCGATCGCGCAAGTTGATGGCCGACGACGTCAACGCGGCAATTCGAGGGGCTCGCGCCGGGGGCGCAAGCGAGATCGTGGTCAACGACTCGCACGGCAGCATGCGTAATCTGCGGCTGGAGGATCTCGCGCCGGGCGCTCGGCTGATCAGTCACAGCTTCAAGCGCTCGGGGATGATGGAAGGGCTCGACGAGTCGTACGACGCGGTGATCTTCGTCGGCTATCACGCCCAGGCCGGCAGCCCGAACGGCCTCTTTGCGCACACCGGTAGCGGCGTCGTCGGCGACGTGCGCGTCAATGGGCAGTCGTACGGCGAAGGCGGGTTGAACACGCTGGTGGCTGCGTGGTACGGCGTCCCGGTCGTCCTCGTCACCGGCGATGATGTGGCCGTGAAGCAGGTATGCGCTGTCGCGACGCAAGCGAAGAGCGTGATCGTGAAACGTGCGATCAACCCCCGCGCAGTCGAGCTCCGCCCACTTGCGGACGTGCACAAGGAGATCGAAGCTGGTGCGCGCGACGCGGTCGCGGGTGCTCGCAAGGGCGCACCGAAGAAAGAAGCGGCCTACAAGGTCGAGGTGCAGTTCCGGGACATACTGATTCCCGAGGTCGCCGAGAATCTCCCGGGCATGCAGCGTCCTTCACCCGACACGATTGCGTTCTCAGCCGACTCGATGCCTCGCGCGTATACCTTGATCAGGTTGTTGTATCGGTACATAAATCCTGAATGACGGGGTTCATGCGTCACGGATGCGTTCGTCGTGTAGCCGGACCGTTTCAGAGTGACCGGACCGTTCCAGGAGTGATCTGATGCATCGGAGTGCCGTTCGACTTGTGCCGATCGTGCTGGGGTTGGTGCTTGCCAGCTCGGGCCTCTACACGCGTACCGGCAATGCACAGGGCGCGACACAGGGCGCGCTTGCGTCGCCCGAGAAGTTCTTCGGCTTCCGCATGGGTGAGGATCGGAAGCTTGCCAACTGGGACAAGCTCCACGAGTACTACCAGCTGCTGGCCAAGAGCTCCAATAAGGTGAAGCTCGTCGAGCTGGGGAAGTCCAGCGAGGGCCGTCCGTACATCGCGCTGTTCATCTCGTCGCCGGCCAACCTCGCGAAGCTCGATCACTACAGACAGTTGAGCGCGCGGCTCGCGGACCCCCGCGGCCTGTCGGAGGCCGAGGGGCAGAAAGTCGTCGCGGAGGCGAAGGCCGTCGTGATCCAGTCCTTCGCGTTGCACTCGAGCGAGGTTGCGGCATCGCAGACAGCGGCGGAATTCGTGTACGACAGCCTGACCCGCACCGACGAAGAAGCGCAGCGGATGCTCGACAACGTGATCAGCATCGTCGTGCCGTCCATAAACCCGGATGGCACGCAGATGATCGCCGACTGGTACATGAAGTATGTCGGCACGCAGTACCGAGGCGGCCGGGTTGCCGTGGCTGTATCAGAAGTACTCCGGTCACGACAACAACCGCGATGGCTTCGCGCTCAACCTTCCTGAATCGCAGAACCTCGGCAAGCTGATGTACCGCGACTGGATGCCGCAAGCCTATGTCGATCATCACCAGATGGGCAGCGGCAACGCGCGCCTCTACATTCCGCCGTACGCGGAACCCATTCGCCCCGGTGGCGACCCACTGGTGTGGCGCGAAATGGCGTGGTGGGGCGCGCACATGGGCAACAAGCTCGAGGCAGCGGGGAAGACCGGCGTCATCGGCGCGGCGATCTACTCCGGGTGGGGTCACATGGGATTTCACTGGATCACGCCGTTCCACAACATCGCCGGCATGCTCACCGAGTCTGCGAGCGCACGTCTCGCAACGCCGATGTACCTGCATCCCGATCAATTGCGCGGCGGCCCGCGCAACCTGCCTCAGTACGAATCGCAGACAACGATGCCCAGCCTCTGGCCTGGCGGCTGGTGGCGCGTTCGCGACATCGTCGAGCAGCAGAAAATTGCGGCGTGGGCGACGGTCGATCTCGCGGCGCGCAACCGCGAGACCGTCCTCTGGAACATGTATTTGAAAGGTATCCGTCAGACCGAACGAGGCGCCAATGGTGACGTGAAGGCCTATGCGATTGCGGCAACGCAGCACGATTCGCTGACCACGAAGAAGCTGGTCAACATGCTGCTGAACTCGGGTGTCGAAGTGCACCAGGCGAAAGCGCAGGTCGTGGCCGACGGACGGGTCTACGGTCCGGGGTCGTTCGTCGTCTCCATGGCACAACCGAAGCAAGCGCTCGTCCGCTGGATGCTGGGCCGCACATTCTATCCAGACAACTCATACACGCGCGACGCCGAGGGCAACCCCATTCGACCCTACGACATGTCGACCGACACCTTCGGCGAGTTCATGGGGGTCAGGGCCGATCCGGTTGGCGAGAAAATCGAGGCGGATCTCGTCAAGCTCACGGCACATGTGCCGCTGAAGGGAACCGTCGCCGCGAGCGCGCCGAACGGCTACGTGCTGAACACGAAGCAGAACGACACGTTTCGCGCCGTCTTCCAACTGCTCGAAAAGGGTGTCCCAGTACGCAGAATCAGGCAAGGGGTCAGACCGGGGTCTGACCCCCAAGCAAAATCTGCAACAGGGGACTTCATCGTCAGTGCCGGATCGCCTGACGTGTTGACCGCAGTCGCGTCATCGACGGGAGTAGACTTCGCGGCGCTCGGCACGTCGCCCGCAAACGCCGCAGAAGTGGTGAAGCCACGCGTGGCGATGTACCAGCGTTACGGCGGCGGCAACATGGACGAGGGCTGGACTCGTCTGATGTTCGAACAGTTCAGCGTCCCCTTCAAGACGATCATGGACGCCGAGATCAAGGCCGGCGGCCTCGAGGCGAAGTATGACGTGATCGTTCTGCCGTCGGACTCGGTAGCCGCGATGACGGGTGAGCGGCCGGCTGCCGGCGCCGGTGAAGGCGGCCGGGGTGGCGGACGTGGAGGTGGTGGCGGGGGTGGAGCAGATGCCGACACCACGCCTCCGGAGTATCGCAGCGGGTTCGGCGCCGAAGGCGTCAAGGCGCTCGAAGCGTTCGTGCAGAAGGGCGGGACGCTCCTGACCTTCGCGCAAGCGGGCGACCTGCCTATCCAGCGCTTCGGCCTGCCGGTTCGCAATATCGTCGCTGGCCTCGCTCCTCGTGAGTTCTGGTCGCCAGGCTCCACGCTTCGCGTGCGCTTCGACAATCAGCATCCGCTGGCGTTCGGGATGCCGTCAGAAGGGCTGGCCCTCTTCCTGGCAGGCAGCCAGGTCTACGAGGTGACGTCAACCGATCGCAGCCAGGATGTGCACATCCTGTCGACGTATGTCGAGCGCGACATCCTGCAAAGTGGTTGGCTGCTCGGCGAACAGGTGATTGCCAAGAAAGCGGCGGCCGTCGCGGTGAGGCATGGCGAGGGCACGGTCGGTACTGATCGGGTTCCGTCCCCAGCATCGCGATCAGACGCACGGCACGTTCAAGCTCGTTTTCAACGCACTCATCTACAAGCGTGCGACGCAGAAAGAGGGGACGGCGAGCGCGCAGTAGGGTGGGTGGGTAGGGGTCAGATCTTGTTTCGTGCGCGATTGTCCTCTGTTGGTGATGTCACCCGAACCGGACAACCGTGCACGAAACAAGATCTGACCCCGGTTCGGTTCAGGTCCGCAGGATCGCTGCGAGGTCGGCGCGGCCAGCCTGCCGCGCAGGGAGCCAGGTCGAGATCGCTGCGACCAGCACGATCATCGCGCCCACGCCGATGAACGTAACCGCATCGAACGGTTGCACTCCCACCAGGAGACTTCTCAGCGCCGGCGCGAGCAGGCCGGCGAGCACCACTCCGATCGCAGTGCCGATTCCGACAAGAGTCATCATCTCGCGAACAACGAGTCTCGTGACCTGACGGCTCGACGCCCCGACTGCCATCCGCACGCCCATTTCGCGTCGCCTTCGTGCCACGCTGAATGCGACGACCGAGTACACGCCAACGCACGCCAGCGCAACGGCCAGCACAGCAAACCCCAGCAGCAGTTGCATGGCTGTCCTTGGCAGCACCAGCGATCGCTGGATGTGATCCTCCATGGTGCCGACGTCCATCATCGGAATCAGGGGATTGATCGATCGCACCTCGTTTCGCATGAGGGGGAGAACGGTTGACGGAGAGCCCGACGTCCGGACCACGAGCGTTGCCGTGTTCAGCATGCGTTGCGCGACCGGACGGTAGAGGAATGGCCGTGGCGTCTCTCCCGGAGATTGAATGGGGACGTCGCCGACGACTCCGACGATCCTCACCCACGTGTCCGCTTGGCCTTCGTGACGGTACCGACGATCGACGATGTCCGACGTGCCCCAGAAGCGACGAGCCATGGCTTCGCTGACGACCGCGACCGGCTCGGCACCGCGGCGGTCGGCATCGGTGAACAGCCGGCCGTGACGAAGGGGCAGCTGAAGTGCGGCGAAGTACTCCGGCGTAACCCCGGTGAACTCTATCTCCGCGCTGCGATCGGCGGGCGCATGAATCGCGTGCTCGTCGAGCACGAGTGACGTCGACGGGCCGAACGGCGTCAATGGGATCCGGGATGCCAGGGCGACACGGTCCACACCCGGCAGGCGTGACACACGGTCGCGGATGTCATCGATCAATCTCGCGCCCGCTTCCGCACGCTGGCCTGCCTGGCCGACATCGATCGTCATCACCGCTACCGAAGCCGGGTCGAAGCCGAGGTTCATTCTCGACGCCACCAACACGCTTCGCAGCAGCAGGCCTCCGCCGGTGAGAAGGGCCAGCGAGATCGCGACCTGCACGACGATGAGCGCGCCACGGACTGCAGTGGCGCTCCGACGGCGCGGCTCCGTCCCGTCCCCCGCATCCTTCAACGATGTGATGACGTCACGGCGGGTGCTGCCCAGCGCCGGCCAGAGACCGAACGCCACACCAGTCACCATCGAAAGCACGATGCCGAAGACCATCACGCGCGCGTCCACGCTGAATGTCGGCGCAAAGACCATCGGCAGCGGCAGTCTGGCAGCGGCCAGCCCTGTGAGCATCCACTGCGCGAGCAGGAGGCCGGCGGCGCCGCCACTGACCGCCAGGAGCACACTTTCCACGAGGAGCGCCCGTACGAGCTGCGCGCGGCTCGCGCCGAGCGCGAGACGAACACCGAATTCGCGCCGGCGTGCAGCGCCTCGTACGAGCAGGAGGTTTGCCAGATTGCTGCAGGCCACCACGAGCACGAGGCCGGCGAGAAGCATGGGGAGGCCGGCGGCCGGAAACAGCACGGCGTCGATCTCCGGATGAACCCGCACCTCGTTCGAGCGCAAGACCGTGATACGCCGGCCACGATCGGTTTCGGGAAACTCCCGGCCGACCCGCTCGGCGATGACGTTCATGGCCGCCTGGGCTTCCTGGACCGTGCGGCCGGGCTTCAGCCGCGCGACGATCTGGAACCAATGATCCTCGCGGCTGGTCAACGTAGCCCCGCGGAACGCGCCCCCGACGGGACCGAGCGAGGAGATCGAGAGCCAGAATTCCGCAGCGAGTCCTGGTATGACGCTGTCGTAGTTCGCCGGTCCCACGCCGACGATCGTGACGGTCGCGCCGCTCAGCCTGACGGTCTGCCCGAGGATGTTCGGATCCCGTCCGAAACGACGCCTCCAGGCGTCATAGCTGACGACCGCTGCGGGGGCTGCGCCCGAATGATCCTCAGTGGAGCCGAACCATCTGCCCATGAACGGCTGCAGTCCGAGTACCGGAAGATATGAGGACGTCGCGAACTCGACGTGGAGCAGGACGGCTTCTCCGGATGCGGTGACGAGCGTCGCCGTCCCCTCGGGCATCACGGCGCCGACACCCGAGAACAGGTCGGTCACCGCAGCGACATCGAGGTACGCCGGATACGCATTCGACGATGGCCGCCCATCGTCGGAATCCTGATAGACGTGGACCAGCTCATGGGGCCGCGCGAAAGGCAAGGGACGAAACGCAAGCGCATCGACCGCGCTGAAGATCGCGGCGTTCGCCCCGATGCCGAGCGCCAGAATGGTCAGCGCAGCAACCGTGAAACCTGGCGTGCCGGCGAGACGTTTGAAGCCATCGCGGATGTCGAGCGTCAGCCTGTCGTACATGGAGAGCCTCTGCGTGTTGTGATGCGTTTCAGAAGGCCTGGATGCGAGCCTCGCGCTGGCGAGGTCCCGCCACTCGGCGGCCGCCGTCATGCTGACGTCAGCGACGGTACGCCACCAGAACCTGGCCACTGCCATCGGCGGCGCACCGTTCGCGACGAGCCGCCGTCGTCGCGTTTCGCAGAGCTCGAGTATTTCCCGCCCGTATTGACGCCGGAAGCCTGGCGGACACCCGAGCAGAAGAATCCTGAGCAGGTGCATCACGACTGGGCCTGCGCCGGGAGGACGCCACGCTTGCGCGCCAGACGCGACAGCCGGTCATAGCGGGCTGCGTCGGCCTGGAGTGCGGCCCGGCCGGACTCGGTGATGGCGTAATAGCGGCGTCTCGGGTCCGCATCCGACTCCGGCGCGCGCGTCTCGCGGATCAGGCCGCCGGCAGTCATCTCCTTCAGCGATCGATAGAGCGTTCCGGGAGGCAACTGCACCGCGCCTCCGGTGATCTCTTCGACCTCATCCGCGATGCCCAGGCCATGACACGGCCCGCCCGACAACGTGAGCAGAATGTGAAATGCCGCCGGTTTCAACGGCGTCGACGGTTCAGTTCGCTTTGACATTTATCCATATTGGATATATCCGAGTTGGATAAATGTCAATACGTAACTTCGCTTGCCGTGGTTCGTAGTTCGTGGCTCGTGGCTCGAAGAGCCGAATCGACAGTCCGATCCAGCACTTCGAGCTACGAGCGAGACACGAACCACGGACCACGGACCACGGACATCCTGTATCCTGTAGTCAGCGTGTACCCGCATCACATTTTTCTCTTGTCCCCCGCCAACTGCGGCGGCAAGCGTGCGCGCATCGTGATGTCCGAGCGTGCGACGTTCGACTTGGCGGTGCGGCTGCGAACAAGGCAGGGGGCGCCGCTCGGCGAAGTGTTCAGCTTTCTGAGTGGCTTGTACTTCCGGGGCAAGCTGGCGTATTCGACAGCGTTCAGGCATCCACCCGATCCCGAGTCACCTGTCTCGGGCGCTGGCGTGTTCGTCATCACGCCGAATGCGGGGCTTCGTACTCCGGACACACTCGTCACGCTCGGCGTGATCAACAAGTTTGCGGGCGTCGACGTTTCGGCCGACAACCCGTCGTATCGAAAGCCCCTCGACCGGAGCGCGCGGTCGCTCGCCACGGACATCGGACCCGACTGCGGTGTCGTTCTGCTCGGCAGCATCGCATCGTCGAAGTACGTGGACGTGCTGCTGTCGATATTCGGCGACCGTCTGCTCTTCCCGATTGATTTCGTCGGGCGCGGCGACATGAGCCGCGGCGGCCTCATGCTCCGAAGTGCGGCGTCTGGCGATGAACTGCGGTACGTTCCGGTGGCCGGCGCGGTGCGCAACGGACAGCGTCCGCCGAAGCTCGACCCGGCCACGCGCGTGCCGTTCGCATCCGGCGTCCGCATCCGCTAAGCTGGCGTCGGACGAAAGCCGAGCGCAGTGACGGCTCCCTCAGCGGGGCACTGGCTTGTCGAGCGAGTCCCAGTTGTACGCGGCAATCACGCGCGCCTCGACTTCGGCATTCAAGCGCCCGCCGGTGTCGCTGTTGGTCATCACGACGACGCCATAGCCTTTCAGGCGATGCGCGATGAGCGTGCACTGAAACCCCCAGTTGCTTCCGCCATGGGAGAAATACCATCCCTCGTTCCGCCGCTCGATGGCGAAGCCGACGGCAAACGGGCCGGTCCCGACGGGCGTCACCATTTCCTGTGCGGCCGCGCGCGAGAGGAAGCGGGATTCACCGCGCAACGCCTTCTGCACTTCGATCGCCAGCTTCGCCAGATCCGTTGGGGTCGTCCACAGCCCGGCCGGCGCCTGCTCGGGATACACGTGCCATTTCGCGTCCATTTCGCGTCCGCGCCCGTTGTGCGCCCGGGCTGCCTTCACGTCACGCTCCGGTGACAGCGGCTGTTCGAAAGTGCTGTTGGCCATCCCGAGAGGCTCGAGCACCTGCTCGCGCATGATGTCGTGAAACGGCTTGCCGACGACGTCGGTCAGTGCGAGTTGGACGATCACGGTCCCGCCGCCCGAGTATTTGGACGCGGTGAATGGCGCACGCTCCCAGACGACGCGACCCACGTTCGAAGGCTTCTCGCCGTTGAGGATCTGCGGCAATGTCGGGCGCTCGGCCGACGGATGGTAGCCTGGGAAGCCAAAGCCGTCGCCCGTGCCGGAGGTGTGGCTCAAGAGCGCGCGCAGCGTCACGGGCCGGCCCCGGGTGAATTCGCTGTCAGGAACCTTCCAGGATTTCAGGTATTTGTTGACGTCTTCATCGAGTGACAGCTTGCCTGCCTCGACCAGCCGCATCACCGCCAGTGCCGTCACCGGCTTGCTGATGGACGCCGCCTGGAACATCGTGTCTGCCGTCACCGGCGCCTTGGTCGTTTGATCGGCCGTGCCGTAGGCCTTC
Organism: uncultured Acidobacteriota bacterium; assembly: GCA_963784195.1. Lineage (GTDB taxonomy): Bacteria > Acidobacteriota > Vicinamibacteria > Vicinamibacterales > 2-12-FULL-66-21 > CAVQAH01. Next base: position 388,588 of record CAWARA010000020.1, on the reverse strand, counting down.
GTCCAGTGGATCTGATAGTCCCTGATGACGGCGATGCTGGCCCCAGGAACACCGAAACGGTCCATCAGCTCACGCAACGAATACGGATCCCACCCTTGACGATTGGGTGTCTGTGCGCCCTCGACCCGCGCGATGATCGCGTCGGTCCCATCCTGCGCGGCAGGCCCAGAAACGCCGATTGCGGCTGGAAGAAGGAATACTCCCAGGAGAATTGCGTGCTTCATGTTGACTCCCGATCCCGTAGTGTCCGACTTTAGCTTCACGACAGGCCGAGACCGCTGGGTACTCATCGACCACAGCTACTCCTGACTCACCCTGTGGAACACAATCGTGCTCACGGGCGTGCCATCCTGCCGCGTCGTGATCTCGTTCATCAGGCTGTTGTTGACCAGCTCGAACCGGACTCTGAGCACGACCGAGGCGTTGACGTTGAAACACTGAAGCTGAGCGCATCCGACTGCAGGACGTTCCGTCCGACGACGACGCCATCGTCGAAGCTGCCGAAGCCGTGCTCGGTACCGTCGCACAGCGTGAACACCGTATCGCGCGCGGCCAGGGCGAATCGGCCGTTCTCGAGCCGAACGAGGCTGCGTCGTGCATCGCCGCCATCCACGGGATCGACTCCCATCCAGTAGCCTTGAAATGCCGGCTGGTTCTTTCCATGCGCCGGCGCCCACGGAGGCTGAGCCGATACACCCGCGGCGAGGAGACCAAGCACGACTGTCAGTGTCACGAGCGCGAACCAGCGTCGCATATCCCCAGCTCCCTTCGAATCGATCGTCAGCACAACCGTCGCTCCGCCTTCCCGCGCGAAGCGAAGGAGACGAGGACGTAGTATAGGCATCGTTGGCGATGCGGATCACCATTCCGGCCGAAGGGAACGTCAATCTGAAAGTGGACGGCCGGGAGGTCCGGCTGACGAATCTCGACAAGCTCTTCTGGCCCGAGCGCGGGATTACCAAGGGCAACCTGATTCAGTACTACGCCGACGTCGCGACGGTGCTGCTGCCTCACATCCGCGACCGCGCGATGGTCATGAAGCGCTACCCGCACGGCGCGGCCGGCGAGTTCTTCTTCATGAAGCGGGCGCCGGTCCCGCGTCCCGACTGGATCAGGATCTGTCCGATCGATCACGGCTCCGAGAGCATCATCGATTTTCCGGTCATCGACGACGTGCCGTCGCTTCTGTGGGTCATCAACCTCGGGTGCATCGACCTGAATCAGTGGTATGCGCGGTGTGACGACGTCGGCAGCCCGGACTACGTGCATTTCGATCTGGATCCGGGCGAGGGCGCGACGTGGGCCAACGTGCTCGAGGCCGGCGCGGGTGATCCACGACGCGCTCGAGACGCTGAAGATGCCGTCGTTCGTCAAGACGACCGGGTCACGCGGCCTCCACGTGTACGTGCCCATCGTCCGAGGTCCGGATCAGAAGGAGGTCTGGACGTTTGCCAAGGCCCTGGCCGTCGAGCTGGCGCGCCGCAATTCGAAGCTGATGACCGCCGAGTACAAGGTCGCGAAGCGCCCCCGTGGCCGGGTGCTCGTGGACTACAACCAGAACGCCTGGGGGAGAACGCTGGCCTCGATCTATTCAGTGCGCCCGACGCCGGTCGCATCGGTCTCCACGCCGGTCACTTGGGCCGAGATCGACGAGGGCATCACGATCGCGGATTTCCGTCTGGACAACGTCCGGGCGCGCATCGCCAAGGTCGGCGATCTCTGGAAGGGCCTGGCCGGGGGGAAGCGCCGCGTCGATTTGCGCAAGTATCTGTAAACCTGCTATTTTGCCGCACGTCTTCAGCTGACAACTGAGAGCTTCTGGAGGAAAAGTCATGTTCGCACAATCCGCCGTGGCGCGCGCCGCGCGGCTGCTGGTCTATGCCTGCGCCGTCGCGCTGGTGGTCATCCCAGGTCCATCGCTTCGCGCCCAGAATGGTGGCGCCTCGAAAGCCGCTTCGAACGGAGCTGCGGCAGCGCCGATCGAACCCAACTACGAACTCGCGGCGCAGTGGACGTCGCAGAAGATCGGAAAGCTGGTGTTCGACACGACGGTGAATGCGCGCTGGCTCGAGAAGAGCGATCGGTTCTGGTACGCATACGAGACGCGCGAGGGCCGGCGATTCTACTTCGTCGACGCGGTGAAGAAGTCGAAAACCCCGCTTTTCGACCACGCCAAGTTGGCTGCAACGCTGACCTCGATCACGCGCATCCCTTACGACTCGCAACATCTGCCGTTCTCTGCCGTCCGCTTCGTCAAGAACGACACGGCCTTCGAGTTCGACGTGCAGGTCCCCGCTGATGCGAACATCGCGACGACGAAGCCGCGCATCACGACGACCGACCAGCAGGGCGCCGCCAAGAGCGGCGGCGGGGACGTCGATCAGGATGAGGCGCTGGCGCAGGATGGTCAGGAAGCGCAGCAACAGACGGGTCAGCGCGGTCAGGGCCAGCGCGGTCAGCAGCAGGGGGGGCGCGGTGGCGCGGGCGCCGCTGACAGCCGCGGTCCCCGGAACCGCACCCTGACGTTCGAGTACGACATGGCGACGGCGAACGTGACGCTCATCGAGGATCGCCGCCCCGAGCCGAGGCCACTGCGTTGGGCGTCGTTCTCGCCAGACAAGAAGACCATCGTCTTTGCCCGCAACCACAACCTGTACATCATGGATGCGGAGAACTACGAGAAGGCGCGCAAGAATCCGAACGAGGCCTCGATCGTCGAAACCCAGCTGACCAAGGACGGCGAGGAATACTACAGCTACGCCCGGGCGGGCGGCGGAACGCGCGAAGAGGAACAGCAGCAGCAGCAGCAGCAGCAGCAGCAGCAGGATCAGCGCGACGAGGTCGAGCAGCAGCAGGATCAGCGCGAAGAGGGCGACGCCAAGAACCTTCGCGTCGCCCCTGTCAACATCGTGTGGTCGCGGGACTCGAGCAAGTTCGCGCTCGTCCGTCGCGACGTGCGGAAGGTGAAGGACCTCTGGGTCATCAACGCGCTGTCCACGCCGCGACCCACCCTCGAGACGTATCGGTACTCGATGCCGGGCGAAGAACACGTCCCGCAGAACGAAATGTACGTCTTCGACGTGGCGGGCAAGTCTGGCGTTCGCATGAAGGTCGACCGCTTCAAGGACCAGTCAATCTCGATTGCCACGAAGCCGCAGCGGCCAGGCACCGGCGGTGGTCGCGGCGGCGGCGGTGGCGGCGGCGGGAATCAGCCCCCGCCTGTGCCGGCTGAATGGCTGAGCGATTCGAATGGCAAGTTGTACTTGACACGACAGAGCCGCGACCTGCACAGGCTCGACGTCTGTCTGGCCGATCCGGCGACCGGCGAGGTCAAGATGCTGATCGAGGAACGCCTGAATACGTACATCGAGACGAAACCGCTGCGCCTCGTGAACAGCGGCGCGGACGTGATCTTCTGGTCCGAGCGCGACGGCTGGGGCCATTTCTATCTTTACGACGCCAACACGGGGGCCTTGAAGAATCGCATCACCGAGGGCGAGTACGTGACGACCGGGATCGACAGCGTGGACGACAAGCTGCGCGCGCTGTATTTCACCGCTGCCGGGCGCGAGAAGAGTGAAGATCCCTACTACACCCACATGTATCGCGTGGGCTATGACGGCACCGGGATCAAGCTGCTCAATCCTGGGAACGCGTCGCACTCGGTCGTGGTGTCGGACTCGGCGCGATTCTTCGTCAACAACATGTCGCGCGTCGATGGCGCGCCGGAAGCCGCGCTCTACGACACGCTTGGCAACATGGTGACCAAGCTCGAGTCACCCGATCTGAGCCCGTTGCTCGACATCGGGTTCAAGTTCCCGGAGCCATTCACCGTCAAGGCTGACGACGGCATCACCGATCTCTACGGGGTGATGTACAAACCGTTCGACTTCGATCCGAACCGGAAGTACCCGATCATCGCGTATGTGTACCCCGGTCCCCAGACCGAGAGCGTGACGAAGACCTTCAACCCGCGCAGCAACAACATCTCGCTCGCCCAGTTCGGGTTCGTCGTCATCGAGGTCGGCAACCGCGGCGGCCATCCGACCCGGTCGAAGTGGTATCACAACTACGGCTACGGCAATCTCCGCGACTACGGTCTGGCCGACAAGAAAGCGGCGATCGAGGAACTGGCCAAACGCTACCCGTATATCGACATCAACCGGGTCGGCATCTGGGGCCACTCGGGCGGCGGTTTCATGAGCGCGGCCGCGATGCTCGTCTACCCCGACTTCTTCAAGGTGGGCTGGTCCGAGTCGGGCAACCACGAGAACAACATCTACAACAACACGTGGAGCGAGAAGCATCACGGCATCAAGGAGGTCGAGAAGGACGGCCAGGTCACCTTCGAGTACCGAGATCGAGACCAACTCGCAACTGGCCAAGAACCTGAAGGGCAACCTGATGCTCATCACCGGTGACATCGACAACAACGTCCACCCGGCGGGAACGTATCGGCTGGCCGACGCGCTGATCAAAGCGAACAAGCGGTTCGACATGTTCGTCCTGCCCGGCGTGCGCCATTCGTTCCAGCCGGTCTCGAACTACGTGAACTGGCTGCGCGGCGACTACTTCGCGCGGCATCTGCTCGGCAAGTCGGCCACCAGCATCGACATTGTCGAGATGAACCGTGAAGCCGAGCAGGTAGGGGAGAGACGCCGAAGACAATAGTCCGGGAGTCAGACAGTCGGCAGTCGTCAGTCAGTCGACGATTGCCGACTGCCCTTCAGCTGTCTTATCCCGTCTTGTCTCCAGCTAACGCGCGTAGCCGCGTCGAGCCTTCACGCTGCCTTTCGCCCCTCTGAGCTTCACCTCGAGGACTCCCGCGACGCATTCCACGGAGTTGCCCACGGTCCGCCGTGGCCCGCAACCCCATGCTGCGGCCCAACGGTCGGACGAACGAACAGAAAGCCAGTCTAAATCACCGATTCTTTCGACGGACCATCGCGGCGGAGGTTGGCAAGGATATTGTGACTGTCGACGCAAAGGACGAGGATTACTATGCGCATGAAACGACAGGCGCCGGCGCTCGTTGTGGCCACATTGCTGGCGGTTGGAGCCGGGTGCAATCAGGCCCCTAAGCCGCTGACTCCCGAGGAGGCCCGCGCGAAGGGTGACGGGATGCTGCGACAGATGAGCCAGACGCTGGCCGCAACGCAGACATTTTCGTTCACAGCCGACGAGGTCCGCGAACGAGTCAGTTCGGCCGGAGCCAAGAGCGAAGTCAAGTCCACTCGCCAGGTTACCGTGCGCCGGCCCAACGGAATGGCGTTCACCAGCAAGGGTGATGACGAACGTGACAGCAGCGCCTGGTACGATGGCAAGTCGCTGACGATCGTCTCTCACCGCGAAAAGGTCTGGGCGAAGGGTCCAATGCCCGATACGATGGACGCGGCCATGGACTACCTTTCGGCCGAATACGCGATCCAGATGCCGACAGCCGACCTGTTCTACAGTTCGCCCTACGAAGCGCTGATGACTGACGATACGACCGGCGGGTGGGTCGACGTGCAGAAAATCGGCGACAAGTCGTGCGAGCACCTCTCGTATCATCAGCCGATGCTCGACTGGGAGCTCTGGCTCACTCAGGACGATCGCAGGCTCCCGGTCCAGGTCCAGTTCACCTACAAGAACGCGCCAGGCAAGCCGATGGTCCGCGTCGCTTACCGCGACTGGAACACGTCGCCGCAGGTTTCGGACGACACGTTTGCGGCGAAGATTCCCGATGGATACCAGCGAATAAAAATCATGCGGCACGCGAGCGTCGTGGACGAAAAGTTGGAAGAGGCCGCGGCCACGTCCGGTCCGCCAAAGCCGCCGGCGAAGCCGCGGTGATCAGGGAGAGAGCCATGTTCAAGAGCACGTTCCGTCGAACACCCCCGCATTTCGGGATTCCTGGCGGTGATGGTCGGCGTCCTGATGGTCAGCGCGACGATTGACCTCTCGGCCGATCGCCGCAGTTCCGGCGGTTCTGCCCGTCAGACGCGTAACACCAGCCACAACACGAGCGCCAATCGCAACACCAACGTCAATCGCAACACCAACGTCAACCGCAACACCAACGTCAACCGCAACACCAACGTCAACCGCAACACCAACGTGAACGTCAATCGCAACGTGAACGTCAACAACAACGTAAATAGCGGCTACCGGCGCGGTGGTGTGGCCGTTGGCGAGGAAGGTGCGGTCGCGGTCGGGCCGCGGGGCGCGGTGGCCGTGGGCGAAGAGGGATATGCCGGCGTCGGTCGCTACGGCGCGGTCGTCGGCGGCGAGCGATACGAGTCGTACGAAGGCTGGCGGGTCGCTGCCGGTGTCGCGACCGGCATCGCCGTGGGCACCATGCTCGCGCGGCCGCCAGCGGCTGCGACAACGGTCGTCGTCGGGCCCTCCAGCTACTATTACGCCGACGGTGCGTATTACGAGCAGGTCTACTACAGCGGTCAGGTGTCGTATCGCGTCGTCACCGCTCCGGCGGGCGCCATGATCACGACGTTGCCCGGTGGATGCACGACGGTCGTGCGTGGTGGGGTCTCATACTCGCAGTGCGGCGCAACCTATTACCAACGCGTCAGCACCGGATATCAGGTCGTCGTGTTTTGATCGTGCACCTGACTTAGTCGGCGGTCGCCGCGACTGTCGACTGATTCATTCCGTCACCGTTTTCCACCCTCGGCGCGACAGACTCCAGAAGATGACAAGGAGGGTTCCCGCGGCGGTGGCGAACCAGGGCAAGGAGGCCATCCACGAGTCGAGCAGCAGTGTGCCCATGCCGAATAACGTGGCGTAGATCATCACGGATCCTGCCAGCCATTCGACGACAAGCCCGCCGATCGGCTCAGGAGGCAGCTCACCCGCAGCCCGCGCGATCCGCTTCCAGCCCGGCCCTCCGGGCCGGACACGTCGATAGAAGGCAAGAAGATGCGCGTCAGGCTCCGGCCTGGTCATGAACGTCACCAGCAGCCACCAGCACGTCGTCCAGCCGACGAGATAGAGCAGTGTGTAGGGGAAGGCAACGGTCGTGAATGCCTTGAGGTAGACGAATCCTACAGCCGGAGCCACCATCGCTGCGATCTCCGACCAGGCGTTGACCCGCCACCAGTACCACCGAAGAATCAGCACGAGACCAATTCCCGCTCCTGACTCGAGGATGAATTCCCACGCCTGGCGGATGTTCTCGAGATAGAAGGTGATGAGCGCACCGAACACCATGATGATCAGCGTCGCCGCTCGTGACGCCGCGACGTAATGCGCCTCCGTTTCGTTCGTGCGCACGAACCGGCGATAGAAATCGTTGATCAGATAAGACGAGCCCCAGTTCAACTGCGTCGAAATCGTCGACATGTACGCAGCGAAGAACCCTGCGAGCAACAATCCGCGCCAGCCTGGGGGCAGGTGATCCCGAATCACCATCACATAGCTTGCTTCGCGATCGGACGCGTCGGGGTAGAGGATGACGGAAGCGAGCCCGACCAGGATCCACGGCCATGGCCGCACGCAATAGTGCGCGACGGTGAACCATAGCGTGGCCAGCAGCGAATGACGCTCGTCCTTCGCAGACATCATGCGCTGGGCGACGTAGCCGCCACCGCCCGGTTCGGCGCCGGGGTACCAGCTCGCCCACCACTGCACACCAATGAATGTGATGAACGTCGCGAGCGGCAGCGCCATCGACAGTGCGGCGCTGCCCGAATCCTCGCCAACGACGGGCAGAAACCGGAAGGCAGACTCAGGGAGCTGCGCGCGCAAGCCCTCGATGCCGCCGACCGCAGGCTGCTGCAGCGCGAACCAGGCGACCGCCGTGGTCGCGATCATGGCGAGGACGAACTGAAAAGCGTCCGTGACGACGACGCCCCAGAGGCCGGAGACGGCCACGTAGGCACCGGTGACGGCGAGGCTGATGAACACTGCGGTCATGCGATCCCAGCCGAGCATCACCAGGAGCACTTTGGCCATCGCGAGGTTGACCCAACCCATGATGGCGCAGTTGATCGGAATCGCGAGGTAGAGCGCGCGAAAGCCGCGGAGGATGGCCGCTGGCGAGCCGCTGTACCGCAGCTCGGCGAACTCCACGTCGGTCATGATGCCGGCCCGTCGCCACAGCCGCGCGAAGAAGAACACGGTCAGCATTCCGCCAATCGCGGCGTTCCACCAGATCCAGTTGCCTGCCACGCCGTCCCGCGCGACGATGCCCGCCACCGCGAGCGGTGTATCCGCGGCGAACGTCGTGGCGACCATGGACGTCCCCGCGAGCCACCACGGAAGGTTGCGGCCCGACAGAAAGAATTCGCCGACGCTCTGTCCCGCACGATCGAAGTAGTACAGGCCAATCGCCACGGAGAGGAGGAAATAGGCCGCGACAATGAACCAGTCCAGCGCTGTCAGCGACATCGGTCCGGCGATGATAGCCGAACGCTCACCGGCACGCTGGTGCGGTACTATTTCAGTGTGGTCAGCGATCTCTCCGAGCGCCACGAGCCCGTCAGCTCGCTCTTCGATCGGGTATCGACAGAGCACGATTGGGCACGTTACGCGCTTCCGCCCGATCGCGTCGCCTTTTTCAACGAGCACGGTTACCTGGCGGGTGTGCCTCTCCTGACGGACGCGCAGGTCGAAGCGCTGCGTTCGGATCTGACGGCGCTCGCCGATCCGAATCACCCGCAGCACGAGCTTTTCTACGAGTTCCACTCGAACGAGTCGTCCGACCCGTCGACCGTGCTCTTTCACGCGCTCGGCGCCTGGCGCATCTCGCCGGCCTTCCACGATCTTCTCTGGAACCCCGCGTTCGTCGTTCCCGCCTCGCAGCTGCTCGATGGGCCCGTTCGTTTCTGGCACGACCAGCTGTTCTGCAAGCCTCCGCGTCACGGCGGTGTGGTGGCGTGGCACCAGGATTATTCGGTACTGGACACGAACCGAGCCCATGGCGCACCTGACGTGCTGGATCGCGCTCGACGATGCGACGCGCGAGAACGGATGCTTGCAGTACGTGCCAGGCAGCCATCGGTGGAATCTCCTGCCGCGAACGGGGTTGGCAGGCACGATGGAGGCGATCGAGTCAGTCCTGACGGCGGAGCAGCGGGCGCGATTCACACCGGTGGCGGTCGAATTGAGACGAGGGTACGCGGCGTTTCACCATCCGCTCATGGTGCACGGATCGTCGGCGAACGTGTCGGACCGTCCAAGACGCGGGGCGGTCATCAACGTGGTTCGCGACGGCGTGCGCTCGACATCCAGCGAGCCGCTGCTCGAAGGGGTGCCGGCCGTCCCTGCAGGTACACCGCTCGGCGGTCAGTTCTTCCCGTTGTTGTTCGATCCTGAGCGTGCGGGGCGCTGAAGTCTAGCGCGCACGGGCGCTTTCCATTTTCGCTTCCGCACAATGCCGTTGCGCCACAATCGCGCGTGGTGTTCACTTGTCTGCCATGACCATCGCTGATGCTCGTCTGCAAATTCGCTTCGCGCTTCGCATGATGCGTAAGACGCCGGGGTTGACAGCCGTCGCGACACTCTGTCTTGCCGTCGGCATCGGCCTGGTCACGGCCGCCTTCACTGTGGTCTACGGAGCATTCCTGGCGCCGCTGCCGGTTCCTGGCGGGGATCGCATGGTCATGGTTCACGAGTACCGACCGCACGGGGTCGTTCAACGTGCCCATGACCGCAGCCCAGTTCACGAACCGCCGCCACCGAAGTACGTCGTTCGACGGGTTGGGCGCATGGTTCAGCCGCAACGTCACGCTCGCAGGGGCGGACGGCCGCACCGCCGCCAGCGTGGTCCGAGCCGCCTACGTATCGCCGAACACGTTCGATCTCGTCGGGATCTCACCGCTCCTTGGGCGTGTGCCGGCCGAATCCGATCTCGCGCCGGGAAGCACTCCGGTCACGGTGCTGGCCCATGGCTTGTGGCGTGCCCAGTTCGGTTCCGACTCCGCGATCGTCGGGCGGGACATCGAAATCGGTGGCCAGCCGCATCGCGTGATCGGCGTCATGCCCGATCGGTTCGCGTTCCCCGTGCGCGAGCAGATCTGGATCCCGGTTCAGATGGATCCCAGCCTCGCCGGCGCGACCGAGGAACGTCTCACGGTCTTCGGCCGATTGCGGACCGGCATTTCCAGCCGGCAGGCGATGGCAGAACTCGAGGTGCTTGCAGGTCCCGAGCGCACGCGAACCGATGTTCGGGCCACAACGCTGGTGATGCCATTTACGCGCGGCTACATGTCGCCGGAAGAGGAATGGGCGCTCTATGCCTTTATCGCCGGGCTGATGGCCTTTCTCATCATCACCGCGGCGAACGTCGCGAATCTGTTTCTTGCCAGGAACTCGGCTCGCCAGCGGGAGATGTCGCTGCGCTCGGCCCTGGGAGCGGATCGGGGGCGGCTCGTCGTCGAGATGCTCGTCGAGTCCCTGGTGCTCGGTGTCGGCGCTGCGCTGGTGGGCCTGGGCGTTGCCCGAGCGGCCGTGGTCTGGTTTCTGTCGATGATTGAAGACGTGCCGTGGTGGGCGGACTTCGGCCTGAGCCCGGTGGTGGTCGGATTCGCCGTCTTCTCGGCGCTCCTCGCAAGTGTCGTGGCGGGTGTCGGCCCTGCCATCAGGCTGACGCGGACGCCGCTCATCCAGGCGCTCGGCCAGGGTGGATACGCGTCGACGGGGGTGAGATTCTCGAGAGTGGGTGCCGGCCTGCTCGTACTTCAGGTTGCCGTCAGCGTCGGTTTTTTGAGCGTATTGGGCGTGCTCGCGCAGGGTCTCCTGTCGTTTGGCTTTCAGACCGTGCGCCTCCCGGGGACTGAGATTCTGGTCGCGCAAGTGTATCTGGGGCGGCCCCCGGCTGCGGAGCTGTCACAGGCGGGGAGTAGCCGGCAGCAGGTGTGGGAGCGCCACTTCGCGCGGAGCCTGCAGCAATTCGAGTCCATCCGCGATCAGTTGCGGCGGGAGGCCGGCGTGCGCGACGTCACGTTCTCATCGCATTTTCCCGGCAACGATCGGGAGGCAGTCAGGATCGAGATCGAGAGAGGCCGCGACGATGTTGCCGGGTTCACGACCCGCGTGGCGCAGGTTGGTCCGGCGTTCTTTGAAACACTCGGCGCATCGATGCTGCGCGGACGCGATTTCGCGGCTGGCGAGCGCACAGGCGTGCAGCGGGCCGTCGTCGTCAACGAACCGTTTGCCCGCAAGTACTTTCCGGATGAGAGCCCAATCGGGCGGGCACTGCGCGTCGTGGAAGACCAGGGATCGACGCGTGGACCGTGGCTGGAAATCGTCGGCGTGGTGCCGGATCTCGGCCTGAGTCCCGGCGACCCGAGCCGGGCCGACGGAATCTACCTGCCGTTCCCGCCCTCGAATTTCGCGCGGTTGGGGATTCGCGCCAATGTCGAACCGCTGCACCTGGTTCCACGGTTGCACGAGATCGTGCGGCAGACGAACCCTGCGGCGCAGGTGCAGTCAACCGAATCGCTCGCCACGCTGATGCTCACGGCCGCCCGCGTCTTTCACGGCCTGGGGCTGGGTCTCCTGGTGATCGGCGGCTCGTCGCTGCTGCTGTCGGCGGTGAGCTTCTACGCGTTGGTGTCGTTCGGCGTGACGCGTCGGAGGCGGGAGCTCGGCATTCGCCTCGCGCTCGGGGCGCCGCCAGCGCACATTCTGCGCGCCGTCCTCGGCCGCGAGCTCGCGATCATCCTGACTGGCGGCGTCGCAGGCCTCGCCATCGGCTTTGGTTTGTATCAACTGGTCGCGCAGGTGCCATTCGATCTGCGCCCCGCCGGGCCGTCACTGACGGCCGCGTTCTTCGGGTTGATGCTGCTTGTCGGCGCCGGCGCGTGCTGGGGCCCGGCACGAAGGGCGCTTGCCGTCGACCCGATCGAGACGATGCGAGAGTAGCGTCCGGCTTCCTTCGTAGCGTCCGGCTTTAGCCGGACCGTGTTAGCGATCCGATTTCTCGTGGCGTCCGGCTTCAGCCGGACCAGTCCCCCGTCACCACACGACCCTGACCGCCCCGGACTTGCGGATGTCCACATCGCGTGTCAGCAGCGGCAGGTCGAGCGTGCGGGCGGCGGCGCAAATCAAGGTGTCGAATGGATCGCGATTGATGCGGGTCTCGTCGGCGATGAAGATCTGTTCAGCATTGAGGTCCAGCGGCTGGTAGGCCGGATTGCTGAACAGATCATCGAAAAAGCCGCGGGTGGACCGTCGAAGGTTCACGCGCGCGGCACGGCTTCTTTCGAAACCGCTTCCGGCCTTCTCTCACGGCAATCGTCTGACAGATACGCTGCTGCTAGGCGGTACAGGCTGACGCTGCGCAGAATCGCCACCGGCATGCTCTCGAACAGTTGACCGACGAACACCCAATGCTGCGAGCCGCTCGAAACCGGGCGAATCTCGGCGCCGGTAACCGCATGCTGATAAACGCGATCACCGAGGGCATCAGGCAGAATGATGCGAGACGTCATCCAGGAAGCACCGCCGATCGGGAACGCCGATCCTCCGGGACGCGAATCGCTCGCCTGACGCGGATCTTCCACGGGACGCGAATCTCGCGGATCGCTCACGGGACGCGAATCTCTCGGCGCGAGCGTCTCCCGACCGACGCTGATCTGACAGATCGCTCGGTAGAGTCAGGCGCGACGGCTCGCCGGGTAGATCTGTGATGCGCCCTGCCGGCGATCGCGCGAACAGATCCGGATAGACCAGCGGTGCAACCAGTCTCGGCACGACCACGATGACGGCGTCATCCCCGTACGTTCGTGCGAACGCGACGACGTCGGCGTTGACCGTGATCTCGGCGGAGAGTGGGACGTACTCGCCCGAGAGGAACAGGTCCGGTAGCTCCCGTCTCAAGTGAAGCCCGGCGATCGTCAGCAGCATTTTGATCCTGCCGTCACGCCACTGCTCGAGAAGAGTTGCGATCCGGCGGGTCCGGTCATCGGCCGCGAGCGCCAGAAGCCCCTCGACCTCTGCGAGATACTCGCGCCGGAGGGCGAAGTCGACCGGCCGCCGGTTGTCGGGATCGACCAGGCTGAGATCCCAGAGCTCCGTGCCCTGATAGAAGTCGGGAACGCCAGGTGCGCCTATCTTGATCGCGGTCTGTGCCAGTGAGTTGATGGCGCCGAGAAGGGCAATCCGCCGTTGAAACGGCAGCAACGCGGAGAGAAAGCGCATGGCCCCGCTTCCGGTCAGCACGCGCTCGACGAACCGAATCACGGCGTTCTCGTAGGCATCGTTGGGCGTGAGCCAGCTGGTATGAAGCTTCGCCTCCTTGACCGACTTGATCATCGCTCCTTTCAGCCGCTCGATGATGTCGCCGCGGCCGGCATCTGGCTTCGGGCTGTCCGCTTCTATCTCGAACGGCCACATGCCGGTCAGCAACTGGTAAAAGCGATATTCATCGTTCCGATCGGGCGCCGGCTCGCCGTCGACCATCGACCGATGCGCCCGGTTGATGCGCATCCAGCGCGATACGTTACGCGCCCACTCATCCGGTATCTCTGAAATCACGTTGATGCGCGCGCGAATGTCTTCGCCGAGCTTGGTGTCGTGGGTCGCCGTCGCGAGCATTTCGAAGGGCCAGGTACGCAGGCGATCGAAGCAGGATTGGTGAAACTCGTCCACGCGCCGGCCGAAGCGCTCGGGGTCTCCGCCGACCTCGTTCAGCGACAGGAGCAGGTTGTAACGATAGAACGCGGTATCCTCCAGCCCCTTTGCCTGCACCGGTCCGGTGTATTGCTGCAGTTTCATCGCGAAACGAAGGCGCTCGCGTGCCTCTTCCGAGCTTGCGGGTGGATAACCCTCACGCCGTTCGCCGGCCGACCCGTTCGCGCCTTCTGACGGCGGACGAGTGAGAACTACTTCCAGCAGAAAATCGAACAAGGAAGACTCCATCGCAGGATTCCGCCGGCGGGCGCGTGCCACCGCCTGCACCACGACGCCCCGGTCTTCTGGAGTCCAGCCTCGCTCGTCCACGTACGTGCGATAAACAGGAAAGCACGCGACGACCTCGGCGATGGCATCGCGGAGGCTGTCGAGCGTGAAGTCGCGAGAGCGCCGGTTGCTCTCGCCGATCCGATCGAGGGCGTGCGCGAGCACGTTGAGCTCGCTCGCCATCGCGGTTTCCATGATCAGCCGCTTGCTGTCGTAGAGCACGTCATCGAACGATTCGAGACGGCCGGTCAGCTTGACATAGGACCGCCGCATGCGGCGCACCTGTGTGCTGTTGACGAAAAGACCATTCAGCTCGTTGAGGAAGTTGTATCCGGATGTGCCGTGCACGGCCCAGCGCTCGGGCAGCGGTTCGTGACCGGAGAGAATCTTCTCCGCGACGATGTAAATCGGCCGCCAGGGACGAGATGATGACGTGTCGGGTTCGAGTCCCTGAGCGCGTCCCGCGAGTTCCTGGAGCATTGCGAAATACTTCGACGGATCGAAGAGCCCGTCGGGATGATCGATCCGGATCCCGCCGACGCTGCCGTTGGCGATGAGCTCGCCGAGAAGCTTGTGCGTGCTTGCGAACACGTCCGGGTCCTCGACGCGCAGGCCCGCCAGCGTGTTGACGTCGAAGAAGCGCCGGTAATTGATCTCGTGCGATGCGGTCCTCCAGTGCGACAGGCGGTAGACCTGCGCCTCGAGCAGTTCGTGCAGCGCGTCGAACGTCTCCGGATGGCCCGGTCGTCCGTTCACCTCGCGCACGATCGATTCGATGCGCTCCCGGATGATCGGCGACTCGCCGACAAGGCGCGTCAACCTCGCACGCGCGACCTCTTTCTCGCGCTGCCGCGTGGCGATCTGGGTGGCATCCTGCGCCGTATACGCCGGCATGTTCTCGAGCGACGAGATGATGCTGAGAAACTCGTGAAGCTGCGGGTTGTCGGTACCCAGCTCGCGGGTCAGCGGCTCGATGGCCCGACGATAAACGCGGGGCGCCTGTCGCGGATTGACCGGAAGCTCGTGCTCGAAGTAGTGGAGCACCAGCACGCCATCGCGGAATGCCAGCTGGAGATCGCCGCTTTCCAGTACTTTCCCGTACTGATCGCCGAGGATTGGCAACAGCAGTTTGGCGTGCAGCTCTGCCTTGACTGGCGTCCAGTCGATGTCAAAGAACCGCGCGGACGGTGCGCTGGGGCCGTTCTCCAGCACCTCCCGCCACCACGCGTTGACCCCAACCCCGATCCCCATGTGGTTCGGGACGAAGTCCACGATGTGGCCGAGTCCCAGCTCTTCGAGCCGCGCCACGAACCTGGCGTGCGCGGCCGACCCCCCGTTCTCGGGATTGATCTCGTTGTGGTTCAAGACGTCGTAGCCGTGCGTGCTTCCAGGCTCCGCAGTGAAATAGGGCGACGTGTAGCATGCGCCCACGCCGAGTGCGGACAGATAGCCCGCGATCTCCTCCGCAGCACTGAACGGGAAGTCACGGTGAACCTGGATCCGGTAGGTACTGGGGGGAACGTAGCGCGGGAGCTGATCGCGCATCAGCAGCCTCCGCCCGTTATCGCCGTTTTCAGGACGATTGCGCCAGGTCTCCCGAAACCGATTCGACAGGCTCCTGAAACCGCCGACACTTCTATCGGACGAGAATCGCTCGCGAACGCGGCCTGCTCGGTCGTGAACACGACATCCCGGCCGGGATCGATCGCGAATCCGTCACACGGCATGTCGACTTCTCCGGCGCCGCGCAGGCGGACCACGACATGAAAGCGTGTATCGTTGCCGCTTCGACGTATGACGATTGTGTCATCGTCCAGCGCCTCGGCCTGCTGGAACAGGGCGCCGCTCGCGTGAAGGGCCGGTTCCTGCGCGCGAAGCGCGAGAAGAGCGCGGTACAGCGCGAGTACCTGCGCATGTTCGTCCCGATCGCGCTCGTCCCATCGCAGCCGGCTCGCCTCGAACGTGGCGGCCGCTTGTGGATCGGGGATGCGCGTCCGCGCATCTGGCGCTGTGAAGTCCGGGAAGTCTCGAAACTCGTGACGCCTGCCGTCCGTGACCAGACGGCCAAGGCCGGGTTCCAGATCGGTGAAGAACTGGAAAGGTGTGCTCGCGGACCATTCCTGGCCCATGAACAGCAATGGCGTCATCGGCACCATCATCAGAAGGACACTTATCGCGCGCCACGTGGCTTGATCGACCTGATGATGCAGCCGGTCGCCTAAGGGCCTGTTCCCGATCTGATCGTGATTCTGGAGGCACACGACGAACCGCGACATGGGTATAGCAGCCGGGTCCGATCCGCGGTTCTTCTGCAAGTGCTTCGATGGCTCACCCGAAAACAGCCAGCCCTGCTGCAGCGTTGTCACCAGCTCGCCGACCGTGCCGTTGAAGTCCGCGTAGTAGCCGTGCCTGTCACCCGCAACCATGGTGCGGATGGTGTGGTGAAAGTCGTCGGCCCACACACCATCGAACGCCCATGCCCGATCGGTGTCGTCTCGAACGATCTCGTTCAGGTTCCGGTGGTCTTCCGCGTGCAGGACGATCGCCCGCGACGCAGCGCCGCGGACCGTCTGCGAGAACTCACGCAGAAAGGGAACGGTCCCTTCGTCGAGCAGCGCATGCGTCGCGTCCAGCCGCAGCCCGTCCAGGTGATACTCGCGAATCCAATGGACGGCGTTGTCGATGATGAAGCGCCGCACTCCCGCGCTTCCCGGACCGTTGAGATTGACGGCGGCACCCCATGGCGTCGCACGTTGCGGCAGCAGGTACTGGGGAATGAATGTTGGCAGGTACGCCCCCTCGGGACCGAGGTGGTTGTAGACGACGTCGAGGATCACGGCCAGGCCGAGCCCGTGCGCGCAGTCGACCAGCGCGCGGAGATCCTCGGGCCGGCCATACGCGCGCGATGGGGCGTAGAGCGCGACGCCGTCGTATCCCCAGTTCCGCGAGCCGGCGAAGTCGGCGACCGGCATGATCTCGATGGCCGTGATGCCGAGATCGCGGAGGTAGGGCAGCTTGTCCCGAATGCCCGCAAATGTCCCGCTTTCCGAGAACGTGCCCGTATGAAGCTCGTATACGACCAGCCGCTCCGATGGGACGCCTTTCCATGAACCGTCAGTCCACTCGTAGTCTGCGGGATCGATGAGCTCGGACGGCCCATGAACTCCGAGTGGCTGGAATCGCGACGCCGGATCCGGTAGCGCCGCGCCGTCATCGATGCGGTAGCTGTAGTGCTGCCCGGCATGAACGCCGTGCACCTCGAGTTCCCACACGCCATCGTCTGCTGCCACCATCTCGCCCGACCGCGCGGCCGATCCTGGGCCAGCGTGCAACACGATCGTGAGCTTGGCTGCGCCCGGCGCCAGGACGCGGAAACGCGCGCCACCCGGCACGCAGAACCCGCCGAATTGAGATAAGAGCGTCAAGTCCGTTGTCCGTAGTTCGTGCTTCGTTGAAACGCCGCGTCGCGCGACCTACAGCAGGTCGAAGATTCCCCAGAGCGGAATGCGAACCCAGTCGGGGCGGTTGTTGAGCTCATAGTTCAACTCGTACAGCGCTTTGTCGAGCATGAAGAACCGGAGCAGCATCTCGCGCTGCGTGGGATCGGCGGGCAGGAAGAGTGCTCCTTGCGTTCCGGTCAGATACGCGCGGAGGAACGCGCCGCACGTCCAGGTTTGCCAGATGCGCGCCCAGGGCTCCAGCCGCGCGAACTCGTCAGGCCTGGCCGACGCGTGTCCGAAGAGTCCAGCGTACGCTGCATAGCTGAAGGAACGCAGCATGCCGGCGACGTCTTTCAACGGCGACTGCTTCGCGCGTCGCTGTGGCAGCGGTCGCGCAGGCTCACCCTCGAAATCGAGAATGTAGAAGTCTCCCTCGGCCCAGAGCACCTGGCCGAGATGGTAGTCGCCGTGAATGCGGATCTTGGACGACGTGAACTCGAAGGCGGGCCCGTGCTTCACCACTTCCAGCAGACGCTCGCGCGACATGACCAGTTCGCGCGCGCGTTCGGCGACATCTGAGGAGAGACCAGACGAAGGCGTATCCGCTTGACGCGTCACGAGCTCGAGCGTTTCGAGCGCCTTGAGCGCATGCGCAATCGCGTCGGCACTGACCAGCGCAAGGTCCTCGCGTGAAAAGGGCTCCGGTGCAAACGACGGATCGCTCGTGTCGCTCGCAAGTGCGAGATGCATGTCGGCGGTGCGCCGTCCAAGTATTTCAGCGGTGCGCAGGAAGCCGCTCATGACGTCGAGCACGCGCTTGGGCGGTTCGGTCGTCGCCAGCCTGTCGAGAAGCGACGGCGGCGGCAGCCGAGGGGCGTCTCGTCCTTCGACCTGGTCGTAGAAGCGGCTCAGTTCGTCGGTTGCATGGGTCCAGCCGTCACCCTGGCTCTCGACGAGCTGCTGCATCATTCCCAGGGTCGCCGGCTCGTCTCCTGCCCCTTCATATTCGAGTGCGCCGGTCACAGCCGGTACTCTGTCGAATCCGATCTTTTCGGTGAGCTGCCGCCCGATTTCGTAATCAGGGTTGATCCCTGACTGGATTCTTCGAAACAACTTCAGGATTGAGTGTTCGCCGAACACGATGGACGTGTTGCTCTGTTCGGCTGACATTCGCGTCACCCGCAGCGGCGATTCGAGCGTTCGCCGCGTTGCCGCAAACGCCATCGTCTGGGCCGTGCGCACGACTCCGCGCTTGGTGCGAATCTGTTCTTCACGCTCGATGGCGTCGAGAAGGGTGCGGCCAAACCGATCGTCCACCCACGCGTCGAACACCACGCCCTTGCGAGCGCCGGTCAGGTTGGCGAGGATCACGTGCGGAGACCGTTCCTCCAGTCCTTTCGCGTCGGCCGAGGGGCACATAGCCAGCGGCAGGAAGTAACGCTCGCGATCGCCCTGATCGAAATCCACGTCGACGAGCGTCAGGAAGAGCGGTTGCGCACCGCGTCGCAACAATCCCCAGTCGACGAAGCGCGCCGATCGGGCGGCGCGCGCCTTTCCCCCGAACCAGCGCTGTCGTTGCAGGAAAGGCAAGAGCAGGTCGCGCTCGATCAGGGTCCGCACGTTGCCGTCGAGCAGCGTGTCCCAGGCCGCGCCGACGAGCAGTCCAGGCGCCTGTGGGACCTCGGTGGAGGTTTCGGGTGCCGTGCGCGCCGTGATCGCGGGCGCCGATTGCACGAGCCGGAACCAGTAGAACGCGTACGGCCCGACCGTGAGGAAATACGGGAGCTCGCCGATGCGCGGGAACTCGGTGAGGCCGAGCATCTCGACAGGAATCATGCCCCGAAACCGACTCAGATCGAGCTCGGCGGGTTGCACCGTGCGCGACAGATTGGCCACGCACAGAATCGTTTCGTCCTGGTGCGCCCGTACGTAGACGAGCACTTTCCGGTTCTGCGGGGAGAGGAACTCGATGCTTCCGCGACCGAACACCTTGTGCTGCTTGCGCAGCCCGATCATGCGCTTCATCCAGTTCAGGAGCGAAAAAGGCGAACGTTCCTGCGCTTCGACGTTGATCGCCTGGTAACCGTAGACGGGATCCATGATCGGCGGCGCGAACAACCTCGCCGGGTCGGCGCGCGAGAAGCCGCCGTTGCGATCGCCGGTCCACTGCATCGGCGTACGAACGCCGTTGCGATCGCCGAGGTAGATGTTGTCGCCCATGCCGATCTCGTCGCCGTAGTAGATCACCGGCGTGCCGGGGAGCGAGAACAGCAGGCTGTTCATCAGCTCGATCCGCCGGCGGCTGTTCTCCATCAAGGGTGCGAGACGGCGGCGGATGCCGACGTTGATTCGCATCTGCGGGTCGGCCGCGTACGCCTGGTACATGTAGTCGCGCTCTTCGTCGGTCACCATCTCGAGCGTGAGCTCGTCGTGATTGCGGACGAACATGGCCCACTGGCAGTTCTCAGGAATCTCCGGCGTCTGCCGGAGGATCTCGACGATGGGATGACGGTCCTCCTGCCTGACCGCCATGAACATGCGCGGCATCAGGGGAAAGTGAAACGCCATGTGACACTCGTCGCCGTCACCGAAATATGGCCGCACGTCGGCGGGCCATTGATTGGCCTCGGCGAGCAACATGCGATCCGGGTAGGAGGCGTCGACCTCACGTCTGATGGCCTTCAGGATCTGGTGCGTCTCGTCGAGGTTCTCGCAGATTGTGCCGTCACGCTCGATCAGATACGGCACGGCGTCGAGGCGCATCCCGTCCACGCCACGGTCGAGCCAGAAGCGCATGACCCTGACCACCGCCGCGGTGACTTCGGGATTGTCGAAGTTCAGATCCGGCTGGTGATGAAAGAACCGGTGCCAGTAGTACGCCTTGGCCGTGTCGTCCCAACTCCAGTTGGAGGTCTCGGTGTCCGTGAAGATGATCCGCACACCTTCGTACTTCTGGATGGTCTCGCTCCACACGTAGAATTCGCGCTCGGGTGATCCGGCTGGCGCCCGCCGGGCTGCCTGAAACCAGGGGTGCTGATCGGAGGTGTGGTTGATGACCAGCTCGGTGATCACGCGGATGTTCCGGCGATGCGCCTCCGCGATGAAATTGTCGAAATCGGCGAGCCGCCCGTAACTCGGATGGATGTTCTCGTAGTCCGCGATGTCGTAGCCGTCGTCTCGCAACGGCGACGGATAGAACGGCTGCAGCCACAGCGCGTTCACGCCAAGCGACTGCAGGTAGTCCAGCTTCTGCGAAAGGCCGACGAAGTCCCCGACGCCGTCGTTCGTGCTGTCGAAAAACGCGCGAACGTGCGCCTGATAGACGATGGCGTCCTTGTACCAAAGTGGGTCGTCGCGCTCGATCATGAGTCAAGCCGTCACTGCTTCCATGCCGTAGTTCGTGGTCCGTAGTCCGTGGCTCGTAGCTCGTCGTTCGCTCATTGAACACCGGGCTTGCCCCGCCGAAGCGCCATCTATCCAGGCGCGAAGGGGGGTTCTTCCGGCAGCGGCCGCGGCAGCTGGACATGGAGAATGTGCGCCATGCGGCCCGGCGGATCGAGGCGTACGTAGTTCGACTCGCCACGCCAGAGGTACCGTTCGCTCGAGAGGAGGTCCACGACCTCGAAGGAGGCGCCCGGCGTCAGGCCCCAGGCGGTCACCGGCAGCGTCACGAACCCGTGCTGCATGCCACCGGCGTCGAGATTCACGACCATGACGACCAGGTCAGACCCGTCCTCGGATCGCTTGCTGTAACAGATGATGTGGGGATTGTCCGTGTCGTGGAAGCGCAGGCCCCAGTCACGCTGCAGCGCCGGATGCTCGCGGCGAATCTCGTTGACGCGTGCGATCAGCTCGGCCAGCGTGCCCGGCTGATCGAAGTCGCGGACGCGGATCTGATATTTCTCGGAATCGTAGTACTCCTCGCTGCCATCTCGCAGCGGGACGTTTTCCGCCAGCTCGAATCCGCTATAGATGCCGTAGTTGGCGCCGAGCGTTGCGGCCAGCATGAACCGGACCTCGAAGGCGGGACGTCCGCCACGCTGCAGGTATGCGTGAAGGATGTCCGGTGTATTGGCAAACAGATTGGGCCGGAGGTACTCGCGTACGTCGGTCTGTGTGAGCTCGGTAAAGTACTCGGTCAGCTCGGGCTTGGTGTTTCGCCAGGTGAAGTAGGTGTACGACTGCGAAAACCCGCTCTTGGCGAGGAACTTCATCACCTTCGGACGGGTAAACGCTTCGGACAGGAAGATCGTTTCAGGGTGCTGAGCCTTCAGGTCGGCGAGCGCCCATTGCCAGAACGCATAGGGCTTCGTGTGGGGATTGTCGACACGGAAGATCGTCACGCCGTGTCCGATCCAGAACTCCACGATCCGCTTCAACTCGGTCCACAGCGCCTGCCAGTCGTCTGATTCGAAGTTGAACGGGTATATGTCCTGATACTTCTTTGGAGGATTCTCGGCGTATTTGATCGAGCCGTCCGGGCGGCGCCGGAACCATTCGGGATGGTCGGCGACGTACGGATGGTCGGGCGACACCTGATAGGCGAGATCGAGGGCGATTTCGAGTCCGAGCGTGCGTGCCGTAGCCACGAAGCGATCGAAATCGTCGAGCGTTCCGAGCCCCGGTTCGATGGCCGTATGCCCGCCGCGTTCGTTGCCGATCGCCCACGGGCTGCCGGGGTCAGTCGGTCCGGCGTTCAGCGTATTGTTCGGTCCCTTGCGAAAGCTGCGGCCGATGGGATGAATCGGCGGCAAATAGAGCACGTCGAAACCCAGATCGGCGACATACCGCACGCGTGCTGAGGCCTCCTCGAACGTCGCACTCCGCGACGGATCCGTTCCTGCCGACCGCGGGAACATCTCGTACCACGCGCCACATCTGGCGCGCACACGCTCGACCATCACCTCGAGGACCCGGTCATAGCGAGTCGCGCGATCCCGCTCGGGATAGCGCGCCATCAGGTCCGCGAGCTCGTCCGACAGCGCGACTGACACGCGCTCGGCTTCGTCAGTACGCGCATCTTCGAGCGCCGCCGCCAGCGCTTCGAGCGTTTCCGGTTCCGTCGCGTCCGGCAGCGATGCCGCAACCGCCTCGCCGTCAGGCATCGGATCGTCGGCGCGCCGCGCCGCGTCGCGAACGAGCGCGGCCCCTTCGATCAGCTCGTTGCCGATCGCCTGGCCGGCCGCGAACTTCTTCTCGAGCTCGTGACGCCAGGTGCCAAACCGATCGATCCATCCGTCGACGCAGTACTCGTAGCGCCCGAGTTCCTCGACCGTGAAGTGCGCCTCCCAGCGGTCGTTGTCGACCAGCACCATCGGCACTTCACGCCAGCGCGACGCGCCAGCCTTCCTGAAGAGCAGGGCAGCGGCAAGCTGATCGTGTCCATCAGCGTGAATGTCCGCGCTGACGATTACGCGCTCGCCGATCGTTCGCTTGATCGGAAAGCGCCCGCAATCGACTTCGGGTGTCACCCGTTCGATGGCGACGCGTCTCAAAGGCTCAAGCTCTTTGCCCATTGCTGCCCCATTGCCCATCGCCCATCGCCCATTACACCTAGATGTCCCACTCGCGCCGCACGTGCAGCTTCAGCGCGGCCATCGATTGGCCACGCAGCTGATAGCGATCGCCCGCGCGCATGCGGCGGGGCGATTGTGTGGGATCTGCCGTGTCCATCAGTGTTTGCCACCGCTCGAGCGGCGAGGTCGCCGGCAGCACGAACGACACAGGTTCGGGATCGCCGTTGAGCAGGAGCAGGAGCGTATCGCCGACGACCCGTTCGCCGCGTTCGTCGAGCTCGTCGATCGCGTCGCCGTTGAGCCGTACGCCGAGGCACCGGACTCCCGGAGAGTTCCAGGTGTCGTCCTTCATCTCCCGGCCCGACGGTTCGAGCCACGCGATGTCGAGCACTTCCGCACCGCGAATCCTCCGCCCCTGGAAGAACTTCCGTCTTCGCAAGACTGGCTGCTCCTTCCAGATGCGAATGACGCGACGCGTGAACTCCAGGAAATTCTTCTGCGCCGGCGTCAGATCCCAATGCGTCCAGCTGATCTCGTTGTCCTGGCTGTACGCGTTGTTGTTTCCCTCTTGCGTGCGGCCGACCTCGTCGCCGCCGCTGATCATCGGAACGCCAATCGAGAACATCAGCGTGGCGAACAGATTTCGCCGCTGCCGCTCGCGCAGTTCGATCACCCGCGGATCGTCGGTTGGCCCCTCGATGCCACAATTCCAGCTCAGATTGTGATTCTCGCCATCCTGATTCCCCTCGCCGTTCGCCTCGTTGTGCTTGTCGCGAAAGCTCACGAGATCCGCCATCGTGAAGCCGTCGTGCGCCGTAATGAAATTGATGCTCGCGTAAGGCCTCCGGCCACTCTGTTCGTACAGATCACTGCTGCCGGAGAGACGCGTCGCGAGCTCGGACACCGTGCCGCGGTCGCCCCGCCAGAACCGGCGGACGGCATCGCGGTACTTGCCATTCCACTCCGTCCACTTGGTGGGGAAGTTGCCGACCTGATAGCCGCCTTCACCGAGGTCCCACGGCTCAGCGATCAGCTTCACCTGCGACAACACGGGATCCTGATGAATGATGTCGAAGAACGCACCGAGCTTGTCTACAGCATGCAACTCACGAGCCAGTGCGCTGGCCAGGTCGAAGCGAAACCCATCGACGTGCATCTCCAGGACCCAGTAGCGCAAGCTGTCCATGATGAGCTGCAGCACGCGCGGGCTTCGCATGTTCAGCGTGTTCCCGCAGCCCGTGAAGTCCTGGTAGTAGCGCGGATTGTTCGGCAGCACGCGATAGTACGAGCTGTTGTCCACGCCGCGGAGCGAGAGTGTCGGGCCGAAGTGATTGCCTTCCGCCGTATGGTTGTAGACGACGTCCAGGATCACTTCGAGACCGGCGGCGTGCAGCGCCCGCACCATCATCTTGAATTCGCGAACGGCTTCGACGGGCGTCGAGGGGGTTGCGAATCGGATATCCGGCGCGAAGTAGGACAGCGTGTTGTAGCCCCAGTAGTTGCTCAGGCCCTTCTGCGCGAGATGCCACTCGTCGGTGTGATGGTGCACGGGCATCAATTCGACGGCGGTGACACCAAGGCTGACGAGATGCTTGACCGCCGGCTCCGATGCCAGCCCCAGGTAGGTTCCGCGCAGCGACTCGGGCACCAGCGGGTGCAACTGAGTGAACCCCTTCACGTGCAACTCGTAGATCAATGTCTCGTGCCATGGCGTGCGCGGACGCCGATCGTCGCCCCACGTGAAAGCGCTGTCGACCACCGCCGCCAGAGGCGCGTACGGCGCCGTATCGCGGTCGTCGAAGGTCGTGTCGTCACCGGACCCGATCTGGAATCCGAACAGCGAGTCGTGCCAGCGCGTCGCCCGTCCGACAACCTTGGCGTAGGGGTCCATGACGAGCTTGTTCGGGTTGAAGCGATGCCCCTGTTGCGGCGCGTAACTTCCATGCACGCGATAGCCGTAGAGCTGGCCGGGATGCACATCGGGCAGGTATCCGTGCCAGACCATGTCGGTCTGTTCGGGCAGCGGAATGGTCAGCGACTCGACCTCAGCATCGAGGGAATCGAACAGGCACAGCTCGACGCGGGTGGCGTGTTCCGAGAAAATCGCGAAGTTGACGCCGACGCCGTCCCACGTGGCACCAAGCGGGTACGGCGCGCCGGGCCAGACTCGAAGAATGTTCTTGGGCACAGAAATCGTATTGTAGTTGCTGAGTGGGCGCATGCCGATTGATCGGCGCTGATCGGCGCTTGCGGGTAACAATCAAGGGTCGAAGACGTGCATCAACCTAACCAGGCCGCCCGGCTGGATCTCCTGCGTCGATGGGCCGTGCTGCTCGACAGCGCGTTCCGCGTGCCGGGCACCAACTTCAGGTTCGGCGTCGATGCGATTCTCGGCCTGGTGCCTGGCCTTGGCGATCTGTCCGCCCCTGTCTACGCCGCATTCATGCTGGTCACCGGTTTCCGCATGCGCGTGCCGGCGATCGTCATGATGCGGATGGTCGTGAACGCCGGCCTCGACATGCTGATGGGGCTCGTGCCGATCCTCGGCGACGTCGGCGATGTCTTCTGGAAGGCCAACCTGCGCAACATGGCGTTGCTGGAGCGTCACGCCCGGCCGGGGGTGCCACCGAATCGTGGCGACTACATCTTCGTCGGCTTCTGCCTGCTCCTCGTGTTTCTGATCGCGTTGACGCCGTTCGTCATCCTGTTCTGGCTGTTGACGCGGTTTTCCCTGATCTGAGCTGTCACGTGCGACGTGCATGACGTGCGACGTGCGGACGTGCGACGTGCGACGTGCGCGGACGTGCGACGTGCACGTGCCTGCACGCGCACGCGCACGTTGCCGGCCTGCACGTCGCACGTGGCACGTTCGCACGTCGCACGTCATGCACGTCGCACGTGGACTAGCGGCGCGCGAACGACGGGCCGAGAAAAACAGCGTTGAAGAACATGCGCAGCGTCGACAGCTGCGTCGCGCGGAAGTTCGGATCTTCGGCGAAGAGGATGACGTTGCCGCGGCCGGCCGGCTCGACCCATGCGAAGAGCGTCCGTGCCATTGCGTTCTGCACTTCGGGCCACATGAACCCTGCCAGCTTGACGCTCGAGGCGTCCGGGAACGCCGCGGCATTTTGAGCGGAGCGGCTGATCGTGAAGGCGTAGTTCGACTGCACGGTCGCGGCGGTGTCGCGGTCGTACCCGAACCCGAGGAAGTGCTGCGGATCGACCTTGACTCGCAGGATCGCCCCTGGTGTGCGTGCCAGATCGATATCGCGAGTGAGCGCGGCTGGTTGGGCCGTGTCGGCGGTTGAGTCCTGAGACGGCCGTTGAGAAGACGAATCGGTGGCCTTGCTGGTTCCCGCACGCCCGACCTGACCGCCTTCGCCAGGGCTCCGGCGGTCCGCCGTAGCTTCACTCGAGGGCGGAAGGTCGGGCCTGCCCGTGTTTTTCCCGGCTACGGGCTCGGGTTTGACGGGTGCCTGTTCGAAGAACAGACGGATCGACGCCTGGTCGCGCTTCAGCGTGCTGCCGGTCCACTCCACACCTTTCCTTGTCGCCATCGCGGCGGCGCCCTTGATGAGGACGACGGTGCCCCCGTCCTGCGTCCAGCGCCGCAGCTTCGCGAGCCCTGCGTCACCCAGCACCTCCTGGTACGCCGCGGGCGATCCGTTGGGAAGAATGATGACGTCGTAGCGTGAGAGGTCGGCGTTCCGGATCATGTCGGCCCTGATGGCCGTGAACGGATAGCCGAAGCGCCGCTCGAGCGTGAACCAGGTCGCGCCGTACCGATCGATCGTCGGTGGGCTCGTCCGTGATGACCGCCACCCGTGGTTTGACGAGCTCGACGACCGGGTCTTCACCCAGATCGGCGCCGCTCTGCACGCGTGCCGAGTCGAGCCGGTAAATCAGCGGCTCGGTGCCGCCGGCAGACAGCTGATCGACCCGTGCGTGCAAGGTGTCCGGGTTGCGTTCGACGCGGGCAATGACCGAACCGCGCGGGAACTGCTGATTGGCGACTGTGAACGGTTCGGTCGCGACGGCGACGTTGAACCCTTCACGCAGGAGCTGCGCGATCGTGCGCATCCCGGCCGACGAGTCGCTCTTGAACGCATAGGCGTAGCGGGCCTTGCCCGGCTGCGAGACGACGCTGCCTGCGGTTCCTGATCCAGGTGCCGCGAGACGGGTCAGACTGCCAAGGTCGACGGCACTCTGCGACCAGAAGGCCTCGACGTCATACAGCAACGGCAGCGACCACGCCGTCGTGTCGTAGAAACCGTCGCGCGGCCGCTCGCCGACCAGTTCGGCCCGCTCCTTCTTCTTGCGCTCGTTCTCCAGGAACTCTTTCGTGAATCCCGGCTCCAGCTCGAGCAGCGCTTTGGCGAGCCGCTTCTGCGGCTGGGCCATGGGGACGACGTAAGTACCGATCGGCACGTCGCGTGTTGCCGCCGATCCGCCGAAGTGCGCGAACGATCGGCCGGCTTTCCCCGCGGTGGTCGTCCGGTAGACATCGATCCGTTGCCGCAGTAACAGGTTGACGAGGTCGCGGATACGCGCCTCATCACGGCCAGGGAGCAGGTAGACCGCCTTCATGTCCTCGGTCTGTCCTTCGCTGATGGCCGTCTTCTTGTACTGATAGAAGTCGCGCAGGCGCTGGTCCTTGTTCGCCGCCGTGACCTTCAATACCGCCATGGTGCCGGTGTGGTGGTGCACGACGCCGTCGCGCAATGTGAGGATCGTTCCATCTTCGCGTTCCCACGCCAGGCCCCGGCTGCCGCCGCCGTCGGTTTCGAACGTCATGCCGACGGAACCATTCAAGGTGGGCCACGAGTCCCAGAAGCCGGCGTAGAACAGATCGAAGCGGCCGCGTCGATAGTAGCTCCAGCCTTTGCGGTCGAACGCGTCGCCGATCTCGTTGCCGTATCGATTCATCCAATCGAGCTGATTGGGTGTGACGTTCAGGTTGATCGCATCCGCCGGCGGTGGAAAGAACATGTTCTTCGTCTGCCCGTGGTGATCGACGAACACGACCGGGTTCCACTCCGCAAATGCGCGAGCGAGCTGCTGGGTCTCGATCTGCGTCTGGAAGAACGCATCCCGATTGAGATCGATCTGGAAGTGGTTGTTGTTCGTGCTCATTCCCCACGGCGCGTTGTGTTCGGCGGCCTGACGATCGGGCGATCCCTGCGGCATCACCTGCACGCTGTTGAACCACGTGACGAAGCGCTCGTGGCTCTCCGGGTTGTGAGCGGGAGTGACGATCGTCACCAGCTTGTCGAGGATCTGCTGCGTCGTCGCATCCGTTCCGGCAGCGAGCTGGTAGGTGGTCTGGATCGCCGATTCGAACGCGGCGGACTCATTGCCGTCATTCGCATGGTTCATCCAGGCAACCGCTGGCAGTTCCGACATCAGTCGTCCCGCCTCGTCATCGCTCGTCGTGCGCGGATCGGCCAGCTTCGCCATGCCGGAGCGAATTGCATCGAGCCTGGCCAGATTGGCAGGCGAGCTGATGACCACGAGATACAAGGGCCGTTTCTCTTCCGACGCGCCGTAGCGAAGCACCCGCACCCTTTCGGATTTCTGCAGCGCAGCAAGCCAGCGCTCGAGGCCCGCATAGTCGGTGTGATAGGTCCCGATCTCGTAGCCGAGCACCGACGCCGGGGTCGGGAGAGCGCTGTTGTAGGTTCCGCCGGGAAAGAATTCGAACTGCTGCGCGTGTGCGGGTGCGAGGACGCCAGTGAGCAGCGAGGGTGTTAACGCACCGGTGAGCAGGACGACAGGCAGTATTCTCTTGATCACGCCGTCAGAGCCTCCGGCGAAAGAATACCCCGAAGCGGCGAGTTACTCGCCGAGCAACTCGCCGATCGGTTGCAGCTCCTCGATTCGATCGCAGACGGCTTTGGCCATCATCAGCATCGGGACGGCGAGCACGAGCCCCCAGACGCCCCACACCCAGCTCCAGAAGATGATCCCGATGAAGATCGCGGCCGGATTGATGCTCGCGGCGCGCCCCATCAGCGTCGGTGTGAGCAGCCAGCCCTCGAGCGTGGTGATCACCAGCGCAATCGCGGCGACCGACAGCGCCATCTCGATTGTCCCGAACTGCATGTAGGCCACGAGCGTCAGGCCGCCGGAGACGACGATCGGGCCGAAGTAGGGGATCGAGTTGAGCACGCCGGCCATCAGGCCCCAGACCACGGCCTGGTTCAGGCCGACCCACCAGAGCGCGATTGTGGTTGCCGCCGCGACAATGAGGCTCGTGAGGACCTGCACCATCATGAAACGCTCAATCTGGTTGCCGATCTCGTCGACGATCTGCACCGTGATCTTCTTCTGGGCGAGCGTCGGCATGATTTTCACGAGCTTTCGCTTGTAGAGATCGTCAGCGACGAGCAGAAAGTACGAGAGGAACAGGATCATGATGGCCTGCGCGCCGAGAGCAACGGCGCCAGCCGATCCCCACATCAGATAATCGGTAGCCCTGAACGGCTGCACGATCTGCACGCGCTGAATGCCAGCCGGATCGCGCTCCTGCGGTCCAGCGGCTTCCACTGCCGTCTTGTCGATTTCCTTCGCGGCTTCCTGCAGCTTGTCGATCGGCGTGGGCGCACGCGTCCGCCCCGCGCGCAGCGTGTTCCTCGCCCGTTGCGCCGCGCGCGGCAGCTCTTCGACGACGGCGAGGGCGTCGTCGCGCAACTCGTAGAGCGCGTATCCGGTACCGCCGACGAGCGTCAGCAGGATCAGCGCGGCGCCGATGGCGCGGTGAACCCTGATCTTCTCGAGGCGATCGACGATCGGATCCAGGACATAGAAAATGAGGGTGCTCAGGACGACGGGAATGAGTACCGCCTGTGCGTACTGCAGGAAGAGCACCGTCGCGATGGCCGCGATCACCGTCAGCGACACATTGCGGATGTCGACGGGCATCCGGATGACCATCGGTTCCGGTTCGCCCTGATCGCCCTCGCCCGCCGCCTTCACGACGATTTCCTGGTCGTCAGGCGTTGATTCGAGGACCGTAACGTTGTCGTCGGGTTTCTTCGCCATCATCGGTCAACGCCGTTAATGCACCGTCCTTGCCAGCTGTGCAGGAATCCCTCCGCTTGGCCCGATAATCGTCAAACCGGTCGTCTGCCGCGCCTACATGAACGTTTCTGACTTCGATTTTCATCTTCCTGATGAGCTTATAGCCCAGCAGGCAGCGCCGAGGGGGCATTCGCGGTTGATGGTGCTCGATCGAGTGGAGGGCGTCGTCACACATGACACCGTCAGTTCCCTCCCCTCCCTCCTCCGGAGGGGGATCTCGTCGTCGTCAACAACACGCGTGTGATGCCCGCGAGGCTGATTGGGCGGCGAGTGCCGAGCGGCGGAGCCGTCGAATGCATGCTGTTGAACCGAATCGAGCGAGAGCCGGGGGGCGCCGAGACCTGGATGGCGCTCGTGCATCCGGGTCAGAAGCTCCGGCCAGGCGCGCGGATGCGTTTCGAGGGCGATGGACAGTCAGCCGTGCTGATTGGCGAGGTGCGCGAGCAGCGGTTCCACGGCCGTCGTGTCGTCACGCTGTGGCCGGAAGCGGGTGGCAGCGTCGAGGAGATCGTCGACGCGATCGGCCACATTCCGCTGCCGCCGTACATCAGGCGCGACGACACGCGAGAGGATCGCGAGCGTTATCAGACCATCTACGCGCGGGAGCGCGGGTCGGTGGCCGCTCCGACAGCGGGACTGCATTTTTCCGACGAGTTGATGGCGCGAATGAAGGCGCGTGGCGTCGAGGTGGTCGAGATTACCCTGCACGTCGGTTACGGGACATTCAAGCCTGTCCGCACCAGCGTGGTCGAGGAGCACGTCGTGGATCCCGAGCGTTACACGATCGCGGATGAAGCCGCGGACGCGATCGCGCAGGCGAAGCGCGACGGGCGACGCGTGATAGCCGCCGGCACGACGACGACCCGCGCGCTGGAGCAGGCAGCTCTCGACGGCGCCGGGCGCGTCAGCGCCGGTCCTGGGGAGGCGACGGTGTTCATCTATCCGGGCTTCCGCTTTCAGGTGATCGATGCGCTGCTGACCAACTTTCATCTGCCGAAGTCATCGCTGCTGATGCTCGTCGCCGCCTTCGCCGGCCGCGAGCGCGTCCTCGCCGCGTATGAAGAAGCGGTACGCCAGCGGTATCGGTTCTACAGCTACGGGGATGCGATGTTGGTTCGGTGAAGCACTCGAGCCACGTGCGACGTGCGCACGTGCGTGACGTGCGGGACGTGCGTGACGTGCGGACGTGCCGAACGTGCGCCAAGTGCGACGAGTGCACGAGTGCCCAAGTGCCCAAGTGCGCCAAGTAAATTCCCGGCGCGGGCTTCCGCAACAAGCACGTGGGCACTTGCCGCACCTGCGCACTTGCGCATGCGCACGTCGCACGTCGCACGTCCGCACGTCGCGCACTCGCGCACTCGCGCACTTGTATACCGAGATGGTCTATGCTGCAGTGCCGTGCCATTCCCTTACGAAGACTTCGATCTCTCCGGCGTTCGTACCTATCCGCTGTCGTCGCGCAAGAGCAAAGCGAACGCGGCTGATTTCGCGACGCCATACCGGCCCGGGTCCGGGGTCCGCGGGTTGCTCGAGTCGTTACCCAACATGCTGGCAGCCGCGGACTTCATGGCGGTGGTCACGGCAATCAAGGAGGCGACTCACGGTGGACGCGGCGTGCTCTGGGGGATTGGCGCGCACGTGATCAAGACCGGGCTATCGCCCGTATTGATCGACCTCATGGATCGCGGCTTCGTTTCCGCGCTGGCGATGAACGGCGCCGGGGTGATTCACGATTTCGAGCTGGCGCTCTCGGGCGCGACGTCCGAGGAAGTGGACGAGGCGCTGGGGCCCGGGCGATTCGGCATGGCGGACGAGACCGGCCGTCAACTCAACGCCGCGATCAATGAAGGCGTCGCCGCCGGGCTCGGCATCGGCCAGGCGGTGGGCCGCCGCCTGCGTGAGATCAAGCCGCCGCACGAATCACTCAGTCTGCTGTCGGCAGCCGTTCGGCTCGACATTCCCGTCACGGTCCACGTCGCGCTCGGCACCGACATCATCCACATGCATCCCGACGCCTCGGGCGCCGCGCTCGGCGAGGGCAGTCTGCGGGACTTTCGCTACTTCGTTTCGAACGTAGCCAGGCTCGGACGCGGTGTCTACCTCAATTGCGGTTCCGCCGTCGTCCTTCCCGAAGTCTTTCTCAAGGCTGTCGCGCTCGTGCGCAATCGTGGGGTATCGCTCGACGGCCTGACGACCGTGAACATCGACTTCATGCGACTGTACCGGCCGCAGACGAACGTCGTCTCGCGTCCCGTGGCGGGCATCGGGAAGGGCTATTCACTGGTCGGACACCACGAGATCATGATCCCGCTGCTCGCTGCGGCGCTGTTGGAGAGACTAATCCCGAACGTCGCGATGACCTCCCCGAGTCCCGGAGCCACCGGTTTGTTATACTCAAGAGTTCCTGCCGGTGTAGCTCAGTTGGTTAGAGCACGCGGCTCATATCCGCGGAGTCCGGGGTTCAAGTCCCTGCACCGGCACCATTTTGTCTCGTTAGAGGAATAAGGGAAGTCCTTCCTTCTTCCTGCTTCTCAATACATGTCGCTGCCGGACCGCGTTCTTCGGACCGTGCGCCAGTACGGGATGGTCCCGAAGGGTGGCCGTCTGCTCGTCGCATTGTCGGGAGGGCCTGATTCGGTTGCGCTGACGCTGCTGCTGCGCGAGCTGGAGGAACGAGGTGAGCTGGTACTTGCGGGGATCGGGCATTTGAACCACGCCCTTCGCGCGGACGCACCAGAGGATGAACATTTCTGTCGCGACCTCGCCTCGAGACTGGGTGTGACGTTTCATTCAGCGACAGTGGATGTTCGCGCCCGAGCGCGCGAACTGCGCACGTCGCTCGAAGATGCGGGCCGCTCCGCGCGCTATGAGTTCCTGGCGGCCGCGGCTGCCGACGCCGGCGCGCAGGCGATCGCGACGGGGCATACGCTCGACGATCAGGCCGAGACGTTTCTGCTGCGTCTTATCCGTGGCGCCGGGCCGCGCGGGCTCGCGGGGATTTTTCCGGTGTCCGGACGCGTCGTGCGTCCGCTGATCGAGGCGCGCCGCGGGGAGCTGAAGGCGTACCTCGCGGATTGCGGCCAGCCGTACCGCGAGGATGCGAGCAATCGCGACGTGGCGATCCCCCGTAACAGGATTCGTCACGAGCTGATTCCACTCCTCGAACGCGACTATTCGCCGAATATCGTCGAGGTGCTGGCGCGCGAGGCGGCGATCGCGAGAGCCGACGAAGATTACCTGCAACAGAAAGCAATCGATTCGGCCGAAACGATCGTCTTAACAAATAGTGGTGACGAAAACGAGCCACGCAGTCAGACCCGGATTGATGTCGAAGCGCTCAATGCGCTCCATCCCGCGGTTGCTTCACGCGTCGCGCAACGGGTTCTGGCCGCCGGCTCGGATCGGTTCATCGGCTTCGACCATGTCCAGCGGTTTCTTGCCTTTGCGCGCGGCGACGCGGAAGGCAAGGGGAGGCCTCCTGCTGAAGTGAGCCTGCCTGGTGTGCAGGCACGGCGGCAGGGGTCCCGCGTTGGGCTGGTCCGGGAGCGGCACGAGCCTTTCTCGAACTCTTTTGAAATTCCGCTGTCTATTCCTGGAGAGGTCACCCTCGCCGGGAGCGGGTGGACCATCTCTGCGGCAGCCGCTGCCCCGGCCGTTTCCGGGGTTTCGGCTCCCGGTTCGTCGGCCATGTCGGTCCTCGTCAGGGTCGAGTCCCTGGCGTTGCCCCTGGTGGTCCGGTCCCGGCGGCCGGGGGACCGGCTGCGGCCGGCAGGGCTCGGCGGCCGGCGGAAGAAGCTGCAGGACCTCCTCGTGGACCGGAAAGTGCCACGGGAGCAACGGGATTCGGTGCCTCTGGTCGTCGACGGCGACGGCCGGATTGTGTGGGTTGTGGGGCTGGCGGTGGCCGAGGATTTTCGCGTCACAGAGCCCTTACAAGGCGTGATACTCTTGAAAGCAAGGCGGTTAGGAGGCCCAGGTTGAACTCGACCCTCAAGAGCTTACTGTTCTGGATGGTCCTCGTCGTGGTGGGGGTCCTAATCTGGAACTTCTCGCATACGTTCCAGAAGAATCCCGGGGACATTCCTTTCTCAACGTTCCTCGACTACGTCGACAAGGAACAAGTCGAGAAGGTCCAGATCGTCGGGAACCGGATCAAAGGAACGCACACCAGCACGACCGGAAACGGGAGCGAGCAGTTCCGCACGTACGCGCCGACCATGTACGAAGGCCTGCTCAAAGAACTCCGCGACAAGAAGGTCGTGATCGAAGCTGAGGAGCCGACCGCCAGCCCGTGGGCGACGCTGCTGTATTCCTGGGCGCCCATCCTCCTCATGATTGGCTTCTGGATCTTCATCATGCGGCAGATGCAGAGCGGGGGGAACAAAGCCCTCTCGTTCGGCAAGAGCCGCGCAAAGCTCTCGTCCAGCTCCCAGAAGAAGGTGACGTTCAAGGACGTCTCCGGTGTTGACGAGGCCAAGGAAGAACTCCAGGAGATCATCGAATTCCTGAAGGAACCGCAGAAGTTCCAGAAGCTCGGCGGCCGCATTCCCAAGGGCGTGCTCCTGATGGGCCCCCCCGGAACCGGCAAGACCCTGCTGGCTCGCGCAGTAGCCGGCGAGGCCAACGTGCCGTTCTTCTCGATCAGCGGCTCCGACTTCGTCGAGATGTTCGTCGGCGTGGGCGCGTCGCGTGTCAGGGATCTCTTCGAACAGGGCAAGAAGAACGCGCCGTGCATCGTGTTCATCGATGAAATCGACGCGGTTGGCCGGCACCGTGGCGCAGGCCTTGGCGGCGGCCACGACGAGCGCGAGCAGACGCTGAACCAGCTGCTGGTCGAGATGGACGGGTTCGAGTCGAACGAAGGCGTCATCCTCGTAGCAGCGACGAACCGTCCTGACGTCCTCGATCCGGCCCTGCTGCGTCCCGGCCGGTTCGACCGCCGCATTGTCGTCAATCGTCCCGACGTGAAAGGCCGCGAGGGCATCCTCGCCGTTCACACCAAGAAGATCCCGCTCGCCGACGACGTGAATATTCATGTGCTGGCGAGAGGCACATCCGGCTTCTCCGGCGCGGATCTGGCGAACCTGGTGAACGAAGCGGCGCTCAACGCCGCGCGCTACAACCAGAAGGTCGTCCGGATGCAGGACTTCGAGTTCGCGAAGGACAAGGTCCTCATGGGCTCGGAGCGCCGGTCGATGATCATCAACGACGAGGAGAAGAGGGTCACGGCGGTCCACGAAGCGGGCCACGCGCTGCTCGCCGTCGTGCTGCCGCACGCCGATCCCGTCCACAAGGTCACGATCATTCCGCGCGGCATGGCGCTCGGCGTCACGATGCAGCTGCCGGTCGACGACAAGCACAACTACACCCGCGATTATCTGCACGACTGGATTGCGATCCTGCTCGGTGGCCGCCTGGCCGAAGAGATCACCTTCGGCAGCATCACGACCGGCGCCGGCAACGATCTCGAACGTTCGACCGAGATGGCGCGCAAGATGGTCTGCGAGTACGGCATGAGCGACGCCATGGGCCCGCTCACGTTCGGGAAGAAGGAAGAGCAGATCTTCCTCGGCCGCGAGATCGCGCAGCACCAGGACTACAGCGAGGACACGGCGATCAGGATCGATCAGGAGATCAAGCTGATCGTCACGACCAACTTCGATCGGGCACGCAAGCTCCTCGAGACGCACCGTGATGCGCTCAACCGGATCGCCGAAGAGCTGCTGGTGCGCGAAGTGCTCGACGCCGATCAGGTCAGCCGGATCGTCGCCGGTCAGCCGCTCGAGGATCACAAGCCGGCGGCCGCAGCCTCGACGCCTGCCTCGGAAGATGGAACCAGGCGTCCGACGAAGGATCGGCCCTCGATCGTTCCGCCGATTCCGCCGCTGAACAAGCCGATACCACAGGAATAAGCCGTCACCGGTCGGCCGACATCAATCAAGGGCCGCGGAGAATTCCGCGGCCCTTTCGTTTCGTATGCGCCCGCGAACGCGATACACGCTTCCGCTTCCGAATCGCGAACCCCTCCTGCTCGGCGAGCGCACGCTCGTGATGGGGATCCTGAACATCACGCCTGACTCGTTCTCTGATGGTGGCCTCCGTCTGGATCCCGATCGAGCGGTGGCTGACGGCCTCGAGATGATCGCCAGTGGCGCGGACATCCTGGACGTCGGTGGCGAGTCGACGCGTCCGGGCGCAGCGCCTCTCCCCGCTGACGAAGAGATGCGGCGCGTGTTGCCAGTCGTCGAGCGACTCGCCGATCGCGTGCCCGTCTCGATCGACACCTACAAGGCCGAGGTCGCCCGGGAGGCCGTTCGGCGCGGCGCGGTCATGATCAACGACATCAGCGGGTTGCTTTACGATCCTCGGCTCGCCGATGTCGCAGCCGAGACAGGTGCCGCCCTCGTGTTGATGCACACGCGCGGACGTTCACACGACATGTACGAGCATGCGGTCTACGCCGACGTCCTGGGCGAGGTGCGCGATGAGCTGCAAGGAGCGATGGATCGGGCGATCGTCTGCAGGTGTCCGTCGCGACGCGATCGTCGTGGACCCGGGCTTCGGCTTCGCCAAGAAGGCGACCCATAGCGTCGAGCTCCTGGCGAGGCTGCGCGACCTGACGAGCCTGGACCGCCCGATCCTGTCAGGTCCGTCGCGGAAGTCCTTTCTGAAGCTCGCGCTCGGTGACCGGATGCCGCGCGACCGGGAATGGGGAACCGCTGCGGCGGTCACCGCGAGCGTCCTGGGCGGCGCGCATATCGTGCGCGTTCACGGCGTCCGAGAAATGGTCGATGTCGTCCGAGTCGCGGATCTAATCCTGCACGCGTAAGGCCCGACCTCGCCCCTATAGCGTAAGCTGGACGGGTCTCTGTCTCCATACCGGACAAAAGGACAAGAAATGGAACCAACCAGACGGCAGGTCGTGCAGTTGCTCGCCGCCCTTGGGCTGAGCCGCTCGGCGTTCGCCCAACAGTCGAAGCGTGCGATCGGAACGGACGACCTCAAAGGCGCACTCGCCATTCAGGGCCGAGCGCTGCCCGCCGACGACATCGAGGTCATCAGGCGGGCGCTTCAGTTGAGTCTCGACAGGTTCCAACGGGTTCGAGACCTGGAGATCGACGACGCGGTGGCGCCGGCGGTCATCTTCGTGCCGCGGAGCCAATAATGGCCGACGAGTTGGTGCGCAAGAATGCGCGTGAGCTGGGCGCGTTGATTCGTAGCCGCGAGGTGTCCGCGATGGAGGTCGTTGAGGCCTTCGTCACCCGGGCCGAGGCGCTCAACGGGACGCTGAACGCATTCATCACGATCACCGCAGAGCATGCGAGAACGCGCGCGAGGGAGGTCGACGCCGAGATACGCGGCGGCCGTTATCGGGGACCGCTGCACGGCATCCCGTATGCCGCGAAGGACGTCCTGGCGACGCGCGGCATTCGCACGACGAACGGATCCAAGGTGACGGCGGGGTGGATTCCGGACCACGAGTCCACGATCACAGAGCGGCTCAACGATGCCGGCGCGGTTCTGATAGGCAAGCTGAATCTGCGTGAGTTCGCGACGGGCAGCGGTGTCCTCTCAGGGTTCGGGACGGTGCACAATCCCTGGGCCGTCGGGTATTCGCCGGCCGGTTCGTCGTCCGGTTCCGGGGCCGCTGTCGCCGCGCGCATGGCGCCGCTCACAATTGGCACCGACACTGGCGGGTCGATTCGCGGTCCGGCGGCCGTGTGCGGGATTGTCGGTCTGAAGCCGACGTATGGCCGGGTCAGTCTGTATGGGGTCACGACGCTCAGCTGGTCGCTCGATCACGCAGGGCCCATGACGGCGACTGTGGACGACGCGGCGCTGATGCTTCAGACGATTTCGGGACGGGATCCGAAGGATCCGGGCAGCGCGCCAGAACCGGTGCCTGACTACGCTGCGGCGCTCGGTCAGGGACTGACCGGCCTGCGGATTGGACTACCCAGACGTCACTTCACGGAAGGGGCGCACCCGGATGTGGAGGCTGCATTTCAGGGTGCGTTGCGCCTGTTGGAGAATCTCGGCGCACGCGTGGTGACGGTCGACATTCCCCATGCCGATCTAGCGCCGCCGGCAGGCGGGCTGATCGCCATGGCCGAAGCGGCGGCCTTTCATGAGAAGCGCTTGCACGACTCGCCGGAGCTGTTCGATCCCCTCGTGCGCGAACGGCTTCTGACCGCGCGCTTCTACCCGGCGATCGATTACATCAAGGCGCAGCGGCTGCGCACGATCCTGCAGAATGAGATGACGCACGCATTCGCATCATGCGACGTCATCGCGGTTCCCGCGTATCCCGGGTTGCCGTCACGCCTGGAAACGCCCGAGAGGGCGCGAACCGACGTGCCGTCGACTGACGAACCCGCAGCGAGCCGGGCGAGCAACTCGTACATCGCCAACATGACCGGTGTTCCCGCCCTCGTATTGCCATGCGGCTTCTCCTCGGCGGCGCCGGCTCTGCCGATTGCGTTGCAGTTGTACGGCCGGTTGTTCGATGAACCGATGCTCTTTCGTGTCGGTCATGCGTACCAGCAGGCCACCGACTGGCACAAGCGATACCCGCCGATCGGTGTGACGCAGCGCGAAGCGCGCCAGCGCGCGGGAATGGGCCGCGCCAGGAATGGACCAGCAAACATGACTCCAATTTCTCCGTCCCCGTCTTGCCATTTGTTAAGCTAACGCTCAGTGTCCGAGTATTTCAGCAGCATTCTGCGCTTTCGCCCGCCCGTCGGCTGGTGGGACCTGCTCGATATCGCCATCGTCTCGATCCTCATCTATGAGTTCCTCAAACTCATCAGAGGAACACGGGCGGTGCAGATGGCCGTCGGGTCTCTCCTGATCGTGGGACTGTTCTACGTGTCTCACCTGGCGCCGCTGCAGACGCTGAACTGGATGATCCGGAACATGCTCGTGTACGTCGCGTTTGCGGCCATCGTGATCTTCCAGTCCGACATTCGCCGGGCCCTCGCCCATTTCGGCCAGGCGCCATTCTTCCGCTACTTCACCCGTCAAGAGTCCGCCGACGAGACCATCGAGGAAATCGTCGTTGCCGCGACGATGCTCTCGGCGCAGAAAATCGGGGCGATCATCGCGATCGAACGGGAAATCGGGCTGCGCAACTACATCGAAAGCGGGATTCCTCTCGATGCGGCCATGACCTACGACCTGCTGGTGACGATCTTTCAGCCGAAGTCGCCGCTGCACGATGGCGCGGTGATCATCCAGGAGGATCGCGTCGCCGCCGCCGCCTGCTTTCTGCCGTTGACGGTCAATCCAAAGATCAGCCGTGACCTGGGCACGCGGCATCGCGCCGCGATCGGTCTCACCGAAGAGAACGATGCCGTGGCCGTCGTCGTCTCCGAAGAGCGAGGACAGATCGCGCTGGCCATCGAGGGCCGGATCGAACGGGATCTCTCCGCGGACATGTTGCGCGATCGGCTGCGCGCGCTCGTTCTGCAGCGGCGCCCGGCCATCTGGCAACGCGCCACGACGAGCCACACCATCTGATGGCCTACCATCCGTTCCGCCACCTCGGGCTGAAGGTGCTGGCGATCGCTCTTGCGACGCTGCTGTGGCTGACCGTGGCCGGGCAGCACGTCGTCGAACGTACGCTGCGCGTGCCGCTCGAGAACATCAACATGCCGCCCGGCCTCGAGATCGTCGGAGACGTGCCGGCGGCCGTCGATGTGCGGCTGCGCGGATCGTCGGCGATCCTGAGCCGCCTGGAGCCTGGCGAGGTGATCGCGGTGCTCGACATGACGACCGCGCGCACCGGCTCGCGCCTCTTTCATCTGAGGGCCGACGAGGTGAAGGCGCCTTACGGAGTGGATGTCGTCCAGGTTGCGCCGTCGACACTGTCGCTCGAGATCGAGAAATCGGCGATACGCACGGTGCCCGTCGTGCCAGCGCTGGACGGGGACCCGGCACCCGGCTACGTCGTGGGTCGCCTCACGGCGGAACCGGCCACCGTCGATGTGATGGGTCCCGAAAGCCGGGTTCGTACAGTCTCGGAGGCGACGACTGAACCTGTGGAGATCAACGGCAGCCGCGACCGCGTTCGCGACGTCGTCACAATTGGCGTCGCGGAATCAGCCGTGCGTCTCGTTCAACCACAAAGCGCCACCGTGATTGTAGAAGTCTGGCCGGCACCCGTCGAACGGGAAGTGTTGGGCGTGCCCATTCGCTGGCGCAACCTCGGCAGTGGGCTTCGCGCGACCCTCACGCCTACGCTGGCACGTGTCGACATTCGCGGGCAACGCGATGCGTTGGCCAACGCCCGTCCTGATTCGATTGAAACCTTTGTGGACCTTGCCGGCCTTGGACCCGGCCGGTACAATCTTCGGGTCCAGGTAGACCCGTCCGAAGACTTCGGCATCGTGACGGTGACGCCGACCGTTGTTACTGTCACGATTAAATAAGAAACCAATTGTCCGTCGCTCGTGGCTCGTCGCTCGCGGCTCGTAAAGCAACTGAGCGACTACGAAGCTCTACGAGCTACTGACCACGAGCTACGAACCACGGACCACGAGGACGCTCCAGCCAGTCACGAATCTGATGCCCAAGAGACTTTTCGGGACCGACGGCGTTCGCGGCAAGGCCGGCAAAGCGCCACTCGATCCTCAGACCGTCGCGCGGCTTGGCGCTGCCCTCGTCAAGGCCATGCGGCACGACGATCGTCCGCTTCGCTTCCTGGTCGGCCGGGATACGCGCGAGTCTGGCGAATGGATCGAGCGTGAGCTTGCTCGCGGAGCCGGTTCTGCCGGTGCGTCGGTCACGTCGGCGGGCATCGTTCCGACTCCGGCCATTGCCTACGTGACTCGCGTGATGCCGTTCGACGCCGGGATCGTCATCTCGGCCTCGCACAATCCGTTTCAGGACAACGGCATCAAAGTCTTTTCCGGCAAAGGCGAGAAGTTCACCGAGGAGCTCGAACGCGACGTCGAAGCAATCGTTCACCGCGACGATTGGGCCGTGCCCGATTCGGCGGAAGCGCGCATCGACCGTTTGGACATCATCGATCCCTACATCGCTCACCTGCGCCGCGCGCTTCCGGAGGCAGGCCGTCTTGGCAGGCTGCGCGTGGGTGTAGACATGGCCAACGGCGCGACGACGAGCGTGGCGCCACGGTTGTTCGCCGAGCTCGGGTTCGACGTTCGAGCGCTCGGCGCGTCGCCGGATGGCCGGAACATCAATCTCGATTGTGGTTCGACACATCCAGAGGCCCTCGCCCGGGTGGTTCGCGAGGAAGGGCGCAGTCTGGGCATTGCGTTCGATGGTGATGGCGACCGCGCAATCTTCGTCGACGGTGACGGCCGTGTCGTGGACGGCGATGCGGTG
This sequence comes from uncultured Acidobacteriota bacterium, assembly GCA_963784195.1. GTDB lineage: Bacteria > Acidobacteriota > Vicinamibacteria > Vicinamibacterales > 2-12-FULL-66-21 > CAVQAH01. The sequence continues at coordinate 347,301 of CAWARA010000020.1, read as the reverse complement.
CTGTTTATGTGCGCGCGCCATCTGAAGGCCACCGGCGGCCTCCTCGGCGGCGCGATCGTGGCGACGGTCATGAGCAACATCGGTCTCGAGGTCGCCCTGCGCGAGAGCCAGATCGATCTGGTCCGCTGTCCGGTCGGCGACAAGTACGTGATGGAGGAAATGTTGAAGCGCGGGCTCTCGCTCGGAGGCGAGCAGTCGGGCCACATCATCTTTTCCGATCATCTCTACACGGGTGATGGCATCGCGACCGCGCTGAATGTGATGCGCGTAATGGCCGAAACCGGACGCGAGCTGTCGGATCTGGCGTCCGAGCTGGTCACCTACCCCCAGGTCCTCGTCAACGTGCGCGTGCGCGAGCGCAAAGAACTGCGAGGCATTCCGGCAGTCGCCGATGTGATGGATCGCGTCGAGCGCCGGCTGAGCGGCCACGGCCGTCTGCTGGTGAGGTATTCCGGGACCGAGCCGCTCGTGCGGGTCATGCTCGAGGGACGGGACCAGCAGGAAATCCAGCACTGGGCAGCAGAGATCGCCGGCGCCGTCAGGGAGCATCTCGGATGACCGTTGGTTCCGCGCAGGCCAAGCTGAGCGTCAACGTCAACAAGGTCGCGACGCTGCGCAACTCCCGAGGTGGCACGGAACCGAGTGTGATCGACGCCGTGCGCGTGTGTGTGGCTGCCGGTGTTCCGGGGATCACCGTGCACCCGCGCGCGGATGCTCGGCACATCACCATGGCCGACGTCAGAGCGATCTCGCGCGAGCTCGCGGCGCTCGGCAAGGGTACCGAATTCAACATCGAGGGCGATCCGCGCCCGGATCTGCTGGCGATCGTCCGTGAGGTCCGGCCGACGCAGTGCACGCTCGTGCCGGTCAAGCCGGGAGAGGTGACCAGCCAGGCCGGCTGGCCGCCCGATACCCCCGTCGACAACATGCGTGACATCGTCCGCGGGATCCAGAAGCACGGCAGCCGGGTGAGCATGTTCGTCGATCCGGAACCCGAGCCGATTCGTTGGGCCGCGTCGCTCGGCGCCGACCGCGTCGAGTTGTACACAGAGCCGTTCGCGCGCGCGTTTGCGGATAGCCTGGAATCCGGACGACGGAGCTTTCAGCGGTACGCGGACGCGTCATCGCTGGCGCACGACCTCGGTCTCGGCGTCAACGCCGGCCACGATCTCGATCTCAACAACCTCACGCTCTTCCGGACGCTGCCACATCTCGACGAAGTATCGATCGGCCACGCGCTCGTGAGTCATGCACTCTTCGTCGGCCTTGAACGTTCGGTTCGCGAATACCTGGCGGCACTCGCCTCATGAGCCATTCACGAACCGCCGGTGTCGTCGTCAGTCTGATCGTTCTGCTCGTGGCGCTCCTGCCGTCGCCAGGCGTGTCCGCGTCGCAACGCGTCACCATCAGAACCGACGATGGCGTGATGCTGAGTGGAACGTGGTACGAACCATCGAACCGGCCGGCGCCCGCGGTCATCATGGTTCACATGTTTCAGCGATCGCGGCGGGACTGGGAAGGCGCCGCCTCACAACTCGCCGCCGCCGGCATCGGCGCGCTGACCTTCGATCTCCGCGGCCACGGCGAATCGGTTGGCGCGGCAGGCAAGGACCTCGCAGCGATGGTGCAGGACGTGAAGGCAGCGCGTCGGTTTCTCGTCACCCGCACCGACGTCGTGCAGGGCCGCATCGGCATCGCCGGCGCGTCGCTCGGCGCGAACCTGGCGGTCATGGCGGCGGCCGACGATGCCGCCGTCGTGAGCCTCGCGCTGCTCTCGCCGTCGCTGGACTATCGCGGGCTGCGCATCGAAGCGCCGATGAAGAAGTACGGCGGGCGTCCGGTTCTGCTGGTCGCCAGCGACGAGGATTCGTACGCCGCCAGAACAGCCCGCGAGCTGCAGAAAGCCGGCGGCGGCAAGCGCGAAACGCTCATGTTGAGTCAGGCCGGGCACGGTACGACCATGCTCGGACGCAACCCGGAACTCGCGGCCTCGCTGGTGGACTGGTTCAGAAGGACCTTGTTATGATCGAGGTCTCTTGCCAAAGGAATCAGTCGTTCTGGGCATCGCCGGGATGTTTTTCGGCCTGCTCGTCGGATGGATCATCGGCAGCCAGCAGAGCACGCTTCGTCCGCAGGCCGTCCCGGCCTCGTCCGGCGTAGCTCAACAGACGCAGGCTCCAGCGCCGGCCCTCGACGAGAAGCGCGCGTCAGATCTGCGCGCGAGCGCTGAACAGAACCCCGCCGATGCAAGCATTCGCGTTCAGCTCGCCAATCTGTACTTCGATTCCGAACGGTTCCAGGACGCGGCGAAATGGTATGAAGAGGCGCTGAAGATCAATCCTCGCGACGCCGATGCGAGCACCGATCTCGGAATCGCCTACTACTACATGAACCAGCCGGATCGCGCGCTCGAACAGTTTCAGCGTTCGCTGGCTTCGGATCCGAGCCACTCGAAGACCTACCTGAACATCGGAGTCGTCCGCGCCTTCGGAAAGCAGGATCTGGAGGGCGCGGCGAAAGCCTGGCAGAAGGTCATCGAGCTCGCTCCAGATTCTCCCGGAGGGCCGGGCAGCCAAGCAGGCCCTCGAAGGCGTGCGCAACGCGCATCCGGGCGTAAGTGCGCCCGGTCAGGAACCTGCGAAGCCATGACCTGGGTGCTCCGGATTCTGCTCGTGCTGCTGGTGGTCCGGGCACTCTGGCGGCTGATGAAGGGCGTCTTCGAAGGCGCTGGATACATGCCTCCCGACGCGAAGGCTTCACGGCCGGTCAAGCTGGTTCGCGACCCGATCTGCGGAGTCTACGTTTCGACGACAGGGCGAACGCTCGTCGCGCATGCGCACGGGCAGACGGCGTATTTTTGTTCGGAGCGGTGTCGGGAGCAGTGGGAGAGGCGGTTGATCGCACGTGCGGACGTGCGGACGTGCTACGTGCGCACGTGCTTGATTCGATATGACTGAGCAGCAGCTGCGCGTCGATATCGTCGAGATCGGGCGGCGGCTGTACGCGCGGGGGTATACGGCGTCGAACGACGGCAACATCAGCGCGCGGCTCGACGATAAGCGGCTGATCATGACGCCCCGAAGCGTGTGCAAGGGGTTCATGACGCCCGAGATGATGTGCATCACGGATCTCGATGGCCTCAAGCTCGCGGGTGAGCGCGATCCGTCTTCTGAGATGCAGATGCACCTCGAGGTGTATCGGCAGCGGCCGGATGTGAAGGCGGTCGTGCACGCGCATCCGCCCATCGCGACGGGATTCGCGGTGGCTGGAATCCCGCTGGACCGTGCGGTGCTTGCAGAAGTGGTGACGACGCTCGGCAGCGTGCCGATCGCGGAGTACGCGACGCCATCGACGAAGGAACTGCCCGAGGCCGTGCGCAAGTACGTCAAGGCGCACGACGGTATGCTGCTGGCCAACCACGGCGCGCTGACGCTCGGGGCCGATCTGTTCGCGGCGTATTACAAGATGGAGACGATCGAGCACTTCGCCAACATCAGCCTGGTGGCCCGGATGCTCGGCGGCGAGCGGTTGTTGTCCCGGGACGAGGTGTTTCGGCTTCAGGGGTTGCGCGGATCGTATGGGATTGCGGCGCCGGCGCCGATCTGTCCCGATCCGGGCGATCCCGTACAAACGGACTGTCAGGTCGTACAGGCCCCGGTTTCGCCGACCGGTCAGCGTCTGATTCCTGACGGCCGCCTCGGGACGATAGGACCTGACGATGAAATTCGGCTAACATACCGCGAGCTGACGGCCCTGATCGAAGACGCCGTGAGGAATTTGAAATAGGGACACTTGTAGGCCCGACCTTTCCGCCTACGCCAAGGCTTCGGCGGACCCGCCGTAGCTTTAGCGAAGGCGGGCAGGTCGGGCGTGTTCGAATAACCCCGTGGTGGATTGGAGCGAAGAATATGGGTGAGGCGCTCGGGATGGTCGAGACCAAGGGTCTGGTCGCGATGATCGAAGCGGCAGATGCGATGGTCAAGGCCGCCAAGGTCACGCTGGTCGGTTGGGAAAAGATCGGCGCCGGCTACGTGACGGCCATCGTCCGTGGAGATGTCGCCGCCGTGAAGGCTGCCACGGATGCGGGGGCCGCAGCGGCGCGTCGTGTCGGCGAGCTGGTGTCGGTGCACGTCATCCCGCGGCCGCACGCCAATCTGGAGGACGCGCTTCCGATCGGCAAGGCGACCGCCAACGCAAAATGATCCTGGCAAAGGTCGTGGGTACCGTCGTAGCGACGCGCAAGGACGACCGGCTGTTGAGCAGCAAGCTGCTCATCGCGCGTCCGATGGACCCGCGAGGGAAAGCCGAAGGCGCGTATCTCGTGGCGATTGACACCGTTGACGCCGGAATGGGCGAGACGGTGCTCATTGTCAGCGGCAGCTCAGCGCGCATGGCAGCCGGGCTGAAAGATTGCCCGGTCGATGCCGCGATCGTCGGTATCGTCGATACCGTGCAGGTTGGCGAGAACGACTGATGCAACTGGCTCGCGTGATCGGCGAAGTGGTCGCGACGGTCAAGGACGCCAACCTGGTCGGATCGAAGATGCTCGTGCTCCAGCCGCTGGCTGCGGATGGCGCGGCTGCGGGCCGGACGCTCGTGGCGCTGGATTCCGTTGGCGCCGGCGTCGGCGAAAACGTCTTTTTCGTTCGCGGCCGCGAGGCCGCATTTCCGTTCTATCCGGCAGAGCCGCCGACGGACGCGACGATCGTCGGCATCGTCGATCACTGGAACGTCGAAACGACGCGGAGCTGAAGGTCCGCGCTGCTGATATGCAACTCGCACGCGTGGTCGGTACCGTGGTCGCGACCCAGAAGAACCGGAAGCTCGAAGGCGCCAAGCTCCTGCTCGTGCAACCGCTCACGCTCGACGATCGGCCGCGCGGAACGGCGCTGCTGGCAATCGATTCTGTCGGTGCAGGGGTTGGCGAGAAGGTGCTCGTCGTAATCGAAGGAAAAGCGGCGGGCCAGGCGCTCGGCCGCAAGGCTGCGGCTGTCGACGCCGCGATCATCGGGATTGTCGATTCCGTGGACTATCGGGAGTAGCCGTGCTTGCACGGCTTGAATGTGTACCAATGTTTCTAAAGCTGCCTTCTGAGCGCGGCTGGGCGCGCACGGCGCGCCCGCGAGGGCGCGGAGCGCGGCGAGGGGCCCCCGCGAGCGGCCGAGCCGGGGTGTGGGGCGGAGCCCCACGTAAGTAATGGACGAGCAGGCATTGCGGGCGCTCGTGCGTGAAGCCGTGACGCGGCATCTGGGCACGCCAGGACAGCCTGCGGAATCCCGTCCGCAATCGATCGCGCGGGATGCGAGCCACTACCGATACGCGCTGCAGCCCTCCGACGGCCCGTGCCTCATCGAACCGTCCGTGCAGTGCAATCACTGCGGCTACTGCGAGTCCCACGGGCATTGATTTCCGTGGTTCGTGGCGTCCGGCTTTAGCCGGACATCGTGTCCTTCGTAATCTCGTCGAACCCAATCCGTGAAGCCCTCTGTCCTCCTCACCCGACGCATTCCATCAGCAGTCCTGAGCCGCCTCGAAGATGCAGCCGATGTGGATCTCTACCAGGGCCCGGGTCTCATCACCGATGAAGAATTGAGACACCGCGTTCGCGGGAAGGAAGCACTGATCTGCGTGCTCACCGATCAGGTGACGGCTGACGTGCTCGACGCCGGCGCTGATCTGCAGGTGGTTGCCAACATTGCCGTCGGCTACAACAACATCGACGTGGCTGCGGCAAAGGCGCGCGGAATCGTCGTCACCAACACGCCGGACGTGTTGACCGAGGCGACCGCTGAACTGACCTGGGCGCTCATCCTGGCGGCCGCCCGCCGTGTATCCGAGGGCGATCGGCTGGTGCGGCGCGGGGAATGGAAAGGCTGGACACTCGACTTCATGCTCGGCATGGAGCTTCGCGGTAAGCAACTCGGCGTCGTCGGGCGCGGACGTATCGGGCGGGCGGTGGCGGCGAAGGCGCCGGCGTTCGGCATGCATGCCGTATTCGCCACCAGAACCGGCCGTCCTGCGGGTGCCGGCGAAGTGTCGCTGGACCAATTGCTGCTCAGCTCCGACGTTGTCAGCCTGCACGTCCCGCTCGTGGATTCCACGCGTCACCTGATCGATCGTCGCGCGCTGGCGCGGATGAAACGATCCGCTATTCTCGTCAACACCTCGCGTGGACCCGTCATCGACGAGGAAGCCCTTGGGTGGGCGCTTGGAGAGCGGCTGATCGCCGCGGCCGCGCTCGACGTCTACGAGCACGAGCCTGTGGTGCACCCATCGCTCCTGAACTTCGAGAACGTGGTTCTCGCACCGCATCTCGGAAGCGCGACACGCGAGACACGGACGGCGATGATCGATCTCGCAATCAGCAACGTGCTCGCGGTCCTGGACGGCCACCCGGCCCTCACGCCGGTATGACGCGTCGGCCGCAACCTGCCGTGGCGCGCGGCCGAATCGCGACCATCATGCGCCGCCTCTCCCGCGCCATTCACGGTCTCGAGGAACCGGCTGTCGAGAAGATCGCCGAAGAGCAGCAGGAGGATCCGTTCCAGGTGCTCATCGCGACCATGCTGTCGGCGCAGACCCGGGATCCGGTGACCGCCGCTGCGTCGCGCCGGTTGTTTCGTGTTGCTCGCACGCCGCGGACGATGGCGAGGCTGTCGACGAAGGAAATCGAGGAGCTGATTTACCCGGTCAGCTTCTATAGGAACAAGGCCGTTCACGTGAAGGCCACCTGCCAGCAGATCATCCAGCGCTTCGGCGGCAGAGTACCCGGAACGATGAAGGACCTGCTGACGCTGCCAGGCGTAGGCCGCAAAACAGCCAACCTCGTTCTCATCCTCGCGCATAGCAGCGGAGAGAACATCTGCGTCGATACGCACGTGCACCGAATATCGAACAGGCTCGGATGGGTGTCGACGAGGACGCCTGAGGAGACCGAACAGGCGCTCTACGCTGTCGTCCCCAAGCGTTGGTGGCCGGTGGTGAATCTGTACCTCGTCACGTGGGGTCAAAACGTGTGCCGGCCCGTGTATCCTCTCTGTGGAAGTTGCGCGATAGCCGACCTGTGTCCCAGAATCGGCGTGACCAAAGTGGGGCGTTAAGCCATGTTTAGACGATACAAACTCCCGAGGAACCTCGTTGCCGCGGTTGCGGCGGCCGCGGCCCTGTGCTCGCCACTGTGGCTTGAAGCCCAGCAAAGCCTCCGAATACGGGACCGGTGGTCGTGCTGGAGACCGTGAAGGGCGTCATCGAGTTCGAAACCTACCCGGAAGACGCCCCGAAGACCGTGGCGCAGATCGTCGCCTTGGTGAAGAAGGGCTTTTACAACGGACAGCGTTTCCATCGCGCCGAGCGAAATTTCGTGATTCAGATTGGCGACCCGCAATCCCGCAACATGACTTACCAGGACTATTGGGGTCGCGGCGGCAGCGGCAGACCGATCGGCGTGGCCGAGATCACCAAGAAGCGAACGCATATCCGCGGCGCCGTCGGGATGGGTCACGGCGGATTGGCGGCCAGCGCCGACAGCCAGTTCTACATCACGTTGAGGCCAGCACCGGAGCTCGACGGCAAGCACACGGTCTTCGGACGGGTCATCAAGGGAATGGAGGTCGCGGCGAAGATTGAGAAGGCCGACGTGCTCAAGAAGGCTTCGGTGAGGGAATGAGCGTCGGCAGAATCTTGACGATGCCTTTGAGGTCGGGATAGCGATCGACGAACTCTTCCGGATACTCGCCATCGAGTGGCTGCCCGAGCTTGTGCTTTAGCACTGCCGCATTCGCGACCGACTTCGCCGAGAAGTGATTGTTCGTGTACAGGTAGGATTTCTTCACGCGGGCCGATGCCGTCTCGACGGCCTCCGCAATCGGCTCCAGTTCCTGGCCGGAATACAGATAGTTGTATCGGTCTTCCGATTTCTCGTGCTTCCACCACTCCTTCGCATTCCGGCCGTGGAGCCGCAGGTAGTAGAACGACTTCACGTTGGGCATCAGGTTCTGGCGAATCGAATACCTGAACTTCGGTTCATCGATTTGCGCCCAGGCAGCACTGAAAGCGTCCAGCAGCTTGAGGGTCTCGGCCGGGTCGTCGCTCCAGCTTCGGTGCCGTAGTTCGACGGCGACGGAGTATTCGCGAAACTGCTGAAGCAACCACTCGAGATAGCCACGCGTGTCCGGCTCGTTCTTGAAGCTCGCCGGGAACTGCGCCAGGAGTGCACCCAGCTTGTGCGCAGACGCCAAGGGATCGAGCGCGGCCCGGAACGCGTCGACATCTTTCTGCCCGAGCTCCCATGGGTCCTCGCCGGTCGCCTTGTGGAACATTTCCGGATGCGTGAACTTCTGGAAGAGTTTGAGCGAGAACTCGAAGCCACGCGGGGTGCGATCCGCCCAGCCCTTGGCCGTTTCCGCTGTGGGCGTCCGGTAGAAGCTGGAATTGATCTCGACGGTGTCGAAGTGCTCGGCGTAGAACGCCAGCTCGTCGAACTTGCCCCGCGCCCGCGAGCGGCCCCTCGCGCCGGCAGGATAGAACACGCCGTTCCACGTGCCTTTGCCTGACGGGTAGCTCCAGCCCGAGGTCCCGACGCGTATCATTTCAGCTCTTCGTACGCTTTCTTGTCGAACCCGAATATGACCGTCTTCCCGCTGATCAGCACCGGTCTTCGGATGAGGTTTGGTTGTTCCACCATCAGGTCGATCGCCTCCTTCTTCGATTTCGGCAGCGGCCGCTCCTTGAAGATCGGACTGCGCGTGCTGACGAAATCGAGAAACCGGCTATCGTCGATGTGTTGTTCGAGGAACGCTCGATCGGGTGGCGTCTTGTTGATATCGCGTTCTTCGACGTCGATCTTGTGCTGCTCCAGAAAACTTCTGGCGTTACGGCAGGTGGTTCAGGTCGGCTTCCAATAGAAAATCCGTTTTGGGCATGGCGATCATTGTACTCAGGGCAACGCCGTTACAGCGTTGACGAGGACGGTTCGTCCCTAGCGGGTCACGAACCGCGAGCCCCGAGGGGTTCTTATCGGACGATTCTGCTACCGACTTGAAACTGCTGATACTCGGAGTATCGAGCGGTCGCGGACACGAACTCCGCGTCTGAGGCTCTGCACGGATTCGTAGAGCTCGGACATGGTTGATGGGAGCCAGACCTCGAACCTGCGCGAGTACTCGTAATCGACCGTGATGGTCGCGCGAGCGGTTGTCCGGCCCGCCCCCCAACGTCAGCCGGCTGTTGAAGGATCAACTCGGTCTTGATCACGCTTCCGTCAGGAGCCAGCCAGATACGGCCGCGGGATGGCGCGGGCGCGCCGTTCACCTGCAGTAATGCACCGCGCGCAGTTTCCCTGAATCTGACCACGCGCGCGTCGGGCGAGCCCCCGACGCGTTCCGTGCCGGCTGATTCGAATGTGAACCGGTCGACGACAGTCGGCGTCAGGAACCACAGGGCGAGCGTTGGCGAGTTGATGGTTCGGCGAATGCCGCCGATGTTCCAGGAGGCGCCTTCCCGGGCGAGATTCGCCAGACGCAGGAGCGCTTCTTGTTCCGAGCCGGCTACCTCCAGCCGGGGACTCTCGTTCGAGACGTTCTTGCCATCCACCGTTAACGCCCGCCGAGCCATGAACCAGATGTCGTCGCTGAGTTGCACGAGCGCGACCTCGGAATCCATCACGCGCTGTTGCTTGAGCCGACCGAACGACTGTCCAGGCATCGTGTTGTTCGCCGGTCGAATTCTCACCTGCTGGTCATAGTGCTCGCGTGCGACCACGAATCTCATGAGGTGGACGAACCGCAGCGCGTAGTCCTGAGCGTCACGGACAAGAGCGGTTTGTGCCGGATCGGTCAGCGCCGGTCGCTTTGCGGCTGGATGGTCTGCGCTGGCCCGCTCGGCCCGCTCAACTTTGTGCAGCTCGAGCACGCTGCTGGCGATGGCCCCCAGGGCACCGGCGTCGTTCGCTTGCAGCACCCTCGTGTTCCCGAGACGGTCGGTCAGGTCCTTGCTCGCATCGCGAATCACGCCTCCGTAGTGCCAGGTCGTTGGCAGTCTGACGACGGTGAATGAGATTTGTCGGTCCCTCAGAAGGGCAGCGGCCTTGTTCAGCGACGCGCGTGGCTCCCGGCGATAGGGAAGCCCGCCCGTGACGAGCACCAATCCCGATCCGCGAGGCGTAATGGCCACAATCTTCGCGAGCGCTTCCAGATGAGTTTCGGTCGAGGCATCCAGCTCGTTCAATGTTTCGATAGCGGCGGCGTTGACGCGAGGTCCGCATCCTCCTCGATCGATCGAGTCCCCGCATTCGCGCTGAATCACTTGATCGCGGATTGATTCGTTCCGGCTGACGATGGCTGCCGCCTCCGAAATCGTGACGGTCACACCAGACGTGCGATTCTTCGTCGCCTCCTGTCCGACGAAGTCATGTGCCGCACCTGCCGAAATCTCCTCAATGCGCGCACTCGAAAGGCTGAAATACCGGACAAGGCCGCCCGGCAACTCACTGAGCAGGTCCCTTGTCAGGCGTATCGATTCCTCGTCGACAACCGGCGACGGGAGGTCCAGCACGATCGCGACTTCGCTTCCGGCGGGTGTTTCCTGGGTGGTCAGACGTACGGTCGACGTAATGACGACGAGCAACGCGACTGTGAAGCTCCGCGAACAGGACCGCCGCATGGTTCACTGATTCTACCCTGCCGCCTTGCTCTGCTTGGCCGCGGTACAATGACAGTGAGTGCTCACGATCAACGAAATCTTCCACTCGATTCAGGGGGAATCCAGCCACGCCGGGCGGCCCTGCGTGTTCATCCGGCTGACCGCCTGCGACCTCAGGTGCACGTGGTGCGACACCCCGTACGCCTTTTACGAAGGGCGCAAGATGTCCGAGGACGAGGTGATCGCGCAGGTCGAGGCGTTCGCCTGCTCTGTCGTGGAGTTGACCGGTGGCGAGCCGCTGTTACAGCCCGACGTCTACCCGCTGATGCACCGGTTGCTCGAGTCCGGCAAGACCGTGCTGCTGGAAACGGGTGGACATCGGAGCATCGCGGACGTACCCGACGATCGTCATCCGCATCGTCGACATCAAGTGCCCGGCTAGCGGCGAGTCCACAAAGAATTACTGGCCCAACCTCGACATGCTTCGCCCGCACGACGAGGTCAAGTTCGTCATCCAGGACCGTGCCGACTACGATTTTGCAACGGATGTGGTCGAACGGCACGGGCTCGAGGATCGTTGCGCGGCGGTGTTGTTTTCACCGGTCCACGGAGTGCTCGATCCAAAACTCCTCGCCGAGTGGATTCTGAACGATCGGCTGTCCGTTCGTCTTCAGCTTCAGGCTCACAAGTACATCTGGGGAGCGGACGTGCGGGGGGTCTAACAAGTGCCAGGGGTGCCGGGGGTGCGACGCGCGGTCTTGCTGTTGAGCGGCGGTCTCGATTCGTACACCGCCGGCGCCATTGAAAGGGCGAACGGCTACGATCTGTTTGCGCTGACGATTCGCTACGGGCAGACTCACGACCGGGAGGTCGCGGCTGCGCGCGATGTGGCGCGCGCGCTTGGTGTCGTGAAGCACATCGAGCTGAACGTCAATCTCGCGGCATTCGGAGGTTCGGCGCTGGTTGGGGATGGCGACGTGCCCAAAGATCGGCCGCTTGACGTGAGCGATGGGATTCCGTCGACCTACGTACCGGCTCGCAACACGATCTTCCTCTCACTGGCCCTCGCGTGGGCCGAAGTTGTCGGTGCCGAGGCCATCGTGATTGGCGTCAATGCGCTCGACTACTCGGGCTATCCGGATTGCCGGCCCGAGTATCTCGAAGCATTCGAACGGCTCGCCCTGCTGGCGACGCGCGCGGGTGTCGAGGGTCAGTCGTTCGCGGTGCTCGCGCCCCTCCTTCGGATGACGAAAGCTGACATCATCCGGCGCGGTACTGCGCTCGGTCTCGACTACGGCCTCACGCACAGCTGCTACGATCCCGATCCGAACGGCAGGCCCTGTGGCCGCTGCGACAGTTGTCAGCTTCGCGCACGCGGCTTCAGCGAAGCCGGCATCGTCGATCCCGTCAGCCGCCGCCAAGGCCGTCGATTGAGCTCTTCGAGCGACGAGTCGACGAACGACGAACCACGGATAACGAAACTCATGACAGAGCGCCTCTACTACACCGATCCCTATATGCGAGAGTTCGAGGCCGAAGTCGTCGGCGTCGAACGGTTCGAGGACGGACGACGGGCGGCGATCCTCAACAGAACGGCCTTCTATCCGACGTCGGGTGGCCAGCCCTTCGATACAGGGACGCTGGGCGCGCTCCGCGTCGTCGACGTCGTCGACCGTGAAGGCGATGGCGCGATCCTGCACGTCGTGGAAGGAGAGCCAGCGCTGGGCCCCACGCGCGCTGTCATCGACTGGGGCCGGCGTTTCGATCACATGCAGCAGCACACGGGGCAGCACGTGCTGTCGTCGGCCTTCGATCGCCTGCAGAAGGTCCGGACCGTGAGCTTTCACCTCGGAACGGTGTCCTCGACGATCGATCTCGCCCGAGAGGTGACGCCACGCGAGATCGCCGCCGCGGAAGCCGAAGCCAACCGCGTCGTGTGGGACGACATCCCGGTGAGCATCCGGTTCGCTGAGAGTGCCGAAGTTGCGAAGATGGCGCTTCGAAAGGAATCGGTTCGTGAGGGCGTGCTGCGGCTGATCGAGATCGAGGGCATCGACTTGTCGGCATGCGGCGGCACCCACGTCAGCCGGACGGGCGTTATCGGCAATATCGCCGTCGCGTCCTGGGAGAAGTTCCGCGGCGGTACGCGCATCGAGTTCGCGTGCGGCGGCCGCGCGCTGGCCGCATATCGGCTCTTGCGCGACAGCGTCGCCGAGAGCGTGCAGAAGCTCTCGATTTCGGCGCAGGAGTTACCAGCCGGCATTGACCGGCTCCAGAGCGACGCAAAGGATCTGAAGCGACAGCTCAAGGACATGCAATCACGGCTGGCGTCGTTCGAGGCGGACGCTCTGGCGTCGCGCGCTGAGTCTCGCGGCCCGCTCCGCGTCGTGATCGAAGCGCTCGAGGGTTGGGACCAGAACGGATTGAAGTCGATAGCCAGCGCGATCGTGACGCGGCCCGCGCACGTCGTAGTGCTCGTCGGTTCGCAATCGCCGTCATTCGTCGTCGTTGCCCGCTCGGCCGATTCATCTGTGAACGCTGCCGATGTGCTCAACGAATTGACGACGAAGTTCGGTGGGAAAGGTGGCGGTCGCCCGGAGCTTGCGCAGGGTGGAGGCCTTACTGCTCCCTCCGCGGAGCTCGTTGAGGCTGCGCGGAAGTCGACGGCTCTTACCGGCCCGACGACTGCAGCTTGATCAGCGAGCGACCGGCCTCGCGCGCGAGGTCCGGGTCGCTGTCGCCGGCTGCCTTTCGCAACGCGGAAATCGCCGCCTCCGCCTCGCTGCCTTCGAACGATCCGAGTGCCGTGGCAGCGGCTCGCCGCACCTCGAGGTCCGGATCGTCCAGCGCTGCGATCAGCGGCGGTACCGATTCAGCCGGCTGCTCGTGAAGGATCCCGAGGTAGGTCGCAGCCACCACTCGCACCGATGGCACCTCGTCGACCATCCCCGAAACGAGCAGCGGTACCACGGCTTTGCCTGTCAACGGCGCCCGTGATTTCAGCTTCCCAATCGAGCGCAGCGATTCCCGGCGCACGACGGGGTCGTCGTTCTTGAAGCCTTTGCGCAGCGGCCCGAACGCCGCACTGCCCATGAAGCTCAGGGCCATTGCTGCCTCTTCGGTCAGCTCAGGGCTGGTGAGGCTTTCGGTGACCTCGGGAATGACCGGGGCAGCCGCGTGCTCGAGGACGCCACAAGCCTTCAGCGCGGCTTTCCGGCGGTTGATGTCCGACGATGGATCGGCGAGCGCCGCCCGGATTGCCGGCAGCGCCTTTTCACCGAGCGACTGGACTTCCTTCTTGGCCGCCTCCTCGTCGCGCGGGTTCTTACTGTAGAGATTGTCGAGCCAGCCGTCCTGGCGTGGCGGCTGAATCGGCGTAGCCGCACGCCACGGCCCAACGCCGATCTGCTGCGAGTACCACGCAGCTCCGCCCGCTAACGCGGCGAGCACGAGCATGAAGGCGACGAACTTAGCCACCGGTCGGATTGTAACCGCGAGTCCGGGCTGAGCCGGAAGAGCTGGGGACGCGGATTAACGCGGATCTTTTCTACGGGACGCGGATTAACGCAGATCTTTTCTCACGGGACGCGGATTACTCGATGGGGACGGGACACGGATTGGCGCGGATCATCGCGATGGTCAGGGGACGATGGTCTTTGCGGTTGGGTGTGTTCGAGAACACATATCCAGGAGTCACATCCAATGGAACGGGTCCCGCTGTAACGGGGGCTACGTGATCGTTGCTCCATCTTCACGAAGCAGACGAGCGATGTCCTCTGAAGCCGGCGTTTCGAAGCGTGGTCGTTTCCGGGCTCGCTCGTAGGTTATGCGTTTGAACTTGGGTTCGCGGCCGAAGTTGAACAACAGTCCGACCTCGAGGTCCGAGGCTTTGAGATAGTGCAGGACCTGGGCCATGTGAAAGCGGTCAATCTCCGGCGCCACCTTCACCTCGATGAGCAGCTTGCCAGCAACGATCATGTCAGCCCTGAACTTTGCTATTCGACGGCCGCGAAACCAGACAGGGAGCTCCGCTTCTTCAGAGACCTCTAGCCCCGCGTCACGAATGGCGATCGCGACTGCGCGTCGTGCGATGAACTCAGGAAATCCCGTTCCGAGCTCATTGTAGGTGCTGTAGAACGCGCCGATGCTGGCGTGACTTTCAGCTTCGGCAATGAGAGGTTCCTTTTGATGTTCGATTGTCATGGCTCACGTGAACGCAAGTTCGGGACCATCACAAATCAGGCCGGAACTGGACGCAGGCCACCGGATCCGTGCAGATTCCGCACCGTCCGCCGCCAAGTTCCGCGCAGATTCTGATCGCAAAGTGGTGTTGGGCGGAAATCAGTGAGATCCGCGCCCCGTGAAATTGAGCGAGATCCGCGTCCCGTGAGATTGAGCGAGATCCGCGTCCCGTGAGATTGTGTGAGATCCGCGTCCCGTGAGATTGCATGAGATCCGCGTTGATCCGCGTCCCGTGAAGAATCAGCGTCTGCTGAAATTGGAGAGCGTCTCAACCCCCAAATCCGCGATCCAGTTCACCATGTCCGACGGGATCACGAAGTCGTTCGCGAGGATCGAAAAGACCAGCATCTCGTTGTCGCGCGTCCGCACGAAGCCGGATAGCGAGCGCGCATTCGCGATCGACCCCGTCTTCGCGACCGCGTTGCCTTCGGCGCGTGTCCGGCGCATCCGCGTGGCGATGGTGCCATCACGGCCCGCGATCGGCAGCGTCGCCACGAACGATTCGCGGTGACGGTCGTCCTTGAACATGCGTTCGAGCACGGTGGTGATCATCTCGGGGCTCAGGTAGTTGTAGCGCGAAAGGCCGGAGCCGTCCGAGATGACGTAGGAATCGTTCGCGACGCCCCATTCCGAGAGGATTCCCCTGATCGTCGTGCGTCCGCCCGAAGCTGTTCCAAGACCGCCGCGCGCGGTGCCGATCGCCTTCATGAAGGTCTCGGCGTACAGGTTCTGGCTGACCTTCATCAGCACCGTCGCAATTTCCTTGAGCGGCGGAGACTCGGTCGACACCAACACGCGGCGCGTTTCCGATCCGTTCATGAGCTCCGCCGCCACGTCGTCGATGTCCACGGCATCGCCCTTGGTGCGGATGCCGCGTTCGGCGAGGCCGTCCTTCAGCGTTTGCACGAAGAAGTTCGTCGGGTTCGCCACGGCAACGCTGCGGGTCGCGGTCCGGCCGCCGATCGGCGCAGACCCGCTGACCTCGAGGATGGGACTATCCAGATGACGGCGATACTCGATGGTATCTTCGGAGCCTTCCGCGCCGGTCGTCGCACGGTTCAGCAGGGTGAAACCGGCGCCCGGCGAGAGCGTCACGATGGCCGGTTCGCCAGCCCTGGCGCCGGGCACGACCATCAACTGCGCGATGTTCTCGTTGATTTGCAGCGCACCCACCGGAGCGGCGTATCCGAACTGCAGGTAGTCCCACGACCAGCCGTCGCCGATGCCCTCGTCGTCGAACGCCTGATCGTCGCCGATGATTCGCCCGGCGATCTCCTGGATTCCTGCGGCGCGAAGCGCGTCCGCCCACTGATCGATCACGGCGGCCGCGCGGTTCTCGCGCCGGTTGATGGTCGGATCGCCGTTGCTGCGAACGATGAGGTCGCCGCCCAGCACTCCGTCCTGAACCGAAGCTGTGGTTTCGAGTGACGTCGTGAATCGGTAGTCCCACCCGAGGGTCTCGGCTGTGGCAGCGAGCGTGACGACTTTCATGTTCGACGCCGGCATCATCAGCTTGCCGGCATTCATCTCGAACAAGCGCTCTCCTGACTGCAGGGATCGGACCTCGACACCCCAAACGCCGCGCGCCATGACCTTGGCGCCAAAGACGCGGGTGAGGTCATCCCGAAGTTGACGGACCGCGCGTGTGGATGCCGCCTGTGTCCTGGGCGACGCAGTGGGGGCCGAAGGCGTTGCGGGGGCAGCGTTCGCCGCGCACCCCACGGCCCCGCAGGCCGCAATCAGGAGTGCGCCGGCCAGCAGCCGCTTGGTCACTTCTTCCCGAGCTCGTCCAGGGCCTTGCCGATGTTGTCGATGGCTGAGGCCTCGATCACGGCGGCCCCGGGATCGCCGGCGCGCGACGCGAACGCCTTGTCTCCGCTCTTCGCGAAGGTCACAGCTTCTTCTTTTTGAGGGTCGCCCGATCTGATCATGACGCGCAAGGCGGGCGATTCCAGGCCGGTCTTCGCCGTCGCGTCGGTGAAACTCGTGGCCCGCGTCTGCGTCACTGCCGACAGCAGGTTCTCGACCTTGGTCTGATCGGCATCCTGGGCGGCGGGAGCGACCTGGCGCCACTTTTCTTCGTCCTGACCGTCCTTGTTCTTGCTCCTGGTCTTTTCGAAGGCGACACTCTGCCCGTTGCGCACTACTTCGATCCGGCTGGCGTTGAACGCGCGCGCGTCGAACAGATCCTTTTGACGGAAATCGCCGGCCTCCTTCTTGAGCTCGTCCATCAGGTTCGCGTCGATGGTCATCACAGCCGGCCGGGATTGATCCTTCACGTAAATCGTGTTGTCGGCAGCCGCCTTGCCGACGAGTAGCGTGGCCTGTGAGGATCCCGATCCGAGCTGGATCGTGGCTGCCGGCTTGTCCAGGCCAAACTCCGCGAGCGATCCCGGCTGGTCGGCAGCGATGGATTTCATCTGCAGCGTGTTCAGCCGGCTCACCAGACCATCGACTGAGGTGAAGTCGGCGCGCGCGTTGACGGGCTCCGTAATCCGCCACTCGCCGCTGCTCTTGGAGAACCGCAGAGACTTGGCCGGCATGATCACCGAGAGGGTGCCGATAGCCTCCCGATCGAGCTTGAGGACCGTCTTGTCACGCAGATCGAAGGTCTTCTTGTTGAAGCTCGAGTCGAGGTAGGAGGAAATCAGGAACACGCGCGGCTGATCGCCGACTTTCGCATAGAGGTCGGTTCCCGTCGGCGACTTCCGGCCGAGGAGGAGCTTGTGGTCCTGGCCCTTGGCCTTGAACCCGATCTCGACGCGAGGCGTCGCGAGGCCGTATTCGGCGAGATCCGCGGGCTTGTCGTCGATCACGCGTTGCACTTCGAGATTGGACAGATTGGACGCCAACCCCGATACCTCAGCGCTGTCCGGTTGAAGCTCCGCCGGCTGCACGATCTGCCAATCGGATCCACTTTTCTTGAGGCTCGTCTGCTCGCCGGACTCCGCCTTCACGGTGATCTCCTCGATGGCGTCGGACGGCACGTTGAAGACCTTCTCCCGCTTGTCAGCGTCGCCAGGCTCGCGTTTCGAGTCGACGAAGTACAGGTACGCGCCCAGCGCGACCAGGATTGCAAGCAGTCCCAGGAACGATCGCAGGCCTCGCATTTAGCGCCTCCGCCACCAGGTGTGGACGGCAGCGGCAATCAGCAGGCCAGGGACGATGAAGACCGTGAACCAGAAGATCATCCGGTCCTGTCCCTGACTGAGCGTGATCCGGCGGTCTTCCGGATCCCGCGGCCGCACGGAGATCAGGTTCTCCTGCTGGGCGAGCCAGTTGATGATGTTGAGCGCCAAATCGCGGTTGCCCGCCATGCCCAGAAAGGCGTTCGACGCGAAATCGGAGTCGCCGACCACCACCACGCGGGTTTCAGG
Source organism: uncultured Acidobacteriota bacterium (assembly GCA_963784195.1). Taxonomy (GTDB): domain Bacteria; phylum Acidobacteriota; class Vicinamibacteria; order Vicinamibacterales; family 2-12-FULL-66-21; genus CAVQAH01. Next base: position 329,044 of record CAWARA010000020.1, on the reverse strand, counting down.
CTTTGGCGGTGTTTCCGCCGGACGGGTCTGCCGGTGGCGTTGGCGGTGTTCCACCGTCGATCGGCGCCGAGACGGCCACGGCCAGCGAAACCGGCCCCTGCACGTCACCCTTGTCGAAGTTCGGCTCGGCCTCGCCGCGCGTGGTCAGCAGGTTGAGGTCGGTCTCCGCCCAGCTGTTCCGCCCGCTCTGGATGAACGTGGTGGGCGTGCGTCCTTCGCCGGCGCCTTCGACCGGTTTGACCGACCGCGCGAATGGAAAGGCGGTCAGCATTCTGAACGTGCTGGTGATCGCGTGATAGGGATAGGGAGGCGCCGCAACCGGCACTGATGGATCGGCGCCGCGCAGCTGGCTCAGCGGATCCAGGACTGCGTTCGTACCCACGTCGATGTTCCATTCCTTCAGCACCGCCAACAGGTTGGTCAACGGCGCCGCTCCCGCCTTCAACGGCGGGTCGATCGTGAGCAGCAGCTTGCCGCCCTTCGCGAGGTATGCCTTCAGCCTGTCGATTTCAGGCTGCAGGAAGTCAGACGTCGGTCCTGCGATCACCAGGACCGACGCATCGGCTGGAATCTCCTGCTGCAGCAGCACGAGCTTCTCGCCGGTGAAGTTGTCGGATCCGAGTTCCTGCGCCAGCCCGGAAAAGCCCGATCCCTCAGATGCGGTCGTGTCGCGTTCGCCGTGTCCCTGGGTGAAGTAGACCTTGTGCGTCTCGCCTTGAACGACCTTGATCAGCGCGTTGGTCAGGTCCTGCTCGTCGTCTGCTGTGACGCGCTGGGTGCGGTCTTCGTACTCGAGCACGATCGTTCCGAGCCCGCTCTCCTTGAGCTTCTCGGCGAGCGCCGGCCGCTTCTCGGGATCGATGTACTCGATCTGCAGCTGCTTCGATTCGTACTGATACTGGTCGAGCCGGCTGCGGAACCGCGGGAAATCTTCGGTCCTCGCGAACACCGTCACGCGCACCGGCTTCTGCAGGCTGTTGAGCACCTTCTTGGTCTGCTCCGACAGCGTGTACTGCCCGGCCGCCGTCAGATCCCAACGCTTGTTGTGCCTGGACGCGAGGTAGTTGATCGCGGCGAGGATGCCCAGCACGACCAGGATGCTCGCAATGGCCAACGAGCCGAGGCGCGCCTGGCGGCCGGAGAACTCCCGCACGATCTCCCGCCATTGACTGAGCACGTAGAGCAGCGTGCACACCAGGCCACCGAGCGCCAGTGTCCGGTACCACTGCCATTCAGGGCGAAGTTGCGAAATAGCGACAGCCGCGAAGACGAGCGCGACGCCGAGCCAGCCGAGAAGTCCGAGTACTCGTTTCAACATACGTTTCTGAAGAAAGCTATCCGCGCCAACGCTCGGAGTCGACGGACTTGGCCGTCAGGAACAGACCGAACGTGATGAAGCTCAGGTAGTACACGATGTGTTTGGTGTCGAGAATGCCCTTGGTGAAATCGTCGAGATGATCGGTGATCGAGAGGAACGACAGGAGCGTCCTCGCCGTCTGCCCGGACGAATCCGCGAGCCAGTTGATGACCCACAGCATCAGGAAGATTACGAACGTCATGGTGCCGGCGACGATCTGATTCTTCGTGAGGCTGGAGATCAGCAGCCCGACCGATACGAAGCATCCTCCGAGGAGCAACAGTCCCAGGTATCCGGTAGCAATCGGCCGCCATTCCGGGTTCCCGAGCCTGAAGAGGATGGCGATGTCGATCATCGTCACCAGCAGCATCGCGCAGAAGAGTCCCATTGCGCCGAGAAACTTGCCGAGGATGATCTGGACGTCGGTGACCGGCGAGGTGAGCAGCAGCTCGATCGTGCCGGAGCGCTTCTCTTCCGCGTACGTGCGCATCGTGATCATCGGCATCACGAACAGAATGATCACCGCCGTGTTCAGGAAGACACCGCGAATCATCCCCTCGTTGACGTTCACCCGCCCGCCGCCCATCGAGGCGCGCTGGCTCTGCTCCACGAAGTTCGCCAGGTACGACGTAGAAGAACAAACCGAAAAGCCAACGCAAACAGACCGATGATGACGTAGGCAATCGGCGACGCGAAGTAGGACCGCAGCTCCTTGCCTGCGATCGCGAGGATGTTACGAATGCTGGTCATCATTGTTGCCTCCGCCCGGCTGCGGCTCGGCAACTGGGGTCGCCTCGCTCGGTTCGTCCGTCGTGACCTGCAGGAAGATCTCCTCGAGGCTCATACGCATCGGCCGCAGCTCGAGCAATCCCCACCCGCGCTGCACGATCGTTCGGGCGAGGTCGCGACGAACGTCCGTGTCCCGCTCGCTCTCGACTTCGAACCCGCCGACCGTTCGACTGTCGGACGAGACGACACGTGTCACACCAGGCACGGACGCCAGCACTGGCCCGGCATCTTCGTTGGCGGCATCGATCTGAACGAACATCGTCTCCGCCCCCCGCAGTCGCGCGGTGAGGGCATCAGGCGTATCGACCGCCACCACGCGCCCTTTGTTGATGATGACCACGCGATGGCAGGTCTGAGCGACCTCGGGGAGGATGTGCGTGCTCAGGACGATCGTGTGATCGCCGCCCAGACTGCGGATCAGGTCGCGAGTCTCGATAATCTGCTTGGGATCGAGTCCGGCTGTGGGCTCGTCCAGGATCAGCACGTCCGGGTTGTGGATCAACGCCTGCGCAAGACCGACGCGTTGACGATACCCCTTCGAGAGCTTGGCGCAGTGCCGGTCCGCCATGTCGGCGACGCGCGTTCGCTCCATCACGCTCGTCACACGCTGCTTGCGCTCGCCCGAAGGCACGCCTTTGATGCGGGACACGAAATCGAGGTACTCCCGAACCGTCATGTCCGGATAGAGTGGCGGAGTTTCGGGTAAATATCCTGTCCGCCGCTTCGCCTCGATCGGTTCGGCGAACACGTCATGTCCTGCGACGATTGCTCGTCCTTCCGTGGCAGGCATGTAACCCGTCAGGATCCTCATCGTCGTGGTCTTCCCGGCGCCATTCGGCCCGAGAAAACCAAGGATCTCGCCCCGTTCAACTCGAAAGCTGACATCGTCCACGGCCGTTACCCGGCCGTATCGCTTGGAAATGTGTTGGACCTCGATCACAAAGACTCTCCAGCCTGAAAAAGGTGGCTGGCACCTTCCCCGGCAAGGTGCCAGCCACCTCTAGAGTGACGGAGCTGGGCCACCTGAAAACAACCTCGTTCTAACGTATAGACTCGGAAAAGATTAGGACCGATCCGGCATAGTAGTCAGACCGAGAAAAAAGAGTCAAGACTCCCGCAGGTCTTGCGTTCGGGGCTCCTTCGGAGTAGCGTATATATGAGCACTTGCTCATATATTCATATGTCTGAACCCGTCGCCCTCAAGGCTCGTCCGGACGCACCTGTCGACAGCGAACATTGTGACGTCCTGCATCCCGGCCCGCGTGACGCTGAAGAACGACGCGCGGCCCTGATGCCGGCACGCACCATCGCCGCGTTGGCCGACACGTTCCGCGTTCTCGGCGATCCCACACGCGTTCGGATCCTGGACGCGTTGAGTACCGGCGAGCTCTGCGTCTGTGACATCGCGACACTCGTGGAACTCAGTGAATCCGCGGTGTCGCATCAGCTGCGATTGCTGCGGGGAATGCGGCTGGTTCGTGCCCGCCGTGCCGGCCGTCTCGTGTTCTACGCGCTCGACGACCAGCACATCATCGAGCTCTTCCAGCAGGCGCTCACGCACGTGGAGGAACAAAACCGGTGAACACGACGGTCTGTTCTGTCTGCGAACTGCACGCCGAGTCGGTGTTCAAGATCGAAGGCATGGATTGTCACGAGGAGGTGGCAATTCTCGAGCGCCGCCTCACCCGACTGTCCGGCCTCGAAGCCCTCGCCGCTGACGTCGTGAGTCAGCGGCTCACCGTCAAGTACGACGCCGCGAAGCTGACCACATCGAACATCGCTGAGGCAGTTGCGCAGACCGGCATGCGTGCGTGGCTGGAGCACGAGGAGCCACGGCACTCGTCTGCATCGCCGTGGCGTGAACGTGTCGTTTGGATTTCCGGGCTGGCGCTCGTGATCGGCCTGGCCCTGCAGTTCTCCGGCGCTTCGCCCGCCCTCGTGTGGGTGCCTTACGCGATCGCGATCGGCTCCGGCGGTGTTTACACTGCCAGGCGCGCGCTGAACTCCCTGCGTTCCCGGGTCCTGGACATCAACGTGCTCATGCTGGTTGCTGTCGCAGGCGCGATGGCGCTCGGCGAATGGTCCGAAGGCGCGTCGGTCGTCTTCCTGTTCGCGCTGGCGCAGGTGCTCGAAACGCGCGCCATGGAGCGGGCTCGCGGCGCCATCCGTGCGCTGATGGATCTCGCCCCGGCCGAGGCTCTCGTCAAGCGTAGCCACGGCGACCAGAAGGTGCCTGTGGACGACGTGGCTGTGGGGGACATCATCGTCATCAAGCCTGGCGAGAAGATTCCGCTCGACGGACGCGTCCACGACGGGATCAGCCACGTCAATCAGGCGCCGGTGACCGGCGAATCGCTTCCGGCCGAAAAAATGCTCGGCGACGAGGTGTTCGCCGGCTCCATCAACGGGCGCGGAGCGTTGGAAGTCGAGGTGACGCGCCTGCGCCGCGATTCCACGCTCGCGCGAATCATCCATCTCGTCGAGGAGGCGCAGGCTCAGCGCGCGCCCAGCCAGACGTTCGTCGATCGATTTGCGCGTGTCTACACACCGGCGGTGCTGATTCTGGCCGTCATCCTGGCGGTCGTACCGCCCGCCGTGTTCGGAGCCGAATGGGGCACGTGGATCTATCGCTCGCTCGTTCTGCTCGTCATTTCGTGTCCGTGCGCGCTCGTAATCTCGACCCCGGTATCGATCGTGTCCGCGCTGGCGGCAGCGGCGCGTAAAGGGGTGCTGATCAAAGGCGGTGCGCGCCTCGAGCGCCTTGCGAGCGTGCGATGCGTCGCCTTTGACAAAACCGGAACGCTCACGCGCGGACGGCTCCGGGTCACCGACATCGTTCCGGTCAACGGTGCGCATCCGACCGACATCCTTGCGCTGGCGGCATCGCTCGAGTCGCGCTCCGAACATCCGATCGGCCGCGCGATTCTCGAGCGGGCGAACGTCGACGCTCTTACACTGTCGCCCGCGACGGCATTCCAGGCTCTTCCCGGCCTCGGCGCCGAGGGAACGGTGATGGGCCGCCCGGTCATCGTCGGCAGCCATCGTCTTTTCGAGGAACGACGGATGTGCAGCCCGGACGCTGAATCGGTCCTCGATCGGCTGGAAGCCGAAGGGCGGACGAGCGTCATGGTCGGCGTGAACGGCACGGCCGTCGGCGTCATCGGCGTGGCTGACGAAATCCGCGAATCGGCCGCCGACACCGTTCAGATGCTCCGCGCGCAGGGCGTCGAGCACGTCGTCATGCTCACCGGCGATCACGAATCAGCCGCCCGCGCGCTCGCTGCGTCGATTGGAGTCGATGATTATCGCGCCGGGCTCCTCCCTGAACACAAGCTATCGGCAGTGCAGGAGCTGCGAAGGAAGTACGGTTCGCTGGCGATGGTGGGTGACGGTGTCAACGACGCTCCAGCGCTCGCCGCCGCGGATGTCGGCATGGCGATGGGCGTGGCCGGCTCCGATGCCGCGCTCGAGACCGCCGACATCGCACTCATGGCCGACGAGCTTCCCAAGATTCCCTACGCGCGCCGTCTGAGCCGCGCCACGACCCGGAACATCCGCGCCAACATCTCGTTCTCGCTCGCGCTGAAAGCCGCGTTTCTCGTGATGGCGATCGCCGGAACCGCCACCCTCTGGATGGCCGTGGTCGCCGACATGGGCGCCTCGCTTATCGTCATCGCTAACGCGCTTCGATTGCTGCGGGAATAAAAGTGCGCAGGTGCGCAAGTGCACGAGTGCACAAGTGCTCTAAGAGCAACGTGCGCAGGTGCACAAGCGCTTGAGTGCGCACCCCCGCGCGCCCGCGCACTTTCACACTCGCGCACCTTCGCACTTTGCTCTTGAGCACTCGCGCACTCGCGCACTCGCGCACGTGCGCACTTTTCAAGCCTTGCGGTTGGAGAAAAAGTGCTGATCGACGAACTCGTCGATGGCCGCCTGATCGGCAGGATCGACCTTCTCGAATTGCAGTCCCATCCCGACACGCCGATCGCTCCAGGCGATCCGCGATTCCGCTTCGATGTCGCGCTTTGAGCCAGGCAAGCGGAATCGTGCGCGCACCTTCGATCCGTTTTCCAAGGGGCTCATCGTACGGATCGCGATCCCGCCCTTGCTCAGGTTCAATGTGAGTGCTGCCGCGATCGTGTTACCAAAACGATACGCGACGGGAATCCCGAGCACCACCCGCGCGCTGCCGCGGCGATTGAAGTTGTCCGGAAAAAGATGCGGGGCGAGTGATGGGAGAATATGTTGAACCGCGCTGTATTCGTTGACGTATCCTGACACGCCGAGCGCCGCCAGCTCACGGACCTCGTCCGCAGTGGCAATCGTCCCGCTGAATATCAGGATCGGCAGTTTTCCGGCATCCAGCTTGCGGATGGATCTCACCAGCTCGACACCGCCGGCGTGCGGCAACCGCAGATCGAGGACGATGAGGTCGAGCCGTTCGAGGTCCGCGCGCACGCGCGCCAGCAGCTCGGCGGCGCTCTTCACCGTCAACGCGGTATGGCCCGCCCCGAGGAGAGCGGTTGCGAACCGATCTCGTACGAAGGCGGTATCGTCCGCGACAACGACGGTTTTCGTGGTGGACATCTGTGCCCTTGGGCTCGTTGCAGAATCTATCAGGTTCTCGCTATAATTCGAAGTCTTGTCGGTTCGCGTGCGTGTGACGCGCTCGTGTCCGAACAGGCGCTGTCCGCAACTTTTGAGGAGTGTTTGGAGTCTGTATGGCCACGTGTCCGGAATGCGACGCCGATATCGAAATCGACGAGTTCGACGTCGACAAGGGCGATTCTGATCAGCTGCCCCGAGTGCGGCTCCAATCTCGAAGTGGCCGGTACGTCTCCCGTTGAACTCGAGGCGGTCGACGAGGACGACGAGGACGACGACGACGAAGAAGAAGAGCGCAGCGACGAGGAAGACGACGAATTCGACGACGACGATCCGCCGACGGCGACGACGAAGAAGGCGACGGAGAGGACTGGGAAGAGTGAAACACGCCTTGCCGGCTGCCGACCCTGCCGGGTCCGCGGCCGGCGACGACCTCCTGCATCGCAAATCCGCTGCCCTCACCCGCGTACTCGAAAACCTTCCAGCTCTGATCGTCGCCTACAGTGGCGGTGTCGACAGTGCCTACCTGGCGTGGGCATCGACGCAGGTGCTCGGTCCTCACGCGCTCTGCATCACCGCTGACAGCTCCAGCTATCCCGAGCGTCACCGCGAGATGGCCAGCCGGATCGCCCGTGAGTTCGGCCTCAATCATGAAGTGATCCGGACCGACGAGATGTCGCGGCCGGAGTACCGGGCCAACCCGGCCAATCGCTGCTATTTCTGCAAGCACGAACTCTACACGCACCTCTCGGCGATCGGACGCGAACGGGGTATCCCGGTGATCGCGGATGGAAGCAACGCTGACGACCGCGGGGACTACCGCCCGGGCCGCCAGGCCGCACGTGAGTTCGGCGTGCGCAGTCCGCTCGACGAGGTCGGCCTCACGAAGGATGAAATTCGCCAGTTGTCGCGGCAGGCGGGTCTGCCGACCTGGGACGAGCCGGCGTCGGCGTGCCTCTCGTCCAGAATTCCTTACTTCAGCGAAGTGACGGATGAAAAGCTTCGCATGATCGAGCGGGCGGAGGACGTACTTCGCGGCCTCGGGTTCCGCGTCTGTCGTGTGCGTCATCACGAGACCATCGCGAGGCTCGAGATCGGCCGTGAGGAGATGCACCGCGCGCTCGAACCGGACATCGCGGAAGCCATCGATCGCGAGTTGCGCGCAATCGGGTATCAGCACGTCACACTGGATCTGCGCGGATACCGCCTTGGCAGCTTGAACGACGCGCTTCGCCTGCGTCCCGTTTGAAGATCGCGTTGGGCACCGACGCCCCTCCCGCCGTCGCCCGGATGTCTGCGGCGCCTCCGCGTCTGACGATCGCGGCAGTCGTCGCCGTTGCCCTGCTGTTCCTCGTCACTCATCTCTACTGGCTGCCGCCCACCCTCGAAGATGTCGACTCGGTCAATTTCGCGATGGGTGTCCGTCAGTTCGACGTCGCACGCCATCAGCCCCATCCGCCGGGTTACCCGGTGTACATCGCGATTGCGAAGTTCTCGACAGTGGCGCTGCGCGCGGTTGGTGTCGCGACGCCGGAGGTCGCCGGACTCGCGGCGTTGAGCGCCGTCGGTGGCGCCGCGATCATCGTCGCCGCGTTCGTGTTCTCTCGCAGGCTCGCCGGCGACGACCGTGTCGCGCTCATCGGCGTCATACTGTTCGCCTGTTCGCCCCTCTTCTGGTTCACCGCGCTGCGTCCACTGAGCGACGTTCCGGGCCTTGCCGTGGCGTTCGTCGCGCTCGCGGCGTTGATGGCGGCGATTCGCTGGCGCGCGCCCTGGAGCGGCGAGGCGACGCTCGCGCTCGTGCTTGGCGCCATGATGGCCGGCATCTCGATCGGGTTTCGATCGCAGATGGCCGTGCTTACTGTGCCGCTGCTGCTACTTGCCGTCGTTCGTCCTGGAGTTCCCGGCCGCGCGCGCGTTGGGGCGATTGCGGCGTTCGTCGTGGCCAACCTGGCGTGGGCCGTCCCGTTGATCGCACTGACGGGCGGGCCTGGCGGCTACCTCGCCGCGCTCGGAAGCCAGGCTGGCGAGGACTTCGTCGGCGTGGTGATGCTGTGGACGAACCCGACCCCTCGGGTCGCCATCTTCGCGCTCTTGAACACCTTCGTGCTGCCATGGGACTCGAGCTGGCTCGGGGGCATGGTCATGGCAGTGGCCCTCGTCGGCTTGCTGGTGCTGCTTCGGCGGTCAGTTTCAGCCGTGCTGTTGCTGCTCGTGACCTTCGGTCCTTACGCGATCTTCCACCTCCTGTTTCAGGAGACCCTGACGGTTCGCTATGCGCTTCCGCTCGTGCCGGCCGTCGCCATGCTGGCAGCCGTGACGCTTGGTCAGGCAACGCCCGTCGCGTCGGGAGTCGTTACCGCCGGCCTGGTCGTCATCGCACTCTTTCACGGCGTCCCTGCGGGTGCCGGGTTCGCACGCACACCTAATCCGGTCGTGGCTGCCTTCAGTGAGATGAAGTTGATGGCCGGAGCCTCGCGCGTCGCCCCGGTTATCGGGATGCACCGCCGGGTGCTGACGGAGTCACGCCGCGCTCGCGAATGGGAAGGTCAGCTCCCCGGCTCCTTGTTGCCTGCGCCGCGCGACTATGAGTGGTTGGAGCTGACCCGCACCTTCAAGGAAAGCGATGCTCCCGTCTGGTTTCTCGCCGACCCGCGACGGACCGATCTCGCGCTGGTCGATTCCCAGTTCCGCCGGACGCGCGAGTATCGCTGGCCATTCAATCCAGCCGTCTATCTTGGCGGGGGACGGCCCGGCCAGGTCGATTGGCACGTCTATTCCGAGCCGGGCTGGTTCCTGGAGCGAGGGTGGGCGGTAACGCCCGAAGCGGCTGGCATCACCGAACGCGACGGCTGGGGTCCGCATCGCCAGCCGAGTGTCGGTTGGGTCCGGCGAAGAACCGGCGGTGCCCTCATGCTGTTGGGTGGCCGGCACCTCGGCGGCGCGAACGAACCGCCCGTGCGGTTGATCGCTGCACTCGACGACCGCGTCATCGAGTCATTCGACGTCACGCCGGGCTACTTCATGCGCTTCGTGACGATCCCCGATGGTGGGATGACGGGAGAAGGGCGCTTCGCCAGGCTCGCAGTTCGCGCCGAAGCCGTGGCGGGTGGGTCAATCGCGCGCGTCGGCCTCGAGCAGTTCAACCTGCAGTCCCCCGACGTCGTCCAGTTCGGTCTGTCTGATGGCTGGTTCGAACCTGAATACAACCCCACTACCGCCAGGTCCTGGCGATGGATGGGGGAGTCGGCCGTCCTGCAGGTCCACAACGCCGGTCGCGACGTCACGATCGAGCTCCGGGGGGAATCACCGCTCCGGTATTTCGACGACGCCCCGGTCCTGAGGGTGTCGGTAGGAGGCAAGGTCCTCAGCGAGACGCGACCGGCAGCCGATTTCACCGTGCAGGTGTCGGTTCCCGCGGCTGCCCTGGCCGCCGCCCAGGGCCGCGTTGTACTCACGTCCGACAAGTTCTTCATCCCGGGAGAGCGCCAGGGGTCCGCAGACCAGCGTCACCTGGCGCTGCGCATTTACTCGGTCAGCGTCCGGTGACGGTCCGATACCCCCGGAACGCCCCTCCTGTAGGCCCGACCTTCAGGTCGGGCGTGTTGGCATAAGCAACGAGGGTCAAAGCTGGTTCGCGGCACGCCCGACCTCAAGGTCGGGCCTACGGCGGGCGAGGGCGAGCAGCGAGCTTCCCAGAGGCATATTCAGGAATCGCAGGGCGACGGACTCGACAGCCAGCGCTGACGCGAGGGTCAGGTTGACCGGCTTTGCCGGGACTGAGATCTCCAGGTCCGGTTCCCGATGGCCGGCGAGGCGCTGGGCAAAGCGCACCCCTGCCACGACGGGCAAAAGCGTGAAATTCGTGTACGTCAGCCGCTTTACCTCGAATCCGGTACGGATGAGGTGGTCGCGCAGCTCCTGCCGATGGTATCGCCGCACCTCCCCTGCGAGCACCGAATGGTTGCCGGTCAAAAATTTCAGCGCCGCAACGTTCACCAAGAGGTGTCCTCCGGGCCGCAACACCCGATACATCTCATTGAGCGCATCTCGCTCCATCGTGTCGTCGAAGGCGTACAGCACGTCGAACGAGGTGACGAGGTCGAATTTGCGGTCGGGGAAGGGCAGGGAGGTCGCTGACGCCTGCGCGACCCGCCGCTCCCCGCGCGAGCGGGCGTAGGCGAGACCGCTCCAGGTGATGTCGATGCCGGACGCGTCACCATGCTGGCGCAGCATCAGCAGGTTGCTGCCGGTGCCGCAGCCGCAGTCGAGGATGCGCAAGCGGCCGGTGCTGCCGCGAGAGACATCATCGAGCAACGGCCGCACGAACCTGCGGAAGCCGCGGAACCAGAAGTGATCGCGCTCCGCACGCGCCGTAGCCTCGAGCAAACGGTCCATTGTGGGTCAGAGACAGTTGGTTGTAGAAAACGGCCGGTAAGTTTCCCATTCTAGCCTGAGGAGAAAGAACGTTGATGAGTCGAAGATTCAGATGTTGCGCAACGGCGTTGATGATCGCCGCGCTCACCACCGCCGCCTGCGGAAAGAAAGAAGTCGCTACACCTGCTCCGGCGCCCGCGCCGCCCCCGGAGGCACCCTCACGGCCGGCGCCGCCGCCGCCCCCACCACCACCGCCAAAGGAGGCACCGCCGCCGGCGCCTACTGAGGACGAGATCTATGCGAAGAGCGCCTTGGACGAGATCGCGAAGAAGTACATGACCGACGTGTTCTTCGCGTACGACTCAATCGAGTTGAACGACCAGGCGCGCGGAGGGCTGCAGAAGAACTCCGAGTTCATGAAGCGGCGCGGCACGGCCCGGGTCACTATCGAAGGTCACGCCGACTCGCGCGGCACGAACGAATACAACCTCGCGCTCGGCGAGCGGCGCGCGGGAGCCGTCCGTGACTATCTGGTCAGTCTCGGCGTGGCGGGCGACCGGATTGCGCTTGTCAGCAAGGGTGAGGAACAGCCCTTCTGCAACGAAGAGACAGAAGCGTGCTGGCAGCAGAACCGTCGCGGCCACTTCATCGTCACCGCGCGGTGACGAATCGGAGATCGGAAATCGGAAATCGGAGATCGGAAATCGGTCGACTGACACACCGAGACGCTGCCGCTTCCGGGCGCCGGCGTCTCGGCCGTGTTACCTCCTGATTTCCGACGACTGCATCTCCCGGACGATCGATTCGGCCGCGGCGCGAGGATCCGGCGCCGCGATGACCGGCCGGCCCACGACGATGTAGCTGGACCCCGCGGCCAGCGCCTCTGCCGGGCTCATTGTCCGTTCCTGGTCGTCCTTGCCGGTGGTCGCGGCCTGACCACCCCGAATGCCCGGCGTCACGATCGCGAAGTCCGCACGGCAACGTGCCCGAATCAGTGACGTCTCCTGCGCGGATGCGACGACGCCATCAAGACCCGCGCGTTCGGTAAGCTCGGCGAGCCGAAGCACCTGATCGAGGACTGGACTCTGCACGCCCGCATCGCCCAGCATCGCCTGGTTCATGCTCGTGAGCACTGTGACGGCGATGACCAGGGGCGGCGTCCGTCCTTCCTTCGACGCGGTCTCATGCGCGGCGTCGCGCCCGGCCTGCATCATGCGCGATCCGCCGGACGCGTGCACGTTGAGCATCCAGACACCGAGCGAGGCGGCCGCGGCCGTCGCCTGCGCGACAGTGTTGGGAATGTCGTGGAACTTCAGGTCCAGGAAAACGCGGTCCCCGCGTGACGTCAAGGCGCGAACGATCGAGGGCCCCTCGGATGTGAAGAGACGGCTGCCTATCTTGAAACCGCCCGCCACGCCCCTCAGGTTGTCCGCGAGCGCGATTGCCTTGGCGCTCGATTCGACGTCGAGCGCAATCAGGAGCTGATCCACGCGGTTTCTTTCTTCGTCGTGTCGAGGCTGCCGGTCAGCTCCGAGATTCGAGCGATGCCGTGGCGCTTCATGTAGTCGCGCAGTCCGTCGATCAGTTTCGGCCAGATGAACGGCTCGACGAAATTCGCCGTACCCACCTGGACGGCGGTCGCGCCCGCGATCAGGAATTCGAGCACGTCGGCGGAGGATGCGATACCACCCATGCCGATGATCGGCAGTTTCACCGCCTGCCGGCATTCATAGACCATGCGCACCGCGATGGGGCGGATGGCTGGGCCGCTGAGCCCTCCGACGATGTTGGAGAGTCGCGGGCGGCGGGTTTCAACGTCGATGGCCATCGCCAGGAACGTGTTGACCAGCGAAACCGCGTCCGCACCGGCATCCTCAGCCGCCTTCGCGAAAGACGCGACGTCCGTGACGTTCGGCGTCAGCTTCGGGATGACGGGAAGCCTGGTGACCTTGCGCACAGCGCTGACGACCGCATGCGTGCCGGTCAGGCTGCATCCGAACGTGATGCCGCCTTCCTTGATGTTCGGGCAGGAGATGTTCAGCTCCAGCGCGGCGACGCCTTCGTGATCCGAAAGAATGCGCGCCAGCTCCACGTATTCGTCGATCGTCGTTCCGCAGATGTTGACGAAGGTGATCGCGCGGCGGTCCCGGAGCTCCGGGAGCTTTTCACGGATGAAGCGGTGGACCCCGATGCCCTGAAGCCCGATAGCGTTGAGCATCCCGGACGGGGTTTCAACGATCCGCGGCGGGGGATGCCCTTCGCGTTCTGCCAGGAACAAGCCTTTGACGGCCACGCCTCCGAGCGTGGACAGATCGACCACATCGCTGTACTCGACACCGTAGCCGAAGCAGCCGCTCGCGGCGATGAGCGGGTTGGGGAGCCGGAGGGAGCCGATGGAAACCGTCAGGTCCATGTCAGTGCGCCAGTGCCTCCCAGACAATCCGTCGCGAGTCGAGCACCGGTCCGTCGAGGCAGGATCGGACGAAGTGGGCGCTCCCAGACGGATCCTTCGCGAGCACCACGCAGCTGTAACAGCCGCCGAGACCGCAACCCATCACCTGCTCGAGGGATACATCACAGCCACGGCCGTTCGTCTCGGCGAGACGCGCGACCGCGCGCATCATCGGCGTAGGTCCGCACACGTAGAGCTGAACGGTGTTCGCTGGGGGCAACGATCGAAACGCGTCGCTAAGCGGCGCCGTAATCAGGCCTCTCACGCCCCGGCTGCCGTCCTCGGTGGCGAGTACCGGCCGCACGCCGAGACGCTCGAACGAGTCGACGTAGTACAGCTCCTGCGCGGTGCGCGCACCGTAGAAGAGCGTGGTGCGCGTGCCGCGCGCTTTCAGCGCTTCGGCAAGGCTCACAAAAGGCGCCAGCCCGACGCCACCCGCAACCATCCACGCGTCGGCCGGCGGATCGACAGGCTCGAAGGGTTTGCCGAGTGGTCCCAGACAGGCGACGTGCATGCCCGGTTCCACCTCGTACAACAACCCGGTGCCAACACCAATGCGTTTGTTCAGCAGCGTGATGCCGATCGGCGATCCGCTCGCGTCGCGCAGCGTTTCGAAGATCGAGAACGGCCGGCGGAGGAGCGGGTCCGTTCCGCGCGACGGCTTCACCATCACGAATTGCCCGGGGCGCGCGAGCGCGGCGATCTCCGGCGCCGCCAGCGCGAGGACGCTGTAGTGCTCGGAAAGCCGCGTGTTCGAGATGACCGCGGCTTCGATGTCGGCGGGCATAGACGAAGTATACACTTCTGGTCATGCGGTTCCTGCGCATGCTGACCAACGTGCTCCTCGCTGGCGCGCTCGGTGCAGCATACCTGACGGTCATTGTGCTGCAGCTGAACACGCACGTGCCGATCGCGTCCGAGACCACGGCGAGATGGTTTCTCTCGCTCGGCCTCTTCTACGGCATCTATCTCGCGGTCGTGTTCTACCTGCTGATGGTGGCGCGGGAATTCTTCAGCCTGGAGATCATGTCGCCAGGCTGGGTCAGCGTTCGCGTACTTGCGTGGATGACGGGAGCGATGTCCGCAGTCGCGGCGGTGCTGATGTGGCTCAACGTCCGCGGGTTCGCCCCTGCGTTGGGCGAGACCGCCACGCGGCGGATGACCGCCGGTGCCGCGGCGACTACGGCGGCGGCGGTCGTGCTGCTCGGCATTGCTGTCGCGCACTACTCTTCCGGCCGCCGCGGCAGCCGCGTCGGCGCGGCGCTGTTCGTGATCGCCGCCTTCGGGTCGCTCGCGCTGCCGATCGCGGCGAGAGGGCCGGCGTCGAGTGTCCTGATGCCGCTTGGCGTCACGAATCCGATCGCCGTGACGAGTGTCGGCGTCGAACCGCGCGTCTCAATGCTGCTCCTCGACGGCGCCTCACTCGAATACATCCTGCTGCGCGCCGCGGAAGGGCGGCTGCCGAATTTCTCGCGCCTGCTGGATAACGGGGCGACGCTCGATCTCGCAACCGTGCGGCCGACCGGCCCCGGTCCCGTGTGGGCTGCGGTCGCCACAGCCATGTACCCGTCGAAAACTGGCGTTCGCTCGGGCGCGAACTATTACGCGCTGGGCAACCAGCAGCCAATCGATCTCCTGCCGGATCATTGTTTTTCGCACGCGCTGGTGCACCTCGGCATCGTTCGACAGGAGCCGAACGACGCCACAGCCTGGCGCAGCTTGCCATTGTGGAGCATTCTCAGCAACGAGGGCATTCCGGTCGGCCTCGTGGGGTGGCCGCTCACCTACCCGGCGCCGAAGGTCCTTGGCTTCGCCGTCAGCGATCGATTTCACGAGCTGCTCGGATCGGCAACCGAACTGGACGAGCGCGCCGCGTATCCCGCCACCGTTCTGACAACTGCCCGCGACGCGTTTGCCGCCGCCACGGCCGCCGATCAAATACCGCTCATGACGGCAAGCCTGTCCGCCTCGACTGCCGACATGCTGGATGCGACCGTCGGCCTTCGCGATCGCCGCTACAGCCGCATCCTCCGTGATACCCGCCGTGGGTCCGACGCGCGTCTTCTGGCCGTCCGTTACGAGGGCCTCGACACGGTCGGCCACTTCTACATGGGGGACACGCAGCCAAGCGGCGTGACGCAGCCGTCGGAGCTCGAACGCCGCCGTCACCTGCAAGTCCTGGAGCGCTACTACAGCTACATCGACGCCGAGGTCGGCGACGCGATCGACGCGCTCAACACCGGCGATCTCCTGCTCGTCGTGTCGGGATACGGCATGCAACGTCAGAACCCGCTGAAACAGATGGCCGGCCGGCTCCTCGGCGATCCGGATCTCAGCGGCACTCACGAACGGGCACCCGATGGCTTCCTTATGGCCTATGGCGCCGTCGTCGAACCGGGCCGCCCCCAACGAGGCTCGATCGTGGACGTCACGCCGACCGTGCTCTACTTCCTCGGCTTGCCGGTCGGCCGCGACATGGACGGCTTCGCCCGCACAGACCTCTTCACCCGTGCATTCACGGGCGAACGGCCCATTGCGTTCATTCCCACTCATAACAGGTGAACGTGCCGTGGTTCGTTGCTCGTCACTCGTCACTCCGTCGCTCGTCGCTCGAAGATCGGAATTCGGCGTCTGAGATGGATTGCACTCCGAGCTACGAGCGACGAACCACGAACAACGACAGCCAACCGCTGTAATCGTCCGTACGATCCGTGGTAAGATTCTGAAGCTCTTTAATTGTCAGCCCAGAGAGGCTGCAAAGAGGTGACCCGTGAAGATCACTGCCCGTTCACTGCGGCGTCCGCCGCGAATCACACTACGAATGCCAGCGTCGATCCATCGATCGGGGCGGAGGTCTGCATGCCCCAGGTAATGGATGCGGACCGGATGTCGCGCGCGCTGACCCGGATCGCGCACGAAATCCTCGAGCGGAACCGCGGCCTCGACGACCTGGCGCTCGTCGGAATACGGACGCGGGGCGTGCCGATCGCCCGACGTATCGCCCGCGCGCTGAAGGATATCAACGGCGACGACGTGCCGACCGGTGCGCTGGACATCACCCTGTACCGGGACGATCTGATGCGCCACGCCGTTGGCCCGCAGCCGGTCGTACGCCGAACGGAGATTCCGTTTTCGATCGACGACCGGAAGATTCTGCTCGTCGACGACGTGCTCTACACGGGACGGACGATTCGCGCGGCGCTGGATGCGCTGATCGATTTCGGCCGGCCGCGCGCCATTCAGCTGATTGCCCTGGTCGATCGCGGCCACCGCGAGCTGCCCATCAAGGCCGACTACGTCGGCAAGAACCTTCCGACGTCGCTGCGGCAGAGCGTACAGGTGCGGCTCGAGGAGATCGACGGCGTCGATGAAATCGTGATCGAGGGGGAAGCATGACGACCAAGGCGATCGACCGTGTCAGCGGAGCGGAGTCGGCGGAAGCGGTGCCGGCGACAGCGCTTCGATCGCGTCACCTGCTCGGGATTGCCGGCCTCGACGCCGGCGAGATCACGCTGATCCTCGACACTACGGAAGCGATGAAGGAGATCGCGGCGCGGCCGATCAAGAAAGTGCCGACGCTGCGCGGCCGCACGGTCGTCAACCTGTTCTTCGAGCCGAGCACGAGGACACGGACGTCGTTCGAGATTGCCGAGAAGCGCCTGAGCGCGGATACGTTGAGTATCGCGACCGCGACGTCGAGTGTCACCAAGGGTGAAACGCTCATCGATACGGTGAAGAACATCGAGGCCATGGCGCCCGACATGATCGTCATGCGCCATGCGTCCTCGGGCGCGCCGCATCTGCTGTCGCGCATCTGCAGGTCGGCCATCATCAACGCCGGCGACGGCACGCACGAGCATCCGACGCAGGCGTTGCTCGACGCGTTCACCATCCGCGAGCACAAGGGCCGGCTGGCGGGGCTGAAGGTCGCGATTGTCGGCGACCTGCTCCACAGCCGCGTCCTTCGCTCGAATGCGCTGCTGCTGAACACGATGGGCGCCGAGGTCTGGGCGTGCGGCCCGGCCACCTTGATGCCCGCCGGCGTCGAGCAGCTCGGGCTCCGGCCAACGACGGTCGTCGAAGAGGCGGTCAGGGACGCCGACGTGGTCATGCTGCTGCGCATTCAGCACGAGCGCATGCATGGGCACTTCTTCCCGTCGGTTCGCGAGTACTTTGCACTCTTCGGGATGACGCGCGAGCGGCTGGCGCTGGCCAAGCCGGACGTCATCGTGATGCACCCGGGCCCGATGAATCGCGGCGTCGAGATCGACTCGGACGTCGCTGACGGCCCCTTTTCGGTCATTCTCGAGCAGGTCTCGAACGGCGTCGCCGTGCGGATGGCGGTCCTTTACCTGTTGGCGGGAGGGGCGCAGGTTCATGACGAGGGTTCATGACGAGGGTTCATGACGAGAGGTTCACGACGAAGGTTCACGACGAAGGTTCAGATGCGGAAGTTGTTGTTGAAGGGCGGCCGGGTCATCGACCCGGCGAACGGTCGCGACGGGATGTTCGACGTGCTCGTCGATGGTGGTGTGATCGCGCGTGTCGGGCGGGACTTGCCGGCCGAGGGGGCAGAGGTGTTCGAGGTGGGCCGAGGGCTCATCGTCGTGCCGGGCCTGATCGACATTCACGTGCACTTGCGGGAGCCTGGGCAGGAGCACAAGGAAACGATCGCCTCCGGTACGGCGTCAGCCGTCGCTGGCGGATTCACGGCGCTTGCGTGCATGCCGAACACCGAGCCGATCAACGATCACGCGGGTATCACGCAGTTCATCCTCAAGAAGGCGGCCGAGGCGAACCTCGCGCGCGTGTATCCGATTGGCGCCGTATCCATCGGCTCAAAAGGCGATCAGCTGTCGGAACTGGGCGAACAGAAGTCGGCCGGTTGCGTGGCGTTTTCAGATGACGGCCGTCCCGTGGCGACGGCTCTGTTGATGCGCCGGGCGCTCGAGTACGCGGGCATGCTGGGGATGCCGGTGATCGACCATTGCGAGGATCCGTCGCTGAAAGGTGACGGTGTTGCCCACGAGGGGCTGCACGCCTCGGCGCTGGGACTTCGCGGGATTCCGGGTGTCGCCGAGTCGATCATGGTCGAGCGTGACGTGTCGCTTGCCGAGCTGACTGGCGCGCACGTTCACGTCGCCCACATGAGCGCGCGTCAGTCGCTGCGTGCGGTACGCGACGGCAAGCAACGCGGCGTGAAGGTCACGTGCGAAGTCGCGCCGCATCACTTCACGTTGACCGACGAGGCGCTCGATGGCGCGGTCAAGTACGACACCAACTTCAAGATGAATCCGCCGCTGCGCGAGACGCTGGACCGCGACGCGATGCTCGAAGGCATCGTCGACGGTTCCGTGGACGTGATCGCGACGGATCACGCGCCGCACCATGCGGACGAAAAGATGGTCGAGTTCGATCGTGCGCCTTTCGGGATCGTCGGCCTGGAGACTGCCGTTCCGATCACGTTCGACAGGCTGGTGCACAGCGGAAAGATCACGCTGGGCAGGATGATCGAGCTGCTGTCGGTCAATCCGGCACGGGTGCTCGGCCTTCCGGGCGGCTCGCTCGGCGAAGGAATACCCGCTGATATCACGGTGCTCGCGCCGGATCGGATGGTCACGGTCAGCGCGGGGGCGCTGCGCTCGAAGTCCAGAAACACCCCGTTCGATGGCTGGCAGCTGCGCGGCGGTGTAGCCGCAACCATCGTGGCGGGACGCGTCGTGTATTCCGCAGAGGGAGGACGCTGAGGGTGAGTCGTCGAGACGAGCTGCGCAAGCGCGCACTCAAGAAGCTGCAGGATTCCGAGGTGCTCATGCAACAGGGGCACTTCGACTACGGAAATGGTTTTCACGGTCGCGTCTACCTGAACCCGCATCAGCTTTTCAGATACCCGTCGACAATCTGGCAGCTGGCGCAGGATCTGCTCGACATCCTGCCGGGCGAGCTGCTCGATCGGACCGAGGTCGTGGCCGGCCCGGCTACCGGCGGCGCGCTGCTGGCGCATACGCTGGCGGGGCTGCTGGACGGCCGCCGCGCGCTGACGCACCCGGCGTGCAGCTTCGCGCCGTTCACCAACAGCAACGGCGGGTTCGTGCTGCGCGATTTCTACCGGCGGCAGATGGCCGGCCGCCGCGTCCTGCTGGCAGACGACGTGCGGAACACGGGGAAGACGTTCGAGCGCTGCGCCGATCTCGTGCGGAGTGCCGGCGGGACCGTGCTGGCGACAGTCGAGATTTGCGATCGGCTCGAAGCGGTCACCGACGCCGGCGTCGCCAATTACGCCCTCGCCGAATACCCGGCGCCTGAAAACTATCCGGCCGACGCCTGTCCGATGTGCCGTGCAGGGGAGGAGATCACGGCGTTCTGAGTTGGGGTACGGAGCCGGCGGAGTCGGAGGGGGACGGAGGTAACAGACAAAACTTCAACTCAGAGACACGGAGGCACGGAGCAACCTATTGATCATGCAAAACATTTCTGGTTGATCATGCAAAACATTTCTGGCCTCCGTGTCTCTGAGTCTCTGAGTTGAAGCTTTGTCTGTTACCTCCGTCCTCTCCGTGACCATGAAGCCCGCAGTGAACTCCCTGTCCCGATCGCTCGACGCGCTCTATCGCGACTACAATCGCGAGGACTCGGCAAGCGATCCGGTTCACCGGGTCAGACCGTATCGTGACAACGCCGATCGCGAGATCGCGGGGTTCTGCGCGGCAGCGCTGGCGTTTGGCCGGGTGGCCAGCGTGCTCAACTCCATCGACACGCTGCTGAAAATCATGGGACCCAGCCCGGCGGCCTTCGTGCGCGGCTTCGATCCGGGCGCGCCGCATCCGGAATTGCGCGCGATGGTGCACCGCTGGATTCGCGGGACGGACGTGGCCGCATTGCTCTGGATTCTGCGACAGATCCTGGAGTCCTCAGGATCGCTCGAATCGTTCTTCGTCGATGGCCTTCAAGGAAGACGCGGAGGATGTCAGCGCTGCACTTGATTCGTTTTCGACGCGCGCCCTGGCGCTCGACATCCGCCGCGCTTACCGTCGCGTCCCGGCCAGGCCCGGCGTGTGCTATTTCTTCCCGCGTCCCTCGGCCGGCAGCGCGTGCAAGCGGCTCAATCTGTTCCTCCGCTGGATGGTCCGGCGAGATGAGATCGATCTGGGCGTCTGGACGCGTGTGCCGGCGAGCAAGTTGATCGTGCCGCTCGACACGCACGTGATCCGTCTCGGCCGATGCCTTCGGCTCACCAAGTACGTCAGTCCCGGGTGGAAAATGGCTGCCGACGTCACCCGTTCGCTGCGCCGGCTCGATCCCGTTGATCCCGTTCGCTTCGACTTTTCGATCTGCCATGTCGGCATGATGAACGCGTGCGGCTTTGGCCGGAAGCAAGCCGACACACAATGCCCGTTGCGAGGCCTGTGTCATCCTCGCGTGAGAGCCGCCCGATGAAAGCTGTTGTCTACGCCCTGCTCGTTGCCGCCGCCCTGGCCGCGGCAGCCGCCATCGTCCTGCAGCGCCGCGAGTACACGTGGGACGTGAGAGCTGCCACCGCGCCTGGCGCCGGCCGGATCGCGTTCGTGCGCGGCCACGGATGCGACGGCGGTCCCTGTCAGAGCCTGTGGATCGGCGATTCACGCGAGAACGCCACCCGCATCGTCACGCTCGCACCCGGTCGCGAAGAGTGCGACGAGATCGCGTGGACGCGGGACGGGAAGCGAGTTGCGTTCCTTATCAACGGCTACCAGCTGCACGTCTATGACGGCCAGACGCTGGCGCCTGCGGGCGTCGTGAAGCTCGTGGAGGCCGAAGGAACCCCGAGCGCCAGGATCGCGCGCGGGGTCACGTTCTCAGAGAACGGGAAGGCTGTGACTTTTGATGACTGCCCTCGGAGCCACTCGGGGTGCCGGGCGGGCCTGGTGGGGGTGCCGCAATAGGGAATTCCCTTCAGGTAGCCTGCTCCGCCTCTTCTCGATGCGGATGCATGGCCACGCGTTTGTAGACCCGCAGCGTTTCCTGCACCATCCGCTCCGCGCTGAATTTCTTCCGCGCTCGATTCAATCCCGCCGCGCCCATCCGCGCGCGTAGTCCGTCGTCTTTCAACAGTTTCACGATCGCGGCGGCCATCGCCTCGTGATCGCGCGGCGGAACCAGGAAGCCGGTTTCGCCGTCGACCACCACCTCGGGAATGCCGCCGGCGGTCGTTGCGACGATCGGTTTGCCGCAGGCCATCGCATCGAGCAGAGACGTGCCCAGACCTTCGGTGACCGAGCTCATCACGAACACGTCGAAGGCCTTGTGCAGCGACAGGACATCGGGCCTGAATCCGGCCAGCAGCACGTGTTTCTCGAGGTGGTGTTCCTTGATCTGTCGCTCGAGCGACGGGCGCAGCTCGCCCTCGCCGGCGATGACGAACCGCGCGTCGGGCACCTGACGGACGACGAGTTGTGCGGCTTCGATGAGGTGTCGCTGACCCTTGTGCGGGACGAGCGCGGCGACGTTGCCGACAACGGGCGCGTGATGGGGCAGCCAGAGGTCCTCGTGGACGTTCGCCGGTGGTGCCGCTTCGACCCGACTCAGGTCGATGCCTTCATGGACCGTGATCGCCCGTGACTCGCCGACGCCGTCGGAAATCAGCACCTGCCGGATGGCCTCCGACGCGCAGATGAAGCAGTCGACCTGACGATACTTCCACCGCGACAGCGCGGTGCCGCGCAGACGGAAATCGACGCGGCGCGAGGCGACGAGGGGCGGTTTCGTCAGCTGCGTGCTCATGGACAATGCCAGGCCGGCCATTGCCACACCATGCGGATCGTGTGCGTGGATGATGTCCGGTTTCAGCTGTTTGACGAGCCGCGACAGCCGCCACGCGGCGCTCAGGTCCATCTCTGTGCGCGGCGCGAGCGGCAGCAGGTCGAGTCCCTCTTTCGCGCGCTGCCGAAGCTCGCCGCGTGGGTGCGCCACGAGGAGCGTGCGGTGCCCGAGGGCGCGCAGTCCCATGATGGTGACGAGTACCTGGTTCTGCCCTCCGCGCCACGTCCGCGCCGTGTCGATGTGCAGGGAGAACATCAGGGCTTCTTCGACTCGGGGCTCGGGCTCGGGGCTCGTAGCGTCCGGCTTTAGCCGGACCGTCCTGCACGGTTTCGCGCAAACCGGTTCTGCATCTCCCACAGCTTCACCAGCTTCATGAACACGTAGTAGGAGTTGAGCGCCGACACGAGAAAACCTGCCGAACCGTCGCGGATGCCAAAGCGCAGGATGTAGTTACGCAGGAACGCGACGGGAGGATGGATCGCGATCTCGAGCACGCTTGTCCGGCGGCCCTCTGACATCCATTGTTCGGCGGCGAGTGTCGTGTAGTGATCGATCGACGTGACGTGATCGGAGACGTCGCGATAGGCGTAGTGCTCGAGATGGTGCTGGAGCCTGCCAGGCCGCTCGTTCTTGAGCTCGAACGACTCATGAACGCGGCGAGGGTTCCAGCTGCCGCACCGCCGATCGTAAAGGCGAAGCTGGTAGTCGGGGTACCAGTCGGTGCTGTGCAGCCACCGGCCGAGGTAAAACGTGACGCGCGAGACGCGGTAGCCCTTCTTCTGCGGTCCACGCGTCAACAGGTCGCGGATCTCCCGCGCCAGCGCCGGCGTGACGCGTTCGTCGGCATCGAGCGACAGGATCCAGTCATGGCTCGCGAGCCCCGCAGCGAAGTTCTTCTGATCGCTGTAGCCGGTCCATGGACGCACCTCGATGCGCGCTCCATGGCGACTGGCAATGGCCACGGTGTCGTCGGTGCTGTTGGAATCGACGACGATGACCTCGTCGGCCCAGGACACCGATTCGAGCGCCGCCCCGATGTTTCGCGATTCGTTGTGGGTGATGACCGTGACGGTCAGCTTCACGCGGGGAGTGTAGCAGGGACGAGCGGGCGGAGCGAGCCAACTCCCAATCACCAACTTCGCAACTCCCAAGGTATTCTCAGCCGATCGGCTTTGAGCTCCTTGGGGGTTGGACGTCGGTCGTTGGGCGTTGGGAGTTGCCGTTAGCGAATCGGCACAACCTGGACGGCTTCGAGGTCGATCAGCGCGCGGTTGTACTCGATGATCGCCCTGAGTTCGGCCTGCTTCTGGACGTTCAGGTCGCGCTGGGTCTGGACGAGGCGGAAGGTATCTGACAGGCCCACTGCAAGGCGCTTCTCTTCAGCCTCGAGTTGCCGTTCTGCGAGTTCGCGAGCCTTACGCGTAGCTTCGACTCGCTTCATGCTCGTTTGAACCTGCCTGGCGGCGTCGCGAACCTGGCGTGTGATTTCGAGTTCAAGCTCACGCAGGCTGACGTCCCCCTGCTGGCGCTGCAAGCGGCTCTGCGCGAGGGCGGCATCGGCCAGGCTGGTGCCCAGCGGATAGCTGAAGTTCACCGAAAAGTTCCAGCTCCGGAAATCGTTGCCAAAGACATCGCGAGGACATCCGAGAAGCTGCGCTGCGACGAGCTGATGATCGGGGGCACGCCCCCGCCGATCGGATCCGACCCGTATTCGAACTGCGTCCCGCCGACGCCGGTCAGGCCGTAACCGGCGCGCAGGTTCACGGCCGGCAGTTTCTGATCCTTGTTGAACCGGATGTTGACGTCGACGTTATCGATCTGCTTGCGCAGCTGCCCTATGTCGGTGCGATTTGCCAGGGCATTGCGGGTGATCGTTTCGACGTCGATGGGCTGCTGTGTCAGCACCGGCTGCTCGGCTGGCTCGATCTTCATCGTCCAAAGGTCGGTCTGCTGTGGATTGATAATCAGCGTGCGAAGGACATCCTGCGCCGCTTCAATACTTCCCTCCTGCAGGATGACACCTTCTTCGGATCGCGCGACTTCCGCTTCTGCGGCGACGATGTCGATTGGTGCCATCGTGCCCACTTCGACGCGCCGTTGATTGTTCTTGAGAGTCTGACGCGTAAGGTCGAGCTGCTGCTGCGCCACATCCATGGATGAAATCGCATTGACCAGTGTCAGATACGCGTTTCGAACCTGCCGCGACGTCTGCGTGATCTGCTCGACGAGCTGCAGGTCGACGATCGTCGACTCGTTCTTCTGCGGTCTCGATGTTCTGCCGGAACGCGTCGATCCTGAATCCACGCAGGAGCGGCTGATCGTACGCAAAGTCGAGATCGGATCCGAGCTGCGGAGAAAAGGCCGTGCGCGGCGCGTCCGACGTCGCGCGTGATCCCGCCAGCCCGATCGAGTAGGCGCCGCCGAACCAGGGCACCTGCTGCCTGATCCCGCCGTTGGCGAACAGATTCCCGCTCGTCGTGACGTCAACACCTTGAGACAGGAAATCGCGCGGTGGCGCCGATGAGGAACTGCGGGTGGTCGTGGCGAACAGCTCCGGCGTGTAAGCGCTGTAGGCTCGCGACAGCGCCAGGTCCTGGATCCTCGGATTGAGCCGCTCGGCCTGGACCCCGAGATTGTTCTCCAGCGCCATTTTGACCGCGTCGTCCTGGGTGATCTTCAGCGCACCAGTCGTTGACGTGATCTGCTGAGCCGGCTGTCCGGCAGAAGTCTGAGATGCCTGTGGGGGCGGTGCGGGGGGCGTCGCTGCCTGTCCGAATGCGGACACCGACAGGCCGGAACCGAACATGAGCGCAGCCACGGTCAGGGCCGTGCCGCGCCGCAAACAGGCCGATATTTGTTGCTGGAAACGCATTGCTAGTCTCTCCAAAATGCCGGGGATGACGATTTCCCGCGAATGGATATCAAAAACCGTGCGCGGTCGCGGGCCGCACGCTCCAAGGGGTCGGGGGTTTCAAATTATACTAACGAAGCCCCGACCGTTCAGTTCCGGCCCTTTGTCAGGTTCCAAGGATTAGACGTCCATGCGCCCACTCGGTATGGTTTTCGCGGCAGCACTGTTTCTTGCCCCCTCGGTCTTCGTCAGCGCCGACCAGAGCGCTGCGGCGAAACGGCCGGCGGCGGCCCAGTCCGGACGCTTCGACCTCACGGTCGACAGCATCATGCGCGGCCCGGACCTTGTCGGGTACCCGCCGACCGACCTCCGATGGTCGGCCGATTCCCAACGCCTTTACTTCGAGTGGCGCAAACCCGGCGAGGACGAGGCTTCGACCTACGAAGTCGCTCGCGCGGGCGGCGCGCCTCGCAAGCTCTCGGACGAGGAGCGAAAGAAAGTCCCGTCCGCGACCGGCCGCTGGGACGAATCGCGGCGCCGTGTCCTGTTTGTAGACGGTGGAGACGTCGTTCTGGTTGACGCCCAGAGCGGCACCCGCAGACAAATCACCAGGACCACCGGCAACGAGAGCAGCCCGCGCTGGGCCAGAAACGACACACACATCACGTTCGTCCGTGACGGCAACCTCTTCATCGTGCCGGTCGATCCTGGCGGGGCGTCGTTGCTGACCCAGTTGACCGATGCCGGCCCGCGTCGCGCGGATCCGCGCCTGACCGACAGCCAGAAATTCATTCGCGAGGAAGAAGAGAAACTGATCGAGTACGTCAAGAAGCAGAACGAGGAACGCAAGAAGCGCGAGGAAGAGCAAAAGAAAGAGCAGCTCCCGAAGTTCGAGCTGCAGGAGCGTCAGACGGCGGCGGACATGATGCTCTCGCCCGACGACACCCACGTCTTCATCGTCGTCGGCGAACGTCCGGCCGGATCGAAGAGCACGATCGTGCCGAACTACGTGACCGAGACCGGATACACCGAAGATATTCCTGCGCGCACCAACGTCGGCGACACGCAGGAGCGCCGCCTGCTGGCGGTGCTGAACCTGAAGACCGGTAAGTCCGTGTGGGCTGATGGCAGCTTTGCGCCGCCGGTTGCCGAAGAAGAGCGCCCGGCAGCGCCCGATGCGACGACGCCGGAAGGACGGCCGGGACGGAAGGCGGAACGCGACATTCGCTGGGGGATGCCAGCCATCTCCGAGGATGGAAAGCTGGTCGTGGCGAGCGCGCGTTCGGCTGACAACAAGGAACGCTGGCATGTGACGCTCGATCCCGAGTCGGGAAAGACGAAGGTCGTCGATCATCTGCGCGACGAGGCCTGGGTCCGCGAAGGTGGAGGCGGGTTCGGCGCGCCGAGCATCGAGTTCCTGCCCGACAACCGGCGCGTCTGGTTCCTCTCCGAGCGTGATGGCTGGATGCACGTGTACACGCTGGATGTGTCGGCCGCCGAGGCGAAAGCCACGCAGCTGACGTCAGGCAAGTGGGAGGTCACGGCTGCCGTCCTGTCGGCGGACAAGAAGAAGTTCTACGTCACCACTACAGAGGTCCATCCGGGCGAGCGACATCTGTATTCGATGTCCCTCGAAGGCGGCGCGCGAACCAAAATCACCGGCATGACCGGATCGAACGAGGCGCAGGTGTCCCCGGACGATTCGATGCTCGGGCTGTTGTATTCGTACAGCAACAAGCCGCCCGAGGTGTACCTGATGCCGAACAAGGTGGGCGCACAGGCACAGCAGATCACGACGTCCCCGACGGAAGAGTGGCGCTCCTTCAAATGGATGGACCCGAAGGTCATCACTTTCAAGGCACGTGACGGTGTCGACGTGTACGCGCGACTGTTCACGCCAGAAATGGCGGGCGGGCGGCGCGATCCCACGCGTCCGGCGGTCGTGTTCGTCCACGGCGCCGGGTATCTCCAGAACGCGCACAAGTACTGGTCGTCCTATTTCCGCGAGTACATGTTCCACAACCTGCTCGTGGCGCGCGGCTATGTGGTGCTCGACGTCGACTACCGCGCGAGCTCCGGGTACGGCCGCGACTGGCGCACCGCGATCTACCGCCACATGGGCGGCAAGGATCTCGAAGACATCGTGGACGGCGCGAAGTACCTCGTCGCACAGGAAAAGGTCGATCCACGGCGCATCGGCGTCTATGGTGGCAGCTACGGCGGTTTCATCACGTTGATGGCCATGTTCACGACGCCGGACGTCTTCGCGGCGGGTGCGGCGCTGCGTCCGGTGACGGACTGGGCGCACTACAACCACGGGTACACCTCGAACATCCTCAACATCCCGCAGAAGGACGCCGAGGCCTACCGCAAGAGCTCGCCGATCTACTTTGCCGAGGGCCTGAAGGGCGCGCTCCTGATCTGCCATGGCATGGTCGACACCAACGTGCACTTCCAGGACTCGGTCCGGCTGGCGCAGCGGCTCATCGAGCTGCGCAAAGAGAACTGGGAGATGGCCGTGTATCCCGTCGAGAATCACGGCTTCACCGAGGAAACGAGCTGGGCGGACGAATACAAGCGGATCCTCAAGCTCTTCGAAGAGCACCTGCGCCTGAAGAACGGAAAGGCGACGAACTGATGGATCAGGAGTCAGCCCTCGGGCTGTTCCGCAAGTCCGGCGCGCTGCTCGAGGGGCACTTCCGCCTGACGTCGGGCTTGCACAGCAATCAATACCTGCAGTGCGCGCTCGTGCTGCAGTATCCGGAGTTCGCCGACGCGCTCGGTCACGCGCTGGCCGAGCGCACGCGCCACCTGCAGCCGACCGTCGTGCTCTCGCCCGCGCTGGGCGGAATCGTGATCGGTCAGGAGGTGGGCCGCGCGCTGGGCATCCGCGCGATCTTCGCCGAGCGTCAGGATGGCGCGTTGACGCTACGCCGGGGATTCGTGCTCGCGCCGTCTGACCGCGTCCTGGTCGTCGAGGACGTCATGACGACCGGAGGATCGACGCGAGAGACCGCTGCCGTTGCCGAAGCGATCGGCGCGCACGTGATTGGCGCCGCGGCAATCGTCGATCGCGGCTGCGATCCGGCGACGTTCACTCTCCCCCTGCAGACACTCGTCAGGCTCCAGGTGCCTACCTATCCTCCCGAATCGTGTCCGCTCTGCGAACAGGGACTTGCCATAGTCAAACCCGGATCCAGAGCGTGATGCCGTGGTTCGTGGATCGTCGCTCGTAGCTCGAAAGACCTATCGAAGCGCTCTTCCAGCTACGAGCGACGGACCACGAACTACGGCAAGAATCTGTTAATGCGCACGTTGAAGTTGGTGATCCAGTACGACGGGACTGACTATGTCGGCTGGCAGCGTCAGCCTGAAGGCGTCTCGATCCAGGGGTTGCTCGAAGATGCGTTAGCTCCGTTCGAGGGCGCGCCGGTGACGGTTCACGGCGCCGGCCGGACGGATGCCGGCGTGCATGCGCTCGCACAGGTCGCCAGCGTCACCATGACGGCTGCGCACGAAACGAACGCCATTCAACGCGGGCTCAATGCCGTCCTGCCCCTCGATGTTCGCGTCATCGAGGTGACCGAGCCGCCCGCCGGCTTTCACGCCCGGTTTTCCGCGCGAGCGAAAGTCTACGAGTACCGAATCGTCAATGCGTCGTTCGTGTCGGCGTTTCAGCACCGGTACGTCTGGCACGTGCCGGGGCGCCTCGACCCTGGCCGGATGCGCGACGCGTCCGCGGTGCTCGTCGGCACGCACGACTTCGCGGCATTTCAGGGCACCGGCACAACGGTTCACTCGACCGTTCGAACTATTCACCGGCTCGACTGGCGCAACGGCAGCGGATTCGACCAGCCGCTCGTATTGGAGATCGAAGGTGACGGCTTCCTCCGCCACATGATTCGCAACATCGCCGGCACCCTGGTCGAGGTCGGGTTCGGGCGTTTTCCGGTCGAAAGCGTTGCGGGGATCCTGGCATCCCGGGACCGGATGCAGGCCGGACCCACGGCGCCTCCAACGGGTCTGTTTTTGGCGGCGGTGAAATACTGAGGAGCCGGCAACCGAAATCACCACCAGCCCAATCGCCTCCTTGAAACTACCCGTAAGGCATTGTAGAATTTAGGTTTAATTTCTGCTTGACGAGATGCCGCTCGAAGACGTCCTTTCCGTCGTTCCTCCCGGTTCAGATGAGGAAGCGCTGGCCCGGCAGGTCGACTTCGACCGGTTGCCACGGCACGTCGCGGTCATCATGGACGGCAATGGGCGCTGGGCCGCGCAACGGCATCTGCCTCGTGTCGAAGGGCATCGGGCCGGCATCGACGCCGTGCGCGACATCGTCGAAACCTCTGCCCGCCTCGGCATCAACGTCCTGACGCTCTACGCCTTTTCGGTCGAGAACTGGAAGCGGCCAGCCGCCGAAGTGTCCACGCTGATGTTGCTGCTCAAGCGTTACCTGCGTCTCGAGCTGAATACCCTGCTTCGCAACAACATCCGCTTCAACGTCATCGGGCGCGTCCAGGATTTGGCGCCGGATGTCCGGACGGAACTGAAGATGGCGGAGCAGAAGACGGCGGAAAACGCCGGGATGCTCTTCAACATCGCGCTGAACTACGGCGGCCGCGCGGAGATCGTCGAAGCGGCGCGCGCGCTGATCGCGTCAGGCGTGCAGGCCGACGATCTCGACGAGCAGCGCTTCGCCGGATTCCTCTACACAAGCGGTCAGCCCGATCCCGATCTTCTGATCCGCACGAGCGGAGAGATGCGCGTCAGCAACTTTCTGCTGTGGCAGATCGCCTACGCCGAGATCTGGGTCACCGATACGCTGTGGCCGGACTTCCGGAAGCGCGATCTCTTCGAGGCCATCCTCGCCTACCAGAAGCGCGATCGCCGCTACGGCGGCATCAAGCAACCGGTGGTCGCCGGCCGATGAGGCGGCAGGCTCCGCTGACCGCATGACGCGGATCCTCAGCGCGCTCGTTCTGCTGCCGATCGTTCTCGGGGTCGTCTGGTTCCTGCCGCCGGCTGGCACGCTCGTCCTTGCGACGGTTGCCGCCCTGCTCGCGTTTCTCGAGTACGCGGGCATCGCCGAAGCGCTCGGCGCGCGGGTGCCTCGCGTGATATGCGCTGTGGCGGTGGTTGGCACGTGCGTCGTCGTCGGTGGTGTCGAGGTTCCCCTGGAGCTCGTGCTGTTGAGCGCGCTTCTGGTAGTCGGCACACTGGCTGTCGCCGCCGGACGACCGGGACCTGATGTGCTGCTGAACGCAGGAGCATCGTTGCTGCCGGTGATCTACATCGGGATTCCACTCGGCGCACTCGCGGCCGTCAGGCTGCTCCATGGACGCGAAGCCGTGCTGCTGTTGATGGCTACCATCATCGTCAGCGACAGCGCGCAGTACTACACGGGCAGGATGTTTGGAAAGCGGCCGCTTGCGCCAGCGATCAGCCCGAAGAAAACCGTGGAGGGCGCGGTCGGCGGAATCGTGTTCGGCACCATTGCGATGTTTGCGGGCGGGCTGCGTCTGTTTCCAGCGGCGACGCCGGTCATGCTGCTTCTCGCGTCCGCCACTGTCGTTGGCATGGGAATCGTGGGCGACCTCTTCGAATCGCTGCTGAAACGGAGCGCAGGGCTGAAGGATTCGTCGACGTTGATACCGGGACACGGCGGCGTGCTCGATCGCATCGACAGCTGGCTCTTCGCAGGTCCTGTCTACTACGTATTTGCGAGATACCTGCAAGTCTGATGAGAGGCGTTGCCATTCTCGGTTCGACCGGCTCGATCGGCCAGAGCGCACTCTCTGTTGTCGACGCGCATCCCGACCGTCTGCGAGTCGTGGCGCTGGCCGCCGGCGAGAACACCGCGCGCTTCGCCGATCAGGTCACCCGCTTCAAGCCGGATACGATCGCCATGGCGACGTCGGCGGCTCTGGCGGATGTGAACGCCGAGCTTCGACGCAGGGGCGCGCCTGAACCCGTCACTCGATGTGCCGGAAGCGAGGGGCTCGTCGCGGTAGCGACGCATCCGGAAGCAGACGTCGTGTTGTTCGCGTCGTCGGGGACAGCCGGACTCGACGCCGTGCTCGCAGCCATCGAGGCTGGCAAGACCATCGCGCTGGCCAACAAGGAAATCCTTGTGATGGCCGGCGTCGTCGTCATGGAAGCCGCGCGGCGGCGAGGCGTTGCGGTGCTTCCAGTCGACAGTGAGCACAACGCCATCCATCAGTGCCTGCACGCGAGGTCGCTGCACGAAGTCAAACGGCTGATCCTGACCGCATCCGGCGGGCCATTCAGGGCGTTGAGTGCCGGCGACCTGCATGGCGTGACGCCGGACGATGCGCTGAGGCATCCGACGTGGAGGATGGGGCCGAAGATCACGATCGATTCGGCCACGTTGATGAACAAGGGGCTCGAGGTGATCGAAGCCCGGTGGCTCTTCGACGTCGGGCCAGCGGCCATCGACGTGCTGGTACATCCCCAGTCGATCGTGCATTCAATGGTGGAATTGGTTGACGGATCTGTAATCGCCCAGCTGGGCGTGACGGACATGCGCCTGCCGATTCAGTATGCGTTTTCGTACCCGAACCGGTGGGCTGCGCCCTTGCCGCCGCTCGATCTTTCGCGGTGCGCGCGGCTCGATTTCGAACCGCCGGACACAGGCAGATTCCCCTGTCTTGCGCTGGCGTTCCAGGCCCTCGCCGGCTCTCCCGGCCTGCCGATCGTGTTGAATGCCGCCAACGAGGTATCAGTGGCAGCGTTTCTGCAATCCCGACTTGGTTTTACCGGTATTCCTGAAGTCATTCGAGAGGCCATGGAGGCCTATGAACTGAACGGCGCTGCACCGATACATGGGCTCGGCGACGTCCGCGAGATAGACGCCTGGGCCCGCGAGTTCGCAGCCGGTTCGACCGCTAAGTTACAATCCAGAGTGTGAAGAAGGATTCCAAGTGACCAGTCTTTTGGCCTTTGTTTTCGTCCTGGGAGTGCTCGTTTTCGTCCACGAACTTGGGCATTTCCTCGCCGCCCGCCGCATCGGCGTGCGCGTCCTCACGTTTTCCCTCGGATTCGGGCCCAAGCTGCTGTCGTTCAAACGTGGCGACACCGAGTACTGCATCAGCGCGATTCCGTTGGGTGGCTACGTCAAGATGGCCGGCGAGAATCCCGACGACGCGCGGACGGGCGCGCCCGACGAGTTTCTGTCGAAGTCGAAGTGGCAGCGCTTCCAGGTCCTGATCATGGGTCCGGTGATGAACCTGGCGCTCGCCTGGGTCGTGCTGGCGCTGGTGCTCTTTCAGGGCGCGCCGATGGCTGCCTTCGAGAAGATGCCGGTCGTCGTCGGCACCGTCGAAGAGGGCTCGGTGGCCGCGCAGTCGGGGATCGTTCCCGGCGACCGCGTGATCAGCGTGGACGGCGTCGATGTCGGCACCTGGGAGCAGTTGGGTCTCGCGATCATTCCCAAGGCCAACCGTCTGGTTACTGTCGTCCTCATTCGTGATGGGCAACCGATTACGGTTCGTTTGACGCCGAAGGCTGTCGGCAAGTTCGAGGCGGGCGACATCGGGATTGGTCCTGTGATGAGACCGCAGATCTCGTCGGTGA
The DNA here is from genome assembly GCA_963784195.1 of uncultured Acidobacteriota bacterium. Classification (GTDB taxonomy): domain Bacteria; phylum Acidobacteriota; class Vicinamibacteria; order Vicinamibacterales; family 2-12-FULL-66-21; genus CAVQAH01. The sequence continues at coordinate 296,221 of CAWARA010000020.1, read as the reverse complement.
ACTCGGGCGAGCCGGCAGCGGCGGCCGGCTTCCGTGAGGGCGACACGATTCTGAAGGTGAACGGAAAAGACGGCGTCACGCGTGACAGCGTCATCGCAGCGATTCGCGGCAGCGAAGGCAAGCCGATGACCTTCGAGATCGAGCGCGCCGGTCAGCCGATGTCCATCCCCGTGACCCCCCGGGCGTTCGAGGACACGTTCAGAATCGGCGCCGTGATCAGCCCGATGGAACTGCGCAAGGTCGAGCCGACGGTCGTCGAAGCGTTCAAGATGAGCGCGATCCAGAACTGGGAATGGACGAAGCTGATCTTCCAGACGCTCGGCGGCCTCCTCACGCGCGAAACCTCGGTGAAACAGCTGATGGGCCCGGTGGCGATCGCGGACCTTTCTGGTGACGCGGCCGAAGCGGGGTTGCTGCAGCTGTTCGGTCTGATGTCCATGATCAGCCTGAACCTGGGTCTGCTCAACCTGATGCCGATTCCCGTGCTGGACGGCGGTCACATCACGATTCTCGCCATCGAAGGACTGTCGCGCCGCGACTTCAGCATCAAGGTGAAGGAGAAGATGCTTCTCGCCGGCTTCGTGCTGCTCGTCATGCTGATGGTGACGGTCATCTACAACGACCTGCGCCGCGTCGAGTGGTTCGGCAGCCTGATGCTGTGGAAGTAATGGGAGGGGTCAGATCTGTTCTCACGTTTGTCCACTCTTGTGGACGTCCGTAAGAGTGGACAAACCTGCAAGAAACATTGACCCTCCGTGTCCTCTCACTGCCCCTCGCGCTCATCGGCTGCCTTTCGGTCGGTTCAGCCCAATCCACCCTTCCGGATCCCGTCGCGACGTTTTCCATTCTCGGCTTCGACCCCGAGACCGGCGAGATTGGCGGCGCCGTGCAATCGCGCGTCTTCTCGGTGGGCAACGGCGTGTTGTGGGGTGAGGCGGACATCGGGGTAGCGGCCACCCAGGCGATCGTTGACGTCAGCTACGGTCCGAAGGCGATCAAGCTGCTCGCCTCGGGCATGACGCCCGCGGCGATCGTCAAAGCGATCTGGGACAGCGATCCGGATCCCGGCTACGCGAACCAGCCGTGGCCGAAAGAGGGCCGTCAGTTCGCGGTCATGAACGCGAAGGGTGACTATGCCGCTTACACGGGACCAAAGGCCACACCGTGGGCCGGTGACAAGGGCGGAAAGTTCTGCACCGCACAGGGCAACATCCTTGCGGGGGAAGCTGTCGTCACGGGGATGGTCGACGCGTTCGAGAAAACCACCGGACATCTCTCGCTTCGACTGATGGCGGCACTCGACGCAGGACAGGCCGCCGGCGGCGACAAGCGCGGCATGCAGTCGGCCGCCATGTTGATCGTCAAGAAGAACGGCGGCGTCTGGTTGAACAACGACGTCGTCCTGCGCCTTCAGGTGGACGACAACGCAGAGCCCCTCAAGGAGCTTCGGCGGCTCGTCGAGATGAACGCCCGCCGGCTCAATCGCCGCTGACCCTCACTCCGACGACTTCGCTCATCGCTTCGCTGCGGCGTCGCGCGCGAGCTCTGCTTCCGCAGCGACGTAGCCGAACGCCGGCCACTGATTCGCCTGCTTTTCGACGATCGATCTGAAGATCGGCATAGCCTGATCCCGCCGCCCGTTGTAGAAGTGGTAATTCCCGACGCCGTAGCCGATCGTTACGGCATCGAGACCGCCCTCCGAGACCGACGCCAGCAATGCGTCAGGTTTCTCCTCGCCTTTGTAGAGCATCAAGAGGCGGTGGTACGACATGTTCTCGATGATCTCCATCTTCGCGCTGATCGGATCGAGCACCTGCTTCGCTTCGCCGACGCGATCGAGGCGGCGCAGCGTCATGTACAGCCAGTGCGTCGTTGCCACCAGCATGTCCGGATTCTTCGAGAATCGCTCGCATTCGCGGTAGGCCTTCAGCGCTGGCTCGAACTGCCCGCGAAGGTAATGGGCGAGGCCGAGATGGTAGTAGATGTTCGTGTTCAGCGTGCTCGTCGGGATGTTGCGGGCGTTTGGCGCGCCGTCGGGTTCGACCTCGTCGGGACGTCCGCTCACGAGCTCGGCGGCCCGCGCCAGATCGGTGGCGGCGCGATCGAACTCCCTGACCGTGATGTAGCGATGGCCACGGTGGCGATACATCCGCGCATCCTTGGGGTGCTTCTGAACCCCCTCGGAAAACGTCGCAATCGCATCGCGATACCTGCCCAGATACGCGAGGCGGCGGCCCAGCCAGATGATTGCGTCCGCATCGCCGGGGTTGGCCTTATAGGCTTCTTGCGCCTTGGCGAGGTTCGCCTCCAGCGTGGGCCGTGCCTGCTCCGAAGGAGCGGGCGGCACCAGCGGCTGGCCGAGCAGAGACGTCGCCTCTGGTTTCTGCTGCGCGGCTGCTCCGCATTGCAGAATCAGCAAGCCCGCTATAACGCCGACGAATCCACGCATGGAATCTCCTTTCCACCTGTTGTCCGCAGTCCTTCGAGCTCGTGAAGACGCTTCGACCAGACCGCGAGCAACGCGACGCCACAGATGATCAATCCCGCCGAGAGTCCCCACCAGAGGCCGGTCACGCCGACACCGGCAATGAAACACAAGGTATATCCCAGCGGCAGGCCGATGAACCAGTGCCCGGCAAGGTTCCAGAGCATCGGCGTCCTCGTGTCGCCCAAGCCGCGCAGCACGCCCGTGGCGACGCCCTGAAGACCGTCGAACATCTGGAAGACCGCAGCAATCATCAGCAGCGAGACACCGATCGCGATCACCTGTGAATCAGACGTGAACGAGCCGATCAGCAGCCGTGGAACCAGCAGAAACACGGCCGCAGCGCACGACATGAACCCGACGCCGAGCGTCAGCGCCGTCCAGCCGGATCGCGCGGCGCCGTCCGGATCGAGACGGCCGACCGCGTGCCCGACTCGCACGGCACCCGCCGAAGAGATGCCCAGCGGCACCATGAACGTGAAAGCCGCGATGTTGACGGCGATCTGATGAGCGGCAAGCGCCGTCGGCGCAAGCCGGCCGGCGAGGGCCGTTGCAGCGGCAAACACACCGACTTCAAGCGTGACCTGCGCTGCCGCCGGCGCTCCCAAAGCAAGCAACCGTCGCATCCACGCGAGCTCGATCGCCAGCGGTGTCTCGAACAGTCCCGGCCGGCGTCGCCGCTCCCGATGGATGATCACGGCGAGGAGATACCCGGCCATCGCCACTCGTGATCCGACGGTGGCCCACGCGGCGCCGGCCACACCCATCGCGGGTGCGCCGAACTTGCCGAAGATCAGCACCCAATTGAAAACCACGTTGGCGAGATTGGCCATGACGAGCGCCACCATCACCGGCCGCACGATGCCCATCCCCTGGAGATAGCGGCGGAACGCGCAGTACAGCAGGAGAGGCAACACGCTCCACGACACGACGTCGAAATACTGGCGCGTCAATTCCAGAACCGCTGGGTGAATGCCCCAGCGATCGAGAGTGCCCGAAATCAACCAAAGGATCGCCGTAAAGGGGACAGACAGCAGGACTGCGAGGACGGTCCCGTGGATCAACCAACGATGGCACTCCTCGAGGCGGTTTCCGCCGAAAGCCTGCGACACGAGTGTGTCGAGACCGAGCAGCAAGCCGAACGCGAAGATCACGACACCCATGAACACCGAGCTGCCGATGCCGACAGCGCCGATGGCTTCGGGACTCAGCCGCCCGACCATCAACGTGTCGACGATCCCCATCGTCATCCAGCCGAGCTCCGCCAGGACCACGGGCAGGGCCAAAGTGATCATCGGCTTGAACTCGTCACGGAGATCGCTGAAGCGCGGGAGCATCAGTTCGACAATTCTATGCCGTCGCAGAGTTCAGCCGTGGTTCGTGGCTCGTCGCTCGTCGCTCGGAGAACCGCCGCTCATGGTCTTGCGAGCCACGAGCCACGAGCTACGAACTACGGCGCGCGCCAGTGATTGAGTGGAGCGTTTAACGGCGTGGATAGCGTGTTTCGACGTAGTTGTCGATCAACTCGCGGAAGCCGGCTGCGAGTTCTTCATACGTGCCGCGCATCGTCGTCACGTGCTGGCCGTCGATGTAGATGGGACAGTTGGGAGATTCGCCTGTACCTGGCAGGCTGATCCCGATGTTGGCGGCCTTCGATTCGCCTGGGCCGTTGACGATGCAGCCCATGACGGCGAGGGTCATGGATTCGACGCCGTCGAAGCGGGTCTTCCAGTCGGGCATCCGCTCGCGAATGTATTCCTGCGTTCGCTCGGCAAGTTCCTGGAAGGTGCTGCTGGTCGTCCGGCCGCATCCGGGACACGCGGTGACGCTCGGCGAGAACGCACGAATGCCGAGAGCCTGCAGCAGCTCGCACGCCGCGTAGACTTCCTCACAGCGATCGCCGCCGGGCCGCGGCGTGAGCGACACGCGGATCGTATCGCCGATGCCTTCGTTGAGCAGTACGCCCATTGCCGACGCGGACCACACGAGCCCCTTCATGCCCATTCCGGCCTCGGTGAGCCCGAGATGCAGCGGCTGATCGGTTCGCTTCGCGAGGTCACGATAGACAGCAATCAAATCGCGAGGGCCGGGACGTCTTACACGAGATGATGATCTGGTCCTTGCGAAGGCCCGATTCGAGCGCCAGCTCTGTCGACTGCAGCGCCGACAGGATCATGCACTCGTTGATGATCTCTTCGGATGTGAGCCCCAGATCGCGGTCGGTGTTCTCCTGCATCTTCGCGACGACGAGCTCCTGATTGAGCGAACCGCCGTTGACGCCGATGCGAACCGGCCGGCTGTTTTCCTGCGCCACCTTGCAAATCGTTGCGAACTGCTCGTCCCGCCGCCGGCCGGTGCCGACGTTGCCAGGATTGATGCGGTACTTGTCGAGCGCCGTTGCGCAATCCGGATGTTTCGTCAGCAGCAGGTGGCCGTTGTAGTGGAAATCACCGATCAGGGGTGCCGTCACACCGGCATCGAGCATCCGCTGCTTGATCTCCGGAACGGCGCGCGCGGCTTCGGGCACGTTGACCGTGATGCGCACCATGTCGGAGCCGGCCTGAGCAAGCTCGATGCATTGCTGCGCCGTAGCGGCGGCGTCGGCCGTGTCGGTCATGGTCATCGACTGCACGACAACAGGCGCACCGCCGCCGACCTGCACCGCGCCGACTCGAACCCCCACCGTTCTGTGAAGCTTTACCAGCATGCAGGAGAGTGTGTCCTCCGATCATAACAGGCTTCACCGACGAGCTTGATTCGAGGGTTACGACGCGTGTCGATATGTGTGTGTATCTAAATGACTTCGGCGTCGATACGACCGAGTCGCGCGGGTGGGCGTCTCTTTTGCACAGAGAGTCGTGGCGTGTGACGAAGCATTTGGCTTCGCAGCTTTGGAGGTAGTGGGAACATGACGGCACAAAGGCTTGTGAAAGCGATCTTGATTGCGACGGCGCTGATGATGGCGGTCCCTGCCAGAGCCCAGACGATGGCGACGAGCGCGGACATTCAGCGGTTGCAGGACGAGGTCTACCAGGCCGGGACCGATGTCTCGCGCCTCCGGTCGAATGACTCCTCGGCCGCGGCCAGACTTCAGGATGAACTCGACGAGCTTCGTGACGAGGTCACCTATCTGAAGGTGAAGCTGCGCAAGGAGAACAACGTCAGCAGAGCGGAGTACGCCGAGGTGCGTGATCGAATTCAGAACCTGCGCTCGCGCGCGCGTGGTGAGAGCTCGTCAAATCCGCCGCTCGAGCCGGCCACGAACTACCCGCCGTCGAGCGCGCCCTCGCGCGGCCGCGATGACAGAGAGGACAGACCGGTATCGGGTCAAAGCACGATTCCGGTCGGCCAGGAGATCGACGTCCGGCTTCAAACGCAACTCAGTTCGGACACCGCCCAGGTGGAGGATCGGTTCGAAGCCACGACGGTCGTGGACCTCTACCAGGGCAATCGCGTTCTCATCCCGGCCGGGTCGGTGATGCGCGGCATTGTCAGCTCGGTCGATCGCGCGTCGAGAACCGATCGCAAGGGGAGCTTGACCGTCGCATTCGATCAGGTCACCGTAAACGGCCGCAACTACCCGTTGCGTGGCACAGTGACGCAGGCGATTGAAAGCGAAGGCATTCGCGGCGAGGTCGGCCGCATCGGCGCAGGATCGGCTGTCGGCGCGATCATCGGCGGCATCATCGGTGGTGTCAAAGGTGCGCTGATCGGCGTCCTCATTGGTGGCGGCGGCACGATGGTCGCGACTGAAGGGAAGGACGTGACGCTGCCGCCTGGGACGATTCTGCGGGTCAGGCTCGACACGCCGCCGAACATCAGGTAGTGTCGCGCATCTCCTTAAACACGTCTTTGGCAGCTTTGATCGTCCTCGCGACGTCGCGCTCGCTGTGAGCGCTCGACAGGAACCAGGCTTCGAATTGCGAAGGCGGCGGATAGACGCCGCGTGCGAGCATGCCCCTGAAGAATCGCGCGTATGCCTGTGTATCGGACGCCAGCGCTGACTGGAAATCCGTGACGGGCGCCGATGTGAAGAATGGCGTGAGCAGCGAGCCCAACGCGCTGACCTGCAGCGGAATCTGCGCGTTGCGCGCGGCGTCTGCGAGTCCGCCGGCAAGTGTCGCCGCCAGCTTCGACAGCTGACGATAGAGCGACGCTGACAGTTGCTCGAGCGACCACAGTCCCGCCGTCATCGCCAGCGGATTTCCGGACAGAGTGCCGGCCTGATAGACGGGGCCGGCGGGCGCGACGAGCTCCATCAGGTCGGTGCGGCCGCCATACGCCCCGACGGGCAGCCCACCGCCGATAATCTTGCCGAGGCAGGTCAGATCGGGCCGGACACCATACAGCTGCTGCGCCCCACCCGCCGCCGCACGGAAACCTGAGATCACTTCGTCGAATACGAGGAGCGCGCCGTGGCGCTGACTGATCTCGCGAAGCCCGTGAAGGAATCCCTCGCGAGGCGGCACCAGACCCATGTTCCCGGCGATCGGCTCCACGAAGATTGCCGCGATGTCCTCTTTGTGCTGCTCGAAGAGCCGTTCGACCGATGGCAGGTCGTTGTAGCGCGCCAGCAGCGTGTCGCGCGCCGCCGCTGCTGAGACGCCAGGACTTGTCGGCACGCCAAGCGTCATTGCTCCGGATCCCGCCTGCACGAGGAACGCATCGGCGTGACCGTGGTAACAGCCTTCGAACTTGACCAGCTTGTCCCGTTTGGTTGCCGCACGGGCCACGCGCGCAGCACTCATCGCCGCTTCGGTGCCCGAGCTCACGAACCGCACACGTTCCATCGACGGCATCAGCATGGCGACGCGCCGAGCCAACCGGGTCTCGAGCTCGGTCGGTGCGCCGAAACTCGTGCCTCGCGCCGCGGCCGCCGACAGCGCCTTCAGGAGGCCCTTCGGTGCGTGACCGTGGATCAGTGGGCCCCAGGACATCACGTAGTCGATGTAGCGGTTGCCGTCCGCATCCTCGAGATACGCGCCGTGAGCGCGCTCGACGAATATGGGCGTGGCGCCCACCGACCTGAACGCGCGAACCGGACTGTCGACACCGCCCGGCAGGATTCGCGACGCCGCGGCAAATAGTTTTTCTGACTTGGAGTAGCGGGAACGATGACGGCGAAGCATCTTGCGAAGATAGCATTCTTCACGGGGGTCCGTTGCTCGTGGTCCGTGGCTCGTAATCCGCTAGAATCCCGCCCATGCTTCAGCAAAAGCTCATCCTCGTTGTCGCTGTTCTGGCTCTTGCGGCCGGCTCTTCACCAACTTCCGGCGACGCCCTGCGAGCGACGATCCACGCCCGCCTCCGCTCGTCGGCACTCGATCAGGCGCGACGAGCTACGGCGAGGCCTCGCCAAAGCGCGCAAGAATTCAGCGCGCGAAGGCGGGAACCACGAACCACGGGGCAAGCTACACAATTCGATCTCCTCATCCGCCGAGCTCGCGTGTTCGATGGCTCCGGCAATCCGTGGTTCATCGCCGACGTGGCGGTCAAGGACGGGCGGATTGCGGCAATCGGTGATCTCGGCGCGGCGCAGGCGGCGCGGACGATCGATGCCGCCGGCAAATATCTGTCGCCTGGCTTCATCGATATCCATTCACACAGCGATCGCGGCCTCGGCGACATGAACCTTCGTTACAACGTGAACATGGTCGCGCAGGGGATCACGCTGTCCGTGGTGAACCAGGACGGACGCTCGCCTTTGCCGATACGCAATCAGAAGGCCCAGTACGAGAAGCAGGGCATCGGATCCAATGCCGCGCTGATGGTCGGGCACGGCGCCGTGCGCAATCGCGTGATGGGCAATCGCGCCGATCAGGTCGCCACCGACGCCGACATCACGGCGATGCAGGCGCTGGTCGATGAAGGGATGCGTGACGGCGCGTACGGGTTGAGCACGGGGCTCGAGTACGTGCCCGGACGGTTCAGCGAGCCGCGCGAGGTCGTCGAGCTCACGAGGCCGGTGAAGAAATATCGGTGGGTTCTACATCAGCCACGAGCGCAGCGAGGGCCGCGATCCGATGTGGCACGTCAAGTCCGATCCGACCCCGTTCGTCGATTTGCTCGACGCGGTGAAGGAAACGATCAACATCGGCCGCCAGACGGGCGTGCCGGTGGTCGCGTCACACCTCAAAGCCAAGGGTGCGGATTTCTGGGGCGCGAGCCACGCCGCCACACGCCTGATCCGCGAAGCGCGCGAGCAGGGTCTCGAGGTCTACGCCGATCAGTACCCGTACGACACGTCCGGCAGCGATGGCTCCACCGTGCTGATACCGCTCTGGGCGCTGGCGCCGCCAGGTGCCCAGGTCGGTGGACAGCTGGGAGAAACCGGCGGCCGCGGCGGCCGTGGCGATGCGAAAGCCAACCTGCAGGCGCGCCTGGCGAATCCGGCCGAGGCCGCGAAGGTCCGTGCCGATATCGAGCACGAGATCACCCGGCGCGGCGGCGCCTCACGTGTTGTCGTCTATGACTTTCCGGACAAGAAGTACGTCGAGAAGAGCATCGAGTGGATCGCCAAGGACCGCGGCATCTCGCCGGTCGATGCCGCCATCTGGATTCAACTGAACGGATCCGATCGACCTGGCGGTGCGCGTATGCGAGGGTACTCGCTCTCCGAGATCGACATCGAGCACATCATGCAGCAGGACTTCACCGCAACGTGCACCGACGGCGACACCGTAGAGTTCGGCGACGGCGTGCCGCATGCGCGTTTCTACGGAACCATGCCGAGAAAGCTGCGCCGCTACGCGATGGACCGCGGCGTGATCGCGCTGCCGTTCGCCATTCGATCGATGACGTCACTGCCTGCGCAGATCATGCGGATGACCGACCGCGGCTGGATCCGGCCGGGCTACTGGGCCGACCTGGTGATCTTCGATGACTCGGTTCAGGATCTCGCCACGTTCACCGAGCCGCATCAATATCCGAAGGGCATCCCGTTCGTCTTCGTCAACGGTGTCGCCGTCGTGGACGATGGGAAGTTCACCAAGGCGCTGCCTGGGAAGGTGGTGTCCCCGCGCCCGTAGTGGCCGGCTTCAGCGCGAACCTGGTGCGTTGAGCCGGCTGTCGAGCCGGACAGTATCGGTAGCAGGTCCGGCAGCGTTTCGAGTGCCCGGGCCCCGACCTACGACCCCGCCGGCGGCGGCGTCTGCCAGACGATGTTGATGATCTTCCAGGTGCCGTCGAACTTCGCGAGCTGCATGTAGTCGATTCCCCACGAGGCGCGAATCTTTGCGGTCGCAGTCTGATCCAGCACGTCGAGCACCTGGACTTCCTTGATCGACGTATCCTGCTTGCGGTCCTTGTTCCAGTTGCGCGCCACGTCCAGCAGCTGCGTGTACGTCATCTGTCCCTGTTTGTAGGTGCCGTCTTTCTGACGCATGAACCCGTACTTCGTCAGCTGCGGATGCACGCTCTGTTCGATCAGCTCAGGCTTCGACTCGTACACCGCGACGACGTAGTTCATCGCCGCCTGGTGCACCGCTTCGGTTTCCTTGCTCTTCTGCGCAAACCCCACGACCGGAATGACAAGCATCGTCGCAATCAGTATTCGTCTCATTCTTTCCCCCTTTGATCTCCAGTAGCGCGCGGCTTCAGCCGCGCGTCGATACGGTGACGCGGACTAAGTCCGCGCTACAGCGGCAACTTCAAAGTCGCCCGGCATCCGCGTGACTCGATGCGGTTCTCCAGGGTCAGCGATCCGCCATGTGCCTCGGCGATCTGACGGCTGAGCGCGAGGCCGATACCCGAGCCTGTCGGCTTGGTCGTGAAGAAAGGCACGAACAGGTTCGACGTGTCTGGCAGGCCCGGGCCCTCGTCGTCCACCGTGATCTGCAACGAGCCGTCGACTCTTCTGCCAGTCGATCCAGACATTTCCGCTCGTTTCGAGTGTCGCGTCCACGGCGTTGCGAACAATATTGATCAGGAGCTGTTCGATCTGATCGGGATCCGCGCTGATCTCGACGTCTTCGCTCGCTTTCACCGCGACCGGCAGGCGGTTCTCCAGCTCCGCGATGCGGTGAGCGATTGGGGCGATCTGCACGTTGCGTTGCTGGGGCTTGGGCAGGCGCGCGAGCTGGGCATACGCGCGCAGGAATCGGCCCAGCGCACCGGATCGCGTCTCGATCAGGTTGAGACCGTCCTGGATCTCGGACGCGCGCGGCAGATCCGGCACCCTCGAGATCATCCGCTTGATGGAGTGCGCGATGGACTTGATCGGCGTGAGCGAATTGTTGATCTCGTGCGACAGCACGCGGACGATTCGCTGCCACGCCTGTTGCTCTTCTTCGCGTAGCGAGCGGGTGAGGTCTGCGAAGACGAGGAGCTGGTGTGGCTTGCCGTCGCGTCTGAAGGTCGATCGACGGAGCTCGAGTCGACCGCTCTCGGGCCCGAACGGACGATCGAGCAGCCGCGGGGTTTCGCCCTCGAGACATTGATCGAGCCGGAGCTCCCGTGCATGTTTTCCGAGCAGCGTGGCGGCCGGCTTGCCTATGAGACGTTCGGCGGCCGGATTGACCAGCACGAGCTTCTCGTCCATGTCGAACGCGAAGACACCGACGTCGATCGCGCCCATGACGCTCGTCAGCAGCGCCGTGGACTCCACGGCCTCGGTGCGCTGGCGCTGCAGCGTATCGCCCAGCGCGTTGATCTCGTGCATCACCAGATCGACCGCGCTGCCGGGTCTGCCGCCGGCGCCACGGATCGAGTAATCGCCTTCGCGCAGCGCGCCGAGCAGGTTCGATTGAAGATAGAGGGCGCGTGTGACCATCTGAAAGGCCACCGCGGCTGCCCCCACCCAGACCACGAGGACCACCGTGGTGATCGTCCAGCGAACCTCGAAGGTGTAGTCCTGACCCCAGGTCAGATACAGGAGCGCGACCGCCGCGGGTAGTCCGGCGGTAAACGCCAGCGCCAGCACCGAGTGCTCGAGGCTGCGATAGGTTCCGCGTTGGCGGTGCGGCCGTGCCGCCTGGCTATTCGCGGACGCCATACTGTTGCAGCCGGCGATAGAGGGCGCTGCGGCTCATCCCCAGTTGCTGAGCGGCCAGCCGGACGTCGCCGCCGTGGCGCGCCAGCACCTTTTCGATGAACACGCGTTCTGCCTCCTCGAGCGAAAGCGCCTCGACGGCGGTGTTCCCGCCGCGTTGGGCGTGCAGGCCCAGATGGCGTGCGGTGACCGCCGTCGCCGAGCCGTCCGCCATCAGCACGCCGCGTTCGACGCTGTGCGCCAGCTCGCGTACGTTGCCCGGCCAGCGGTGCGACGCCATGGCCGCCCGCGCGTCTGCGTCGAACGACGTGAGCGGCTTGCGATAGCGCGTCGCGTAGTGCGCGAGAAAGTGCAACGCCAGCGGTTCGATGTCCTGCGGACGCTCGCGCAGCGGCGGCAGGTGGATGACGACGGTGTTCAGCCGGTACAGAAGGTCCTCGCGGAATCGCCCGCCTTCGATCTCGCTATTCAGATCCGCGTTGGTGGCCGACAAGATACGCGCGTTGACGTAGCGCAGGCGCGACGAGCCGACACGCTGCACTTCGCCGGTCTGCAGCACGCGTAGCAGCTTCGCCTGCAGACGCACCGGCATGTTTGCGATCTCGTCGAGGAACAGCGTCCCCTCGTCAGCCAGCTCGAAGCATCCGATTCGGTCGAAACGCGCGTCGGTGAAGGCACCCTTCACGTGACCAAAGAGCTCGCTCTCCGCAATGCCTTCGGCGAGGCCGCCGGCGTTCATGGTCACGAGCGGCTTGCTGCGCCGCTCGGAGAGCGCATGCACCCACGTGGCCACCACTTCCTTGCCGGTGCCGTGCTCGCCTGTGATCAGCACGGACGCATCGGACGGTGCGATCCGCTCGATTGTCTGACGCACCTCGATGATGGACGGCGAGTCGCCGATGAAGGCAGGTGTCGCGCCCCGCTGCAGCCGGGTGTTGGCCTCCTGAAGCCGGACGCTCCGACGAACGGCCCGCCGCAGGTCGACCTGCGTTCTCACCGTCATCAGAAGGCGCTCGTCGTCCCACGGCTTCTCGATGTAGTCGCGGGCGCCGCGGCGCATTGCTTCGACGGCGCCGGCCACGCTGCTCCACGCCGTTACGACGAGCACCGGCAGGCTCGGGTCGAGCGCCTTGATCCGCTCCATCAGGTCCAGGCCCTCCTGACCCGACGTCGTGTCTCGCGTGTAATTGAGATCCAGGATGGCCAAATCGAAGTCGGCGGCCTCGAGCCGCTCCAGCGCCTCCCCCGGAGAACGGGCCTCGGTCACCTCGTAACCTTCGTCGGACAGAAGGAACTTCAGCGCGTTCAGGATGTCGACCTGATCGTCGGCGACGAGGATACGGACTGGGGTGATCTCGGGCATAGTCAACAGAGTGCCGGTGTCACGTGCGACGTGCCTACGTGCCACGTGCGACGTGCTCAGGTGCCACGTGCCACGTGCTCACGTCCGACGTGCCAGGGCCTTGGCCCGCCGTAGCTTTAGCGAAGGCGGCTAAGATTAGGCCGCGCGTGAACCCTGGCGGTCGGCTATCGTATCAAGCCCACGACGTACCGCGTGCGGCACTGCTGGCTTAGACGAAGTCTTGGGACGAATGTTTGACGCGCTGGGACGGGTCGCGGTGGCGCGACAGCGTGTCGCAGGGGCGGGACGCGTTTGGCTGCGCGAGGGCGGATTTGGCCGGATTGTGGCCGGTCGTCCTGGTACAGCTCTTGGTTTTCTCGATCTCGCGCATGTTCGAGATCTTCACGGAATTCCGTATGTCCTCTTCGCAGAACGATCCGACACCTGCGCGTGTGCTCGTCGCTGACGACCAGCCCGATGTGCTGGAAGCGCTTCGCTGGCTGCTCACCGGCGAGGGTTACGAGCCACAGTTCGTCAGTTCGACTGATGGGGTCATGGAAAAGCTCCGGGCAGAGCGCTTCGACCTCCTGCTGATGGACCTGAACTACAGCCGGGACACGACGTCCGGCAGGGAAGGGCTCGAGCTGATCCCGCGTGTTCGGTCACACGATGGGTCCATGCCCATCGTGGTCATGACCGGATGGGGGAGCATCGACACCGCCGTCGAAGCGATGCGCCGCGGCGCGAAAAGCTTCGTTCAGAAGCCGTGGGAGGACGTCACGCTGCTCGAGATCCTCGAGCGCGAGATCGCAGAAGCCCGGTCCGCGCGCCGGCTCGATCAGAAGCAGCAGCGTGAATTCGAGGAGGCGCGCCTGATTCAGCGGGGCCTGCTTCCCACCGCTGTGCCGAAGGTGGATGGGGTGCAGCTCGCGGTGGCCTGGCAACCCGCCAACGGCGTCGGCGGCGACTGCTTCGACACGCTGTCGTTCGGTCAGGTGCTGGGCATCTCGATCGCAGACATCGCCGGCAAGGGACTGCCCGCCGCACTCCTCATGTCCAATCTGCAGGCCGCCGTACGCGCCTTCGCACAGGAAACTGTCGCGCCGTCGTCCATTTGCGGCAGCGTGAATCGTCTCCTGTGCCGCAACATGGCGAGTGGCCGTTTCGCGACGTTCTGCTACGCGCGTGTCGAGGCACAGGCACGGCGGATCGTGTTTTCGAACGCGGGTCACAATCCACCACTCCTGGTTCGGAAGAGCGGGTCGTTCGAGCGGCTGTCGGATGGCGGAACCGTGCTGGGCGTGTTTCCTGATACGCAGTACGACCAGGGAGAGATGGCGCTCGAGTCCGGCGACCGTCTGATCTTCTACACCGACGGCATCACCGAGGCACGCAATCCAGCGGGCGACGAGTACGGTGAGGAACAGCTGGCCGCCGCGGCGATCGGGTGCCGAACGGATCCCGCCGAAGCCATGAAGGATGCGCTGCTGGCGAATGTCAACGAGTTCACGGGTGGGCACTTCGACGACGATGCGACGTTGATAGTCGTTGGGATTGGCTGATTCTTGCCGTGGTTCGTGGATCGTCGCTCGTGGCTCGTAAGAGCCCGATACCGGCGGCGAGGCTCTACGAGCGACGAGCGACGGACTACGAACCACGGACTGCGGCAAGAAGCAATGTTGAACGATCTTCGCTACGCCTTCCGTTCGCTCCGCCGGTCGCCCGGGTTCACGTTCCTCGCATCCCTGACTCTCGCGCTCGGCATCGGCGCCAACGCCGCTATCTTCAACGTCGCCTGGCAAGTCCTGCTCAAGCCGCTGCCGTTTCCAGATGAGGACCGCCTGGTCGTCATCTGGTCGGCCTTCGGTCCGAACCGGCGCCTCAATCCTGTCGCGCCAGCCAACTACTACGACTGGGTCACCGGCAGCCGGTCGTTCGATGCCATTGCGGCGTACAACCTGTTCAGCCAGGAGTCGAACCTGACCGGCACTGGCGAGCCGCAGCAGATCCGCCTCGTGTGGGTGACCGAGGACTTCTTTCGTGTCCTTTCGATCGCGCCGTTGCTCGGCCGTCCGATCCTGCCGGGCGATGGCGCAGAGAACTCCGGTAGCGTGATCGTGTTGACCGAACGCTTGTGGCGTTCGGTCTTCGGCAGCGATCGATCGGTCGTCGGTCGCACGGTGACGGTTGACGGTGAGCCGCATGAGATTGTCGGTGTGATGCCGGATGCAGCCGGCATCGGCACCCAGACAGGTGACGCCTGGGTCAGGCTGCCTCTTCGTGTTCAGCGCGGCGTCCGTCAGGCACACTTTCTCAGCGTTGTGGCGCGCATGCGCCCAGGCGTCACGCTCGCGCAGGCGACCGACGATGTCGTCGCGGTGTCGGAGCGGTCGGCGCGCGAGTTTCCATCGGTGAATACGGGCCTCACTGCCCGCGTCGTCAGCCTGCGCGAACATCTGGCGGGGGGCGTGCGCCCCACGATGCTGGTGCTGCTGGGGAGCGCGGCGCTCGTGCTGTTGATCGCCTGCGCCAACATTACCGGCCTTCAGTTGGCGAGACAGATTGCGCGCAGACGCGAGGCGGCAATCCGTGCGGCGATCGGCGCCTCGCGAGGCAGATTGATTCGCAGTGTCCTCTGCGAGGGGTTTCTTCTCTCCTTCATCGGTGGCTATTTCGGGCTGCTGGTGGCCGTCTGGGTCGTCGCGACGCTCACGCACCTCGCGCCCGCGATGTTCGCGCGCGAGATCGCGGCATATCCAGATTGGGCGGTCGTGATCTACACGACGCTGATCGCCATCGTCAGCAGCGTGATGTTCGCGGCCATTCCGGCGTGGCGCTCGGGATCGACGAGCGTTCAGCCTGCACTCCAATCTCGAAGTCCTGGAAACGAGTCAGGTGGCTCGCGCCTGCGAACGTTGCTCGTCGCCGTCGAAGTCGCCCTCGCCGTCGTCGTGCTCGTCGGGGCGGCGTTGCTCGTCGTCAGCCTCTCGCGCGTGCTCGGTGTGAACCCGGGATTCGAGTTCTCACGCGGGCTGGTAGTCGACCTGACCTTGTCCGGGCGTCAATACGCCGAGGTGGACGCGCGCACACGGTTCTTCGAACAAGTGATCGAGCGCGTCCAGTCCATTCCAGGCGTCGAAGGCGCGTGCGTCCTGAACCAGGCACCCCTGACCGATCAGCGCGGCGGCATGACCTTCGTTCCCGAAGGCCAGACGCGCATGATCGGTGCGCTGCCGCTCACGGCGTCCTCAGGGTGTCTCGGTGTGCTTCGCGTCCCGATCAAGCGCGGGCGCACGTTCCAACTGACCGAGCCGGAACCGTCAATCGTTCTCAGCGAGTCTGTCGCACGCGAGATGTGGCCCAACGAGGATCCCATCGGCAAGCGCGTGCATCTCGGCCTGCCGGATGGGCGGCTGCTGACGGTGATTGGCGTCGCGGGCGACATCCGCACGGCATCGCTGGAGTCGACATACGGAAACCAGGTCTGGATTCACCACGAGGCGGGAATCTTCACGCCCCGCCAGCTCTTGATTCGAACCGCTCTTGATCCGTCAGCCCTAGCAGCCGCTGTGCGCGCAGAGATCCGACGGCTGGATCCGAATCTTCCTGTGACGCGGATCCTGACCTCCGCACAGGTCCTGTCGAAGAGCCTCGAGGCGCGCCGCTTCAACATGCTCCTGTTGAGCGGCTACGCGATCGTCGCGCTCGCGCTCTGCTCCGTCGGCATCTACGGCTTGTTGACCCAGATCGTGGGGCAGCGCACCCACGAGATCGGTGTTCGCATGGCCCTCGGTGCGCATTCCCGTGATGTCGTCCGTCATATCCTGCGTGGCACCGCCGCCGGTGTCGTCGCCGGCGGGCTGATTGGCCTCCTCGCCGCCGTTCTGTTGTCGGGTGTGGTCAGACACATGCTGTTCGGCATCTCTCCGACAGATCCCGGCCTTTACGCCACCGTGATCGCCGTCGTCCTGTTCGTCGCCCTGGCCGCCGCCTACGCCCCAGCTCGAAGAGCGACCCGCATCGATCCCGTCATCGCGCTCCGCACCCAGTGACCCTCCGTATGAACCTTCGTGTGAACCCTCGTATGAACCCTCGTGTGAACCCCCGTCCTGAACAACCGTCATGACCCACTCTTTTCGCCTTTTTCTGAAGAACCCCGGATTCACGGTCGTCGCTGTACTGACGCTGGCCATCGGCATCGGCGCGAACACGGCGATCTTCACCGTCGTCAATGGCGTCCTGCTCCGGCCGCTGCCTTATCCCAACCCCGATCGGATCGTGCGCCTGTGGGAGCAGACCGATCGAGCGCCGCGTGTCGCCGTCTCGATGCCGAACTTCCGCGACTGGCGCGAGTCGGCGACGTCGTTCGAGGCCCTCGCGGCGTACCAGGGCGGACGCGATACCGTGCTGGGAGGGAAGGAACCGGTCTTTGCTGATGTGTATCTGGTGACCGACGGGTTCTTCCGCGTGTTCGGCATCGAACCGGCGATGGGCCGCACGTTCACGGCTGAAGAGATGCGGACGGGCGGCGCTCCAGCGGTGGTCGTATCCCACGCTTTCTGGGAAACGACCTTGGGGCGCAGGTCGGACCTGACCGCGATCAACCTCAACGTCGCGGAGTTCCCCGTGCGCGTGGTCGGCGTCATGCCTCCCGGCTTTGCGTTTCCAACAACGGCGGATATCTGGGTGCCGAAGGAGTTGCTGCAGGACGACACGGGACGCACCGGTCACAACCTGGCAGTTGTTGGCCGTGTGCGCCCTGGACTGACGATTACCCAGGCTGACGCCGAGATGGACGCGATCGCGACGCGGCTCATGACCCAGCACGCTGGCGACAATGACGCGCGCAGCGTGACCGTCCTGACGCTGCACGACGCGTTGACTGGCGGGTCCCGGCAACTGCTGAACATCCTGCTCGCGTCAGTCGGTCTCGTCCTGCTGATCGCGTGCGTCAACGTCGCCAGCACGTTGCTCGCGCGTGGCGAAGAGCGACGAAAGGAACTCGCCATTCGCTCGGCGCTGGGCGCCAGCCGTTCGCGGATCGTCCGGCAGTTGCTCACGGAAAACCTGCTGCTCGCCGCCGCCGGCGCGATCGGCGGCCTGCTGTTCGCGGGTTGGCTCGTGCGCGTCCTGCTCGCCCTGAATCCAGCAGTTCTGCCCCGGCCGGATTCCATTGGCATCGATCTGCCTGTGCTGCTGTTCACGCTCCTGCTCGCACTCGTGACGCCGCTGCTCTTCGGGCTCGTCCCGTCACTTCAGGTGTCGAGGACCGAGCTTCGAGATGTGATCGACGAAGGCGGCAGAGGTTCTGTGTCCCCATTTCGCGGCCGCATCCGCAGCGCGCTGATCACCGCGGAGGTCGCCATCGCCCTTCTGTTGCTTGTCGGTTCGGCGCTGCTGGTGAAGAGCTTCTGGAATGTGGTCAACGTGGAGACCGGATTCAACGGACAGGGAGTGATCACCGCCGAGATGGTGCTGCCCGGGAACAAGTATCCCGACGAAACGCGGACGGCGGCCTTCTACGAACGAGCGCTTCCCGCCGTCCGCGCGCTGCCGGGCGTCGAGTCGGCCGGAGCGATCAACGAGTTCCCGCTGACCGGCTGGGATGCCGGCGGGCTCTTCTATTTCGAAGGCGATCCCGACCCGCGCGCAACCAAGCGGGATGCCGGGTATCGCGTGGTCACCGGCGATTACTTCACGACGATGGGTGTTCCGCTCATCAAGGGCCGTCTGATTGCCGACTCCGATACGGCGGGCAAAGAGATCGTTGCCGTCGTCAACCAGGATTTCGTGAGCCGTTACCTCCCGAACGAAGACCCGATCGGCAAGCGCTTCAAATACTTCGGCATGGACTCGATGGACGACCCGTTCATGACCATCGTCGGCGTCGTCGGCAACGTGCGTCATCGATCGCTCGTGACCCAGTCGGCGCCGGAGGCCTATGTCAGCTACCTGCAGCGTCCTCGGCGAACGCGGAACACGATGACCATCGCCGTGCGTCCCGCCTCCACGTCACTGGCGCAGAGCCTACCGGCCGCTATCCGGCAAACCATCCACAGCCTCGAGCCAGACGTCCCGATCGAACTCTCGACCTTCGAAGATCGCAGTGGGCCTCTCTGTGGCCGATCGCCGCTTCACGATGCTCGTGCTGGCGACCTTCGCGGGCATCGCGCTGCTCCTCGCCGCCATCGGCATCTACGGCATCCTGGCGTATTCGGTCGCGCAGCGGACGCAGGAGATCGGGATCCGAATGGCGCTGGGCGCGGCCCCAGGATCCGTCATCGGCCTGATGTTGAAAGGCGCCTTCATGTCCGTCGCGATCGGGATCCTATTGGGCATCGCCGGCGCATTCGGCGCCACGCGGGTGCTTTCGACCTTCCTGTTCGGCGTCCAACCGGTCGATGCGGTGGCATTCGGCGGCGCGATCCTGCTGCTTGGTCTGGTTGCGTGGGTCGCCGGATACATTCCTGCGCGCCGCGCGACGCGTGTGGATCCGCTCGTCGCGTTGCGACGAGTGTGACGGTCACATCGGGGGTTGCTCGCCGTGGTTCGTATCTCGTGGTTCGTGTCTCGCCGAGCTGTGTGTAGCAGGTTCCCGCGGACGATCCACGGCAACGGGAATGGACGTCTCCGTGGTGAACCTTTCGTCGTGAACCCCCGTTTGAACCAACGTGTGAACCCCCGTCGTGAACCTACTCACGAAGCGCAATGAGCGGATCCACCCGCGCCGCACGGCGCGCCGGGACGTAGCAGGCGACGAGGGCAACCACGATCAATAACGCCGATATCCCGGCAAACGTCAGCGGATCCCACGGCTCGATCTGAAACAGCAACGTCCGCAGCGACCGCGTGGCGATGAACGCGACGGCAAGCCCGAGCACGATACCAGCGGCGGTCATTCGCAACCCTTCACCAAGAACCAGCCGAGCGATGTCACGGCGCTGGGCTCCCAGCGCTGACCGGACGCCGATCTCGCGGGAGCGCAGAGCCACCGAGAACGCGAGCAGGCCGTAGATGCCGATGGCCGCGAGCACGAGCGCTGACAGGCTCAGCGCGCCCATCAGCAGCAGATGAAAGCGCGGCTCGGCGACGGCCTTGCCGATCACCGACTCCATCGATTGCACATCCGAGATGGGCACGAGCGGATCGATCGCGCGCAGGCGCTGGCGCACGACCGCGGCGACGGCGGTCGGTTCACCTGTCGTACGCATGACGAGGTCCGACGGCGGGAACCAGTACGGATCCTGCGTGTATGGTGAATACAGCTCGATGTCGACGGGCTCGGCCAGGCTCCCGTGGTGTGTGTCGCCGACGATGGCGACGATGGTGATCCAGTCCCCTGGCTTGGGGGCGCGGGCGAAGGTGAGCCGCTTGCCGAGCGCGCGCTCGCCTGGCCAGAGGCGCGCTGCGAGGGTCTGATTGATGGCGCCGACGCGCAGGCCGTCGATGCGGTCTTCGGCTGTGAAGTCGCGACCCTCGAGAATCGGGATGCCGATTGTCTTGAAGTAGCCGGGCGTGACGAGGCGGTAGATGGCGTATTTCTCCTCGTTCGGGCCCGGCAGGTCGCGGCCCTCGACGAAGACCGCGTTGCTGCCGCCGTCGGAGGCGAGTGGCAACCAGCTGATCCCGGCGGCGCTCGTGACGCCGGGGACGGCGTGAAGCTCGTCGAGCACGCGATCGTAGAACGGTTGCCACTGCTTGGGCCCTTCGTAGCGGGCGCGGGGTAGTTCCAATCGCAACGTCAGGAGCTGTTCGGGCCGGAAGCCGGGATCGACGCTGACGAGTCGCACGAAGCTACGCATCAGCAATCCCGCGCCCACGAGCAGCACGAGCGCGAGCACGATCTGGGAGGTGACCAGCACTCGTCTGATCGCCGCCGCCGAACGTGAGCTCGCCGGACGGCTCTCGCGCATCGAGCGCATCACACCCTCGGTCCAGAACTGCAATGCCGGCGTGAGGCCGAAGAGGAGACCGGTCAAGGCGGAGATCCCTGCGCCGGCGGCAGCCACCGCTGGATTCAGAGAGATCGGTCCGGAGGGCGTCAGTGTTGCTGGTAACACCTCGCGCAAGGCCGCGACGGTCCAGTACGCGAGGATGAAACCGAGGCCGCCGGCAACCAGCGAGAGGATGGCGCTTTCCGCCAGCAACTGTTTCAACAAGCGCAGGCGGCCGGCGCCCAGTGCTGTTCGCACGGCGAATTCCTGCCGTCGCGCCGTAGCTCTGGCAAGCAGGAGGTTGGCGACGTTGACGCAGGCGATCAGCAGGACGAGCGACACCGCACCAGTAAGCATCAGCAGCGCCGGCTTGATGTCGCCGACAAGGGACAGGCGAATTGGTTCGACGAGCACGCTCTCGCCCAGGTTGGCGTCGGGAAACTCCTTCGCGAGACCGTCGGCCACGACCCGCATGTCCGCCTGTGCCTGCTCGAGCGACACGTCGCTCTTCACACGTGCGACGACGTTGACGTAGTGGGACTTGCGCGCGCGCAGCTCGAAGTTGTTGAACACCCAGGGAACGAAGACACCATCCTCCCCGCGCGGCAGCAGGAAGTCGGCTTTCAGCACGCCGATGACGTGCCTTCGTGACTCGTTGATCAGCACCGATTTGCCGACGATCGCCGGATCGGCGCCGAACTGCTGCTGCCACACGCGATGGCTCAGCACGACGACGCCGTTGCCCGGCCGCTGGTCGGCGGGTTCGATTGTCCTGCCGAGCAGCGCCTCCGCGCCGAGCGCGGCGAACACATCGCCGGTCACCCGCCGGCCTTCGACACGAACCGTGTCGCCTTCGGTCGCGACGATGGCGCTGTACGGGGCGAGTGCGCCCATGTGCGAGAACGTGTGACTGCGGCTGCGCCAGTCGAGAAAATTCGCCGGCGTGGCGGCGCCGTGCAGGTTGTCCTTGGCCGGCGCGTACTCCCAGAGCATCACGACGCGCGACTCGTCGCGGAAGGGCAGGGGACGCTGCAGTGCGTCCCAGGCGACCGAGAAGATCGCCGCCGTGAGGCCCGCGCCAAGCGCCAGCGTCGCAATCGCGAGCCCGGCAAAACCAGGGTTGCGAATCAGCATCCGCAACCCGTACTTCAAGTCCGCCAAAAGCGATGTCATCACGGAGTCCTTCCGTTGCGGGTCCGCGTACCACCGGTTGCTGCGCCGCTCGCGGACGCCGTTGGAGACGGCGTCGAGCGTGCTGACGACGAGAAAGGTCAACCCTTCACGAACGCCCATGCCCCATGCGTTGCGTGAGCCAGTCTCCAGTGCGAACAAGACCTCTTCGCCAAAGCGAAGCCGGAATGCTGCCGGATAGCACCGCACGAGCAGCCGATGATAGAGGCTGGACATGAGCTATAGGTCGACGACGACCGCGCGACGCCCACTCCCAACGTGATTGGTTACCGGGTGTCGTTTCATCGCAGGCCTGCCCCTTGAGTTCCTACGCTCCCGACTTGAGCAGCTTTCGTGTTCGCGCGGCGCGAACCTGGCGGGCGAGCCGCTGAGCCTCCTGCTCAGCGACCCGGCGGCCGTTGGTCGTCAGAGAGTAGTAGCGCCGCCGTTCGTCCGTCGCGGAAGCGGATCGCCGGCCGCGCGGGGCGGCGTCGACTTCTTCGATCAGATCGGACTGGAGGAGGCGCGAGATTGCGCGATAGAGTGTGCCGGGCCTGGCCGTCACAGCACCGTCGGACCGTGCGGCGATGTCTTGCAGGATCGCGTAACCGTGGCGGTCGCCTTCGGCGAGCGACAGGAGGATTTCGAATTCCATCGACGTCAGGGGACCGAAGTCTGCCTGACGATGAATTCCTGCGGAATATATTCACGGGGAACATAATATCACGGGGGTTCAGGACGGGGTTCACGACGGGGGTTCAGGACGGGGGTTCACGACGGCGGTTCATCACGCAGGTTCAGGACGAGGGTTCACACGAAGGTTCCCGACGGGGTTCAAAGGAGGTTGCGGAGCCGCTAGAGACGCGTGGTGAACCCCCGAATGAACCCCCGTCGTGAACCCCCGTCCGTGAACCCCCGTCCTGAACCCTCGTCCTGAACCCTATTTCAGCGCCCGCGCAGCCTCGCGCGCGTAGTACGTGATGATGATGTCGGCACCGGCGCGGCGGATGGCTGTGAGTGTCTCGAGCATCGCGCGCGGTTCGTCGATCCAGCCATTGCGCGCGGCCGCCTTGAGCATCGCGTACTCGCCGCTCACGTGATACGCGGCAGTCGTCACGCCAAACTCCGCCTTCACTCTCCAGATCACATCGAGGTAGGTCAGCGCCGGCTTCACCATCACGATGTCGGCGCCTTCGTCGAGATCGAGCGCCACTTCGCGCAGCGCCTCCTGGACGTTCGCGGGATCCATCTGATGCGACCGCCGATCGCCGAAGGCCGGCGCGGAGTCTGCGGCTTCGCGGAAGGGGCCGTAGAACGCCGAGCAGTACTTCGCCGCATACGACATGATCGCGACGTGCGGGAAGCCGTTGTGGTCGAGCGTCGACCGGATCCGTCCGACTCGGCCGTCCATCATGTCTGACGGCGCGACGATGTCGGCGCCGGCGGCCGCATGCGACGCGGCGGCGCGCGCCAATTGCTCGACCGACGGGTCGTTCGCGATCTCGTCGTCCACGACGATGCCGCAGTGTCCATGCGAGGTGTATTCGCACAGACAGACGTCGGTGACGACGAGCAGACCCGGCACTTCGCGCTTGAGCGCGCGCACCGCGGACTGGACGGGCGCTTCCGGATCGTAGGCCGCCGACCCGATCGCATCCTTCTCGTCAGGGAGCCCGAAGAGCAGCACGCCGTTAATGCCCTCGGCCTTCGCCGCCGCCGCTTCCTTGACCGCTTCGTCAACGGACAGCTGATACACGCCGGGCATCGAGCTGACTTCGCGTCGTTGTCCCTCACCGCTGCAGACGAAGAGCGGATAGATGAACATCTCGGGCGAGAGCCGCGTTTCTCGCACGAGCGACCGCACCGCAGGCGACCGGCGGAGCCGTCGAGGACGGTGCGGGAGATCGAGTTGCGCGCTACGTGCCGTGTCAGCAGGTGAAGTGGGTGTTCGAGACATTGGTTGCTCTAGTTGTCTGCTGACGGCGCTCGGTAACGATCACGACGGCCGCGACGTTGGACGTCGTGTGTTCGTGGCCGTCCATGCTACTGGTGCCTCAGCCGTCCCGCGTTGCTCACAGCGAACAAGCAAGCGCACAGGTGTCTACCTCTCAGCCATCAGCCGAGAGTTTCACGGTTTCCTCAGAAAAGTGTTCCACCAGCGCATCCACGAGATCAGGAATCGTGTAGCGCTGCGGCATCACGGTCGTTTCGATGTCGAGCTGCTGTGCCGCTTCAGCCGTCACCGGACCAATACACGCGACGGTGGTTGTTCGAAGCAGATCGACTGCCTGATCGCGACCGAGCATCTGCACGAAGTTCCTGACCGTCGAGGCACTGGTAAACGTAATGGCGTCGATCTGGCGCTCGAGCAGCATCGCGTAGATGTCGTGACCATCCTCCTGCTCCGCGCTCGCCAGCATGGTCCGGTACGCGATCACCTCGACGACGTCGCCGCCTTCGGCGCGAAGCTCGTCGGCCAGCGCCTCGCGGGCGAGATCGGCGCGTGGCAGGAGAATGCGCGCGCCGCGGATGGCGCCTGCGCTCTTCATCGTCTCGATGATCGACTCGACGCGGAACTCCGGGGGAATCAGATCCACCCTGATGCCGTATCTGGCAACGTGCGCTGCGGTGCCATCGCCGACGGCGCAGAGCTGCACGCCTTTCAGCTCGCGGACATCGCTCAGAGCCAGCAGGCGCTCCATGAAGTAGTCGACGCTGTTGGCGCTCGTGAAGATGATCCAGTCGAAGGTGCTGGCTTCTGCGCAGGCCCTGTCGAGATCGGCGGGGTCCTCGGGCGGGGCGATCCGAATCGTCGGTGCCGGGATCGCCTCGGCGCCGCGCTCTTCGAGCATGTCGATCAACTCGCCGGCCTGGTCGCGGGATCGGGTGACGACGATCCGCTTGCCGAAGAGCGGCCGTTCGTCGAACCAGCGAAGGTGTTCCCGCAGGTTGGCAACGGCGACCGATCACGAGCACCGCCGGTTCGCCTTCGAGGGCGTGTTCGGCGATGTCGCCGAGCGTACCCTCGATCGTGCGCTGCGACGGCAGCGTCCCGTCGTAGATCAGCACCGCAGACTCTTCAGGGGAGCGGCCGCTTGCCACGATCGCCTGTGCGATCGTGGCTACTTGTTTCGATCCGGCATAACAAAGGAGCGTTGCACTGAGACCTGCCAGCTTGGCCCAGTCGACGTTTAATGGTGTGTCGGTCTCTGACTCGTGGCCTCTGACGAAAACCAGCACGTCGCCGGCGCCTGGATAGGTGACCGGAACACCGGCATAGGCCGGACCGCCGATCGCGACCGGCACACCCGGCACCACCTCGAATGGAATGCCCTGCTCGTGCAGGAACAGCGCTTCCTTGCCGCCGCTGTCGAAGACGAACGGATCGCCCCACTTCAAACGCACGACAGTCTTGCCTTCACGCGCTTTCTCGACCAGCAGCAGGCTGATGGCATCCTGTTCCAGCGGTTTCGGGGCAGCCGCGCCAACGTCGATGCGTTCGGCGCCGGGCTTCGCCAGGCGCAGCAGGCGTCTATGCACGCGATGGTCGTAAATCACGACATCCGCCGCTTGCAGAAACCCGCGCCCGCGCACGGTGATGAGCGACGGGTCGCCGGGGCCGGCGCCGACGATGAATACGCACGGTTGTTTCATGGTTACTTCAGATCTTCGACGGAACTGTCTGCTCGCCGAATCGTGTCAAGAATGTCCAGGGCACCGTCCCTGATCAATGCGTCGGCAACGCGCCGGCCTAGCATTGCTGCCTCCGACGCCGGGCCCTGCTCTGATCGGGCGATGACACGAGACCCGTCAGGCGCCGCGACGATGGCTCGCACGTGCAATTGAGACGCGTCTGCCACTGCAAGCGCGCCGAGCGGCAGCTGACATCCGCCTCCGAGCGCCTCCACCAGGGCCCGTTCGGCATCCAGCGCGATGCCAGCCGCCGGATCGTGGATCGCGCGCACGGCTTGCATCGTCCCATCGTCATCAGCTCTCGTCTCGATGGCGATGATTCCCTGTCCGGGGGCGGGCACACACTGGTCGATCGGGATCGGCGCGGTGATACGCGTCGCGAGCCCCAGCCGGCTGACTCCCGCCGCTGCCAGCACGAGCGCATCATACCCGCCTGTGTCCAGTTTGCGGAGCCTGGTATCGACATTCCCCCGGATCGGCACGAACGTCGCGCCCGGCAGAACTCCGGCGAGCTGAGCGGTGCGCCGCACGCTCCCTGTGCCGATCTTCGGCGCCGCCCCGAGCCGGGCAAGGGCGTCGTCGAACTCACCTGTCGGTGTGTCACCCGGCAGGATGAGGGCGTCACGCGGGTCTTCTCGCGGCAGCGTTGCCGCGAGCTCGAGACCGCGCGGCAACACGGCCGACATGTCCTTGGCGCTGTGCACCGCCAGGTCGATGTCGCCGCGCAACAGGGCGTCCTCGATTTCCTTGACGAAGAGGCGCTTGCCACCCACCTCGGAGAGCGGCGCCTGCTGAAGGCGATCCCCGGAGGTGGTGATGTTGACCAACTCGCACGAAACGCCGCGCGAGCCGAGCAGGCGAGCGACGGTTCGAGCCTGCCATAACGCGAGCGGGCTGGCACGCGTGCCTATTCTGAGGATCACTAGACCCGCGCTTTCGGAGGCTTTTCGTCTGCGGCCAGACTGAACAACCGATTCAACGCGTCCGCGTAGGCGACGATGAGCGCTTCGTCGTTGACCGCTTTCAGTTGTTCGGTAGGCGTCAGCAGGAGCTTTTCGACGATGAGGCGCGTGATTTCGTCGAGACGTTCCCGGGCTTCCGGCGGCAGACCCGACAGCTTGGGTTCGAGACGCATCAGCTCGGACTGCCTGATGGTTTCGAACCGTTGACGCAAGGCGACGACCGTCGGAATGATCTCTCGCGACTGCATCCACGCGGCAAACCGGACGACTTCTTCGTCCACGATCGCATCTGCATGCGCAAGCTCGCTGCTGCGGCGCGCGAGGTTTTCCTTCACGATGGTCTGCAGATCGTCGATGTTGTAGAGAAACACCTGATCGAGGTTGCCGACCGAAGCCTCGACATCGCGCGGCACGGCGATGTCGATGATGAAGAGCGGGCGGTCGCGGCGCGGGCGCATCGCCTCGGCGACGCGTGCGCGGGTCAGTACCGGATCGGCGGCGCCGGTTGCAGTGATCACGATATCCGCCGACATCAGGGCTGCATCCAGCCCGGTCCACGCGACCGCCTGGCCGCCCAGCTGGCGCGCGAGTCCCTCCGCGGCCGTCAGCGTGCGGCTGGCGATCGCGATCTGCCGCACCTGCTGTGCCTGCAGGTGTATGCCCGTCAGCTTCGCCATCTCGCCGGCGCCCAGGATCAGGACGCCGAGGCCCTTCAGGTCACCGAAGATCTTGCGGGCCAGCGCGATGGCCGCGTAGCTGACCGACACGGCCCCTTCCGCGAGCCCGGTTTCAGTCCGCACGCGTTTTCCCACGGCGAATGCGGAGTGAAACAGGCGGTTGGTCAACGTGCCGGTTGCACGCAGATCGTTGGCGCGTGTGTAGGCGCTCTTGACCTGACCGAGAATCTGCGGCTCGCCAACGACGAGCGAGTCGAGACCGGCGGCGACGCGAAACAGGTGGCGGGCGACGTCGGGGCCCTTGTGCACGTAGAGATGCCGGGACATCTCCGAATGGCTGACGCTGTGATACTCGCTGAAGAAACGGCCGATCGCGTCCGGCGCCGCGTCTCCATCGGCCGCCGCATAGATCTCGGCACGGTTGCACGTCGACAAGACGACCGCTTCCTGTCCGATACTCCTGGCGCGCAGCGCGGCGATCGCGGCGTCGAGCCCGCGGCGTGCGAAGTCCACGCTCTCGCGCAACTCGACGGGCGCCGTTCGATGACTGAGGCCGACCGCGAAAAGACGCATCGCTAGAAGTTGTGGCTCTTTGTGAGAAAGAAGCCGATCGGCACGAAGTTCAACAGCACGATCACGAACGCGATCGCCGACAACCACGCCGCGCGCCGTCCGCTCCATCCGATCGCGCGTCGCGCGAGAAAGGCGAAAGCGTAGACGGCCCAGCAGACGAGCGCCACCAGGATCTTCGGGTCCGCCACCGACATGTTCTGCGCCCGTGGGTCAGGCGAGCTCTGCACCTGCGTCGCCCAGATGCCACCGACGGCGATGCCGATGGTCAGAAACAGCCAGCCGATCGTCACGACTCGCGCGTTCATTGCGTCGAGCGATTGCAATGACGGGAGCCGCGCGTAGAAAAACCCGAGGTGTTTGGCCTTGATCTCCTTGAAGAGGAGGACGTAGGTCACGCCGAGCACGAATGCGAGGGCGAAGCTGGCGTAGGCGAACAGCACCGAGACGATGTGGATCGTAAAGAGCGGGCTCCGCAGCAGCGGCGGGCGCGGGCTGACCGTGGGATCGAGCGCAGGGATGATGTAGAGGCCGACCAATAGGCTCGACACGAACATGCCCATCGCCCGCTCGTCGGTTGTCTGTTCGACGTAGAGGTACGAGAGGGCCAGCAGCCACACGAATGCCGAGATCGCCGCTGTCGTGCCGACGAGCGGTGCGTGGCCAGCCTGGACGGTCTGCATCCCGATCAGGAACGTGTGAGCGACCACGCCTCCAGCCAGGATCGACGTCGCGAGCCGGCCCGTGCGCGGATCGCGCCAGGCGAAATGCGTCATATATGCCGCCGCGGCGGCGGCATACATGACGAGCGGAACGAGATGCATGGCGATTCGATTACTTCGGCACTGATGGCGTGGACGGCGCGAAGTAGCCCTGACGCGTGCGAGTCAGGACACCCTCCCGCGCAACGCGGACCATCAGTCGCCGCCAGGCGCCGTTACGCAGCGGGTTCTTCGACGAGTAGGCCATCGTGTACTGATTGGCCAGCTCTTCCGAGATCTGCTGATAGATTGCCGGAAGCTCCGACACAGATGTCGGAAAGAACGCCCGCCCGCCGGTATCCGTCGAAAGCTGCTTCAGTACGAACTCGGCTTCCTTGAATTCGACGCGCGACGCCGAGCTCCCCTGCTTCAATCCGACCGCGTAGATGACCGTTTCTGACCGGCGCGCGACCTCGCGGACCTCTTCGGTACTCGACCAGGCTCGAGGTGTCGTCGCCGTCAGACAGCACGACGATCGCCTGGCGCCGTATCTCCTCGGAGGACGTCGCCTTCACGTTCTTCAACGCCTTCAGCGACACGTAGAGCGCGTTGTAGAGCGAGGTCGAGCCGTTGACGGTCGTGCTGCGGATGGCCTTCTCGAGCTTCGGGATGTCGTTCGTGAATTCCTGCAGGATCCTCACCTGGCTGTCGAAATCCACGACCTCCATCACGTCGTCCGGACGGATGCGCTTGGCGAAGCCGATGGCCGCCTCCTGCGCGGTCTCCAGCCGTTGATCCATGCTGGCGCTCGTGTCGAGCAGCACGGCCAGCGCAATGGGCTGCTGGGTCTTGGAGAAGAAGGTGAGGTTCTGCTTGACGCCGTCCTCAAAGACCTCGAAATCCGCCTGATCCAGGCCGGTGACGTACCGGCCCCCTTCCGTGACCGTCACGTTCAGGGAGATCAGCTCGACACCCCCGCGGAACCGCTCCTGAGCTTCCAGCGCGACGGCAACTACGGACGAGACAAGGGCGGCCACGAACAGCCGCGTGACGACGGGGTTACGGGAATGCATAGGGATTACCGTCCGGATAGACGTTTTGGCGCGCGAACCGTCAGCCCTGGCTGCGACACCCCGACATCCATCTTCTGCGGCGGGATCAACATCTCCGGACGGGCGTAGGTCACGACGTATTGGTTCGTGAGCTCGACGGCGAGCTGCTTCAGGACTTCCGGAATCGCCATCATCGCGAGTACCTGTTCGCGCCGGCCGCCGGTCCGTGAGGTGCCCTCTGCGATCACGATGTTGCGATTCCGCATCTCGTCGTCCAGCGACGACGACGGCGAGCCGATGGCGAGAACGTGCAGGGTCGCTCCGGACTTCAGCAGTTCTTCGAGCACCGGCTCGTAGTAGCGGTTGCTGAACTCCGGGCCGTCCTCCATCGTGATGGCGACGATGACCGGACGCGCGCCTTCGCGTTTCTGCAGCCCGCGCGAGATCTCGACGATGGCATCCAGGAGATACGCACCGGAGCCCTGGCGCGAGAAGATTCTGGTGACGCCCTTCTTGAGCGCGACCGCGCTCTGTGTGTAATCGATCACGCTGGTGGGCCGATCGCCGACTGTGGCGAGCGCGATCTCGGCTTTGCCGTCCATCGCATCGATGAAGCCATTCAGGCCGTCGCGCAGAAACTGAATCGCGGGCTGAGCGGCCTGGGTGTCGTCGATGAGGAGCGAAATGGTCAGCGGCGTGGTTGCCGGTCCGGCTTTCAGCACCTCGCGCGCGCTGCCATCTTCGCGGACGGTGAAGTCGGCAGCGGTCAGCCCCGGCACGGCTTTTCCGGATTTGTCGAGGACACTCACGTACACGTCGCGATTCCGGGCACCCGACTGTCGATTCGTCCCAGGCTTTTCGGCTTGACCGGAGCCGACGACCGAGGCGTGCGACACGATGGCGGCGAGGAGCGAGATCGCGAGCAGAGCGTGCGTCATTGTTTGCGAGCCTTTTCTGGCAGGAGCCCCTTTCGGCAGTATAGGTCGCGGCTGTTCAGAGCGTCAAGGAACGTGGTCTGCCAAAAACCCTTGCCGTACATGGGTTTGCGCGCTTGCGCCGTGGCAGCAATCGCCGGTCGAGCTTTCTTGACACTGACCCTCAGCCGCGTGCTATAACTCGCGCAACTTCCCGGACCGGGCATTCCCACGACACACCGCGATGCTCAGGGCCTATATTCCAATCTTGCTGTTCGTCCTGATCGCGACCGGGTTCGCGATCTTCACGCTGGTCTTTGCGCGTCTGCTCCATGCCGAAAAGGCCAACCCCGTCAAACTCGAACCGTATGAGTGCGGCATCGAACCGGAGACCGATGCCCGCGATCGATACAGCATCCGCTACTACCTGATTGCGATGCTGTTCGTGATTTTCGAGGTCGAGACGATCTTCATGTTTCCGTGGGCCGTCGCGCTCGATCAACTGGCGCTCTTCGGGTTGATCGAGATGCTCGTCTTCCTGTTCATCCTGGTCGTCGGATACATGTACGCGTGGAAGAAGGGGGCGTTGGAGTGGCAATAAAGTGCGCAGAGTGCGCAAGTGCGCAAGTGCGCAAGTGCGCGGGTGCGCGCGTGCGCGGGTGTCGTGGGGTTGCTGGCCTGTGAACGATGACTGAACCGACCCGAACGATTGCCGCTCCTGGAGGCCCGGCCGATCCGCCTCCGCCGGCGGACAAGCCTGTCCCGCAGTTCCTCGCGGACCTGCAGCGAGAGATCGGCAGCGGTGTTACGGCTCTGTCTGTACTGGGTTGGTGACTGGACGGCCATCCTGTCCATCGATCGGCTCGTCGCGGCCGCCCAGTATCTGCGCGACGCGCCGGGGGCGCGATTCGAATTCCTCTCGGATCTGACGGCGAGCGACTGGCCTCCGCGATCGAAGCGGTTCGACGTCATCTACTCGCTGTACTCGATTTCGCTCAAGCACCGCGTTCGGCTGAAGGTGCAGGCGGGTGACGGCGAACCGGTTCCGACCGTCACGGTCGTGTGGCCATCAGCGAACTGGCTCGAACGCGAGGTGTTCGACCTCTTCGGGATCCGGTTCGCCGGGCATCCGGATCTTCGGCGCATACTCATGCCGGACGACTGGCAGGGGCATCCTCAACGGAAGGACTATCCCCTCGAAGGGCCGGGCGAGATGCTGATGGAGAACCCGCTGGACTGGCTGAACCTCAAGCATCGCGAAGAGATCGAGTGATTCGTGCCTGATTCCATCTTCGAGACGAGCGAGCTCGTCATCAATATGGGGCCGCAGCATCCCAGCACTCACGGGGTGCTCAGGGTCGTCCTTCGCCTCGACGGTGAACGGGTGATCAGCGCCGACGTGGTGATCGGCTATCTGCATCGCGGCATCGAGAAGTTGTGCGAGCAGCGCGACTGGATGCAAATCGTCCTCATCACCGATCGGATGGACTACATCGCCGCGGCCAGCAACAACCTCGGCTACTGCGAGACCGTCGAGAAGCTGATGTCGCTCGAGGTTCCGAAGCGCGCGCGCTACATCCGGACGGTCCTTGCCGAGTTGCAGCGGATCGCGAGCCACTGCCTGTGGCTCGGCACGCACGCGATGGACATCGGCGCGATGACGGTGTTCCTGTACGCGTTCCGCGAGCGGGAGCTGATCCTGGATTTGTTCGAAGAGTATTGCGGCGCGACGGCTGACGTACAACGCGATGCGCATCGGTGGCCTGCCGCTGGACATTCCACCCGGCTGGGACGCGAAGGTCCGCGCCTTCTGCGACATCCTCGACACCAAGGTCAACGAGTACGAAGAGCTCCTGACCCATAACCGCATCTGGCGCGAACGGACGCGGGGCGTCGGGATCATCTCGGGCCAGGATGCGATTGCCATCGGGTTGAGCGGTCCGGCGCTTCGCGGGTCCGGAGTGCCTCGCGACATTCGCAAGGATGAACCCTACGCGGCGTACGCCGATTTTGAATTCAACGTGCCTATCGGCTGGACAGGCGACACGTACGACCGCTACCTCGTCAGGCTCGAAGAGTTCCGGCAGTCCGTGCGCATCATCCGCCAGGCGCTCGACGGGCTTCCGGAAGGGCCCATCATCGGGAAGGTCCCCCGGTTGATCAAGCCGCCAGCCGGCGAGACGTATCACGCGATCGAGTCCCCGAAGGGAGAGATCGGCTACTTCATCGTCAGCGACGGAAAGTCGAACACGCCATATCGCTTCCGCGTCCGGCCGCCATCGTTCTGCAATCTTCAGGCTCTACCACGCCTGGTGAAGGGCCATCTCGTGGCGGACGTCGTCGCATTGATTGGATCGATCGACATCGTGCTGGGCGAGGTGGATAGGTGAGAGATCACGTGCTGGACGTGCTGGACGTGCTGACGTGCTCACGTGCTCACGTGCGACGTGCTCACATGCGCACGCGCGACAGGTGCCGGAGTTGGCATGATCGAGACGTACGTCATCCCGCTGCTCAAGATTCTCGTGCTGCTGAATGCGGTGCTGGTGGCGGTGACGTACATGGTCCTCCTCGAGCGGAAGGTGATCGCCTGGGTTCAGGTGCGGCTCGGACCGATGCGGGTTGGGCCGCACGGCGTGCTCCAGCCGATTGCCGACGCCATCAAGCTGCTCCTGAAGGAAGACATCACTCCTGCGAGGGCGGATCGGTTCGTCTTCACGCTGGCGCCGATTGTGTCGATGGTGCCGGCGCTGATCGCGTTCGCGGTGATTCCGTTCGATTCGGAAATCACGCTGTTCGGGTACCGGATCGCGTTGTTCGTCGCGGACGTCAACGTCGGGTTGCTCTACATCGTCGCGGCGACGTCGATCAGCGTCTACGGGATCATCCTCGCCGGCTACGCGTCGAACAGCAAGTTCCCGCTGCTTGCCGGCCTGCGTGCGTCTGCGCAACTCATCAGCTACGAGATCGCCATCACGATGATTCTCGTGAGCATCGTGGCGACCGCCGGCACGCTCAGCATGGTGGGGATCGTGAAAGCGCAGCTCGAGGCGGGCGTCTGGTATGCGTTCATCCAGCCTGTCGCGTTCGTGGTTCTGTTCATCGGCGGTCTTGCCGAGACCAACCGCGCGCCCTTCGACCTTCCGGAAGCCGAACAGGAGCTCACGGGCGGATTCCACACCGAATACAGCGGCATGCGCTTCGCGCTGTTCTTCCTCGCCGAATACGCCAACATGATCGTCGTGTCGGCCGTGGCGACGACGTTGTTCCTGGGCGGGTGGCTGCGTCCGTTTCCCAACGTCGAGGCCCTGTCGTTCCTCGGGTTCGTGCCGGGATGGATGTGGTTCCTGCTCAAGACGTTCGTGTTCCTCTACGTGTTCATCTGGATCCGGGCGACGTTGCCGCGGTACCGCTACGACCAGTTGATGCGGCTCGGGTGGAAGGTCCTGATTCCGCTCGCGCTCGCAAATCTCGTCGTCACCGGGATCGTGAAAGTATTGCTGTAGTTTCGGAGGGTTGCGCCAGCAGCGCGCAGCTTCAGCTGCGCGTCAAAGACATCGGATGTTAGAAGCCATCGTCTTCTATACGCTCGCGGCCTTCGTGCTGGGGTTCGGCGTGCTGGTGATCACCGCGCGCAACACGGTGCACAGCGTGCTGTTCCTGGTCGCGAACTTTCTCTGCGTGGCCGTGATGTACGTCGCGCTGGCGGCGGAGTTCCTGGCCGTGATTCAGGTGCTCGTCTATGCCGGCGGGATAGTCGTCCTCTACCTGTTCGTGGTCATGCTCGTGAACCTCAAGGCCATACCGGAGGCACACATGGACCCGCGGCGGCGATCGCGGCTCGGGTTCATCGTCGCCTCGGCGATCCTTCTGGAAGTGAGCGCGATTCTCGTCTACGCGGCGCGGCGCGCCGACGCCATGCCGCTGCCAGCCGGTGGCGGCGACGGCACACCGATGACTGGAAATACCGAAATCGTGGGTTGGCTGTTGTACACCGACTATCTGATTCCTTTCGAGCTTGCCTCGATGCTGCTGCTCGTCGCGATGATCGGCGCGATCATCCTGGCGAGGAGGGAAGTCTGATGGTGATTACGCCGTACCACTACCTGGTGCTGTCGGCGGCGCTGTTTACGATCGGCGCCATGGGCGTGATGCTCCGCCGCAACATCATCATCGTCTTCATGTCGATCGAGCTGATGCTGAACGCCGTGAACATCAACCTGGCGGCGTTCTCCCACTACTGGCAGAGCGCGGTGGGGCAGGTGTTCGCAATTTTCGTGATTGCCGTCGCCGCGGCGGAGGCGGCGGTCGGCCTCGGGATCATCCTGGCGTTCTTTCGCAACAAGGACACGCTGAACATGGACGAAATGAGCAGCTTGAGGTGGTGAGGATCACGACGGGGTTCACGGCTGCTTGCCGTGGTTCGTGGCTCGTGGTTCGTGGCTCGCCCCGCACATGCGGCGGGTTTACGAGCGACGAGCTACGGACCACGAACCACGGCGGACACGTCCGTAGCGCTTGAGATTATGAATCTGATCGCTCTCGTCCCTTTGTTGCCCGCGGCCGGCGCCGCGATCAACGGTGTGATCGGCATCGGGCGCTTCAGCCGTCCGGTGGCCGCGGGGGTGGCGTGTGCCTCGATGCTCGCTGCATTCGGGCTGTCGGTGGCCGCACTCGTGCGCCTGTTGGCGCTGCCCGCGGAGCTCCGCGTTCAGGACGTGGTCGTGGCCCAGTGGATTCCCCGCATGCCGCTCGAGACGTCCGGCGGCATGGGCAGCTTTGCGGTGGACTGGAGTTTCCGGCTCGACCCGCTGTCGGCGCTGATGATCCTCGTCGTCACCGGCATCGGCCTGCTCATCCACATCTATTCAATCGCCTACATGCAGGACGAGCCGCGCGGCGCGTACGCGCGGTTCTTCTGCTACCTGAACCTGTTCTGCGCGTTCATGCTCGTCCTCGTCCTGGGCGGGAACTTCCTCGTGATGTTCGTGGGGTGGGAGGGCGTGGGACTGTGCTCATACCTGCTCATCGGGTTCTGGTACGAAAAGCAGAGCGCGTCGGACGCTGGAAAGAAGGCCTTCCTCGCCAACCGCATCGGCGACTGGGGCTTCATCCTCGGGATCTTTCTCGTCTTCTTCACCTTCGGCACGCTCGACTTTCGTGCCGTCGCCGACGCGGCCGCGGCCATGCCGGTCGAGCACGCGACGTTCGGCGTCTTGTCGCTGATCGCCTTGTTCCTGTTCATCGGGGCGACCGGCAAGAGCGCCCAGATTCCGCTCTTCGTCTGGCTGCCCGATGCCATGGAAGGGCCGACGCCGGTTTCCGCGCTGATTCACGCGGCCACGATGGTGACCGCCGGCGTCTACATGGTGGCCCGCAGTGCGGTGCTGTTCTCGCACGCACCGATCGTGATGCAGGCAATCGCCATCGTCGGCGTGCTCACCGCGTTCATGGCGGCGACGATCGGGCTCGTGCAGAACGACATCAAGCGCGTGCTCGCATATTCGACGGTCTCGCAGCTCGGCTACATGTTTCTGGCGACGGGTGTTGGAGCTTTTGCGGCCGCGGTCTTCCACCTGATGACGCATGCCTTTTTCAAGGCGCTGCTGTTTCTCGGCAGTGGATCGGTGATTCACGCGATGGCCGGCGAGCAGGACATGCAGCGCATGGGCGGCCTGAAGAAGTTCATGCCGCTGACGTTTGCGACGATGATGGTGGGGACGCTGGCGATTGCGGGAATTCCGCCGCTGTCAGGGTTCTTCAGCAAGGATGAAATCCTCTACCGGACATTCCTCGGAGGTCCGGCGGTGACTCATGGCGTCGCGCTCGTACTGTGGACGCTGGCCCTTGCGACGGCGCTGCTGACCGCGTTCTACATGTTCCGGCTCATGTCGCTGACGTTCTTCGGCGCCTACCGCGGCGTGGGCTGGGCGGCGCAGGCGTCCCCCGCAGCCAGACTCGAGGCCGCAGTGCACGGCGCTCCGCATCCGCGCGATCCGCACGCTCACGGTCAGGCGGATCGTCCCGATCATGAAGTCAGCCATGGTGCGGCCGACGTCATGACCGCCGCGCATTCCTGGCACGGTCCGCACGAGTCGCCGCGCACGATGACCTGGCCGCTCGTGACGCTCGCTGCTGGCGCCGCCGTCGCGGGCTTCGTCGGCGTGCCGCAGGCACTCGGCGGCAGCAACGCGATCGAACATTTTCTCGAGCCGGCCTTCACCAGCCCACACTCCGCAGTCGCCGCTGTCGGGAACGGAGCCGCGCACGCCGCGGAGGCCGTGCACCTTTCCAGGACTGCGGAAATTGGCCTGATGCTGCTGTCCGTCGCGATCGCCGCCGCCGGCATCTTCGCCGCCCGCTTCTTCTATCTGACGAAGCCCTCGGTCCCGAACGTTCTCGCCGCGCGTTGGCGCGGGCTGTATTTGCTCCTGCTGAACAAGTACTACGTCGACGAGCTGTACGATGCGACCGTCGTCCGCGGCACGTCACGATCCGCGCAGGGCCTGTGGATATTCGACAACCGCGTCGTCGACGGCATCGTCAACGCGTGGGGATGGCTTACGCAGATCGCCGCGTGGTTCTCGCACATGGTCGACAAATACGTCGTCGATGGCCTCGTGAACCTGGTGGGATGGACCGCCGGCGAGGGCAGTTTCAGCCTTCGCCGCCTCCAGACGGGGTTGGTGCAGAACTACGCGCTGATGATGCTGGCCGGGGTGTTCATCTTTCTGACGGTGTACCTGTTCGCCCGATAACGCAACGAACAAGGAAGCGCATGACCCTGCTGAACAATCACCTGCTGTCGTTGATCCTCTTCACGCCACTGGCTGGCGCGCTGGTGCTGCTCTTCGTCAGCGGGCGACAGGTGAACGCCATACGCTGGGTTGCCAACATCTTCGCCGTGCTGGGGTTCCTCGTGTCGGTGCCGCTCTGGTTCCGGTACGACCCGGCTGGATCGACCTGGCAGTTCGTCGAGCGCGCGGAGTGGATTGCATCGATCGGTGCGAGCTATTACCTCGGCGTGGACGGTTTCAGCGTGCTTCTGATTCTCCTCACCACGCTGATGGGCGCCATCGCGGTGCTGTCGTCGTGGGCCGCCATCACGGAACGTGTGAAGGAGTTCTACATCTTCATGCTCGTCTTGCAGACGGGCATGCTCGGCGCATTCGTGTCGCTCGACTTCCTCCTGTTCTTCCTGTTCTGGGAGGTCATGCTGGTGCCGATGTATTTCCTCATCGGCATCTGGGGAGGAGGCCGCCGCCTCTATTCGGCGATCAAGTTTTTCATTTACACGCTGGTCGGCAGCGTCGTCATGCTGCTCGGCATCCTCGCGCTCTACTTCCACCATCACGCCGTCACCGGAACCTACTCGTTCGACATCGGGCAGTTCCAGCAGATGAGCGTGCCCTTCGAGCTGCAGAAGTGGATCTTCCTGGCGTTCTTCCTGGGGTTTGCCATCAAGGTCCCGATGTTTCCGTTCCACACCTGGCTGCCCGACGCCCACACGGATGCGCCGACGGCGGGGTCGGTGATCCTCGCGGCAGTGCTGCTGAAGATGGGAACCTACGGCTTCATCCGCTTCAGCCTGCCGATCCTGCCCGATGCGTCGCGCTACTTCGTGCCGCTCATCGTCGGCCTGTCCATCATCGGCATCATCTACGGTGCGCTCGTCGCGCTCGCGCAGACCGACTGGAAGCGCCTCGTCGCCTATTCGAGCGTGAGCCATATGGCGATGGTCATGCTCGGCATGTTCGCCATGACGCCGGTCGGCATCACCGGCAGCATCATCCAGCAGATCAATCACGGCATCTCCACCGGCGCGCTCTTCCTCATCGTCGGCATCGTGTACGAGCGGCGGCACACGCGGAACATCTCGGACTACGGTGGCCTGTCGAAAGTGATGCCGGTGTTCGCCGCCATCTTTCTGATCATGACGATGTCGTCGATCGGGTTGCCGGCGCTGAACGGGTTCATCGGCGAAGTGCTGATCCTGCAAGGTGTGTTCGTCGTGAACAAGATGTGGGCGGGCGTGGCCGCGGCTGGAATCGTGCTGGGGGCCGCCTACATGTTGTGGCTCTATCAGCGCACGATGTTCGGCAAGATCGACAATCCAGCGAACGCGTCGTTGAGCGACCTCAGCCTGCGCGAGGTGGTGGTGTTCGCGCCGCTGCTGGTCCTGGCGTTCTGGATTGGCTTGTATCCGGCGCCGTTCCTGCGGAGGCTCGAAACGTCGGTAGGCCGCGTCGTCGCGCGTGTGAATTCCGTGTACGCGCCGGTGGTTGCGCAGGGCGCCGATTGCAAGACTGCCGCACCGGTGCCGCCGCCACCGGTGGCTGGCATGCCGCCGGGCATCGGTCTCGTCGCCCCGTGCGATGAAGGTGTCGCAAAACCCGAGGCGTCGAAAGCGTCCAGGCCGAACGGGGAGCACCGCTGATGCCACCCGGCTTTTCAGCCGCCGATTTCTACTATCTGCTGCCCGAGCTGATCGTCACGCTGGGCGCGATTGTCGTGCTCGTTGCCGATGTATTCCTGCCGCGCCGGGCGAGCGGCGATCCCGAGGCGATTCCAGCGGCAGACCGACGTGTTGATGTGGCTGTCGATGGCCACCGTCGTCGCGGCCGGCGTTGCGCTGGCACCAGCCTGGGGTCACAACCTGACCATCGCCCGCGGACTCGTCGCCGTCGATGGCTTTGCGCTGTTCTTCAAGCTGATCTTCCTGGGCTCGGCCGCCATCACCATCCTCATGTCGGCCCGGTATCTGCGCTTCGAGAACACGAAGCCCGGCGAGTACTACTTCCTGATCCTCTGCGCGACGCTCGGCATGATGTTCGTCGCCGCCGGCATCGACCTCATCACGATCTTCATCGGTCTGGAGACCATGGCGATCTCGTTTTACGTGCTCGCCGGCTACATCCGTCCGAACCGTCGATCCAACGAGGCCGCGATCAAGTACTTCGGTACTCGGCGCGTTCTCGCTGGCCATCCTCTTGTACGGCATGTCGCTTCTTTACGGCTTGAGCGGTACCACGCATCTGCGCGGTATGACGACCGCGCTGGCGGCGGGGAATGGCGGCCCGATGTTGCTGCTCGCGGTGATCCTGCTCGTCGCCGGACTGGGGTTCAAGATTGCCGCGGTGCCCTTCCACATGTGGGCGCCGGACGTGTACGAGGGCGCGCCGACACCAATCACCGCGTTCCTGTCGGTCGGTTCGAAGGCCGCGTCCTTCGCGATGCTGATGCGGATCTTCATCGAAGGGCTCTCTGCCTTTCGGGTCGACGGCCTCGGCATGCTGTTCGGCCAGCCCGTTGGATGGCGCGTGTTCTTCTATGCGATGGCGGTGGTCACGATGACCGTCGGCAACGTCGCCGCGCTGACGCAGGGCAACATCAAGCGCATGCTGGCGTACTCGTCGATCGCGCACGCCGGCTACATCCTGATTGGCATCGTCGCCGGTCCGCCGCGCGGCATCGAAGCGGCGCTCGTCTACCTCGCGGTCTACGCGTTCATGCAGCTCGGTGCGTTCGCCGTCGTCGTCATGCTGCGGCGCAAGGACGTCATCGGCGACGAGCTGAAAGATTTGACGGGGCTGTATGCGACCCATCCCGGCGCCGCGGTGGCGATGCTGATCTTCATGCTCTCGCTGGGCGGCATCCCGCCGACCGCAGGATTCATGGGGAAGCTGTGGCTCTTCGGCGCGGCGATCGAGTCCGGTTACATCGGCCTGGCGGTGATCGGCGTCATTAACAGCGCGCTCTCGCTCTATTACTACGTTCGCGTCGTCGTGTTCATGTGGATCGCCGAGGGGAGCCAGGCGCCGGTCCTGAGAATCTCGGGCGCGATCGCGACGGTCCTCATCGTGACCGTCGCGGGCACGCTGTTGTTCGGCATCTACCCCAGCGCGCTGTTCGACCTCGCGCGTTCGTCAGCTGCGTCGCTCGGGGGGGCGACCCTGGTGGGTTTGCGATGAACGCGATGTCGGAGACGGGCGACGGAGGAGACGGAGGGAACGGAACGAGCTTCAAAAACGGAGACACGGAGACACGGACGGAGGGTCACTCTGAACTTCAGCGTTCAGAGCC
The DNA here is from genome assembly GCA_963784195.1 of uncultured Acidobacteriota bacterium. GTDB lineage: Bacteria > Acidobacteriota > Vicinamibacteria > Vicinamibacterales > 2-12-FULL-66-21 > CAVQAH01. Next base: position 255,649 of record CAWARA010000020.1, on the reverse strand, counting down.
GATGCCGGCCCGGCCATCGGCCGGGCCGGGCGATCGACCGACACCCCGAGGACACAAGCCGCCCCAGGCGATCAATCGCGGCTTGTGTCCTCGGGGTGTCGGTCGATCGCTCGCCGCGCACGCGCGGCGGCATCGGCTGCACAGCGCCGCTTGACCTGTCCCACTCCGCGTACCTCCGTTTCTCCGAGTCTCCGAGTTAAAGCTCGTTCCGTTCCCTCCGTCCCCTCCGTCCCCGTAAACCCCGTCCTGCCTCAGTTGACCCCTGCCCTGAATTTCAGTAGTCTCCAGCCCACAACCGGCCCGGGAATCCATGTGTGTGGGGCCCCGTCGCACGGAAAAAACAAGTGAAACTTTTCACAATGTAGGCGATAATATTAGGGAACTCGCTTGATTTGACGCGCTCCTCAGCAAGGCGGGGTGTGCGGAGCAGGCTGCGGCTGGGCCCAGGAACGAACATGGCGGCGAAGAACCGGAAGCTCCTCGGTCGTTACACACGAGAGTTCCAGGCGAACGCATCGCGTTCCGGTGAAGCGGCCTCCGCAGGCTACGGGTTGATTGGTGCGATTTGCCTCCTGGGCGCCCTGGGGTTTTTCGCTGACCGGTGGCTGAACACCGCCCCCTGGCTGCTGGTGATTGGGCTGCTGCTCGGCGTTGTCGTCGGTTTTTACGAACTCTCCAAAATGATATGGCGGCGCTAAGCCCCCTTCTTCAGATCGTGATTGCCGCCGCTGCCATCGCAACGGCGGTGACGGCGCTGACCGGCGCGGCCAGTGCGCCCGACGTGCTGCTCGGCGTCGCCGGGCCGGCGGTCGCGGCGTGTGGCGCGTGGACCATCGTCGAGCGCATGCAGCGCACCGCGCCAGAGCGCACGACGCAGACGATGGTGGGTCTCATGATGGCCAAGGTGCTCGTGTTCGGCGTCTACACGGCGGTGCTGCTTGGACTGCGCGTCGTCACGCCGGTGCCGTTCGTGGCGGGCTTCGCGATTTCGTTCATCGTGTTGCACGTCATTCAGGCGGTGCACCTGCGCCGGTTGTTCGTCGCCAACATCTGATTTCCTGATTCTCCGATTCAGCGATGCTCACGCCGCAACACCACCCTGAACCCGGGGCCGCGCCTGCAGAGACCTTCGACGCCGGCAAGGTCATCATCGAGCACGTGTCGAACAGCGCGATCGATCATCCGCTGATCCACCTGCCGAAGATCATGGGCATCGATTTCTCGGTGACCAAGCACGTGCTGATGCTGTGGATCGTCTCGATCGTGCTGTTCACGATCGTCACGCTGGACGGTGCGCCGTTACGTGCGCCAGCAGCGGTTGCTGCCGACCGGCCTGATGAACGTGCTCGAGGCGGTCGTCGAGTTCGTGCGCGACACGATGGTCGAACCGGCCGTCGGCCGCAGGTGGGTGCGGACCTGGACGCCGCTCATCCTCACGCTGTTCCTGTTCATTTTCACCGCCAACATCGTCGGGCTGATCCCGATCTTCGAGGTCCTTGGGCTTGCTCGATCGCTTCGTCCTGCACAGCAGCCCGGACTCGTTCATCGCCAAGGTGTTGCATGGCGGAACGCACCGCGACCGCGAACTATAACGTCACCGCCGGCCTGGCGACGATGACCTTTGGCGCGATCATCCTTGCCGGCACCAAGGCGCATGGCTTCGTCCAGCACTGGATCAACCTCGCGCCGAAGGGTCTCGCCTGGCCGCTCTACTTCCTGCTGATTCCGATCGAGATCATGGGCATGTTCGTCCGGCCCTTCGCACTGACGATGCGACTTGCCGCCAATATGACGGGCGGGCATATCGCCATTCTGGCGATGTTGTCGTTCGTGTTCCTGTTCACGCAGATTGCCGGCACGGCGATGGCCGGCATCGGCGTCGGCCTGCTCTTCTCGGTACCACTCTCGGTCGGGATTTCCGGTCTGGAGATCGTCGTCGTGCTCGTCCAGGCTTACGTGTTCGCACTGCTCACGGCCGTGTTCATCGGCATGGCCATTCACGCTCATCACTGAGCATTCCGCTGGAGGATCGTTAGATGGAGTTTCTTCATTATTTCGGCGCGGCGCTGGGCCTCGGTCTCGTGGTCATCGGCGCCGGTCTCGGTATCGGCAAGCTGGCGGCCGCAGCGGCGGACGGCGTGGCACGGCAGCCCAGCGCGGCTGACCGCATCACCGCGGCGGTGAACCTCCCGCTGTTCCTGCTCGAAGGCGTGGCGATTCTCGCGGAAGTCTTCATCCTCCTCGTCGTGCTGATGAAGTAGGAGCCCGGAAACTCCGCACGGGTGCGCGCAATGGAAGGACTGTTGCCGTGAATAATCCGCTGGTTCAGCCCGATCCGGGGCTGTACATCTGGACGATTTTGACGTTTCTCGTGCTGCTGGCGGCGCTGGCGAAGTTCGCCTGGACGCCGCTGCTCCAGGCGCTCGAAGCGCGCAAGGAGACGATTGCCGGCGCCCTCAACGCCGCCGATCGGGCTCGGGAGGAGTTCGAGCGCCTTCGCAAGGAGGCCGCCGACCTGACGAACCAGGCGCGCCTCGAAGCAGGCACGATCATCTCGGCGAGCCGCGCCGACGCCGAACGCTTACGCGCGGACTTGAAGCAGGACGCACGGAAAGAGGCCGCCGCAATCCTCGCGGCCGCCGAGCGTCAGATCCAGCTCGAGAGCGCGCGTGCGCGCGAACAGCTGCGCCGCGAAACGGTCGACCTGTCGATCCAGATCGCGTCGAAACTGGTCCAGCGTCACCTGACCAGGGAAGGGAACGAGGCCCTCATCGACGAGGTGCTCAAGCAAGTTGAGTCGCGCCCACAGTAGCGGGGACCAGGCTTCCGGCCGCGAAAGCGGCCGGCCCGCGGCTCGGGGTCCAACCGCTTCCACGGTTTCCTCTCTCGACGCCCTCCTGCTCCTGATGACCCTGATCTGGGGCACGAACTACTCCATCGTCAAAGCCGCGTTCCGCGAGATCGACCCGCAGGCGTTCAACGCCAGCCGCATGGCGATCGCGTCGGTCGTATTCCTGGGGATCATCGTCGGCGTTCGCCGCTGGCGCGTGAGCGCCGATTCGGCTGTGGCCAATAGTCTCTCGAGCATTCTCTATACGCCTATCCCATTCACCCAGCGCGACTGGCTCACGCTTGCGTGGCTCGGTGTGATCGGGCATTTTCTCTATCAATACCTGTTCATCGGGGGACTTGCACGGACGAGCGTCGCGAACAGCTCGCTGCTGCTCGCTGCGACACCCATCGTGATCGCGTTGCTGTCGGCCGTCATGGGCCAGGATCGCATCAGCCGTTTTCATTGGCTCGGTGCCCTTCTGTCGATGTCCGGCCTGTACATCGTTGTCGGCCGCGATGCATCGATGAGCGACCACTCTCTGACGGGCGACCTGATGATGCTCGGCGCGGTTCTTTGTTGGGCAGTGTACACACTCATCGCCGGTCACCTGATGATCCGGCACTCGCCGGTCGGTGTGACCGGGATCTCGATGGCGCTCGGTACGTGCCTCTATGTACCGGTGTCGTGGCCGGCGTTGCGCAAAGTGCACTGGAGCAGTCTCAGTGTTGGGACGTGGGCTGCGATCGTCTACTCCGGACTCTTCGCGCTGTGTGTCGCGTACACGATCTGGTATGTAGCCGTCCGTCAAATCGGTAGCGCGCGAACGTCCGTCTACTCGAATCTTATTCCGCTGGTGGCGATGCTGACCGCAGTGGTCTTTCTCGGGGAGCCGCTGGCCGCCCCGAAGGTTCTAGGCGCCTGCGCTGTTTTGATCGGTGTGGCGCTGACGAGGGTCAAGGTTGGTTCAGACGGGGGTTCAGACGGGGGTTCACACGACGGTTCACACGAAGGTTCAGGACGAGGGTTCGGGGCTGCCGTGCGCTCGAGGACGGCTGAAAGGCGGCAGCCGCGCTATCCGATAACCGTCACATTTCTGGAAGACGGTGACGTCTGGATTCTTCGGAACGAGCCGGAATTGGGGTCGAGTTTGAAGTACTTCGACACGGACGGCCCCGAGGAGAATGCGGATGTCAAAGACGCTGACGGGCGGCCAGTCCGTTTGAGAGTTGAAGCTACCGAAATCTTGACGTTCGAGTTCAGCAACGAGGACGAACCCCCGTCATGAACCAACGTGTGAACCCGTGTGTGAACCAACGTGTGAACCCCCGTGGGAACCAACGTGTGAACCTTCGTCCTGAACCTCCGTCGTGAACCCCCGTCCTGAACCCCCGTCCTTCGACCAGTCCGTATGCGGCGCGCGGTTCTCGATGAACCATCCGTAGAGCAACCGGCCGTAACTCTGCCACCGCATCTGCTTCTCGTTGTAGAACGGCACGAGAGCCCGCTGCAGCGCGGGCAGACGGTAGAACGGGACGCCAGGGAAGTAGTGGTGTTCCAGGTGGTAGTTCGAGTTCAGGTAGGCGAAATCCCAGAACCAGTGGCCCTTCATCAACGTGCCCCACTTGGCCGTATCGTCGGGATCGATGTCGTAGTGCTGGCCGAGGCGGTTGAGCGTGAAGGCGATCGGGAAGATGAAGAAGACAGGAATGATGCTTGTGCGCAGCGCTGCGTAGAAACCGAAGAAGTACCAGATCGACGCCAGCGCCGTCAGGTGCGTGAACAACGCGAGCTGACGTTCCCATTTGATCGTTCGTTGAAGGTCGGCCGGGTAGGTCGATGATTCGCGCCGCGCCGCTCGGAAGTAGATCGGGAACAGCGCGGGCGTGCAGTACAAAAGCTTGTACCAGCGGGCGTTGATCTTCGGCGACAGATGGGCGCGCTTCGGGTCGTCCTCATCCGATCCCAGCTCCGCGTGATGATCGAGATGCCAGCGGGTGAACTGGCTGGCCGAGATGCCGCTGGGAACGGCGTAAAGCAGCCCGAGAAAGCGTTCGGCACCCTGGTGCGGACGACGGAAGACCGTGTGGTGCACCACCTCGTGGAGTAACACGGTGAAATTGAAGATCGTGAAGCCTTGGACGAGCGCCAATGGCACCCAGATCAGGGGGTTCTCGAAATGGATGAGTCCCCAGGTGGCCAGTCCGAGAATGGCGAACTGGCGGACGGTGACGGCCAGGTGCCGGACGGCCGATTTCTTGTGGAATTCCCGCATCTGCTCGCGTGAGACGGCCCGCCCCAGCTCGGCGCGCAGGCCGACGGCGTGCTGCGAGTAATGATGCTGTTTCACCGTTCTTCGATTGTACACCCCCAGTCCGAACCAAGCGCTCAGGTTGCCCGGACCCGATCCGTCCGACCAGCAATGCTGCTTTCAATTCACGGACGCCGGAATCCCGATGTCCTGCGAACGAAACGTGGTCTGAGCCAGCGGCCGACGGCTATCGTCCCATAGCGGCGCTCGTGACAAGCCGATCACCCGTACGGAGATCGCCACTCACCATCTCCGTCCAGTGCTCGTCCGCGAGGCCCGTTCGCACAGCGACGGCAACGAATCGGCCGTTTTCGAACTTCCAGACGAGCACCTGCCGGTTGCTGCCTGCCTTCGATGAGGGCTCCGGCCTGTCGAGCGGCGGTTCGTCCTGGCCGAGCGCCTGCAGCATCTCGGGCGTGGGTCGAAACGTGACCGCGCTGTTCGGGATACGGATGACGTCTCCTCGCCGGGAACCCTCGACTGTGACGATCGCCGTGCTGCCGGGCGTAAGCTGAAGTTCGGCGTTCGCCACATCGATGACCGCGATATAGGAGACGATGCCCTGCCCGGTGGCGCCCGTCGTTCCCGATTGCCCCGGCATCGAATTCGTGCCGGCTGCCGTCATGCTGGTCGTCTGCTGGACTGGGATGACGACGGAGAGGCAGCAGCTCCCGAAGTCGCGGGTGTCGAAGTCGTAGCTGCAGAGCGAGATGACGACGTTGCGGGCGAGCTTGAGGCTATGGCTGATGATGACGAACCCGACGTGCCCGCCGTCGCCGGCTCGACGATCGGCTGCAGCCGAACGTGTGACACCCGGCCGTTGAAACGTCGTCCACCTAACGACTCCACCTCAAATGTCACGCTCGTGCCGGGCTGCACCCCGCTCACGTCGGCTTCGTCGATCTCCGCAAGCAGCTGCATCCGGCTCAGGTCCGCGATCGTAAAGAGGACGGGCGCCTCGAACGAAGCCGCCACCGTCTGGCCGACTTCGATCGCGCGATTCACGACGACGCCATCGATCGGAGAACGAACAATCGCGTGATCGCGATTGACCTGCGCCAGGCGCAGCGTGGCGCGCTGCGACTGCAGTTCGGCTTCCTGCGCCTTCAATTCGGATTCGGCCTGCCGTGCGGCGACGAGCGCTGCCTCGAGATCGGTTGCTGGAATCAGGGCTTTCGCAGCGAGCGCTTCGGCGCGCGTCAGCTTGGTGCGAGCATCTTTCGCAGCAGTCGTCAGTCGCGCCACATCTGCCTGACGCTGCATCACGCCGGCCGCCGCTTTCGCGACTTCAGTGTCGAAGGCTGCAGGGTCCAGACGTGCGATCACTTGACCAGCTCGGACCCGTGTATTGAAATCCACTTCGACCGACCGAATGGTTCCCGACACCTGCGTCCCTGTGTCGACGATCCTGGCTGGCACGAACGTACCGTTTGAGATGAAGCGACGAACAACTGGGCCGCTCGTCACATCCGCCACGGTGACACGAACGTCTGCCGTTCTTCCCCAGTGACCGACGACGATGAACAGGAGGAGCGCAGCCGGGACAAGAGCGGCCACGAACACAAGAGATCGGCGACTCATTTTGACCTCTTGAATTGATGTTCAAGAACGTTGCCAGGCGAAGGCGACCCACGCGAATCTCCGGTGATAGACTCGCCCCAGCGGTGCTGACGAAAATCCTCAATGAAGCACAGGAAGAGCTCCTCCGAGAGGAACGAAAGGTCCTGGCGCGCCTTCGCACGGCCCTCGTGCGCTTCGGCGCCTCGACCGAGCACCAGTCTGCCCTGGATCGCTCGATTGAGCAGCTCGACGAGTTTTTCCTGCTCGTCGTCGTCGGCGAGTTCAATTCCGGCAAGAGCGCGTTCATCAACGCGCTGGCTGGCACGCGTATCGTCGAAGAAGGTGTGACGCCGACGACCGCGCAGATCAACGTACTGCAATACGGCGACACGCTCGACCGTCAGGTTCGCGAGCCGGCTCTGCACGTCATCAGTGCTCCGGTGCCGCTCCTTCGGGAGATTCACATCGTGGACACGCCGGGCACCAACGCCGTCATCCGCGAGCACGAGCGCATTACCAACGAGTTCGTGCCGCGATCGGATTTGGTGCTCTTCATCACCTCGGCCGACCGACCCTTCACCGAGACCGAGCGCGCCTTCCTCGAGCAGGTCAGAAGCTGGGGCAAGAAGGTGGTCGTCGTCATCAACAAGGTCGACATCCTCGAGAGCGACGCGCAGCTCGACCAGGTGCGGACCTTCGTGGCCGATAGCGCCCGCACTTTGCTCGGGTTCAACCCCGAGATCTTTCCGGTGAGCGCGCGTCTCGCCTTCAAGGCCAAACAGGGCGAGCCGGCCTGGTGGGAAGCCAGCCGTTTCGAAGCGCTCGAGCAGTTCGTGAAGTCGACGCTCGACGCACCCACCCGGGTTCAGCTCAAGCTGCTCAACCCGCTTGGCGTCGGCGCCTCCATCGCCGAGCGGCATCTGGCCATCGTGCGCGATCGTTCGGCACTCCTGACCGAAGACTTCACGACCCTGGACGAAGTGGAGCGTCAACTCTCGGTCTACGAGCAGGACCTCGCTCGCGATCTGGAGTTCCGCATGGCGGACATCGATCGCATCCTGCTCGAGATGGAGCGGCGCGGCCACGACTACTTCGACGAAACGATGCGGATCGGGCGAGTGATGGACCTCCTGAACCGCAGTCGCATCCAGCAGGGATTCGAGCAGCAGGTCGTAGCCGACGCCCCGCAGCAGATCGAGCGGAAAGTTGCCGAGCTCGTGGACTGGCTGGTGGATGCCGATCTGCGGCAATGGCAGCGGGTCACGAGTCACCTCGCCGAGCGCCGGCGCCAGTACCGCGATCGCATCGTTGGCGACGACGAAGCCGGCCAGTTCCACTACGACCGATCGAGATTGATCGACGCGGCCGGCCGCGAAACCCAGCGCGTAGTGGATTCCTACGACCGGCGGAAAGAGGCGCGCGAGCTGGCCGACGATGCCCGCAACGCGGTGGCGGCCGCCGCCGCTGTCGGGGCGAGCGCCCTGGGTCTCGGAACGCTGGTCTCCGTCGCCGCGACGACTGCTGCCGCCGACTTGACCGGCATCATCATGGCCTCGGTGCTCGCGGCAATCGGATTCTTCATCCTGCCGGCCAAGCGGCAGCAGGCCAAGGACCAGATGCGCCGGAAGATCGCCGACGTCCGCCGGCGGCTCTCCGATGCGCTGCGCGCGCAGTTCGCGAAAGAGATCACCCGCAGCGGCGAGCGGATTCGCGATAGCATCGCACCCTACAGCCGGTTCGTGCGCGCCGAGGGAGAAAAGCTGCGCAGCGTCGAATCCGAGCTGCAGGAAATCACAGCGGCGCTCGGATCGCTTCGCGCGCGAATCGATCGGCAGGCGGCCTGACCTTTTGAGGCGCGCACGGCGCGCCGGGGGTGTGGGGCGGAGCCCCACGTAAAGGAGATCTTCCGTGACGACAACAATCCAGGCCATGACTGGGGACGAGATCATCGATCTCTGCCGCCGGCACACGCTCTTCGAGTGGTCCGCGCAGTCCAAGGTCGATCCGATCCCGATGGCCCGGTCGAAAGGCGTCTATTTCTGGACGCCCGAAGGCAAGCGCTTCATCGACTTCAACAGCCAGTTGATGTGTGTGAACGCCGGCCACGGGAATGAGCACATCGTGCGGGCCATCCAGCAACAGGCCGAAACGATGGCTTACGCCAATCCGTTCATGGCGACGGAAGTGCGGGCGAAGCTCGGCGCGAAGCTCGCCGAGATCGCCCCTGGCGACATCGACGTCTTCTTCTTCACGAACGGCGGCGCGGACGCGAATGAAAACGCGATCAAGGTGGCTCGCGCGTTCACCGGCAGGCACAAGATCCTGGCGCGGTATCGCTCATACCATGGCGGAACGTACGGCGCGATCGCGCTGACCGGCGATCCTCGCCGCTGGAGCACGGAGCCAGGCCTTCCTGGCGTCGTTCATGTCCTCGATCCGTACCACGGCATGTCTCGTGGATGGGATTCGGCCGCTGATTCGCTCGCCATGCTCGAAGAGATCGTTCAGCTCGAGGGGCCGCAGAACATCGCCGCTTTTTTCCTCGAGACCGTCAGCGGAACGAACGGCATCCTCGTGCCGCCCGACGGCTACCTTCAGGGCGTGCGCGATCTCTGCACCCGTCACGGCATCCTGATGGTCTGCGACGAGGTGATGTCAGGCTTCGGCCGCACCGGAGAGTGGTTTGCCGTCAATCACTGGAACGTAGTTCCGGACATCCTGACGATGGCGAAGGGGCTGACCAGTGCGTACGTGCCGATGGGCGCCGTCGGTCTGAGGCAACCGATTGCCGATCATTTCCGCGAGAAGGTCTTCCAGGGAGGCCTGACCTACAACAGCCATCCGCTCGGCTGTGCGGCCGCGCTCGCAACGCTCCAGGTCTACGAAGACGACGATCTGATCGGAAATGCACGACGGTTGGCTCCGGTGATGAAACGTCTGCAGGCGGACATGGCCGTGAAGCATCCGAGCATCGGCGCGCACCGTTCGATTGGCCTGTTCGGCATCTTCGAGCTGGTGCGCGATTCGCGCACGAAGGAACCCCTGGCACCTTTCGGCCAGACTTCCAACGAAACGCGACGGCTCGGTCAGCTCTTGCGCGAAGAGGGGCTCTACACGTTCGTCCGCTGGCACACGTTCTTCACGAACCCGCCGCTGTGCGTCACGGAGAAGGAGCTCGAGGAAGGCTTCGGGATGATCGATCGCGCGCTCGCGCGCCTGGAGCAGGAGATGGGAATGGCCGGACGCTGAAGCCGCAGCTTCGGCGCCCGGCACGACTCACGATTACTTGGCCGCTTCCTTCAGAGGGGTCCGCCACAGGTAAACCATCCGGCCGTTGACGTCGACCGTCTTCTCGGCTGGATTCTGCTCGCCCATGTCGAAGCTCTGGGACACGATCCGGGTGCCCGGCTTCAGTTCCTTGTTCAATTTCGGGATCAGCTTCTGGTTGAGTGACGGCAGCAGGTACAGCGTCACGACCGTCGCCTGGCTGATGTCGGTTTCGAACAGATCTTCGTTCAGAATCTTGACCTTGTCGGTCACGTTCATCTTCTGAACCGTTTCGTTGGACTCCTTGATCCGCTGGGGATCGATGTCGATGCCGACGGCCCGGGCGCCGTGCTTTTGCGCCGCAGTCGCTACGATGATGCCGTTTCCGCAGCCCAGGTCGTAGACCACGTCCTTCGCGGTCACGTTCGCCAGTTTCAGCATCGCATCCACGACCTCTGGCGGTGTGGGCACGAAGATGACGTCCGGCTGCCGAAGCGTGCCGGCCTGCTGTGCAACGGCCGGCGCGGTCAACGCTACAGCCGCCATGAGTGTGGCAAGCGCCACGTGTCGAACTCGCATTAGCGTAGGCTCCTTTCCTCCGCAGTAACCTTACAGTTATAGCCGATCTCGGACTTCAACGCACTCTCAGTGACAAGCTGTCAAAAGCCCTCGGTGAGCGTCCCATTGCCCATCGCCCATTGCCCATTGCCCATCGCCCATGCCCCCCATTGCCCATCGCCCATCGCCCATCTCAAGTCAGTACCCCATCTCCCGCTGGATCCCCCGGACGATGCGCTCCAACTCATCGACGAGCCGGCCGCCCCCGGCCTCGCGGAACGCCCGCACCAGCGACTCGTAGTACGACATCACGTCGTCGGGCGACGCGCTGAAACGTTCCCACACCTGCTCGCCCTGATTCCGGAGATCGCGCAGGATCGCGTAGGAATTGTGGACCTTGTCCGCAGCCGATACACGAAGGCTGGCCGGCGCAAGGTGGCGCGCGTGCTCGATGTAGGCACTTTTCCGGTTCAGCCACGGCTGTTTCGGCGTTTCCCAGGAGTCCGTACAGTCCTCGACGATGCGGGCGACCTGCTCGCCGAACCGGGCGCGGATATCGTCCAGCCGCGAACGTCCGCCGTGGTCTTCTGCGGCGTCGTGCAAGAGCCCGGCAATTGCTTCGTCCTCCGTACCGCCATCATCCAGGATGATTGACGCGACACCCATCAGGTGGCCGACATACGGTGCCGCGGTGCCCTTCCGCTTCTGATCGTTGTGCACCTCATGCGCGTAGCGAAAGGCCTCGTCGAACCGGCTGGTCAGTGTCGTCATGGTCGAGCTCCGGCGAAACCGTCGCGCTAGCCCTGGGAGTTGGCCCTGATCTTTCAATCGAGATGCCGGAGGTGCGAGTGCGAAGTCCCCATCGGCTGGGTTTGATCGCCGTTCTGCTGTCCGTGCTGGCGTTGGCTGCGCTGTCCGCGCGACCCGCCTCTGCACCGTCGTATCCCCGATCCCAGACAGGCCTCGCATCCTACTACGGCCCAGGTTTCCACGGCGACGAGACCGCGAGCGGCGAGATCTTCGATCAGAACGAGATGGTCGCCGCGCATCGCACGCTGCCACTGGGCTCGGTGGTGAGGGTCACGAACCTCGAGAACGGCCGTCGCGTCGTCCTGCGGGTCATCGACCGCGGTCCCTACGGCAAGAACTATCGCAAGGGCACGATAATCGATGTGTCCAAGGGCGCCGCGAGAAGATTGCGCTTTATTCGCGACGGCCTGGTGAAGGTCAAGGTGGAAGTTCTCAGAACTCCCAGGCGTGAGAACGAGGATGGCTGAGCGGTGCCGTATGATCGCGGCGCATGAGCGATCAGATTGCGCAGGTCACGTCAGCACTCGATGGGTTGGGGATCGGCTACGACCTGCATCGGCATCCACCGGTATTCACCGGTGACGAGGCCGCTCAGCACTGGGCCGGCATCGACGCCACCCAGGTCAAGAATCTCTTCCTGAGAAACAAGAAGGGCGACAGGCACTACCTCGTGATCCTCGGGATCGAGAAGCTGGCCGATCTCAGGCATCTGGTCAAAGTGATCGGTGACGACCGTCTGAGTTTTGGCTCGCCCGAACGGCTCATGGCCCGTCTGGGACTGACCCCAGGGTCGGTTTCACCTTTCGGACTCCTCAACGACACCACCCAGTCCGTTCGCGTGATCGTCGACGCCGATCTGAAGCGCGCAGACAGGCTGATCTTTCATCCGAACATCAACACCGCGAGCCTGACGATCTCACGCGCGGACTTCGAACGGTTTCTCGCATCACGGGGGAACACGGTCAGGTGGGTGGTGCTTTAATACCGCGGACGGAGGTGACGGAGCGCACGGAACGAGCTTCAAAAACGGAGACTCAGAGGAACGGAGTTCACTCTGAACCGCAGCGTTCAGAGCCGATGCCGGCCCGGCCATCGGCCGGGCCGAGCGATCGACCGACACCGTGAGGCCACAAGCCGCCCACGCGATCAATCGCGGCTTGTGGCCTCACGGTGTCGGTCGATCGCTCGCCGCGCACGCGCGGCGGCATCGGCTGCACCGCGTCGTTTGCAGTGTCCAGTCTGTTCGCCTCCGTTGCTCCGCGTCTCCGAGTTGAAGCTCGTTCCGTTACCTCCGTCCACTCCGTAACAGTAGCAATCACTCGGCAGCTCGTTTAGGCCGCATGTTCGGCGCCAGGATTCGCTTGCGGAGGCGGATGCTGACCGGCGTCACCTCGACGAGCTCGTCGTCGTTGATGAATTCGATGGCCTGTTCGAGACCCAGCTTGCGCGGCGGAATCAGGCGGATGGCTTCGTCAGCCGTCGACGCGCGCATGTTGGTCTGTTTCTTTTCCTTCGTCACGTTGACGTCCAGATCGTTCATTCGCGCGTTCTCGCCGATGATCATCCCCTCGTACACCTGGGTCGTAGGATCGATGAAGATCTCGCCACGCTCCTGGAGATTGGAGAGCGCGTACGCGGTGGCCGTGCCGGTCCGGTCGGCGACCAGGGCTCCGGTCGCGCGTGACGGGATGGCGCCGTGCCATGGCTCCCAACCGGCGAAGAGGTGGTTCATGATGCCGGTGCCCTTGGTTTCCGTCAGGAATTGCGAGCGGAAACCGATCATGCCGCGCGCGGGGATCCGGAACTCCAGCCGCACCCGGCCGCTCCCGTGGTTGACCATCTTCGTCATCGTTCCGCGGCGTATGCCGATCTGCGCGATGACGACTCCCTGGAACTCCTCCGCCACGTCGATGACCAGATCTTCGACGGGTTCGAACACCTTGCCGTCGATGGCTTTCGTCACGATGTCCGGCCGCGATACCTGCAGCTCGTAACCCTCGCGGCGCATCATCTCGATCAGGATCGACAACTGGAGCTCGCCGCGCCCGAGGACCTTCATCTGTTCGGGGGATTCGGTCGGTTCGACGCGGATCGAGACGTTGCCGAGCAGTTCGCGGTCGAGCCGGTCCTTGATTTGCCGAGACGTGACGAACTGTCCGTCACGGCCCGACATCGGCGAGGTGTTCACGCCGAAGATCATCGATACCGTCGGCTCGTCGACCGCGATCGGCGGCATCGCCAGACGGTGCTCGACGTCCGCGATGGTTTCGCCAATCGTGATGTCTTCTATGCCGGCGAGGCAGACGATATCCCCGGCGGCCGCCTCGGTGATGTCGACACGGCGAAGGCCCTCGAAGGCAAACAGCTTCGTGACTCGTGTCTCCTGGACGCTGCCATCGAGCTTGCAGACCGCGATCGGATCGCCGACCTTGACCCGGCCGTTGAAGATGCGCCCGATCGCAATACGCCCCAGGTAGTCGCTCGAATCGAGGTTGGCCACGAGCATCTGGAGCGGAGCCTCGCCGTCCCCGCGCGGTGGCGGCACACCGTCCACGATGGTATCGAACAGCGGGCGCAGATCCTGACCGCGGTCGTTCGCCGTCAGGCTCGACGTGCCGGCCCGCGCGCTGGTGTAGAGCACCGGGAAATCAATCTGCTCCTCGGTCGCATCCAGGTCGATGAAGAGGTCGTACACCTCGTTCAGCACTTCCTGCGGACGCGCGTCGGCGCGGTCGATCTTGTTGATCACGACGATTGGCGTCAGACGCCGTTCGAGGGCTTTCCGGAGAACGAAGCGCGTCTGGGGCAGGGGACCTTCCGAGGCATCGACCAGCAGCAGGACGCCGTCGACCATCGCGAGGGTGCGCTCGACCTCGCCACCGAAGTCCGCGTGTCCTGGCGTATCGACGATATTGATGAGGAAATCCCCGTAATGAACCGCCGTGTTCTTCGCCAGGATTGTGATGCCACGCTCGCGCTCGAGGTCGGTGTTGTCCATCGCGCGTTCGGCGACCCGCTCGTTGGCTCGAAAAATACCGCTCTGGTGAAGCATGGCGTCGACCAGGGTCGTTTTCCCATGGTCGACGTGGGCGATGATGGCGACGTTGCGCCTCAGCGCGTTGGCGATGGTAGAAGTGCTCTTTGCGGACGTGGGCATCTCACCAGTATAAGCGGAGGTCGCTCGCCGTGGTTCGTCGCTCGTGGCTCGTGGCTCGTAGCCCGTTACGGTTCGCACGATATTCTTGCAGTCTTACGAGCAACGAGCCACGAACCACGAACTACGGCTACGTTGTCCGTAACCCCTTCATCCCATTGAGGATTGTCGTTCGATCAACCCCGGCGTGAAACGGTGCGTCATATAGATGACACGGGCCTGAATGGCTGATTCGGATCTGATCATCCGCGCGGCGGGGGGCGACCCGACCGCTTTTCAGGCCCTCGTGGAGCGGCATCGGTCGATGGTGTATCGAGTCGCGTATCAATTCGCGGGCAATCACTTCGACGCCGAAGATATCGCGCAGGAAGTCTTCATCAAGGTCTACCGCTCTCTCGACAAGTTTAGGCAAGACGCCCAATTGACATCCTGGCTGTACCGCATTGCCATGAATGCCTGTATAGATCACCGTCGTCGGAAATCGCCCGCGGCCTCGACGCCGATGGGTGAAGAGGCCGAGCAGCGCCTGTTGAACACCCCGGAAGAGGCGCCCGGGCCAGAAGAGTGCGCTTATGCCGGGGAGCTGGGGGACGTGCTGGAAGCGGAGATCGCCAGGCTTCCCCAGGGGCAGCGGATCGTCTTCGTCATGCGGCATCATCAGGGCCTGAAACTCTGCGAGATCGCGGAAGCGCTCGGATTGGCGGAGGGCACCGTCAAACGGCAGCTTCATGCCGCCATCCACCGGCTGCGCGGTGCGCTGACCGCAGCCAACGTCACGGCAGGAGGTCGGGCATGACCATCTGTCATCTGCAGGCCACCGGCACCATCGAGCTCTATTTCTACGGCGAGCTCGATGCGCGGGCTCGACTTGATGTCGAAACACACCTGACGTCGTGCGCCGATTGCCGTCAGGCACTCGACGACATGAGGACGATTCAGGCGGCCCTCGCGACGCGTCCGGATATTTCTGCACCTGCCGGCGGCGACTGGACCGGCTTCATGACGAGGCTCGACGCTGCGATTCGTGATGAGTCCGAAAGCCTGGCGCCCGAAGGCGTTCGCTCCTTCAGCCCCAGGTATCGCGGTCGCTACGTCGTCTATGCGGCGATGGCCGCCCTCATCACGCTGGTCTCGATCAGCGTGGCCTACATCGTCGAATCACGCCGGCAGTTGCAGGAGTCCGCGCTCGCGGGCAACGTGAGCCCCGCGCCCAAGCCTCCCGAGCCGGTGGCCGCGGCACCTGCCCAGGAATGGTCTCCCGACGCCGGGCTTGTCTCGCTGAGCGAGCAGCACTTCGAGCGCTCGAAGCTGGTCGTCTACGGCCTGGCGAACAAGGACGCGCATCGATCGTCGGCTCAGGACTGGGCGTACGAGCGGCAACTGGCGTCCACGCTCCTGAGCGACACGCGCTTGTACCGTCTGGCGGCAGAGGAGCGCGGGCTGAAGTCGGTGGCACGGGTGATGGGCGATCTCGAGCTGGTGTTGCTGCAGACGTCGATGTCGTCGAACCCTGAACCCGCAACCCTTCAGCAGATCCAGCGGTTGATTCACAAGCGGGATCTCGTGACCAAGATGGATGTCGTCGTCAGCGGATTCTGATAAACGGAAAATCGGCAAGGGTACGGACATGTTGATTAGACATACACGCTGGGTTGGTCTCGCAACTGTGATCGTGGCGATGACGTTCAACGTCGGCATCGCCGCGGCCCGTGCTGGCTGGCCCGTCGAGTCCAAACGCCTCGCAGAGGCGAAAGACCTGATCGCTGATGAACAGTGGACGCGCGCCATCGAGGTGTTGAAGACAGCTGCCGCTGATCCAAAAGAGACTGGCCGTGACGAGGCGATCTACTGGCTTGCCCACAGCCTGTATCACGCCGGCGATGCTGCTGCGGCGCTCCAGGCCGTCGTTCGTCTCGAGCAGGAGTATCCGTCGAGCCTCTGGGTGAAGCCTGCGGGTGCGTTGCGGATCGAGATGGCCGTTCGACTCCGCCGGAGCGATGTTCTCTGGTGGACGGCGGTACCGCCACCGCCTCCACCGCCACCGGGAGCGCCTGCCGCTGTCCGGCCACCTGAGCCAGTGAAACCACCTTCGTCGCCGCGAAAACCTGGTCAGGTTGCGGCTGGCCGGCGTGTGCCCGAACCGCCGATACCACCACCACCGCCGCCACCGGCCGAGCCAGCGGGCCTGTTGCCGCCTGCACCGCCCGCACCGCCTGCACCGCCACGACCGGCATCCGTGTGGATTCCCGAGGGGTTCCATCCAGATATCGATCAGCGCATCCAGGCGCTCGGTTATCTGATTCAGTCCGATGCCGACAAGGTGATTCCCGTGCTTCGCCAGATCGCGCTCGAGGCACAACACCCAGGGCCGGCGGGCCGTGCGCTGTTCGTCCTGGCGCAGTCGGGTAAGCCTCAGGCTCGTGACACGGTCGTTCAGGTTGCGCTGACCGCTCCCGAGCCGCTGCGCGTGGTCGCGGTCCGCGAACTGGGCCGCTTCGGAGGGCCGGAGATCTCAAAGGAGCTGCTGCAGGTCTATTCAGTCAGCGATCTGGCGGTCAAGCGCTCAGGTCGTCAAGTCTCTCGGCGAGCGGTTCGATCAACCGGCGCTGCTCACCATCGTCAAGCAGGAGAAGAACCCCGAACTTCGGAATCGCGCGATCGTCACGCTTGGCAATGCCGGCGGCAACGAGCCGTTGCTCGTCCTTTACGGTAGCGCTAATGTCGAGATGAAGCGCGCGATCATCAAGGGGCTCTTCAATGCGCGTGCGGAAGCCGAGCTCATTCAGATTGCTACCCGCGAGCAGGACGTCACCCTGCGCAACGAGATTCACAATTCCCTGAAGATGCTCGGCACGCCGAAGGCGCGTGAATACCTCCAGAAAGTCAGCCAGAACAGGTAACATCCGAAAGCGCTTTACGAATCCCGCAAGCAGCCGGGCCGCAGCTGTCGCGAAAGCGGCGGTTGCCGGCTCGTCCCAGGCGGCGACGGAGCTGGCCCCGGGTTCGCAAGGCGAACTTCGGACCAATGCCTCCACACACTGATCACCAACCCTCCCGGCGCCGTGCGCTGACCATCTTCGTCAATGGGATCGGCGCGCTGTTCGGCGGTGCCCTTGCAGCGCTGCTCGGTGCGTTCGCAGTTCGACCTGCGCGCGGCGCTCCGGTCGAGCGATGGATCCGCGCGGGGACGCTCGGCGACCTCGTGCCCGACGTGCCGGTCGCGCGCGTCTTGTCCGTTCCGCGAGCTGACGGATGGTACCGCGGCCGCGCGCGGCAGACCGTGTTCCTGGTCTGGACCGGAACCCAGGACGTTCGGGCGTTTTCCGCGACGTGCACCCACCTCGGATGTCAGGTGCTCTGGGATGCACCGGCGAAGCGCTTCCGGTGCCCATGCCACGGCGGTGCCTACGATGCGGAAGGCCGCGTGATCGCGGGTCCTCCACCACGACCACTCGATCGGTTGCAGGCGCGCGTCGACGGCACGAACAAGTCAATCCTGGTGCAGTTGTGATCGAACGGATCGGCGAGTGGCTCGATCAGCGGACCGGCGTTCGACGCATCCGTGAAGTCCTGCTGGATGAACCGCTGCCCGCTGGCACCGGGTGGTTGTTCACGCTCGGCAGTGTCCTGCTGGGCCTGCTGACAGTACAGGTCCTGACGGGTGCCTTCCTCACCCTTTACTACGCACCCACGCCGGACCACGCCTACGACAGCATTCGTTTCATCGACTCGACGACGCCGGGGCGTGTCGTGCGCGGCCTGCACCACTTTGGTGCCAGCTTCATCGTCGTGTTTCTGGTTCTTCATCTGCTCCGCGTTGTCTGCTATGGCGCTTACAAGCCGCCGCGCGAGCTCACCTGGCTTTCCGGCCTCGCCCTCCTTGGCCTCGTGCTCGGTTTTGCGCTGACTGGTTATCTCTTGCCATGGGATCAGCGTGCGTATTGGGCGACGGTCGTGACGATCAACATCTCGCGGTTGATGCCGATCGCGGGTGATGCCGTCGCCGCCGTCCTGCAGGGAGGCGCCACGATCGGCGCGCTGACATTGACGCGCTGGTACTCCGTGCACGTCATCTTCCTCCCGGCGGTGCTCGTTGCCTTGATCGCCACGCACGTTGCAATGATGCGCCGCCAGGGCATCTCGGGCCCTCTTCGGCCACGCGACGGTTCCCCGTCTCCGTTCTACCCGTTTCACGCAGCGCGCGATGTCACGGCGGTGAGTGTGGTGCTCGCCGCGCTGGCCGTGATGGCATTCGGCGGAGCGCCGGCGCTCGAGCCGCCGGCGGATCCCACCGACGCCACGTACATCCCGCGGCCCGAGTGGTATTTTCTCGGCCTCTTCCAGTTGCTGAAGTATTTCCCCGGCCGCCTGGAGGTTGTCGGTGCGCTCGTCGTGCCCGGCGTGGCTGCGGTATTTCTTGCGCTGCTCCCGTGGATCGACCGTGGGGCCGAGCGGCATCCTCGCCACCGGCCGTTCATCATGTCAGCGGTCATCGTCGGGCTGGTCGCCGTCGTCGCGTTGACGACGCTGGGATGGCGGGACCGGCCGATGAGCGCATCACCACGGGAGGGATGGACCCTGGAGGAGATCGGCGGCCGCACGTTCATCGCCGCAAGCGGCTGCGCCCGCTGTCACGCCGATACGGGCATGGCCGATGCGCTCGACCACGCCACCATGGGACGCGGCACGGAGTGGCTCGCCGGTCACGTCATCGATCCCGAAGTCATCGCGCCGGGAGTTCGCGAGCGTACGTCAACGCTTCACGAACGGGAAGTGGCGGCGATTGTGGCCCACGTCAGGCGGCTGTCGCGCGAATCGTATCCGGGCTTCGCGCCGCAGATTGAAACTGCCGCTGCCGTGTACGCCCGGCACTGCATTGGCTGCCATGTCATCGATGGGAAGGGCGGCAAAGACGGTCCCGAGCTGTCGGATATCGGCCGGAAACACGATCTTTCGGCGCTGCGCCTCTGGATCGCCGATCCAGAGGCGGTCAACCCCGACGCGGAGATGCCCGCCTTCAAGAACCGTCTCACGCCGGACCAACTCGACGCGATCGCGGGTTACCTGGCGACTCGGCGTTGAAGCTTGCCTTGAAGAGCCGCGCGCGAAGCCTGTAGTCTGGGTGCTGGCCCATTCGCCATTAGCGAACTTCGGGCGACGCGCGACGGACAACGATGAGCCTGCAAACCAATCCGCTGCAAGACGGCCTCCGCATCGAGCCGACACCTGGACCTACGACGCTCGTGATCTTCGGCGCATCCGGCGATCTCACGCGCCGGAAGTTGCTGCCGGCGCTCTGGAGCCTGTCACGGGGGCGGCGCCTGCCGGCGAGATTCGCGGTCATCGGTGTCGCGCGAAGCGAGAACGACGACGAAGGGTTTCGCACGATCTTCCGCGACAGCCTGCGAGAGTTCGCGCATGACAAGGGGTCGACAGATGAAGTGGCGGAGTCGCTCGCATCGAGGTTGTTCTATGTGAGAGGGGAGCTCGACGATCCGGCCCTCTATGCGCGACTGCGCGACAAGCTGAAGGAGATCGAAGGCGACGAAGGCGTTCTGTTCTATCTGGCCGTTCCGCCGGAAGTCTACGGTCCGGTCACGACGCAGCTCGGGCAGGCAGGGTTGTCGTCAGCTCCCGAGCCGGCATGGCGGCGCATCATCATCGAGAAGCCGTTCGGTACCGACCTGAACAGCGCCCGCGAGCTCAATCGGCGGGTGCACGAGCACTTCGACGAGGATCAGGTCTTTCGCATCGATCACTACCTCGGCAAGGAAACGGTTCAGAACCTCATGGTGTTCCGGTTTGCCAACGGCATGTTCGAGCCGATCTGGAACCGGCGCTACATCGATCACGTGCAGATCACCGCGGCCGAAACCGTGGGTGTTGAACGCCGCGCTGCATACTACGAGCATGCCGGCGCGCTTCGCGATATGGTCCAGAACCATCTCATGCAGCTGCTGACGCTCATCGCGATGGAACCGCCGATTGCATTCACGGCGGAGAGCGTTCGCGATCGCAAGATGGACGCGCTGCTCTCGATACAGCCGCTCGTCCAGGAGAATGGACCGCTCGCGAACGTCGTCCGCGCGCAGTACGGTGACGGGTGGGTCAACGGACAAGAGGTCGCAGGTTACCGGCGCGAGCCAGGTGTCAACGCCGGGTCGGTCACCGAGACCTATGTCGCGGCCCGGCTGCACCTCGACAGCTGGCGCTGGGCGGGCGTGCCGTTTTACGTCCGCACCGGCAAACGCATGCCGAAACGCACGACGGAGATTGCCATTCAGTTCCGGCGCCCGCCGCTCGAGATCTTCCGGCGCGTCAGTTCGACCCCGGTCGCGTCGAATCTCCTCATCGTCAACGTGCAGCCGGATGAAGGCATCTCGATCCGGTTCGATGCGAAACTGCCGGCCACCCGCATGCAGCTCGCGCCGGTGATGATGAATTTTCGTTACGGAACGGCGTTCGGCGGAGAGGTGCCCGAAGCCTATGAGACCCTGCTGCTCGATGCGATGCTCGGCGATCCGACCTTGTTCGCGCGCCACGACTTCGTCGAGGCATCCTGGGCCTTGATCACGCCGATCCACGAGCGATGGCGTGACGAGCGCGCGCAGGAGATTCCGACCTACGAAGCTGGCGAGTGGGGGCCGGACGAGGCAGATGCCCTGATCGCGCGCGAAGGCCGTCGATGGAGAACGTTATGACCGATACACAAGCGAATACGCCGGCCGGGGCGACCGTCCCGTTTTCGGAGATCAACGAGGCGCTCCAGAGTGGCGCCGAGCAAAACCCGGTGCACGCCCGTTCCCTGATGGCAACCGTCGTCGCGATTGCAGCCGCTGAGCGATTGCCCGAGACACAGGAGGCCCTGCAGCATCTCGCGTCGCAGTGTGCCATCCGTGCGATCGTGATCTCTCACGGAACCGTTCCAGCGCCGCCGGCAACGGTTTCCGGGCAGATCGTGGCGCTTACGGGGCTGAAGCCCCAGTTTGTGGACAACGCCGTTGCCGCACTCAGACTCTCGAACCTTCCGACCCTCGTGTGGTACCGCGGAGGCACAGAAGAACTTCTTCGCGACCTTGCCGACCTTGCGGATCGCATGGTCCTCGACGAGAGCGACCCGTTCGCGTCGTGGAAGCAGGCGCAGCACCTGATCGATCGGACCGCCTTCAGCGATCTCCGCTGGGCGAGGCTGACGAGATGGCGCACGTTGATGGCGTCATTCTTCGACATCCCCCGCGTTCGCGACACTGCACGGTCCTTCACGCATCTGCGCATCAGCGGATCGGATGGCGTGGCAGCGAAGCTCTATGCCGCCTGGTTGACCTCGTCGCTGTCACAACCTCTCGAGGTCGAGCTCGCCATCGAGCCAGGAAGGTCACCGATCGAGCGGGTGCGCCTGGGAGACGCCGAGCGCTCGTTGACGCTTCGGCTGGGCAGGAGCAAGCACTGCGTGCACACAGCGATGGCCATCGACGGCGAGCACACGAGCTCGCGGATTGCGTCCCTGGGCGACCAGCGTCTGCCAGCGATGATGGCCGAAGAACTGCGGATCCGGGCCCGGGATGCAGCCTTCGAGCGAGCGATGGCTGCAGCCGTCGCCGCAGCCTGACGGCCAGCTAATCTGCAGGATTTGTCTGGTTTCCGCTCCAGGCTTGCCGCAGATCCCTACACAAGAGCCGGCGACTACGGGTTTTTGCCCGTAAATCGCTGGATCTCGCCTTGCATGGCTCCATCATCCGCGCCTCGAGCCGCTCCCCGGCAAGGCCAAAGGCCGTCGCGGAAGGCGTGGGGACGAGGCCGAATGGAGCTGCGTTAAGGCCGCCGCGGGAGCGGCGGCAAGGCCAAAGGCCGTCGCGAGCAGCGCGTAGAGGCGCGTGGGGGTGGGGCCCCACGCGCACAAAGAAAGGAGGGCACGTGCCAAAGTGCAGCGAGGTCATGACAGCGAAACCATTCTGTTGCGAGCCTGGGGATTCCGTGACCCACGCGGCTGACATGATGCGGCAGCATGACGTCGGCTCGTTGCCTGTCGTGGACTCGCGCGACTCTGGCCGTTTGGTGGGTATCGTTACCGATCGCGATCTGGTCACCAAAGTCGTGGCGCGCAACCGGCCGGTCGACGGCGCGACCGTCAAGGATGCCATGACGTCGTCACCTGCCACGTGTCGCGAGGATGACGATGTCGAGCGGGCCGTTTCGCTGATGGCCGAGCGCCAGGTGCGGCGCATGCCGGTCGTCGACGGTGGTGGCCGGCTCACCGGCATCATTGCGCAGGCGGACGTCGCGACGCGCATCCATCGTGATGAGAAGACGGGGGAGCTGGTCGAAGCGATCTCGGCATCGTCTGACGCGCGACGGTGATGTCGAGGAAACGCGTCGAGAGGGCGTGTCGATCCGTAGCGGTGTTGCCGGGAGCTCAGCCATTCACGTCGTGCTATGCGGTAGATGCGCCGGCGATTGCCCGGCCTACTACCCGTGAGATATAGTCGCGGGCGCATGGCACTCGAGCTTCCGTCTCACCATCGCTCGACCGGGCTGGTCGATGTGCTCGACCGCGTGCTCGACAAGGGACTGGTCATTGCCGGCGATATCAAGGTTTCGCTCGCCGAAGTCGAACTGCTGACGATTCGCATTCGGCTTCTGATCTGTTCGTTGGACAAGGCGCAGGAGATCGGGCTCGACTGGTGGCGTTACGACCGCGACCTGTCGCCGGGCAGTGAGCGTCGGATGCTTCCGGAACACGAGGCCTTGCGCGCGCAGATACGGGAGCTCGAGCGTAAGGTAGAGGCGCTATCGACGACGGCGGTCCCCAAGCGCCGCCGGTAGTGATGGGTCGGCACAGCGAACGGCCAGCAGGAGCACAGAATGGCAGTTGAACGACAACAGGGAGGCACCAGCCTCATCGACGTGCTCGACCGCGTCCTGGACAAGGGCATCGTCATCGATGCCTGGGTCCGGGTTTCCCTCGTGGGCATCGATCTGATCACGGTTGAAGCGCGCGTTGTCGTGGCGTCAATCGATACCTATTTGAAGTATTCGGAAGCCGTTGGGCAGGTGGCCCCGGTTTCCCGTCCCCAGGCCGAGCTCGCGAGCGAGAACGCGGCGCTGCGCGCCGAGTTGGCGGCGACAAAAGTTCGCCGCACAACCGCGCGGAGGCGCGTGTCGGAGACCTAGCGCGTGCGTCCCTTCGTGGCTCCCGTCCTGCCTGTCACGTCGGAGGCCGATCTGGAGGCGAAGCTCGGATGCGCCGAGTTTCTGCTGAACAGCATCGATCTTCAGGCGTCTGCCCGGTATGCGGTGGACTGGCTCGCCAGCCACGTAGGCACGCGGCAGGCGATTGTGGCCATGATCGAGCCTGCCGGTCCGCATCTCGTGCTCGTCGCCGAACACGGTCTCTCCACGGCCGCGGTCGCCGACTTCTACATCAGCCTCGATGACTCATCGCATCCGTTCGTCCGGGCGATGAGCGGCAGCGATCCGATCTACTTCGACAACGTTGGTGGCTTTCGCACGCTGATTGACGGCGGCGTGTTTCATGTCGTCCCGCTGCGCACCGACGACGATCAGACGAGTCACGGCATCCTCATCGTCAGTTCAGGCGGACCTGAGATCCACCCCGATGTGATGTGGCTGAACCGTCTCCTGTCGAAGCAGGTGGGCCGCCTGCACAGCCGTCAGCTCCTGGCGGAGACGCGCTTCGGTCAGGAGCGGATGCTGCTTTACAGCATCATCAACGCGGTGACCGACCCAATCCTGCTGACCGACACGGAAGGCAAGTTGATCATCGCGAACACGCATGCCGAAAAACTCTTTGCGGCGCCCGAGGACGCGAGCGAAGGGTGGCGGCGGGCTGTCGCGCTCAACAACATGCTGTTTTCGGCGGCGCTGTCGACGAGCGCGGTCGCGCATACGGATCTGTCGCGGCGCGAGTTGCTGCTCGTCGATCCGCTCGAGGGATCCGATCTGCTGTTCGAGCTCATGAGCTCGCGAGCGAAAGATGAGCGGCAGGGTACCTATGTCGTCTCGATCCTGCGGAACATCACCGACCTTGCGCGGGCGCGCGAGGAGATCGAGGAAAGCTACCGCACGTTTCGGCTCGCGCAGGCGGAGGTTCGCGACGAGCGTCATCGGCTCGATCTGATCATCGATTCGGTCGCCGATCCCATCCTGGTCACCGATCAGGAAGGGGACATCGTCTTGATGAACGAGCCGGCAGAGCGGCTGTTCAACGTGCCAGTCAGTGCGGCGGACGCGGCGCAGCGCCGGGTGCGTGCGAACGGCGCGAACCTCACCTCGTTCGTGTCGAACGTGCTCACGCGCACGGGCGAGCAGCGATATCGCGGAGAGATTCAGCTCGCCGATCCCGCCTCCGGCCGCTCGCTGCCGGTCGAAGCGCTGGCGGGCACGATCCTCTCGGAACAGGGCGAGTTGGTCTGGGTCGTGACGATTCTGCACGACCTCACCGAAGCGATCGACAAGGCCCGCCTTTACGAGCAGCTGAAGCAGGGCTCGGCGGAGCTCGAACGCAAGGTGCAGGAAGCCACGGCGGAGCTCGCGCAGCAAAACGAGTTGCTGAGACGCCAGCACATCGAGGTCGAACAGGCTTCGGCGCTGAAGTCGCAGTTTCTCGCGAACATGTCGCACGAGTTCAGAACGCCGCTGAACGCGATTCTCGGCTACACGCACATGCTGCTGAACGGGGTCACCGGGCAGGTGTCCGACGCCCAGCGGAAGAGCCTCAGCCGCATCGATTCGAACTCGCGTCACCTGCTGGCCCTGATCAACGACATTCTGGACATCACCCGAATCGAAGCGGGGCGGATGCCGCTGAACCTGTCGACCTTCAAGATTCCCGATCTCATCAACGAGGTCATGTCGGAGCTCGAGCCGATCATCAAACGGTCGAATCTCGAGGTCACTGCAAAGACTCGTGGCAAGCTGCCGCCGCTCAAGAGCGATCGCCAGAAGGTGAAGCAGGTCGTGCTCAACCTGCTGAGCAACGCGCTCAAGTTCACGCCGGCCGGCTCTGTGATCATCGCCGCGTCGTATGATGGGGCGGGCCGCATGGTCTCGATCGAAGTGCGAGACACCGGCGTGGGCATCCCGGTGGAGTCGCAGAACAAGGTGTTCGAGGATTTTCGTCAGCTCGACAGTTCGCCCGCGCGGGGATACGGCGGCACCGGCCTCGGGTTGTCCATTTGCCGCCGACTTGCGCAGATGCTCGGCGGCACGATTGATCTGAAGAGCACCGTGGGGCAGGGGTCGAACTTCACGCTGAAGTTGCCGGCGCGCCCGAGGAGACGGTAAGACGGGGGTTCACACGAAGGTTCAGACGGTTCACACGAGGTTCAGACGATGGTTCACACGCGGGTTCACACAAAGGTTCATTGGACGGCATGACAGATCTCGCGAGTCCGCTCGTGCTGGTCGTCGAGGACTATCAAGACGCCCGTGAAATGTACGCGGCCTACCTGCAGTTCTCCGGGTTCCGTGTCGCGGAAGCGACCAACGGGTTCGAGGCGATCGACAAGACCCTCGAGTTGATGCCGGACATCATCCTGATGGACCTGGCGCTCCCGAAGATGGATGGCTGGGAGGCGACACGGAGATTGAAACTCGACGATCGCACACGGCATATCCCGGTGGTGGCGCTGACGGGTCACGCGCTCGCCGGTCACGCCGAAGGCGCGCGGCAGGCCGGGTGTGATTCGTTCGTCACCAAGCCGTGTCTGCCCGATGCGCTGGTGGCAGAGATTCAGCGGATGCTGGCCGCGCGTAAGGCCGAAACGGTCCGGCGTCCGGCACGACCGCATAGAGCCAAGTAAGCCCGCACACCCGTACATCCATGGCCAAGAGTCAGAAGTCGAAACCGAAGTCCGGTGGGAGGACCAAGTCCGCAAGCCGATCGACGACGCTCCCCGCACGCGAACGCGCCGCCCGCGCGGCCGTCACGCCCACATCGCGTGGAAAGCTCGAGCGCGTGCGCATGCCCACCGCGTCGCGCACCGCATCGCCCGGGGCCGAAAAAGCCGCATCGTCTGACGACAACAACGAAGGCAAGTACGTCTACTGCATCATCAAGTCGGCGCGGCAGCTGCGGTTCGGGCCGTTGGGCATCGGGTCTGACCCCGCCGAAGTGCAGACGGTGCACTACAAGGACATCGCGGCTGTCGTCTCCAACACGCCAATGGTCGTCCAGGATCCGACGCGCGACAACGTGCTCGCCCATCAGCGGGTCAACGAAACGGTGATGCAGCAGCACACGGTGATCCCGATGTCCTTCGGCACGGTATTCAAGACCGACGACGACATCATGGAACTGTTGCGGTCGGCGTATGACGCGTTCACCGATGTGCTGAACAAGATGGCTGGCAAGTTCGAGTTCGGCCTGAAGGTGCTGTGGGACCGCGAGCAGATCATCCGCGAGATCGAGGAAGAGGACGAAGACATCCGGCGTCTCAAGGGAGAGATATCCTCGCAGAAGGGATCGACCTACTTCGCCCGCATGCAGTACGGCCGTCTGATTGACGCGGCACTGCAGGCGAGGTCGGAGCGTTACGTCAACGAGATCTTCCAGGCGCTGCGCGACGTCTCGGTCGCCTCGCGCTCGAACAAGCCGATTGGCGATCGGATGATCATGAACGCCGCCTTCCTCGTCAGCCGCGACGCCGAGCACGCCTTCGACGGCCGCGTGAAGGACATTGGATTGCGCTACGACAAGCTGACGTTCAAGTACACGGGGCCGTGGCCGCCGTACAATTTCGTCAACATCCGGCTGAAGCTCGAGCGCGCGCATTAAGAAGGATAGGGTGGTCCGGCATAAAGCCGGACGCGACGACAACGTGTTCATCATCGACAGCCTCCTGATCGGCGGACTGCGGTTCGTGCTCGACAAGGTCGCTGCGGCCGTCGACACCGAGCTCAACGACGATACCGCCCTTCGCGAACAACTCCTCGCCGCCCAGCTGCGGCTCGAGCTCGGAGAGATCGAGCAGGAGGAATTCGAACGCCTGGAGTCGGACATCCTCGCGAGACTTCGCGAGATTCGCGAGCGGCGCCAGGGCGGCGACGCCGCGGCCATCTCACCCAAGGATTACAAGGTCACCGGCATCGAAGCGTCCTTCGGTGGCGACGAGCACGAGTAGGCGCACGGCGGCCGGGACCGGACACGACCTACCACCTCTTCGGCGGCAAGGGCGGTGTCGGCAAGACCACCTGCGCGGCAGCGCATGCCCTCACACTTGCGGCTGATGGCGCACGCACGCTCGTCGTATCCACCGACCCGGCCCCTTCCCTTGGGGATGTGCTGAAAGCGCGACTGACGTCGCAGCCCCGCCGGATCCGCGCCGGCCGCGCGATTCTGTTTGCTACGGAGATCGACGCGGCGCGTGCCATGCGCCGGTGGTTGCGCGAGCGGCGTGCGACGCTCGAGGCCATCGCCCTGCGCGGCACCTGGCTCGACGAGGGCGATATCGCCGCATTGCTGTCGTTGACCCTGCCGGGCATCGACGAGATCGCCGCGCTGCTCGAGCTGCTGCGATTCGGCGAGTCGGGCCGCTACGATGCGATCGTGATCGACGCCGCCCCCACGGGACACGCCCTGCGCATGCTTGCCCTGCCTGACACCATGGCCGGCGTGGCGCAAGTCTTCGACCACATGCAGGAGAAGCACCGGGTGATGGTCGAAGCGCTGCGCGGTGCCTGGCGGCCAGACGATGCGGACATGTTGATCCGGGAACTTCAGGATGATGCGCGAGGCCTCGCTGAGCTGCTGCGATCGGACGGCCGAATCCACGTGTCATGGGTGACATTGGCCGAGGAGCTCTCTGTCGAGGAAACCCTGGACGCTGTCGGATGGTTGTCCCGCGAACGCATTCCGGTCGGGCGGATCATCGTGAACGGAATCACGCCGGTGCCTTCGGAGCCGTGCCGCTGGTGTCGCGCAGCGAGGCGATATCAGTCGAGCGCGATGTCGCATCTGGCCTCGCGGTTTCGCCGCGGCGCGCCGGGTGTCCGGGCCCCGTCTTTCGTCCAGGTGCTCGCGCGCGACACGGAACCGGTCGGTTTGCGGGCCCTCCAGTCGGTAGGGCGTGAGCTGCGCAGAAATTCGACGATCGACACGAAGGTCGCTCGGCCACTCGTCCGCGTCACGGCCAGGACGAGCGAACGACGATCGGCGCCGGCCGATCTGCCGTTCGATCCGCTCGCCTCGCGTCTCGTGATTTTTGGCGGCAAAGGCGGCGTCGGCAAGACGACGTGCGCCGCGGCGATCGCCCTCGGCGTCGCGGCATCGCACCGCGAGCTCCAGGTGCAGCTGTTGTCGATCGACCCGGCGCACTCGCTCGGAGACGCGTTCGATCTCGACGTCACCGATCGCGCGCGGTCCGTGCCGGGTGGACCGCGGAACCTTTGCGTTCGTCATCTTGATTCCGCACGTGCCCTGACCTCGCTGCGCGAGCGCTGCTCGAACGCGATTGCGGCGATGTTCGACACGGCCACTGCCGGATCGTCGATCGATATCTCGCACGACCGCCGGGTCGTGCAGGGCCTGCTCGATCTTGCGCCTCCCGGCCTCGACGAGCTGGCTGCCATCCTCGACGTCGTCCGTCTGCTCGACGCCCCGCGCGCGAATCGCGAGCTGATCGTCATGGACTCGGCGCCGACCGGACATGCCGTGCGCCTCCTCGAGATGCCGGAGCTCGTCCAGGACTGGGTGAAGGCACTGATGGCGATCGTGTTGAAGTACCAGCCCGTCACCGGCATCGGCGACCTGGGATCCGCGCTGCTCGAGATGTCGAAAGGCATCCGCCGACTGCGCGGCCTGCTGACAGATCGACAGCTGACCAGCTTCGTCGTCGTGACACGACCCGCGGCTGTTCCGCTCGCCGAAACGAGAAGGCTTCTCGAGACCTTGTCGACATTGCGTGTGCACGTGCCTGCGATCGTCGTGAACGCCGTGGGCCGCGGTGACTGCCGCCGCTGCCGCCGCGCAGCGGCAGATCAGGAGGTGCAGCTCAGGTCCGCAAGCAGGGCGGCTCGATCCAGCGACATCGAGAGGCTGATCGTCGCGCCCGCATTGGCACCCGGACCGAGAGGGGCCGCGCAGCTTGCCCAATGGCGCAAGACCTGGTGGACCGGCAGGATTTGAAGCCGCCCCCGCGAGCCACGGCCTGATATCATCGTCGACGCTGCATGACATCCTCTTCCTAGGCGCATGGCTGGAATCGCCACCTACGTCTACTGCATCGTTCAGCGAAGCACACGTCCACGGGTGACGCGGGGCCCATCGGGACTTGGCGGTGCGTCGTTGCCTCGGCTGGTTGATATCGAGAAGGGCCTCTGGATGGTGTGCGCCGACGTGCCGCTGCCGAACTATGGTACGGAGAGCATCGAGCGTGGATTGCGCGATCTCGACTGGGTGTCTCGCGTCGCCGTCGCTCACGAGGCGGTTGTCGAACGGTTCGCGAGGGTCGCCGGCGCGACCGTCATTCCGATGAAGCTCTTCACGATCTTTTCGAGCGACGAACGGGCCCGCGAGGCGATGCGAGAACGGCGACGGGATCTCGGCAGCATCCTCAAACGCATCAAGGGCTGCCAGGAATGGGGCGTCAGGATCACGAGAGGGGCTCACACCATCACCACGGCCAAGGGAAAGGCCTCGACGTCCGGGTTGGCGTTCCTCGCAGAGAAGAAGCGTGCGCGCGACGCCGTGCGCGAACAGTCTCAGCAGATTGTTCGAGCGGCCGACGACGCCTTGCGCGCTCTCGGCAAGCTCGCGCGCGAGATCAGGCGGCGTGAGCCGCTGGAGGCAGCAGCGACGCCTCCAGTGCTGGACGCCGCGTTCCTGGTGCCCGTGCTACGGAGAACGAAGTTCAAATCGGCGGCTGCGAAGGCTGCGACGACGTGCGGCGCCGCGGGCGCGGAGCTGATCCTGACAGGCCCCTGGCCTCCCTATCATTTCGTTCACGGCGGAGATTCCGCCGCGTGAGCCGTCGTCCTTTGCGGCACTCGACCGTTTCTCGTGCACGGCCGCCAAAACTGGTGCGGCCACCAGCGCCTCCGCCGTCGCCGCGGTCCTAAAACGGCCACCTCCGCCGCGTGCGCAGGTCGCGCGCATTATCGACGAGTCGGAGGCTTCGCTGCTCGACGTGCTCGACAATCTGCTCAACCGCGGCGTCGTGCTGAACGCCGATCTCGTTCTCGCCCTGGCGAACGTCGATCTCGTTTACGTCCGGCTGTCGGCGCTGTTGTGCGCAGCAGACAGGCTGCTGCCGAGAGACCGCAAAATGAGGCGGGTCTACGTGTACGCGCTGGTCGAACAGCGGGCACGCAGTTTCCGCATCGCCAGCCGAACGGTCAGCATCGTGGAGTGCCACCAATCGTCAACCGGCAGCATCTATGCTGCGGTCGAACTGCGCGAGGACTTGCCTGAACTGTCGGAGTCTTCCCTGAAAGTGCAGCACGAGATCGTTGCCGCGCTGGCGCAGCGGTTCGACGCGATCCTCCCGGTGCGGTTTGGAGCCTTCATCGAAGAGCAGGAGTTGTTTCGCATCGTTCAGCTTCGATGTCAGATCCTGACAGAAGCGCTCGCCAGCGTTCGCGGGCATGAACAGATGACCGTTCGTGTCTTCGGACGCGAGCCGGCCGGCAAAGATCTGAAGGGTGCGGATCCATCAGGAACCGCCTATCTCGAGCGGCGGCGCGCCGCGCAGCAAGGTCCTCTCCCGAGAGTTGCCGAGCGGATCTGCAACCGTGTGCGCGCAATTGCCACGCGTGAATTCCTTGAACAGGGACGCCCGAATCGAGCTGTTCTGCACCATCTGATCCCGAAAGGCCGCTCGGGTGACTACGTCGAGCTCGTGCAGGCAGCTGCTTCAGAGGCACGGCCTGCGGAGCGGGTCACGGTGTCAGGGCCATTCGCTCCGTTTGCGTTCGTTCCAGCCATCTGGGCATGAAAGCAGGCAAACCGTCGAAGCGTCGCGCTCCTGTGCCTCGCCGCGCGCAGCGGCGCCGTCCATCTCCGGCTGGCCAGGTCCTGGATGCCACACCAGCCGATGCACGGGAGCTCGAAGCGCTTCGCGAGCAACTCGAACGTCTCGCGCGAGACACGGGGCCTCCGCGCTGGAATGCCAATCCGGAGGACGTGAAGCGTTCGGTCGTGAAGCTCGTGCTGACACTGATCGAACTAATCCGCCAACTGCTCGAACGTCAGGCGATCCGCCGAATGGAGGATGCCACGCTGACGCCCGAGGAGACCGAGGCCATCGGCACCGCGCTCATGCGGCTCGAAGAAACCATTCGCGAAATCGGCGCGCAATTCGATCTGTCGCCGGAGGATCTGAAGCTCGATCTCGGGCCCATCGGGCGGTTGTTATGAACGTCAAGCGCGCACGCGTGATCCTCAACCCTGCCGCGGGCCGCGATCGCGCGCTGTCCTACGCCGCCGATCTGAACCTGTCCCTGAAAGAGCGATTCGGGACGGTCGAGATCGTGCTGAGCGTCGGCCCCGGTGACTGCGAGGAGGCCGCAAAGCGGGCGGTCGCCGATGGTGTGGACGTGTTGTTCGTGGGGGGTGGCGACGGCACGGTCAACGAGGCCGTCAACGGCGTGGCCGCGGTGGCGGGAGGTCTCGAATCAGTGATCTTCGGGGTCGTTCCTCTCGGCACCGGCAACGATTTTGCGCAGACGCTCGGGCTGCCTGTCGACGTCGACCGCGCGATCGATCTGCTCCAGCAGCAACGGATCGTGACTGTCGATGTCGGCCGCTTGAACGGCCGGATGTTCGTCAACGTGTCCGGCGGCGGTTTCATCGCCGAGGTGTCCGAAGCCGTCACGCCACAAATGAAGTCGATTGCGGGGCGTCTCGCCTACCTCGTCGGCGGCGTGCAGACATTGATGGACTTCGATCCGGTTCCCATGACGCTGCACGCCGACCCGGGCGGCCATCGGATCGAGACCGAGGCATATGCCTTTGCCGTCTGCAACGCCCGGCAGATCGGCGGCGGACGCCTGATCGCGCCCTCGGCGCTCATCGACGATGGCCTGCTCGATGTGTGTGTGATCGAGAACATGCCGACGCTCGAGTTCGTCGCCCTGCTTCGAAAGGTCAGCGGCGGCGATCACGTCAGCGACCCGCGTGTCCGTTATCTGCGAGCCTCGACGGTCACGATTGCATTCGACCGCCCGGTTCTCGTCAACACCGACGGCGAAGTCATGGAGGCGAGCTCCTGCGAGTACTCGGTGTTGCCGCGGGCGGCCCGCTTCTTTGCCGGCAACCCGTGACGGGTGACGAACGGCCGTGACGAAAATCCGACGGGACTGACGCCCGGCACCTGGGGCCAGCCGTCACCAGCCATCGACAATCTGTCCCAAGGTTCCCGAAATCTCGTGCGACTCGAGACCTCTGCATTTCGTGCGATTTTCCTGGGCCGTGGGCCAGGAATTTCGCGTCAGCGCTTGTACCAAGGCTGTTTACAGCGCTGCGGGGATCGCTGAAAGTGCGCGATACCTGCGCAGCGGCAGCGGCGCTTTCTGTACTCAGAATCACGGCTTATACGGCATCCTCCTGATTCTCCTCCCAACGAGCACCGAGCGCGCCGGGTCCGATTGTCGCGGAGAAAGGACAGAAGGTCGATGTTCAACACGAGACACCTCGGTGCTGTCCTCGTGTGCCTGGCGCTTGCCGTCCCGGCCAGCGCCCAGGAACAGCGAGGATCGATCGAAGGCGTGGTTCGCGACAGTTCCGGCGCCGTGATGCCGGGAGCGACGATCGAGGCGCGCAGTCCGGCGCTCGTCGGCGTTTCCTCGGCGGTGACCGATACGGAAGGCATTTATCGCTTTCCAGCACTTCCACCGGGAACCTACGAGATCACCGGTACCCTATCGGGCTTCGCGCCGCCGAAGGTCGACAAGATTGCCCTCGAGCTTGGGCAGGTTCTTCGAGTCAACCTGACACTCGCCGTCGCGGCCGTGGCGGAATCGGTGACGGTCAGCGGCGAGTCACCGCTGATCGACGTCAAGCAGAACGCGGCGAGCCTGAGCATCACGCAGGAAGTCATCGACCGCATTCCCAAGGGCCGCAATTTCACGAGCGTCATCACATACGCCCCAGGTACCAGTGACGAATCGCGCGGCGGCGGCGTCATGGTCGATGGCGCCAGCGGCGCCGAGAACCGTTACGTCATCGACGGCATGGACACGACGACGATTCGGACGGGCGTTTCGGGCAGGGGCACGGGGACGGGAACCGGAGAAGTGCGGACGGATTTCGTCCAGGAAGTTCAGGTCAAGCAGAGCGGCTACAACGCCGAGTACCGTGCCGCGACGGGAGGCGTCGTCAGCGCCATCACCAAGAGCGGTAGCAACGCCTACCACGGCAGCGCTGGAATCTACTTCCGATCAGAAGACCTGATGGGTGACACGCGGCCGACGCTGCGGCTGAACCCGATCGACCAGCGGATCGCCGAGTACGTGACCACGCCGCCGGCTGACTTCCAGAACTACGAGCCGGTCCTGAGCCTCGGTGGCCCGATCATGCGCGACCGGATGTGGTTCTTCGCCGGGTTCGTGCCGCAGATCAACAATCAGCAGCGGACCGTCACGTTCACGCAGAACAACGTGACCGATACGTTCACGTCGCGCGACGAAGAGTACGACGCGAACGTCAACGTGAGCGCCCAGCTCAAGCCGAATCTGCGCGCCAAGTTCTCGAGCATCATCGAGCGCACGAAGGGCGGGGTGGCCCTGCCTGCCATCGAGCCGGATGGCACGTCGCTCGATAACCCGACCCTCTTTCCTGATCAGAACTGGACGGACAGTTACAACGATCTGTACTCGGGTGTGATGGACTGGGTCGTGACGCCGCGGATGTACGTCAACGTGACAGCAGGATTCCTCGGATACGGCTCGAACCAGCAAGGGCCGACGGGGGACCGCCTGCGGCACACGTTCACCGGCTCCAACCTGACTGGTGCGCAATTCGCCGACATCCCCGCCGAGTTCAAGCAGGCGAATGGCTATGCCGATTTCATTTCGAGCACCAGGAACGTCAAGGACAACTACGCGCGGTTCGCGGTCAACTCCGACGCGACGCTGTATCGCAACTGGAAGGGACAGCACACGATCAAGGCGGGCGTTCAGTACGAGCGCATGACGAACGACGTCAACAACGGGGCTCAGTTCCCGACGGTCAACCTGAACTGGGGGCGCACGCGTGCGACGCTGGACAACCGGCAGGTCACCGGCCGATACGGCTACTACGTCGTCACCATGGCGCGGACGTTTGGCACGATCGACTTCAGCAACGTCGGACTCTTCGTGCAGGACTCGTGGACGCTGAACAACCGGTTGACGGTGAACTACGGTGTCCGCACCGAGCGCGAAGACATTCCGTCCTACGTCGAAGAAAACCCCGGCATCCATTTCGGCTTCGGCGACAAGATCGCGCCGCGCCTCGGATTCGCGCTCGACATGTTCGGCGACGGCAAGTGGAAGACGTACGGCAGCTGGGGGATGTTCTACGACATCACCAAGACGAACCTGCCGCGCGGGCTGTTCGGCGCCGAACACTCCGTCAACTACTACTACACGCTCGACACCTTCGACTGGCCGTCGATTCAGTGCGCGCACCCGCCAGTCGGTGGGCCGAGCTGTCCGGGCACCTTCATCGAGCAGGTCGACAACCGTCACCCGTCGAACGCTCGTGACAACAACCTGATCGCCCCGGACCTCGAGCCAGTGCGCACGCAGGAGCTGACCGTCGGCCTCGACCACGAGTTGACCCGCACGATGTCGGTGAGCGTGCGTTACGCGCACAAGTGGGTGGACCAGACGTTCGAGGACGTCGGGACACTGGTGGCGGGCGTCGGCGAGGTGTTCCGCATCGCGAATCCAGGTCAAGGCCCGGCGGAGTTCCCGCTGGCGGCGCAGTGCCCGACGTGTCCATCGCAGCCGCGGCCGAAGCGGACCTACGACGGCGTAGAGTTGCGGTTGCGGAAGCGCCTGTCCAATAACTGGTCGCTGGACACGAGCTACCTGTACAGTCGGTTGTACGGCAACTACTCAGGCCTGGCCAGTTCGGACGAGAACGGCCGCCTGGCGCCGAACACCGACCGGTTCTTCGACGGGCTCTACCAGTCGTACAACTCGTTCGGTGAGCTGGTCTACGGGCGTCTCCAAACCGACCGTCCGCACCAGTACAAGCTCCAGGGCACGTACGATCTGCGTTGGGGAACCACCTTTGGCCTCGAGTACCTGCTCGAGAGCGGAACGCCGCTGCAGACGCAGGTGAACCAGATCACGATCCCGTTCTTCCCATACGGGCGCGGTGACCTCGGGCGCACGCCAACGTTGTCGCGCACCAACCTGTCAGTGGCGCAGGACTTCCGGTTGACGCCCAGCATGCGCATTGGCCTGAACCTGAACGTGATCAACCTGTTCGATCAGGATACGGCCACGGGCTACAACACGACGCCCTACCGAGACGCGATCAACCTGCCGAACGAGGCGTTCTTCGCCGGCTTCGATTTCGCGTCAGTGGCCGCGAACACGGCGGGCATCCGCCCGGATGCACGCTTCCGCCAGGCCAACGCGTTCCTCGGGCGTCGCGAGCTCAGGCTGATGGCGAGGTTGATTTTCTAGGACGGCGGTTCACACGGGGGTTCACACGAGGGTTCACACGGGGTTCACACGAAAGTTCACGACGAGGTTTCGTCTGAACCTCGCGGTGAACCTTCGCGGTGAACCCTCGTGTTGAACCCTCGTCCTGAACCCTCGTCAGAACGTATAGCACCCCGGTGAGACCAGCGGCCGTCCCTTGTTCGTGAACGTCAGGCTGCTCGGCGAGATGATTCCTGCCGCCGCGGAACTGAACGACCCTTCGCTTGTCGCCGTTGACGTCGTAGACGTAGGTGACGGGCACGGCGAGCGATATCCATAGATTGCCTTCGGGATCGGCGGCCGCTGCGCGGACTGCGGGGCGGATGACGGGGAGCTCGCGACCGCCAGCGTCCTTGCGGCGGGGCCAGGTCGTCGGCAGCTTCTGCACGTACTCGTCGAGCTCAGTGCCCTCGATGTGACGCTCGAAGAGCAACGTGCCGGCGGCGTCGTACTTGCGGAACACGGGAACACCTGCGAGGAACACATAGTAGAACCCGCCTCGCGGATTGATGACCACCACTCCGGCGTTGAGCCCGACATGGACGTCGTGGTCCTGTTCCTGCCCCGTCGGCCGAAGTGTGCCGAAGGTTCGAAGGGTCCGGCCGTCCAGACCGTATTCGACGACGAGCGATCCGTTCTGCGGCTGGCTCATGAGCATCGATTGACCGGTGTACTCCAGCGATCCGATCCCGCTCAGCACCATTCCTTCCATGACGATGAGCGGCACTTCACGCCCGGGAATCGTGAACCCGCCAAGTGTTGAGCCCGTGCTGTGAAAGACCTGCACGCGACGGGTTTCGAAGGGCGCGTCCGCGACAACGAACGTTTCGTCGTTGGCCACATCGAAAGCCGTCGGACGGAGCACCCGTCCAGGCTCGGCGCCGATTTCCACGAGCTTGCGGACCTGATCGCGCGTCGGAGGAACGGTGTAGACGGTATGCGCGCGGCGGTCGAAGACGAAGTACCGGCCGTCAGGCGTTTGTTCGCAAGCCGTCATCTCGCCGATGGCGCCCGCGAGATGCGCCGGCAGCGCGGCTGTCGAGGTGAGCGTTTCCACCGGCAGCGCTCGCGGCGGAGCCGTGGTCAGGGCAATCAGGACGGCGAGCAGGCGGCGCACGCCGTGATCCTCAATAGGCCGCCAAATCCTTGATGGCCTTCAGCACGTCGGCGGACTGCGGGAGGATCACCTCTTCGAGATCGGGGAAATAGGCGACCGGCGTGTCGAGCGCCGCGACCCGCCTTACGGGCGCGTCGAGGTGTTCGAACAACTCGTCCGCGATCCGTGCCGCAAGCTCCGCGCCGAACCCGCACGTCAGCTGATCCTCGTGCGCGATGATCACGCGGTTCGTGTCGGCGACTGCGTCCGCGATCGTGTGCCAGTCGTAAGGCGCGATGGTCCGCAGGTCGATCACCTTTACGCTGATCCCGTCCTTTTCCGCCTGCTGGGCCGCGAGCAGCGAGCGTTGCACGAGCGCCCCGTAGGTGACGACGAGCACATCGGTGCCTTCGCGGCGTACCAGCGCTCGCCCGAACGGCACCATGTAGTCGGCGCCGGGGTATTCGCCCTTGTTGTAAGTCTGCCTGTACAGATGTTTGTGTTCGAGGAACAGCACGGGATCGTCGCAACGAATGGCAGTCCGAAGGAGTCCGGCGGCGTCCTGGGCGTTCGATGGAAAAGCGATTTGGAGACCAGGACAATGCGCGAAGATGCTCTCGCCGGACTGGCTGTGATACGGCGCGCCCCCGCGCAGGTAGCCACCAGTAGCCACGCGTATCACCAGCGGCGCCGAGAACTCGTTGTTCGACCGGTAGCGCAGCATCGAGAGCTCGTCGCGCAGCTGCATCATGGCCGGCCAGATGTAGTCGAAGAACTGGATCTCGACGACCGGCTTGATCCCGCGTGTGGCCATGCCGATGGCGCGCCCGACGATGTTGGCTTCCGCGAGCGGCGAGTTGAAGACGCGAGTGCCGCCGAACATGCGCTGCAGGCCGTGCGTGACCTTGAACACGCCGCCCTTGCCTGACACGGTCTCGAGCGACGCCTCACGGCTGCAATCCGCGACGTCCTCGCCGAAGACGACGATGCGGGGGTCACGCGCCATCTCGTCCTTCATCGTGCGGTTGATGGCCGCGACCATGGTGTCCGGCTTGCCTTCGGGCTGGGCCTCGGTCTCGAACGCATCCGATGACGGATCGACGTCGGGGGAGTAGACGTACAGCGTGGCCGTTTCCGGTGAGGGCTTGGGAGCGTTCACGGCTTTTTCGGCCGCCTCGTTCACCTCGCGCTCGACATCCTTCACCACCTGCGCCAGCTCGTCTTCCGTGGCGAGCTCTTCGCTCTTCAGGAATTCGGCCATGCGGACGATCGGATCACGCGCGGCTTCCGATGCCCGTTCGTCCGGCGTCTTGTACAGCTTCTCGTCGTCCGACAGCGAGTGGGAGTACGGCCGAATCACCTTGGCGTGGATGAACGCCGGCCCCTTTCGTGCGCGTGCGTAGGCGATCGCGTCGCCAGCCGCCTTGTAGCTTTGCAGGAAGTCTGTTCCGTCGATCGTCTGCACGAACAGGCCGGGGAACGACGAGACGAGCCTGGAAATGTCGC
Organism: uncultured Acidobacteriota bacterium; assembly: GCA_963784195.1. Taxonomy (GTDB): domain Bacteria; phylum Acidobacteriota; class Vicinamibacteria; order Vicinamibacterales; family 2-12-FULL-66-21; genus CAVQAH01. Next base: position 216,903 of record CAWARA010000020.1, on the reverse strand, counting down.
CGCCGGCGGTCTGCACTTCGACCGGCACCGAGATGGCGTAGCCGTTGTCCTCGATCATGAAGACGACTGGCAGTTTGCCGATGCAGGCGGAGTTCAGTGATTCCCAGAACTCGCCTTCGCTCGTGGTGCCTTCGCCGATGGAGACGTAGGTGACCTCATCGCTGCGGAAGTGCTCCTCGCGGCCGTCGATGGCGGTGACCTTCTCGTAGAGCAGGCCGGCTTCGGCGCATCCGATTGCCTGCAGGCACTGCGTGCCGGTGGGGCTCGACTGCGAGACGATGTTCAGGCGTTTGTGTCCCCAGTGGGATGGCATCTGACGCCCGCCGGAGTTCGGATCGTCCTTCGAGCCGACGGCGCTGAGGAGCATCTCGAGCGGCGTCATGCCGAGCGTCAGACACAGGGCACGGTCTCGGTAGTACGGGTAGAACCAGTCGTGCCCGGCTTTGAGGTTCATACCGGCGGCGACGAGGACCGCCTCGTGCCCGGCGCCGCTGATTTGAAAGAAGATCAGGCTCTGGTTCTTGAGCTGAATCTCCTTGTCGTCGAGCCGCCGCGACACGACCATAGTGCGGTACGCGCACAGCAGATCCTCACGGGAGAGGCCGTGCAGTTCGGTGCGCCGTGACTTCGTGGTCCTGCCGTTCGTGACCGCCGTGCCCTTCATGCGTCGAGCGCCCTTTCATCGAGTGACTCAGGAGCTAGGAGCTAGAAGCTAGGAGAAGTAAGCAGCTCCCAGCTAGCGCTAGCTCCTAGCTTCCAACTTCTAGACGGGCTGAACACTAGATTATAACACCCGGTCCGCGCGCGGACCCCGAGCCGGCGCCGACGATTCAGGAGCTATAATCCCGGTCTTTGCCGTCCATCGGACCCCTCACGCCGGCGGGCCGCGTGGGCCAGCGCAGTCGAATCAGAGAGGAACAGCCGTGAGCACCCAAACCGTCAGACTCCATCGCTGGGACGAGATTGCGCTCGAGAAGGTCACGGAGATGATCTCGCGCAAGATCGTTACCGGCGAGCGCGAGATGCTTTCGCAGATCTACCTGAAGAAAGGGGCGCTCGTCCCCAATCATTCGCACGAGAGCGAGCAGATGACCTACGTCCTGCAAGGCGCGCTCAAGTTTCTCATCGCCGGAGAGGAGATCACCGTCCGGGAAGGGGAGGTGCTCCACATTCCCTCGTGGGTTGAACACCAGGCGGAAGCGCTGGACGATACCTTCGAGCTGGATCTCTTCAGCCCGATCCGCCAGGACTGGCTGGATCACACCGACTATTACTTCCACAGAGCCGTTCGTTAAGAGCGCGTGCCGTCGTTCGTGGTTTGTCGGTCGGCGCCCGTTCCAGGAGCGCGGAGCTTCAGCTCCGCGTCACCAGGCGCTGACGCGCGGCTGAAGCCGCGCGCTCCTGGAACGAGCGACGAACCACGACCAACGAGGATCAGATAGACATGGATCTAGGATTGACAGGTAAGTGCGCAATCGTCTGTGCCGCGAGCAAGGGGCTGGGGCGTGCGTCGGCGCTGGCGCTCGCGCGGGAGGGTGCCTCAATCGTGATGTGCGCCCGGCGCGCCGATGCACTCGAGCAGGCGGCGCGCGAGATTCGCGCCGAAACCGGGGCGACGGTGCTCGCGGTTCCCGCGGACGTTGGCGTCCAGGCCGATGCCGACCGCCTGATCCGAACTGCTGCTGATTCGCTCGGCGGGATCGACGTCCTCGTCACCAATACCGGCGGACCGCCCTCCGGGCCGTTCGAAGGAATCCAGGACGCCGACTGGTACGCGGCCATCGAATCGCTCCTCATGAGCGTCGTCCGCCTGTCGCGAGGGGTCATCCCGCATATGCGCGCGCGGGGTGGCGGCCGAATCATTCACATCACGTCGATCTCGGTAAAGCAGCCGGTTCAGGGACTCGTGCTGTCCAACGCGTTGCGCGCGGCGGTTACCGGATTGTCGAAGACGCTGTCGAACGAGCTTGCGTCCGATCGTATCCTCGTGAACTGCGTGGCTCCGGGATATACCGCGACCGACCGCGTGGTGGAGCTGACGGCAGCAGCGGCGCAGCGGGAGGCATCGCGCCCGAGATCGTGCAGAAGCGGACCGAGGAAAAGATTCCGATGCGGCGGATGGGCACGCCTGACGAGTTCGGGGCGGCGGTGGCTTTCCTCGCGTCGGATCGAGCGTCGTATCTGACGGGTGTGACGCTGCAGGTGGATGGGGGGTATATCGCTGGCTTACTGTGAAATCGTCCGTGGTCCGTGGTTCGTGGTTCGTGGCTCGTCGCTCGGAAAACGGGGCGTCGGACAGGACTAGCAAAGGTGTTTTAGTGCACGTTTCGGTCCCAGTCCGAACGTCCGCCTGAGTAGACGTCGAACTTCCGCCGCAGGCGGTTCATCTTCCATTTCAGATAGCGGTACTTGATCTCGGCCGACAGGCCGCCGCGCCCGTTCTGCAAGTAGAAATAGCCGAAGATCAGGCCGCCAAGGTGCGCGGTGTGCGCAATCCCCGAGGCGCCCCCACCGATCGACGACAAGAACGCGATCGCGCCGATGATCATGACGAAGTACTTCGCCGGCACCGGGAAGAGGAGGAACATCAGAATCGGGCGGTTGGGGTAGTAGATGGCGTACGCCAGAAGGATTCCGTACAGCGCGCCCGACGCGCCAACGGTGACGACGCCGTAGATCGCCGATGAGAAGCTGAACGGCAGGAGTGACGCCACGATAGTCGTCACGGCTGCGCCGACGCCGGTGACGGCGTAGTACTTCAGGAAGTAGTTCGTCCCCCACCGCCGCTCGAGATCCACGCCGAACATCCAGATCCCGAGCATGTTGAAGAGAATGTGGAAGAGGTCCCGGTGAAGGAACATGTACGTCACCGGCTGCCACAGGCGCTGATGTTCGATAACCTCCTGCGGGCTCAACCCGAAGACGTAGACGATGTCGCTAAACACCAGCGTGAGCAGATACGCCGCGATGTTCGCGATGACGATCCACTTCACAGCCGGGGTCATGGGACCCGGACCGAAGGAGTAGCTGATGTCGACTGAGCGGGAGTAGCGTGACATCGTGCAGAAAACCAGACCTATCGTACCATACCGGTTTCAGCGTCCGGCTTCCGGTACGACCAGCTCTGCGGGGCCGACCGCGCCCTGCAAACGTGCACGATCGGGTAGTGGCACCGTGCATGCCGCCGCGATGAGTGGCACCAGTGCCAGCCCGGCCAGAGTGGATTCAATCCCTACGCGATCCGCAATCATCCCGACGAACGGAACGCTGAGGCCACCCGTTCCCCAGGCGAAACCCATCATCAACGACGACACGGTGGCAGCACTGACCGGCGCAATCGCCTGTCCGAATACGACATTGACGGGCAGCGTCGACTGCAGAAACAGGCCGCCGATGGCGACGAGGATGACGAAGGGCATCCCGCTCATGAACGGGGCGACAAACAGGAACGGCACTGCTGCGACCAGCGACAACGCGATCACTTTGCGCGGCCCGTAACGATCCGCAAACGGTCCTCCCAGGAAACCGCCGATGCCACTGGCGAAGAGGTAGATCGCCGCGGCGGTCCCGGCCTGGCTGACCGTGTAACCGCGCCGGGTCAGCATCAGCGGCACGAATGTCGCGAATGCGAGCGAGGTCAGGGTCCGGAGGACGACGATGCTGTACAGGAGTGCGAGCGGCTCCGCGTACGGTTTCAGGGCCTTGAAGCCGCCTCCCGATGACGCGTGCACAGGCATCGGCGGTACACGCGAGAGAAAGAACGCGACGATCAGCAAACCCGGAATCGCCAGGATAGGGGTCCACTCGAGTCCGAAGCGCTGCGCAAACGGTGCAAACATCAACGGGCCCAGCGAGAATCCCAGGGTTCCTCCCGTGATGTAGACAGACATCGCCAGCCCGCGGCGCTCGCCGCCGAGCCGATGAGCCAATGCTGCAGCAGGCGGGTGAAACGCTGCCGCGCCGAGCCCGCCGGTGATCAGGATCAACGCGAGCATCCGCGGCGACTGCGCGGTGCCGACGAAGCTCAGAACGGACACGGCCACGACCGGGCCGACCATGACGAGCGTCCGGGGCCTCCAGCGATCCGCAAGATGGCCGAATCCCACCTGCGCGACCGACGCCGCGATTTGAAACAGCATCGTCAGCGTTCCCGCTGCCGCGAGAGAGAGACCGAGACGTGGCACCAGCAGCGGCAGCAGCGGCGCGTAGATGTTGCTGTAGCCGTCGACCATCATGTGGGCGCTGGCCATCAGCAGGATTGTGGGATGAAGCCGAAGACGCGAGAGCACGAGGAATCCTGTCAGCGCCGGGCGAGCCGCGAGAGCACACGTCGACGCGCGATGTCGAAGTCTTCGAGACGGAGCAGGCGCGCCGCCAATAGCAGCACGACTATGGCGGTTCCGATGGCCGCGCTGACCCGAATCAGTCTCAGGGTGAACGCTGCGCCCGGCACCCACGTTTCCAGCGCTTCGATCACGGCCCAGGCGGCACCACCCATGATCGCGGACGCCGCAACGATCTTGAAGAAGTCGCTGGCGATCGCGCGCATCTCGAGGCCGTCGAGGCGCCGGCTCAGCATGAACATCAGCACTCCGGCGTTGAACACGGAGGCGATGGCCGTGCCGAGCGCAAGCCCGCGAAATCCGAGGACCTGGACGAGAATCAGGTTCAGTCCGAGGTTCACGCCAACCGACAGCACGCTCACGATGACGGGTGTCCGTGCGTCGCGCATCGAGTAAAACGTCGGTGACATGATCTTTACGGCCGAGTAGCCGAGCAGGCCTGGCGAATAGTACATGAGCGCCGCTGCCGTGCTGCTCGTGTCCTGCGCCACGAAGGCACCCCGTTCGTATATCAGTTCGACAATCGGTCTGGCGAGTACCACCAGGCCAATGGTCGCCGGAACGTTCAGCATCAGCATCATCCGGATGCCCTGCGAGACGGTGCGGCGGACGGCCGTCAGATCCGACGCACCCACCTGACGAGAGATGTTCGGCAGCGACGCAACCGCGATCGAAACGCCGAAGAGGCCAATGGGCAGGTACATCAGACGGAACGCGAAGCCGAGCCACGACACCGCTCCCTGCTCCTGCGTCGTCGCGAGGTACGTATTCACGAAGACGTTGATCTGGACGGCTGCGAGTCCGAGCGTGCCCGGGCCCATGAGCCGCAGAATCTCGCGGACATTCGGGTCGGCGAACGAGAGGACCGGTTTGTAGCGGAAGCCCTCTTTGCGCAGCGCTGGATACTGCATCACAACTTGTGCGACGCCGCCAAGCAGCGTGCCGATGGCAATGCCGGCGATCGGCGGCAGGCCCACGAGCGGCATGAGCGGCACGACCGCGAACGCGCAGAAGATGGTCGCGACGTTGAACATCGCCGGCGAGAGCGAGGGGATGAAGAAGCGATTCAGCGAATTCAGCATGCCCATCAGCGCGACCGCGACGGCGACGGTCGTCAGAAAGGGCAGCATGATTCGCGTCAGCTCGGTGGTGAGCTCCAGCTTGCCAGGCACAGCGGCGAACTCAGCGCCGGCAATCGCGCGCGTGATCGGCTCGGCGAAGATGATGCCGAACACCACGAGCACGGTCGTCACCAGCAGCAGTGCGTTGATGACGAGGTTGCCGAGGCGCCACGCTGCCTCGCGTCCCCGCGCCGCCAGCGTGCGCGTGAACGTCGGAACGAAGGCGGCGGTCATCGCGCCTTCTGCAAAGAGATCGCGTACGAGGTTGGGGATGCGGAAGGCAACGTTGAACGCGTCCATCGCCGGCCCCGTGCTCGCGCCGAACAGGGCGGCGACGACGATCTCGCGAACGACCCCGAGCACGCGGCTGGCGAGCGTCGCCAGGCTGATGAGGCCGGCCGACCGGGCCAGCCCGCCCTTCACGGACGCGGACGAGGTCGACTGTGGCAGGCCCGCGGCATTGACGACCTCGCCGTCCGTTGTTCCGCCCTCAGATGGCATCGTGTCGTGTCAGCGTACCACAAGGGTCGTAAGTGCCCCGGCGGACGCCGCACGCGTCCGGATGCGAACGATCTATTCGTTCGGATTCGGACAAACCGAACACAACCAATGTCAAAAGTGAAACGGCAGAAACAAAAAAAGGCTCCTGTCTCTCGACGGGAGCCAATGGAGGATGGATGAGAGGCTTGTGCGTGCCTTTCAATTTCATTAGACGCACGACCCGGCCAAAAAGTTTAGTTATTGCGATCACCCAGAACCGAGCTTTTTCCTGACAAGTTCATTCACCATTCGACCATCGACGCTCTGGCCCTGCAATCGACTCATCACGCCTTTCATCACACGTCCAAGGTCCTTGCCCGACGTCGCGCCGGCTTCGGCAATTGCCTCGTCGACCGCGCCTTCGATCACCCCCGGATCGAGTGGTGGCGGCAAGTACGCTTCGAGTACGACGATCTCAGCAGCCTCGCGATCCGCCAGATCGTTCCGTCCGCCGCCACGGAACTGATCGATCGAGTCACGCCGCTGTTTGATCAAGGAAGCGATGACCTGCTGCTCTTCTTTCTCATCCAGCGCGCGGCCCTTCTCGACCTCCCGATTCATCAGCGCCGCCTTCGCCATCCGCAGCGGCGCCAGCCGCGCCTGATCCTTCGCACGCATCGCTCCCGCAATGTCTGTACTGATTCGATCGATCACGCTCATGTCCCGTCACCCCGTATTTCCATGATCCCAGCAGCGCGCGCCTTCAGCCGCGCGTCGGCACGTCGTGACGCGGAGCTGAAGCTCCGCGCTGCTGGTGGATGCTACCCCCACGTCCCCCACCAAGTCTGCACCCCCACCCCCCAAGCCCATGCGAGAAGACCCGCTGCGATGATCCGTGCCGAACCGCCGCGAGCCCATCCATAAGCTGAGCCGATACCCGCCGCCACGGCGAGGGCTGGGATCGCTGTGAGGTAATAACGCATATCCACCGGCGTGAGAAGGCCGAGCACGAGAAAGACGAGACACGCGCAGCTCCAGCCAATCGTCGCCAACGTCAGCTGATCCCGGCGATTGCGCATGAGCGTCAACCCCCACCCCGCCAGCATCAGAAGGGGGATGCCGAAGTAGAGATACAGGTAGCGCGGCACTGACGCCATGCGTTGCGGAATGCCGCGGCCGCCGGCGTCAGGCGCGGCTGCGGCGGTCTCGGTGGAGATGCGGGCCCACTCTGTCCGGTACGTCTCGCCGAAATGTCCGTAGTAGATCAGGACCGCCGCGAGGATGGCAACGCCGGTGCCGACGCCTGCCGTGATTCCGGCGCGGCGGATCTCGCGGTTCGCCGAGAGCAGAAACAGCCCGCCGATAACAGCGCCCGCGACGGACACGACTGCGAACGTGCTGGTATGCGATACGAACGCATACGTCAGCATGACCGTGAACACGGCCGCACTGAAGATGCCCCGGCGGCCCGTCCAGGCTGGTGTTGCGACGACGGCGAAGGCGACGACGGCCACCGATTGCGCGAACGCGTTGGTCAGGTTGCCGACGGTGGCGATCCGATAGTCCAGCGGAGTCAGGTGATACAGCACCACCGCCAGGGCGCCGGCGCGCGGCGACTCGCTTCGGGCCAGGGCGAAATACAGCATGGCTGCGGCAATCGCATCGAAACAGACGACGACCGTTCGCAGCAGCGCCATGTCGCCGGCCCCGCGCGTGACCAGGTCGGCGAACGGCATCGCGAGCACGTACAGGCCTGGCGCGTATGGAAAGGAGTAGTTGCCCGGCGCAATCGACGTGAAGTAGAAGTTGCCGCCGAGCACGTAGTGAAAGCGGTGCGCCTGGAACATGGCGTCACCGACCGGCATGTCAGGATGCAACAGCAGCCCGAGCTTCAATAACGCTGCACCAGCCGAAAACGCGACCACGAACCGCGCCGTCGCGCTCCATGCCGCTCGTTGAAACGCCTGCAAGCCAATCACGATCGCCGTGGTCAGCAGGAACAGCCAGGCTGACACGCGCGCGATCAAATCGGGGTAGTCCGTGTACGCGCCGAAGCCGCGGGCCACAAGTGCCGCCAGACCGAGGGCGACCACTGCGGTCACGGAGCTGGCAACGGCCAGGGGCGTCACGAGCACCGCCAGGGCTGCGCCAGCTGCCGCCGATGCGATGGCGATACCGGTCATTGCCCGCCGCGGGGGCATGACGAACGTTGCCGGGGCAAGCGCAATCGAATCGATCGTCACGCCCAGCTGTCGCGGATCGGAGGGGCCAGGCACGACTGTCGAGGAACATTGCGCCGCGATGATTGCGCCGCGCCGTTCAGGATGCGCCGGCAACGTTATGACGACGTCGTCGAAATCCGCTGACGAGGTGCGGGTGAGAGCCTTGGACCCATCGACGAGAAAAGTCACGTCGGGGTTCGTTTCCGAAGCGGAGCGTGCGCCGCGCATGCGCACGGTCAACCGCCAATCAGACCGTCGGTCGAGGCCCGGCAACCGGATGGCTAAACGTCTCGCCGGTCCAGGCGAACGTCAAACCCGACGGATCGCGCTCGACGGGATACAGGCCGGAGACCTGCCGGGCCGGAGGCGACTCGTCGAGGCCTGCAAAGAGGCCCGGCCAGAACCCGTACGCGATCAGCAGCCCGCCAACGCCCGCCGCCGCACCCAACAGCGCGTTGAGCGCGATGGCAGCGAGCCGTCGGGTCACGCCGGGCCCCGGCAGACGCTCGAGTAGAGCTCCCGGTACCGCGCCGCAACGCTCGTAGCGCCGAACTCCTGCGTGAGCGTCTCTCGCGTTTCGGGCCGAGCGCGGCGTTTGTTGTCGAGGAAGTCGGTAATCGCTGACGCCAGTGCCAGTGGTTGCTCGCGCGGGACGATTGCCACGTCCGGCCCGAACAGCTCGTTCAGCTCGAGGCCGCCCGGATTGTCGCTCGAGACGACCGGTGTGCCCGAGGCGAGCGCTTCCACGGCGACGGTCGGCAGCGCTTCGAGCAACGAGGGAAGGACGAAAAGATCGGCGGCCCCGCAATAGCGCGAGATCGTCGCGTTATCGACCAGGCCCTTGAATTCGACGTGGCGTTCGACTCCCGCAGACCGCGCGGTCGCTCGCAGTTCATCTGCCAGCGCCCCGGTACCGCAGATGACCAGGCGAGTGTCCGGGTGCGTTCGAACGACCTCGTTCATGGCATCGATCAGATAACGCTGGCCGGCAAGCGGATGCAGGCGCTTGACGTTCAGCAGCACGTGCCGGTTCTGGATTCCCAGCGCCATGCGCGTCTCGAGCTGGTCCGCCGCGTCGTGCCAGCGGAACACGTCGGCGACGGGCGGATAGATTGCGTGCATCCCGCGACGCGTCAGGCCGAGCTCCCTCGCTCGGGCGAGCAGGCGCTCGCTGTAGAACGTGACCGCCGACGCGCCGTGGTAGGCGCGCGTGAAGAGATCGGGCCGGCCGTGCTTCGGCTCGTAGTGCCAGATCTCGGTGCCGTACAGCGTCAGGATGACCGGCTTCTGCTGCTGTTGCGACAGCAGCACGCCCAGCTCCGCGAGCAGGCCGTTGCTGTGGACGTGCACGAGGTCGGCCCGGGCGATTGCCGGCGTCAATGCGCGTCTGATACGCAACCCTGACGAGAACGCCCCCAGCGGAACGACGCGATCGTAGAACCGCCGAGTGCGGCGCGGCACCCACGTGACGGGCCCCGCAATCGTCACGTGCCCGGCCGCTCGCGGCGGATGCGCCACGTATTCGACCGCGTCGCCGGCCTGTGCCGCCCAGGTTCCGAGCTGCCAGGGGAGCAGGGCATTGGCTGCCTGATCCGGCGGAAGGTGTGGGGTGACGTGCAGGACCCTCATCGAAGCGTTCTACCGCTCGCCGGGTCGCGCCCGGACGTGTGTATCGCGGAACTCGGCGAACGTTGCTGGCTTCGCCCCGAGGTCGCGGGTCGCGTACGCAAGAAACTTGTCGAGCCGCTCGCAGAAGGCGTCGAGCTCGCCCTGGGTCCGGTTGTATGGGCTGCCGCCGACGATTGCTTCGCTCGAATGAAACAACAGGTTCAGGACTGGCTCGCCGGCGCGCGCGAGGTCGCGCGCGAGCCCCACCATGTCGGCGAGGGACGAATACGAAGGCCGCAACCATCGCATTCGGACGATTCGCAAGGCGCGTAGCATCCGCTTCGTCGTGTAGGGCCGCGGCGCTCGCGCGTAGAGATACTGCAACGTTCGCGGCAGCCGGCGATTCAAAGCCGCCGAGACCGGCACTTCGAGCAGCCGGCTCGTGCCTGGCCGCGTCGCGTTGTCGTAACTGAGAAAGTACGGCCTGAGGGGCGCCTCGACGAACTCGGGGCCGCCCTTGTGAGCCTCATTGAAGAGTGGCGCGATGCTCGATTCGACGAGATAGCCATGACGCTCGAGCGCCGAGACGTGCTGTGCCGAAAACCCGAAGCGGCCGGACCGATACGACACTGGCCGCGCACCGACGGCCGAGGCGATCGCGCCCGTGAGCGCCTCCACCTGGGCATCGAACTGTGACGATGGCAGCATCGACGCGTATGGATGCCGCCGCACGTCGTCTGGCGTACACGGCGGCGTTTCCCATGCGTGGTGATGGGCGCCTATCTCGCAGTCGCCGCCCGCCAGCAGTCCGCGAAGCACCTCAGCTGACCGTCGATCGGTGGCGACCGGATGGGTGATCACGTACGTCGGCCTGACGCCATGACGGGCGAACAGCGCGTGCAGACGCGGAAGTGCGTAGATGTTGTCGAACGTCTGATTGGCCCTGGCGGCCGCATCCCACTGGTTGTCGCCTTCGGTATCGATGCCAACGAGAAGATGGATGAGATTCATGACGCGGCGCTATCGATCCTGATCCGAATCGCCGAGCGTGACGTGCCAGCGATCGGTGTCTTCGTAGAACGCCGGAGAAACGTCGAGCCCGTTGATTTTGGCGACGAACTGGATGGTCGACTTCACCTGGAAATATCCCGCCCGGCGAAGCATCTTCCTGAATGCTGCATGCATCGCGAACGTCCGGATCTTGTCCGAGTCCGCCTGCTGCGCTTCCCGATCGACCCAGTGGAGGAGCGTGCTGAACCCCGACTCGTCGTCCGGGTCGGCGAGAAAGTCCACGAGCAGCGTCACGCGCCCTCGTGGTTCGTAGAGGTGCCGGTAGACGGCGTAGCCGATGTTCCGATCGTCGCGTCTCAGGGCGGCGATTGAATAGCGTACGTGCGGCGCCGACACGTACTTCCAATTGAGGTAGGCGGCATCGCGCCGAACCGCGAAGTCGAATCGCGATGCCAGCGAGTCCCAGAGTTCCGTGAAGCTGTCGTCGAAACGCTGGATGAGCCTGACCTCCGCGCGCATCGGTCGCGTCCGCGCGACGACCTTCACGATCGGCAGCGTGACGGCGGAGACGAGGCGGTTGACGGGCTGCGGCCAGTTCGGCCGGCGGAACGCGCGGCGCGTCAGTGGTTTCACCAGACAGGGGACCGGACCGATGTCAGGCCATCTGAGCTTCTGGAAAAGTCTGTACGAGGACTCGGACAGCCCCAGTCCGAGCGAGGCGCCAACGTTCCGATCCCACATCCGGAACAGCACTTCCCCAAGCCCCTGGCGCTGGCGCTCAGGTGCCACCATGACGTCCATGCCCCACGATCCGCGCACCTGGCGGCCTCCGACAGAGACCTGCACCGGCATCGTGGCGTATTGTCCGATGATTGCGGGACCCTCTCGCGCGATCCAGATTTCGGGCTCGCGCTCGGGGTTGTTGGGGTTATGGCGGTACTGCCAGTCCCAGCGAAGCCTGCTCGCTTCGGCCGCGTCGTGTCCGAAGACACGCCGATACAGTGCCTCCACGGCACGGCGGTCGTCGGAACGGTATCGGTCGATGTCAGCCACGGCTCAGTCGTCAGTTACCCAATCGTCAACAGCGATCGTCAGTCGGCATTTGGCAATCGTCAATGACGGCGCTGCAGCACGTACTCGATATTACTGATCAGCATGTCCTGCGTGAGCGAGCTGTCGCGGAGCCACCGGGCGATAGGCGCAGGCATCCTGCGCACGGTGGCCGTCGCATGCAACTCCTCGCGGACGATGTGCAGCCCCGCGTCGGCGATTTGACGGCGCAGCCGGGTGACGCGCACCTTCTCGAGCAGGTCGTCGTGTTTCGTCTCGCCGCGCCGTGCGGCCTTGATGAACGAGTTCTCGTTCGCCGGTTCCTTCAGCGTCCACGGCGCGCGCCGGGCGAGAAACTGGAACGTCGCGAAGGCTGCGGGGCGTCCAACCATCAGATGCAGCGGCAGCGGCACGCGCAACCGCGGCAGATGCGCGCCGGCAAACGACAGGTACGGCGCCGTGGACAGATAGATGTGTCCGGACGGCGCCAGGACGCGCGCGCACTCCCGCAGGTACAGCGGGGCGTCGGCAACATGCTCGATTACCGCGTGCGACAGCACGAGGTCGAACGTGCCGTTGCGAAACGGCAGATACATGCCGTCGGCGAGCGCGAATGTCAGGTTCCGCAGGGTGCGTTCGCGTCCGAGCCGGACGCCCGCATCCTGGAAGCGCTCCGCGGGATCGATGCCGACGACCAGGTCAGCCTCTTCGGCCAGCGACAACGGCATGCCGCCGCCACCGCATCCGGCGTCGAGCACCCGGCCTCGCACGGCCACGCCGGCACGTTCCAGAAACGCGATGACTTTGGCGCTTCGGTAGTACTCGAACAGCGCGTAGTCGTACTCCGATCGGAAGCGGAGATCCGCATGCGCCTTGATGGCGCGCTCGTCAATGCTGCGCACGCTCCGTCCCGTTCGGCGCAGGCACCGCGGCGCCGCCAAACTTATCAATCAGCGCGGCCCGATCGCGACCGCCGGTTTCTGCGACATCGAACGTCATCACTATCGCGCGCTGCGGATAGGCCTCGAGGACGTCCAGGATGACAGGATTGCGCGCCTGCGACTCGTAGCCGAGGCTGGGCGCAACGTAAGTCAGAATATACCGCACATCATCACGCCGCTTCCGGTCCTCGTAGTTGCCGAACCCCCGTCCGATGAATACCGGGCGTATACGATTCTCGAGCGCAAGTCCGTTGGCCAGCTTGCCCTGCACCAGGGTCCCCGGCGGTAACACACGGCCCACTGCGACGCTCGCCTCGTAGTTCAACGTCGACCGGTGGCGCAGCCATTGGCCGTACTGTGCCAGATCTGCCGCGATGGCGAGTGCCGTCAGGGCAATTGCCGCCCGGGGGCTGATGCGCTGAGTCGTCAGCCAGCCGATCGTCGCTCGCCACCGCCAGACGATGAGCGAGGATAGCGCGACGGCCATGGCCGCGCTGAGCCTGACCCCGGGGCGAATCTCATACAGAAACGCGAGCCGCACGATACTGCCGATCACCAGATAACTGAGCAGCAAGAGAACCGGCAACGCGATCCAGCGATTGACCGGCGGATCGCCCCGCGACGAGCGGGCCTGGCGATGACAGGACGAGCGCCGCGAGCCCGACGAGCGCGGGAATGAACATCACATAGCGGCGCTCGTTGCCGGAATCGTGGACGACCAGCTCCGCGAGGCCAACAAGCACCCAGAGCACGAGCAGCCGCTCACCGGCGGCCGCGGTCCGCCATCGCGCCAGCACCGTTGCGATCCCGAGAGCGGCGATCGTCATCACGAGCCACATCCTCGTGAAGAAATCATGCGCGATCGGCAGCCATGACGCGCGATCCATGAGCGCCTTCACCGTGTAAGCCGGCTTCCGGGTTACTGACATCTGCCAGTTGTAGAACCGGTATTCGGACCAGAACGGCAGCACGAAACAGAGCGCGACAATCGCCGTTGCGATCGCGACGCCGGCGAGCGTCCACCACGCAGCCAGCTGTGCGGGACGGGCAGGGGCATCCACGGTCAGCCACCGCCGCAGCCGCGACGACCGCCCGATCGCGATCGTGAAGATGGCATCGAACAGGAGCGCTGCAACGAAGAACGCAGCGGAGGCCTTCGTGAACCACGCCAGCACCACTGCGGCGCCCGAGAGGAGGCCGAGCGCGGGTCGACGCTGAGCGAGGACGTACGCGGTCCAGCTCGCCACGATGAACGCGGTCATGGTCGATTCCATGAGCGCGGCACGATTCCACATGACGAAGACATAGTTCGTCGCGAGCAGCAACGCGCCGATCAGTCCCGCCCGGAGACCTGACGCGGCGGCGAGCCCAAGACCGATCAAGAGAACCGCAGCGAGACCCGAGACGACAGGCACCATGCGCGCCTGCCACGTACCCACGCCAAACGCTTCGAACGAGACGTATTCGAGGGCGGTGAAGACTGGCGTCAGGAAGACGGGGTTCCACTCGTCCGTGCGCCAGGTGCCCCACAGGGCCCGATTGCGGGCGTTGTGCACCCATGGCCCCTCGTCGTGCCACACGATACCCGTCGCCGCGTGTGTCGGCGGGTCCGACGTCAGCCAGCTGCCGCGCAGCAGGGCGCCGACGGTGACCGCCGTCAGCAGCCCGACAAACAACGCCTGGTGCGCGCGCAAAGGCATGGCCACGATGTATGAGATGCGAACTATAGTAATTGGAATGGAGCATCAGGACCGAGCGTCAGCCGATCTGACGATGGTCGTGCCGACCTATAACGAGCGCGAGCGGATTGCCGAGCTCGTCGATGCACTGTTCCGGACCTGTGCGACCCAGAATCTCCGCCTCGAGCTCGTCATCGTCGACGACAACTCACCCGATGGGACGGGCGCGCTGGCGGACGACCTTGCGAAGCTCCACCGCATCCGTGTCATTCATCGTTCCGGCAAGCTCGGGCTGGGGACTGCCGTCGTTGCCGGGTTCGCCGTTGCGACGGCACACGTCGTCGGGGTTATGGATGCTGACTTCAGCCATCCTCCGAGTCTCGTGCCGCGCATGCTTGCCATCTTCAGGGCGACCAACGCAGACATTGTCGTGGCCAGCCGGTACGTACCTGGCGGCAGAACGCTCAACTGGCCGGCGACGCGGCGCGTGCTCTCGAGAGTCGCCTGTCTGATGGCCCGGCCGCTCTCGCCGATCCGCGACGCGGCGTCAGGCTTCTTCCTCATCAAACGCGAGATCGGAACGTCGGTTTCGATCAAGGCTGGCGGGTTCAAGATCTGCCTCGAGCTGCTGGTGCGGGCGTGGCCACGGCGGCTCGTCGAGCTGCCGTATCAGTTCGACAACCGCGAGCTCGGAGAGAGCAAGATGAGCACGAAGGAAGCCATGGGGTACCTCGCGCAACTGAAGGATCTCTACTGGCTCAGGCTGACCGGCGGACAGCGGGCGCCTCGTGTATATCAGCAGCTGACGACCGATACCGTGGACGCGATGATACGATCGAATCCAACAGTCAGCGCGTCGCGCTGACCACGCTTTGCGATCTCGACAGGCTTTTCCCCGAGCTTCGGCGTCATAGTCCTCAGGGTTTCATTCACATGTTCGAACGAACGCTTGTTTCGGCGCTGTCCGCACTCGCTCTGTGCGCGTCCGCCGCCGCTTCCGCACAACAGAGCGCATCATCTCAGGCAGCTGCGCCGTCCGCTGCTCCAAGACCTGCGACGGCAGTCCCGGTAGATACGGCGACGGACCTCACCAATGGATGGGCGCTGCTGGCCGAGGGTAAGCCCGCGCAGGCCGCCGAGAAAGCCGCTCAGGTCCTCAAAGGCGATCCGCGGAGCATCTCGGGACTGACCCTCGCTATCGAAGCGGATCTCGCGCGTTCGGGCGTCGAGGCCGCACTGGGTCAGTACGAGCAGTGGCTTGGGAGCCGGACGATGGAGGAGCCTGGGGTCGTGCGGAGAATCGCGCAGGCCTCGCTGTACATGGAAGCCGCGCAGCGGCAGGACACGGCGATTCGGCTGCAGGCGTTGCGCGACCTGGCCGCCGCCGGTGACGCGACAGCGGAAGCGGCATTGAGCGCGTCACTGGCTGGAGGCTCGGGGTCCGAGGCCCGCATCCTGGCCGCAAGAGGCAATCAAAAAGCGATCGCGGTGCTGATCGCCGATCTCAAAAAGCAGTCCACGAACACCGTGCTCGCCATCGATGCGCTCGGCCAGAGCGGTAGCCGGCAGGCGATCCCGGTATTCGTCGAACAGCTCTCGGACCCGAAAGCAGAAGTTCGCGGGTCTGCGCTGAGTGCGCTGGGCAGGCTCGGAGACAAGGACGTCATACAGCAGATCAAACCGTTCCTCGCTGACGAGAGAGCGTTCGTACGAACGAGCGCGGCTGGCGCACTTTACCGGCTCGGCGACGACAGCGGACTGCAGATCCTGCAGGAACTGATCTCTCAGCCCGTCCCGTCCATGCGGCTCGCGGCAGCCGACGCGATGTCCAGCCGACCCGACGGCGCATGGATGGCATTGGTGCGGGACCTGACGAACGCGCCGGAGGCGGAGGTCCGGGCGTCGGCGGCGCGCTTGATTGCTCCGCACGATCCGGCACTGGCCACCTCGGTGCTGGAGTCACTGCTGACCAACGAGAACCCAGCGATCCGCGACCTCGCTGCGCTGCTGATCACCGATGTTCCCCTCGACCTCACCACCTTGCGACGGCTGATGCGCGATACGAACCGGCTCACGCGTGTCCGTGCCGCGGGCCGCGTGCTCGTGCTCACTCGATAGTTCGCCTGCCTGCACGCTTCGAGCGCTGAACCCCCGGGAAGCGAATGATAGACTCATAGGCTGTTGTCTCCCGATCAAACAGGACGCCCACGAGTCTTCTGGCTTGCGTCGGGCCTCTTCTTCGTCACGCTCGCCACCCTGATGCTGGAGGTGCTCGATACGCGCCTGCTCTCGGTGCTGACGTGGTACCACCTGTCCTTTCTCGCGGTGTCGGTCGCGATGCTCGGCATGGCGGCCGGTGCGGTGCTCGTGTTCGTCGGCGGGACGATCTTTGCCCCCGAACGGGCAGCCCGCTTGTTGCCGTGGATGGCCCTGGCATTCGCGATTGCCCTTCCGATCTGCCACGTCGCCAATCTCGTCATTCCGTTTCCATCGGTTCGCAGCGCCACGCCCTCGGAGATCGCGCCGCTGGCGATCGCGACGTTGATGTTGACCATTCCGTTCTTTTTGTCCGGAGTGGTAGTGACGCTCGCGCTCACCAGGACGAACGGCCCGATAGGACTGTTGTACGGCGCTGACCTGATCGGCGCAGCCGGCGGATGTCTGGCGATCATCTGGCTCCTCGAGCTGACGGACATCACATCCACTGCGCTCGCCGCAGGCGCCATTGCCGCAATCGGAGCGGCCTGTTTCGCCACGCATGCGGGAATGCGAACCCGCGGAGCGGTGTTGCTCGGGCTCGTGCTCGCGGCAGCGGCGGCGGTCAACGCGTCGGCCGCCCGTCCGCTGGGCGTGATGTATCCCAAGAGCCGAAGCCTGTTGAAGGACGTCGAGGCGATTGCCTATTCGGGGTGGAATGCGCACTCCAACGTGATCGTCCGAGTGCCGGAAGAGGGTCCGCCATTTCTCTGGGGGCCCGCCGCGGATGCTCCGCAGACCCCGGTGACGATGGCGCTCGCCGCCATCGATGGGGACGCGGGAACCGTGATCACCAAGTGGGATGGCGACCCGTCCTCGATTGGCTGGGTTCAATACGACGTCACGTCCCTGCCCTACCGAATCCGGCGCGGCGACGTCGCGGTAATTGGCGTCGGCGGCGGCCGCGACGTGCTGACCGCCATCTGGGCGGGAAATCCCCGGATTACCGGCATAGAAATCAACGACGTCCTCGTGGGAGTGCTGCAGTCGCGCTACCGCGACTTTGCGAAGGTCGCGGCCCATCCCGGCGTGACGCTGGTGCACGACGAGGCTCGGTCGTATCTCACGCGCGCGCCAGGCAGGTTCGACGTGCTTCAGATGTCGCTGATTGACACGTGGGCGGCGACCGGAGCGGGCGCGTTCACGCTGTCGGAAAACGGTCTGTACACGCGCGACGGATGGCGCGTCTTCCTGCGTGCGCTCACGCCGACGGGCGTCTTCAGCGTCTCGCGCTGGTACGATCCGGAGGCAGTGTCCGAGACGACGCGGCTGCTGTCACTGGCGGTTGCCTCGCTGCTCGATCTCGGCCTGCCCGATCCTCGCCAGCACATGATCCTGGTGACGCGCGAGCGCATTGCCACACTGCTTGTCTCGCGGTCGCCCTTCACGAGCGACGATGCCGCGACGATCCGGAGCATTGCGGAGAAGCACGGCTTTCAGGTGCGCGTGGCGCCGTGGGAGCCTGGCGCCGACGAACGCCTTCGCAACATCGCGAGTGCGAGATCCGCCGCCGGGCTCGACCTTGCAACCCGTGACGCGATCTTCGATTTCACCGCACCGACCGACAATCGGCCCTTCTTCTTCAACATGCTGAAGCCGCGCGGCTTCCTTCAGCAGTCATCGGGGAGCGGCGGGGTAGTGAGCGGCAACCTGAGAGCGACCCGGACGCTGCTGGCGCTGGCGGCGATCGCCTTCGTGCTCGTGCTGGCGATCATCGCGTGCCCGCTGGTCGCGACCGGACGCCCACCTGTTTCCGCGGGAATCTTTGCCGCGTCGCTGGCCTACTTTGCGATCATCGGCTTCGCGTTCATGCTGATTCAGATCGCGTTCCTGCAGCGCTTTTCCGTGTACCTGGGCCACCCGACGTATACCTTCTCGATCATTCTGTTTCTGATGATTCTGGCGGCCGGGCTCGGCAGCCTGGCATCGGAATCGATCGATATCGCTCGGCCACGTCTCGTGTGGCTGCCGCTCGGGATCGCGACGACGGTGTTCATCGCCACCGTCCTGCTTCAGCCGGCAATCAACCTGACCGTGGGCTGGGGACTGCCAGGACGGACAATGGTGGTGGCGACGTTCGTTACGCCGCTGGCCTTTGCACTCGGTTGTTGTTTTCCGGTGGGGATGCGGCTCGTGCACGGCCACTCGGACCAGCTCACCGCCTGGATGTGGGGCGTCAACGGCGCCTGCGGAGTCATGGCGTCGATCCTCGCGGTGATGGGATCGATGTGGCTCGGGATCCACGTCAACCTCGTTGCCGCCGGACTCATGTACGCGCTGCTCGCGGTCCCCATGCGGCATCTGGTGGCTGCACGCTAGCAGCTGAACGAAGTGCTGGCCCGAATCAAGAGCCTCTTTCGCAACCTCGCGACTTACGGGCTTGGCGACGTCGCCACGTCGATCATCAGCCTCCTCCTGCTGCCGGTCTATACGAGCTATCTCACGCCGTCCGACTACGGCGTGATCGCGATGCTCCTGACCGTCGAAGCCAGCGGGAAGATCGTGTTCCGCTGGGGCGTGGACACCGCGTTCATGCGGCTCTACTACGATTGCGCCGACCAGAAGGCGCGTCAGCGGCTCGCCAGCACGCTGTTCATCTTCCTGCTCGTGCTCAATGGCTCGCTGCTGCTCGTCAGCCTGCCGTTTGCTGGCACGCTCAGCCAGCTTCTCTTCGATTCGCCGGCCCACGGGCTCCTCATCAGCCTCGTTCTGCTCAACACCTTCGTCGTCGGTTTCTACTTCATCCCGTTTCAGGTCCTGCGGATTGCCGAGCAACCGAAGCAGTTCATCGCGCTGGTGTTCGCGCGATCGGCGTCGACGCTCGTCCTTCGGTTGCTGCTCGTCATCTGGGCAGGCATGGGCGTCATGGGTGTCGTTCTGGCCGACGTCGTCGTGACCGCCGTGTTCACGGTGATCCTGAGCCGATGGTTCGCACCGCTGATTCGGCCGGTGTTTTCCGCGGCCGTGCTGCGTGACGCGCTCGGCTTCGGCCTGCCTCGCATTCCGCACAGCCTCGCGCATCAGGTGATGGGGATGGCCGACCGCTATTTCCTCAATGCCTACGCGACGCTTCGCGACGTCGGCCTGTACTCGATTGGCGCGAGCTTCGGCCTCGCGCTGAAACTCTTTCTCAGCGCGTTCGAGTATGCGTGGACACCCTTTTTTCTCAGCGTCATGAAGGAGCCCGACGCCAAGCGGATCTACAGCACGGTCTCGACATACGTGCTGGCCCTGCTCGTGCTGCTCACGGCGGGGCTCTGTGCGATCGCGTCAGACGTCGTTCGCCTGACGACGACCGAAGAGTTTTTCCCGGCCGCACGCGTGACGCCGTGGATTGCGCTCGGCGCGTTCTGCCAGGGCCTTTACCTCGTGGGGTCGATCGGCCTTGTGATCACCAAGCAGACGACGCGTTACCCGATTGCAACCGGACTGGCCGCCGGCGCGAGCCTGATCGCGAACGCCTGGCTGATACCGCGTCACGGCATGATGGGCGCGGCGTGGGCGAACACCATAGCCTACGCGACGCTGGCGGCCACGACCGTCGGGTTCTCCATGCGAGCGTACCCGATTCGATACGAATGGCTGCGATTGCTGCGCATAGGAATCGCCGGCATCCTGGCATATGTCGCGGCCGAATGGTTCATCAGCCGTTCAGCGAGCCCGCTGATTGGTCTGATCCTTCGCGGTTCTGTGACGGTTGGCGTCTACGGGGTCGTTCTGATCGCGACCGGATTCTTCGTTCCGCGCGAGTTGCGCGTTCTGCAGGATGCGTTGAAGCGTGCGTCGAAAGGCCGGAGGATGCCACCTCCGGAGCCCGATGCCGACCAGGTCGAGATGGCTGGGGAAATCGTCGCGACGGGGAGACTAGCGGCAGAGAACGAGTCAGACGTCCAACTCCAGCAGCGCGGCTCTTTAGAGCCGCGTCGTCGACGCTGACGCGCGGCTGAAGCCGCACTGACGCGCGGTTGAAACCGCGCGCTGCTGGAGCCCCGAGTCGCTCATCTTCATGTTTCCCAGATTTGCGTTACTGACCGACCAGGCATCATCGCGTGGCTGAAACACCCTCCACAGCCGGTGCAGGATGGCGGCCAGCGGCCGACGGCCTGGAAACTCCGCGCGGGCGAACTCGCGCGCGCCGGCATCGCGCAATTGGGTTTCGATTGTGGTCCGTTCGTCGTCGCTCAGCGCGGCGCCGGAGGTGCGAGCAATTTCGATGGCGTAGTCGCAATAGCCGTAGAGCAGAGCGACCGCTATCGATTTGAGAATCTTGGACTTGCGCGCGGCCGGATCCAGCTCAGCGGTGACGGAGGCCAGGGCGGGGATGCTTTTCAGATAGAGCGCATCAGCCCAGATGATCTGTCCGCGCGGGCCGCCGAGTGCGCGCCCTGACTCCCGCTTCCAGTAGCACGGCCGCAGATCGAACAGGACGAACCCGAGACTCCGCAGGAAGCTATCGACGTCGGCAAACAGTGGCTGTCCCCGATAGATTGGGGCGAACTCCACCTCGACTTCGACGCCAATCACCGACGACGAGAGCGCGTGCCTGGCGCCTTCGAGGACGAAGAGCTCGCTGCCCTGTGTGTCTGCCTTGATGAAGTCGACGTCCGCGATCTGGTGGGCGCGCAACTGGTTGTCCAACGTGTCGGCTTCGACCGGCTGAATTTCGACAATGTCGAAGCGATTGGCCTCGGGAAACGTATCGAGGAACGTGCGGTCGGGCTCGAAAATCGAGCTGAGGCCGCGATCGCGTGCGATGTTGAACCGGATGGGGCCCCGCTGGTTGTGAAGCGCCACGTCGAGGAACGTCGTGGACGATTCCCCCCGGCGCCCATCCGAAAGCCGGCCGAATTCGCGCTTGTCCGGCTCGAACCCGACCAAGTGGAGGTGCCGTTTGGCAACCGCCCAGTTGCTCTTCAGACCCCCGCGGGCGCCGACGTCGACGAGCACGAGGGGGTGCCTCTTGAAGTCCGGTTCGAAGCGCGGATGGATGAACACGTCCATTGTGAATGATGGGCAATGGGCAATGGGCAATGGGCGATGGGCAAGGGGCTATGGGGCATGGGATGCCTGGGCGTGCCATAGCCATTGGCCATCGCCCATTGCCCATTTGCCCATTGCATCATGGAATAGAGGGGTGGCGTCGTCAATCCCGCTACGTTTTCGTAATGGCCAAAAACCCGTAAAGCCGTCTGCCACAGCACTTTTCATTGACATAGCGTGAACCCTCGGGCACACTATTACCGCTCGCCCAGGTCAGCCGGGACACCAGTCCGAACTCGGAGAACCGGCACTTCGCCTCTGTTGTTTGAATGCTTCGTCACCGATAACACGGTAGCCAGAACCAGGCGCCCGCGCCGGTCAGGCTGTACCGCGTACTTCGAGAGGATGATTTTGTGACGCTCACCAAACCCCGCGCCCGATGGGTTACGGCAACAGTCGTGGCCGCCGCCTTGGTTTTCGCTTCTGCCGGCGACTCTGACGCCCAATCGGTGCGGCTTGGAGCAACCTTCGTCCCCGTCCCAGCGAACGGGCGGGTCCATCGGTTTCCCAGCATCGCCTATGACGGCAGCAACGACGCATACCTCGTCGTTTGGACGCACGTCGGGGCGATTGGCGCGCGCTATGTCTCTGGTGAGGGAGCTCTCCTGGGTGCCCCAACGCAAGTCAACACGAGCGCGTTCGCGAGGCAAGCCGGTGCTGTGGGCGTCTCGTGCGGTCTTCAAATAAATACCTGCCTGATTAGCTGGATCGAGGAGTCGCCCTTCCAGGTACTCGGACGCCTGGTCCGCTATGTGGGCGGAACAGTGGTGTTTCTGACGGATCCCTTCGTCGTTGCGAACACGCTCGCACTGAGTTCATCAGCTCCCGACGTGGCGTACTCGTCGGCTCGAACGAGTTCCTGGTGGCCTGGACGGCCTTTGGCCCCACTGGCACGCTCGACGTCATGGCGCAGCGTGTAAGCCCCGCTGGCTTTCCGGTTGGCGCTGACGATTACGGTCGCAGGAACTGTTTTCGCCGAGTTCTACCCCACGGTTGCGTACAACTCGGCTCAGAACGAGTTTCTGGTCGCATCCATCCTCAACGACTCGACCGTCATGGGCCAGCGTATCCAACCTGGAACCGGCGGATTGATCGGCGGCGCCGCACCGCTTTACGCAGCGTGTTCGAAGGCTATCCGGAGATCGCATACGACTCGCGGCGCAACAGGTACCTTGTCATCACCTGGCACACGTCGTCTCCATGGGTCATCCACGGCGTCCTGACTGACGGAAACGCGACGCCCCTCACTGGCACCCTCACGCTCGCGTCCCTCTCCGGTGGTGACGGCATCGGACTCGCCTACAGCCCTGTGACCGACAGCTATCTCGGTGTGTTTCAGAGCCAGCTCAATGACGAAGTGTGGGGCGCTGAAATCAACGTCCACGGCGGCCCGTCGAGCCCGTTTCAAATCACCGCTTCCGGAACGAGGCTCGCTCCGCAACCGATGCCCGCTGC
Source organism: uncultured Acidobacteriota bacterium (assembly GCA_963784195.1). Classification (GTDB taxonomy): domain Bacteria; phylum Acidobacteriota; class Vicinamibacteria; order Vicinamibacterales; family 2-12-FULL-66-21; genus CAVQAH01. The sequence continues at coordinate 193,697 of CAWARA010000020.1, read as the reverse complement.
CGATCTGCTTCGACCACGCTGGCTGACGGTTGCGCCCAACGGCTTGGCGAACGTCATGGGTCAATTCGTGGGCGTGGGCGCTATTCCGACTGCGATTGGTAGCGCCGGCGGCGGTGGCCCGACACCACCCCCGCCGACAGGGTGCCCCTCCATTCAGCCCGCGCCTGAACTGGGTGTGCGTCGGGGGCAACTGGCTGCCACCCACCTCTGGCGGAAGTGGCAATCCGAGCTGCCCGTCCATCCAGCCCGCCTTTGACTGGGTCTGTGTCAACGGGAACTGGATGCCTCCGAGTGTTGGTTCCGGCGGCGGGAATCCAAGCTGTCCCTCGGTCCAGCCAGGCCCGAGCTGGCAGTGTGTGAACGGCAACTGGCTGCCGCCTGCACCGGGCTCCGGAAACCCAAGCTGTCCGTCGGTCCAGCCGGCGCCGGATTGGGTGTGCGTGAACGGCAACTGGTTACCTGGCGCCGGTGGCGGCGGTGGGAACGCGTCTGCCCGAGCATTCAGCCGGCGCCCAACTGGGTGTGCGTGAATGGCAACTGGTTACCCGGCGCGGGAGGCGGTGGGACCGTGTCGTGCCCGAGCATTCAACCGGCGCCTGATTGGGTGTGCGTGAGCGGCAACTGGTTGCCTGGCGCAGGTGGCGGCGGGAACGCGTCCTGCCCGAGCATTCAGCCCGGGCCCGGCTGGGTCTGCTCGAATGGCAACTGGCTGCCTGGTGGGCCTGTAGCGTTGACGGGTTCCTGCACGTCCATACAGCCGGCTCCTGACTGGTTGTGCTCGAATGGGAACTGGTTGCCGCCGACGCTGGCGTGTTCCTCGATTCAGCCCGGGCCTGGGTGGACCTGTCAGCCATCCAGCGGCAACTGGCTGCCGCCTGGTTACGGCGGCGACGATTAGTAACGCCGCTTCGCGTCTCTCAGCTAGAGGCCTTGACCGACTCGTCTGTTTTGAGTCAGGTTTTCGGGTAAGGCTGTCCGCGCGCGTTATTCAAACAATGCGGTCTAGCGAGGCGGAGCCTCGATGGTCTGAGGCGCAGCCTCGCGCGACGGACCGGGCTCTGTGGTCCGCCTAAAGCCGGACGCTACGCTGTCCCGATAGGCGCCGTTCGCAGCGCCACCCCCGAAGAACAGCCGCTTCGCCGCCTGTAACGCCACCGATTGTTTGGTCGCGACGATTCGAGCGAGGTCGGCGGCATGGTTCACCACATAGCTGGGCCGCAGGAAGAATCGGCGCCGGGCTCGATTGATGGATGGCATCACGAGCGACGAGTCCACGCCGTTGCCGCTCAATACGTAGTAGGAATACTCCATCTTCGGCCAGTTGTCCGCCGCCTCCGGCGTCAGAAGCCCCCCTCGCACGCATTTTTCGTAAAGCTCGGTGCCGGGGTACGGGACGGCCGGGTAGAAATTCGCGAAGTCCGGATCCAGCTCGATCGCATACTCGGTGGTCCGATCCATTGTCTCTTTTGTGTCGCCCGGATAGCCGAAGATGAAAAAGGCGAACGACTTGATCCCCGCCTGCCGCATGTTCGCGAAGGCGCTCATGATCTTCTGCCGCTCGAGCCGTTTGGCCATGTCCTTGCGGACCTCGTCGGACTCCGACTCGATGCCGAGCGCGAGCATCCAGCAGCCCGCCCGCCGAAGGCGGTGGACGAATGCCGGGTCCGTCAGGTTGTCTGCGCGCGCGTTGCCGAACCATTGAATCGGCAGCTTGCGTTCGATCAACTCATCGCAGAACGCCGTGAAGGACTTGACGTTCAAGGTGACGGTGTCCCCCCACAGGTAGAAGAACTCGACACCAAGCTCCCGGTAGGCGCGCTCGATTTCCGAGACCAGGGTCTTTGCACTCCGCTCGCGGAACTTGTGGCCCTGGTGGATCGGCGCGACGCAGAAATCGCATGTGTACGGACATCCGCGGCTGGTCTCGATGATGACGTACGGTTTGTTGACGAGTGGGAGTGAGTAGCCCTTCAGGTCGAGCAGATCCCATGCGGGAAACGGCATGTTGAGGAAGCCCGCGTAGTTGCCGTGCGTGCGGTGCGGGATCACGGCACCGTCCTGTCTCCACGTCAGGCTGGCGATCTCGCCAAGCCTGTCGAGCGAGTCGAGAGCGGCGAGCTGCTGCACGGCCTCTTCCGGCTCGCCGACGAGCATGCCATCGACCTGCGGCGCGCGCGCCATGGACTGTGCGGGCGCCGTCGATGCGTGCGGGCCGAAGCAAAACATCGGCGCGCCGTATCGTTGCTTGATTGCCGACAGTTCCGCGACGTCAGCGTCCAGCGTTGGCGTCGTGCTGGGGAACAGGATGAGCGTTGGCTGGAAGCCTTCGCGATCGAGCCTCGCGATCACCTCCGCCATCGTCAAGCGCATCGCCGTCGCGTCGATCAGCCGTACCTCGCAATTCGCGCGCCGCAGCAGTTCCGCCAGCAGCGCGAGCGTGTAGGGGGGCTTGGTCGTGCCGAGCACGTCCTCGCGCTCCTGACAACGGCCCTGTCGCGTGAAGGCGACGCCGTCGATGAGCGGCGGATTGATCAGCAGGGTTTTGCGGCCGAGCCATCGATTTATCGCACCACCATGATTAGCGCACCACCGTCAGCGGGATCGTGCGACGCGCCGGAGCCTGAACGGGCTGGGCTACCGCACGCGGCGACAGCTCGACCTTGCAGCACCGCCGGCACACGGGAAAGATGCCATTCGTGACGAGCCGGCGGCGCATTTCGACGTATCGGTCGCCGTTCCAAATCTCTTCAAGCGACGATTGGGTGAGGTCGCCGACTTCGACACGAATGAACGGACAGAAATAGACCTTTCCCGAAAACGACACCCGTGCATGCAGGAAGGGGTAGAGGCATCGTCCCTCGAGTTTCGCTCCGGGCGTGTAGTAGTTCTCCATCAACTGCGGCTGGACCTTCGGACGGAAGTCGAACAGGATATTGCGCTGGCGGCATTTCTCCTGCAGCGCCTCTACCTTCGCGCGAACACGCGCGACGTCGAGACCCGGATCCGGCGTGACGAACGTCGAGATCACAGACGCGTCACTGCTGCCGATCAGACGGAGCGTTTCGTCGACCTCCTCGGGCGTGCTGAACATCAGGTGGTTGAGGCCGATGGCATCGACGCCAAGCTCCTCGGCGACATCCACCATCTGATCCAGCGCGTCGAGGCTCTCGTGAGCGACTGTCGTGTTGATGCTGACGCGAAGCGGGGCGTGTTTGCGCCGCGCGGCCTCCTGCAGCCGTCGCAGTCCCGCGCACGTGCGTTCGAAGGTGCCCTTCAACCCGCGCGCAAGGTCGTGCAGTTCGGCCGGACCGTCGATCGACACGCTGATGTGCTTCAAGAAACCGGTGGACGCCAGGTCGGCCAGTGCATCGGCACGCTCTTCCGAGATGATCGTGCCGTTCGTTGTCAGATAGCCGCAGGCGTAGCCCTTCTCCCTGAAGAGATCCAGCACGGACATGATGTCCTTGCGCATGAAGATCTCTCCACCGGTCAGGCTGACCTGGAAATCGTCCCGGGCGGGGAAGGCCGTTCGCAGGGCGTCGAGCGACAACTCCTGACGCCATTCACCTTCGAGGTTCAGGAGGTCTCCGACGTAGCAGAACTCGCAGTGCAGGTTGCACCGCATCGTCGCCTCGTACACCGCGCCGGCCGGCAGGCGATCGGCTCGCCCGGTGCCCTCGGTCAGGAAACGCTGAATCCGGCGCTCGTACTGAAAACGGCGATAGCGCGCCCAGGCATGGCGGGCGGCGGGTAATGCGCGCGCGCGCACCGCGAGTGAATTGCGCAGCTTACGAGCCAGACCCATCGATTTGCCAGATCTCCAAGAGCGGACCAGGACGTTCGAGAGCGTCCGAGATTGTACTGTCGGTGTTATGCAGGAAGGGTTCAACCAGCGCCTGTTCGGCTCCGGTGACGCCGGAGCGATACGGCGAAAACGCTGCGATTTGCCGTCCCTCTCGAATCAGTGCGCTCAGGAAACGCGCTGTGCCCTGATCCTCGGTATTGTACCGTTTCACGACAATGTACGCCACGCCGAGCCGTTTGAGCGGTTCCAGACCGTTCTGAAGCCCGGAATACTCCACATAGATCTTGTCGGCATCAAGGCCGCCGCTTCCCAGATAAATCAGCCGGTACGCGGGGGATGGATACGGGGATTGTGCGAGCTGCAGCCGGAACTTCGTCGAAGCCGCCTCAGCCGAGCCGACGTTCCGAGTCAGCGCCTCGACCAGCCCGGCGCGCGACGGGGCAAGCTGAACGGAGTAGGACTGGATGGCGATGGTCGAACCGTCCGGAATGTGCCCTTCGATGAATGCTTCAGCAATGGTCCTGGTGTCTGCCTGCTGGAAGAACCTACCCGAACGAAAACTATCGAACGAACCTGGTAATACCGCCAGCACAACTGCCACCCAGAACGCTGGCGCCGGCACGCGAAGGCGTGACGCCAGAGTGGCCGCCGCCCAGCCCCCGAAGATGGCTACGAACGGCAACACGGGGTTCAGGTACCGGCTCGCAGGAACCGTGTTGGCGATGAACAGGAAGAACGGCACGGGAAAGGCCAGTAGCAGCAGTGCTCGCGAGGGCTGCGTCACGGTCATCCAAATCGCTCCTGACAACCCGAGAAGGATCGCGGGCAGCCCCATCGAGTCCGTCAGCAGGATTTCGATGTAGCGAAGCGCCGGGGCGAAGGCGCCGGTAGTGACGCCACGGTCCACGACAATCTGCCGGTTCGCCACGATGTCCCGCCAGGCGGTCGAGGCTTCGATGAGCAGGAACGGCGACAGCAGAACGAAGGCGGCAGCCATGCAAACGCCGGCGACCGCAAGCTGACGAACGATCGCGCCGGCCCCGCGCCGCTTGTACGCCAGCACCACGGCGTATGCGAGCGGAATCGCCAGAAAGACACAGTAGTAGTGCGTCGAGAACGCCATCCCGCACGCGGCACCAGCGAGGGCGACGTCGCGGTTGTGCGGATCACTCTTGGCGTTTCCGGGCCACACTCGCGAAATCGCGAGATACGCCACGATGATCAAGGTCGTCGCAAAGACATCGTGCTTGACGTAATGCGAGTCCCGCACGTGCAAGGGCGCTGTCGCGAGGAACAACGCCGCGACGATCGCAGCGCGCTGGCCGGCCAGCGTCCGCGCGAGACGATAGAGCAGAAGAACGCCAGCCGTGCCGGAGAGCACCCCGAGCATGCGGCCGGCGGTGTAGATGCCTGAGGGATCGGTGAAATAGAGATTGGGGATCTCCGCGAACGACCCGACGCGCCCGGAGAGCCACATCCATCCCAGATAGATACCGACCCACGCGAAGAGCACGTAGAAGTAGAAAGTGGGGTAGAGGAAATTGTGAGGGTTCAGCGATCCCTTGCCGATCGCAAGGGCCCTCGACATGATCGCCACTTCATCCGGGTTGTAGACGGCAGGCAGTCCGAATTGCAGGCCGATGAGACGCAAACCAAGCGCGATGCCACCAACGGCAGACAGCGTCAGTAGCCCTCGACTCAATCGGTCCACGACTGCGTCTCGCTTCGAGCGGGGCAGCCCCTCAACTTGTTCAGACCTTGCGAAACGTGAGCAGGTTCACCAGGCACCAGCCGGCAACCGGCAGCATGCGCGTCAGGCCGCGGTGGAGAGGGAGCAGCGCACGCGGATGCCTTCGTATCCAGCGCGTGAGAATCGGCACTGTTGGAAAAATGCCGCGTTGGCGGGCCAGTTCGAACCCCGCCCGCTGAGCGAGCGCGATGTACTCGACGACAGGTCGATCGCCGGGATGCTTTTGCTCGGCTGCGGTCCGAATCAGACGGCCCTGCAGGAGGAAATGCACGCGCGATTGCAAGTGCGCGAGGTTCGGGACCGACACCAGGAGCTCACCGCCCGGCTGCAGCACACGCTGCAATTCGCGAAACGCCTTCGGCTGATCTTCGAACGTCAGATGCTCGAGGACGTCCAGACAGAGCGCATACGCGAACGAGGCGTCCTTGTAGGGAAGATCCGTCACGGAGCCGTGCCGGACGCGCTCCGACGAGTAGTTCAGGTCGAGGCCCTGGATGTTCAGCCGGCTTGCGTACTCGTCGACGAGGACCCCTTCACCGCACCCGGCATCGAGCACCGTGGCGGCAAGCGGCAATCGATCGAGCCATTGACGAACGGCTTCGAGCTTCGCGATGTAGGTGGGGTAGTATTCCCAGCTTTCATCGAGCACGCGGTGGTAGTCGCCGCGCGCGGCGTATTCGCCGCGGCGCACTACGGGTGGACTGGTGCTCATGCTGGCGTTCGATTGTAGCGCAGCGGGCCGGGACGAAGGGGCAGGCGCGGTCAACGCCGCGCCTCCTGTACCGAAGAATGGCGGTGGCTATTGTCCGCCGCCACCGCCGGGCCGCGCTCCCGGCTGCTGTGTCGTGCCTCCACCAGGCGGTTTGGTGCCCGGCTGGTTCGGCTGATAGGGATTCGTCGGTCCGGCTGGCACGGGTGGGAGCATTCCCGGCCGCGGCAGTGTCGTGACCGGTCCCTGAGTGCCTGGCTGCTGTGCTCCGGGCTGCGGAGCTGGACCGGGGAATGGCTGACCCGCCGGGCTCGCCACGGGCGGCGGCGCTACCGGCGCCGGGTCGTCATCGTTCTCCACAACCGGCATGGTTTGCGGCGGCGGAGGTCTATTGAACTGTGGTGACGGCGGTGCAGCCGTAACAGCTGGTGGACGGCTGGTCGGCAGGATCATGATGCGGTCGTAGAATGACGCACCGATACTTCCGGCCATGCGCGGCGCGACCACGTAGCCCGCCGCCGAGCGAAGCACCGTCTCGAGCGCCGTCGCTTCCGGGACGTCGCGCAACTCAATCGTGAGCGGTGCTCCGAGCAACTTGTCGCCGTTCACGATCTTGGTCTGACCGACCCGGGCCCACTCGTCGAGGATCTGACGCACGGTGACGTCGTGCGCAATCAGCGTCACACGACCGTTGGCGATGGTCAGGTTCAGCTCGCCCGCCTCGGCCGTTCCGGCGACCACGGCCGTAGCCATCAATAAGCAGCTAAAGAGCTTCTGCATAAATTTGAACTCCCTGGGGGCAGGACAACCAGTATACGCCTGGTAGGACGCAGGATCGAGCGGTTTGGCCGGAAGCTGCAATAACGGGAAACGGCAGATGCCAACCCCTTTGTGGCCTTATTTCGTCGTGTTCATCCGGCTGATTGCAGGTCGGTCCAGCCACCGACATCCTTCGACGTTCCCGCATAGCGCCCGTACAAGTCGTGATCGAACAAGTGTGCAATGAACATCTGTTCCGGCCACGCCTCCGTTGAGTGCGGCGGGAGCAGGAAATACCTCAGGCCGAGAATCGGTGCAATCTTTCGCATGGAGTGGGCCGCGTTGAACTCTGCAATCGCGAGTCGTTCTCCGGTGAACTCGGAAAATGTCTCGCCCAGAATGTCGTCGAAGTAGCAGTACACACGCGGCAACAGCGCCACCGTCTCGCCGTCGAACAATTTCAATGCGCTCATCGTCGACGAATACAGGTCGACGTCTACCGAGACGAACCCTACAGGTGCTGGTCGTGAGGCGAGAAACGGGCCGATTGTCTCGTTGACGTCTCCCAGGATCAACCGGGCGCCCGTAAGACGGGCTCGCAGCTTGACCTCATCCATGCGAAAGCCTGATTCGCGATACAGGTTTGGCAAGTCCCGATAGTCCGCCGGCTTGGGCAGACCCACGCCGGTGTCGAATCCGTAGACGTCGATCCCGATTCGATACAGAGGCTCGATGTCTTTGGCGACTTGCTCGAGGGCGACGAGGCCATTGCCGCCAGCCACGCCGAACTCGATGACGGAAATCCGAGGAATCTCGAGACGTTGGGCAAGGTGCGCGGCACTCAGCAACCCCCACGCGAAATGTGCCCGGAGGTTTTGCCGCGTATGATTCAGGGACCACAGGTGATAGTTGATCTGGTCGCTGAGGTGCTCGGATCGCAGCAGCCAAACGGGGTCGACGGGCTCTTCTCGAAGCCACGTCCTGGCGCGACGGGCTAGCGAATGGGCGAGTCTCTTGACCATAGTGCTCGCCAGTCTAGCTCGATTTTCGTAACCGTCTTGCCGGGCCCGGTGGTCAGGCGAGTTTCGTGACCCAGAGGGGCGAATCCTTGCGCGGGAGATCGCACGATCTGCAGATGTCCGGCCCGCCGCTCTCCAGGTGCATCCGGCGAACGTTGCGATACGGTTCGGCGTTCCAGACTTCCTGAATCGTCGACGAGTTCAGATCACCCAACACGGTACGGCCGTCGAAGTCGGCGCAGCAGAGGGACACCCGGCCATCCCACAGGACGGTGAAGGTCAGCCACGGGCGGTAGCAGGGATAATTGACGTCCGATTCGCGGTTGAGCGTCCCCGCCCAGTTGTGCAAGTCGGTGATGTGAATCTTGTCCGCGATTGCTTTCCAGTGTTCGATGAACGCCTGTTCGTCCGCCGAATTGTTCTGACGCACGAACGACAGAATCAGCTTCGGCCGCCGTCGTCCGAGCTCCGTACGCAGCCGCACGAGCCGCTCGACGTTGTCGATGACCTTGTCGTACTTCAACCCGATGCGCGTCGACTCGAAAACCTCGCGCCCGCCTGCATCGACGCTGATGTTGATGGCATCGAGCCCGGCCTCGATCATGCTGCGGGCGACCTCTTCGGTGATCAACGACCCGTTGCTGATCATCCCGACTTCCTGGATCCCTTTACCCTTGGCGTAGCGCACCTTCTCGACGAGCCGCCGGTCGATGAACGGCTCGCCGTAGTTGTGCACGCGCACGTGGGTGATGCCGAGCTCGGCGCACTCGTCGACGATCTTCTTGAACAGATCGAACGTCATCACCCCCTGACGGCGGTGCATCTCATCGCGCGGGCAGAACACGCATTTCGCGTTGCAGATGTTGGTGCTCTCGATCTGAACGATCTCGGGAAGGATCGGCGCCCTGTCGCGTCCAGTGGCCAACAGCAACCGGCGCACCGGCTTGGCGTTACGCCGCAGCAGCCCTTCGACGGTCTGGCGCGCGCGTGTTCGGATCTTCAATGAAGACATTCGTTATTGCTGCCGGAAGTATTCGACGACGCGCGTGAGGATTTCATCGAGATCGACCGTCGGCTCGTAGCCGACGAGGGACCGTACCTTCGTGATATCCGGAACCCGTCTCGGCATGTCCTCGAAGCCGATCTCGTAGGCCTGCTCGTACGGAATGCACACGATCTCGGACGTACTGCCCGTTTGCGCCTTTACTCTGGCGGCGAGCTCGCCAATGCTGATCTCTTGCCCATTGCCGATGTTGAAGACCTGCCCGACCGCACGTGGCTCGTCGATCAAGGCTACCATAGCCCGTACGACGTCCCCGACGTACGTAAAGCTCCGCGACTGGGTGCCGTCGCCGAAGACGGTGATCGGCTGCCCGGCCAGCGCCTGCCTGACGAAGTTCGGAATCACCATCCCGTATTGACCGGTCTGCCGGGGTCCGACGGTGTTGAACAGGCGCACGATGATCACCGGCAGCTTACGCTCTTTCCAGTAGGCCAGCGCCAGGAACTCGTCGATCAGCTTGCTGCAGGCGTACGCCCATCGATGCTTCTCCGACGGGCCGAGCACCAGGTCTGCGTCCTCGCGAAACGGGACATCCACGCTCTTGCCGTAGACCTCCGACGTCGACGCGATCATCACCAGCTTCTTCTTCTTGTTCGCGTGCTTGAGGACGACCTCGGTGCCGTGCACGTTCGTCTCGATCGTGTGGACTGGCGACTCCACGATCAGCTTGACGCCCACCGCGGCGGCCAGGTGAACGACGACGTCGCAACTGTCGATGAGCTCCGCCAGCAGCGGCTCGTTGGTGACGCTGTCGATCGTGTAGCGGAAGCGCGGGTGCGATTTCAGATGGGCGATGTTGGCAATCGATCCCGTGGACAGGTTATCGAGCACGGCGACCTCGTCGCCACGTTCCAGCAGCCCGTCTGCCAGGTGGGAGCCGACGAAACCAGCCCCCCCGGTGATCAACACACGCATCGAGTCTCTCCGAACGCGCCCATCGTCAGCTTGCAATCAAGCCGCTGGCGCGGCTACCCGCAGGATGGCTTCGGCGGAGCGTTGTGCGGCCTTGCCATCCGATTCGATCCGATAGTGCCGCAGAAACGCACCCCGGGCGCCTTCCATCAGCCTGCGAAACTCCTCATCATACAGGATTCGCTGCAGCGCAGGTCCGATGTCCGCACGCCCGACGCCCGCCATCACACCCGCATCCACGAACGGCGACAGGTTGTTCGGCAGGCCAATCACGAGCGACGGAACTCCGAGTACCGCGGCATCGAGCGCAACGGTGGAGTTGACGGTGATGATCGCCTGACTCGCCAGAATCAGTGGCGCCAGCGGCGCCGAGGCGGGCAGCACCGTCACGCGCTCGCGTCCTGCGACCTCCAGGGCGTAAACGTCGGGCGTTTCGGCAGGGTGCGTCTTGATCGCGAGGTGCAGGTCGGGAACGGCCGCTGCCGCATCGAAGAGGCTCGGCAGCAGGTCACGCGACTCTCGATACTTGGTTACGAGGAGTACGAGTTTTCCGGAAGCCGCACCCACGCTTGCGCGCGTGCGTTCGATCGATTCAGACGTCAGCAATCGCGCAGATGCCACGAGCGCATCGAGGCGCGGACTCCCCGTGACCTGCAGCGAGTCCGCAGGGAAGTGCCCCAGGGTGGCGAGGTGATTCTCCGCATAGCCGTCGAACAGCAGCGTCAGGCTCGGGTGGGGGAATCCTCGCTGCGCAGGCAGCATCTCGTCAGCCTCGTGCAGGTAGTTGAGCCAGTGACGGTAGATGAACCCATGTTGCAGGCCGGCGCTTGGAATTCCCTTCCGGCGGCACTCGAGCATCAGCGCGCGCCCCCAGCCGCCGGCCTCCGCGTAGGTGAGTGCAACGGAAGGTGCGAGCGCCTCGAGCGCGGCGGCCGCCTCGTCCATCGCTCGTGCGGACCATGGCCACTGCAACACGGCGATGCCGGCAAGCTCCTCACGGATGAGCGGCCAGCAGTCGAGCCCTCGGATGACCGATGCGTCGCGCAAGTCCGCACTGTTCTGGAGCGCGGTTCTGTGAGCGTACCGCCTCCGCCAGACATCCCTCGACGCCGCGATCCGATCGAGCGGCGCCAGCGCCTCGATGGTCACGCCTGGTGTCGACGTCGCTCCCTTGAGCGTTCGCCACCATCGCCGCGCGCTGAAGTTCTCGGCTGGCCCAAGCGTCACGTACGAGACGGCGTCCTTGCCGGCCGCACGTTCGAGTGCGGCGAGCACCGGTCCGATGTATGACTCGGCACTGCCCTCGTCGGCCGCGCCGCGCACGAACGCGCGATGGACGAACGCGGCAATGCCGCCGGTTCGCGACGGCTTGACCGCCGCGCGCGTTTCGCACCCGCGAGGCCAGTGCTGACGTCTGGAGCCATGCCGCGCGGGAGCTCAACGCCAGCATGCGCCGTTGAAGCTGAGTAGTCGACAGCGGCGCGCCCGCGTAGCTCACCCTGTGCGCCGCTGCGATCTGCGGCGCGAGCAGCCGTGTCACGATGTCGCCGCTGTCCAGGCTGAGGCTGAGTGGTTGTTCCCGGGCGATCAGCGCCTCGAGGGCCGCGGAGGTCCAGAAAATCGACTCGACGATGCGCTGCTTGTGGAGATAGATCTCGGAGAACCACCAGAGCGAGTCGTCGCGATACGTGAACCGGTTGCGAAAGGTATCGCCGTCGACGCGGAGATTCCGAAGCGTCTTGATCCAATGCAGCGCGTCAACCGTGGCGCGTTCCTGGGCTTCGGCATCGAGATAGGGCCAAAGCGGGGTATTTCGCCGGCCGCTCCTGCTGACGACGGTGAAGACAGCGTCCGTCATGCGGAGGCGCGCGCGGAGGCGTAGAGTGCGGATACCGTCGCGTCGAAGACGCGCGCGGCGGGAACATACGCCCATCGATGCATCTCGGATGGACCGAGCTCGAGGTCTGCCCGACCGATGCTGATCTCGATGCGTATGTTACCCATGCGTGCGTCGGTCAGCTCGAGCAATCGTCAGTTGGCCCGTTGCAACCACCACCAGATGGCGACGTCAATCGGGGCGCGAAAACGCGCGATCCAGAGCTCAGTGAAGCCGCCCGGGTATGGGACGACGTTCCGCAGACCGTGCATGAAAGCTTGGTACTGAAACAGAAGCAGGAACGTGTGCGAGATGAACGCTGCGGCAACCGCCGCGCTGAATCGAGTCGTGCGCGCGACCGCCTCCAGCACCGCGGCGAACCCTAGAATGAACACCGGATAGCAGCCCAGGAACCGCCGCGCACCAAACGCCTCGCCTCCCCACCAGTCCGCGACCGCGGCGTTGACGAACCACGAAGCGGCGAAGAAGATCAAAGCAGCCAGGCCCACGAGAGGTAGCCGCCGGGCCAGAAGAAGCAGGCCCACGAGCGCGACGCCGATCACCGGCGTCCAGCTGATGAGCCCATGATTATATGAGAAGAGCACCGACAGCAGCGCCGGATCGCTCCACCGCATGAAGCCTGCTCCCTGCGGCACCGTCAGGGGTCGTCCAAACAGAACGGTCCATACGATCATCTGTGGAATGAACGCGATCGCCGCACCCCCACCAGCCGCCAGGATTCGGCCGGCGACGCCTCGGAACGAGCTCGTGCGCCAGTGCCAGCACGCCTCCAGCACCAGGACGACAAGCAACACGCCATCCTGCCAGCGCATCAACGCGCTGACGCCCGCAAGGCCGCCGAGTGCGAGATAACGCAGAAGCGTCTGACGACCGAGCGTGCGGACCCACGCGAACCAGAACCCGCTGACCGCCAGCATCGACAGCGCGTGGGAATAAGTTGGTGAGATCACCGAGTAGTACACCGCGCTCGACGCGAGCCAGATCGTCAGCGTGGCCCAAATCGCGCTGCGTTTGCCGAACAGTCCGGTGGCAGTGAGGTAGGCGAGCCAGCTGCCAAACGTCGCCGCGACGATGCCGGTGAACCCGGCAGCGGCCTGAAACCACCGGCCATATCCATCCAGCGGATACGCGCTGCCTGTCAGGTGTGCCAGCCAGACTCCCAGCGAGGTCAGCAGGAATGCGGGAGCCCACGCGACCGCCGGGCCGACCGGCATGTAATTCCTGACGTGGCCAGTGACGGTCGGCTCGAACAGCCATTTGGGGCCTTCGTTCTCGCCGGGTTGCAGTCGGTAGAGCCGGACATACTCATTGCGAAAGTCCAGGTCGCCATCGAAGACCGCCGACCGCAGCTGGACGTAGTGGTGGACAGCATCCCCCATAACGATGCGTCCGTCTGGCTTGGGCATCAGGACCAGGCTCGCGGCGTACAGCAGTGCGAACACGAGACCGATACCAACGAGAAGTTGTGTGGGATAACGTTCGGGGTACGTCAGACACCAGTTCAGCTGGCGGGACGCTGCGTTCTGCCACGTTGACGAGCGAGGTTGGAAGGCGGAGTCATCGGGCGATGACCGATGCGATTCGCGCCGGGCCATTGCACTCATCGGTTTCATCGCGCGCTCGAGCGCGGAATCTCAGCCTCGCGCGCGTTGAGCACGTCGGTCGCGGCTCGAACGACGATGTCCACGGGAATGGCAGTCAGGCATTCAGGCGTGTGTCCGGTGCAGCGCCGCGGTGGCGTCCGGATTCGGTTGCAGGGGCGGCACGGCAAATTGGCGTGGACGATCCGATCCAGCGCTCCTGACGGCGCATAGCGCCTGGGATCCGAAGGACCGAAGACGGCCACGAGGGGCGTGCCGACGGCGTGTGCGAGATGCATTGGACCGGTGTCCCCGCTGATGAACACGCTCAAACGATGCAGGAGGGCGGCAAGCGTTGTCAGCTCCATCCTGCCTGCCACATCGACGACGTTCGACTGATTCAGTCCGGCCTTGACGATATCGACCAGCGGTCTGTCAGCCGGTGCGCCGGTCAGCACGATGGTCGCGTTTCTCTCGACGACAAGCCGCCGGGCTACCTCGCGGAACCTCGCGGGATCCCATTGCTTGACGGCACGGCCTCCACTGACGTGAAGCCCGACAAGGGGCCCGCGAGCGCCACGCGGGAGCAACGAGTCAACGGCCCGAATCGCCGACTCAGGCAAAAGGATCAGCGGTTTAGTCGAGGCCGGCGACGCGTCGCGACCGAACACTGCGCTGACCAGCCGCTGGGCATTCGTCGTCGTGTGCTCCCGCGGGTCGAATTCGAGCGCGGTGTTGAGAAGCGGTCCGCCGCCCCCGCTGAACCAGCCAGCCTTCCACGACGCCCCTGAGACAGCAAGCAGCAGATTGCTGCGCACGTCGGGCTCGAAATTGATCGCGAGATCGTACCGGCGCCGACGCCAGCCCCAGGCCGTGCGCAACAGCTCGCCGATGCCTGCACCTTCTCCTTCGCGCGCGAGCCACGTGACGCTGAGCGACTGCACTCGGTCGACGATTGAAATGGTCGCTGCGAGTGGAGCGTTCCACGCGCCGACGACCAGGTCGATTTCTGCATCTGGCGCGTGCTGTCGGACGTCGCTGATCGCCGGCAACGCCATGAGGAGATCGCCGATCCGTTCGAGCCGCAGCAGAAGGATGCGGCGAGGATTGCGCGGTCGGATTCGCCCCGCGAAAGGGCGTGTGCCGACGGTCGCCGCGCGAAGCAGGAAATCCGCACCGGCGACGAGCGCACGTTCGCGATCATTGCCGATCTGCAGGCGCCCCATTCTCGACGGGTATTGTCCCACCGATCGGCGCCGCAGAGCGAGTCCTGCTACGATAAGTCCACTCTCAGACACGATACCGCATGATGAGGCTGTTTCTTGCCGGCTTGCTCGTCGCGTACCTGCCTGGAGCGCTCACTTTTCGTTTGCCGTTCGCCCGGCGCGAACAGCGTGCCGCGCTCGCGGCTGACGAGCGAGCGTTCTGGGCGGTCATGCTGAGTATTGCGTGGTCTCTGTGTGTGGTCGTTGCGCTCGCTGCAGTCGAGCGTTACCAATTCACCAGACTGCTCGCGGTCAATGCTGTCCTGTCTACCGGGATCGCTATCGTATGTCGCCGAGGCCTGCGATACGGTGGCACTGCAGGCGCGCTGTCCTGGACCGACGGCGTCCCGCTGGCGATCGTCTGCCTCGGGCTCTGGCTATACTTTCCTCCGTCCGAGTACGTGACCGGCGGACTCGATCCAGGTACGTACATCAACGAGGGCATTCAGATTGCGCAACGGGGAAGCCTGTTCATCCGTGACCAGACGGTGGAAGAGGTGCCGGCCGCGCTGAGAGATCTCTTTTTCCCGTCATACAACGTACCCTGGTACTACAGCCTGCGGTTCATGGGATTTTTCATCCGCGATCCGAATCACGGCAGCGTTGTCGGTCAGTTCCCTCATCTCTACCCAGCCTTCGTGGCGATCGGTTACGGGCTGAACGGACTCTCGGGCGCCCGCCAAGCGGTGGGCGTCAGCGCGATCCTCGGGTTGCTCGCCGTATACTTCGCGGGCTCGCGCCTGGTGGGACGTCTCGGAGGCTGCATCGCGGCGGGCCTGCTCGCGGTCAACGTGATCCAGGTGTGGTTCGCGCGGTACCCCAACAGCGAGCTGCTGACGCAGTCGCTGCTATTTGCCGCAGTGCTGGCTCACGGCCGCGGCCGCGACGGGGGACAGTTATTCTTTGGTGCCGTAGCGGGCGCGTTGCTGGGCCTTCAGTTGTTTCTCAGGTTCGACGCGGTACTCGCGATTGCGGCATTCGCAACGGCCTCGGCCATGGCGCCATTCGTTCGCGAGCGCGTGGGCGGCAGCTTCCTGGTCATGCTCGTGCCCATCGGCGCCGTTGGTCTCTGGTACCTGGCGGGCCCGATGCAGGCGTACTCGTGGGGTTTCTTCGGCTACACCCGCGATCACGGCGGCTGGGTGCTCGCCGCGCTTGCGCTCGTTGCGTTGCTGACGCTTCGCGGGACAGCGCAGTTGGACAGGTGGGCCGCCTTCTTTCGATCTGCTGCCCCCGCGGTCCTGGCGATTGCCGTCGTGAGTTTGGCGGCGTATGCCTATTTCTTCAGGCAGCCGGCCGGACGACTTGCCCTCGGCGATGCCATGGCGTTTCGCACGTTTGGCTGGTACGTCACACCGTGGGGCCTCGCGGCGGCGGTTGGCGGTCTGGCCGTGCTGATCCGATCGATCGTTCTGGCGCGATCCGGCCTTCTTTTTGACACTCCTCACCCACGCCCTCTTCTTCTTCTACAAGACCCGTATCGTTCCCGAGCACTTCTGGAGCGGACGACGCTTTCTGACGGCGATCCTGCCAGGGGCGATGATCTGCATCGGGGGCCTCGCGGTGACCCTGTTGAACGCTAGTACGCTCGGGAGGTTCACGCAGCGACTCCGCGCGAACGACGCGCACGGCCGCCCCCAATGGCTGTCCATCGCAGGCGTCGCCCTGGCGATCGCTGCGGTGGTCCCGCTCGCCGTTGCTTTCCTCCGGGCGTCGGAGCCGATCCGGCATCACGTCGAGTATGCGGGCATGATTCCACGGCTGGAGCAGCTGGCGGCCCGCATCGGCGAGCGCGACCTCGTCATTGCCGAATCGAGGAACGCGTCGGAGGTCCATGTGCTTGCCTTGCCGCTGGCCTACGTCTACGCGCGTAATGTTCTGGTGCTCGCCAACCCGACGCCGGATAAGCGGGCTTTAGAGGCATTCCTCGCCTGGGCTCGCGACAGGTACGAGGCTGTGCTGTTTCTGGGTGAAGGTGGGACCGACCTGCTGACAAAACGAATCGACTCGAAACAGATCATGAGCGATCGGTTCGAGGTGCCTGAGTACCGATTCGCCCTTGAACGCCTACCCCTCCGGTGTTCGACTGAAAAAGTTCACCGTTGGTCTCTATCGCCTCGAACCCGGCGCAGCGCGCGCGGCCTCTCCGATCGACCTCACCATCGGCGCAGACGACGATCTCCACGTGCTTCGTTTCCACGCGAAGGAGTTTCGAGCGGACGCCGATCTCGCGTTTCGATGGACGCGAGACGTCTCGTACGTGCTGCTCCTGTGGAGGGATCCGGCCGCGCGACGGATCACGATCTGGATGAGCAACGGCGGCCGTCCTCCGGCTGCGCCCACACCGATGGTGGAGGTCTCGCTGGGTGAACAGGTGCTCGGGACTGCCATGCCGGTCGATCAGCTCCGGCCGTACTCGTTCGACGTATCGGAGGATCTCGCGAATCGCTCAGCGAACCTGGATGACTCGGTCCGGTTGCGGCTGAAGGTTTCGACCTGGAAACCCAGTGACGTGCTGGGCGTCGTCGATGACCGTGAACTCGGCGTCATCGTCACGCGCGTGGAGGTTCGGTGATTCGAACCCCAGGGCGATCCATCCCATCCTGGGCGGAATCAGATGCCCCGCTCACGGCTGCTCTCCAGCTCATCTTTGCGCGTGGCCACGCTGGGCCGCGACGCTGGCGGTTGCCGCTGACTGCCGCCGCAGCGCTCCTGACGGGGTTGTACCGCAGAACCGTTTGGCCGGTCTGATGCGGTCCGCACGATCCAGAGTTTCGACGCAGATCTCCTGGCCGCGCTGGAAACGCAGCGATATCCTCGCCGCGGCGCTGGCCGTGCTCATCACCATCTACGGCGGACTGCTGCGGTTCGAAGCGCTCCACGGCAATGCACTCGTCGTATCGGGCAGGGTTGATCAGGGCGGCGCGGAGTCCTCGAGCTGTGCGGTGCCGGTGCGAATGGCGTCGGTCACGACCGCAATGGCGCTGTCAGCCAGTGACGGGTAAAGGGGCAGCGAGAAAACCTCGTTGCACACCCGGCGGGCGATAGGGCACTCCGCCGGATCGACTGCTAGCAGCGCCGGCTGTTCAGGTATTGGAATGGGATAGTGAACGAGACTCTCCACGCCTGCTTGTTGAAGGTGCGCGCGTAGGAACTCGCGGGCGACGCTCCGCACCGGAAACAGGTGATAGACGTGACCTGCGTCGAGCTCCGGCGGGACGCTGAACATTTCCGAGGTTGCGAGCGTGTGCCGGTACAGTCGGGCGAGTGCACGGCGCCGCTCGGTCCACGCGGGCAGAAACGCGAGGCGCGCTCGAAGGATCGCCGCCTGCACCTCATCCAGGCGCGAATTCACACCGAATTCGAGATGATGATACCGGTCGGTCTGACCGCCGTTTCGCAGCCGCTTCGCGCGCGTCACGAGCGCCTCGTCATCGCTCGTCACCGCCCCGCCATCGCCGAGCGCGCCGAGGTTCTTCGTCGGGTAGAAGCTATAGGCGGCGATCGCCCCGAAGCTCCCAACAGGCTGACCGTCGCACGTGGCCAGGTGCGCCTGGCAGCAGTCTTCGACGACCGCCAGAGAATGCCGTGCAGCGACGGCCGCGATCGCGCGCATATCGGCCGGCTGTCCGTAGAGGTGAACCGGCATGATCGCTGCGGTTCGTGAGGTGACTGCAGCGGCAGCGGCGCGGGGATCGAGGGTCAGGCGGTCGGGATCGATGTCCGCAAATACGGGCCGCGCGCCAACCATCATGATGGCCAGCGCGCTGTAAGCCGCTGAAAGCGGCGAGGTAATGACTTCGTCGCCGGGACCGATACCGAGACTTCGAAGCGCGATCGCCAGCGCATCGGTTCCGCTACCGACACCGGCCGAGAACCGCGCGCCGCACGTCTCAGCAAACTCGCGCTCGAATCCCTCGAGCTCTGGTCCGAGAACGAACCATCCGCGTTCGACGACCCGGGCGATTGCCTCGCGCACGTTCGCCGCATCCTCGCCAGGCGTCAGCCTCAGGAACGGGATCACGACACGATCTCCGCTGCCGGCGACGGGTCCTCGACGTAGCGGGGCATGTGCTCGCGGTAGTAGGCGAGTGTGCGCGCGAACCCTTCGTCGAGGTCGACCGTTGGCCGCCATCCGGTCGTGTGTCGAAAGCGAGTGGAGTCCGAATAGAAGCTCCCGATGTCGATCCGTTTCTTCTCGGGCGGCCACTCGACATACCGGACCGAGCCGGAGCCCGCAGCCGCGACGAGACGGTTCACCAGATCGCGGTGGCTCACGGGTTCGTCGCCTCCCACGTTGAACACCTCGCCGTTGCAGCGATCGGTCGCGCCGGCGCGCAGGAACGCATCGGAGGCATCGTCGACATACACGAAGTCGCGCAGCTGGGAACCGTCGCCGAAGACCTGAATCTCGCGGCCCTCGAGCGCAAGCCTGATGAACCAGCCGATGAAGCCCTGCCGGTTGTGCCGAATCAGCTGGCGCGGACCGTAGACGTTCGTGAGACGCAGCGAGCAGGCGCGAACGCCGAACACGTTGTTGTAGAGCAGGTGGTAATACTCGCCGGCGGCCTTGTTGACGCCGTTGATGTCTACGGGGCGGACGAGATGATTCTCGTCAACGGGCAGCCTTTCGGGCCGTCCGTAAACCTGTCGCGTTCCCGCGAACACCACGCGCACGGTGGGGTTGTGCTTGCGGCACGCTTCCAGCATCGACAGCTGCGCGCGGCAGTTGATCTCCAGATCGGTGTACGGATCCCGCATGCTGTCGATGTGGCTGACCTGCCCTGCGAGGTTGAAGATGATCTCGCAGCCGCGCACGAGCACGTCCATAGACGTTTCGTCGCGGACGTCCACGATGTTCACCGTAATCCGGTCCTCGATGCCGTGAATGTTGAACAGGTTGCCGCCGTAGTCGGGGAACAGCGAGTCGACGACGAGCACGTGCGCACCGAGATCCACGAGCCTTCTGACCAGATTGCTCCCGATGAAACCGAGACCGCCGGTCACCATGATGCGGCGGCCGGCGTAGTACCCGAGATAGTCGTCGGTCACACGTGATCTCCGGGCCGCGGGGAGGCGGTTGCCGGTTGGCCGGCGCGCGACGCATCTCGCAGATGCTCACGCCGGACCACGAGCACGTACCACAGCTTCATCACGTCAACGCCCGTGCGGAAGAGGCGGCGGAAGTTGAAGAACTGCGAGCGGCCATAGGCGCGATGGTAGTGATGCACCGGTACCTCGGCGATCCGGAACCCGGCGTCCTGGATCTTCTTCATCATCTCCAGGCAAATCACGCCGCTGTTCTTCTCCAGGGAGACGCGATCGAAGATGGAACGCCGCATGAGCCGGAAGTCACAGTCGACATCACGGACGCGCAGGCCGAACAACGTCTTCACGGTGTGGTGGTAGACGCGGCCGATGACGATCCGGTGCAGCGGATCGGATCGGCTGATCTTGTAGCCGTTCACGAGATCCACCCGGTCGTTGAAGGCCTCCCACAGCGCCATCATCTCGGACGGATCGTACTGGGCATCACCATCGGTGTAGAACACCAGGTCCTGAGTGGCTGCTGCGAAACCACTGCGCAAAGCGCCGCCGTACCCTCGATTCTTCTCGTGATGGACCACCCGGACCTGAGGATAGGTATGCGCCAGCTCGTTGGCGATATCGGCGGTTCCGTCCGCGCTGCCGTCGTTGACGATGATCACTTCGTAATCGTCGGTCAGGCGGCGGGCCGTTTGAAGCGCGGAGATGACAAGGCTCGCGATCGTCCCGCTGTCGTTATAGGCGGGAAAGAACACACTAAGCCCAGGTTTCCGCGCGGCAGGCTGCGGCATCAATGAACCGTAAATCTTAGCTGGCAGTGGATTTGATGGCAAGGGCATGGTCGTAGGCCCCCTCGATCTGCCGCGCCGTCTCACCCCAGCCGAACCGTGTCGCTGCCATCTGGCGTGCTGCCTCGCCGATGCGGCGCCGCCGGCCGGCGTCGGATACCAGCGAGCGGACGGCGGCGGCGAGCGCCTGCGCGTCACGCTCCCTGACGATGACGCCCGTTCGGTCGTCCTGCACGATCGCCCCGATACCCCCGGCTGGTGTCGCGACGAGGACCGTCCCTGACGCGAGCGCCTCCATGACGACGTTGGGAAGCCCGTCGACGTTGCCGCTGTCGTCACGAACCGACGGGACCACGACGATGTCTGCCGCTGCCAGCCATCCCGCGACATCGTCCTGACTCTGGTTGCCGAGAAACCTGACGCGGTCGGCGATGCCCGCGGAGGCCGCCCGCGTTTCGAGCTCGTCGCGAAGGTCGCCATCGCCGGCAAGCACCATGACGATCTCCGGATCCTGGCGCAGTATGCCCATCGCGTCGATGAGGTACTCGAACCCCTTTTTCTTCACCAGCCGGCCTGCTGCAAGGATCACCATGGTGCTCTCAGTGGCTCCCAACCGTTGACGGAGGCACGCGCGCCGCTCAGCATCAGGACGGAAACGGTCGACATCGACCCCGTAGGGAACCACGACGATGCGTGCCGGATCCGCGCCCAGCGCCACCGCGCGCCGCCCGAGATCGCTGCTGCATGCCGTGACGACGCCAGCCCGGCGGAAGACCGCCCGTGCCGCACGCCGGGCGGGTCCCACAGTCTCGGCAACGTAGACGTCGGATCCATGCAGGCTGACCACGAGCGGCAGCGCAGGCATGGCAGCCGCCGCGAGCACGCCGCCTGGAATGACCCAATGTCCGTGCATGATCGTCGCGCCGTGTTTCCTTGCGACCGTTCGTGCGGCACGCCAGCCCGCGGCGAGCGCCAGCGGCGCGGCAGCGTACGCCGCTCCGCGGAGGCTGACGTCGGCACGCATCGCCGCCGCATAGCCAAACACGTTGAGCGATTCGACCGGCGCGTACTTGTAGAAGTGAAAGGTCACGCCGTCCTCGGGCGCGCTCCGCGACACCAGCGGATGCCAGGGCGCGACGATGTGGACCTCGTGCCCTCGCGCGGCCACCGACTTCGCGATCGGCTCCATGAAGGTGCCGACGCTATCCCCGGGAAAGCGCGGATACGAGGTCGTCACCATGACGACGACGTGGCGCATATATCAGGACCGTCGAAAGAGCAGCCGCCAGGGCGTGATCAGCGATTCGAAGAGAACCGCGGCTGACACCTTCGACTGTCCCTGCCGGCGCTCGACGAAAATAATCGGAGCCTCGCCGATCCGGCAGCCTCGCTGTTTGGCTTCGAACAGCATTTCCACCAGAAACGCCTAACCGTCGGACACCATGCGATCGAGCGGCATTCGGGAAAGCGCCTCGCGACGCCAGCACCGGTAACCGCTCGTGCAGTCGTGCGGCGTCAGGCGCGTCACCATACGGACGTATCGATTGGCAAATGCGCTGAGGAATATCCGACGCAGCGGCCAGTTCACCACGCTGACACCGTTGAGATACCGCGAGCCGATCACCAGGTCGTAGTTTGCCGTCGCAGCCGCCAGCGCGGGAAGATACGCCGGGTCGTGCGACAGGTCCGCGTCCATCTGGCAAATCAGATCGACGTCCTTTCGCTCGAGGGCGAGTTTCAGGCCGTCGACGTACGAACGTCCGAGACCTCGCGCTGCTGTCCGATGCAGCACCTCAACCCGGCCGGGGTGAGCGCGTGCGAGCTCATCGGCGACTTGTCCCGTGCCGTCTGGCGATCCGTCGTCCACCACGAGGACGCGGTAACCTTCGTGCGCGAGTACACCCTTCACCAACAGCGGCAGGTTGTCGCGCTCGTTGTACGTCGGCGTGACGACGAGGACGGTTGGCGTTGCAGTCACGGCCGCAAATGACGGCCGCCTGCAGCGGCGAAAATGATCAAAACGGGATCGATCACGGGAACGCGAAATCGCTCCTGAGGAAAAAACACCAGCGCGACGAGAACGGCCGAACCCGCGAGCAGCAGAACCGCCGTCGGCACAGATTCCGTCCCCAGCAGACGGCGGAGACCCAGCCAGGCAAACGGAAGGATCATCAGGTACGAAAGAGTCGAGGCAGCACGGTACCTGATCGAGTGTAGCGCATAGGAGGGGCCGAGGGGCACCAGCGTGTAAAACGCCTTGCGCGCGACGAGCCCAAGCCACCAGCCGGGATGATCCGAGATGTAGCCCGACAGCGTCCCTGTAGTAAAGCGGTTCGAGCTCCTCGGAGGAGAGTCCCGCGTGTGCCTGCCGGAAATCCAGTTCCGCCCGCTTGATGTCGGGGTTCGCGGCGAGGTCCCCTTCACCGCGAGCCAGTCGATGGTTACCGGTCCAGAACGTCACGCCACCTTCGGACGCCACGAGCACGAACCGATCGTAGACGCGATAGTTACGCGCCGTCCACGGCGCGATCACCGCGACGGCCCCGGCGACGAGCGCAACTGCGAGCACCGGCATGCGGCGGAAGATCAGCCACAGAACCGCCAGGGGCAGGAAGAACAGCATCGCAGGGCGCACCAGGACGGCGGCGCCCGTCAGGAGACCAGCGCCGAGCGACAACGCACCGCCTGCGCGATCTGTCCGGTGCGCGTCCGCCCGGTCGACCGCTAGCTGCAACACGCTCGCGCTGGCCAGCGCGACGAACGAGTACAACGTTTCGCTCAACACGTAGGATGGAAACCACACCAGCGGTGGATAGATCGCGGCAAGACCCGCGGCCAGCGCGCCCGCACGTGGCCCGGCAGCACGCAACGCGATTATTCCGATCAGCCAGACGCCGGCGGCCCCAACCATCGATTGCGCCACCTTCACGCGCGTCGGCGTCGCCTCGGCATCCACTTGCCCTGCGCCAACGGCCGCGAGAAACATCGGATATCCCGGCGCGCGTCCGAACTGCTGCGAGGTTCCAGCGCTCGGTTCGAGGTACGTGAAGCCGCGGCCGGCGGCGAGGCTCGCCGCGAGCGCCAGGTACTCGCGCTCGTCGTGGGTCAGCGGTTTGCCCGTCCAGTAGAAAAGCCCGAAGCCGAGACGCAGCAGGAATCCGACCAGAACTGCGACGAGAATCAATCGCTTCGCGCGCGTCTGGTCGGATGTCATCGTGCTACTGCCGCCCTTCGAACCGGAGCGCGGAGATCTGCTCGGAGACGAGACCCACCAGGAACACGACGACGGCAAAGAGGATCAACAGGACGGACCCGTTCGGGATGCGTGAGTAGACGATGACGTTCCAGATCCCGTAGAGCACGCCGATGCTGAAGGCGAAAGCCGAAAGCGGCAGGAACACACGCAGGGGACTGAACAGCGTCACGATCTTGAGAATGATCATGAAGAACTTCGCGCCGTCGCGCGCGAACCGGATCTTCGAGTGGCCGACTCGCTGCCGTGCCTCGATCGGCTCGAAGAGCACGTTGTATCCCGCCTTGATGAACGCCAGCGTAGTCGTCGTCGGCGTCGAGAACCCGTTGGGCAGGAGGTGCAGGAACTCCCGGAGGTACTCGCGACGCGCTGCGCGAAAACCTGAGGTCAGGTCCGGAATCTCTCGGCCGGTCAGATAGCTCGCAAACCAGTTCAGCGCGCCGTTGCCGAATCGTCGCGCCTGCGTCGCCTGGGTGGCGCGCGACCGGGCGCCGACCACCAGGTCGTACTCGCCGAGCTGCGCGATCAAGCGCTTCGCGTCCTCCGGGCGATGCTGTCCGTCGCCGTCCACAATCAGCACGTACTGTCCGGTCGCTCGCCTGATTCCGCTCTTGACGGCTGCCCCGTTGCCCTTGTTGTAGGGATGACGAACGACACTCGCGCCCGCTTTCTGCGCCTGCGACGCCGTGTCGTCACGCGATCCGTCGTCAACGACGATGATCTCCCGCCAGGCCGCGGCGCCAGCCAGGGCCGCGACGACCTCGGTGATGACCTCACCCTCGTTGTATGCAGGGATGACGATGGAAACGTCCGACGCGTCCGCCACTAACGTTCCCAGCGGTCCTTGCCCGCCTGCGTCAGAGCCGGCGATCGTGCGTCGTCGTCGGGCTGTTCGCCCGGCGAATGACCGGAGAACTCCATTGAGCGCACGCGGTACACGAGATCCTCGAGCAGTTTGCGGTTGGCCGAAATCACGTCAGCCAGCAAGCCAATGAGCAGCACCTGGAACCCGACGATCATCAGCACGGCAGCGAGAATCAACGACTGGATGTGACCGACGCCCCGATCGACGAAGTAATAGTAGTAGAGGAAACGCAGGCCCAACGCGAAGCCGCCGGCGAATACGCCGACGCCGATGTAGGTGAACACCTTCAGCGGTTCGTACATCGCGTAGATGCGCACGATGGTCGCTGCCGAGCGTTTGATGTAGGAGAAGATGTTGTCGAAGAGGCGGGAATCGCGGGTCCGCGGATTCGTCACCACGGGCACGTGTGCGATCGCCATCCGCTTCTTGCCCGCCTGGATGATCGACTCCAGCGTGTACGAAAACTCCGAGACGATCGTCATTCGCAGCGCCGCTTCCCGGGTGTACGCGCGGAATCCGCTGGTCGTGTCGGGCACCGTCGTACCGGACACCTGGCGGACGACCCAGCTGCCAAGCCGCTGGAGTTGACGCTTGCGCCACGACATGTGCGAGACCTCGGCGATGTTGCGATCGCCGATGACGATGTCGGCCTCGCCGGTCAGCAGCGGCGCCAGCAGCTTCGCGATCTCGTGACCGCCGTACTGGTTGTCGGCGTCGGTGTTGACGATGAAGTCGGCGCCATGTTTGACGGAGGCGTCGATCCCGGCGATGAAGGCTGCCGCGAGCCCTTTGTTGCGGCGCATCCGGACGATGTGATTCACGCCACAGGCGCGCGCGACGTCAGCCGTCCCGTCGCGGGAGCCGTCATCGATGACGAGCGTTTCGATGACGTCGATGCCGGGCACGGATTTCGGCAGATCGGCCAGTGTAGCCGGCAACGTCTGGGCCTCGTTCAAGCACGGGATCTGGATGATGAGCTTATTCACTCTGATTCACGATGAATCACATCAAACTTCCAATTCCCAAATTCCAACTCCCAAGCACCTCTTTGGGAGTTGGGTGGTTGGGAGTTGGAAGTTGAGTGTTGTCTGTTCACGCTCCTGTCAGCGCTTCTATCACTCCGTCCCAGGTGATACGACGCGCCACCTCGTAACCGGCGTCCCCCAACGCCGCTGCTCGTCTGCGATCGGCGGCCAGTGCGTTGATCGCCGACGCGAACGCGTCAGGCTCGGGCGCACAGCTGAAGCCGTTGACGCCATCGACCACGAACTCGTTCGGGCCACCGGAATCGGTGCAGGTCACGACCGGCTTTCGCGCCAGGAACGATTCGAGTGTGACGTACCCGAAGTCCTCGTCGAAGGGCGGATACGCGACCCCGAGCGCGCCCGCGTAGAGCTTCAGCAGATCGTCGTCCCCAACCGATCCGAGAAACGTCACGCGCCCATTCACGCCAAGCGCCTGCGCTTCGCGCTCGACGTTCCCTCGCTGCGTGCCGTCGCCCGCCACCACGAGGCGGATCGACGGATCGATGCGGGCCATGGCGCGCACGATCAGATCGACGCGCTTCACCGACTCGATGCGGCCTACCGACAGCACGTAGTCGCCGTAGGGACCTGCGGTCAGCCGGGACGCGAGTCTCGGCGGATGATACAGCGGGACGGCCGTCAGTGCATTGAACTTCAACAGCCTGGCGGCCGTGTTCCGGGCGTTCGTGTAGAGCGCGCGACACTCCCCGAGCATCTCCGTGTCGAGCCGGATCAATCGGTCCCTGAGGCCGACGTCCGACTCGGTGTGCGCGAAGTCGCTGTACGGCGTGTCGCAGAGCTCGTAGGCGGCGCGATACTGGTGGATCAGCCACGCGACCTTGTTCGGGTGACGGACGAAGTAGGTCGGGAACTTCGAGGCGATAACCAGATCGACCGGCCTGCCGTTGCTCTCCGACAGATCCAGCAGACGCCAGGCCGCGGCGTGAGGAAGGATCTCGGTCTTCGGGTACCACTTGAACGGCACACTGACCAGTTCCGCCTCGAATCCGCGCGCGCACAGCTCGCGAACGAGCTCGCGTACGTGGATCTCTGCTCCCCCGTGGACGAAGGGGACCTGCGCCTCGCAGACGAGCACAGTTTGTACGGCCATCCTGTCGGAGTGGACGAAGGATATCAGGTCGCGTGCCGGAAGTTGATCACGTCGCCGTCGATGACGATGTACTCCTTGCCTTCGAGGCGGAGCTCGCCATGCTCGCGGCACGCGGGCAGCGAGCCGCGATCGAGCAGGTTCTCATAGCGCACGACTTCAGCGCGGATGAACCCGCGAGAGATGTCGCTGTGAATCTCGCCGGCCGCGAGGACCGCCGGCGTGTCGCGCGGTATGGACCAGGCTCGGCATTCGTCTTCGCCGACGGTGAAAAACGAGATGTACCCGAGCAGGTCGTAACTGGCCCTGATGACTCGATCGAGACCTGACTCACGCAGACCGAGGTCGGCCATGAACGCGGCGGCATCGGCGTCGTCCAGCTGCGCGATTTCGAGCTCGATCTTGGCGCAGATGGGAACCGCTTTCGTCGCCGCGCCCGACAGAAACGATTCGAGTCCCGACAGCCGCACCGCGTCGTCTGCCTTGGGCAGGTCCTCCTCGTCGAGGTTGAGCACGATCAGCAGCGGCTTGGCGGAGAGGAACTGGAAACCACGAAGCCGTTTGGCGTCCTCCTGGGTGAGCGTCAGCGCGCGCAGCGGCTTTCCGGCTTCGAGCGCCTCGCGACAGCGCAGGAGGATTTCCTGTTCCTTGCGAAGCTCCGGCGTGTTGCCTTTCTTGAGATCGCGCTCGAGCCGCTCGAGCCGTTTCTCGACCACGCCGAGGTCCGCGAGAATGACCTCGTCCTCCATCGTTCGAACATCCCGGGCGGGATCGACCGAGCCCGCCGGATGCGGAATCGACGGGTCGCGGAACATCCGGACGACGTGGAGCAGCGCGTCGGCGTTGCGAAACGCGGCGACGTCCAGGAGCGCTTGAGCTCCGGGCCGTGTCCCGCCGGCGCCTGCGATATCGGCGAATTCGACCGTCGCGGGCACCCGCTTCCTCGGATTGAACAGGGCCGTCAGACGATCGAGCCGCTCGTCGGGCACGCGCGAGACGCCGACGTTCGCGTCCGCTTTGCCCGGACGGGGTGCCTCGCGGGCGCTCGTCATCAGTTGAAACAGGGCGGTCTTCCCGACACTCGGGAATCCAATCAGGCCAGCACGCAGCATCGTTGCAACAGGGTGGGTTTCAGGGCAGAGCCAGAAATTCTCATCGTAGCACGAGGGGGCACGCCGCTTCCCTGGGTTCGCCGAATCTTTGCCGGGCGAAAATAAAACGTAAGCCTAACACCTACTAGATTTT
The DNA here is from genome assembly GCA_963784195.1 of uncultured Acidobacteriota bacterium. Lineage (GTDB taxonomy): Bacteria > Acidobacteriota > Vicinamibacteria > Vicinamibacterales > 2-12-FULL-66-21 > CAVQAH01. The sequence continues at coordinate 165,608 of CAWARA010000020.1, read as the reverse complement.
GCGGTTGACATCCGAGGGGTCGTTCTCTACTATCGCCGTGGATTTTTGTGGAGCAAAGTGGAGTAAACGACCGTGCTTCGGGGCAATCACGCCGCCAGAATCGATGATAAGGGAAGGCTCAAGATCCCGAACGCCTTTCGCGCCTTGATCGAGAAACAGCACGGCGCGGACCTGTTCGTGACGAGCCTGACGGGGGAGTCCGTCCGCATCTACCCGATGCCCGTCTGGCTGGCGCTCGAAGAACGGCTCGCGAAGGTCCCTTCCACGCACCCCTCCCGCTTGAAGTATTTCGACCGCGTCAACTACTACGGCCAGTCCGCGCAAATCGACGCCCAGGGACGCGTCGTGATCCATTCGCGGCTGCGCGACTCGGCGGGGATGACGGGTGACGTGGATGTGTTCGGTCAGTACGACGCGCTGGACGTGTGGAACCACGAGCGTTTCGTCTCGAAGATGCAGCGCGAACCGTTCACCGACGACGATGCGCGCGCGCTCGCAGAATTCGGGATCTAACGATTCATGGCGCCGCAGCACGAGCCGGTCCTGGTCGCGGAGACCCTCGCGCTGCTTCAGCCGTCACGGGGTGGGCTTTTTGTTGATTGCACGGTCGGGCTCGGCGGTCACACACGCGCGCTGATCGAAGGCGGCGCGTCGCGGGTCCTCGGAATGGATCGCGACGCCGAGGCCCTGACGATTGCGCGTTCGGCGCTCGCAGCCGTGGGTGATCGCGTCGAGCTGGTGCACGCGGATTATCGAGAGCTCGAAAAAGTACTGAACGCCAGAGGCGTCGACGCTGTCGCCGGAACGCTGGCCGATCTCGGCGTTTCCTCGATGCAGCTCGACAGCGAGGGCCGTGGCTTCAGCTTCCGCCGCGACGAGCCGCTCGACATGCGGATGGATCGGTCGCAGGGCGAGACGGCGGCGGACTTGATCGCTCATGTGGACGAAGAGGACCTGGCCAACGTGATTTTCGAATACGGGGAGGAACGCTATTCGCGCCGCATCGCCCGCGCCGTCGCCGAGGCGAGGCGGACGTCCCCCGTTTCGACCACGGGTCAGCTCGCACAGATCGTGCGCCGGGCAATCCCGCGGCGCGGTCACCAGCGGATCGATCCCGCGACGCGGACGTTTCAGGCCCTGCGGATCCTCGTCAATCGCGAGCTCGAGGGGCTCGAGGCGTTTCTCGTGACGGCGGCCAGACGGCTGATGACCGGCGCACGGCTCGCGGTCATTTCGTTCCATTCGCTCGAAGACCGAATCGTGAAACACGCGTTCCGATCGCTCGAGCGGAGTCATCTGGGCACGAGCACCCACGACACACCGTCGGTGCGCGTGCTGACCAAGCGGCCGGTGGAAGCGCAGGAGGAAGAAGTGGCGCGCAACCCGCGCGCGCGCAGCGCCAAGCTGCGAGCCATCGAGAGGCTGGCATGAACGTCATCGACTTCGAGTACGCCATCAAGAAGGACGTCCGGAACAACCCGATTGTCCGTGAGCTCGACGAGGCGCGGCACCGGCAGCTCTGGCGCTCGGCCGCGATTGGCGCGGTGCTGGTCGTCGTCCTGCTGTTCTCGGCCTGGCAGCACTTCGAGCTGATTCATCACGGCTATGTGATGGAGCAGTTGCATCAGCAGAAGACCGCGGAGGAAGAGATCCGCCGCCGCCTCCGTCTCGAAATCGAAGCCCTGAGCTCCCCCAGACGGATCGAAGAAGTCGCCATCAAGGAACTTCGCATGGTCGAGCCCGCTCGCGACAACGCGATCGTGATCGAGCGGGTGACGCCGTCAGCGCCGCCTGACAAGTCGGTGGTCGCGGCACGCTAGCCGTCAGCGTCAACAGGAGGAGCGATGGCAGACCAACAGCGCAGGACGTGGTTCCGCTTCGGATGGCTCCGCCGCAGCCGGAATTCAGCCGGTGAGGGACGACGGGGCGCCGACGAGTCGCGGCGGGAGAGCCTGCCGATGTCCGACTGGCGCGCCACCGTCCAGTCCAGGCTGCTGGTCACCGCCGCGGTGTTCGCTGTCTGGACCATCGGCATCGAGGCACGGCTGCTCTATCTACAGGTCGTTCGCTACGACCAGATGATGGCGCGCGCCGACAGCCAGCAGATGCGAACGATCGAAGCGCCGGCCAAGCGCGGCGACATCGTTGATCGTAACGGCCATCTTCTGGCGTTCAGCGTCGATGCCGGGTCGGTGTTTGCCGATCCTGCGGAAGTCGAAGACGCGGGAGCTGCCGCGACGCAGTTGTGCGAGGCACTCGACGAGTGCAAGACGCTCGACGATCGCAACGCCATCGCGAAGAACCTCCGGAAGGATTCGCGCTTCGTCTACATCGCGCGCAAGGTCTCGCCGCCTGAAGAGGATCGCATCCGGAATCTGGACATCAAGGGTGTCAGTCTGCTTCCGGAAAGCCGCAGGTTCTATCCGAATCGCGAGTTGCTCTCCCACGTGCTGGGTTACGTCGGCATCGACAACGTCGGGTTGGAGGGACTCGAATCCACCTACGACTCACAGATTCGCGGCCTGACCGGCAAGATCATCGTCGACAAGGACGCCCACCGCCGCACCGTTTCGAGCCGCGTCGAACGTCAGGCCACGTCCGGTGCCTCGCTCGAGCTGACCATCGATCAGTTCCTGCAGAACATCACCGAGCGCGAGCTGCGCCGGGGCGTCCAGGAAAACCGTGCGGTCGGCGGTTCTGCGATCATCATGGATCCAACGTCGGGCGAGATCCTTGCGCTGGCGAACTGGCCGACATTCAACCCGAACGCTTTCGGGCGATCCGAAAAAGACCTCCGGCGCAATCGCGCCGTCCAGGACCTCTACGAGCCGGGGTCCACGTTCAAGGTAGTCACCGCCTCGGCGGCTCTCGAGGAAGGCGTGATGCACCTCGACGAGAAGATCGACTGCGCGCCCGGCCACATCACCTTTGGCAGCCGCGTGATTTCGGACGTGCACCGCTACGGTGTGCTTTCGTTTACCGACGTCATCGTCAAGTCCAGCAATGTTGGCGCGATCAAGGTCGGCCTCAAGCTCGGGCCCGAGCGGCTGACCCGTTACGTCAGCCGCTTCGGCTTTGGCCAGTCCACCTCGCCGGACTTTCGCGGTGAGAACCCGGGGATTGTCTGGAACCCGGCTTCGCTCGACTCGAGCGCGCTCGCGTCGGTGTCGATGGGCTATCAGGTCGGCGTGACCCCGCTGCAGATGGCCGCGGCCGTGAGCTCGGTGGCCAACGGCGGCACGTTGTTCGAGCCGCACATCGTTCGCGCGCTGGTCAAAGACGGTCGCCGAACCGACATCGCGCCGAAGGCGGTCAGGCGGACCATCACCGAGCGCACCGCGGTGGAATTGACGGCGGTGATGGAAGCGGTCGTCGAGCGCGGGACGGCGACCGCCGCGAAGATCGAGGGCTACACGATTGCCGGGAAGACCGGCACGGCAGCCAAGATTGTCGACGGGCGGTACTCGCAAAGCGAGTACAACGCATCGTTCGTCGGTTTCGTCCCCTCGCGGAAGCCGGAGCTGACGATCATCGTCGTGATCGATTCGCCCAGGGCGAAGGGGTACTACGGCGGCGTGGTGGCGGCGCCAATCTTCCAGCGAATCGCCGATGCCGCGCTCCGGCATCGCGGCATTCCTCCCAGCATCAACGCGCTGCCGCCCGTTCTCATCGCGAGGCACCCTGCCGATCCGGACGCTCTGTCGGCCAGGCCGGTCGTGGCCACCGACGTGGAAAGAGCGCTCGAACCGGCACGAGCCGGCGTGATGCCGGACCTCCGTGGCCTGAGCGCGAGAGAAGCGCTGCGGACCCTGACGCTGGTTGGCATGACCGCTCGCATGAACGGCGATGGTTTCGTGCTCGAGCAGTCGCCGGCGGCCGGCGAGCCATTGGACACACGCGGCACGTGCGTGCTCAAGCTCGGACGTCGTCCGCCTGCGGACACGGCCGGAGGTGCCACTCAGTGAACCTCGCAGAGCTCCTGCGAACCGTCGCGGGACGCGCACCGTTCGATCCGGCAACCGTTGACCGCGTGCCGGCGCGTGAGGCGGCTCAGGCCGTGAGCGGGATCATGTACGACTCACGCCAGGCGACGGCCGGATCGCTGTTCGTCGCGCTTCGCGGCGTTCATGCCGATGGCGCCACCTTCGCGCGTGATGCGATTTCGCATGGCGCCACGGCCGTCGTATCCGAGTCGCCGGCACCCGAGGGTGTCACCGTGCCGTGGCTGACGGTGACGGATGCACGGTTGGCGCTCGCCGCGCTGTCCGCGGCGTACTACAAGGATCCGAGCGAAAAGCTGGCGCTCGTCGGCATCACCGGCACGAACGGCAAGACGACGACCTCCTATCTCCTGCAGTCGATATTCGAGGCGGCGGGGACCCGCTGCGGCCGGATCGGCACCGTCGGCCACCGCATCGGCAACCGTGAAGTCGAAGCCGCGCGCACGACGCCGGAGGCTCCCGAGTTGCAGCGGATGCTGCGCGATATGGTCGGTCAGGGATCGGGCGCCTGCATCATGGAAGTCTCCTCGCACGCGCTGGTGTTGCGGCGGGCCGATTACCTGCATTTCGCGGCTGGCATCTTCACCAACCTCACGCGCGACCATCTCGATTTCCATCGCGACATGGAGGACTACTTCCTCGCGAAGCGGCGTCTCTTCGAGTTGTTGCCGCCGGGAGCGCCCGGCATTGCCAACGTCGACGATCGCCGCGGGGCCGAGTTTGCGGCCGTGGCGCCGAGGAGCGTGACCTACGCGATCGAAGCGCCCGCCGACGTACGGCCCGGTCCGCTGTCGTTCTCGCTGGACGGTCTGGCCTTCGAAGTTCGCACGCCACGCGGGACCCTGCAGATTCGTTCGCCGCTCGTCGGCCGGCCCAACGCGTACAACGTGCTTGCGGCTGTGGCGGCTGCAGTGGCCCTCGATGTGCCGTTTGCGGCTATCGAGAAGGGCATCGCCGAGCTCTCGCACGTGCCCGGACGCTTCCAGGTCGTATCCGGCGCGCAAGACGACGTGCGAGTCGTCGTCGACTACGCGCACACCGACGACGCCCTGAAGAACCTCCTCGAGACGGCGAGGCCGCTGGCCGGAGGGCGCGTGATCACCGTCTTCGGGTGTGGCGGCGATCGCGATCGCCCGAAGCGTCCGCTGATGGGCGCCGTGGCGGCGCGGCTGAGTGACCTGGTGATCGTGACGTCGGACAACCCGCGCTCCGAGAATCCCGACGAGATCATCGAAGAGATCAAGCGCGGCATCGTGATGCCGCCGGATCGGATGAAAGGTCAGACGGGCGCGAAGGCGACGCCTTACTACGCGATTGCCGATCGGCGCGCAGCCATCGAGCGCGCAGTTCACGAGGCACGGTCGGGCGATCTCGTCGTGGTGGCCGGCAAGGGGCACGAGAAGTACCAGGAGATCGGCGATCGCGTGCTGCCGTTCGACGACGTCGAGGTGGCCAGGGGTGCCCTGGCCCGGCGCCGCGCCGGGTCGAGGGTATAGAGCGGCGTGTCGGCGCTGACGCTTACCGCCGCCGGCATCGCTCAGGCGTCTGGCGGTCAGGTTGTTCAAGGGGATCCGGAGACGCGCATCGAGAGCGTGTCGATCGATTCCCGGAGCGTTCAGCCGGGGCAGTTCTTCGTCGCGATTCGCGGCGATCGGTTCGACGGGCACGACTTCGTTCAGGCGGCGCTGACGGCTGGAGCCATCGGCGCGTTGATCGAAGCGGAACGCGGCGCGCGGATTGGCGAACAGGGTGGGCAGCCGGGAGTCCTGGTTCGAGTTGCCGATACCACGCGCGCTTTGCAGTCGATCGCGCGCGACGTTCGGCGCCGATCGGGAACGAAAGTGGTGGCGATCACGGGAAGCGCGGGGAAGACCACGACCAAGGAAATCACCGCGGAGTTTCTCAGCGCCAGGTATCGCGTGTTTCGGAACAAGGGCAACCTCAACAACCATATCGGCCTTCCGCTCTCGCTCCTTGAGTTGCGGTCGCAGCCGGAGATCGCTGTCGTCGAGCTCGGCATGAATCATCCTGGTGAAATCCGCACGCTGATCGGCATCGCCGAGCCCGAAGTACGCGTGTGGACCAACGTCGGCGACGCGCACATGGGGTTCTTCGAATCGCCTGATGCGATTGCCGACGCGAAGGCCGAAGTTCTCGAACAGGCGGGCCCCGCCGACGTGCTCGTGGCCAACGCCGATGATCCCCGCATCACGGCGCGCGCCAGCCGCTTCCCGGGCCGGGTGCTCACGTTCGGTGTGGACAACGCCGCGGATGTGCGCGCGACCGAGGTCCGGATGCAGGGGCTCGACGGTACCGTCGCGAACGTGATCACGCCTGCCGGCAACGTGCAGCTGCAGACGCCCCTCCTTGGCCGCGGGAACCTCGCGAACGTCCTGGCAGCCACAGCGACGGCCATTCATTTTGGTGTTCCGCTCGATGCCATCCGGGAGCGCGCTGCCCGACTGACCGCAGCCAGCCATCGCGGCGAGCTGCTGCGGCTGCCCGGTGGCATCACGATCATCGACGATTCGTACAACTCGAGTCCCTCGGCGCTGATGCGCGCGCTCGAGCTCGTCGCAGCTGCCGAAGGGTGCGCCCGCAAGATCGCGGTCCTCGGCGAGATGCTCGAGCTCGGCGCGCATGCTGGCCGCCTGCACCGGGAGTGCGGCGCGGCCGCCGCGCAATCGGGCCTGTCGATTGTGATCGCCGTTGGCGGCGACCCGGCGCGATCGCTCGCGGACGCCGCGATTGCCGGCGGCATGCCGGTCGAGTGCGTGCATCACGTCCCGGCCAAGCAGGACGCCGCGAAACTCGCGCTGCAATTCGTGCGGCCCGGCGACCTCGTGCTCGTCAAGGGGTCGCGCGGAATCGGTACGGATTACGTGGTGGAACAGCTCAGACGGGAGTTTGCCTGATGCTGTACTACCTCCACTACCTGTCCACCTACTGGCCGGTCCTCAACGTGACGCGCTACATCACGTTCAGGACGGCCGCCGCGAGCCTGAGCGCGCTCGCCCTCGGGCTGATCCTCGGCCCGTGGATGATTCGCAAGCTGCGTGAGTTCCAGATCGGGCAAGTGATTCGCCAGGAAGGCCCGGCGACGCATCGGACGAAGGCAGGAACGCCGACGATGGGCGGTCTCTTGATCCTCACATCGGCGCTGGTTCCGACGCTGCTCTGGGCCAACCTGGCGAACCCGTTCATCTGGATCGCGGTGCTCTCGACCACGGCATTCGGCGCCATCGGTTTCGCCGACGACTATCTGAAGATCGTGCGCCGGTCTCATCACGGTCTGCTGCCGCGGTACAAGATGCTCTGGCAGGTCGTCGTCGGCGTGTGCGTCGGGCTGTCGTTGCTCTTTCTCGAAGCGCAACAGCTATACAGCACCCGGTTGATTTTTCCATTCTTCAAGAACTGGATCCCCGAGCTGGGCGTCGCCTACGTGCCCTTTGCGACGCTCGTGCTCGTCGGCTCGACCAACGCGGTGAACCTCACGGACGGTCTCGACGGGCTCGCGATCAGCGTATTTGCGGTTGCGGCGGCAGCGTTCACGGCGTTGACTTACGTGTCGACCCACGCGGTATTCGCCAACTACCTGCAGATGCTCAAGCTGAATGCCGCCGCGTCGGAGCTCACGATTCTCTGCGGCGCGCTGGTCGGCGCGAGCCTCGCGTTCCTCTGGTACAACTGCTACCCCGCCGAAATCTTCATGGGTGATGTCGGATCGCTTGGCCTCGGCGGTGCGCTGGGCACCGTCGCGCTCCTCGTCAAGCAGGAGCTGCTGCTTGCCGATCGTCGGCGGCATCTTCGTCATGGAAGCCGGGTCCGTGATCATCCAGGTCGGGTCTTTCAAGACTGACCGGGAAGCGCGTCTTCAAGATGGCGCCGCTGCATCACCATTTCGAGCTGATCGGATGGAGCGAGCCGAAGGTCATCACCCGGTTCGTGATCATGGCCATCATCTTTGCGCTGTTCAGTCTGGCGACGTTGAAGCTGCGATGAGCGAGCAGGCAACCTTCTCCGTCCGCGGCAGACGCGTCACCGTCGTGGGTGCGGCGCGAAGTGGTGTCGCGGCCGCGGAGCTGCTCGTGCGGCGCGGTGCGGTCGTCACGCTGACGGACGTGCGCGAACAGATTGACGAAGCCGACCAGCTGCGCGCAGCCGGCGTGGTGCTCGAGCTGGGTGGCCATCAGCCGGCGACGTTCGCCGACGCGGACCTGATCGTGCTCAGCCCCGGCGTGCCGTCGAGACAGCCGCTGATCGAGTCGGCGCGGCGCGCCGGCATTCCGGTGATTGGCGAGCTCGAGCTGGCCTCGCGCTGGGTACGCGGCCGCATCGTCGCGATCACCGGCACGAAAGGGAAAGTCGACGACGACGACGCTTACCGGACGCATGCTCGAGGCCGGGGGCCATCGCGTTCTCGTCGGCGGAAACATCGGGCTCGCGCTGAGCGCGCAGGTGGATCAGTCGACGGAAGACACGATTCATGTCGTCGAGGCGAGCAGCTTTCAGCTGGAGAGCGTCGAGCTGTTCCGGCCGTGGATTGCGGTGCTCCTGAACTTCTCGCCAGACCATCTCGATCGTCACGCGACGATCGAAGAGTACGCCGACGCCAAGGCGCGAATCTTCGTCAACCAGGCGGCTTCGGACTGGGCGGTGCTCAACGCCGACGATCCCGGCACGCTGGCGCTGGCGGCGCAGGGACGCGCGCGGCGCATGGTCTTCTCGCTGACCGGCGAGCCCGGTGAAGGCGTTGTTCTCGCCGGCGATCGCATCGTGCGGCGCAGTGCGTCGGGTGATGAGCCGTTGGTGCCGCTGGCCTCGGTGAAGCTGCTCGGCCGCCATCTCGTTGCGGACGTGCTCGCGGCCGCGGCGGTGTCCTCAATTGTTGGTGTCGACTCGGAGTCTATGACCAGAGCCGTCGCGGGGTTTTCGGGTCTCGAGCACGCGCTCGAGCCGGTCGCCGAGATTGCCGGCGTGCGATTCGTCAACGATTCGAAGGCGACGAACATCGAGGCAGCGCGCCGAGCGATCGAGAGCTTCGACGAGGGCGTGGTGGTGATTCTGGGCGGGCGGTTCAAGGGCGGCGATTTCCGCGATCTGATCGAGCCGCTGACCGCCAGGCATGCCACCGTCGTGGCGTTGGGCGAGGCACGGCCGAAGATTCTGGAAGCGCTTGGATCGTCGAGCGTCGTACGAGAGGCAGCCGACATGGGCGCGGCGGTGCGAACGGCGTTTGCGATGGCGGCGCCTGGCGAGACGGTCGTGCTCGCGCCCGCGTGCGCGAGCTTCGACATGTTCCGCGATTACGCGGAGCGGGGTCGCGTGTTCAAACAGGAAGTCTTGCGGCTGGCGGAAGAGTGGAAGGGAACGCGTGAGCAGTGAGCAGTCATCAGTCCGATTGGTGCGGTGAAGAACCGTCCGCTGGGAACGCAGGCTGCCCCGGTCTGCGAGGGTGGTGTCTTCGCCCACGATCGGCTGATGACTGCTGACTGCTTACGCTGCACGGCGTCCGGTGTCCGTGGCTCATACGCCGGTTGTTTCGGTCGGGGTTCCGGGAACCTTTAGCCGTTGTCCGGTTGGGTCCGGCTGACCGCCGGCCCAAAGGCTACGGCGAAGCCGGATACCACAGGAATCGCGAAGTATGGCGCGAAAGCTCAAGTCAGACAAGTTTCTGTTCACCGCCACGCTGCTGCTCGTGTGCACCAGCGTGGTGATGGTGTACAGCGCCTCAGCCGTACTCGCCATGGAGCGGTTCGACGACCCGTACTACTTCCTGTTCAAGCAGGCCACCTGGGCCCTCATCGGTCTGTGCCTGCTGCCGATCGTCATGCGCATCGACTACCGGCAGTACCGGCAGCCGGTGGTCATCTGGACGGGTCTCGCGATAGTGGCCATCGCGCTCATCGCCGTGTTGTTCGGCCCAAGGATGAAGGGCGCAACGCGGTGGCTGGCTGTCGGTCCGATGGGAGTGCAACCGTCGGAGCTCGCGAAAATCGTCATCATCATCTTCACCGCAGCGCTTCTCGAGCGTCGCATGGAGCGCATCGACGAGGTGTCCTACTCGCTGCTGCCGATCGGCGTTGTCGTCGGCGGCATCGTCGCGCTCATCCTGCTGCAGCCGGATCTCGGGACGGCGGTGACCATCTTGATGATCGCCTGCGTGATGGTGTTTGCCGCAGGCATGAGCTACGCCTACCTGGGCGGACTGTTTCTGGCGTCGTTGCCGGCGTTCTACGTCCTGGTGATGACGTCCGAATACCGCCGCAAGCGCGTCTTCGCGTTCCTCAATCCCTGGGACGATCCGCTCGGCAGCGGCTTCCAGATGATCCAGTCGATGATCGCGGTGGCCACCGGGGGCATCACCGGCCGCGGGCTGATGGGCGGCAAGCAAAAACTCTTCTACCTGCCCGAGCCTCACAACGATTTCATCTACGCGGTCATCTCGGAAGAGCTCGGCCTCATCGGGGCCACGATCATCCTGGTGTGTTTCTGCGTGATTACGTGGCGCGGCCTGCGAACCGCGATGCGCGCGCCCGATCGGTTCGGCGCGTTCCTCGCAATCGGCCTCACCACGATGGTGGCGTTTCAGGCGTTGTTCAACATCAGCGTCGTCCTCGGCTTGCTGCCGACGAAGGGCATCCCGCTGCCCTTCGTCAGCGCCGGTGGCTCGTCGCTGCTCATCAATCTGATCGGGATGGGGATTCTGCTGAACATCTCTCAGCATGCCTCCTCGACGCACGTGGTGACGACGGCGCTGCCGGCGATGAATGCGTCGAAAGCATGACCGCGCCGCGCATCGTGGTAGCCGGCGGTGGAACCGGCGGGCATCTCTATCCGGGGATCGCGGTGGCGCGGGAGATTCTGCGTCGGCAGCCGCAGGCACAGGTCAGCTTCGCAGGTACCGAGCGTGGCATCGAGTCGCGGGTGATCCCGCGAGAAGGGTTTCCTCTGGACGTACTTCGCAGCGCCGGGCTGAAAGGCAAGTCGATCGCGTCGCTCCTGCGCGGCATGGCATTGCTGCCGCTGAGCGGTGCGGATGCCTGGCGCATCATCTCGCGCCGCCGGCCGAATCTGGTGATCGGCGTTGGCGGCTACAGCTCCGGGCCCGTCGTCATGGCAGCCGCAGTGCGCGGTATTCCGACGCTGCTGCTCGAGCAGAACGCGGTGCCCGGCCTGACGAACCGGATTCTCGCGCGGGTCGTCAGTGCGGCGGCGGTGACGTTCGATTCGACGCTCGCATTCTTCGGCAGGAGGGGATTTGTCACAGGCAACCCGGTTCGCAACGAGTTCTTTGACCCGGCGCCCGACGCACGTCCGATCGGGCCACCAAGGATCCTGATCTTTGGCGGCTCCCAGGGCGCGCACGCGATCAACATGGCCATGGTGGAGGCGGCGCCGAGGCTGGCAGCCCAACCTGGCGGGGTGGCAATCACGCATCAGACAGGAGAACGCGATCTGGAGCGAGTCAGGGACGGCTACCAGCGCGCGGGCCTCGAAGCCCGTGTGGAACCGTTTCTGTTTGCCATGGATCGCGAAATGAAGGCTGCGGACCTCGTAATTTGCCGTGCCGGCGCGACGACGCTCGCCGAATTGACCGCGGCAGGAAAACCGTCGTTGCTCGTGCCGCTGCCGACGGCAACTGACGACCACCAGCGGAAGAACGCAGAGGTGCTGGTGGCCGCGGGCGCGGCGGACATGCTCGAGCAGTCGTCGTTGGCTGGCGATCGCCTCGGTCAGCGGATCGAGGAGCTGATCGCGGACGGCGGACGATTGCAGCGCATGTCGGCGGCCGCGCAGCGTTTCGCCAGGCCTGACGCCGCGCGGCGAATCGTCGACAAGGCATTGGAGCTCGCCGGGGCGGCCGGCTGACATCGCAATGCTGGGGCACACCAGGCGGGTGCATTTCGTGGGGATCGGGGGGATCGGGATGAGCGGCATCGCCGAACTGCTGGCGAACCTCGGTTACGAGGTGAGCGGATCGGACGAGAAGAGCTCGGAAACGACCGACCGGCTGAAGACGCTGGGCGTCCGGATCGCGAACGGTCACGACGCGGCCAACGTCGGCGATGCCGACGTCGTCGTCGTGTCGTCGGCGATCCGGCCGGACAACCCCGAGGCCATCGAAGCCGCACGGCGCCGTGTGCCGGTGATCCCGAGGGCCGAAATGCTCGCCGAGCTGATGCGGCTGCGCTACGGCATCGCGGTCGCGGGCGCGCACGGCAAGACGACGACCACGTCGATGATCGCGCTCGTGCTCGAGCGGGCAGGCCTGGATCCAACGGCCGTGATCGGCGGGCGCCTGAGCGCGTTTGGCAGCAACGCGCGGCTCGGTCGCGGCGACTACATGGTGGCCGAAGCAGACGAAAGCGATCGGTCGTTCCTGAAACTGTCGCCGTCATTCGCCGTGATCACGAACATCGATCACGAGCACATGGAGAGTTACGGAACCTGGGAGAACCTGCAGCAGGCCTTCGTCGACTTCGCCAACAAGGTGCCGTTCTACGGCGCCGTTGTCGCCTGCGTCGACGATCGGCCGGTGCGCGCGATCGTGCCGAAGATCACCAGGCGCGTCATTTCTTACGGCGTGGAGACATCGACCGACGGCGCGGCGCAGGTATCGGCACGTGATGTCCAGCTCGAGGCATTCGGATCGCGCGCCTCGGTCTGGCAACAGGTGTCGTCGCACGCCCCGAAACGTCTTGGCTCGCTGAGGCTGCGCGTGCCGGGCCGTCACAACATGCAGAACGCGCTCGCCGCCGTTGCCGTCGCGCTCGAACTGGCGATCCCGTTCGAACGGATTGCGGCGGCACTCGAGGAGTTCAAGGGTGCGGAACGTCGCTTTCAGCTCAGGGGAGAGTTGCACGGCGTCATGGTGGTCGACGACTACGGTCACCACCCGACGGAGATCGCTGCCGTCATTGCGGCGGCACGCGCAGGCCTCAATCGCCGTGTCGTGCTGGTGTTCCAGCCGCATCGCTACTCGCGGACGCAGCAACTGATGAACGAGTTCGGACGGGCGTTATCCGCAGCAGACGAGGTCGTGCTCACCGACATCTATGCGGCCGGCGAGCCACCCATTCCGGGCATCACCATCGAGGCACTGGCGAACACCGTCAGCGCTGCCGCACCCGGCCGGGTCCGCGTCGTCAAGGCGCTCGCGGAGTTGCCAGGCGCGGTGGCGGCCATCGCCCGCGAGGGAGATCTGATCGTCACGCTGGGCGCCGGATCCATTGGAGGCATCGGCGACCGGATCCTCGAAGCCGTTCGTGCGCGCCACACGGAATCTGCGGCGGAAGGGAAGCGCTCGTGAAGGTCAAGGCGCAGACCGAACGGAACTTCCGCCGCGCGAAGGTCAAGCCAGGGAAGCGGCGAGCGCCGCGGGCGCGCATCAGCTGGAAGGCCATTCGCGTGCTCGTCACGCTCGTCGTCGTCGGCTACGGCGGCTATCGCGGCTTTTCGCTGGTGCTGAACGCGCGGATGCTCGAGGTCAGCAAGATCGATGTGCACGGCAACGTCAGGCTCTCAAACGGCGAGATCGCGGAGCTCGCGCGCGATCTCTACGGCCACAACATTCTGACAGCGGACCTCGTGGCGCTTCGGCGGGCACTGCTCGACTCGCCGTGGATTGCCGACGCCGCCCTCCGGCGGGTGTTGCCGTCCACGATCGAGATCTACGTGTCGGAGCGGCGGCCGGTCGGGATCAGCCGGTTGGGAGGACAGCTCTTCCTGATCGATCCAACAGGGGTCGTCATCGACGAGTTCGGCCCGCAGTACGCGGAGTTCGATCTTCCGATCATCGACGGGCTGGTGCGCGCGCCGAAGAACGGCAAGCCGGCGATCGATCCGGCGCGGGCGAGGCTCGCGGCGCGGGTCATCGATTCACTCGCCGGCCACCCGCTGGCGCAGCGCATCTCGCAGGTCGACGTCGGCGACGTCCGCAACGCCATCGTCACGCTCGACGACGATCCGGCTGAGCTCTACGTCGGGGATGAACGCTTTCGCGAGCGGCTGCAGTCGTATGTCGAGGTGGCCTCGGCGTTTCGCGAGAGGTTTCCGGCGATCGACTACGTGGATCTGCGTTTCGAAGAGCGAGTGTACGTTCGGCCGCGCGGCGGCGTGCGGACTGCGATGAAGGCGGCAGCAGACGGGCGATAGGCGGGAAGTTGGGAGTGGAGCTGGAGAAACTTCCTCGCTTGTCGAAGGGGGACGAGTGGCACGGAAAGAACGGTACCTCGTAGGGCTGGATGTCGGGACCTCGAAGATCACCGCCATCGTCGGCGAGACGACTGACGATGGGGGGCTCGACATCATCGGAATCGGGCTTGCCGACTCACGCGGGATCCGCCGGGGCGTGGTCGTCAATCTCGAAGCGGCCGTGGAATCGATCAAGAAAGCGATCGACGAAGCTGAACTCACGGCGGGCGTCGAGATCGATTCCGTCCATCTCGGACTATCGGGCGCGCACGTCAAGGCCTTTAACAGCCGGGGCGTGGTGGCGGTAGCCGGGAAGAACCGGGAGATCACGCGCGAAGACGTCCGGCGCGCGATCGACGCGGCGAAGGCCGTGGCGCTGCCGAGCGGCCGCGAAATCCTGCATGTCTTGCCGCAGGATTTCGTGGTCGACGAGCAGGATGGGATCGGCGCGCCCGTCGGCATGACCGGCGCGCGGCTCGAGGTGAACGTCCACATCGTGACGGGAAGCGCCTCGTCCACGCAGAACATCGTCGCCTGCGTGAACCGGGCGGGCGTGGCGGTCCTCGACACGGTGCTCGAGCAGTTGGCGGCGAGTGAGTCGGTCCTCACTCAGGACGAGAAGGAGCTGGGCGTCGCGCTCGTGGACGTCGGTGGCGGGACCACCGATTTCGCGATTTTCGAGCGCGGCAGCATCTGGCACACGGGCGTGGTCGCCGTCGGCGGCGATCACTTCACCAACGACATCGCGGTGGGTTTGCGCACGCCCATTCCTGACGCGGAGAAGATCAAGCGCCGCTGTGGATGTGCGCTGTCCGCGATGGTCGACGAAGACGAAACGATGGATGTTGCCAGCGTCGGCGGCCGCAAGTCGCGGGTGATGGCACGGAGGATTCTGTCCGAGATCCTGCAACCTCGCGCGGAAGAGATTTTTCATCTTCTCTGGGATGAGATCCGCCGCGCCGGCTTCGAGAAGTCCCTCAATTCGGGCATCGTGCTGACTGGCGGCGGCGCGATGCTCGAAGGCATGGCGGAAATCGCCGAACAGATATTCGACCTTCCGATTCGCCGGGGTTGCCCGGCGGGTGTGGGGGGGCTCGCCGATCACGTGAACAGCCCGTCGTTTGCGACGGCGGTTGGGCTCGTGATGTACGCGCACAGAAACCAGGTAATGGAGCCTACGCGGCCGGTTGGCGCCGGCGCGTTCGGCCGGGTGGCTGGGCGTCTCAGGACGCTCTTCAAAGAATTCTTCTGACAGGTCACAAGGGTGCAAGACGCTCCTCCCAGCAGGAGCATGGAGGTCCGGGAATGGCTGATCCCCGCAACAGAACTCTGGGCGACATCGACTCGTCCGCACTTCGACTCAAACTCGACGAGGAGGCACGCGCAGGCGCACGCATCAAGGTCGTCGGCGTCGGTGGCGGCGGCAGCAATGCCGTCAATCGCATGGTGGCGGAGGGCCTCGACGGCGTCGAGTTCATCGTCGCCAACACCGACTTGCAGGCGCTCAAGCTGAATGCCGCGCCGATCAAGCTGCAGATAGGCGCGAAGCTGACCAAGGGGCTCGGCGCGGGAGCCGATCCCAACGTCGGGCGGCAGGCGGCGCTCGAAGACACCGAAAAGCTGATTGAAGCACTGGACGGCGCGGACATGGTGTTCGTGACCACCGGGTTGGGCGGCGGCACCGGCACCGGCGCGGCGCCGGTCATCGCCAGCCTGGCCAGCGAGCTCGGCGCGCTGACGATCGCCGTCGTCACCAAGCCGTTCCGCTTCGAAGGCCGCAAGCGGCAGCTGCAGGCCGAGAAGGGGCTCGACGATCTGCGGCAGTCGGTGGACACGGTCATCACGATTCCGAACGAGCGGCTGCTCGCGACGATCGCCCGCTCGACGTCACTCAACGACGCGTTCTCGAGCGCCGACGACGTCCTGCGGCAGGCAATCCAGGGCATCTCGGATCTGATCCTCGTGCCCGGCATGATCAACCTCGACTTTGCCGACGTGAAGACGATCATGAGCGGCATGGGGTTCGCGATCATGGGCACCGGTCTCGCCGAAGGCGAGAGCCGCGCGATGGTCGCCGCCAATGCCGCGATCTCGAGCCCGCTGCTCGAGGACGCGTCGGTCAAGGGCGCACGCGGCGTGATCATCAACGTCACGGGTGGCCCGGATCTGTCGCTCGTCGAGGTCAGCGAAGCCTCGGCGATCATCCAGGAAGCGGCGCACGAGGACGCGAACATCATCTTCGGTGCGGTCGTCGAGCCCGAGATGAAGGGCAAGGTCAAGATCACGGTGATCGCGACCGGGTTCGATCGTCCGGCGGCGATGGGCAGGCAGACGACGCCGGCCGCCTCGCAGACACCGGTCGACCTCCACTCGTACGCCTCCTGGAAACAGGAATCGACGGAGCGCGTGGCAGCCGCCGCTGGCGGCGGCGCTGCTCGGATGAGCTTCTCGCGCCGCCCGGTGCTCGACCTGCCGTTGTCGTCGACACCACGGTTGCCCGAGGTCGAAGAAACGACGACGGCGCCAGGCGCGGAGTTCGAGCCCGTCTCGCCGCTCGATGTTCCGGCGTTTCTCCGGCGTCAAAGCGAAGGATAACGGGCGTAACTACTCGTAGTCCGTGGTCCGTGGTCCGTGGATCGTGACTCGTCGAACGACGAGCCACGCGCCACGGATGGTCGCGGGCCGGGGTGCGCCCGGCGGTTCGGCTATCCCTCCTCGATCTCCGGCGGCTCGGTCGCCGCCGGCGGGTCCTTCGTGCGCGCGTGGTAGACTGAATAAATCCAGGGCACGCGCGATCGCCGTCTTCTCAACGGGATCCCGCGCACGATTGCGTGAGGTGCCGCGTGCGGCGGGTCGCTCATCCGGCGCATCCGGCGGCCCGCGCCCTCCGTTCGACGTCCGTTCGGTCGACCCGACATATCAATGAAGCATTGGCAATACCGCGAGCGCGCGCGGCAGGTCCTCGCCCGTGAAACCGGCTTCGTACAGAAGCCGCACGGCGGACGACTGCGCGTGGCGCTGGCGTTTCCGAACACCTACTACGTCGGCATGTCGAGCCTGGGGTTTCAGACGGTCTACCGTCTGTTCAACCAGATCGAGGACGTCGTCTGTGAACGCGTGTTCCTGCCGCCGAAACAGGAGTTGCGCGAGCAGCTCGCCGCGGGCGCGCCGCTCCTGACGCTCGAGTCGCAGACGCCCATCTCCGACTTCGACGTCATCGCCTTCTCGGTTTCGTTCGAATGGGACTACACGAACGTCGTTACGATGCTGCGGCTGGCCGGCGTGCCGGTTCGCGCGACCGATCGCAACAGCCGCCACGCCCTGGTCGTGGTCGGCGGCGCGGTGACGTTCGTCAACCCGGAACCGCTGGCGCCCTTCGCTGACGTGATCGCCGCCGGCGAAGGCGAGGTTCTCGTGCCGGATCTCGCCGACGTTCTGCGTGCGACGAACGATCGAGAAGAGGTCTACACACAGCTGGCGGGACGCCGCGGTTTCTACGTGCCCTCGCTGTACGACGTCCGGCACAATGACGACGGAACGATTGCGGCGTTCGAGCCGAAGCCGGGCAGTGGTGCGCCTGCAGTGGTCAAGAAGGCGGCGGTCAGGAGCGCGGAACGCCTGGACCCTCCTGCGACGTCGATCTTCACGCCTGACACGGAATTCGGATCGCGCTTCCTGATCGAGGTCGTTCGCGGCTGCGCGAATCTGTGCCGATTCTGCTGGGCCGGCTACAACTACCTGCCGGTCCGGGCGTTTCCGGCGGACCGAATCCTCGAGCTCGCGAAAGAGGCGCGCCGCTATTCGAGCCGCGCGGGGCTGGTGTCGATCGCGCTCTGCGACCATCCTGAGATCGAGAGGATCCTGACCAGCCTGCTCGAGATGGGCTATTCGATCAGCCCCGCCTCGCTGCGCCTCGACGACCTCACGGAGCCCATCGTGCGGTTGCTCAGGCAGAGCGGCGAACGCTCGATCACCATCGCGCCCGAGACCGGCTCGGATCGACTGCGCCGCGTGATCAACAAGACGGTCACGAACGACGAGATCGTCGCCGCCGCCGATCTGATCTTCGCGAGCGGCATGGACAACTTGAAGCTGTACTACATGATCGGGTTGCCCACGGAGACTGACGACGACCTCGTGGCGATACACGACCTGACGGTGCAGATGCGCGACGCGATGGTCCGCCACGGTCGCACCCGGGGCCACCTCGGGCGCATCGTCGGCAGCGTGAATCCGCTGATCCCCAAGCCGGGCACCGCTTACCAGTGGATCCCGATGGAGGATCCGGCGGTGACCGACCGCAAGGGCAAGCGCCTGCGCCAATTGCTCGCGGGGCTCGACAACGTCTACTTCAACATCAAGTCGGAACGACATTCCTATTACCAGGCGCTGCTCTCGCTGGGCGATCGTCGCGTCGCGGGCGCCATCGAGGCAGCGGAGCGCAATGGTGGCCAGTGGCGTGCCGCAGTCGCCGAGTCGGGCGTTGACGCCGATTTCTTCATCTTTCGCGACCGGTCGAAAGACAAGGTCCTCCCCTGGGACATCATCGACGGCGGCATGAAGGCCTCGTTCTTTCAGTCCGAGTACGACAAGGCCCTGCGCGAAGAGTGGACCCTGCCACCGAAGAGATTGAAAGAAAACCTCAAGCTCATACCGGTCGTCGATTAGCGCGAAGCCCACTCGGCGTTGTTTGGCTCGAGATCACGATGCGACCGCTGCTTCGGAGGATTCGTGTTCGGCGTAGGCGCGCAGAATCATGTCGCGCAGGCGGTCCTGGCCGGTAGCGTCCCCCTGTGGCCTGAGCAGCGCGAAGCTGCGGCGCTCGCCGTTCACCGAGTACTGACGCGCCGGGAACGTGACGTTCCGGCCGTTTCCAGTCTTTCGCTCCCAGACGGCGAACCCAATCAGCTTCAGGCCTTCCAGCGGTCCGCTGCTGAAGTGCAACTCGGCTTCGGCCAGCTTGCCAGGCGGGTTCCCTTTGTCGTTCCGCATGAACTTGATCGTCACGGCTGCGCTCCTCTCGTGTCTTGCGCGGTCTCGATTCCTCGTGCGCTGCAGGCGCTCGTTGCCCGGAACAAGGCAAATGGGGCGCCAGGCGCTCGCGCCGAGCGGGTCACCGTTAGAAGTGATAGATGTGACGAGGCTTAGAGAGCCGGACGCAGTGGCGGGGTGCAGCAACGGCTGACGCGAGTCAAGCGTGAGCGCAAACCGCGGTTGACGGCTCTCCAGTGTGAGGCGCGGACCGAGCGATTGACGAGCTACGGACTACGAACCACGAACCACGGCAGATCAGTCTCCAATCAACATGACCTGCGCGAGCGCGAGCGAGTCCGAATGGGTGATGGTGAGCAGCGAGCGGCGGACGTTCATCGTTGCAGCGCAGACTCCCGCGCCGCCGTGCAGCATGAGACGCGGCGGTCCGCCGCGACGAACGACCTCGATGTCCCTCCAGATGACGCCCCGCGAGTGTCCAGTTCCCAGCGCTTTCATGGCCGCTTCCTTGGCCGCGAACCGGCCTGCGAGGTGTGGGGCGGGATTTCGGCGCCGCGTACAATAAGCGATCTCATCGTCCGTGAAGACGCGACGAAGGAAGCGGTCGCCGTAGCGCTCGAGCACCTCGGCGATGCGTGGAATGTCGGTGGCGTCGAGTCCGATTCCGAGAATATTCATGACCGAACCTCAGCCTAACCGCGCTTTTCGGTGGACGCAAGCGGCGTGGGGCGCCGCGCTCGTATGCGATCCGCTGGCGGAGGTCGCGCCGCATCTCTTTACCGTTGGCAATCTGCAACTGCGGGACAACCCGGAGGAATGGGCAGCAGTAGCTCGCGCGATGGATGTCACGCCCGAGCAGGTGCTGCTGATCAGGCAGGTTCACGGCGCAACTGTCGCGTTCGCTCGCCGCGGCGTGCCCGATGCCTGGACGATGCCGGAGGCGGATGCCGTGATCAGCGACGACCCGTCTGCGGCGATCGCTGTCAGGGTCGCGGACTGCGCACCCGTCCTGATTGCCGACCGGCGCCTCGGCGTCGTCGCCGCCATTCACGCCGGATGGCGCGGGACGATGCAGAGCATCGTTGTGGAGGGTGTGAAGGCGCTTACGAGGGAACTGGGGTCGAAGCCGTCCGATCTGATTGCGGCGATTGGGCCCTGTCTCGGACCTTGCTGCGGCGAAGTTGGGCCTGAAGTGGTGGATGCGTTCCGCGCTGCCGGACACAGCGAGCAGGTTCTCGCGCACTGGTTTTCCGACGGGGCGAGCGGGCGGCCGTATCTGGACCTGTGGCAGGCGAATCGCGATCAGCTGATGGCGGCAGGACTCTCCGAGGATGCGGTGTTCGTCGCCGGCCTGTGTTCGAAAACCTATGCTGGATTGATGCACTCGTATCGAGCTGAAGGACAAAGGGCGGGGCGCATGGTGGGGATCATAAAAAAGCCAATCCGTAGTTCGCAGTTCGTCGCTTGTAGCTCGTGGTCCGGCTAAAGCCGGACACTACAAAGAGGACGTTCGAGCGACGAGCTACGGACCACGAACCACGGACCTCGAACTACTGCAACAAGGCTCTTTCCGCTTCATCCATCCCCAGATTCGACAAACGGTCGGCGTCCTTGTTGCGCTCGCGGCGGACGTGCTCGAAGGTGACGTTCGAGAGCTCCATCACGAGCAGCCGCGCGCGGACGTAGAGCGGCTGGAGGCCGGGGTGCTTCACCTTGTACTCGCCCCGCATCTGTTTCACCAGCAGCTCGGAATCGGCTCGGATGTGGAGCTCGGTATGGCCGTGATCGATCGCCCACCGCAGCGCGGCCAGCAGCCCGTTGTATTCGGCGACGTTGTTCGTGGCGATTCCGATGCCGCCGTGGAGTTCGGCCAGTACCTGCGCCGTCCGGTGCCTCGACGTGCACACCGTAGCCGGCGGGGCCCGGATTGCCGCGGGCGCCGCCGTCGATGTAGGCGGTGATCATGCGACGCGGGAGCGGGTCAGGGTGTCTGGTGGGCGCCGGCGGTGGCTGCCGGAATGAAATAAAGAATGCGAGAGCAGTTCTCGCACTGGATCAGGCTGTCGTTGCGCCGAACCTCGTTGAAGACCTGCGGGCGAAGCCGGACGTGACATTGTGAGCAAAGGCCTTCCCGCGCCTCCGACAGCGCCAGGCCCTTTCGGTGCCTGGTGAGCTGCTCGAATGTCGAGAGCGCGCTTGCCGGGAGCGATGCTGCGACCTGACCGCGCTCGACCGCAGCCCGTGCCAGCTCGCCGTCGAGCGTGGTGCGCTCGGACTCGAGGCTCTGACGCTCCTTGGTGACCTCGGCCTGTTCCGATTTCAGCGCCGCCTCAGCGGTCTTCAGTTCGGCCCCCAGGATTTCGGTCTCTTCCATGCGCTCGAGTAACCGATCTTCCTGACCGCGGACACTCTGCTCGGCGACGCTGATCTCGTGCTGCATCGCCTGGTATTCCTTATTGGTCTTCACCTCCATCAGCTGGTCTTTGTACTTGCTGAGACGAGCCTGAACGGCGGCGAGATCTTTTTCGAGGTCGCGGCGTGCCGCCTGGTTGACGGCGATCCGTTCCTTGATGGCGGCAACACGCGCCGTCTGTTCGGCGATGCGGGCGTCGAGCGCGGCTTGCGCTCCCGGAATGGCTTCGATGCGCCGGCGGATCCGGTCCGCCGTGAGTTCGATCTCCTGAAGCTGTATGAGGTGCTGAAGATCAGAATTCAAGATTCACGTCAGCCTTCGTTTCGAGGAGCGGTCTCGGGTTAATCGACACGTGTTCGCCCGCCTTCGCCGCACAAGGCTACGGCGGGCATCCTTCGCCTGACACGTGAGCGAAGGCGGATGGGCCCACCAGGATTCGAACCTGGGACAGGCCGGTTATGAGCCGGCGGCTCTGACCGCTGAGCTATGGGCCCGCATTATGGTAATCGGAAATCGGAGATCGGAAATCGGGAATCGGAACATAGGACATCTTCACTATCTTCACTTTCCGATCTCCGCTCGCCAATTTCCGATTTCCGATTTCCGATCTCCGATTTCCGATTTACGTCCGCCCCTCCAGGAACGCTCGCAGCTTGCGGCTGCGCGAGGGGTGGCGCAGCTTCCGCAACGCCTTGGCCTCGATCTGACGGATGCGCTCGCGGGTGACGGCGAAGCTCTGGCCCACTTCCTCGAGCGTATGCTCGCTGCCGTCGCCGACGCCGAAACGCATCTTGATCACCTTTTCCTCGCGTGGCGTCAGGGTCTTCAGCACCGACTCGGTCTGTTCCTTGAGGTTCAGGTTGATCACCGCATCGGACGGCGACACCACCTGACGATCCTCGATGAAGTCGCCAAGATGCGAATCTTCTTCCTCGCCGATCGGGGTCTCGAGCGAGATCGGCTCCTGCGCGATCTTCAGAACCTTGCGCACCTTGGACACCGGAATATCCATGCGCTTGGCGATCTCTTCCGAGGTCGGTTCCCGGCCGAGCTCCTGAACCAGCGCACGCGACGTGCGAATCAGCTTGTTGATGGTCTCGATCATGTGCACCGGGATGCGGATCGTCCGCGCCTGGTCAGCGATCGCACGTGTGATCGCCTGGCGGATCCACCACGTCGCATACGTCGAGAACTTGTAGCCGCGCCGGTACTCGAACTTGTCGACGGCCTTCATCAGGCCGATGTTGCCCTCCTGAATCAGGTCGAGGAACTGCAGACCGCGGTTCGTGTACTTCTTGGCGATCGAGACGACCAGCCGCAGGTTGGCTTCGACGAGCTCCTTCTTCGCCTGCTCGGCCTGGATCTCGCCGCGTGAGATCGTTTCGAGGGTGCGCGTCAGCTGATCCGGCGTCTCTTCCAGCTCGTCGGCCATCGTCTTGAGCTGGAGCTTGATGTCCTTCTGGCGCCTGAACAGGTTCTTGCGGTCGTCTTCCTTCAGCTTGCTCTTCTTGTTCTTCGGGTTGAGCTGCCGCTCGATCTGATCCACTTCGCGGCGGACGCGCATCACTGCCTCGACCGCGTCCTTGATCTGGTCGATCAGCCGCCGCTTGATGGTTTCCGTGAACTCGATCTTGCGGATCAGCTGAGACAGCTCGACCCGCGCGCGCAGCGCTTCCCACCGCACGCGACGGTACTTGCGCTTGTCGCGGGTGGTTGCGCCCTTCGGCGTCTTCTCGAGCTTTTCCTTGCACTTCTCGACGCCCTGCCACGCCTTGCGGACGGCATCGATCTGGCGCAGCACCTGACGCTTGCGCTCCTCGATCTTGTCGTCGGTGATCTCCTCGTCGTTGAAGATGACGAGCTCGCGAATGCTGCGCTCGTCGTTCTTCAGCTGATCGCCCATCTGCATGATCGTGCGGGCGACGGTCGGCGTGCGCGAGATGGACTTGATGACGGCGAGCTTGCCGCGCTCGATCCGCTTGGCGATCTCGACTTCACCCTCGCGGGTCAGGAGGGGCACCGTGCCCATTTCCCGGAGGTACATGCGGACCGGGTCGTTCGTCTTGTCGAGCGCACCGGGCGTCAGATCCAGTTCGAGCTCTTCGGCTCCCTCGCCCGTTCGATCGAGGAGCTTGTCCTCGCGGTATTTCTGCTCCGAGTCGACGACCTCGATGCCCGCGCTGCCGAACGTGCTGAACAGATCGTCCAGCTCGTCCGACGACGTGATGTCAGCCGGCAGCAGCTCGTTCACCTCGTCGTACAGCAGGTATCCTTTCTCCTTGCCGATGGAGATGAGCTGCCTGACCTCGTCGTATTTTTCTTCGATCGACAACGCCGTGTCCTCCTGCGATCCTCGCTCGTGCTTTTTCAAATGAACAACCTGCTCGTGCTTTTTCAAAATGAACAACCTGTATGAAGTCGGGTCCGTTATTGTTAGTCGTGGACAGTCGTTACGTGCCGGTTGTCAGTCCGAGATGAGAGCCTCGATGCGTTGAACCAGGGCCTTTTTCCGATCCCAGAGCGCGACGATTTCGTGCTCGTGATGGGCGGCGCCTGCCTCCTGCAACTGGTCGATTTGCCGCTGCACTTCGGCGCGTTCGCGGTCGTACCGCATCCGTTTCAGGGCCCGGACGCATTCCGCCGGGTCGCCGGGCGACTGCTTGTGCCGGCCAATCTCCTCGACCAGACTGGCCTCTTCCTTGTTTAGACGCTCGAAAAGCGCCTCCGGTAAAGCACTTGGAGGCCATTCCTGCAGGGATTGCGCCTGTTCGAGGATGGCCCGGCTGCCCAAACCCTCGAGATCGCCCGGTTCCACCTGTCCGAGCGCTTCGAGTCCTGCACCTGGACTATGCACCAGGGCCCAAATCAGTCCCATTTCGGCCGGTTTGACCTGCCCCGGCCGGGCCAGCCGGCGTTCGATTCCTGACAGATCCGTCTGTTTTTGGACGGCAGCCTTCCTGATCTCGGCTCGAACCACCTCTTCTGTAATACGGGCTTTATGCGCGAGGCGGTCGGCGAACTGATCGCGCGCCGCCGCATCGGGGATCCGCGCCGCGACGGGAAGCATCCGTGCCAGGAATTCCCTCCGGCTATCGTCCTGGTTGAAATTGTGTTCGACCGCCGTACGGTCGAGCAAATACGCGAGATAGGGCTGCGATTCCTTGAGCAGTTTCTGATAGGCGGCGCCGCCCTCGCGTCGCAGAAACGTGTCGGGATCCTCGCCGGTTGGCATCATCGCGACGTTGACCTGAAAGCCTTCGGCCACCAGCAACTCCGATGTCCGCGCCGCCGCCCCCTTGCCCGCCACGTCGGGATCAAAACTGAGGACGACCTTCGACGAAAAACGTTTCAGCAGACGTGCCTGAGCCGGCGTCAATGCTGTGCCGGATGATGCAACGACGTTCGTGATTCCCGCTTGCACTGCCTGGGCCACGTCGAAGTAGCCCTCGACCATCACCGCATGCCGGGCTTTCGAGATGGCCTCGCGGCTCAGGTGCAGGCCGTACAGCGTCCGTCCCTTCACATAAATCGCCGTTTCCGGCGAATTCAGATACTTCGGCTGCTGGCCGGGGTCCATCGCACGGCCGCCGAAGGCGATCACCGCACCCGTCTCGCGTGCGATGGGAATCATCAGCCGGTTGCGGAACCGATCGACGATCGCGCCGCCCTCGCGCTCGACGATCAGGCCGCTCCTGACCAGGACCGACGGCGAAAATCCGTCCTTGATCAATCTCGCTTTCAGCCCGTCGCGGTTCGCCGGAGCGTAGCCGATGCCGAGCAGGTCGATCGTTTGCGCGGTGACCGCGCGGTCGACCAGCGTGCGGCGCGCGTGGGCGCCAGCCGGAGTCTGAAGCTGTTCGCGGAACCAGGCCGCTGCGACCTCGTGCACCTTGAGCAGCGTTTCCCGTTCGCGACGGCTCTCCGCATCCTGACGGGAATCTTCGGTTTCAGGAATCGTCAGTCCGGCGCGCCCGGCCAGCAGCCGGACCGCCTCCGGGAAACCGATCTTGTCGTGCAGCTCGATGAACTTGATCACGTCACCGCCGACGCCGCAGCCGAAGCAGTGAAAAAAGCCCTTGTCGCCGTTGACGTGGAACGAAGGCGTTTTTTCGCCGTGGAAAGGGCACAAACCCTTCCACGTGACACCGCTTCGCCGCAACGGCACGCGCTCCTGCACGACCTGCACGATATCCACGTGCGATTTCAAGTCGTCGACGAATGAGGCAGGGAAGAGCGGCACGCTAGTCCTTCAGCTCCACGAGCGTGACGCCACCGCCGCCCTGTTCGGCAGGGGCCGGCGAGAAGTTGGCGACGAGGGGGTGGCCCTGAAGGAATCCTGCCAGGGCGCGGCGAAGTTGGCCCGTGCCATACCCATGAATCAGCCGAACGCTCTTCAGCTCGCTCAACAGCGCACTCGTCGAGGAACTTGCCCGCGCGGGTCAACGCCTCGTCGACGTTGCAACCGATGACGTTCAGCTCCGTCAGGGAACCTTCACGGGGCTGCATCTCCACGTGGACCTGGACTCGAGCCGGCGTCGCGACGGCTCCTGCGAGAATTCGAAGGTCGCCAACGGCGGCGCGCATCCGCTTGCCGCGGATGTCCACTTCGGCATCGCGATCGTTCAAGGTCTTGACGACGCCCTCGAGGCCGAACGGACCCACGAGCACGCGATCGCCGATGACGACCGGACGCTGAGGAGCGGTGGCCGCCGCCGCTTCGACGGCAGCCGGCGCCTTGGCCGGCTGGCCGCTGCGCAACCGCGCGGCAATGGCGTCCAGCGCCGCACGAGCGTCGGCGCGCGCCGCGCCGGTCTCACCTGTCGGAATCAGCCGCGCCGCGCGCCGCTCGGCGTCGATGGCCATCGATTCGGTGCGCGTCTTCAACGCGCCGACCACGCCGTCGATCTCCCGCTTCGCCTCCCGCAGCCGTTCCTCGATTCGCTCGTCGAGCCGTCGGCGGAACGACTCCTCACGGGTCTTCAGCTCCTGTTCCCGCGCCGTCAACTTCGCGGTCGCTTCGCCGAGCTGTTCGCGCTCGCGTGCCACCAGACGACGCTCGTGATCGAGCGTCTGCATGTCACGCTCGATCTTCGCCAGATGCTCGGCCAGCTGCGTTTCGCGAGCCGTCCGATGCGCTCGTGCCTGCTCGATGATTGACGCCGGAAGCCCGAGCCGCGTGCCGATCTCGAGCGCGAGGCTGCTGCCGGGCGCGCCGTAGTTCAGGCGATAGGTCGGCGCAAACGTTGCCGGGTCGAAGCCGAACCCCGCCGGCGTCACACCCTCGGTCGTCGATGCGTACGACTTCAGCGCGTCATAGTGCGTCGTCGCGATGACGCACGCGCCACGCTTCCTGAAGTGGTCGATCATCGCCATCGCCAGCGCGCCGCCTTCGACGGGGTCCGTGCCCGCGCCGGCTTCGTCGAGAAGGACCAGTGCCGGAAGCGAGAGCGCCTTGTCCATCGCGACCATGTTGGCGATGTGCCCGGAGAACGTGCTCAGGCTCTCGGCAATCGACTGTTCATCGCCGATATCGGCGAACACCGAGTTGAACACCGTGATCTGCGACCCGCCGGCTGCTGGAACCAGCAGGCCCGCCTGCGCCATGAGCGAGAGCAGGCCGGCGGTCTTGAGCGCGACGGTCTTGCCACCGGTATTCGGACCCGTGATCACCAGGACTCGAACCGGTGGAATCAGCAAGACGTCGACCGGCACCGGGCCGGCATCATTCGGCTTTACCCGGTCGGCATCGAGATGCCGGCGAAGCGCCGGAGATGAGGAGCGGGTGCCGCGCCCCCCTGAGCTCCAGCCGGCCATCCGACGCGAGGGTCGGCTGGACGCCATCCACCGTCATCGAGAATCGCCCGCGGGCTTGCAAAACGTCGATTGCCGTCGCGCCGTTGACGGTGTGCAGAAGGTCCGCCGCGCGCAGGCGGAATCGATCGCTCAGCGCCAGAAGGATGCGGTGGACTTCCTCCTGCTCCTGCTGCTCGAGCGCGACGATGTCGTTGTTGATCTCGACGGTGCTGAGCGGCTCGAGAAACAGGCTTGCGCCACTGCCCGAGCTGCCGTGCACGATTCCCGGAATGGCGGTGCGATGTTCGGCGCGAACCACGAGCACGTAGCGCCCGTTCCGATCCGTCACGATCTGCTGCTGCAGATACTTCGCCGTGTCCTTGCCGCGAAGGTACGATTCCAGCGTCCCGCGCAGCCGCGTCCTCTGCTTTCGCAGGCGCTCCCGGATCCCCTTCAGCGTCGGGCTGGCGTCGTCGACAACTTCGCCCGTCTGGTCGATCTTCCGGCGGATGTCGGCCGTTTCTGGCTCGAACGAGGCCGTCGAATCGGCAATCGCCCGCAGGATTGGAAACGCGCTCTTCGCGCGCCGGATCGTGACGCAGGTGCTGTCGACTGATGCCAGGAACGAGGCGAGCGCCCGCAACTGCATCGGCTCCAGAGCACGCCCTTCGACCGCCAGCAAATCCAGTACGATCTCGAGGTCGTCGGGAGCCTGCAGGCCGATGTGGTTTTCAGCCAGAAACTGTACGGTTTCCGACGTGGCCGCGAGCGCCGCACGTACTTCCTCGACGCTCGTCAGCGGCTCGAGGCGAGCGAGCTTCGCCCGTCCGGGCGGCGTCTGCGCGAAACGGCAGACCGCTTCGACAATCCGATCGAATTCAAGGGCCCTCAGGGCACCCGGGTGCATGGAGCTATGGAGGTCTGGTGAGCGTCAGGCTCGACGGGGCAATCCTTAACTATAGCTCAGGCCGCCGAACGTTAACAACTGCCGCAAAATATGCGGCCGTGATCCGGCGGTGTCAAGCTGACCGGGACCAAGCGCAACTACGGCAAGTGATTGATGGAACTGGCGATTGCGGCCGCGCCGAAGCCGTTGTCGATGTTCACGACCGACACCCCGCTGGCGCAGCTGTTGAGCATCGCGAGGAGCGCAGTGACCCCGCCGAAGCTTGCGCCGTACCCGACGCTCGTGGGCACGGCAATTACCGGCACATCCACAAGACCGCCGATCACGCTTGGCAGCGCGCCCTCCATGCCGGCGACGACGATTACCACGCGGGCGGTCGTCAGGCGGTGATGCTCTGCCAACAGCCGGTGAAGGCCCGCGACACCCACGTCGTACATGCGGTCGACGTCGTTCCCCATCAAGTCCGCTGACACGGCGGCTTCTTCGGCAACCGGCAGGTCCGCTGTCCCGGCAGCGGCGATGACGATCGTCCCGCGCCCGCGGCCAATCTCGCCGGCCGGCCGCGTAATGGTTCTAGCCAGATCGTGAAAATTTGCGTCAGGTACGACCGCTGCGACCGCTTCGAAAGCGGGTCGATCAGTGCGGGTCACGAGCAGACTTTCGCCTGCGGCGACTATGCGTTCGGCGATGGCCGCTATCTGCTGAGGCGTCTTTCCAGGCCCAAAGATGACCTCCGGGAATCCCTGGCGCAGACTTCGATGGCGATCAACACGGGCGAAGGCCAAATCCTCGAAAGGGGCCTGGCGTAGAAATTGAAGTAGGCGGTCGTGGGCTGCCTCAAGCGTGAGGCGGCCGGCCTGGACGTCCTGCAGCAGGTTTCGCAGTTCCAGACGGGTCATCGACCGGTAGGAGGAACGAGCGTTGACTTGGATTCCAGCCCAGCATTAATATGAACGGTTGTGCAGTGTGACGGATTCATCTTCTTATGGACCTGACTGATACGCTGATCCTCGTCACGTATTTTTTCGTGCTCAGCATCCTGGCCATCTACGGCTGGCACCGCTATTACCTTGTGTATCTTTACATGAAAAACAAGGGGAACGTGCCCAAGCCGCTGCCTGAGCTGAAGGCATTGCCGCCCGTCACGATCCAACTGCCGATCTTCAACGAGATGTACGTCGCCGACCGGCTGATCGATGCGGTCTGCGAGATGGACTATCCGCGCGAGCTGCTCGAAATCCAGGTCCTCGACGATTCGACGGACGAAACGACCGAGATTGCTGAGCTGGCTGTACGCAGGCACGCTGCACGCGGCGTGAATATTCAATACGTGCACCGTGTGGATCGGCGTGGCTACAAGGCAGGCGCCCTCGAAGCCGGTCTCGCCGAGGCGTCAGGCCGGTTCATCGCGATTTTCGACGCGGATTTCATTCCGCCTTCTGACTTCCTCAAGCGGACCCTGCCGTACTTCGCGCAGGACGAGAAGGTCGGGATGGTCCAGGCTCGCTGGGGCCACATCAACCAGGACTATTCGCTCCTCACGAAGATTCAATCCATCCTGCTCGACGCCCATTTCGTCCTCGAGCACGGCGGCCGCAACCGGGCGGGATGTTTTTTCAATTTCAATGGCACTGCCGGCATCTGGCGGCGTGAGGCGATCGACTCGGCCGGCGGCTGGCAGCACGACACGCTCACCGAAGACCTCGACCTGAGCTACCGCGCGCAGCTGAAGGGCTGGCGGTTCGTGTTCCTGCCGGACGTCGTGTCGCCGGCGGAAGTGCCGGTCGAGATGAACTCGTTCAAGTCACAGCAGCACCGCTGGGCGAAGGGGTCCATTCAGACCTGTCTGAAGCTCTTGCCGCGGATCCTGCAGTCGAACCAGCCGGTTGGCGTCAAGGCGGAGGCCTTCTTCCACCTGTCCGCCAACTTCAATTACCTGTTGATGTCCGTGCTGTCGGTTCTGATGTTTCCGTCCATGGTCGTCCGCTACAACATGGGCTGGACTGAGATGCTCCTGATCGACGTGCCGCTCTTCTTCGCCGCGACGATGTCGGTGGGCTACTTCTATGTCGTGGCGCAGCGTGAGCTGTATTCAGATTGGCGCCAGCGGCTGAAGTATCTGCCCTTCCTGATGTCGATTGGGATCGGCCTGTGCGTCAACAACTCCCGCGCCGTTCTCGAAGCGATGTTCGGCAAGCAGAGCGAGTTCGCTCGCACGCCAAAGTACGGCATCGAACGCGACAGCGACGAGTGGGCGGGGAAGAAGTACCACCAGTCGGTCGGCGTGCAGCCGTTCATCGAGCTGGCGCTCGGTCTGTATTTCACGGCGACGGTCTTCTATGCGCTGACGAATCAGATCTACGCCACTGTGCCGTTCCTGATGCTCTTCCAGATTGGCTTCCTCTACACCGGTCTGTTGTCGATCCTCCAGCAGTTCGTCGGCGGCGACATGATTCAGGCGCCTGAAATCGCAAAATAACGATCCTTGCCTATTCGGGTCGTCGTCGCTCGAATCGCTCCGACGGTCCGGCTGAAATTCGCCGCGATTCATCTGCGAGCGACGAGCCACGAGCAACGAACCACGGCGGCTCCCCTCGAGTCGAGCCGGTTCCGATATGATCGGATCATGTCGACGGACGTAAAGCCGAAGGGCGGTCTCGAGGACGTTGTTGCGGCTTCCTCGGCCATCTGTTATCTGGACGGCGATCGGGGGGTGCTCGCGTACTTCGGGTACGACATCCACGATCTGGCGCGCGGGGCCACATTCGAGGAAGTGTGCTACCTGCTGTGGCACGGACGACTGCCGAACCGCGCCGAGCTGGGCGATTTGCAATCGCAGCTCGCCGCCGCGCGGCCCCTGTCCGAACCGGTCCTGCGGCTCATGCGCCAGTTACCGCCGTCTGACGGCATGGACGCGCTGCGGACGCTGACGTCAGTGCTCGGTCACTTCGATCCCGAGGCCTCTGACAACTCTCTGCCCGCCAACTTCCGGAAAGCCGTTCGGCTGACGGGTCAGCTGTCCAGCCTCGTCGCCACATACGGCCGGCTTCAGGCGGGCGGCGGACCCATTCAACCGGATCCGGCACTCGGCCACGCCGCCAACTTTCTCTATATGCTCACGGGGAACCGGCCGTCCGCGCTGGCGACCCGGGCGTTCGACATCGCGCTCGTCCTGCACGCCGACCACGAACTGAACGCGTCGACGTTCGCCGCGCGAGTGGCCGCGGCCACGCTCACCGACATGCATTCGGCGATCGTCGCGGCAATCGGGACGCTGAAGGGCCCGTTGCACGGCGGCGCCAATGCTGACGTCATGCGACTGCTGATCGAGATCGGCGAGGACGCAACTCCCGAACGAGTAGATGACGCGATTCGCGGGAAGCTGGCGCGCAAAGTGAAGATTCCAGGATTCGGGCATCGTGTCTATCGCACCGAGGATCCACGCGCGACGCACCTCCGCCGCATGTCGAAGGACCTTGGCGAGCGCGCAGGAAACACCCGGTGGTTCGAGATGTCGCAGCAGATCGAGAAGCTCGTGACGGGGGAGAAGAAGTTGTACCCGAACGTCGACTTCTACTCGGCTTCGACCTATTACACGCTCGGCATTCCCATCGATCTCTTCACCCCGATTTTTGCGGTGAGCCGTATCTCCGGCTGGACGGCCCACTGTCTCGAGCAGTACGCGAACAACCGGCTGATCCGGCCGCGGACCGACTACATCGGCCCGACGTATCCGCAGACGTTCCTCGCGTTGGAGCAGCGCTGACGGACGGAGGGGACGGGGGCTACGGAGACGGAGGGGACGGAGGGAACGGAACGAGCTTCAACTCAGAGACGCGGAGAAACGGAGGCTGCAAGCCACGCGCGCCGATGCCGCCGCGCTTGCGCGGCGAGCGATCGACTGACACCCGAGAACACAAGCCACCCTACTCTGAACACGTGGCTTGTGTTCTCGGGTGTCAGTCGATCGCTCGGCCGGCCCATGGCCGGGCGGCATCGGCGCAGAGTGGTGACCGGCAACGAACCTCCGTTGCTCCGTTTCTCTGAGTTGAAGCTCGTTCCGTTCCCTCCGTCCCCTCCGTCCCCTGAAGCCTTCCTGAAGTCCGTTTCCACTGCCCCAACCACGGTATAATCAACAACTTCCTCTCAGATGGATCCACGGAACATCCGGAACTTCTCCGTCATCGCGCACATCGACCACGGCAAGTCGACGCTGGCTGACCGTTTTCTCGAGATGACGGGCGCGCTCCAGCCTCGCGAGATGGAGGCGCAGGTGCTCGACAGCATGGACCTCGAGCGCGAGCGTGGCATCACCATCAAGGCGCACGCGGTCCGCCTGACGTATGCGGCCGACGACGGCCAGCAGTACGTGCTGAACCTGATCGATACGCCTGGCCACGTGGATTTTTCCTACGAGGTCACGCGGTCGCTGGCCGCGTGTGAAGGGGCGCTGCTGCTCGTCGACGCGTCGCAGGGCGTGGAGGCGCAGACGCTGGCCAACGCGTACCTTGCCGTCGAGAACAACCTCGAGATCATTCCGGTCATCAACAAGATCGATCTGCCTGGTGCGCAGCCGGACGAGGCCAAGCGGCAGATCGAGGACATCATCGGTCTCGACGCCGCAGGCTCGATCCTCGCGAGTGCGAAAGAAGGGACCGGCGTCCACGAGATCCTCGAGGCCATCGTCAAGCGCCTGCCGCCGCCTGCTGGCGAGCCGGACGCGCCGCTGAAGGCACTCATCTTCGATTCGTGGTACGACGCGTATCGCGGCGTGATCATCCTCACGCGCATGATCGACGGCGTGCTCCGGCCGGGGATGAAGATCCGGTTGATGGCGAAGGGACAGGAGTACGAGGTCGAGCAGGTCGGCGTGTTCTCGCCGAAGCCGACGGCCGTCGACGAGCTGGGTGTCGGCGAGGTCGGATTCGTGTTCGCCGGGATCAAGAACGTCGGCGACGCGCAGATCGGCGACACGATCACCGAGACGGTGCGTCCCACCTCCGAGCGTTCCCGGGATTCAAAGAAAGCAAGCCCATGGTGTTCGCGGGGCTGTATCCGGTCGAAGGGAGCGAATACCCCGAGCTGCGAGACGCCCTGGAGAAGCTGCGGCTGAACGACGCCTCGTTTTTCTTCGAACCGGAAACGTCTGCCGCCCTCGGGTTCGGGTTCCGCTGCGGGTTCCTCGGCCTGCTGCACATGGAGATCGTCCAGGAGCGTCTCGAACGCGAGTTCGACATGGACCTGGTCACGACGGCGCCGGGCGTCTTGTACCGCGTGATGACGACCGACGGCGAGGTGCACGAGATCGACAGCCCGGCGAAGCTCCCCGATCCCGGCCGCATCCAGAAGTTCGAGGAACCGATCATCACGGCGATGATCCTGACTCCGTCCGAGCACGTCGGCGCGATCCTGAACCTTTGCCAGGAGAAGCGCGGCGTGCAGAAGGGGATGGAGTACCTGGCGTCGGACCGCGTGCTCATCACCTACGAGCTGCCGTTCAACGAGGTCGTCCTCGACTTCTACGATCGCTTGAAGACGCTCTCACGCGGCTACGCGTCGCTCGACTACCACGTGACCGGCTACTGGGAGTCGCCGCTGGTCAAGCTCGACATCCTGGTTAACGGCGATCCAGTCGACGCACTGTCGATCATCGTGCACCGCGACACGTCGTACCAGCGCGGACGGGCGCTTGCGTCGAAGATGCGGGAGCTGATTCCCCGCCAGATGTTCGAGGTCGCGATCCAGGCCGCGGTGGGCAGCCGTATCATCGCCCGGGAATCGGTGAAGGCGCTGCGCAAGAACGTGCTGGCGAAATGCTACGGCGGCGACATCTCGCGGAAGCGCAAGCTCCTCGAGAAGCAGAAGGAAGGCAAGAAGCGCATGAAGCGCGTCGGCCGTGTGGAGATCCCCCAGGAAGCCTTCCTGGCCGTACTCAAGGTAGGGACAGAGTAGGCCCGACCTTGAGGTCGGGCGTGCCCGATTAACCCCATGCCCTCAAACTTCCAAAAATCCACCCTCCGCGAGTACTTCGAGTCGATCGTCATCGCCGTGATCCTCGCCCTCTTCGTACGCACGTGGGCGGTGCAGGCCTTCAAGATTCCGACCGGCTCGATGGAGAACAACCTGCTGATCGGCGATCACCTGCTGGTCAACAAGTTCGTGTTCTCGCCAACGTCCACCGCCTTCGAGCGCTCGCTGCTGCCTGTCCGCGACATCCGCCGCGGCGACGTCATCGTCTTCAAGTTCCCGAACGAACCCGAGCGCGACTTCATCAAGCGCGTGATCGGTCTGCCGGGCGATACGCTGGAGCTGCGCAACAAGAAGGTCTATATCAACAGCGAGCCACTCGACGAGCCGTACGTGCATTTCCTCGAACCGTCACACGAGGGGCAGGAAGTGACGTCGTTCGACGTGCGCGAGCGATACGGTCCCGTACAGGTCCCGCGCGGCCAATACTTCGTGATGGGCGATAACCGCGACAATTCCCAGGACAGCCGCTATTGGGGATTCCTGCCTGAGCACTACGTCAAAGGCCGTGCGCTGATGATCTACTGGTCGTACGAGTCAGGCAGCGACGATTATGTCGACGACGGCCTGGGTGCGACGATCAAGCGGATGTTCTCGGTCGTGACGCACTTCTTCACCCGCACGCGCTGGGAGCGGCTCTTCAAGCAGATCCATTAATTCGTGGTCCGTGAATCGTGTGGCCGTGTCTCGCCGGAGGTTCGTGTTGCTCCGTGCAAGCAGGGTCTCGGTTTCCTCGCGTACGTCATCGACATACGCCTGATCCTTCACGCTTCCCAGGTTGATCTCGACGTTGTACTTCGCGCCGCGCAAGCCGGCCATCAGCAGTTCGAGCGCGACACGCACGTCACTAGAGGCGTTTTGATTGCCGTAGCTGGCGACGACGTCAGCCTGATCGATGGCGCTGACGCACGCGCGCATGACGTCGAGCGGTGTCTCGGTCGCCACGCGAAGCGCCCGCTGGATACGCGTCGTTCGCTCCTCTTTTTCCTCCGCGGTCCCTTTGGGCATTCGATACGCGCTGACGACAAGGTCATACGCGTCGCTGTCGTAGTTGATCAGCAGCCGCAGACGTTCGCAGAGTTCGGTGCAGTTCTCTCCAGCGTCACGGAGTTGTCGCGATGTCCTCTTCGGTCGCCGCGCGAGGCTTCGGAAGTCCGGCAACCATCGCGAGCAGCGCAGCGCCTACAGCACCAGCCAGCGCTGACGCCGATCCGCCTCCCGGCGTCGGGTCGGAGGAGCGGAACGCGGCAAGGAGATCGGTGAACGTGCGGTCGGTAAGCTTCATGGTTTGGGAGTTGGGAGTTGGTCCTTGGGAGTTGTCATTCTCGAGCGTGTGCCTCTGCTAGGGATGCCCCCGCGGACGACGAGCCCTCGCTTCATCACGGCGGCAATCGCATCGGCGCCGACGCGAATCAGGTTGACGAGGTCGCCGCGCACGAACACGGCATCGGCCAGTTTGCCAGGCTCGAGGCTGCCGGCCTCGCCAGCCCGGTCCAGCGACCACGCCGCGTTGATGGTCGCGGCCGTCAGCGTTTCCTCGAACGTCATGTTCATGCCGAACGCCGCCAGAGACATCGCAAATGGCATTGATGGTGAGAAACCACCGCCCGGATTGACGTCGGTGGCCAACGCAACGGGAACACCTGCCTCAATGAGTGCACGCGCTGGGGCGAAACGCCCAAGCTTCAAGTAGAAGGCCGCGCACGGGAGGAGCGTGGCGGTGACCTGCGCAGCGGCGAGTGCGGCAATGCCTGCCGAATCGACGTGCACCAGATGATCCGCCGATCGCGCGCCAACCTGCGCGGCGACCTGAGAGCCCCCGCTGGCGCCGAGTTCGTCGGCGTGTATCCGCGGTTTCAATCCGGCGCGAACTCCCTGCCTCCAGAATTCGTGTCGATTCCGCAGGCGTGAACACGCCAGTCTCGCAGAAGACGTCACACCACTGGGCGAGACCGCGTGACGCCACTTCCGGGATCATTCGATCGACGACGAGTGCGACGTACGCGTCTCGATTGGATCGGTACTCGACCGGGATCTCGTGCGCCCCCATGAAGGTTGTGACGATGTCGATCGGGCTGTCGTGCGACAACTGCTGGATGGCAGCCAGCATCTTCAGCTCGGATTCCAGATCGAGGCCGTAACCGCTTTTCACCTCGCAGGTCGTCGTACCGCACGCCAGCATCTCGTCGAGCCGCGGACGCGATTGCGCGACGAGCTCGTGCTCGCTTGCCGCTCGCGTCGCGCGTACGGTCGACACGATGCCGCCGCCAGCCGCGGCGATCTGTGCGTAGGTCGCGCCGGCCAGGCGCTGGCGCAGCTCCGCGCGGCGATCGCCGGCAAAGACGGCATGCGTATGCGGATCGACGAACCCTGGAACCGCGGACAGGTGCGGCGCGTCGTGCACGACCGTTGCGGGAGCGATGGTCACGGCTCTTTCGAGGTCGGTGGTCCTGCCTGCGAACACAATCCGTTCGTCGATGATAGCGAGTGCCCCGTCTTCGACGATCTCCACGCTCCCCTGTGCGGCACCGCGTCGCGGCGGCGGACCGGCGCAGGTCGCGAGCTGGCCGAGATGCAGGACTACGGTCTCGGCGGTCGGCAGATTTTCCGGACGGGTCACGCTGGCAGTATATCGGACAGTGTCTCGGCGAGCTGTGCGGCGGTCATGCCGGACACGGTGATGCGCTTGTCGCGCGACAGCTGACCTGAAACGATGGCGATATCGCGTTTGGGTCGGTCGAGAAGGTCGGCGAGAAAGGCAATCAGTGCCGCGTTGGCCGCGCCGTCGACCGGCGGCGCCGCAAGACGAACGACGAGAGAGCCTTCGCGCGTCCCCGCGATCGCCGTCTTCCGGGCGCGCGGGATCACGCGCACGGCGAACGCGACCCCGACGGATGACGACGTGATGTGGACCTCTGGTTTCACCGGGATCTACGCTATCACTGCCGCCAGCGGTGTTGTAGGATTGCCGTCATGCCTGTCAGGCAAGCGGCGATAGCCGTCTGCATCCTGGTATCCGCCGTCGCCTGCCGTGACGCCCATCGCATCAACCGGGAAACGACGAAGCCCACCTACGATTCAAAAACCGGCCGCCTCACGGAACTGACCTACGACTCGAACGTGGACGGGCGCATCGATACCTGGATTGACATGGACGGCGCCAGGCCGCTCCGCGCACGCATCGATGCCAATCAGGATGGCCGCGTCGATCGCTGGGAGGAGTACGACGGGGCGGGCCGGCTGGTCAAAGTGGGGTATTCCCAGCAGGACGATGGGCAGCCGGATGCCTGGGCGTATCCTGCGGTGAACGGCCGCGTCGAGCGCATCGAGATGTTCCGGTCCGGCGATCGCAGCCGGATGGATCGCCGTGAGGTCTACGATCCCTCGCTGGCTGACGTGCAGAACGCGCTGCTCCGGGTGGAGGAAGACACCAACGGCGACGGCCGGATCGACAAGTGGGAAACGTTCGAGGCAGGAGCGCTGAAGACAGCGGCGTGGGACGAGAACGGCGATGGTGTTGCCGATCGCCGGTTCACCTATCGGGGGTCCATTCCGACGCTGCTCGAAACCGACCCCGACTCCTCCGGCCGCTTCATGCGGGTGATCGAGTTACGGTAACCGGCCGGTGCTCTTTCCGTTATCCGCGATCGTCGGCAGTTCGAGCCTCAGGCCACGTCGACGAAGGCGCCGACTGCTGCGCATCCGATTGACGCGGTCGATGGAGCAGCACCTTCTCGTCTGATCGGTCCTGATCTCTGATGAACTCGAGGGCGCGGTACAAAGCCTGAATCGAGCTCTCGAGCGATCCCTCGACGTCGCGGCGGCGGAGGCGCATCTCGGTGATGTCCCGTTCGATCTCGTCGAGCCGTCCCTGCGCCTTCTGAATCAGCAGATCCGCTCGCCCTTGCGCCTCGCGCACGATCAGCTTCGCTTCGCTTTGTGCCGCTTCCTTGATCTCGTCGGCGAGCCGCTGCGCGGTCAGCAGGGTGTTGCGCAGGTTCGCTTCGCGGTCGCGGTGCTCCGCGAGCAGCGCGTCACCGCGCTGAACGTCCTGACGCAGCCGATCGATTTCCCGGAGCGCATGCTCGTAGTCGTCGGCCGCTTCGGTCAGGAACGCCACCACCTCTGTCTTGTCGAAACCACGCACCGACGTCTTGAAGCGCTGCTGGCGGAGATCCAGCGGCGCCACGCGCATGAGCCGCTCCGCCGGCGGCGAACCGACGTTGGCGGCAGACGTGGCCGGAGGTGTGTTGGATCGTTCGCTCATCAGGCCCTCACTTCTCGTTTTCCGAAAATGGCCGTGCCGACGCGGACCAGGGTCGCCCCCTCTTCTATCGCGGCTTCGAAATCGTGGCTCATGCCCATAGAGAGGTGCCGGAGCGAAGCAGGCGGCACGCCGCTGTCGATCAGACCGTCCCGGAACTCGCGCAATCGAACGAACCAGGGGCGTGTCTGCTCCTGGTCATCGTTCCACGGCGGCATTAGCATCAGCCCTGCCAGCTTGACCCCGTCGCTGGTGAGCGCCTGGCGCACACACTGCTCGGCGTCCCGCTCAGGTACACCGAACTTGGTCGTCTCACCCGCGAGATCTACCTGGATGAGCACTTCGGGGACGCGATCGGGGTTCGTCCGGCCCGCAGCGTCCAGACGTTGCAGCAAATCAACTGAATCGACCGAGTGGATGCACGCAAATGCACCGGCCGCTTTCCTCGCCTTGTTGGATTGCAGGTGGCCGATGAGATGCCACCGTGCCGGAATATCGGCCGTTTGATCGATTTTCTGCAGCGCTTCCTGCACTTTGTTCTCGCCGAAATCGCGTTGCCCTGCCGCCCACGCCTCTCGAACGTGTGCGGCCGAGAACGTTTTCGAAACGGCAATTACCGTAACGTCGTCAGGATCGCGTCCGGCGCGGCGCGCGGCCTCTGCCACGCGCCGCCGGACATCCGCAAGATTAGCTGCGATCGACAATGGCGGCAGCGCGCTAAAGAGAAGTAGGGAGCCTCCTACTTCTTGATGGACGCGAGAATGCCCTTGGCCTGTTCGGCGTAGTTGCCGGTCGGGGCGAGCTTCAGGTATTCCTCGAAGTGCTTCGCCGCCTCAGGAAGCTTGCCTTCG
Source organism: uncultured Acidobacteriota bacterium (assembly GCA_963784195.1). GTDB lineage: Bacteria > Acidobacteriota > Vicinamibacteria > Vicinamibacterales > 2-12-FULL-66-21 > CAVQAH01. The sequence continues at coordinate 126,163 of CAWARA010000020.1, read as the reverse complement.
TTGACCGTGGCCATGCCGAGCCAGTAGTGCGCGTCGGCGAGTTTCGGATCGAGCTGCGTTGCCTGCTCGAACAGTTTCTTTGCCTCGGGAACCTTCCCGGCGTTCCACGCGATGATGCCCTGGTTGAACACCGTTCCGGCGCTGGCTCCACCACCACCGGCTGCGCCCGCATCACCCGCGAGCTTCTGCGCCTGCGCGCTGGCCTCCGCCGCCTGGTCGAATTTCTTCTGTCCGTTGTAGACGGTCGCCAGCCCGTTGTACGCCTCGACGGAGCTCGGATTGACCTCGATCGCCTTCTTGAATGCCTCTTCGGCCTTGTCGAAGTCCTTCTTCCGCGTGTAGTTCGTGCCGATGTTGTTGTAGCACTCGACGCACTTCGGCGCCTCGGCGAGGACCTCGTTGAACTTCGCGATCGCCTCGTCGTACTTCCCCTCGTTGCTGAGCGTGACGCCCTGTTCGAACGCACCCTTGATCGCGGCCACCTTCGCTTCGGCCTTCTTCACGTCCTCCGCGGAAGCTTCCGGCGCCATGCCGGGCTTGAGGGTGAAGTTGACCTCCATCATGTCCAGTCGCACCCGCTGGTTCTGGCTCTGGCTCATGTCGTCTTTCGTCGCCGTGATCTTGTAGTTGCCGGGCTGGAGGCCGATCTGGACGAATTCCCCGCGCTTGTTCGTTTTCGTCTCGTATTTGCGGGTCATTCCCTCGGTCATCTCGATCGTGATGGTCGCCCCCTCGATCGGCTGATTCTTCGCGTCGACGACCTTGCCCTTCACTTGCCCGGTCTGAGCAGCTGCCGGGAGCGCAAACGCCACTAGTCCCAGCACGAGCGCGCTGATCGCAAGTGACCGGCGGCTGAAACGTGCGCCCATAATCCAAACCTCCGTGCTGAAGTAATCCGATGCTTTGGCTCAGTTTACACGAAAGGCGGGGCGCCGGGCCGTGCGCACGTTGGTGATCAGGTACTCGAGGATGGCGCCGCGCCGCGTCGCCCGCGAGTTGATGGCGCGCCGCGCAGGCACCTTTTTCGCTCTGAGCCCGGCCGATTTCGCTTCGGCGCTCTTTTCGTAGAGCTGGGTGATTTCAGGCGCCACGGAATTGCTGAGCAGCACGTGGGCGCCGCGCTCGGCCAGCTGAATCACCGCGCGTTGCAGCCGTGCTTGCTGCTCGGCGCCGAATCCGCCCGGAGTGTAGGACGTGAACTGCGCCGTCCGGCTGAGCGGTGCGTAGGGAGGATCAAGATAGACGAAATCCCCGTTGCCGGCGCGTTCCAGCGCATCCTCGAAGACGGATACGTCGAGCCGGAGGTCCGGCCGGTTCAAGGCGACTGAAAGCCGGCGGAGATTCTCCGGGTCGCAGATCGTGACGGACTCGTAGCGGCCGGCGGGGACGTTGAACCGGCCGCGAGAGTTCACGCGAAACAGACCGTTGAACCCCGTTCGGTTCAGGTAGATGAGCATTGCTGCCAGCTCGGGCGTGTAAGCGGACGCCAATGATTCGCTGTCCTTCCGTTCCTCGCGCAGGCGGTTGAATCGCTCGTCGCGGACCAGGTAGAAGTGCCGGCTGCCATCCTTTCGGTGCCCGGCATCCAGATCGAGCAAAGCGCCAATCACCTCTTCGGGCGCTTCCCTCACCATCCGGTAGCACCCGATCACGTCGGCATTGATGTCGGATAACAGGACCTCGCGTCCGTCGAGCAGGCCCCGGTTGTGACAATCGAGGAAAACGGCACCGCTCCCGAGGAACGGCTCGACGAAGCGGTCGAACTGCGAGGGGTAGAACTGGCGCAGGGCGGGCAGCAACTGCCGCTTGCCGCCGGCCCACTTGAGAATGGGACGGACCTGGTGCGTGCGCCTGTCTGAACGAGGCGTCTTAACCGCCGCCATCCGCAGACTCTGAGAGCCCCGAGAAGAACCGTTCGATGTCTTCGATCCGTTGTGTGACGGGCGCAGGCGGCAAAGACGCGAGGAAACGGCGGCCGTACCCCATCGTGCGAAGCCGCGGATCGAGCACGGCGAGCACACCGCGATCGGTCCGGTGACGCAGCAGCCGTCCCAGCCCCTGTTTCAGCGCCAGGATCGCCAGAGGAATCTGATAGTCCCCGAACGCCGATCGGCCTTCGGCCGTGATCGCTTCGATGCGCGCGGCGGTGATCGGATCTCCGGGCGAGGCAAACGGGAGCTTGTCGATGATCACGCAGCTCAGGGCCTCGCCGACGACGTCGACCCCCTGCCAGAAGCTGGACGTGGCGAGCAGCACCGAGTGCGGTGTGGCCTTGAAGTCGCGAAGGAGCGCGGACCGCGGTGCCGTGCCCTGGACGAGAATCGGATACTCGAGCTCGGTCGACGCGATCCGATGGACCTCGCGCAGGTTCGCGTAGCTGGTGAACAGCACGAACGCACGCCCGCGGGTCCTCTTGAGGATCTCGATGACCTCTCTCGCGGCAGCGCCGACGAACTGCGGCGAGCGCGGGTCAGGCAGGCGTTTCGGCAGATAGAGAATCGACTGGCGCGCGAAGTCGAACTCGGAGTCCAGCCTCACCTCGGTCGCCGTCTTGATGCCCAGGCGGTTCCGGACGTAATCGAAGCCGCCATCGACGCTCAGGGTCGCCGACGTCAGAATCGTGGCATCCATGCGATCCAGGAGAAGTTCTCGGACGATGGAGGAGACATCGATAGGCGCGGCGCGAAGGAAGACCCCGCGGCCGCGCGTTTCAACGAAGAACACGAACCCCTGATCGTCGGCGCGCATCAGGAAACTGGTCTCGTCGCGCAGCGTCGCCGCCCGCCGGGCCAGAGCCAGCACGTCTTCAGGCAGGTCCTTGCCCAGAGCCACGTCAGCTTCGAAAGCCTCCAGGGCCGCGACGAGCGCCAGGCCGTCATCTGCAAGTCGATCGACGAACTTCGCGGTCAGCCGGCTGCGGCTTTCCGACGCGGTGCCTCCCGGAAGCTCGTGGCGAAGCATCTGGACGGTCGAGAACAAGCGCCGGGCATCGTCGCGAATGCGTTCGACGTCGTCACGCAGCAGCGAGGCGCGTTCGCGATCCGGCAAGAGCGCCGGCACCACGGCACGTTCGACATCACGGCCAAAATCATCGAATCGATAGTTGCTGATGGAGATGCCGAAGTACTGCGTGGCCACGTCCTCGAGCTGGTGCGCCTCGTCGACGATGGCATAGCGGCACGAGGGAATCACCTCGCCGAAGGCGCTCTGACGCACGGCGGCGTCGGCGCAGAGGAGGTGGTGATTGACGATGACGACATCCGCTTCGGCGGCGCGCTGACGCATCTTGACGACGAAGCACTCGTCGTAACGGGGGCATTCGGCGCCGATGCAGTTCTCGCTCGTCGCGGCGATTTCCGGCCAGAACGGCAAATCCTCTGGCAGGTCTTCGATCTCCGCCCGGTCGCCTGTTTCCGTGTGTCTTGACCAGTCGTCGATCAGTCGAACGTAGATCGCTTCGTCCGTCGATCGAATCAGCGCGCCGTCTCGAAACGACTCGAAGCGGTGCCGGCAGAGATAGTTGCCGCGGCCCTTCATGTAGGCCGCGGTGAAAGGCACGGGAAGGGCGCTTTCGAGCACCGGCAGATCCTTGAAGTAGATCTGCTCCTGGAGGTTCTTGGTGCCGGTAGAGACGAGAACACGCTGACGGCTGAGGATGGCCGGGATCAGATAGGCGAGGGTCTTGCCAGTCCCTGTTCCCGCTTCGGCGAGCAGCACGCCACCCTTGACGAGCGTCCGCGCCACTGCGTCAGCCATTTGCAGCTGCGCTTCGCGCGCTTCGAACGCCGAGAGGGAGCGGGCGAGCGGCCCACCCGGCGCGAACGTGTCCGCGACGGCGGCCCTCAGCCCTGCCGTTCCGGATACAGCGGGAACTTCTGGCACAGGGTTTCGACTTCGCTGCGTACCGCCGCAAGCGCGGTGTGGTCGTCAGGTGTCGCGAGTGCGCGCGCGATCAGCTCCGCGATGATGTCCATCTCCGGCTCGCGCATGCCCCGGCTGGTGACCGCCGGCGTGCCGATGCGAACACCGCTCGCCACCATCGGCGGGTTCTTGTCGAATGGGATGGCGTTCTTGTTCACCGTGATCCCCGCGGTGTTCAGTGCCGCCTCGGCGACCTTGCCGGTCAGGCCACGGGAGAAGACATCGACGAGCATCAGGTGATTGTCGGTTCCGCCGCTGACGAGGCGGAAGCCGGCCGAAGACAGGCCAGCCGCGAGCCTCTTGGCGTTGGCCACAATCTGCCGTTGATAGTCGACGAAGTCCGGTTCCATGGCTTCGCGCAGGCACACGGCCTTCGCGGCGATGATGTGCATGAGCGGTCCGCCCTGTACGCCCGGGAAGAGGGAGCGGTCGAGGTCCTTCGCGTACTGCGCGCGCGAGAGGATCAAGCCACCACGCGGTCCGCGCAATGTCTTGTGCGTCGTGGTCGTCACGAAATCGCTGTGCGGAACCGGGCTCGGATGAACCTTCGCGGCGACCAGCCCCGCGATGTGCGCCATGTCGGTCACGACGGGCGAGTTGATCTCCCGTCCCACGCGTCCGATCCGCTCGAAGTCGATGACGCGCGGGTAGGCGCTGGCGCCGACCATGATCATTTTCGGCTTGTGCTCGTGGGCCAGGCGCTCGAGCTCGTCGTAATCGATCCGCTCGTCATCCTGGCGGACGCCGTACGGGACGATCGTGTAGAGCTTGCCGGAGAAGTTGAGGGGGTGGCCGTGCGTCAGGTGACCGCCGTGCGCGAGGTTCATGCCGAGAACCGTCTCGCCCGGCTTCAGGAGCGTGAAGTAGACGGCCATGTTGGCCTGCGCGCCTGAGTGCGGCTGAACGTTCGCATGCTCGGCGCCAAAGAGCTCCTTCGCCCTGGCGATCGCCAGAGATTCGGCAACGTCGACGAACTCACAGCCGCCGTAGTAACGCTTTCCCGGATAGCCTTCCGCATACTTGTTCGTCAGCACCGAGCCGGCAGCTTCGAGCACCGCCTGGCTGACGAAGTTCTCCGAGGCTATGAGCTCGAGACCACTGTTCTGGCGGTGCAACTCGTTGCCGATCGCCTGGTTGATCTCGGGGTCGGTGTCAGCCAGCGTTCGCCAGCGGGTTGGGGTCGTCGTATGTGTCGGCATCTGTTTCTCAATTAGCGTTGCGCTCTCGTTCAATCGCTGAGATCTGATCGATACGGCGCTGGTGACGGCCGCCCTCGAAGGTGGTCGCGAGCCAGAGCGTCACGATTTCATCAGCCAGACCCGAGGCCACGATGCGCCCGCCGATCGCGAGCACGTTGGCATCGTTGTGCGCTCGAGACATGCGCGCGGTATACAGATCGTTGCAAAGCGCCGCGCGCACGCCGACGACTTTGTTGGCCGCCAGCTGCTCACCTTGTCCACTGCCACCGATCACCACCCCGCGATCCGCCTTGCCCTTGACGACCGCGCGGCCGACGCCGGCACAGATTTCCGGATAGTCCACCGGATCCTCGGAGTGCGTGCCGTGGTCGTCGACCTCATGACCGAGCTGGCGGATCGTCGCCACGAGATGCTGCTTGAGCGCAAACCCCGCATGGTCGGCGCCGATCGCGATCCGCATAGAATGGGATTATAACGTGCGCACGTGCGCACTGTGCGCACGTGCGCACGTAATTCCCTTGCCTACCGTCACCATCACACAGCGCGGCGAAGAACGAGTGCGCAACGGGCATCCGTGGGTGTATCGCAGCGATGTCTTTCAGGTCAGCGCAGCGTCCGGCGATACCGTGCGTGTGGCCGGCCCGCGTGGCAAGCTCGTTGGGTTCGCCCTGTACAGCGATCGATCGGAAATCGCGCTCCGCGTTTTCAGCAGGTCTGCTGAGCCACCCCCGGCGGCGATCTGGCGTGAGCGCCTGACGTCGGCAATTGACTACCGCTCGGTTCTCGGGATCGACGCGACGGCCTATCGGCTGGTGCACGGGGAAGCCGATCGGCTTCCTGGTCTCGTCGTCGACAAGTACGCCGATTACCTCGTCGTCCAGGCGCTCACGCAGGGCATGGATCGCCTGCTGCCGGAGATCACGGCGATCCTCGTGGATGTGGTGAAGCCGGCAGGCATCGTCGCACGGAACGATCCGAGGGTGCGGCTGCTCGAAGGACTGGAGCAGCGCGTGGACGTGCTGCACGGCGACGTGCCACAGACGATCGAGATCCGCGAATCCCACGTCACCTACGACGTAGATCCGTATCGTGGGCAGAAGACGGGACTCTTCCTCGACCAGCGCGAGAACAGAGTCGCGGCAGCGCGATATGCCAACGGCCGGCTGCTCGACGCCTTCAGCTACAACGGCGGGTTTGCCCTGTCGCTCGCGCCACGATGCGATCAGGTGCTGGCGGTGGACATATCCGAAGAAGCCGTGTCACGAATCCGCTCGAACGCGGCGCGCAACGGCCTCGGGAACGTCGAAGCACGCGCGATGAACGTCTTCGATGAGCTGCGTGAGCTGGAACGTCGCGGTGAGCGGTTCAACACCATCGTGCTCGACCCTCCGGCATTCGCCAAGAACAAGGCGGCTGTGCGGAAAGCGCTCTCCGGTACAAAGAGATCAACCTGCGCGCGCTGAAGCTGCTGGCGCCCGGCGGTTATCTGATCACGTGCAGCTGTTCCTACAACGTCAGCGAAGCGGACTTCGCCGACGTCATTGCCTCAGCCGCTGTCGATGCCCACGCGGAGGTCGTCGTCGTCGAAAAGCGGATGCAGGGCCGCGACCATCCAGTGCTCATGACCGTCCCGGAAACCTACTATCTCAAGTGCTTCATCCTCCGGAGGGTGTCGTAGTCCCTGGCGCGGCGAGCGACGAGCGACGGACCGCGAACCACGGCATACAGCAGCTATTCTTGTCGCAGCACCGAATTTGGTTCGACGCGCAGCGCACGTCTAACGGGCGGACAGGCGGCGAGAAGCGCGATCAGCGCGAGCAGGACCGGAACCACCGCGTAGGTAAGCGGATCCGACGCGCTGATGCCGAACAAGAACGACTTCAGCGCCGGCGTGGCGATCATGGCGGCGAGCAAGCCGAAGATGATTCCGACGGAGGTCACGCCCAGACCTTCGCGAAGCACGAGGCGAATCACGTGGTACGGTTGCGCGCCGAGCGCGACGCGCACGCCGATCTCACGCATCCGGCTCGCCACTGAATAGGCGATCACGCCGTAGACACCAATCGTGGCCAGGAGCAGCGCCATGCCGCCGCAGGCGCCGACCAGAGCGGCCGTCAGCTTTCCATCGGCGATCGCTTCGGACACGTGCGCTGCGAGCGTGACCGAGCGGAACACCGCCGCGTTGCGATCGACGATCATCAGCTCGCGCCGGATCTGATCGACGAACTTGATCGCGTCACCGCCGGTACGCGCGACGAGCGTCATGCGCGGCTGATAGCTCTGCGCCAGCGGGTAGTAGACGACCGGCACCGGCGCGTCCTGAAATGTCAGGTTCCGCCCGGTTTTGACCACGCCGACGATCTGCATCACACGGCCGCTCGAGTCGGTGATCCGGCGGTCGAGCGCCTTGCCGCGGTAGTAGCGCTGCGACAGGAGATCGTTGACGATTGCGACCGGCTGGCTTCCGGCTCGATCGCGATCGTCGAAGCTCCGGCCTTCGATCAACGGAATCTGCAGCGTCTCGAAGTAATGCGGATCCACGATGTTGATGTGCTGCTCGCGGTCCTCGCCTTGACGGGGCTGATAGCCGTCGATGACGAACCCCCGGCGAGACATTCGGCTGAACGGCAGCGTGCGCACGAAGCTCGCGTCCTCGATTCCGCGGATCGTTCGAATCCGCTGGACTGCCGCCGCGTAATACGCAAGCCCCTGTTCTTCGGTGAAGTCGGCGTCCTGGAGTTCGACGGAAGCGGTGACCGCATCGCGCGCGCCGTATCCTGGATCGGCCTCGAGAGAATGACCGATGCTCTGCGTCAGTAAGGCGGCTGAGATCAGCAGGACGACGGCAAGCGCGATCTGCCACGAGACCAGCATCCGGCGAAGGTTGGCGCGCGTGCGGCTCTCTGAGGATCGATTCACGCCACTCCGAAGTGTCGCCGCGGTAGTGGGCGTTGCCGATTGGAGCGCCGGGGCGAGACCGAACAGCACGCTGCTGACGAGCGACAGCCCGACGACGAACAACAGGGACATCGCGTCCACGCGAGTGTCCAGCATGCGCGCCTGCTCGGCGGGGAAGAACGATGGCAGGATGTCGGCCGTCCACAACGAGAAGAGCAGACCCACGCCGCCGCCGGCCAGCCCGAGCAGGATGCTCTCGGTCAGGAGCTGCTGGACGATTCGATGACGTCCCGCGCCAAGCGCGAGACGTACCGCCATCTCGCGATCGCGCGACGTCGCCCGCGAGAGCATGAGGCTGGCGATATTCGCGCAGGCGATCAGCAGGACCAACCCGACGGCGCCCATGATGATCGCGCCGAGCCTCGTCACATCACTGCGGAACTCCGGTGGCAGTCGCGTCAGCGCGACGACAGTGATTGCCCGGGGATCGTTGGGCGCGGCGAGCGTGCCGCGATTCGTTTCCGGGAAAGACTCCGCCAGCCGCGTCGCCAGAGCAGATACCTGACCCTGCGCCATCTTCACCGTCGTCTCCGGCGCGAGTCTGGCCACAATCGACACGAACCGGCTGCCGCGATCGGCGGACGACGCCGTGGGAGTGAACGGTGTCCACACGTCCATCGCGCGACCGAGATCGAGCCCGTCGAATCTCTCGGGTGCCACGCCGATGATGGTGTAGGAGCGTCCGTTCACGTTGAGATTCGAGCCGAGCACGCCCGGATCGGCCGCGAACGCACGGCGCCACAACGAGTGCGACAGGACTGCCACCGGCGGAGCACCAGGCTCGCCATCTGCGGGAGAGAGCAACCTTCCCAAACCGGGCTTGAGCCCAAGCAGGTGAAAGTACTCGCCTGTCACCGCGGAGATGCGCACACGCTCGACAACGTCACCGACTCGGACGACGCCGGTCGCGCTCCCGTTTTCGGCGGCCATTGACTGGAACGCGGAGGTTTCACTCGCCAGCGTCTGATAGTCGGGAAACGACGAATCGCCGTAGGGTCCGCTGCTGAAGTCGCTGGTGTAAATGCCGACGAGCGAATCCGGATCCGCGACGCCGGGTGCCGGCCGGAAGAGCAACGCGCTCAGGAAACTGAAGACCGTCGCGTTGGCGCCGGTGCCGATGGCGACCGTGATGATCGTGATGGCGGTGAAGGCGGGCGACTTCACCAGCACCCTGAGCGCGTAGCGGATGTCTTGAAGAAGTTGATCCACCGTCTGGCGTCAAAGCCAGCGACATGCCATTTTCTGCACAGAAACAGGCCAATTCCTGCGATCCGTCCGCGGCCCCTGCCCGTTTTCGCCAAAGGTTGTCCGCATCAGGACAAGGTATCGGTCGCGTTCTCTTGCTCAGTTGACAACAGGCCTATTCGTAAGTTATTACTTACGGTAAGCAATGGCTTACGAACAAGCACTTCAAGCTCTCGCTGACCCCACACGCCGGCAGATTTTCGAGCGTCTGCAGAAAGGTCCGACGTCGGTGGGTACGCTCGCCGAGGCGCTGCCGATCAGCCGGCCAGCCGTCTCGCAACATTTGAAGGTTCTCAAAGACGCTGGGCTGGTGTCGGAGCGGCGCGAAGGCGTGCGCCGCATTTACGGCGTCGAGATTCGTGGACTCGTCGAGCTGCGACGGTACCTGGACAGGTTCTGGGACGAGGCATCGACGCGTTCCAGCCACGAGGTCGAGCATGGAAAATCAGACACCGATCTTCACAGACAGCTTCGATTGGCCGCTCCCCACGCACTCGCTCGGCCAGCACGGCGATCACTGCGGCATCGATCCGCGTTGGCGGCCGTACGAGACGATGGCGAGGCACGCGCGGTAGCCGCGGCGTCGATCCTCGAGGTTTTCGCGCGCGCCTGCGGTCGAGCTCGTGAGCGACTACGGAGGGGACGGAGGACACGGAACGAGCTTCAAAAACGGAGACACGGAGGAACGGAGACCATGATCTGGGTCGATTCGCGGGGAGCCGATGTCGCCGCGCAACGCGCGGCGAGCGATCGACCGACGCCCGGAGGACCCAAGCCGTCCTGGGCCGTCGTTTGACGGCTTGGGTCCTCCGGGTGTCGGTCGATCGCCCGGCCCGGCCATCGGCCGGGCCGACATCGGCCGGAGAACCCGAGTCCCCAGTCAGCCCCGTTCGTCTCCGTTGCTCCGTGTCTCCGTTTTTGAAGCTCGTTCCGTTCCTCCCGTCCCCTCCGTCACCCCCACAGTGAGAACGATTGATATAGTTCTCCCATGGGTACTACCACCAGCCTCCCTCCGCTCCAGTCCTCCGACTTCACGTCAGCCTTTCCGAACTCGTGCAAGGTCTACGTCGAGGATCGCGGCGTGCGCGTGCCATTTCGCGAGATTGCGCTCGGCGGCGGCGAAACACCTCTGCGCGTGTACGACACGAGTGGACCGCACGGGTTCGATGTTCGCGACGGCCTGCCCCCTCATCGTCTCGACTGGATCCTGGCGCGCGGCGGGATCGAAGAGGGCCCCCGATCGCTGCCCGTCACGGCACGGGCAACCGCAACGGCGATGTCAGCGGCGCTGACCAGGCGCACGCAGTCTCGCGTTCGTGGTCACGCCGGTGTCACGCAACTTCACTTCGCACGCCGGGGCGTGATCACGCGCGAGATGGAGTTCATCGCCATCCGGGAAGGCTTCGAACCCGATTTCGTCCGCGCCGAGGTCGCGCGCGGACGGGCGATCATTCCCGCGAACATCAATCACCCCGAGCTCGAGCCGATGATCATCGGGCGCAACTTCGCGGTGAAGATCAACGCGAACATCGGCAACTCCGCCGTCACGTCGTCCATCGAGGAAGAGGTCGAGAAACTCCGCTGGTCCACCCTCTGGGGCGCCGACACGGTGATGGACCTTTCGACCGGCCGTGATATTCACGAGACGCGCGAGTGGATTCTCCGCAACGCGGCCGTGCCGATCGGCACCGTTCCGATCTATCAGGCGCTCGAAAAAGCTCGGCGGCCGGCCAGAGGATCTGACGTGGGAGATCTATCGCGACACCCTCATCGAGCAGGCCGAGCAGGGCGTGGATTATTTCACCGTGCACGCTGGCGTGCTCCTGCGCTACATCCCGATGACCGCCCGGCGCGTCACCGGGATCGTGTCGCGCGGCGGCTCGATCATCGCGAAGTGGTGTCTGGCGCATCACCAGGAGAACTTCACCTACACACACTTCCGCGACATCTGCGAGATCATGCGCGCCTATGACGTGTCGTTCTCGCTCGGCGACGGGCTGAGGCCCGGCTCGATTGCCGATGCCAACGACGAGGCGCAGTTCGCCGAGCTGAGGACGCAGGGCGAGCTCACGCGGATCGCCTGGGAATACGACGTGCAGGTGATGAATGAAGGTCCCGGACACGTGCCGATGCACCTCATTCGCGAGAACATGGACAAGCAGCTGGAGTGGTGCGACGAAGCGCCGTTCTACACGCTCGGGCCGCTGACCACCGACATCGCGCCGGGATACGACCACATTACGTCGGCAATTGGCGCGGCGATGATTGGCTGGCAGGGCACGGCGATGCTCTGCTACGTCACGCCCAAGGAACATCTCGGGCTGCCGGATCGCAACGACGTCAAAGCCGGTGTGATCGCCTACAAGATCGCCGCGCACGCCGCCGACATCGCCAAGGGCCACCCGCGCGCGCAGGCGTGGGACGACGCGCTGTCAAAGGCGCGGTTCGAGTTCCGCTGGGAGGATCAGTTCAATCTGTCGCTGGACCCGGTCACCGCCCGCGCGTTCCACGACGCAACGCTTCCAGCCGAGGGCGCCAAGCTCGCGCACTTCTGCTCGATGTGCGGTCCGAAGTTCTGCTCGATGGAATTGACGCAGCAGGTCCGCAACATGGCGGAGGCGGAAGCGGGAATGAAAGAAAAGTCGCAGGAGTTCCGCGACAAAGGAAGCACGATCTATCTGCGACAGCCGTAGGCCCGACCTTCCGCCTTCGCTGAAGCTTCGGCGGACTCGCCGTAGCCTTGGCGGAGGCGTAAGGTCGGGCGTGCCGGAATCAGCTCTTTGCGACGTCCGAATCAGCGTCCCGCCGCGCCACCAGGCGCCGGAACGATCTGAATAATCGTTTTGTAGCGCTCTGGCTGTGCCGATCGTTTCGGATTCAGATACCCCGCTGACCCGCCCCACGTGTAGTCCTTGACCGACACGCCCGGCGGAAAGGCCATCGCCTCTTCGCGAAACCGTCCGACGTCGAACATGTGAACCGGAGGCTCTTCGTACACCAGCTCACCGCGCTGTTTGAGCGTGGTCTTGTAATAGTTCACGATTTCGGCAAAAGTCGCGTTCGTGCCGAAGAGGTAATAGCGCTGGCCGCGGCCGGCGTCGAACGACGCAATGAAATCGGCGCCCGGATAGATCGGCATGCCGAGCATCGCTTCGGTCGGCTGATTCGCCGCGGTAGAGGCCGCCGGTGATCCCGGACGCTCGGGTGTTCCCGGTGGCGGCACCTGCGGCGCAGGCTTCTGTGGTTGCCCCGGCTTGGGAAATGGCACCGGCGTCTGTGCGGACGTTGACGTCACGCCGAGCGAAACCACGGCCGCGATCGCCAGCACGGATCGGATCCTCAGCGGCATTTGTCTATTATACGCGCGCAAACGGCGCGCAGGAGACGCCGAGTGAAGCTCGTGAAAAGCGAAAACGCCGATCTGCTGACATGGTGCCGCGACGAAGAGCGCTGGCTCCGCGACACGATCGAGACGCTCGTCCGTCTCGAGTCGCCGAGCACCGACAAGGCTGCGGTCGACCGGTGCGGACGAGAGATTGCCGCCCGGCTCGAAGCGATCGGCGGGCGAGTCGAGCGATTCGCCCAGGCGGAGCGAGGCGATCACTTGCGCGCCGAGTTCGGCAGCGGACGGCGTCAGGTCATGCTCCTCGGGCACTTCGATACCGTGTGGCCGCTCGGTCAGCTCGATCGCATGCCGTTGCGCGAGGAGGATGGCCGGCTCCATGGTCCTGGCATCTTCGACATGAAGTCCGGTCTCTCGATCGGAATGCTGGCGGTGCGCGCGGTTCTCATGCATCGCGCGCAGACGGCGCCGCGGATCGTGATGATCTGGAACACGGACGAGGAAATCGGCAGCGCGACGTCGCGGCCGATCATCGAAGCGGAAGCGCGGCGGAGTGACGCGGTGCTCGTGCTCGAGCCCTCACTTCCCGGTGGCGCGGCGAAAACGAGCCGCAAGGGGTGCGGCGATTTCCATCTGACGGTTCACGGCATCTCGGCGCACGCCGGCATCGATCCCGGCAAGGGCGCCAGCGCGATTCACGAGCTGGCGTTACAGATCGCCGAAGTCACACGACTGCAGGACTTGTCGCGCGGGATCAGCGTCAACGTCGGCGTCATTTCCGGCGGTTCGCGGACCAACGTCGTGGCCGAGCGGGCAGAAGCATCCGTTGACGTCAGAGTGCCGACGATGGCTGATGCGGCTCAGGTTGAACAGGCGTTCAGGGCGCTGAAGCCGCGGCTGAGCGGCACGCGGCTCGAGATCCACGGTGGGGTCGAACGGCCACCCCTCGAACGATCCGCACACGTTGTGCGGCTGTACGAACAGGCGCGGGCCGTGGCGGCCACGCTCGGTCGTGAGCTGGGTGAAGGTGGGACCGGCGGAGGGTCGGACGGGAATTTCACGGCCGCGCTAGGTGTTCCTACTTTAGATGGACTCGGCCCGCGCGGCGATGGTGCCCACGCGCTGCACGAGCACGTCGAAGTCGAGGATCTGACGTGGCGCGCCGCGTTCATCGGCGCGCTCCTGGGTCACCTCGGCGAGGTAGAATAGACACATGCCTAACGGATTGAAAACGGCGCTGCTGCTTGGCCTGCTGAGCGGCATGCTGCTTTTGATCGGTGACTTGCTCGGAGGCCAGAACGGCATCGTCATCGCGTTCATCTTCGCGGCGCTGATGAATCTCGGCTCGTACTGGTTTTCGGACAAGATTGTCCTGCGCATGTATCGCGCAGCAGCAGGTGGGACCTGAGCATCCGCTCTACCGGATGACCGAACGGCTCGCGCAGCGCGGCGGCCTGCCGATGCCGAAGGTGTACATCATTCCTGACCCGTCTCCGAATGCGTTTGCAACCGGTCGTAATCCGAACCACGCGGCGGTGGCGGCGACGCAAGGGATCATGCAAGTCCTCACGGAGCACGAGCTCGAGGGCGTGATCGCGCACGAGCTCGCACACGTGAAGCATCGCGACATCCTGATCAGTTCAGTGGCGGCCACGATCGCAGCCGCGATCATGATGGTTGCGCGCATGGCCATGTATGCCGGGATGTTTGGCGGCGGCCGGGACGATCGCGAGGGCGGCAGCAACCCGATCGCGTTGATCGCGATGATCTTCCTGGCGCCGCTCGCAGCAGGATTGATCCAGGCGGCGATTTCGAGGTCGCGCGAATTCGCGGCGGACGCTGGCGGCGCAAGCATTGCGGGAACGCCGTACGGGCTTGCCGACGCGCTTCGTAAGATCGACGCGGCGTCCAAGCGCGTGCCCATGGACGCCAACCCGGCGACGGCCCACATGTTCATCGTGAAGCCGTTCTCGGGGCAGGGGCTGATGTCGCTCTTCAGCACACATCCCCCGACCGAGGCCCGGATTCGGGCGCTGCTCGAAGGGCCACGGTAACCGCAGAAAGAGTCCACGTCACCACAGTGTGTGGCCGGGAACCCCGCTGAGCGCTCGCCCGCGAGTGGGTGCCGGCCACACCGTGTCATCCCTCGTCCGGTTTCTCCTTCCTTTTCAGATGATTGCCCGGGGCGCGCAGCGCGCCCTGACGCTGGCCCTGTATTTGCTGTTTCAACGGGTGTGGCTCGCTGACAACAGCCGGGTAGGGACCGCCGGCAGCGGTGGCCGGCGTCAAGCCGGACACTACGCGCAGCGAGTAGGGTGGAGGCGGCCGTGGACGACTTCGATATCCCGCAGAACAAGATGGCTGAGTCAGCCGAGCGCGTCGTCGATCGCGCAACGGAGGACGCCCGCCGTCGCGAACAGGCCCTGCTGACCAATGAGCACGTCTGTCTGGCATTCGCACAGGTCGAATGGGACATGTTCGGACAGGTCATGCGAGATCTCGGGCTCAACCCGCACGAGATTGTGCAGGCGCTCGAGGAGCACTTGCGGTTGCTGCCGGCTTCCCCCGGTCGCGACCTGCGCATCGCACCGTCGACGAAACTCCTTTTCAAGTTGGCGCTGCTCCACGCGAGCCGGTCGGGCAGGCACACCATCGAAGCGACCGATCTGTTCTCGGCAATCTTCGAGGAGACGCAGGGCATCCCGGTTTCGATCATCCGCCGGCATGGGATCGAACCGGAAGCGATCGTGTCGCGCCTGGCCACGAGGATGCGCGACCACGAACAGCGCGAGGAGCGCCTGAAGAAGCGTTTCGAGCTTCCGCCGTTCCTCAAGCACTTTGCGACCAACCTGAATCAGCTCGCGCGACAGGACCGCATTCCGCCGGTCTTCGGACGCGACTGGGAGATGGACCAGGTGCTCGAGGTCCTGTGCCACCGGGAACGTGCGAACTCCGTGCTGCTGCTCGGCGAGCCTGGCGTGGGCAAAACGGCGATCGCCGAAGGGCTGGCGCGGCGCATCGAGTTCGAACCCGAGAAGGTGCCGGTTCGACTCCGCGACTGCCAGATCGTCAATTTGCAGATGAACACCATGGTTGCCGGGACGATGCTGCGCGGCATGTTCGAAGATCGCATCCAGAACGTGATCCGCGAGATCAAGGAGCGGCCCAACCTGATCCTGTTCATCGACGAAGTGCACACGATGATCGGCGCCGGCTCGGCGCTCGGCGCGCCGTCCGACGCTGCCAACGTGTTCAAGTCGGTGCTCGCCCGCGGCGAGGTCCGCATCATCGGCGCCACGACCTCGAGCGAGTACAAGGAATTCGTGCAGGAAGACGAAGCGCTGGCGCGGCGATTCCGCACGGTGCATGTCGGCGAGCCGTCGATCGACGAGACGCGGAGCATCCTCTACAACCTGCGTCCACGGCTCGAGCGGAACTACTCCGTCCGGATTTCGGACGAGGCGATCGAAACCGCGCTCGAGATGTCGCCGCGGTACATGCGGCATCTGCAGCTGCCGGACAAGGTCATCGGCTGGCTCGACACCGCGTCGGTGAAGGCGGAGATCGGACGGCGGTGGGAAGTGACCGGCGCGGATGTCGTCAACGTCATCTCCAAGGTGGCGCAGATCCCGGAGGACATGGTCTTTCGCGAGGTGACCGATCGTTTCAAGGACATCGAGATGCGCCTCGGCACGCGCGTGGTCGGGCAGAAGAACGCCATTTCGGCCGTGTCGCGGCGCCTGGTGCTGAACAAGGGGCCGCTCAAGGACGGGTTCGATCGGCCCGACGGCGTGCTGCTCTTCCTCGGCCCGACCGGAGTCGGCAAGACCGAGCTGGCCAAGTCGGTGGCCGAGTTCCTGTTCGGCGACGAGAAGAAGATGATTCGCGTCGACATGTCCGAGTACCAGGATGGCGCGGTCGCGGTCGACAAACTGATCGGCATGCCGCGCGGGATCGTCGGATCGGAGCGCGGCGGCGTGCTCACCAATCAGCTCAAGGACAATCCGTATTCGGTCGTGCTCCTCGACGAGGTCGAGAAAGCCAGTCCGAGCATGCTGAACCTGTTCCTGCAGGCATTCGACGAAGGCTGGATCACGGACGGCCGCGGCAAGCGCGTCTACCTGAGCGACGCCATCGTGATCATGACGTCGAACATCGGCTCGGAGTATTTCCGCAAGCTCACCAATCCGCTGGGATTCCTCTCGCAAGCAGGTGGGCGTCGAACAGATCCAGGGCGAGATCATGCGCGAGCTCGAGCGCCGGTTCACGCCAGAATTCCGCAACCGCATCGACGAAGTCGTGCTGTTCCGGCCGTTGTCGAAGGACGAAGTTCGCGAGATCAGCGGTCACCAGATCGTGAGAATCCAGCGCGCGCTGGCGCGCAGCAACCGGTCGCTGACGGTGACCCCGGCCGCGATCGAGCAGATCGTGCAGGACGGGTACAGCCTGGCCTACGGTGCGCGCTTCCTGAAGCGCGCGATCGAGGATCGCATCAAGCTGCCGATCAGTCAGCGCTGGACGGAAGGCACGGCGTTTCACGCCGACGTCAAGGACGGCACAGGTCGAAGTCGAAGTCGAAGTCTCCAACGGCTCGGCCCGCTTCAGCGCGCTCGCGGCGACGGCCTGAGCGCCCACTCGAAGCTGCGCTGCTCGCCTGCGGAAGCGGCGCAGCTTTCGTCTTCCTTCTCCGACTGAACGGCCTCCGAGTGATCCGTGACGATGTCGCGTTCGGCGTCGTCGCGGCCAGACTCGTCGCCGTATCGGTTTTCGCCGACGCGGTATTTCTTCCGCAAATCCTTGAGCAGTGACCGAACAGTGGCGGCGTACGCAGGAGGCGCGTACGAGCCTGGATACATCCGCCGGTACCCTTCCAGCAAGTCCGGGAATTCGGCGGCGAGAAAGCCGAGGAAGTGATCCTTGGTGCCGCCCTTCAAGTGCAGCACGTTGCTGCCAACGAACGCCGCGTCGTGTTCAGCGATGGCCCGGATCGTGGCTTCGAGCCTGGCAGGTTGTGTCGTGAATCCCGGAACGATCGGTGCCATCAGCACGCCAGCCCTGACACCCGCCTTGCGAAGCTCTCTGACGGCGCGCAGACGCTGAAGCGGGTGGGCCGTGCCGGGTTCGAGAGCGGCCCATGCACTTTCGTCAACCGTTGGCACGCTGATACACACCGTGCAGCCGGCTTTCTCCCCAAGTTCGGCCAGCAGCTCAGCGTCACGGACCACCATCGGTCCTTTCGTGACCAGACCGATTGGTGTTCGCGCGGCGATGAACGCCTGCAGCGAGCGGCGGGTCAGCTTGTAGTGACCTTCGATTGGCTGGTACGGGTCGGTCGCGGTGCCGACGGCCACTTCCTCGCGCGTCCAAGACGGCTTGTCGAGCTCGCGGATCAGCACTTCCGGAAGATTCGTCTTCACGAAGATGACCGACGAGAAGTGATCGCCAGGCCCCAGCTCGAATTGCGTCTGATACCGGCGCGCGAAGCAGTAGTGGCAGGCGTGCGTGCAGCCGCGATACGGGTTCAGCGTCCACTTGAAGGGCATGCCCTTGACGGGATTGAGCGCGGACCGGCAAGTCACTTCCTGATAGCGCGCCGCGTCCGCGCGCCGCTGCGCCTGGTCGAGCGCGGCGTCCTCGCCGTCGTCACGGATCCTGAGCGCGAGCGTCCTGGTTGTGGGTGGTTTCGATCCCAGGTCGAAGAGTAGGGGGAATTCGGCCATTTCCGTACGAGATTCGTCTTTTCTTCGCTCGATAATCCTCCTGATGGGAGTGGCTGTCAAGGGGGTCAGGTCTTGAATCCGCACATTTTTCACTCAATCAGGGGTCAGGTCCCAGCGACAGGAGACCTGACCCCGCACACGTGAAAAATGTGCGGATTCAAGACCTGACCCCTCAGAGCAAATACGCCAGCGCGAAGCCGACTTGGGCGACGAACATCATTCGATACATGTGCGCCCAGGACACATGGTTCTCTTCGACGGCGAGGTCCTCGGGACGCCGCAGCATCAGGTAGCAGACGTAGAGGCCGTAGACGGTCATGATGACCGCGAGCAGCTGAAGCAGGACGAAGTTGCCCGTGAGGATGTGAGTGAACGCGCCGACCGATATCAGCATGAACGGCAGGACGAATGACGGCGAGATCATCCACGCGGCGCGTTTGACGCCGTAGAGGATCGGCAGCGTGCGGCACCCGCCGCGCGCATCGCCCTCCATGTCGGCAAAATCTTTCGTGGTGGACGCGCCGAGCAGGAAGAGACCGAAAATCGCGCCGATGAACCAGGGCTCGACGCCGAAGATCGTCTTGACCGACGACCATCCGGCAACCTTCAGCAGCACGCCGCGAGGGATGGCGATGGTGACGTTCGCCCAGATGCCACGTTGCTTCGTTCTGAACGGCGGACATGAGTAAACGAATGTCGCGATCGTCGCCGCGACGACGAGCCAGAAGCATTCATGACGGCCGCCCGGAGCGACACACCAGGCCAGCACGAGCGCGATCGCGTAGGTGACCCACGTGAACACCCAGGCTTCGCGCATCCCCATTCGTCCGCTCGTCAGCGGGCGTTTTGGCTTGTTGATGCGGTCGATCTCGAGGTCGTAGATTTGATTCAGCGCGTTGTTGCCGGCATTGAGCACGGCCGCCATCAGCGCGCCGACGGCGGGATACAGGAAGAGCCAGGTGTCGACAGGGTTGCGCGGTGGTGCGCCCCAGGCCGTCACCGCACCCGAGACGAATCCGAGGGCAGGCGCGACCAGCGTGAACGGACGGGAGAACTCCAGCCAGAGCCGCAAGCGCTTCATGTCAGAAGTCCGGTGAGCCAGATGGCGAGCAGCGCGGCGATGGCCGTGTT
Source organism: uncultured Acidobacteriota bacterium (assembly GCA_963784195.1). GTDB lineage: Bacteria > Acidobacteriota > Vicinamibacteria > Vicinamibacterales > 2-12-FULL-66-21 > CAVQAH01. Next base: position 106,646 of record CAWARA010000020.1, on the reverse strand, counting down.
CAGAAAATTCAGCAGGTCGTTGTTCAAGATTCCTGGTGCCTCCAGCGTCGCGCCCAGCGCGCTCTCGGCGAAGGCGCCGATCGTCGCCGCCAGCACGATCGGGACGAGAGCATTCGGTTGAATCAGTTGCAGCAGGACCGCGATCGATCCCAGCACAAACGCGCCGATCAAGCCAGCCGCCGTGCCCTCGAGTGATACGGCACCAGAAGTGCCTGGCGGCACGTGGCGGAATGTCGGGACGAGATACGCCTGCCGCCCCCACGCCTTGCCGATTTCGCTGGCGACGGTATCGCTGCCGCCGGCGGTCAGAGCCGCCACGAACGCGATAAGGGCTGTCGGCGTCGAGGGGCTCAGCAGCGCGATGATGGCGGCAGCTGCGGCGACGCCGGTGTTCGCGATGGCGTTTCCGGCGCCGCGGCGGCCACCGCGCTCTTCGGCAATCCCCAGGAGCGTCTTTCGGCGTATCCCGAGCCGCGACGTGGTCGCTGCTGCGAGAAACGTGGCGAGCAGGAGCGTCCAGCCGCGCCAGCCGGTTGACGCGAAGATGATCGCGCCGATGATCGCGCCGCATATCGCACCGGATTGCGACACCGTTCGCCCCCGGTAGCCGGCCAGCGCGACGACGATGTTGAGTCCGAGCGCGAACGGCAGGCGGGCGGCGAGCGGACCGATCGCTGCCCGTACCGCATCCTCGGTGATGTACGAGGCCATCCACAGGACCGCCGCCGCTGCGACCGGAACCGAGACGTTGTCGTCGAGCCGCACCGGAATGGTCTCGGCGGCCGCTGCGCATAGAGCGGCTGCGATCGGCGCCGCGAGCCAGAACCACATCGAGGGTGCTGGGTTGACGGCGTTACGGCACCACCAGGCGAGCGCGACGCCGGCAATGCTTCCAAACACCACGAACGCGATCGATCCTGCCCATGTCTTCTCCCGGTTCCAGGGGATCGGCCGGCCACCAACCGCGCGGCCCACGATCGTCGACATGCCGTCGCCGACAGCGAGGATTGCCCACGCGGCCGCCGCGATATCGAGACGAGAAGGGAAGACGAGGATCAACATCAGGACCGAGATGGGGTAGAGCAGGATTCCAGCCGGGAAGCCGCGCGCGAATTCAGATGATCGGTACAGGTATGTGCCGCCGACGCGCGGCAGCACGAAGAGGTTGAACGCGATTGCTCCGCCAGCCAGCAGCGCCGCCTGCCACCACGTCAGGTAGCGGAGCGCGAGCGCGAAACCGCCCATCGCCATGTGAACGAGCTGACGGGCGTATTCCGTTCTCGCGGTCATGCGTCACGCGTGGGCGGTGCGGGCACGCCAGTAGTCGAGCAGGTCGGCAAGCGTACGCTCAATGGGAATTACGGGCTCCCATCCGATTTCGTTGGTGACTCTCGATCGATCACCGAGGACGATCGGATTGTCCGACGGACGCAAACGGGCGGGGTCGACTGTGACGCGCACGCTGACGCGCGCCATCTCCAGGAGCCGGTCGAGCAGATCTCCGACTCGGTAGGCACGTCCGCTGCACACGTTATACGGGCGTCCTGGCTCCCCGCGTTCCGCGATCGTCCGGTACGCGCGGACGACGTCCCTGACGTCGGTGATGTCGCGCGCAGCGTCCAGGTTGCCCACTGACAGGATCGGTTCCCGCTTGCCCGCCTCGATCTCGGCGATCTGGTTGGCAAAGCTCGACGTCACGTATGCCGGCGACTGTCGCGGGCCGGCGTGGTTGAATGGCCGCACCACCATCGTCCGCCGCCGGCGATCCTGGGTTGCGACCATTTCCTGAGCCAGCTTGCTGACGCCGTAGGGGTTGGTGGGCCCGAGCGGTGCGTCTTCCGAGATCGCATCGGTCGACGGCCGGTAGACGAGCGCCGAGCCGGTGACGAGAACGGGGCAGTCGAGACCAGCCTTCCACACCGCATCCAGGAGGTGAAGGGTTCCCAGAGCGTTGACGTGAAGAGCTTTTTCCGGTCGCGCCCGCGACGCGTTGACGTCTGCGACGCCGGCACAGTGATAGATCGTGGACGGTGCGAGCGCTGCGATCGTCGAATGGACCGCCTCGCGATCCAGCAGGTTCACGGCATGCCACCGCACGCGAGGATCGCTGGACGAGGGTGGAAGACCGCCGGGATTGGACCAGGCGTCAATCCGGATGCCGGGCGCCCCTGAGCCGGTGGGTGATTCGTGCTCGAGCAGGTGCTCGATGAGGTGGCTGCCTGCGAAGCCGGTTCCGCCCGTTACGAGAGCCGCGCCAGCCACGCCCTGCCCGCTCAGCCTCGTCCGCCGTACTGCGTCTCGTAATAGGCCTTGAACGCGGGGTCGTCCTGTTTGATGGGGCGCCACCACCATTCGTTCTGCCGGTACCAATCGACCGTATCAGCCAGGCCCTGGTCGAATGGGACCGTTGCCTTCCAGCCGAGCGCCTCAAGCTTGGTGGTGTCCAGCGAATAACGGCGGTCGTGACCAGGCCGGTCCTGGACGTGACGGATCAGTGACTCCGGCTTGCCGAGCAGCTGGAGGATGCGTCGGGTGAGGTCGGCGTTTCTGACGTGGTTGCTGCCGCCGATGTTGTAGACCTCGCCTGACACGCCGCGTTCGATGACGACGTCGAGCGCGCGGCAATGATCCGAGACGTGCAGCCAGTCCCGCTCGTTGAGACCGTCCCCATACAGCGGCACCGGAATGTCGTGAAGTGCATTCGTCACGAACAGCGGAATCACTTTCTCGGGGAACTGATTCGGGCCGTAGTTGTTCGACGCGCGCGTGATGACGACGGGGACGTTGTAGGTGGCCCAGTAGCTGAAGGCCAGCCGATCCGCGCCGGCTTTGCTCGCGGCGTACGGATTCCGCGGCCGAAGCTCGTCGCTCTTCCCGGCTCGATCCTTCGGCGACGCTGCCGTACACCTCGTCGGTAGAGATCTGGACGAACCGCCGCAGTCCTGGATGCTGACGCGCGGCCTCCAGGAGAACGAACGTACCAAAGACATCCGTGGTGATGAAATCGCCGGCGCTCAGGATCGAGCGATCGACATGCGTCTCCGCGGCGAAATGCACGACGATGTCGGCCGAGGCGACGAGCTGGCCCGCAACTGACGGATCCGCGACGTCACCCTTGACGAAGTCGTGACGCGGGTGGTCGAGCACATCCTTCAGATTCTCGAGACGCCCTGCGTATGTCAGCTTGTCGAGGGTCGTGATGCGCCAGTCCTGGTGGACGCTCAGCGCGTGGCGGACGTAGTTCGAGCCGATGAACCCGGCTCCGCCGGTGACGAGGACGTTAACCATCTTTCCTGGCCCAGTCGTACGGCAACGTCCCGTGCGGTTCCAATCGGTATTCGTCAGGCTCCGCGTAGTTGTACGGCTCGGTAGGCACGTTGACGACCATCGCCGTGTCCGGACTGATGCACTTCCAGCCGTGATACACGAGGTTAGGCACCTGCACGAGCAGCGGGTTCTGCGATCCGAGGAAGAACTCGTTGATCGTGCCCTTCGTGGGGGAATCGTTGCGCGTGTCCACGAGCACGAGTTTGACCATCCCGGAAATGCAGACGAAGGTGTCGATCTGCACTCGGTGGTAGTGCCAGGCTTTGACGACGCCCGGATAGGTCGCCGACACGTAGACCTGACCGAACTTCGTATAAAAGTCCGTCTCGTCGGCGCGCATGATCTCCATCAGCCAGCCCCGTTCGTCCGGGATGCAGCGCAGGGTCTTGACCTTGACCCCCGCGATCGGGTCACGAACGGCCGCTGCAAATGCCGTCGGCGCAGGCGTCACCATCGGATCCCCACTTCCGAATTGTCGCCGAGCATGAACCGGTAGGCGCTCGGTTTCATCTTCTCGCGAAAAATCCGGACGTTCTTGCCAATCAGGCTGTCTTCCACGCGGTTCGCCAGGTTGCTCACCGAGCTCCCCTCGAGCACGATGCTGTGCTCGATCTCCGACTCGCGAATCTCGACGTCGTTCATGATGGACGTGAACGGACCAACATAGGCGTGGACGATCTTCGCACGCGCGCCGATGATCGCAGGGCCACGCACGACCGACTGCTCGATCACTGCGCCGGCTTCGACGACGACCTTCCCTTCGATCCGCGATGCGGCATCCACGCAACCGTCGACACGCCGTTCGAGCGTGTCGAGGACCAGCCGGTTCGCCTCGAGCATGTCCTCCAGCTTCCCCGTATCCTTCCACCACCCGTCCACGATGTGCGGCCGGACTTCGAGCCCTCGGTCGATCAAGTCCTGGATCGCGTCCGTAATCTCGAGCTCGTTGCGGAAACTCGGCGTGATTCGCTTCACCGAATCGAAAACGTCGGGCGAGAACATGTACACGCCGACGAGGGCCAGGTCGCTCCGGGGCTCCTGCGGCTTTTCGACCAGCCTGACCACCCGCCCATCAGACAACTCGGCGACGCCGAACATCTGCGGATCAGGCACGCGGGCCAGGAGAATCTGCGCGGCCGGCCGCTCCCGGCTGAATTCCTTCGCGAGTCCCGAAATGCCGCGCATCAGCAGGTTGTCGCCCAGGTAGACGACGAACGGCTCGCCGCCGATGAACTGCTCGCTGATGAGGACGGCGTGCGCGAGCCCGAGCGGGGCGTGCTGTTCGATGTATTCCACACGCAGGCCCCAGCGCGACCCGTCGCCGACCGCCGCCCGAATCTCCGCCTGGGTGTCCCCGACGACGATGCCGACTGACCGTATGCCGGCCTCGGCCATCGCTTCGATGCCGTAGAAGAGCACCGGCTTGTTGGCGACCGGAACGAGTTGCTTGGCGCTCGTGTAGGTCAGCGGGCGCAGGCGCGTGCCGCGACCGCCGCTCAGTATGAGGCCTTTCATCAGCGACCCTGCTGGCCCCCGAATGCACCAAGCGCATTCGAGAAACTGCCGATGCCCGCGAGCGTGAAGGAAATATTGAAGCGGCGATCTTCCGGCACCTGAACGCCGGCGAACCCGTTATTGAAGTTGAAGTTCTGATACTCCACGGAGATGCCGCAGCACTGCGCATTGTAATACGCCATGAACCGCTGCTGGAGGAACGTGTCCAAACGGAGATCGTAATTGAAGGCGTACTGCGCGCCAACCCGGTTGCCCGCGCCGCGCACCGACGCCGAAGCGTTCATATAGTGGTTGGCCAGATTCGGATCGTTGAACCCCTGCAGGTTGGGAATAAAGCGCCGGCGGCTCCAGCCAGCGGACACCTGGACCTTCGAGCCATTCACGCTGCCGGTCGCCGCGTACGTCCTGAATGCGTCGACGAAGAAGTCGTACTCCGTCCTGAACTCTCCCTGGATCCGATCGGTGGGCGACGTGCGCACGAGCACCGACATCGGGGAGAACTTCGACGCACGCACGCCGCTGAAGCTGCTCTGGTAGTTCTGATCGAACTGCGCGGCAGTCGGGTCCGTGTAGTAGGTCTGTCCCAGGATCAGGCTGAGGATCTCGCGCGAGAGCCCCTTCTTCGCATACAGCCGGTTGTTCAGACCGTAACTGACGCGCGTCACGTTCCCGACGGCATAGTCGCTGCCTTCGAGCTGGACGATCCGGTTGAACTCGTCGATCGCGGTGGTCCGCTGAAGGGAAAGTGTCGGCTCGACGACGTGCTTGAACTTCTCGGCGTAGTCGCCGCCGGGACGATCGAAGATCCTGTGGAACACCGGACCGGTGATGCGCGTGGAGAAGTCGAAGTACTGCCGGCCGATTCCTTCGGGCACGTTCAGGTTCGTCAGCGGATTCTTGCTCTCGGTCCAGTACGTTCCGCGCCAGGCGACGGCCGAGTTCGCCGTGAGGAACGGCCATCGCGTGAAAGGAATCCGCACTGTCGGATTGAAATCCAGTCGCGTCAAGCCCTGATCGTTCGTGGTCACATCGTCGCGTTCCGTGCTGCGCAGGAACGTCACGTATTCGCCGTTGGCGCCGAAATACAACGGCGAACGCCCGATCGGTTTCTCGCCGCGGCTTACCGTGACTCGCGGCAGACCGCCTTGCGTCGTCACCGTGTTGTCCGGGTAGAAATAGTCCGTACGATCGAGCGTTCCGCTCAATACGTATCCGGCCCAGTTGCCGGTGATGTTGCCGCCGAATCCGCGCCGGCTGTTCGTCGCCTGGTAGATGTTCTGCTGATAGCGCTGCTGGGTGACGATGTCGGAGAAGTAGTCGGCGTTGGCGCGGGCACGGAAGCCACCGCCGAGCGCCTGCGTCAGGCCGCCCGTGACCTGATACGACTGCTTGGCGGGCTGCGTTACCTCCTGTCCCGCACTATCCACGAATGTCGTTTCTTTCTCGTTGATCACATAGACACGGGTATTCCCCTGCGACCCGCCGCCGAGCTCGTACCGGTATTCGCCGCCGTACCCCTGCCCGGTCTTCGAGAACCAGTCGTGCAGAAACGTCGCGTCGTGGCTCCGGCCCATGGCCCAGAAGAATGCGTTGCTGAGGGTCTGGCCGCGAACCGTCGAGGTGCCGTAGGTTGGAATCAGGAACCCGGTCGCCCGATCGTCTTCCTGAATCGGATAGTAGAAAACCGGCAGGTAGAGGATGGGGACGCCCTTCACCCGGAACACCGAGTTCACGAGCAGCGCATAGTCGTCGAGGTTCATCGTCACGCTGCCTGAGGCAACGTCCCAGCGCGGTGTCGGCTGGGCGCACGTCGTGAAACCGCCGTCGATGATGCGGTATTTTTCCGGCCCGAGCTTCTGGACCTCTTTGCCCCAGAACGTGGCGTCCGGCTCCTGCGTGCCGAACAAGCTCCGGTCGCCACGCTCCCCGAGCGACACGACCCCGTGCGCCTCGAAAAACGATCCGGTCCGCGTCTTCGTGTCGAAGTCCATGCGATCGGCCGAGATCCGGTGGCCGCCAGAAATGAACAGCACGTTGCCGCTGGCGACGACCCGCCCGCGATCGTGAAAGAGCTGCATGCGTTCTGCAAAGAACTGCATGCCGTCACAGTCGACGCGGACCGAGCGAAGGGCCGTCGACACGTTCTCTTCGACGCCCTCCGGCGTTTTCACCTTGTCGGATTGCTGTTCGACGCTCGAAAGCTCTGCCACCCGACAGCCGCCAATCATCGTCGATTGTGCCGACTGCGCACGAGCTGGCGAGGCTGTTGCCGCGAAGCTGAAGAGAAGTACGGCTGTGAGTACTCGAGGCATGCACATACGCCTGAGACGACCGGCAATCAGGTGCGGCCGGGTCTGCTCCCAGGCTTTTGTTTTCACGATTCCGAAGGCAGGCACTCCGCCGGAATCAACGGAGAATACCACGCAGGGGGCCGATGAGAAAGATGGAGCCGGCGACCACAACGTGAGCCGCATCAGCACATGCGAGGCGAAGAGCTTCCTCCGGCACATCGATCGCGAGTGGCGTCGGGCAGCCAGGAATCGCGCTGTGCGACGGTGGCCAGCTCAGACGCTGACGCGGCACGAGCGCCCGGAGCGGTGGTGCAAATCAGACGTTGGACTACGGGGCCGAACGGCGCCAGCATGCCCCCGAGATCCTTGTCGCGCATCGCGCCGAAGACCAGCGTCGCATCGGACCAGCCGATCTCCCGAAGATGGGCAGCAAGCGCTGCCGTACCGGCGGGGTTATGGGCGGCATCGAGCAGCACCTCTGACGTGCCCCATCGAAACTGTTCCAGGCGTCCCGGCCACTTCGTGGCTGTCAGCCCGGCGACGAGCGCGCCACCATCCACCTCGATGCCCATCGCGTCCAGTTCTTCGAGCAGCGTGACCGACGTCGCCGCGTTGAACACCTGATGACGCCCGTTCAGGGCGAGGGTCACCCGTTCGAGCCGGTGATGCGGTGTGTCGAGGGTCACGACGGTGCTGCGATCGCTCACATCGACAATGGCCGTCACGCGATCGAGCGTGCGGATCATCCGCGCACTGCGCTCACGGCACGTGTCCTCAATCACGCGGTCCGCCTCCGGCGGCAATGGTCCGCACACGACGGGAATCCCCGATTTGATGACCCCCGCCTTCTCGCGTGCCACCGACGCCAGCGTTCCGCCGAGCTGCGCCTCGTGATCGAGCCCGATCGACGTGATCGCCGCGGCCAGCGGCATGACGACGTTCGTGGCATCGAGCCGGCCGCCGAGCCCGACCTCGAGCACGGCGAGTTCGATTTCTGCACGGCGGAACAGCTCGAACGCGATAGCGGTCGCGCACTCGAAGAAGGTCGGGTGGGTCTCGAGGCTGCCCGACGACATGAGCGTCTCCACCGCCGCCTGCACCACAGTGGCTGCCGATCTGAGGCCTTCCGTCGTGACCTCCTCCTCGTCGATCACGAATCGCTCCTCGAGCCGTTCGAGGTGCGGCGACGTGTATCGCCCCGTCCGATGTCCGGCCGCCCGCAACGCGGCACTGACCATCGCCGAAACCGATCCCTTGCCGTTGGTGCCCGCGATGATGACCGACTTGAACGACCGTTCCGGATTGCCGAGCGCGGCGCACAGCCTCGTCATGTTCTCGAGGCCGAACTTCATCCCGAGACGTTCGAGGCCGAGCAGGAAATCTAGAGGATCCACGCCTACAGCGTCGTGGATTCGGCGAGGACGGGTTGGTCGACGGGAACGGCCTCGCGCTTCGGCGGGGCGCCGAATCTGAGGAACCGGGCGATGACGTCCTTCATCTCGCGGCGATCGAGCACCATGTCGAGCATGCCGTGTTCGAGCAGGAACTCGCTGCGCTGGAAGCCTTCTGGGAGCTTCTGGCGGATTGTCTGCTCGATGACGCGCGGACCGGCAAAGCCGATGAGCGCCTTCGGTTCGGCGATGTTGAGGTCCCCGAGCATGGCGAAACTGGCGGTGACGCCGCCGGTCGTCGGGTCGGTCAGGACGGACACGTAGGGAAGCCGCGCGCGATCCAGCCGCGCGAGCGCGCCGCTGATCTTCGCCATCTGCATCAGCGAGAGCGTCCCCTCCATCATCCGCGCGCCACCCGAGCACGACACGATGATCACCGGCGCACGGCCGTCGATCGCGCGCTCGATCGCGCGCGTGATCTTCTCGCCGACGACCACGCCCATGCTGCCGCCGATGAACCCGTACTCCATCGCCGCGACATACGAGTGGATGCCGGCGATATCCCCTGAAGCGGTGATGACCGCATCTTTCAGGCCGGTTGCGGCAATGCTGCTCTCGAGTCGCTTCCGATACGGTTTGGTGTCAGTGAAGCGCAGCGGGTCCGTGGAGGTGAGGCCGCGATCGTGCTCTTCCCACTCGCCGTCGAAGAGGCTCTTGAGACGGTCGCTCGCCGACAGCCGGAAGTGATGGCCGCACTTGGTGCAGACGCTCAGGCTGACGACCAGGTCCTTGTTGTAGATGATTTGGCCGCAGGAAGGACACTTGACCCACATGCCCTCGGGCACTCGACTCTGCTTGTCAGGGGGCTCGATGGGCTTTCGGACCTTCTTGAACCAGGCCATTCAACCAGAATTATAGGTCACTTCCGTGGTACGTAATACCTGGTCCCCTTGCCCATCGTCCTGATCTGGCGCTCGAGATCGGCCAGCGCATCTTCGCCCCACGTCAGGTCAAACTGTGAAGTTTCGATCACCAGGAGGGGCGTGGCGCTGTAGTGAAAGAAGAAGTGGGTGTACGCCTCGTTGATCTCCTTGACGTAACGGTCGTCGACCGGCGGGGCATCTTCCTGCGTGCGGGTGCGTTCGCGCTGGCGCTTGCGCAGCATGTCGGTCGGCGTCTGCAGGTAGATCACGAGATCGGGCGAGGGGAGTTCCGGTGTCAGCAGCTCGTACAGGCGCTGATAGATAAAGAGCTCGTTGTCGTCGAGATTCAGATACGCGTAGATCTTGTCGCGCTCGAAGAGGTAGTCGCAGATCGTCAGCTGGCTGAAGAGATCCGACTGCCGGAGCGATGTCTGCTGCCGATGACGCTGGAGCGTGTAGAACAGCTGCGTCTGAAACGCCGCCCCCGGCCGTCCTGACAAGGAAGTCGGCGAGAAACGGGTTGTCGGTGTCGTCCAGCACGACTGTCGCGTCGAGCCGTGCGCCCAGCCGATCTGCGAGCAGCGACTTGCCGACCCCCGCTGGTCCCTCGATGGCGATGTAGCGGAAGTCCAAGGTGCGAAGTATAGCAGTCCCGTGCAGCGCGCCCTGTATTCACCCGGCGTGTGGCCCGTCTGATTGCGATAGCATTGTCCCGTGCGAATCGAGCGTATGGAGCTGCGTCTGCTCCGCCTGCCACTGGTCCGGCATTTCGAAACGAGTTTTGGACGGATTCACGACCGGGCGTTCGTGCTGGTCACGATCGATGGCGACGGTGCGACCGGCGTGGGAGAGTGTGTCGCGGACGACCATCCGTACTACAGTTCCGAAACGACGCGCACGTCATGGCACATCCTGCATGACTACATCGCGCCGCTCGTGCTCGGCCGTACCTTCACGCATCCCAGCGAGGTGTTCGACGCGCTCGCCGTGATTCGCGGCCACAACATGGCCAAGGCGGCGCTGGAAATGGCAGCCTGGGATCTGCATGCGCAGGCAGCAGAACGTGCCGCTGGCGAAGCTGCTGGGCGGCACCCGCGAGCGGATCGAGTCCGGCGTGTCCATCGGCATCCAGGACACCTTCGACGAGCTGCTCGAGCGCATCGAGATCGAGCTCGCCGCTGGCTACCGGCGTATCAAAATCAAGGTCAAGCCCGGATGGGACGTCGAGGCCGCCGGACGCGTGCGTCAGCGGTTCGGCGACATTCCGCTGATGGTCGACGCCAACGCGGCCTATTCCCTGAAAGATGCGGACCATCTGGCCGAGCTCGATGCGTTCGGGCTGATGATGATCGAGCAGCCGCTCGACTACGACGACATCAGGGACCACGCGCGATTGCAGCAGCGGCTGCAGACAGCCATCTGCCTGGACGAATCGATCCACACGGTGCACGCCGCCCAGGACGCGATCGAGGCAGGCGCCTGCCGGATCATCAACATCAAGCCGGGCCGGGTCGGCGGGCATCGCGAGTCGATTCGCTTGCACGATCTGGCTGCCAGGCACGAAATTCCGGTCTGGCACGGCGGCATGCTCGAGAGCGGGATCGGGCGGGCGCACAACATTCACCTGTCGACGCTGCCGAACTTTTCGTTGCCGGGTGACGTCGCCGCGAGCCGGAGATATTTCGCGCCGGATCTGATCGATCCTGAGATCACCGTCGCCCCGGATGGAACCATCGCGGTCCCCGGTGGTGCCGGAATCGGCGTGCACATCGTGTCCGATCGCGTGGCCGCGGCGACGCAGGAACGCGCCGAGCTGCGCGCGTGAACCAGCAACAGGGGTGAACACCTGGATGACTCGAGTTTCTCGATGGCTCTCGCTTGCCTGCGGCGCAGTAGCGCTGCCCGCCTTTTTCCTGATGGTCGCGTGCAAGACGGTCCCTCCGCCGCCGAAGGCGCCTGTCGTCAGCTACGAACAGAAAATGGCGTGGGTGTTTCAGCTGGAGGATCAGCGTCTGCTCCGGCTGCCCGAACCGCCACCTCCCGCGCCGACACCTGAGGAGAAGAAGCGCGGGCGGCCGCCCCTCATCATTCCGCCGCCGCCGTCGTCGTCGCCGGATTTGACCGTGCTGGTGAAGGATCAGGATTCCCGCGTTCGCCGCCGCGCTGCGCTCGCCCTGGGCCGCGTGCGGCTGACGGAGGGTCTCAAGGCGCTTGTCGCGACGCTCGCCGACACGGACGTGGACGTTCGATCCACGGCAGCCTTCGCAATCGGGCTGCTCGGCGATCCATCGTCGGAAGCGGCGTTGGTCCCGCTGCTCACCGACCCGCTGCCGATCGTGCGCGGGCGCGCCGCTGAAGCACTGGGGCAGATCGGCGCCAAGGGCGCTGCAACGGCGATCGGCACCATGGTCGCCGAATATGCCCGCGCCCCTGCGGTCGTGTCGATGCAACCGGACGATGAGTCGGCGCCGGCGGCGCCGGAGGCTGAGGCGTTCAAACTTGGCCTGTTCGCGCTGGTGCGGCTCCGTGCTTACGATCCGATCGCCGCGGCGGTGCTCGACGGCGACCGTCCCGTGTCGTCCTGGTGGCCGATCGCCTACGCGCTCCAGAGGAGCGAGGATCCGAGGGCAGCGCCGGCGCTGCAGTCGCTCTTGAGCGGCCCCGGGCGCTACACGCGCGCCTTTGCCGCCAGAGGTCTGGGAACGCTACGCGATCAGAGCGCAGTGAAGCCGCTCGTTGCCCTCCTCGCACCGGAAGCCAAGGCGGGGCTGGAGCTGGCCGTGTCGGCCATTCGCGCGCTGGGTCAGCTCGGCGCCACAGAGGCTGTTCCAACGCTCTCGCGACTTGCCGGCGATCCGGCCACGCATGCGAATGTGAGGCTCGAAGCGGTCGCCGCGCTCGGCGCCATTCGATCGAGCGAGGGCCTCGAGCTCTGCCCAGAATCTCCTGTCCGATCAGTGGGTTCCCCTGCGCATCGCGGCCCTTCAAGCCGTCGCCTCGATCGATCAGGAAAGCTTCGTCTTCGTCCTCGCCGGCATGGAGCCGGACCGCAGCTGGAGGGTGAGGGCGGCGCTCGCGAGGATCCTTGCCGATCTGCCCGCCGAGATCGCGCTGGGTCGATTGCGGGTGATGTTGGACGACGAGGACAAGCGGGTGATTCCGAGCGTGCTCGACGCGATAGCGCGACAGCGAGCGCCTGAGCTCGAGAAGGTGCTGCTGGAGCGCATCAAGGATCCCGACTTCGTCGTTCGCGCCTCAGCTGCCGAACACCTCGGCAAGCTGAAGCCGGCGGGCGGCGCTGACGCGTTGCGCGAGGCGTATAAAGCCGCATTGCCTGACGCCGCTTACACCGCGCGTGGCGCAGCGCTCGCCTCGCTCGTCGAGTACGGTCCAGTGGAGGCCAGCGAGACTCTGAAGGCGGCATTGTCGGATAAGGACTGGGCGATTCGGGTCCGCGCGGCCGAGCTCCTGGCGAAGATCGATCCGCAAGGCGACCATCAGAATACGATTCGGCCCGCGCCAGGGACACCCATCACGCCGTACGACGATCCTTCGCTGCTGTCGCCGACCTACTCGCCGCACGTCTTCGTGGACACGCCACATGGCACCATCGAGTTCGAGCTGGCCGTGCTCGACGCTCCGCAGACTACCCGCAATTTCATTTCGCTCGTCAAGAAGGGATTCTTCAACGGGATCGAAGTGCATCGGGTCGTCCCGAACTTCGTGGTGCAGGATGGCGATCCGCGAGGTGATGGCCAGGGCGGGCCTGGCTACACGATTCGCGACGAGCTGAACGATCGTCCGTATCTTCGCGGCGCGGTGGGGATGGCGCTCGACTGGCGCGACACGGGAGGCAGTCAGTTCTTCATCACGCATTCACCCCAGCCGCACCTCGACGCCCGATATACCGTGTTCGGTCACGTCGTGAGCGGGATGGACGCGGTCGACCGCATACGCCCGGGGGATGTCATCGAGCGCGTGCGTGTGTGGGATGGGCAGTCGTGGGACTGACGAACGAGAGTCGGTGCTCTGGGCTCGGTGCTCGGGAGTCGATCAGTAGCTGGACGTGATGAGGATCTGACGTACAGCAAAAAGGGGGCGACGGCCGCCCCCTTTTTTTATTGGCGGTAGGATGGCTTACCGTTTCTTGCCGCCCTTTTTCTTGCCGCCCTTGGCCGTCTTCTTTGCCATTACGCTTATCCCCCCCTTCACTCGTGGGATTCGTTGCGATGGGCTCTACTGCAGTTGCAGCACCGATGCCTCACCGGCACGCCAGCCCGCTTCTGTCAGCGCCCTCGCCTCTTTGCAAAACTCCCGCGACGGCGGGAGGTGAGCAACCAAAAAAGTGGGGGTGTCATCTCTCGACACCCCCGGACCGGTAGGCGGCCGATCTAGCGCTTCTTCCCGCCCTTTTTCTTGCCGCCCTTCGCAGTCTTCTTCGCCATTATTCCTCCTTGGAATGTGGCAGCTCAGCTTGGTTACCGGTTACCGAGGGTTACAACAGGTGGGCTGAGCGGTCCACCCTCATACAAGATGTAGATTATGGATGAGAAAAATTAACTGTCAAGCACAAACTGCAGCAAAAGTCAAAAAACTGCACACAGTTTTCTTGTCGGCCGCTCGGTGACGAAGCAATAGACGTCACGATGCGATCGCGATCGCGTCGATCGCTCTCAATCGCGCTCGATCGTCATCGATCGCATGGGCGATCGCATGATCGTCATCGCTGTTTCTGCAGTCGCTCGAGCGCGCGCGAGGCCGCGGCGCGCGTTTCCTGCGCCGCGCCGAAGAGCGTGGACGCGATGCGATACCACGAGAGGGCGCGATCGCGATGTCCACTGCGCTCGTAGAGACGAGCGCCCTCCAGATACGCAGTCGCCAGCACTGGCGGCGGACAGTCGTCAGCCTCGGAGACCGTCAGCTCGAACTGTTGCAGCGCCCCCACGTCCTCCCGGCGTGCCTGCATGAGGCGTCCGTAGCGGTAGCGCGTCACCGGATCGCGTGGATTGAGGGACACCGATCGCTCGAGCGCCTGGCGTGCGCCGGTCAGGTCTTCCTTTTCCAGCTTGCGCAAGCCCTCGAGCGAGAGCCGGTAGGCTTCGCTCTTTTTCGGATCAGGCACGTTCTTCAGCCGGCGGGCAGACTCCTCCGCGATGTTGTAGAGCCCATCGCGCGGGGCTGTCGCGGCGGCGCCGCGGTAAGCGTTCATGGCGTGGGTGCGATTCCCCATGCGATCGTGCGCCTGACCCAGTCGGAGGTAGGCAAACGACAGCGATGAGAACGGCGCGTCGGGTTTGGCGGCAACGACGGTCTGGAGTTGTTCGATCGCCCTATCGGTCTGGTGCAGCGCCTCCAGCTGCTTGGCAAGACCGAGCCGCGCGCGTACTTCAGCGAGCCCGGCCGCATTCACGCGCCGATCGCGCGCCATGTCGAGGATCGTCCGCCAGGTCGCCAGGCTGGCCGTCGTGTCGTGGAGATACGTGTCCTGAATCTCGGCGATGCTCATAGGAAAGAGCGGATTGGTCGGGTACTCCTTCTCCAGACCGCGGAGGAGCTCGAGCGCTCGATCGGCCGACTCCTCGTACCAGAGATAGATGACATGAAGCTGATAGTCCGCTTCACCGCGGATGAGCCGTCCGCGGTTTCGCGCGCGCAGCATCTGTGTGAGACCCGCCTCGCGATCGCCACCCGGCAGGAGCAACAGAAAACGGAGGAACTTGGCGGCGGCCGGCGCTACGTCAGCGTAGTACTGATAGAGGCCGATGCCAAAGTATGCATCCTCGAGGTCGGGCGCGAGCTCGGTGGCGTGCTCGAGCGCCTCCTTGATGCGCTTGCCGTCACGCGCCGCCGCGAGCTTGGCGCCCCGCAGCACGCGCCACTGCACTCGCGCCGCGTAGGCGCCCCCCAGATAGAACCAGGCCTCCGCGTCGTCCGGCGACCGCCTCGTCCACTCCTCGCTCGTCCGAATGGCGCGCTCGGCGGCGGCGGAGAATTCGTCGTCGAGTTCGCGACTCTCAGGGTCGAGCAGGATGCGCCACCAGAGGGCGGTCGCTGCAAGGAGGTCACAGGCCACTGCCGGCGCCGGTCCACAAGCCCGGCGCAGCTCCGCGTCGACCTGATCGAACCGCGCTTCGAGGATCGAGTCGTAGACTCGCCCGAGCTCTTCCTCTCCGTGAAGTGGTGCGGCGTTCCGGGCCAGCGGGATGGGGGGTTGATGGTGTGCAGCGATGTGAACGGCCTGTGCCGTCAGCGCAAAGGCCGCGAGCGCGCACCACACGCGCCTCATGTCACGCTGGTTCGCAGGAGCTGTTTCCCGGCGTGGCGCTCGATGGCGAGCGCGATCAGGCGGTCCAGCAGCGTTGCGTAGCCGACGCCCGATGCGGCCCAGAGCTTCGAATACATGCTGATGGTCGTGAAGCCGGGAATCGTGTTGACCTCGTTGAGGAACAGCCGATTGGAGGACTTCTCGAGCAGGAAGTCCACCCGGGCCATGCCTGAGCAGTCGATCGCCTCGAACGCCTCGATCGAGAGTTTCTGCACCTCGGCGACGGTCGCCGGTGGCAGATCCGCCGGAATCACGATCTTCGAGCCGTCGTCGATGTACTTGGCTTCGTAGTCGTAGAACTCTCTCGACGGAATCACCTCACCAGGCACGGACGCTGCCGGGTCCTCGTTCCCGAGCACGGCACACTCGATTTCGCGCGCCTCGGGAACAGCAGCCTCCACGACAATCTTTCGGTCGAACGACCCGGCAAGGTCAACCGCGTCGGCCAGCCCGGCCCGATCCTTGGCTTTGGAGATTCCGACGGACGATCCCAGGTTCGCCGGCTTGACGAACATCGGGTAGTGCAGGGCCGATTCGAGCTCCGAGAGGATGTGCTCGCGCCGCCGGTCCCAGTTGTGCCGAAGCACGACACGATAATCACAGACCGGCAGTCCGCGCGCCGAGAACACCACCTTCATCAGCGCCTTGTCCATGCCGAGCGACGACGCCAGCACTCCGGCACCGACGTAGGGAACGTTTGCAAGCTCGAGCAGCCCCTGAATCGTGCCGTCCTCGCCGTATGGACCGTGCAGAACCGGGAAGATGACGTCGAGGTTCGAACCGGTGACCATCGCGGACGCGACGGGGCTGCCCTGCTGTCCGCGCTCGATCGAGAGAATCGTTTCGCCGCTCGGCCGTGCCACGAGATGCACTTCGCGATCGACGCTGGCCGGCCTGGCTGCGTCGAGACGCGCCTGCTCGATCACGTCGCCGGCAGACATCGCTGTCGGCGGCTTCTCGGCGATCGACCAGCGGCCTTCCTTGTCGATGCGGATCGGAACAGGTTCGTACCGGGCGCGATCGAGGTTGGCAAACACGGCAGCCGCCGATGCGAGCGACACTTCGTGCTCGCCCGACCGGCCGCCATAGAGGACGCCGACTCTTAGGCGTTTCACGCATCAAGAATAACAGACGTCCGTGTAGGCCCGACCTTCCGCCTCCGCGTCGCGCGTTGACAGGCGCCGCTTCGGCGAGACTCGCCGTAGCCTTGGCGAAGGCGGTCAGGTCGGGCGTGCTCGAATCAGCAAGGTCTGGATGTTCGAATCTGCAAGGTATCCTTAATCGAGTGGGCGCATTCAGCTTTCGTGTCATTCACACCGACGGCCGCGCGCGGCGGGGCGAGATGGAGACGGCGCACGGCACCGTGCAAACGCCGGCGTTCATGCCTGTCGGCACGCAAGGCGCGGTCAAGGCGATCACGCATCGCGATCTCGAAGATCTCGGCGCCGAGATCATCCTTGGCAACACCTATCACCTGTATCTGAAGCCTGGTGATTCGCTGATCGCGAAGGCGGGTGGACTGCACCGATTCATCGGCTGGGACCGGCCGATCCTGACCGACAGTGGCGGCTATCAGGTGTTCAGCCTCGCCGCTCGGCGCCGGATCACGGAGGAGGGCGCCGAGTTCCGCTCGCACATCGATGGATCGCTGCATCTGCTCACTCCCGAAAGCACGACCGACATCCAGGCGCAGCTCGGTTCGGATATCGCGATGGTCTTCGACGAGTGCATCGCGACGCCTGCTCCCGAGGATGCCGCTCGCGGGGCCATGGAGCGGTCGGTGCGATGGGCATCACGGGCGCGCAAGCGATGGCTCCAGCTGCAGGACGTGGCGTCAACGCCGGCCGGGGTGATCGTCACCAATCCGGGGCAGGCGCAGTTCGGGATCATTCAAGGTGGGACGCACAAGCACCTGCGTACCGAGAGCGTCCAGGCGACGGTCGGCATCGGGTTCGAGGCCTACGCTATCGGCGGCCTCAGCGTGGGGGAAGAGCCCGGCATCATGTACGACGTCGTCGAACACACGGCGCCGCAGCTTCCAGCTGATCGGCCCCGGTATCTCATGGGGAGCGGGATGCCCGACGACCTCGTCGAGTCTGTTGCCCGGGGAGTAGACCTGTTCGATTGCGTGCTGCCGACCCGGAACGCCCGGAACGGGCAACTGCTCACCCGGTCGGGCCCGCTCGTGATCAAGAACGCGAGGTATGCCGAGGACCTGCAACCCCCCGACCCCGACTGCGGGTGCTACACCTGCCGCCGTCACTCGCGCGCGTATCTGCGTCACCTTTATATTAGTGGCGAGATGACCGGCGCGACCCTGGCGACCGTCCATAACCTCTACTTCTACCTTGATATAATGGCTCGGATCAGAAAGACTATTATGTTCAACACGTTTGAAAGGCTCCGCCAGGAGTTCCGTCAAACCTTCTCCCGCCGACTTCAATACTGAATGTTGCTGACCGAACCACACGTGTTCGCGATGGCCAGTCCCGGTCAGGCGCCGGGCTGGACCAACTTCATTCCGTTCATCCTTATCTTGGGAATCTTCTACTTCCTGATCCTCATGCCAATGAAGCGCAGGCAGAAAAAGATCGAGGAGTTCCAGACGGCTCTCAAGGTCGGCGACAAGGTCGTCACCACAGGGGGCATGTACGGCGAGGTCACTCGCCTCAAGGACAAGACCGTCCAGCTCCAGGTCGCGAACAACGTCCGGATTGAGTTCGCCCGTCACGCCATCGGCGGTTATCAGGGACAGGATCCGGTCGTCCCTGAATCAGGAAATGCGTAAGTCATGAACAAGAACCTTCGCTGGAAAGTCATCACGATTCTGGCCGTGCTCGTCATCTTTTTCGGGATCGGGGTCTACCCGATCCTGGCACAGCGCTATAGCCTGCCGGCGCCCGGCTGGATGCAGGCGAAACAGTTGAAACTGGGACTGGATCTGAAAGGCGGCGTGCACCTCGTCCTCCGCGTGCACACCGACGACGCGCTTCGGATCACGACGACGACGACGAGCGAACAGCTGCGCGAGGCGCTGCGGAATGCGAACGTCAACATCGGTGCGATCACGGTGCAGTCGCCTCTGGCGTTCCGTGTGGAAGGCGTACCGCAGGACAAAGACGCCGAGTTCCGCAGCCTGGCGGACCAGGAGGCGGCGACCAACTACGAGCGCAGCTCGGGTGTCGGCGGTTCGTACGACTTCACGATGAAGCAGAACATCGAGCGGAACCTGCGCGAGCAGACCGTGGCCCAGGCGCTGGACACGATCGACCGCCGGGTCAACGATCTCGGTGTGGCGGAGCCGACCATCGCACGCCATGGCAACCAGGGCGATCAGATTCTGGTTCAGATGCCCGGCGTGACCGAGGTCGCGCGCGCGAAGGAGATCATCCGGAACACGGCGATCCTCGAGCTGAAACTCGTCGAAGCCGGGCCGGCGCCGAGCCGTGAAGCGCTGCTGCAGAGCCGGAACGGTGTGCTGCCGCCAGACATGGAAGTCGTCACCGGCGCCGCGCAACCGAACAGTGGAGAAACCGGCACGGTGTACTTCCTGGTCCGCAAGGTCGCAGCCGTGACCGGCCGAGACCTCCGGGGTGCCCAGCCGTCGATGGACGAGAACGGCCGCCCTGCGGTGAGCTTCACGCTGAATGCGGACGGGTCGCGCAAATTTGCCGCGGTGACCTCCGCCAATATCGGTCGCGCCCTGGCGATCATCCTCGACAACCGCGTGCAGTCGTATCCGACCATCGAGGGCCGGATCTCCAACGAGGGGCGGATCAGCGGCAACTTCACGCCGCAGGAAACCGCCGATCTCTCGCTCATTCTTCGCTCCGGCGCGCTGCCAGCTTCGATGAGCTATCTGGAAGAGCGCGTCATCGGCCCCTCGCTCGGCGCCGATTCGATCCGCTCGGGCGTGCTAGCTTCGCTGGCAGGCCTCGCGTTCGTCGTCGTCTTCATGCTCATCTACTACAAGTTGTCGGGCATCAACGCGATCGTGGCGATGGTGATGAACCTGATCATCCTGATCGGCATGATGGCCTATCTCGGCTCGACGATGACGCTGCCGGGCATTGCCGGCTTCATCCTGACGATGGGCATGGGCGTCGACTCGAACGTGCTGATTTTCGAGCGCATCAAGGAGGAGCTCGCAGCGCAGAGAGGCGTCCGCAATGCGGTGAATGCCGGGTTCAGCCGCGTGTTCCTGACGCTGCTCGACACGCATGTCGCGTCGTTGATCGCCGCCGCGTTTCTCTTCCAGTTCGGCACCGGCCCGATCCGCGGCTTTGCCACGACGCTGTCGATCGGTCTCCTGACGAATCTGTTCACGTCAATTTTCGTGTCCAAGACGTTGTTCGAGCTCATCCTGTCCAGACGGCCGGCGACCGCACAACAGCCGCAGACGCTGAGCATCTGAGAGCACTACTTCTATGAAGATCTTCAACACCCCCAACTTCAACTTCGTCCGTTGGCGCTGGCAAGCCATCGCACTCTCGCTGGTCATCGTCCTGGCGGGAGCGGCGATGGTGTACAGGCATGGTCTTCCGCTCGGCGTCGAGTTCGAGGGCGGCAGCATGGTCGTCCTGAAGTTCGAGCAACCGCCTGACATGCAGCAGATTCGCAACGCGCTTGCCACCGGCATGCCGGGCGGCGACGACGCGATCGTGCAGTCCTATGGTGAAACGAGCCAGCATCAGGTGATGGTACGGGTCTCGGAGGTTGGCGCCGAGAGCGGCGGCGAACTGAGCCGCGCCGCGAACCTCGTCATCGACACGCTGCAGAAGGCCAACGTCGGCAAGTTCACCGAGGAAAGCCGTGAGGTCGTGGGGCCGGTCGTCGGACAGCAGCTGAAGCGGCAGGGCACGCTGGCGACCGATCCTCGCGCTCGCCGGCATCCTCGTCTACATCGGCCTGCGCTTCCAATTCAGCTTTGCGCTGGGTGCGGTGGCCGCGACGATTCATGACCTCCTCGTGACCCTCGCGTTTCTCGTGTTCTTCGGCTACGACATCACCCTGAACGTCATCGCCGCCATCCTGACCATCACCGGGTACTCGGTCAACGACACCATTGTCGTGTTCGACCGCGTGCGCGAGAACATGCGCTCGATGCGCCGCGACAACCTTGGGCACATCGTCAACGTGGCCGTCAATCAGACCCTCGCGCGCACGATCATCACGGCCGGCGCGACGCTGTTGAGCGTCGTCGCGTTGTATCTCTTCGGCGGGGAAGCGCTCGAGGGATTCGCGTTCACGATGATCGTCGGGATCATCAGCGGCACCTACTCGACGATCTTCATCGCCGCCGCCATCGCGATCATGCTGCAGCGCGGCAAGCCGATGAAAGGTCAGTCCGCCGCCGCGGCGACGCCGGCCGAGCGCACGCCGCGTCGTCGCGCTCGCGCGTCCTGACGTCCGCCGCAGGGCGCTCGATTGAACCTCACCGCAGCGATAATTCTCGGGATCGTGCAGGGACTCACGGAGTTCCTGCCGGTCTCGAGCTCGGCCCACCTGATTCTGGCGCGGGCGTTCTTCGGCTGGGAAACGCCGCCGGAGTTCGGTCTGGCGTTCGACGTCTCGCTCCACGTCGGCACGCTGGCCGCGATCCTGACGTTTTTCCGGCGCGAGATCGCGGGCATGGTCCAGGCGCTTCCCGCCGCTCTCCAGACGACCACCGACCCGTCCGCCCGTCTGGTGCGATGCATTGTCGTCGGCACCGTTCCGGTGGTGATCGTCGGCCTCCTGTTCAACGACTACATCGAGGACGTGCTGCGAACGCCACGCGTCGCGGCCTGGGCGCTGACCGTCGGTGCCGTCGCGATGATGGCGGCCGAGCGGGCCGGCACGTCTGCGCGAACCGAAGACCGTTTGACCTGGACGGATGCGCTGTTGATCGGATGCGCGCAGTCGTGCGCCCTGATTCCCGGTGTGTCGCGATCGGGCGCGACGA
Source organism: uncultured Acidobacteriota bacterium (assembly GCA_963784195.1). Lineage (GTDB taxonomy): Bacteria > Acidobacteriota > Vicinamibacteria > Vicinamibacterales > 2-12-FULL-66-21 > CAVQAH01. The sequence continues at coordinate 84,930 of CAWARA010000020.1, read as the reverse complement.
TCGCGATGGGGCTGTTCCTGGGCCTGAAGCGGGACGCGGCAGCGCGGTTCACGTTTCTGCTCGCCATTCCCGCCATGCTCGCGGCCGCCGGCAAGGAAGCGCTGGAGCTGCGGCACATGACGCTGGCGCCCGGAACCGGGCAGCTGTTCGCCCTGGGCATCCTCGTGTCAGCGGTGGTCGGCTACGTGACGATCAAGTATTTTCTGCGGTTTCTGGCCGGTCACCGGCTGGACGTTTTCGCCTACTATCGTTTCGCGCTCGCGGCCGCGACGTTCGTGTTCTTGCTGTGGAAGTGACGGTGACCCAGTAGGGACAGCAAATGCTTCAGTGGATTCGGCGCAGCTTCATCGCCGGGTTTTTCGTGACCGTGCCGCTGGTCATCAGCGTCGCGGCCTTCATCTGGATCTTCCGGCTGATCGACGGGTTCGTCGGCCCGTTCTACGAAGCGTGGCTGAAACGGGACGTCCCCGGCCTCGGGATCCTGACGACGGCATTGCTCGTGCTACTGGTCGGCGCGGTTGCGACCAACGTGATCGGCAAGCGTTTTCTGCAGCGAGGCGAGGGGTATTTGCTGCGCGTGCCGGTGTTCAAGACGATCTATGCACCCGTCAAGCAGCTTGTTGTCGCCTTCTCGCCGGACAATGAGTACGGGTTCAAGCGGGTCGTGATGATCGACGACCCGGGACGCGGGTTCGTCCTGGGCTTTCAGACGAAAGAGTTCACGGTCGACCGTGGCCAGGGGCTCGAATCGCTGGTTGCGGTGTACGTTCCCACCAACCACCTATATCTCGGGGATGTCGTCATTTATCCCCGCGACAAGGTGGCATACCCAGACATCACCGTCGAGCAGGGAATCCGGATTTTCCTCACCGGCGGCATGGCCCTGTCAAGCCGGATCCGCGCGCGCCGCGGGGATGATCGGGTCGGGGATTTCAGGGTTTGACCGGGATGCGACGGAGGGGACGGAGGAAACGGAACAAGCTTTAACTCGGAGACTCGGAGACACGGAGGGCATTTGGGTTTTGATCAATGTTTGCTCCGTTGCTCAGTGCCTCTGAGTTGAAGCTCGTTCCGTTCTCTCCGTACGCTCCCCCTCCAAGACTTGTGGTACGATTCGGGGCTTTTCGAGCCCCGATGGGCTTGGTCCTGATCGCGCACCTCGCGAGCGCGGTCCCGCACTAATAGGAGCGCGATTCTCGCACTTATGGGAGTTAGAGGAGTGATGTTCGACTTGTTCTGTCCACGAGTGGTGCGTACGGCCGCACGGCTAGCCGTCCTGCTGATCGTTCTGTCCCCCGTGATGTCGTCGCCGGTGGCGGCCTGGCAGCCGGTGCAGGAGTCCGGTCAGGCGCAGGCGCCGCGGCATGCGGGGGGCGAGGCCAACCTCGTGCTCCCGGATCTGGGCTCCGTCGAGTTCCAGGGGATCAACGGGCGCTCGCTGCTGAAGGCGGGACTGGTCGTCTGCGTCCTCGGGCTGGCTTTCGGCATGGTGATCTTCAACCAGTTGAAGAACCTGCCCGTGCACCGATCGATGCGCGAGATCTCCGAGCTCATTTACGAGACCTGCAAGACGTATCTGGTGACGCAGGGCAAGTTCATCCTCATCCTGGAAATCTTCATCGGCGTCATCATGGTGTTCTACTTCGGCGTGCTGCAGCATTTCGAGCCGCTGAAGGTCGCCATCATCCTGCTCTTCAGCCTGATCGGCATCGCCGGCAGCTACGGCGTCGCGTGGTTCGGCATCCGCGTGAACACGTTCGCCAACTCGCGCGCCGCATTTGCCAGCCTCAGGGGCATGCCGTATCCGATCTACGCCATCCCGCTCAGTGCCGGCATGAGCATCGGCATGCTCCTCATCAGCGTCGAGCTGTTCCTGATGCTGTGCATCCTGCTGTTCATTCCGGGCGACTACGCGGGCGCGTGCTTCATCGGCTTTGCCATCGGCGAGTCGCTCGGCGCGGCGGCGCTGCGTATCGCCGGCGGCATCTTCACCAAGATCGCCGACATCGGCTCTGACCTGATGAAGATCGTCTTCAACATCAAGGAAGACGACGCGCGCAACCCAGGCGTCATCGCCGACTGCACGGGTGACAACGCCGGCGACTCGGTCGGTCCGAGCGCCGATGGTTTCGAAACCTACGGCGTGACCGGCGTGGCGCTGATCTCGTTCATCCTGGTCGCCGTCACGGATGCCACCGTGCAGGTTCAGCTGCTGGTCTGGATCTTCGTGATGCGCGTCATGATGATCATCGCGAGCGGCGTGTCCTACCTGCTCAACGAGACCTGGAGCAAGGCGAGCTTCAGCACCGCCCAGACGATGAACTTCGAGACGCCGCTGACGCGGCTCGTCTGGCTGACGTCGTTCGTCTCGGTCGCAATGACGTATGTCGTGTCGTACTGGCTGATTCCGAATCTCGGCGGGGACCCGAGCCTGTGGTGGAAACTCTCCACCGTCATCACCTGCGGGACACTGGCCGGCGCGATCATTCCAGAGCTCGTCAAGATCTTCACCTCGACCGAGTCGAGCCACGTCCACGAGGTGGTGACCTCGTCGCGCGAGGGCGGCGCGTCGCTCAACATCCTCTCGGGTCTGGTGGCGGGCAACTTCAGCGCCTATTGGCTGGGTATGAGCATTCTGGCGCTCATGGCGATCGCATACGGCGTCAGCCTCCAGGGCCTTGGCGCGCTGATGATTGCCCCTGCGGTGTTCGCGTTCGGGCTGGTCGCGTTCGGGTTCCTCGGCATGGGGCCGGTGACCATCGCAGTCGACTCCTACGGCCCGGTCACCGACAACGCGCAATCGGTCTTCGAGTTGTCGGTCATCGAATCGATCCCGAACATCAAGGCTGAGCTGAAAAAGGATTTCGGCTTCGACGTGAAGTTCGAGCGTGCGAAGCACCTGCTCGAAGAGAACGACGGCGCCGGGAACACGTTCAAGGCGACGGCCAAGCCGGTGCTCATCGGTACCGCGGTCGTTGGCGCGACGACCATGATCTTTTCGATTATCGTCGTGCTCACCGATCGGCTCCGTCCGGAATACCTGCAGTACCTGTCGATTCTTCACCCACCGTTCCTGCTCGGGCTGATCGCCGGCGGCTGCATGATCTACTGGTTTACCGGCGCCTCCACCCAGGCGGTCACGACCGGCGCGTATCGCGCTGTCGAGTTCATCAAGGCGAACATCCGGCTGGACGGAGTCGAGAAGGCCTCGGTCGCCGACAGCAAGAAGGTCGTCGAGATCTGCACGCAATACGCGCAGAAGGGGATGTTCAACATCTTCCTCGCTGTCTTCTTCGCGACGCTCGGCTTTGCGTTCCTCGAGCCGTACTTCTTCATCGGCTACCTGGTGTCGATCGCGCTGTTCGGCTTGTTCCAGGCCATCTTCATGGCAAATGCCGGCGGTGCCTGGGACAACGCCAAGAAAATCGTCGAGGTGGAGCTGAAGGAGAAAGGTACTCCATTACACGCGGCAACGGTCGTCGGCGACACAGTCGGGGATCCCTTCAAGGACACCTCGTCGGTCGCGATGAACCCGGTCATCAAGTTCACGACGCTTTTCGGACTGCTGGCCGTCGAGCTTGGGTGTGCAGCTCGCCTCACAGTACGGCTCAACGATGAGTCACATCCTGTCGGCAGCATTCCTGCTTGGATCAGCTGTATTCGTGCACCGCTCCTTTTACGGGATGCGGATCAAAGTCGCCACGGGCCTAGGGCGGCGGCCCGAGCTGGGAGACGAGGTGAAATGGTCCGGCTTCGCCTGTCGATGTTTTCTGGGGCCGGCGGGTCGTTTTTGGTGGGCCGTTTTCGGGAACCCGGTGTCTAAAGGCCAGAGAGGCGTTTCATTGACACTGGTTTTTCGGTCTGACTATAATTCGCGGTCTTGTGCCGCTTGTGGAGAAGCAGGAGGGTTGAGCTGTGCCGCGTGACATGTTCGGCGACGTCACTGACCCGTCTGTAAGAGTCGGGTCCCAGGCGTGGTACACGGTACCCGTCTCCATCCTGGCCCATGTGGTCTTGTTCAGCGCGGTCATCATCATTCCGTTGATGGCGACCGACGTGTTGCCCACGCCGCCAACGATGATGGCGTTCGTCGGCGCGCCGCCGCCACCACCACCGCCGCCGCCGCCACCGCCGGCGCCGGCTGCCGCCGCGCCGAAACCCGTGGCCGTCGCCAATCCGAACGCCGCGCCGGTCGAAGCACCAAAAGAGATCGTTCCTGAAGCGCCACCGCCAACGGTCGGCGTCTCCGAGGGCGTGCCGGGCGGTGTCGAAGGCGGTGTTCCCGGAGGCGTGATCGGCGGCGTCGTCGGCGGGCTTCCCGAAGCGCCTCCACCACCCCCGCCACCACCGTCGGCGCCGGTCCGCGTAGGCGGCAACATCCGGCCACCGACCAAGACCAAGGACATTCGTCCGGTCTACCCGCCCATCGCGCAGTCGGCGCGCGTCCAGGGCGTCGTCATCATCGAAGCCACCATCGGCGCGGACGGCAAGGTCAAGGACGCGAAGGTCCTTCGCTCGATCCCGCTGCTCGACCAGGCGGCCGTCGATGCCGTCAAGCAGTGGCAGTTCACACCGACGCTGCTCAATGGCGTCCCGGTGCCCGTCATCATGACGGTCACGGTGAACTTCACGCTGCAGTAACGTCGCGTTCGCGGCTCGTTCGAAGATCGGCCGCGTTTTTATCGGATCGTCGTTGACTCGTTTACAGACTGATTCTGGATTCTTCCAGCACCGGAGGATGGGCGAATGGACCTGATGCACATGTGGGACCAGATGGGGTGGGTCGCAAAAGCGATCGGCGTGATCCTCATCATCATGTCAATGATCTCGTTTGGTGTGGCGATCGAGCGAATCTACACCTTCGCGCAGGCGCGCAAACAGTCGAAGCTGTATGCGCCGCAGGTGGCGAAGCACCTGAAGGAAGGGCGGCTAAAGGACGCCATCGCAATCTCGTCCTCCAAGAACTACCGCTACAGCCATCTCGCAAAAGTGGTGCTGGCCGGGTTACAGGAATACCAGTTCCAGCAGGAAAGCGGCGCTAATCTCAGCCGCGAAGACCTCGTCGACACCGTCCGACGCGCGATTCAGCGCGCCTCGGCGCTGACCGCGAACGACCTGAAGAAGGGCGTCTCCTCGCTCGCGACCATCGGCGCGACCGCACCGTTCGTCGGACTGCTCGGCACGGTCGTCGGCATCATCACCGCGTTCCAGGGCATCGCGTCGCAAGGCTCGGGCGGTCTGGGCGCGGTCTCCGCCGGTATTTCGGAAGCGCTCGTCGAAACGGCGCTCGGACTGGTCGTCGCGATTCCCGCGGTGTGGTTCTACAACTACCTCACCGGCCGCATCGAGTACTTCAACGTAGAGATGGACAACTCGTCGTCCGAGTTGGTGGACTATTTCATCAAGAAGACGTCGTAGTCGTTGAGCCGCGGATAGCGGACTGACGACCAGGTCAGACTGACAGGAGTTCTTACCATGGCAATGGATGTTGGCGCGTCAAAAGGCAGCCTGAAAGCCGACATCAACGTGACGCCGCTCGTCGACGTCATGCTGGTGCTGCTCATCATCATGATGCTCATCGCGCCCATGCTGCAGAAGGGCGTGCCCGTCACCCTGCCGCTCGCCGACAACACGGTTGACAAGCCTGAGACCCAGGATCAGACCGTCGTCGCGGTGGACGCGAAGAACGGCTTCTGGGTGAACGGCGTCCAGGTCGAGAAGAACGATCTGGGCACTCGCGTCAAGTCGGTGCTCGAGGAAAAGACCGAGCGCATCGTCCTTATCAAGGGGGACACCGACGCCTCGTATAGCTCGATCATGTACGCGATGGACGACCTGCGCAAAGCGGGCATCGAGAACATCGGCCTGATCACCGAGCCGAAAACGCCGGTCAATCCCAACGCGGGAGGGAAGTAAGCCATGGCACACGCACACAAGCACTTCGGTGCGGAGCGCGTCGTCACGGGCGAGGTACCGCACGCCAGTGCGGACATGAACGTCACGCCGCTCATCGACGTGCTGCTCGTGCTCCTGATCATCTTCATGGCCGCTCTTCCGCTCACGCAGAAGGGCGTCGACATCAACCTGCCGCTCGAAACGAAGGCGCCCACGACGCCGACCGACAATCAGCAGATCGTGCTCGAGTACAACGCCGATCGGACCATGTCCGTGAACAAGCAGCCGGTCACGATCGCGGAGCTGCAGAACCGCCTTCGCGAGGTGTTCGAGACCCGCCGGGAGAAGACGATGTTCATCGTCGGCGACCCGTCGCTGCGGTATGGCGAGATCATCGCCGTGATCGACGCGGCGAAAGGCGCCGGGGTGGAAAAGGTCGGCATCGTTACCGAAGGCATGCGCCGCGGCGATACCCCGACCACAGGCAACAACAACTGACCCGGTTCCGCGCGCGTTGAAACCGCGCCCTCCTGGTGTATGGAAAAGGCGGCACTCTCGTGCCGCCTCTTTTTTTGACCTGCGTGCGTCCGATCCTCCCGCGATCCGCTGGTGTCTAAGGGTCAGTGAGAGGCCGCCATGGTTCGTCAGTCGCAGCCCAACATCACGCCGCGATCGATGTCCTCCTGGTGCTCCTCGTCATCTTACTGGCGACGACGCCGCTGAAGCAGCAGGGCCTCGATGCGGCGAAGGCCGCAGGCGTCGAGCGGGTGGGCGTCATCACGCCAGGAATGCGCATCAGGGGTTAGCGGCGACGGATAGCCCGTACAGAAGAACGCCCAACTCCCAGGTGCACAGGGCACCTGGGAAGTTGGGCGTTGAAGTCTCGACGATGGCCGCTACGACTTGCCCGAGGCCTTTCGCTTGTTCAGTTCCATGGCCTTGTTCCGAATCTCGTCGGCCTCCTTAATCAGCGCGTCAATCTTGGCCCGATCGGTCTCGGTGTTGGCCTGCATCCGGAGCAGGATGTTCTTGTAGGTCAACGCCTCGGCATAGTCAGGATTGAGCGAGATGGCCTTGTCGGTGGCGGCCAGGCCTCTCATGATGAAGTCCTTCTTCTGAGCCGGCGGCAGACGGTGGTCCTTGAACGCCTTTTCCCAGTAGTAGGTAGCCACCAGCTGATATCCGGTCGGATCCTCAGGCTTCAGCTCGGCGGCCTGGTGGAGCGATTCCATCGTCTTCTCGAAGTCGCCCTGACGATTGTAGAAACCGGAGAGCGTGGTGTAGACGACCGGGTCGCTCGGCTTCATCTCCTTGGCCTTGAGAAGCGTCTGTTCGGCCTCTTCGTAGCGTCCGGCGTCTTCGTAGATCTTCGACAGCGCGAAGTAGTTGACCGGCTCGTTCGGCTGCATGTCGATCATCTTCTTTACGATCGGCTCGGATTCAGCCGGGTTGTTCAGCTTTTCCGGACCGTAGGCGGCCACCAGGTACTGCATCGCCCGCTCCCGCATGATTGGCTGGGGATCGGTGTCGGCAGCCTTGCGATAGTTCTCGATGGCCTTCTGGATGTAGGCATCGTTCTGTGCCTCGCCAGCGCGACTGGGCTTGTACAGGTTGTCGTAGCTGTTTCCCAGGAAGAAAAACACGCCCGGAAGCGTGGGGTCGTTGGCGGCCGCAGTTTCGTAGCGCTCAACCGCCTCTCGCCACTTCGACGCCGTGTAGAGGTCGTTCGCTTCCCTGTAGGCTTTCTTCGCCTTCAGGCTGCTGAACGAGTACTTGCCGCACCCGGCCGTGGCTGCACCGGCTATGAGTACCAGCGCCACAGACGCCGCCGAAACAGACCGAAATCGCTTCCTCATGCGTTCCCTCACGAGCAATCTGGCGCCTGCCTGTGCCGGGCGCAGCTGATTAGTGGATATTAAAATGGCCCCGAGTTCTTCTGTTGTGAGATCCGGCCGTGCGGGGCACGATTCGGGAGGTTTGCCGCCGCCATAACCGGGTCAGTATAGTGAACCAAAAAACGGCCCGTCAACAGCGGTTCGCCACCGGTGGAAAGTGGGACGAGCGGCCCTCCTGGGCGTGTTCCCGCGTCCTAAAGGGTTAGACACCAATTCTATGATTCGGTTCGAGGACCTCGTCGACAAGGTGCGGGCCGGAAATCCCGACGCCGACATCGAACTGCTCAGGCGCGCGTACGTCTTCTCCGCGTTCGAGCACAAGGGACAGGTCCGCCATTCGGGCGAGCCCTACCTGGTCCACCCCCTCGAGGTGGCGGATCAGCTGGCGGACATGAAGCTCGACGTGGTCGCCATAGCCGCCGGCCTGCTCCACGACATCGTCGAGGACACGCAGACGCCCATCGAGCGCATCCGCGAGCTGTTTGGCGCCGATGTCGCGCATGTTGTCGAAGGGGTCACCAAGCTGGGGGCCATCCCGTTTTCGTCGAGCGAGGAGCGGCAGGCGGAGAACTTCCGCAAGATGCTCCTGGCCATGGTCGACGACGTCCGCGTGATCCTGGTGAAGCTGGCGGATCGGCTGCACAACATGCGGACGCTGCACCACCTGCCCGAGGAGCGCCGCATCAAGATTGCCCAGGAGACGCGCGACATCTACGCGCCGATTGCCAATCGCCTGGGCATGAGCAAGATCAAGAACGAGCTGGAGGAGCTGGCGTTCCGCTACCTGGAGCCGAAGTCGTACGAATCGCTGAGGTCACGCGTCGAGAGCCGCCGCCGCGCCACCGAGGGGATGATCGAGGAGCTGCGCAAGAACATCACCGCGAAGCTCGTCGAGGCGCAGGTGCCGGTGATTGCCATCGACGGGCGCATCAAGCGTCTGTTCAGCATCCATCAAAAGCTCAAGCGGCAGAAGATCGATCTCGATCAGGTCTACGACCTGGTCGCGCTCAGGATCGTCACGCAGTCGGTGAAGGACTGCTACGCCGCGCTCGGCATCATCCATCAGACGTGGTCGCCCGTGCCAGGCCGCATCAAGGACTTCATCGCCATGCCGCGGCCGAACGGGTATCAGTCGCTGCATACATCGGTCGTCAGCGACCGCGGATTTCCGTTCGAGGTGCAGATCCGGACCGCCGAGATGCACCGGATCGCCGAGGAAGGGATTGCCGCGCACTGGAAATACAAAGAGGGGCGCGTCGGCGCGAACCGGGACGAGCAATCGTTCATGTGGCTGCGGCAGCTCCTCGAGTGGCAGCAGGAAGTGCGCGATCCGCAGGAGTTCCTGCAGAACCTGAAGATCGAGCTCTACCCGGAGGAGGTTTACATCTTCACGCCGAAAGGCGAGGTCAAAGCGCTGCCGCGCGATGCCACGCCGGTGGACTTCGCCTATGCGATCCACACGGATGTCGGCCACCAATGCGTAGGCGCGCGCGTCAACGGCAAGATGGTGCCGTTGCGCACGCGGCTGCGCAACGGCGACATCATCGAGATCGTCACGGCCGCCGGCCACAAGCCGAGCCGCGACTGGCTCAACTTCGTGGTCACCTCGAGGGCCCGGAACAAGATCCGTCATTTCATCCACTCCGAAGAGCGCATCCGGAGCCTCGAGCTGGGACGCAAGCTGTTCGAGAAGGAGGCCAGGCGCTTTGGCCTGAGCATGAAGCAGCTCGCCGACTCCGACGGCCTCGCCAAAGTCGCCAGTGAATACGGCATGCAGAAAGCGGAGGAGCTGTTCGCGGCGATTGGCTACGGCAAGCTTGCGGCGAAGTCAGTGATTGCGAAGATGGTGCCGCAGGAACAACTGAAAGAGACGCCGGAGACGGGTCTCGTATCGGTCGTCCGCCGCGTGCTGGGGACCGGTGAAGACAAGATCAAAGTCCGCGGCGCGGACGACCTGATGGTCTTCCGGGCGCGCTGCTGCAACCCTATCCGCGGCGAGCAGATCATCGGCTACATCACGCGCGGGAAGGGCGTGTCCGTGCACTCCGTCGCCTGCCCGAACGTCGTCAACCTGCTCTACGACCCGGAGCGGCGCATCGACGTCGAGTGGGACAAGGGTGCCGACGCATCGCCGTATACGGTGCGCCTGAGCATCCAGGTCGAGGATCGCAAGGGCATCCTCGCCGACGTCAGCGCCAAGATCGCCGGCATCAACACGAACATCCGCAACGTCGAAGCGACCACCGACGCGTCGATGGGCCGCATCGACATGACCGTCGAGATCAGCGACGTGAAACACCTGCAAAAGGTGATCAAGTCGCTACGGAGCATCGCTGGTGTGGTGGATGTGGAGCGGGCGAGCCGCTGAGGGGCGCCAGACGGAGTGTACGGAGGACACGGAACAAGCTTCAACTCGGAGACACGGAGAAACGGAGACATATTGGTTAGGGACCGTGCGGATTTGAATGGCCCTTACCTAAAATGTCTCCGTTTCTCCGTTTCTCCGAGTTGAAGCTTGTTCCGTGTCCTCCGTACACTCCGTGACCAGGCCTAAAGCGAAGCGATCAGATCGATCTCGAAGCGCGCATCTCTTGGCAGTTTTGCTGCCTGCACGGTCGCGCGAGCGGGGGCGGGGGACGAGAAGTACGTGCCGTACACCTCGTTCATCGCGGCGAAATCGTTCATGTCCGCGAGGTAGACGGTCGTTCGCACGACCTGATCGAAGGAAGCGCCGGCTGCTTCGAGGATGGCGCCGAGGTTCTGGAAGACGCGGTGCGTTTGCGCCGCGATGCTCCCCTCGACCATTTGGCCGGTGGCCGGGTCCATTGGAATTTGTCCGGAGACGAAGAGTAGCGACCCCGCCCGGATGGCCTGTGAATACGGTCCGATCGCCCTTGGCGCCGAGGGAGTGGCCACCGCCTGACGCATGATCAGGCGGCCTTGACGACCTTATTGGAGCGCAGGCAGCGCGTGCAGACGCGCAGACGGCGGATGCCGCCGTTGACCATCGCGCGGACCCGCTGGAGGTTCGGCTCGAACCGCCGGGGCGTCACGTTGTGCGCGTGGCTGATATTGCGGCCCACGACCGGGCCCTTCCCGCAGAGTTCGCAGCGTTTAGCCATGAGAGTGCATTCCTGGAGATGGAATCCTATAGAAAAGCCCGAGAACATGGGGCGAAACGACAGATTATAGCATGACGCCCATCAACCCGGAATAATGAGCCGGCTCCCGGTGCCAGGGGCCTCTCTGGCAGGTTCGTCCGACTGAGACGCACCAGCGGCGCCCAGAATCCTCGTGACCAGCCGTAAGAAGACCGGTGGTTCGTCCCCGGGAAGTCCCTTCTCGGCATTCGCCGCGCCTGTCGCAATCTGCCGCAGCGCGACGGCGGCATCCCGCTCGAGCCGGCTCCGCCGCGATCCCGCGCGGGCCGCAATCTCTTCGAGGGCTCGGTTGATCTCATCAGCCAGGTGCTGCGCGGGAATCGAACTCGCCTGATGCTGATAGATGATCCCTTTGCCCGCCGTTTCGAGCGTCGCCGCGGCTGTCGAGGCTGCTTCCGCCACGTCCTGATCGATGAGCGACGGCACCGCCGCGCCGGCGCCTCTGCCGATGACCGCCAGGAAGTAGATCAGCAGTCGATGCTGATCCTCCGTCAGGTCGGCGAGCAGAGGGACCATGAACTGCAGATCGCGGTCCTGCCGCCGCTGGATCACAGCCGCTGGATGTGTCCTCGCAGAGGACAGGTACGCACACGACGCAGGACACGCGATCTCGACGAGCCGCTTCGTTCCGCAGCAGGCCGCGCAGATCGTTTGGCCGAGCGCCGGGCATGAACGCTTGCCCTTGCGGGCGTGACAGAGCGGGCAGGTCTGAGCTGACATGACGGCGATTTCGAAGGCGTTTCTCGTTACGGAATTGCTGTTTGACGCAACGAAGGATTACGAAAGCGTAACGACGGATTCTCTCTATTCTATCGGGCCGACTGAAGGATCCGTCAAAGGCTCCGATAGTTCGTATAACAGCGCCAGTCACGAGCATGAGCCAGGCCGGGCGGGGCGTTGGCCATCGGAATACGACTTGCAGTCTGACCGGTGGCAGCGGCCGGAGTGGCCGCCAGGAGGATCGTGCTGATGGAACGTCAGCTTCTGCGTGAGCAGACTCCGGCCGAGTACTTCAGGGAGCTCGTCGAGTCTGCTCTGAACCGGCAGCATCTGCAGGCCGGCGACCTCACCGAGTACTACATCGTCAATCTGCTCTGTCAGTACGTCCGCCTGGACGCACGCCACGAGAGCGACGATCACGCGCAGCCGCTGGCGATCAGGCTGGCGCGTGCGTTGGAGAGTGGCGGCTCCGAGCAGCGCGCCCGCCTTCGCAGCCTCGGGGACTTTTCACTGTTCATGTCCGGCTTTTTTGCCGATAGCTTCCGCCGCCGCTCGATCGACGTGGACTACTACAAGTCGATGGGCGAGTACGCCTATGGCTCTCTGAGCCGCTCGGACGAGGACGCCTTCGCCGAGGTGTTTGCCGAGCTGTCGAAGAAGTTCGTTGGCTTCATGGACGTGCTTGCCGACATCAGCGAACGCACGAGCCTGGCGTCGGAGGGCGACGTGCTCCGGCTCTACGAGAAGTGGCTGCGCACGGGAAGCCGGCGCGATGGCCAGCGGCTCATCGAACGGGGCATCCTCCCCAACCATTCGGTCGGGAAGCGCTTCATCCAGTAACCTGTCTCGACAGCTCCCATTCCGGAGATCGCCCGAACAAACCCGCCCCAATATGCGTGGCTCCGTGGCACATGAGCCGCAGCAGCGCCGTGGCCGGAGCGACCACGCGCCGGCCCCGGACTGAAGTTTTTGCACCCCGCCGTTATCACCGAACCGAATGAGGGGGGTTCGGCGTCTAAAGCATCAGTAGCGCAGCCAGTCGCCGCGGAAACGGAGCCAGGTGGCGTGTAAAGCCATGTTTTTCAAATACATGCATCAAGACCAGGGCGCGTGTCGGAGCGCCTGAAGGGGCGAAACCGCAGAGGTCACTTCTGCCGCTTTCTGCCCACCTTTCAGGACTCCCGCAAAGCTCAGGCTAGCCCATATCGCCCGTTTTGATGTAAACTACGGGGCTGTCATAACTGGCAATTTAATTGCATAACGGCCTGCGAATATGAAGGGCAGGACGCGTGAAAGGAGCGGACTCATATGAGCGTTAATAAAGCGCCAGGCGGACAAATGAACCGCGATCGATATTCCGAGCTGAAGCGCATTCTCGAAGAGCGGCGCCGGGAGATCGTGAGCGAAGTGCACGAGAAGATCCGGGACGTGCGCACCGAGGGTGCCAACAGCCCGGCGCACGGCGTGCTCGACGCGGCCGAGACGTCGGAAGCCGATATCCAGGACGATATCGAGTTCGCGCTGATCCAGATGAAGGCCGAGACCCTCAACAAGATCGAAGAGGCGCTCCGGCGTCTGGAGGAAGGCACGTTCGGCTACTGCTTCGAGTGCGGCGACGAGATCTCCGAGCGTCGTCTGCGGGCGTTGCCGTTCGCCGTCCGGTGCAAGGATTGCGAGGAAGCTCGCGAGATCGCGCAGCAGCGCGAGCGGCTCATCGCGCAGCGTCGCGGCGCGTCCTCTCTCTTCGTCGACACGCAGGGCTGACGACCGAGGTGCGATCGGCGAACGAGCCGGCGCGCCTCGTGCTACAGTCTCGCAGGCCCCGAGGGTGGGGCCTGCGCCCCCCCTCACTTTTCAGATTCAAGCGATTGCCGGGCGTGACGCCTCGCGGTCCGGTTATGATCCGCGTGCATTCGCGTCCGTTACGATCCGGGTAAATTCGCGTCCCGTTACGATCCGCGTAAATTCGCGCCCCGGGCATTCGCGGTACCAGGAGGATCGCTTATGAGCGATCGAGACGAGTCCCTGTTGGACGAGGCAGCCGCCGCCGAGCGACCGCTCGTGATTCCGGCGGAGCTGCCCATCCTTCCGTTGCGGGACACCGTCCTCTATCCGAACTCGTTCATGCCGCTCGCCGTCGCGCGGGAGGCCTCCGTCAAGCTGATCGACGAAGCCACGTCGTCCGGCCGCATGATTGGTGTGTTTACCCAGCGGGAGGCGTCGGTCGAGGAGCCGCTGCAGGAGGATCTCTACCCGATTGGCGTCGCCACGCACATCCACAAGATGTTCAAGCTGCCCGACGGCAGCCTGCGCCTGATCGTTCAAGGGCTTGCCAGGGTCCGACTCGAGCGGATCGTTCAGACGCGTCCGTACCTGAAGGCGGCGGTGTCGCCGGCCGACGAGCTGCTGCGGGACGAGGATCACCTCGAAATCGATGCCCTGCAGCGCAACATCAAGAGCAACTTTCAGCAGGTGGTCTCGCTGTCGCCGCTGCTGTCGGACGATCTGCAGGCGCTGTCGTCCAACATCACCGATCCCGGGAAGCTGGCGGACTTCATTGCCTCGAGCCTCACCACGCTCGGCACGCCGGTCAAGCAGGAGGTCCTCGAGACGCTCGACATCCGCGCGCGGATGGACTCGCTGAATCGTCTGCTGATCAAAGAGCTGGAAGTGCTCGAGCTCGGCTCGAAGATCCAATCGCAGGTGCAGTCGGAGGTCGGCAAGAACCAGCGCGAGTACTTCCTGCGCGAGCAACTCAAGGCCATCCAGAAGGAGCTTGGCGAGGGCGACGATCAGGCGAAAGAGATCGACGAGCTGCGAACGAAGATCGACGCGGCCGGTATGCCCGAGGCCGTGAAGAAAGAGGCGCTGCGCGAGCTGGATCGCCTGTCGAAGATGCCGGTGGCCGCGGCCGAGTACACCGTCTCGCGCACCTATCTGGACTGGCTCGTGGCGTTGCCGTGGGCGAAGCGGACCGAAGACGCCATCGACTTGCGCCGGACGAAAGAGGTGCTCGACGCCGATCACTCGGGCCTCGAGAGGGTCAAGGACCGCGTGATCGAGTACCTGGCGGTCAGAAAGCTGAATCCTGACGTCAAGGGGCCGATCCTGTGCTTCCTCGGACCGCCCGGGGTGGGGAAGACCTCGCTCGCGCGATCCATTGCCAGCTCACTCGGCCGGAAATTCGTGCGCGTGTCGCTCGGCGGCATGCGCGACGAAGCTGAAATCCGCGGACACCGCCGGACCTACATCGGCGCGTTGCCCGGTCAGGTCATTCAGGGACTCCGCCGCGCCGAATCGAAGAACCCCGTATTCATCCTCGACGAGATCGACAAGCTCGGTTCGGACTTCCGCGGCGATCCCGCTTCCGCCCTGCTGGAGGTTCTCGATCCGGAGCAGAACAACACGTTCCGCGATCACTACCTGGATGTGCCGTTCGATCTGTCGGAGGTGCTGTTCCTGACGACCGCCAACGTGCTCGATCCGATTCCGCCTGCGCTGCGCGACCGAATGGAGGTCCTCGAGCTGGCCGGGTACACCGAGGAAGAGAAGCTGAAGATCGCTCTCGAGCACCTGATCGAGAAGCAGATACGGAATCACGGGCTCACGCCGGAGCAGCTCGAATTCACCGAACCGGCCATCCGCTCGGTGATCCGCGGCTACACCCGCGAAGCGGGCGTGCGGAACCTCGAGCGCGAGATCGGGGCGCTCTGCCGCAAGGTCGCGCGCAAGCGGGCGGAGGGCGACGAATCGAAGGTCGTGATCACGCTGGATCTGGTCGTCGAAATGCTCGGTGCCCCGACGTTTCTCGACGAAGAGATCGAGAACCGGACGAAGGATCCAGGGGTCGCCGTTGGTCTCGCGTGGACGCCTGCCGGCGGCGAGGTGTTGTTCGTCGAGGCGTCGCGTATGCAGGGCGGCGGCAGCCTGACGCTGACGGGCCACCTGGGCGACGTGATGAAGGAGTCCGCGCGGACTGCGCTGTCGTGGTTCCGCGCCAACGCCAAGCGCTATGGCGTCGATCCGTCCTTCTACAAGGATGCGGAAATACACCTCCACGTCCCGTCCGGCGCTATTCCCAAAGATGGTCCGTCCGCCGGTGTGACCATGGTCACGACCCTGGCGTCAGAACTGACCGGACGTTCGGTGCGCGGCGACATCGCCATGACCGGAGAGATCACGCTGTCGGGCCGCGTGCTGCCCGTCGGCGGAATCAAGGAGAAGGTCCTGGCGGCACGGCGTCATGGCATCAGGGAAGTCATTCTTCCCCGGCAGAACGAGAAGAACATCAAGGAAGACCTGACCGACGAGCTGCGCAAGGAACTGACGATTCACTACGTGTCGCACATCGAGGAGGTGCTCGCGCTCGCGCTGCAGCCCTCCGCGAACCAGACGCATACGGGCATGCCGCTCGACGCGGCGACGGTGTAACGCCGCGCCGCGTGCGCGTCATCTACTCACCACGCTACGAGCTCGACCTCGGCGAGCACATCTGGCCGACGATCAAGTACCGCCGGATCGCCGAACGGCTCGTGGCGGAGCGCATCCTCGACGCTTCCGACCTCATCGCTCCGGAGCCCTGCTCCTGGGACGACCTCGCGCTGGTCCACACTTCTGAATATCTCGACAAGGTGCGAAACAGCACGTTGTCGGACGACGACATTCGTACACTCGAACTGCCGTGGATGGCGGAGCTGGCGGACGGATTCCGCATGATGAGTGGCGGGACCTGTCAGGCCGCCGGGCACGCGCTGAGAGATGGCGTGTCGGTGCACCTCGGTGGGGGCTTGCACCATGCTTTCCCCAATCATGGTGAAGGTTTCTGCCTGTTCAACGATGTGGCCGTGGCCATCCGGCGGCTTCAGCGGGACGGCAGCATCGAACGCGCGGCGATCGTCGATCTGGATGTGCACCATGGCAACGGCACGGCGGTCGTCTTCGAGCGCGATCCGTCCGTCTTCACGTTCTCGATGCATCAGCAGCACAACTATCCGATGTTCAAGCCGCGAGGCGACCTGGACATCGGATTGGGTGACGCGACCGGCGATCGCGACTATTTGAATCGTCTGCGCGAGGCGTTGCCGCGCGTTATGGCGTCGGCACCACAGCTCGTGCTCTACCTGGCGGGCGCCGATCCCTTCGAGCGTGACCGTCTTGGCGGCCTGGCGCTGACCTTCGAAGGGCTCAGACGACGGGATCGGATGGTTTTCGAATCGGCGCGCGACGCGGGGGCGCCAGTAGCGGTCGTGCTGGCCGGCGGCTATGCGGCGGATGTCGAAGACACGGTGGAGGTGCACGTCGGCACGGTCATCGAAGCGATTTCGGCTGCCTCTGAGTAACGGCGCCAGTTGACAGGCCTCCGCGCAGCGAGTGTGCGGTGCCCGACGCGGTCCCGCAGAGACGCTTGTCGCAACACCGCCCGCGAATCGAGTGGGCGCGGGCTAAAGTACAGGCACGCCAGGCAAGCACGCACCAGTCTTAGGGCGCGTGATAAGGCAGATCGCAGATGGCAGATTGGTTACACCGAAGTCATTTCGTCCTTGCGAGGACTTCTTGAGTGACCTCGCGCGCCACTTGCTGAGCCAGCGTCTCGGAGTTGCGAGTGGACGGCTGTTTGTTGCTCGCCACGAATCTGAGGAATGACGGGTCATCGACGACCTCAGCGGTCCGACTGACATCGACGGCGTGCTGGAGTTCGTGAGCCAGCAGGCCCGGATGTTCATGGAAGGAGCTGATGAACTGGTCGAGTTTCACGAGCAGATATCGATGGGGACCTGCCTTCGACACGAATCGCAAGCAGGCCTTTGCGTCGCCCGCGCACCGGCCGTAGGTTACATAAACCACGACGTCGGAGCCTTCCAGCACGGCAATGAGGTTGCGAAACGTCGGCGACTGCTCGTGGGTCCGCGCCGCAAGCTGAGCCAGATCCCTGGATTCGGTCCGGATGCGCGGCGGTACCCTCGGGGTCTCACCTCCCCCCGGGTCTGTCAACTGCATCCCGACGGCGATCAAGACGGCGATCGAAGCCCACGCCCCCACACCGAGCAGCATCGCGTTCCCGTGGCCGTGAAGTCTTCACGCGGGGCTCACGATTTCTCACGCCGCCGTCATTTTTGTAGAATCGCGCGCGACACACTACCTCCTGCCTGATATGACTCAGCTTCGCGGATATGCGTTCGGCTCGTTTGTGCTGGTGCCGTCGCGACGTGAACTGGCTCAAGACGGGATCCCCGTCCCGCTGACGCCGAAGGCCTTCGACATGCTCCTGATGCTGGTGGAGCAGCGCCACCGCGTCGTGTCGAAGTCTGAGTTACTGGACGCATTGTGGCCCGACACCGCGGTCGAGGACGCCAGTCTCACGCAGTTGGTGTTTCTCGTCAGACGAGTGCTTTCCCGCAACGACGACGGCGAACGTTTCATCGCGACAGTACCTCGTCGCGGCTACCGGTTTGTTGCTGACGTAGAAGCTACAGAAGAGACGGCTGCTCCACTGGTGGAACCAGCAGCCAAACCTCGGCGTTCCTCGCGCCTGGCGACGGTGACGCTGGTCGCGCTCGTCGGCGTTCTCGGAGCGCTCGCGGGCCTGTGGCCGCTGACCGGCGGCAGTCCGGACGATCCGGCTCCGCCTACGTTACGTCAAGCTGACCTCGTCGTCGGGCGTCCACCTCTGGCCGAGCGTTTCGCCCGACGGGAAATGGGTTCTTTACACCGCGACGAAGTCGTATGGGGACGAACCCGAGGAGATTTATCTTCAGGCTATCGGCGGCTTGGCGCCCGTCTGTCTCACCTGTGAGGCTCCGGGCCGGAAACTCAGTCCGGTGTTCTCGCCGGATGGCGCTCAGATCGCGTTCGCGTTGGGGCAAGGCGAGGGCGGCATCTTCGTCATGGCACGGGACGGAAGCTCGCCCAGGCGTTTGACGAATCGCGGATTCCATCCGGCCTGGTCGCCAGGCGGCGACGAGATCGCATTCACCACGAGACGTACGGACTGGATACCCATCGAAGCGTACCACTCGACGAGCGAGCTGTGGATCGTGAACGTGACGTCGGCGCAGAGTCGGCGACTCGAACTGGACGACGCGCGCGATCCTGCCTGGTCGCCTGATGGACGATGGATTGCGTTCTGGACGAGGGGTGCGCTCGGCTGGAGCCGCGATTTGTTCATGGTCCCAGCGGCCGGGGGTGCTCCACGGCGTTTGACGGGCGAGGCCCACAACTGGAACCCAGTGTGGGCTGTGGACGGCAGCGCGCTGTTTTTCCTGAGCAATCGCGCCGGCCCGCGCGGGCTCTGGCGCGTGCCCGTCGAGCCGGTGTCAGGCAACGTAACCGGCCCGGCCGAGCCGGTCACTCTCCCTACCGCATTCGTCAGCTATCCCAGGACGGGCCGGGGCGGGACAATCGTTTACTCTGACGTCCGCGCGGAGAGCAACGTCAGCGTGCTGTCGTTCGATGCCGCTACCGCGACGATCGGCGGCCCGCCGCAACCGGTTACGACCGGCACGCGGTTCTGGCTGCCGCCGCATCCGTCGCCCGATGGGCAATGGCTCGCGCTCGCGCAGGCGGCGATTTCGGATCCGGAGGACATTTTCGCAGTCGAACGGGACGGTACCCGGTTCCGACATCTGACGAATGACGCGTACCACGACCGCGATCCGCAGGTGTCGCCCAACGGCGAGCTCGTCGCCTTCGCGTCCGACCGCGGCGGTCGGTGGGGCCTCTGGGTCATCAGTGCCGACGGTGGTCACCTCCGTCCATTGACGCACCAACGGAGGCGCACGACTGGACGCGTCCTCACTGGTCGCCGGACGGCGCCTTCGTCGCGGCATGGGAAGAGCCGGGCCACCGCACGGTAATCTTCGACGCGAGCCGCACGAGTTCCGCACCACAGAACGTCGTGCTGCCGCTTCCAGGCGGACCATCGGAGTCGCCTTCGATAGACGCGGACCACCGGGCGTGGTCCGCGGATGGCCGCCGCCTCGCGCTGCGATCGGGTGACCTGCTGGCGATCTACTCACTCGATTCCCGGACGTATCGGACTGCTGCCATTGACGGCGGCATACTTGGCTGGATTCCGTCTAGTTCACAACTCCTGTTGAGCCAGCGAAGGGCCCGGCGATTCCTGCTCGTGGACACGAACTCGTGGCAAACGACCTTCGTGAACTACCCGTCCTTCATCCCGACGGGCGACGTGAGGTTCGGCCTCTCGGCGGACGGTCGTACCCTCGCCATGGTCCACGCCACCTTCGCCGGCGATATCTGGTTGAGGAACGCCGCGAACAAGTGACGGCGTGTTGCGCGCATGACGTCGGGCATTACGAACGTGAATTGGGCTGAGGCCGGTCGTTACAGCATCGTCAAGCCAGCAACAGTTTTCATGTCGACGATCTCGCCACGGCGGACCATCTCGCGTGCGTCCGCGAGCCGGAACGTTCGCGGCTCGATGTCCTCGTCCTCGTCAAGGGCCGCCGCCTCTGCTGGCACCGAGAGTCCGGAGAGGCGATAGAAGATCATTTCTTCGTCGCTGTAGCCCGGCGTGGGGTAGAGCGCGGCGAGCCTCACGATGGTGTCTGGCACCTGGCCGATCTCCTCGTGGCATTCACGCCGCGCCGCGGCATCCGGTTCCTCGCCTTCATCGACGTTACCCGCCGGGAGCTCCCACAGCCACCGGTTCACCGGGTAGCGATATTGCCTGATCAGGATGACGTGTCCCGGCTCCGGAATCGGCAGAAGCACCACCGATCGCGCATGACGGATGACGTCGACGGTGACGTCCCGCCCGTTCGGCATGCGCACGACGTCGCGGTCGACGTTGAAGACCTTGCCGTCGAACACCCGCTCGTGCGAGAGAACCTCCGCGCTTTCCATCGTTACCTCGTCGTGGAGCGTAATCTGTCACTGTAGGCCCGACCTTTCAGGTCGGGCGTGACGACTCAGCGACGTGTTCCGTGTGCGTCCGGCTATCAGGCTGAGCCACGAGCCACGAGCCACGACCACGAACCACGAACTACGATCACGAGTTCTCTTGTGCTTCGATGATCTCGTCGACTACTGATTCGAGATCCGGCGGCAAGGGCGAATCGAAATCAACGCGACGGCCGTCGGTGGGGTGGGTGAAGGACAGCCGCGCCGCGTGCAGGAAGGGCCGCTCCAGGCGCATCACCGCACGCAGATCGCCAGGCACCCGTCGATGGACTCCGCCGTAGGTCGGGTCGCCGACGATCGGATGACCGATCGCGCTCAGGTGAACGCGGATCTGGTGTGTGCGCCCGGTCGCGATCGCGACTTTCAGGAGCGACACCCCCTTGAAATGCCGCGCCCACGTGACACGCGTCACGGCGCTGCGCGCGCGTCTCGCGCGTGTCGACATCTTCTGACGATCCTTCGGGTCCCGTCCGATCGCTGCATCGATGCGCCGGCCTGCCTGCACGACACCCCAGACGAGGGCGACGTATTCCTTCTCGACTTCCCGATCGCTGAACTGTCGCGACAGCTCCTGGTGCGCGGCGTCGTGCTTGGCGACAACCATCAGCCCGGATGTTCCGCGGTCCAGCCGATGCACGATGCCCGGACGGACTTCGCCGCCGATGCCGCTGAGACCCTTGACGTGATGCAGGAGCGCATTGACGAGCGTTCCGCTGCGGTGCCCGGCAGCCGGGTGCACGACCATGCCCGCAGGCTTGTCCAGCACCACCACATCATCGTCTTCATACACGATGCGCAGCGGCAGGGCTTCCGGTTCGACGGACGTCGGCTCAGGCGGCGGTATGTCGATCGTGAACGTCTGACCGGCGCGCACCTGCGTGCTCGGTCGAAGGCCACCGCCGGGCCCGGTCACACGGCCGTCTTTGATCAGGCGCTGCAGCTGCGAGCGCGACTGCTCGGGCAGCAACGCCGTCAGGAAGTTATCCAGGCGCGTCCCATCGTGATCGGGCTCGACGAGAACGACGCGGAGGTGAGTCATTCGGTGCTCGGTGCTTCGGTGCTCGGGACTCGGTGCTCGGGTCTCTTCTAGGCCGCTCTTGCGCGGCGGCCTACGGGTTCGGTTACAGGGCCGGAACGGCGCGCGAGCAGGATCAGCATCACGATGCTGAGCGGCACGATGAGGATAGATACGAACTGTGACGTCGAGAGCGAACCGACCATGCCACGGGCATCGTACCTGTAGAACTCGATGATGAATCGCGAGACGCCGTACAGGAACATGTAGCTCCAGAACGTCCGGCCGGGAAACGGACGGCCCCGCCGTTCGGTCAGGAGCAGAAAGCCGAGAATCAGCAGCTCCGCACCAGCCTCGTAGAGCTGGGTGGGATGCAGCGGGATGCCGAGCGGCGTCCCGACGTTTTGTGCTGCGAACTCGCTGTGAAACGTGATCGCCCAGGGAACGTTCGTGGGCTTTCCGAAACAGCAGCCCGCGAAGAGACAGCCGAGCCGTCCGATTACGTGACCAAGCGCGATGCCAGGCGCGAACACGTCCGTGACCGTCCAGACAGGCATCTTGTGGCGCCACAGGTACCAGAGCGCGACACAGACCGCGGCGATCAGGCCGCCATAGAACACGCCGCCAGAGCGCACCAGGTTCATCAGGTCAGCCGGATTCCGGCTGAACTTGTCGAAGTCCACGATCAGCAGGAGCAGCTTCGCTCCGACGAGCGCGCTGACGATGATCCAGATGCCCAGATCCATTACCCGGTTTGCGTCGAGGCCGCGACTGCGGGCGCGCATCAGGGCGAATTGCAGCCCGAGCAGGTACGCTGCAGCGAGCAGCAGCCCGTAGGTGTAAACCGGGAAACCGCCGATCTCAAAGAGAATGGGATGCATGCTGTCGTCCGAGTCCAATCATGTCGAGCAGCACGAGGGCGGCGCCGCTGGTGATGGCCGCGTCAGCGACATTGAAGGCCCAGAAATGCGAGCTGCCCCAGTAGATGTCGACGAAGTCCACGACGTGTCCGGCAAACGCACGATCGATCAGGTTTCCGAAAGCCCCGCCGAGGATGAGCGACAGTCCGAATCGCGCCAGCCGTTCCTGAAAGCCGAGCTGTGTCGCGTAAGCCGCGATCGCGACCAGCGCAATGGCCGCGATACCGATCATGACGAGCGGCTTGTACGGAAAGTCGGCGGCGTTCAGCAACCCGAACGCCGCACCCGTGTTCTGGACGTGCACGATGTCCAATAGGCCGTCGATGACCGGCCGGTGCTCACCCAACGGAATCGTCCGGCGCACGATCTCCTTCGTCAGCTGGTCGAGGCCGACGACGCTGGCGATTGTGATGACCTCGACAGGGCGCGCGTAGTTGCGGACCTCGCCGGTTTCCGCCGGCGGAACCTCGACTGGCGGCACGGGCTCCTGCTGGGTGCTCATTTCCACGTCAGCTGGCCATCACGTCAGCCGCCCGTGCACCAGCGTCGATGCATCGATCGCAGAGTCCTTCTGTCGCCGGCTCAGGTGAGACGGACGGAACGATCCGCCAGCAGCGGCCGCACTTTTCACCGTCAGCTCTCGCGACGGCGATGTCGAGCGCATCGCCGGATCCGGCGTGGAGCTCGACCTGGGACACGATGAAGAGCATCGGCAGGTCCTCGAGGTGCCGCCTGAGCAGATCGGCCGTTTCTCCCGTCGCCCGCAGCGTGACTCGCGCCCCAAGCGACGTGCCGATGGTCTTGTCCTGGCGCTTGATTTCAAGCGCCGCGTTCACCTGATCGCGAATCGCCGAAAGGCGTTCCCATCGCGCGACCAGTTCGTCATCCAACAACGCCATCACCGACTCTCTCGACGGGAACTCCGCCATGTGCACGGAGTCTTCCCGCTTGCCCGGCAGGTGACGCCAGAGCTCGTCGGCGGTGACGGCAAGGATCGGCGCCAGCATGCGGACGAGCCCGTCGGCGATCACGAACATCGCGGTCTGCGCAGGAGCGGCGCTCACTCGATCCCGCGGCAAACGTGTAGAGACGATCCTTCGACACGTCGGCATAGAACGCGCTCAGATCGACGGTGACGAACTGGTTCACTCGCTGAAAGATGGTCGGAAAGTCGTAGTCACGATAGGCGTCCAGCACCGCGACCGCGACCTCGCCATACCGCGCCAGCGCATATCGATCGACGTCGTGCATCTCCGCAAGTGGCACGCGATCGGTCGCCGGATCGAAGTCGTACAGATTCGCCAGCAGGTACCGGCAGGTGTTCCGCAGCTTCCGGTACGCCTCGACGACGCGCGCGAGGATTTGCTTGCCGAGCCGGACTTCTTCGCGGAAGTCCACCATCGCTACCCAGAGCCTGATGATCTCGGCGCCGCTTTCCTTGATGATGTCCTGCGGCAGAATCGTGTTGCCGACAGACTTCGACATCTTCTTGCCGTCTTCGTCGACGACGAAGCCGTGGGTGACTACCTGGCTGAACGGCGGCGCCCCGCGAGTCCCCAGGCCGACAAGTAACGAGCTCTGAAACCATCCGCGATGCTGGTCGCTGCCTTCGAGGTACACGTCCGCTGGCCAGCGCAATTCGTCGCGGAACGGCAGTACGGCCTCGTGGCTCGAACCGGAGTCGAACCAGACATCCAGGATGTCACGCTCGCGCTCGAATTCGCGACCGCCGCACTGCGGGCACACGAGATCCGCCGGAATGAACTCCGCCGTCGGCCGTTCGTACCAGGCGTCGGCACCATGCTGTTCGAAGCTGGATGCCGCCTGTTCGACGAGCGCGGGCGTCAGCAGCGCTTCGCCGCACTTCGCGCAGTCCACGGCGGGAATCGGAACGCCCCACGCCCGTTGACGCGAAATGCACCAGTCCGGCCGGTTCAGCAGCATGTTGCCGAGGCGGTCGCGGCCCCAGGCCGGCACCCAACTGACCTTGTGCTGCACGGCGTCCACCGCCGCCTCCCGCAACGTCGGGGTGCCATTGCCGGAGGTCGTCACGATGTCCGGCAGCGTCCCGTTGTCGAGCGCGATGAACCACTGCGACGTTGCGAGAAAGATCACCGGGTTGTGACACCGCCAGCAATGCGGGTACGAGTGCTCGAACGACGAGCGGTGCCAGAGCCGGCCCCGTTCCTGAAGCGCGCGTTCGATGTCCGGATTGGCGTCGAATACCCGGCGGCCGCCAAACAGCTCGACGGTATCGAGAAAGTGTCCCCCGGGACCGACCGGAGCGTAGATCTCGAGCCCGTACTTCACGCCCGTGTTGAAGTCATCGCTGCCATGACCCGGCGCCGTGTGTACCGCGCCCGTCCCTTGCTCCAGCGTCACGTAGTCGCCGAGCACGCCCAGCGACGTGCGAGCGTAGAGCGGGTGCTGGAAGCGAATCCGTTCAAGTACTTCACCCTTGAACGTCGCAAGCGGTGCACCAAATGATCGTCCCGCGATCTCCGCCACGCGGGAGGCGAGCGCGGTCGCGACGATCACCACACGGCCGTCGACATCGTAGGCGCCGTAATCGAACTCCGGGTGAAACGCGATCGCCAGGTTCGACGGAATCGTCCACGGCGTCGTCGTCCAGATCAACACCGAGACGTCTCGTCCCGAGAGCGCCGGGATTCTGGATGCCAGCTCGGCGCCACTCGCGGGATCGAGCGGGAACTCCACATAGATCGACGGCGAGACGTGATCTTCGTACTCGACCTCGGCCTCCGCCAGGGCCGTCCGGCAGTGGATGCACCAATGAACGGGCTTCTTGCCCTTGTAGATCAGGCCGCGTTCGACGAACTTTCCGAGGGCCCGAACGATCGCCGCCTGATAGCGGAAGTCCATCGTCAGGTAATGACGATCCCAGTCCGCGAACACGAACAGCCGCTGGAACTCTCCGCTCATCACGTCGATGAACCGTGTCGCATAGGCGCGGCACGCGCGTCGGAAGTCCGCCACGGACATCTCGCGCTTCTTAGGACCCAGTTCCCGATCGACCTGCAGCTCGATGGGCAGTCCATGGCAGTCGTAGCCCACGACGTACGGCGCCTCGAAGCCCATCATCGTCCGTGACTTGACGACGAGATCCTTCAGGATCTTGTTCATCGCCGTCCCGATGTGGATTTTGCCGTTGGCGTACGGGGGGCCGTCGTGAAGCACGAACTTCGGCCGTCCGATCCGGCTCTTCTGAATCAGGTCGTAGAGTCCCATTTCCTTCCAGCGAGCCAGCGCTGCCGGTTCGGCAGCCTGAAGGTTCGCCTTCATCGGAAATTCGGTCCGCGGCAGGTTGAGTGTGGCCTTCCAGTCCGGCATGGATATCTAAATATTGTAACCCTCAGCTCTCGGTTTCCGCGGCGGCAGTCCGGATTCGACTCCGAAACGACGACGGGCGCTCGAGTCTGAGCAAAAGAAAAGGCCGGCGCCCGGAGTTTCCGGGGCCGGCCTCAGCATGCCTTCGCTGAAGGAGCGCTACCGCCGCTGCGTTCCTCCGCGATTGACCTGGACCCTGAACTCACCGTCGTTGTCGGAGAAGTTCGAATCGTTGATCCCCAGGAAGAGCTGACCCGCGGCCGGCGCCGGGAAGCTGCCCTGCGTGCCGATCCCGAACGGAGCGCTGTTTCCAATCCGGCCAATCAGTGCGCCGACGAGGACCTGCCGCATCGGCGCCCGCGGATCGAAGCGCTGCACTTGCACCCCGCTTGCGGATGCCACGTCATCGGAGCCGCCGACACGAATCTCGCCCTCGGCCGTGAACGAAAGCATTTCGCCTCTCCGGACGGTGATCCCGGTGGGCGTCCACGGCTGGCGCGCTGAAACGGTGATGCTGCCGCCGCCGCTGCCGCCACCGCTTCCGCTGACGGACTCGATATTGGACGGCCGGCCGAGGGCAATGCGGCTGACCTCACCGGACTGGAGCGTACGCTCGCCGCCATCGGCCCGGAACGAGATCCGCAGGGGCGACGTGCCGCCCACATCCAGGAGCTCTCCGGTCAGCGTCTGCCCGTTTCGGAGCCACAGCACGTGCTGTCCCGAGACGCGATCCCAGTCCGACTGGCTCATCGAAGATCCACTGAAGTCGATCAACGCCATTTCGCCCAAGGGGATATTCCGGTCCTGGCCGTTCACGCGCACAGCGAAACCGGAGCCGCCCATGTCGACGAGCTGCCCGCTGATGCGTTCCCCCGAGCGCAGCGTGAACGTCGCGCTCTCCTGTGCCGCCAAGCCCGTGAGCGCCACCGTGGCTATCGACAGCGCTACGAACATTCGTTTCAACATGATCTGCCTCCAACTCTGTCGCGTGCGATTCTACCTGGGCAAAAAGAAGCTCAAACACCCGTCCGTAGCGGTGCGGTTATCCTCCGCGCGTTCGTAATCACAGACAAATGCAAGCGTGGGGCCACTGACGAACCTCCGCAGTAGGACAAAAACATCAATATCTACGGGCTCAAACTCGCTCAGTGCTTGCAGGCCGACCTGTATAATGGACGGCACAACGCTGTCCGAAGCCAGCTTGAGTGTACGTGCCTGACGAATTGACCCCCGCCCGACCTCCCACGCGAGCCGTCTTCTTCGATGTCGATTTCACGCTGATCCGTCCCGGGCCGGCGTTTCAGGGCACCGGATATCGTGACTTCTGCGCGCGCCATGGCGTGGTCGTCGATCCTGAACGCTTCGCGGCCGCCGTTCAGGCCGCGTCGTCGATGCTCGATGCCGCCGGCGGCCGCTACGATCCGCAGGTTTTTCTCGACTACACGAATCGAATCATCAAAGGCATGGGCGGGACCGGCTCCGGCGTCGACAAAGCATCGAAGGAGATCTACGACGAATGGTCGGCTTGTCAGCACTTCGAGCTGTATGAGGATGTGCCGGACGTTTTGCGGGCGATACAGGAGGCCGGCATCAAGATCGGCCTGATCTCCAATACCCAGCGCTGTCTGACGTCGTTTCAGGCGCATTTCGATCTCGAAGGCCTGTTCGACGTGACAATCTCCTCTGCCGAACACGGGTTCATGAAGCCGCATCCCAGCATCTTTCAGGCTGCGCTTGGCAGGGCCGGCGCGAGCTCGGAAGAAGCGGTGATGGTTGGCGACAGCCTCGCGCACGACATCGAAGGCGCCAGGCGTCTCGGGATCCGCGCGGTCCTCGTCTCGCGTTCGGGACCGCGCGAGGATTGCCCGCCGGACGTTCCGGTCATCAATACGCTTCGTGATTTGCCAGGATTGCTTTGATGCTCATCCGTCCGCTCACCACGCTCGAGGACTGCCGGAAAGTGGCCGAGCTCGAGAAGATCGTCTGGGGCTACACCGACGCGGAAGACGTGGTGCCGCCGCCCGTGCTCATCGTCTCGATCAAGAGAGGCGGGGTTCTGCTCGGTGCGTTCGACGATCACGGGGAGATGAAGGGGTTCGTGTATTCGATTCCGGCGCTGAAAGACGGACGGCCGACGCAGTGGTCGCACATGCTTGGCGTGACGCCCGACGCCCGCGATTCCGGTCTCGGCGTGCGGCTCAAGCTCGAACAGCGGTTGGCCACGCTCGCCATGGGCATCGACCTGATCGAATGGACCTACGATCCGCTCCAGGCGCTGAACGCCCACCTCAATTTCGCGCGCCTCGGTGTGGTCGTCGAAGAGTACGAGGAGAACATCTACGGAGAGTCGAGCAGCCCGCTGCACCGCGGAACGCCGACCGATCGGTTCGTGGCCGAGTGGCGCTTGCGCGAGCCGCACGTCGAGCGCCGCATCGCCAGCCGCGGACCGTCCGTCCGAGACAGCTCCGTCACGAGTGCACCAATCGTGAACCCCTCGAAACCAGGCGGCGATTGGATTGCGCCTTCAGATGGGGACCTGACCCTTGACGCTCGCCGCCTGCTCGTCGAGATCCCCACCGGCTTCGGCGACATGCAGCGCCGCGATCCCGATCTCGCCCTCGCATGGCGCATGAGTACCCGCCGCATCTTTCAGTCCTACTTCAGCCGTGGCTACAAGGTGGTGGACTTCTTCCTGTCGCGGGAGGCGGGCAGGGGGCAGTATTTGTTAGCTAACGGCTGATACAAGCTGAGATCCGTAGTCCGTAGTCCGTAGTCCGTAGTCCGTGGTCCGTAGTCCGTAGTTCGTGGTCCGTGCTTCGCGCTGGCAGGACCGCTAGAATGCGTTATGGCCGATTGCCTTTTCTGCCGCATCATCGCCGGTGAGATTCCCGGCAACATCGTCTATTCCGACGAGCGCGTTGTCGCGTTCAAGGACATCAACCCACAGGCGCCGATGCACCTGCTGGTCGTGCCCAGGCGCCACATTGCCAGCTTGAACGAACTGACGTCAGCTGACGACGGCCTGGTAGGAGAAATGGTGAGGCGTGCGGCAGCGCTGGCGGCGGAGAATGGCGTCGCAGATCGCGGGTATCGCACTGTGTTCAACTGCAACGCGGAGGCGGGGCAGACCGTGTTTCATATCCATCTGCACGTGCTCGGTGGGCGCCGTCTGAAGCTGGCCGCCCGGCTGAGGCCGATGCGAGACGAGGCCCCTTCGAGCGACGGGCGACGAGCGACGAACTACGGACCACGACTACTAGCACGAAGCACCCGACACGCTCAATACCCTGCAAGTCCGCTCTGAATCGACATCGAGCGCCAACCAGCGGCCGTCAGCCAGGGCTTCGCACCGCATTTGCCTGACCGAATCCGAACTCGACGAGCAACGAGCCTCCGGACGCGAGGTATCCCGACCCGCTGGCGATCAACAGCCGAAGGGCGTCCAAGCCCGTCGGGCCCTGAGAACAGGGCTTGATGGGGTTCGTACTCCGCGACATCTCTGGGCAGGATGTCCCCTGATGGCACGTAGGGCGGGTTCGACACGATCAGATCGAACGGGCCTTCGACGCCATCGAGAAGATTCGATTGAATGAAGCGCATTCGATCCGCGACCCGATGACGTTCGGCATTGCGGCGGGCCACAGCAAGGGCTGCGGGTGAGATGTCGCTGGCGGTCAGGCGCGCAGCGGGAAGCTCGACCGCCAGCGAGATCGCCAGGCAGCCGGTTCCAGTTCCGACGTCGAGGATGGTGAGCTGCCGCGTGGGATCGATGATCTCGAGAGCGACCTCGACGATCAGCTCGGTCTCGGGCCGCGGAACGAGGACATCGCGCGTCACCTCGAATTCGAGGCCCCAGAATTCGCGATGCCCGACGATCTGGGCAACTGGCTCGTGCCGGGTACGGCGCTGAATCACGTTCTGGAAGCGCTCGGCGAAGCCGGCAGGCGGCGCTTCACGGCCGCGGATGAGAAGTGTCGCGCGGTCCCAGCCGAGGACATGACGCGCGAGGACCTCCGCGTCGATGGGCGCATCCAGTGCGCCGATGCCGGCGGTCACCAATGTCTGGCGAGCGGCTGCGATGCATTTGAGGAGGCTCGCCGCCATGGCGGGTTACCCGTTCGTTTCGCCGGTCTCGGTGGTCTGCTTCAGCTTCTCGGAGTTGAAGTGCGTGACGGCTTGATCGATCAGCTCGCCGATATCCCCGTCGAGCGCGGCGGTCAGCTGGTGCATCGTGAACCCGATGCGGTGGTCGGTGATGCGGTTTTCCTTGAAGTTATACGTTCGGATCTTTTCGGACCGCTCGCCAGTCCCGACCTGCGTCCTGCGGTCCTTGGCAATCGCCTCCTGCTGCTTGCGCATTTCCATCTCGTACAGCCGGGAGCGCAGGACCTTCAACGCTTTTGCGCGGTTCTTGATCTGTGACTTCTCGTCCTGTTGCGACACGACAATCCCGGTCGGAATGTGCGTCACGCGGACGGCCGAGTAGGTGGTGTTGACGCTCTGGCCGCCTGGCCCGCTCGAACAGAACGTGTCGATGCGGAGGTCCTTCGCGTCGATCTGGATGTCCACTTCTTCAGCTTCCGGCAACACCGCCACCGTGGCCGTCGACGTGTGAATTCGGCCGCTCGCTTCGGTGACCGGCACCCGCTGCACACGGTGCACACCGCTTTCGTACTTGAGGCGGCTATACACCCTCTGCCCCTCGATGAGCGCGATGACCTCTTTCGTACCCCCCGTCCCGCTCTCGCTGTGATTCATCAGATCCATCTTCCAGCCCTGCCGCTCGGCATAGCGCGAGTACATGCGGAAGAGATCGGAGGCAAACAACGCCGCCTCGTCGCCGCCGGTGCCGGCACGGATCTCGAGCAGGACGTTCTTCTCGTCGTTCGGATCCTTGGGAATCAGCAGCACCTTGATCTCGGCCTGGAGCGTGTCGCGCTTTGCTTCGAGCGCCTTCAACTCCTCCTGCGCCAGCTCGCGCATGTCCGGATCTTTGAGCAGTTCCTGGGTCGTTCCGATCTGCTCCAGCACGTCCTTGTACTGCCGGGAGTGATCGACGAGCACCTGAATTTCCGACAGTTCCTTGGAGTAGCTCCGAAACTTGGCAGAGTCCGCCTGGACCGCCGGACTGGCGATCTCTCTCGCCAACTGCTCGTAGCGAGCTTCGATCGATGTGAGTTTGTCGAGCACGGTAAGTGTCCTTATCCCTTGAGGCAACGGCAACGGAGGTCGACGGAGGGAACGGAACGAGCTTCAAAAACGGAGACACGGAGGAACGGAGGTCTCAGGGGATTTCAACGCATCGAGGCAGCAGCCGATGCCGGCCCGGCCAGCGGCCGGGCCGAGCGAACGATCGATTGCCCGAGGACACAAGCCACCCTCACTTACGCAATCGTGGCTTGCGTCCTCGGGCAATCGATCGTTCGCCCGCCGCCTTGCGGCGGCATCGGCTCGCAGTCCGAGTAACCCCTCTGCGCGTCTCCGTGTCTCCGTGTCTCCGTTTTTGAAGCTCGTTCCGTGTCCTCCGTCGTCTCCGTCTCGCCGTCTCCGTCCCCGTCTCCGTCCACTCCGCTAACTCCCACCCGAGACGGGCGGCAGAAACGCCACCTCGTCCCCATCCTTCAGCGCATCTGTCATCCGCGCGTATTCTTCGTTGACCGCGCAGGACACCGTCCGCCCGTAATCGGCGAGTGCGGGGAACTCATGAACCAACGACTGCCACGCCGAACCAGCTGTGGCGCCAGCTGACAATTCACGTGACAGTTCCGACTGTCCGGTCAGCTCCCGAAGACGCGCAAACAGTCTTATCGTGACGACCATGCGCGCTCGATGGCGGCTTGCCGGGCGGTCGCATCTTCCGGGTCCGCCGTTGCCCCCTCGATCCAGACGTCGCCGCCCTCGAAGTGCTCGTGCTTCCAGATCGGCGAGATCTGCTTGACCCGTTCGATCGCATAACGGCAGGCGGCGAACGCTTCACCGCGATGCGGCGAAGCGGCAATGATCACGATGCTCGCCTCACCGATCGTCAGACGGCCGATTCGGTGATGGATGGCGAGCTGCACCTGCGGCCAGCGCTCGCTGGCTTCGACGGCAATTCGCTCGAACGACTTCTCGGCAAGCGGAGCGTAGGCCTGGTACTCCAGCCAGAGGACCTCGCGGCCGGCGTTGTGCTTCCGGACCAGACCGATGAACGTGGCGACGGCACCGCATCCCTCGATCGAAACGGTCCCTGCGACGGAGGCCGGGTCCAGGGGCTGAGGCGCGACGCGAAATCGTGAAACGGACATTAGCCGAAACCGTAACAGCTCAGTATACCCGCCAGAAGTGATTCAGGGGACCGTGGCCACGCCCGATTCCCGGCGCGTGCCGGATGGCGCCATCCAGGTAGTCGCGCGCACGTTCAATCGACTCCCGGTCGCTGAGGCCGAGCGCGAGATTCGCCGCGATGGCTGACGAGAGCGTGCATCCAGTGCCGTGCGAGCTCGAAGTGTCGATGCGCGCGCGAGCGACATCGAAATCTCCGGCGGCGCCGGCGACGACGTCGATCGACTCCGGACCGTCGAGGTGACCGCCCTTGACGATGACGATGCGAGGGCCGAGCTCGAGGATACGTTGGGCAGCGGCACGCATGTCTTCGAGGGAGGCGATGCGCGTGCCCGCAAGGACCTCCGCCTCTGGAATGTTCGGCGTCACGATGTGCGCTCGAGGGAGCAGCACCGTTCGGATCGCTTCGACAGCTTCTTCGTGGAGCAGCCGGTCGCCGCCTTTCGCGATCATGACCGGGTCGACAACGACCAGCGGCAGGTCGAGCTCGGCGATGGCGGCGGAAACGGCTTCGACGATCGCCGCGTTTGCGAGCATGCCCACCTTGACGGCGTCCGCACCGATGTCGCCGGCGACGGCTTCGATTTGAGCGGTGACGAGATCGGATGGCATCGCCAGCCAGGTGTCGACGCCCAGCGTGTTCTGCGCTGTCACGGCCGTGATGGCCGACGTTCCGAACACGCCGTGCGCGGCGAATGTCTTGAGATCGGCCTGAATCCCGGCGCCGCCGCCCGAATCGCTGCCCGCGATTGTCAGTGCTGTACGCATACAGTAGAATTTCCAGTCCCTTGTGGTAGGGCCCGGCTCAAATCAACCCTACCTGACTGAAGGAACAGGAAGCGGAATGACCAACACAGGAACGCTGCTCGGCACGCTGGCCGCGCGACACGATCTGACGACGCCGATTCGCGTCGCGGCCGTCTTGTTCGTGTCAGCGTTGACCGCAACCGCCGCACAGATTTCCATCCCCTTGCCCTTCACGCCAGTGCCGTTCACGCTGCAGCCAATGGTCGTCCTGCTCGGCGGGGCGGCGCTCGGCTCGCGGCTGGGCATGGCCAGCCAGGTTCTGTATCTCGCCGCCGGCATCGCAGGCCTTCCGGTGTTTGCTGCGTCAGCAGTGCTGCCGCAGGGATTCCTGCGCTTGCTGGGTCCGACGGGCGGATACCTCATCAGCTACCCGTTTGCAGCGTACCTCACCGGCCGTCTCGCCGAACGTGGGCTCGATCGCCGCTACCTGACGTCGGTGATTGCCATGACCAGCGGCCTTGCGGTCGTGTTTGCGTTTGGCGTCTCGTGGCTCGCGTTCTTCGCACAGCCTGCTCCACTCGGTCTCGACGCCGCGCTGCGCACCGGCCTCTATCCGTTCGTGCCGGCCGACATCATCAAGGTCCTGCTCGCGGCCACGATCCTGCCAGCCGTCTGGCGTTTCGTTCAGACATCCTAGGACGGGGGTTCACGACGGGGGTTCACGACGAGGGTTCACGACGACGGTTCACGACGCAGGTTCACGACGAAGGTTCATTGCGACGAAGGCTCACGACGAGGCCGACGAGTTCACACGAGCCGATTGTGAACCACGGTCCTGAACCCCCGTCCTGAACCCTCGTCGTGAACCCTCGTGTGAACCCCCGTCTGAACCCCCGTCCTGAACCCCCGTGGTTTACCTCACATAGCCAAGACTCCTCAGTCGATCGATCATTTCCTGATCGAGCGGCTGGCCCTGGCGCTCCAACGGCCGATTCGACGGCCGTCCATACGTCGGGACGTGCCGGACGGGATACCGCGTCGTAAACGCATCGCTGAACAACCCGAGCAGAGGTGCCCCCGCGGTCTCCCGGCTCGCCGGAACGCCGAGTGCGTACAAGATTGTCGGGCTGACGTCGGTCACCCGCCCTTGAACGTCTGCGCGGTCTCGGACGATTGGTCCGCGCGCGGCGAGTCGCCCTTCGCCGCCGCCGGCCACTCTGCCGGGGGCCGTGACGACGAATAGCACTTCATTCGGCGAAGCGACCGCGGTCAGCGCGAGGAGTCGATCGAGCGCGACGTAGTAGTCGCGGATTGCCTGCAACCGCTGCGACAGGGCAGATGCGGACGCGGATTGACCATCGGCCGGGCTGAGCAGCGCGTGCTGGGCGATGTCGAGTCCAGGCAAATAGACGGCGACGAGATCCGTGGTCTCGCCGGCAACCTCGGACGCCAGTGCGATCTGATCGGCATCGAGCTCGAGCGATCGTTGGAGCAGAGGACGGAGTTCCGGTGTTGCGATCGAAGATCCGAGCGCACGTGTGGCGAGGTCGGCGGCCTGGGCCTTGATAGCCGGCCAACGTTGACGCAGCCGTTCATATGTGTCGGCCGGTGCGATCTCCGCATCGGGTGCTCCACCGCGCTCGAGCCGCAGCGTGGCACGATCGCTGATCACGATTCCGGATCCTGTGGGAGCCGGCCATGTGGCCCACCAGTTGACAACGACGGTCCGGAGGCCGGCTTCGGACGCCACTTCCCAGAACGTCTTTTCCTGACGCTCCGTCCCGCTGGCGACCGAAGGCGTCGTCAAGCGAAGCAGGTCGGTTGCGGCGCTCACGACGCGTGCGGCCGTTCGCTCGAGCGGCACGCGTCCCTGAACGCCCGCGACGCGCCTGGTCTCGAGTCCGTACACGCCATGCCGCTCGACCGGCTGTCCCGTCGCAATCGTCGTCCACGCACGCGCCGGATCGCGGCGATCCGTTTCCGCGATTGGCAGGTTCAGCGAAGCACTTGCCGCGCCGAGGACCGCAGAAAGGAAAGGCACCTGTTTCGACGCTCGCAGCTCTTCGAAGACGGTCGGATCCAGACCGTCGATCGCGAGCACGCGTACGCGAACACCACTTGGAACGACGGTGAGCGCCGGCGTGTGTGTCTGTGAGCTCTCGGCTGGGGCAGTCGCGACCAGAAGTACCGCGGCGCCCACGAACCCCAGCGCTCCGGCCGCCAGCGACGTGCCCCAGGACGATCCGGGAACACCCGGCACCTGCAAACTGTGTCCGGAGCTTGCGACGATTACGGCCAGTGCCGTGACGGTCACCGCATGGCCAAGCAGCAGGCTGATTCCAACCGCCACCGCCAGCGCCAGCATCGTCCGCACGGGCGCCGACCAGCCAAGGCCCGCGCTCGCTGTCTGCCACCACAGCGTCAGATAGACGAGACAGATGAGCGTGACGACGATGCCTGCTGCGACCGAGAGGCGACGGGCACGCGTTGACATTTCCGTGCCCATTCGTCTCGCCATCCAGGCAACCGCGAGGCAGGCCACGAATGCCGCCGCGGACGTCGCGATCGCGAAGAACGAGATCAGGTAGACAGCCAGGACGATCGCGTCCTGCGTGCTGGTGATGAGGCCGGGCATGCGCCCGCCGAGTCCGACGACCGCAGCGGGTCCGAGCAGGAGTCCGCCGAGCGCGCCGATCCGGAGGCTCGACAGCAGCGCAATCGCGGACGGTGTGCGCGTTTCCCGGGCAGACCCCAGGACGAACCGATCGACGCCCGCATCGAGATAACCGAGCGAGCGAAGACGCTGGCGAAGCTCGTCGATGTCGGCTTCGGTGTGGCTGCCGTTGCGGTCGCGATCCTGCCCGGTGCTTGTCACGTCAGACGTTCCTGCCCGCCACGAACGCGGAGAGCTCGCGCAATCGATCGGCGCGCCGCCCGAACGGTGTCAACGCACGATCGGCTGTTTGACACAGCTCACGCGCCAGCAGCCGCGCACCGTCCACACCGCTGAACGACACGAAGGTCGTCTTCTTCACGTCCACCCGAACGGCTTTGCCCGTCTCCGCGGGATTGCCCTCGACGTCGAGCAGATCGTCGATGATCTGGAAGGCGAGTCCGAGGTTCTTGGCGAACGCGGACAACGCGGCAATGACGTCTGCATTCGCTCCAGCGGTCAAGGCACCCGCCGTTGCGGAGGCGCTGAACAGCGCGCCCGTCTTGCCACGATGAATCCGTTCCAGGATCTCGAAGCTGATCTGCTGATCGGTTGCCAGCAGATCGAGCGCCTGGCCGCCGATCAAGCCATCGGTGCCGACGGCCTCCGAGAGTAGCCGGTTCAGCCGGGAGGCCAAAGCGGGCTCGTACTGGCGCGAGATGGTCCCGAACGCGAGATTCAAAAGACCGAACGCCGCAAGGATCGCGACGGCTTCACCGAACTCGCGGTGATTCGCCGGCAGCCCTCTTCGGAGCGGGGCGTCGTCCATGCACGGCAGATCGTCGAGGATCAGCGACGCGGCGTGCACGAGCTCGGTTGCGGCGGCGGCAGCGAGAGCCTTGGCCGGCGTTTCGCCACACAGTTCCGCCGACAACATCGTCAGAACAGGCCTGACACGTTTCGACGGCGCATGAAGCGTATACGCCATCGAACGCTGGACTGGCTCACCCTCGGACGGCACGAGTGTCCGCAGTTCGGCGTCCACGCGCGCCTGGTAATCGGAGAAGAATGCCGGAACCGGGATCATCGGGCGCGCGAGTCGGCCCTCTCGAGAACGAGCATGTACTGAAACGGCAGGAAATCCGAACGCGCGACAACGCGCAGACCTGCCGCTTCGGCGTCGCGGATCACCACTGACGGATCGACACGTTCCTCCATGGGCGGACCAGGTCCGAATCCGGCCTTGGTGTAGTTGACGATCCCAATGCGTCCACCCGGCTTCAACGATTTGGCGACGTTACGAAGCAGCACGACCGGTTCTTCCATCTCGTAATACGAATCGACGATCAGCACGGCATCGACCTTGCCCGCGGGCAGTTGTGGATCCAACGCCGTTCCCAGAATGGGCTCGACCCAGCGCAGCCCCTCTCTCTTCCGCCGTCGATCGATGGCGTCGATCATCTCGCGCTGAATGTCTTCCGCGTAGACCTTGCCGTTCGGTCCGACACGCCTGGCGAGCCTGATGGTGAACCAGCCGCTGCCGGCGCCGAGGTCAGCGACGACGCTGCCGTCGGCGATCCGCAGCGCGTCCATGACTTGATCGGGCCGCTGCCAGACTTCGCGATCCGGACCCTCGAGCAGCCCGAGGTTTTCGGGTAGAAACAGCCTTCCGTGCTGTTGCTGTTGCGCGACCGCCACGCCGCTTCCTGCCAGCGCCAGCAGCAGGATCGCCATGGTCTGCCGTGTCATGCGCTCGTTCCTTTCTCGATCCGGCGACACCCGGGGAAGTCATGGCTTCCACCGAGAGAATGTCGGCCAGCTCGCGTTCCGACAGCAGGCGCCGCTCCCGCACGAGATCGTGAATGGGCCGCCCCGTACGCACAGACTCCTTCGCAATTTCCGCGGTTGCCTCGTAGCCGATGTACGGGCTCAGCGCCGTGGCCACCGCAGTACTGCGATCGAGCAATTCTCGACTGCGTTCGCGGTCGGCACGGATGCCCGCGATGCACTTGTCCTGCAGCGTGCGCATCGCTTCGCGCATGATGCGCGTCGCGTGCAGCGTGTTCCAGGCAATGACCGGCATCATGACGTTGAGCTCGAGCTGACCGGCTTCCGCAGCCACGGCAACGGTCAGGTCGCATCCCATCACCTGGAAACACACCTGATTCACCATCTCCGGGATCGACGGGTTCACCTTTCCCGGCATGATCGATGAGCCTGGCTGCACGGGCGGGAGCGCGATCTCAGCGATGCCCGCGCGCGGCCCCATGCTGAGCAGTCGCAGATCCGACGCGATCTTGCCAACCTCGATCGACAGGCGGCGAAGCGCACCCGAGTAGGCGAGCACGTCCCCCATGCTCTGCGTCACGCGGAACCGGTTTCTCGCGGTGCGCAGGGCGAAGCGCGTGTCCCGGCTGAGGATGGTGACGACCCGTTTCTCGAAGGCCTCGCCCGCGTTGAGACCCGTGCCAACGGCGGTGGCGCCGATATTCAGCTCTTTCAGCTGTTCCGAGGCGTGGGCCACGTCCTCACCGCCGCGCGCGACGTTGTCGGCGTAG
Organism: uncultured Acidobacteriota bacterium; assembly: GCA_963784195.1. Lineage (GTDB taxonomy): Bacteria > Acidobacteriota > Vicinamibacteria > Vicinamibacterales > 2-12-FULL-66-21 > CAVQAH01. Next base: position 46,772 of record CAWARA010000020.1, on the reverse strand, counting down.
CCGCCGAACTCCTGACCGAGCGTCATCGGCACGGCGTCCTGGAGATGAGTCCTGCCGGTCTTCAGCACGTCGGCGAACTCGTGGCTCTTCTCCGCCAGACCGCGTTCGAGCGCGCGCGCGCTCCCCAGCAATCCGTCCAGCATCAGCAGGATCGCCAGGCGCGTCGCGGCCGGGAACACGTCGTTGGTTGACTGTCCCATGTTGACGTGATCGTTGGGGTGCACGCGTGAGTGGTCACCCCTTCGCCCGCCGAGATGTTCGACCGCGCGGTTCGCGAGCACCTCGTTGACGTTCATGTTGTGCGACGTGCCGGCGCCAGCCTGGTACACGTCCACGACGAAATGATCCGCGAACCGCCCATCCAGCGCTTCGTTTGCAGCCTGGATGATGGCGTCAGCGATGTTGGCTGGCAGCCGGCCGAGCGATGCGTTGGCTTCTGCGGCCGCTTTCTTGATCAGGATAGTCGCGCGAACGAGCTCCTCCGGCGCGGTCAGGCCGCTGATCCGGAAGTTGTCCACCGCCCGCTGCGTCTGCGCGCCATAGTACGCGTCAGCCGGAACGTGAACGTCGCCGAGCGGATCGCGTTCTATACGGTGTTTCATGGTGGCCGACGGAGGGGACGGAGGGAACGGAACAAGCTTCAACTCAGAGACGCGGAGAAACGGAGAACTGGTTGTTTTTGGGCTGTAAATTTTCCGGCTCCGTTACTCCGCGTCTCCGAGTTGAAGCCTGGTCCGTGCCCTCCGTCTCCGTCCCGTTCCCTCGTCTCCCGTCCCCGCTCGACCGCCCCGATCTGATTATACTTCCCACATGCTTCCAGCCTTTCTCGACAGCATGATCGAACTCATCACCAGGACGTCCACCGATCTGCCCCCCGATGTGCGCGCGGCGATGGGTCTGGCGCTTGCGTCCGAAGCGCCGGGGACGCGGGCGGGCCAGGCGTTGACCGTGATTGCACAGAACATCGATCAGGCCGAGTCGTGCGAGGGGCCGATCTGCCAGGACACCGGCATGCCGACGTTCGAGATCAAGGTTCCGGTGGGCGCCAATCAGATCTGGATGAAGAAGCAGATTCGTGAGGCCGTCGCCGAAGCCACGAAGCGAGGCAAGCTCCGGCCAAACTCCGTCGATTCGATTACCGGCGTGAACTCCGGCAACAACCTCGGGCCGGGCACGCCGATCATCCATTTCGATCAGTGGGAAGAACCTTCCATCGAGGTCAAGCTGATCCTCAAAGGCGGCGGCTGCGAGAACACGAATGCGCAATACGCGCTGCCGGCGGAGCTCGATCATCTCGGCCGCGCCGATCGAACGCTCGAGGGAGTCCGCAAGTGCGTGCTGCACGCCGTGTGGAAGGCGCAGGGCAAAGGGTGCAGCCCGGGAGCGGTGGGCGTGTGCATCGGCGGCGATCGCACGTCGGGGTACGTGCACGCGAAGGAGCAGTTGTTTCGCACGCTGGACGACGTGAATCCGGATGAGCGGCTGCGCGGGTTGGAGACCTCCATCATGGAGGAAGCCAATCGGCTGGCCGTCGGCACCATGGGATTCGGCGGCGCGACGTCGCTCATCGGCTGCAAGATCGGCGCGCTCAACCGGCTGCCAGCCAGCTTCTTCGTGTCGGTCGCCTACGACTGCTGGGCGTTTCGCCGCCTGGGCGTCAGGCTCGACGCCACGAGCGGCGCGATCACTTCGTGGCTGTATCGTGACGGCAACGCGCGATCCAAGCCGATGCTCCCGCCGGAAATGGTGGCGAGCGGCTTCCCGCGGACCGGCCGCGAGATTTCACTGAGCGCGCCAATCACCGAGGAGCAGATCCGATCACTCCGCGTGGGCGACGTCGTGTTGATCTCGGGGCGCGTCTTCACCGGCCGCGACGCCGTGCACGCGCATCTCATGAAACACGAGCCGCCGGTCGATCTTCGCGGCGGCGTCCTGTATCACTGCGGCCCGGTCGTGGCCAAGGAGGGCGATGGCTGGCGCGTCACGGCAGCAGGACCAACCACCAGCATTCGTGAAGAGCCCTACCAGGCCGAGATTCTGAAGCGCTACGGCGTTCGGGTCGTGATCGGCAAGGGAGGCATGGGCGCAAAGACACTCGCCGGACTGCAGGCCTCTGGAGCCGTGTATCTCAACGCCATCGGCGGCGCGGCACAGTTCTACGCGCGCTGCATCGAGCGGGTCGAGGGCGTGTCGCTGATGGAGTTCGGTACACCCGAAGCGATGTGGCACCTCGAGGTCCGCGATTTCCCGGCGATCGTGACGATGGACGCCAACGGCAACAGCCTCCATCGTCAAATCGAAAATGAGTCAGGCGTGGTGCTCGAGACGATGAGGGGTAGCTGAAAAAAGCCGTGGTTCGTAGTTCGTGGTTCGTGGCTCGTAGGGCGACGCGAAGGGCCAACACAGACCACGGAATCAATGAGACACGCGACCAGAAGAGACGCCGGGCATCGAGCCAGCCCAACCGGTCCGAAAATGGCACAGCCGTAGAGCCAGACCGCGAAATGTCAGCGCGTCCGGGGACTTGTGGGAAGATTCGTGCGTCTAAGTCATTGAGGCCTAAAGGTTAGGGGCAATAGTGTTGATGGCCGGCCGCGCTGGCCGGTATAATTGATGCGAGCCCGATCCTGGGCCTGGGAGACTCCACTGATGATCAACGTAACTCCGGCCGCAGCGTCGAAGATCACCGAGCTGCTGACCGAAGAAAACAAGGAAAGCGCAGGCCTTCGCGTGTTCGTCCAGGGCGGCGGCTGCTCCGGTTTCCAGTATGGGCTGATGATCGACGAGGGCGAAGGCGACGCGACCACCGACGCCGTCATCGAATCGCATGGCGTCCGGCTCCTGGTGGATCCGATCAGCGCGCGCTACCTGCGCGGGGCGGAAGTCGATTTCGTCGACAACATCACCGGCGGCGGCTTCACGATCAAGAACCCGAACGCCAAGTCGACCTGCGGCTGCGGTTCCTCGTTCAGCGTCTAACACGGCACTTTCTTGGATGATCAGGACGTGCAATCGGCGTCTGCGTACCTCGATAGCCTTCGGCCAGCAGGCAGCAAGCGGTCGAGCAAGCGCGACCGGATCGTCAACGTCTTTCTTCGCCAGGAAGGTCACCTCACCGCCGACGATCTCGTCGATCTCATCAGGCGCGAGGACCAGCGGATCAGCCGCGCCACCATCTACCGCACGCTGCAGTGGATGGTGGACGCCGGCATTGCACGCAAGGTCGATTTCGGCGAAGGGAAGTTCCGTTTCGAACATTCCTATCGTCACCCTCGCCACTTCCATCTGATCTGCAAGAACTGCAACCGCTCGTTCGAGTTTCTCAGCTCGGACATCGAGGCATTGCTCGAGGAAGTGGCTGCCGCGCGCAATTTCACGCCGCGGCAGAGCGTGCTGCAGATTCACGGCACGTGCGATGCCTGCCGCACCGGGCGGCCGGCTGTGTCCGCCGACGAGGGGACGACGGAGTTGCTCTTCGCGCGCGACGCGCTGCGTATCGCGATTGCCACCGAGCGGAGCGGGCTCGAGTTCTACTCGCGCGCGGCGCGGATTACGCGCGACACGCGGGGACGCCGGGTATTCGAGAAGCTTGCCGAAGAGGAGAAGGAGCACCTCGGCACGCTGGAGCGGCGCTACCAGGAGCTGCTGCAGCAGGATCCGCAGCTCGAATCGCGCCCGACGTTTCTCTTTTTCAAGGGCGCCGCCAACGGTCTCTTCGCCGCTGGCGCCGAGCAGCTCGCCAAGGGCGTCGACGATCGGCAGGCGTTGATGATCGGCATTCGCTGCGAGCGCGGGTCGCACCGGTTCTTCAAGCGGTACGGCGAGCGGTTCGAGGACTCCGAAGGCAAGCAGATCTTCCTCGAGTTCGCCGATGAAGAACGCGCGCACCTCGAGTTGCTGATCCGCGAATACAAAGCCCTCATCCAGCGACAAGGATCGCGGCGCGGCCGGAAACCGGTCCGCAAGTCGCGACAGGCGGCCAGCGCGTAGCCTTCGTGATCGACCTTCACCTCCATACAACCGCCTCGGACGGCCGCCTGCGGCCATCGGAACTGGTCCGTCAGTCGGCAGCCGCCGGCCTTACTGTGATCAGCATCACCGACCACGATACCGTCGGTGGGCTCGACGAAGGCCGGCGCTCGGCGAACGAGGCAGGCATTCGACTCGTGAACGGCATCGAGATCACCGCGATCGAGCGCGGCAAGGACGTGCACGTTCTGGGATACTTCTTCGATCCGCGTTCGTCGCCGCTCCTCAAGTTCCTGGAAGGCCAGCGTCAGGACCGCATCCGCCGCGTTCGCGAGATGTCCGCCCGGCTGCTACAGCTCGGGTACCCGGTGGACATCGAATCGGTCATCGGGTCACTGCCGCCTGGCGGAAGCATCGGACGTCCTGCGCTTGCTGACGCGCTCGTCGATGCCGGGCATGCGACCGACCGCCGCGATGCGTTCGAGCGGCTGCTCGGGGACGGATGTCCGGCCTTCGTGGCGCGCGCCGGGCCTCCACTGTGCACGGTGGTGGAGAAGATTCGCACCGCAGGCGGCATCGCTTCGCTCGCGCATCCCGGGCTGACCGCCATGGACGAAGACATTCCGCGCTTCGTGGCGGCCGGTCTCAGCGCGCTCGAGGCGCGACACAGCGATCACGGCGCGGACACCGAGCAGTGGTACCGTCATCTCGCAACCACTTTCGGCCTCGTCGTCACTGGCGGATCCGATTTCCATGCGGATCCGGCGCATCACGCCAACGTACTGGGTGGCGTCTCGCTGAGCGCAGAGGACTTCGCGGCGCTCGAGTTCCGCGCGCAAGCTCTTGGCGCGCGTGTCACACACTGACGCGAGCGCGCCAGATGTCTTCGCCACCAGCAGCTGCGCAACCTGCGGTCGAACTGCAGGGGATCGTGCGCGGCTATCAGTCACTTCGCCCGCTGCGTCTGCAATCGCTGGTGCTCAACGAGGGCGACCGCGTTGCCCTCATGGGGCTCGATGCGGCAGCAGCCGAGGTGCTGGTCAATCTGGTCACTGGCGCGGCTCTGCCGGACGAAGGCACCGTCCGCGTGCTCGGCCGCGACACGGCGGCGATCACCACCGGTGACGACTGGCTCGCCTCCCTCGATCGCTTCGGCATCGTCAGTCCGCGCGCGGTGCTGATCGAAGCGGCGACCATCGAGGAGAACCTGGCGATGCCGTTTACGCTGCAGATCGATCCGATTCCGCCGGACGTTGCGGCGCAGGTCAGCGCGCTCGCGGCAGAATGCGGCATTCCGGCCGACGCGCTGAAGCAAACGACGGGTGAGGCGTCACCCGCCGTACGCACGCGGCTGCACTTCGCCCGCGCGCTGGCCCCGCAGCCTGCGTTGCTGCTGCTCGAACACCCCACGGCCGCCCTTCCTGACGCGGCGCAAAAGGGTTTTGCTGATGATGTGTTGAGGGTGCTCGAGGGCCGCCGCATGACGACCCTCGCGATCACGCAGGACAAGACGTTTGCCACACGGGTCGGTCGCGCGCTGGAACTGGTGCCTGCGAGCGGCGTGCTCAAACCCGTGCGGCGGGGGTGGTTCGGATAAGGGGGTTGGGGGTCCGGCTAAAGCCGGACTCTACTTGGTGATTACCCCGCAGGCGACGCGCGGGCCGCCGCTGACGCCGGACTTGGGTTCTCCGGGTACGCCCTTGTCCTCGTTGCCGTGAAGGATGATCGCGGTGCCGTCAGCGTCGAAGAGCGACAGCGGGCCGGCCGACAGCGTCACGCGGGTCGTCACCGCTTTCAGTTCGCCCTTGCCGTCTGCGCCGACCTGGAGGTTGGGAATATCGCCCATGTGGAACGGATGATTGACGTCAGGGTCGGTGTTGCTCGCCGGGCCGGGATCGAAGTGACCGCCCGCACTGGTGAATGGCGCTTCGCACTGTCCGACCGCGTGCAGATGGACGCCGTGAAGGCCAGGCTTGAGGCCGGTGGCGGTAACCGTGACATCGACGACTGTTCCCGTCCCTTGCCGGCGTTCCACGAGCTCGACGCGGCCGGTTACTCCATCGCCCTTGATATCCGCATGCGCCTTCATGGCTTGCGCCTGGATCAACGCGGCCGAACCGGCCAGTGCCGCAGCCGTCGCGACCAACACCATACGTCCGTATTTCATAATGCCTCCTGTGGGCGATTGTAGATCGGTTGCGATGATGCTCAAGTGTCGCAAGCTCGTGCTTTTCGACATCGATGGCACTCTCGTGCTGACCGGCGGCGCAGGAATGCGTGCGATGAACCGCGCGTGCGAGGAGATCATCGGACACGTCGATGCCCTGCAGGAAGTCCCGCTGGCCGGACGCACCGACTGGATCATCCTGCACGACACGCTCTCCCGCATCGGGCACGAGCTCGATGAACGCCTGTTCGCCGACTTGAGGGACAGTTATCTCAAGCACCTGACAACCGAGATTCTCGAGCCGGGGCGCGGCGTGAAGGCGGTGATGCCCGGCGTGCGCGATGTGCTCGATGCGTTGGAGAGGCGCGATGACATCTTCCTTGGATTGCTGACCGGCAACTTCGAACAGGGCGCCCGCATCAAGCTCGAACACTTCGACCTCTGGCGCTACTTCCGCTGCGGCGCATTCGGTGACGACGCGGCGGATCGCAACGCGCTGGTGCCGTTTGCGGTCGAGCGCGCGCGAGCGCAAGGTCTGCCGGCCCTCCCCTCCGATCAGGTCTTCGTTGTCGGAGACACTCCCCACGATGTCGCGTGTGCGCTCGCTGCCGGCGCGGTGCCGGTCGGTGTGGCGACCGGGAGTTCGACTGTCGATCACCTGCGCGCGAGCGGAGCATCGATCTGTGTTCTCCGACTTGAGTGATGTACCGGGTGTATTGCGGGTGCTGGGGTAGTTGTGGGTGACGGAGGGGACGGAGGGAACGGAACAAGCTTCAAAAACGGAGACACGGAGGAACGGAGGCGAACGGTAGACGCGCGGGTAGTACGACGAGGTGCAGCCGATGCCGCCGCGCGTGCGCGGCGGGCGATGGAGCGATACCCCGAGGACACAAGCCGCCCGCGCGATTAATCGCGGCTTGTGTCCTCGGGGTATCGCTCCATCGCTCGGCCCGGCCGATGGCCGGGCCGGCATCGGCTCGGAACGCAGACTTGAGCGTAAACCTCCGTGACTCCGTTTCTCCGAGTTGAAGCTCGTTCCGTTCCCTCCGTCACCTCCGTCTCCTCAACCTCCGTGTCCTCCGTAGTCCGTATAATGCAGTCATGCGATGTCAGCGATGCGGTTCGCAGATGGAGATGCGCGACCCGGTTTCCGGTGGCGAATGGAAGCCGGATCAGTTCTGGGTTTGTCCTCTCTGCGGCAGACATTTCTGGACGACGTATAGTGCACCACCGAAGCCAGCCCATCCGTCGGAGAAAACGGATGGGCCCGCAGGGCCCGCTGCCCCGATCGAGGGCACTGCCTCTAAATAGCCTGATTTCTTGACTTCCCGGGTGGAACTCCCTACACTGACCGCGTTTTCAAGCTCAGCGCGCCGGGACCCGAGCCCGGCTCGCGTGAGGCGCAGGTAGAGCGGAAGGTCGTCGGCGTTCCTGGCATTTGAGGGCCGCGTCCTCCCGGCCCTGTCCCCTGCACTCAGCTTGTCTCGCCCCGGGATGTTCCCGGGGGCCGTTCATCGGAGGACGTATGCCTACCGGGACCATAGCGCGCCTGCTGATTGACAAGGGCTTCGGTTTCATTCGTGACGAGAGTGGAATCGAGCACTTTTTCCACCGCAGCTCCGTCCGCGGCGCCGTGTTCGAGCTGCTGCGGGAGGGCCAGCGCGTGGAATTCACCCCAGAGGACTCCGGCAAGGGTCCGCGCGCCGGAGAGGTCCGCCTGATCGAAGGCTGATTCTCGTCTCCGCACTGTTCCCGGCGGGCGGGGCGCCTCGCCCCGCTCGTGCCTCAGCCAAACGCGTTTGACAACCGGATCCGCTCCTCCCGGTTCCGGTTTTTACCCCTCACGCCTTCCCTTTCGTACAATCAGTCAACGGAAGCGAACGGGGCCCGGTGGCCCTCCCGGTCTTCAAAATCGGTCGCTGCCTGCGTAATAGCGGGCGGGCTGGGTTCGACTCCCAGGCGCTTCCGCCAGCCTTCGCTCGCGGCTGGATCGTGAGCCGCGAGCTTCGGCTGGGCAAGCCAACCTTCGCTGATGACTGGGGGAAGGTTGTCCCGCCGTAGCCTTGGCGAAGGCGGACTGTCCGAACATTCGATTCAGAGCTTCGGCCAGGAGAGCCCCCAGTCACGAGCTCCGGCCTTCGCGCGGTCGCGATCGGGCGCGCTTCGGGCAAGCTGAGCCCCGAGAGATCGGTACAATTCCCTCGTGATCCCGGGCATCATCCTCGCCTCCGGCGCATCGACGCGCATGGGCAGTCCCAAGGCGCTGCTGACGATGCCGAACGGATCGACGTTCGTCTGGACGCTGGTCACCACGTTGATCGATGGGGGAGTGGACGATGTCTTTGTCGTCGGACGGGGCGAAGATCGACCATTGCGCGACGAAGTGGAGCGTCTCCCTCGGTCGCGCTTCGTAGAGAACGCTCGTGCGGACGAAGGACAACTGTCGTCTGTGATCGCGGGCCTGAACGCAGCCGATCGACCGGGTGTCGGCGGCGTGCTCGTGACGCTCGTTGACCTCCCGTTGATCGCCCCGGCGACGGTCAGGATCCTCATCGAGGCCTTCGCGGCGGCGCATGTACCGATTGCGCGGACCAGCCATCGTGGCCGCCATGGCCACCCGGTGATCTTCGGGCGCCAGGTCTTCGACGAATTGCGCCGGGCCAACCCGGCCGTCGGCGCCAAGTCCGTGGTGCGCGCGCACGAGGCGTCGGTTCTCGACGTCGAGGTGGACGATGAGGGCGTGCTGCGGGATATCGACACGCCTGAGGACTACCGCCGACTCACCCAACATTGATGTGCTGTACCTGTCCGCCGCTGACGTGTGGCTGTTCGACAGCGGGCAGTTTGGGCCGTTTCTGCGGGCTAAATCGTAGACCCGCTGAGACCGTCCGCTGGCACACAGGCTGCTCGCACCAATCTGGTGACTGATCTGTACGACGACCTCCGCTACTCGATCCGCGCGCTGGCACGATCGCCGGCGATCGCAGCCATTCTGCTGGGTAGTCTCGCCGTCGGCACCGGTGCGAACGCGACCGTATTCAGCCTCGTCAACGCGCTGTTGTTTCGGGCCCCTGCTGGCGTTGCCGACCCACGCACGCTGGTCGCGGTCTACACGAGTCAATTCGACGGCGGTCCGTACGGCAGCACTTCCTATCCTGACTTCGAATCCATCAGGGCAGACCGTCAGACATTCACCTCGGCTGCCGCGATCGACGACCACGCGCTCGTCACCTGGCGGGCCGGCGAGGTATCTGAACGCGTGCGCGTAGCGGCCGTCTCGGCTGACTTCTTCACCACTCTCGGGATGCAGGCCGCACGTGGACAGCTGTCGCTCGGCGATCAAGAGGCCGACGTGACTGACGTCGTCATCAGCTACCGGCTCTGGCAACAGGGGTTCGGCGCCGACGAGAGCGCGATAGGCCAGACGGTTACGCTCGACGATCGACCGTATCGTGTGGTGGGCGTCGCGCCGGATCGGTTCGCCGGATTGCGGCTCGGCCGTGCATCCGAGATTTGGGTGCCGTTGCGCTCCGATCTCCTCGGCGAGCGCGCCGAGCGGCGGCTCGCGGTGATCGCGCGACTCAGTCCGGGCATCCGGCTCAGTGAGGCGCAACGTCGAATGCAGGCCGTAGCAGCAGAATTGGCGGACCGGTTTCCCGAGAGCAATCGCGGGTCGATCAGCGGACGTGACGATCCGCGCCGGCTCACCCTCGTTCGTCATTCACGGCTGGATCCCGTGCTCCGCACGTCGGGTGGCCTTGATCGGTGCTGCGATGCTTGGCGCGACGGCACTGGTTCTGCTGAGCGCCTGCGCCAACGCCGGCAGCCTGCTGCTGTCCCGTGCCACGAGTCGAGGCCGCGAGATCGCGGTCCGCTTCGCGCTGGGCGCAACCCGCCGCCGCCTGTTGAAGCTCCTGCTGACGGAGAGCCTGCTCGTCGCGACGCTTGGCGGCGCCATCGGATTGCTGTTCGCGATGTGGACGGCGCGGGGAATTCCGTCGCTCTTCCCACCCGAGCACGCACAGATGCTCGAAACGCGTCTCGATCCCCTCGCGTTCGCGACGACGCTGTTGATATCGGTCCTCGCCGGCGTCGGTTTCGGCCTCACGCCAGCACTTCAAGCGACGCGGCCGATGATGGTCCTTGCGCTTCGCGGCGACGGCAGCGGCGCATCGGAGGCGCAGGGCGGTGCCCGCCTGCGAACGATTCTCGTCACGTCGCAGGTGGCGCTGTCGGTGATCCTCCTCGTCGCGACAGCCGTCGTCGTCCGCAGCCTGACAGACGCCCTGCGCGCCGACCCCGGATTTGCCCGGAACGTCGCCATCGCGACGATCGAGTTGCCCGGCCGTCATGCCGATCCGATTCGCGGTGGCCGCCTGATTCGCGAGTCGAGAGAACGGGTCGCCGGCCTGCCGGGGGTCGAAGCGGTCGCGTGGGTGTCGGTGCCACCGCTCGGCCGCGCAAGCACGACCAGATTCGTCGTCTATCCGGGCGGCACGGGAACTGTCGAGAGCGCAGACCTCGAGACCAACGTGGCCTCGCCTGGTTACTTCGATGCGATGCAGATTGGACTCCTGGCGGGCCGCGGCTTCGATGAGCGCGACCGGCCTCGCTCGCAACCGGTCGTCGTCGTCAACGACGAGCTGGCGCGCCGATATTTCCGTGGTTCGGCCGTGGGCGAGTGGCTCCGCGACGATCAGGATCTCGTGAAGATTGTCGGCGTCGTGAAGTCCGCCCGCTACAGGACGCTGCAGGAGTCGCCCCAGCCAACGGTCTACTATCCGCTGACGCAGAAGTATCAGGCCAACCTGAGCCTCGTCGCGAGAACGTCAGGAGACCCGTCAGCCCTGCTCGGATCGGTCCGTCGCGAACTCGTGCAGACCGACGAGGGCGTGACGATTTTCCGGCTGGTCACCCTCGATACGTTCCTGTCAGAGGCGCTGGCGCTCGATCGCCTGACCACAGGCCTCGTCGGGACCTGCGGTGCGTTGGCGCTGATCCTCGCCATCATCGGCGTCTACGCTGTCATGGCCGACGTCGTGGCACGCCGCACACGTGAGATTGGCGTTCGCGTCGCGCTCGGGGCGAGGCCTGTCCAGGTCGTGACGCTCGTGTACGGCCAGGGACTCGCGTTGACGGCGGCCGGACTCGTGACGGGCTTTATCGGCGCCTTCGCGGGGATCAAACTGCTGGAGTCGATCACCGACGGGACGGCCGGGATCGATGTCAGGACCATCGCCGCCATCCCGGTAGCGCTCGCGTTGATGATCGTGGTCGCCGCCGTGGTGCCGACGGCGCGCGCGCTGCGCATCAATCCGACAATCGCGCTGCGCGAGTAGCGCGACCTGCGTGACGCGCGTTACGGACTCCTACGAGCCCGCGGTCTTTGGTTTCGGCCGAACACGTGTGCGACGCCGCAGGCGGGAGATCAAGTCAACGAAATCCGCAGGCGGCGGGCCCTCGAGGTCCAGCGTTCGGCCATCGACCGGATGCTTGAACGACAGGAGATGGGCATGGAGTGCCTGACGCCCAAAGCGGATCCTCTCGACGGCATCGTTCGCCACGTACCGACTCTCACCTACCAGGCTGTGCCCGCGCAACTGAGCCTGAACGCGGATCTGGTTGCGACGGCCGGTGCGCAGGCGCACTTCGAGAAGCGTAGCCCGCTCGAACTCTTCGAGCACGCGGTAGTCGCTGATCGACTCTATCCCGCGCGGATCGCGTGCGTGCGTCTCTTTCTGAATGAGCGCTTTGGTATTCCAGACGAGGTGATTGCGCCACGTACCCTCAGGCGGTTCTACCCGGCCGTGCACGACGGCGTGATAGACGCGTTCTGGCTCCCTCCGCTTGAATTGATCCTGCAGAGCGCGCTGTGTGACCGCATCCTTCGCGAATACCACCAGTCCGGAGGAGTCCTGGTCTATCCGATGGACGACATAGGGTCGCCGCTTGCCGTGCGACCTGAAGCGGCCGGCGATCAGGTCGTAGACCGACGGGACGGAGCCCTTGCGCTCGAGCGGCACCGTCAGAAGGCCCGCTGGTTTGTTGACGACAATCAGCACGTCGTCTTCATAGACGATGTCGAGCCCGTCTCGCTCACCCTGCCGGTGGGGGCGCCTGGCGGTGCCAGGGCGGTCGGCCCAGAACCCGACGACATCCCCGGCTGACAGGCGCGTTCCAGCCTCGCCGATACCAACCTCCGCACCGTTGACGTACACTCGGCCTCGCTCGAGGCTCGTGCTCGCGCGTTGGCGGGAGCCCAGCCGGTCCGGCGCCGGCGAGAAACTTGTCGAGGCGCTGTCCGGCGTCCCCGGCGTCGACGATCCACTGAACCTTCGGCACCGTTCACCATCCTACTTCGCCAACCGGAACGATGCCCGAGACGTCAGTGACTGAAAGCCGGCATCGGCCGGAATGCAGCGCAGCCAAGGACCTCGGATCTGTGGAGACGTGCATGATTCTCGATGACGTGATGCAGGCCTGGCGCCGGGTTCGATCGCGCCCCGCGTCGATGGCCGGGGCTGCCGCGATGCTGGCGCTTGCCATCGGTCTCACGACTGGCATGTTCACCCTTGCCGATGCCCTCTTGTTGAGGCCGGTGCCGTTCAGGGCCCCGGACCGCCTGTCGCAACTGTACATGGGCAACGATCGCGGCGGCCAAATCTCCGTTGCGCCGGAAGTCTTTGCCGCCTGGCGGTCGAGTCCGGCGTTCGAAGCGGTCGAGTCCGCGTCCCGCGGCACGGCGCTCATCGATACCGCGAGCGGGCCGGTCGCCCGGCCCAGTGCCGTCGTCACCCCGGGGTTGTTCCAGATGCTCGACGTCCGAGCCGTTCGTGGACGACTCTTCCTGCCGGACGAAGGCAAGGCCGGCGCAGACGACCGGGCACTGCTCTCGGAAGACGTCTGGCGCTCGGGATTCGGCGCCGACGCAGACCTGATCGGTCGATCCATTCTCATCGACGGGCGGCCGCGGATGGTTGTCGGGATTCTGCCCTCCGACTTCCGCTTTCCCTCCTGGGACACCGTAGTCTGGACGCCCATCAACTTCGATGTCCCGCCACCGGAGCGAACAGCAGAACGGCCCATCCCATTCGTGCGGTTTGCTGCCTCGATGCCGCAGGCCGACGCGCTCCGGCTCGCCACCGAGGCTGCGCGAGCGGCGGATGCAACGACCGCCTCGTTGCGTGCAAGACCGACTCCGATCGCGCAACACCTCGCAGACCGCTACTACGAACGAGCGATCCCGCTGCTCTTGACCGGCGTGGCCCTCGTATTTCTCGTCCTGTGCGCCAATGTCGCCAGCCTGCTGCTCGTGCGGTTGACCGACCGTCGGCGCGAGTTCAGCATGTGCGCGGCGCTCGGCGCGTCGCGCGCACGGCTCTTCCGTCAGGCCATTGTCGAGAGTGCCTTCATCGGCGGCGCGGGATCGATCGCTGGGCTTGCCTTTGCGTGGTTCCTCGTCGCGACGGCGCGCGGGTTTCTGCCCGAGGCGTTCCTGCTGCGAACGCTGAATCCCCTCAATCTCGACATCCGCGCGCTCGTCGCCTCGTCGGTCGCCGGCTTGGTGGCGACGCTCGTCGCTGGTCTGCTGCCGGCATGGGTCGGGACTCGCGTCGACCCTTCAGAGTCGCTGAGAGTCGGCGATCGATCGGGCACGGAGACCCGCGCGGCGAAGACGTTCGCACGAGGGTTGATCGTCGGCGAAATCGCGCTCGCCTGCATGTTGCTCGTCGGCGCGGTACTGCTCGTTCGGTCCTTCGTCAACCTGACGAACACCGATCGCGGCCTCGACTCCGACGGCGTCATCGTCGCGACGATCTCCCTGCCGAGCACGACGTTCAGCGATCGCGCGTCACGACTGTCCATGACGGCGCTCATCGGGACCGAGATGCGACAGCTGCCTGGGGTCGAGTCCGTCGTGCTGTCTTACGGACTCCCGCCAGATGGCGGCGCTATTCATTTCGGTGGCGGGTGGCAGTCGGACGTCCCGGGGGCAGAAGCCCTGAGGTTGACCGTCGAGAGCTATTACGTCGACGCAGACTTCTTCAATTTCTATGGCATCCCGTTGCTGCACGGTCGCACGTTCCAGAAAGGCGACTCGTCGAGCGAGGTCATCGTTGGTGAGCGGCTGGCCGCCATCCTGTGGCCTGGCCTCGATCCCGTGGGGCGATCCTTTGCGTTCAGCAAGCAGAAACTCCATGTCGTCGGCGTGGTGCGAGAGATTCATCACCCCTCCGTCGATCCGCGGGTAGACCGTCCGGAATTCTACGTCGCGGAGTCGACTGAGGGCATCGGCCGTGGGTACTTCTCGGTCAGCCTGCGGTGCGGCGCCGCATGTCCTGATGGCGCGCATATTCGTCAGAAGATCATGTCCATCAGCCCGGCGATCCAGGTCTACGACGTCGGGCCGCTCGATGCTGCCTATTTCGAGCAGCTCGCCGCGCCCAGGGCTGCCGCGGCACTCGGGTTTGTCTTTGCCGCGGTAGCAATCATCGCGGCATGCGGCGGACTGTTTGGCATCCTCAGTTATGCCGTGGGCCGTCGGCGCCGGGAGTTCGGGATCCGGACTGCGCTCGGTGCGTCCACGAGCCAGATTCGTCGCCTGGTCCTGCGCGACGGTGCGGTCGTGAGCCTGCTGGGAGTGGCGCTTGGTTCTGCCGCAGGCTGGTCGCTCGCCAAGAGTCTCGCGTCGTTGCAGTACGGTGTGACCGTGACCGATCCGTTGAGTTGGGTGGTCGTCCTCGGCCTGATGGCGGTGATCACGATGATCGCGGTGTCCAGGCCGGCGAGAGTCGCCGCTGCCGTCGATCCCGTGACGCTCCTGCGCGACGAGTAGTGTCTCGCTACGACGCGCGGCCGTCCAGAATCTCGCGACTGGTTGGTCCGTTGGAGGCGGATATAGCGTGTCGCTGAATGCTGTTCCCGTAACCGATACCCGGCCGTACTTCCGGCCGGTCAGCCGCGAGCTGGTTGCGTTGCTGAACGAGATCACCCCGGCCGACTGGGATCGGCCAACTGTCGCGGGCCGCTGGCTCGTCCGTGACGTCGTCGCGCACCTGCTCGACACGACGATGAGGCGGCTCTCGTTTCATCGCGATCGGCACGAGCCTCCGAAGCCAGAGCATCCGCCGGCGAACGAGCGAGAGTTCGTCGCGTTCATCAACGATTTGAATCAGCAATGGGTTGGGGTGGCGCGGCGCTTGAGTCCGCGCGTGATGACCGATCTCTACGCGCGAGCCAGCGAGGACCTGGCCGCGTTCGTCGAGTCGCTGCCGCTCGATGCGCCGGCACTCTTCCCGGTCTCGTGGGCGGGCGAGGACGCGTCGGCCGGGTGGTTCGACATCGGCCGCGAGTTCACCGAGCAGTTTCATCACCAGATGCAGATCCGCGACGCCGTCGGAGCGGCGCCGCTTCACGACCCGGCGTGGCTGGCGGCGTTCCTGCTGATCGCGGTGCGCGGGTTGCCGCATGCGTATCGTGAGACCGCCGCTGACGAGGGCGCGACGGTCACCATCGACGTCACCGGCCCTTCCGGCGGCGTGTGGACGCTGCGGCGGGATGGAGGGCAGTGGTCGCTGTGGGCGGGCGCCGCCGATCGCGCGACGACGACGATCGTGTTGAGCGACGATACCGCCTGGCGGCTCCTGTTCAACGCCCTGCCGCCCGCGCAGGCCATCGATCGAATCGTCACGACCGGAGAGCGGTCACTCGCTGCGCCGCTCGTTCAGGCACGGTCGGTCATCGTGTGACCTTACGCAGAAGCTTCGAGCACACGCCTACGCGGTGTGAACATCTATCCGTCGGCGCTCGAAGCGAAGGCGCGCCCCGAGAAACGAAACCGGCCCCCAGTCATTGCCTATCAGAAGGAAGGGGACAGACATCCTCCTGGTGGCGCGATGAGTACGCAGGTCGCGAAGAAGACACGTCCGTTTGTTGCTCAGGTGTGCGCGCTTGTGGCGACACTGATCACCGCTGCACCCGTGGCCGCCGGACAGGAGTTCGCGGCCGGCGAGCGTTCATTTGGCGATCGACCAGCCTGGCGCGCTGAGGGAATGGCAAATCGAATCAGCCGTCGAACAGGTTCGCCTGATTTGGGGCGCCGCCGGCATTGCCGTCAGCTCCGGCAGGTACGGCTCGCCGTCGAAGCCTGATGACGCGCGCGTGTCGGTCAGGGTCCTGTCGGTTCCCGCACGTTACCTTTCAAATGGTGCTGCCGTCATGGGGTGGGTTGCGCGCGATGAGGATGGCAGGCTGACCCCCGCAATATTCATTTCGCTCGCCGGTATCACGAATGTCTTGTCCCGGGTTTATTTCGCTGGGACGAAGTTCAGGGACTTACCTACCCAAGTGAGCGATCGCATCGTCGCGCAGACGGCCGGGCGCGTGGTGGCTCACGAGCTCGGCCACTACCTGCTTCAACTGACCGGCCATCCCAGGAAGGGTTTGATGCGCCGCGAATTCCTCCCGCGAGACCTCGTCGACGCGTCACCAGGCCCGTTCCTGCTCACGGCGAGTGAGTCGGTGCTGCTGCGGCGCGAAGTGATGACGCTTGCACGGGCCCAGGTCAGCACACGATAGGGCTCACTTCGCGGAAGCCTTGCTGATACCGCTCGAGATCACGAAGATTCGACCCGAGTGAAAACCGCGGACGCCTGACCAGGCAGACGTGATCAACAGATCGTCCATCCCATCCGCGTCGATATCGCCGAGCGTGACGGCATCGAATCCAAAGGTGTCGCCGGGCGTCCGACAGGTATACGTCTTGAGCAGCTTGCCATCTTTGCCTGAATACAGGTACGCGCGTCCGCCGCTGATCGCGGCGCCGGCGTACTGCCACGCGCCGACGATCAAATCGGCGTGGCCGTCTCCATTCACGTCACCGGCCACCGACGGACTCGTGCCGAATCCTTCTCCCGCCGTTTCTCCCGTGAGCGTCAGCAGCGGCCGCCCGTCCTTGCCGGAGTGCACGACCGTGCGGCCGGTGGACGGTCCTTTCGCGCTGTTTGCGAAGTCCGACGCGTAGGCGTCAACAACACCGTCGCCATCGACGTCGCCGGGCACGGACAGGAACATTGCGCCGAGCGCGCCGCCCGTTTCATCCGCGTCGATGACGAACTTTGGTTTCGGCGTGAGCGAATCGTAAACGTACGTGCGTCCGCGTCGCGACGGCCCTGCGCCAGGAGCGCCCACCAGGAGGAGCATGGACGTTCCCTTCGCGTACCCTGCGACGGCACTGCCGAACGAATCCTGCGCGCGCTCGCCGGTCAACGTCAGAAGCACGCGACCGTCTTTGCCCGAGTAGACGTAGGCGCGGCCGGCGCCGTCACCGCCCGCATCGTTCCCAGGAGCGCCGACGATGACATCCTCGTAGCCATCGCGGTCGACGTCGCCGGCTCCCGCGACGTGACGGCCGAATGTGTCGGCCCGGTCCTCCGCGCGAAGGGTCAGCAGCACGCGGCCGTCGTTGCCCGAGTACACCTTCGCGTATCCGCCGCCCGGCGCACTGGCGATGACGTCGGGTGTGCCGTCCTTATTGGTATCGCCTGCCGACTCGACGCCGAGACCCAGTTGATCGCCGGGCTGGCCATCCGCCGTCCACAGCAGGCTGCTGGTTCCGGAGGAGTAGACATAGATACGGCCGGCGCTGGCGCCGCCAATGGCTTTGGTTGGCGCTGAGGTGACGACCTCGCCCAGACGATCTCCGTCGACATCGCCGAGATTTCGTGCGATCCAGCCGAACTGATCGTTGGCGGACTCTCCGCGCCACTCGCGAACAATCGTCACCGGTTCGATGAACGTGTTTGCGAAGTCGGCCTCGGTCGGGCGGAGCCGCGCAAATCGCGGATCGGTGCGAAGTGCCGTGAGGTTGGCGTCCTGATCGATCTGGGACATGTCGATCTGGTGGCTCGCCCGCGCTTTCGCGAGCCATTCGAACGCCTGCGTCGAATCTTTCTTCAGGGCGTGCGCCGCACCCAGGTTGTAGACCGCCTGCCACGATTGCGGCTGGAGCTCGAGTACCTTCCCGAAAGCCACGATCGCGCGATCGGCTTCCTTCGAGCGGAGGTACGCCGTGCCGAGCATCTGCCACGCGCGCGGGTTCCCCGGCGTCTGACCTGTGATCGCTTCGAGCAGCTTCGCTGCGCCGGCAAAATCGCTCGCTGCCATGCGCGCCTGCGCGTCAGCCATGGTCGGCACACCGGTCGTCGCGCCGGCTGGCTGCGGTTGCGGAGGTTGCTGGGCAGCGGATGATGAGATGGCGAGAGCGGAGACAACGATCAAGACTTTGAAGTACATGGCCTCGCCCTTGTACTCCACGGCGGGGCCCGACGATAGCAAGGGATTGCTCGACAGCGCCCGCATCGGGTCCGCGGGCCGTCAGGTCATGACGGCCCGATGATGAAATGACGGGGTTTTGTGATGACTAGATTTCTTCGTAAACGGGCAGCGCGCCTTCGACTGTCCGCTTGAAGACCCGGACCCCCGCAATGCCGAGCACGCGGCAGGCGTGCATCATGCCGGGAGGTGCGGCAGGGATTTCATGCTGGGCCGGCACCGGCGATTCCATAAGATGAACAGCAAGCCGGCCATCCTTGCTCACGAAGAGACATGTGACTGTGGTTGCCTTCATAAGTCCGTCCAATGACAATCCTGCACATTCCGCGCCTGGTTTAAAAACTGGCGCGCCTGGTCGATGACGAGACTGTCGCTGTGGCTGGAACCTATTAATTGTCAATTAGTTATGGACGACACTTTCGGGTGCAGCGGTGGATCGACGGTGAGACAAACGGGCCGAACGAGTGCGATCAGAACGGCTCATCCGTAACAATTTTGTAACAGCTGAGGAGGGTGGTCGAGCGGCAGGGTGAGCCCGGTTACGCAGGGCCGCGCGCAACCGGGCTGTGATCGAAGTGGTTACTTTCCGAGAGCAAAACTGGTCACGACCGCGTCGGAGTTGTGGCTGACGCGGATTCCGGTGATGCCGTCACTCGAGAAGCCGGGAATCGCGGACTTCTCGGATCCCCAGACCGACGTGCCGTTGATGACGCACTCGACACGATCGCCCTTCACGACCCAACCGACCTCCTGGGTCACCTCGGCATCCGGTCCGGCTGCCGTCTTGACCGCGGCGTTTGGCGTTCGTTGAACGATGTTATTGACCTTCCCGGCCGCAAACTGGCGGACGATGAAGTTGCCGTTCCGATACGCCACGCAATAAAGCATGCTCGGCGTGTCGGTATCGAGCTGGCTGCCGCCAATGAACACACCAAACGGATGCGGGTGGTTGAACGTCTGCTTGGGTTCCGTGAACGAGGCTTTGACGGTGAAGTCCCCCTTCGCCGCATTGGCTGGATTCCAGTAGATGGCCGCCGGACCCGTGGTGACGCGATATCCGCTACCTTCGTTGGCGAATTTCGAGTCGGCGACCGTCAGGCCCTGTTTGTTACCGGCATCGGCCTTGCCCTGCCATCCCTTGGCCGTGACGCCGCCCCCGGCGACTTTGCGGTCCGCGTCCTGCTGGGCAGCGGGCGACGCGTAAATCAACAGGCCGGCAGTGATTCCCACGAACAACATTCTTCCGAGACGCATATCGTCCTCCTCAACAGGGTGCAACTCAGCCGTGACGGCCCTTTCGTCGGGTCAAACCGGTGCATTCTACTTCGGACGCCGGCGTGCTTCATACCGCGTGGGAAATGCGCTAACCTGAACGCTCCCCACACCGTCTAAGGGGAGCAACGATGCCCTCGCGCCGCCCATTCTGGTATCTGGGACGCCGGCCCGAAACCGTAGCGTCCGACGTCAACGAGGAATTGCAGCTTCACCTCGAAATGCGGGTGCAGGAGCTGCAAGAGGGCGGACTGTCGTCCACCGACGCCAGGCGCGAGGCACTGCCGGCAGTTCGGCGATCTCGAGCGGGCTCGCGAGTACTGCCGTCAGCAGGATCAACAGAAGGAGCGGCGCATGCGACGAGGCCTGATGCTCGACGATCTGGTCCAGGATTTCCGCATCTCGTTTCGCGGCCTGCTGCGATCGCCGATGATGGCCCTGACGATCGTCGCGACGGTCGGTCTGGGAATCGGCGCGACGACCGCCATCTTCAGCGCCGTCAACGCCGCGCTCCTCCGGCCGCTTCCGTATCACGACGCGCAGCGGCTCGTTCGTATCTATACGGACTCGCCGCCGAACCGATTCCGCTTCTCGGTCGTGGACTACCAGGCGCTCGAGGCGCAACAGACGAGATTCGAACGGGTCGCCGGCTTTACCGACAGAGAAGCAGCGTTCAGCGACGGCGAAGTCGCCGAACGAATCAGAGGACGGGTCGTCACGTGGACGTACTTCTCGCTGCTCGGGATTCGTCCGGCTCTCGGCCGTGATTTCGCAGAGGCCGACGGCCGGCCCGGCAGTCCTCCGGCGGCCATCCTGTCGCATGGATTCTGGCAGCGCCGCCTTGGCGGCCGACCCGACGTCATCGGGAAGCCAATTCGCCTCGACGGTGTCGATCACACCGTCGCCGGCGTTCTTCCACCGACGAACTCACCGCTCGAGCGTCGTCAGGACTTCTTTGCGGCCGCCCAGTGGCGTCCGCCATCACGCAAAGGGCCATTCTTCATCACGGTGCTCGCACGGCTGCGAAGCGAAGCAGACCGGCCAGCCGCGGCCGAAGAATTGCGCGCCATCACCAAGCGAATCTTTCCGTTGTGGAAGTCGTCGTATCAGGACGAGCGCGCAATCTGGACGATGACGGATCTCAAGGAGGCCGTGGTCGGCGACATAGGCGCGACCGTTGCACTGGCTCTGGGCGGCGTCGGCCTCGTCTGGCTGATCGCGTGCGCGAACGCCTCGAACCTCCTGATTGCGCGGGTCACGAGCCGCCGGCGCGAGCTGGCCGTCCGCGCGGCTCTCGGCGCCTCACGCGATCGCGTCGTCCGCTACCTGCTGGCCGAGAGTGCGCTGCTCGCGTTCGGTGCGGCGCTCGTCGGCCTGGCGGTGGCCTGGGCAGGGGTCCGCATGTTGCAGAACTTCGGAGCTGCCTACTTCCCGCGCACAGGCGAGATTGCGCTCGACGGGCTCGTGCTATGGGTGCTCGTTGCATTGACCGTGTCTGCAGGCCTGCTCTTTGGTCTCGTGCCGGCGCTGCACGGCAGCGGCGGCACACTCGATGTATCGCTGCGGTCGGCGAGCCGGTCATCGACGGGAAGCGTCTCGGTCCGTCGTCTGCGTCGCGCGCTCGTCGGCACGCAGTTCGCGATTGCGACGCCGCTGCTGGTCGTCGCTGGATTGCTCCTCGTGAGCCTGAACAAGCTTGGCGGGGTGGAGATCGGCTTCGACACCAGAAACCTCCTCAGCGGATCGATCTCATTGCCGTCCGCTCAGTACGAAGACCCGGGGCGAGTCCTGACATTCTGGGACGAGCTTCAGCGTCGCGTCGAAGCGCTGCCTGGTGTCTCAGCGGTGGCGTTCTCGGATGGCCGCCCGCCAGATGACGTCGGCAACTTCAACAACTTCGAGCTGGAGGAGAAACCGACTCCACCGGGGGAGTCTCAGCCAGTTGCGCCGTGGGTCTGGGTGACACCGGACTATTTCCGCCTGCTCGGGCTGCCGCTGATACATGGCCGGTTGTTCGACGATCGCGATGGCCGCGGGCCCTCGGTCGATGCCGTCATCGTCGATCGGGCGTGGGCCAGGCGCTTCTTCCCGACCGAGAACGTCGTCGGCAAGCGCTTCAAAGAAGGTGGTTGCACGACATGCCCGTGGACCACCGTGGTCGGGGTCGTGAGCGATGTGAAATACGCGGGCCTCGATCGGTCGGACGACGGTGCCGTCTACTGGCCGATGACGGCGCGCGGGGTCCTGCCGGCTGACGGGGCGCCGGCGCGTACGCGTTACATCATCCTGCGCACCACAGTCGACGCGGCGAGGGTCCTTCCCTCGGTGCGTCAGATCGTTCGCGAGCTCGATCCAGGCTTGCCCTTTTCAGATGTGGCGACGATCGACGAGATGGTGACGCAGTCACTCAGCCAGCCACGGTCGCTGTCCCTGCTGGTCGTGAGCTTCGCCATGGTCGCGTTGCTGCTGTCGGCGATCGGAATCTACGGCGTGATGGCCTACTACGTTCAGCAGCATTCGAAAGACATCAGCATCCGGCTCGCTCTGGGCGGGCGTCCGGGTGATGTGCTGCGGCTCGTCGTCGGGCAAGGCATGAGGGTCGTGTCGGCCGGCATCGCCATCGGGTTGCTGAGCGCGCTCGCCTTGACGCGACTGGTGTCGAATCTGCTGTTTGGCGTCAAGCCAATCGACCCTCTGACGTTCATCGGAGTCGGGAGCGTCCTCCTGATTGTGGCGCTTGCCGCATGTGTGGTGCCGGCCAGCCGCGCAATCGCCGTGGAGCCGGCGATGGTCCTGCGCAACGACTGAGATACCGATGATCCCGGAGGCCTATTCCGCTCGCAAGGTGATCGACGGATCGACCCATGCCGCGCGTCGCGCTGGAATCCAGCAGGCGATCGCAGAGACCATCAGCAGCATGGCAATCACACCCGCATAAGTGATTGGATCGATCCTCGACACGCTGAAGAGCAGGGTCTCGAGCCCGCCCGTGGCGACTGCCGCGCCCGCGAGCCCGATGACAATCCCGATCGCGGTCAGCGCCATTCCCTGACCGACCACGAGACCCAGGATGTTGCGGCGCGAGGCTCCAAGGGCGGCGCGGATGCCGATCTCACGCGTGCGCTCGGCGACGCTGCCTGCGAGCACGCCATAGATACCTGTCGCTGCCAGCACGAGCGCGACGAGCGCGAACACTTCAAACAGAATCATGGCGAAGCGACGTTCGGCGGCGGTCGCCGCCAGGAGCTCGTCCATCATGGCGATGCGCACCACGGGTTGATCCTTGTTGACCGACCAGATGGCGTTCCTGACTGCCGGGGCGAGCGTCGCGGCGTCGCCTCGCGCGCGAACGACGAGCGTCAGCACGTTGTCGGCGAAGTACCACTGCTTCGTCGTGATGTACACGGCATCCGATTGGCTGGCCGCGAGCGATGCCTGCTTCACATCACCTACCACGCCGACGATGGTGTACCAGGGTTGACCCTGACGGCCGACATAAAGTCGCTTGCCGATTGGATCGACGCTGCCAAACTTGCGGGTCGCCAGCGACTCGCTGATAAGCACAGAGATCGGCGCGCCTGACCCGTCACGTTCGTCGAGCATCCGGCCCTTGAGCAGCGGTATACCCATCGTCTCGAGATAGCCGGGCGTGACGGCGTACCGAAACGTACTGTAGCCACCTTCGGGCGGACCACCGGGCTCAGGTTCGAAGTGCACGCCGTACTCGTCGAGATCGCCGCTCAGAGGCAGCTGGCTCGAGAAAGCCGCTGTCTCGACCCCCGGAACATCGCGGACCGCATCCAGCGCCCGTTCGTAGAAGTTGTGTGTCGTGCTTGTATCGAAACGAAGTGATGTCTGCACCTGCATCGTGAGCAGGTGTGAGGGGTCGAATCCTGGAGAGATCGAGATCAGGCGCTGGAGACTGCGCAGCAAGAGGCCGGCGCTGACGAGCAGGACGAGCGCGAGCGCCACTTCCGCGACGACGAGCAGGCGCCTCGTGAACTGGTGGCTCGCCGTATGTCGCGATCCTGGGTGCATGCCAGAATGAAGATCGGTCCGCGACGCGTGCAGGCCGGGAATCAGGCCAACTGCGATTCCAATCAGCATGCTGACGCCAAGAGCGAACGCGAACACAGTGGTGTCCAGCTCAATCGCATTCGCTCGAGGGAGCTCAGGTGGACTGAGCGCCACGAGCGCGCGCACGCCAACCGTGGCAGCCAGCAGGCCCAGGCCCCCGCCGAGCAGTGCGAGCAACACGCTTTCCGTGAGCAACTGCCGAATGAGTCGGCCGCGGCCGGCGCCGAGCGCCGCTCGCATCGCGAACTCGCCCCGACGCTGCGCCCCGCGTCCAAGCAAGAGGTTCGTGACGTTGACGCAGGCAATTGCGAGCAGCAAGCCCACAGCGCCGAGCACGGCGACAAAGGCAGGCCTGACGGCTCCCGTGATGTCGTGCTGGAGCGAGGTCACGATGAATTGGGCCGGCACTCCGTAATCGGCGATCGCGGTTCCGTAAATGGTGGCCATGTCGCGCAGCAGCTGGTCGAGCTCGCCGCGGGCCTGCTCCAGGCTCGCGTCCTGTCGCAGGCGTCCGACAATGCGCAGGTGGTGGCCCCACTCACGGCCCTGGGGCGGCAGCGCCCGGTCGTACTGCAACGGCGCCCAGACTTCAGCGGCCGGTGTGAGGACGTTCTCGAATCGCGGAGGCATCACTCCGACAATGGTGTAGCTGACGTCATCCAGGGTGATCTGCCGGCCGAGGATCGACGGATCCGCGCCGAACCGGCGGCGCCACAACCCGTCGCTGACGATGGCGACGCGAGGTCCGTTGAGCACGTCCTCGGCGTCCAGGAGGTCGCGGCCGAGCGTCGGCGAGACTCCCAGCACCCGAAAGTACGTGGCGCTGACGCGCTGACCCTCGACGCGCTCTGGCTGCGTACCGCCGACGATCGTCGGCTGCCAGGCCCGCATCACCGCGAGAGCCTCGAACGCATGGCATCGCTCGACCATCGCGCGATACGCGCCAAAGGTGGAGGCAAGGCGTCCGCCGTCCTTGCGCTCCTCCCAGATCGTCACGATGCGCTGTGCCTGTGGGTAGGGAAGCCTCTCGAACAGAATCGGGTTCGCGGCGCTGAAGACCGACGTACTGGCGCCGATGCCCAATCCGAGCGTGACGATGGCAACGCAGGCAAAGCCGGGGCTGCGGCGAAGACGGCGCGCGGCGTAGCGCAGGTCGGTCATCAGCGTTTCGATCGTGTGCTCCCAACCGGACGACCGGACTTCCTCGCGGAGAGATGCGGGATTGCCGATCTCCAGCCGGGCGGCGCGCCGCGCGTCGGCCGGCGCAAGTCCTCTGGCAAGATGCTCGGCGGTCGCCTGCTCGAGATAGTGTTCGACTTCGTCTGCCACGTCCCGGTCGGCGGC
This sequence comes from uncultured Acidobacteriota bacterium, assembly GCA_963784195.1. GTDB lineage: Bacteria > Acidobacteriota > Vicinamibacteria > Vicinamibacterales > 2-12-FULL-66-21 > CAVQAH01. The sequence goes on along the minus strand of CAWARA010000020.1, from coordinate 21,610 downwards.
GTCGCGATGGGTGAGCGCGTGGAGGCCTCGCGTGAGCTGACGCCATAGAGCCATGGTGCTAGGCCTCTGCTTTCAGGAGGCGGGCGATCGCGGACGCCCGACGAGTCCACTCCGTCGTTTCGATTTCGAGTTGTTTCCGGCCCGCCCGGGTGAGCGTGTAGATCTTCGCGCGCCGGGAATTGGCGGTTTGCTGCCATTCGGCGCTCAGCCAGCCCGCGCGCTCCAGTCTCTGCAACGCCGTCAGCAACGATCCTGGGTTGACCTTGAATACGCCCCGCGAGACCTGCTCGACGCGGCGGGCGATGCCGAACCCGTGCATCGGTTCGAGGCTGAGGGTCTTGAGGATCAGCATGTCCAGCGTCCCCTGGATCACGTCAGTGCTGGGCTTGTCCGGGCCGTCGGCTCTGTCCATTGCGAGCGAGTCTAGGATCCATTCATCTTGATTGTCAAGATGTGTCTATCAAGTGGAAGTCTCGAGGTGCCCGCTGGTCGCGGCTCCCCAGTCCTGAACCGGCTCGGCCGATCGACCGCAAGAACTGTCAAGCGGCACGTCGCTACACCGGTTCATGATGGAGCCATTGTGAGTGTCACCACCCGAGCTGTCTGGTACATCGAAAGCCACCTCAGCGGAGACCTGTCGCTCGACGCGATTGCGGACGCGGTCGGCGTGTCGCGTTTTCATCTGTCTCGTGCGTTCGGTCTCACCGTCGGGTGTGCGCTCACCTCCTACGTCCGTGCGCGCCGTCTCAGCGAGGCGGCCAGGACGCTCGTCAGCGGCGCGCCGGACATCATGGCCGTTGCGCTGGACAGTGGGTACGGATCCCACGAAGCGTTCACACGCGCCTTCCGGCAACACTTCGGCCTGACACCCGACGAGCTGCGGCAGCGAGCCGATGGTGCAGGCCTGTCCGGCAGTCACGGCATTCAACTCATGGAGCCAATCAGAATGACTGATCACAAATCCACGACGACTCTGGCCCCGCCCCGAATCGTTCGCAGCGATGCGCTGCTGATCTTCGGGCTCGGTCAGCGCTACTACAAGTCGAACGCGGGCATTCCCTCGCAATGGGATCGCTTCATCCCCTATCTCGGCAACATTCCCGGGCAGGTGGACGATGTGACGTACGGCGTGATTTGCAACACGGACGATACCGGCAGCATCGAATACATCTGCGGCGTCCAGGTTCGCGAGTTCCCGGATCATCCAGCCGAGTTCAGCCGCGTGCGCATACCGCCGCAGACCTATGCCGTTTTCGAGCATCGTGACCATGTGTCGTCGGTGTCCGACACCTGGCAGGCCATCTGGAATCACGAGCTGTCGAGTGCGGGACACAAGGCGACCGACGGCCCCGCGTTCGAGCGATACGGTCAGGGGTTCGATCCTCGGACGGGGCGAGGAGGGCTGGAGATCTGGGTGCCAATCAGCGCATGACTTCGCCTTGACGGAGGGTACGGGGGGAACGGAACGAGCTTCAAAATCGGAGACTCAGAGGAACGGAGGCGAACGGAAGACGCGCGGGTAACTCGACGAGGTGCAGCCGATGCCGCCGCGCGTGCGCGGCGAGCGATCGACCGACACCCCGAGGACGCAAGCTGCCCGAGCGATCAATCGCAGCTTGCGTCCTCGGGGTGTCGGTCGATCGCCCGGCCCGGCCGATGGCCGGGCCGGCATCGGCTCTGAACGCTCAGGTTAGAGGGAGCTCCGTTGCTCTGAGTCTCCGAGTTGAAGCTTGTTCCGTTTCCTCCGTCTCCTCGATCCTCTGTAGAGTAAGAATCGGATCTCACCCCGGAGGAGCGATGACCCCATGAATCCGGCTGACCTGCGGCCCATCGGGATAATCCGTTCCGCTCTCGCGGCGAGAGCGGATGCGCCCAAGCAAGGATCGGAGGGAGCACCGGACGCGTGGCTCGATGTCGAGGATTGGGCCGCTGACGGACTGCGCGGCCTCGCCGTCGGCGACGAGATCCTCGTGATCACCTGGTTGCACCTCGCGCGCCGCGACGTCCTCGAGGTTCACCCTCGATCCGACCCGCGCAACCCGCTCACCGGTGTCTTCGCGACGCGATCGCCGGACAGGCCGAACCCGCTCGGTCTCCATCCCGTCATCGTTCGCGCGATCGACGGGAATCGCTTGCGTATCGGACCGATCGAAGCGATCGACGAAACCCCCGTCGTCGACATCAAGCCGGTATTGAAATGATCGTCATGCGCTCAGAATCGGAAGCGCATGCTGAACCGTGCCCCGTGAATCTCGAACTTGTCGGACCGCTGCATCAGCGTGCCGCCAGCGTTGGCGAGGATGAACGCGTTCGTCGCCGGTGCGGGTCCCTGCACGGAAATCGTTGAATCATCACGATTGTCGAGATCGGTGAACAGGTATTCGCCCACCACGCTCCACCGTCCACCCAGGCGTGCCTCGACGCCGCCGCCAGCCTGGTAGCCCCACACACCCTGATCGTCGACGTTCCCGTTCACGCCGACACCGACGAACGTGTTGACCGCGTTGCTGGTGGTGAATGTCTGTTCGACGCTGCCGCGCGCGGCGCCGCCCGTGCCATAGAACAGCACGCGACTGTTTCCCACGCCGACCCTTCCGCGGAACCCGGCGACCATGTTCAACTCTCTCGTGAACGCGTAGAACGCCGGTGTCGTGCTGAATGCGGTGACGTGATCGACGATGTCGGCGCGCGAAATGTCCACGAGCCCACCGACGACGAGCGCGCCGAGCTGACGGTCGTAGCCGAACTGTCCGCCGAAATCGATTTCGCTGTCGTCGTCCGTGCAACCGTCGCCCGGCGTTCTGCTGACGGCGAGCCCCGTGCAGAAGCCCGGTGAGAAGGCATCGGCGCCCGCCGCCGTTCGCACGGTGTCGCCGAAGCTGCCATCGAGATTCGTATCGAATCGTACCGTCTCCGAACTGCCTCTCGTGACGCCCCGGCCGACCGAGCCACCGGCGTACGCTCCCGTCCAGGTTTGACCGTTCGCTGAAATCGCAATCCCGAGCATCATGGCGACGCACATCGTCGCTCGTTCAATGGTCAACATGACTTCCTCCAAATCGGCAGGCGGCCGCAGGCCGCAAACCGGCCCGTATTTGATCGGGATACGGCCGGACAGACGGTTCGGATTGCGTCGAACCGTTGAGGAATACGGGATGTCGAGAAGCGGCCGTCCGCTCCGACTTACCGATGAACCGTGAATTTCGCCGATCCCGCCTGGCGGCGGGCGGCCCAAGGCAAAGGGAGGCTCCAATGATGACCGCGACCAATCCGATTCCAGCCAGCAGGACCGGTTCGAAGCTCCGCAGCACCGGTGCGGTGCTCGCCGGGTTCGTGACCGTGGCCCTGCTTTCGCTCGCCACCGATCAGGTACTGCATTCGCTCGAGGTCTATCCGCCGTGGGGCGTGCCGATGCACGCGCCGGCGTTGAACCTGCTGGCGCTCTCGTACCGCATCGTCTACACAATCCTCGGCGGGTATCTGACGGCGAAGCTGGCACCCCACTCGCCGATGCGGCATGTCGTCGTGCTGGGAGTCATTGGATTCGTCACGGCAACCGCGGGCGCTGTGGTCGCGATCACGATGGCCGACCTGGGTCCGAGCTGGTATCCGATCGCGTTGGCGTTGACCGGATTTCCGTGTGTGTGGCTCGGCGGGGTGATCCACGAGCACGCACGGAGATAGAGAACGGTTGACGTCGCCCAGATCTCCTCGATGAGGAGGTCCTCGGACAGCTCTCGCGCTGCCTTCACGATTGTTCCGCGCGGATCGACAATGGGCCGATAGGCCGCAACCAGCGTCACCGCGATGTCGAAGGCGACTGGGTCAAAAAGCTCAGCACCGCACGATTGAATCCGGCCGGATTCTCGAAGGACATTGTGTGCGACGCGTTCGCGATGACGCCCATCTTGCTACCGGCGATACATGCCCCGACTGCATCGTTGATTTTCGAGAAGAACACTGGCGTTTTCTCGCCCCGTAAGACCAATGTCGGGGCCTTGATGCCGCGGAGCATGTCGCACGTGACGTTAGGCGGCGTCGCAGCAAACAGCGGCGCCATCGTCCTGGCATTGTCGACGAGAATCTGCCGAAAGGATTCCGGAAGCTTGTCGAAGTCCTCCGGACGGCCACCGGTCACGAGTGCGACCAGATGTCGAAGTGCTGTTGTGTTGTCGCCCGCCTTCATCGCCGCGGCCATCGGTTCGATTCCTTTGACCCATTGTTCGACGACCGGCGCGGCGTCCGGCTTCTCGGCCAGCAGCGAAAACAGGCCTGGTTCCGCCAGGGTCAGAGTACGAATCAGTTGCGGTTCCTTGAGGGCGACCATGGCAGCCAGCAGGCCGCCGTACGACAAACCGACGACATGCACGGGTCCCGACTTCAATCCTTGTAAGAACGCCGCCAGGTCGGCGGCGTGGGTTTCGGCAGAGTACTGCTTTCCATCGTCAGGCCAGGGAGCCGTCCCGTGATACCGGTAGGTATAGGCGACGAAGCGATGCTGTTTTGCGAAGGCGTCGCGCTGTGGTTCCCAGTAGCGGAGATCGGCCACGGCGCCGTGTACGAAGACGACGGGAGTCCCCTTGCCTTGCTCGACGTACTCGAGGTCGACGCCGTTCGCACGCATGTGTCGAACTGGCGCCGGCTCGTTCTGTTGGGCGATGACGACTACGGCCGCTATCGTGGCGAAGACGATCGAGAGGCGGAGAGCGGGGTAGCGCGGCATGACTTGCCTCCAACGAGTGACGATGTCAGGTTGCCTGATTGCGGAGCTGCGCCGTTGGCCCGTGGTTGAGATCCCGCGCGCATTGTACTTACCCTGTGAGAGGATCTCGATAGTAACGTCTGATGCAGGATCCGAATTCGCGCCCCATCTCGTGGTCAGCCAGGTTTGCCCTGCTCCTGTGCGTCTCGGCCACCTCCATCACGGCCGTCGACAATGCAGCCTGGACGGACGCCGGGATCAAGAACGGCATCGCGCTGGCGTTTCGCGACGATCCCGCGCTGGCACTCCGCGAAGTACGCGCGACCGCCGACCTGCCGTTTCCGGCGAAACAGATCTTCACTCTGGTATGCGACCTCTCGCAGTATCAGTCCGTCGTGCCCGGCGTACAAGAGGCTCGATTGCTTGGCGGGGAGGTCCCAGCCGACTACGAGGTCTACCTCCGATACGCGCCACGATTCATGGTCGTTGCCTCGCGCGACGTCGTGCTGCGAGTCCAGAGCCGTGCAGGTGATGGAGCGTTCGGATGCCAGTGGTCGGAACTCGCCGATCGCATACCTGAGCGCAACGGAACCGTCCGCATGCCCTTGCTTCGCGGGACATGGACCATCGAGGCACGCGACACGGCGAGCTCGCGCGTCGTGTATCAGGTCGCGGCCAAACCAGGCGGCCGCCTTCCGGGTTGGCTCGTGCGGCGCGGCTCCGTCAATGCGCTGGCCGAGGTGATCGAGCAGGTGAAGCGGTGCCTCGGCCGCTCGATCACTTCCAGCGTCGAGGACATGGCGAGGGTTCAAGACGGATGTTTCGCGCGTTCGTAGCGTCATGCATTCGTAGCGTCCGGCTTTAGCCGGACCGTTCCACTCGGGCCGCGGTCTCCGCGTTTTTGACCTGACCGTCCGGCCGCGGTACAATCAAGTGTTTCGTCCCACCATGAAGGGCCTGTAGCGCAGTTGGGAGCGCGCCTGAATGGCATTCAGGAGGTCACCGGTTCGATCCCGGTCAGGTCCACCATCCTTCGCTCACGCGAGCTAACGCCGAAGCGTGAGCTTCGGCTCGGCGAGCCACGCGAAGGATGCCGCGCCGTAGCGGCGGAGCCGCGAAGGCGGGCCTGTTCTGTCTCGAATCCTCCTGACTCCTTCGCTCACGCGAGCTACCGCCGAAGCGTGAGCTTCAGCTCGGCAAGCCACGCGAAGGATGCCGCGCCGTAGCGGCGTAGCCGCGAAGGCGGGCTGTAAGCACAGCGAAGACTTCACCGTCTTGGGCGTCCGAGCATTGCAGAAACTGCCACACTCTCGAAAAATCCTCGACAATTGCTAGCATTCTTGTCGACGTAGACGTCGGCATTTCGGTTGCTCTTGCCGGAGCGTGCCTGCAGACAAGCGGTTCGTCTACGTGCTCAAGAACGCTGATCCCTCACCGCAGTTCTACGTCGGCCTTACGTCCAATGTGGGGGCGCGCGTGTCGGACCACAACGACGGTCGCAGCCCTCACACGGCGATGCGACGCCCATGGAAGCTGCACGTCTCCATCGAGTTCGCGGATGAGCAAACCGCCCTCCGCTTCGAGCGCTACCTCAAGTCCGGTTCGGGCCGCGCCTTCGCCAAGCGGCACTTCGAACCGTAAAGCGCCACGCCCCTTCGACCAGCTGCCCGTGACGCCGCGCCCACAGGACGCGCAGCGGACGAACCCGCGCAGCGGGAAATCCGCGTGCGCGCGCTGCTTCGGGGTCGTGCTCGGCATCCGGCCAGAAGGGACCGACTGGACGCGGTAAAACAGATCCTCCGAGATCAACGGCTCGAAGTCGCCGCGCTTTCCGCGAATGCCGTATTCGGTGACGTCCACGATGCCGGCATAGAGCTGGTTCCGCAGGAGCACGGCGATCGCTTGCGATGTGAGCGGACGGCCGCGCCGGGTTCGAGCAGTATCTGGGAGCGCGGCGAAGTAGAACCTCGCCGTCGCGGTGATCCAAAGGCGGGCTTCGAGGCCATCGCTAATACCGGATGATATCAACCGAGTTTCCACGCGGGTTGTGCATTTGCGATTTGGCGTTCGGGCTTAAAAGCCCGTCGATCCAAACCCCGGCGGTGAGTGTTGAGCGTGCTCGACAGCGTAAGGGCCACCGGCACGAGTGCCGCCACGATGTACCTGGATCTGGGATCCATAAAGCGATCGCCTCCACTGGTCCGCTGATGGCAGGCGCATCGGCGTCCAGTGATTCGATGAGCCGCGGCTCGCCCGATTAGAGGCTCAGCTGCTATTCGAATCGCAGCGCTATCAACGGGTCGACCCGTGTGGCGCGACACGCTGGCACGAAGGCCGCCATCGTGGCGATCGATGCAAACAGCACCGTAACGCTGATGAACGTCGCGGGATCGAGCGGCGTCAGGCCAAACAGCAGTTCACCGAAGTACCTCGTCACTACGGCGGCGCCGGCAACTCCCAGGATGACACCAACCAGAATGATCACCGTGCTCTGGCCGAGCACCAGCCCCATTACTCGAACCGGCCCAGCGCCGAGCGCCACACGAATGCCAATCTCGCGTGTGCGCTGGGTGACCGCATACGCCATGACGCCGTAAATGCCGGTCGTGGCGAGAACGACCGCCACGCTCGCGAAGATCCCCAGCAGCACGGCCAAAAATCGCGGACGGGACAGGGTCGCGGACGTTAGCTGATTCATCGGCGCGATGTTCTCGAGCATCGCCTGAGGATCGAGCTGCGGCGTAAGCGTGCGAATACTCGATGCAAGCGTGGCGTGATCGCTGTCGGTGCGGATGCTGAAATACAGACCGACCCCGGCCATGCGCTCGTCAACCGGCACCTGCCGGTAGTCGATGAAAATCTGAGGCGCCGGGCTCTCGATCAGGCTCGACTGACGAACATCGTCGACTATGCCGATGATTTCCCAGGGACGGGGACCGAGGGCGTAAATCTGCTTGCCGAGCGGCTGCTCTCCGAAGAATCCACTCCGCGCGAGGGAACGGTTGATCAGCATCACCTGCGGCTGTTCCGCGCCATCGTTGTCGCCGAACGCGCGCCCGGCCAGCAACGGCAGGGCCATCGCAGACAGAAAATTCCGGCTCACGAATTGCGTGTCGGGATTGTCGGGCGTAATCGGTGCTGCGGGCGATTGTTGTGGGGCCGGCAGTCCAGGTACCGTCCGCAGCGAAACCATGCGCCGGCTGACCCTGGTCATCGGCAGGGATTCCGCGTAGCCGACGGCGCGCACGCCCGCCAGCGACTGAATGCGTTCGGTGAGGGCCTGGGCGACGGCTCTGAGCTCGGCGTCCGGACGATCCGGTGGCAGTGAGAGCTGGAACGTCAGCACGCCATCGGGGTTGAACCCGGGATTGACGTTCGACAGCCTGATGAAGCTCTGAATCAGCAGGCCCGCGCCGACCGCCAATGTGATGGCCATCGCAATCTCGGCGATGACCAGAAAACCTGGCACGCGATTGCGCCGACACAGATTGAAACCGGACGTTGCGGGGGCTGTGCCCTGACGGATGACGTCGGCCAGCTGGGGACGCGTCTGCCGCACAGCCGGTATCAGACCAAAAATCACGCCGGTGATTGCGGAGGCGCCGAGCGTAAAGGCGAATACGGCCGGGTGGAGCGCGATTTCGTCGAGCCTCGGAAGAATGATGCCTGGACCGAGGTCACGCCTCGGTAAGCTCGTGGCGAACGCCTTTAGGAGCTCAACTCCTCCAAGAGCCACGGCGAGTCCTGCCACACCGCCCAGGACCGCAAGGAACAGGCTCTCGGTAAGGGCCTGGCGGATCAGTCGGCCGCGGCTCGCACCAAGAGCGAGTCGCACGGCCATCTCGCGCTGCCGTGCCGCTGCCCGCGCCAGCAGGAGGTTGGCGACATTGACGCACGCGATCAGCAGGACGAGTCCAACCGCCGCCGTCAGAATCAGCAGCGGCGACTTCACGGGCGCAATTACCAGATCCACCAGCCGCACCACATCGAATCGCCTCGAGTCAAGAGCGGGACTGCCGGTGTCGGTCCGAAGCCGAGGCACGATCGCGCTGACCTCAGCCACCGCTGCGGCTGGCGACACGCCATCCTTCAGACGGGCTGTCACTGGTAGCCGTTGCCGCGCCATTGGACCTGAAGTCGGCATCGGCATCCAGAACTGATCCCGTGGGTCGAGAAACACGAATTTGCGATCCATGACGCCAATGACCGTATGAATCACGCCGTCGATGGCCAATTGTTGACCGATGATGTTCGGATCGCCTCCGAAATCTGCCGCCAACTCGCGTAGCTGAGAATCACCGTCGGCTCGGCGGTCGCCGCGTCGTCGTGCGCATCGAACATTCGTCCGAGGAGGGGTGGGGTCTGCGTCATCGACAAGAGTGCTGGCGACAGCCTGGCGCCGATCAGACGCACAGGCTCGGCGCGGCTCGTCAACGTCCTGATCGTCGGGATGTGCGTGCCAACGTGAGACAGCTTCTTGGTCTTGGACGCGAAGCTGGTGAGCTCAGACGAGGTCAGGCCCATGATGCGGCGTCGGTTGCCCACCGAACCATCGGCGTTCGGAGGACTCTCCATTATCCGGATCACGCGGTCTGAGTCCGGAAACGGCAAGGGGCGCAACAGAACGGAGTTCACTACGGTGAAAACCGCAGTGTTCGCGCCAATGCCGAGGGCCAGCGTGAGAATCGCGACGAGCGTGAAGCCCGGGTTTCGCGCAAACCCCCGGACTGCGTACGTGAGGTCCTGCTGGACCTGTTCGCGCCATCGCGCCGTCCACACGGCGCGCGAGTCCTCTCTGATTCGCGTGATGTTGCCGAACGCTCGCCTCGCGGAGTCTTGAGCCTCCTCCGGGGATTCACCGGCGGCCACTCGTTCTTCGGCGTCGAGCTCGAGATGGGCGCGGATTTCGCGAGCCAGGTCATCATCTCTGCCAGTCGGCACAGTCACCTCGCACGGGCCGCAGCATGCGGGCCATAGCACGCACCACTTGCCTCCAGCGGGATTCCTCGAGCGTCAGCCGCTCGCGACCCGCGGGCGTTAGGTGGTAAGACTTCCTGTCCCGTCCGCGCGCGTCTGTCTCCCATTTCGACGTGATCACAGATCGCGCTCCAGTCCCTGTAACGCGGGGTAGAGCGACCCATGCTCGACCAGAAGAACCTCTTCCGATGTCTGACGGATGTGCTTGCCGATGCCATGTCCGTGCATAGGTCCGAACAGCAGTGTCCGCAGGCTCAAGAGATTTAGCGTCCACGGGCAGGAGCGTCGACGGAGACGCGTAGGCGACATGGTAGATAAACTACCACACTAAACCGCGGCTGAGCACATCCTTGTCTGCGTCAGGATTCAGGGCCCATCGATAGGTCTTGGCGGGTTTGATGCGAGAACAAGGGCACTGGGTGGTATTCTTTGCGTGTCACTGTATGCCGCAGTACGTTATCGAGCGGGACATGCCTGGAGCCGGCCGGATGACCGAAAGCGAGATCCGGGAGGAATCCCTGCGCTCGCTGGAGGTCCTGAAGGGAATCGGACCCCAGATTCAGTGGCTCTACAGCTATGTGACGGACGAGAAGATCTATTGCGTGTATCTCGCTCCGGACGAATCCGGGATTCGCGAACACGCGCGGCAGATGGGCATCCCCGTCAGCCGGATCTCCGCCGTCAGGCACCTGATCGACCCGCAGAAATATCAGTAGGGCGGGCCTCGGACCGCACGCTGAGCTCCGCCTCGAGGATCGAGTCGAGCGTCGCCGTGCGCGCTTCCCGCCAAGCCACAGCGTAGGCCTCTGGATCGATGCGCGCTCTGGCGTTCGCCAGCGTCTCGTCGATCCTCGCCCGCTCGGAGGCCTTGATCGGTGCTCCTATCCGCTGGCGTGTCGCCGCGGCCGCGCTCGCCAGCCTCACGGCCGCGTCATCGCGGCGCTGGCAGCCGGCACACCAGGACAGCCGCTCGAGTTGTCGGGCGACACCGCGCTGATGTCCGAGCGCGCGAAAGGTTCCCAGCGCTTCGAGGAGCGCCGCGTTCGCAGCCGCATAGTTCCCGGTGCCGAGATCGACGTCCGCCATGTCTGTCAGCACCTGCGCAATACCCCAGCGATCGTCGATTTGCCGGAAGGCCGCCAGGCTGCGGCGATGGTAGCTCCGCGCGCTCTCGTAGTCGGCCTGCGCAGCCGCGAGATCGCCGAGACCGTTCAGCGCGGACGCGACGGCGCGAAGATCGTGGCGCGCCTCCGATGACGTGAGGAGTTCGTCGAGGATGCTGCGGGCGAGCGTGACATCCCCTTGCGCCCTCGCGGCGTTCGCCATGTTGAATCGCGCCAGATCCACGGCGGTCGTGTCGCCCAACTGCTGCCACAGCGACAGCGTCTCCGCATAGAGCACGGTCGCCTCGGCGTCGCGTCCGCCGTGCTGCGTCTGCCACGCCATTGCCGTCAACGTTGTCGCGAGGCCCTTGGTATCGCCGAACTGCCGATAGATCTCGCAGGCCTCGCGACTATGCGCTACGGCAGTAGTGAGATCTCCTGGACGTCGGCCAGCACAGATGCGCCGTACAGCGCGCGCGCACGCAGAGGAATCGGTTTCTCTGCGCCCGACATGGCGAGCACCCGGGCGAGCGTCTCGCGACCCTCTGTCACGTGCTCACGCTGCTCCCAGAATCTGAACAGCGCTGCGGCGAGGCGAAGCGCCCATTCCACGTTCCGGCTGCCGATCAGGGACTGGAAGGCGGCGCGGATGTTGTCGTGCTCCGAGTCGCATGTCCGTAGCCAGGGCTCACGCTCCGGTGGATTCAGCGCGAGGGGAACTTCCTCGGCAAGCACGAGCACGTAGGCTGCATGCGCACGCGCGGTCTCGTCCGCCTCTCCGCTCTGCAGCAACTGCTCTCGCGTTACTCGCGGAATGTCTCGAGCATGAAGAATCGCGGCACGGAGTCGTCCGATACCGGCCGGACGAGCAGGCTGTTGTCGACGAGCGAGGCGACACCCTGGAGGAGGTCCACGCCGAGATCCTCGCGAGTGTTGCAGACGGCTTCGACGGCTTCGAGCGTGCAGCCGCCGACGAACACCGACAGGCGCCGGAACAGCTTCTGCTCTGCAGGCGTCAACAGGTCGTAGCTCCATGTAATCGTGCGGCGGAGTGTCTGCTGGCGTTCGGGACGATCACGCGCCCCGCCCGTGAGCAGCTCGAGCCTGCGTTCCAGACGTCCAAGCAGCTCGGAAGGCGGCAGGATCTTGACGCGCGCCGCGGCGAGCTCGATGGCGAGCGGGAGCCCGTCCAACCGCCGGCAGATGTCGACCACGGCCTGTGCGTTCCTGGCGGTGAGCGTGAAGTCGGGCCGCACAGCGGCTGCCCGCTGTACGAACAGCGCAATCGACGCACACTCGATCAATGCAGCCGGCGAGGGCGCGACGCCGGGCTCCGGAAGCGGCAGCGGCGACACCGGGAGCTCCTGCTCGCCATAGATGCGAAGTGCCTGACGGCTGGTCACGAGCACGGTGAGTCCGGGCTCGCCTCGAGCAGCTCCCGCACGATCGCGGCGGCGCCGGAGACCTGCTCGAAATTGTCCATGAGCAGAAGCGTCGGTCCGCGTGCATTCAGGTGCTCGCCCAGAATGCTCACCAGGGCACGATCGCCATTCTCGGCCACACCAAGCGTGCGCGCCACGGTGGACGCGACAAGATTCGGCTCGGTGATCGGTGCCAGATCGACGAACGACACTCCACCCTCGAAGCACGGCGCGAGATCGGCAGCGGCCTGAACGGCCAGTCGCGTCTTTCCAGTGCCGCCCGCCCCGGTGAGGGTGAGCAGTCGAACTCCGGAGTCCAGCAACCGTGCTCTCACGTCGGCGATCTCGCCAGCCCGGCCATCAACGGCGTGCGCTGAGACGGAAGATTGTGATCGCGTGGCTCATCCCTTGCGGTCAGCGCGCCCAGCTCTCCGGGCTGCGACAGGGCAACAGCCAGCTTCGTCAGCTCCGTCGCAACGTGGCCGGCGCTCGGCCGCGCCGCTTCGTCCGTCTCGAGCATCCGGCGCAGGAGTCGCTCGAACGGCGGCACGTCCGGGATTCGTGGTGGAGGAATCGACGCGGCATTCGATGTGACACCGCTCGCAGTGCGCGTTGGCGGCTCGAATGGGTGACCGCCCGATGCGAGCTCGAAGAGCACCACGCCGAGCGAGAACACGTCGCTGGCGCCCGTAGCGGTTTCGCCGCGCGCCTGCTCGGGCGACATATACGTGGCGTGCCGAGAATCGTGCGCACCCGCGTGGCCGCGTCCTCGGGCAGCAACGTGGCGGCCGGCTGCGGAACGAGGCGCGCCAGGCCGAAGTCGAGGAGCTTCACGTAACCATCGGCGCGCACCATGATGTTCTCGGGCTTGATGTCGCGATGGACGATGCCGGCGACGTGCGCGACGGAAAGCGCCCTCGCCAGTTGCGCGCCCATGCGCGCGACCGCCTCGAGGCCGACGGGGCGGTCGACGCGCGCCGACAGCGAATGGCCCTCCACGAGCTCCATGGCCAGGAAGCGCCGTCCGTCCATGTCACCGATCTCGTAGATGGTCACGATATTCGGGTGGTTGAGCGACGAAGCGGCGCGTGCCTCCTGCTCGAAACGACGAACGGCGTCGGAGTTGCCAGTGAGCGCGGGCCGGAGCAACTTCAGGGCCACTTTGCGGCCAAGCCGCGTGTCGTGCGCCTGGTAGACTTCACCCATTCCGCCCTGCCCGATGAGCGAGACAATGTCATAGGCGCCGACGCGGCCCGTGAGCATGCCCCCGTCCTCTTCGTGGGCTATCGCTCGGGCTGCCACGCTCATCGCCGACGTGAGGATGAAATCACCGGCGGCTTCGTTTGCGGCGAGCAGTGATTCCACCTCCAACCGCAGCGACTCGTCGGCGGCGCAGGCGTCGGCAAGAAACGGGGAGCGCCGCTCGCGCGGCAAGTCCAGTGCCGCGTGATATAGGTGCGCGACCTTTTCGTACTTCTCCGGGGTCATTCGCGGCCGCTCAGTCCGGGGCCCCCACCACGCGGATTTTGCGCGGTGAGGTGGAGTTCGCGATAGAGCCACGCCCGTGCCAGGCTCCAGTCTCGTCGCACCGTACCTATCGACACGCCGAGGACGTGCGCGGTTTCCTTGAGGTCGAGCCCGCCAAAGAAGCGCAGCTCGACAACACGGCTCTGGCGACCGTGCAACGCCTGGAGACCCTTGAGCGCGTCGTCCAGGGCCACGAGATCGACGCTCTTGCCGAGCGCCACCTGAGCGGCTTCCGACAGCGACACGTGAAGCGGGCGGCCGCCACGTTTCGCACGGGCACGCGCCCGTGCCTCGTCGACGAGGATGCGGCGCATGATCTGCGCGGCCATGGCGAAGAAGTGCGCGCGATTTTGCCAGCGGACACCCTTCCAATCGACCAGTCGCAGGTAGGCCTCATTGACGAGCGCGGTCGCCTGGAGCATGTGTCCCGGCCGCTCGCCCGCCATGAAGCGCGCCGCAAGACGATGCAGCTCCTGTTGGACGAGCGGCGCGAGGACGTCGAGTGCGCCCTCGTTGCCGCGGCCCCACGCGACGAGCAATTCCGTGACATTCGCAGCAGTTTTCATGCGTGCTCGAGCCGCGCCTCCAAGTAAGGCAGGTTAGCACTTTCGCCATCGGCTGGCGCCTTTCCTTGTAAGGAGAAACGCCTATGCACATTACGAGGATACTCGGCATCACGCTGGTTCTTAGCCATGGTTGCGGCAACCGGATTCGAAGTCAGTGCGAACGTTCGAGCGCGGCCGTCGTGCTGGAATGGAACCAAGTTCTACAGAACACACTTGCCGCGCCGGGTAATCCCCTGACACCCCGCTTTTACGCGATGATGCACATCGCGATGTTCGACGCGATCAATGCGATCGAGCGTGAGTTCGAGCCGTATCGCGTCCGACTCTCCCGGGAAGGCGGATCGCCGGACGCCGCGGCCGCGCAGGCCGCGCACGATGTGCTCGTCGTCATCAATTAGTCCGCGGCCGAGACGTACGATGCAACGCTCGCCGCGGATCTCGGCGATCGTCCTTCCCGGTTGTCCGCACGGGTGCAGAGGTTGGCGCGCGCGTCGCGAAAGAGATTCTCGCGTGGCGCGAGAACGACGGCTGGGTGGTCTCGCCGTTTCCGCCCTACTCCGAGCCACCCTTCCCGGGACGGTGGCAGCCAACCCCCCCGGCCAACGCCGCCGCCACCTTCACACATCTGCAGCACGCGGCGTCGATGGCGGCGCTCTCGGCTACGCAGTTTCTGCCGACGCCTCCGCCGTCGCTCACGAGCGCGCGGTACGCGGCCGACCTCAACGAGGTGAAGCTCCTGGGCAAATCCGACAGCACCGCCCGGACCGACGAGCAGACGACCATCGCGCGGCTCTGGTCGGGCGTCGAGTACCACCACTGGCTTTTTCGCAGTTTGGAACAACGTGGCTCCCGACGTGGTTCAGGCGCGCAATCTGTCGCTCGTCGAGGCCGCCCGCGTGTTCGCGCTCGTGAACGTCTCGATCCACGACGCACTCCAGACGACTCAGGCGAGCAAGTTCGTCTACGGCGTCTGGAGGCCGGTGACCGCGATTCGCGCAGCCGACACGGATTTGAACCCTGCGACCGATCCGAATCCCGCGTGGCTGCCCTTGATTACGACGCCCTTCTATCCCGTGTACCCCGGCAACCTGGCGACCATCGGGGCGAGCGCGGCGCGCGCGCTCCAACTGGCCTGCGAGACGAACGACATCCCGGTGGCCGTAACCTGGAAGCAGCCCGACGGGCTACCCGATGTCACGAGGCAATTCGAAGGCTTCTGGGAGGCCGCCGAGGAAGAGGCGATGGCCCGCATCTACGGAGGCATTCACTACAGGTTCGACCAGGAAGCCGGTCAACAGGTGGGGCGCTCGGTGGCCGAGTTCGTGTTCGTCAACTTCATGACGCCGCGCAGCCGCGGGTACTATTAACGCATGATCGAGATGGAAGTGGGTGACGAACAAGAACATCGCCCAGAGCTCAGCGCCGAACTTGCCGCGCACGTTGCCCGGGCCGTCGTGCCGCACGGGGCATTACGCGGCACGACGTTGACGCGGACCGTGAAACGGGCACTGCGAGAATCGGTTGGGACACTATGCGTATGTGGAATGGCTTCAGCACACTGTCCGGAGTGGTGGCTCTTTCGATCGCGCTCATCACGACGGAGTCCGCGGCGAGGCATCAGCCTCGGGTGACCGCACCGAGTCCTACGCAAGTCGTGCTACTCGGCACCGGGACTCCGCCCGCCGACCCTGACCGCTCAGGACCGGCAACGGCTGTCGTCGTCAATGGCACGCCGTACCTGGTGGACTTTGGCGCAGGGGTCGTGCGTCGTGCGAAGTCCGCTGTCGTTGATAGAGGAATCGCCGCGCTGGATCCTGTCGATCTGCGGGTGGTCTTCGTCACGCATCTGCATTCTGACCACACCGTTGGTTATCCAGATCTGATTCTTACGCCGTGGGTGCTCGGACGACGCGTTCCTCTCGAGGTACACGGTCCCGCCGGCATCGAGACGATGACCAAGCATGTGCTCGAAGCGTACCGCGCAGATTTCGACACTCGGACAAAGGACCGCGGGTTGTATACGGTGGGCGCGTTTCCCGAAGGCCATGCAGTGAACGCGCACGAAATCCGTCCAGGCGTTGTCTACAAGGATGCCAACGTCACCGTGACAGCTTTCGCGACGAAACACGCCATGGAGAGCTATGGATATCGGTTCGACACACCAGACCGTAGCATTGTCATCTCAGGAGATACCAACCCCACCCAAGCGACGATCGACGCGTGCCGCGGGTGTGATGTGTTGATTCATGAGGTGCTGACGCTTGAATGGTTGGCGAAGCGTCCCGATTTCCATGCCTATGCCGAGCAGTTTCACACGACGACCGCGCAACTCGTCGAGTTGGCGTCCAAGGCCAAGCCACGCCTTTTGGTTCTCTCCCACACCTCATTGTCGCTCCGACCGGCCGTCGACTCCGAACGGTCAGGCCCCGCTGTGTTTCTGCGCGAGATGTCCCGATATGCGGGACATGTCGTTGTAGGCCGCGACCTGGATGTCTACTGAACAGTGGGGCGGCGGCAGTCCGATTGCGTTGAGGCCCTTGAAGTAAGGGTCGGCCTCCGTCGGCCGGCGCTCGGCTTGAGCAGTCCATCCAACAGAACGATGTCGGCATCCCCTTCAGCGACCGCTGCCAGCACGTAGCGCCCATCCGACGACCACGAGACTCGGCGAACGATGAAGGTCGGCCGGTCGGCGAAGTCGGTCACCTGCCACTCCCGGTCGCTGTCGACAGCGCCCAGATGTTCGTGGTGAACCCGCTCCGGCAGCGCCTGAGCCATCCACTTTCCATCGGGCGACAACGTCGGATTGAATGTCAGACAGTTCGGCACCACGGCGGGAGAGTATCCGGGCGGGGACGTGCCGGCGTCCGTCTCCAGCAAGTCGCGGCGCCGATTCGGTGCTCGCGGCCCAGCGGTTGTCGTTCTGTCTACGCGATGGACCGCATCTCCGTTGACAGGTGCACGACAAGTAACGGCGCGCACGCCGGCAGGACGCAGCTCACCGGCCACGCCTCGGAGAGCTGCCGGGCCCACACGCTTTTTGTGTTGAGAGCGGGCAGCCCCGCTCTCCGCATATTCGCGGGGGAACACATGCTACTTGCAGCCCGCGCACTGACCGGCGTCGCTGCCGTGAAGGTCCTTTGGATGGTTCTGGCGGTGGCGCTGGGGACTTCCGTTGCGCCGGCGGACCCCGAGGGGTCTGCCTTCGGTGTCTACCCGCACCGTATGCTGGCCGTGGCGTTTTGCGGCCTCCGGCGGCTTCCTGATTGGGGCGTCGCCTTCAGACACACGCGGATGGTGGCTCGGCGGGACCCTCCTGCTCGTTGGCGTGGCCTTTGGCGACGCTGTCTTGCTGCGGCGGACATTGACGGGCCTCGAAGTGTCCGTCACGTCCGCCCTCACCGTCGATGCGTTCCTGCCGTTCTTCCTCTGGTCGTTCCTGCGGGACTTTCCTCGACGGAGACCGCCGCGTCCGATTGGCTCGCTGCGTGGTGCGTCCGTTCTCGGCGGGTGTGGGCGTCGCGCTCGTGGCCGCCAACTTGTTCCTTCAGTTGGGCGCCGACGCCTCCTCGCAGGCGCTGTCGCTGTACCTCGCTCGACGCAACGACTCGGCCTACCCGATGCTCGTAATGGGGGCTCACCGCGGCGGGCCTCCCGTATCTACTGTGGAACAACCAGCAGGCGCGCGTCTCGGAGAAGCGGCGCGTGCAGATCTTCGCTGCGGGACTGATGGCGGCGGGTGGGCCCATCTTGCTGGACATCCTCCGTCGTCAGCCCCCGGCCTACGATGCCTTTACTTCAGCGCGGGGCGCCGTGGACGTGCGCGTGCTGCTCTTCGTCACACTCGCGCTGGTGCCGCTTGTCACGGCGTAACTCGGTGCTCGTGGACCGCGTGATTGATGTACGCGTGGTGCTGCGCAATGCGCTGCATATGCTATGGCGAGATACTGTTATTCGCTCTCGTGTCGGTGCCGTTCGTCCTGCTCGCTGCCCACGTGTTCGCCCACCGAGATGAACCGCTGGCGAACCTCTTCGTCGGGCCCCGGTTCGCGTTCTCGCTCACGCTGATGGCCGCCGGCGCCGCCGCGCTACGCCGACTGGTCGCGATGGCTGCGCGCCATCGACCGGCGTTTCTTTCGGGACGAGTCCGGCACGCTGCCGTGCTGATCGTCAGCCTAGCCGACCACGCACGGGCGGCCGTCGACGAGCTGGAGCTCGCTCGATCGCGCGCGCCGCGACGTGGCCGAGGGACTGCACGTAGAGCACGCTGCCTTGCTCGTAGGCTCCGCCGCGGGCGCGGGGTCTGTTCACGGACCCGGACGCACGGCTGCAGCCGCTCGGATACGCCTCCGGCATCGTCCGCCTCGCGTCGGGCGACAGCGCGCCGTTCGACGTGAGTCCAGCGCCCGACAACCCCGTGTTCAACCGGTTGCCGCCCCAGGAGCGCCGCTGGCTGGCCGAGGCGGGTTCGAAGCGCTGGTGCCAATTCGCAAGTCGCGCAGTGCGCTGGCCGCGGTGCTGGCATTGGGCCCGAAACGCAGCGGCCAACGCTTCTCGGCCGCCGATCACCGAGCGCTCGGCCGCCGTCGGCGCCTCGTTGACGCTCGCCATCGAGAACCAGCGCCTCAAGAGCTCGCCGTCTGGCGATGACGAGGAGCCGGCCGAGGAATGCCTGACGTGCGGAGTCCTCCATCCAAGCGGCTCCGCCGGGTGCCGATGCGGCGGCGGTCCAGCCTGCGCGCCGGTGCCACACGTTCTGCGCAACGCCTTCCGATTCGAGCGGCGGCTGGGCGCGGGCGGCATGGGCGTGGTCTACCAGGTGCTGGATTCGGCGCTCACGCGTCAGGTGGCCATCAAGACATTACCGCGACTGTCTGCGGGCTGTGCCCTGAACGGCTGCGCCACGAGGCCCAGACGATGGCGAGGCTGGCGCATCCGAACCCGGCCACCATCCATGGGGCGGAGACATGGCGTGGCACGCCGCTGCTCGTGGTGGAGCTCCTCACCGGGGGGACGCTTGCAGATTGGCTGCAGGCCGGCCCGCTCTCATTGGCGGACGCGCGCGATGTGGGCATGGCGCTTGCCGACGTGTTGTGCCACATCCACGGCGAGGACATGGTGCACTGCGACATCAAACCTAGCAACATCGGGTTCACGGCCACAGGCACGCTCAAGCTGCTGGATTTCGGTCTGGCCAGGATGCTCGCCGACGGCGTCGTTTCGACCGTCGACCTCGGGAGGGCGAGCCTGGCCGATTCGGCCATCCTGCATTCGCCCAGTGACCTGTCGCGCTCGCACGCGCTGAGGGGACGGTTCATGGGCACGCCGCTCTACACGGCACCCGAGGCGATTGAAGGTCGGAGCCCCACACCGCTGTTCGACCTCTGGGGCGCTGGGGTCGTGCTCTACGAGTCGGTGGCCGGACACCACCCGTTCGCCGGGGCACTACCACCGAAGTGAGTCATCGTACTGATCGAGGCCAATACGTCGCATTCTCACTTCCGAAAGCCCGGTTGCCCCCCGGTTGGGTGGACCGTCCAAGCGTGCCTTGTTGCCGAGCCCGCGGGTCGCCTCCTGACGGCCGCCGACCTAAAGATGCGCAACGACGGTGCCCTGCAGCCGTCCGCCCTCGGGGAATAGGGTATGAGGGTCACACGGCGTTGATGGTACTCGGTCACCGGTCCGTCGACGTGGAGGACACATGGCCAAGAAGGCGACGAAACGTCCGGGCAGCCAAGAGGAAGTCGAAGACGCTTCGCAAGGTTTCGGACAAGACCCTCGAGGGGATAATGGCATTGAGTGCGCCCTCGCGGTCGGGCGGGGCGTGGGCTCTGCGGTCACGATTGCGGATACGGCACGCAAGGACTGGCACACGGATTTCAGGAAATCCATCAAGCGCGCGCTCGGTAGTGGCGAGAAATGGAAAGGACGGACGCAAGCTCGTCCTGCCACTATCCACGAAGATGGGTGCGCACGCGGCGACCCTGGCCACGGACAGCGTCATTCTCAAGCCCGCGGCGAAAACGGCGGCTGACGCGATCAAACAGCGACAAGGCGTGTCCTTCTACCCAGGGCAAGGACCGCTCTTGACGGTCGTATCCCATGCCTGACAAGAAACTATCCGCAGGGCCGCGGAAGGTCCGCAGCCGAAAGCAGGAGTACGACGACTACTGCGGGCCGGCGGTCGCACAGATGATTCTGGGGGGACTGGGAGTCAACAAGACCCAGGACCAACTCTGGGATGCGATTCAGGACGAGTTCGATATCCAGGCCCTTCCCAGGTGTGAGCCGCGCGAGCCGGTCGAGCGCGTGCCAGCCTCCGCGCCACCCGAAGCGCTCGCCGCCGTGCTCGACAGCCTGGGCACGGTTCACATCAAGCTCGTGAGCGAAACCGACGTGGCCGCTACCGACCACGCCATCGTGTGGTCCGTCACCAACAACGCGGCCGCCAGCGCGCTAGTGCTCGGTTGGCGGCACTGGGTGGTCGTGTACCTCTACCGAGTGAGCAGACGGCCAGCCAACGCGGGCGATACCGGGTATGTGCTCCAAGGCTTCCACGTGCGCGACCCGTGGCACACGGCACCGGCCACACGGTTCGTGAACTCGACACAATGGCGCACCACGTACCTGACAGGTGTCGAGTGCGGCCGGTTCAAGGGCCGCTTTGTCGCCGTGTGCGATCCCACGTGCCGTTGCCGAAAGGAGGGCCCAGCGTGCCCAAAGTCAAGCCGACCACAGGGACCCACCTGGTGTCTGTCCAGCGTGCGACCCAGGCGGCGTTGGACGGCATCAAGGACGCCGATTTGCTTGACGACGAGGTCTGGCGCGAGGCCATGAGACAGGCCACGGCCGGCGAAGTCCGGCTGGTTCAGAGACTCGACCGGCCGCAGTCGTTCTACTCCCCCGTCCCGTTTGCGAGGCGCGGAACGGTCCTGGCGCAGGCGGTGGTCGATGGCGCGTCGGGGCAGTTCCTCGAAGCCCAGGCCTCAGAGGACGCCAAGCGGTCGCTGCAACCGCTCGACGCGCCCACGGTCGCAGCCGACCTCTGGCGTCGCCAGCGCATCGACGTGCCGGGCTGGCGCAAACATGCCTTGCTGCGGCGCCAGGGCCAGACGGCCTCGCCAACGCTAGTTTGGTAGCTGTGCCGCTAAAGTTGCTCTCCTGTGGGACCTTCCGTTCACGATGGTCACCTACGGTGACCGCCAGTTTTACGTGCGGGCCGATTGCAAAGTGTTCGCAAAGTTGACCGAGGGCGCCTTCGGTAGCGCTGATCAACTGGTGCGGGCGGTGGGCGCAGCATCGTTCTAGCGAACGCAG